>NZ_SIHY01000007.1 GCF_004320535.1 Arthrobacter sp. S41 | reverse complement strand
CCACTGCGCCGATGGTACTGCACTCGTGAGGGTGTGGGAGAGTAGGTCACCGCCGGACTTAACTTAATAAAGATGAATGTTGGTTTGAGGCCCTAACCTTTTGGTTGGGGCCTCACCTGTTTAACCACCAACGGTGGGTTGGTTGCTGGTTGGTAGGGGGTTGAGCTGAAGCTCGACCCCCTTTTTTCTTGTTTAAAGAACTGGTGACAGCTGCCGGCTACAGCCGCCGACGAGGATGACGGGCCGGCAGGTTCCAGGTAGCACACGGAACAGGCACCAGGTGGTGCCGCAATTACTACTCTGCAGATATCCGTATCCAGTGCTCGGCAGTCTCATATCGGCATAATCCTGCCTATCGGATCTTTTGATGGGCACTAACCGTCGCTCTATTGGAATTTCGGTAATTTCTTGCCGAATTGGGCGACGTGATGAATGATAGAGAGCAGAATGTCGCCAATCGGCGAGATACTGCCGAAAGAAGATCATTCATGAACTCAGTGACGGAACTCGGTGCCGAACTGCAACGCGCACGAAAACAGAATGGTCTGACTCAGGAGCAGTTGGCCGAGCTAGCCGGCATCTCTGAACGTACGCTGCGCTCCTTAGAACGCGGAGCAGGAAACCCATCCATAGAAGCAGTGCTTTCTGTAGCGAATGTGCTCGGCCTGCGGATCGCCGTGGCCAAATGACCCCGCAACTCCAGGAACTCAAGCTTGTCACCCAAGCCGATGTCTACTGCAACGAAAGTCTGGCTGGCTATCTGGTCCGGCAAACCGACGGAAGTGTCGCCTTCAGCTATGGCGAAACCTATCTGGCAGGTGGCGGTTCGGCGATTGCTACATCTTTGCCGGTTTCTTCGGATTCGTACGTTGGACCCGGCGGTGCGCTGCCGGCGTTCTTCTCTGGTCTATTGCCAGAAGGCCACCGGCTCACTGTCCTCAAAGACGCGACTAAGACCAGCCTGTCTGACGAGCTGACGCTGTTGATGGCCGTTGGTTCTGACACCCCAGGCAATGTTCGTATAGTCCCAACAGGCTCTGCCTTAGAACAGACTCCTGTGGTTGCTGAATTCAGTAACGCAGCCAACCTCGACTTCTCTGTTCTCGCACATACTCTTGATCGACACTCCATACCTGGCGTGCAGGATAAGATCAGCGCAACGATGCTGACAACGCCAGTGAACTTCAAGAGCAACGCCTATCTGCTCAAGCTTGATCCTCGAGACCACCCGTATCTGGTGGTGAATGAGGCACAACATCTAGATGCTGCACGGGCGCTCAAACTTCCGGTGGCAAATCACCGGATCGTTCGGGACTCAGTGGGCAACTCAGGACTGTTGGTTGAGCGGTTCGACCGCAAAGCCAGTGGGGGACCGGATAATCCGCTTCGCTTAGCGCTCGAGGATGCCATCCAGGTACTAAACCTTCCGCCTGCGAGCAAGTATGCCGTGAGTACGGAACAAGTTATCGAGGCACTAGCGCGTCAGTGCCAGGCCCCGGTGCTCGCCAGACGCAATCTTTACATCCAGTTCCTCTTTGCTTGGCTGACTGGCAACGGCGACTTGCATGGAAAGAATGCTTCGATCCTGGCCGATGAGCATGGACGGTTTAGCGTTGCGCCCATCTATGACATCCCCTGCACCTTGGTCTACGGCGATGACACTATGGCGCTGACGGTTGCGGGTAAAGCAAAAAACCTCAAGAAGAAGCACTGGACGGAACTTGCAGCCGAGCTTGGACTAACTGAGCGTGCAACTCAATCGGCTAACCAGCTTGCCATGAAAGCGGCCATGGCGGTGGATCTCGAAGAACTCCCGTTTGATGGGTCGCCTCTTCGGGGTGCTCAACGAGAGCTGAGGTTCCGGCGCATGGAGCTGGAGTAGGTCTCTAGGCACTAATAGTTAGTCTGCTAGTACCGAGAATGCGGGTAGCTGCTCGTCTTGGCTTTTCTTCGCTTGGCCCTTTAGCCCAGTGGTCCAGGATGGATAGACACGGAATCCGCGTTTACCTGGAGCGTTTGCTGAGGCGAAGACGCCCAGAGCCTCCAGGTGCTGTTGAGTGAACCGGAAGACTCCGAAGTGTTCGGCTTCTTCGATGAAAACCATGACTCCATGGAGTCCGACTTCAGACTCGAAGGGCACGGTAGCCCCGGTTGCGTCTCGTTGCCATATGGCTACGAACCCACCTGACTTCGTTGGCGTGATCCTTGCGGTCCGAATTCTCCACCGTTGTCCGTCGATCTCGGTGACCCCGGCTTGGTAATCGCTGTGCTGCTCTTCGGCAGTCAGCTCACTGTGCTCTTGCCCGGTGAGGAGGCAGTATCGTTCTAACACGGTGTACTTCAAAGACTTCATCCCGCTTTCCGTTGACCACCAAGGCAGCTGCAGTGCTCTGGCCGGTTACTACTAGCGGCTTCCGTGGATTCGGAGTGCACTGCTCCTACACCGTATCGGACGGGTGGGTACCTGCGTAGAACCGCATGACTTGTCATGGGCTAGGTCATCAGGGACAGCCGGACCGTGTTGGTAGTCTGCTGAGACCTAGGTGGTTGTAGGGCGAGCACCGTCTTCGAGCTCGCTACTTTCTTGGGTGACAGTCTTGCCCGGTCACGCTCCTGCGTGTGCAGTTATAGCTACGGCGGGTGTGCTGCCACTGATACAGCGCTCCTAGTATGCCGGTCCGTCTTATGGGACAGCGATTACGACCTTTTCAGAAATCTGATGCGCCACGCCTCGATGAACCAGCAACTAACTGCTGAGCGCGACCACGCCAATTATGGGCAGTGACTGAGCCTAAATTCAGGGCCGAAGCAACACCGCCGAAATTAAGTGTGCACGGTCACCGCCACAAACCACCTCACCGATTTGCACGACCCCCCAAACCTGTGTATAGTTTTTCCTTGTCGCCGAGAGCAAAACGGAAGAAATAACCGGATGTAAATCGGAGGCAAAACCCCAGAATATCAACGGTTTT
>NZ_SIHY01000006.1 GCF_004320535.1 Arthrobacter sp. S41 | reverse complement strand
CCACTGCGCCGATGGTACTGCACTCGTGAGGGTGTGGGAGAGTAGGTCACCGCCGGACTTAACTTAATAAAGATGAATGTTGGTTTGAGGCCCTAACCTTTTGGTTGGGGCCTCACCTGTTTAACCACCAACGGTGGGTTGGTTGCTGATTGCTGGTTGGTAGGGGGTTGAGCTGAAGCTCGACCCCCTTTTTCCTGTTTAAAGAACTGGTGACGGCTTCCGGCTACAGCAGCCGACCGAGGCTGAGGGGCCGGCAGGCTCAAGGAACCACAGGTCTATTGCAAATGGCGGCTAGTTGACCGGTGCCAGGAAGCAGACGACAGATTTTCCACTCGGTTCCATGAGTGCGCAGCGATTTGCTTTCATCGCGTACGTAACCAGAATGTATGTCTCAATGGATTGATGTCCTGGACTTTCGACAACGGCTAATGCTGACACGTCCAGTCACGAACTTAACGAGCAATTGTCTTTGGCCGTAGCCTCTGGGTAGGTTAGAAACCCCCACTGCTATGGAGACAATGATGTCTGATGTTCAAACGAAATTGATCGAGATGCTACAAACAGCGTTGCCTCGAGGCTTGGTAGTTTTGGACGATGCAGCGCTGCTTGAGAATTCAAGAGACTTCGGACAGCTAGCAGTACAACCAACATTGCCACTAGTCGTTGTTTTCCCTACGGAAGTTTCACACGTTCAGGATGTGATGCGTGTAGCGACAGAGTTGCGCGTTCCAGTCATCAGCCGTGGTGCTGGTACTGGTGTCTCGGGAGGCGTTCATGTTCGTGGGGATGCCATAATTCTGAACCTGGCTCGGATGAACAAGATTATCGAAGTCCGTCCCGACGATGAAGTGGCCATTGTTGAACCTGGTGTTGTCAACCATGAACTGAATTCTGCTGTTGAGCAGTTCGGACTGATGTATGCTCCAGATCCAGCGAGTTACAAGATGTCGACCTTAGGTGGCAACATTGCAACGAATGCTGGCGGTTTGCGGTGCGCTAAGTATGGGGTAACCCGAGACTCGGTTCTTTCCTTAGATATCGTGCTCTCAGACGGACGCCTGATTCGGGTAGGCAAGAATACTTTCAAAGGTGTAGCCGGATATGATCTAACGGCTCTATTTACTGGTTCCGAAGGAACCCTTGGAGTTGTAGTGCGGGCAGTTCTCAGATTGCGCTATCTTCCCGTGGATGAACGAGACATCTCGCTGCTCTTTCCAACTCTCGAGGAGGCGGTTCATGGTGTCCAACTCATTGCACGCGCACGGATCCAGCCGGCGATTCTTGAACTGGTAGACAATTCGACTCTTCGAGTACTAGATGAGCAGTATTCAACTGACTATGCGAAGGCCGGCGGGGCGATGGTGCTCGCCCGGCTAGATGGCTACGGTGCTATCCGCGAGGAGGATGCGATCCGTAAGGTGTTCCACGGAAACAACGTCGAGTTGAGCCTTTCGGGTGCGGAGGCAGCTACCAAGCTAATTGAGATGCGTCGAACTAGTCGAGGCGATACTAAGGATGATGCCTACCGTACCGGCGAGGATGTCGCCATTCCAAAGAGCAAGATGGTCGAGTACGTGCACAGATTACAAGCCGTTGCACAGGCCGAACATGTAGATATGCGCATGATTTCTCATGTTGGTGATGGCAATCTGCACCCTACTTTGTCCGTAGACCCCGACGAGGGGGAAAATCCGTTGGAACGTCTTGAACGTGCAGTTGACAGCTCCGTTCGAATTGCTCTCGAACTTGGCGGCACCATTACCGGTGAGCATGGCATCGGCTTGATCAAGAAAGACTGGCTTCCGTGGGAACAGTCTGCTGAGGTTATCCAGCTACAACGATCGATCAAGGCGCTGTTGGATCCATTGAATATTCTCAATCCAGGTAAGGGGATTTAGTCGCAGTCCTCGATCGAGAATTAGGAGTATACACACCTAGTTTGAACCGCTGAATTGATTATGTGTCCAGGATGCTCGAGGTGTAGAGTAAAAACGATCTTGATCACGGGATATGGCGCAGTTTGGTAGCGCGCGTCGTTCGGGACGACGAGGTCGCAGGTTCAAATCCTGTTATCCCGACTAAAGGCAAGATTGTGGGACCCAGTTCAGTTGAACTGGGTCCCACTGCTCTAGAACGGTGGATCGTCGAGCGAGTGAGCCGCGGATGAAACGGGGGCGCAGGGTAAGTGACAAGCCAACGAGCTGCAGATCACTCGAGGTTGGCCCCCTCAGAATGTGCGTTCGTGGAAGTTTTTAGGTATAGTTATATCTCGTGCTAAGGCATTCGTTGTTGGCGGGTATTCCTGATCAACCAACGAAGACTAAAGCACATTGGGATATGGTGTAATTGGCAACACAGCAGTTTCTGGTTCTGTCGTTCTAGGTTCGAGTCCTGGTATCCCAGCGCTTCACCAAAGCAATTTGGTGAGTTGAAGATGCGTCTTCAGCATACGGCCCCATCGTATAGCGGCCTAGTACTCCGCCCTCTCACGGCGGCAACACGGGTTCGAATCCCGTTGGGGTCACATATCAAATATCGCAGAGTAGATGCTCTGCGATATTTTTGTTTAAGCACTGACGGTTGAGGTATCGGTAACGGGGCCTATAGCCCGACCCAAGGGCCAGATTGGGCGTCTGGCCCGGTAAATCAATGGAGCTACGCTGCCGGTGTAAGCCGTAGAACATGTGTTCGTCGTGTTATTCCTAGTGGTTATATGTTTTAGGTGCTTTCTGTACACCTTTTTGGCACTTAATCAGCCCTTTGGGAAATTGATCCCCACCGTATGGTGCCCCGGCAATGCAGCGCCGCATGAAGGCAACGATGTCGGACACTGATGTGTTTGGCGCTCGTATATAGGTGAAAGCAGACCGGTAGTTCCATCGCAGTCTAGTAGCGGCGAGATGTTTGTCCGGAGAAGCTGAATTTCCTGTGGAAGGCTAGAACGTCGCTAACGTTTATGGCTTGTATCGATGGCAGTGGCTGCCCCCAAGAGGAGCCTCCGTTCATCTTTGAAACGCGGAGGGCCTCGCTACGGGAAAGCTAATACTCTGAGGGGTTTCAGAATCGAAGATACATATCCTGCGTCTAGAGCTTTGCAGCAGAGTGGAAACTATTGCGCCAGATATAGGGTGAAGCGAAGAATGACGACCTTTGCTCCCCAGATTTGTTCTCCTCCCCAGATTCGTTCTCGCTGGCTGTTGCTGAAGAATCAGAATTGTAGATTCGTTGCCCCGGGGCTCTTGCCGTTGATAGCTTGCGCCGTAAGCCGTAAGCCGTAAGCCGTAAGCCGTAAGCCGTAAGCCGTAAGCCGTAAGCCGTGAGCCGTGAGCCGTGAGCCGTGAGCCGTGAGCCGTGAGCCGTGAGCCGTGAGCCGTGAGCCGTAAGCCGTAAGCCGTAAGCACTGAAGTGGATCCATACAGGAAAAGTCTGGCGCATAGTTGTCGAGACAGACATCCTGTCTCTGACTCGTTGTCGTGTAAGAACCCTTAGGCAAGTGGCACTCTTTTTATGATTACGCTAAGTCGCTGCGCTAGCGAGTATGTGTTTCTCAAGCAGCGGTAAGTGACTCAAGATTGGCTTGACAGGATTTGCGGAACCAATCAGCCAGTTTGTTGCAGTAGAGAATCTAACTTCAATGGAGTCCTGCTGTTCTAAGTCTGCTTCAACTTCGTTGGGGCAGACCCTCTTACCCAGAAGCACTTGTGGCGCCATGCTCGGGCCGTCGGGTCTATCGGATTGGGCCGCGCTAAGCCGGCGTTTTATGAGTATGGCTAGATCAGATATTCCAGCGGTCGGCCAACCGACAGGTACGCACGTTCTACTCGCTCGGAATTGAATTGATGTGTACGGACCGTAATGCCAGCAGCTGCTGAGACAAGTTGGCCACCGGTGAGCACCACTGTGTGTAGCCCAATTGTCGATGATGGAGCAGGAGCCAGTTGATCCTGATGTCCGCTAAAGAACCGCGCATGTCACTAAACGAGCTCTGCGGCAACGAATTAACATCAACTTCTGCTTTTTAGGGATGCCCCTGGTTTGTAGTGAGAGACCATGAGCGAATGAAGCTTCAGCCGTGTTCGCTTTACGTCGACTGCTAGAGGCCGGCTAATAATGACGATCTTTGCGTGCAGTGGCACAAGCTGATGTAGGCACATTTTGCTTCGAAGAAGTATCAAGGGCGGGCAAGTTCGGGTGCGTCAGAAACGGGCACGAACGGATGTAACCACAGTCACCTTAAAAACAAGCCATCCGATTTGTAACCTCTCGGATTCCCGTGTATAGTTTTTATCTGTCGCCGCAACGAGGTCAGCTTCAAAGCTGGTACCGATTCGGGCGACAATCACTCAGAAAAAGCTCAAGTATTTTGAGCGTCTAATTTCTGAAAAAATATAACGCTGGACGATAACATAATCCAATTATGGATTTATGGAGAACCGGTAAGTGTTTGTTGTTTGAGAACTCAATAGTGTGCCAAGTTTGTTGATACCGAATATTTATTTTATTTGGTGAATACATAACATTTGCTTGAGGCATTGCACCCCCGTGTGATGTTCTTGAGTGTTTTTT
>NZ_SIHY01000005.1 GCF_004320535.1 Arthrobacter sp. S41 | reverse complement strand
TGGTTAAACAGGTGAGGCCCCAACCAAAAGGTTAGGGCCTCAAACCAACATTCATCTTTATTAAGTTAAGTCCGGCGGTGACCTACTCTCCCACACCCTCACGAGTGCAGTACCATCGGCGCAGTGGGCCTTAGCTTCCGGGTTCGGTATGGGACCGGGCGTTTCCCCCACGCTATGACCGCCGTAACAATCACGAAGCACACAAACCAATTTTCTGGTGTTGTATGAAACGATGCGACAAAAACTACTTGTCAAGTCTCATGTTTAGTTTCGGTTGTCGAGTTGTTGTCTCGTAACCGCATAGTGAACGCGAACAGCAATGATCTTATTAGTCATTATTGTATATATTGTGTGTTGAAAGTCATCGGCCTATTAGTACAGGTCAGCTACACAAGTCTTTAGTCCTTGCTTCCACATCCTGCCTATCAACCCAGTGGTCTAGCTGGGGGCCTCACACACTCAAGGTGCATGGAAATCTCATCTCGAAGCAGGCTTCCCGCTTAGATGCTTTCAGCGGTTATCCCTTCCCAACGTAGCTAATCAGCGATGCACTTGGCAGTACAACTGACACACCAGAGGTTAGTCCGTCCCGGTCCTCTCGTACTAAGGACAGCCCTTCTCAAATTTCCAACGCGCGCAGCGGATAGGGACCGAACTGTCTCACGACGTTCTAAACCCAGCTCGCGTACCGCTTTAATGGGCGAACAGCCCAACCCTTGGGACCTACTCCAGCCCCAGGATGCGACGAGCCGACATCGAGGTGCCAAACCATGCCGTCGATATGGACTCTTGGGCAAGATCAGCCTGTTATCCCCGAGGTACCTTTTATCCGTTGAGCGACGGCCCTTCCACGAGGTGCCGCCGGATCACTAGTCCCGACTTTCGTCCCTGCTCGAGCTGTCACTCTCACAGTCAAGCTCCCTTGTGCACTTACACTCGACACCTGATTGCCAACCAGGCTGAGGGAACCTTTGGGCGCCTCCGTTACATTTTAGGAGGCAACCGCCCCAGTTAAACTACCCATCAGGCACTGTCCCTGAACCAGATCATGGTCCGAAGTTAGGTGACCGGTACAGCCAGAGTGGTATTTCAACGATGACTCCACCTGAACTAGCGTCCAAGCTTCACAGTCTCCCACCTATCCTACACAAGCTGCACCGAACACCAATACCAAACTATAGTAAAGGTCTCGGGGTCTTTCCGTCCTGCTGCGCGTAACGAGCATCTTTACTCGTACTGCAATTTCGCCGAGTTCATGGTTGAGACAGCGGGGAAGTCGTTACTCCATTCGTGCAGGTCGGAACTTACCCGACAAGGAATTTCGCTACCTTAGGATGGTTATAGTTACCACCGCCGTTTACTGGGGCTTAAATTCTCAGCTTCGCAACAAGTTGCTAACCGGTCCTCTTAACCTTCCAGCACCGGGCAGGAGTCAGTCCGTATACATCGTCTTGCGACTTCGCACGGACCTGTGTTTTTAGTAAACAGTCGCTTCCCCCTGGTCTCTGCGGCCCACACCCGCTCACAACTGCAAGAGCTGATCACGGGGCAGGCCCCCCTTCTTCCGAAGTTACGGGGGCATTTTGCCGAGTTCCTTAACCATGATTCTCTCGATCGCCTTAGTATTCTCTACCTGATCACCTGTGTCGGTTTGGGGTACGGGCGGCTGGGACCTCGCGCCGATGCTTTTCTAGGCAGCATAGGATCACCGAATCACCCACCAAAGTGGGCGCCTATCAGGTCTCAGACATCATGAACCGCGGATTTACCTACGACTCGTCCTACACCCTTGGACCAGGTCAATTCCATTGCCTGGCTCGGCTACCTTCCTGCGTCACACCTGTTAATACGCTGACCTCACTGCATCGGTTCCCACCACATCAACCAACAAAAACACCCGAAGGCATCAACAATTGGAATCCATCATGGTTAGCATCAACAGCTCAGTATGGGCGGTCCTTCGCCGGTACGGGAATATCAACCCGTTATCCATCGACTACGCCTGTCGGCCTCGCCTTAGGCCCCGACTAACCCAGGGCAGATTAGCTTAACCCTGGAACCCTTGATCATTCGGCGGACGGGTTTCTCACCCGTCATTCGCTACTCATGCCTGCATTCTCACTCGTATAGCGTCCACCGCTGGTTTACACCGCGACTTCACCCGCTATACGACGCTCCCCTACCCATCCAAACGCCCAATCCGAAGACCAAGCAAATATTTGAATGACGCAACTTCGGCGGTGTGCTTGAGCCCCGCTACATTATCGGCGCGGAATCACTTGACCAGTGAGCTATTACGCACTCTTTCAAGGGTGGCTGCTTCTAAGCCAACCTCCTGGTTGTCAAAGCAACTCCACATCCTTTCCCACTTAGCACACGCTTAGGGGCCTTAGTTGGCGTTCTGGGCTGTTTCCCTCTCGACTATGAAGCTTATCCCCCACAGTCTCACTGCTACGCTCTCACTTACCGGCATTCGGAGTTTGGCTAACGTCAGTAACCTTGTAGGGCCCATTAGCTATCCAGTAGCTCTACCTCCGGTAAGAAACACGTAACGCTGCACCTAAATGCATTTCGGGGAGAACCAGCTATCACGAAGTTTGATTGGCCTTTCACCCCTACCCACAGCTCATCCCCTCCATTTTCAACTGAAGTGGGTTCGGTCCTCCACACGCTCTTACACGCGCTTCAACCTGGCCATGGGTAGATCACTTCGCTTCGGGTCTAGATCACGCCACTCAAACGCCCTATTCAGACTCGCTTTCGCTACGGCTTCCCCACACGGGTTAACCTCGCGACGTAACACTAACTCGCAGGCTCATTCTTCAAAAGGCACGCCATCACCCAGGAACAAGTCCCAGGCTCTAACGGATTGTAAGCGCACGGTTTCAGGTACTATTTCACTCCCCTCCCGGGGTACTTTTCACCATTCCCTCACGGTACTGATTCACTATCGGTCATCAAGTAGTATTCAGGCTTACCAGGTGGTCCTGGCAGATTCACACAAGGTTTCACGGGCCCCGTGCTACTCGGGTATCAACACTAGAACGGCAGACACGCATTACACCTACGGGACTATCACCCTCTATGGTCCGGCATTCCAACCGATTCACCTATACGCCTGCACCTCATCCCACCAGCAAGATAGCGCTGGTACATGTCAACCCCACAACCCCGATGATGCAACGCCTATCCGCTATCACACACCAACCGGTTTAGCCCCATCCGCGTTCGCTCGCCACTACTAACGGAATCACTATTGTTTTCTCTTCCTGCGGGTACTGAGATGTTTCACTTCCCCGCGTTCCCTCCACACAGCCTATACATTCAGCTGCAGGTCACACCACATAACATGGTGCGGGGTTCCCCCATTCGGAAATCCTGGTCTCAACGTCCGGTTATCGACTCCACCAGGCTTATCGCAGATTCCCACGTCCTTCATCGGCTCTTGATGCCAAGGCATCCACCGTGCGCCCTTAAAAACTTCAACACAAAACAAAGTTCTCAGAATTGAGCAATAAAACAATCTAACAAAATCACACAGACAAGACTCAAACACCCCACAACCCAAGGAAAAAGGGTCATAAGACTCATCTCATCTGCAAGATGCTCGCGTTCACTATACAGTTCCCAAACAACAACCCCACACCCCCACAAACACACCCACCAACAACAACCCAAAAGGACCATTGCTCGTACCGAGCATGCCTGCAGCAAACACAGGACAAACACCGAAACACCAAGAACCCCGCCACCCAAGAAGACAATCAACCAACCATCACAACACCAACCCAAAGGCCAGCACCACAACACTTGATCAAATCATCCACCAGGGACGGAGGCTTGTTGCCTCAAAACCCAACAGCATGCCAAACCATACAAACCACACACCATCAACACCCACATTCCAACACCACCACCACACACCAACAAACCCACCCAAAAGGACGGATTCACTCATGTGAAGTAACAATGCGTACTCGCAAGCACCAACACCATACAGCCACAGCCAATACCCCGACACACACCCCAACCACTCATAATGAGGACCAGCGTGCACACGTTTTCCAGTATTGAGTTCATTGATATTCCACCCATGAGCAACCCACCCGTACAACACTCGTGCACAGACATGGGCAACCATAATAATGGTTAGCTCCTTAGAAAGGAGGTGATCCAGCCGCACCTTCCGGTACGGCTACCTTGTTACGACTTAGTCCCAATCGCCAGTCCCACCTTCGACGACTCCCCCCACACAAGGTGGTTAGGCCATCGGCTTCGGGTGTTACCAACTTTCGTGACTTGACGGGCGGTGTGTACAAGGCCCGGGAACGTATTCACCGCAGCGTTGCTGATCTGCGATTACTAGCGACTCCGACTTCATGGGGTCGAGTTGCAGACCCCAATCCGAACTGAGACCGGCTTTTAGGGATTAGCTCCACCTCACAGTATCGCAACCCATTGTACCGGCCATTGTAGCATGCGTGAAGCCCAAGACATAAGGGGCATGATGATTTGACGTCATCCCCACCTTCCTCCGAGTTGACCCCGGCAGTCTCCCATGAGTCCCCACCACTACGTGCTGGCAACATGGAACGAGGGTTGCGCTCGTTGCGGGACTTAACCCAACATCTCACGACACGAGCTGACGACAACCATGCACCACCTGTGAACCAGCCCCGAAGGGAAACCCCATCTCTGAGGCGGTCTGGCACATGTCAAGCCTTGGTAAGGTTCTTCGCGTTGCATCGAATTAATCCGCATGCTCCGCCGCTTGTGCGGGCCCCCGTCAATTCCTTTGAGTTTTAGCCTTGCGGCCGTACTCCCCAGGCGGGGCACTTAATGCGTTAGCTACGGCGCGGAAAACGTGGAATGTCCCCCACACCTAGTGCCCAACGTTTACGGCATGGACTACCAGGGTATCTAATCCTGTTCGCTCCCCATGCTTTCGCTCCTCAGCGTCAGTAAATGCCCAGAGACCTGCCTTCGCCATCGGTGTTCCTCCTGATATCTGCGCATTTCACCGCTACACCAGGAATTCCAGTCTCCCCTACATCACTCTAGTCTGCCCGTACCCACCGCAGATCCGAGGTTGAGCCTCGGACTTTCACGGCAGACGCGACAAACCGCCTACGAGCTCTTTACGCCCAATAAATCCGGATAACGCTTGCGCCCTACGTATTACCGCGGCTGCTGGCACGTAGTTAGCCGGCGCTTCTTCTGCAGGTACCGTCACTTTCGCTTCTTCCCTACTGAAAGAGGTTTACAACCCGAAGGCCGTCATCCCTCACGCGGCGTCGCTGCATCAGGCTTTCGCCCATTGTGCAATATTCCCCACTGCTGCCTCCCGTAGGAGTCTGGGCCGTGTCTCAGTCCCAGTGTGGCCGGTCACCCTCTCAGGCCGGCTACCCGTCGTCGCCTTGGTGAGCCATTACCTCACCAACAAGCTGATAGGCCGCGAGTCCATCCCCCACCGATAAATCTTTCAACAACCCACCATGCGGTAAGAAGTCATATCCGGTATTAGACCCAGTTTCCCGGGCTTATCCCAAAGTCGGGGGCAGGTTACTCACGTGTTACTCACCCGTTCGCCACTAATCACCCGTGCAAGCACGGGGTCATCGTTCGACTTGCATGTGTTAAGCACGCCGCCAGCGTTCATCCTGAGCCAGGATCAAACTCTCCATAAAAAAATAAAAAGCCATCAGCAACCCCTCGGAAAATAAGGGCGAAACCAATGAAGTCCTGGCGAATAAAAAACACTCAAGAACATCACACGGGGGTGCAATGCCTCAAGCAAATGTTATGTATTCACCAAATAAAATAAATATTCGGTATCAACAAACTTGGCACACTATTGAGTTCTCAAACAACAAACACT
>NZ_SIHY01000004.1 GCF_004320535.1 Arthrobacter sp. S41 | reverse complement strand
CCACTGCGCCGATGGTACTGCACTCGTGAGGGTGTGGGAGAGTAGGTCACCGCCGGACTTAACTTAATAAAGATGAATGTTGGTTTGAGGCCCTAACCTTTTGGTTGGGGCCTCACCTGTTTAACCACCATGGTTAAGCCGTCCGCGCACCTAAGGCGCTCGAGCTCTTTATTCTCGGAGAACTGGCTACAGTGTGTAGTAGAAATAACTTGTTCTGCTACCGAGGGAGTCATGCCTTGACCACTGAGACAACGAGCCCGCTGCGTTACCGCGACGATTCGGTTCGTCCCCAGGATGATCTTTACCGTCATAGCAACGGTAAGTGGTTCGAAACGGCCACCATCCCAGGTGATCAAGGGATCTACGGTTCGTTCATGGAACTGCGTGACCAGGCCGAAGATGCCGTTCACGCCATCATCAAAGAAGCCGTCAAGGCCTACGAATCGGGCTCAGCTACCGATGAGGCAACCAAGCGCATCGCTCACCTCTATGGTTCCTTCATGAATGAAGCGGCGATTCAAGAGCGTGGCGCAGAGCCGATCGCTGGCTACCTCAACGCCATTAATGAAGTTACTTCCGTGCAGTCACTGCTGAAGCTCTCGGGATCTTTCTACCGCAAGGGTATTAGCGGATTCCTCGAAATTGGCGCGATGAACGACGCAGGGGACCCAGAGCGAAACCTTTTGACCTTTCTGCAAGGTGGATTGGGCCTGCCCGACGAGTCCTACTATCACGATGAGCAATTGGCCGAGACCCTCGCTGATTACCGGGACCACCTGCAGCGACTGCTAAGCCTTGGCGGGATTAGTGATGCGGGCTCGGCAGCCGATAGCGTCGTTGCGCTGGAGAAGGCTATCGCCGAATTCCACTGGGATCGGGTGAAGGTACGCGATGCTCAGGCACGCTACAACCTTATGACCGGCGAATCGCTCTTTGAACTCTTTGACGGTCTGAAGTCCTGGCTGGCCGGGGCAGAAATTGAAGCAAAGTACTACGGCGAAGTTGTTGTTTGGCAGCCCAGCTACCTTGAAGGTCTGGCGGGCCTCATCGAATCCCAGCCGCTAGACGCATGGAAGAATTGGCTTAACGTGCAGGTGCTGCGTTCCTTCGCGCCGTACCTCTCCAGTGACTTCGTCAACGAAAACTTCTCCTTCTACTCCGCCAAGCTCGGCGGTGTGGAGCAGATCCGCGATCGCTGGAAGCGCGGCGTATCCTTCACCGAAGGCGCCGTAGGTGAAGACATCGGCCAAGTTTACGTTGCCAAGAATTTCCCGCCGGAGGCCAAAGATGCCATGGATCAGCTGGTGCAGCGACTGACCGAGGCCTACCGGATCTCTATCGGCCAACTGTCCTGGATGGGCGAGGCAACGATCGAAAAGGCGCTGGATAAGCTTTCGAAGTTCCGGCCAAAGATTGGCTACCCGGATCAGTGGATCGATTACTCGTCGATCACCACCAATGAGCTTGATGTGATTGCCAATTTGGCCGCGGCCAATGAGTTTGAGTATAAGCGCGAGCTGAAGAAGATCGATGACGGGGTGGACCGCGAACTGTGGTTCATGTACCCACAGACCGTCAACGCCTACTACCACCCGCTGCTGAACGAAATCGCATTCCCGGCAGCCATCCTGCGCCTGCCATTCTTTGATGTAGATCGCGATATCGCCTCGAACTTTGGTGCGATCGGAGCGGTGATCGGCCATGAGATCGGCCACGGTTTTGATGACCAAGGCTCGCAGTACGATGGCACCGGCCAGCTGACCAACTGGTGGACCGATGAGGACCGCGAAGCATTTGAGAAGCTGACCGGCAAGCTGGTGGAGCAGTACAACGCACTGGCTCCCACCGAAGCACCCGAGCACCAGGTCAACGGTGCGCTGACCCTAGGTGAAAACATCGGCGACCTTGGCGGACTGGGCATCGCCTACAAGGCGTACAAGCTCGAGCTTGCCGGTCGTGGCATCACCGAGGATGAAGTGATCGACGGAGTCAGCGGTGACCAGCGCTTCTTCTACTCGTGGGCTGAATGCTGGCGTACGCTGATCCGTCCGGAAACCGCAGTGGTCCGCGTTCGCACCGACCCACACGCACCGGGCGAATTCCGTTGCAACCAGGTTCCCAAGAACCTGAGCGCCTTCCACGAAGCCTTTGGCACCAAGCCAGGCGATGGCATGTGGCTGGACCCAGAAGACCGCGTCGAAATCTGGTAAATCACCACCGATCACGCACCAGAGCACCGGCAAACTTCGCTTTGCCGGTGCTCTGGTGTACCCGGTGGGAAATTAGCGGGTGTAAGTCTGATCATGAACGGCATTGCGGGCACGCAATGACACGTAGAATGGGTAATTGTGACTTCCGAAAATAATTCCGCACAGCCCATTGATACCAACGACCAGCGACAGGTTCGCACTGATAAGCGAAACCAGTTCCTGGCCAAGGGTGAGGAAGCCTACCCTGTAGGTGTGGCTCGCACCCACTCGCTGCTGGAAATCCGCGATAAGTACGAGCACCTTGAAGCCGGCGAAGAAACCGAAGACGTAGTAGGCGTCGCTGGCCGGATCGTCTTTATGCGCAATACCGGCAAGCTGTGCTTCGCCACCTTGCAGGAGGGTGGCCCCAATGGTGAGGGTGTGCGCCTGCAGCTGATGCTTTCCTTGGCTAACGTCGGCGAAGAACGCCTTGCCCAGTGGAAGTCCCTCGTTGACCTCGGCGACCACGTTTTTGTTAGCGGCAAGGTGATTTCTTCACGCCGCGGCGAGCTGTCGATCATGGCCGACACCTACGAAATGGCCTCCAAGGCACTGCGCCCGCTGCCAGTGCTGCACGCGGATTTGAATGAAGCTACCCGTGTGCGTCAGCGCTACGCGGACCTGATCGTGCGCAATGAAGCTCGCGAAATGGTTTACAAGCGTGCCGGCATTGTTCGCGCCGTACGTAACACCCTAGAAAACCATGGCTACGTTGAGGTTGAGACCCCAATGCTGCAGCTGGTTCACGGTGGCGCATCGGCCCGTCCATTCAAGACTCACCTGAACGCTTTTGATCAGGAAATGACCCTGCGCATCGCCACTGAGCTGTACCTCAAGCGTTGTGTTGTTGGTGGCGTGGACCGTGTATTCGAAGTCGGACGCATCTTCCGCAACGAAGGCGTGGACTCAACTCACTCGCCTGAATTCACCACCCTAGAATGCTACGAAGCCTACGCAGATCAGTACGTGATGGCCGATCGCATGAAGGAAATTATCCTTAACGCCGCCGACGCCATTGGCGCTGGCCGAACCGTCGAAACCCCTAAGGGCACCGCAAACCTGGACGGCGAATGGCGCTGGTTGAGCGTGTACCCTGGCCTGTCTGAGGCTGTGGGTGTGGAGATCACTCCAGATACCGACGCTTCGGTGTTGCGCGAAGTTGCGGCCAAGCACGAAGTAAAGATCGATCCTGCTTGGGGAGCTCAGAAGCTAGTTATCGAGCTCTTTGGCGAAATTGTCGAGCCAACTTTGATCGACCCAACCTTCGTTTGTGATTACCCGCCACTGGCTCAGCCGCTGGCTCGTCCACACCGCTCGAAGCCAGGCGTTATCGAAGCATGGGACCTCATCATCGGTGGCATGGAACGCGGTACCGCGTTCTCGGAGCTGATCGACCCAGTCATTCAGCGTGAACGCCTCACCGAGCAGTCGCTGATGGCCGCTGGCGGCGACCCTGAAGCAATGCAGCTTGACGAGGACTTCCTGCGTGCCCTGGAATACGGTGCACCACCGATGGGTGGTATCGGACTGGGTATCGATCGATTGGTAATGCTCTTCACCAACGTCGGTATTCGCGAAACGATTCTCTTCCCACTGCTAAAGCCGGAGGCATAAATAATGTTGTACGTCGAGGCTATTGTTCCAACAATCGCCCTGGCTCTGCTTTTTTGGTACGTGATGAAAGCGATTACTAACGCGGACCGAAAAGAGCGTCAGGCCGAAGCTGAAGCAGATGCGCTTATTCAAAATCGTGCGGATTCCAATAATCCAACGAACGAGAATTAGAGTATTCCTGATAGAACCTTGTGAATATTGATCAGAATTAGAATTTTCTGACGCTATTTGTATAGGCTTGAACATTGAAAAGGACTGGTGTCTCATTTGACGCCTAGTTCAGTACATTCAAGCTCGGAGGAATCCCCAGATGGCACGTCAGGTTCAAATCGCCCTGATTGACGATATTGATGGCAGCGAAGCAACTGAATCAATTGCATTCAGCATTGCTGGTCAGCACTTCGAAATCGACCTGAACGACGAACATGCTGCAGAATTCCACGCGGCCATTGATCCGTATGTAGAAGCTGCGCGTTCGTCGAAGCAGACGGCGACTAGCGAAGCCCCAGCAATTCGTGCTTGGGCAAAAGAAAACAATATCAAGGTCAACGCTCGTGGGCGCCTTAATGCAGAGGTTGTAGAATCCTACAACGCTGCAATGCGTAAGGGCGGACGCAACCGCACGAAGTAATTCGCTCGGGTAGTCAAAGACTTCAAATGAGTCGGCACATTCAATGTGCCGACTCATTTGCTTATAACGATGACCGTGATCTATCAATTTAATTGACCTACTCTTTTTCCCTCACATGAGAATTCAATGGCGTTTGTCCCGGTAAGCGACGTCCACCAAGCAGTATTGAAGTAACGCTTCGGGTTATCCCCGTGGCGAACAAGGGCGAATTGCGGTCGCTTGGTGCGTAGCATCGAATTATTGGTAAGCAAGGAGTGTGCCGAAGATGTTTGAGAGATTTACCGACCGTGCCCGTCGAGTTGTCGTGCTCGCCCAAGAAGAGGCGCGCATGCTCAACCACAATTACATCGGCACCGAGCACCTGCTGCTCGGCCTAATCCACGAAGGTGATGGCGTAGCCGCTAAAGCGCTCGAGTCGCTGAATATTTCGTTGGGTGCCGTACGTGAGCAGGTTCAGGAGATTATCGGTAAGGGCCAGCAGGCTCCTTCCGGTCATATCCCGTTCACTCCTCGCGCCAAGAAGGTCTTGGAATTGTCGCTGCGCGAAGCGTTGCAGCTGGGTCATAACTACATTGGCACCGAGCACATTCTGCTCGGTTTGATCCGCGAGGGCGAAGGTGTTGCTGCTCAGGTTCTAGTGAAGCTGGGTGCTGACCTTGGCCGCGTGCGCCAGCAGGTCATTCAGCTGCTCTCGGGCTACCAGGGTGGCAAGGAAACTGCCGCCGCTGGTGTTAGCTCGGGCGGACAGCAGGAAGGTACCCCGGCCGGTTCGGCGGTACTGGACCAGTTTGGTCGCAACCTCACCGCAGCTGCCCGCGAAGGCAAGCTGGATCCGGTGATCGGTCGCGAGCACGAGATGGAACGCGTCATGCAGGTCCTCTCGCGCCGTACCAAGAACAACCCAGTTCTTATTGGTGAACCTGGCGTTGGTAAGACTGCCGTAGTTGAAGGCCTGGCCCAGTCGATCGTTCGCGGCGACGTACCAGAAACCATCAAGGACAAGCAGCTATACACCTTGGACCTCGGTTCATTGGTCGCCGGTTCCCGTTACCGTGGTGACTTCGAAGAGCGCCTGAAGAAGGTCCTCAAGGAGATCCGCACCCGTGGCGATATCATCTTGTTCATCGATGAGATCCACACCCTGGTGGGTGCTGGTGCGGCCGAAGGTGCTATTGACGCTGCTTCCATCCTCAAGCCTATGTTGGCTCGTGGCGAGTTGCAGACCATTGGTGCCACCACCCTTGATGAGTACCGCAAGAACATCGAGAAGGATGCAGCGCTTGAGCGTCGCTTCCAGCCGATTCAGGTCAAGGAACCAACTGTTGAGCTGACCACGCAGATCCTTCGTGGCCTGCGTGACCGCTACGAGGCACACCACCGCGTGACCATCACCGATGGCGCATTACAGGCTGCCGCAACGTTGGCTCACCGCTACATTTCGGATCGTTTCCTGCCAGATAAGGCAGTGGATTTGATCGATGAAGCCGGTGCCCGCCTGCGCATCCAGCGGATGACCGCACCTCCTGCCCTGAAGGAAATGGACGAGGAGATCGCGACCGTACGCCTGGAGAAGGAAGCGGCGATCGACGCCCAGGACTTCGAAGGTGCAGCCTCGCTGCGCGACAAGGAGTCCAAGCTCATCGAGGCGCGCAACGAAAAGGAAAAGTCGTGGCGCAACGGTGACATGGATGAAGTATCCGAGGTCACCGAAGAGCTCATTGCTGAAGTTCTGGCTAACTCCACCGGCATCCCGGTTGTGAAGCTGACCGAGGAAGAGTCCTCACGTCTGCTGAACATGGAAGCAGAACTGCACAAGCGTGTTATCGGCCAGGATTCGGCTATCAAGGCCATCTCCCAGGCGATCCGCCGCACCCGTGCAGGCCTGAAGGATCCAAACCGCCCAGGTGGCTCGTTCATCTTCGCCGGTCCAACCGGTGTGGGTAAGACCGAGCTGGCTAAGGCGTTGGCGGAATTCCTCTTCGGTGAAGAAGACGCACTGATCACCTTGGACATGTCCGAATACTCGGAGAAGCACACCGTTTCCCGACTCTTCGGTGCCCCTCCAGGCTACGTCGGTTACGAAGAAGGTGGACAGCTGACCGAAAAGGTCCGTCGTCGTCCATTCTCCGTAGTGCTCTTCGACGAGGTTGAAAAGGCTCACGCTGACCTGTTCAACTCGCTGCTGCAGATTCTGGAAGACGGTCGATTGACTGACTCCCAGGGCCGCGTAGTGGACTTCAAGAACACCATCATCATCATGACCACCAACCTCGGTACCCGTGACATCTCTAAGGGTGTAATGACCGGCTTCCAGTCGGTCGCGGATACCAAGACCGGTTATGAGCGCATGCAGGCCAAGGTGCAAGAAGAGCTACGTCAGCACTTCCGCCCTGAGTTCTTGAACCGTGTTGATGACACCGTGGTCTTCCCTCAGCTCAACCAGGACGAGATCGAAGAGATCGTCGACCTGTTTGTTGGCCGCCTGGCCAAGCGTCTGAAGGAACGCGAGATGACCATCGAGCTGACCCAGGGTGCTCGCAGCCTGTTGGCACAGCGTGGCTACGACCCAGCAATGGGCGCTCGTCCACTGCGTCGTACCATTCAGCGCGACATCGAAGATCAGCTCTCCGAGCGGATCCTATTCGGTCAGATTGTTGCTGGACAGCATGTCACCGTGGACGTTGAGGGCGAGGGTGAACTGCAGAAGTTCGTCTTCCGCGCCGAAGGCGGCCCAGGCCAGCTAGAAGGCGAGCCGGCACCAGCAGCGCTGGAAAGCTAAGCTCAAACCGTTTGTAACAACTAGCCGTGGAACAAGAGAAATCTGGTTCCACGGCTAGTTGCTTTAACGCCTTGCTTTAACGCCGGGAAGCCGAGCGCAAGACCAAGACCAGTCCCAGAGCTGTGCAGCAAAGATAAACACCGATCACGCAGATCCAACCAACGGTGAAGCCGCCTGCGGATCCGACCAGCAGGCCCATGGCCAGCGGGCCAACGGTGAATCCACCAAATTGCCCAGCAGAGACGATGCCACTGGCGCTGCCCAATCGGTTAGCAGGAACCGCGCGGAGCAAGGCAGCCATGAGAACCACCGAGACGCCTAAGGCCGAGGCGCCGTGCAAGATCACCGCAACCCAGAGCAGCGTCGCGCAGTGCCATTGTTCGGAGAGCAGGAAGCTCACGGCCCCGCAGGTGGCAAGCGAGGCCAGTAGTAGAAGCAGTTTTGGTGCAGCGATGCCGCGGGACATCATCCTGCCCCAACCCACTCGTGCGCTGACTCCGACCACACCGGCCACTGCAGCGGTCAGGCCGCCGGCGATGAGCGAGAAGTGCAGTTCGCGCACCGCAAACAGCGCCAAATACACATTGGTGGCCTGAACCCCAACACCGTTGATAAACCCAAAGAGGGTTAATGCATAAATGACGTACCGGGTAGAAGGTGCCGCCTGTGCAATCGGGGTTTCAGACTTCGGCCCGGATTGCTTACTGGGGCTCGACTCTGGAGCTTGAAGCAGAGGTGTGCTGTTCAGAATGCGTACTGCAAGAATGGCCAGCACCGCAGCCAGTACGGCTCCGGTCAGCGATGCTCCCCGCCAGCCAATGACGGCGGCCAGAAGCGGGAACCCCACGCTGCCTATCAACTGGGAGACCTGAACACCAGACTGTTTAATCCCGGTCCAGTTGATCCGTTGTTCGCTAGGCACTCGCTGGACCAAAATACGATTGGTGACACCGTTGGGAAATGACTGGGCGAGCCCAGAAACACCGGCAGCCACCAACAAAAGAATGTAGCCGGCATTTACGGCGGCAAGCCCCAGAGCTAGCGTGGCGGCACCAAAAATGATCAGCATCAACCGGGTATCTGGTTGCCGATCCGAGAATTTACCAAACGCAGCATTACCTATCGCGGCGCACCCAAAACAAACGGTAGCCAGCAGACCAAATTGGGACTCGGTGATGCCCAGATCTCGAATCACCAGATCACTTGTCGCGCTAAGCCCGTAGTTAAGCAGTGGGGCAATGCCGACAGCGGATAAGAGGATGGCCAGCAGCCCAAACCCTGGGCGTACTTCCTTGACTGACATCCTCATCCTTAAACTGGTCGAACTGCGGTTCTAGCTCAGTTTGGCATAGTCGCAACCAGGCGCATCGTTCTATGACATTTCTGGCATCGACTTAAACTCTGCGAACTATCGGGCATAGGATTTATCAGGTGAATACTTTTACCGTCCGTTCAGCAAAAACCAGTGATGTCGCAGCGATCCGCGAGCTTGTGCGACCGCTAGCTGAAAAGCGGATCCTGCTGGACAAGGAAGCAGTCACCTATTACGAATCCATTCAGGAATTTGTGATGGCTCAGGACTCGGACGGAAATGTCATTGGCTGCGGCGGCTTGCACGTGATCTGGGAAGACATTGCCGAGATTCGCACGCTGGCCACCTCTGAACAGGTGCGCGGCCAAGGCATCGGACACCTATTGCTCGAAGAGCTAATCCGCCGGGCCAAGGCTGTGGGTGTAACACGGGTGTTCTGTCTGACCTTTGAAGTGGCATTCTTTGAACGCCACGGATTTAGCGTTATGGCGGATCAGAGCGCAGTTGATCCCATTGTCTACCAAGAAATCCTGCACTCGCGAGACGAAGGCGTGGCCGAGTTCCTCGACCTTGCGCGGGTAAAACCCAATACCTTGGGCAATACCCGCATGATCATCTCATTGGAGCAGTAGCCTCTAGTCCATCTGGTCGTAGCGCGCACGCAAGATCAGGTACAGCGCGTAGATAACCAGACCCACTCCAATGACGCCCAAAACAATGGGGCCGAAACTTTGATCACGGATAGCCTTCAGCGCACCGTCAATGCCACTGGCTTCTTTGGGATCGCCCTGTACGGTGGCCACGATGAACAGCACTCCCAGCGCGCCGAGGACTAGACCCTTAGCTGGGTAGCCAAGCATGCCGGTGTAGGTGATCGCCTTGGAGATATCCCGGCGGCTCGAATTTTCCAGATCCTTCAGAAACTTCTTACTGACACCCTTATAGATGTAGTAACAAGCCATACCCAACAGGATCAGCCCGATGATAACTATCACGGCCCGTCCGGCAAAGGACTTCATCAATTCGCCACTGAAGCTAGAGGTAGTCTTTCCCGAATCGCTCGGGCTGCCCACGGCAAATCGACCAAAGGTGAAACCAACGGCCAAGAACACCACGGCCGTTCCCGCAAATTTCAGTCGCTCCCGTAGCTCTTTCTCGGGAAGGAAGAGCTGAGCCAGCGACCACAGACCCAGTAAGAGTGCCCCGGCCGCGCAGATCCAGAGCAGAACTATGCCAAAGGGTTGTGCTGCCAAAGCACGCATGGCACCGCTTTGATCTGCCTTTGCGTGCCCGCCGGAGGCCACAAATGCAGCAAGTATGCCCATGGTGGCATGTAGTACACCATTGGCGACATAACCTAGGCGGGCCAAGCGTTCGAACCAAGGATGCCGGGCTACCTGGTGGGCAGCGTTGGTCGGGTCTACAGAAGCGTTCATGGCCTAATCATAACTAGGACGGCAGGCAAATGTGTCCGTCTTCAAGCACGGCTAGCCCGTCTTTGAGCAAACCGGACAGGGCTCGTTCACGCTGCGCTAATTCAGCTTGCAATCCTTCTAGCGCCACATAGCTGGTGTGCTCCTGTAGGGACAGGTCAGCAAGGAAAGATGTTTGTGTCACCGGATGCTCATGTTCTCGCAATATGGCCATGATGGCTCCACGAACCTGACGGTCCGTGCCTTGCCAGGCTTGGCCTTTGGGGGTGTAGTGCGGTGCCGGGCGTCCGGCAGCAATCCATGCGCACTGGTCAAAGACCGGGCAGGCATCACATTTGGGGCTGCGCGCGGTGCAAACCAAGGCACCTAGTTCCATCACCGAGACGTTCCACAAATTTGCGTCGTCTTTAGCTTCGGGCTGCACTTGCCGAGCACGGGCGAATTCACTAGCCCGCGGGGTGGGTTCGGGCAGCGCCATGCCGCCAAAGAGTCTGGCGTGTACCCGTCGGATATTGGTATCAACCACCACGGTGGGCTGACCAAAGGCAAAACAAGCAATGGCCGCGGCGGTATAGTCTCCGACCCCGGGCAGCGCACGTAGCGCTTCTTCGGTGCGCGGTACCTCACCGTTGTATTCGGTGGTGATTTCAATCGCCGCCGCATGTAGGCGCTGCGCGCGGCGTGGATAACCTAACCGTCCCCAGGCCTTGAGCGCTTCAGATAAAGGTTCGGCGGCCAGATCTTGTGGCCGCGGCCAACGACTCATCCACTGTTCCCAGACAGGTAGTACGCGCACCACGGGAGTCTGCTGCAGCATAAATTCGCTGACCATAACCTCCCAGCCGCTTGCGCCTTCACGACGCCATGGCAGGTCCCTTGAGTTTGCCAAGTACCACTGGTTGATTTTGTGATGGATTTGCTGCACCTCACCACTGTATCCAACCTTGTGCATTTGGCTCGATTCCCCTGCCATTACCGGGATCGGGTGTGCCGATGAATTAGCCTTAAGCTATGAGCAATGCACCCGGATCCAAGCCATCAGCCAGCGTCTATCGGCGTCGGCGTATTACCGTGGCGGTAATCGCCGTGGTACTGATTGGGTTGATCATTTGGGGCGTTGTCTCAGTGGCAGGTTTGCTCACTTCCGACCCGCAGAGCGCGCCGGCGCCTTCGCCGACCGCGCAGAGCTCTTCGGCAGCGCCAAGCACAGAATCTTCGGAGGATGCGGCCAAGAAGTGCAAGTCGGACGAGATCAAAATTACCGCGACCACCGACGCTAAAAGCTACCCGGCTGGCAAAAAACCGGTGCTGATCCTTGGTATCGAAAACATCTCAAAGCGCGAGTGCGACTTAAACGTGGGAACCAGCCAGCAAGAATTTTTGATCTCCAGTGGAGCCGACCGCGTCTTCTCCACCGTGGACTGCCTGCAAAACCGTGAAGATGTTCCGCTGACCTTTGCCGCGGGACAAAAAGAGGACGCGCGTTTCACCTGGAACCGTGACCGCTCGGCACCGGGCTGCAAGGCCGTGAGTGTGCAGCCAAGCCCCGGTACCTACAAGTTCACGGCGGCCATCGGAGAATTTGAATCCGAACCAGTGAGCTTCAAACTGGAGTAACTGGCTAGATGTAGCGATCCAGCAGGGAAGACTCAGCCATTCGAGCTAGCCCTTCACGGATGGACCGCGCACGCTGTTCGCCCACACCTTCAATTTCCATCAATGCCGTGGTCGAGGCGGCCATCAGCAGCTGCAAATTATCAAAGGACGCCACCAACCGGTCACCGATGGCCTTAGGTACGGTGCGGATCTGCGATAGCAGACGGTAACCCTTAGGGGAGAGCTGATCATCCTGACCAATAGTTCCCTGTGGGAACAGGATCTTGGCCAGCCCTTCAATATCGATTAGCTGGGCGTCACTGACCTCATGAAGTCGCCCAAGCGCCAGATCGATATCCAGTTCGGATCCTTCAGCCTGAGCATAATCACGCAAGAGCAACTGATTATCAACCTGGATCCCGGAAAGCAATTCTGCGTGCTGTGCCGCTAGCAGTCGACCATCAATACCCAGCTCCAGAACGTAGCGGGAGATTTCTTCGCTGGTTCGTCGCAACATTTCGGTGCGCTGCAGAACCGCCAATACTTCACGTGCGGTGGCGACGTCTTCAATTTCCGCCGCCGATAAAGCGCTGGTGACCTGGTCCAGACGATGCCGGTAGCGCTCTAGGGTAGCAACAGCCTGGTTACCTCGGGCCAACAGTCGTTCGGCCGGTTCAAGCACGTGGCGCTCGCCGTCCGCATACAGGGTGATGGTTTGCATGGACTGGGAGACCGAGATGGTCGGGAAGCCAGTCTGTACTGCAACACGTTCGGCCGTGCGGTGACGGGTACCCGATTCTTGGGTATCAATCTGCGCATCGGGCATTAGCTGTACGCCGGCCTGCAGGATCTGCCGTGCCGTGCCGTCAAGGATGATCGCGCCGTCCATTTTGGCCAGCTCGCGGATCCGGGTTGGGCTGTAGTCCGCGTTGATTCTGAATCCGCCGGAGCTCAGCGATTCCACGACCTTGTCGTGGCCCAAGACAATCAGGGCGCCGGTGCGGCCACGCTGAATGCGCTCAAGACCCGCAGCGAGTTCGGTTCCCGGAGCAATCTGGGCCAAGATGGCAAGAAATTCGGGGGATGGGTGCGCTTTCAATTTGCGTCCTTTCAGCGGGCGACAACACTCAAGTTTATCGTGCTGGTTTCTGTCGCTGGGTGAAGGCAACATCCAGTGCCTGAGCTATGTTCTCCACTTGGAATACGTGGATACCCTCGGGAATGTTTTTCAGTGGTTCCGGGGTCGCCGGAGCCATAGCAAAGGAGAACCCAAGCCGTTGGGCTTCGGTGATTCGCCGCGAGATCTCGGGAACTTGGCGTACTTCACCGGCCAGCCCCACCTCACCAAAGGCCACAAAGTCCTGGGGCAGCGGGAACTCATTCATCGAGGAAGCCAAAGCCAACGCGCAGGCAAGATCCGAAGCGGGTTCGGCAATTTTTACTCCGCCCACCGTGGCGATATAGGAGTCCATCGAAGAAAGATCCATATGGGCCCGAGCTTGTAGAACGGCCACGACCATTTGGGCGCGTGCAGCATCCAGGCCACTGGTGGCACGACGGGCAGCTGGGGCATTACTGCGTGATAGCAAGGTCTGCACCTCGGCTACCAGCGGGCGTCGGCCCTCCAGCGTCACGGTGATGCAGGTGCCCGGTACCGGATTGCGGGTACGGGTGACAAAAAGCTTGGACGGATCGGTGAGCGATTCAATGCCGTCCTCATTCAGATCAAAGCAGCCCACCTCATCGGTAGCACCGTAACGGTTTTTCAGCGCTCGCAGAATGCGCAAGCGCGAATGCTTCTCACCATCAAACTGGCAGACCACATCAACTAGGTGCTCGAGTAGGCGCGGACCGGCCACGGAGCCTTCCTTGGTCACGTGTCCGACCATGATGGTGGACATGGCCCGGGTCTTGGCAGCGTTGATGATAGAGGCCGCCACCTCGCGTACCTGGGAGACGCCGCCGGCAGCCCCATCAATCTCCGCTGAGGAGAAGGTCTGGACCGAGTCCAAAATCAGCAGTTGTGGGTCGATCTCTTGGATCTGTCCCAGCGCGAGGGCAAGGTCAGTTTCTGCAGCGAGGTAAAGGTTATCGGCCACGGCGTTGATACGTTCGGCCCGGGATTTCACCTGAGCCGCCGATTCTTCACCGGTCAGATACAGCACTCGAAGACCGGTATTTGCTGCCTTTGCCGCTACATCCAGTAACAGTGTGGACTTACCCACGCCCGGTTCTCCGGCGAGCAGGATTGCTGCAGCTGGAACCAATCCGCCACCTAAAACACGGTCCAGTTCGGAAACACCGCTGGGCCTGAAGGCTGCCTCGGAGCCGTCAATCTGAGCGATTGGCTTAGCCGGATGCGCCACCTTGGCCGCCGCGACGGTGCGCGCCGAAACGGTGCCTACTTCTTCAACGGTGCCCCACGCTTGGCATTCGCCGCAACGTCCCACCCATTTGATAGTGGTCCATCCGCATTCCGAGCATTTGAAGGTTGCTGAAGATTTGGTGCGCGTGGAGGTTTTGGCCATAGCCTAATGCTATCGACCCCGGCCGACATTTTTGTTCAGGAGAGCTTGGGCAACGCTGCGATGGCTTCATCGTGATTGCGTCCTGCAGATTCTAGAAGGTCAACGATCATCGGGCGCAACAACAGGACTAATCCTTCACCTTGCAAACCTTGGACGCCTAAGCTCTGCGGGTCTAGCTGTGCTGCCGCATTTTCCAGCTGGCGGATAGCTGCCCGTTCGTACTTTCGTTGACCGGCCAGATTCTGTTCGCGAACCGAGTGCGCCAGCGCGTTCACCGCTTCGGATACTTCACGCAAAAGTGGCGCGAGCGATTCGGCACCTTCTGGGGTCAGCGCCCCATTGGTGATGACCGAAGATAACCGGCGGGCAAAAACGCGAAGGTTACGCGCCGTCCAGTCATAGTGGTTAAAGCGTTCGGAAAGCCGATTGAGCTCATGGCGATGCCGGCGTCCGGACGGCGAAATCATCGCCAGTTCCTTCGAAGCACTAAAAGCGCCGGGTAACTTATCCAGGTGACTCTGGGTGGCGCGCGCCTTAATCAGCGCGTGGAATGCCGCACGACGATCATCGTCACGAATGGCCCAGGAACATTCCAAAATTGCCTCAGAAAGTTCCTTAAACAAGTCGCTGAGCGCTGAGACCGGGGTGCGCCGCGGGTCCGAAGGCCAAAGAACAATCACCAGCAACGCCAATAATGATCCGGTTAAAGCGTCAATGGATCTGGCAAAAGGCCCATCAACGCTGATCGGCAATAACACCACAAGGGCTGACTGCATCCCGAGCTGAGTGGAGAAGATGGCCCCGGAATCTAGATAACGAGCCACCACCAAACTCAGCGACATCACCACCGCGGCCTGCCAGATACCTTGGCCAAACCAATGCATCAGCGTATCGCCCAGTGCCACACCCAAGGTGCAGCCCAAAGCGACTTCAGCGGTTTTGCGTATCGTGGTTGAGGCTCCAAAGCCCAAGGAGATCAGTGCGCTGGTGGCGGCAAAAATCGGTTGTGTATGTCCCCAGATGCTCTCCGCGATCCAGAAGGCGCCGATGGCGCCCATGGTCATGCGCAAAATCCTTGGAAGGGAGCTGCGCGCGCGTAACAGCCCAGAGCGGTTGCGCGCAGCGAGGAAGCCAGTTACCCGGGTTGGTAGCGACTTCGCTTTGCTCTGAATTGCCATAGGGTCAGTCTCCCACGCTCAGGGCTTTAACCCGATGAAGTTGCCTGCATATTGCTCTAGTGAGCAGGATCACGACAATACGTAGAAGCTGTTAACCCTTTGTTCACCTTTGCCGGGGGATCTGGTTACCTTGGCTCTTTAACGTCATAGATGAAGCGGGGGAAGATCCGCTGGAAGTTTTCATATTCATCGTATTCAACATGGGGAGTACCAACTCGTGAAGCTTAATCGCCTTGGCAGTGCAGCTGCCGTCCTTTCTGTAGCGGCAATCGCACTGACTGCTTGTGGCTCGGATAATCCGACCGCCACCTCAAGCTCGGGCAGCTCCGCAAGCTCGTCGGGCTCAGGTGCCAGTGGCACCCTGACCGGCATTGGCGCTTCCAGCCAGACCTCGGCTATGGAAGCCTGGAGCGCAGGCTTCAAGGCTGCCAACGCAGGCGCTAACGTACAGTACTCGCCAGATGGCTCGGGCGCTGGCCGTAAGGCATTCTTGGCTGGTGGCGCTCAGTTCGCTGGCTCGGATGCTTACCTGAAGGAAGACGAAGCCGAATCGTCCAAGAAGATTTGTGGCCCAGAAGGCGCTTTCAACATTCCTGCGTACGTCTCGCCAATCGCTGTAGCTTACAACCTTGAGGGTGTTGACGAGCTGAACATGGATGCGCAGACCATCGCCAAGGTGTTCAAGAAGGAAATCACCAAGTGGAATGACCCAGTGATTGCCAAGCAGAACCCAGATGCAACCCTGCCGGACAAGCAAATCACCGTTGTTCACCGCAACGATGAGTCGGGGACCACCGAGAACTTTGTTGAGTACCTCAAGGCTGCCGCTGGCAAGGTCTGGAACTACGAAGTTTCCGGAGAATGGCCAAGCGACATCCAGTCGGAAAACGCTAAGGGCACCTCCGGCGTGGTTTCCACCACCACCTCCACCGACGGCGCAATCACCTACGCTGACTTCTCGGCTGTAGGCAAGCTGTCCACCGTCAACGTCAAGGTGGGCGACGAATACACCAAGATCTCAGCAGACGCTGCCGCTAAGGCGCTGGAGACCGCAACCCCAGTGAAGGGTGCCTCCAAGAACGACTTGGCACTGGATCTGAAGCGCGACACCACCGAAGCCGGTACCTACCCAATCGTCTTGGTTTCGTACCACATCTTCTGCAGCACCTACAAGGATCAGGCAACTGTTGACCTGGTCAAGTCCTTCGGTAAGTACGTAGTTTCCGCTGAGGGCCAGAAGGCTGCTGCGGATTCAGCCGGCAACGCTCCACTGTCGAGCAGCATCGAAGAAAAGGCTGCCAAGGCTATCGACGCAATCACCGTCGCCAAGTAGTAACTCGCCGGAATCCGGCACTCGGTGCGGGTGGTGAACTCGACCACCCGCACCAGCAACACCCCTCCACCCCTGCAGCATTGGCTGCATCACCCCCGTTTTGTAAAGGCTCTAGCCATGACTACCAATGCTTTGACAAGCAAGTCATCGACTTCAGGCCGCCTAGGCGACAAGATCTTCTCCGGTGCAGCCCTGGCCGCCGGTGTACTGATCCTAATCACGCTCTTTGCGGTCGCAGTCTTCTTGCTGATCCAAGCCCTGCCGACGTTCTTTGCCGATCCGGCAGAGGTTTCCGGCGGTCAAGGATTCTTCGCTTATATCTGGCCGATTGTTATCGGTACGGTCATCGCCGCGGCTATCGCCCTGGCGATAGCTACCCCAGTCGGTCTGGGTGTGGCACTGTTTATCTCGCACTTCGCTCCACGCAAGGTTGCTGGCCCGCTGGGCTACCTCATTGACCTGCTGGCAGCAATCCCCTCGGTGATCTACGGTGCTTGGGGCTACATGATCCTGGCACCAGCCTTGGTTCCCGGATTTGAATGGCTGGCCAAGAACCTCGGATTCATCCCGATCTTCGCCGGTCCTGCCTCGCAGACCGGTAAGACCATGCTCACCGCCGGCATTGTGCTGGCCGTGATGGTTCTGCCGATTATCACCTCGCTGACCCGAGAAATCTTCTTGCAGACTCCAAAGTTGCACGAAGAAGCCGCCCTGGCTTTGGGTGCCACCCGCTGGGAAATGATCACCACCGCCGTTCTTCCTTTCGCCCGCCCGGGCATTATCTCGGCGGTCATGCTGGGACTGGGACGAGCCTTGGGCGAGACCATGGCAGTGGCCCTGGTGCTTTCCACAGGCAACCTGATCCCTTCGCTGATCAAGACTGGAAACCAGACCATCGCCGCGGAAATCGCGTTGAACTTCCCTGAGGCCTTCGGCCTGCGACTCTCGGAGCTGATCGCTGCCGGCCTAGTACTGTTCCTGATCACCCTGGTTGTGAACATCTTCGCCCGTGGCATCATCGCCCGCCACAAGGAATTCTCGGGGGCTAACTAATGAGCGCTACAACCACTAACGCACGACATAGCACCGGCAACAGCCCGGTTCCACCGGTACGCAAGCGCAATTCGCTGGCCAAGGGCAAGCTGCCTAAGTGGGCCATCTGGGCCATCGCAGCCGGTTCGATCATCATCGGCGCTGCAGCTTCAACCCTGACCGGTTTTAGCATTGCCGCCTTTGCGATCTACTCCGCCATCATCTTCTTAGTTGCCGCCTCGGTAATCACCACCGTGGTGGAAGGCAAGCGTCGCGGCACCAACGCGATGTGGACCTACCTGATCTACGCCGCATTTATCGTGGCACTGATCCCGCTGGCCTCGGTGCTCTACACGGTGCTGGAAAAGGGTCTGCCGGGCCTGAACGGTCACTTCCTGTTCACCTCGATGAATGGTGTTACCGGTGCAGTAGATAATCAGGGCGTGGAAAACGGCACACCAGTTGTCGGTGGCGCGTACCACGCAGTGATGGGCACCTTGCTGATCACCCTCTGGGCTACCTTGATTTCCGTACCAGTGGGCATGCTCACCGCGGTTTACCTGGTTGAATACGGTCAGGGCAAGACGCTATCCAAGGCGATCACCTTCTTCGTGGACGTAATGACCGGTATCCCTTCGATCGTCGCCGGCTTGTTCGCAGCAGCGTTCTTCGGCATGATCCTTGGCCCAAGCGCCCGAATGGGCATTGTTGCCGCGGTGGCTTTGAGCGTACTGATGATTCCAACAGTGGTTCGCTCCACCGAGGAAATGCTCAAGATTGTCCCGAACGAATTGCGCGAAGCTTCCTTCGCACTGGGTGTGCGCCGCTGGCGCACCATCTTGAAGGTAGTTGTCCCAACCGCGATCTCCGGTATCGCCTCCGGTGTCACCCTGGCAATCGCCCGCGTCATCGGCGAAACCGCACCAATCTTGGTCACCGCCGGCATCGCAAGCAACATCAACATGAACGTGTTTGCTAACTGGATGTCCACGTTGCCGACCTTCATTTACTACCAGATCATGAACCCGACCAGCCCAACCAACGTTGACCCATCGGTCCAGCGTGCCTGGGCAGCAGCCCTGCTGCTGATTCTGATGGTGATGGCACTGAACCTGATCGCCCGCCTGGTCGCTTCGATCTTCGCTCCCAAGAAGGGCCGTTGAGCTTAAGGCTCCGTCTCTGACCCACCCAAAGTTTTAAGGAAATATTATGGCAAAACGCATCGACGTCAACGATCTGAACGTCTACTACTCCAAGTTCCTGGCCGTTGAGGGCGTCTCGATCAACATCGAGCCAAAGTCCGTTACCGCCTTCATCGGCCCATCGGGTTGTGGCAAGTCCACCTTCCTGCGCACGCTGAACCGTATGCACGAAGTCATCCCCGGTGGCCGCGTTGAGGGTCAGGTACTGCTTGACGGAGACGACCTCTACGCACCCGGCGTTGATCCGGTCACCGTGCGCAGCCAGATCGGCATGGTCTTCCAGCGTCCGAACCCATTCCCAACTATGTCCATCAAGGACAATGTGCTCGCCGGCGTAAAGCTGAACGGCAACAAGATCTCCCGCTCGGATGCCGAGGACCTGGTTGAGAAGTCGCTACGTGGCGCCAACCTCTGGAACGAGGTTAAGGACCGTCTGGATAAGCCAGGTTCCGGTCTTTCCGGTGGTCAGCAGCAGCGTCTATGCATCGCCCGCACCATCGCGGTGAAGCCAGATGTGATCTTGATGGATGAGCCATGTTCGGCACTGGACCCGATCTCTACCTTGGCCATTGAGGATTTGATCAACGAGCTCAAGGACGACTTCACCGTAGTGATCGTGACTCACAATATGCAGCAGGCAGCCCGCGTGAGCGACAAGACCGCGTTCTTCAACATCGCAGGCACCGGCAAGCCGGGCAAGCTCATCGAGTTCAACGACACCACCGCCATCTTCTCTAACCCAGAGCAGAAGGCCACCGAAGATTACGTCTCCGGACGCTTCGGATAAAGATTTCGGATGCCGCCACTTTTTAGTAGGCGGTAGACGAACCGGAAGGGGGGTCTTCCGGGGATCCTGGAGGGGATCACCGCCAGCGGCGCACCATCAAGGGTGCGCCGCTGGTTTTTAAAATCTGAGGTAAAGCACCCTTGACTGTAAAGCGTCCTTGTCTGTAAAGTAACGTTTACACAGCGATGAAGGAGAGCGATAAAAATGAACGCAGAACTATCGTCCAAAACCAGATGGGGTCGTTCGCGATTTGGTGGAGGCACAGCCCTGTTGATCGGCATCAGCCTTATCGCAGGTGCGGCCCTAGCTCTTGGAGCTGGTTTGCTCTTTGCCAAGCTGAACGCCCCACAGAACCCAGTTTTTGCCACACTGATTATGGCCGCGGCCTTGTGGCCGATACTGTCCGTCATTTTCTGGGTCTTGTTGGTTGACCGAAATACGGTTCGCGGATCCCTAAGAAATCCCGAGATCTCAATTGAAGGTCAATGGCATGACGAGGCTGTTGTCAAAGTGTTCCAAGACCTGATGATTATTTGCGGTCTCGGCGCAGCGGTATTTTCGTTTATCAACGTGCAGGCATCTGTAAGCCTGGTGCTCACCGGTGTTTTGCTACTCACCGGGGCAGATTTCATCCTGCGCTACTTCTTGATCAAGCGGGCGCAGAGCTAGTGCAGAGCAATCTCAGTGAATACCGCAAGGACCGCGGGATCTCCCAACAGGCGCTAGCCGACCTGCTGGGGGTCTCCAGGCAGACGATCATTTCCCTAGAAAAAGGGCGCTACGACCCGTCCTTGCCGCTGGCGTTTAAACTCGCCGCACAGTTCAACTGCCGTATCGAAGACCTATTTATCCCCGAGGATCTTTAGTGACCGGCAAATAGCGGGCGCACCGCCAGTGTGAAAATCGCGCCACCGAGGACACAAACCACCGGGGTTAATAGCCAGTGCCAGACCACGCGGTACACATTGCGCCAAGCCACCGATTCAAAAGACTGATTCCGGCCAGCGCCGATAATACCGCTGGTCACCGCCTGCGTTGTGGACAGCGGTAGGTGGACCAACAGGGAGCCAACAAAGAGCATGCCAGCAGCCACGCCCTGGGCAATCATGCCGCGCAACGGATCAAAGTGCACCAAGCGCCGGCCCAGGGTATAGGTAATCCTCCAGCCGCCCAGCAGCACGCCGAAGCTCAAGGCGGAAGCCGCCGTGAGCTGAATGGCCACGGTCAGTGGCCCAGGATTCATCATCTGGCCGGTGATGAGCACCAGACTCAACAGGGCGCCGGTGCGCTGGCCGTCCTGCAGTCCAAGACCCAGAGCCACCGCCCCCGCCGCAACCGCCTGTCCCGCTTTGGAGCCTTCGTTGACGGAGCGCGATGTGGTGTGGCGCAAGAACCAGGTTGCCGGGAAAACTAAGAGGTAGGACAGGACATAGGCGATGATTGAGGCCAGCACCATCGGGATGATCACCGAGGACAGCAACAAGCCCCACACATTGCGAGTGGACTCATCGCCCATGATCGCCGAGGCACCACTGCCACCGGCTAAAGCGGAGAGTAATGCGTGCGTGGAACTAATCGGCAAACCGCGCCACCAACAATAAATGCCCCAGATGCCGGCGACGATCAGCCCGCTGATCAGCAGTTTTAACCCAGCAACTCCCGAGGGCACGTTGATGTTCAGTTCCTGCACCAGGGTCACACTCAACCCCGAAGTTGCCATGGTGCCAATGAAGGCGAACACCGCCGCTAAAGACACCGCAATGGCCGGGCGCAACGCCCTGGTGCGCACCGAAGCTGCCACCGCGGTGGAGGCGTCACGCATGCCGTTGAGCACGGCGTAGGCCAGCGTCAGGACGACCGCCACAGCGGTGAGGACCGTAATGAGGGTCATGGGTTTTAGGATTCCTTGACCAGCACTCGACCGAGGTGGTCGGCGAACTGGCGCAGAGTGTTGACGGTGAGCATCAGCTGGTCGGCGACCTGCTGATGGCGGTGAATGGTGCCAGCCTTAGCAAAATTAGCGATCTCATCGCCCCACACAAGGTGGGTGCGTGCGGCACGTTTGGAGAACTGAAGCATCTGCATCCAGTGATCTTCCAAATCATCGAGGTTGTTCAGTCGTTGCACCGCATCGGAGGCCAACTCAGCAAGCTGGCCAATCAACTCCAACTGCTCCGAGGAACGCTCGGAGAGCGGGGTGGAACCCACGGTCATAATCAGTTCGCCGGTACCACGCAGGTGCTCCATGGTCTCGTGCAAGAAGCGCGAGAGTGCGTACATGTCCTCGCGTGGCAGCGGGCTGATGTAGCTCGTTCTTAAGTGGGTGAGCACCGCGTGCACCAAGTCCGAGGCCTCGGCTTCAGCATTTGCAAGGTTGCGCAATTGTTCCGTGCGCGTGCTAGGACTGCCGATCATTTCGGCCACACTAGCCACGGACCCCCGAATGGTGGTGGTCAGAGCACAAAGCAACTCAATGCCACGCGAGGAGGAGGGAAAGACCTGGAACTTCACTTTTTGGGCGCACCATTCAAATCGACAGCTTTTGGTACCAACGCAGAACAGTTTACGACGTGGAAGTTAACGCCGGGGGATTGAAGGTGTCGGACCGGGAACGCCTCTCGGCGGAAGGCCGCTCGAAGCGGCAGAATTTTGGAGCCCGGGGTTACCAGCGGCCCGACACCGTTACCTAGTTTTCTCGCCTTACGCCCCTGATGTCAACCGTAATAACCTGTGCGTGTAATTTCTCACGCTAACGACGCAGATTCTTTTCCGCACCGCTCAGGCATAACAGCGCGCAACAGAACCAGATGGCGCCTGCCGGACCGAGACCAGCGGCCACTGAACTTGAAATAACCGGTAAAGCTACTTGTCCGAGCCGGTTTCCCATAAGCCGCACGGCCAGTGCAGACCCACGATCCACCGTGGGCACCAAGGTAGAAATCATGGTCATGGTCATCGGCTGACCCAGACCTAGGAAGAAGCCTCCAATGAGCAGCGCCAACCCAGAAACCCAGAGCACGTCGATGAACGTCGGAGCCAACGCGATGGAAACGCCGGAAATGTACAGGCTGGCGACCAACATTTGGCGTCGGTCAAAGTGCGCGGAGAGTTTCGGAATGAACAATCGTGACACCACTGAAGCGCAACCACGAATGGCCAAAAGCACACCAACTGCTGCCGGTGTGACGTCATGTTTCTCCGCAACCAGCGGTAGGAAGGCAGTCAAAATGTCCAACATAGACAGCAAGGTCAACGACGCAAACATATGCGAGATCATGCCCTTGATTTTCAGGATCGAACCGATGGACGCTGTGGAGCGTTCCGGGCGCGCAGAGGTGACCGACTTGGAGGTTCGAGGCTGCCAATTGGGAAGCAAGAACGGCACCGCAAGTAGCGCGCATCCCGCGCCGATCCACAATGACTGGCTAATGTCGGCTATTCGCTGCGCCGAGTGGGCATCCGTGCCGGTGCCCAGCAGCAGGCCGCCAACTAGCGGGCCCAAAAATTGCCCGGCCGCGTACGCAGCAGTGAACCAGCCGAAGCCTTTATCCAAATCACTGTCCGGGAAAAAGCGGGCGATGGATGACTGCCCACCGATGGTGAACATCAAATGCCCCAAGCCCAACACTGCGCTGGACAGGGCCACGCTGAGCGCATTAGGCGACAGGTTAATGCCCACACCGCCCACGGCAATCAGTGCCACACCGGCCACCATGAGTAACCGGATGCGTCGGATTCGAGAGCTAACCCGGCCCAAAAGCATTGCCGTGAATAGCGGCAGAATTGCGTAAGCGGCCGTCACCGCACCAACGGTAAATGAGCCAGAGCCAAAGGAGATGAGTTTATAGGTGGTCACCGGGCGAATGAGGTTTAAAGCTGCCTGGGACAGCAGTCCGGTGGCAATCAGTATCACCAGCCAACGCATGATCCCCGAAGAGTTCGCTTTTGATCCAGCGACCACACGTACCTGCCTAAAATTACGGGACTAGTTCCTCATCCATCCTAGAACTCTGTACTGGCTTTTTAATCCAATGCGTCTTGGCGCCACAGTCGGGCGCAGATTTCCAGATCGGCTGCGGTCCTGCTCAGCGCACGAGCCTGCTGTGTCAGCTTGCTGCCGCGATCACTATTGGACAGGTCAGCGGCATCAGCGTGTTCTGTCATTCCCAGCACAAGGACTCGGCAATAGGCCGCGGTACGCTCCAAGGCGTGGGCGAAATCTCCGTCAAATGCGCCGGATAGAATCGAGCCGGTCATGTTCTTCAGCTCTTCCGCGGTAGGAGGTTCGGCAACGCCGGCGACAATCCGTTCAACTTGGGCCCTATGCGCTCCTGCTTGGAAACGCGCCGAATGCACTTCTGGTTTACTCATGGTTGCCGCGCGAACTGCGTACAGACGCCATAGTGCGCCGGGCAGTGAATGAGCTGGTGCCTCACTCCACAGTTCTGCGAGCACCTCAAGACCCTCATTTTCGGCCACCGCAATCAGCCGGTTAGAAACCTCTGGGTCATTGTTGGCGATGCCACGGCGGACAAATGCTTGGGCTGAAAGATGAGCGGCTTCTGAAACGCGCGCCGGGTCGGCACCACCTTCGTAGGGCTCGAATTCTTCGGGGGAGAAGGGGCGTGGTTTGTGATGACGGTATCCGGCATCCTGAGCTACTTTTGATCCTGCGCGTGCACCTTTCATGGGCTCAAGAATACTCCCCGAACCTTGAGGGTTCGTTAACTGGTGTTGCAGCGCACAAGGTGCGGGATTTAGCCAAATATGCGGTTGTCCGACGCGCTAATACGGCCGATTAATACTCACGCGGTTACATCAGGTAGTATGGTTTTTGGCCTTGTGCCGTGCGCCTTTAGCTCAGCTGGTAGAGCACTGGACTTTTAATCCATTGGTCGCGGGTTCGATCCCCGCAGGGCGCACAACCAGAAGATCCCCTTCACCGATTCGGTGAAGGGGATCTTCGATTTTCGGCCCATTTTTTGCTTAGAGGACGCTTTGGGCGTACTCCCAAAGTTTCTCGGCGTGCTCAGGGTCAAGTGCGTGCGCAGCTACGCCGGCACCAGTGTCACTTGTCGCGATGGCTGCTTCCTGATTGTCTTCGAAGTAACGTCCGGTGACGCCCGCTAGGATCGGTGACGCCGCAAACAGAACATTCGTTGCCGCCCCTTGTTCCATTGTTTTGTAATGCGGCTGATCGATGCGGTTGCCTTCAGCGTCTGCCCCGCCCATTTTTTGCAATGTTTCCAAGTCGATGTGCCGCTGCAGATTGGTATTGATCCAGCCAGGCATGAGCGCGTTTGCGACGATACCGTCCTTCGCCCAGCGGTTCGCGATGCCAACTGCCAGCAGTACGCCTGCCGTTTTGGATTGGCCGTAGGCAACCCATGGATCGTAAGGTGTCTGCTCGAATTGGGGATCTTGATAGTTTAAGGGGTTGTTCCGATGTGCACCTGAGCTGACGATGGTTACTCGCGCATCGCCTGCGGCACGCAGTGCGTCATCTAACCAAGTGGTCAATGTGAAGTGGCCTAGATAGTTGGTAGCTAGTTGTAGCTCCCAGCCGCCGGGCGCGCGTCGCAACTCAGGGATGGCCATGATTCCGGCGTTGGCTACCAATGAGTGCAGAGGTCCGTCCCAGGAATCAGTAAATTCGCGTACCTAGCCAAGATCTGCAAGGTCAAGCCGGGCCGCGTTAATCGTCCCGGGCCAGTTTTTGTCTTTTGCCTCTTGAATGATTGGTTGCAGTGCGGCTGGATTGCGGACGGCAGCGGTAACTTCGGCACCAGCCTTGGCAAGGGCGCGCACCGTTTGTGCTCCGATGCCGGAGGCTCCGCCAGTGACAATCATGCGTTTGCCATTAAGTGCGACCCCGTCCAGAATGTGATCTGCCGTTGCGCGAGGGGGAACTCGGTGGTGATTAGATTGGTCATTTGTGCTACTTTTGTGAACTTCTTCCACAATAGGCCCGCGAGAGATAGACTATCTATCGTTATGAGTCCAGAAAAACCTATAAATCATCCAGATTTGATCGATCCACTTGAGGACGTCCTCGCATTACTCAAGGCCCGTGGTGAGCGTACTTCGACCTTCACCGGCCGTGGGGCATGGGCGGTGCGATTTCCGGCTCCGGGCGGAGCCAAGTTCAATTCGGTTTTAGAAGGTTCCTGCACACTGGATACCGAAGGTTTGGCTCAGCCGCTGACCTTAAATACAGGTGATTCTTTCCTGCTTACCCGACCGCAAGAATTTGTCCTCTCCACTTCCGGTCAGGTTCCCGAACAGCAAGCTTCCTCGCTATTCCGGGCCACGGCCGGTCGTAGCGCAGAGGTTGGTGCCAGCGAGCAACCGGTGAGCGCAGTGCTAATCGGCGGGAGCTTCAGGTTTGACCGCAACGCGCATGAGCTGTTGCTGGATTCGCTTCCGCCGGTCATTCATTTACCGGCGCACGCTCCGGGTGCTGCGATGTCACAGTACTTATTGGGGAGGATTGGTCACGAATCATCTGACCAGCGTATTGGCGCCGGTGTTGTAGGCGCACACCTAGCAGTTGTCCTGTTGATCGATATCATTCGTCATTATCTGGCTCAGGATCCGCAAGGCACTGGCTGGCTCAATGGGCTCTCTGATCCAGTTGCGTCCGACGCATTGCGTTCCATACACAGCAACCCGTCAGCGCGTTGGACTGTTCAGCTTCTTGCTGATAAAGCGCATGTTTCCCGATCCACCTTGGCGGCCAGATTTAAAGCGGTTGTAGGGGTCGGTCCGCTTGAATATCTCACACGTTGGCGCGTTGAGATTGGAGCCCACCGTCTGACCTCTACAGATGAAACCATTGCCACTATCGCTGAAGAAGTTGGTTATGGTTCGGAAGCTGCCTTCGCCCTTGCTTTTAAGCGGGAGTTGGGCAGTCCTCCGGGAACTTACCGGCGAACCGCATTGCAAGGTTCAGAGCGTTTTTGATGATCGACCAAGGCGTAATAGCCGTGGCCAAATCCGCTACGGCAACAAATAAAAGATGGTGGGCATGCACCCATTCGGCGATGCCCTGCCTTCAGCAACCGATATCTGGACGCGGACCTTCCAAATATTCGAGTGACGACAGAGAAATGCCGAGTATTCTCAGAAAATCATGGAGCTGAAGAAGACAGCTTCTATGAATCGTTGGTTGAGGACAAGTCCTAGACGTAAGGCTCCAAGAACTTGATGATCCGTTCCATGACCAGCGCCCTGGCCGCAGGATCATGCGAAGGCAAGGAGCTGTCGGTAAACAGATGTTGGTTTCCCGGGTAGGTGAACAACTGCGCCACGTCTTTACCTTCACCTTCGGCGAAGTTTTGTGCCGATTCCAAGTCGCCTTCCATGGCGAAGAATGGATCTTCATCCATACCGTGGATCTGTACTGGAACATTTTCCGGCCATGGCCCGAAGCTCCAGTCGGCGTCCAGGTCTACGAAGGACTCAAGCAACACAGCTGCGACGGTTCCCGGGCGCTGTTGTGCGCACTGTTGGGCCAAGGCTGCACCCCACGAAGTGCCGATGTACACCAGCTCTTCGGGTAGCTTGCTGAAGAGCTTGTCCACGCGTTCTTGGATCTTGTCTTCGCTGAGCTTATTGGCCAGACGAATTCCGGACTCAAGGTCCTTGGGGAGTTTTCCTGCAAACAGATCCAGAGTATGAACCGTGTGCCCGGCCGCACGCAGTTCGCCCGCCATCGCTTGGACGCCGGGGGTTAGTCCTTGGACGTGGTGGAACAAAACAATGGTTGCCATGACAGTACTCCTAGAAGTCTCTAGCGTTCGTCGACGAGGTTATTAATACGTTGAGGTAAGTGCTCCAAAGCGAGATCCCAGCCAGGCATTTGGCTGTTGATTTCTACGCTGTAGCCTTCAACCAGCATGAATTCTGCACAGGTAAGGGCTTCTTGCCCTGATCCGGTTTCGTAAATGAACGCACGTTTGATATCAGTCCAGAGCAAGGTGGCGGACTGGTCGATGACCAGTCCGGTGTTTACTACTTCAACGGTGCGCTGGGGATATGACATGTTCCACTTGCTTTCGAGATCCGCGGCGGTGTGCTTTGCTCAAGTCTAAACCGGAAGCACACCGCCAGTTGGGGATCAAACCGGGTCGGGGTAGGACTTGCTCAGGTTTCCTTGTGCCGAGAGTTCAAGAAAATAGTCCAGCTTCAGCTGTGCCAGGAACTGCTGATCGTGGCTGACTACCAACAACGCTCCACGGTAGGTCTGCAAAGCTTCGGCTAGCTGTCGCACACTGTCGATATCCAGATTATTTGTCGGCTCGTCGAGTATGAGCATTTGCGCAGTGGGCTCAGCCAGTAAGAGCGTGGCTAGATAAACGCGGAAGCGCTCACCGCCTGAAAGTGTGCCCAGTGCCCGATCTGCGCTGGCACCACGCAACAGCAATCGGGCGAGCATATTGCGAATCTGCCCGCTATTTGCCGACGGCGCTACGGCAGCCACGTTGTCCATGGCGCTGAGCTGGTCATCAAGACCCACCAGCCGCTGCGGTAGATAGCCGACGCGCTCTAGGTGCAGCGTCCCGCTCAGTTGCTCTTCGGGCTTTGTGCCTGAAACTAATTGCCGCAACAAGGTGCTTTTGCCTGACCCGTTAGGCCCGATCAGCCCGACTCGTTCAGGACCCTGAATGATGTGCTGAGTTAGACCAGAAAGCACCGTAGCTACCTGCTTACCTGCGGGCAACTGTGGATCAGGCAGTTCAAGGTTAATATGTTCAACCTCTCTCACTTTTTGATCCGCGTCATCAACCTTTCCCTGAGCGCTCTCGACCTTTCCCTCCAGATTTGAGCGCATCTTTCCAGCATTCGCTTCGGACTTCTGACGCAGGCTATTGGCCAGAATCTTCGGTAATCCGCCGCCGAGTTGTTCGGCACGGCCTTTGCGTTTGGCGCGCGCCAGCTTGGTCTCAGCCTGCACGCGCTGACGCTTTTCCACCTTCAGGTGATTTTGAGCAGTTTTTGCCGCTTGCTGTGCGGCGAGCTGTTCAGTATCCAGCTGCTGAAGGTAAACGCTGTAGGGCCCGCCAAATACGCGCAGTTCCCCGGCGTACAGTTCCACGGTGTGCTCAATTAGCTCTAACAACGCCAGATCGTGGCTGACCACAATCAACGATCCTTTCCAAGAACGCACCAGATCATAGAGCAGCTCACGGGTGGGCGCATCAAGATTATTGGTTGGTTCATCAAGCAGAGTGGTCTCGTTTCCGGCAAGCTGTAGGCCCAGCACGGCCAGCAACATGGCTTCGCCACCGGAGAGTGAACCTACCTCACGTTCCAAACTCAGGTGCCCAAGGCCAAGTCGGTCCAACTCAGCTTCAATACGCGCTTCTACATCCCAGTTATCGCCCACCGCATCAAAGTCGGCCGGATCGACACTGCCAGCCTCAATGGCTCGCAGCGCAACAAGCGACTTGTCAACGCGAAGTAGCTGCGCCACAGTTGCGTTCTTTTCCGAGGTGATCGTTTGTGGCAGGTAGCCGATCTGGGCGTTAGCTTCAATTGATCCGCTGGTAGGCTTCAGCAGCCCGGCCATGAGCTTAAGCAGTGTCGATTTTCCGCTGCCATTTCTGCCGGTGAGTCCGACTCGTCCGGCCGGGAAGGTTCCTTCCAAGTTAGTTAAAGCGCGCTCGCCGGTAGGCCATTGGAAGCTGAGATTGTGCAGGGTTATTGGTGGAGTCAAAGACATATATTCCTCCCACAGATGGTGAAGAGGCTGCCGACTGGCGGAATCAAGAACTGGCTCAACCTATAGGGAGCTAGAAAGAAAGGGACACCGTAGCCGGTAGCCAAAATGAACGGGTCGCCCCGAATATGAGGGGCGCAAGATCATTGGCTAGCTTAGTAGGTATCCATGAAAACGAGTGTAACAGCAGATTGTTGTCTCGTCGTTAACGAACTTTCGGCCCGCATCCAGCAAAGGATGCGAGCCGAAAAGTAAGACTGTGAAGGGTTACTTCCAGGCGCGGTGTACCGCGACGATGCCGCCGGTCAGATTGCGGTATTCCACATTCTTCCAGTCAACGTTGATGAACTTGGCGCCCAGATCCTCCTGGTTTGGCCAAGCCGCGATGGACTCTGCCAGGTACGCGTAAGCGGTTGGGTTAGGCGAAACAATGTAGCCCAGCGCAGGGATCACGCGTGGCAAAAATTGCTGGTAGGCCACCTTGATTGGGGTAACCGTTGGGGTGGAGAACTCAGCGACGACGATGCGTCCGCCTGGCTTGGTCACGCGACGCAGCTCCGAGAGTGCCTTCTCGGTGTCGTCGATATTGCGCAGACCGTAGGAGATGGTCACCGCATCAAAGGTGTCATCTTCAAATGGAAGTTCGTGTGCGTCGCCGTAGACGAAGTCCAGCTGTGGGTAACGCTTGCGTCCTTCTTCGAGCATGCCGTTGGACATGTCGCAGGCGGTGACATTGGCGCCCGCTGCTGCCAACGGGACCGAAGAGGTGCCGGTGCCAGCTGCTAGGTCGAGGATGCGCTCGCCGGGCTTTGGGGCAATAGCCTCGGTGGTGATCTTGCGCCAGTAGTTCACAATGCCACCGGTCATCAAGGTATTGAGCAAGTCGTAGCGTGGAGCCAGCTTGTCGAACATGTCCTGAACCTGATCGGCCTTCTTATCCAGGCCCGCGCGCGCGTTGTGAGAACTCATGAAGCTAAGTCTTTCATATTTGCGCGCGAGCGAAGACAGGATGTGGGGCGAATCGCCATCTAGAGAATTGATTCGAGCCGGGCGTAGCTGGCTTCCATTCCCTCTGTCATTCCGGTGGCGAGCACCATGTCGCGGGTTTGCGCGTCGGGATAGGTAATGAGCGCGGTGAGCAGGGTTCCGCCGTCATTTGGTGTCAGTGTCAGCTCGTTCACCGTGGCTGGGTAGTCCGTGTCGATCATCTGCTCGGTGGTCTGTTCATAGGACTGCGGCAAGGATTCCAGCACGGCGCCGGTGAACCCGAACCCGGAACCCGCATCAGCAGAAATCGGCTCCCACCAGTATCGGTAGGTCTCGCCTGTTTCCTGCGCCGTTGCACATTCAGTCATCTGCCATCCGTCGGGGCCGAGCATCCAGCGCTTTATGAGCTGCTCGTCATGGTGAGCCCGCCAAACTTGCGCGACTGACCCGCGAATCAGGCGGGTGATGCGTACCTGGGTATCAGAGAGAATCTGTGCATCGGTACTGAAATTTTCGGCGTAGTCACGCAGGTCGATGAGGACCTGTTCGATCTGGCTCATCGCCGAACGGGTGCCATCGATCATGCCCATGGCCACCACCTGTTCTAGTTCCTCGACGGAGTCAAAAACCGCGGTAATGCTCAGTTTTGATCCTTCGGGTGTCGGGTCGAAAGTGAAGACCATGCGGCTGAGTGGCAAATCGGTATTCGGAGTCCCGTCTGCATGCGCAAAGCCGTCACTAACTTCGAAGAACTTGTGCTCGACGATTTCGTTCCAGATCCAATAACCGTGAAATTCTTCTCCCTCGGGCGTGGTCATGTGGTAATTCGAACGACCGCCAACAATGGCATCATGTCGGGTGAAAGTTGCCGGGCATTCAACCGGACCCCAGAACTTTTCAAGCTGCCGGGCATCAAGGTAGGCATCCCAAAGGCGGGATACCTTGACCGGAAATTCTGCATGGACGGTCAGCGAGAGTGTTTCCGGATCTTTGACAACGGATGTGACGGGCATGGGAATGCTCCTTATTTGTCCCCATCGGCGAGCAAATCATCGAGCCTGCTGATGCGCTGACGCCAGATGCCTTCGAGGGAAGAAAGTAGTTCTTGTGCGTGCCGGATGGTGTCCGGCTGTCCGCGAACTATGCGTTCGCGACCACGTGCGATTTTGATGACCAGACCAGCGGCTTCCAATGCGGCGACGTGTTTCTGAACGGCCGCAAACGACATGTCGTAGCTTGCGGCAAGTTCAGAAACGCTGACCTCGACGTGAAGGGTCCGCCGTACGATATCTCTTCGTGTGGCGTCTGCCAAGGCGCGGAAGACCTTGTTCGTCTGTTCTTCGCTCAACTCATATACAACCATTTGGTTGTATATTACTCTCGCGCAGAGGGCAGAGTAAAGAAATGGGTAAAAATAAAAGAAAGATAGTGTACTTGTCGACTATAAATTGGGCTCAATGTAGGTGACTTGTCGAACCGAATGCTCTGGCGGGGCTTGATATCTCTTCTCAAGCTTCCGCTATTGACCTAGTCTGGTTGGAACTGCAAAGAACCAACTTTTTAATGGGGTGAAGGGGGAGTATGGGCACGTCTGCTATCGACTGGTCCAACGCAACTCGCCGCGCACAAAAAGCCCGCGAGCTACTCTCCACACAAGAAGCGGCTCTAGGTGAGCTTCCATTGCGCACAGATGTTCGCGAATCCTGGAAACGGTCACTGGCCCAAACGGGTTCGCTCCAAGGCCCACCGGTTTTGAGCGACGACCGGCTGCGCCTTGCCCGTGAACGCAGTGAACTTCAGCGGATCTGGCCTGTTTTTGAAAAGCTCCTTGTTCCTGCCGCGACCGACGCCAATCTTTTGGTCGCGCTGGCGGATGCCGGAGGAACGTTGTTGTGGGTGGCGGGTAGTAACAGCTCCATGAGCCAAGCCGAGCACGTAGGTTTTATGGCCGGTGCCGACTGGGCCGAAAAGTCGGTCGGCACCTCCGCGCCTGGCATGGCGTTGGCCACCGGGGAAGGATCTCAAGTTTCCGGTGCGGAGCATCTTTACGAGCAAGCGCAGCAATACAGCTGTTCGGCGGTTCCCATTCGCAACCCGCGCACCGGACAGGTGATAGGCGCGATTGATCTGACCGGTGGGCCGGATGCGATCGCCATGCACTCTATGCCGCTATTGCAGGCCTCCGTGATGGCTGCAGAAACTCAGCTGCTACTTCCTGGCGCAGGTGTGGTGGCTGACCCGGATTACCTTGATTTGGGTCAACCCGATGGTGCTCACCTTGGATCGCACCCAATTTCTTTGAGGCATGCCGAGATCTTGACTCTTTTGGCTCAACATCGTGATGGGCTCTCCAGCGCACAGCTGGTTGACGAGCTGTTTGAAAGGCCGGATTCCGCAGCCGAAGGCACCGTCCGTGCGGAAATGGTGCGACTGCGCAAAGTCTTGGCTGGATTCCCGGGGCGTTCCTTGAATTCTCGCCCGTACCGTTTGCAGTGGGAACTGCAAACTACCCTCGGACGACTGCGTCGAGCGCTAGAAAGTGGCGATATCGAATCCGCGCTGCAGCTCTACTCGCCGGGCATGCTTGAGCGCTCGCAAGCTCCCGGCATTTTGGTACTGCGCTACCGTGCTGAGGCCGCGCTGCGTGAATTGGTGATGGACCGCGGTACCGCGCAACAGCTACTGAACCTCGGCCGCCAGCTCACCGATTCAAACCTTTTGCGCTCGGCCCTGCGTGAACTTCCGGCCACCTCTCCGGCCCGTTCGCTGATCGTTGCCGAGATCCAAGAACTCGAAGTCTAAAACTGTCGGTGCGTTGCAACCTACCTGCAACGTTTCTGTGACTAGAGTCACACTCAAGGCACTGCGGGGAAACTCGCGGCATCAGTCACTGACAAAGGAGTCACCATGAGTGTTTATGCAAACCCGAACACCGACGGCGCGCTGGTCAATTTTAAAGAGCGCTACGAAAACTACATTGGTGGGCAGTGGGTCGCCCCAGTTAAGGGCATGTACTTCGAAAATGTCACCCCGGTCACCGGCAAGGTCTTCTGCGAAGTTGCCCGTTCCACCGCCGAAGACATCGAAGTGGCACTGGATGCAGCACATGCCGCAGCTCCGGCCTGGGGCAAAACCAGCCCAGCCGAACGTGCGGTCATCCTGAACAAGATTGCCGACCGCATCGAAGGGAACCTTGAGATGCTGGCCGTGGCCGAAACCTGGGATAACGGCAAGGCTATCCGCGAATGCCTGAATGCCGACCTGCCGCTGGCTGTAGACCACTTCCGCTACTTCGCCGGAGCCATTCGCGCTCAAGAAGGCAGCTTGTCCCAGCTTGATGATGACACCACCGCCTATCACTATCATGAACCGCTAGGCGTGGTTGGGCAGATCATCCCTTGGAACTTCCCCATCCTGATGGCCGTGTGGAAACTGGCCCCAGCCCTCGCTGCCGGCAATGCGATTGTGCTCAAGCCAGCCGAGCAGACCCCGGTCTCCATTTTGGTGATGATGGAACTGATCGGTGACCTACTGCCAGCAGGTGTGCTGAACATCGTTAACGGTTTTGGTGTGGAAGCCGGCAAGCCGCTGGCCAGCAATAAGCGCATCCGCAAGATCGCGTTCACCGGTGAAACCACCACGGGCAGACTGATCATGCAGTACGCCTCCGAGAACCTGATCCCGGTCACCCTTGAGCTGGGCGGCAAGTCCCCAAACATCTTCTTTGAGGACATCGCCGCCAAGGACGACGCGTTCTACGACAAGGCCCAAGAGGGCTTCACCCTCTTTGCCCTGAACCAGGGTGAAGTCTGCACCTGCCCATCACGTGCGCTGATTCAGGAAAGCATCTACGACCGCTTTATGGGCGATGTGGTAGCCCGGACAAAGGCCATCAAGCAGGGCAACCCGCTGGATACCGACGTGATGATGGGTGCCCAAGCCTCCAATGACCAGCTGGAAAAGATCCTGTCCTACATGGACATTGGTAAGGCCGAAGGTGCCAAGGTACTGCTCGGCGGTGGCCGCGCAGACCTGGGTGGGGAGCTCTCCGGTGGCTTCTACGTGCAGCCGACCATCTTTGAAGGCACCAATGACATGCGCATCTTCCAGGAGGAGATCTTCGGGCCGGTGGTCGCGGTGACCAAGTTTAAGGACTACGACGATGCCATTAACATCGCCAACGACACCCTCTACGGCTTGGGTTCCGGTGTTTGGAGCCGTAACGGCAACGTCGCCTACCGTGCCGGCCGCGCTATTCAAGCCGGCCGTGTTTGGGTCAACCAGTATCACGCCTACCCGGCCCACTCGGCCTTCGGCGGTTACAAGTCTTCGGGCATCGGACGTGAGAATCACCTGATGATGCTTGATCACTACCAGCAGACCAAGAACCTGCTGGTCTCCTACTCGGAAGATAAACTCGGCTTCTTCTAAACCGAAAGGTATTCACAAAAACCCAAAGGTGCGGGTCGACTTAAGAAACGTCAGGGACGCGATTGGTTTTATTTTCCCAACGGTGGTTTCTGCCCAGCACTGTCGTTTTTCTTGCAAAGGACAAAGTACATGAGCACGATGAAAGCTGCAGTAGTCAAAGGTTTCGGCGACGAACTAGAAGTCGAAGATGCTACCATTCCCCAGCCCGGCCCCGGGCAGGTGCTGGTCAAACTGATCGCCTCCGGCGTCTGCCACACCGACCTTCACGCTGCCGAGGGGGATTGGCCGGTCAAGCCCAAACTTCCGCTGATCCCCGGGCATGAAGGGGTAGGTACCGTCGAAAAGCTCGGCGAAGGTGTCACCGAAGTTGCCGTGGGTGATCTGATCGGCAACGCGTGGCTAGCCAGTGCTTGCGGGCACTGCCAGTATTGCCGCACCGGCTGGGAAACATTGTGTGAAGAGCAGTCCAATGGTGGGTACTCCATGGATGGTTCCTTCGGGCAGTATATGCTCGTGGATGCACGCTACGCTGCCCACATCCCTGAAGGATCTGATCCGCATGAGATCGCGCCGGTGCTGTGTGCTGGGGTGACGGTGTACAAGGGGCTGAAAATGACCGAGGTTAAGCCAGGTCAATGGGTTGCGATCTCCGGCATCGGTGGTCTGGGGCACATTGCGGTGCAATATGCTGTGGCCATGGGGATGCGTGTGATCGCCATTGACGTGGCCGATGACAAGCTCGCGCTGGCCTCCAAGCACGGTGCGGAAATTACCGTCAACGCCTTCGCGCAGGATCCAGCTGAAGTTATTCAGGAGAAGGTCGGAGGCACCCACGGTGTGCTGGTCACCGCGGTCCACCCTAAAGCCTTTGGCCAGGCGATCGGCATCACTCGTCGTGGTGGAACCATCGTGTTCAACGGCTTGCCCGCTGGTGACTTCCCAGCTCCCATCTTCGACATTGTGCTCAAGGGGCTGACCATCCGCGGCTCGATCGTTGGTACACGCCAAGACATGATTGAGGCACTGGACTTCTACGCTGCAGGCAAGATCAAGCCGACGTTCCACACTCGTCCGCTGGAAGATATTAACGCGGTCTTCGACGAAATGCGTCATGCAAAGATCGATGGACGCGTGGTCATCGACTACACCGGAACAAAATAATTTACGTGTAACCTCGGGCTTGCCCGCCGCAACATTGTGGCGGGCAAGCCCGAGGTTTTTACTTCAGCAACACCGTGGACTGCATGGATGAAATGGAGGACACTGGCAACAACAACTTCACGCAGGAGTGAACCATGAGATCCGTAACTGAAACCAAGGCAACCATCGCCGGGGAAGGCTTCTCCCGAGTAGCCTTCGCGTCCGAGGCCCTAGACCTGTTGCGCAAACTCTGGGGCATCCATGGTCCGCTGATGTTCCATCAGTCCGGCGGGTGCTGCGATGGTTCCTCGCCCATGTGCTACCCGGCCGGGGAATTCCGCACCGGTGACTCGGATATTTTGCTCGGATTACTTCCCCTCGATGATGCCAACGGGCAAGCCTTGGGAGAGATCGAATTCTGGATGTCCAAAGAGCAGTTTGAATACTGGAAGCACACCAAACTGACCGTTGATGTGGTCACGGGTCGTGGCTCCGGCTTCTCTGTTGAAGCCCCAGAAGGCAAACGTTTTTTGATCCGCAGTCAGCTCATCGAATTTCCAACCAGTTAGGGAAACATGTCTTCCCCAATGATTTACGTGCTCTTCGAGCGCAATGCACGCGAAGCGATGAACTTTTATGCGGAGATTTTTGGTGGAGAGCTTCGGCTCTTTACCCATGAGCAGTTCAATCGCGACGAAGGTACGCCTGAGGCGATCGCGCACGCCGAGCTGCGTGGGGTGGTGAACCTAGGCGGCGCAGATGTTGCGGCAGGGCAGAGTGCGGTGAAGACTCAAGGCCTAATGCTTTCCCTGCTGGGGAGCGCTAAGCCAGAAATTATGCGCCAGTGGTTTGAGCAACTGTGTGTTGACGGTGAGGTCATCGACCCACTGTCACTCAAACCCTGGGGTGCTACAGATGGCCAGGTCCGCGACCGTTTTGGTCTTCACTGGCTGGTTGGCTTCGAGGTTGAATCGGCCTAGCCGAATAACCGCTTGAAGAAACCCTTTTTAGGTTCGGCTTCGTGACCTTGGCAGCGGTCCTTGGCCGAAACGTTGCGCATTACTGAATCAACGTGTTGGCCGCAGCCAGCCCAGGTGGTCTTCTGGCAAATCTTGCATTGAACTTGACGGCACATAATTTTCCTTGGTGTTTAGTGGTGTGGTTAGGACAGGGAGAGGAATAGCTTTTCGAGTTCTTCGACGCTCAGTCCATCTTCTTCTTTGGAAGCTTTTTCTGGATCTGCAATGCAGTACTGCATTGCAGTGGAGACGATGGCGAAGCCTGCACGATCCAAGGCGGTAGACACTGCCGAGAGCTGCGTGACAACTTCACGACATGATCCGTCGGTTTCCACCGCATTGATGACTGCATCAAGCTGGCCACGGGCGCGCTTGAGTCGGTTAAGAATTCGCTTGCGGGTTGCTTCGTCAGCGGTACGCATCGTTGTCTCCTTGTTAGCTGGCCGGCCATCGGACTGGTGATCGTTCGGTGTAAGCGTCTTGAACTGTTCGATCAGCTGTTCCAAGTCGCCAGTGTTTAACGCGCCGGGTTTTGAATGTACAAGTATCCCATTTTTGAAGGCCCTAAGTGTCGGGATCGAAGCAACTTTGGCTGCTCGTGCCAGTTCACTTTGAGTTTCGGTATTAACCTTCGCAAACGCGATTTTCGGGTGTCGCACGCTGGCCAGGTCAAAGATCGGTGCAAAGCTGCGACAAGGAGAGCACCAAGGTGCCCAGAAATCCACAAGCACCAGCTCATTGTTCTCAATGAATGTCGCAAAATTGTAGGCGGTGAGTTCTATCGGCTTCATAGGCCGCCGCCTTTGGCCACAAGCGGGCATCGGATGTCGAGCGTTGGAAGCATGCGGCACAAGATAAGAAGTGCACCGCCAGTCACCGCTGTCCAACTGAGTATCAGCCCGCCTGGAGCTGGAAGCTCTTGGCTGAGTACAAATACCCCCATGGCTAAAACAAAATAACCAAATCCGCGACGCAACGCGCTGTCGTTGATTTTTTGAGAGATTTTCATCCCGATCAAAGATCCAACGATTGCTGCTGCCGCCAAGCCCAATGCTAGCGTCCAATTAATTGAGAGGGCATTAAGCTGCCCTGACATGGCGGCAACTGAATTCAGGGTGATCACCAACAAGGAAGTTCCCACGGCGTGCTGCATGGACAGGCCAGCTAATAAGGCCAACGCCGGAACGATCAGAAAACCACCGCCAGCGCCCACCAGTCCGGTCACCATTCCAATGCCCAGACCCACAGGGACGAAGAACCTCAAAGGAAGGCTGGCGTTGGCACGCTCCTTCCGTCCACGGATCATCCCGCGGGCGCTACCTACCATGATCACTGCAAAGCCGATCATGAGGAGCTGAGCAGGAATTCCTTGGGCCAATAACCCGGCTCCGTAGGCGCCAACCATGCTGGTGGCTGCAAAAATCAGACCTTGTACCCAGCGCACATGACCTTTGAGCGCATGTGGCAACAGGCTGACCGCCGAGGTTGCTCCCACCACAAGTAGAGAGGTGGCAATTGCTTCTTTGGTGGGCATCGCGGCTACATAGCTCAGTAGCGGAACCATCAGGATTGAACCCCCGCCACCGAACATTCCCAGGGCTAGCCCGACAACGCCCGCTAGGGCCAAGATCATGATCAGCAGAGGTCCAATTTCCATGGTCTACTTCTTTACCTTGTTCCAGGGTGCCATGCACAGGACGTTGATCATCGGGCAGCTATCGCGTACAGCCGAGTATGCAAGCCCACCGCCGATCCCCGCCGAAAGGTAAGCGAACTTCGGGGAGATGAACTTTGCGCCGAGCAATCCAACTAATACCAAAGAACCGGCGGTCATGCGCATCTGGCGGTCCAAGGCCCAGCGCTGTGTACCGCGCACTATAGTGCCACCTGCAGATTCGTAGGCGGTGATACCACCACTGAGAACGGTGCTACCGGTGATATTCAGTTCCTGCAGAACGTGTTGCGCCTTAGTGGCCCGGCTACCACTGTGGCAGATCAGTATCGGGCGGCCAGGAATTTTGTTCAGCACCTCGGCAGCGTTCGCTTGGAACTCATCCAGCGGTACGTTGTAGGAACCGGGGATGTGGACGGTCTCAAATTCACCAGCCGTGCGTACATCGATCAGCGCGAGCTCGCTATCCGGGGTAGCTACCAGACACTTGAGTGCTTCAGCGTCCAGCACAGTCTTAGGGGAAGTCATAAAATTCAGTTCAGCTTTCGGTACTGTCGATGATTAGTTGTCTAGCTTGGACCAGCCGAGGTAACTACCTTCGAGCTCAATCACGTTGAATCCGGCATCACGTAGGGCGCTGGCAGCCACTGCATTGCGCATGCCGCTCTGGCAGTAGGTCACGATGGTGCCATCCGTTGGCAACTGGTCCTGCTGCCACAGCACTCGACCACCGGAAATCTGTGTGGCGCCAGGGATATGCCCGGCGGCAAATTCGGTCTTGTTGCGCACATCTAGCAGTAAGTCATGGTCGAAATCAGTCAGTTGTGCAGGTGTGATTGACTGCGGCTTGTAGCTTGGGAGGCCATCAAGGGAGAGTGCGTAACCCTTCACGGCGTCGATCCCTACGCGCATCAGGTGTGCACGGATTTCATCTGCGTGCCCAACAGATTCCGCCAGCACCACCATTGAACGACGATCCTCTTCAGGGTCGTAGGCCCATGCGCCGAAGCTCGCGGTTTTTGCTTTGCCGGGGATCGACAGTGCGCCAGGAACTGTGCCTTCAGCGATCTGGGTGTGACTGCGGGTATCAACAAATACCGACGTGCCAGCTTCCATCTGCTCAAGGATCTGTGCGGCATCGAGCTCTGTGAGCTGTTCAAGCTCACCAAGGATAGTTGGTCCCTGACGATTCTGCCGCTTCATACGGGCAAAGTAGGCGTGGGCATCTGGCTGGCCGTTGAGCAGTTCGGCGATGAAACCGTCCTGATCATCAGTGGCCAGGTAGGTGCTCCACCAAGCGAACTTGCGCTCGTAGCCCAGCGTAGTAGATGGAACCGCGCCAAGTGCCTTGCCGCAGGCGCTACCGGACCCATGACCCGGGTGGATCTGGATGTAGTCGGGCAGTTCGGCGAGAGTCTTCTTTAGGGACGCATAGAGATCGCGGGCGCCTTCAAAACGAGTGTCTACGCCTCCGGCGGCCTCGTCTAGGAGGTCAGGTCGGCCCAGATCGCCGGCAAAAATGAAGTCTCCGGAGAGCAAGTAGCCCGGGGAGCTGCTGAACGCGCCGTCGGTGACCAGATAGGCCAGGTGTTCTGGAGTGTGGCCCGGGGTGTGGCGAGCGACGATGCGTAGGTTGCCCAAGGCGATTTCATCCCCGTCGTAGAGTCGCTGGGCTTCAAAACCGTACTGCCAGTCTTCTCCACCTTCACCGGAAACGTAACTGGTGGCGCCGGTGGCAGCTGCCAGTTCGCGGGTGCCGGAGAGGTAGTCGGCGTGGATGTGGGTTTCGGCAACGGCGGTGATGCGCATGCCGTGTTTGGAAGCCAGAGCCAGGTAGTCGGAGATGTCGCGACGGGCATCGACCACAAGGGCCTCACCCTTAGCTTGGCAACCAATAAAGTAGCTGGCCTGCGCGAGGTCCTCATCGTAGAGGCGTTCAAGCAACATGGTGATTCCTTTCGGGACGGATGTAGTACGAGCTTATACATACCCCCTGGGGTATTTCAAGAATACGGGCGGGGGTATGCGTGCGTCCAGTGAAAGTCGGCTTGTTGTGGGAGGGTTCTCCGGCCGCGCTGTTGCCTACAAGCTATCTAGGTGCGCGGCTAGTCGTTCGCTCGCATTCTCTAAATGCTGAGCTAATAATTCTGCGGCACCTTGCTGGTCACCGTCGGCAATCTTTTGTAGCAAGCGGGCATGTTCGTCGGCGATATCCGTGGTGTTTAGCAACGTCGCATCTTGCACCTGCGTCATGCACAAGCGGATCTCGTCGCTGAGTTGGCCGTAAATGGCGCTGGTGCGCGGCGAATTTAGTGCCTGAACCAAGGCGGTATGGAAGCGAACGTCCGGGTCCACGATCTGGATCGGCGAGGCATCACGCAGGGCAGTGATTTCTTCGTTGGCCGCACGAGCGGCTTGCGGAACCTGGCCGGTGCTGGCCAGCAGGCGCACAGCCTCGGCTTCGATGATGGCGCGGGTGCTGTAGATGTCGCGGGCATCAGCCGAGGTCAGGCGCGTGACCCGGGCGCTCTGGTGGGCGTTGCGGGTGAGCAGGCCGCTGGCCACGAGGTTTTCCAGCGCGGCCTTGGCGGTGGGACGGGCCACCTCATAATGGGTGGCCACATCGACTTCGCCCAAGGGGGTGCCGGGGGCCAGCTCGCCGCTGAAGATGCGGGTGCGCAGTGAGGTGATGACGGCCTGCACCACCGAAACCACTCCTAATCGGGCTGCCACGTGATTTCCTTTCGCGCCGGCAGAAAATAACTATGTAAGTATCCCATGAAACGTACTATCATGGCATGTGTACTTGTTAGACAATTTTCTTCTTGGGCAGTAACCACCTGCCCGCAACACAGGAGCGCACCATGGCATTGAGCACGCCGGCACTCGGTGAACCTAGGGTTCCATCCAGTATTCTCGACCTCGTGGGCGATCCGGGGCGCGTTAAAACTCGATCCATCGACCGTGTCGCCTACGCCTCGGATGCCTCGCATTACCTGTACACCCCTCAGGCCGTAATCCTTGCCAAAGATGCCGCTGAAGTCGCAGCCCTGCTGCGCGCCTCGGCCGCTAATAACCAACCGGTGACCCTGCGTTCGGGCGGCACCTCGCTGGCTGGCCAGGCCAGCGGTGATGGTTTGATGATCGACGTGCGCCGCAACTTCCGCGACATTCAGGTGCTCGACGACGGTGCTCGCGTGCGGGTGCAGCCCGGCGCCACCGTCCGCCAAGTTAACGCGCGTCTGGCGGTGTACGGCAGCAAGCTCGGTCCGGATCCGGCGAGCGAAGCGGCCTGCACCATCGGCGGAGTGATCGCCAATAACTCTTCTGGCATGGCCTGCGGCACCGAGTTTAACACCTACCGCACCTTGGAATCGATGACCTTTGTGCTGCCCTCGGGCACCATGATTAATACCGCCGATCCGGATGCCGACCGTCAGCTAGCCGCCGCGGAACCGGAACTGGTCGCCACCTTGGACCGCTTGGTCAAGCGTGTGCGCACCAACCCGGCCTCGGTGGCCAAAATCCAAAAGCACTTTGCCCTAAAAAACACCATGGGCTACGGCATCAACGCCTTTTTGGACTATGACACCCCGGCGGATCTGATGGCGCACCTAATCATCGGCTCCGAAGGAACCTTGGCCTTTGTTGCCGAAGCGGTGTTCCGTACCGTGCCGATCCGTAAGTTGGCCATCGCCACCCTGGCCGTGTTCGAAAACCTGGATTTGGCCACCCGTGCCCTGCCTGAACTGTTGGAATCCGGGGCGGCGACCCTTGAACTAATGGACTCCACTTCACTGCGTGTGGGTCAAGAACTGCCCGGTGTGCCCGAGGCGATTATGGGCTTTGAGGTGGATCAACAGGCGGCGCTGCTGATCGAATACCACGCGGATAACGCCGAAGAACTTACCGGGTTGCAAACCGCTGGCCAACGTCTGCTGGACACCGCGGCGCTACGCGCCCCCGCACTGCTCTCTGACGATGCCAAGAGCCGGCAGGCTGCCTGGAAATTCCGCAAGGGCCTCTACGCCTCGGTGGCAGGCGCTCGCGCATCCGGGACCACCGCCCTACTAGAAGACGTCGTTGTCCCGGTTGAATCACTGGCTGAAACCTGCGACAACTTGCAAGGCCTGTTCACGGAGTACGGTTACGAAGATTCGGTGATCTTCGGCCATGCCAAGGACGGCAACATCCACTTTATGCTCACCGACCGCTTCGAGGGTGATGCGTCACTAAACCGCTACAACTCGTTTAACGACAAAATGGTTGAACTGATCCTGGCCAAGGACGGGAACCTGAAGGCTGAGCACGGTACCGGCCGCGCCATGGCCCCATTTGTTCGCGCGCAGTACGGCGACGAACTCTACGAGGTGCACCTTGAATTGAAGGCTGCCTGTGACCCGCGGCTGATGATGAACCCAGGGGTGATCATCGACGAGGACCACGCGGCCCACATTCGCAATATCAAGCTCAACGAAACCATCGAAGTTGAGGCCGACCACTGCGTGGAATGTGGTTACTGCGAGCCTGTTTGCCCTTCCAAGGACCTGACCCTCACCCCGCGCCAGCGCATCGTGGTGCGTCGCGCCATTGCCAAGGCTGAAGCCGAAGGCAACACTGAACTGGCTGCGGAGCTGGAACGCGATTACGAATATAACGGCGTACAGACCTGCGCCGTGGATGGCATGTGCGTGACCGCCTGCCCGGTCGGTATCAATACCGGTCTGCTGGTCAAGCGTCTGCGTCGCGAAGATACTCACCCGGTTTTGGCTGCCGGTTTTAAGGCCGTCGCCAAGGGCTGGGGACCGGCCACTCGTGCGGGGTCCCTTGCGCTCAGTGTTGCCGATAAACTCCCGGCACCGCTGGTACGAGGCGTCACCGATGTGGCCCGCAAGGTCGTGAGCACCGATGTTATGCCACGCTATGATGCGGATCTTCCCGGGGGAGGCAAGGCACGTAAATTATTGGCTGGGAATTTAGGCGCTGCTGGCACCGAGCCGCTGGCGATTTACCTTCCTGCGTGTGTGAACTCGATGTTTGGCCCGACCGGTGAAGGCGAAGGTGTGGCTTCGGCCTTCACCAAGTTGCTGCATGCCGCTGGCGTTTCGGTATATGTCCCGCAAGGCATTGAATCCACCTGTTGCGGTACCCCTTGGACTTCCAAGGGCTACGCGGAGGGGCACGAGGCGATGGCCGAGCGCGTCCTTCAAGAAGTTCGTTCAGCCTTGCCGGGGAAAAATCTGCCGATCATTTCTGATGCTTCCAGCTGCACCGAGGGCTTTGCCCACACCCTCGAAGAGCAGGGGTATGAAGTGGTTGACCTGTTGGCTTTCACCTCAAAGCACCTGCTGGACAAGTTGCCTGAAATTCAGAAGATCTCCTCGATCACGTTGCACCCGACCTGCTCGTCCACCCAAATGGGTCTGAACCCTGATCTGCAGAAAATCGCACAGACCGTGGCGCAGCAGGTGAACACTCCAGTGAACTGGGGTTGCTGTGCCTTTGCGGGGGATCGTGGCATGTTGCACCCCGAGCTGACTGACTCGGCCACCGCACGCGAAGCTGCCGAAGTTCGCGAGCTGGATGCGCAAGCCCATGCGTCGTGCAACCGCACGTGCGAACTTGGAATGTCCCGCGCCACCGGCAAAGAGTACCGCCACGTGGTTGAACTTCTTGCTGAGGCCGTCGGCAAGTAATCGCAATGAGGTCGTCCAGAAAGCTTTTCTGGGCGACTTTGTTGTTGGTGCGAAAAGTACGCAGATCTGCACTCGCGGTGCCAAATAACCTAGACATATCAGGGTGCGCTCAGAATATGGTTAAACCTAGCCATCGATGATGCTTGGAAGGAACCAAATGCGTATCGTAGTAATGCAGGCCGAGGCAGAGGTATTGGAGATTGAGCGCAATCTTCTTGCCATCGATCATGCTGCGCAACGTGCTGCCTCCGATGGCGCCAAAATCCTGCTCACTTCCGAGCTTTTCACCGTCGGCTATGCGCCCTACGTCCTGCGCGATTCGCTGGATATTTCGTTGTTGCCTGGTGCGCGTGAGCGGTTGTCGGCCATTGCCGCCAAGCATTCGATTGCCCTGGTCTACTCCCTACCCGAGATCACTGATCACGGTTGGCTGATCACGTCTACTTTTGTTGATGATCGGGGAGCGAAGCTGGCCCATTATCAAAAGGTGCAGCTCTTTGGTACTGAAGAGCATGAAGTCTTTATCGCTGGCAGCAACCCTCCAGCCTCCTTCGAATATGAGGGCATCACGCTGGGCATGGTGATCTGCTTTGACGTGGAATTCCCGGAGGTTGTCCGGGAAGCCTCGCGACGTTCAGTGCAGTTGCTACTTGTTCCCACTGCCATGGGCCGCGGATACGAGCAAGTGTGCACTCAACTTGTTCCAACTCGCGCCATGGAGAGCCAGCTTTTTATTGCCTACGCAAACCACAGCGGAACTGAAGCTGGATTTGAGTTGGCAGGCACCAGCGTAATCGCCGGTGCTGATGGCACCATCCTGGCTCAAGCCGGTGCAGGTTCCGAGCTTCTTGCTGCGGATATCGACGTGAGTTCTTTGGCGAAGATTAGATCGGAAGTTCCGTACCTTGCCGAAGCTCGGACGGATCTCTACGCGCAATGGCTAATGGAGAAATAACTGACCCATAGGGTATGCCCGCGCAGCGAAGTGCTGCGCGGAAACACCTTAGGTTTGCGGTCATGATGTGTTGGAAGCCGGCGGATCGCCCCGGCTCAGCCTGCCCTTGAAGTCTTTGAACCACGTTGCATCGGTCGCCAACTGTGGGAAAGGCTTATGCACATATCCGGTCGCAGGTGGGGCCGTGGACTGATAAGACATTCCGGATACCGGGCTGATGAGCATCGTGTGCGGACCCTTCATGGCCGTGAGCTCAATCCAACCGTAAGCTTCCTTATTCTTGTTGCAGTTTTCGCAACGGCCGCAGGAATTGTGCACGTTGGTCTTCCCACCCCGCGCGTACTGCTCCACGTGGTCAGTTTCGGCAACGATTCCGTCGCAGAAAGGTGTGCGGCAATGTCGATCTCGAATGCTGACGAATTTCTTGAGCTTCTCCGGGAAGATCCGGGCCTTGGAATCCATGCTTATCAAGTCTTGGTTGCCGGGAGCCGTATATATTCTCGCGAGTTCGGTGAGCACTTCGATTTCTTCAATATGTTCCGGGGTGAGCTTTGCTTCCATCTCTTCGAAGGTTAATTCGTTGTCGATCTGGTGCCCGCCGATCCATTCACGCACCTCTTGTGCGGGAATGTAGCCGTAGCCTTCGAGGAAAGCGGGTTCACGTTCGCCTTGGAAGAGTGCTCGCTCGGTCATGATGACGCCAACCTGCAAGTTGATGGGCATCTTTGAGGGCTCACCGATCATCATGTAGCTAAAGAGAATGTCGGCCCGGATCTGGTCCTTGGTGCGCTTGTCGCCCTTCTTATTGAGCTTGCGGGACTCCTTGTACAAGTAGTTCTTGAGTCCCATTCCCGACAGTAGTGGGAACTGTGCGGTCAGCTTCACGCAGCCCTTTTTCTCGTCGATAGTCATGCGAGCGAAACGAGACTCTTCGACAGTTTTGTGCTCTTTGGATATAGGGTCGGAATTGAAGGAAAGCGTGAAATTTCGGACGGTATCCTTGATCCGATTCCGCCCCATGCCCTCGAACATGTTCGGGTTCTGGCCGAAGAGATCATCAAATTCGGTGCGACGTTGCGCTTTGACAGTCTGCAGTTCGTTGAGGATGGTGAAAATTTGAGGTTCGGTAAATTCGCCCCGGGAAAAGGCTGCAGCGATATTTGGTGTGTCTTCAAAGAGGATGCGGCAGTTGACTAGGTAATTGCGGTAGCCATTTGGGGACTGTTTGCGGGCAATGGCTACGCAAGCAGCGGCACCACGAGTCTGGTCGTCAAGGTTGACGCCACGTTCCTCATGGTCGGAAACGAATTTCTTTTCCAGCTGGTGAGAGAGGCCGGCCTGCTGGAAGTTGGCAGACGCTATGAGCCCTTCGAGTAACTCGATGCCCCGGACACAGTCCTCTTTACTGCCGTGGTCTTGTATCCACGTCAGGTCTCTTTGCAATGCGAGCCAGTGGTTTTCGAATTCCGCTGGCTCTACCGCCTGGGGCAGGGCATCTCCGTGCACCTTTGCTTCGGACATATTCTAATTATACTTCGTTAATTAGAATATGTCTTCGAATCTTGTGGAAAAGTTTCTTGAATCTCGGGCGCTGGGCTTAGCTCATGGAGCGGAAAGTTAAGGCCAGATATAGCTCCTGACGGACGTCGGCGCGGTTGAGGTCTTTGTTAAGAACCTCGCCGATGGCGGCGATGTGGCGACGCACGGAATTGCGGTGCAGGTCGATGTTTTTCGACGTTTGGTCCCAGGAACCGTTGGCTTCCAACCAGCCTTGCAGCACCTCTAGATACAGGTCGCGACGCGCTTCGGGTAAATCAAGGATGTGTGCCAGGGTCTCCTGTGCTAGCTGCTTTCCGGCCTGGCTGGGTAGTAGGGAGAGGAACGAGCGGGGAATCACTTGAGCATCAAGGCTCTGGCCCTGTTCGCGCATCCGAGGCAGTAAGCCGGTTGCCTGGGCGAGTAGGTCGTGCAGTTTTTCGCCGAGCTGATGGTCGACGGGCGCTGGTGTGCTGAAGCCTGCGAGGTAGCCGGAGGACTTGAGCCGATCGAACATAGTCTGGGTGGATTCGCAACGGGTGAGGGCCACAAAGTAATCGTCGTGCTGCATGACCAGTCGGGTATCAAACAGAGCCTGCAGGTGGGTGAGGTGGAAGTTGGCCTCGGTGCCGGGTTGATGCGACAGTGCGGTGATTACGACAACGCGGGCGGGGTCTGTGCGGTTCCCGCCGAGGTTGAGATTCAGCAGGGAGAGCATCGAGTCATCCAGCGGACCGCGATTGCCCAAAAGCAGCGCGGTGGCCAGCTGGGTTGCGGTGGAGGAGCTGGCGGCGCGCTCGCGGGCGAGGACTTCGAGTAGACCCAGCGCGGTGGTGATGAGGTTGTGGTCAAAAGCCGAGGGACTACGGGCGAAGCCGACCGAAAGCACCCCAAGAAGTGGCGCGCGGCCGCCGATGGGAAGTGTGGCGCGGATCGGGAAGGCTAGGTCGACCAAGGAATCTTCTTGGTGCAGGGCGAACTGCCCAGCGGCGGTGGTGGCCTGGGTGAAGAGCTCTAACTTCAGCTCCTCGTTGAGCTCAGCGGTGTCACCGATGGTGGCCTGGTAGCGGATGGCGCCTTCGGTACCCAGCAGTCGCACGCTGGCAATTAGGCGCTGGGAGAGTACGGAAACCAGCGCGCTTTCGGGATCGCTCTGGGTCAGGCAGCGCATCAGCGCGCGATTGGCTTCGGCGCTGGCACGCAGCTGCGCGGCGTTGTCGGCCTCGGTGAGCTTGGCAAAGGCGATGCCGATCGCGGCGAAGGGCACGCTGGCCGGAATTTGTAGCAGGGGCATCTGGTGCTTGCGGCAGGCGTCGAGCACCGTTCTCGGGATTTGGGTGAAATATGGCTCCAGCCCAAAACCCAGGGCGCTGACTTTGGCGTTGGCCAGCCGGCTGATAAAACCGTTGACCACCTGCGCATCATCGCTGTGGCCGACTAGGGGGAAGCCACTGGTGAGGATCATCTCCTGATCCAGTAGGTAATCGGTGGGGTCATCCATATCGCTGGCTTCTACCCAGCGCAGCGGCCGATCACCTGCGTCGTTGACCAGCGTGATTTCCGGTGGCAGTTGGCGCAGGAAACGACCTAAGGTGATGCCCGGGGTGTCGACGCTCGACGAGGATGGCGGCGGTGCAAAATGTCCCATAGGAAAATATTTTAGTTCAAAACTTCCATGCTGAGAGCCGGATCACAGATCTAGGCTTGAAGGCAGAAGAAAACCCACTGTGCAGCGAGGACCCGAGATGAACAGCACGACACAAGCCAGGCGCAAGCCAGCCACCGGCCTCGGTCCGCAGCTGCGACGGCGCAAGTCGATCACGCAGATGGTCTCCGAGAGCGAAGCAAACTCATCGGGCGGAACACTGCGCCGAACCCTAGGCATGTGGCAGCTGACCATGATCAGTGTCGGCGCGACCCTGGGCACCGGCATCCTGGTGATTCTTGGCGCCACGGTGCCGATCGCAGGCCCGGCCATCTGGATCTCCTTTGTGATCGCTGGCATCACCGCACTGCTTTCGGCGGTGTCCTACGCAGAGATGGCCGGAATGGTGCCGGTGGCAGGTTCCAGCTACTCCTATACCTACGCGACCATGGGTGAAGGCATCGCCTGGATCTGCGGTTGGTGTCTGGTGCTGGAATACGCGGTGTCCGTGGCCGCCGTGGCCGTGGGCGCCGGCGAATATGTCAACGAAGCGTTGCGCGCCTTTGGCCTGGAACTACCCGTTTCACTGGCCGGGGGACCGGCTGAAGGTGGGGTAGTGAACCTGCCGGCGTTGATCGTCGTGGTGCTCGCCACCTTGCTCTTGATGCGTGGAGCGCGCGAATCGGCCATCGTGAACACCGTGGTGGTCATCATCAAGGCCGGCATCCTGATCTTCTTCTCGATCGTCGCCTTCAGCGCCTTTGATGCGGGCAACTTCCAGCCGCTGTTGCCGATGGGCGCAGCCGGCGTCACCGCCGCAGCCTCCAGCGTGTTCTTCTCCTACATCGGTTTTGACGCCGCCTCCACGGCCGGCGAAGAAGCCAAAAACCCCAAGCGTGATCTGCCACGAGCCATTATGCTCTCGATGCTGATCGTCACCGTGGCCTATGTGCTGGTGGCGGTTTCCGCGGTCGGCGCCCGAAAGTGGACCTGGTTTGAAGGCTCCGAAGCTGCCCTGGTGCAGATCGTCGGCGAAATCACCGGGCAGCCATGGATGGTGCTGGTCTTTGCGCTGGCCTCGGTGCTGGCCATTGCCTCGGTGGTACTGACCGTGCTCTACGGACAGACCCGCATCCTGCTGTCCATGTCCCGCGACGGACTAGTGCCGGCGGCCTTCGGCAAAATTTCGCGCCGCACCGGCACCCCGGTGCTGGGCACCGTGATTACCGGTGTGCTGGTGGCGATCACCGCCGGCTTTATCCCGCTGGGCGCACTGGCCGACGCCACGAGCATCGGCACCCTCTTCGCCTTCGCGCTGGTGGGCGTCTCGGTGATGTACCTGCGCCGCAAGCAGCCACTGGCACCGCGTACCTTCAAGGTGCCGTTCTACCCAGTCACCCCGATTTTGGGCGTGCTCGCCTGCCTGTTCCTGATGACCCAGCTCAGCTGGCACACCTGGGTAGTCTTCGGTGCGTGGATGCTGGTAGGCATCGTGCTCTACCTGGCTTATGGACGCCGCCGATCAACGCTGGGCAAACTAAGCAAGCAGGCCTATATCGACAGCCACCTTTCGAAACTACCTCAGGACTAGCAATGAATACCAGCAACCCCATCACCATGCTTAACCCCGACTTCCCGTTCAGCTACGACAGATTTGTAGCCAACGAGGCCGGGCTGGGTTCAGTGCCCGAAGCGCTGTACGGCACCGAGGTGGCCGTGATCGGCGCCGGACTTTCGGGTCTGGTGACCGCTTATGAACTGATGAAGCTGGGCCTGAAGCCAGTAGTTTATGAGGCCGATTCGATCGGTGGGCGACTGCGCACCGCCAGCTTCGCCGCAGCCCCGCAGATCACCTGCGATCTGGGCGGCATGCGCTTCCCGGTCTCCAGCAAGGCGCTCTACCACTACATCGAGCTGCTTGAGCTGGATACCTACGACTTCCCGAACCCGCTGGCCGAGCCCACCGACTCCACGGTGATCGAGCTTAAGGGACAGAAAATCTACGTAGAAGACGCCGCCGATTTGCCGGTCTTCTACCAAGAAGTGGCCGAGGCGTGGAAGCAGGCCCTGCGCGAAGACGCCCACTTTGAGCAGATGCAGCAGGCCATCCGCGACCGCGATACCGCCACCATCAAGGCCTTGTGGGACTCGACGCTTGAAGAGTTCGACGAGGAAAGCTTCTACGGCTTCATCGCCAACTCCAAGGCCTTCAAGGAGGCCGGCTTTGAGCACCGCGAAGCCTTTGGCCAGGTGGGCTTCGGCTCAGGCGGTTGGGACACCGACTTCCCCAACTCGATCCTGGAAATCCTGCGCGTGGTGTATACCGACGCCGATGACTACCACCGCGGCATCACCGGCGGCGCGGCCAAACTGCCCGAGGCGCTATGGAATCACGCACCACAAAAGATGGCGCATTGGCCAGAAGGCACTTCCCTGTCCTCGCTGCACGGCGGCGCGCCACGCGGTGCGGTCTCCAAGGTGTACCGCACCCAAAACCCAGGCTTTAACGGGGCTAACACCATTGAGGTGACCGAACGATTTGGTCGCACCGCAGAATTTGGCGCCGTGGTTTCCACCGTGCAGTCCTGGTTGCTGTCCACCGGGATCGACACCGACGAGGAGCTCTTCCCAGCCGAACTGTGGACCGCGATCGAGCGCAGCCACTACATGCAGTCCTCAAAAACCTTCGTGATGGTGGACCGCCCGTTCTGGAAGGACCGCGACCCGGTGACCGGGGAGCACCTGATGTCCATGACGCTCACCGACCGGCTGAACCGCGCCACCTACCTGCTAGATAACGGGGAGGATCAGCCCGCGGTCATCCTGCTTTCCTACACCTGGAACGATGATGCGCTCAAGTGGCTCTCCCTGTCGGCGCAACGCCGCATGGAACTGATGCTGCACTCACTGGAGAAGATCTACCCGGGTGTGGATATCCGTAGCCACATTGTGGGCCAGCCAATCACCGTATCGTGGGAGTCCGATCCGAACTTCATGGGTGCGTTTAAGGCCAACCTGCCGGGCCATTACCGCTACCAGCAGCGTCTCTACACGCACTTTGACCAGCAAAAGATGGCTGCCGGTCACCGCGGCATCTTCCTTGCGGGAGACGACGTGTCGTGGACCGCTGGCTGGGCCGAAGGCGCGGTGACCACCGGACTGAATGCCGTGTGGGGCGTACTTCAGCACCTTGGTGGCTCGGACGCGCCAGCCAACCCGGGTCCGGGTCAGTTCTTGGCCGAATTCGGACCGAAGGCGCTGTAGTTAGAACCAGCAAAAAATCAAAAGTCTCGTGCACTGCTTTGGTAGTGCGCGAGACTTTTGGGTTTAAAAGACCGCGGTGGCGTTGGCTGGGGATCCGGTGCCGCCAATAACATTCAGTGGCTTAATGGTCAGTAGGCAATCCCACCTCTTCAGCTGGCTCATGCGTCGGGCCAATGGTCCCAAACGCCAAAGCTCTCCAAGCGGGAGGCCGAGCTTTGCCAAAAACTCTTGGTGCATCATTCCGCGATCATTGGGGGCCGTGCTGATGAAGGGGGAGTTGGCCACCGGTGGCAGGCACTCCACGGCGAAGTTATCGGCCGCCAGGATGCTCAATCCCGAATCCCACGCCCAGTCTAGTAGTTCTTCGGATTGCACCAACCCGGTGGCTTTGCCTGAGTCACGTTGTCGGGATTTTCCCTCCGGGGATAGCGCTAAGAACCATTCGCTCCAGCCGGTGTGAACCATCAACGCGTCGCCTTGTTCCAGTGAGATTCCATGGTGGCTTATGGCCTCAAGGAGCCGGGAAAGCGGGATCTGCTCCCCGTTGGCATGATCAAGTTGATGGCCCTGGGATTGAGCAAACCCGTCCAGGTCGATCATCACGCCACGGGTCACGATGGGCTGATCCGACCAGTATTGGATGCCCAGTTCGCTGGTACCCACAATGATCTTTTCGTCGGGCACCCCATTGTAGAAGCCGACTTCATCCGAACGGCGGTGGCGCAGTCCATCGATCTGCGAGGAGCCTTGAAGGTAAAAGCTGTCCAAGTAGTCATCACGATGGGCCGGATGATTGCCAAAAATGTGGTGCTCTGCAGCGCCTCGGGTTTTAGACATGCCAGACGAAAACGCATCAATCGGATAGTCCAGCCCAAAGGTTTCTCCCAAGCGGACCGATGTGGCCGCCTGAATACGTTTGGCCGCATCAATCTTGTCGGGGGCGCCAGCAGACGGGGAGCTAAATAGGTCCCATGAGGTACCGGCAAGGATTCCCGGGCGTTGTTTTAGCTCGGCACGAGTGGGGTACTTGCTCATTTTGATGAGTTCTCCTGTGCATATTTCACCGGGGTGGAGCCCACATGGAGCAATAGATAGGCGGCGATTGAGGCAATAGATGCACAGATACAAAGTACCGTTTTGAACACCGCGTTGGGGCCGGTCAGCAAGAGTGCACTGCCGAAGATCATTCCGGCGAGCTGTAACAGGACAAAGACGATTCCGCCGCACAGGGCCAGTGCCAGGGAGGCGACAAAGGTTTTTCGAAGTATAAGTTGATACATTTTTTCGTTTCCTTTTAGACCGGCAGGATTCCGGATGCGATCAACATACCAATGGCCAGCAACGGCACTGCGTAGAACAGCATCATGGAACGGAAGGTGCTGTACGGGTTGACCCCGGCAATACCGCAGGCAACGTACAACGGAGCTCCACCCGGGGGAACCGCCGCTTCGCAGGAGGAAAATACCAGCACAGCAACGGCAGCGGTCGGCGCCGGGACTCCGGCGGCCACAAGGGCGGCCACTCCCACGGTGCCCACCGCGGCCATGGTTGCTGTTGAGGACAACGGAGCCGCCACAGCAATGACGATTAACCCAATCACCAGGGCGAGCAGCCACACCGGCAGTGAAAGCTGGTTCAACACCGTGGTGAGTTGCTCCGGCAATCCGGTGCTGGCCAGGGCGTTGGCGCCGGCAAAGGCGAAGAGCACAGTAATTCCGACAATGCCAAAGCGGGGGATGGAGTCCTCAAGCATGGATGACCAGGCCTTGAGGCTGCGTGGCAATTTGCTCAATCCGAGCAGCAATCCCATGACGATCAACGCGATGGGGATCCAGAAGATCGGGCTGATCGCTTTGGCCACGTTGGTTTGGGTGTAATTGCTCAGTGCCTCGGCGATGGCACCGCTGGTGATGATCATCGGAATGGCAACACCGACAAAGAGCAGTAGGGTGCTCCACCCTTGCCTAAAAGCCACCGATAGTTGCTGGCGCTGTTCGGTGGGTGTGGTTTGGGCGCCGCTGCGGCGAACCAAAAGATAGGTCACAACCAGTCGATGCGCCACGCACCAAAGCCCACCAAAAATCAAGGGGACCAGCAACTCATTGGCTGAGAGCAAAGGGCCAACGGTGGAGGAACCAACAAGAACAAACATTGAAGCACTGAACGGGAAAGTGATTCCCATGCCCGCGTTACCGGCCACGATGGTGGCTGCGGTAGGGCGGTCGATCTTTGAGCGTTCCATCCACGGGATGGTAATCGATCCAACGGTTGCGGCGATGGCCGCCTGATTGTGCACGATGCTACCCAAACCGGCCGAGGATACCGTGGACACGTAGGCGGCTCCGCCCTTACTGCCACCGATCAACGAGTCCAGCAGGTTGATCATGCGTTCCATGACTCCGGCTCGTTCAAGCAGGTAGCCCATGAATACGAAGATCACTGTTGCATAGACGATTTCGTCGGTGAGCGCCTCATAGAGTGCGGCCCAACCAACGGACAGCATCTGGCTGCCACTGAACGCTGCGGCCACAACGAAGCCAAGAATCATCGCTTCACCGACGTTACGGCGCATTAGCACCGTCCAAACGATGATGACCGCGAGGTAGACGCCTAGCGCCCAGATGCCAATCATGCTGTTTCCTTCCAAGCTTGCTAGCGTCGCTGCTAGCCAGCTGTCATTTTAGTATCGATGGTCATGCGCTCCATTGCACTGGCCGAGGCGTCAGACATTTCGTGTGGGACGCCTAGGTCTTCCAAGTACCCGCCGGTCGAGCGCATTTCTGCCGCGCGACGTACCGCGTGTTTGGCGGTGCCGCTAAGGAACCGGTCGATGGTTGCCTGTCCGTCACCGGCAAGCATTGTAGAGATTTCTGTTCGGATCCATGGTTCAAGTCCTGCAGCGGCGCCTGCGTGAACGGCTTCAATCACCACGGATGCAAGACCCTTGGTGAAGACGCTGCGTAGCAACTTGTGGGCCATGGCGCTGCCCGGTCCGCCTGCTACGACTTCGACCGGTGCTCCCACAGACTTGAGCAGATCGGCAAAGTCCTCAGCTCCCTGGCCACTAGCCATCAGCGGAGTTTTTGCACCCTGGGCAATAACGGGTCCAAGGATGGCGACATCGATGAAGTTGACCTGGCCCGAGGTGGCACCCAAGTCTTCCATGACCTTGGGGGATGAACTGGTCAGATCCGCGTAACCAGATCCTGGCTTCATCACCGGTAAGCATTCCTGCGCGACCTTTGGTGCGGCGCCGGCGCCGGTCAGAACCAAAACCATGTCTGCATCCTTAACTGCTTGGGCAGCTGACTGCGCTAATTGCGCGCCCTGCGGGGCATGATTGATAAACGGATCGTAGCCGGTGATCTCGTGACCAGCTTCGAGCAGCGCGGCAGCATAAGTCTGTCCGACTTCACCGAGTCCGATGAGTGCACATTTCATAGTATGAGGACCTTAGATTATTAGGAATGGGAGATTTTGCGGTCAGCAAGAATGGCTGCGCGGCGCTGTGACTCGTCAAGGTTCACGGCTTCGGCAGCGGTGGCGATGTCCTTGGCGCGTTCTGCCGGGATGATGACCAATCCGTCCGAGTCTCCGACGACAATGTCTCCCGGCGAGACGGCAACACCGCCAAAGGCGATGGTTCCGTTAACTTCGAAGGGACCATTCTTGTAGGGGCCGGCGGGGCTAGTAGCTCGAGCAAAGACCGGAAGATTGATTTCGCCGAGATCCACCGCATCCCGAACCGCCCCGTCGACGGCAAATCCCGCGACACCCTTGGATATTGCGCGCTCGCCGATAAGCTCTCCGAGCAGTGCGCGGTCGGTATAACCACCGCCGTTGACAACGATGACTTCGCCGGGCTGAACATGTTTGAGCGCTTCATGGATTCCGGCATTGTCGCCTGGGGCCACCCATACCGTGTAGGCAGGTCCGGAAATTTTAGCGCCATCCCACACTGCTTGGATGTCCGCCGAAGCAATTCCTAGTCGCTGCATGGCATCGCCGATGTTGGCGGCAGGAAGCGCGGCAAGTCGATTGATGACAGATTGTGCGACGCAAAGAGACTGTGTCGATTGATTCATGGGGCACCTATCCCAAATCTGGGGTGAGCGTGAAACAACTGAGTTAATTTCAGTAGACGTTCTATAGTTTCACACTACGCAATTTCTTGATGATGTACGGAATCATGGCATGGGCTGCGTCACAGTGTCAAGGTGTGGGAAATTGTGTTTCGCGCAGAGGGCGCCAAAAGTGTCGGAAATTCTGGGCACGACAATCAGGCGCGTGATTCACGCGCCTGATTGGGTTGGTTATTGCCTTAGTAGACGCTGCTTGCTAGAAGATCGGACAAGCGACGAGCGGCCTGAAGGAGTTCCGGAGCCCGAGTTTCCAGGGCTTCGCGGGTAAGCGTGTGGATGGGGCCGGTCAAGGAGAGTGCCTCGGTTGGTGGGCCTTGGCGAGATGGAATGGCGGCGGCAATCGAGATAATGCCAAGGGCACGCTCATCCTCGGAGATGGCGTAGTTGGCATCGGTGTTGGGGGCGCGGTCCTTGATGGCCAAGAGGTCAAAGTCCTCTGCTTCGTAATGCAGGCGTCGAGACGTCTCGGCAATCTGCGTTAGCTCATCGTCGTCTGCGCCAAGCAAGAAAATGCGTCCGGCCGCGCCGGCCGTTAGTGGAAGGCGTCGTCCCTGCGGGAGGTTGTAACCTAGGGAACTTTCGCCCACCACGCGTTCAACCAAAACTCGCTCACTGCCCAGACGGGTGTACAGCGAAGCTGTCAGCTTCGTGGCTTGAGAAAGTTGCTGAAGGATCGGCTGGGCAACTCGCGGCAAGGGATCGTTTTCCAGGAAGACGCGGGCCGCAGGGAGCACCGCTGGGCCCAATCGGTAGCTCTTGTCGGTCTGGCTGACGAGGCCTGCTTCCTGAAGTACTCGCAAGATCCGAAGTGTGGTTGGCGAGCTCATGCCCATATCGGCAGCGATGGTGCTCAGGCGCCGAGGGTGCTCATAGCGCTGAATCTGCTCGAATACGGCAATAGCTCTGGTTAATGACCTCATGCCATTGGGTGTCTCGGACTTCTCGTTTTCTGCCGCCATGATTTCATTCTATGCAATTAATTTGTAATTTGATGCACTTGCTTGACGACCTCTTGTGCCTCATGTCACTATTTCATGGAACGCTAGATAATTTTACTGTATGAAATTTACGAACAAACTATGCAATTGGAGGATGCTGTGTCGAATGATGCAACGGGGAGCTCGGTTCCTTCCGGGCGATGGCCACTGCTCATTGGCCAAGCAGTCATCGCGCTTATCGGCCTGTATGCGCTGCTGGGTTCATTGAAGCTTGGACTCGGGAGCGCTTTGGGCCCAGGCGCCGGTTTTTTCCCCGCGGTACTTGGCATATTCCTGATGGTGCTTGCCGTCTTGTGGTTCCTGCAGGGACGCGCGACGCCAACAGAGCAAACCGAGGCAGAGTCGTTCGACGGGGCGCAAGTAGGGGCTGTCATCCTCAGCCTGGTGATACTGGCTGCCGCTTTGCCATTCCTCGGATTCCAGCTGAGCGTATTTGCCTTCCTCATGTATCACCTTGGCTTCCGGGCTCGGATCGGGTGGGTGAAAGCCGTAGTTATTTCTCTTTGCGGGAGCGTCGGTGTGTTCTACCTGTTCACGACCGTCCTGCACGTCTCTCTTCCGGTGGCAACGTTGCTGCCGTTGAGCATGATTGGAATTTGATATGGACGTTCTTAACGAACTCATGATGGGTTTTGCCGAGGCGATGACCTGGCAAAACCTGCTCTTCGCCTTCGTTGGCTGCCTGCTGGGCACGGTCATTGGCGTACTGCCTGGCATCGGACCGGTCGCCGGCATCGCCTTGCTAATTCCACTGACTCTCAATCTTGATCCTGCCGGTTCTATCATCATGCTGTGCGCGATTTTTTATGGCACAACCTACGGCGGAACCATCACCAGCGTTCTGCTTAATACGCCCGGCGAAGCCGCTTCTGCGATTACCGCCATCGATGGTTACCAAATGACTAAAGTCGGCCGTGCCGGCGTAGCCCTGACCATCGCCGCGGTTGGTTCATTCATCGGCGGGACTATCGCCACCGTGGGTCTGGTCCTGGCTGCCAAACCGCTCGGAAGTCTGGGGTTGCTCATTGGTCCACCAGAATTTTTCGCTCTTGTAGTTGTTGGAATTTCTCTGCTTGTTGCTTTGGCAGGACGCTCCATGGTCAGGGCGCTGATTTCCGGTGCCCTGGGTCTGCTGATTTCAATGATTGGTATTGACCCGGTCATGGGAGCACCACGTTTTACCTTTGGCATGGACCGTTTGCTTGACGGCGTCTCATTTGTGGCCGTTATCGTTGGCATCTTCGGGTTGTCGGAAATCTTGTCTTACCGCCCGGGAAAGAACCAGACGGTGACGCAGACACCTGGACTGCGTGCCCTACTTCCCACACGAACTGACTGGAAACGCAGCACGCCAGCTTTCGCTCGCGGTACCGGCATTGGATTCGCGATGGGACTGATTCCGGGAATGACCGGATCGGTTTCCTCCCTGCTTTCCTACGGAGCGGAAAAGAAATTCTCCAAGTATCGCAACGAACTGGGACGAGGAGCCATCGAAGGTGTCGCCGGTCCCGAGACCGCAAACAATGCGCACGCAAACGGTGCACTAATCCCGCTCTTTACCTTGGGAATTCCCGCCTCGCCGACCATTGCAGTGCTCATGGGAGCTTTCCTGCAGCAGGGCCTGACCCCAGGCCCGACGTTGTTCGCCGAACACAGCACGCTGGCATGGACGATTATCGCCAGCCTGTTCATCGGTAACGTTCTGCTGCTTGTGCTCAACGTTCCTCTGGTCGGCCTGTGGACTTCGATCTTGAAGGTGCCTTACCCAATCCTGGCCGGGTTGATCTTGATGTTCATGGTTGTTGGTGCCTACACGATCAACTTCTCGGTATTCGACGTATTTGTCATGATCATCTTCGGCCTGGTCGGTTTGGGACTGCGTCGTCTGGACATCCCTCTGGCTCCGATGGTCCTGACCCTGGTTTTGGGCCCACTGATGGAACGTTCCCTGCGCGAGTCCTTGGACATTTCGCACGGTAGCTTCTCCATTTTCTTTGACCGTCCCATCACGATGGTGCTCCTGCTCATCGCATTGGTTATTGTCTGCAGTCCGCTACTGAAGCTGCGCAAGCCAGCCGCGCTGGTGGCTGAAGACCCTGAAAGCTAAACACTCGCAATAAGTTGTACCGAAAACGAAGGAAAACACATGAAACGCATCATCACCGCCGTTGCTGTAGGTGCTCTCACCCTGGCTGCTGCCGGCTGTTCAGCCAGTGGAGCATCCACGTCCAATGCAGGAGCCGATTTTCCAAAAAATGGTAAGTCCGTAGAACTGCTGGTGTCATTTTCGCCCGGCGGACCAGTGGACACCGCTGCTCGCCTGATTCAGCCCGTACTGGAAAAAGAGCTAGGAACCAATGTCGAAGTGGTCAACAAGCCGGGTGCTGGTGGGCAAATCGGCTACACATCACTGGCCAATGCCAAGCCTGATGGCTACACCATTGGAGCCGTGGGTTCACCATCAATTGTTGTCATCCCAATGGACGAGGCACGCGGAGCGGCCTTCAAACGTGAAGACCTTCAGCCGCTGGCGCGACAGGTAGTTGATCCGATGGTGATTGCTGTGCAGGCCGACAGCAAATACAAAAATCTCAAGGACCTGCTCGAGGACAGCAAGGCCAAACCTGGGTCTATTAACGCCACGACCACAGGTCAGATGGGTGGCGAGCACTTTGCCATCGCACAGATCAACGAGGCCACCGGGGCTGAACTGAGCCCAGTTCATTTCTCGGAGGGAGCCTCGCAGGCCTCTACTGCTTTCCTAGGCAAGCACGTTGACGTGTTGGTTGGAAACATCAGTGAAGTGATTGATCTTCAGAAACAGGGCAAAGCCAAGGTGCTCGGAGTGATGGACAAGGAACGCGCCGAGGTCTTGCCGGACGTGCCAACCTTCAGTGAAGAAGGCTATGACGTGGTGGCAGCAACTGCTCGCGGTTACGCTGCGCCAGCGGGCCTGCCTGAAGATGTGGCCAAAAAATTGGAGGCCGCGTTGCAGGCTGCTATCGAAGATGAGTCCGTGGTTTCAAAGATGGACAATCTTGGCCTGACAACTAGTTACCAAGATTCGGCGGAATACGGAAAATTCTGGACCAAGCAGGAAGCCGACTACAAAAAGGTTTTGCCGCTAGTGCAGGCTAAATAGTCGGGTATTTTTGCGCCAGGCGTGGCTTAAACATGAGGACGTCAGCGGTCGTATTGAACTGCTGAAGTTCTTGTGCTTAACGTGCCATTAGGTCATAGTGTGAAATATGCGGATAATCCATGAGTCGTCCATGCCTTTCAGTGCAGAACAAGTCTTCACTTGGCACGAGCGTGTTGGAGCCATGCAGCGGCTCCTACCACCTTGGCAACCGGTGCGCGCAGTGCACCAAGCGGACTCGCTGGCCCATGGTGCCTCGGTCATTGGTTTGCCTATCGGTCTACGGTGGCGAGCGGAACATCAAGTTGCAGACTACGAACGTTTCCGACTCTTCACCGATGAGCTCGCGCCCGTTGGGTCTCGACAGCTACCTTTGCGGCCGCTTCGGTGGCGACACAAACACGAGGTTGTGCCAGAAAGCGCGAACACTTGCCTCATGCGCGATGAGGTCGAAACCAATTTACCGGCACGGATGGTACGGCGAATGCTCACCTACCGCCATGGGCAGCTTGCCCAAGATCTGACGGCTCACCAGCGTGCGGCCCGGCACGGTATGGAGCCTATGGTTATCGCGGTGACTGGATCTCACGGGCTTGTGGGGACCGCGTTGGTAGCTTTTCTGCAATCCGGAGGTCACAAGGTCTATCGCCTGGTCCGCGGCACTGCGCGCGCGGACAATGAGCGCTTCTGGAATCCCGAGGACCCGGATGTAGCGAGCTTGGCTGGGTGCGATGCCGTCATCCATCTTGCTGGTGCCACGATCGCCGGACGCTTCACGCAGAAACATCGTGAGCGGATTCGCGACAGTCGAATCGAGCCCACGAGAAAGTTGGCTAGGGCCGCCGCAGCAGCCGGGGTGAAGACCTTTGTCTCAGCCTCAGCCATCGGCGTTTACGGCGCACACGCTGGAGAGAAGCTGTTGGATGAGGATGCCGAACACGGAACCGATTTTCTAGCCCAAACGGTCCAAGACTGGGAGGCTGCAGCCCGCGAGGGTCAAGCCCAGGGTATGCGCCGTGTGCAGGTGCGCACCGGTCTGGTTCAAAGCCCTCAGTCAGGGGTGCTGGGCTTACTTAGGCCGCTGTACTTGTCGGGGCTTGGCGGAAGAATTGGTCAAGGGCAGCAGTGGCAGTCATGGATAGGCCTAGACGACTTGGTCGAGATCTATCATCGTGCGTTATGGGATGTGTTTTTGGAAGGCCCAGTTAATGCGGTGGCACCATGCCCAGTAAGGAATCAAGAGTATTCAAAGACCTTGGCACGAGCACTTCACCGATTGGACTTGCTTCCCGTTCCGACGTTGGCGCCCAAACTTCTTCTGGGCGCGCAAGGAGCAGACTTGTTGGCCCTAGCCAGCCAGCGCGTGACACCTGCAAAACTGCTTCAACGCTCGCACACATTCCGCACGCCGCACTTGGATGAGGCGCTCGCGCACTGCCTAGGCGTTCAGCCTGAGGACAAAGCGCTCTAGCGCAAACTGCTCCCAGTGCCCTATCATCATTGAGTCAGGGGTCACAGTATTGTGGATTCCGGCGCTCTCAAAAGGGGCGATACCCGTTGCCGTAGCAACTGGTAACGGCAGACATATATGGAATTTTCTTCATCATCATTTCTTGAAAAGAGTCCATAATGTCTAGCGTTTCCGCAGCCATTGCCCACGCCCTAAAACCGGTAGCCCCACAGATCTTCGGATTGATGGGCAACGGCAACGCCCACTTCCTTGATGCCGCCGTTCGCGCGGGATTCGACTACACCGCGGTGCGCCATGAATCGGCCGCTGTCTCAGCAGCTGACGCGTACTTCCGGATTTCAAATAAGCTGGCCATCGCCACCACCACCTATGGTGCCGGCTATACCAACGCGGTGACCGCGCTGGCCGAAGCTGCCGCCGCTGGCACCCCGTTGCTTTTTGTCACCGGCGATGCGCCGAGCACTGGACTGCGCGGCTGGGACGTAGACCAAGCCGCCATCGACGCTGGGGTGCGAGCACCTCGTTATGTAGTGGACCGCCACACTCCGGGAAGCACCGCTCTTCAAGCCGCCGCGCATGCGCTGCGTGAGCAGACTCCAGTGGTTCTGGCCATTCCCTACGATCTGGCCGCGGCCGAAAGCGCTGAGGAAGAACTTCCAGAACTCGCTTCGATGAATTGTGCGCCACCCAAGCCCCGGCTTGCTTCCGCCACACTGCAGCAGATCGTTCAAAAGATCGACGCCTCCAAACGCACGCACATTCTTTATGGCCGCGGTGCCATCGACGCCGCCGAGCAAGTTAGAGAACTGGCGCAGAAGTTGGATGCGAGTACCTCGGGCACGTTGCTGGCACGCGATTTGTTGGACTACACATTTGATCTAGGTATCACCGGTGGTTTCAGCACCGGAGCCAACGCGCGCATTATCGCCCAGGCCGATACCGTGCTGGTTTTGGGTGCGTCCCTGAACCAATTCACCATGCGCTTCGGCGAGCTGATTGACCAGTCGACGACGCTGATTCAAATTGATCTGGCGCCGAATGCCACCAACGCGCGCGTGGACATCTTTGCCCAGGGCGACGTGCAGGTTGCCCTCGAAGATTTGCTGCATGCAGTGCACACCGCCGACAGCACCTGGTGCCCGAGCCTAGATCTGGAGGACCTACGCACCCGTCCGGCCGGCGACGACGTGGCTGAGGACGGCTTGCTTGATCCGCGCCGGGTGGCTAGCGAACTGGAAAAGATTCTGCCGGCCAACCGTGTGCTGGTTCAAGACGGTGGTCACTTCATCGGCTGGGGACCAATGTATTGGTCCACCACCGGCACCCGCTCGCTGAGCTGTGTGGGAACCGCCTACCAGTCCATCGGACTAGGCATCGCTTCGATGGTGGGCGCTGGCGCAGCGGCCGAGGGGCGAACCGTGGTGCTGGCTGCCGGCGATGGCGGCTTCCTGATGGGCTTGGCAGACCTGGAGTCGATCATCCGCACGGTCAACAGCGGAGTCATCGTGATCTACAACGATTCCGCCTATGGCGCCGAGGTGCACCAGTACGGTTCGATCGGTCTGCATGAGGATCCGATGCTGATTCCGACGGTGGACTTCGCTGGCATCGCTCGGTCCATGGGTGCCACTGGCGTGCGGGTTGATCAGCTTGAGGACTTGAGCGCTGTTGGCGACTGGGTAAGTGCCGGTGCCCATGGAGTATGTCTGGTTGACGCCCGCGTATCTATGCGGATTCGTGCCCCTTATATGGAAGAGATTCTCGAGGCCAACAAGAAGGCGACGATGAAGCTCGCATTACAATCCGATTAAGGTGCTGGAAAAACGGTTGGGGTACGGCGTAGGGTTGATCCGTGCGAAAGTTTTTAGTTGGAGCAGCAGGGGTGAGCCTAGGGACGCTTTTAGTGTTCCCCGCAGCCTCGGCCCTTGCTGTCCCAGCCGGAGCCACTGATGTAGCTGGCATCCCAACCCAAGCACTGTCGCAGACCTCATTGCGTGTTGCCACCATCGAAGCGAACCTCACCGCGGATGCGCCGGGTAAGTTGAACGAAAACCTGATGGGGGCAAGCAACCTGCAGGCAGGGCATGTCGCTGACAGCATCGCTCAGTCCAACGCTGACGTAGTTGTCCTTACCGATGTGGATGCGGACCAGGCAGCCCTAGATACCTTCCGCGACCAGTACCTGAACAACACCGAGGATGAACGTCCAGATGTTGACTATCAGTACTCCTATCTAGCCGTTGGTTCCAAGGGGTTGCAGAGTGGCGCGGATCTGAACGCTGACGGTGTCATTGGTGGGGCACAAGATGCCTGGGGTCAGGGCGAATTTGAAGAGCAGGGCTCGGTAGTCGTGCTCTCCAAGTACCCGGTTGATGAAGATCAGATCACCGCGGTCTCCAAGCTCAAATGGCAGGACGTTGCCAACAACCAGTTGCACCACACCAAACTCGACGGTGTACTGGCCGCATCAATTCCAGTGATGAACACCGGACTATGGGACATTCCTATTGAGTACCGCGGTCAGCGTGTGCACGTAGTAGCCACACAGACTGAACCCGAAGATCAGAACCAAGACCTTGCCGCAGCTCGCCAGAGTGATGAACTTAAAGTTATCTCCGACTATCTAGCCGGCAAGGACTACGTTCATATCGATGAGGGGCGCCAAGCCAAAGGTGTGGGCGACGAGAAGTTTGTCATCGCCGGAGCCCTGAACCTACAAGAGTCCGGCGAGTCACGCATCAAACCGTTCCTTAAGTCACTGGGCCGCGAAGATGCGCTCAACAAGTCCGGAAGCTACTTGGTACCTGATACTTCGTGGCAGGTTGTTGGCCAGGGCCTTATCGAGCAGAGCCAGCCACCGCTGGATGAAGCAATACCAACGATCATTGATGAACCTGGGTCATTAATCTGGACTGACATTCAGTTCTAGCCCGTTCGCGCAGGGCGATCATCCCTGTATTTTCTTGCCTTAGCATTGCAGAATCCCGCAACTGAACGTGCCGTAACCGTCACTGGTCTGAAGTTATCTGTAGATTAAGTTCCACAAGCAAGTAATGCACCATCCACTCAATGGCAGCGAACCCGAGCAAAGCACGGCAGACTCAAGGTAACTCTCAGGGTTTTGCGGAAAGCTGGAGGCATCATGAAAAAAGATCCAATCTCGATGACTTTCATTGGCAAAGATGGCAAGCCACGCCCTAGTGTGCAGCAAGCTATTTTGAAGGGCATTGGCGTGCAGCGGCCACTGGTACTTGCGTACATCAATCGACTGCGTAAGAGGCACCCCCAAGCGGACTCGACCGAACTGGCCGCCATCGTCGAACGTGACTACCTATTAGTTGTCACCGGTTCCGGAGCTGCCGTCGGTGGTACTGCAGCAGTACCGGCTATTGGCACGGTGATATCACTGAGTCTTTCAGCTGCGGCGACCCTGGGCTTCCTTGAAGCTTCTGCACTCTATGCGCAGAGCTTGGCCGAACTACACGGCATCGCCATCGAAGATCCAGACCAGTCACGAGTCTTGGTGATGGGCATCCTCATGGGTGAAGAAGGAAGCTCGATGATTGCAGGGCTTACCGCTCAGGCCGCTGGCCGTGGTGGAGGACCTGTGAAGGGTTGGGCCCAAGCCTTCGGGGCGAACAAGAATACCAGCCTCTACTCCAGCATGCAGCGCACCTTGCAGAAGAAGTTCCTGCATAAGATCATTGGCACCCAGGCTGCCAGCATGATGGGAAGATTGGTTCCGTTCGGTGTTGGCGCGGTGATTGGTGGGGCTGGCAACCGATTCATGGCAAAGCGCGTGATCGAGAATGCGAACGTAGCTTTCGCCGGCATGCCAACGATTGTCCCGAGCGCACTGTCGCAAGATGACCCACGCGTTCTGGACGCCGAAATCGTCGAAGACTAGACGGTTAACAGGTTTTGGCGCCGATGACGGCGCTTACTAAACACCCTGTAAAACAGTTAAAACTGTTTTACAGGGTGTTTTTTTGAGTTTAAACCGCATGATGTCGCGGTTTAAACTGGTTGCAGCGGATTAAGTGTGCACGGTCACCGCAACAAACCACCTCACCGATTTGCACGACCCCCCAAACCTGTGTATAGTTTTTCCTTGTCGCCGAGAGCAAAACGGAAGAAATAACCGGATGTAAATCGGAGGCAAAACCCCAGAATATCAACGGTTTTGCACAGGTCACTGTGGAAAAGATGTTGAAGAATGGGAACCATGAATACTGATTCAAATCACAAACAATTGATTTGACTTTCAGAAATTCACGGTGATAAGATTTGAATATAACGCTGGACGAAATTACCGCCTGAAATGGTCGGTAAAGAACCGGTAAGTGTTTGTTGTTTGAGAACTCAATAGTGTGCCAAGTTTGTTGATACCGAATATTTATTTTATTTGGTGAATACATAACATTTGCTTGAGGCATTGCACCCCCGTGTGATGTTCTTGAGTGTTTTTT
>NZ_SIHY01000003.1 GCF_004320535.1 Arthrobacter sp. S41 | reverse complement strand
CCACTGCGCCGATGGTACTGCACTCGTGAGGGTGTGGGAGAGTAGGTCACCGCCGGACTTAACTTAATAAAGATGAATGTTGGTTTGAGGCCCTAACCTTTTGGTTGGGGCCTCACCTGTTTAACCAGCAGAGCTGGTGGGTTGGTTGCTGATTGTCGGCCGCTGATTGCTGGTTGGTAGGGGGTTGAGCTGAAGCTCGACCCCCTTTTTCCTGTTTAAGAACAAAGATCATTTGGGATCCCTTGACGCTGCGCTGACAGCGGCTCTACAGTCAACGCACGCACTTGCCGTTGTCAGAGGAGAATCCGCAGATGGGGCAGCTAACGTTCGCTATCAATGTCACCCTTGACGGGTGTATCGACCATAGGGTCGGCATCGCTGACGAAGAGACGCACGACTACTTCACTGACCTCATGAACCAGCATGGCGTTATGCTGTGGGGACGAACCACGTACGAAATGATGGAAGACTACTGGCCACTGGTGGCTAGCGGGGAAGTTGCCGCACCCCAGGCATTGCGCGATTGGGCGATCCAGCTGCAGGACAAGCCCAAATACGTAGTTTCTAGCACTCGAACCGAGTATCCATGGAACAACAGTCACCACCTTATGGGTGACCTGGCTAGCTCAGTTCAGGCGCTCAAGGAGCGTACGGCAAACGGGGTGCTGGTGGGCAGCTGCAAGCTGGCAACAGCATTGGATCAGCTAGGGCTGATCGACGAGTATCGCTTTTTAGTGCAACCCATCATCGCTGGGCATGGGCCACGGTTGTACAACTCTGGTTTACCTGATGCGCGTCATCTTCAGCTGCTCGATACCAAGACACTAAGCAACGGCGTGATCGCTGTTCACTATTCTCGCGCACAATAAGGCCGGCCCGCTCATACATTGGGTGCACGAGCGGGCCGGCTGTCAGAGGCCAGTTGGCTAGCGGGTGGAGACCTGCTGATCCATGAGCTGCGCCAGGGTGGCCACAGCGCCTTGCTGATGCAACGACTCCAAGGTCTTCAGATACGGGGTGGTGAACCGTTCATCATCAATAACGTCCCCAAAGAGGTCGCGCTGGCGCAGGAAGGCTAGCGGATCTTCGCTGTGCTTAGCCGCGGCAGCCTTGACCTCTTCGGCCAAGCGGTCCACGATGGTGATCTCTTCGCCCGCTTCATCGGTCCCCTCGGCATAACGAGCCCAGCTGGCGACGATGGCTGCGGATAAGGTGACCTCACGATCGGCGACAAGATTTTCGCGAACCACTGGCATGAGCCATTTGGGGATGCGATCGGAGGAATCCGCGCAGAGGCGGGCCACGGTATCGGCAACGTACTCATTGCTGTAGCGCTCAATGAGCTTGTGCTGGTAGGCGTCCAGGTCAACGCCGGGCAGTTCGCGCAGGGTCGGCTCGGCCTCGTTTTTCATGTAGCGAAGCAAGAAGTCTGCAAACAACTTGTTGCGGGCCACGTCGTGCACCGCTTGGTAGCCGGCGAGGTGGCCAAAGTAGCATAGGCCCTGGTGGGTGGCGTTAAGCAGGCGCAATTTCATCAGCTCGTAGGGCACCACGTCGTCAACCAATTGCACGCCAGCTTCTTCGTAGGGTGGGCGGCCGGCAACAAACTTGTCCTCCAGCACCCACTGCTCAAAATCTTCGCAGACAACTGGCCAGCCGTCCTCGATGCCATAACGCTGCATGACGTCGGCGCGATCGGCATCCGTGGTGACCGGGGTAATGCGGTCCACCATGGAGTTTGGGAAGGACACGTTCTCTTGGACCCACTGGCCGAACTCGGCATCGAGGGCGGAAGCAAAAGCACCAAACATCTTGTGGGCCACTTCGCCATTACCTTGGATGTTGTCGCAGCTCATCACGGTGAAGGGGGCGATGCCACGGGCTCGGCGCAGCTTCAGCCCGGCGCTAATCAACCCGAAGGTGGTGCGTGGTGCCTGCGGGTTGGCAAGGTCGGCGGCGATGGCCGGATTGGCGGTATTAAACTCCCCGGTGACTGGGTGGACGTTGTAGCCGCCTTCGGTGACCGTCAGTGAGACGATGCGGATCGCAGGATCGGCCAGCTGGTTGATGGCGGCGTTTATGTCATCTGGTGCGTAGAGGAAGTCGAGGATCGAACCGATGACTTCAACATCGCGGGAGCCATCAGGGTTTTTCACTACGAGGGTGTAGAGCCCGTCGCTGTCCTTGAGTACATCGCGCATGCGCTGATCGGACTCCATAACGCCCATGCCGATAATTCCCCAGTCCAATGCCTGGCCCTGATTCATCAGCCGGTTCAGATACATGGCCTGGTGAGCGCGGTGGAAGCCACCTACGCCGAAGTGCACAATGCCGGCGCTGGCTTGTTTGCGGTCGTACTGTGGGGTGCGAACCTGCGGGTCAACCTGGTTCAGGGTGTGGTTGCTCAGTTTCATTATTCAATGCTCCTTAGTCAGGATCGATTAGTGGGTGCTGACGGCGGCGGGTTGGGCGACACCCTGAAAGCCCGGCTGGGTGCCGCGCAGTGCGTGGGACATCAGGGCCGCGACGAGGTAGAGGGCTGCAAAGAGGAAGACCATGCCCGCAGCACCAAGTACGTTGTAGAGCACGGCGACCAGCAGTGGGCCAGCAAAGACGGCGGCGCCGATGCCGAGGTTATAGGAGGCCATGGCTGCCCCTGGATGTTCGGGAGCTAGGGACACGGCGATGGCCGAGAGTGGAACAAAACCTGCCAGCCCGATGCCAAAGATCGCACCGATGATCAGGGCCAGTGGGTAGGCGAAGGGGTAACCGTGATCGGTGGCCCACGCTGGTACGAGGTACAGTCCTGCCATGGAGATCGCGCACAGCACCGCGCCAAACCACACCACCACTTTGGACCAGCCCAGCTTGTCACCCAGTGCGCCAAAGAACAGGTTGAACGGGATGTTCACCGCGTAGATGACAGTGGTCAGGATCAGGAACTGGCCCACGCTCCAGCCGAAGCGGTCCACGAACAGGGCCGGGAAGAAGATGGCCATGCCGTAGGTGGGGACCGAGTTGATGGTTCGGGTGAGCATGACCATCAGGGCCTTGCGGTTGCTCACCAGCAGGCGCAGGCCGAAGCTCATGGTGCTGAAAACCTGTTCGGGATTGGCCACCAACGGTGCCCGTCCGGTCTTTTCCTTCACGCCGATCAGCGCGATGGCCGCTCCGATGACCACCAGGGCCAGTGAGACCCAAAGGGTTTGGTAGTAGCTCAGGGAGAAGAGTTCAAGGCTGGCGCTGGCGGTCAGTGCGCCGAGGGTTGGCAGTCCGGAGCTGAAGGCTACGTAGAACCAGCCAATGGCCACGGCCAGTCGTTTGGCGTTGGCGGTGGCCGAAATCCAGACGAGGAAACCGTAGGCGAAAAATGGGTAGCCAAATCCGCGTAGTCCGTAGGCGATAAAGATCAGAGGCAGGCTTGAGGTGTTCAGTGCGACGCCCAAAAAGAGCAGTTCAAAAATCACCCAGATGCCGGCTCCGATGAACATCACCTTGCGTGGGCCCCAGAGGTCGGAAAGCGAAGCGGAGAGGAAGGCAGCGATGGCTACGGCCACTCCGTAGATGGTGACCAGGGTTCCGGCCAGCGGGATGGAGAAGCCATGTTCGCCGGTGAGGTACGGGGCGAGGATGTTGGTTTCTACGCCGTCGCCGATCATGAAGATCATCAGGCCCACAAAACCCCATAGGAGCGGACGCGGTAGCCCTAGGCGATCAAAGATCGAGGGGTGTGTTGGCGTTGAGTTTGTGGTCATGACGCTCCTTTGCGACGGCCTTGCCGGTGTGATCGATTGAACCAATCTAACACCAAACAAACAAACTCAACAGATTTTCTGTTAAAAACTTGAAGAAAGTGATGTTTTGAGACTTGAGACGCAGCATCTATCATCAGAGATGTGGCAAATCACGAATTCGATGTTGAAAACGATGGTCCCGGCTTAAGTCAGGGGCTGCCTCCAGAGACCCGCCGGGACGAAATCACCGGGCACGTTAATAAGGTGCGCACTTCACGGGTGGAGGAATTGGCCGAGCTCTTCTCGGTCAGCGCCATGACCATCCACCGCGACCTGGACTACCTGGCCAAGGAAGGCCGGCTCGAGCGCATCCGCGGTGGAGCACGAGCCATTACCGCCCGGCTGGCCGAACGCGATGTACGCCTGCGTCGGCACCTGAACGCTGAGCTAAAAAGTCAGCTTGCCGCCATCGCCGCCAAGCTGATCGAACGCAATTCGGTGATTGCGCTGGATGACTCCACCACGGTTGGGGCGCTCGGTGCGCACCTAGAAGAGCGCGAGCCTTCCACGGTAATCACCCACTCGCTGGCGCTCATGGGCGCGGTCTCGGCCATGGCACATATCGACATGGTGGGCCTCGGTGGACAGTACTATGCCGAAACCGATTCCTTCCTCGGCTCCATCGTGGTCGAACAAGCACAACGGCTGACCGCCGACGCAGTTTTTGTCTCCACCACCGCCATCAAGAACAACGCCTTATTACACCCGGATGCCGAGGCAGCGCGCACCAAACGCAGCCTGCTGCAGATGGGGCGACGCAAGATCCTGGTGGTGGACTCCAGCAAATATGAATCGGCAGGCATTTATCATGTGATGAACCTGTCCGAGTTCGACGATGTGGTGATCGATGATCAACTTGATGACGCACTGATGACCCAGCTGCAGCAGCTGGGCCCACGCATTCACATAGCCACCACCTCTGCAAAGGCGCAGCCATGAAGCCCACCTATGTACTAGGCATCGATTCCTCCACCCAGTCCTGTAAGGCACTGTTGGTCGACGCGAACAGTGGTGAAGTAGTGGCCGAACAACGCCATGGGCATCCGCAGGGAACACAGGTTGACCCGCAAGAGTGGATCACCGCACTTGAAGCGGCCACCGATGGATTACTTCAGCGGGCCTCAGCGGTGTCCATTGCCGGCCAACAACACGGCATGGTCGCCCTTGATAAGCACGGGAATCCGGTGCGTGACGCGATGCTGTGGAATGATACTTCTTCGGCGCAACAAGCAAGGGAGCTGACCGAAGAGCTCGGCGGCGAGCTGGCCTGTGCGCAGCAGATTGGCAGCGTACCGGTGGCCTCACTGACGGTGACCAAGCTACGTTGGCTACGTGATCAGGAAACGGAGAACGCAGAACGCACAGCGATGGTCTTATTGCCACACGACTACCTCACCTGGCATTTAGGTGGACGCAAAGAGGCGGTCAGTGATCATGGGGACGCCTCGGGTACGGGATACTATTCCCCAGCGCAGCGCCGCTTTGTACCCGAAATAGCTGCCGCAGCGTTGGGGCACCAGGTGCAATTGCCACGCCTAGCGCAGGGCAACGAGGTGGTCGGTCGAACGTCCACCGGGGCGGTAATCGGTGCGGGTACCGGAGATAATATGGCGGCCGCCTTGGGGCTGGATCTGCAGCCCGGTGACGTCTGCATTTCCATGGGCACCTCCGGGGTGGCCTCCGCAGTGGTAGAACACAGCGTGCATGACGGATCGGGCATGGTTAACGGCTTTGTGGCCGCCAACGACAAATTTTTGCCACTGGCCTGCACGCTAAACGGGGCACCGGTGCTGGACTTCGGCGCCCGCATGCTCGGGGTGGGACAACAAGAATTTTCAGACCTCGCGTTGGCTGCACAACCGGGCTCGGGCGGGGTTGTATTACTGCCCTACTTTGGCGGAGAACGTACCCCCAATCGGCCCGAAGCCACCGGTCTATTACAGGGGTTACGCACCAGCACTTCCCGCGAACAGATTGCTCGCGCGTATGTGGAAGGACTGTTGTGCTCCATGAAAGATGCGGTGGCTGCCCTGGAGGCGAGCACCAAGGTGAGAACCCGACGCATCTTGCTGATCGGTGGGGGAGCGCAGTCCGAAGCGGTGCGAGTGATCGCCCCACAGATCTTCGGCGTCGCCGTCCAGGTCCCGCAAACAGCAGAGTACGTGGCCTTGGGTGCTGCGAGGCAAGCGGCCTGGGCACTGAGCGGGCAGGATCAACCGCCGGTATGGAATAGCGCCGAGTCCACTACCTATGAGGCGCAATCCCGTCCAGAAATTTATGCGAACTATGCACGCCTGCGTGATGACACTAAGGGGTGGAAATAAGCGACAGATCGCGTAGCGTAGGGACTATGGATACGCTCTTTTTCGCCCACCGCGGCAGTTCCCACAAATATTCGGAGAACACCCGGGCCGCCTACCTGCAGGCCATTGATGAGGGTGCGGACGGTATTGAATGCGATGTCCATTTGAGCTTGGACGGTCAAGTGGTATGCCACCACGACCCCACCGTTGATCGCACCTCTGATGCCTCGGGACTGGTATCTACCTTTACCCTCGAGCAGCTCAAAGCCATGGACTTCACCGGGGTTGTACCGACCGAAGTACCGGCAGAGTACGGCACGGAAAATGAGCAGCTACTGAGCCTTGATGAGCTTTTGACGCTGATCGAAGAACGCGGCAAACCGGTGGGTTTGGCTGTGGAGATCAAACACCCCAGCCCTTATGGGTATCTACTTGAAGACCGGGTCATGCAGGTCCTTGCTGCTCACGGTTTTGATCCTCAAACCGGGCGGGCCGGAAGCGCGGGGCAGATCGCGGTGACACTGATGAGCTTTGATCCTGGCTCATTGCGCTACCTTGGCCGCAAGGTGAATCCGGACTTGCTCTGCCAGCTGATGACCGAGGTGAATCCCGATTACATTCAGGAGCTTGTAGATTCGGGGCAGGTGGGCCGGGCCGGTGTGTATTCGGTGCTGTACCGTTCGGTGGCCGAAGGCATTGAACTGATCAACGCCGGTGGAGCCGGGATTATCGGCTCGGGCGTTGCCTGGACGCGTGCCAATGAACCGATGGTGCGCCAATGGTTGGCCGAAGGGCGACATGCTCGCATCTGGACGGTGGACCGCCCTGCCGATGCACAGTATTTGATTGACCTTGGGGTTGGTGAGCTCACCAGCAACCGGCCAGTGGAGCTTCGCCGGGAATTGGAACAGCATTAAAAGATGAGCGATACAAGTGAATAAATGGTTGACCCCGGCCACCAAGATGGGCCTATCCATCGCGGTCGCGACCGGGTTGTACGGTATTTCTTTTGGTGCGTTATCCATCGCCGCGGGGCTGAACCTGTGGCAGACACTCGCGCTGAGCGCGCTGATGTTTACCGGCGGATCGCAGTTCGCTTTTATCGGCGTGATCTCTGGCGGCGGGGCCGCATCGGCGGCATTTTCCGCGGCTTCATTATTGGGCATCCGCAACGCGGTATACGGGATGCAGATTAAACAATCCTTGCGCCCGCGCGCAGCGCAGGTGCCGGGAATGGCCCAAATAACCATCGACGAATCCACGGCCGTGAGCCTAGGACAAGCAGAAATCGGCGAAAAGCGTCGCGGATTTTTCACCGCGGGCATTGGCGTTTATCTGCTGTGGAATCTCTTTACCCTGGTGGGAGCACTGCTGGGTGAGAAGATGGGGGATCCTGCCGCTTGGGGCCTCGACGGTGCAGCGGTGGCCGCGTTTATTGGGTTGCTGTGGCCGAGGCTCAAGTCGATGCAACCGATACTGATCGCGCTCGCGGCGGCGATCGTTACTGCGCTCGCGGTGCCGGTGGTTGCACCGGGCTTACCGATCCTTTTAACTGCTATTTGTGCCGCCGTTTATGCGGTGCTTTCGGCGCGACAAAAGCCTGCTGCTACCCAGCACGGTGATCTAGACCGTGTGGACGGGGAGTAACAATGAGTGAATTAAGCTGGTGGGTTCTAGCCAGTTGCCTCACGGCCTATGCCATCAAATTGTGCGGCTATTTTGTCCCGCGCAAGGTGCTGGATTCGCCGATGATGTCCCATGTGGCTTCCACCTTGACCGTTGCCCTGCTGGCCTCCTTGGTGACAGTAAACGCCTTCACCTCGGGCCAAGAACTGAAAATTGATGCCCGCATTGGCGCCTTGGCAGCGGCAATTATTGCGCTGATCTTCAAAGCGCCCTACCTGGTGGTGGTATTGGCTGGCGCACTGGCAGCGGTGCTCTTGCGGGCCACCGGGCTAGCGGCCTAAGCCAAGTAAGTGGGACAGTAGAGGCATGATTGTAGCTTTTTCTGTAGCCCCAAGTAACGACAACCCCAACGGTTCAGTCCACGATGCCGTGGCTGAAGCTGTGAAGATCGTGCGTGATTCCGGTCTGCCTAATCGCACCAGCTCCATGTTCACAGAAATTGAGGGTGAATGGGACGAGGTTATGGAGGTCGTTAAGCAGGCCACGATGGCCGCTGGAAAGTTCGGATCCCGCGTTGCGCTGGTGCTCAAAGCCGATATTCGTCCCGGCTACGAGGGCGAAATTGACGCGAAGATTCAACGGCTTGAGAAGGCTATCAAGGATAGTTAGGAGAGTGCGTCGCCATGATTCACCATAGGGCTGAACGTGAGGCCGGTGCGGTTGAGCAGTATCTGGAAGAATCCCTCGGGCTTCAGGTCCAGGCCCTGGAAAAAGGCCGTGAGCATGATCGGGCCTCGGGGCTGCCGTCCATTGAAGTCAGCACGGGGCAGTGAAAATTTCTGTAGTTAGTAGCGCAGATGATTGGCGCTCGCCGAGTGCTAGAGATCGGGACCTTAGGTGGCTACTCCACCAGCTGGCTGGCCCTTGGTGTTGGTGAATCGGGCAAGGTGATTACCTGCGAATTTGAGCCCTTGCATGCCCGCGTAGCGAGAGGAAACCTCGAACGGGCCAGGCTTGGCGACCGTGTAGAAATCAAATTAGGTGCCTCCCAAGCAACCTTAGACTCACTGATTACCAAACGCACCGAGGCATTTGATCTGATCTTTATCGATGCCGACAAGCGCAATAACGTGATCTATCTTCAACGAGCGCTGGAACTCTCGCACCCGGGAACGGTGCTGGTCTCAGACAACGTGGTGCGAGGCGGGGCGATCTTGGATGATTCGGGCCAATTGGGAAGCCAAGAAGCCGACGTGTGAGGAGTCCAAGAGGCACTGATCTGGCTACGTTATCATTCGCGGGTCTCAGCCACCGCACTGCAAACAGTGGGCGCCAAGGGCTGGGACGGGTTTGCGCTGGCCAGGGTGCTGTAAAAATGCGGAGACGGTACTAGCGTGCCGAGTGGTGTTCGCTGAAGCTGCGTTCGGGTTCCTCGTCGGCCTCCGGAGCAAAAGGTGGGGCCTTGATAATCAAGACGTACATTGCCACAGCGCAGATCACGGCGACCGGGGCTCCGATCCATAGGGCGTATTCGGTGTTGCGCACTAATCCTGCAACAACCGGGCCAATGAGCATCGGGACGATGTAGTAGTAATGCTGCGGTGTGGCCGGGCCCCAAATACGCTCGAGTTTTGAGATGAGACTGAAGCCGGCGGCCAAAAGAATGCATCCGAGCAGGATGACCCAGAGCGTTGATGAAAGGCTGATAGTCAGGGTCAGCGAGCCGACTAGGCCCGCGGTTAGATAGGCGTACTTCGTATTTTGATGCAAGCCTTCTCCCTTTTCTGCTCCAGTTTGATTTGATGCGATACATGTATTTTTTCAAACCTTTGGACAGTTCGCAATGCTACTTAAGTAGGAGGGGTGCCGGGAGCGTTGAAAGAAATAAGCCCAAGCACTGCCGTAGGCTAGAAATGTGCCACAAATGAACGACTACCGAATCCGACTGGCGACCGAAAACGACGTACGCCCAGCCTTGGAAATGAAACTTGATTCCTGGCGCGAAGCCTATGCTGCGTTACGCGAGCCCTCCTTCTTCGCCCATCACCAAGAACAGCTCGAAGGCCAAGTAGCTTGGTGGGAGCGGGGCTTGGCTTCCGGCGCGCAATTTTTTATCGCCGAAGATGAGCAGGGCAAGATCATTGGCCTTGCCGGCGGTACCCCAACCATTGAAGAAGACAAAGACACCGGCGTTGAGATCGAGCTGGGCATGCTCTACGTAGAAAAGCAGTACTACGGCAGCGGGCTGGGTGCACACCTGATGGACGTGGTGCTCGGTCAGCGTGATGCGCTGGTTTGGGTGCTGGAAGGTAATTCGCGAGCCCAGGCCTTCTTTGAAAAGCAGGGTTTTAAAGCCGATGGAACTACCGAGTCACTGGTGGGCACCTGGCAGGGATTGATTGAAAGACGGATGGTACGCGCCCATGGCTAGGGACTCCAAGGACTCATTGCTCGGCGAATTCCCCATTGATACGGGCACAGCCATTATTGAGTCCGATCCCTACGGCGGAAACCGGTACATCCTCAAGGTCAACGGGGTCCCGTCCTCGCATATTGACCTCGACGACCCGACGTACCTGGACTTTGAGTACATGCGCTGGATGGAACCGATTTTCACCTATGGTTTCCCCGCCGAAGACTTTGACGGCCGCGCCCGAAAACTGCGGGTGCTGCACCTAGGCGGCGGCGGTTGCTCGATGGCCCGCTGGGTGGCCGCGAGCTACGAGAACGCTCGCCAGGTGGTGGTGGAGCTCGATGCCAAGCTGGCCGAGCTGGTCCGTACCTCATTCGACGTGCCTCGTGCTCCGCTGGTGCGCCTTCGTGTGGGCGATGCCGCCGCGGTATTGCCAACCCTGAGTGATGACAGCCGCGACGTCATCATCCGCGACGTTTTTGCCGGAAGCACCACACCGCGGCAGCTGACCACGGTGGAGTATGCGCGAGATGCCCAGCGGGTTCTGGATGCGGGAGGTGTGTACATCATCAACTGTGGTGACACCGCCGATCTGGCCGGAGCTAAGGCTGAGGCCGCCACCCTATTAGAGGTCTTTGAACACGTGGCCATGATCGCCGACCCGCCAATGCTTAAGGGCCGTCGCTACGGGAACATCGTGTTCTTGGCCAGCGACGAACCATTGAAGCTCGGGGCCGGATTTGAACGCAACCTGCGCACCGCACCCTTGCCAGCACAGTTGGTTGCAGGGGCAGGTGTGCAACGCTTCGCTACCGGCGCCAGCGCAATCCTGGCCTAGTTAGCGGCACCGCGCTGGTAGCTGGAGCCATCAGCAGCACGCAGCAAAAGGCCGTGATCAACCATGTAACGACGCAACAGTGCCACATCGGGGTGAAAGACCCGCAGGCGCTCATTAACCTGTTCCTCGCGCAGTTGATCATCCTGGCCGATGATCGCATCACGAAGGTAGACCAGTACCTCGTGGCGGTCCGCCGGCTTGGCCGGCAAGGTATCCAAACGGTGACCGGTGAAAAAACGCTGAATGCCGCTGGACTCCGGCTTTGTTGCCGCGGCCGAGGCTAGCGTTCGCTCCAAGAACTGCTCGTTGAGTACCCAACAGTCATCCGCTTCGGATAACAAACCGATTTTCACCCAGCGCGCTAAATCTTTGCGTTGGGTTTTGGCAGGTTGCTCAGCAAGGTCGGACCCGGAAAGCACTGCACCAAGAAGCTGACGCATTGAAGGGTTTTTTAGCCCGGCAGCAACCTGAATCCACTCATTGGTCTGTTGTTGACTCATGAGCAACAGTCTAACCATTTTCTGCCTTTGCTCTGGATGCACAACAGCCCGCCATGACTAGGTCATGACGGGCTGTGAAGACAAGTGGTGAGTATTAGACCCCAACCCACATTTCAATCAAGCCAATGCCGAAGAACAGCACAAAGGCCGCGGAAACAACCCACATCAATGGGTGGATTTCCTTGGCGCGGCCCTGGGTGGCGCGGATGAAGACGTAGGAGATGAAGCCTGCACCGATGCCGTTAGCGATCGAGTAGGTGAAAGGCATCAGGGTGAAGGTCAGGAATGCTGGCAGCGCAATGCCCCAGTCGTTCCAGTCGATCTTTGAGACCTGAGTGATCATCATGAAACCAACAACTACCAGTGCAGGCGCCACAGCTTCGAAAGGCACCAAGTAGATCAGCGGGCTCAGGAACATGGCCACGATCATCAACAGACCGGTCACCACAGACGCCAGACCGGTGCGTGCACCTTCGCCGATGCCGGCGCCGGATTCCACAAAGATTTGCGCCGAGGAACTCGAGGTACCGCCACCGACGATAGCGCCGGCTGCATCAACCATCAGGACCTTATCCACGTCTGGGATCTTACCGTTTTCATCCATGGTGCCAGCTTCAGAAGCCAGACCAACCATGGTTCCCATGGCGTCGAAGAAGATCGATAGCAGGATCACGAAGGCCAGCAGCGAGGCGGCGGTGAAGCCCAGCTTGCTGAAGGCGCCGAAGATGTTGACGTGCCCGATCAGCGACAGGTCAGGCAAAGTCCAGTTTGGCAAGGACGGAACAACCAGCGACCAGGTGCCGGTCTTAAACGTGCCAATGTGGAAGATGGATTCAAGGATGTTGGCGATTACCGCGGAGACGACGATACCGATCAGGATCGCGCCCTTAACCTTGCGGACAACTAAAGCCATGGTCAGCAGCAAGCCGATGATGAAGACCAGGATTGGCCAGCCCATCAGTTCACCATCAAAGCCCAGTCCCACCGGGACGGTGGTGTTCGCGGCGTCCGGGATGCGCTGCACGAAGCCCGCGTTGACCAGGCCGATCAGCGCGATGAACATGCCGATGCCCACGACGATGGCCGTTTTCAGCCCGGCCGGAACCGCGTTGAAGACCGCGGTTCTGAACCCGGTGAGCACCAGGATGAACATGACCACACCGGCGATGAGCACCAGGCCCATGACGTCGGCCCAGGTCAGTTCCGGGTTGGTGGCCACGGTGATGGCCACAAAGGCGTTGACGCCAAGGCCGGTGGCCATGGCGAAGGGGTGGCGGGCCCAGATGCCCATGAGGATGGTCAGGATGCCGGCCACAAAAGCGGTCACCGCGGCAACGCGCTGGATGCCCAACTCGCCGCCCGAGGAGTCGGCGCCGGAAAGCACCAGCGGGTTGAGGACGACGATGTAGCTCATCGCGAAGAAGGTGGCGATGCCGCCGCGAACCTCGGTGGAGAACGTGGAGCGCCGTTCCGAAATCTTGAAGTACCGGTCGATCCGCGCGGCCGCAGACGTGCCGGAAGCAGTTTTGGTGGAGGAGGACATGGAAAAATTCTATGTTGTTTTTGTTGCGTATCGATATCTAACTTCTAACTAACTAGGCACAATCAGAAAACTTTAGACCCAACTCACACCTAGTAACTGCCAAAGCAAGTACATTGGAGGTAAGGGAAATCACACCCATGTTGATCTGAGGTTATGAAGGAGCGATTCAGATGAGTGATGAAGCGCCAGTCGCAGCAGAAAAGATCGAAGGAATTGTTGTCGGTGTTGATGGTTCGCAGCAAAGCAAGTGCGCTTTGCGGTGGGCCGAACGCGAGGCGGTGCGCCGCGGAAGCGTGCTGAATATCGTTTCCGCCTACACCATCCCGGTCTTCGCCGCGTCCTCCATGGATGCTGGTTACTCGACCCTGGACGATGATTTGATTCGCGGCGGAGCCGAGGAAATCGTCCGGCAGGCGCGGGCCGATCTTGAAGGCAGCCAGGCGCAGATCCGCACCTATATCGAATCCGGGGATCCGGCCGGTGTATTGCTGGATCTTAGCGCGGATGCGGAGCTGGTTGTTGTTGGCACCCGAGGCCGTGGTGGCTTTGTTGGTCGCTTGCTCGGCTCGGTGTCTTCGGCGCTTCCGGCACACTCCAAGTGCCCTACCGTCGTGGTGCCTTTGTGCATGTCCAAGGAGCAAGAAGCCGGAGCCGCGAGCACAAATGAGCGCAAGGCGGTGGTGGTTGGTATTGATGGTTCGGACCGAGCTCGTTCGGCCGTGCTAGCTGCCGCTGATGCTGCGATGGCCATCGGCCTGCCGATCCGACTGATTTGTGCGGTGCCGCCGGTGGGTGCAGCGCTGGCATGGATGCCAGCGACCATCGACCAGGAGGCAGTGCTAGAAGATGTCCGCTATCAGATGGGCGTTGGAACCCGATGGCTTAATTCCCACTACCCAGATTTGCAGATTGAAACCGACGTGGTTTCTGGGCCACCGGTGGAGGTGCTGATTCGCGAGTCTGAGCACGCGGTACTCACGGTGACCGGTTCACGAGGTCGTGGCGGATTTACCGGCATGCTGTTGGGCTCCACGTCTCAGGGCGTGCTGCACCACTCCAAGGGGCCGGTGATGGTGGTCCCTGACTCGGAGGATCCTCGCTTGGCTGATCGTCATAAGTTCGATACTCGCGCCCAGGAACAGTAGAAATAACTAAATGAACATAGACTAACGGCCACACACCCCAAGGGTGTGTGGCCGTTAGTCTATGTTGGCTGCTGCTTAGTAGCGAGCTGCCTGTGAGTACAGGTTGTTGACCCAGCTCAATGGCGTTACCGAAATACCAACACTTGGGTTACGGGCGTGTACTACGTTGCCGTTACCGATGTAGATCGCAACGTGGTAGAACGATGCGCCACCGTTGGAGGACGAGAACACCAGGTCACCTGGGCGCAGGTTGCTCAGCGACACGTGCTGTGGTGCGCTGAAGAACTGCTGGGTCGAGGTGCGTGGCAGGTTGATGCCCGACTGGCCGAAAGCACGCTGCGAGAAGCTCGAGCAATCAAATGCGTTTGGACCGTTGGCACCGTAGACGTAGTACTTGCTTGGATCGTCAGCGGTCTTTAGCGCCCAAGCGAAAGCAGCCGAGTAGCTCTTACCTGAAGACTCTGGCTCTGGCTCAGCGGTCTTGGTTGGCTCTGGCTCAGCAGTCTTGGTTGGCTGTGGCTTTGGAGCTGGCTTAGGTTCGGCCGTTTTGGTCGGCTTAGGTTCAGCGGTCTTGGTTGGCTTTGGTTCGGCCGTTTTGGTCGGCTTAGGTTCAGCGGTCTTGGTTGGCTTTGGTTCGGCCGTTTTGGTCGGCTTAGGTTCTGTAGTCTTAGTCGGCTTTGGCTCTGCAGTCTTAGTCGGCTTTGGTTCGGCCGTCTTAGTTGGTTTTGGCTCTGCAGTCTTGGTTGGCTCAGGATCAGCCGACTTAGGAGGTTCTGGAGCGAGGGTAGGAGTTACCGTATCGAGCTCTACAGCCTTTGGCCTGACCGTGTCCTCTTCTTCAGAGTCCTCGGTAGTCTCAAGTTCCGTTGGTTCTGCTACGGCCTTTGGCTTAACCGTGGCTTCTTCTTTGGAGTCTTCAGTTGGCTCAAGTTCCTGTGGCGCAGCTACAGCAAGTGGCTTGATAGCTTCAGGTGCTTCTTTTGGAGCTTCGGCAGTGTCTGCAGTAGCGATAACCTCTTCGAGGGCTGCTTGCTGCTCTTCGTTCTCTTTTTTCTCAACTGCCTTGCGAACTTCAGCCTTTTCCTTCTGCTGCAAAGTAGCAAGGTTGCTGATTAGTTCATCGCGAAGCTTCTTTTCCGGATCAACAGCGTTCTCATAGGTGGAAAGAGTGCTGTTGGCGGTAGCTGCGGCGGAGTCGTAATTTGCGGCGGCATCTTCAGCGGCGCTTTGTGCTGCGTCAGCGTATTCCTGCCATGCCGAAACCAGTGCTTCAGCTTCGGAAGCGGTGTTGACCGACTTCACCTGCTGTTCGCTCAGTGCGTCAATGGTGGCGGCCTTTCGGAACAGGTCACCATCCTGGTTGTCATCCAGCAACAGGCCTAGTGTCGAGTTGCCTGCACCGTTGCGGTAAATATCAGAGGCGATAGCGCCTAGATCCTTGCGGCTCTGTGCAAGGTAGGTTTTTGCGTAATCCAGCTGCTGGACTGCCTTCTTGGCATCAGCGGTGCGCAGATCGCGCTCTTCGCCGGCCGATAGCAGTGACTCTTGCGCCTGAGCAGCTTCGTTTTCTACTCGCTGCATTTCAGCGCGGCTGGAAGCCAGGGATTCCTCGATGCGAGCGATCATCGCGTTCGTCGAGTCTTTATTCTTCTTGGCTTCTTTGATCTCTGCGTCAGTAGGCAACGCGGAAGTGCTTGGTGCAGCTGCAATGGACACAGATGCAGGGAACGTAGCAGCGGTTGATGCGGAAGCAGGTAGAGCACCTGCAAGGCAGGATGCTGCTAGGGCCAGCGTGCTTGCGGCAACACTGAGCGTGTGGCGAGTAGCCATATCGTTCCTCACTAAGTACTTGGATGACGTGGAATCTTGAAAACGTGACTCTCTGAGGTAGAAAGATCACGATTTGGATAAGACTCCAATTAGCACATTAGGCTAATCGTGACACCCTTGGCAACACTGTTCACATCAGTCACATGAATCCCAAACGTGTAATTCATCTGCGGTTTTAGCGCGTGATCTGCGGGAACGTGTAATTGCGCGTGGTGAACTTTCTGAAAGAAACCTTGGAAAAATTTTCTGAATTTATGTCCCGAGGCTTGGTGCACTGAACTAAAGGTGAAGCGTTGGTAACGCGGGCAGCACGTCCCGGGGGTGATTCCTAACGACAGTAAAAAGTGGGTGCGTTAATAGGGAGCGTTTGGCACGTACTGGAAAGCGGCAAGATGGACGCAGGCGTGTTCCCAAATATCCGCGCGAGCCAGGCGTGTGGTCCGCCTCTCTTTTATTCGGTCTCTGGCCACCAGCTTCGTTGAACTTTGTGAGGCAGATCTCAAAACAAGTTTTTGCGTTTTTTGCCTCAGGACCACCCCAAAGCATGCAATTTTTCATCATCGATTCCAAAGTGATGGGCCACTTCGTGCATGAGCGTGATTCGAATTTCACGCACCACGTCTTGATAAGTTTCGCAGGCCCGAAGGGTCGGATTTTTGAAGATTGTAATGTGGTCAGGCAGCGCTCCGGCGTCCCATCCTGAATCTCTCTCGGTGAGGGCTGTACCCTCATAAAGCCCCAAGATTTCAAGGTTTTCTGGCTCGCCTGGACGTGGCGTGTACTCGTCTTCGATGAAGAAAATGACGTTTTGCATCATGTCTATGGCGGAGTCCGGAATGGAGTCGATGGCCTGTTCAACTAGCTGCTCAAACTCGTCGTCGCTGATGTTCAAAAGCATGTTTTCAGCCTAGGCGAGGACGCTGAGTTGAGCATCGAAAATTTGGATCAGGAGCCGATTTTGCGAAATCAAAAAACCCCACGTATAGTTATTGGAGTCCGCTACGGAGAAGCAAGAAACCGAAGCGAACTTAGGCCCCCATCGTCTAGCGGCCTAGGACACCGCCCTTTCACGGCGGCGGCACGGGTTCGAATCCCGTTGGGGGTACAAGCAATCATTTTATGATTGTTAGATGGAGAAATCCATTGGCTTGCGAAAGCAAGGCCCTGTAGCGCAGTTGGTTAGCGCGCCGCCCTGTCACGGCGGAGGTCGCGGGTTCAAGTCCCGTCAGGGTCGCTCAATTTACTAATCTATTAGTAAATTTGGTGTCCACTTAGTGGTACCAGGCTCTGTAGCTCAGTTGGTAGAGCGTTCGACTGAAAATCGAAAGGTCACCGGATCGACGCCGGTCGGAGCCACGCAGGCCCTCGGTTTACCGAGGGTTTTACTGTGTGTATTGAAATAAATTCAAAACACTAGGCCCTGTAGCGCAGTTGGTTAGCGCGCCGCCCTGTCACGGCGGAGGTCGCGGGTTCAAGTCCCGTCAGGGTCGCATATGAACAGAAGCTCCGGTTTGATTACCGGAGCTTTTGCTGTATCTACAGCACGTCAGTTCGCTCGACCAAGGTGACGCGGACCCAACCATCGGTTGCTCAAACGGCGGTATGCCGCAGCTGCGCCTGTCATGTCACCATCTTCCATTGCTTGAAGGCCATCCAAGAGATCACTGGCGGAATCATCGGGCCAAACAATCTCAGCCAGTAGCCCATAGTCCAGCTCAATTACCGAGCGGCTATCAAAGGACTCGAGCCAACTGCCGAGGTCTCCTAGCTCTTCAAAAAGCTGGGACTGCGGCGCATGGGTAACTAAAGTCTGCACGGCCCAGGCTAGGCGCTCTACGGCCTGTTCAAAACCGATATACATGCGCACGGTCTTCAGGCGTTCACCCTCGTGCACCGTTTCGCATTCGTCGTCTTCACGGAACAGCGCAAACCAGCTCAGCGGAATTCCCCACGAAGAGGTACGGGTATGTAGGTGTGTTAGATCTGCAGCCAAACGATCTGGATCGATCCGCTGTGAGTTGGCTTCACGAGAAACCGGCGGAACCAATAGATCGAATACCTCGGGGCGAATGGCTTCTTCGGCTTGTTCTGTCGCCAGGAAGCTGCGGGCTTGCAGTTGCCCGGGGCAGTAACGGGTATGTTCGGTGCCCTGATAGTCCAAGGTCTTCACGCTGCGGAAGAATTCGGGCTCGTTGTGTGGGAACGGGTCTGAGACGCTACGCAAGGTGCGCTGCCATAGACGTGCGTTCTCAAACTCATCCCATTGATCAGCGGTGCGTGCCGGCGCACGCAAGATCATCGACTGGGCCCAATCTTCAAAGGTATCTAGTGGTTCGTAGACACGAAGAAGTGCTGTGGCCGAAGTAAGTTCGCTGGTGGGCCCAGTCAATTTTGGGTTCATAGTTAGTCCGACAACTCCACGATGACAGGCGCGTGGTCACTGGCGCCCTTACCCTTGCGTTCTTCACGGTCAATGCTCGCAGAAGTCACTCGCGCGGTGAGGGCCGGGGAAGTTAGCGAGAAGTCAATGCGCATACCTTCACCCTTTGGGAAGCGCAGCTGGGTGTAATCCCAGTAGGTGAATTGTCCCTCAGTGTAGTCGCGAACTACATCCTTGAATCCAAGCTCCTCAAAGGCGCTGAAAGCTGCGCGTTCGGGTGCGGAAACATGGGTGAGCTTGTTCTCTAAGAAGAAGTCGATATCCCAGACATCTTCATCTTTCGGTGCGATATTCCAGTCACCCATCAAAGCGATCTGCGCTTCGGGGTTTTCGCTGAGCCACTGGCCAGAACGCTGCTTCAGCTCATCAAGCCAATGAAGTTTGTAGGCCATGTGCTCATCGTCTAGGGCGCGACCGTTGGGAACATAGAGGCTCCACACCTGGACTCCGCCACACGTCGCGGCAATGGCGCGCGGTTCTTGAATCGGGTTCTTGCCACCCTTGCCAAATTCTGGCTGGCCCGGGAACGTTCGTTGTACATTTTCGAGTCCCACACGGGAGGCGATGGCTACACCGTTCCACTGGTTCACGCCAAAGTGGGCTACCTCGTAGTCATTGTTCTCAAACAATTCCCACGGAAAATTATCGTCTTTGCATTTTGTTTCCTGAATAGCCAGGACATCTACATCTGAGCGCTGCAGCCAATCCTCCACGCGGTCAGCGCGGGCTCGTAGCGAGTTCACATTCCAAGTTGCAATCTTCACTAGTTCAACCTATCAAGTTTGCGGAAGTGTGCCACTTCAATTTACTCGGAAGCCCGAGTATATTCTTAGTCAAACTGTGGCGCCATTCATTCCAAGGAGGCAACGTTGCCTGAAATTTTGACTGAACGACGTGGGCATTTGGGTTTGATCACGCTGAACCGGCCCAAAGCGCTGAATGCGCTTAATGCCGAAATGTGCCAGTTAGCTCTTGAAGCTTTGTTGCAGTGGCGAGATGACCCTGAAATTGTTCAGGTGGCGGTGCAAGGTGCAGGGGAGCGGGGACTGTGCGCCGGTGGCGACATCGTGGCTATTTACCGAGACATCAAGGAACGCACCGGTTCTTCGGAGAATTTTTGGCGTATTGAGTACCAACTCAACGCCTTGATCAGTGAATACCCCAAGCCATATATCGCCATCATGGACGGAATCGTACTTGGCGGTGGCATCGGAATCTCCGCCCATGGCAGTCACCGAATTGTCACGGAGACAAGTCTTTGTGGCATGCCTGAAGTGGGTATCGGTCTGTTCCCAGACGTTGGTGGAACGCACCTTCTAGCTAAGGCGCCTCAAGCAGCAGGCCGCCTTGCGGCCCTGACCGGAACCAAATTTGGTGCAGCCGATGCCATGCTGCTCGGCCTGGCCGATGTTTATGTTCCGCAGGCGCGGCTAGCAGAACTGCTAGAGAAGCTGGCCAGTGAGCCGGTGGATGCATTATTGGGGCATTTCGCTGAAGAGCCAGCCGAGGGGTTTATGCACGAAGAATGGGTGCAGGCTTTCACCCATCAGAATCTGCGAACAGTGTTGCTTGAACTTCACAAAGAATCGGCTCCGAAGGCGCAACAGATGGCGAAGGCGCTGCAAGCTGCCTGCCCAAGTTCGGTGCGACTGACCGATGAGCTGATACAACAAGCCGGAGGAGATCTTCGGGTGGATCTCCAGCGTGAATTCCGTGCAGTGGTTCACCGGTTAGATGATCCTGATTTTGCTGAGGGTATCCGGGCCGCGGTTATCGACAAGGACCGGACGCCACACTGGGTTGAATACCTGCCGGGCCTAAGCCACGAACAACGCACCGCAAAACAGCTCGGTCCCCTTCCCGGGGCGGAGCTGAATTTTGCATTGCTGGAGCACTAAATTTCGCGCTGATGGTTTGAGACTTTAGACGAAGTCTCCGGAGGCTTTGCGGAAGCGGGAGAGGATCTCAAATAATTCGGTAGCGTCCGAAGCACAGAGATTGCTCTGGGCAAAGAGCAGTTCGTTAAGATCATCGCGGGCCGCGTTTAATACCTGCTGACCTTGTTTGGTCAGTTCTAATAAACGCGTGCGCCCATCGGTAGGGTGCGCCATGCGCCGAACCAAACCGGTGGATTCCAACCGGTCTACCGAGTTGGTCAGGCTGGTGGCGTGAACCTGTAGTAACTCGCTGGCCTGGCTCATAGGCAGGGAACCGCGCTTGGAGAATCCCAGCAGTGCAAGCACCTCAAAGCGGGCAAAGGTCAGGCCATGAGGCTTCAGGATGGAGTCGGCTCGTTGTAAATAAATTGAGGCAGTACGCATCACTGCGGTGATTGCTGCCATCGGTTCGGCCTCAGCTTTCCACCCGTGTGAGATCCATTGTTCTCGCGCTTGGGCGATCGGATCGCGGGACAAAGGTGAAGCCATTGAGATACCCCTAAATTAGAAGACTTAGTCCAACAATATACTTGGACTTCCTAGGGAATGAAAAGAGCGCCCGCTCGACCTGATGGCCACGGTAGCTCAAAGAATGTTTCAACAAGTACTTTCCAATATGGAAAGTACTTGTTAGTCTGAAGGTATTCGTTAGGTTCGCAGGCAAAGGAGTAGGGCAATGAAGATGACCTTCAATTCTTGGTACGTCGCCATCATTAGCGCGGGAGGCTTGATCTTCCTCGCCTTGGCGATGACCGCCTACGTTACCGGTCATTCCTACCTGCTCTGCGTGGGGATTGTTTTCTTTACCGCGGTCACCGTGACGATGTCCTCTATTTACGCACAGCGTCAGAACAAAGCTCGCAAGGCGGCCGGCAAATGAGTTCCGAAGAGCAGATGAATGCCGATGAGCAACTGGCCGCCCTGAATGTGGTGCAACAGCGCATGGAGCGCGCCTCCGGCTACGGCGCCAAACTCATGGGCGTTTACTGCGTGATCTTGGGTTTGCTCATCGGGTCACTAGCGGCCCTATTGCAGGTCTACCGCCCCGAGAAAAACTTCACCGGATTCATTATTCTTACCGCACTTTTTGTCATAGCTGTTGTAGCAATATCGTTGGCCTACGCAAAGCTATACCGTTCACTACCGCGGGGATTTTCCAAACTATATCTTCGCGGATTCTTCGGGAGTATGGCCCTGTACATGGTTGCGGTTGCCATGCTTAACGCGGGTGAAATGGGTTGGTGTGTTACCGCGTTGACGGGGCTTATCGTAGCTGCGCCGCTGTGTCTCACTGGAATAGTGATGGTGCGCAAATGAGCGGCCACGCTCGCGAACGACTCAATGAGGACTTCTCAAATCCGGTCAGACTCTCACTCATGGGATCTTTGCGAGCTGTAGATGAGGCTGACTTTAAAACCCTGAAGGAAACGGTGGGAATTTCCGACTCGGTGCTTTCTAGGCACTTGAGCGCGTTGGAGGCAGCTGGATACGTGCGTATCAAAAAGGGTTACGTAGGCAAAAGGCCCCGTACCTGGGCGAAGCTAACTTCGAGCGGGCAAGAGGCCTTTGCGCAACATGTTCAGGCGTTGAAGGAAATCACCGGATTGGCGTGAGCCTTAGGCCCGCCACCACTTGTCCCAATAGGTGGCTGGGACTGCACGCTTGTGACGGGAATTCACAAAACGCTTCTCGATGGCTTGGGCAGCAGCCTCACTAATCTCGCGACCTTCAAGATAGTCATCAATCTGCTCGTAGGTCAGCCCAAGTTCATCTTCGTCGGTGCGCTGCGGCTGACCATCAAGAAGGTCAGCGGTAGGCTTCTTCGACCACAGCAACTCAGGAGCCTGGAGCTCACGTAATAGGGACTGGTTTTGACGCTTGTTTAAGCCAGCCAATGGCAAGAGGTCTGCTCCGCCGTCGCCAAACTTGGTGAAAAATCCGGTGACGGATTCGGCAGCATGGTCAGTGCCCAGTACCAACAGGCCGCGGTCACCAGCCAGCGCGTACTGCACGATCATGCGGGTACGCGCCTTAGCGTTACCACGGTTGAAGTCGCTGATCTTATCCAAACCGGCATCGGCAATAGCTTCATCCAGTGCGGCGACGGGCTTTGCGATGTTTACTTCGTACTGTTCATCTGCAGCGACGAAATCCATGGCCGCGGCAGCATCAGCGGCGTCTTGCTGTACTCCATGAGGCAGGCGCACCGAGACAAAGCGAGCTTCGCCGCCGGCCTCGCGGACTTCCTGCACTGCCAACTGGGCTAGGCGACCGGCCAAGGTTGAATCAATACCGCCAGAAATCCCCAGCACGAACCCCTTGGCGCCGGTTGCGGCGAGGTACTCCTTGAGGAAATCGACCCGACGCCGGATCTCCTGCGTGGCGTCAATTTCAGGGCGTACGCCCAACTCTTCAATGATCTGTGATTGCAATTCACGCATGTCTTTAATCCTAGGCAGTGGGGGTGGGCGCAGGGCAACTACGATGGCGTTTGCCGCGAAATTTAATCTGTTCTCAACATAGGCGTTGATCAGTGGTTAGGGAGTTTGTGGCTCTTGCTCCGGTTCCCAGCCCAGGCTGCGCGCAATCTTTTCCAGAGTCTGGATAACAGCGTCATATTCTGAGCCGTCTAGATCCTGACCGAACTGCGTGCGGATCTTCTCCACTAGCTCGCTGAGCTTCAGCAGTGAGGTGTGGCCACGTCCAGTGATCGAATACTCACCGTTATGTACGGTGACCCACCCGGATTCCACCAGCTCGGCCAAGTGCTCACTGAGCGACTGCGGTTCATCTTCGGACGCGAAGAAGGGGGAGAGGTCGGTGTTTAGCTGCGCTTCGCTGGCAGGTTGATGTTCTAGCAAGTTCAGGACCTGCCACTGCCGGCGTGTCACACCGTGTTCTTCTAGAGTCGCTGCAAACTGCTCGTCAATCAGCGAATCCACCAATTTTAACCAGTAACCCAAGGGGCGTTGTGCGTTCATAAAATCAGCCTAGCGATGATGCCGACTAGAATCGAGGGTATGAGCGAAACCGGCGCCCGTGCGCGACTAAAAGAACTGATCCAAGAACTAGCCATTGTGCGTGGCAAGGTCATCTTGTCTTCGGGCAAGGAGGCCGATTACTACATCGACCTGCGTCGTGTAAGTCTGCACCAGGAAGCTTCGGGTTTGATCGGCGAGGTCATGCTTGACCTGCTTGATGAAGCCAAGCTGGAATTCACCAATGTTGGTGGTTTGACCATGGGCGCTGACCCAGTGGGCACCGCCATCATGCATACCGCTCGCGCCAAGGACCGCGCCATTGATGCGTTTGTGGTCCGCAAGGCGCAGAAGTCCTACGGCATGGGTCGTCAGGTTGAGGGCCCAAGCGTTGAGGGACGCGACGTCATCGTGCTTGAAGATACCTCCACCACCGGTGGCTCGGCGCTGACCGCAGTTGAAGGTGTGCGCAAAGCTGGCGGCAACGTGATTGCCGTAGCCGTGATCGTAGATCGTGACACCGGTGCCAAGGAACGTATTGAATCTGAAGCTGGCGTGCCGTACCTGTTTGCCTACGGCAAAAAGGAGCTGGGCCTGTAACCAGTAGTTGCTTTTTTGGTCTCACAACCCGCTATTCCGAATCATTCGGAATAGCGGGTTGGCTGTTTTCTGAACTGTTTTAGCTCTGCGGTGGGGCAGCGGTGGTATCGCGCGGAACCAACACGGCAGGTAGCTGGTGCGGCTCGGTGACCTCTTCACCCTGAAGCAAAGCCAAGAGCATGCTCACCGCATGACTACCCATTTCATGCAGCGGCTGGCGCACGGTACTGAGCGCGGGGGCGGATTGGGCAGCGGCGGGAATATCGTCAAAGCCGATAATGGATAGTTCCTGCGGAACGGCGAGTCCACGTGCGGAGGCGACCTCTAGGGCCGCCAAGGCGGAGATATCGTTGGCCGCAAAAATTGCGGTGGGTGGCACCGGTAGGGCGAGGAGTTGTTCGGCCGCTTGCGTCGCGGTGTCCCATTGGTAATCGCCAGCGTGGATCAACTGCTCATCAAATTTGATGCCGGCTTCATCCAGCGCTCGCCGGTAGCCTTCTTCGCGTAGGTGTGCGGAATTCAAATCATCGCGCCCACGGATATGCCCAATGCGTTGATGGCCCAGATCAATGAGGTGCTTGGTGGCCGTATATGCGCCACCAGAATTGTCCACGTCTACGGTGTTGGGCATATCGGTGCCGGCCTGCGGGTCGATGGCGACAACAGGCACTGAGCTGTGCGGGATTTCTACGGTTGGGGTGACAATGATGGCCCCGTCAATGAGCGTTCCACCCAAGCGTGAGAGTGAACGACGTTCCCAGCCGACATGCCCTTCTGGGCTCAGGTTGCCAGCGTAGGCCATGAGGTCATATTTGGTGCCGCGCAGGGTGGCGGATATTCCGTTGAGAAGCTCCAGGGCGAAGGGCTCAAATTCGGCAACCAGGATGCCGATAATGTTCGTTTGAGAGTTGCGCATCGAGGATGCGACCAGTGAAGTTTCGTAACCGAGTTCATTGATGACCTGATGCACGCGAGTGATGGTTCTTGGTGCAACGCCGTAACGACCGTTAACAACTTTGGAAACGGTGGACACCGAAACTTTGGCAACGCGTGCCACATCATTGATGGTCACTCGGCCTTCCGCTGGCTTTTCGGCAGACGTTGGAAACTGCCCAGCGGTGGCATTCACGTGGTGTTGGGTCTCAGGGGTCATCACCCGACTAACAGTAGCGCATAAATCCGCGAAAACAGTGGTGTTTGTGGACTTGTGACCGGTGATTAGCAAATTTTCGATAACGTTTTCGCTAAGGATTTCGAAAACGTTATCGAAAACGATTGACATGACGTGCGTCACAGTGCAATTCTTGGTGGAGCCAAGTGCCTGCCGCGTGGAAGTCGACGGGTCATCACATCATCAATGCACAGGAGCACACGTATGTTGTCCAAGTCCCGAACTGCGAAAATGTTGGCGCTGGCAGCCACTGGCTCGCTACTTTTCTCCGGCTGCGCCTCAGGCTCTGATACTCCTGAAGCCTCGACAAACGGAACCACCACCATCACTTGGTGGCACAACTCGAACAACGGAGAAGGCAAGGCCTACTACGAAAAGGTCGCCAAAGATTTTGAGGCTACACATCAAGGCGTGGACATCGAGGTTAACGCCATGCAGCACGAAGACATGCTCACCAAACTCGACGCCGCTTTCCAAAGCGGTGACACCCCAGATGTGTACATGGAACGCGGTGGCGGGGAACTGGCCGCGCACGTGGAAGCCGGGCTGACCAAAGACCTCAGCGAGCAAGCCAGCGAAGAACTAAAATTCCTCGGAGACACCGCCGGCGGCTGGCAGATCGATGGCAAGACCTACGCCCTGCCGTACTCATTGGGCGCTGCAGGGTTCTGGTACAACAAAGCATTGTTCAAAAAAGCCGGCGTCGACAAGGCGCCCGAAACCTGGCAGGACCTTCTTGACGCCAGTGACAAGCTCAAAAAAGCTGGCATCACCCCAATCTCCGTAGGAGCGGGTGACAAATGGCCGGCAGCTCACTACTGGTACTACGCTGCGGTGCGTGAATGCGCCCAGCAAACCTTGGCTGACTCGGTCACCAATATGGATTTCAGCGACCAGTGTTTTGTGAAAGCTGGAGAAGACGTAGATCAGCTGATCAAGACCGAGCCGTTCAACCCAGGATTCCTCTCCACTCCAGCTCAGTCCGGTCCAACCTCAGCCTCGGGCCTCCTAGCCACCGGCAAAGTTGCCATGGAACTGGCCGGTCATTGGGAACCGGGCGTAATGCAGGGGCTCACCGAAGACGGTAAAGGTCTAGGCAAAAACACCGGCTGGTTCTCCTTCCCCGCAATTGAAGGTGGCCAGGGTGATCCGAAAGCACAGTTAGGTGGCGGCGATGCCTGGGCGGTAGCTCAAGACGCTCCAGACGAAGCAGTCGAGTTTGCCAAGTACATGGTCTCCGAGAAAGTCCAGAAGGGCTTTGCCGAGTTGGACATGGGCTTGCCTACTAACCCCAAGGCCAAAGACTCCGTTGCAGACCCAGCCTTGGTATCCATGATGGACGTTCGGGATAAGGCGCCTTACTTCCAGCTGTACTTCGACACCGCTTTTGGTGCTTCAGTCGGTGGAGCCATGAATGATCAAATTGCGTTGCTCTTTGCTGGCAAGTCCGATGCCCAGAAGATCGTTGATGCCAGCCAAGATGCCGCTGATCTAGAGAAGTGATCCCTACCGTGGCTCAAGAAGTAAGTTTTGTATCAAGTTCGCGTACCGATGACGCTGACCCAAATCCGGTGAGCGTTACACAACCGACCAGAATCAAGTCGGTCAAGGCCAAAGAGCGTCGGCGCAAACCAGCAGATAAACGCAAGAATCTAGAAATCTTGTTTTTCATCAGTCCGGCATTGATTCTCATCGCAGTATTTATGCTGTTGCCCATCATCCAAGCTGTGCGCTTCTCGGTGTACAACTGGAAGGGCTTCGGCCCACTGGTGGACTTTGTAGGGCTGAAAAACTACGCCCGCGTACTGCAAAACGAGGTTTTCACCGATGCGATGATTCATAACCTGATCATCATTGGTGGATCTATCGCTCTGCAATTGCCCATTGGTTTAGGGATTGCTCTCTTGCTCAACCGCAAGATGAAAATCCAATCATTGCTGCGCACCATCATCTTTGTTCCTTATGTGCTCTCCGAAGTCATCGCCGGGGTGATCTGGTTCCAACTCTTGCAACCCCAGTACGGGGTCGTGGACACCATCATCTCCAAGCTGGGCATCCAAGGTCCTGCCCAAGGCTGGCTCGGCACTCCCGAGCTGGCGCTGTGGACGGTACTGGCCGTACTGACCTGGAAGTACCTCGGGCTGGCGGTGATCTTGTTCTTGGCAGGACTCCAAGGGGTTCCCTCGGAGCTTTACGAAGCAGCACAAATCGATGGAGCGTCCTGGTGGCAGATCCAACGCAAAATCACCATTCCATTGTTGGGGCCGACCCTGCGCACTTGGGGATTCTTGTCCATGATTGGTTCACTGCAGCTCTTTGACATGGTTTGGATTCTCACCGGCGGGGGACCGGCCAACTCAACGACCACGATGGCCAGCTTCCTAGTCTCTGAGGGAACAAAACGGCAGAACTTCGGTGTGGCAGCTGCTGCCTCGGTGATCCTGTTTGTCGTTGCGTTGATCCTCGCAGTTTCCTACCAGCAGTTTGTTCTTAAGCGAGACTCGCAGCCAGATGACGAACGAACCAAGCCGAAGAAGGTCAAAGCATGAGCACCATCCTGGCCACCGGACCACAGCACACCCCAACCCAAGCGAAGCGCGCTAAAAAACGTTCCAAAAACCAAGGCGGAAACGTTCTGGTTTATGCCCTTGCGCTCGCCGTAGTCGCTCTAACACTCGGCCCGGTGCTCTATGGGGTGCTTGGTGGCTTTCGCACCAACGCTCAGTTAGCGCAAAACCCTGCGGGGCTGCCGGCCCCATGGGTGTTGGATAACTACCTAGGCGTGCTAAAAAACCCGGACTTCTGGAACTACGCACTGAACTCATCAATGATCGCGGTCATCACAACCCTGATCGTGGTGATCTTTGGAGTGATGGCGGCCTACCCGCTGGCGAGGTATCAGTTCCGACTGCGCGAACCGATCTTTATGGTCTTCGTTTTGGGTCTGCTTTTCCCGGCCACTGTGGCCATCGTTCCACTGTTCATCATGATTACCAGGGACCTGCATATGGGTAATACCTGGTGGGGTGTTGCCCTGCCACAGGCGGCATTCGCCTTGCCGATGACGGTGGTCATTCTGCGCCCGTTCCTGATGGCGCTGCCACAAGAATTGGAAGAAGCCGCCCAGCTCGATGGCGCCAGCCGAATCGGATTCTTCTGGCGCATCCTGCTGCCTCTATCGGGACCGGGCATGGTCACCGTGGGTGTCTTGGCCTTTGTTGGCTCGTGGAACGCCTACCTACTTCCACTGCTCCTATTACAAGGAGATATGCGGACCCTTCCCTTGGGCGTCGCAGATTACTCATCGGAGCACTCGGCGGACACTGCCGGCGTTTTCGCCTTTACCGCACTGGCAATGATTCCAGCACTGATCTTTTTCCTTGCCATGCAAAAGCGCATCGTCAACGGGCTACAGGGAGCAGTCAAAGGCTAATGCGTCCAGGCGAAAACACGCCTGCCCACTTTTTGAAGAATAGGACTTTCATGAAAACTGCCGAGCAGACTTGGCGTAATACCGCATTGCCAACCGAACAGCGCGTAGCTGCTCTTATGGAGCAGATGACCCTCGAAGAAAAAGCGGGGCAACTTGGTTCCTACTGGATCCGTCCAGAGGAAGAAAACCACGATAGTGAAGCCAACGTGGCACCCATGGCTGATACCTTCAGCGGCGGCCCGAGCTTTGATACTGCGATCCAGAACGGGCTGGGGCACATCACCCGTGCCTTTGGCACTGTCCCCGTAGATCCGGGCCAGGGGCGAGACCGGTTGGCTGAACTCCAAGAACAAGTTATTGCTGCCAACCGATTCGGCATCCCGGCCATCGCCCACGAGGAATGTCTTACCGGATTCACCACCTTGGGGGCTACCTGCTATCCGGCATCTATTGCGTGGGGAGCGAGTTTTAACCCGGAACTCATCAAATCGATGGCCGCACGCATCGGTGCAGATATGAAAAAGATGGGTGTACATCAAGGTCTTTCTCCGGTCTTGGATGTAGTGCGTGACTACCGCTGGGGACGCGTTGAAGAGACCATCGGTGAAGACCCACACCTAGTCGGAGAATTAGCGGTCGCCTACGTGAAAGGACTTCAGGGCTCTGGAGTCAACGCCACCTTGAAGCATTTCGCCGGTTACGCTGCCTCCCAAGCTGGACGTAACCACGCGCCGGTATCAATTGGTCCGCGTGCTTTGGAAGATGTGGTCTTCCCACCTTTTGAACGCGCAGTGCGTGAAGCACAAGTGGCGTCAGTAATGAACTCGTACGCGGATATTGATGGTGAAGCACCGGCCGCGAGCCGCCGGCTACTCACCGAAGTCCTGCGTGAACGCTGGGGCTTCACCGGCACCGTGGTGGCCGATTACTGGGCCGTGAGCTTCTTACACAGCATGCACGAAATTGCCGAGAGCGAAGATGCTGCTGGGCTGCTAGCGCTTTCGGCCGGCATGGACGTGGAGCTACCTGAAACCATCTCCTTCGCCAATCTGGCTGAGGCGGTACGTGCTGGGCGACTACATGAAGACGTGCTAAATACCGCGGTGAGCCGGGTGCTGACACAAAAGATTGAAGCCGGGTTGCTGGATCCTGACTATGACCCGCGGGGTGCATGGCTAGGTGACGATACGGAACTGGACTCGATCGAGAATCGAAAGCATGCCCGGGCCATGGCCGAAGAATCCATTATTCTTTTGCGTAATGAGCAGATCCTTCCACTCAAAAGTCCGGCACGCATGGCGGTCATCGGCCCCAGCGCCACACAGCCACGCACCAACCTGGGTTGTTATTCCTTTACCAACCACGTGTACTCGCGCTTCGCTGAACACGAGGACTATGGCGTCGAAATGGTATCCATTCTCCAAGCGCTTGAGGACTCCCCAGCGCTCGCCGGAAGCAACATTGAGTATGTTCGTGGCGTGGACTTCACCGACCTCGATGACAGTGGAATTGAACAGGCCGTTCAGGCCGCCCGTAACGCGGAAGTTGCCGTGGTGACAGTTGGAGATCTAGCCGGACTCTTTGGGCGTGGAACTTCGGGTGAAGGCTGTGACGTGGTGGACCTGAAGTTGCCTGGGCGACAGGCCGAACTTGTTGAAGCGGTCTTAGAAACCGGAACACCTACCGTGCTGGTCTTGGTCACCGGCCGCCCCTACTCGCTCGGACAGTTCGCCCATCGTGCGGCAGGCATCGTTCAGTGCTTCATGCCGGGTGTCGAAGGTGGCCCCGCACTCGCTGCGGTACTGACCGGCCAAGTGAATCCATCAGGCAAATTGCCGGTGCAGATTCCTGACCATGTGGGCGGACAGCCAGGAACCTACCTGACGCCCAAGCTGGGTTGGCACTCTGACGGAGTTTCGAATCTTGATCCCCGTCCGCTCTATCCATTCGGCTACGGCATTTCTTATACAGAATTTGAGATATCCGAGCTGCAGCTATCCCACACAGAAATCTCAACCGAAGGAAACCTGGAGATCAGTGCGACGATCACAAACACTGGTGGATTTGCAGGCGCGGAAGTAGTCCAACTGTATTTGTCGGATGAGGTCTCACAGGTGGTGCGTCCGCGACGTTGGTTAGCTGGTTTTGCCAAAGTTCAGTTGGAAGCTGGTGCTTCGACGCGGGTCACCTTCGACGTGCATGCGGATAGAACATCATTTATTGGATTAGCTGGGCGCAGAATTGTGGAACCGGGCAACTTCATCGCGACGGTCGGCTCAAGCAGTGAAGACCAATCTCACCATGCGACGTTCCGAATTGTTGGGGATATTCGCGAAGTAGGTGAGAGCCGGGTGATGGATACTCCGGTGGTCGTCCAGTAACCGCAATTCATCGCCGCAGCACTGGGTGGAACAGGCTCTTGAGATGCTCCCTCAAAAGTGCCGACTTTTACAGTCCAACTTTCGGTGAGCAGTTCAAAGTCACATCAATTTTTGGGGAGATTCTCCTGCGCGGACCAAACGCACTATCTGCACTCCGACGCGAACGGCTTGTCGAACAGTTCAAGCGGCAAAATCGCTAAAAACCTGTTGGCATTGGGCTTTGGCGTGGACCCCGGACACCGTTTACGTACGCGACAAGACAGGGCTTCGTGACGATTCGGAATACTGTATTTGTCTTCCATCATGGATCTGTTTGACCGCAGCATCCTGAGATTCGCACTTGCGGAGATAGCGGACTCCATCGTTAACCCGCGAAGCCTTAGTTCTGGCCCTGGGGACAAGGAAGTTCAGTAAGAAGCTGTTGGTTCGCAACAACCGAGAATAAAACCAGCGAAGAACTAACTTTCTTGAGAAGTGCGGTGCGACCCAATCGATGTCTTGTGAAGGCAATTACTTCGACAACTCTGTCCTGGAGAATTTCCTTCGTCAGCTCAGTGCAGAGACGTATTGCGGCGATCGTTTTACTGATTCTGAGGGGCTCAGGGTAAAGACATGCGCGCGTATCGATTGGTGTAGCTGGAGTCGGCTTCAGGAACGAATGAACGGTATGGCGCCGATGAAATATCGGTGCCATACCGTTGGGGTGTGAAGTGGGACTAATGCTTGACTAGTGCGTAAGCAATATCGCGCTGCTAGGCGTTTAGTGACCTATTTTGCCGTATCCCGAAAATGAGTCCCACTAAAGTAGGGTCTAGTCGTTGACTAACCTAACTACAACCGATCGGATCTGGTCCGCGAAGAGATAAATATCTTCAAGGTCGTCGATCGGGTAGCGAGTCTCTTTCTTGTCCTCATCAAGAATGCCAATATATTTTTGTGCTCGCGCATTGAAGTGAAGACGCGCGATCGTTCGCCGATTATTGTCGTCAAGCAATATGCCAAAGTAAGTTTTGCTGTCCCGGTGCGTGACTCGGTTAGGTTTTACTTCGCTGCAGGCGATGGCCTTGACTATCTGGTACCCGGCGAGTTCTTCCTCGGTCGTGATGACCCCGGTTTTGTCCGCTAGTTCTTTTGCTTCAATCGCGTTTTCAGCAGACTCATGAACCTGCAACGACGTCATATCGCTTCCGTCCACAAGCGGGATGTCAATCCTGTCGCCTTCATGGAGGGCACTCTTCAGACGCTCATGAACTTTTTCTTTCAGGTACTGCTTGGTTGCTTTGCCGACAAGTTCTGAGAAGAGGGTCAAGTTATCGGCTGTCGCTCGACGGTCAGTGACTCTTGTCATTAGCAGTCGAACGAATTCTTTTCCAGGCTCTTTGAACTCGATCGACAGTTCTCGTTTGAGTGCGCCAACGTATTTAAGTTCTTCGGCTGAGTTCAGTACTGAATCAAGATTGAACGTTTCCTTGGTCAGTTTTGAAAGCTCGGGGTAAACGACCTCGTCGATATCTAGGAGGTCTAGGACAAGGAAGGGCTTCTGATCCATGATGTTCGGAGCATCCAGGTCTGTAAAGAAGTGGTAGACCTGTCCATTAGTCAGTACGCCGATGCGAGCGTTAGTGACCGAAAAGTAGCGGAACAATTGCGACGCATGTTTGACGTTCAGCGCGTCTCCAACATGTTTGCATTCGATCAATATCTGAACTTCGCCATCCTTCATGATCGCGTAGTCGACCTTTTCGCCCTTCTTCGTCCCATGGTCCGCGGTGAATTCTGGAATGACTTCGAGAGGGTTGAAGACGTCGTATCCCAACACGCGCGAAATGAATGGCATTACAAAAGCGTTTTTTGTAGCTTCCTCAGTCTGGATTGAATCCTTCTGCGCGCGCAGTTTGGCGGACAAATCTTCGATTCCAATTTCAATTCCCAAGGGTTCCCCTTAAACATAATCGTAAAAATGCTCGTAAAAACCACTTGGTTAATTCGATATTTGTGATGCTAGCAGATGCCTACGACAAGAAAGGAGAAACTTAGTTTACGGTTTGGAGAAGATTCTTCGAGGAAATGATTTCAGATGTACAACGCGACCAGAAAGTTGCCCCGTCATGTTCGGGGGCAACACGCAGTGACCGTAGCAAGGTTGTGGCTTGAGGTTGCTGAATCAGGTGCAAAACAAATGTCGTTGGGGCTGGGTAGCGTCGAAAAGCTGCCGATATGGGTAATGGGTGGTCTGTGGGCTTGCCGTCGCTACGCTGCGAAAGCGGATTCGGCCGACGGGCAGCACAAAGGCCGGGCAAATGCCCGGCCTTTGTGCTGCGTTAGAAGTTATTTCTTAGCTTCCTTGGCTTCAGGAACTACCGCGTCCTTGGCCAGTTCTGCGTGAAGGTTCGCCACGGATGGGTACTGAAGGTCCGGACGGAATGGGAAAGTATCCATATCTTCACGGGCGGTGATGCCGGTGAAGACCAAAGCGGTAAGTAGACCAGCTTCCATGCCAGCAACAATGTCGGTGTCCATGCGGTCACCAATCATTGCAGTGGTTTCCGAGTGTGCATCAATGCGGTTCAAAGCAGAGCGGAACATCATCGGGTTGGGCTTGCCAACTACATATGGTTCGCGGTTGGTTGCACGAGAAATCAGCGCAGCAATGGCACCGGTGGCTGGCAGCAGACCTTCTGCCGATGGGCCGGTAGCGTCAGGGTTGGTTGCGATGAACTTGGCGCCGCCTTCAATCAGTCGGATCGCCTTGGTGATCGCTTCGAAGGAGTAGGTGCGAGTTTCGCCCAAAACCACATAGTCAGGATTCTGGTCAGTCATGATGAATCCGGCATCGTGCAACGCGGTGGTTAGCCCGGCTTCGCCGATAACAAAGGTGCGTCCACCCGGACGCTGGCGAGCTAAGAATTCAGCGGTAGCCATCGCGGAGGTCCAGATGTTTTCTTCAGGGACGTCCAAGCCGGAAGCCAGCAACCGGGCACGCAAGTCACGTGGGGTGTAAATGGAGTTGTTGGTCAAGACTAGGAAACGCAGGTTGTTTTCGCGCCAGTAGCTCATCAGCTCTGCGGCACCCTTAACAGCCTGATTTTCATGGACAAGAACGCCGTCCATGTCAGTAAGCCAGCACTTGATGTCGTGGACAGTGCGGGCAGCGCGGTTGGTAGTCGTCACGAGGTGAAGTCCTCCCTGATGAAATTGTGGTGGGAGCTATCTGCGTTGAAAGAATCCCCTGCTACTAAAAAGACTACACAGCCTTGGAGAATTGCGCCGTGAACAAGGGCACGATTAGAAAGAACTACGCTTAATAACGTGAATCAAGAAACGCAGGAACCAGTAAACGACCCCAGCGAGCAGCATGTCATTGGAGTGGGCCCTTGGGAAGGGGAGCATCCAACCGACGAAAAGTATGATCTTGAGCTGCTAGCCAACGGTGATCGTCGCAATGTTGCTGACAAGTATCGCTACTGGAACATGGACTCGATCATCGCGGATTTGGATGAGCGTCGCCACGATTTCCATATCGCCATTGAAAACTGGCAGCACGACATGAATATCGGCACGGTGGTGCGAAGTGCCAACGCGTTCCTCGCCAAAGAGGTCCACATTATTGGTCGTCGCCGGTGGAACCGCAGGGGAGCGATGGTGACCGATCGTTACCAACACGTGCGTCATCACCCAACGGTCGATGATTTTGTTACCTGGGCGGAATCCGAGGGGCTGACCATTTTGGGGATCGATATCTTCCCTGACTCCGTACCTTTGGAAACCTACGACATTCCAAAGAATTGTGTTTTGGTGTTTGGCCAGGAAGGACCCGGGTTAAGCCCTGAAGTTCATGCGGCAGCCAAAGACACCTTGTCAATTGAACAGTTCGGTTCAACGCGTTCTATCAATGCGGCCTCGGCCGCTGGAATTGCCATGCACGCATGGATCCGCAGACACGTTTTTGGGCAACAGGTGGGGTAACGGAGAAATTAATACTCATGAGTATTAGTCGAGCATCTGGATTAGTTACTTTTTTCAGCTTACTCTGGAATCCAGTTATGGAAATGTGATCTGGGAGCGAGTGGCTGTGAAACGTCGTCATCAAGTGAATCATGACTTACTTCTGCCCGGGTTACACCGAAAGAAACGACCAGCAGTTGTGTGGTCAGCCTCGGTGATTGCGGCCCTGGGGTTGACCGGCGCATTAGCAATCCCATTGGTAGCCCAGCCAGCTGATACTCGTCAGGGGAACGTCCAGGTGTCCATGGACGCCGTCGCTGACGCTTCCTTGGCCTACGGGCCGGTGTTTGTCAGTGTTGATGCTCCGCTGAATGCTTTTGGGGCCTCGGGTAGGCAACTTGCCATCGACGGACGTCCCATCGGAATGGTGGCCGGTGCCTTAGATGCCTCCGAAGTGGTAGAAGCTGAGACCGTGGACGCGGAACAGAGTGCCGAAAGCGAAGAAGAAAATACCGCCAGTACTGCACTTTTGGCTGGCACGGTAGGCGAGATTGGCAAGCTCCCGGGAGACCTGCAGTTGATGCACCCGGTGACTTCACGCCGAATTTCTAGCCCTTATGGTTGGCGTTCGAACCCTACCGGTGCCGGAAACCAGATCCACATTGGTCAGGACTACCCAGTATCTTGTGGCTCTCCTGTCTACGCCTCTGAAGATGGAACGGTGAGCGTTTCGGGATGGGCAGGCCACTCTGGCATGCGTGTGAGCATCGATCACGGATCAAATATCCAAACCGGCTATAGCCACAACTCGAAGCTCATCGCTAAGGTGGGGCAGCACGTACAACAGGGCGAGTTGATCGCCTTGGCCGGTACCACCGGTAATTCCACCGGATGCCACGTGCATTTTGAAGTCATCATTGATGGTCGGTGGCACGATCCACGCAACTACCTGCCTTTGATCCCTGGCCAGCGTCAGGCAATGATCAATTCCCAGCGTCTGACCGTCGGCGCAAACTCTGCTCCAAAGAGTGGTGCTCCACGAAGCTCCGCACCTTCTACCAATCAGCCGGATCCGGACATTATTGTTCCGGAGAACGACACTCCATACATTCCTAGCCCAGCTCCCAAGCCGCGTCCGGTGCCAACTAAGACGGTCAAGCCGACACCGACCCACAGCGAGACTAAGACTCCTACCCCAACAAAGAGTCCAAGTACCTCAACTGCGCCGCCCGAAAGCACCACCAAGGCGCCTTCACCTAGTGCGAAGCCAACGCCTAGTACGTCGCCAACAAAAATTCCTTCGCCAATGCCTACAACTAAGGCGCCTGAACCCACCACCTCGAATTCGGCACCGCCGGTACAAAGTACACCGGATAAAGAGCCGACTACGCCCTCGCCAACGGTGAGCAGCACGCAGGAAAAGAAGAGTGGCGCTAGCTCGCCAACAGGCTCAGAAGGCTCGAGCGGCAGTGCTACCCCGAGTACAGCAGGTAGCGCCAGCAGCTCAGCATCGATAACCCAATAAGCAACCATCCGTGAGGTGGTGGCGCTCTGCATTGCAAATACAGGTTCTTTACCGTGTCACGATATGAGATTTTAGGTTGAGATAGTGACCTAGGCGATAGGATGGATGGCGAACCGCCGTCAATGGAGACGCGAAACCTCGCTAATCACCAGGAGTGAAGCATGCCTATCGCAACCCCCGATAAGTACAATGCCATGATCGACGCTGCCAAGGCTGGCGGCTACGCCTTCCCAGCAGTAAACGTGACCAGTTCGCAGACCCTGAATGCCGCTATTCGCGGCTTCGCTGAAGCTGAGTCTGACGGCATCATTCAGGTCTCCACGGGCGGTGCCGCCTACTGGTCCGGTGCCTCCGTTAAGGACATGGTTGTTGGCTCGTTGGGCTTCGCAGCTTTCGCTCGCGAAGTAGCCAAGAAGTACGGCGTCAACATCGCCCTGCACACCGACCACTGCCCAGCAGACAAGCTGGATAGCTTTGTGCTGCCACTGTTGGCTGCATCTGAAGCAGAAGTTGCTGCAGGCCGCGACCCATTCTTCAACTCCCACATGTGGGATGGCTCGGCTGAGACCCTTGAAGAGAACCTGCGTATTGCTGCAGAACTGCTGCCACGCACCGCTGCTGCCAAGCAGATCCTCGAAGTTGAAATCGGCGCAGTGGGCGGCGAAGAAGACGGCGTAGAAAACGCTATCAACGACAAGCTGTACTCCACCGTTGAAGATGCACTGGCTACCATCGACGCTTTGGGCGCCGGTGAAAAGGGCCGCTACATCACCGCACTGACCTTCGGTAACGTACACGGCGTGTACAAGCCAGGTAACGTGAAGCTGCGTCCGGAGATCCTGAAGGATATCCAGGCTCAGGTTGGTGGCAAGATCGGCAAGGCTAACCCATTCGACCTCGTCTTCCACGGTGGTTCGGGCTCCTCCGATAAGGAAATCGCGGATGCTGTTTCCTACGGTGTTATCAAGATGAACATTGACACCGACACCCAGTACGCATTCACCCGTCCAGTAGCTGGCCACATGTTGGGCAACTACGACGGCGTGCTGAAGATTGACGGCGAAGTTGGCAACAAGAAGACCTATGACCCACGCGTTTGGGGTGCCAAGGCTGAAGAGGGCATGGCAGCTCGCATCGTTGAAGCTGCTCGTCAGCTGGGCTCGGCCGGAAAGTCGCTGAAGTAAATATGGCTGGCGAAAACCTGTTGGGCATTCCAGAAACTCTGCTTCCTGAGGAATCTGAGGTTTTGGCTCGCCTTGAAGCTGGCGATGAGCCAACGGACCTGGCCGCCAAGTTCCCATCATCCTCTTTGGTGTGGGCACTGCTGGCTGATGAAGCGCACGGCGAAGGCCGCATTGTGGAGTCCTACGCGTTTGCTCGTGTTGGCTACCACCGTGGTCTGGATTCGCTGCGTAAAGCCGGTTGGCGCGGACAGGGACCAGTTCCTTGGAGCCACGCGCCGAACCGCGGCTTCCTGCGTTCGCTGTATGCGCTGGGCCGTGCGGCTGCAGCCATCGGTGAAGCTGAAGAAGTTGATCGCATCGGCAAGTTCCTGAACGATTCGGATGCTTCTGCCAAGGCTGAAATCGAAGCCGGCAAATAAGTATTTTGACTCTGCAAACGGCGGTTCTTCCCTTTTGGGGAAGAACCGCCGTTTGGTGCGTAGTTGAGTAGTAAAGGAAATTAGAAACTAACATTATGAGCGTTCTGCAAGCAGGCGATGCACTAGGTTCCAGCTACAAGCTGATCAAGAAAATTGGCTCCGGCGCTGTCGGAGAAGTTTGGTGTGTCAGCCAAGAGCGTGGAGGCCCAGATCTAGCCGCCAAGCTCTTACGCCAAGAACATGTGCAAGACTCAGACTTGGTGGAGAAATTCATCAAAGAGCGCTCAGTGCTTTTGAATCTGAAGCACCAAAATATTGTTGTCGCTAGAGACCTCGTAGTCGAAGGTCAGCAACTAGCCATCGTCATGGACCTTGTCGAAGGTGGGACGCTTAGAGACGCCTTAGAAGCGCAGGGGACACTGGCCCCTTCCTCGGCCATTGACTACACAGTGCAGGTTCTGGACGCCTTGGCTGCGGCTCATCAAAAGGGTGTCACCCATCGTGACATCAAACCGGACAATGTCCTCTTGGATCACGCACAAGCGAAGGTCTCTGACTTTGGTATCGCCTCTGTGCTTCAGGGAGCTAAAAAGAGCACTTCCGGCATGCTCGGCACCCCGGCCTATATGCCTCCCGAGCTGTTTACTCGCGGTGAAGCCGGCACCGCAGGAGACATCTATGCCGCGGGTGTGCTGCTTTACGAGTTGCTTGCTGGCCGAACTCCTTTTGCTGGAACTGGTAATGACTACACGTTGTCCTTCCGACACGTTTCTACCGTTCCACCACGCTTAGATATTCCAGATCCATTATGGGATGGCTTGTCATCCATGCTGGAGAAGGACCCTTCGCTTCGACCTGATGCAACTTCTGCTGCGCACCAGCTTCGTGGGCTAAGCAAAAAATACACGCAACTGCCTGCGCTTGAATCAGTCACCGCGCCAGAGCAATTTGAAGAGCTTGAACGTCCCGCCACGGTCATTCGAAGCAAGGACAAGCCAAGAACCACAAGCGATGCAAAACCTGCTGGATCGCTTAACCCAAGCGACCTGCCGGATTTGGGTGTGCCGGCCAATCACACCGTCGTTCGCCCGATGGCAACAAGGAAACCAGCAGCTCCCGTTGACGAAGAACCAACAACGGACCAGAAAAACCAATTCAGCCGTCCCGAGTGGCTGACCACGAAGGCTATGTGGCTACTTGGCGCTGCAGCCTTCCTCATCGTGGCGCTGGTACTCGGGTTTACCTTGATTCCTGGATCATCGGGCAAGGGCAAAACAAGCGACGAAGCGCTCACCGCAACGCAACAAGATCAAATCTTGCCTTCAGGGCTGGGCATATCCCGTCGTGCGGAGTACAAACCTCAAACGGGCGAAGTGGAGCTGACGCTAACTTATGCTGCTCAGAAGACACCGCTGCGAGGAGAGCTCTTTGAATCTCTGCCAGCTCCTGGGGAGGCAGGTAACTGCCCGAACGTTACTTGGGAAGGCGCCAAAGCCACACGCAACCAGCAGAGCATCAATGGTGTGGCAGCTGACTGTGGATGGCAATTGAGCGAACTAGCCATTCCTAAGCAATCTACTGCTGAAGTCAAAGCAAAACTAAACGTGGAGATTGCAGACCAGCAGGCGTTGGATCAGTGGCTGAAAAATGCTGCTGAGGCGACACTTACGGCAATGACGGATCCTGCCACTGAGGGCAGTGCTTATCCCGCTCAGCGACTGCAAGACATTGCGGTAAAGACTCCAACCAGGACAGTCAGTCAAACTCCGCTACCGGTGAAGTTGATTCCTGTTTGGCCTTCAGGGCCTGACGAACTCAATCCGATATACGCCAGCCCAGCGACAGGAAAACCCACCGCAGTGTTGCAAGCTGTTTCCCAAGGTGAAAGTGGAGTTCGTTTCTCGGACGGCTGCTCGGGTGCCTTGGCGGTGTCTAAAGATGGACTGGTGGTTACCGCGCTGTCAGTGTCACCGCAATGTACCGTTCGAGCAACGGTAGGCAACTTTACTGAGCTGGTCAGCAACCAGTTCAGCATTACGACTCGATGATGTGAACGACGCGGTGAGTTCTCACCTAGAAGCAACGCAACCGACCTGTTAAAAACGTCAGCCACGACGCAGGAGAACAGAACTGCGACGTGGCTGACGGAGATACGTTGTTAGCCGTTATTGACGGGCTGAGTCGTATCGGTTTGTGCTTCCCTCGTGGACGCGAACGGACGAGCCTCGTAGGCTTCGTCTCCTTCGGACCACTTCTTGCCCGCTTGGATAGGCGCTCCAACTGCGAAGCGGTCTACTGCTTCAGCGACAGCCTGAACCGAGTTCAACATTTCCTCACCAAAGACCGCTGGCCTGAACCCGGGGAAGGTCCTAGCGGTGTTCTTGGACTTCTTGTGCGCTTTAGGCTGCTGACCGTAGGGGTCAACCATACTCGCGTTCGCGGCCGGATCATCCAGCAGTTGAATCCACTGCTGCGCTGAGGCAGGCAAGGTTGAATCCTCGGTGTAGAAGAGAATATATCCTTGCTTGGGTCCACCGAACACGTCAATGCGAGCGCCCTTATTGAAGGCACTGAAACGAGTTCGTTTCTTGCCGTTCAGTGACTGGAGGAGCGCCTGCAAGTCTGCTGGAGTGGCTACAGAATTATCAAATTCCATACGTCCTTCACGCCACCAAGTGATGAGACTATTGTCGTTTTTACTCTGGAGGGCGAGAGCTTCCCGGTGTTGCTCGACCGATTCTTCTTCGCTTTTGAATCCGACGGATATCGCGATGGGCACGCCAACGATCAGACCAATTATGGCTGCGATGCAAGTTGACAGTGCACCGTTCGAAGAGAAGTTGTCCGCTAGTCCGATGACGATGAATACCAAGACGATATCCACCAGGATCGCGACCACTCGTGGCAGATAACGGATGAGCACAATTGAGATTGCCACACCGAGGATCAGCCCGAGAAGGTAACCCACCACGGGCGGAAAGTATCCAGTAAAGAGATTCTTGAAACCAATGGTGCGAGAATACGTGAGGAAGCTGATGGAGATCATCAGTGCTACAGCCACTTGTGCACGTTTCACTACGCCGCTAGAGGCGCGACGCTTCCGTGTGGTGGTTGGCTGCATACTTAGGAAACCTGTCCCGCCCGGTCAAAGCGCGCGCCTTCAGGCTTGGAAGGCAGCAGCGTCAGGATGAGCAGGATGATTCCACCTACGCCAGGAACCAGCGAGATGAAGTACCAAGGGCCTGGGCGGTTGGTATCGTGCAGACGGCGCCAGGTGATGGCCAAGTTAGGAACAATTAGTGCAAGGGTAATCAGAAGCAAAAGTGCCACGCCGAGGTAAATCCATACCGAGTCCGGGCTTTGGATTCCACCAGGGCCTCGGGTGTAGGTAGCCATGTCATCACCGTCAACGGTTCCGTACGGTACCTCCACCTGGTACTTATCGGCCCACGCGATGCCACGGGCTACACCAATCGTCATGAATATCGAGGGAATCAGGCTGACGATAAAGGTGAAGAGCGCTACGTACCAGTACTCACTGCGCGATGCTCGCCCGCTGAAGGTGGCGTACTTCTTGAAGTAACGCGAGATGGCCTGCCCGAATGAAGCCCCGTAGAGAGGCTGGTCCAAAGGCTGTGCCGATGAGGCTGGCTGTTGAACCTCTGGCGCGTTGTAGTCAGGGTTTTGCTGGGTCAAATCTTGTGGAGTTGAAGTCATGAGGTTGAAAATCCTTCTGCAGTAGTCGAAAAAAGTTGGACGGCCGAATTACTGTTCTTTGGTGTACCCAATTTTGGTCAGCGCATCAATGGTCTTCTGCAGGTCCACAAAGTCGGTGGCATTTTCGCCGGTGAAGTCCCCCTGAATGATGTCGAGTTCTTTGAGCTTGGCAAGATCTGCATCTTCGAACTTCACTTCGGTGTACTCGAGCGCTTTGTTGTCGTTTACTGCGTAGCGGTATTCAACTCCATCGACGCCATTGGTCTTTTGCTGGTAGTCGTAAATTGCGCCTTTGATAGCGTCAGGGGTGACGCCCATTTTTTTGAAATCGATGGCATTGGAGCCGTACTGTTCGATCAGGCGGTCACCTTTGGAAACAAGAACCATTTCCGACTTGACACCGTTTTGGTCAGTGACCATTTTGACAGCCTGCGTGCCGCAGCCAGTGAGCAGTGTGGTGCCCAAGAGCAATGCGGCGGTGCCGATGGCTAACTGACGTTTTTTCTTTGATGGGCGAGTGACGCTCATATGCTTTTTCCTTTGCTACGTACATGACGGTCCGACGGGCCACGAAGAATTGAGAAAATTCGGGATATTTGATTCGAACTCTCTGTCGACTTCGTAGACTTATCCACCCTAACCACGCTTATTACTGAATTTTCAAACTGATGAAGTTACAGGGGTTGGTTCGTTGCTTCGTTCTCCGTCTGTTGGCTGCCGCTGTTATCCGTCCTCAGGCATCGGTTTTGAGATCGGCAGGGCTGACGGTTTGCACTAGAGTGATGTGTCCTCCGGTATGCATATATCCACGACCCGGCGTCAGCGCCACAGGTGTTTTACCCGGCATATCGATGCCGAAAATTGATTGGTCCTTGTACGGATCAGGCTGCAGGAGAACACCGGTGCCATAGCTTCTGAGAACCTTCTGCCAGCTATAGAGGCTCCTCAGTTCTGCGCTACGACCAGCGCCAATAATGCAGACTCCTTCTGGGCCGCTCTTGAGCAAGTTCTCTATCGCAGACCCCTGATCATCTAGCTTTTCAACATCGTCAAGCAGCAAGAATCGATGCCCCTCGCGGAACATCAAATCGTTGATAAGGCCACTGATATCGGCACCGGGTGCGCAGACTCTTTCAAGTCCAGCATCACTGAGCGGGGAGCGCTTGTCGCAGATAGCCCAGACAGTGGGAGCTGGTGCACCTTCGACCCGCGTTTGTTGCAGCATCTGTGACAGAGCAATCATCAACGTTGACTTGCCCGAGCGTGCGGGACCGGCGATCAACACGTGCTCCTGCGGGTATATCTCTAGGAACGCTGGAGACAAGTCACTTTCACGAATGCCCACCGGAATCTTCCAAGACTCGTCATCAAGCACCGGAATTGCGTTCAGCTCCGTCGAGGAGAGTTCACCCGGTAGATTACGGATCAATGCTGGCCTTGGTCCACGGTTGCCCCAATGCGAATCGACAAAAGCGACTGCTTCGGAAATATCTGAACCGACAGTGGCAATATGCATTTGCTGTAATTCATTAATGCTGACGCAACGCCCAGGTACGGGCGCAGGGATATTTCCTCGCTTGATACCTAACGCGCTGTATTCATGATGATCCGAGAGCTTGAATACCCATTTTTGAGTGGTAATAGCATTCATGGCAGTTGGGATTCTGGTATTGATCGAACTAGTCACCGCGAAGTGCAAGCCGAGGGCAGGGCCCTCGGCGTAGGCCCGCATGAACTGTTCCATCAAGGAACCAGCTGATCCGTACGCGTCGAACTCTTCGCGAAGGGCAACAAATCCGTCGACCAAGATGATGGTCTTCTTCCGTCGGTGCGGATCAGCTTTACGGGCAGAGAGCTCATTGCCCAGGTGGCGCAGGAAGCGTGCTTGACGTTCTTTGCTCCCTTGATCAGTCCCTACGTAGGCAAGGGTGTGGGGTAGGCGCGAGAGGGGGCGAAGCGATCCTGCTCCCAAATCCAACACCATTAGATCTAGATCGTCGGGGTCCGTGTTCAATGCGGCGTTCAGAGCTAAAGAGCATAACGTGGTGCTGGTGCCTGAGCCTGGGATGCCAACGAGCAGCAGGTTACCTTCTTTCAGATTCCAACCAGTTGAAATCTGACGTTGCAGCTTTGGTTCATCGCGTACGGCGATTTTCAGGACGTTGTTATTAAACCCGCCAGCGGTGTGGATGGCCTCGGGGTTGGTCCCGGGCAGAGTTTCAAATCCTTGAAGCTCGGCCTTTTGACCAAGCGCCTCTGGCCAAACAAAACGCGGTTTTTTTATCGCGAGGTCGTCATTGGCTTCATTGATTGCTTCAATGAGCAAGTCGAGGTCACTGTCCTGGCTGAGTACGGTGTTGGTGTTCAGCGGTTTGGTTCCAGCTGCACCAAAGTTTCCTGGTTCCAACACGTGCAAGGTCGGTCCGCTACTGATGACGGCACGGCCGGTGACCAACGCAGTCTGTACTGCTGAGATATCGTCCTGCCCCAACTTTACGTAGCTTCGACCCATCTGCTTTCGGCTGATGCTGGCCGCAACTGGCACGCCAATAACGTTGTTGGAATCTTCGCGGGACTGTACGCGCAACGCAACACGCAAGTTGGTGTTTGCAAGAATATCTTCGGTCACTACACCAGCCGGACGCTGAGTTGCCAAGATCATGTGCACGCCAAGGGTTCGTCCCACGGCACCCACCGAAACAAGCGACTTGAGCACTTCAGGGAATTCTTTGGCAAGCATTGCAAATTCATCGACCACCAGCAGTAGTCGAGGCATTGGCTCAGCAGGATTGGTTTTGAGATAGGCATCAAGGTTGTCGATGTCCTCGCCAGCGGCAGCGAACTTTCGCTGGCGGCGCTCCATTTCGGCCTCCAACGATTCCAGCGCGCGGGTAGCTAGCTGCTCATCGAGGTTGGAGATAGTTCCGATGGTGTGGGGGAGGGCTTCACATGCAGCGAAGGCTGCGCCGCCCTTGAAGTCCACCAGGATGAAGTTGAGCTTGTCGGGAGCGTTACGCGCGGCTAGGCCAGCGACCATTGAACGCAGGAACTCACTCTTGCCTGAACCGGTGGTGCCACCTACCAGTCCATGCGGACCGTCTTTGACCAGGTCCAGCGACATGACGCCTGCTTCGCTGATGCCGATAGGCGTTTCAAAGCCTTTAGACGTTGCCCAGAGCTGTTTAATCTGGCTCCCGCTGATCTTCTGCAGGCCCAATAAGTCAGGAAGTTTGGAGAGGGAAGGCAAACCAGCGCCGGGCACAACAAGTTCCGGGTCATCAAAGCGAGCCAGAGATTGAGCTGCAATTTCAGCAGATATTTCACTCAAACCACTGATGGTGACGTGCTCAACGGACTGCTGCACATGTCGTTGGTCCACGGTAGCTTCTGCGTCTTCTCGTACGTGAATGACGGTATTACAAGCAGCGGGCAGGTAGTGCTCATCGGTGGCAATGACAATGCCGGAAATCTGATGCTTCCTAGATCCGGGAGCTTTGTAGCCAGTTTCAAAGGACCGCCCGTGCGCAAGTAGGGATCGCGCCGGTGCGTCACGACCTTCGGTTAATACTTCGGAGTCCACCACCATGAGGGTTAAACCGGGGACTTGGGCATCTGTGGCTTCTCGCAGATCTTTGAGTAGCGCTTTGCTTCGTTCACTTTGATCCGATAGCCATTGCTCATGCTCGCTACTGCCATGCCGGCGAGTATGAGGCAGCCACGAGGCAAAACCCCAACCATCTGCGCGACCGCGGTCGCAGAAGACAGCAATCCGAAGATCGGCGGGGCCCACATGGGTTGCAGCTTGGATCACGAGGCTACGCGCTAGGGCAAGCGCTCCTTCGCGTTCGCCAACGATACCCACGACGCCGGCGTTTGAGAGGTCGGCGATTACCGGTGCTGCCAGAAGTTTGTTGGCCTCATAGGTGTCTCGGATGTCCTTATCCATACGAGACACATTGGTTCCCGGAGCCAGTTCGGGTTTCCAGTTGCTCTGGCCGGTGCCGGCGTTCAGCGTCAGTACATCATCATCTTGGGCACGGCGTTGCCACAGGCGAGTAGTTGGGAACCGGCCGGTACGCAGAACGACGGAGGTATCCGGCACCCATTCGCGGATGCGTTCGGCCTCATCTTTAGAAGCTTCAGCCATCTGTTCCTTGAACTCGTCCAAGGCCTGGCTGAAGCGGGATTCTTCTTCGGCGAGGTTTTTCTTGTGGCGGCGCTTTTGCTCGAACCACATACCTATGGCCATTACCGGGCTCAACAACGCGAACATGGCGTACCGTGCGTTGCCCATCATCATGACCATCGCACCGGCCATCAACAATGGCGCAATGACGGTGATGTAACTGAACTTTGATGCCGGAGCAACCACCTTGCGCTCTGGAGGTGTCAGTGGCGGATGGTCTGCAACAGTACCTGGCCGTGGTGGACGGTTAAAGGGCGCAGTCTGAGCGGAAGTGAGGTTGTGAAGGGAACCAGGCTTAGGAGCCTTTTGCTCCGCAAAATCTGGGCGAAGTAGGATGCTGACCCCGCCAAGGGTGACCGTGGCGGTTTGTGAGATCAATATTCCTTCATCGTCTGCAGGGACTTGTTCCCCATTAACGAAGGTTCCGTTGGTAGATTTTGAGTCGCGGATTCGCACCGCTAATCCAGAATCCGACTGTTCTTCAACTTCAAAGGAAGCATGTTCCCATGACGCGCTTTCGGTATCAAGCTGAATATCGGCGTGAGGCGAACGGCCCAGAAGCAAGCGCCGATGTTCCGGAAGGCTAATCAATGCTCCGGTATTCAATCCGCCAGCGATGGCAGCAATCCAGCCGGAGAAACTCTGTTCAACACTGCTGGGCTGATAGCTAATGATGCTGCCCTCAAGCAACGTCAGGTCACTAAGTAGGGTGCTTGTTTCGGTGCGAACATCATCCACATAGACATCCCGATCCGAAGCGCTCTCCTGTCCGACTTTGGACAACAGGTCGCTCAAAGTCGTGGAATCGTCGGCTCCGTGAATGTCACGGATCATTCGCTGACCGTCAAGGTCGAACGCGATACGCATATGAATCAAGCCCTTCTTCAAAAGTGGACTGCAACGGTCATCAGCTCAAAGTCAGCAGCGCGCTGTGAACGAACGGGAATCCTACTGCGGCGCGGTGACAGCGAACCACTGGTTGGCGGATCCGTCCTTGGTGTTCATAGAGCGCAAACCTAAGTCTTGGTTGGTTAGGCGTAGCTCTTTTGTCTGGCCTGCGAAAGCTTCTTCCGAGTCGAATTTCAAGGCATCCTGAGTCAGCCCGTCGTCGACTCCAAGTGAAAGTCCGTGCAGGTTTTTGGCGACCTTTTGCGGTTGTGTGTTTCGAGCGTCATCAATGGCCCGGACCATCGCGACTACTGCATCATGAGCTCGTGAATCAGCTAGCGGTGCAACTTCACCGAAGGGGCGGTCAGCGGCCAAACTCAAAGTATCTTCGTCGGTAGCCATCTGCTGCACCACTGTTAGATAGCTGTTCATCGCCTGGCCCGACGCTCCTTTACTCAACGCAGCGTCGTCAAAGCTTTGGCTTCCTGCACTGGCAAGTTCGTTGGACAAGCTGGCGTTTTCAGCAATCATTGTCTTGGCAAAGACAGGGCTAGTTGCTTGCGGAGTTAACGCAATAGGCAAGCCGATTTTTGCTTTCTGCAGCTGGGCGACTAACTGAGCTTGGCGCTGTGCAGTGCCACTAACAACTACCGCATCAATGGGGAATTCACGGTCAGTTGAAGCCAGAGACTGGATCGACTTGGCCACGGTACTTAGATCTTCGGAGGCACCAACTTCACGCACGGCTCCAGCGGTCAGACCCTCTAACGGTTCTCCACCAGCATTGAGCAGAATTGGATTAGTTGCTGGCTGAACAATCTTGTTCAGTGTGGAAGCTACATCCTTATTACTTGCGCCAGTGCGGTACATGTCTGAGTACTGAGCTAGCGGACCGTTGTAATAAGGGAGAATAACTGGAAGTCCAGATTTTTGGGCTTCGTCTAGTGCTCCGGAAACGTGGTCGCCTGACGAAGCAATTACGATACCTGAGACATTTGATTTTTTCAGGTCTTCTACCGCGGCTCGTGCTCCGTCCACGGTGCCACGGTCATCGCGAGTTTCAACTGCGATATTGGTTCCACCCAGTTCAAAACGCTTCGCCGCTACCAGTGCACCGTTGGCTGCATCTTTCCATTCAGAGCCTTCGGCATCACCATAGGTGACGACAATTCCGATGGTCGAATCTTTCGGAACTCTTGATGCCTCTAACGCCATCGTGACAGGCGCGTCCGCGATCGGTTCCTTCTTCTGCGCTGGACGGAAAAGTGCACTACCGGCAACAACCAGGCCGATGACAACGAGGAATGCCGCAACAAGGATGATTTTAGTCTTGGGCGACTTTTGAGCGTTGGACTTCTTGTTCTCTTCTTCCATTAGGAATTACCTTCCAAGCGGAACGAGTACAGGGTATTGCTTTGGGCTCCCTGCGGAACTTCAATGCCAAATGCGGGCAGTTCGCTGCTGGCTTGCATTGAAGCTTTCACCTGAGCTTGGCGATGCAGGATTGAGGAAACATCCTCTTCTCGCAGGTTCGCATATTCCTCAGCAGTCTTGCTTGCCAATGCGAGCTGATAGTCAGCAGTTTCAGACAATGCAGCGCTGGTGCTCAATGAACCCAGCAGACCAGAGCCATTCACCTTGCGGTTACCCAGATCCAGGATCACCTTATTCAAGGAAGCAGTGAGCATTGCCTTGGCACCATTCATGTCCCTGGCTGACTGCCCGGACGACTGGGCAATTGCTTCTAGTGCCCCAGCGGTTTGGTCATCCATGCCGCGGCCTAAGGCGTCTGCTTGCTTCTGCAGATCTGCATGCTGCTGCTCAAGGTTTTTCTTTGCGTCATTTTCAACATTGTTAGATGTCGCCAAGAGTCCTGCGACAGAGTGGTCAAAGGCATTGATGACCTCTTCGCGGCTCAGGTTTCCCTGATTAGAAACGACGCGCACTTGATCATTGATGAGTTGGGATGCACTCTTCGAAGAATCAACTGCAGCTTGGGAGAAGGCATCACGGATCTGCGACTCGAGAGCTTTCTGTTGTAGCTCTAGCTGCGACAGGCTGTCTCCAAGATTGGCATTCGTTTCCAGCGTTTTTGCGAACTCCTCATCCAAGTCAGCCAGTGCATTTTTGGCAGAAGATGAATCTGAGTCATCCTGCTTAGTTAACGCATCAAGCTGTCCGCTGAGCTGTTCAAGTTGCTTGGAAAGATCCTTGAGTTCTTCTCCGGCACCATCATTCTTCTTTGAGGTATCGGAGGCATCCAAAACGACAGCCCAGTCCTCAGCCTGATCGCTGAGCTGAACATCCATGGGTGCGTTTAAGTCCTCATCCTGATCGTCTTCAGGAATCTGTCCGACTGGTGGCTGTTCATCGTCCGGTGTCCCCGATGGAGTGGGTTCATCTTCTGGAATGTTTGCGGTTGGAAGGGCTGAGTCAGAAGGCTCCGGCGATTCAAAAGGCTTCGGGGGATTCGGTTCATCTTCGGGGATGTTTGCCGTTGGGAGGGCGGATTCCGAGGCCTCTGGCGACTGTGAAGGCTTTGACCTCACAAAGGCCGCAGGCTCAGCAATGTCGATCTTCTTTTCAGAAGGTGTTGCCGATGCTGAAGGGCTGGAGCTTGAGCTAGGCGCCGGGCTCTCGGATGGAGTCTTGCTTGGTTTCGCCTTATCGCTTGGAGCAGGGCTTTCCGAAGGAGTTGGGCTTTCGCTGTCCAACGGAACCTGTGTCGGGGTCAAAGGCGTGGGGTCTACGTCTTCTGAAGGGGTAGGTTCTTCGGAGTGCTCAGGCACCTGCGACTCAGAAGGACTTGCGGTAGCGCTCGGAATGACTGGTAGATCATCCAAGCAGTCGGCATTGTCCGTGAGGTGATCGAGAAGTTTCTTTGCCTCTTCTGGAGAGATCCCGTGTTCTTCGTCGGACTGCTCCACCAATGAACAGATCTCGTCAATCAGTTCCTGGTTCTGTCCTTGCATGGAGGAGGTTTTTTTAGCTTCGCCGATACGTTCAATGTTCTTCTCAGCAAGCGCGTGCAGCGAATCTAGGGAGGCGGTCATCTGTGAAAGCTGTTCCCGCGAAGTGTCGACTGACTCTTTCAACTTTTCGAGATCTTCAGCTTTGATATTTCCACCGGCCTGCCCGTGCAAGCTGTCGAGGTCCTTCTGAGATTCCTCTAGAGACTTAACCAAGTCCTTATGAAGGCTCATGGTGTTGCCGATAAGTTCGGGCTGTAGATCAGCAATCAGTTTTTCCCCGTTGACAACCAAGCCAATTAGTTCTTCGGTAATCTTCATCGAAGATTCGCGGAACGCGCAGGTCATCGATGGGTCATCGCAGTTCTCCGCCGTTGGTTCAGCTGGGCCAATGGAGTCCGCCAAAGCCTGCGATAGGGAATCACGGCAGCCAGAGGTCGCCTTTGCGTATCCGTTGAGCTGAGAAGAGATTTGGCTCAAGCTGGAGTAGGCACTGTAGTTTCGGCCATTGCTTTGTACATTGGCACCGCAGCTGTCACCTTCCAACTGGGCGGAAGCTGGCGCTGCTGAGGTGTCGCCCAACATGGAGTCCATGGCGGAAACAACTTCCGAGAGTTGCTCGTTCGTTTCCTTGCTGGTTGTCTCAGTATTGGCGGCGAGGTCAACGCTAAGCTGCTCGACCTGCTTGTGAACACCCTCCATGGTCTTTGTCAGTGATTCACTGTTAGTTTTTAGGCTCTCCGCTGCGTCAACGCCGAGAGTGCCTGAAGTGGTATCTAGATTTTCTCGGACGTCGGTCATGGTCTTGCCTGCCCGTGCCAACACATCGTTGACGGACATAACGACGTCAATGGTGCGCTTCTGCATTTCAAGTTCGTCTGAACTGTTGCTCTGTGCGCCAGCGGTCAGAACACCAGCCGAGGATGGATCAGTATTCAGGCCTGGTTGAACTGCGATATCAAAACTTGGCACGTCAAAGTTTTCAACGTCGGCTGAAAGGCGCAAGCTCGTCTGAGCTGGCGATACCGGGGGAGCCAAGAGAGTTGCCCATTGAACTACGGTAGTGGCGGACGGGCCACTTCCATCTTTGCTGGCTGAAGACTCATCACCCGTTGACGTGGAGATGATTCCGTTTGTTCCTGATTTGCCGTTGCTATCGGAGGGGTTCAACTGATCAACGCGAACTCCAGGGAGCTCTGCGGAAGCCATCACCGTTAACGGGGCACCAACCAGCGCTGGATCGGTTTTTGACTGGCCGGCTACGTCATAGGAAACGTCTTGGGACTTAACAGTAAGGTTCTGAACGTTCAACCCAATTTCAACTTTGCCCGTATAACCTGCAAGGTCTTCGAGATTTGTACCCGTGGATCCGTCTTCTGCGCGGTAGGTCGTGCTGACGCGGATAGGTAGATCATCAACGAGATCAGAGCCCATCACTTTGTGGTCGCTAGACATCTGCCCGTCTTGGCCTACAGAGACAGAGTCGCTCACGATCTGAGTAATTGACGCGTCGGGTGCTAGGGATACCTGCACACCTTGGGAAATGTTCACAGGGTCTTTGACCTTTGGAGGCGCTTGAGTGCACCCCGCGACGAGCCCAATAGCTGCAAGGGTTGCCGAACCAAGTAATAGCTGACGCTTCATTCTTCTCCCGATAGATAAACCAGAGTCAGTCTAATTGAACCAACGCTGTCGACCGAATTTCGCTTTGTTCATCCACAGGAAAGAGTTAACTTGTAGCTTCAAGTAAGTCGCACGTCGACAAAAGATTACCCGTAAGTTACGTGCGCGAAATCCCCTGTATCGCACGTAAACACTAGAGGGTGTCACTTGTGAGGCGAAAAAGCGACGCAACTCAAGGTGTTGGATGAATTGCGTGACTAGTTATGCTGCGCTAGATTGTAATCAGTCGACCAGTTGGTTGAATAAACACGGATTGCCACGCCTAGATGAACACAGTGTTAACTAGGCATGACCTTCCGAAACCTAGTTATTGAAACTTGTTAGGAGCTGAATTTCATGTCCCGCGTTCTATCAACCGAACAGGCCAAAACTGCCATCACGGCGTTGCAGAACATCATCACCGGTGGTTTTACCGATCAGATCGATGCTTTGGACTCACAGGGCCGTATCCTCTCTGATCCCAACGTCTGGGATGGCAATCTCGCTTCCCAGTTCCGTGCCGACACTTGGCCAGAAACCAAGGTCGCCTTGGACAAGGCTCGTGCTGAGCTTGAAGAGCTGAACCTGCAGCTTGGCAAGATCTCGGACGATATCTTCTCCGCTGGTGGAAACCAGTAATTTCTTTCGTCGGCATCGAAGCCACCGGCTGGTAACTAAGGCCGCCGGTGGCTTCGTTACGCTTAGCCACCTCATCTTGTGACGCGATAGTTCGCAGCAGCTGATTTCAAGGAGTACTACGATGCACGCAGCTGAAAATCTCACCTTTAATTTCGGTACTGCTGAAACAGTTGCGGGTAAATTCCGTTCAGCGGCACAAAGTGTGAGGGATCAGCAGTCCGGTAGGCAGTCCTTCGTCTCCACGGGTAGCCAGGATTTCAAAGGCGGCTTCGCCGATGGCTTCACCTTTAATGCGGAAACGGCATCAGCTGACGGTACTGAGCTTGCTACGCAACTTGATCAGGTGGCCGAAGCGGCCGAACATCTGGCGAGCCAAGCGAAGGAAGAAAACGAGCGACGACAAGTCGCTCGTGAATACTACGAACACAAAGATTCGTGGCAAGGCAAAGTTGAAGAGTTCTTCCACCTCGAGGGGCCCGCCCCGACAGGGCCTGAATCAAGCCCGGTGACGCCACCGAAACCCATCGAATCAAAGGGCATGGCACGTCAGAGTCCGCTGGAACTTGCCACCGCCTCCAATGGTGTTTCCTCCGGCAACCCAGAAAACCTTCGTTCCTACGCTAATGGTTCGGCAGGCCTCAACGAAGAGTTGTCCGGCCTTCCTGGAACACTGAGCTCACAGCTTTCCAACTTCGCCAGCCAATGCCAGTTCGGCTCCCTGAATGCCGACGGAGTCATCACCGCCTTCAATGACTGGATGACTGCAAATAAGAACGACGTTACCTGGGCACGTACCGTGGCCGATGCTTTCGAGGCAGCTGGCGGCGAAGGTAGCGTTGCCACCGTTTCTAACGCTTCGCTCTTCGCCGCGTTGAAGAACGCCGGGGTTAATGCCAGCCGCACTGACCTTAAAATTCCAGCCGCCCAAGTTAAGGGTGGCGAGACCACAACGGGTTATGCTTCAGACCCAATCAATACCGCCAACGGTAACTTCATCGAGCCAGAGCTCGATTTAGCTTTTGTTGGGGCTGCCCAGGCGCTGCGTATTGAACGCATGTACAACAGCATCTCGGAAACCAATGGTTCGTTTGGGCCAGGTTGGGACAGCGTCCTGGACGTCCGGCTGGTACTGAACTCCGAGGGTGCTACCTGTGTCATGTCTGACGGGCGCGAATTGTTCTTCCCTCGCCAAGGTGAAGGCTGGGGCCGCGCCAACGCTGCCAGCTACTGGCTAGCCAAGCACACCATCAACGGCGCGGAACGTCTTATTGTTTCCACCAATGAGGCAGCACAGTGGGCATTCAACACCGCTGGACTTTGGCTATATAGCACCCAGGGTGAAGGTACTCGTATCGACGTGGAACGCGATGAGAACGCTCGCGTATCCCGTCTTGTTCATGAATTTGGTCGCTGGATCAGCATCGAGCGCGTAGCGTCCAAGGATCCGCAGGCGCCCGAGCAACGTGTTGCCAGAGTGGTGTCCAGTGACGGACGCACCTCTTCCTATGAATACAACACCTCCGGCCAGCTCACCGCTGTGACCGCTACCGGTGCTGGTACTCGGCGCTATGAGTGGAATACTGCTGGCCTAATTTACAAGGTCATTGATGCCCATGGCGTTGTTGAAGCAGAGAACACCTATGACGAGAAAAACCGTGTCACCACTCAGGTCTCTGAGTTTGGTCGCACCACACGTTTCGTGTACCTCCCGGGGCTGGTCACTAGCGTCTCTGACGTGGACGGTTCACGTTCGAACACCTATGTTTCAGATCAGCAAGGCCGATTGATCAGCATTACCGATGGCAATGATCAAGAGCAACGCATGGCATATGACCATCACGGCAACTTGCTCAATTCTATTGAGCGTGACGGTGGCGTGACCCGTCATCTGTACGATGACCGTGGACGCCGAATCCGCACCAAAACTCGTGAGGGTGCAGAACTAACCTACGGTTACGATGACTTTGACCGTATTACCGCTGTGGTGGCTGGCAATGGGGGCACCACTGCGTTTGAATACGATGATCAGAACTTTGAATCTGATGCTGAAAGTGGTTCTGCTTTCGGGCCGACTCGTAACCCGTCGGTCATCGTTGATCCCATGGGCGGACGCTCCCAGATGACCTGGGACCACGGTAAGCTCACCCGAGTTGTTGACCCAACAGGTGTTATCGTCACTTTGGGTTATGACGAGTTTGGGGACCTGGCCACGGTTACCAACGCGTACGGCAACACTGCCACCTTTGAACGTGATGGCGCGGGACGACTCATTCGTGCCATCAGCCCGTCAGGGGCCGTGACCTCGTTTGATTACAACGCTGTGGGCAACCTGATTCGCCTCACCGATGCAGAAGGTGGAACCTGGCACTACGAATACGGCACCAATGCCCGGATCAGTGCCAGCATTGATCCGACCGGTGGCCGAACAGCCTACGAATACGATCCTGTCCATGGCCATTTGGTGTCCACGATTGATCCACTGGGCCGTGCCACCAAGCAGTCCTACGATGATCTCGGACATGTAGAAGCGATTACTCTCGCCAACGGCGCACAGTGGTCTTTCGAACATGACCTACTCTCACAGTTAACTTCAGTCACTGATCCGCTCGGTGGATTGTGGCGTAACGAGTACGGCGTGAATGGGGATTTGACGGCCACCGTAGATCCGACCGGTGTGCGGGAATCAGCCTCCAATGATCAGAAGTCTAAGACGCTGACTGTTTCGGATGCGTTCAGCAAAGAAACCATCAAATTTGACGAGTACGGACGTCCCGTCAAGTCCGTTGCTAGCGATGGTTCAGCAGAAGTTATGGTCTATGACCTAGCTGGCCGTGTTGTTGAATTCTTGGACGGTGAAGGACACCTGACCAAGTTCACTTATGACCTAGCTGGCCGCATGATTGAAGAGACCTCTCCGAGTGGTGCAGTGTCCCGGTATGAGCATGATGCTGCCGGACGTCCAAGCCTCATGACTGATCCTTCCGGGGCTCAAGTCCGTTTGGAGTACAACGAGAATTCTCTAGTCATCGCCCGTCACTTCAGTAGTGAAGATCCGCAAGCTGTAGATGGTTGGCTGAGCGAACGCACCCATTACGACAGGCTAGGCCGCGTGATTGCTCAGGGTGCTGCGCGCTTCCAGTACGACGCTTGCGGTCGTATCACCGCGTTGCAAGATCCGCTGCACGGTACACGACGTTTCCAATATGATGCTGCCGGTCAGCTCACGGCCGTCGCTAATGGTGTTGGTGGAGTCACGCAGTACGAGTATGACGTGACGGGTAACTTGGTGAAAACCATTGACCCTCTGGGTAACATAGCCACGCGAGAATACGATGCTGCAGGACGCCTGGTCGCGCAGGTTGATCCGCTAGGACGCAAAACCTCTGCCGGTTATGATGCTGCTGGTCGTTTGATCTGGCAGCGCACCGGTGATGAAACTGGTGTTGAGCAAGAGCTGCGCTGGACGTACGACAACGCAGGCAACCTGAAAACAGTAGGCACCCCAACTCGTGTTTTGGCTGAGTACGCGCGTGATGCTTCCCGCCGTTGCGTCACCATCACTGATCACACCAAAGACGAAAAGCTCCCTGTTGAGCATGTGTTGCGTTATGACGGTGTAGGGAATCTTCTCTCACATACCCGTGACGGTCAGGGCCCATCGTGGGTTTATGACAATGAGGGTCGGATCGTTTCGGTCACTGACCCGACCGGCATGAGTATCTCGTATGGTCATGACATTGTTGGTCGCGTGACGTTGGTGGAACATCCGGTCTTCGGTCAGATTGTTTACACCTATAACCACGAGGGGGAGCTGACTTCAGCTACTGCACAACCGAAGGATGCTTCGCATCCCTCGGTGACTCAGTCGTGGGAGTACGCCTACGGTGCTATTAGCCGCCATGAGGTCTCTGGCGATGGCCAGGATCCACTAGTCACCAATATTTCTCGTGATGATTTGGGACGTATCGCTGGTGTTCAAAGTTCTGATGGCGTCGAGGCGCGCTACGCCTTTGATGGGGCGCATCAGCTGGTTGGTGCGTATTCGTTGTCGGGTTCCGAGGGGGTGCAGTTTTCAGAGGAAGCCGTTGTAGTCACGGATTCTGTGGCCGGCGGGCCTGGAACTTTGGTGAGTTCTGAGTGGGTGTATGACACTGCCGGACGATTGATCCGTGAGACTGACGGCGGTACCACTACTGAGTATGTTTATGATGCTGCAAGCCAGTTACTCTCACGGACCACAACCAGTGCTGACGGATCTGAAGAAACTGCCGTCTACGTTTACGACGGCTTGGGCCGTCGCATCAGCGAACGTTCTGACTCGATGGAACGCGTCTTTGAGTGGGCTGAAACAGGTCGACTAGCAAACATCACCACGACAGCTTTGAATCCTGCGACGGGTGCACGTACAGGAGAGACCACAAAGCAGGAGTTGTGGGTTGATGCGCTGGGTGACCTCGCCCAAATTGATGGTACTGATTTGTGGTGGGACACCACTACAGCGACCCCTCAGCTTCTTGCGGTGGGTCAGTCGTCGGTGACTCACGCTCCGGCAGGTAACACGATTGTTGACGGACAGATATCTGTTTCTGGCTGGCGCAGTGAACACCCTTCACACCCTGCAACTCCGTGGTCGCAGCAAACCGTACCCGGCCGTGCGACAGTATCCGGAGCCGGAATGGGCACTGGTTTCGCTGGTATTCCTGGGTTGCCGGAGCATGTTCAGCTCACGGGTAATGGGCAGGTGAATGTTCAGGGTCTGGACTGGCTTGGTGCTCGTTTGTATGACCCGTCGACTCGTGGGTTCTTGAGTACTGATCCGTTGGAGCCGACGACTGGGGCTGGTTGGGCTTCGAATCCTTATTCTTATGCGGGTAATGATCCGGTACATCAGATTGACCCGCTGGGTTTGTCACCGGTGAGCGCTGACGGGCTCAAGTCGTATAACGAAGGCAAGCAGAGTCAGAACATCTGGAACCAGGTGAAATCCGGTGCGGCTTCTGTGGGCAACGCGATCAGCGACAGCTTCTTGGGGGATGCCTGGCGTGGAACCGGTAACTTGATCAAGAAGCATCCCTACATCGCTGGAACAGCTATGGTAGTTGCTGGTGCGGCCCTCATGTTCACCGGTTTTGGCGGACCAGCCGGTGTAGTGCTAATTGGTGCTGCTTCAGGCGCACTTACTTCAGGAGGAGCATCGCTTATTTCTCAACAGGCCACGACCGGAAAAATTGACGGTAACAAAGTCTGGGCAGACGCGGGGATTGGAGCTGCAGGCGGTGCCATCGCCGGTGGACTTGCCGGAGGATTGGTTAAGGGAGCCAAAGCGTCAGTTAGTGCGGTGGGGAATGGGTCAACACGGATAGTGGATAAAGTTGGCCAGAGGTTGTTGAGCAGTGGCACGTCACGTTCTGCGCTTTCTGCCGGTGGGGGTGGTGCGACAAGCAATGTCTTGAGCACACTTTCTGACGGCGAAAAACACAGTTGGGGGGATTACGTTGCCTCTGCGGGACTCGGCTTCGGGTTCGGGGCCGGGGGATCAGTTGGAATTGGTAAATTCTCTTCGGCTATGGGCAACTCTGTTACCCGTCGTATTAATAGCTTGAAACCGGTTGTTCGAATGCCAACTCATCGAGCTGATCAGTTGTTGCCAGGGGGGCGGGTCCCACTAACGCGGAGCAATACCCATAGGGCAGACGAGCTGAGGTTTAATTGGGGCGGATTTGCCACGGAACAACTATTTGATCGCTTCACTTCCTCGGGCGTAGCGGTTCTCAACACTAGAATGAGTGGAGAAGATTCCGCCACTGGCGCCATGAACTCAGCACTGCAGGGCTTCGCTAATGGCTCCGCCGGAGCCGTAATTGGTCGCCACTAACAAATGAAGAGACTGAACCAATGCCGTCTAACTATTCACGAGCTTTAAAATTGTTTGCGTCCGCCGGCACGCGATTGCGCACCTTTTGGGCGGCAAAAGGCTGGGTTGTAGCGTTGATCGTGTTACCGTTCTTGGCGCTTTGGGTCGGTTTGATCATTATGGGTCCTTGGCTCAACACGGTAGATCGCCAGGAATGGAAGTGCGAGGTGGTTTCTGCCGAACCTAAAGTTGGTGGCGCAGGCCTGCGCGGGGGAGCTTTGAACGCTTCTGTGGAGGTTCAAACTAAGAACTGCGGAGAGATCATTCTTGAAGGTAGGGCCGTCGATTTTGATAACAAGGAAACTGTGGCTGCTTCCTTAGAGCCTGGTAGTGAGTGGATCTTTGAAATTGGATGGTTTGCCAGAAACTATTCGATGAAAATTGAGAGGGTTTCGCCAAGCACGCAGTATTATCACCGTGCTGGCTGATTAGGGCTGGTCACGGTGGCCTGTATGTTCGAAGTGCTGTTTTCCAGTGAGGCGTTAGCCGTAGCCGTAACCTATGAGTGAACGGAGATTGCGGATGCGATCACTGGCCTCGAAGGTCTCGCGAATGGCTGCTTCGTTCTATTCCTGGTGGGTTGGCGTGTGGCAAGCAAAAGGTGTCACCATCTCCTTTACCCTTTTTGCATTGATGGCGCTTTCTGGTGGCATGTCCGTTGCCAGCCAAGAGCTCACCACTGGTTCAGTTGACTTGAAGACGGCAGCAAAGGGCGCTCTTGTCGGTGCCCTCTCTGGTGGGCTGGGGTGCCGGCTCCGGGGCTTTCATTGCAACAAAAACGGCTGGAAAGACATTGAACCTAGGCGCTAGGGCGACTATCGGTGCCGGCAGTGGCGCCGCTGAAGGTGCAACATCTAGCACTGTGGAACAACTGGTTAAGAATGATGGCGACTTTAGTCTGAGTGAACTGGGCGGCACAACCCTTGCTGGTGCGCTGCCAGGTGGTATGACAGCGTATAAACCTAAATGATTAGGTAAAGACGTGACTAGAAATTTCACGGGCAAGCTATACCGATCGGGATACACGAAACAGGGCGAGACCCTGTTCCGAGCAGGAGACTCCAAAGGGTTTAGATACGGCGGGTACTGGTCCCATGACCGCCCGGTGGACGAGCTGACGATACGTCATAGCAAAGCAGTTCCGTATCATTGGCCGGGTGACAACGGAGAGCCACTGCCCCGTAATACTCTAGATATTGGTCTCGAAGGTCGCTGGGAGGCGGGAGCCGCAAAATATACCGGCTTGGTGGCGCCACAGAAGGATGCGAAGACAGGTGAACTATTTGAAGGCGGCGGTGGACAAGTACACATCCCTAGACTTTATGGACACCCTGAACGAAAAGAATGGCGCATCAATCAGAAAAAATTAGTCGAAATTAGCGAACCTTGGAACTTGGAATGAACTTAGATAAAAAGTCACATGAAGCCTTCGAGGTGGTTATTGGTGTATTACTTGAGATCAATAAACCCGAGTGGTCGAGATCTTTGAAAGCATTAAAAAAGGGGATAGAAGGTACATCTGATTCTCTTGAGGTTCTGCGCCTAAAGAAGCAGGTGGGCGGACTTGTTCGCGCAGGATGGGGAGGTGTCGACGATATGTCCATTCCATACGACGAGGACAAGGATCAAGCTTTCTTCGCGTCAATTATAATTTTGAGAAAATTTGCTCGAACTAATTTAATGGCTCTTAAAAGTTAAGCGTGGCGCAGGATGCTCAGCACGGCCGTAGCCCCGCCCTATACAAGAGTATCCGCACCCGGTAATGATCATGATTCCGGTACCCTCGACCAATACGTTTCAGGTTCTTCGCCGTCAGATTCGCCGCCTCACTCCTAGCGTTGGTCAACCTCGTACGCACGAACACCAACAGTTCCCTTCGCCAAGCCGTGAGCGTGCGGAATAAGGACTTCGCTTCCACCATTTTCGTGGCCTTCACGGATTTCTCCACCACCGCCCACCGGGCCTGGAACTCATGGACATCCGTGGCATTCAACAACTGCCTGACGTGTTCTTTAATCCCGTAAATCACACCCAGTTCAGGATCGGATTCCAGGATCAACTTCAACCGTTCCACTTGCTTGATGGATAGGTTCTCCAGGTTGCAGGTCAATAATTTCCGATACTTATACGCCGGATCAGACACCCGGCCGCGACGGTCAAAGACTTCGTGGGACCTGCGTCGGCGCACCTGAGTAATCATCAGATTCGCACGCTGGATCACATGGAAATGATCCACGCTGATCTTCGCCCTCGGCAGATTCTCTCGCACCGCTTTACGAAACTCTGATGACATGTCGATAGCAACGTATTGGACGCGTTGACGCCAATACCTTGGCCTGGATTTCAACCACTTCTTCACTGCTGCGCCGCGGCGTCCGTCCACGATGTCCAGGATCTTGCCGGTATCCAGGTCCGTAAACACAATCGACCATGGCTCAATGCGAACGACTTTTCCCCTCCGACCTCGGGCGTAGCGGACTTTGCGGGCTCTTCACAAATGAGGGTGTAAAACCTTCCTAAATCCACCGGTCTCCAACAATGACCGTGCGACATAGTGCGTCAAATTTCGGAACCCCAAAGCGATACCCCGCAAATGCTCCAACCGCCCATTCAACGCCTCAGTAGGACCGTTCGAACAGCCAACATGGTCAAAATACGCCAGAATATCGCTCTTCCTACGCCGCAGAGTTCCACCGACCTTCTTCAACTCCGGCAAACCCTTGGGCACCTTCGTTCCTATCTCCTCAATCAACTGCCCCATAGCCCACCGACCGACTTCTGGTTTCGATTGCCGGTACGCATCAACCATCTTCTGATAAACACTCCACACCAGTTCAACCGGCTCATACTCAGGTTTCTTGAACAACGCTTCAACCTTGGCTTTCTGCTTCTCCGTAGCCAATGACAGCCCGGTAGTCAGGGTCCGCCGGCACTGATACAGCGGATCATCTTTGCGCCCTCGATGACCGTGCTGCACCCGTTGAACCCGCTGCCTTGTCTGGTCCAACGCGTCAGATCCGAGCTTGACCACATGAAAAGGATCCAAAACTTCCACGGCTTGAGGTAGCACTTCAGCGGCAGCGGTTTTGAAGCCTGTGAAACCATCCATCGCGACCACTTCAATACCGTTTTTCCATGCTTCATCGCGTTCAGCAAGCCAGGTCTTAAACACGGCCTTGGAACGGCCGGGAATCATGTCTAATAAACGGGATGCTCCGGTGTCTTCCATGACGGGCGTGAGGTCCACGATGACCGTTACGTATTTATCCCCGTCGCGGGTATGACGCCACACGTGTTCGTCAACGCCAAGGACTTTGACCCCGTCAAAGCGGGTGGAATCATTGATCAGTAACCGTTCACCCTCGGCCAACACCGCGTCATTGGCCGTATTCCACGAAACGCCTAATCCTTCAGCAATCCGTGAGATTGAAAGGTGTTGGTTGACCAGGCCATAGAGCGCCCAACGCAAACCAGTTTTACTGATTTTCTGTCGTGGTGATACAGCTTGGGTGAGGTCTTCACGCCAGACATGGTGGCATTGCGTGCACCGGTACCTGCGGTGACGGATAGCTAGGGCGGTGGGCCGCCAGCTGAACGGTGCGTGCGCGATACGTCTGATGACGGTATCGCGTGGTATTCCTTGGGCTCCGCAGGATTGGCACCATGGGTTTGGGGTGGTGACTTCGCAGAGAATCTCAGCCCTGGCTGAGGTTATGTGTTGAGCGATAGCCGTTAGTCCTAGACTGTCGAGGCCGGTGAAAGTCGTCAGATCCGCTGGGGAATAGATAGAATGGTGCACAGTCGAGGTCTTTCAAGAATCGTTAGTGTGGTAACTTCCATTCTCGTGAAGGCCTCGACTTTTTATTGATTTATGACATGCCTGTGAGCTGTGGTGTTGGGTTTAGGTATCTACACTCTGAATTCGGAAGAGCCTCTTTCGTTGATCGAATATGGGGGAGCTATGGCTTCGACACAAAAATGGTTAGCGTCAATATCGACGGTGCTAGGTTCGTAATTGAACAAACGATAGAGCAGGATGACTGAGCAATGAACGACGAGGATGCGCCAACGACGAAGAAGAAGCTCCAGTTAAATGGACCTGAATCTGAGAGAAACGGAATCCTTGTATCCAGAATCATGCTGGCATCCGCGATTATATCTTCAATTATTGGTGTCGCAGGAATGATACTTATTCCGTTTGACACTGTGCTCGAAAATGTAGGTCGACAAGGCGCTAACATCGGCCCATATGCATTTATCTTATTACCGATTGGTGCATTTATGATCTATAAACAGTTAAGAAAAGGGGTTATAGAGAACAGAGCGAAAAATGACGATGCGAAGACTTCGATCGCAATGCTGAACACGGGAACAGTGTTTGCTTGCTTGTTCGCTTCGCCATTCGTTCTAGGTCAACTTGCTTTCTTGCATGGCTTTGCAGTTGTTGCGGGTCTTTGGTGATTCGTTTTTGCGAACCAAAAGTCACAAATTGAATCTCGTCTGATTTTGCCGGGAACGAATTCGACGTGGACCTGGAGAGCTGTCAATCATACAGGGCGATATACCTGATAATTATCTGAGTAATATGCTCGTGCTTCCACCTTTGAATCGTCTCAGGTTTGTGCCATTTTCTTTTCAAAGAATGGGTAGCAAGCCCACACAGTACACCTCTGAAGTTGAGATCCGCGCAGTGGCCAACGCCTTGGAATGCTTTGACCGGTATAAGTCCGTCTACGCAACCTACGCAGACATGGCACTAAAGCTGAACGTCGGCAAAGAAACCTTGTGGTGATGCGTCATTCCAATGCACTTTGCTAGACCAGCCATTTTCTGTTTGGCGGGTGGGACCGTTCAGCATTGGCCGCGACTGGGTATGTGCACCTCGTAGATACCAAGCTGAAGAGGGGCAGAATCAGGGGCTCTAATCCACTGGACGGAAAGTATTCAGAGTTGCCGAGCGGCCAAATTTCATTGAAGCATTCCTCGAGTACCAATCGGCTCCAAAGATCCATTCGCTGCCAGGGTCAAAGGACGCAGCGAGCTCTTCAGGCGTGGCAAAGCGTTGGGGCAGTCGCTCGATTAGGACCCTGCCACAGTTGGTGGTGTGCACGATAACGTAGTGGTCACTGCTGTATCGGGAAGTTCTGTGGGTACGGTCATCCGAGGCTGGCGAGGCGTACTCGACTTTGCACCTAATATCTTGACGGTCCAAATTATTGAGAAAAAGATTCCCTACTAGATCACCCATGACGAGTATCAAGCACACAACACCAAGGCATGCGCCAACTACCTTAATCCCATGGCCTTTTGCTTCCCAGAATTTGGTCCACCACTTGTGCAGCGATCTGAGCATTTCTAGGACTTTTGTCTTCATGCTTTGCGTTGGCCACCAAATCAATTTTGAGATTGCTACTGCCAGTAAGCCTATCGGTTGGTTTCCATATCATCTGTTGAAAGCCATCAAGGGCCAGTCTGGCTCGACAGACAGTCAACCGAAACATCAGGTCAAGTCTCATTCAGAAATATGAGGGCATTCTCATCCAGTTCTACTTTTGTCTTCATTCTGTTCACCTACAGTTCACCTAGAAGAGATCATCGCCTCACGCTTTTTGAAAGGGATAAGAATGTTGTCTTTCTGGACAGGACTAGCTTCAAACGTCATTGGTATTACCGTGCTGGTGTACTTCGTATACTTCCGCCGCCACTTCCGCCGAGACCTTGTTCTTGCGTACATCGCGTTGAGCATGGGCATCTTTGCGGTCACCTTGCTACTTTCAGGCAGCGGGGCAGGCATGGGACTAGGCCTAGGCCTCTTCGGCATCCTTTCAATCATTCGCCTGCGGTCTGACACCCTGACCCAGGAAGAAGTTGCTTACTACTTCATTTCGCTGGCTATCGGTTTGGTCAACGGACTACACCCAGACCCAGCCTGGCTTGCTCCGTCTGCCACCGCGGCTCTTGTACTGGTGATGTTTGTAGCTGATCACCCGAGCTTTGCCCCGCGCACCGAACGCCAAACCGTCACCTTAGAAAAGGCCTACCCGAAAAAGGCCGAACTACAGGCGGCGCTTGAGCAGCTATTAGATGCCAAGGTTTTGCGCACCGTAGTTATTGAGCTGGATATGGTTCGAGATCTGACCATCGTTGACGTCCGGTTCCGTACTAACGCTGGCGCCTCAGCGAAGACGGCGGACCATCCTGGAAATGCAGAGTCCTTCCCCGGAACTTACGAACTGGCCAAGGGGCAGACGCCGTCCTCGGCTTCCTCCGTACAGAACGGAGCCAAGCAGGAGACGTGGTCCTAATGACTGTGCTTGATAGTCGCAGCCACACAGCAAGGGCAACAACGGCCCGTGCTGCACTGGAAGAAGCCGTTGCCTACCGAGAACCAATCAGCTTGGACGAAGTGGTGTCCGAGGCTGCTTTGCAGACCCGTGTTGATAAGAAATTTCTGCTCACCCCTGAGCAGTTCACCGCTTTGTCAGAGCATCTAGGTGAGAAGTTCAAGATCATGCAGATTGATGGTTTGCGTACCTTCCGGTACGAATCCGTGTACTTCGATACCGAGGACTTTGACCAGTATCGGGCTCACCGCCAAGGGCGGCGCAGGCGTTATAAGGTTCGTTCGCGAACCTACGCTGACACCGGACTGTCGATGTTTGAGATCAAGACCAAGGGCTTGCGCGGGGCAACGGTGAAACATCGGATCCAGCAGGATCTGGATCAGGCCGGAGCGCTGACCGAAGATAACCTGCAGTTCCTGGAATTCGTGCTGGAGAGCGAATACGGTCAGCAAGTCCCTGAACTGCAACCGGTGCTGGACAGTTCTTATACCCGGGCGACCTTCGTGAACCCGGTGGATTCTGAACGCCTGACCTGCGATGTCGAATTGGAATACGCCAATTCGGGTAGGAAGATCAACGGACCGGATTTGATCGTGGTTGAGACCAAATCTGCTGATGGACGTGGGGCTTCTGACCGTGCGCTTGCAGGGTTGGGCATTAGAGAAGTATCCATGTCCAAATACTGCATCGGCGTGGCTCTACTGAATCCGCATCTTCCGGCCAACCGGTGGAGCAGATTATTGCAGCAGAACTTTGTCCCGGACCCGACCCTTCGCTAGGCCGCGCACCGCGAGCTATTTTGAGGTGGCTAGCCGGTAGCCAAAACCTCGCACGGTTTCAAAGCGTGTTGAGCCGAGCTTATTGCGAAGGTACCGCACATATACATCAACCACGTTGGAACCGGGATCAAAATCGTAGCCCCAGACTCGGGAGAGCAGCTGCTCACGGCTGAGCACCTGACCAGGGTTGCGTAAAAAGGCCTCGGCCAGAGCAAATTCGCGAGCAGAAAGATCCACTTCCGTTGAGTTCACGGTGACCCGTCGGCGCAGCAGATCCATGTGCAGATTTTCATGGCTCAGTGAAGAGACTTCAGGAGCATTGTCTTCGGTCCGCAAGCGTAAGCGGACCCGGGCTAATAGCTCATCAAAGTGGAACGGCTTGGCCATATAGTCATCGGCACCATTTTGCAGTCCGGCTACGGTATCTTCGACACTTCCGCGCGCGGTCAGGATGATTACCGGGGTAGAGATCTGCGCTGCGCGCAGTCGTCGTAGGACCGAGAAGCCATCTTCATCTGGTAGGCCTAAATCCAAGATGATCAACTCGTGCTCACCATCGAGCGCTTGAGTGAATCCCTCGTGCCCGGTCTCAGCGATGGAAGAGGTCAGCCCAGCAGCCCGTAGTCCCTTGGCCACAAAAGAACTGATGCGCGGTTCATCTTCAACGATCAATATTTGGCTCATGATTCCTTATTTCCAGTCGACAGCGGCAGATCAATGTAGAACGTGGAACCCTTGTTTGGCTCCGAACTTACCCAGACTCGTCCACCGTGAGTTTCGGCGATGGCTTGCACAATATTTAGCCCCAAACCGGATCCGGAAGAGCGGGCAGAATTCTGTCCACGTCCGAAGCGTTCAAAGATTCGTTCCAGATCATCGGGGTGAATGCCAAGGCCAGCATCGGAGACCCACCAACGCAAGGTAGTTTCACCCTGCCCGTTGCGCAGGATCTCGTTGCCTAACGCAATACGGCTATCGTCCTTGGAGAATTTCACTGCGTTAGCGCATAACTGCAGCATGGCCTGGGTCAGGCGTATCGGGTCCAGCCTGACCGTGGCCTCGGTGCGGTAGTCGATACGCCACTGGCGTTGGCCCAACCCACGAGCCTTATCCAGAATGTCATCAAGAAGCTTGCCCACCTGGACCGGCTCAATCTGCAGGAAGTCCGTACGGTTGGATTTGGCCAAGGTCACCAGATCATTGATCAGCAACGACATTCGGCCCAGCTCATCCATGGCAATATCGCGGCTCTGTTTTACATCCTGTGGGTCCGCAGGATCCATGAGCTCTAGATGTCCATTGATGATGGTCACCGGGGTGCGAAGCTCATGTCCCACATCGTCCAGTAGCTGGCGTTGGGCTTTGAGCGCACCTTCAAGACGGTCAAGCATTTCATTAACGGTGACGGTCAAGTCCGCAAATTCGTCATTGCCGGAGACCTCAATGCGCTGGGAAACATCGGTTTCGGAGATCTGCTGAGCGGTTGTTTGCAATCTTCGAATCGGCTCCAGCATCCGGCCCACAAGCAACCAAGCGGCTAAAGCAGCAACAAGTATGACCGAAGCACCCACGGCACTGTAGATCATGAAATTCCGGTCATTGGCAATGGCTTCGGCCGAGTAGTCGTAGGCCAAAACAAAAGAACCGTATTCGTGGTCCGCCGGCAAGCTGACCGGAACAACAACCGCACGATAGGTGGCGATATCCGTTTTTACCGTACCCAGCCGGATGTGGTTGCTTTCTTGTACCTGGAAGGCCCATTCCAGGAATTCGGGGTCATCTTCCAACCGGGTGCCCACGATATCCGGTGCCGTCCAGCGAACCTCTTTACCAACGAGGGAGACCATTCCCTGTTTAGGCGAGGGCAGGGTGCGCTGCATGGCGATATAGAGCAGGTCTTCGGCGTGCTCAAAACGTTTCATGGTTCGCGGGTCCACGCCGGTTTCGGTCAGGACACCGAATTCTTTGACTGACCGGGAGAGTGATTCATCCAGACGTTCATTAAGTTCGTGGCGTTGCACGGCGAAGCTCGCCGCTCCGGCGGCCACAAGCGCCAAGCCGACCAAGAGCAACATGCCGGTGAGCACACGAGCGCGAATGGACCATCGGCGTTCGGGCGCTTTAGTCATCGTCATCTACGTCGTCGGCCTCATCGTCATCATCATCAGACTCGTAATCGTCATCATCGTCGTCGTCATCGTAGTTTTGGTTGCCTGATGGAGGCAAAGGTGTGACGGTTTTTTTAGGCGGAGCGGGAGTCACAGGTTTTGGTTTGGGCTTTGGCGTCGCGGTGGGCTTGGGCGAAGGTTTCTTGGTAGAGCTACTTGGCTTGGGGGTAGGGCTAGGCGTTGGTGTTGGTTTGGCCGTTTTGGACTCTGCTGGAGTGGATGAGGGGGTTGGTTCTCGGGGTGCATCGGTGGTGGGGGACGGCGAATCTTCCTTGAAGATAAACCCTTCGCCTAGATCCTGATCGGAGGGGCCACCTAGTGCACGGCTGATTCCAAATGCTCCTAGACAGATGAGCGCTACAACAGCGATTGAAGCCACGACGCGGCGCAATGTTTCCTTTCCCATGCCACTCATTGTTCCGGACGCAAATGAGATCTAGATGAGAGATGCCACGCGACGACGCTGAGGGCAGGATTAGCGTAGATGCTCAAAGATGATCACTGTTTGGGTTGAAGAAAACGCTCTGTTTGATCCCAGATGCGTAGCGACAAAAGTACGCAGATCATCGATGCTCCGGGTGGCTACTCGAACCAGTAGATCGGGGGAGCCACCTAGGACAAAGACTTCTTTAACTTCAGGCAGTTCTTGCAGGGACTTCGCCGAAGAAAGCAGCCGGTCCCGGGCGGCTGGAGAAACGAGTACAGAGATCATCGCATTGACCGTGACACCAAGGAGTTTTTCGTTGATCGCTGCGTGGTATCCGGTGATGATGCCAGCGGAGGATAAGGCTTTGACCCGGCCCAAGCAGGTAGAAGGAGCCACACCAACCTTGGCAGCGAGAATGTTGTTGGCAATCCGGGCGTCTTTGCTCAGTTCCGAGAGGATCGCTAGGTCGGTGGCATCAACGCGAACAGGATTCGGAACGGCATCACCTTGCACCGTCCAGAGGGAATTATCCACGGGTATCTCATCTCATTCTTTATCAAAGTTCGAATTTGGTCGCATGATCTCGTGTTTGATTCTACGATGTCTACAGCGTAGAGAACTGAAATCTTAGGAGCACAATGCCTGCCGAGCTGACCCGCCAATCTTTAGCCCAGCTGGATGAGGCGGATCCCTTAACCGCTTTTGGGGATCGTTTCATCTTGCCTGAGGACACCATCTATCTGGATGGAAACTCGTTGGGTGCCCTTCCCAAGGGGGCATCAGAACGAGCAGCCCAAGTGGTCAGCGAAGAATGGGGCCAGGGGCTGATCCGTTCGTGGAATACTGCTGGCTGGTTCGATTTGCCACTCAAATTAGGCGACAAGCTAGGCAGCCTACTTGGTGCAAAGCCAAATGAAACTGCCATCACGGATACGACTACGTTGAACCTGTTTAAGGCGTTGGCCTCAGCCTTGCGCACGCAAAAAGCTGACGCTCCTGAGCGCCGGGTGATTCTGACCGAACGAGATAATTTCCCCACCGATATCTACATCGCCGAAGGTCTGGCTGACCTGGTCAACTCGCTGTCGCAGGAGACTGGTGTCGCTTATGAAGTGAAGCTGATTGATGACGAGGCTTCACTGCGTGCCGCATTGGACGATACCGTGGTAGTAGTAGCGCTGTCGCACGTCAATTACCGCACCGGTGCCATGTGGAACATGGATGAAATCACTGCGGCGGTTCATGCTGCTGGTTCGCTGGTTATCTGGGATCTGGCCCATGCCGCCGGTGCGGTACCGGTAGATCTGAACGCAGCAGACGCTGACTACGCGGTGGGTTGCACCTACAAATACCTCAATGGTGGACCAGGCTCACCGGCCTTCATCTGGGTTAATGCCCGCCACCATGAACGTTTCTGGCAGCCACTGTCGGGTTGGTGGTCCCACAACAGGCCGTTCGAAATGTCCCAAAGCTACACCCCTGCCAATGACATCCGCCGATTCATGTGCGGTACCCAGCCAATGACCTCACTGGCCATGGTTGAAGTAGGGCTCGATATTGCCATAGAAGCAGATATGGCTCAGCTGCGTGCCAAGTCGCTGGAGCTCGTGGACCTGTTCATCAACCTAGTTGAGACGCGATGCGCTGGCTACGGACTGGAACTGGTGACCCCACGAGAGCATGCCGCACGTGGTAGCCACGTGAGCTTCCGCCACGAACACGGTTATGAAATCATTGCGGCGCTCATCGACCAAGGAGTGATCGGGGACTACCGCGAGCCTGAGGTCCTGCGCTTTGGCATTACCCCGCTGTACCTAACGCGCACCAATATTTGGGATGCCGTGGAGAAACTGCGTGAAATTCTGCACACCGACTCGTGGCAGCGCGAAGAGTACGCCGTACGAAATGCCGTGACCTAACCGGGAAAGCGGTAGCCACTACTTTGGGGGCTCTAGACTCTGGCCAGCAATGGCCAGAGTACGCTTATACGCAGCACGGTATGTTCTGATGCCGTGCTGTTTGTATGAGATTTGAAGGAGCATTGTTGGGCAAGCAGCCGGTACGCGCCACTGACATCGGGTCGGGGCTGAAAAAATCACTGACCCCTGCGCAGATGTCCATGATCGCCCTGGGCAGTGCCATTGGCACCGGACTTTTTGCTGGCAGCAAGTTGGCCATCATGATGGCTGGCCCGTCGGTAATCCTCAGCTACGTGATCGGTGGTGTGGTTGCCTTGCTGGTCATGGGTGCGCTCGCCGAAATGACGGTCAAGCAGCCGGTGGCTGGATCCTTCGGCGTTTACGCTGAACGCTATCTGGGTCGATTTGCCGGATACCTGACCAAATATTTGTATTGGTCTGCACTGATCTTTGCGGTAGGCACCGAGGTCAGCGCAGTAGGCGAGTATATGCAGTACTGGTTCCCACAGATTCCCGGACTGTGGTGGGTGGCCATTTTCTCCGCCGTTCTTTTGGCGGTGAACTTCTCCAGCGTGAAGATCTTCGGAACCACCGAATACTGGTTCTCGGCAATTAAAGTTTTTGCCGTCCTTGCCTTCATCATCATTGCCCTGTGGCTGGTCTTCCATAATTCTCAAGATCAGTTTGGGGTGCATAACTACAGCGCTGAAGGTGGATTCTTCGCCAACGGATTGTTTGGCACCTGGAGCGCGGTGATTGTTGCGATCTTCTCTTATATGGGAATTGAAGCCATCTCGATTGCCGCAGCCGAGGCCCACAATCCAAAGATTGCGGTGCGCAAATCCTTCAAGGTTTCCTTCCTCAGGCTCTTGCTGTTCTACGTATTCACCATGGCCCTGATCCTGGCGGTGGCACCAACCAGCGAACTGATTTCCGGTGGCTCACCCTTTGTCACGGTGATGTCCCAAGTTGGTATTCCCTTTGCTGATTCCGTGCTGAATTTTGTATTGATCATTGCTGCACTGTCGGCCATGAACGCACAGCTTTATGCCGCCACACGGATGTTGCATTCTCTAGCTGACTCGGGCCACGCGCCACGCATGGCTTTTCGGACTAACCGTTCCGGGGCGCCGATTCATGCGGTGTGGATGTCTGCCGGCGGCATTGGAGTCGCAGCTATTGTTTATGCACTGGTCCCGGATGGAGGGTTTGGCATCATGCTGTCCTTGGCCACCTTTGGTGCCTTGGCTACGTGGTTCATGATTCTGATAACCCATGTTTCCTTCCGGCGCAGGGTGAAGAAGGAGCAGGTGGTTTTGGAGTACAAATTGCTTGGATATCCAGCTGCATCCATCTTGGGTGCGCTGCTGTTGGCGGCGCTGCTGGCGACTTCCTTCTTTGTTCCTCAGTTCAAGTACACCTTGATCTTCGGCGTGCCATTTGTTGTGGTGATGTCAGTCTTGTATTGGGTGGTCTTTGCTAGAAAGCCAAAGCGGGACACCCTCTAGATTTCGGTAACTCGAACTTCCAACGCCAGCTGTGAGTTGAGTTGGATTGGGCGCTGCACCGAGTGTAACTACCGGTGAATAACGGAGCTGGCACTAAGATCGTAGGATGCCCGCTAGTTGGTAGGCGCAACGATTCTTCAAGGAGCGATAGTGGCCAAGTTGTATTTCCGCTACGGAGCAATGAATTCTGGCAAGTCCACGAGTTTGCTTCAGGCTGCTTTCAACTATGAAGAACGTGGCCAGCGCATCCTGCTGGCCAAACCGGGTGTTGATACCAAGGGTGAGAACTCCATCGTTTCGCGTTTGGGGATCAAGCGCATCACGGACTTCACCATTGGGCCAGAGGATAACGTCCGGGAGCAGTTCGCAGCCCAAAGTTCAGGGGACGACCCAGATGCATTGCTCACCCATGTAGATGCTCCACCCGTGGCCTGCCTTTTGGTGGATGAAGCGCAGTTCTTGTCGAGCGAGCAGGTTGATGACTTGTTGCGTATCGCGGTGCTGGATAACGTACCGGTCTTGGCTTACGGCATTCGCACTGACTTCCGCACCCATGCATTCCCTGGGTCGGCACGCTTGATGGAGCTTGCCCACTCTTTGGAAGAGCTGAAGACCATTTGCCGTTGTGGACGCAAGGCCATGTTTAACACCCGACGGGTCGGCGAAGCTGTGGTCTTTGACGGGGATCAGGTAGCCATCGACGGCGAAGACGTTTGGTACGAATCGCTGTGCGCCTCGTGCTACCTCGAAGCCTCCGGCGGGAAACTCAGCTAACACTCGATGCGATGGGCTTCTTGCAAACTATGTAAGTGAAGAAGCTCCCTTTTGCCGCAGCAGAGTCCGGGAGCCCGCAACATTTACAAAGCCAGAGGCCGGTGCCAGTTGCGTTTCTTCAGAATTCAGTATAAAGCTATTTTCCCAGCGGTCAGCTAATCAATCCCGCAACAGCCCGTTGCAGTCCCCAATCGAACCCATCCGCTAATGGTGCATCAACGTCCAATTGCACGAGGTTCTGTCGGAAGGCAACAGACCCCAGGATGTGGTTGAGCAGTAATTGTTGTCCGTGGCGGGCCTGCTCGGTGGAAAGCCCTGAAGATTCCAAAAGGTCACGCAACTGCAATACTGGCGCCAATTCGGTGACTTGCATCGCGGTGGCAACTTCGATGACTTCAGGGCTGTCTTGTATCGGCAATAACGCGAGATAAAGGCGGCGCGAGAGTTGAAGAATCGCATCTGCAGGAGCGCTAAAATCTTCAGCATTAACCGAGAGCTGCGGGGTATTAAGCAGCTTGGCAGCCACCTGAGCTAGCAGTTCCTGCTTGTTCTTCACATGCCAGTAGAGAGCCCCAACTTGAACATCCAGCTCTTTGGCCAAACGACGCATCGACAAGTCAGCTAACCCGAATTGCTGCAGGATAGTGACTGCGGTGTCCACCACCGTATTTTGGGTCAATGCCATAATTCCAAGTCTAGCCTCCGGAACCCTTTGACTCTGGAGGTTAGCTGTTGATGAGCTCTGGAAGTATGCCGGAAACTTGCTCGTGCTGCGTAGCTAGGCGCTGAATCAACATGCGGAGCTGGGTGGAGGCAGTCTGCGGATGTTCCGGGTGCCATTGCACGGCGGTCACTGGCGCTGACTCATGAATGACGGCTTCAATAATGTCATCGGTGGACATGGCAGCGATTTGCAGACCTGTGCCCAATTCGTGAATGGCTTGATGGTGCGTGCACTTGTGGCTGGTCTTGGAAGATAGATCTTCCTGAAGCTCAGTGCTGATCGAGTCCAGGCGGGTATCAACAAATGGATCGCTGCCGGTGCTGCGGTGAGCATCTGCGTTCTCCAGATGTTGAATCAAAGTGCCACCCAAAGCAACGTTTAATAACTGCAACCCTCGGCAGATTCCCAACAGTGGGGTCTTGGTAGTGATGGCATGCTGGATAGCTGCGATCTGGTTCCGATCCGCTGCAAGCTCATGATAACCACCGCCCGGGTAAGCAGAGCTGCGACCATACAGCGAAGGTTCAACATCTTCACCACCCATGATGATCACGGCGTCAGAAGCATCAACAATCTGCAGCATCTGCTCGACGCTCAGATCATTACAGGGCACTAAGGACGCATTGTGTCCGGCATCGATGATCTGACCTACAGTGTTTTCGTTGAGCTCATCAAGTTCCGTTTGGAATTGCGGGTTGTGGGGACGAGACTCACGAATGTGCAGGACCGAAAAATTCAAAGGTGCCAAGACTAGCTCCAACTATTGCGTTTAGGGCCAATGAAGCTGGCCCGTAAAGGTTGATACAACCCACGCTACAAGTTGCGGATTTCGCAGTGGAATCAGAGGTGTTTCCTACGCGTTTCCACAAGTTCATCTATAGCGACTGACTAATAAAGCCACGTCGGAGCCTAATAATTGCCATTCAGAATATCTTTGACGTGGCCTGCGACCAAAAAGAAGTCAGTAGATGACCACGCTTTTACAAAGAATTCACACCCTTGATATTTGATCCGTGAAACGAAACATTGTGTTGCTTATTAGAAACGGATTCGAAAGCGAAGCGGAACCTGGCCTCGATAGTTTGAAGTTGCTCGCAAACACAAACTTCGAAAGGGGCGCCCATCATGGAAGCCGCTGACATGGCATGGCTCCTGGCGGCATTCGCCATGGTTCTGCTGATGTTCCCAGGACTGGCAATGCTTTACGGTGGCATGCTCAACGGACGCAATGTCCTGAACATGATGCTGATGGTGCTCAGTGCATTGGCGGTGACCGGCGTTGTTTACGTGGTTATCGGCCATGGGCTGGTTCTAGGTGATTCGCTTGGGGGCGCAGGAATCATCGGGAATCCTTTCGAATACACCTTCTTCTCTGACTTTATGACCGACGATGAGGCTGGCGGCACTTTCTGGGGTGCGTTCTACATTCTCTTTGCCGCCATCTCCGTAGCTCTGGTCGCTTCCGGCGCTGCCGGACGAATGAAGTTCGGCGCATGGTTGGTCTTCGTGGCCTTGTGGGTCATCTTGGTCTACTGCCCGCTAGGACACTGGGTCTTTGCGCTGGATAACCCAGAAACTGGGGCCGTCGGTGGATGGATGCGCAACAAGCTGGGCTTCCACGATTTTGCTGGTGGCACCGCGGTGCACATGAACGCTGGTGCCGCAGGTCTGGCCCTGGCTGTGGTTTTGGGCAAGCGCAAAATGGGCCCGGGACGACCACATAACTTGCCGCTCATGTTGATCGGCGTGGGTTTGATCGCTACTGGCTGGATGGGGTTCAACGGCGGCACCGCCGGCGGAGCGAACTTCATGGCTCAGTACGTCATTCTCACCACTTTGCTGGCCCTGTGTGGTGGCATGCTGGGGTTCATCACGATTGAACGTGTTCGTGATGGGCATGCCACCATGCTGGGTTTGGGTACCGGCGCCATTGCCGGAATGGTCGGCATCACCCCGGTGGCCGACGCTGTGGGACCAATTGGTGCCATCATGGTGGGTTTCCTCGCCGCAGCAGCTGCCGCGTGGGCCATTACCTGGAAACGCCGCCACCAGATTGATGACTCATTGGATGTCTTTGCGGTGCACGGCATTGCCGGTATCACCGGTTCGCTGTTTGCAACCTTCTTCGCTAACCCCAAAGCACCCGGAGAAATGGCAGGGATCTTCTTCGGCGGCCACTTCAGCGAGCTGGGCCACGAGCTGATCGCGATTGCCGCCACCTTGGTTTACAGCTTCGTCATGACCTTCGCTATCGCTTGGGTGATGAATAAGATTTCGCCAATCCGCGTCAGCGAGGCCGAAGAGGAAGCTGGTTTGGATAACTCCATCCATGCTGAATCCGCCTATGACAGCCGTCAGCTCTAGCCGCCTGCACAGAAAGGCTCTGCCATGAAACTTATCACCGCAGTGATCAAGCCCATCCGGCTTGAATCCATTTGTTCCGAATTGGAAAAGGCCGGCTTCTCCGGAGTGACCGCTACCGAAGTCCAGGGCCGTGGCGCCCAGGGCGGGCGCACCGAGTACTACCGAGGACAAGAATTCTCGGTGATGTTCCGGAACAAGATCCGTCTTGAACTGCTGGTCTCAGATCCTGATCTGGAACGCGCGCTGGAGATCATCGTCAACACCGCCAAGACCGGTGAAAACGGCGAGATCGGTGACGGGAAAGTCTGGGTCACCTCCTTGGAACAGATCATCCGCGTGCGTACCGGTGAAACCGGCGAAGCAGCCATCTAACTTTTGAACCTCTAGAAAATTCCAGCAAGGGAGCTCCCGAATGACTACTATCAACTTCCGCTACCTCAGCGAGCAGGACATGATCGCCGCAGGTGTCACCGATATCGCTCGTTGCACCGACGTGATGGAAGAAGCGTTGATCCTGCTTCGCAACGGGGACTACCGGATGGCCGGAGAAAACGGCAACTCGCACGGCGCCATGATCACCTTCCCGCAGAACCCAGTCCACGAAGGTATGCCAAGTGATGGCCCGGACCGCCGCTTCATGGCTATGCCGGCTTACCTCGGCGGACGTTTCGGAACTACCGGCGTGAAGTGGTACGGCTCAAACACTGAAAACCGTGCCAAGGGTCAGCCACGGTCCATTCACCTATTCACTCTGAACGACACCGATACCGGTGCGCCGATGGCCGTGATGAGCGCAAACCTGCTCAGCGCCTACCGCACCGGAGCGGTTCCGGGTGTGGGAGTGAAGCACCTGGCCAAGCAGGACGCCAAGGTCGCCGCCGTGGTTGGTCCCGGCGTGATTGCCAAGTCCGTCATTGACGCGACCCTGTCGCTGCGCCCGAGCATTCACACCGTGACCGTCAAGGGCCGCTCGGCTGCTGGCGTGGAGTCCTTCGCTCAGTACATCCGTGAAAACTTCCCTCAGGTGACCTCGATTGTGGCCGCTGAAACCATTGAAGAAGCCATCAAGGACGCGGACGTCATCATGGCGACCACCAGCACCGACATTAAGGGTTCTGATGCCTTCCCTTACTTCCCAACTGAGGCCATCAAGCCTGGCGCGCTCCTGTTGCTACCAGCGGCTGCACGATTTGATGATGACTTCATCATCAACGATGCCCGTCTGATCCTGGACGCCCGTGGTCTGTATGACGCATGGGCTGAGGAATATGGAACTCAGGCCTATCAGCTGCTGGGCATTCCAGGTACTCACTTCCACGATTTGATGCGTGATGGCAAGCTGCCAGAATCAAAGCTTGAAGAGATTGCAGACGTTGCCACCGGCAAAATTCCAGCTCGCCGCAATGATGAGGAAATCATCCTTTACTCGGTCGGTGGCATGCCGATTGAAGACGTCGCCTGGGCTACCGATTTGTACCAGTCGGCCGAGGAGAAAAACATCGGCCAGGTGCTGAACTTGTGGGAGACTCCGGTCCTCGCCTAAAGATTTAGGTCCGTAGTCGGACCTTGATAAACGTAGATCCCCGAAAAGCGGAGTGTGGCCGCTTCTCGGGGATCTGCCATATCCGGGACAGAATTTATCTGCCGTGGAAGGGATGCCGTGGTCGCTGCAGTTTGCCCGACGGACCCCGGCGGGTCGATCCACCTCGCGTCCAGCTCGCTCAGTCTCGACGTCGAGTATCTAGGGGAGTTCTATTACCGGTGTGATGAACTCATACGTTTGGGAGGCAAAACACCTGCTCGCTTTCGTACTGCCGCCGGCCTAGCAAGACATGAATCTATCTCAACCCTGCGGTGCTATCGGTTTCCGAAGCTCTCAGAAGTTCTGCCTATTTTCCTCCGCGTTACACCGCTCCGTCCGCAGGGGAATCGCCCAACGTCGACTAGAGAGATAATGCGTAAAGGTCAGGCACCGGATTATCAATCGTTATGTTGCTTCGGTCTGAAAACGGTATTTGAAAGCGGTGCATAGGCATACCATCCAGTGCTTTCTCCCCGACGGGTAGCTTCCCTTGCACGCGATACTTCCTCTTCAAAATCTTTAACCTCAACGGCCAAGGAATCGAACACTGCGGCAGCTTCAGGGTTGAGGGCTGGTCCCCTCCCTTGAAATTTGCGTTTTGGTGAGCCTTCCAAGGACGTGACTAATTCGATTTCGAATTTATCGCCAAGTTCATCAGCCACACGTTGCGCTAATCGTTCACCCTCTGCAGCGAATCTGCGAGCCACACCTGCGGATTTCCACTCATAGTCATGGTTCAATCCGTCATAGTACGACTGTTCCCACTGCGAGAGTTCGTGTGTCAAAGTACCGGACAGCTTGGCAGTGTCGTACTCGATTGGTTCGTTAAACCAAAGCACCGTGTTTGCATAATCCGGAAACAGGCGCACCGTTGACGGCGCGGACTCCTGTGAAGAATTCATACCGCGATCATACCGACGCAGACCAGTAAGGCGCATCCTCATAATTGCCACCCCTTGGGGACGGTAAAGCGACGGAAAAGACTACCCGGCAGATCCACTTCGCGTGCTATTGCTCCATTCCCGTAAGTCGAACGCTCTACGGGACAGTCGGCGCACTAATCAAGTGGATCGTGGCACGACCGATGCGTAGTGCCACGCAAGAACGGCGTTTCTATCGTTCGTACAGGCGTCCGGTATCCCGTACCCGTGTAACGTCACTCTGACTCAAGTTTGCGCGAACTCCTATTGCCCGGGCGGATGTGCCATGGGGTCTCCTGCAGGAATGGGAATCACTTAGTTCTGTATTCCCACACACCACGGAAAGCGGGAATACAGAGATCGGGGATTCCCAGTTGCTATTCCAGTAATTCGGACAGTTCTTCTCAGACCACGGCAATGGCCACCGGTGGCATCCACCCTCTGCGATTTTGAAGTCGGGTCCGGAATTTGCGCACGGCAGCTTGGCTTCGGGCAAAATCTGCCCGAATTCAGGTGAGGAGATCCAACCCCGGCTACTGAAGCAACGATGCTAAGGCATCGGCCAAAGCTGCCGCGCCAAGTTCCGCGTCAGCGTCTTCTACATATTCTTCAGGGGAGTGGGAGATGCCGTTGGGGTTGCGAACAAAAATCATGGCACTCGGTACGTGTCCGGCGAGTACACCAGCATCATGCCCCGCACCGGTATCGAGTACCGGAGTGTTGGGCAGCGCCAGTCCAAGCTGCCCCGAAAGCTTTGCATCAAAACTTACCGTTGGACTCAATGATTCTTGGGAGAAATCGAGGCTGCAGCCCTCTTCAGCTGCAATAACCTGCGCCGACTCGTGAATCTCTTGGACAACACCGGCCGTAACCGCATCATCTGGATGGCGCACGTCCAGCCAGTAGTCCACCCGCGAGGCAATGACATTAGTTCCGCCAGGAACCGGTTGCAGCCGGCCCACTGTAGCTCGCGCTTTATCCCGTGTGCGGGCAATCTGCTGCACCGCGGCAATGCTGCGGGCAGCAGCCACCATCGGATCCTTGCGGTCAGACATCAGCGTGGTTCCTGCGTGGTTACCTTGTCCCCGCATGCTCAACTTCCAACGTCCGTGGCCGAGGATGGATCCGCCGATGGCCACCGGGTGATCCAGATCCGCCAGCCCGAGTCCCTGTTCCACATGCAACTCGACAAAGACACCAATCTGTCCCAAGAGGCGGCGGTCTGGGCCGATGAAACGTGGATCTAGCCCATTGCTGGATGCTATGTCGGCAAAACTATTGCCGTCAGGATCCCTCAGATTCAACGCCTTGTTTCGGTCAATGGCTCCGGTGAGCAGACGCGAGCCCAAGCAAGCCACACCAAAGCGGGAACCTTCCTCTTCCGGGAACACCACGATAGCCATGGCACGAGTGCACACAAGATTCCGTGCCTGCATCAGATCAAAGGCAATCAGCGCGCTGGCTACGCCAAGCGGCCCGTCAAAGGGTCCGCCACCCGGGACCGAGTCGAGGTGGCTGCCGGTGACAACTGCATTGGCGCGGATTCCTGTGGGCAGATCCCACCAGGCCCAGAGCGCGCCGTTTCCGTCTTCCTCAACGCTTAGCTGCCGTCTGGTGGCTTGTTCAATGAACCACGTGCGCAGGTCGATTTCAGCACTGGAATACACCGGGCGGGAATAGCCTCCGCGCAATGGGTCTTGCCCGGTGCCGGCGATGCCAGCCATGACCTCGGCGACCGTCGCAGTGGGAAGGTGTAGCGGGATGTTGAACAAGGGATTCTCCAAAATAGCTTGCTGCTGGGACTTCTAGACCATGGCTTTGGCGTGGGATGCGAGGCGGAAAAGCTCAGGGGTTTCCCGCACCCCGGTCGCCAAGTCCGCGGCAAGCTCGCCGAGCAGCGGGCCGAACTTGGCTCCATGCCCCGAGCAGGGCGAGAAGATGGTGATGCCGTCAACTTCATCCACGATGAAATCCTCAGTGGGGGTTGCGCTGAAAATGCAGGTGGTTTCGGCGTAGGGCGTTGGTTCCAGTCCGGGAAGGTACTTTTTGACGTACTCGATCACGCGTTCGCGGTTGGCTGGATCAATCTGGCCGTTTTGCTGGCTGGCAGTATCCAGCTGGCGTCCGGCCATATATTCGGCAACCTTTTGTCCGCGGAAGTTGGCGTCACGTCCGCCGGGCAGGCCATAGGACTTAAAAGCAGGGTCCTTGTGGATGTAGGTTGGCCATGCTTGGCGTGCTTCGGGATCCTGGTCGCGGTAAGGGAAGTGGAAGGCATTCTCTTGATATACAACCATCTTGGGAACGCTGCGTACAAAGCCTGATGGCAGAGGGAGATTTCCCAGCAATTCTGGCAACCAGCCGCCTGCGGCCACGATGATTTTGGATGCCAAGTAGGTGCGTCCATCTGCGGACGTGAGTTTGTATCCGTTAGTTGTTGCCTCGACGGAAGCGACTGGCCACTGGGTTTCCACCTGGGCGCCATAAGCCTTGGCTTGAGCCACCATTGCCTGAACCGAGCGTTCGGCGTCCAGCACTCCGGCACCTGGGTGCCAAAGGACTTCGGTATCAAAATTGATTCCGTTGAAACGGTTGCGGGCCTCGGCAGCGGAGAGCAATTCATGTTCCACCCCGGCGTTGGCGAGAATCCCGGCGAGCATACGTGGATTGCGCAGGGGTCCGTAGTCCGCTGAACCGCAGGGGTTGATCAGCTGGCTGCCGCTGGCCTCTTCGAGCTCATCCCAGGCTTTGCGCGCTTGAACAACAAGGTCCGTGTAGAGCTGGTTGGGGTAGCCATAACGGAAGATGCGTGCTGAGCCGTGCGAACTGGCATCGTCAGCGGCGGGCACTTTGCGCTCCAGCAGGGCAACTTCATGGCCTCGCTGAGCCAACCTCCATGCTGCCGAGGAGCCGGCGAGGCCTGCTCCGATGACAACGTATTCTGCAGAGGGCGACTGGGACGAGGTGCTCATGGCTTGCTCCTGATCTGGGCATCTTTGTTGTTATACCTCTAGTAACCCACGAATATTATTAGGGCGTCCAATACATTTTTCCTAGACATTATTAGTTTTTGTGCAAAAATTGAGTGCATGGAACTCCGCCACCTCCACTACTTCCTCGTTGTTGCAGAACATTTGCACTTTGGCCGCGCAGCCGAAGAACTTCGCATGTCTCAACCACCGCTGACCGTCGCGGTGAAAAAGCTGGAACAAGAGCTGGGCGTGCAGCTCTTTGACCGCACCACTCGCAGCGTGATTCTCACGCCCGCGGGGCGGATGTATCTGGACCGCATCAAGCCATTGCTGGCGGATCTGGATAAAGCCAATCAAGAACTGACCGAGGCAGGACTGGGGCTGCGCGGACGGCTCAATGTCGGATTTGTCAGCTCTGCCAGTTATGCCACCATGCCTTCGGCGCTGCGCAGGTTCCGCGAACTGCGGCCCAATGTTGAGCTGGTGCTGCACCCGCTCACTACCGACGAGCAGATTGAAAAGCTGCTAGAAAATAGTCTTGATCTCGGAATTCTGCGTGACCCAACAAGAGTGCCCGGCGTCGAATTGCAGGAGATCCATTCGGAGCCACTGGTGGTGGCGCTTCCGGCGGGCCATCGTTTGGGTGCCAATGAGCAGATCAAGGCAGAGGATCTCGCCGATGAAGACTTTGTCCTTTTCCCCTACAAGTACATGAGTGGTTTCTACTCGCTGGTGCATTCATTATTCGATGGTCGTACGCCGCCTCGAATTGTCGAGCGAGCCATTCATCAGGAGACCATTCTTGGGCTGGTCGCTGCCGGGCTGGGAGTCTCAATCCTGCCTGCATCGGTGTCGCGCTTCCAGATGCCTGAAGTCTCGTTCCACCCGTTGGTCGGTGAGCCAAAGACGCGGCTCTATGCGGGTACGGGTACTCCGAATCCTGCGGCACAGGCTTTTCAGAAGTGCTTGCTTGAGGCTGACCGCGAAGGCTGAGTAAGTACGTGGCGCGAATGGGGTGGGCTACGAGTTTTCGATAGCATGCTGAATATGTCTGGTCTTGAATCTGAACCATCGGTGGAGAATCCTCCTGCTTTTTCACGTTTTCTGCCCGGAGGCATCCCACTCACGGGGGCATTTGCCAGGTTTGGCGGAAAGCTCTATGAATGTGGGTCAGCAAAGCTGCCATCTGGTGAGTATGACCATGGCATGCTCGTGCTCTCCTCCATCGAGGAACGGCCCGGGCCGGAGTGGCAACTAACCTGGCGGTCTCAACTTGGTCCGCTTGCCGGATTTACTGAGTGGAGCAGAGTCGTTCATCGGAGTCAGGCCGAAGAGACATTCTGGTGCCGCAATTACCTAGTGTGGCAAGGTATAGGATTCTCAGGGTCGACCAACGTTCATGAAGAAAAGTATGTCGGGATGTTTTGGGAGCACTCGCGCAACATTCCCGAAGAGAAACTTCGCACCCTCAAGAAATACGAGCGCCTTGATGCCGTCGAGTGGTTCGCGCTAGTGCCACTCGACGACCTTGAGACGCTTAAGATTTATCGCGAGCAGTGGCCCGAGAGTCCGAAAAAACCGAAGAAATCTTTTTGGAGATTATTCCGATAGCCGGATATCCACTAGGCGATAGTTCCTTCAAGTTGGCAACTAGACCGATCGACACAAATTGGGTGTGCTCCATTGCCCTAGAACCTAAGCACCAAAGAGATTGCGATTCAGGAATTCGTTGCGGAATTTGCCCGCAGAATCCAAGCGCTGAGCCAACTCGATAAAGTCATTGAACTTCGGGTACAGCTTCTGCAGATCGGTTGACGTTGCTGCAAAGAGCTTGCCCCAATGCGGACGAGCCGCAAAAGGCGCGAGAGCTGATTCGACGTGCGGCAGGATTGTCTCCACTTCCTGCTGCTGCGGCTTCCACGTAAAGTGCAGGGCAATACCGTCGCGGCCGTAGTTGCCGCTGAGCCACAACTCATCGGCGGCAATGGTCCGCACCTCAGCCACCAGCAATAACGGGGTGATCACCGAGGACAGCTCGCGCATCGCGGTAATGGCTTGAACAGCGTATTCACGCGGAACCAAATATTCGGTCTGCAACTCATCACCGGCACTGGGCATGAAGTCCATGCGGAAATGGGAGAGCCGATCGGACCAAGGCCCGGCCACCCCGAGCTGTTCGCTGCAGATCGCGCCATCGGCTCCGGGCAATGGGTGCATCGGAGCGATCGCCGCCAGACCGCCAAATTTTCCCTGATCAATATCATCGAGAAGGGCATCACCAACACGACGCTTGAGCCATGTTTGGCCCACCAAGTCCCCGCTCCAATCGGTGAACAGGCTGACGCTGTAGGCGGAAGCCTGGATTCCATCAAAGTTGTCCAGAACTTTGTCCCAGGACAGCTGCTCATACACGGTCTGTTGCACATCAAAGCTCGGAACGATATCCAAGGTCAGATGAGTGATCACGCCTAGCGCACCAAGGGACACTACATAGCCGTTGAATTCCGGATCGTTTCGATTGACCGAGAGCTGCGAGCCATCGGCCAGCACGAGCTCGACTGCGCTGACTGCGGTTGCCAGGTTGCCGTGGGCTTCGCCCGAGCCATGGGTGCCAGTGGATACCGCGCCGGCCACCGAAATATGCGGCAGGGAAGCCAGATTGTGTAGCGCAAAACCGGCGGCGTGCAGCGCATCGGCCAGCGCGCCATAGGTGATTCCGCCACTGACGCGCACGTTCATGGCCTGCGCATCGATATCAATGACTTGGGGCATCTTGGCCAGTGAGATCATGGTTTCGCTGGTATCGGCAATGTCATTAAATGAATGGCGGGAACCGAGCACGCGCACCTTGCTGGCGGCGCGAACCTGTTCCTGCAGTTGCTCAATGCTGGTGGGGTACAGCAGTTCGCTGGCCCGGTACTCAAGGTTTCCAGCCCAGTTGAGTTCCTTGGTCTCTAGCTCCACGGCAGATCCTTACTTCTCTAGCCACTGGCTGGAAACCAGCGAACGGTAGCGTTCCAAAACATGCGGTGTTGCTTCTGTCGCAGGGACTTCGGTGGAGTCCTGGGTCCACTGCGGGAATGCTCCGGCCAGCACACCGGCAGCTTGCCGTGCCGCGCCATCAGCCACATACTCGCCAGGGGCCGGAATGATAATCGGCAGGCCCAGCACCTGGGCTGCAATCTGCTGCACCGCTGTGGACTGCGCTCCGCCGCCCACCAAGATGATGCGCTGGGCTTGAACCCCTTGGGCCTCAAGCGCGCGCAGCCCATCGGCTAGCGAGCAGATGATTGCTTCCACCGCGCTGCGAGCCAAGTTGGGTGCAGTGTAATTCGCACGGGTGATTCCGTGCAGCGAACCCGTGGCATCTGGCAGGTTCGGGGTGCGCTCGCCGTCGAAGTAAGGGAGCAGGGTCAGGCCATTGGAGCCCGGGTTGGCTGACAGGGCGAGGTCATTGAGCTCTGTCAGGCTCACCTGCAACAGGTTGGCGGTGGCATCAAAAATTCGGGTGGCGTTTAGCGTGCACACCAGTGGGAGGTAGTTTCCGGTGGCATCGGCAAACCCGGCCACCAGCCCGCTGGTGTCTGCAGATGGGGCATCGGCAACCGCGAAGACCGTGCCGGAAGTGCCCAGGGACATCACTACATCACCAACGGTGGCGCCAACCCCCAGTCCGGCGGCGGCGTTATCACCCGCGCCGGGACCGATCAGCGCGCCGGTGGCGGTGCGGCCGATGGATTCCAGCGGTCCCGCCACCGCAGGCAAAATCGGGGCGTGCCCCAGATGCTGCTCCAAGGCTTTGAGGTCATAGGATTTTTCGGCAGCCCGGTAGTACCCGGTGCCCGAGGCATCGGAGCGGTCGGTGCCTAGAGCGGCCAAGCCTTCGACACCGCTGCCCGGGCCATAACCGGCAAGACGCCAGGACAGCCAGTCGTGGGGCAGACAGACCGCGGCGACCTTGGCCGCGTTGTCCGGTTCATGGTCCTTGAGCCAACGTAGTTTGGCCAGGGTGATCGAGGAGACCGGAAGGGTGCCGGTACGCTGCGCCCAGTAGGCGGCGCCAGCCTCGCTGTCACCGTCGCCGGCCTCGGTGATGATGTCGCGGGCCGCCTGCGCGCTGCGGGTATCGTTCCACAGCAGCGCAGGGCGGATCACCGCACCGGTGGCATCCAGCACGACCATGCCGTGCTGTTGCCCGCCCACCGAGATCGCAGCCACATCGTCCAGGCCGCCGGCCTGGGCGATGGCTTCTTGCAGGGCGGCGAACCAGAACTCCGGGTCCACTTCGGTGCCTTCCGGGTGGCTGGCGCGTCCGGAGCGGATCAACGCTCCGGTGTCAGCGTCGCGGATGACAACCTTGCAGGACTGGGTGGAGGAGTCGATGCCGGCTACAAGCGTCATTGAGTGTGGCTGCTTTCTACGGTGGGTTCTGGCGGGGTTTAGCGCGAGCCGAGCAGGTGCTCGATGGCCAGCTGGTTCAGGCGGATGAAGGCGAAGTTGCGCTGCGCGGCAGCATCGGCGTCAAAGCCTGCGAAGCTCGCCGAATCGCTCATCAGATCCGCTGCGCTTTCTCCGGCGTTCAGGGTGGTTTCGCCCAGTTCGAAGACACCCGAGGTCTTCATGGCTTCCTGTACTTCTGGATCCGCGCGGAAGGCCAGGGCGCGTTCCTTGAGCAGCAGGTACATGGACATATTGGCCTTGGCTGAGTCCCACACGCCGTCGTAGCCGTCGGTGCGCGATGGCTTGTAGTCGAAGTGGCGTGGGCCGGTGTACTTTGGCCCGCCGTTGGGGAAGCCGTTCTCCAGCAGGTCAACGGTGAAGAATGCGCTGGTCAGATCGCCGTGGCCGAAGACCAGGTCCTGGTCGTATTTGATGCCGCGCTGGCCGTTGAGGTCAATGTGGAACAGCTTTTCGGCCCACAGCGCCTGGGCGATGCCGTGGGTGAAGTTCAGGCCAGCCATCTGCTCGTGGCCGGTTTCCGGGTTCAGGCCGACGATGTCGCCGTGTTCCAGCTGCTCGATGAACGCCAGGCCGTGGCCGACGGTTGGCAGGAAGATGTCGCCGCGTGGTTCGTTCGGCTTTGGCTCCAGTGCGATGCGCAGGTTGTAGCCCTTGTCCTTGATGTAGCCAGCTGCCGTGTCCACGCCTTCGCGCATGCGGTTCAGTGCTGCGGCCAAGTCCTTGGAGCCGTCGTATTCGCTGCCTTCGCGCCCGCCCCACATGACGAAGGTTTCGGCGCCCATCTCGGCGGCAAGATCGATGTTATGCAGGACCTTGGCCAGTGCGAAACGGCGGATCGAGCGGTCGTTGGAGGTGAAGCCGCCGTCCTTGAATACCGGGTGGCTGAACAGGTTGGTGGTCACCATCGGGACCTTCAAGCCGGTTTCTTCCAGGGCTGCGCGGAAGTCAGACAGGATCTTTTCGCGTTCAGCCTCGGTGGCGTCAAAAGGAATCAAGTCATTGTCGTGGAAGGTGATGCCGTAGGCGCCGAATTCAGCGAGCTTGTGCACGGCTTCTACCGGGTCCAGGTTCTTGCGGGTGGCGACACCGAATGGGTCGGCGCCGGTCCATCCCACGGTCCAGAGGCCAAAGGTGAAGTGGTCTTCAGGGGTCGGGGTAACGCTCATCGTGATACATCCTTGGATCGAGAGGGTTGGCTTTCACCATTTAGTTTATGTCCTGAACTATATGGTCGCTCATGCGCTAGAGTCAATAGCGAGCAATGAACGATTCACCCAAAAAATTCTTTAGGAGAAGGCATGCGCCAACCAGCGACTACTGCCCGAGCTACCACTTCTGGTGCGCCGGGCAACGTTGCAGATGTGCGCAAAGCCAACCTAGCTAGGGTCTTGTCGGTGATCGCAGCTGCAGGGGAGGACGAGCGGTTATCCCGCGCCGATATCGCGCAACTCAGCCAACTCACCAAGGCCTCGGTTTCCAGCCTGGTCACCGACCTACTGGCTGCCGGGTTGGTCACCGAAATTGGCGTGCACCGCGACGGGGAGCGTGGCCGACCCTCGGTAGGTCTGGTCCTGAACCCCGCGCGCTGCGTGCTTGGCATGGAAATTAACGTTGACTACATTGCCGCCGGTCTGGTGGACCTCAGTGGCAAACTGCTGGCTCACGAAGTACTGCCCCGCGCTAATCACAGCTCAACAGCAAGCGAAGTACTTGCTGCGCTCGGAGAGTTGAGCCAGAGGCTCCAAGCTGCTGCCCAGGCCCAGGGTCTGATGATCCTCGGCGGAGGATTAGCCGTTCCCGGTTTGGTCAACGAAGAACATTTCACCGTCCTGCAGGCACCAAACCTTGGCTGGGTTCAGCAGGAACTCGACGTGGCAGCATTGCTGCCCGAACCCAAAACCCGCTTCCGGCTCTTTAACGAAGCCAACGCCTCAGCACTGGCCCAACAGCAATTGATGGATGCCCAAGAGAACGACTTCCTCTTTGTCTCCGGGGAAGTGGGCATTGGTGGCGGATTGATCATCGACGCTGAACTTTTTGTCGGACCCCAGGGCCACGCCGGCGAACTCGGCCATGTGGTGATCGCACCCGATGGCAAAACCTGCAGCTGCGGCGGACGCGGTTGCTTGGAAACCGTTGCCGGGCAGGAAGCCATTTTGGCCGCCGCCAACCTCGGCGCGGGCGTCGACAGCGCGCCGCGTCAAGAGCGAATCAGCCAGCTCTACCAAGCGCTGGAGGCTGGCGAAGAGCCAGCGTTGAGCGCGGTATCCGAGGCCGGAAAATCCTTGGGGATCGCGGTGGCCTCGGCCCTGCGACTCTACAACGTTTCCACCGTCGTCTTTGGTGGTCACTTCGCCGCACTAGAACAATGGATGCGTCCTGCAATGGAAGCTAGCCTCCAAGTGCACGCGCCGAGCATCGCCGGTCAAGCGCGGTTGCTGTGCTCGACGTTGGGCCAAACAGGTGCGCTGGTTGGAGCCGCGCGCAGCGTGGTGGGGGACTTATTGGAAGCTCCTTACCAGCTGGTGGATTAGGGAGTGCCGACGGGCTGCTGAAGTTCGGTCACCCAATCTGCTTGGTCTTCGGATACAGCGCGCACGTAGACTTCGCGGCACGGGCCGGTCGGCACCAAACCTCGGGTCAAGACTTCCTCATGAACGGCCTGCCAGCTTTCATGAATAGTGTCCATTGAGCCAAGGTGCACTCCGCAAATTGCTTCAGGCACGGCGGGAAGCTCGATGATCTCGACACCGGCTAGGCTCTGGGCGCTAGTGGCATACCCGGCAATGACCTCTACGCCATCCTCGGTACCGTTGTACTGCGCAACGGGTGTGGCAAGGCTTTGGCCCTGAATGGACTGCGCGATCTTGTCGAAGAGTGGGCCGATGCGGCCGGCGATTTCAGGTTGCTCGGCCACGGTGAAGCGGCCGGCCGCCAAACGCACTGCGGGCAATGGCTTGTGAATGATTTCAATGCGTGACATGAGCTTCTCCTTGGAGATCAGTTGTAGACGTCGTTGCACTTCACGTAGGCGCTGCATGGCTAGCTGGTGTTCAGTCTCTACTTGCGCCTGACGAATGAGCAAAAGTTCGGAGATCTTTCCAGCAGTTGCTCCCTGAGCCAGACTTAAAGAGATCTCTTCGAGCCCAAATCCCAAATCGCGCAGAGCAACAATCTGATGCAAGCGCTGTAGCTGGGACGGATCATAGGAACGATAACCGCTGAACGGGTCCACATGGGCAGGGGTGAGCAGACCGGACGTATCCCAATGCCGCAACATGCGGTGGGTGACCTGACCAATCTGCGCAAACATCCCGATGGATAACATTCTTCAGTTCTCCGCCCTCACACTGTGTCAGAGTCAAGTCTGCGCGAGAATGTCATTGATATCCATGTTTAAGCTCGACTTAGTGACGTGTACTCAGTCGCACATCGTTGAAACCCGAGGAAGCCAACTTGGTATGGCAAATGAAAACTTCGGAGAAGTGAGGTTTGCATCATTAAGGCGCATAGATCGTACTGCGATGACGATTCATGCTGTGTGTTTCTGCTGACGGGTTACTACGTGACACAAGGATCGCTTGGGGCTCTTGGCTTCGAACTGGATGGAATGTTTGCCGAGGTCATGACGTTGCTAGCAGCGTCACATAGCGTTGCTGTGGATAATTAGTTTCATCAAAAGCCCTACAAAGAGCCTTGAAAATCGCGTGAAGATTCAGCAAAGGTATCAAGAACTCGATATCAAAGAGTTCCGTGGGTAAAAAGTAAGCATCTACCCGATCAGCCAGATGCTTACTTTTGATGAAAATCTATCTAGAGCCAGCCTGGTGAAATTACCAGTTGCATGCCTTAGCAGCGTTTCCCTTGATGACACTGGTAGCTATCCCCTTGCGCCAACCAGGCCAGCTTTTACGCTTACTTTCTAAGTCGATATTTATCGTTCCTGCAAGCCCCACAACATGACAGTTCCATTGTTGCGCCATCGTAGCTTTTGCCATGGAACGAGGATGATGTTGACGTAGATCGTCTAGACCCATTTTGTAAACGTAGCTTGGGTTGAAAGGTTGGTACCAACGCGCGAGCGCAGTAACTGTCAACCTGATCTCCCATCCACCGTTTTTCCATCGTTCCCACTTGACCTGTTTGATAATCCCTTTTGAGTAGGCAGGATCCGCAACTACTGGATACGTGAGATTCTCAACAGAATGATGGTCAACGACTTGAACTATGGCGTTTCCTTCAATCTCGTAGCGCGTATGAACTTCTAATCCGTTAGCATCCTTAGCCCAAGGAGGAGCAAACCCGCCTATCAGGTCTCCATTTTTAGATTCAATCAGTACACCACCCTCTACTTCGCGCATTGTGGCATCATCGGGAAGGTCTAAGTGGTATTCAAAACGCTCAGTAGATCTTGGATCGTTGATGACAGTAGCGATTTGAACGTCGCCGCTATCTTTGACAGATGTGACGGTGGAGAAGTCTGCGCCTTCATTCGAAATCACACCAGGGGCTAGGGCCATAGCTGATGCTTGATTTTCAGAGGGGCGAAGGATTTCGATGCTCTCTGAACCAGTGCCAATTCTTATGGGCTTCCCAGGCTCTCTTGGAACAACGATTGCAGTTTCAGCGACATGAAGATCAAACACGTTGGAGGCTTTAGAAGCTGCAATGTCTGCGGAGGTTCCTAAAACGTCATGTGAAGTGTCATCTGAAACAGCAGCGAGGTTTTCAAGTGCCGCGGTGGTGCTTTTAGAAACTGGCTCTTGGGGCTGTGCGAAGACGACGGTTGGCGCGCAGACAAGCGCGCCAACTATAGACAGGGCGAAAAATTTAGCACGGATATTTTGGGACAAAGCATCTCCGAGAACGGAATGGAAGGTGGACCGGATAGATGGTATGAATTAACATATGAAAGCACAGGATAAGAAGTTTTTCATCATTTCATTGATAATCATCATACTAGTAGTTATAGGTATATTCTTATTTATTACATCCGGCGTTCTGGCTAATTTCCTTGACCCTGACCCTGAGGCGGGGCTGGTCATAAGCAAAATATCTGAACTCTAAACCGCTAACCTCGAAGTTTCGTGGCGGTCCACTGCTGAATACGGGTAGCGTGAAATCTCGGTACATCGTAGAAACTGAAACTCATAGCTTCGAAGACAGCGGATCTCATTACTATGTATGTCCTGTCTCGTCACTTTGTGGACACACGAACTGACGAATCTTCAAGTCGCTACGCTTAAATCTTTGGAAGCGGTAGCTGCTAGTTATAGTCTTCGAGAGTGAAGACCGCTCAAAACTCATTGCGCTATGTGAACCTAGTCCGAATGCTCTGGGCGCTTATCACTCTAAGTGCCATCGTAGCCACCTATGTGGACACCGCGTCACGAGGACCGGTATTGCCGATGAACTTCTTTGGGTACTTCACTATCCAGTCGAATCTTGTGGTCGTGGTGGTCGGACTTATTGCCGGGGGAATAGGCCTAGCCAAGGGTGCTTCGGTACCTCGCTGGGTTGTGGGCCTGCGTGCTTTAGCAAGTGTGTGCATGGTGGTGGTCGGTCTGATTTACCTCACCTTGTTGGCACCCTTAGGTGCTGCGGGCGGGGTGCCGCTGCCCTGGGCGAATTGGGTGATGCATATTATCGGTCCACTGGTGGTCATTGCCGATTGGCTCTTGGCGCGGGACCGTAGATTTTTGTCCTACGCGGTAGTGCCACTGTTACTGGTGTACCCGTTGCTCTGGACCGGGGTAGTTCTAGTTCGTGGAGCCACCGATGGCTGGGTTCCCTACCCATTCCTGAGCCCAGAGCAGGGCTACGCAACGGTTGCCTTGTATGTCTTTTGCATTGCTGTGCTCTTCGCTGGAATCGCGTTTCTTGTGCTCGCCTATGGACGTCGCGGGCGACACCGTGACGTACAACTCGAGATTCACTAATCGTTTCGGTAAACTTTGGTCGTAAGAGCCCCTAACTCTTGCAGCGAACCTTCGGGTTTTAGTGAGCAGGACAGGGGCATATTTTTTGCCCGGCACCGTGCCGGGACGGCGTGAAGCACGCCGCAACCGCTGCTTTATGCAAGGGGGAGGATCCCATGCCAGCAATCGTGATCGTCGGAGCACAGTGGGGCGACGAAGGTAAAGGTAAGGCCACCGATCTACTCGGTGGACTGGTCGACTACGTAGTGAAGCCCAATGGTGGTAACAACGCAGGGCACACCGTGGTCGTTGGTGGCGAGAAGTACGAGCTTAAGCTCCTTCCAGCCGGCATCCTTTCGCCGAATGCCACTCCGATTATCGGCAACGGCTGCGTGGTGAATCTTGAGGCCCTCTTCGAAGAAATTGATGGTCTTGAATCCCGTGGCGCCGATACCTCGAAGCTACGCGTTTCAGCTAACGCGCACCTGGTGGCTCCGTACCACCAGACCATGGATAAGGTCACCGAACGCTTCCTGGGCAAGCGTGCCATCGGCACCACCGGACGCGGCATCGGCCCGGCCTACATGGATAAGGTCGGACGCCTCGGCATCCGCGTGCAGGACGTCTTTGACGAGTCGATCCTGCGCCAGAAGGTTGAAGGCGCACTGCGCCAGAAGAACGAACTACTGGTTAAGATCTACAACCGCCGCAGCGTTGAGGTTGAGGAAATTGTTTCGTACTTCCTCTCCTACGCTGAGCGTCTGCGCCCGCTGGTTATCGACTCGACCTACGAGTTGAACAAGGCACTAGATGAGGACAAGGTTGTTCTGATGGAAGGCGGCCAGGCTACGTTCTTGGACGTGGACCACGGAACCTACCCATTCGTGACCTCATCGAACCCAACTGCCGGTGGCGCATCGGTTGGTTCAGGTATTGGCCCAACCCGCATCACCCGTTCCATTGGCATTATCAAGGCGTACACCACCCGTGTGGGTGCCGGTCCTTTCCCAACTGAGTTGTTTGATGAAATGGGTGTCTACCTGCAGAAGACCGGTGGTGAGTTCGGTGTGAACACTGGCCGCCCACGTCGTTGCGGTTGGTATGACGCAGTTTTGGCTCGCCACGCTTCGCGCGTGAACGGCTTTACCGACTACTTCGTGACCAAGCTGGATGTGCTTAGCAACATTGAGCAGATCCCAGTGTGTGTTGCTTATGACGTAGACGGCGTGCGCCACGATGAGATGCCAATGACGCAGACCGATTTCCACCACGCGAAGCCGATCTTTGAGTACTTCCCGGGCTGGACCGAGGATATCTCGGGCGCCAAGACCATGGAAGATCTTCCGGAGAACGCCCGGAACTACATTCTGGCTCTGGAAAAGATCTCCGGTACCCGGATCTCTGCTATTGGCGTGGGTCCGGACCGTGACCAGACCATCGTGCGTCATGATCTGATCCAGGACTAGTTCCTAGATATTAGGGAGCTATCGCAGTTCATTCATTGAATGAACTGCGATAGCTCCTTTTTCGTGCGCTCGACTCCTTTGACGACGATGGTGGTTTATCCACAAGATTCTTTGCGCTCTTCAAACGCTTACTATCAAGGCATAGAATATAAGTGCCTAAGGATGAGTGATGAGTACAGCGCCACTAGAAGAACGTAAGGTCGAAGATCTTGCCCACGCTCTTGGTCTCCCAACCGGGGAGATGGACCTCCGGGTCTTGCGTGACGCCCTTCCGAAGATTCGTGTGCTTGTAAATCAGGAAATCAAAGCACAAGAACCAAAGACCAAAAGACGTTTAGCGATCGACGAACGTTTCGGAACCTTTTATGGCACGGAACGAGTCATGACGGAGCTAGCTGTTCGAACACCCCAGCAGTTAAGCGATAGGATTCGTCGTCATACGCTCTTGCGGGTCAAATTAGAAGACGGGAAAGTCAATGCCTATCCGGCCTTCCAATTTAAGAACCATGAAGTAGTTCCCGGCGTAAAAAAGGTTCTGCAGGTACTTCTGCCCGTTGCGGCGACCAATTGGAGCGTCGCGCGATGGATGACACTGTCCATGCCACAGTTGCAGGGTATGCGTCCCATTGATGTCTTGCGCGGTGAAGCCGAAACTGAGATTTCAGCTGATCTGGTATTCGAGGAGGCTCTGAGCACCAGGCGGGACTGGACTCGATGAGCCGGGCCCGAGCCCACCGAGTCTCCGCGGTAGTTTTGTCTGCTCAGGAAGTTGGCGAACTTACAGTTCGGAAGCTACCTCGGGGCACGCACATTTTTCGTTGTCATTCTAGGTACGCACGTCAACGATCTGGCGATCTCGTGAAACTAGGCGCATGGTTCTTCTCTAGTTCAAACGGTCGGTTTGACTTAGAAGCACCACGCGGCACTTTGAACGTTGCCCAGGCGATGGTGGGTGCGGTCTGCGAATCATTAGGTGTGCTCACACTGGATTCGCAGATCTCGGAGCAAGAAGTCCTCGCACGAAGATTGGTTCCCTTGGCTCTAAAAGAACGGGTAGATCTGGTGGACTTTACCGATCGTAAAGCGGCACAAGCTGCGAAGATTCTTGCTGGCGAAATGACGGGTGCTGCCAAGAACTATGCAGAATTTCAATCCCTTGCAAAGTCGGTTGACGCGGTTGGTAGGGGAGGTATCTGTTCGTTCTTGCGCTTTAGCAGTCCGGAAAGAGGCCGGGGATATTTCATCTTTGGCGATTCTGGTCCACGGCTATGGGAAACAGGCGAAGAGATTTCAATTGTTCCCGTGCTCAATTCTTTAGGTTACGAGATCATCAATGACGAACTTATGCCAGTGTCGGACGTGGATTTTAGGGCTTAGCTACGTGTACGAAGCTGTCTGAACAAGCAAAGATTTCGCACCGTTTCGCAGGAAGTCCTACGATTGAGTGGCGTCTGGTTGTCGTGACGAGCAGGCGCAACCAGCGTGTAGATGGACCAAGAAAGAACTCGAATGTCAGAACAGATCACTGTCAGTGCCGTCATTATCAGAAACGATGCGGGACAGGTTCTGACAGTTCGCAAACGAGGTACAACTTCGTTCATGTTCCCCGGTGGCAAGCCAGAGCTAGGGGAGTCGCCCATCGACGCGGCGGTGCGAGAAGTGAGTGAAGAGCTGGGAGCCAGTTTGGACCCAGCATTGCTGAGTATCATCGGCACCTTCACGGCCCCGGCGGCCAATGAAGCGGGGCATAACGTTCAAGCCACTGTATTTGAGCATCCTTTGGTACCGATTGGTGAACCACTGGCTGAAATCGAGCAGTTGCGGTGGATCGACCCTTCGGCGGAAGTAGATGAGCTCGCCCCTTTGCTCAAGGACGTAGTCTTCCCAGCTTTGCTCGCTGGGTCACGAAAGATTCAGAGCTTGGCAGTTTTCACCGGCTCAGCTTTAGGTAAGTCACCTATTTATGAGCAAACGGCCGAAAACTTCGCACGTACAGTTGCCGGCTCGGGCCGGGCCATCGTCTATGGCGGTGGACGCGTGGGCCTGATGGGAACGATCGCTGATGCGGCGCGAGCGGCCGGCGGAGAAGTTTTCGGAGTTATGCCGCAGGTTCTGGTTGATGGCGAACTGGCGCACCCAGGACTAACAAGCCTAGAAGTTGTTCCAGACATGCATGCACGAAAGCACCGCATGTCGGAACTGGCTGATGGCTTTGTCGCACTGCCCGGTGGTGCCGGAACGTTGGAAGAGCTCTTTGAAGTGTGGACCTGGCAACAGCTTGGCATCCATGCGAAACCAGTAGCGCTGTTGAATGTCGACGGATTCTGGCAGCCGTTGCTGAAGATGCTGGATCACATGACTAATCAGGGTTTCCTCGCCCCGCAGTTCCGCGACTCACTGGTCGTCGCCAGCGAACCGAATGCGCTTTTGGATGCTCTATCCTCGTGGAAAGCCCCGGCGGCCAAATGGGGCGCAAGTTCCAAGAACTAGAGCACGAAGAACAAAACGAGCCTTGTGCTCAGCGGTTTGCATCGCTGAGCACAAGGCTCGAATTTATTTGCCCGACCGGGTATTTCTAACGGACTAAAGCGTAGGTTCCTGCACGCCAGCAGCCACCGGAGCATCTTGCACCTTGCCGGCAACGCGCAGATTCCAGTGCTCAATGACCTGGCGGTCAGTGGACTTGGTGACCAGCGAAACGACGATGAACGCTACTGCTGAAGCAATCAAACCGTAGTAGATTGGCTCGTTGGCATAGACGCCGTCGAACTTGTTCTCGGCCTGAATCTCCAAGATGATCATTGTGCCCAGGGTGACTATGGAACCGGCAGCCATGGACGCGGTAGCGCCAACACCGTTGCCGCGCTTCCAGAGCAGGCCACCAATGATGGCTACCAAGAGGCCACCAACCAAGATGTCGTAGGCGATGGTCAGTGCTGCAACCACGTCGTCTACCAGAATTGCCAACGTCACCGTGACTACACCTAGAGCCATCACCCAGATTCGGTTAGCGCGTACGTCGTGCTCAGGGTTCTCATTCGAGTTGACCTGAATCTGCTTGCCGAACCAGCTGGCCACAAACGGAGTGACGTCGGTACGAGCCACGGTTGCGGCAGCGATCAATGCACCGGAAGCGGTAGACATCATGGCGGCCACGGCTGCAGCCATCACTAGGCCACCGACAGCTACGGGAAGTAGCTGCGTGGCAACTTCCGCGTAGACGACGTCCTTATTATCCGCAGCACCGGCGATATTTGGCAGGGCTACCTTGGCGGCCATACCAATCAGTGCGCCAGCGGCGCCGTAGAAGATGCAGTAGATGCCTGCGGTCATTCCGCCCCAGCGTGCAACCTTCGGAGTCTTGGCGGTGAAAACGCGCTGCCAGATGTCCTGGCCGATGAGCAGACCCAAGGTGTAGACAACAAAGTAGGTGATGATCGACTGCAGGCCGATGCCGGTGAAGCTGAAGAACTCTGCATCAACACGTTCGCGGATGCCGTCTAGGCCGCCTGCTGCGTTCAAGGAGAACGGAAGCATCAAAGCGAAGATGCCAATGGTCTTGATGACAAACTGCACTTGGTCGGCCAGCGTAATTGACCACATGCCGCCAATGGTCGAGTAGACCACCACGATGGCGCCGCCGATGGCGATAGCCACCCACTTTTCCCAGCCGAAGAGCACCACGAAGATGGTGGCGTAAGCGCTGGTGGAGGTAGCGCAGAGCATCAGCGTGTAGGCCAGCATGACAATGCCGGAACTGTTAGTTGCTGCGGCACTGCCGTAACGCAGGCTGAGCATCTGCGAGACGGTAAAGACCTTGAGCTTCTGCAGGGTTGGTGCAAAGCACAAAGAAAGCAGGACTACGCCGGCACCGATTGCCACGACGAGCCACATGCCTGAGATGCCCCATTTGTATCCCAGACCAACACCGCCCACGGTGGAGGCGCCGCCGAGCACGACTGCGGCCATGGTCCCGGTGTAGAGCAGTGGACCAAGACGCCGTCCGGCGACGAGATAATCACTGCTGTTTTTGGTGCGGGACTTGCCCCACCATCCGAAGGCGAGCATTGCGGCAAGATAAACCGCGACAATGGCCCCATTGATGAATTCCATGGACTACCCCGATGCGAGTGAGTGAAGAATGCTTACTGGAAGTAAACATTTATTGCTCAATAGGCTACTTGTGTGACCTGCGACCAGTCAACGCTAAACGGCTTTATGTCTGTGAACTGGACCGCTTGGGGGTGTGATTAACCTTACTGTCTCTGTTGACGAAAAATTATAGACAATTTGTACAGAAATATGCATGAAGGCAAGCATCGTGTCATACTCGCGTAGTATTGCGCATTCACGGTGCACAGTTGCTGGTTCTTTAGTACTGTTTCTCGACGACGCAACGTTGCTTCACCGGCTTTAACGCCATCTTTTTCGTTGCGTCAGAAGATTTCTCGCAACCAGAAAGACGCCTAAAGATGAGTGAAAATGCTCAAGGTCTGACAAAGAAGTCAGCCGGACATGTCATTGTCGATACACTTGCCGCGCACGGCGTTGAACGAGCCTACGTAGTCCCGGGCGAAAGCTACTTGGACGTCCTTGATGGCCTGCACAACTCACCCATTGAGACTGTCGTATGTCGCCACGAAGGCGGAGCCACGTACATGGCGGAAGCCGAAGGAAAAATGCATCAGCGCCCCGGCATCGCTATGGTGACCCGCGGGCCCGGTGCGGCTAACGCGCACGTTGGTTTGCACACCGCTTGGCAGGATTCCACCCCACTGGTTCTCTTTGTCGGGCTGATTCCTTTTGAACACCGCGAAAAGGAAGCCTTCCAAGAATTTGATCCGAAAGCCTGGTTTGGCACCGGTGCCAAGCGTGTAATGATTTTGGATCACGCAGAACGCGCCAGCGAAGTGGTCGCAGAAGCGATGTTTGCGGCCATGTCTGGACGTCCAGGCCCCGTGGTTGTTGGCCTTCCAGAAGACGTGATCCGCAATGAAATTTCGGCTGAGCTACACCCAGTAATCCCTGTGGCCACTGGCGGCATGACAGTGACGGACTGGAAAGCGCTGAATACCGCACTGCAAGAAGCAGACAAGCCACTGTTTATTTTTGGTGGCAACGATTGGTCGGCGAAGGGCGCTGCCGATTTCACTCGATGGCTAGAAGAGCATGACCTGCCCGCTGCAGCCGAATGGCGTTGTGAAGGTACCGTACCATTCAACTCACCTTCCTATGTCGGGCCCATTGGTTACGGACGTCCTAAGCCGACCTACAACCTACTAGAAGAAACCGATCTTTTGATCTTCGTGGGCACCGTTCCGGGGGACGTGATCACCGACGGGTTTAACATCCGCCAAAATTGGGAAAAGAAAAACTTCCTCGTCACCATCGACCCATCGCTACGTGGGCGCTCCGGCCCCGTTTCGCATCAGATCGTGGCTAAGCCTGATGTATTTGTCCGCGACTTGTTGCTGATGGATCTGCCGGTCAAAGATTCATGGAAAGAGTGGACTGCGCGGATGCGAAGTGAGCAGGAAAAGTTTGCTGAACTGCCATCGGCTGTCCCAGCTGATGGACCAGCAAAAATGGCGACGCTGATGTCCAACCTAGTCTCCGGACTTCCTTCGGATGCCATGGTCACCTTTGGTGCCGGTGAGCACACCAACTGGGCGCACCGTTACTTCCCGACCAATGGGTATGCCTCGATGCTCTCAGCTCGAAACGGTTCCATGGGTTACTCGATTCCATCGGCTGTGGCAGCATCGCTGAACTACCCGGGGCGCCGCGTAGTTACGGTTGCCGGTGACGGTGAGTTCCTCATGAACGGACAAGAGCTGGCCACCGCCACGCAGTACGGGGCAACTCCGTTGGTGATCATCATGGACAACCAGCAGTACGGAACCATCCGTACCCACCAGGAACACCAGTACCCGGACCGTGTTTCGGGCACGCAGCTGAAAAATCCTGATTTCGCTTTGATGGCGCAGTCTTTTGGCGGTTTCGGAGTCCGGGTTGAGCAGGACTCTGAAGTCCCAGCAGCAGTGGAAGCGGCTGTGAAGGCTATCGACGAGGACAAGACCTTTGCGCTGATCCACCTGATCGTAGAACAAGGTGTCAAGGCGTACTAAGCAAGACAGTACTATGGTCGGGCCGAGTCGAACTGGTTCCGCAGCGAAGCTCAAAGCACACAGATAATTCCAGCGGGTACCGTTTATGCGGTACCCGCTGGATGCCTTAAGTGGCACAGTAATTAGATGAAGTTTGCCAGCAAGAACTTGCAATAGCGGAACATAGAGACCTGAATGATCCTCTGATTGATAGCCTCATGCGCCGTTGAAACCCTGACGCGTATCGATATCGTGGTCCAATAGATCCCGGCGATACGGCAGCTTTGCAATTGCTCGGCCAGGTTAGTGCGGCGCTACTTGGCAACGTTGCCCCCACAGTGGCCCCAGCATCAGAGCCAGAAAAGCCGCAGCGCACCGAACAACCTGACTTTGATTGGGATGCAGTAAGACCTTGATGGCTCGCGCGGTGGCTGGTGAGCACCTCAGTTAAATTTGAGGGCTTCGCCCTGTCCCGCCCGAATCTTGGGAGGGTTGTATTTCATCGGATTGCATTTGGTGCTCGGATTCATTGCTTTCGCCGCGGCGCTTTGCTCAATTGCAAATATCACAATCCATCTGTGCTTTCTGTCTTGGCATGCTCGCCTTGAAGAAATAAGATGAATTGCTACCGAACTACGTGAAGCAAACCCCCGACCACGAGGTGGATAAACAGATGGCGATGATGAGCGAAGAGCTCATTGAGCAGTGGGCTGATGCAACTGCTGAAATCTACAATGAGTCCTTGACCGGCATCAATCTGAGCCGTCTGCCCGAGGCAGTGGCTCAGTACGTGGACCTATTCGCACGCAGTGAGAATCTGACGTTTAACGAAAGCTCCAACCCAACAGACTACTTTGAACATCATCCGTTCACGGCGGTGAGCGCAGTGCTCAACAGCCCCGAAGCCCTTGAGGTTTTGGACGATGATGCGCAGGACGCGCTGGATGCGATGTCTGACTTTACCGAAGCCTGGTATCACTTCGACCTTGAGCAGGAACCGGAGTTGGGTATTTCCGAGGCAGACGTTGACGAAGACTGGTAAACACCAGTAATTACGTACGCCGGCATCACGCAGAATCTGCATGATGCCGGCTTTGTCATATCCAAAGCCCTGATTGCTATTCCCAAAGAGCGCCGAGAGTGCAACGATGCGTGTATGAGCCAGTTCAGTGTTTTTGAGAGCACCGTTCTCATTCATCTTCCGGTGCACCGAGTCTGGGAATTGCTGACCGATTGGGCAGCTGCTCCCTTGTGGATCCATGGAATTGGTTCCATGCATTCCGATGATCCAGAACTAAAGGTTGGCACCAGCCTGGTCTATCGGGTCGCCGGCCATGAACGGGTTTATCACGTCCATGAACTCATCGAAAACCGATTGCTGATTCTGCATACTTCAGAAAACCCAGATGGACTGTCCTATCGGTACGACTTGAAGGACGACGCAGGGTACACCGAAGTGGTGTTGCAGGTGGCAATCATTAATCCTGATCTAAGCGTTGAACAATGTGAAGAACTTGCCACGAACGTTCGCGAAAGCGAGGGGGACAAGTTGGATCAATTGCGCCTCTACGCCGAGCAAGCTCCGTAGGCCTTTGGCTTTAAGTAGAGCTGTTAGCGTTGCACCCCAGCATGAGGTGCAAAGGAATAGGCAACAGAGTTTTGCAGTTTGCCGTCCAACAACTGATCTACGGTAACCGGGGTATAGCCCTGAGCCTTTAGCCTTGAGATCAATTCTGGAACGGCTTTCACGGTAGTGGCGTGCACGTCATGCATGAGGATGATTGATCCGGGCTGGACATTATCCATGGCGATGCTCATTGTCTGTTGTGGATCATGATGTCGACCGTCACGAGTATTGATATCCCACAGCACCAGCGGCAGCGGGATCAACTTGTCAATGGCAGGATTGTGGCGTCCCATCGGTGGTCTGAAGACTGACGGTTTGTCTCCGGTTATCTTCTCGATAGCTGTGCTGGTCCAAGCAACTTTTTGCTTGATTTGTTTATCGCTCAGCGTGGTGAGATCTGAATGGTCCCATGTGTGGTTGCCCAGCTGATGCCCCGCGTTGGCCATACGTTGTACTGTCTTTGGATACTTCTGAACTTGCCTACCGATCAAGAAAAACGTGGCTGGAGTATCAGATTTATCCAATTCATCAAGCAGGCTATTGGTGGACCGTCCCGGACCATCATCAAAAGTTAGTGCCACGCATTTATCCACCGCGCAATCGACTGGCTGACGTTGGTATTGCTCTGAAGCCTGCGGTGGTGCCGGGGCATCGGGCGGAGAAGTGCAGGCAGAAACTGAGCACACCAAAGCCAGTAGCGTGAGATACCGCAGAGGCAAGACAAAAAATCGTCGGCGCATCCTTCTAGTTTTGTAGCTGAGCACTGGTTTGGTGCAGAACGCCACAGTGAATGAGTCGAAAATTTCGCTGCTTTTTAGCAAACGTTGGGCACGGCCGTACGGCCGTGCCCAGGGTGAAATACGGAAACTACCGGAGCTCACCTTCGGCCACCGACGCTGGCTCATCAATCAGTGGATGCTCCACTTCGTCGCGAGCAAATTTTCCGGCCCACCACGCGATGGCGCCAAATACTGGTGACGCAAGGCCGGCAATGATGAAGATCGACTGCAGGCTCAGAACGTGGGTCAGCGGCCCCGCGACCGCCATGGATAGCGGCATCAAGGCAAGTGAAACGAAAAAGTCCAGACTGGAGATTCGTCCCAACAAGTGACTGGGCACCCTGCGTTGTAGCAATGTTCCCCAAATGACCATGCCCACGGCATCGGTGATGCCGAATGCCAGCAGGATGGCACAGAGCATCCAAGCTTGTTCAACATAGCCCACCAGAGCTAAAGGCAAAGTACCAAGGCACCAGCAAGCAGTCATGAGGCTCAAGTAGCGACGCGGGAATTTTGCCGAGGCAATCAGTAGTGAACCTACCGCGGAGCCGACGCCGAAGAAGGCGAGCGCAAAACTAAAGAGTTTTGCATCGCCATGCAGGTGATCACTGACGATAAACGGCAACAGCACTTCGAAGGGGCCGATAAAGGTGAATACGGAGATCACCGAAAACAGCAAGGTCCATAGCAGCCAGCGGGTGCGTACCGTATAGCCAACGCCCTCACGCAGTTGGCGGATGATCCCAGGCTTCGCCTGGCCTGCTTCCAGTGCTATCGCGTTGTAGGCGTCCTTTTTCGGAATCCTGCGCAGCATCATCAAAGCGAGCAAATGCACCAGCGCGACACCGATGATGGCGTGAGCTGGCGACAAAGCGGCCACCATGAAACCGGCGGTCATTGGGCCCAGAGCGGTATGCACCACGGGGCGGATGGTTCCTTCGAGGCCGTTGGCAGCCAGGAGCTGGTCTGCTGGCAACATCTTGGGCAACAACGCGGAGTAGGCCGGGTAGAAAAATGCTGAACCGGCACCCACAAAAAAGCCCGCCAGCATCAGGTGCCACAATTCCAACGCACCGCTGATGGCGAGCACCGCGGTGAGGGTCATCAATACGAAGGAAAAGCTCTCCACCAGCACAACAATGCGCCGGCAGGAATGCCGGTCCGCCATGATGCCGCCAAAGAGGACAAAGCACAGCAGACCTACGGCGTTGACAGTGGCGACCATGGACAGTTCCACCGGCCCGCCGTCTAAGCGGCGCACCTGATAGACCATGGCCACGGTCCACATGCCAGCGGCAAAGGTAGATAAAACAAGGGCGCTGGCCAGCAAGGCATAGTCGCGGATGGCGAAGGGCTTGATGAGGCGCAGTGCGGAGGTTTTGAGCGCGCTCATTGGTACTCCTGCGTTAGTGCGTAAGTCTCATCATCCGCTAAGTGATTGAATTTTGTCAATCGGTATTTTGGGCATAAAAACGGGGAACAGGCCATGGCCTGTTCCCCGGATCTATTCAGCTGAAATTACTCAGCGTCGTGGTCGGTCTCCAAGATGGTGACCAGCTGATCAAGAGCAGCTTCTGCGCCTTCGCCTTCGGCACGCAGCACAACGCTGGTTCCGTGCTCGGCACCAAGGCCCATCAGCGAAAGGATGCTTGAAGCGTCCATTGCCTCATCTGCTGGTTCGCCTTCCAGAGCGATGGTGACCTCTACTGGAAGTTCTGCTGCAGCTTCAGCAAAAATAGCTGCTGGGCGTGCGTGCAGGCCGACGCGGCTGCCGATGATTGCGGTACGTTCTGCCATGATGGCTCCTTCAGGATCAGTTGAAAGGTTGTTTAGGATAAATTCTAGTGGCCTACAGGCCGAAGCGGTCCAGTTCGCTCAGCTCGGCGCGTACTGCGCTACGAGCCAACTCGGCAGACGGTGCATCCAGAGCCAACTTGGCCAGGCGCTGCGCCTTGGCAAAGTCCACGGTACGCAATACGGCCGAAACTGGAGCCAAAGCGCGCTTGTTCATGGACAGGGTGGTGACACCCAAACCAACCAGTACTACCGCCAAGGCAGGATCCGCAGCAGCTTCACCACACACGCCCACTGACTTGTCACCGGCGCTGTGTGCACCTGCGGTAGTTGCAGCAACCATATGCAGCACTGCTGGCTGCCAAGGATCGTTCAGATCCGCAAGGGTGCCTAGCTGACGGTCTGCAGCCATGGTGTACTGAGTCAGGTCATTGGTGCCAATGGAAACAAAGTCACAACGCTGCAGGATCTGGCCCGCCAGCACTGCAGCTGAGGGGACCTCAATCATGGTGCCGGCGATGGCCAAGCCAGTGGCCTTCGCCATGGTGGCGAAGTCTTGCGCTTCAGCTGGAGTGGAGATCATCGGAGCCATCACCCAAACATCAGCCTCATGCTCGCTGGCAGCTTGGGCAATAGCCTTCAGCTGACGCTCGAGCACACCTGGGCTGGTCAAGTCGGTGCGGTAGCCGCGCACACCCAGTGCCGGGTTTGGCTCACTGGAATCGGTCAAGAATGGCAATGGCTTATCCGCTCCTGCATCCAGGGTGCGAACCACTACCTTCTTGTGTGGAAAGGCAGCAAAGACTGCACCATAGGCAGAAACCTGCTCTTCATGGGTAGGCTCTTTTTCCTTGCCCAAGAAGCAGAACTCGGTGCGCAACAGGCCAACACCTTCGGCACCTGCGCTCGCAGCTAGCTGTGCGTCGCCGCCGCTACCCACGTTGGAGAGCAACGGAACACGGTAACCATCGGCGAGTTCTCCGGTGCCGGAGAAATCTGGCAGGACCTCGCGGTTAGCGTAGGTGGAGGCCAGGTGCTCTTCGGCTTCCGTCGGATCGGTGATGACCTGTCCATCGATGCCGTCGACAAAGACGTAGTCACCGTCGGCCAGCTCAATGGTTTCCGGTGCGGCAACAATGGCCGGCAGGCCCAGCGAGCGGGCGATAATCGCGGTGTGTGACTGCGGTCCCCCATCGGAGGTGACCAAAGCCAGCACCTTAGCTGGATCCAGGGTCGCGGTGTCAGCAGGTGCCAAATCCACGGCAGCAAGGATAAATGGTTCATTCGAGTCCGGGATGCCTGGGGCAGGCACTCCGCGCAGTTCGGCAACAATGCGGGCGCGAACGTCCAACACGTCGCCAGCACGTTCGGCCATGTAGCCGCCCAGCGCGGTCAGCTGGGTGGCTACCGCGTCGGCAGCTTCCCAGATGGCCGACTCGGCGCACGTTCCACCAGCAACCAGCTTGGTCGCCGACTTGATCAGCGAGCGGTCGCTAGCCATCAACGCGGTGGCCTTCAGCACGGCCTGAGCGTCCCCGGTAGCCAGTGTTGCGCGCTCCTTGAGCCCGGTTGCAACCGCCTTGGAGGCATCAGCCAGGCGCTGAGTTTCTTCTTCAGCGCTGACACCCTGAGGCAGTGGTGCACCGTCGGCCGGTGCGAGGATTGGTTCAGGCATGCGACGTACGCGTCCAATGACGCGTCCGGCGCTGACGCCTACTCCAGTGTATTTCTTGCTCATGCTGCGACCTTTGCCGGCTCAGCGGCTCCAACTGGAGCCTTGCGTACGTACTTCTTCAAAACTATAACCAGTACTGCTGAGATTACCGCACCGATCAAGGTAGCCAACAGGAATAGTGGCCAGGTGTTATTCATAGCGAAGAAGACGAAGATACCACCGTGTGGTGCCTGGCTGATGACGTTGAAGGTCATGATCAGCGAACCGGTTACACCAGCACCAACCATGGAGGCTGGGATCACGCGCAGTGGGTCGGTGGCAGCAAAAGGAATGGCACCTTCAGAGATGAAGGCTGCACCTAGCAACCAGGCGGCCTTACCGTTTTCACGTTCGCCTTCGCTGAACAGCTTCGGCTGGACGGTCGTGGCCAAAGCCAGGGCCAGAGGTGGAACCATGCCGGCAGCCATAACGGCGGCCATGATCATCATTGGTGCAGGGTTATCTGCCAGTGAAGCGGTGCCCAGACCGGCTACTGCGAAGGAGTAGGCCACCTTGTTCACTGGCCCGCCAAGATCTACGGCCATCATCAGACCAAGAATCAGACCAAGCACTGCTGCAGCGGTACCGGACATGCCCGAGAGCCAGCTATTCAAAGCTTCGGTCAGCTTAGCGATAGGGCCACCAAGGAACAGGAACATCAGACCCGAGGCAATAATCGAACCCAACAGTGGGGTGATCACTACCGGCATCAAACCGCGCATCCAGCGTGGCACGTTCCAGGAGCCGATCCAGCGGCAGGCCAGACCTGCGATCAAACCACCGACGATACCGCCGATGAAGCCTGCGCCCATGAAGCCTGCCACCGCACCTGCGGTGAAGCCTGGGGCGATACCCGGACGGTCAGCGTAGGCGTACGCAATGTAGCCGGCTAGCGCGGGGACCAGGAAGCCCATGGAGAGGCTACCGATCTTGAACGCCACTGCACCGATGTAGGACATGAAGCCAGCATCAGGCAGGTTGAACAGGGTGTTCTCGGTCAGGTACTTGTCTGCAACGCCGGTGATGTCGTAACCGCCGAACAGGAAGCCCAAGGCGATCAGCAAACCGCCACCGGCGACAAAAGGAATCATGTAGGAGACACCGGTCAGCAGCGCACGCTTCAGGCCAGCGCCGAAGGACTCATTGTCCTTGTTCTCTTCGGTGCTGGTGGCAGCACCGGCAGGAACACGGCGGGCCGATGGATCCTCGGAAGCAGCAATGGCGTCGTTGATCAGCTTTTCTGGCTCATCAATACCGCGCTTGACTGGAACCTGGATCACTGGCTTGCCAGCGAAGCGTGAACGGTCACGCACGTCAACGTCCACCGCAAAAATTACCGCGTCAGCGGCGGCAATGACGGCTGGATCTAGTGGGGTGGAACCCGAGGAACCCTGGGTTTCTACGGCGAAGTCCACGCCCATTTCCTCGGCGGTCTGTGCCAAGGAATCGGCGGCCATGTAGGTGTGCGCAATACCGGTAGGACAAGCGGTCACAGCAACGATGGACTTCTTCTTTGGTGCATCACTAGCTACGGCAGCCGCTGGTGCAGCCGGCGCAGCAGCAGCTGGAGCTGGGGCATCTGAGGTCACAGCGCGAACCAGTTCCACAATTTCAGCTGGGCTGGTTGCTTCACGCAAGGAGGCGGTGAAGGACTTCTTCACCAGTGCGCGAGCGAGCTTGGACAGCAACTTCAGGTGCGCCTGGTCGGCGCCATCTGGGGCAGCAATGAAGAACACCAGGTCAGCTTCGCCGTCCTTGGCACCGAAGTTGACCTTCGGGTTCAGCCGGGCCATGGCCAAGGTTGGCTCGGTCACCGCGGCGGAGCGGCAGTGCGGAATAGCGATGCCGCCGGGAACACCGGTAGCGGTTTTGGCTTCGCGAGCCTTACCGTCGGCAGCCAGCGAGGCTGCGTCGGTGGCGCGGCCCTGGTTGGCAACCAGCAACGCCAGCTGATCGATGACTTCCGTGGTGCTACTGCCGAGGTCGGCATCGAGCAACACGAGCTCTTCTGTGATTAGTTCACTCATGACTCGGTTCCTTGGGTTGAAAAAAGTTCGTTGACACTGACCGCGTCAACGGTGAGATCTGCTTGGGTGGGGATGCTGGACCCGGGCAACTGTGTGGCAGCAGCCCCGTAGGCCACTGCGTTTTTCAGTCGATCCGGGGCGCTGGCCCCGGCAACATCTGCCAATAGGTAGCCGGCCAGCGAGGAATCGCCGGCTCCGACGGTACTGCGTGGGGTGATCGGGGTATGCGATCCGTACCATACTCCCTGCTTGGTCACCAGCAGTGCACCCTTGGAGCCTAGGGTGGCCAAAACTGCGCCGATCCCCTTCTCCAGTAGTTTGGTGGCGCACTCGGTAGCTAGTTGCGTGGAGCCTTCCAGCGCTTCTTCATCGCAGTCGCCCACTAATTCAGCCAGCTCTTCAGCGTTGGGCTTGATTAGATCCGGGATGTGCTGCTCAGAGTGCGCAAAAAGTTCGATCAGCGGAGCACCGGAGGTATCCACTGCGATCTTCGGGCACTTTTCACCCAGTGAGGCGCGAAGCTGTGCGGTGAGCTGTGCGTAGAAGTCGGCGGGGACTCCCGGCGGCAGCGAACCGGCCAAGACCAGCCACTGTGCACCGGCTGCGGCGTCGGCCACCAACTGGCTGAGTGCCTCAAGTTGTGCGGCGTCCAGTGTCGGGCCCGGCTCGTTGATCTTGGTGGTGGTGCCATCAGGATCGGTCAGGGTGATATTGGTGCGCAGTGGTTCGTCGATAGACAAGCTACGGTGCGCCAGCTGATCAAGAGCCAGTGCGGTGATCAATGGATCGGTGCTCGCCCCGGGCAACACGGCCAGGGTCTGAACACCGGCTGCGGCAATGGCGCGCGAAACGTTAACACCTTTACCAGCGGCTTGCACGTGGCTTGCCTTGGCGCGCTGCACGGACCCGTGGGACAGTGGCTCACCAAGTTCAATGGTCTTATCCAGTGCCGGGTTGACGGTCAGGGTCACAATCATGCGATCACCACTTCTACGTCAGCAGCGTCCAAGGTGGCGGCGAGTTCATCGCCGGGCTGCTGGTCAGTGACCAGAGTGTCGATGGAATCCAGGCCGGCAAAGCAGACCAGGGTTTCCTGATCAAACTTGGAGCTGTCGGCCAAGAGAACCACGCGGCGGGCACTGGCTACCAAGGCACGCTTGACGGCTGCTTCCAGTGGATCTGGGGTGCTCAGCCCGAAGCTGGCGTGCAGACCGTTGGTGCCAACAAAGGCGATGTCTGCGCGGTGACGGGAGTATTCTTCGACGGTCTGTGCTCCGGAGGTGGCACCGGTGAGTCCACGTACGCGGCCACCGATCAGTTCCAGGATGACACTTGGGCTCTGGACCAGTACCGAGGCGATGGGCAAAGCGTGGGTGATGACCACCAGTCCGGCGCTTGCGTTGGTGCGCAGCATGCGTTCGGCGAGGAATTCGGTGGTCGTTCCGGCATCAATGATGACCGAGGCATCCGAGACTGGCAGCAGGCTCAAGGCGCGCTGCGCAATCCGAGATTTGGCGTCTGCGTGAATTGCGGTGCGCACTAGGTGGCTTTCTTCGCGAGTGCTGGCTTCAGTGATGGTCACTGCTCCGCCGTGGACACGGCGTAAGAAGTTCTCTGATTCCAGTTGGGCCAGGTCGCGGCGCACCGTTTCCCGGGTGATATCAAAGCGTTCGGCGAGCTGAGCGACGGAGACTTTTCCGTCCTTCTCAAGCTGCTCGACGATCAGCCGGTGTCGTTCTTCGGCGAACATTTATTGCCTCCGCAATTCTTCATGACATGCACCACATGAATCTGTGTTTCCATGACTTTATGCCCGAATGAGTGGGAACGTCAAGTGAACTGTGAGGGAAAATTAACCATTCGGACATCTGAAGGTGGTTATAGTTGGCATTTTGCCGAGTGGGGAGCCAGTTGCCCGAAAAAATCGGTCTTAAAACTTTGATCTGCACGGGTCTTGGTGGGCACGTTTACCTCGTGAGTTCTAGAACCTAGGACCAGAAAAATCTGGGTATGCTGAACCGCAATAGACAGCTAACGCCGCTGGCGGGCAACCAAAAGGTTGCCCGCCAGCGGCGTTAGCTGATCAGGACTGTTTACGCGAGAACCTGACGCTTCGAAGAAATTACACCGGTATTAAAGCCGGCCAAGCGCAGTCCGCCATGGAAACGCGCGTGCTCAATCTTCACGCAGCGATCCATTACTACGTTCATGCCGGCCGCTTCGGCCCGGCGGGCCACGTCTTCATGCCATGAACCTAACTGGAGCCACAGGGTCTTTGCGCCAACGGCCAATGCCTCATCTAAAACTGACGGCATGTCATCGTGCTTGCGGAAGACCTCCACCAGATCTGGAGTCTCTGGCAGATCTGCCAGCGACTTGTAGACCGGCTGGCCCAGGATCTCATCGAGTACCGGGTTGATGAAGTACACCTTGTACTTAGACGAAGAAAGTAAATAGGTCGCCACGAAGTAGCTGGCCCGTGAAGGCTTATTGGATGCGCCAACAATGGCAACGGTCTTGGTATCGCGCAGGATGGTCAGGCGCTGCGCAGCTCCCGGACCTTCCCAGGTGCGTTCGGTGGTGCTCATTAGTTAGCTCCCTTCGGTGCTGCGTTAATGGTGCAAGCCGCACCATCATAGGTCGGTTCTGCAAAATCATCGGCGGAAGAAGCGACTGCTTCTTGCGAAGCGGTTAATGCCTGATCCAGATCCCAGAGGATGTCTTCAACATCTTCTAGGCCCACCGATAAACGGATCAGATCTTCAGGAACGCCGGCCGCATTCAATTGCTCTGGGCTCAACTGCTGGTGCGTGGTGGAGGCAGGGTGCAGCACCAAGGTGCGGGCATCGCCGATATTGGCAAGGTGGCTTGCCAGCTGCAAGGCCTCGATGAACTTGGTGCCGGCTTTGCGTCCGCCTTTCACGCCGAAGCTGAACACTGAACCCACTCCCATGGGCAACAGTTCCTTGGCGTGAGCAAACTGCGGGTGGGATTCCAGACCGGCGTAGTTCACGTAGGTAACGCGGGGATCTGCTTCGAGCCAAGCAGCAACCTGCTTGGCGTTGGCCAAGTGGTTGTCCATGCGCTGTGGCAAAGTTTCTAGGCCCTGCAAAAGCTGGAAAGCTGACTGGGCCGGCAGTGCCGGGCCGAAGTCGCGCAGCTGCTCGCTGCGCAGTTTGGTCAGGAACCCGTATTCACCGAAGTTGGCCCACCAGGAAACATTGCCGTAGCTGGCCACCGGTTCGGTCATGGCAGGGAACTTGCCGTTGCCCCAGTCGAACTTTCCGGACTCAATAACAACGCCACCCAGGGTGGTGCCGTGGCCGCCAATGAACTTGGTTGCCGAATGGATGACAATATCGGCACCGTGCTCAAGGGGACGCAGGATGTATGGGGGAGTAAGCGTGGAATCAACTACCAGTGGGATTTGGTGGCGGTGTGCCACTTCGGCCAAGCCCTTCACATCGGCAATGTCACCGGATGGGTTGGCTATCACCTCGGTATATACGGCCTTGGTGTTCTCCTGGATCGCGGCGTCAAAGTCGGCTGGATCATTGGAATCAATGAAGGTGGTGTTAATGCCAAATCGACGCAAGGAAACATCCAGCTGGGTGATGGTGCCACCGTAGAGCTTGGAGGAAGCGACAATGTGGTCGCCAGCTTGGGCGAGAGCTGCGAAGGTGACAAATTCGGCAGCCATGCCAGAACCGGTAGCTACTGCGCCGATGCCACCTTCCAAGGAGGCCATGCGTTCTTCAAAGGCCGCGACGGTTGGGTTGCCAATACGTGAGTAGGTAGTGCCGTACTTCTGCAGCGCAAAAAGGTTCGCTGCATCGTCGGTGTCTTTAAAGACAAATGAAGTGCTTTGGTAAATGGGTACTGCTCGGGCGCCGTGCTCGGCGTCGGGGGTGCCACCGGCGTGCAATGCGCGGGTGCGGAATCCAAATTTATGATCTGCCATGATGGCTTACGACTCCTTGTCGATTGGGTTTTCGCGTTTCACCGCTCAGCGGTGGTGCGATCGAGGCAGGAATCCCGGAATCAATGTCGCTTCTTGTTGTGATTAAACAAGAAAAGCGGCTGCATCGTTTCTGGCGGTAGCACCGTAACCACCGGATGTGGCAGGTTGCTGCGGCTTCATCGAACCAGATCTCTCAGCCGCTCGGGATGGTGTAATAATCTTCGCAACATGACCGATCGTGACCTAACTATGAGTCGTAACGTTGCGTATTAGACGTAATATCGGAGATTCTTCGATATCTATGCACCCCGGTACGCTTGAGTCATGGATACTGCGTTGGCGTTGATCAGACACGGACTGACAGATTGGAATCTGGCGGGACGCCTCCAAGGCCGTACCGACATTCCGCTGAACGACATCGGACGCGAACAAGCCCGCGAAGTTGGACGTGAACTTCAAGGCGCCGGATGGTCACTTTTCCTTGCCTCCCGGTTGGGGCGTGCGCAGGAAACTGCTGCCCTCATTGCCCAGGAAGCGGGAGCGGAAGTAGGCCCACCTGTACCTGAACTAATTGAACGTAGCTTCGGGCCTTTAGAAGGCCGGATCATGGCTGAGGTCAGTGACGAAGAATCGGCAGCAGCCCAGCCTGAGCTGGAACCAATTGAGCAGATCCTACGCCGTGCCATTCCAGCTTTGCTTCACTTAACGGTCAAGTACGCCGGACAGAAGATTGCGGTGGTGAGCCACGGAGCGACAATGCGCGTGATCCGTGATGCACTGACCGGGATTAAGGCACCGTACGGAGTAGAAAACGGTGAACTGATCCACATTGATCTGGATCGGCTCCAGGCCTTAGCCCGCGAACTAGATCTGGTCTCCCTCTAAAGCTGAAAAGTTTTTCCTTTGACCTGCTCACACTTTTGCCGCGCACAACGTTTACATGGTGAAAGCCCTTAAAGGTGCCAATTCTCAGGAGAGCCATGCAAGTGCCGTTTGAGCGGATAGTCCAAGATTATGGGCTGAACGTATTACGTGTTTGCCGTGCCTTGTTGGACGAACACCGTGCCCAGGACGCATGGTCTGAGACATTTTTATCTGCACTGAGCGCCTATCCAAAACTTCCTGAAGAAGCCAATGTTCTAGCGTGGCTGGTGCGTATCGCAAGAAATAAGGCTATTGACGAGCTGCGCAAGAATAAGCCAGAAATTCTCGATGATCTTCAATCCTGGGAACAGGTTGATGATGGCCAGCAATCCGAAGCGCAGCTAGAGAATCTAGTGCTGTGGCAAGAAGTCGGACGGTTGCCGCACAAGCAACGCTTGGTTGTCGCCTACAGGTACTTGGGAGGACTGAACTATGCGCAAATCGCAGACATCCTTTCTGGAACGGAAGCGGCAGCGCGTCGGGCAGGTGCTGATGGGATCAAAAATCTTCGACGAATGCTCGAGGATGACACACTGTGGCAGGAGCAGTCATGACTGATGCAACATCTACTTCCCAAGCGACCAACGAAGAAGCTGCGCTTTTGGGGCAGCTGGGCGGACAACTGATGATTAAGGCCCGTGCTAAAGACTTGATTGATGTGTCCTACCGCGTGGTTGATTCTCCGGTGGGTTCACTGCTTTTGGCCAGCACCCCGGCGGGACTGGTTCGGGTGGCTTTTGAATCTGAAGATCACGATAAAATACTGTCTTTGCTCGCTACGAAACTTAGTCCACGAATCCTCAAAGATGCCTCGCGTTTAGATGCGGTGGCCCGGCAGCTTGATGAATACTTTGCTGGTGCCCGGCACAGTTTTGATGTGCCTTTGGACTTGAAGCTCTCAACAACTTTCCGCCGCCAAGTGCAGGAAGAACTGGCTGCGATTGATTACGGACAAACCTGGAGCTATTCGCAGATGGCTGAGCGGATTGGTAATCCCAAGGCCGTTCGTGCGGTGGGTTCGGCCTGCGCGACCAACCCGATCCCCATCGTTTTACCCTGCCACCGAGTGCTGCGCACCGACGGTTCGCTGGGCGGCTATCTGGGTGGATTGGATGCAAAGACGCAGCTGCTGAAGCTAGAGAATCCTGCGTTTGGAAGTTCAGCGCAGCGATTGTTCTAGGTTCAGAAACCTGCCTACTGATTTTCTCGAATGCCACTGAGCGATTCACGCAGTTCTGCGACGGTTTGTTCAGGAAGTTCAAGAAGCGGAACCATTGCCGCTGCCTGAAGTAAGAGATGCTCCCAACCGTCGGTATATTCAAGGCCTTGTGCGATCGCGGCCTTGATGGTTCCGGTGGTGTGCTCAGCGTAAACAAAATCGTAAACGTAACTCCCCGGGGAGAGGGTTGTGGTTCCCCACGCGGCGCCGTCCTCTGGGTACTTCCCGATGGGTGTGGCATTGATGATCAGTGAAGCTTTGGTAGCAACCTGCGAAGCCGCAGACCAGTCGACGACGGTTCCGGAAATTCCCATGCGGGTTGCAAGATCTAATAGCTGCTGAGCCACTTCGATGTCTTGATCGGTGATGGTTACCTCGGTGATGTGCTCCTTGAGGGCAATCAGGGCTGCGCGTGCCGCGCCGCCTGCACCGAGGAGTAGTACGTGTTGATGGGTTTTGGTGGCTAGCTTTTCTTCCACCGCGCTGATGTCGGTGTTGTAGGCATCAAGCTGACCGTTGTTGCGGATCAGTAGGTTCGCAGCCCCGCTGAGGGCGACCTGTTCAGTGCATGTATCGGCGGCGCTGGCAGCCCATTGTTTATGGGGCATGGTCACATTGGCTGCTATGACCGTGGGATCCAAAAGACCATCACGCGTAGGCTGCATTTCACTTCCAGCAGGAACATCCCACGGTTGATAGTTCCAACCGTTTCCCAAGGCTTCGAACACTGGGTTCCAAAGATTTGGAGACATTGTGGTCGAGGCGTGAGAACCAATGATAAAAAGTTGCGTGGTCTTCTCTGGGCGGTTCATAGTTTCCTTTCGGCGTAAACGAGTGCAGCGGTCAATTGATTGCTTCATATGTCTTGTGACGCGCCTCACCTTGCTGTATTTTATTCATTGTCACATATCGCACGATAGTGCGCATACCGCACAAAAGGTTTAGTGCATGAGCGAAACATCCCCGCCGTCGTGGAAGGACAACCCATGGGTAAGACCATCACCAATACGGGAGTCAGCATTGACTCCGAACAAGAACGCAAGTTGAAACGGGCTAAAAAAGCTGCGCTCGCTGGTTTTCTTGGTGGCGCATTGGAGTACTACGACTTCTTTATCTATGCGACGGCTGCATCTTTGGTCTTCTCAAAGATTTTCTTCCCTACTGGAGATGCGACCATTGCGATGCTTGCTTCCTTCGCGACTTTTGGTGTCGCCTACATTGCCCGCCCTTTCGGTGCAGTGTTCTTCGGGCACCTTGGCGACAAGCTTGGACGTAAAGCCACTTTGGTGATGACTCTGGTGCTAATGGGCTCAGCCACCTTCCTTATTGGTGTCCTGCCCGATTTCCGTACGGTGGGATACTGGGCCCCAGCACTGTTGGTGGTCTTGCGACTGATGCAGGGTCTATCGGCCGGCGCTGAAACCGCAGGTGCTTCTGCACTATCTACGGAAGAGGCTCCGGAAGGGCGAAGAGGATTCTTCGCAAGCTTTGCCATGAGCGGGATTTCTTTTGGCATCGTCCTAGCTTCGCTGGCCTTCCTGCCGGTGGCAGCAATGGACGAGTCGGCACGCTTGGCGTGGGGTTGGCGTATCCCGTTCTGGCTTTCGCTTCTGGTCTTGCTGGCTGCTTACCTAGTTCGCCGTTCCTTGGATGAGCCAGAAATCTTTGAAGAAAAGCAGGAAAGCGACGGACTGGTCAAGCTTCCGTTTACCAATATGATCTCCACTCACCCTGCTCAGTTCTTCCAAGTCGCCTTGATGTCCTTCCAGGTGGTCACCAATACCTTCATGCAGTCATTCGGTCTGGCCTATGCGGTCTCCGTGGGAGTCTCGGCATCCACAATGTTGTGGGTGAGTATCGCTGGAAATATCATCGCTATCGCCAGCCAGCCATTCTTTGCTCGACTCTCGGATTCCTTTGGGCGAAAGAAGGTCTTTGTTTCAGGTGTAGTGGGATCCGGGGTCATGATCTTTGTGTACTTCATGACGATTTCCACGGGAAATCTGGCGATGATATTTGTTTCAAGCATGATGATTACCGCTGGAACCTACGCTGCCTCAAACTCGGTGTACCCGGCCTGGTTCTCGGAGCTGTTCAATGTCAAGGTGCGCTATTCAGGAATGGCTATCGGATTGCAGGTCGGCATCCTTTGCGCAGGCTTTACCCCGATGCTCGCCACTGCATTGGTTGGCGGGGTCTCCGCGAACTGGGGTCCCGCAGCGTGGATCGTTGCCGGTTCATCTGTTCTGGCAGTCATCGGTGCGCTGTGGGCGCGCGAAACTAACAAGACCGAACTGCGGGAGCTAGGAAACCCTGTTCCGTAAGCGCGCTGTTTCAGGTCTACCTGCTTAAACGACTGCGGCCGCCACCTTCCGAATGATTCGGAAAGTGGCGGCCACAGTTATGTGCCTAGGACCGCTTACTTACGCAGTTCGAAGCGATCTGCATCCATGAGCTTGGCCCACGCTGCAGCGAAGTCCTTGACGAACTTGGTCTTGGCATCATCCGAAGCGTAAACCTCGGCCAGTGCGCGCAGCTCAGAGTTCGAGCCGAAGACTAGATCTACGCGGCTGCCGACCCAGCGGCCGTCAGTGGTTGCGTAGGTCTTCTCTTCTGCATCTGGGGTCCACTCAAGGCCCAGTTCCAGCAGGTTAGCGAAGAAGTCGTTGGTCAGTGCACCTGGGGTCTCGGTGAACACGCCGGTGTTCGAGCCATCCCAGTTGTTGCCCAGTACGCGCAGGCCACCAAGCAGTACAGCGGTTTCCGGTGCGGTCAGACCCAGCAGGTTAGCGCGATCCAACAGCAGGTACTCGGAAGGCAGGTTCAAGAAGCCTGAGTCGTAGTTACGGAAACCGTCAGCTACTGGCTCCAGCCATGCGAACTGCTCAACGTCGGTCTGCTCTTGGGTTGCGTCAACACGGCCCGGGGTGAATGGAACCTCGATCTGCTGACCGCCAGCTGCAGCGCCCAACTCAACACCTACGTTGCCGGCAAGAACCACAACGTCAGCGAACGAAGCCTTGACCAACGAAGTGGCGTTGAAGTTCTCAACAATTTCTTCCAGCTTCGCGATGACGATCTTAAGCTGCTCTGGCTGGTTCACGCTCCAGGAAACCTGTGGTTCCAGACGGATGCGGCCACCGTTGGCGCCACCACGCTTGTCTGAGGAACGGAAAGTTGCCGCTGCCTTCCATGCGGTGGAAACCAGCTGCTGAACGCTCAGACCGGAGTTCTTGATCAGTTCCTTCAGCGAGGAGATCTCTGCAGCGCCCAGGGTGGTCTCTGGTGCAGCTGGCAGTGGATCCTGCCAGAGCAGGTCTTCTGCTGGAACCTCTGGACCGAAGTAGCGGGACTTCGGGCCCATGTCGCGGTGGGTCAGCTTGAACCAAGCGCGAGCAAAGGCGTCAGCGAACTTTTCCTGGTTGTCCTTGAACTCGCGGGAGATCAATTCGTAAGCAGGATCTACGCGCAGTGCCAGGTCGCTGGTGAGCATGCGTGGTTCTCGGCGAGCTGCAGCGTTGTGAGCCATAGGAACCAAGTCGGCACCGCCACCATCCTTTGGACGCCACTGCTGTGCGCCGGCCTCAGAGTGGAACAGTTCCCACTCGTAAGCGAAGAGGATGTGGAAGAACTCGTTATCCCAACGGGTTGGGTGGTAGGTCCAGGTAACTTCCAGACCGGAACCGATGGTGTCATCGCCACTGCCGGTACCGAAGTCAGACTTCCAGCCCAAGCCCTGCATTTCCAATGGGGAAGCTTCTGGGTCGCCACTCTTGTGCGACTCTGCGCTGGCACCGTGGGTCTTACCGAAGGTGTGGCCACCGGCAATCAGGGCGACAGTCTCTTCATCATCCATGCCCATGCGGCGGAAGGTTTCGCGAATATCAGCTGCGGAGGCCAGTGGGTCAGCAACACCGTCTGGACCCTCAGGGTTGACGTAGATCAGACCCATCTGGACTGCAGCCAGTGGAGCCTCAAGGTTGCGGGCGCCGGTGTAGCGTTCGCTATCCAGCCATACCTTTTCTGGACCCCAGTAAACGTCGTCGTCTGATTCCCAAACGTCCTTGCGGCCGCCGGCGAAGCCGAAGGTCTTGAAGCCCATATCTTCCAGAGCCACGTTACCGGCAAGGATCATCAGGTCGGCCCAGGAGATCGACTGGCCGTACTTCTTCTTTACTGGCCACAGCAGACGGCGAGCCTTATCCAGGTTCACGTTATCTGGCCAGGAGTTCAGTGGAGCGAAGCGCTGCTGGCCTGCGGAGCCGCCGCCACGACCGTCGTGTGAACGGTAGGTGCCGGCGGAGTGCCAAGCCATGCGGATTAAGAATGGACCGTAGTGACCGAAGTCAGCTGGCCACCAGTCGTAAGACTTGGTCATTAGCTCAGCTAGGTCAGCCTTGACCGCTGCCAGATCCAAAGCTTCAAAAGCCTTGATGTAATCGAAGTCTGCATCCAGAGGGTTAGTAGCCTCCTGATTTTTTGCAAGGATCTTTAGATTTAGCTTATTTGGCCACCACTCGGTGTTGGCGTTGCCCTGGGTCGGGTGTACTCGACCAGTGTTGCCTACAACCGGGCACTGACCTGCTGTTGTCTCAGACATATGCTTTTCCTTCCGGATTTCTTGGGTTTAGGGATCGATGCTCATCGCGCGAGAAGTAACGCTCGATGACAAAGCGTAAGGGCCTTGCGGTTACTCGTTGATCAGCTCAGCCTGGCATTCGGGGCAGGTGCCCCAGTAGATGACTTCGGCTTCGTCAATTTTAAAGCCGTGATCATCCGAGGCGTGTAGACATGGCGCTCCGCCGACGGCGCAGTCGACGTCTGCGAGTTTTCCGCACCGGCGACAAACCACATGATGGTGGTTATCGCCAACGCGGGTTTCGTAGCGCGCAATATGGCCTTGTGGCTGAATCTGACGGATAACACCCAAGCTAGTGAAGAGTTTGAGTGAATCGTAGACCGCTTGGTGTGACACTGCGGGGTGCTCGCGGTGGACCGCCGAAATAATTGTTTCGGTGTCACCATGAGGGTTTGCTGCAACTGCTGCGAGGACAGCAACGCGCGGTTGCGTCACTCGCATGGATGCCGCTTTGAGCACTTGCTCAATCCCGTCCTGTGATGTCATATCTTCAGCATGCCTGCTTATTTTGAACGAGTCAAGATAAGTCGCAATGTATTTCAGGTTACGTCACAAAGACCTGCTGGTTAATCGCCACTTCACTGGCTGGTTAGTGAATATTCCGAATGGAGAATATGTTCTGCTGGATCTGAATCAGGGCCCAGCGTGTGCAGATGAGGCAATTCTTGCTCCACACAATTGCAAATTGCTCCAGAATCTCAGGGCTAGAATTCGGGTCCTGGAAGTCAGAAATAGGTGTGGCTCTCACGGGGAATTGCGCTCACGAGAGGGAGCTCACAGGTTTGCAATCCCTTAGGCATACTGCGCGAAAAACGGGCCATCTTGGGTCAAGAACCGCGAAAAATCAGCACTCTGGTTTGACCAATGGGTGTCGTTCGACCATGCTTAAAAAGGACTATTTACGATTTATTGTGAGAATCCGAGAAGAAATAGCGTCGGGTCACCGGAGAAATTGCCCGGTCATTCCCACAGGGTCGCTGTACCAATCAGCGCCCGCTGACGCTAGATTTGGAATCAGTAAATCTACACCGATAAGCAATTCGCAATCAAGCACACTGCACGGCAACCACTTCCCGCGGGAACGGTTGTTTGTCGGGCTCCGGCCGGATTTCATCCGCAGAGCCTCACCAGTGAAGGAAGAACGCAATGGAGCAGACGGATCAATCTTTTGAAGACCTCGTCGGCGAGCTGCATTCGGCTCGACAACGACGACCAAAGAAATATTCGGTTTCAGGAACCGACTATTGGGTATTTGGTATCGCCGGCGCCTTAGCGCTGGCATTTATTGTGTGGGGTTTTGTGACCCCTGAGGGCCTAGGCAAAGCCTCAGATGTAGCCCTTGACTGGGTCATCACCAACACCGGTTGGCTGTTTGTTATTGCAGCCTCGGTCTTTGCACTCTTTGTCATTGTGGTCGCCGCGAAAAACTTCGGGCGCATCCCACTAGGCAAGGACGACGAAAAACCACACTTCAGCACTGTTTCATGGATCTCCATGATGTTTGCTACCGGTATGGGTATCGGCCTGGTCTTTTACGGCGTAGGAGAACCACTGTTCTTCTACATGTCGCCTCCACCAGGAACTGTTGAAGGTTCCACGGACGCAGCATTAAGCACCGCCATGGGTACCACGCTGTTCCACTGGACGCTGTTCCCATGGGCAATGTACGCCATCGTTGGTTTGGGTATGGCCTACGGTAGTTTCCGTTTGGGACGCCCACAGCTATTCTCAGCGATGTTCACCTCGATCTTCGGTGAGCGCATCATCCACGGCTGGGGCGGACGAACCATTAACATCTTGGCTATTATCGCCACCCTGTTCGGTTCGGCCTGTTCCCTGGGCCTGGGCGCACTGCAGATCGGCGGCGGTATCCAGTCCGCTGGAATCATGGAGAAGGTTGGCTCCGGTGTACTGGTAGTCATCATCGCTATCCTTACCGCACTGTTTGTTGCCTCGGCCGTTTCCGGCATTGAGCGTGGCATTCAGTGGCTGTCGAACATCAACATGGTTCTGGCAGTGATCTTGGCACTGATCGTATTCATCGGTGGACCAACCCTATTCATCCTGAACGTTATTCCTAACGCAGTAGGTGCCTTCATTGGTGACCTGCCGCAGATGGCATCACGCACGGCTGCCTCGGGTGACAGCACCATGTCTAGCTGGCTGTCCTCCTGGACCGTCTTCTACTGGGCTTGGTGGATCTCATGGAGCCCATTCGTAGGCTTGTTCATCGCGCGCATCTCGCGCGGTCGCACCATCCGTCAGTTTGTCACCGGCGTTCTTCTGGTTCCATCAGCCGTAACGCTGGTCTGGTTCTCGATCTTCGGCGGCGGCGCCATTGGTTTGCAGGAACGTGCAGAGCGTGCAGGTAACACCGGCGACATGCTGACCAAGATGGCGGACGGAGCTCCGGACATCAACTTCGACCTGGTCCTCTTCGACCTGCTCGATAAGCTTCCGGTCTCCGGTTGGGTCGCAACGATCCTCATGATCGTCACGGTCTTGCTGATTGCCATCTTCTTTGTCACCGGCGCTGACTCGGCATCCATCGTGATGGGTGCACTGAGCGAACGTGGTGCAGAGGAACCAAGCAAGAAGGCAGTGATCTTCTGGGGTGTGGCTACCGGTGCTGTGGCAGCAGTGATGTTGCTAGCCGGTGGTGATCATCCGGCCGAGGCACTGAATGGTCTGAAGAACATCACCATCGTTTCGGCACTGCCGTTTGTGATCGTGATGCTGCTACTGTGCGTTGCACTGTGGAAGGACCTGAGCCGAGATCCGCTGATCTTGCGCGGCAAGGTGGCACGTACCGTGCTGGAGCAATCGGTGACCCAGGGCGTGGACCGGCATGAAGGTAGCCAGTTCAGCTTGATGACCACCGAAATCCCTATCGTTCAGCCGGCACAACAGCCTGGTGAATCAACTGGGGAAGCAACACAGGTATTTGTTACTGAAGCTGATGAGAAACCATTGGATCAGTCCAAGGACTCGTAGCTAGAAGCTCGTAGCTAAACAGTAAACAAGCCTCGTCTGGCAATTGCCAGACGAGGCTTGTTTACGTTAACGCACTTTGTGTTCTGAAGCAGGACTACCTGCCAAACTAGTTGCGTGCCCGGCAGATCGCATTGATTTCAGGGATGCACGGTTCATTTTGCAGGCTGGTGGTATCACCCAAAGCGGTGCCTTCAAAGAGCTGGGTGAGCAAGCGGCGCATGATTTTTCCAGAACGAGTCTTGGGAACGTCTGGAACCAGCACCACATCGCGTGGCTTAGCAATCGGCCCAATTTGCGTGGTTACCGTGGAGCGCAGCTGACTAATAAATTCTGCCTGTCGGGCAGCGAGCTGCTCATCAGGGTGTTCTGCAATCAGGGACTTATCCAGTGGCACCACAAAAGCGGTAGCGGCATGACCGGTCTTTGCATCCGGGGTCGGGCAAACGCCAGCTTCCACCACGCCTGGGTTGGTAACCAACGCTGATTCAATTTCAATGGTGGATAGTCGGTGACCAGAAATGTTGATCACGTCATCAGTGCGGCCAAGAATGAAAATATCTCCATCGTCATCAAAGCGAGCACCGTCCCCAGCCAAGAACCATCCTTGCTGAACGTACTGCTCCCAATAGCTGGTGTAATAACGTTCCGGGTTGCCCCAGACCGTACGTGCCATTGATGGGCCGGTTTGGGTGATGACAATATTGCCTTGGGTATTCGGCGCAACGCTGTTCCCCTGAGCATCCACGATATCTACGCTGACTCCGGGCAGGGCGCGAGCGGCGCACCCTGGCTTGAAGTAGTCATCGGTGGGCAACGGGGAGAGGATGGTAGCTCCGGATTCGGACTGCCACCAGGTATCAACCATGGGCAGACCCGCAGTGGTGTCGCGGCCGAGCTGTTCGCGGAACCACTTCCACGCTTCGGGGTTAACAGCCTCGCCCACGGTGCCGCCAATGTTGATGGTGGACAGATCGTATTTGGCTGGAATACCTTCTGGGAACCACCCCATCAGCGAGCGAACCAAGGTTGGTGCGGTGTAGTAACTGGTGACCTTGTAGCGTTCAATCACTTCAAAGTGTCGTCCCGGGTGCGGCGCATTGGGCACACCCTCGTAGATCACCTGGGTGACGCCGTTAGACAGCGGACCGTAGATCTCGTAGGTGTGCGCGGTAACCCACGCCAAGTCAGCAGTGCACCAGTGCACGTCGTTGTCTCGCTGGGACGCATCAGGGTTGGCGAAGAGCAAGTTGTAGCTCGCGGTTGCCTGGGTCAGGTAACCGCCGGTGGTATGAACCAAACCCTTGGGTTGGCCAGTGGTGCCGGAGGTGTACATGATGAACAGCGGCGTTTCTGAATCAAAGAACTGTGCCTGATGTTCGGTGGACTGGGTCTCTACGGCCTCGTGCCACCACACGTCACGGCCTTCGGTCCAAGGGATCTCATCGCCGGTGCGGCGAATGACCAAGACCTTCTCGATATTGTTCTCACCGGAGACCGCCTGATCGGCATTGGCCTTAACCGCAACTGTGGTGCCACGTCGGTACTGGCCATCGGTGGTGACCAGTACTTTGGCCTTGGTGTCTTCTACTCGGAACTTCAGCGCTTCGGCCGAGAAGCCACCGAAGACCAATGAATGAATGGCTCCGATGCGCGCGCAGGCCAGGGTGATGACGATAGTTTCAATCAACACCGGCAGGTAGATAACGACACGGTCGCCCTTGACTACACCCAGAGCTTCCAATGCATTGGCTGCTTGGCTGATGCGCTCTTGCAGGTTTTTGTAGGTGACGGTCTGTCGGTCACCGGGTTCGCCTTCAAAGTACAGCGCGACTTTGTCTCCGCGGCCAGCAGCGACGTGGCGGTCAGCGCAGTTGACCGCAGCGTTGAGTTGGCCACCTAAGTACCACGAGATTTCTGGACCACGCTTGGCAGCTGCGTCGGCTGGGACGATTTGGCTAGTGGTGTGCCAGTTGGTATCCCAATCGAGGAGGTTTGCCGCTTCGTCCCAGAATGCTTGGCGTGCTTCCTCTGAGGCCAGCGTTGAGGTGGATGCCGATTCGATGGTCATGACAGAAAATTTCCTTGATGTGTTTTTTGGTTGGCGAAGTTGAATTGGGACAGCGGGAACTCTTAGGTCCAACGTTTAATGGCCCAGCGTTCTGCTATCGAGAGCAGGGCGTCGGTAATTTTTCCGAAGATGGCCAACAAGATGATGGTCATGATCAGTCGGTCCAGTCGGCCGTTGTTCTGCGAATCAGTCAGCAGGAAGCCCAGACCCATCGAAGCGCCGAGTAATTCAGCGGCAACAAGGAAGAGCCAAGACTGCGCTAGGGCTAGGCGCAGCCCGGAGAAAATCGAAGGCACCACCGCAGGAAGCTGCACCGTACGCAGCAACTTGATTCCGTTCAGCCCGAAAGATCGGGCGGCTTCTACCAGCTGGGCATCCACATGACGAAGAGCCAAGGCCACGGTGGTGAAGACGGGGAAGAATGCACCAATGATCACTAGGGTGACTTTGGAGTCTTCACCCATTTTCATCCACAGCACCAGCAGCGGGACCCATGCTAAGGATGGCACCGCACGCAACGCACTAATGCTCAAACCCAACAGAGCATCAGCCAATTTGGACAGGCCGACCAGTGCGCCAAGCAGTAGACCGAGCAAGGAACCAAAGAAGAATCCAAGCAATACACGTTGCGTGGAAATGCCAATGTGTTTGCCAAGATCTCCGTCACGCAATAGCTCAACTGCTGAAGTGACTACAGAAGTGGGGGTGGGCAAAGTCCAAGGAGCGACGATTCCAGTGGACGTCACGACCTGCCAGATCACCAGAACAATAACCGGCAAGATCAGGGATAACAACCAGTGTGGAGCGCGCAAGATGGTGGCAGAGACTCCGGATTTAGCCTTCTTCGGATTTCTCGTGGAGACGGTGGTGCTCATTGCTGACTACTCTCCGGAAATTTTGGTTGGGTCAGCTTTGGTAGCAAATTGGTCATCAACCAAAGTTGCTAGGGCCTCGTCTACGGATTCCTGCTTGGAGACATCGCCGCTGGCGACCAAGGTGGGCGCGATAGTCTTCAAGACTTTGGTGTACTCGGTTCCGGGAACGGCCGATACGTCCAAGTTGGAACGTTCTTCGATGACAGTGGTGGCAACCTTAGGATCTAGACCGGCAACATCAGCCAAGATCTTGGCGGTCTCTTCTGGATGCTTGCCCGACCATTCGCGTGCTTTCTCGTAGGAGTCAACGACCAGCTGGGCTAGTTCGGGGCTCTGCTTGATGAAGTCTTCGCGAGCATTAAGTGCACCGTAGGTGTTGAAATCTAGGTTGCGATACAGCAGCTTCGCACCGTCTTGTTCGGCTGCGGCCATGATGGGATCTAGTCCGCTCCAAGCGTCAACCGAACCGTTGACCAACGCGGTACGACCGTCCGCGTGTTGCAGATTCTGTACGGTGATGTCCTTTTCGCTCAGACCTGCCTGCTCTAGTGCTTGAAGCAGGAAGAAGTAAGGATCGGTGCCTTTGGTGGCGGCCACAGTTTTGCCCTTGAGGTCTTTCACCGATTTGATCTTGGAGTCCTTAGCAACCACCAGAGCGGCCCATTCTGGCTGCGAATACAGGTCGATAGTCTTGATCGGTGAACCGTTGGACCGGGCTAACAAAGCGGCGGATCCTGCGGTGGAGCCAACATTCACTGCGTCAGCACGTAATGCTTCATTGGCCTTGTTAGAGCCAGCGGACTGAACCCATTCCACCTTGACGCCTTGATCCTTAGCGGCGTCGTCGAGCCAACCTTTTTCTTTGATGACCAGGCTCAGCGGGTTGTAGGTGGCGAAGTCAATGGACAGGGTCTTATCTGATCCTGAGGCCGTAGCGTTTTCTCCGGCGCAACCGGTCAGGGCAGTAGCCCCGATCAACAGTGCTGCGGTGGCAAGTGCGGTACGTCGAGTGAAGCGGTGCGAAAGCATAATAATCCTCTAAATTGTGCGTGCGGGTAAGCGACAGCTATGTCGCTGATGGAGTAGATCAGGGGGAATCGGTGTTAAACGTCAATGGTTAGTCGGGTCCACACCAAGAAGTCGAAGCAATCCTGCGCGGTGAGCGATGAACTGATCTTCGTTGTGTTTGCGAGGATGAGAAGCGCTCATTGAGAGTTCTTTAATGACGGTGGCCGCGGTATCTTGACCCTCACGTCCCAGGACGATGACTCGGTCAGCCAAGGTCAACGCCTCGTCCACGTCGTGGGTGACCATAAGAATTGTGGTGGGGAAGGAAGCATGGATGGAGAGCAATAGATCTTGCATTTTCAGCCGCGTCAAAGCGTCCAGTGCGCCGAAGGGTTCATCAAGTAGCAGCACTCCAGGGCGCCGTGCCAAGGCACGAGCCAGCGAGACGCGCTGAGCCATACCACCTGAAATTTCGCGCGGGCGAAGATCTGTCGCGTGGCTGAGCCCGGTCAGCTCGATTAATTCATCAATCAGTTCAGCACCGTCGGCCTTGCTGGTACCTGGCGCGAGGCCCAAAGCGATATTTTCTCGGACCGATCGCCACGGTAGTAGTCGTGGTTCCTGAAATGCGACCGCACATAGTTCGTTGATGCCATCTACGTTGCGTTTTCCGGTACGGATGGATCCGGTGGATGGTTGGTCCAACCCGGAGACCGCGCGAAGCAGTGTGGACTTGCCGCAGCCGCTAGCACCAAGGATCGCAACAACTTGGCCCGCGGGGATCTGCAAGTTGATATCGCTGAGGACCGCGCGGCTTTCACTTTTGGTGGTGAAGGTGCGCGAAACATTGCTGAATTCCACGTCTAAAGCGGTCGAGGTGTGCGCTTGAGGCAGTGCAAGGCTAAGAGCCATGATCATCTCCATCGGTCCTGGCGGTAGCACCGGCCTATGGAGTGTGTCATCCATAGGTGGTTGCTGCGGCGTCACTGAGCCAGATCTCTCGGCCGCTCGGGATGGTTACGTGTCCATTACAGGCTTTCGAACGATTTGAAAGCAAATCTTGCGTAACATGAAAAATCTTCGATAACTACGTCACATGCGCGGGTTATTTCGTTATTTATTTCATTAGAAGGCTGTTTAATCGATAGTTGGGGATTCTTGCCAAGTCATCTTCGATATGACGCGTCATTGACTGTGCAACGCAACTGTCAAGCCACCTGGTCTGAACAATGAAATGTGACTTCGTGGCTTGGAATGATTGCTTTGTTACGGCTACAAATGAATGACAACCCATCCAGAGCGGCTGAGAGATCTGGCTCGACGACGCCGCAGCAACCACCCGAATCGCGGGACGGTGCTACCGCCAGGACCGATGGAAAGAATTGAGGACTTCAATGTCATTTGGCGAGTCGCCGAACTCTTCCGGTTTGGACTTCAACCAGCTCAGCGATCCTTCGCAGGCTAGCGCCATGGGACTAGATGACTTCGAAGAGCAACTGCCTACCCGGCAACTACTCAAAGTCACACCCGGTCCGGGCGCGGATGAACAGTATGACCGTTTGGCTGAAATTTTCCGTCCGGTATTCGCGCAGATCGCGTCTACCGCAAGGGACCGCGATCGCAACCGCGTGCTTCCCTTTGAACAGGTGGGCCTGCTGAACCGCGACCGCTTTGGTGCGCTGCGCATTCCAGTTTCTGAGGGCGGCTACGGCGCACGTCTGGTTGACGTGTTCCGCCTGCTGATTGAACTTTCCGAGGCTGATTCCCATGTTGGCCAGCTCTGGCGAGCACACATCGCCTTTGTGGAGAGCATTCTGATTCTTGAAGATCAAGAGCTGCGCAACAAGTGGGTTACCCGTATTGCTGCCGGTCAGATTGTCGGCAATGCGTACACCGAACGTGGCGGCAACGCACTAGGTACGCTGAACACCAAGGTCACCGAGTCTGAGGGCCGCTGGCTAGTTGACGGTGAAAAGTATTACTGCACCGGCACCATCTTTGCCGACTGGACCGCAGTGGCAGTGGCCCATCCAGAAAAGGCTGGCCGGCAGATTGCCGTCGTTTCCACCCAACGCAGTGGCGTAAAAATCCTTGACGATTGGGATGGGTTTGGTCAGGGGCTGACCGGTACCGGCACCACCGAGTTCCATCAGGTGCCCGTGGACTGTTTTATCCCACAGGCAACTAACGACTCCGAAGCTGCGATCTACCAGCTGGTCCTCACCGCAGTGCAAGCAGGTATTGCCCGCGCCGCGCTGAACGATCTGCGCCAGTCGGTCCAGAACCGTACCCGCATCTTCACCACCGGCACCGGCGTTCCGGCCTACCGCGAACCACAGGTACTTCAGCTGGTCGGCGAAGTCTCAGCAGAGTCCTTCGCCGTCGACTCGGTAGTGATTGGCGCAGTACTAGAAGTTGAAGCAGCACTGGTAGACCCAGGACTGAACGACGAGGAACGCTACGCGGTCTGTGAACTATCGGCTAACCGCGCCCAGACCATCGTGCAACCGTTGGTGCTCGGAGCAACCAGCAAACTCTTTGACGGTTTAGGGGCCTCATCAACCAGCATTGTGTGCAACCTAGATCGGCACTGGCGTAACGCACGAACCATCGCCACCCACAACCCGGCCATGTACAAGGCGCGCATCGTGGGGGACTACGAAATCAATGCGGTTCAGCCTCAACGTCTCTTGGTCACCGGCGAAGACAGCAACAACCAAAACTACGGCGCCTAAGCGCCTAATTTCTAATTTCACCAATACAGATTCACGGCAAGGAGAACACCTATGAGCACGAAGCGCGAAATTCTCTTCAACGCATTCGACATGAACTGCGTGGTGCACCAGTCGCCAGGTCTGTGGCGTCACCCAGATGACAAAGCCTCAACGTACAACACCATCGGCTACTGGACCCACCTAGCGAAGGTGCTAGAAAAGGGTAAGTTCGACGGCCTGTTTATTGCCGACGTACTAGGTACCTACGATGTCTTTAACGGCACCAACGAATCCCCACTGCGCTCGGGCGCACAGGCACCGGTTAATGACCCGATGATGCTGGTCTCGGCCATGGCTGCAGTAACTGAAAACTTGGGCTTCGGCGTCACCGCCGGAACCGCCTATGAGCACCCATATGCTTTTGCCCGTCGTCTGGCTACCTTGGATCACCTCACCGATGGTCGTGTGGGTTGGAACGTGGTCACCGGTTACTTGCCTTCGGCCGCCCGCAATATGGGCCAAGAAGACCAGATGGAACACGACGAGCGTTATGACCACGCCGACGAATACCTCGAAGTGGTCTACAAGTTGCTTGAAGGCTCGTGGGAAGATGACGCGGTTCAGAACAACAAGGAAACCGGGATCTACACGGACCCGGAAAAGGTGCACAATATTGAGCACGAGGGCAAGTACTTTAAGGTGCCCGGTATTGCTATCACTGAGCCGTCCACCCAGCGCACCCCGGTGATCTACCAGGCCGGCGCTTCTTCACGTGGCATCAAGTTCGCCTCACAGAACGCTGAAGCAGTATTTGTTACCAGCCCTACCCGCGAAATCCTCAAGGCTACGGTCACCAAGATTCGTGACGCTGTTGAGGCTGCTGGCCGCGACCGTTACGATGTGAAGATTTTCGCCATGCAGACCATCATCACCGATGAGACCTCTGAAAAGGCTCAGGCCAAGTACGAAGACTACAAGTCCTACGCGGACGTCGAAGGTGCACAGGTACTGATCTCCGGTTGGATGGGTGTTGACCTCTCCGAGTTGGATCCCGATGAGCCACTGGGTTCCAACGTGAAGTCCAACGCCATCCAGTCCTCGGTGGAGACCTTCCAGAAGGCCAGCGGCGATGACGGCAACCCATGGACCATCCGTCAGCTTGCTGAATGGGTTGGTGTTGGCGGCTTCGGTCCAATCACCGTTGGCTCGGGCCCAGAGGTTGCAGACAAACTCATTGATTGGGTGGACTACACCGACGTTGATGGTTTTAACCTCGCCTACGCCGTGACCCCGGCAACCTTCGAAGATGTTGTTGAGTACGTAGTTCCTGAGCTACAGGCTCGTGGTGCCTACAAGAGTGAGTACGCCGACGGTTCGCTGCGCAACAAGCTCTTCGGTACCGGGGACCGCGTGAAGGAAACTCACCGCGCTGCAAAGTACAAGATCAGCAATCGCTTGGCTGCCAAGAGCTAAAGTTCCTAAGGCCTAGCTAGCTACAAAGCGTGGAGGCGTTGTTCACTCAAGTGAACAACGCCTCCACGCTTTTGCGTTAGAAACTTACTTGGTTGGGTCAAGCACCAGGGCAGAACCTCCGCCACGGCGCACTGGTTCGGCTGCCGCCGTCAGCGTTCCGTCAGCATTGATTTCTACGGCTTCCACCGCACCAATTTCTGCCTGCGGGGTGAAGGAATCTCCGGCAGGAGTGAGCTTATGACCGAAGGCTTCCATCGCTGAACCGTATTTGGAGATGAACTCAGGTTCCGCGGTGACCGCGGCAGTATTGCGTTGCGAAGCACGAGGTGCAGCAATCGCCTCACTGATGCTCATGCCCAGATCGTAGCGGTTGAGCAGGGTCTGCAACACCGTGGTGATGATGGTGGAACCACCAGGGGAACCGATGGCCATAACTGGCTTGCCGTCTTGCAAAACAATCGTTGGCGCCATCGAAGAGCGCGGACGCTTACCTGGTTCAAGACGGTTTGGATCTTGCGGATCATAAACGGTGGAGAAGTCGGTGAGCTCATTGTTCAGCAAGAACCCACGGCCTGGAACTACCATGCCCGAACCACCGGTCTGTTCAATGGTCAGCGTGTACGCGACCGCATTACCCCAACGGTCAACCACCGACAGGTGGGTGGTGGAGATGTTCTCGGTGTCTTGCTCCTTAGCTGGCTCAGCAGTACTTGCTGGGCACTGACCATCAAAGTTTGCGACATCACCCGGAGCCACCGGCTTAGTGGCGGCCTTAGCTGGATCGATTTCGCACGCACGGTCGGCACCAAAGAGCTTACTGGTCAAGGTTTGGGTGGGAACATCGACAAAGGCAGGATCTCCCACATACTTACCACGGTCAGCGTAAGCCAACGCGGTGGCCTCAAAGTAGTGGTGCAACGCGTCGGCTGGTTCCATTGATGCAAGGTTAAAATTGCTCAGAATATTCAGTGATTCACCAATGGTGGTTCCACCGCTAGAGGATGGGGCCATGCCATAAACATCTAGTCCACGGTATTTCACCGTGGTGGGCTCCTGCTCCGCGACCTTGAAGTTGGCAAGATCTTCGGTGCTCACGTAGCCAGCGGGTACTGGCAGTTTGGTATCTTCCACCTTGGGTGGAGCCTGCACGGTCTGGGAAATCTCTGAAGCAAGATCACCTTGGTAGAAAGCTTTTGGACCCTTGGCTGCCAACAGCCGGTACGTGTCGGCCAGCTCTGGATTCTTGAAAATGGTGCCTACCTTTGGGGCATCACCCTCAGGCAAGAAGAGATCGCTGGTTGAGCTGAAAGCAGCAAAGCGTTCCTTGTTATCTTGAGTTTGTTCATGGAAGGTCTTGTCCACCACAAAGCCTCGCGAGGCGACCTGAGTTGCCGGTTTGAGAACCTGCTTGAGGCTTTGTGAACCCCAGTTATCTAGCGCCCGTTGCCAGGTGGCCACGGTGCCAGGAACGCCTACTGCTACACCGCTGGTGACCAGTTCGGGGGTGAAGTTATAGGGCTTTGAGGTAGCCGGATCGATGAAGGCATCATGCGGTATTGCTGCCGGCGCGGTTTCACGCCCATCGATGGTGCTGACCTTGCCCGTGGACGCGTCGTAGTACATGAAGTAGCCGCCGCCGCCAATGCCAGCGCTGTAGGGTTCGGTGACACCAAGGGCTGCAGCGGTAGCCACCGCGGCATCAACAGCGTTGCCACCCTTACGCAATACTTCGAGTCCTGCTGCCGAAGCTTCTGGATCCACGGAAGCTACTGCGCCTCCGGTACCGGTAGCAGTCGGGGTCTTTTCTGTGTGCCTTGGGTCAGCGCTCGCCGGGAGGACTGTGAAAGCTCCTAGTCCCAAAGAAAGAATCGTTGCGCCAGCCAAAGCGCGCAAACTTGATCGTTGCATACTCTGATCTCCTGAAAGAGGTGGGGATGAAGTATGCGTCAATTTACGGGAAGTGCTCGAAGCGCTAGGGGTGTGACACGAGCCATCTTTTTAGAAGCGTTGTAATTCCGCGCAAGTGATCACAATATTTATAGTTATGACGTTAGAACTGTGGGCAGTGATCCCCGACTAGTCAGTCGAGGATCACTGCCCACTTCAGCGTTGGTGCAGCTGGTTAGTTTACTGAGCCAGAGCTTCCTTGATGGTCTTACCCAACGATGCGGTTGGACGGCCAATGAGCTGGGAAAGATCTGCCGAGTTCACTTCCAGGGCACCGTCACGAACCTGCACGTCGGTATCAACCAGGATGTCTGCAAACTGTGCTGGCACGCCGGATTCGGTGTAGATCGCAACGAGCTTCTCTGGTTCAACTTCCTGGTAATTGACCTCTTGGCCGGCGGCGGCGCCCACGGCACCGGCCAGCTGACTCAGGGTGAAGGCCTTGTCGCCACCAAGTTCGTAGATCTTGCCGGACTCATTTTCTTCGGAGAGCAATACCGCTGCGGCTGCTTCTGCGTAGTCGGCACGTGGGGCGGCGCTGATCCTGCCGTTACCTGCGGCGCCGAGAACTACGCCGCTGTTGAGGTAGCCCAGGAGCTGATCGGTGTAGTTTTCGGTGTACCAACCGTTGCGTAGCAAGACGTATTCAATGCCGGAGCCCGCCAGTAACTGTTCGGTAGCCACATGCTCTTGCGCCAGTTTCATGTTGCCGGTCAGGGCATTGGCAATAGAGGTATAAGCAATCAGCGATACGTTCACGCGCTGGGCAGCGTTGATGACGTTCTCATGCTGGGTGATGCGCTGGCCAACTTCGCTACCTGAAATCAGAAGCAACTTGTCTACGCCTTCGAGAGCTGACACCAGGCTTGCCTCGACGTTGTAGTCAGCGGCGCGGGTCTCCAGACCCTTGCCCGCCAGAGGAGCGAGTTTTTCTTCAGAACGTCCAAGGGCAACCAGTTGTGCAGGATCTGCACCGCGCTCTAATAGTGCGTTGATAACCAGTTGGCCCAGCTGTCCGGTGGCTCCTGCAATTGCAATCTTCATGTTGTCCTCTCGTTGGTCTGCAAACTAATACAACCACGTCCCTCGCGGTTCAATTCCCGACGGTCAGTCGTGCGCATGAAACCAAAAGGGGAATCAATACGTCAAGGGTCGTCGTCTTGATTCGAAACCTTTGAGGAAAGTGAAGAATTGCTACGCAGACCAAAGCAATTTTTTGACGTTGTGAGTAAGTTTTGGTGACTTCATGACTTCCGTTTACGTAATTATTGTTCGGTCATGGCCATGGAAGACAGACTTAAATCGTTCGGACCGTACAACCGAACACACACCATCCAGAGCGACTGAGAGATCTGGCTCAACGACGTCGCAGCAACCACCCGTAAGGGAGCGGTGCTACAGCCAGGACCGATGGAGTACTTTCACTTCGCGACGGGAAAGTCTGTTTAAAGACAGGATTTCCTCGTGAAGAACGCTCCGTATAACCAAGCAGTAAAGGAGCGATGATGATTCGTCTTGAGAACGTAACAACAACATTTGGCAATGGCCAGGATCAATTCACGGCAGTTAAAGACGTGACCCTGAACATTGAAGCCGGAAGCATTCACGGGATCATCGGCTTCTCCGGTGCTGGCAAGTCAACGCTGTTGCGCAACATCAACTTACTTCAGCGCCCAACCTCCGGTCAGGTTTTTGTCGATGACGTGGAACTTACCGGACTCAGCGATGGCGATTTGCGTAAGCAACGACATGAAATCGGAATGATTTTTCAGCACTTCAATCTGCTGAACAATCGCACCGCGTTGCAGAACGTGGAACTGAATCTGAAGTTTGCTGGTGTAGCAAAAAACGAGCGTCGCGAACGCGCCTTGGAAGCTTTGGCCATTGTTGATTTGGCTGACAAGGCCAGCGCATACCCAGGACAGCTTTCAGGCGGTCAGAAGCAACGCATCTCCATTGCACGAGCGTTGGTGACCGAGCCAAAAGTCCTCTTGTGCGATGAACCGACCAGTGCAGTGGATCCGCGAACCACGACCTCGGTGCTGCAGTACCTCAGCGACATCAACGCCAGCCTCGGAATCACCACAGTTATTGTCACGCACGAAATGAACGTTATTAAGGCCATCGCAGACCGCGTCTCGGTGATGGAAGACGGTTCAGTAGTTGAAGAGTTCGCCCTGAATGAGTTGCAAGAGCCTGGCTTTGAACCCACGACGCCTATCGGACGCTATCTGATCAGCGATGAAATTACGTTGAACCGCAGCCCAAAACCCGTTTCATCCTCATCAGCTGCCCACGTAGCGCGCGTATAAAGAACCTGGATTACCAATGAACTTATCTTCACTAGTGCTGGGCACGAGCAACGGCAGTGCAGCAGCTTTTAACTTTGACCGAATTGTTGAACTGGCCCCGGAAATTTGGGTGGCCATGGCACAAACTTTCGCCATGCTTCTGGTCGCCATTCCAATTGCAATTTTGCTCGGAACGCCACTGGGGATCTGGCTGTTCTCCATGTCGCCTAATGGTCTGCGTCCCCGTCCGCGGTTGCACCAGATTGTTGACGGAATAGTGAACACCATCCGTTCCTTCCCATTCCTTATTTTGCTGATTGCCATCATCCCGTTCACCCGGTTTGTGGTGGGAACGACCATTGGAACTGCTGCCGTCATTGTTCCGCTGACGATTAACGCGATTCCTTATTTTGCACGTTTTGTGGAACAGAACATCAGCCAGCTTGGCAATGGAGTTGTTGAAGCTGCGCAGGCCATGGGTGCTACCCGCGGACAGATCATTCGCGAAGTATTACTTGTCGAGGCAAGACCTGCACTGCTCTCATCTATCACCATCATGACGGTCAGTTTCATCTCGTACTCAGCGATGGCCGGTCTGGTAGGTGGCGGAGGTATTGGCGATTTTGCTATCCGCTACGGCTACTACCGTTACGAAACCGGCGTCATGCTCCTAGCGATCATTCTGATGATCTTGCTGGTGCACGCAGTTCAGTTTGTTGGTACTCGGCTCTCGCGTGCAGCAGACAAACGCTAAACACTTCTTCTCAACTCGCACTTTATCTAAGGAAAACATCATGGCAGTATCTCGTCGTACTTTCTTGACCTTCGCCGCTGGCTCGGCAGCACTCTTAGGACTAACCTCATGTGGTCTGGTCGGAGGCGGAGAAGCTTCCGGAACTGGGGACAAGACCATCAAGATCATTGTCACCGAATCGGCTCCGTCGCAGGAGCCCACCAAGATCGCTCAGAAGCTACTGGCTGAGAAGGGTTGGAAGCTGGATGCCACGTATGTCACCGATATCGTGCAGCCAAACCACGTGGTATCTAACGGTGAGTATGATGCGAACTTCTTCCAGCACGGTGCCTACCTTGAGCAGTTCAAGAAGGACCAGAACGTGGATGTGGATCCAGCCTTCTACATGTACAGTTCACCAGCCGGCGTGTACTCGAAAAAGTACGATTCCATCAAGGAACTGCCTAACGGTGCCACCATCGCATTGCCTGTAGATACCGCTAATAATGGTCGCGCATTGGCCCTGCTTGATAAGGCAGGGGTATTGAAGGTCACGCCAAACAAGAGCGTGATTCGCCTGTCGCAGAATGACATTTTGGAGAACCCAAAGAACTTCAAGTTTGTTGAAGTTGATCAGCAGTCATTGTCCAAGACTCTGCCGGACGTTGACGCCGGATTCCTCTTTGCTCGCCTCGGCGCCGAGATTGGTCTGAACCCAGACGACGCGTTGCTCTTTGAAAAGGAAGAAGAAGCACTTCCATACATCAACATCATTGGTGCCAAACCTGGATTCATGGATACCGAGAAGGGCAAAGTCCTTGAAGAGGCTTATCACTCAGATGAGGTCAAGCAGTGGTACGCAGATTACCTTGACGGCGCTCTAGGCACCCCATGGGCCCGCGACCTGGAAGCAGATTTCGCCACCTGGAATAAGTAGGCCTTGGCCCCACGACGATAGTTGATCCGCGTCGTGGGGCCACTACTTTTTGATACTGAACTTAGATACCGATGTCCTGCAGGGAGAAGCAATGACGACAATCGCCGCGGCAACAACAGAGAGCCACTACCAGGAACTGCTCAAGCGTTTCAGTGAAGTTTTCGCACGAATAGCTGAGGGAAGCCGAGAACGCGAACAAAACCGTGTTCTGCCATTTGAGCAGGTGCAGTGGCTCAAGGACGCAGGATTTACCACGTTGCGCGTACCTGAAAGTCACGGTGGCACACCAGTCAGTCACGAGCACCTCTTCCGTTTGCTGATTGAACTTGCCACGGCAGATTCCAATGTGGCTCATTTGTTGCGCAGCCATTTCGCCTTTGTAGAGACCATCGCATTGCAACCCGAGAAGTTTCAGGACCGTTGGTTCCCACGGGTGCTGGATGGTCAGATCTTTGGCAACGCTGCAACTGAACGTGGCGGCAACGCATTAGGCACCACGAATACCAAGCTCGTGAAGAACGCTGATGGCTGGGTCTTGCGCGGTGAAAAGTACTACACCACCGGATCGATTTTTGCTGATTGGGTTGTGGTCATGACCAGTACGCAAGGTGTTGAAGGGCGTCAGTACGCCATCGTTGACCGGAACGCTGACGGGGTGGAAATCCTGGATGATTGGGATGGGTTTGGCCAGCCATTGACCGGTACCGGTACTGCCATATTCACTGATGTTCCGGTTCAGGCCGAGAACATTATTCAGCGTAAAATCGCATCTACTCTGGAACCTGCGTTCTTCCAACTGTGTCTACTGTCGGTACTTGTAGGCATCGGTAAGGCCGCCCGCAATGAGGCAGCACAGATCGTAGCTACGCGTACCCGCACCTTTAACACCGGTTCGGGTTCTTTGTTCAAGGATGATCCGCAGATTCAAGAGTTGGTTGGACGCTTGGCGGCGAATGTTTTTGCTGCTGAATGCATAGTCACCACAGCAGCCCGCGAATTAGACGCGGCCCTAGATCCGCAGCTGGCTTTGGATTCTGATGCTGCGTACCTGCGTGCAGAGTTGGCAGTTCAACAAGCTCACGTAACCACACCAAAGCTGATTTTGGATGCCACCAGCGAACTCTTTGATGTCACCGGCGCGTCAGCGGTATCGACCTCTAAATCGTTAGATCGTTTCTGGCGCAATGCACGCACAGTTGCGACCCACAACCCGGTAGCCTTCAAGGCTCGCTCTGTGGGCGACTATTTCATCAACGGCACTGTGCCAAATGGCCTGAACTCTATCGGCGAAGCAAAAGCAGGGAAGTAATCATGGGAACTTTTGAATCACGTCCACGTTTGCTGCTCTCAGCATTCCTAATGAATACCTCAAGCCACATTCTTGGTGGCATGTGGCGTCACCCAGAAGCGCAGCAGCACCGTTTTAATGAACTGAATTTGTGGGTGGATTTGGCAAAGAAGCTGGAAGACGCCAAATTTGATGCGTTGTTCTTTGCCGATGTTGTGGGCCTTTATGGAGATCATGAGGGTGGTTGGGCATCCCACGTACGCAAGGGCCTACAGGTTCCTAGCCATGATCCGCTGGTACTGCTCTCTGCCTTGGCAACAAGCACCAAGGATATTGGTTTGGCCATGACCAGTTCTGTCATTCAGAGTCACCCTTTCCAATTTGCCCGACAGATTTCAACCCTTGACCACCTCTCGCAGGGCCGCGTTGCGTGGAATATCGTGACCAGCGTTCTAGAAAATGCACACCGCAACTTTGGTGGCAAGGACCTCGTAGCTCACGATGACCGCTACGGGTGGGCTGAAGAGTATGTGGAAGCTGCCTACAAGCTGTGGGAGGGGTCTTGGGAAGAGGACGCGTTGCTGGCCGACAAGGTCAACGGAATCTATGCTGATCCGTCCAAGGTCAACAAGATCAATCACCGTGGGGACTACTACCAAATTGATGGCCCACATCTTGCTTTGCCCAGCGCACAACGCACGCCGTTCCTCTTCCAAGCTGGATCATCAGCGCGCGGTTCGCAGTTCGCAGCAACGCACGCAGAAGCAACCTTCCTCTTCGCACCGCACGCAGAATATGTTGCAAAGAAAAACGCTCAGCTAACTGAAAATCTCGTTGCTGCAGGACGCCAGCGAGAAGACATCAAAGTCTTCGCAGGGTTGTCCTTTGTTGTTGGATCCACCGAGGCTGAAGCCAAAGCCTTGGAAGCCGAATACGACGAGTACTTGGATCTAGATGCGATTGTCGCGCACATTGGTGGCGGTCTGGGAGTAGATCTAGGCGGGTTGGATCTGGACACCCCATTGGGAGACATTCAGACCCAGGGTGCCCAAGGCGTACTTGAAGCGATCAAAGCTTCTGTCCCGGGCGGCAATCCTACGCTGAAGGACTTGGCCCATTACCGGGCCAAGGCGCAGCAAATCGTGGGTACCCCAGAAAGTATCGCTGATGAGCTTGAACGCTGGCAGGATGCAGGAATTGACGGCTTGAATATCATGAACCATGTGCTGCCTGGCTCCTACGACAACTTCATTGAAGGACTTATCCCTGAGTTGCGCCGACGAGGTCTGGCACAAAGCGAATATGAGCAGGGTAGCCTGCGACAAAAAATCTTTGGACGAGGAGACTACCTGCCACAGAACCATCCTGCGGCGCAGTATCGGGGAGCATTTTCCTCGCTGAGCGCAGCAGATACCGAGGCAGACGTCCAACTGCAGAAGTAGAAGGATCACGTCAGTGAGGTCAGCAGTCTCAGGTCAAGGATCGCTGCTGACCAACTGAGGATTATCAAACTATGCAGTGTCGCAGGTGGAGCGAGTAATGTGGCGCGTATGCACAATAGTCACGTAAATGATCCCGCGGTGATTCGTCGGATCTTGAGTACCCCGGGCAGGTGGGCAGTAGTTGGACTCACCAACAATCCCACCCGAGTAGCTCCGTCCATTGCACGATTCCTGCGTGATGAACTGTCTATGCAAATCATCCCGGTTTCACTAGATGCTCAGGATGTGATGGGGGAGCAAGGGTATTCAAAGCTTGCCGACATTCCAGGACCTGTTGATGTTGTTGACTGCTTTGTAAACTCGTCAAAAGTTGGCGATATCGTCGACCAGGCAATTGAGATCGGGGCCAAAGCTATTTGGATGCAGCTAGGTGTCATTGATCAAGACGCTGCCCAACGTGCCAAGCGTGCTGGGCTCGATGTTGTCATGAATACCTGCCCCAAAATTGAGTACCCGTTTCAGTAGTCGAGGCGAGAATGACAAACGATAAAAGCCAAGAAGTACTCGAACAAGCATGGGCGAAGCTGTGTTTGAGCCTGCCTTGTTCCTTCGCTGATTATCCTTTCGGTCCCGAATACACCGTCTTTAAAGTTTCGGGGCGGGACACGAGCAAGGCAAAAATGTTCGCGATGGTGATAAGCCTGCAAGGTGAGCCAGCGTTGAACCTCAAATGCGAGCCAGCGTTGTCAGATCAGCAACGCAGCGAGCACCCGGAAATCACGCCTGGCTACCATATGAACAAAAAGCATTGGAATACCGTCAGATCTGGTTTAGACCTTGAACTGATGCGAGAACTCATTGAAGATAGCTATGATCTTGTGGTCGAGGGCATGTCGGTGAGGGATAAAGAATACATTCGTTTGCAAGACACCATTAGCCACGGAGCCCTATACTAGAGGCATGTACTTCATCGTTGTTAAATATCAGGTAAAGCCAGAAAACACCGAGAACTTCATGGATCACGTTGCAGAGTTCACCAAGGCCACCCGCGCCGAAGAAGGTAACCTCTGGTTCGATTGGTCCGTGAGCGTGGAGGATCCCAACGAGTTCGTTCTTGTTGAAGCCTTCCGTGATGACGAGGCAGCTTCTGCCCACGTAAATTCCGCACACTTCGCAGCTGGCATCGAGTCCATGCGTCCGCTGCTAGTTTCTACTCCAAAGATCATCTCGCGCAAGGTTGAAGGCGACGATTGGGATTCCATGGGCGAATTGGTCATCGACTAATTTCCCAAACAGTGAAGGGACGTAACCACGAGATAATTCGTGGCTACGTCCCTTCGTTCATGTCCGGCTGTTTCTAGCGTCCGGCCTTGTTGCCGAAGCGGCGGATCAGTAGCAAGATGATGCCTGCCAAGACAATGACTCCTGCAACGATGCCAATCCAGCCAGCGGTGAAACCGGTATCGGCCAAATCCTCGGTGTCCTGCTGCTGAGAATCATCCGAGGAGTTATCCTTCGAATCGTCCTCTGACGGGGAAGATGAGTCGCTGGTTGGCGCTGAGCTATTAGTCGGCTCCGGAGAATCAGAGTCATCCTCAGATGGTGAGGATGGATCATCTGAAGAATCAGATTCGGAAGGTTCCGGTGTTTCAGTTACATCTTCGGACGGCGAAGGCGTAGCTGACGGCGAAGCCGACGGGGTCGGCTGTACTGGCGCTGCAACGACCGAGAAGTCAGTTGTAATGTCTTCATGCTGTACCTGCGAAACAATCAGCTGGTAGTCGCCAGGGGCTACAGAGCTTTCGACTGGAAGCTGGAACTTGGTGGTTCCGGATGCATCCGCAGCCGGGATGCCAGCAACCTCAACGGCGCCATCAAAAGCAGAAGCCGAGATTTGCGCGTTTTCTTCCAAACCGGTGACCGTCACCGTAACGTTTTCACCAGCGGTTGCTTCAGTTGGCGCAAGCGCAACCTTGGCCCAGTCGGTGCCAGCCAATGCTGCACGGCCTAGTGGAGATGGCGAGACTACATCGTGAGCCTTGAAGAAGTTCACGGTGGCATCAAGGTCAACCTGACCAGAATCAGAATGGTTGGTGCCCTCAGCGAAGGCCAAGAAGTTATCGCCACCGCCAGCCAAGAAAGCATTGGCGGCTACGCGGAAGGTCTCCGACTCATCCAGCGGCTTGCCGTTAAAGGTGATCTTCTTGATGTGTTTGCCTGCTGGGGCATCCTCAACGTAGGTGTAAGCCAGACCTTCAGAAATACCCAGCTGCAGCTTGTTACGTTCAGAGCCCTCAGGCTGCCACTGCTGTTCTAAGGCTTCACGGATCTGAGCTCCCGTGAGGTTAAAAGTCACAAGGGTATTAGCGAAAGGCTGGACCTCTGCGGCGCCCTGATAGGTGACGGTTCCGTCCTTGCCATACAGCAGATCAGCACGAAGACCGCCGGCGTTCATAAAGGCAATCTGAGCTGGCTTGCCAGCGAAGTCTTCATTGGAAGTGGCCCAGAGGTGAATATCTGCCACGGTGTTGCCTAAGGTAGATTCAACGCCGCGGTCTGAGCCTGGGGTCTGCCCACCACGCAAGATATCTTCCGAAATTGCGCCGACCTTCTTGCTGCCAACAACTTCAGCTTGGTCTTCGGCGTCCTTCACAATCTTCGCCACAGCTGGATCCGCCGCGTAGTTTGCCGTCCAGTTTCCCTCGGAATCTTCAGTGGCCAGCGGAAGACGTTCGCTGCTGGACTTCAAAACCTCACCGGTAGCAGGATCAACATCGAGGCTGACCTTGCCCAGAGTGGAACCGTACTGGTGCGATTGAATCACTGGGCGCTCGCCGGAAGGGCCAGCAATAGAGCAGTCATAGGAGTTGTGAGTGTGCCCGGAGAAGATCGCATCGATCTTGCCACTGGCTTTGCGCAGCAGATCTCCGTACGCAGTGTCTTCGGCAGCGATGCTTGGGCATTCGGCATTGGCTGAACCGTTGTGGGTTAACAACACAATCACGTCGGCTTCGCCGTTGGCGTCGTCGCCGTCGCTGAGCTGGGTAGCAACACGGTTGGCTGCCTCAAGTTCGCTTCCGATGCTCAAGCTTGAGATGCCGCTAGGTGAAACCAAGGACGGAATGTCTTCTGTTGCTGTGCCGATGAAGCCAACGGATAGCCCGCCCACTTCACGGATTGCGTACTCTTTCAGAGCTGGAGTTTTGGTGCCGGCCTTGTAGACGTTGGCGCCTAGCGCGAAGTCCGCACCTGGCTTTCCCGTTGCTTTGGCGAACCTGTCAACTACCCGTCCTTTGAGGTCCTCGTAGCCCTTATCGAACTCGTGGTTACCAACTACCGATACGTCCAGGCCAGCTGCACCCAATGCGTCGATTGTAGGAGCATCCTGCTGGGATGCGGAGGCGAAGGTCGAAGCTCCAATATTGTCACCAGCGGAGAGGAAAAGTGTGTTTACGTTTTCGCTTCGAAGCTGGGTAACTGCTCCGGACAAAACAGCCGCGCCGGCGGAATCCCTATCGGCTGCAATCCGGCCGTGGAAGTCGTTGATTCCCACAAGGTCCAGGGTCACCGAATCTGCTGCTGCGGTTGAGGCTGAGCTTTTGGTTGGCTCCTCGGTGGAAGCTGCCTGCGCAAGAGCGGTGCCGGTAGCTACGAGCGAAAGTGTTGCCAATGATGCGAGACTGAGTTTTCTCATCTGCTTGAATGCAGACATAGATGCTCCTAAAGAGTGACGAGTGTGACTACTTACATATCTATCCCATCTATATGAACCTGTCGATGCCTCGGTGTTAAATTGCCGTGAAGGACTACGACTTCTGGCGATTAAATAGTCAAAGCAATACACCAGCGGTGGGCTGACGTATTGCTTCGAAATGAATTTGGGGCTCTAGCGGCGACGTTTTTTTCGTGGTTCCGGGGACGTGACCGCAGAAGAACCCAAGATAATTCCCAACAGCAGCATCGCTGCAGCAATGAAGAATATTGTTGAAAGCACCCAGCAACCCATGGCTGCATCGCGATGGGAAGTATTCAAGGCAAACGCAAAAAGGCAGACGCTTGCTAGCAGCAGAAGGGCAGCTGACAACTTAGTCTTCATTGTTCGCCTTAGCAGCAGAGAATTTTACTGGCAGTCACAAAACATAATGACCATTAGCTTGATAAACACCATGATGCCACAAATCCATCAGGTTGACTATAGGTCTTAAGGAGGATATTTCTCCGCATAGCCAAGTTCTGTGTCTGCACAATGGGTCGATAGCCATTAATTACACGCAGGATTTTAGAATGCGCTCAATGGTGTCGTGTTCTGCCTTTGTCATCCACGCGCCGTACTTGGCTTTGACCTGTGTCTGGCGTGAGACGTATTCGCAGCGGAAGCTTTTGTTGGGCGGGAGCCAGGAAGCTGCGTCCTTGTCGCTCTTGGATCCGTTGGTCGGTCCGTCCGAAGCCATGAGGTTTAGCGGATCGTTGGCAAATTCGAAGCGTGCTTTTTCACTCCAGCGCTGTGCACCCTTTTGCCAGGCATCGGATAGGGGAACAACGTGATCAATCTGAACTGCAGTGCTGGTGTTCTGACCGCGAACAAACTTGATAGTTGTATTGGTATACGGATCGTGAAAGATTCCGCTGAGCACTACGCAAGGCCTTGACGCTGATTTGTACTTCACGTTTTCCAGATCGCGGGTCAGAATGTCATTGCGGGCATCACATCCGTTGTGATCCGGATCTTTCCAACCATTACTGAATTTTTCTCGCTCGTACCCGGTCTTTGGCGCACGGCCCTTAATGTCAATGTTCGCCAACAGATCCAGGGAGCCAGCGTAGCCGGCACGTTGCTTGGCAGAATCTTGTGAAGGGGCCGCCTGAGCATCCGGCGTTGTGTAAAGATCGATGGAATCCAAGGTTGAGCAACCGCTCATGACCATAGATGAAGCGATGAGGGCAAAAGCAATGGTGCGGCGCAGCAAACGCATGCGGTGGTACGGCTCCTAGGGCGACGACGAAAAGTAGGGGAGAGCCCCCCTAGAAAACTATATGGATCGCAGCGGACCATTTAGACGGCTGCGCGACGTGTTTCAGTGTGAGATCTATGGGAAATTTGTGGTGAAGTATCCGTTGACTGCGAATTACTTGCTCTCTACGTGCGCCAATATCCGTTGTTTAACTGGGCGTCGTGGCATAGGGTCAAAGAAAGTTTTGCAGTGTGGTGACTCGGAGAATATATGAAGCGGATTGTGCCAGTGGCTGTTGTGCTTGTTTGTGCTCTCACCTCGTGCACCACTCCGGTCTCGAAGCTGAAACCTTCGCAAGAACCGACCGTGTCCGTTGTTGAAGAGACCACGCAAGAACAATCGTCCGGTCTTGACCCGTCGTGGTTTCCGCCAATGGCCAATTTTGGCCACACGATTCTAGTGGGCAATGGTTTGCTGAATATCGAAAATGATCAGGGTGGCGAATTCATGGCAGTCAACGGTAACCACTCGGTGGCGTCATCGGTAAACACATTTCGGTTTAGCGACGAGGGTGAAGCGCTGCCGGAGACTTTGATCTATCGAGTTCAATTCGGGACAAAAAATCTTCTCAGGTGAGCCTGCCAAGGCACCGGAGCGGTTCAACTTCAAGTGCGGGTGGGTCAGGAAATGATCGCTGAAGATACCGCGCAATGCGCAATCCCGGCCGATGAGCTTAGCATGGAATTTGATGTCCCGGCCGGCCCTGAAGTAACGATCATAGAACAACCTAGCCCGGAGACGCGCGGATTCTACGAGATAGCATTTTACGACTAAATCGGTCCTCAGAATAGCTGGGTCGAGTGCCTCGGGAGATTGACTCCTAGCCTGCCTTCGCGAAGGGTCCAGTATGAAGAGATATGCGTTGCTCGTTTATCTAGATTCCAGTACTTGGTGATGTGGTTAATGGCCTTGACCGTTGAACGCTCGGCGTGAGCGATTACCCCGATTGGTGCCGTTGGTAACGGCAAAGTGCGTAGCGCTTCGGCGATAACGTGACTGCGCCCGGCTGGATCTTGATTCCGCGGAAGCCAGCTTAAAACAACCCCTTCGGGATGTTTCACGTCAAACATTGAAGTTGCCTCGGCAACTTCGAGCAGTGCCACCCCTTGTGCCTGTGCCGGTAGGGCTTCTAGAACTTTGGCAATCGCAGGCAACCCCGCTTCATCGGCAGCAAGCACATAGTATTGAGCATCCAGCGAAGGGGAGGACTTGCTGCGAGCTGGAGAAATAACTAATGGTTCTCCCGGCTTTGCATGTGCTGCCCAATGCCCAACCGTCCCCGGATCTCCATGAACTACAAAATCTATGGAGAGCTCGTTGAGCGCGGTGTCGACCCAACGGATCGTATAAGACTTTGAGCGGGGTACCTGTTCGCGCGGCAGTCGGTGACGCAAGGCATGGATGTCATAGGGCGGTACTAAGCCAAGTTCAGGGTCGGCTACATAGACCTTGACGTATTGGTCTAACGCCGAGTTGGAACGAAAGCCAGCTAAGTCTGGGGCGGCAGCAATGATGCGAACCATATTGGCAGAGAGCTGTTCTATCCGCGTGATGGTCAGGACATGTTGCTCAACTTTTTTGCGAGGTGCCTGGAAGTTTCCGAGCGACGGGGAGTACTGGGCCAGAGGTTCTTCATAGTTCTTTGGAGAAACTTGAGTAGCAACAGTTTCAGGATCAGCGGACAGCTGTGGCTCAGCGTTTGAACGGAAAGAACTTCGAAGCGTTTTGTCGATCACCTTACGGGCGGCGAGCAGCGCAGCTGCTGATCCGGCGCGCTGAGCTGCTGCCAGCAACTCTTCGGTCTCTTGTTCGTTGAGGATCTCGTTGTTGTTACCAATGCTGCGGTAGAGCTCTTCTTTTGCCACCGCATATCCAGCCTTGGCCCCAGCTTTTTCGGCGATGGCCAATACTTCTAAGGTCAGTCGCTCACCTGCGGGGATCGCGCTTGAAACGTGGTGCCCGCGATGCTTGTAGTGTTTAGACATTGGTGCGCTGCCCCCTCAAAGTGCTGTCGCAGTATTTGGCTCCTATGGCTGAGTATGAGCGCGGTTGATGAAACAAAACAAGTGGTCTTATAACAGCCTGCCCGCTTTGGGCCACCTTGGTGAATGGGAGATTCTAGGGCCGAAGTTGGCAACGGTATTCGATATTCGATTCATTCGACAATGGGAGTTCTGAGTAACTAAAATTAGCCCCATGTCTGATTCTTTGCCTCCGTGCCCAAAGTGCTCCAGCGAGTACACCTACGAACTTGATGCGTTGCTGGTTTGCCCTGAATGCGCACATGAATGGAACGCTGAAACCGAGGAATCGGAACCAACCGAGACCGTCATTAAGGACGCAGTGGGCAACGTTCTGCAGGATGGTGACACTGTCAGCATTACCAAGACCATGAAGGTCAAGGGCGCCCAGAGTGCACTGAAAGCCGGCACTAAGGTCCGCAACATTCGCCTAGAGCCAGGCTCCGGCGATCACGATATCGCCGCAAAGGTGGACGGCTTCGGCCACATGGAACTCAAGTCTTCCATCGTGAAGAAGATCTAATACTTCACCACGGTGATACTGGCGGTCAGCTTTCCTTCGAGGAAGCTGGCCGCCTCAGTTTTTAACCTGACAAAAATTGTGGGAATTTAATGGCGATTGACTCTAACGCCAATTTAGCGCAAGACTCTAGCTAGAAGGCAAAGGCACCAGCAAAGGGTTTATTGTGAGCGCAGAAAACACGGCAGGCATGCTCGACACCATCGTTATTGGCTGGGGCAAAGGTGGCAAAACGCTGGCTGGCACGCTAGCTCGCTCGGGTGAACGAGTGGCGATGGTTGAACAGTCGGCCCAAATGTATGGCGGAACATGCATCAACATTGGGTGTGTGCCCACCAAGATCTTGATTCATGAAGCCGAGCAAGCCCACGGTTCTGATTTTGATCCGCAACGCTTTGAAGCCGCGGTGCAACGCCGAGACAAGCTGACCTCGATGATGCGCGCCAAGAACTTCTCGATGCTTGATGATCTTGAGTCGGTCTTGGTCCTCACCGGGCACGCCACCTTCAGTGGACCTCGAACCATAAAGGTCAGTACCGAAACTGAAGAGCTGGAATTGAGTGCGCGGCGGATCATCATCAACACCGGTTCGGTTCCTGCCCAACCAAAAATTGAGGGAGTCGAAATTCGTGGCCGCGTCCATGACTCCACGACGTTACAGCATGCGGAGATGCCAAAGTCCCTGATTGTTGTGGGTGGCGGTTATGTCGGCATTGAATTTGCGTCAATGTTTGCGCAGTTTGGCGCTAAAGTTACCGTCTTGGATCGTGGTGAGCGTGCGCTGTCCAAAGAAGATCAGGACATCGCCAGCGAGGTTCAGTCATCATTAGTTGATGCTGGAGTTTCTATCATCAGCTCTGCTCAAGTCACTAAGATTAGCCAGGATCATTCCAGCGCAACGGTCAGTTTTGAACTCGACGGGCAAGCGCAGCAACTTGAAGCTGACGCAGTATTAATTGCCTTAGGCCGAACCCCAAACACCAGTCATCTGGGTCTTGAAGCTGCCGGAGTAAAAGTCGGTGAGCGAGGGGAAATCGTCGTAGATAAATTCTTGGCCACGAGCGCCGAGGGAATTTATGCTCTGGGTGACGTGAACGGTGGCCCGCAATTCACCTATGTATCACTGGATGATCATCGAGTTCTGGCCAATCACCTCTTAGGTGATGGTTCGCGTAGCACCGAAGATCGCGTGGCTGTTCCCTATACCATCTTCACTACGCCACCATTGTCGAGGGTTGGGCTAAGCGAAGCTGCAGCTATCGAGCAGGGCTTAGAGGTCAAGATTGCGGTGAAGAAAGTCGCAGAGATTGCCGCCATGCCACGGCCAAAAATAGTCGGTGACCCGCGAGGCGTGATCAAGTTTGTCGTTGATGCGCACACCGACCAGATTCTTGGTGCAGCGCTCATGCACGTTGATTCCCAAGAAGTGATCAACCTTGTGGCTTTAGCCATGCGCCAGAAAATGACCGCCAGCTCGCTACGCGATCAGATTTTTACTCACCCATCATCCACTGAGGCCTTGAACGAGGTCCTTGGCCAGCTCTCGTAATCTCGAACGAGTAGCGGGCTTAGTTTTGCCGTTCTTTCTTCCGCGCGTAGGCTCGCGCAGCGCGGACCCGGTCGCCACAGCGTGTTGAACACCAGTGCCGGCGGCCGTGGGTGCGCAGTAAATATCTGGTGCAAGGCTCTGATTCGCATTGGGCTAACTGAGTGGCCTCGTCGCTACTCAACAGGGAAGCCGCATCTTCGGCCAGTGTGGCTAACGCATGTTCAGTTAGCTGCGTGGCGGGGTGTTCCAGCGCGCGGAAAAATCCCTTACCGCCCTCTTGCTTCAGCAAAGGCGTATTTGGTGCTGCCAACAAGGCCGCGTTGATTCCTTGCAGCGCCACTTCATCAATTGGTGTACCCGAAGTGCTTGCCGAAAAAGCCTGGCGCACGTACTGGCGCAAGGTGACGAGCCGGTTCTGGCAATACTCCTGAAGCTGCGCATCTTCAGGTACGAGTTCTCTGTCAATCAGCCAGTCAGTGGTGGATTCTGGTGAGGCCAGCGCGTCGAATGTTTTGTTACCGGGTAGCTGGATTTCACTGTTGACCAGATCGATGCTGCTGTGTTGCTGCGCACCGGGGCTCGGGGGAAGTGGCATCTGAGTCATACTCTCATGGTATCAGTCTTGTTTTAACGTGATTTCCTGTTAGGGTGAGTATCACGGTAAAAGTCAAAATAAACATGAGAAATGAGATTTGCTTTGCAACCAGCGCCACGATTTGGCTCTGCGCCTTTCGCTCTGTCTGTACACACTGGTGGCGGACCAGGCGTCGGGCAAACAGCTCAAGATGGATTGAGTGACACCATCGATCTTGCCAAGGCAGCGGATCAACTGGGCTTCCACCGATTCTGGACGTCGGAACATCATGCAATGCCCGCACTATCCGTGGCCTCGCCCCCGCTGATGATGGCCAGGCTCACCGCCGATACCCGCCAAATCAGGCTCGGTGCCGGTGGAATCATGCTGCCAAATCATGCACCGTTGATTGTTGCTGAACAGATTGGAATGCTTGAAGCGCTGGCGCCAGGGCGGATAGACCTTGGGGTGGGGCGAGCGCCCGGTACCGATGGCGCAACAGCAGCAGCGCTTCGTCGGGGAACTGGAAGCGCGCAATCATTTGATGAGCAGCTAGCCGAACTTATTGGATTCTTGGCCGACGACTTTCCGCAGAATCACCCATACAGCACCGTGCACGCCGTTCCTGGGCCATGGCAAAACCAGCAGAACCAAGTGCCGGCAGCGCAGCATCAAACCCCGCTGTGGATCTTGGGTTCTTCGCCTTATTCGGCGCAATTAGCGGCGCGTCTGGGCCGGCCATATGCGTTTGCCCTGCAATTTGGTGAGGCTGATATTGAAACTGCGCTGCGTATCTACAGAGATAACTTTGTTCCATCAGCGCAGTTGGAGCACCCCTACGTCCTGGTCAGTCTTAGTGCCATTGCCTCCGAAGATATCGAATTTGCCGGGGCACAGGCAGCATCCGGGGCCATGGCTATGCTGCGGATGTTTAAGGGCGAATCCTATAAATTGCTGAGCCCTCAAGAGGTGGCCGACTACTCGGCGACACTCAACGAACGAGCCATCATTCAGATGTACACCAACCGTACCTTCGCAGGAACAGCGCAACAGGTTGCGTGGCGGCTCGAAGAATTGCAAGAGCGAACTGGCGCCGATGAGCTGATGTTAGTGACTGGTTCTCACGTGCGGAACGCCGCGCTAGGTACCGTGCAACTGATGGCAGAGCACTACAAGCCCGCCAGCAAGTCTTGAAAAACGGCACCAACCGGTGCCACCGTTATACCGAATCAAAGGAGAACATCATGTCCACACCACGTCGTGCACTAGTCGTCATTGACGCTCAGCAAGAATATTTTGAAGGCCTGCTCAAGATCCAATACCCTGAGCGTGAGAAGTCCGTAGCAGCCATTGCGCAGCTAATGGACGCTGCACAACAAGCCGATACCCCTGTTGTTGTAGTCCAGCACCAGGGTCCTGCAGGGTCACCGGTTTTCGCTCCTGAATCTTCAACCTTCGCCCTTCAGCCACAGATTCATGACCGGCTTGAGTCGGCAGCTCTGCGCATCACTAAGAACTTCGCCAGTATCTTTGAAGGCACCGGACTTGAAGTTTGGTTGCGCGAGCGAGAGATCGACACATTGACCCTTGTTGGCTACATGACCAACAACTGCGTGATCGGTTCGGCCGCTGCCGCCGAACCACTGGGATTCGCGGTCGAGGTGCTCTCCGATGCCACCGGCGCTATTGATATCGTCAACTCCGCTGGTTCAATCCCCGCCAAGCAAGTTCACGAAACCTTGATGGCTGTTTTGAACTCCAATTGGGCTGCCGTGGCACCGAGCGCCGAATGGGTCAGCGCGATTGAATCCGGCAGTGCATTAGCCGGGGATAACCTTATTGAATCAGCAGCCCGAGGGCGCACCGAACAGTAGTCACCACTGGCTCTAATAAAGCCAGTGAGGGCCCTGCGTAGTTTGATTTAGTTAGGCGGAGGTCGCCAACTGAGCCGATCCAATGAGATCGGCCAGTTGCGCCTCTGGCCGGTTGGCGCCAAACGCTGGCTGCCCCGGTTGCAATCGTTGACCTTCACTCAGCGAGCCGATGCGCAGTGGATCAAATCCAAACTCGTCCACAATTCGTGCAACAATTTCCAGATCTGCTTCAAGATCGCCGGCCACTGCGATGGCCTTGCGCCCAGCGACGCCAGCTGCACGAGATTCCTCTTCAATCTCGTGATAACCCATGTGGTTGAAGGCTTTCACTACACGGGCGCCGGGCAAGAACTCTTGAATCAGTTCGCTGGTGGAAACTTCTGGTCCGTTCAGGTCTTCACGGATACCGTCGGTTTCCCACCAGTAGTTCATGGCATCGATAACCAGTTTTCCGGCCACCTGCTGTACCGGAATGCTTTGGTACTTTCCCAGCGGCAGAGCCAAGATCACAATGCCGGCGTCTTTAGCCGCGGTATGCGCATCAACGGCTACTGCACCTGGCGTGAGGATTTGAATGGTGAGTGCGATGGCGCTGGGGTCACCGGAACCTGCAATGAGCACTTTGTAGCCGGCCTTGAGGGCTAGCCGAGCCAGTGCGGTGCCAATCTTTCCTGCACCTAGAATGCCGATAGTTTGCTGTTCCATGTTCGTGCCTTCCTGCAAAGTCGGTGATGCTAAGTGATTATGCTTGGGCAAGCATTTCGCGGACCATTGGGATGACCTTGCTTCCGTACAGTGCCACAGCGTGAAGTCGAGCGCCTGCATCCACGGCTCCGCCGGAGTAGATCAAATCAAAGCGTCCGATATCAAGGGACTTCACCGTGTTGGCGATCTTGCGGGCAACGGTTTCAGGCGATCCGATGTACAACGAGCCTTCGATTGCTTCATGCTCAAATTCTTCGCGGCTCATTGGGCTCCAGCCTCGGCTGGCGCCGATCCGGTCGCGCTGTTCCTTGTAGGCGTCAAACATTGCTTCGCGGGCCAGTTCATCGGTATCAGCTACGAAGCCCGGGGAATGTAGACCAACCGGAGTCGATTGGTGGCCGAACTGCTCATTGGCGCGGCGGTACAGGTCGATATAAGGTGCGAAGCGTTCCGGTGAGCCGCCGATAACTGCGAGCATCATTCGGAAACCGTAGTGCGCCGTGCGGATCACGGACTGTGGGGAACCCCCGACGCCTACCCAGGTGCGCAGTCGGCCGGATTCAGTTTTTGGGAAGACGTCCATGTCGGCTAGTGAAGGACGCTTGGTGCCTTGCCAGGTAACAGGCCTCTCGTCGAGCAGCTTGTGGAAGAGGTCGATTTTCTCATCAAAGAGGATTTCATAGTCGGCCATATCGTGCCCAAAGAGTGGGAAAGACTCAGTGAATGAGCCGCGCCCCAGCATGACCTCAGCGCGTCCGTTGGATAGCGCATCTACGGTGGAGAAACGTTGGAAAACGCGCACCGGATCATCAGAGGATAGGACGGTAACGCCGGAGGAGAGGCGAATACTTTCCGTTGCGGTGGCAATGCCAGCCAGTACGGTTTCCGGGCTGGAAATAGCGTACTCAGGTCGGTGGTGCTCACCAACAGCGATGACGTCAACGCCTGCCTGATCAGCAACCATGGCTTCTTGGACGGTGGCACGAATGGCTTGCGCTTGAGTTAGTAGCTGGCCATTGGCTCCGCTAGGTACATCACCAAAGGTGTCGATGCCGAATTCGATATTTTCGATGCTGTCCATGACCCGCTCCTCGTACCACGAATTAAGTTGATGCATCAATCATGACTCAATATTGTTGACGTGTCAACTATATAAATAATGTACTGCGGAAAGGCGCGCGTCTGGGCGTCGTGTGCGGCTGACGGGTAGGCGGGGTCCCAGCCATGGGCCATCAAAGCAATTGGCCCGCCTCCCAGAAAAGGGAGGCGGGCCAATCAGGCTTCAACCGGTGGGTATTAGCCGAAGTACTTCTTCATGGTGCCTTCGTTAGCCTCACGAAGCTCATCCACCGAAGCGGTGAATTCACCCTGGACTTCCAAAGAACCGGACTGCGCATCAACGATGCCCAAGCGAGCCACGGTCACACCGCGGGCGCTGGTCATATCCTTAAAACGAACTTCTTCGCTTCGTGGGACAGCAACGATGGCGCGGGCCTGAGTCTCCGAGAACAAAGCGGTGAAGGAATCTACGCCGTCACGTTCCTTGATCTCATCCAGTGCTACACGAGCGCCAACGCCGAAGCGCAGAACCATCTCGGTCAATGCTGCGGCCAGACCACCTTCTGACAAGTCGTGAGCTGCATCGATCATGCCATCGCGGCTAGCGTTGATCAGGATCGCGCCCAGTTCCTTTTCCGCTTCCAGGTCAACTACCGGCGGTACACCGCCGAGGTGACCGCGCAGGTTGGCGAACTCCGAGCCATCCAGCTCGTCCTTGGTGGTGCCGATCAGGTAGATCGCCTGGCCGTCGGCCTCTTCGCGCCAGCCCGAAGGGGTGCGGCGAGCAACGTCGTCGAACTTGCCCAAGGTGGCAACCACTGGGGTTGGGTGGATCGGCTTGTCGCCGGTCTGGTTGTACAGCGACACGTTACCGCCGGTGACTGGAACACCAAGCACCATGCAAGCATCAGACAGACCACGGATACCCTCGGCTAGCTGCCACATGACATCTGGGTTCTCTGGGGAACCGTAGTTCAGGCAGTCCGAGACCGCCGCAGGGATTGCACCAGAGGTAGCAACGTTGCGGTAGGACTCGGCCAGTGCCAGCTGAGCGCCAGCGTATGGATCCAGATAGGTGTAACGGCCGTTGGCATCGGTAGCGATGGCCACACCCAAACCGGTGGACTCATCAATACGCACCACACCGGAATCATCCGGGGCGGCCAATGCGGTGTTGCCACCAACGTAGCGGTCGTACTGGTTGGTGATCCAGGACTTGTCGCACATATTTGGGCTGGCAATCAGTTCCAGCACGGCAGCCTTGAGCTCATCACCGGTTGCTGGCAAGTTCTTGCCGGCCTCCGAAGACTTAAAGGTGTCAGCCTGCAGAGCATCCTGCCACTCTGGGCGAGCGTAAGGGCGGTCGTAAACCGGGCCGTCGTGGGCCACGGTCTTAGGGTCCACGTCCACGATGACCTCACCCTTCCAGGTGATGATCAAACGGTCGGTATCGGTCACCTCGCCCAACCAGGAGTACTCCACGTTCCACTTGGCCATAACAGCCTCGAACGCGTCAACGTTTTCAGGGGTGACAACTGCCATCATGCGTTCCTGGGACTCCGACATCAGGATTTCGCCCGGGGTCAGGGTGGAGTCGCGCAGCAGCACGTCGGTCAGCTCAACCTGCATGCCGCCTTCACCATTGGATGCCAGTTCGCTGGTTGCACAGGAAATACCTGCAGCACCCAAGTCCTGGATACCTTCAACCAGTGAAGCCTTAAACAGTTCCAGGCAGCACTCGATCAGTACCTTCTCGGCGAACGGGTCACCGACCTGTACAGCAGGGCGCTTGGAAGGCTTGGTGTCATCGAAGGATTCGGAAGCCAGCACCGAAGCGCCGCCGATGCCATCGCCACCGGTGCGTGCACCGAAGAGCACCACCTTGTTGCCCACACCCGAGGCGTTAGCCAGGCGCAGGTCTTCGTGGCGCAGTGCGCCAACAGCCAAGGCGTTCACCAGTGGGTTGCCCTGGTAGATCGGATCAAAGACGGTTTCGCCGCCGATGTTCGGCAGGCCCAGCGAGTTGCCGTAGCCGCCGATGCCCGAGACTACGCCGTGCACCACGCGTTGCGAGTCTTCGTGATCGATGGCGCCAAAACGCAATGGATCCATCACGGCGATCGGACGGGCACCCATGGAGATGATGTCACGTACGATGCCACCAATGCCGGTAGCAGCACCCTGGTATGGCTCAACGTAGGAAGGCGAGTTGTGCGACTCGATCTTGAACGTCACGGCCCAGCCGTCGCCCAGGTCGGTAACACCGGCGTTTTCGCCCATGCCGACCATCAGGTCCTTCTTCATCTCATCGGTGACCTTCTGCCCAAACTGGCGCAGGTGGTTCTTGGTGGACTTGTACGAGCAGTGCTCGGACCACATCACCGAGTACATGGCCAATTCAGCAGCGGTGGGACGACGGCCCAAGATCTTTACGATCTCGGCAAATTCGTTGTCCTTCAAGCCCAGCTCTGCCCAAGGCAGTTCTACATCTGGGGTGCCGGCGGCGTTATCGACGGTGTCGATGTTGAATTCTTTGGTGACTTCCTGGCTCACTTTTTTCCTCCAACAAGGTGGGTCAGAACACTGGTGAAGAAGGTTAGCCCATCGGTGCCGCGGGCATCGGGGCCAAAGCCGACCTCAATGGCATGCTCCGGGTGAGGCATAAGACCCACCACGTTGCCAGCCTTGTTGCTGACGCCAGCGATCGAACGGCGCGAACCATTCGGGTTCCAGCCCACATAGGAGAACGCAATGCGGTTCTCGGCTTCAAGCTCATCCAGGGTCTTCTCGTCAGCCACGTACTGGCCGTCCTGGTTTTTGAGCACGATGGTGATTTCCTGGCCAGCTTCAAAACCATTGGTCCAAGCGGTCTGGTTGTTCTCCACACGCAGCAGCTGATCGCGGCAGATGAACTTCAGGTGATCGTTTTTGATCATCGAGCCAGGCAAAAGATGCGACTCGGTGAGGATCTGGAAACCGTTGCAAATACCCAGTACAGGCAGTTTGGCATCGGAGTTCGCAGCGTCGGCGATCTTGGCCATCATTGGAGCAAAACGCGAGATCGCGCCAGCCCGCAGGTAGTCACCGTAGGAGAAGCCACCAGGGATTACCACGGCGTCAACATCCTGCAGGTCGGTGTCGGCGTGCCACAGGGACACTGCCTCGGCACCGGAGGCGCGCACTGCACGGGCGGCATCACGGTCATCAAGGGTGCCCGGGAAGGTCACCACGCCGACGCGTGCTCCTGACAATTCGTTTGTTGGCGCTGAGTAGTCGCCAATCAGGGGGAGTTCGGTGCTCATTAGTCTTCGACTACCTCGACGTTGACGACATCTTCGATCACCGGGTTGGAGAGCAGGGTTTCTGCTGCCTCACGAGCCTGAGCAAGGATTTCTTCGGTCACCTCGCCGTCCACGGAAAGTTCAAAGCGCTTGCCCTGGCGGACAGCTTCGAAGGAGGTGAAGCCTAGGCGGGGAAGTGCTCCCGCGATGGCCTTGCCCTGAGGGTCAAGGATTTCTGGCTTGAGCATGACATCTACAACGATGCGGGGCATCCGGCATATCTCCTGTTGGCGAGGTTAAGTTAAATGCCACACGGAGATGCCGTCTCACACCAGGGGGATTTGGCGCTCCGCGAGCTTGCCCTAACAGTCTACCCGTGAATGTGACCGGCCAGACGTGCCTGTGCCTGATCGGGCCGATATCCCTAGATATAAGTCATGTGATCTTTGGCTCACGGGGCGCAAAACTGTGTGCGACGCGTATTCTGAAAGCGTGAAAAACTCTAGTCAGACAACGTGTTCATGCCGTGAATTGGACTCGGTCAAGCTCAGTTACGCTCAGTGCTGCCAGCGCTTTCATGACGGACGGGCGGACGGTTCGGTATTGCCTGAAACCGCTGAAGAACTGATGCGTTCGCGCTACAGCGGATTTGTGCTGGGCCTGGTTCCCTATCTTCTGGCCACCTGGCATGAGAGTACTCGCCCTCAAGAATTGGATTTGGACCCCCAGATGCGCTGGGCGGGTTTAGAAATCCTGTCCACTCGTGCTGGTGGTGCTCAGGCCACCCGTGGTGTTGTGGAATTTGCCGCGCACTATGTTGATGGGGGCAATGCAGCTGCGCAACATGAGGTGAGCACCTTTGTCCGCGAAGCTGATGCTTGGTTTTACGTTAACGCCCTGTGAGCTTTAGCGGCGGCTAGCAGTCTGCAGCATGGTTAACATCTGCGTCTGCTGGCGATCACGGGCCATCTTGAAAGCGTCGGCTCCGGTACGGTCTTTGAGTCGTGGATCTGCGCCGTTGGCAACCAACAACTCGGCGATATTCACTGAACTCTTGGTGCCTTGGCCCAGCACGATAGTTTCATGCAAGGCAGTCCAACCCAGATCATTCACGTGGTCAATGTTGATGTTAGTGCGCAACAGAATTCGTACGGCCGCAACCTGGCCGTTTTCGCTGGCCACAGTCAAGGCGCTGCCACCCATCCGATTGACCTCTTGGACGTTGGCGCCGCCCTTGATAAACATCTGCAGCGCACCGGTTTGACCGTTAGCGCTGGCGCGTAAGAACGGGGATTCCTGGTAATTGTCCTTGATGTTCGGGTTGGAGCCGGCATCAAAGAGTGTCTTGATGATGGGCTCATTTTTGGCAATGACTGCCTGCATCAGTGCCGTGCGTCCGGAGCCATCTTTGACTGCCAAATTAACGCCGGACTTCAGGACCTTTTTGACGCCCTTCAGATTATTGGCCTTGATGGCAGCAAATAGCTTGCTTGATTCGGCGGGAAGAGCCGCCACGGTGGATTCCACTGATTTCAGAGTCTCGCCGGATCCGGCTCCGGAAGCCAAAGGTGAGAGGGTGCTCTGCGAACTTGCACTACTTGGGGTGGCGCTAGCTGTAGCAATTGCTGAAGCAACAGTTGCTGGAGCACTAGTGGCTGCGGGGGTAGCTGACGGTGTGGCCGCCGTGCTTTGAACTGGTGCCTGCGAAGCGGAACTAGACGGTAGCGCTGAGGATTTTGAAGCTGTCGAAGATTCTTGAGCGACGGTTGGAGCTGGCGTGGCACTGGAGGCACTAGGGGCGTTGCTTGCCGAAGGGCTGCTGGACTGCGTTCCTTGGGCTTGCGGTGAGGACGGGGCGCAACCAGTGAATGCACCGATCGCGGCTGCCAATGGAAGCGCAATTAACGCGATGCCACGGCGGCGCGTGGAGAGCCCGGTTAGAAGTGCCATCTGTCCTTTCGCGGTTTCGGCAACCGTTTCCCATGACAATTAATGCCAATAGGGGATTTCGCTTGGAAACTTTCGATTTCCTTTGTGAGCATATCGGCTGAAGCTGAAAATTTACGGTCAATCAGCGCCAAAAATTCTTGGCGTTTGTTGTAGCAGATCTTCGCTAAAATCGTAGACATCATGGAATGCCTCTACTTTTCTGCCTCCCGTTGCCGCTCATGCACACAAATGACGGTTCCTTATGCCCGCCAGTTGCAAGCAAAAGTTGAGGATTGCCAACATCTGCTTGCCGACTTTGACACACTGAAATTCTTGCCCGCTCAACCAAGCAATGAACAGGGCTTCCGCAATAAAGCCAAAATGGTCATCTCCGGAACGACCCAGGCTCCGACCATCGGCATCCTCGATACCGAGGGGCACGGCGTGGACCTGCGCAACTGTGGCGTCATTGCGCCAACCTTGCGCACACTGTTGCCGGTGATTGAGCGATTCATCAAAGAACTCAAACTCATCCCTTATGACGTTCCCAAGCGCAAGGGTGAGCTCAAGCATGTAATCCTCACACTTTCGGACACCGGAGCGGTGATGGTGCGTTGGGTCTTGCGCACAAAGAAGCACTTTGTGGCCTTGCGCGATTCGCTGCCACAATTCTTGGAACTGTTGCCGCACCACAGTGTGGTTTCGGTGAACTTCCTTCCGGAGCACAAGGCAGTGCTGGAAGGTGAGGAAGAAATTATCCTTACCCGTCGCACCACCTTGGAATTTGGGCTCAACGGTGTGCCAATGCATCTGCGTCCACAAGGTTTCTTCCAAACCAATACCGAGATCGCTGCGGCCCTGTATCGTCAGGCACGCCAATGGATTGATGACGTTGAACCTGAAAGCGTGTGGGACCTGTATAGCGGAGTCGGTGGCTTTGCCCTGCATACCGCTGGCGAAGGCCGCACCGTCTACGGAATTGAAACTAGCGAAGAGGCAGTTGCTGCCGCAAAGATCAGCGCTGAATCAATGGGTTTCACCGATGCGCACTTTGTTGTCTCAGATGCCACCGAGTTTGCACTGAACGCAGGCTGGGCCCCGGACGCAGTGATTGTGAACCCACCGCGACGAGGGATCTCAGCTGAACTTTCGCAGTGGCTGAACAAATCTGATGTGCAGCACCTGATCTATTCCAGCTGCAATGCCAAGTCCTTGGCCCGGGACCTTGAGCGTCTAGAAAACTACACGCCTCGGGTGGCCCGTGTAATGGACATGTTCCCGCAGACTGACCACTACGAAGTCATGGTCAAGCTGGAGCGCAAGAGCTCCTAGCGGTCCAAGGTGGCGGTGCGTCGGTCCAAGCGGACAACAATCTCGTCCACCAAATGCGGATCAATATTCGGTTCGCGGCGAGCCTTGAGCAACTCGTCGCGGGCCGCTTCCAAGGCAATGGCCTGGATCGAATCTGCCTTGGCGATCACGGCGCGAATCTGAGTGTATTTTTCATCAGAGATCGCATCGTGCGGGTCCGGATCTTTAGACAAGATTGAATGCAATGAGTTCATGCGGCGGCGTACTGCCTGCTGGTAGTTCTCCGGTAACTCCTGCAAGTCAACGTTCTTGCGCAGCGTTGACATTGCAACAGCTTCAGCGCGACGGGCCAAAGCACGACGAGCACGTTTGGTGTCCTGCTCGTTATTGCGCAGCTTCAGTACACGCATGAGAGCTGGAAGGGTCAGACCTGGCACCACCAAGGTGCACAGCAATACCGCGCACGCGGTCACCACAACAAAGTTGCGTTCTTCGATGACCGTTCCGTCGGCTCGTACATGAGGTAGCGCCAAGGCGAGGGCCAAGGTTGCCAGACCGCGCATGCCACACCAGGTGAGTACCAGTGAGTCCTTGCGTGCGGGGATTTTGGCCTTGCTGCGGTTAGGCAAATAATACGTGCCGAACATCCACAGTGCACGTATCGCGATTACTACGAAACAGATGGCGGCAATACCCGGGATGTAGCCAATCAGGTTGCTGCCTTCCTCCTGAATAACCTGGTTCATTTCGATGCCCATCAAGCCGAAGGCCAGACCGGTGGCGAGCAGTTCCAGTACTTCCCAGAAGGCCTGACGGGTCAAGCGTTCCGCCGAGTCCTGAGGACGGTCACGACGAACCATTTCCAGGGCGGTGACCACCACTGCAATAACCCCTGAGACATGGACTTCTTCAGCGATCATGTACACCGCGTAGGGGGCCACCAAGGTGGCGGCGCTACGTGCGGCCAGGTTAGGAACAAAGCGGTTCAGCGCACCAATAGCCCAACCCATGGCTAGACCCAAGACCACTGCACCAGCAGCACCGATGACAAACTGTGGGATGAGCTCCAGCCCGACACTTGAGTTATCCACGGTGGCTTGAACAGCCAACTGGAAGATCACGATAGCCATGGCATCGTTGAACAGACCCTCGGTTTCCAGCAACGAAGTTAATCGTCGTGGCATTTTTACCTTCGTCGCAATGGCGTCCACTGCTACCGGGTCAGGCGGGGCAACAATCGCGCCCAAAGCCAGTGCCAATGGGATCGAAACGACGGGGGTGAAGGCCATGGCTGTGGCCGCGACCGTACCCGCAGTGACCACAATGAGCACTACCGCTAGCCGGATCAGGGCTTTCCACCGAAGTCGGAAGACCGACCAGCTGCTTCGCTGCGCTGTGGCAAAGAGCAGAGGCGGTAGGAATATTGGCAGGATCAGTTCTGGTTCGATATGCATTTCGGGCATGAACGGGAGGAAGCCCGCCAGCGACGCGAATATCAACATCAGGATCGGGTAAGGCAGTTTAATGCGTTCTCCGACACCGACGATCAGAATAGTGGCGAACAATAATCCGATGACCAGAAGGAAAAAATCCATAGTCTTCTAATTGTAGTAGATTCTTGCAACTAATTTGTGGTTTGTTTCCCTCATGTACCGGAATCCAAGAGGAATTTTGCTGCGTCCCATTGGCTAATCAAGCAGCCGTCGGATCGGGAGAATTCGAGGTTTACCGCTTGTCCGCGCAACAGTCCAGAGACCTGGGCGCGTTGCGGCCCACCGTAAATTTGGGTACAGACTTTAGTGGGGTTGGGCGAGGAATTTACTAGGGTAGTTAACTTTTCCAAAGAAGCACAGGCAGCCAAAGCATCGGGCAGAGTGCTGGTATTGGTGGCCTTTTCCCCATTGCAGTCCAGGGTGTGCTGGGCGGTAACTTTTTCACCGTCGGCACGGAAGATGATTTTCAGTTGAGTTTGCGCAGAAGGTTGCTGTGGCGCTGAGCAAGAAGTCGCCACCAAGATCAGTACGACGATGAATCCATGGATTAGAACCCGACTAGGGCGAGTATTGGTGCCCATAAAAACATTGTGCTCCGTGACCCTAACCAAGATCTAGTCTTGGACGATAAGCGGTAGGTTGTTGGCGACTTCCAGCAGTCTAAGACGCAGCACATCAGCCCTATCGGCAAATTGTTTTTGCAGCCGAACGTATTCGGCTTTTCCGCTAGGAGTCTCGATACGAATCGGCTCATGGCCCCAGTCGCCCAGGTCATAGGGAGAAGCTTGCATGTCCATGGTGCGGATATCCCATGCGAGTTCAAAACAATCCATAACCAAGTCGCTAGGCACGGCTGGGGAGAGCTTATAGGCCCACTTGTAGAGGTCCATGTTGGCGTGCAGGCAACCGGGCTGTTCCAGGTCGCGTTGAGTTTCGCGGGTGGGCTGTAGCTCGTTGAGGCCCACTGCTTGTGGCGTATAAAAACGGAAGGCATCAAAGTGCGTGCAACGAATTTTTTCGGTTTCCACTACTTCGTCGGTAGCCGCTGCGCCCAAGCGCAGGGGTAGGTACTCATGACGGATGCCATTAACCTCAGATTTGTAGGCCATGGCCCATTCGTGCAAGCCGAAGCACGCAAAATTTCCGGCCCGTTCCGAGGTGCCAGCCAGAATTACTCGGGCAAAATCTATGGCCCGGGCACGTGCCTGAACAAAGGCCTGTGCATCAAACTCGTAGCCGGTGCCCGAGGCGGTTTGAACCGGTCGATAGAACTTCCAATCAGCACGCTGTTGAGCCTGCTCCCCGCTGAGCACAACATTCATTCCTGGATGCCAGCGATACAGCTGACCCGGCTTTTGCGTGTAATAAGTGAAAAGAAAGTCCTCAATCGGATGCTTCTTTCCCTTCATGCGTCGGTCTACAAATGGTTCACCGAAGGCACGCGCGCGGGCCTCGTGGTGGTTGGCCAAGGGCGTCCACTGTGAGGCTTCCAAAATGGTGGCGGTAACGGGCATACTTCTCATTATTCAATTCATCGCTCGGTGAGACCACTTTGGTACGCCAACTCACACCAACCTCAGGAGTAGGCCATGGATGATTTTCCTGTTTGGGAACCGCCAGTGTTTGCTAGCGAAGAGCTGCACCTATTTGCCATGCTTGATCGGTTGCGGGTGACTTTTAGGTACAAGGCTGACGGGCTGCAGATCACGCAATTAACTGCACAACTGCCCAGTAGTGCCTTGAGCCTTGGCGGTCTGCTCCAACACCTTGCAGCAGTAGAGGATGAGAAATTCACTTATCTCATTGCACAAAAGCGTCCCGAAGTGTTGCTGGAACTCACCGCTCAGGGACACGATCCATTTGCTGTAGACAGCTCTCAAACAGCTGAAAATCTCTATGAACTCTATGACCAAGCGGTGGCCAATAGTCGAATGATCACGCAACAGATCCTCGAGAACAACCTGTTGGATACCGAATCAGCCCTGGATTTTGAAGGACAATTTTTGTCGGTACGTCGGATCGTTTGCGACTTGATTGAAGAGTACGGCCGGCATACCGGACACGCTGATTTACTGCGGGAAGCCATCGACGGCAGGGTGGGTGAAGATCCGCCGCAGGATTTTCTCCCCTCATGGTTTGACGCTTAAAAATGCGGCGTCCCGCAGTGCTCAAGATTGAGGACTGCGGGACGTCGCTTTTGAACTAATTACTGTCTGCGGGCATTAGCCCATGTGGATTGCTCCGAAGATCACACCGGTGGCAAGCATAACCAAGGCCACAACCAATGCGCGCCACAATACCTTCTTGTGGTGATCGCCCAGATCTACGCGAGAGAGCGATACCAGCAGCAAGATGGCAGGAACCAGTGGGGACTGCATGTGTACCGGCTGGCCGGTGATCGAGGCGCGAGCCATGTCTACGGCTGGAACACCGAAGTGTGCACCGGCTTCGGTGAGCACTGGCAGGATGCCGAAGTAGAAGGCGTCGTTGCTCATCAGGAAGGTGGCCGGGATGGAGATCAAACCGGTGATAACTGCCATGTATGGGCCCATGGAGTCAGGGATGATATCAACCAGCCACTGGCTCATGGCATCAACCATGCCGGTGCCGGAGAGCACGCCGGTGAGTACTGCTGCACCGAGAACCATGGAGACCACAGCGATGATTTCGCTGGAGTGCGCTGCAATCATCTTCACCTGGTCGGAGACCTTCGGGAAGTTCACTACCAAGGCAACTGCGGTACCAACCATGAACAGGTAGGACAGTGGAAGAACGTCAACAACCAGCAACACCATGATGGCTACGGTGAGCACCAAGTTGAAGTAGAAAGTCTTTGGACGCAGGGTCTCGCGGTTTGGATCCAGTACGGTGCCGTTCATCGTGGCAGCTTCTGAACCATCCCCCTTGCGGGCTACAGCTTCAAGGACAGCAAGGTTTCCACCGGATGACGAAGTGCCAGCTGGTGAGGTGCCACCGGTTGGGGAGCTCATGTTGCCGCCACCGAATTCGGTGCCCCAGAGCTCTGGGCGTTCACGCTGCAAGCGACGGCGTTCAGCAACGCCCATCTGCCATGCGAACAGGGCAATAACAACCAGTGCGACACCCAAGGAAGGAAGCATTGGAACAAAGACGTCAGCTGCATCAACCTTTAGCGCTGCGGCAGCACGAGCGGTTGGGCCGCCCCAAGGAACGATGTTCAGCGTGCCGTTGGTCAAACCTGCAACGCAGGTCAGTACTACTGGGCTCAGGCCCAGACGCTGGTAGATCGGCAGCAGGGCTGCGGTGACCACGATGAAGGTGGTGGAGCCGTCACCATCTAGCGAGATGACTGCGGTGAGCAGCGAGGTGCCCATAACTACCTTGGCCGGGTCATTGCCTACAAGCTTTTGAATGCCAGCAACCAGGCGGTCAAAGAGGCCAACATCGATCATGATGCCGAAGTACATGATGGCAAACATCAGCAGTGCTGCGGTGCCGGACATGTCCTTGATGGAGTCCATGATCATGTCGCCCAGGCCGAAGCCGGCGCCGGTGAACAAACCGAAGATGGTTGGGACGAGAATCAATGCCAGAAGTGGCGTCATGCGTTTTGTCATGATCAGCGCCATAAAGGTGGCGACCATGAGGAATCCGAGTGCAACAAGCATTGCCCCGACCTCCATTTCGGTGAGTGGTACGTCTTTGTGTCACCCAGAAGTTCAGGGCACCAGTCAAAAGTACGTGGCGGGGCTCACGTTGCGCGCCTTGTGCTGATTATTGAACGCTTAAGTTCTTAACCATCTTTTTGCTCTTTAAAATCGCGTTGGCTCTTCAGTGCGTCTATGCTGGGTGGCATGTTCCGTTCTGGCCCTCGCTCGAGGCATTTTGCATCGCGCATTATGCGTTTGCAGTTCCTTGTTGTTGGTGTACTCATCGTGCTGGTCACCGCCGGAACGCTTTATGCCAGTTATGACCGGGTGTATTCGCGCGCCGAAGACACCTCGCTGACCATCGCTAGATCTGTCGCGGTACTTCCGGAAGTTGTTGACGAGGTGAACCGCTACTCGGCGATGGAAGACCTTGATGAAAAAGAGCTATCCAACGGGAAATTGCAGCAGCTGGCCAATGCCATTCTGGAACAAAAACAGGCGTACTTTGTGGTGATTACCGAGGACCGCGGACTGCGCCTGAGTCATCCCAATCCAGCAGAAATAGGCCAGATGGTTTCCACCGATCCGGTGGCACTGGACGGAATCGAAGCGGTGTCTAGGGAGCATGGCACCTTGGGCGAATCGGTGCGCGCCAAGGTCCCTATCCATGGCGGATCCGGCCAGATCATCGGCGAGGTTTCGGTGGGCGTGACCACCCAGTCACTGACCGGTGCACTCTTACAATCGTTTAGCTGGATCGTGCTCTTTGCCCTCTTGGCTGCCGGGCTGGCCACGGTGGCCGGACGGATCACCGTGCGCCGACTCAAACGCCAGACGCTGGGACTTGAACCGACCGAAATTGCCCAGCTGGTCCGTGATCAGCAGGCGGTGCTCTACGGTGTGACCGAAGGCGTGATGGGCATCGGCGTTGACCGACGGATCACCGTGCGCAACAAAGCGGCCCGGCAACTTTTGGGCCTGCCACATCGCACCGAACTCGAAGACGTAGTTGGGCGGCACTTTGAATCTGCTGGTCTGGACCGACGGTTGGTCAAGGCCATTAAAGAACGAGATCCGGCCCCGGTGCGCCTGGAAGCCAACGGCAATTCACTGGTTGCCCGAGTAAACGAGGTGAACCGTGACGGACTGGATTTGGGGCAGGTGGTGCTGCTCCATGATGTCACCACCATCGAGGCCCTGGGCACCAAGCTGGATGCGGTTCAAGATATGGCTGATGCCTTGCGTGCTCAGCGCCATGAGTTCGCCAACCGTATGCACGCGGTATTGGGACTTATTGATTTGGGCAAAATTGAGCAGGCCGAAGCCTACCTGCGTGAAGTGATGGAAACCGGGCCGAAGATCGCACAGGTGCCCGGACTGGAAGCGATCCAAGACGCCTATCTTTCGGCATTTATCTCGGCCAAGGCGGTCCGTGCTCACGAACAGGGCATCAAATTGCGGGTGTCGAGTCAATCGATGCTCTTTGGCCAGATCGCCTCGGCTCATGATGCTCAAGACGCCACCGCGGTGCTGGGCAATCTGCTAGACAACGCCTTTACCGCGGCCTTGCGCGGTAGCGGAGAGCCGTGGGTGGAAATTGATTTGCTCTCCGAGGCGACAACGCTGCACCTGGCGGTGGCAGATTCCGGTCCCGGCATCACCACCACGGAAGACATTTTTGCCCGGGATGTCAGTACCGGATCGCATCTAGGCAATGAACATGGGCGCGGGGTCGGGTTGCCCTTGATCAAGCGACTGGCACAGGCCCGCAGTGGGGATGTCTGGATTGCTGATCCGGGCAACGGCACCGACGGCGCGGTGTTTGCCGCCCGATTGCCTGCGGTACTGGTGGAACCTTCCACCCCAGAGAACAACAACAAGACTGAAGGAGCGTAGTGATGAGCGAAAACGCCAATGGAAACTATCAAGTCATGATCGTCGATGACGACTTTCGTGTAGGTGCCCTCCACGCAGAGATGGTCAATTCCATTCCGGGTTTCCAAGCTTTGGAACCAGTCCAAGACCCGCGCACGGTACCCAAACTTGTCACTACGCTTAAGCCTGACTTGTTACTCTTGGACCTGTACTTGCCACATGTCAGTGGCATTGAGCTGCTGCGTGAACTGGACGTAGATGCCATCATGATCTCGGCGGCCACCGAGCCAAAAAACATTGACAAAGCCATTCGGCACGGCGCCCTGGCATTTATTATCAAGCCTTTTGACGCTAAAACTTTGAGCGCCAAACTCAAAGGGTGGGCACGGTATCGACGTCAACTCACCGGTGTGACTGAATTTAATCAGCAGGGTGTTGACCGACTCTTCAGAGCCTTGCAAGGCAGTGAAGAAACAGCCCCGAGTGTGGGTGCTGCTCCCACCGAACAGGCGGTGCTCAACTGCGTGAAGGAAGCAGCTGAACCAATGAGTGTGGCCGAGGTGGCAGAAGCCGTAGGCGTTGCACGAGCTACTGCCCAGCGTTATCTCGCTGCCCTGGTAGCCAACGAATCCTTGGAGCTGCAGTTGGGCTACGGGACCCGAGGCCGTCCCGAGCATCGCTACGTGGCACGCTAGAAACGTGGATTAGGTAGCGTCCCAGATACGTGATGACGGTTGCCGCTAACAAGGCAATCCTGCCTTTGGCTGATCTGAATACTAGATGTTGAGGGTCAGGTTAGCACTCAGCGTAACTGAACTGTCCGTAGTGCGAATCCTCTAGCGCGTAGCTGAAACTGATCCGGCATCAATAAGCTTCGGAGACAAGTAATCAGTGTTGTCAATGATGAAGGTGGCGCGTTCCCACGGTTTGGCGGCTTCGAAGTACTGTCGCTGGCCGCCGACGTATCGATTCATCGTTGGATGCTCGGGGTCTGGATTGCTGCCGTTGCGAACTGCCATCCGAGCGGCAGTTTCTATGAATGGGACGTCGAGGAACATTGAGCAATCCCAGTGTGAAACTAGTTCGTCACGGTGGAGGAACATGCCTTCAACTATGATGAGTGCATTTGATGGGGCCAGTGCCTTGTCAGCCAACCTGAACTTGTCCATTTGAACGTCGTATGAAGCCGGCGAATACTGTCCGTTGCCGTTGGCCTTGAGTGGTTCTAACACGTGGTCTATCAACGAATGATAGTCATAGGTGTCTTCCCAGAAGCCTTTGGGGGAGGAGCGCCCCCGGGCATGACGGATTGAAGCTGGATTCAGAAAATTGTCTACGTGGATGATGATGACAGGCCGTTCATTGATCTCCGCTATGAGGTTAGCTGCGAAAGATGTTTTGCCGCTGCCGTCCACACCGTCGATCGCCACTAGTCTGCGTCCTGGCCCGACGTTGTCGAGAACTCTTTCTGCCAATGACTTCATGAACTTCTTCATGGACTCATTTTCCATGAAATCAGCTGAAGATAAGTGCCGGATTACGGATGCGCTGAGAGCCGAGTGCAATGAACGAAACCCTACTTTGGCTCCTCCCCGCTTTTTGCCCAGCTGAGCATCGCGGAACGAAGATGCTCTGGGGTTAGCATGAACTTCGGTGTTAGCTCTTCCCAACCTGGCTGCTTAACTTGGCGACTGTATCCTGCGTGGGTCGCATCAATAGCGTGCTCCTCATCGAGACCAGACCCCTCGGTTCCCGTGAGGCTCAGGTGATACATCCATGCTGAACCATCAGCTTCCTCATGGCGGAAGGTCGCTTCAAAAACTGCACGTTGAGCAGGTATTGATGCGAGGCACTCATCGTATCTATCGTTGAGAACGGACATCCATTCTTCAAACTTTTCTTCTTGGCCTTCAACGCTCTTTGAGCGGCTGAGCTCGAGACGTAACCCCTCTGGCACGGACAGTGGCATCAGGTGCCCCGGGAAGTCGCGTGGTTCGGGACGAAATGGGATGGCTGGGTAGTTGTTATCCATGACAGAATCCTGCCAGATACGCGCACCGGAAACCTTGATTGAACCAGTTCGTCGACTAGCCTCGCAGGATAAATGCTCCGCGGGATTCCGTAAATCACCGAGCATCTAGTCCACGTTCTGTACTGAAATAATGTCCTTCTCGAATCTGAGTACCGGATGCCATGTCGAGTCAGGCCCGAATTCAATGATTCCGCGTTCGCGGTAACCGAGCCCTTCATAGTATCTACGTAGATTGTCGTTTGTTGCGACGCAGTCCAGTCGGGCAACAGCGCGACCGCTGCCTCGAATTTTTTCTTCCGCCCATTTCAAGATAGCCTGACCAATCCTTTGCCCGGATAGAGAACGATCAACCATCAGGCCGTGGATATATGCCGCAGCTGGATTGCGGTCAGGCCAAATGAGGTCGTCAGTATTTGTTAGGCGTACGGCGGCTGTGACATCTTGTGCGTCGGTGCGAATCCACCATTCAGCAAGGCTGATTTGTTCTGCAACGTCGCTAACGGGGAGTTCTCCTGGTGACCATTGCTGAATCGACTGTTCCTGTTGCCAAAGAGCTAAAGAGTCGCGAAGTTCAACGATTCCATTTGCTGATGAGCGAGTGGCACGATGCAGCGAAGCTAGCGTATCCATGCATTGAATTGTCGCATGTGACCAGCAGGCAGAGTGACTTCGGACCACCTCCAATGACGCCGAACTTCAATGAGCGTCTAACCGGCAAGTGCACTGCTTCACCGCTGAAACAGCGCCGTGAGGGGTGTGCCCGGAATGCCATTTTGGAGAGTCCCGTGAGCCGGTCGTCTTACGGGACAGGCGTCGATCTGACTCGTGATGATTTCATGACTGCGAATTCTCAAAAGTTTTGATTTCCCGTACACCCCGCCGGATAGAATTCTCGGAGTAGGGGCCCATTCAATACAAGCTGTGACACCATGTGAGCTTGGCATTTGAAGAAGGTGCTTTCAAGCGATCTAGCCCAGCGAGTTTTCGGTGCAGCGGTCGCTAGGATAATTTCTCTTTGTATTCATCTCAGCTCAAGGAAGCGGCTGAATTAGTCATGAACACTGAATTCCATGACTAATATTTCGCGTCGAAATTTGCTGACCGGCGCCTTGGGCGCAGGAGCCCTAGGCCTCGTTGGGCCCACCGGTGCCGCTCTGGCCTCTAGCAGCCCACGCTTGGTCCGTTCACGTTTGGGACTCACCAGTGGTTTCTCCATGGGTGACGTTTCCACCAACAGCGCGGTACTCTGGGCCCGCAGTTCTGGTGAAGGCCGACTGCGCGCACAGTTGCGTGCCGTGGATGAAACCGGACAGATCATTCGCGGTCGGGGATCCTTCGCCCGCACCCTAAGAGGTGCCCAGGCTACCGAGGCGAGCGACTTCACCGCAAAAATCAGTGCCGCCCATCTGCCAGCTGGAACACGCTTCTCGGTAAGCATCGGTTTTGAAGATGAGAACGGAACCGTAGGTGAAACCGAACAGGGCTGGTTTAGCACCGCACCATCCCTCAACGGCCGCCGCAACCATGAGGCTGCCCGAGCGCAAAGCTTCGTTTGGTCGGGCGACACCGCCGGTCAGGGCTGGGGCATCAATGAGGAAATCGGAGGCATGCGTGCCTACGCCGCGATGCACGCCACCAAGCCTGACTTCTTTGTGCACAGTGGTGACACGATCTACGCTGACGGTCCGATCCTTGCCGAGGTTAAAGAAGCCGATGGCCAGATTTGGCGCAACCTAGTGACTGAAGAAGTTTCCAAGGTTGCCGAAACTTTGGCCGAATACCGTGGGCGCCACCGCTACAACATGATGGACGCTAACGTGCGGGCGATGTATGCACAAGTCCCTGTCATCGCGCAGTGGGATGACCATGAAACGCACAACAACTGGTGGCCGGGGGAGACCATCACTGATGAGCGTTACACCGTGCGTGATATCAATACCTTGGCATCCCGAGGACGCCAAGCGTGGCAGGAATATCAGCCCATCGCTGATCCTCGTGCTTTGCGCGGTGGCACCGGTTTTGAAGCTGCACGAATTTACCGCAAGATTTCCCGCGGTCCGGCCTTGGACTTGTTCGCATTGGATATGCGCACCTTCAAGTCAGAGAACACCGCTGGCATGGAGTCAAAGGAAACTGCGATCCTCGGTGAAAAACAGCTGAGCTGGTTGGTCGACGGGCTAAGCCAGTCCAAGGCGACCTGGAAAGTCATCCTCAATGATCTGCCTCTGGGCATCATCGTTCCTGACGGCAAGGCACAAGAATCCATTGCTAACGCTGATCACGGTGCCCCGTTGGGTCGAGAACTGGAATTGGCGCGACTGCTCAAAGCCATTAAAGACCGTGACATCAAGAACGTCGTCTTCCTGACCGCGGATGTGCACTACTGCGCGGCACACCACTACTCGCCTGAGCGAGCGGCCTTCAGCGACTTTAACGAGTTCTGGGAATTTGTTGCCGGCCCGGTTAACGCCGGTTCCTTCGGCCCTAACAAGATGGACGGAACTTTTGGGCCGAAGGTGGACTTCGCTCTGGCCGGTACCGTCGCTAACCAGTCACCTCGCGATGGCAAGAGCCAGTTCTTTGGACATGTTGATCTGGATGATCAAGACATGTTTACCGTCAGCCTGCGCAACGGGTTGGGCGAAACTGTCTACTCCAAAACTTTGGAACCAGCCAAGTAATCGAAATATCCGCTCAAAAGATCAGGCCGGTGTCCGCTGAAAATTCAGCAGACACCGGCCTGATCTTGGGTAGAGCGGACTTAGCGTCCGGTGCCGCCGTAAACGGTAGCTTCTACGTCGGTATCCAAATCAAAAGCGGTATGGATGGCACGCACAGCGTCATTAAGCTTGTCAGCGTCGGTGACCACAGAGATGCGGATTTCTGAAGTGGAGATCATATCCACGTTCACGCCTGCGGTGTGCAGGGCTTCGAAGAAGGTGAAGGAGACACCTGGGTTCGAGCGCATGCCGGCACCGATCAGCGACAGCTTGCCGACCTCGTCGTTGTGCTCAATGTCTTCAAAACCGATCTCGCCCTGAGCGGTGGTGAGCGCGCCCAATACGTTCTTGGTTTCAGTCATTGGCAGGGTGAAGGAGATATCGGTCTTGCCCGAGCCGCGAGTCGAAATGTTCTGCACGATCATGTCGATATTGGCCTGAGCTGCGGCGATGACACCGAAAATCTGGGCTGCTTTGCCAGGGATATCTGGCACGCCGATAACGGTGACCTTGGCTTCGGAGTGGTCGTGGGCGACACCTGAGATGATTGGCTGTTCCAAGGGTTCTCCCTCTTGAATTTTGATTTTGTCGTCGGGGTTCGGGAGCACCCAAGTGCCCTCGTGAGTGCTGAATGAAGAACGCACATGCAGCGGCACACCAAAGCGTCGCGCGTACTCCACACAACGTAGGTGCAGAATCTTTGAGCCGCTAGCGGCCATTTCCAGCATTTCTTCGCTGGTGATTTTTTCAATCTTTTTAGCTGAGGCGACCACGCGTGGGTCAGCGGTGTAAATGCCGTCAACGTCGGTGTAGATTTCGCAGACGTCGGCGCCGAGGGCTGCAGCCAATGCCACTGCGGTGGTATCAGAACCACCGCGACCCATGGTGGTGATGTTGTTGGATTCCTTGCTCATGCCTTGGAAGCCAGCAACAATCGCGATGAAGCCGCGGTCAATGGCCTTACGCACACGCTGTGGAGAGACCTCCATGATGCGTGCTTTACCGTGGGATGAGTCAGTAATCAGACCGGCCTGGGATCCGGTGAAGGAAGCAGCTTGCTCACCAAACTGGTTGATGGCCATAGCGAGCAAAGACATCGAGATGCGTTCTCCGGCGGAGAGCAGCATGTCCATTTCTCGTGCAGGTGCATCATCGGTGAGCTGACCCGCCAGATCCAGCAGGTCGTCGGTGGTGTCACCCATCGCGGAGACGACAACTACGACATCGTGACCCTGGGACTTGGTTTCAATAATTCGACGCGCCACACGCTTGATGCCGTCGGCATCCGATACGGACGAACCGCCAAATTTTTGAACAATTAGGCCCATGGGCACTCACTCCACCTGTTTGAAAGCTATGTCTCGGCGTTGGTGCTGCACGGGTAGAAACGTTCAGGTTTCTAGTCCATGGCACAGCGCAAGACATCTACCAAATAAATATTGTGTCAGTTGCAGGCCAAGTTCACCTACTTGTGACGGTAAACATTGGTCATATTGCCTAGAAACTTTCACAGCTGTTGTTGAAAATCGCTGACTACTTCTTGAATTCGGCCAATATTTGTCGCCAAAAGCTCTTCCAATCCGACAACTGATCTGGTGTCTTAGCCTTAGTAACGTTAATGGCAATCGAGGATTTGTCCCCTTTGAGCCCAATGTCTACTTGGGTCTTGGTGCCGTCGGAAAAACTCGCACGCCAGTAACGCCAGCGTTCGGAGCTACTGGTACGGGCGGGGTCGCTGAGAGCTTGGGAATTGAATTTGTCTAAGTGTGCAATGGTAGATTCCCACTTGGCCAGTGCAGCGTCCAAATCGGCATCGGTGGTGGTGCTGACCGAACCTTGGAAGGTTCCATCTTGGGCCTGTCCAGGTAGACGCCGTCCAATTTGCTGCTCGTAGGCTACTGCTACGGACTGCGCCCACCAGCCTGGGTTCTGCACTGTTTCGGACATGTGAGCGTAAGCGAGCTCGGCAATTTCCTTATGTGTCAGTGCGCTTGCGTTCTTCGACTCCAGCGTTGCGCTCCACTGTTCCCACGAGGTGCCGGTGGCATTGGCGATGGCGCCGGTATTGCTGCTCTTGATTCCCATAGCTGAAGTTTAGGCATGGCCAGTTGCTTCGGACCAGGAAAGACTCGGGCACCACGGGATTTATCCCGTGGTGCCCGAGTCTTCGCACCGATCTTGTTGACGAAGCAGGCTTGCAGCTAGATTGTCTGAATCTCCGAGTTCAACCTACCCAGAAGATCAACCAACGTATCCAAGTCCGCATCTTCCCAGTTGGTCATACGTGAGCGAAGTTCTCCTCGCCATTGCTCAAAGCCGCTACGCCAACGACTTTTTGCGTGCTCCGTTGGTAGCAAGTCGAAGGCCCTGCGGTCCTCGGCATTGACTTCACGAACAATCAGATCAAGTTGCTCCAGCTTGGAAACCATCCGAGACAGCGTGGCCTTATCGATCAACAGCTTTTCGCAGATCTCGGATTGGGTGATGCGCTCAGTGCGCAAAATAAGTCCGAGTACCGGCAAATATCCCGGGGTCAGCTGACCATGGAGGCGGACCGCTAGTTCACGTTTAAAACGCGAGGTGAGGGCAATCAAGGAAAACAATTCCTGTTCGGCCTTCGAATAGCGGTCGGTGCGCTCCTGGCTACAGACTGCGTCATCCGTTCTAGTGGTATCCATGGGAATACTCCTAGCTATCGGCTGACTTCTGCGCTGACTGCGAGGTTGCGCTGTGTGCCGCAACAGCTTCCATTGTCTCAGCCTCGCGCTCAGCGTTATTGCTGGTGCCGGTGGAACTAGCTCCAAGAACGGCGGCCTCGGCTTCAACTTCCTGCAGACGCTCGGAAGCGTTCTGAGTGGTTAGTGACTGATTAGGGATCAGGCATACGGCGACAACAACGAGCAAGGACAGCGGAGCTGCGAAGGTGAACAGTGAAGGCACTGCATCACCATAGATGGATTCGAAGATCACTCGTACCGGCTCTGGCAGGGTGGAGACCGTTGGCAGGTTGCCCGAGGAGAGAACCTCTGCCACGGCCTTGCCCTTTTCGCCGAGCGATCCGATGGCCTGCATCAAATCTGCCTGGCGATCAGCGATCATGTCCGGGATGGTGGCTGCCAAGATGGCACCCAAACCTGCGGTACCTGCGGTGCCGCCCAAGGTGCGGAAGAAGTTCACCGAGGAAGAAGCAACACCCAGTTCCTTGATGTCCACCGAGTTCTGCACTACCAGCACCATGTTCTGCATGACCAGACCCATACCGGCGCCAAGGATGAACATGAAGGAAGCAACTACCGCGTAGTTGGTGTCGTAGTGGATGGTTCCCAGCAGGAACAGTCCAATGACGATGAGTACCGAACCGGTGACTACCAGTGCTTTCCACTTACCGGTGCGCGAGATGATTGCGCCACCGATGGTTGAGATCACCAGCAGGCCGCCCATCAGTGGGAAGGTCATCAGTCCGGCCATGGTGGCTGAGGCACCACGAGCCATGATCATGTACTGGCTGAGGAACACCGAGGTGCCGAACATTGACACGCCAACAGCCAACGAGGCAATGACAGCGAAGGTGAAGGTGCGGTTCTTGAACAGGGACATGTTCAACAGTGGTTCTGAAGACTTGATTTCAACAATGATGAATGAAGCAATCAGAACGATCGCGCCAAGGACCATCAGGAAGCTGGTGGTAGAAGCCCATTCAAATTCGGAGCCGCCCAGCGACATCCAGATCAAGAGCAAGGAAACGCCGCCGGAGAGCAACACGATGCCCCAGTAGTCGATCTTGACCTTGCGCTTGGCAACAGCTGGCAGGTGCAGGGTGCGCTGAATCAGGATGACTGCAGCGATGGCAAATGGCAGGGCGATAAAGAAGTTCCAGCGCCAGTTGATGGTGTCAGTGACAAAGCCACCGATCAATGGTCCACCGACGGTACCGATGGCCATCACTGCGCCGAACAGCCCCATGTACTTGCCACGTTCGCGTGGGGAGAGGAAGTCGGCCATGACAATCTGTGCCAGGGCGCCAACGCCACCACCGGCAAGACCCTGGATGACACGCATGGAAATCAGGAAGGCAGTGTCCTGCGAGAAGCCGGCAGCCGCTGATGCGAGAACGAAGATTGCCAGCGAGATCTGCAGCAACAGCTTACGGTTGCCGAGGTCAGCGAGCTTTCCCCAGATAGGGGTAGAGATGGTAGTTGCCAGCAAGGTGGCGGTTACTACCCAGGTGTAGGAAGTTTGGCTGCCGTGCAAATCGGAAACGATTACCGGCAGTGAACTGGAAACGACGGTATTAGCCAAGATCGAGACGAACATGCCCATGAGAATGCCGGTGAGGGCGGTGAGGATTTCTCGGTGCGTCATCTTTACCTTGACGACCGGTGCGGTTTCGGTCATTAAAGCTCCAAAGAAAAAAGGGTCGGCTATGAGAGCCGATTGGTTGATTTATATCAACCATACGCCGATAGTTGATAATTCTCAACTAAGCGTGTTCCATCGCACACCTATGTATTGACCGTCGGCTGAAACTAATAAACCCCGCCGTTCCCGCGAGCTGCGGGTGGGCGAGGTTCACTAGGCGAAGCCTTGATTAGTTACCGGCTACGGTGGTCATCCATCGGTGGAACTACCGGGTGTGACGGGCGCGAAGCTTCATCGGCGGGAGCCTGATCCGGGTTAACCGCGCGGAACAACCGGGGTTCTGCGCTCGAAGAAGCGGGTGCTTTGTCCTCTTCTGCTTCGTCGTTTCGCGCTGGAGCAGATGTAGGTGCATCGTTGCGTCGTGCTGCCGCAGAGTTTGACCCTGCGGTGCGTCGACCTTCAAAGGCACGAGCCAAGGTGACCTCATCGGCGTACTCCAAGTCGCCACCCACCGGAAGTCCGGAGGCCAGGCGAGTGATTCGAATGCCCAAAGGAGCCAGCGCGCGCACCAGATAAACTGCCGTGGCCTCGCCCTCAAGGTTCGGGTCGGTAGCCAGAATCAATTCGGTGATGGACTCATCGGCCAGGCGGGTGACCAATTCACGGATGTGTAGCTGTTCCGGGCCAATGCCAGCCAACGGATTAATCGAGCCACCAAGCACATGGTATTTGCCACCAAAGGCGCGGGTGCGCTCGATGGCCATGACGTCTTTGGATTCCTCGACGATGCAGATCTTGGTTCCGTCACGACGTTCATCACGACAAATTGCACATCGTTCTTGCTCGGAGATGTTAAAGCAGATCTCGCAGAACTTAACCTTTTCCTTGACCAGCTGGATGGAAGCGGCCAACCGGGTCATATCCTCAGAATCGGCATCAAGAATGTGGAAAGCAATGCGCTGAGCCGACTTTGGGCCGATGCCAGGTAAGCGACCGAGCTCGTCGATCAGTTCCTGTACAGCACCTTCGTACACGTGCGCCTTCTTTCTTGCCTTGCTTAGATCTAGTGGAAAACTTCCGTGTTACACCTTAGTGTCTCACCCCGACAGTTCGCCGTGGTGCGGGCTACAGGCTGCGCTTGATTTCCACAACATTGCCGTTAACGTCTCGCTGCTCAATGACTAGACCACCGAGCAACCGTTCCACGGCGGGAACACCGATGAGCGCTGAATCTTCGACCTGGATGTCGTCGTCGCTCGGGACGAACTCTTCAGGCTCTTGGATCGCGGCGCGATCCGGAGCTGCGCTCGGACCGCCCCAACCGCTGGCGGCTTGAGTCGGTGCTGGTGCAGTGGGCGAATCCTTGGCCTGGTTCATCAGCTGCTGGTAGCGGCTCATGCGTTGTCCTGCGGCACTGGCTGCAGGCTCGCTCGGTGCAGCGGCTTGTTCCTGTGGCGTGCCCCAACTCGGGGCTGCTTCTGGAGCCGGTGCGGCGTGAACCGGCGCAGCTTGAACCGGCGCGGGCTGCTGTTGCTGTTCAACCGGCGCCGAGGCAGGCGCAGGAACAACGGCGGGAGCAGTGGTCGGTACGGTAGCTGGTGCCGATGCTACAGGTGACTGCGGCTGTGGCTCCGACTGCGACTGCGGAGCAGCGACAGGTTCTTGAACCTGCGGTGCTGGATCCGGCTCAGGGGTAGTCAAATTCTGGAACGACGCAGTTGTGCTCTGCGGATGCAGCGGCGTGGAAGAGACTGGGCGCGGAATATTGAGCGCTCCGCCCTCAGCTTCACGCGCGCTCATGCCAGCGGTCATGCGTGGTTTAGGCGCGACCGGGGGACCACCAAAACTGCGCGGAGCACTGGACTGTGGAGCAACAACCTCAGCACGCTGCGGCTGTTCGGTTACCACCTGGACAGGTGCTTCCGCTACCGGTTGAGAAGAATAATATGGATCATCCGGGTACGGAGGCTCATCCATAAAAGGCTCGTCGTAAGGCGGCGGAACGTCGTCATAGCTACTGGTGTAGCCATCGGCAGAGCCCGAACGCGGTGCAACTGGTTGCGGTGCCTGTATTGGGGCCGAAGGCGGAGCGCTCGGATCCGGTACAGGAGCAGCGGCCTGCGCACGTGCTGCGGCACGTGCGGCTACCCCAGCGGAAGTTACAGGCTTGTTGAACTTAGTTGGTGCTGGGATTTGCGCCGGGAGTGGCCGGCGCTCACCTTTTGGGGAACCACCACCGCCCGGGTTAGAGCCGCCCTCGGTAAGGACAATCTCTATTGGTGAACCAGCGACCTGGGACACCACACCGGTGATGGTATTCATCAAATCTGGACGATTGCGCAGATTCACAATCGGGCCTGTGTTGCTGAAGGCCAACGTGAGCGTGCGACCATCAAAGCCAGCCACCGAACCATAGGTGGACACCATCGAATGAAGAACTCGCGAACTGCCCTGCAGTTGTTCCAGAATCATCGGCCAAGCCTGCTGGAACTTCTGCACGCCAGAACTTGTAGCCGGTTGCTGCGCCTGTGGAGCAGGTGCTTGCTGTTGCTGGGCTTGCTGTTGAGCTGCGCGTTCGGCAGCTTCACGCTCAGCTTGCTCACGTTGGGCCTGTTCGCGCGATGCAGTTTCTTGAGCTTCACGTTCAGCTTGTGCACGCTGAGCCTGTTCGCGTTGCGCCTGCTGCTCCTGCTGTTGCTGAGCCTGCTGGGCAGCCTGACGCTGCGCATCAATTTGAGCTTGAGAAGGCTGCTCAGTTTCAGCCGGTGCCGCTGGCTGTGTCGGTGCTTGAACCGGCTGCGCTACTGGCGCTTGCGGTGCCTGCGGTTGCTGTTGTGCGGGGGCTGCTGGTTGCTGAGTGCGGTTTGCCGCGGTGCGACGAGCGAATTCGGCCATGGCAGGGTTCTGTTTGACGTCATCAATAGATACACCGGTGCCGAAGGACAAATCTTCGCCACTAGATGGGTCAGGAACCAGACTGAACGGCGCAACACCCTCTGGACGTGCAGCCGGAACACTAGGACCAGGCTGAACTTCAGTGGTGACCGAACGACTATCGTCCTTTGGTCCCCAGGTTGCTCCCCAGTCCGCAGCTTCACCGGTATTCAGCGAATCTGCGCCCGGATCCAATGGTGCATTTGGATCTTCGTTTTCGACCGCTGGTGCCTGCAGCTCGCCCTGAGGTTCGGCAGGCTGTTCCTGCTGAACCGGATGCTGAGCTGGTGCTGGAGCTGACGGCTGCTCTTGGACCTGCGCCACTGGCTGCTGGACCGGCTGAACTGGTTGCGTTGGCTGCTGGACCGGTTGCGCTGGTTGTTCCTCAGGTGCAGCGGGTGCTTCGCTGGCAGCAGGCATTGGAGCGCCTTCACGGCGGGCCTTGGCTGCCGCTAATGCTTCACGTACTGCGGCAGCACCCTGACGGGCGGCTACCGGATTAACTGGCGCGCCCAAGGAAGCAGCAGCTGTCGCTGCATCTCCTTCTTCAAGGGCCGGCAGTGGGCCGCCAGTCATTGCTTGGCGTTCGAGTCGATCCAAACGGGCTGCAAAAGCAGAATCAGAATTCTCTGAACCCGGCAGCATCAGACGAGCTGCCAGCAATTCCAGATGCAGCCGCGGCGAGGTCGCGCCGGTCATCTGGCTCAGAGCCTGATTGGTGACATCGGCCCAGCGCGAAAGCTCGCCAGCGCCAACCAACCCTGCCTGCAGATGCAATGCCTCAAGCTGATCTTCGGGGACTCCACGCAAGATCTTTTCCAGACCTTCAGGCATTGCCTTGGCAATGATCAAGTCACGGAAGCGCTCAAGAATATCTTCAACAAATCGGCGTGGATCCAAGCCAGTCTGGATAATGCGATCGATAGCGCCAAAGAGCCCAGCACCATCAGATTCGTGAAGCGACAGGGTTACTTCATCCAGCAAGGTGGAGTGCGTGTAACCAAGCAACGCAATCGCAGTTTCGTAATCCAGGGTGCCTTCCCGAGCGCCAGCCATCAGCTGGTCCAGAACGGAGAGGGTATCGCGGACTGAACCGCCACCGGCACGAATTACCAAGGGGAGTACACCCTCGGCTACTGCAACGTTTTCGCGTTCGCACAACACCTGCAGGTACGCCAACAGCGCCTCTGGTGGAACCAGACGGAATGGGTAGTGGTGGGTACGCGAACGGATAGTGCCGATAACTTTTTCAGGCTCGGTCGTCGCGAAGATGAACTTGATGTGAGCCGGTGGCTCTTCAACAATTTTCAGAAGCGCGTTGAAACCTGCAGCGGTGACCATATGAGCCTCATCGATGATGAAGATCTTGTAGCGGTCACGGGTAGGAGCAAAAGTTGCACGTTCACGAAGGTCACGAGCATCATCCACACCACCATGGCTGGCAGCGTCAATTTCGATAACGTCTAGGGAGCCCGGGCCACCATTGGCTAGCTCCACACAGCTAGGGCACGTGCCACACGGAACGGGAGTCGGACCCTGTTCACAGTTCAGGCAACGAGCCAAGATGCGTGCCGAGGTGGTTTTGCCGCAACCGCGAGGGCCGGAGAAGAGGTACGCGTGATTCACACGGTTCTTTTCCAGAGCCGTCATCAGGGGAGCGGTAACGTGCTCTTGTCCGATGACGTCGCCAAACGTATCGGGACGATATCTGCGATATAGCGCTGTACTCACACCGGTTCCCTATCGGTTGCGTGATGCTCGGGGCATCAGCTGTTGGACGATATTTTCAGGTTCTACGATCCACGGTTCACGAGGCAAGTTCACCGGATCGAAAGCTTCTAGGGCTGCCTGCAAACTTGTGCTTGGCAAGCCCAACGACTCTAGCAAAATCGCCACAACATCGGCTGGATGTACCCCGTGTTCGGTGATCTCTTCGAGTGTTACTGCACCATCACGCTTGGCTAAGCGCTGGCCTTTGCTATTCAGTGCCAGCGGCACATGAACATAGTCGGGAATTTCGTAGCCCAACAGTGAGGCAAGATAGCCTTGGCGCGGTGCCGAGGAGAGCAAATCATCACCGCGCACTACCTGGTCGATTCCACAGGCAGCGTCATCAACGACTACAGCCAAGTTGTATGCTGGCGCCCCATCGTTACGGACCAAAACAAAGTCATCCACGGTGCCACTGTAGTTACCTGCGAACTGGTCATGAACAGAAAATTCGTTCACTTCAGCGCGCAGGCGCAGGGCTGCGGGACGGATTTTCGCCTTAGCTTCGCGTTCACTATCGCTCAGGTTTCGGCAGGTGCCCGGATAAGCCCCGGGTGCGGCATGCGGTGCACTGCCAGCTTCGGCAATGTCCTTGCGTGAACAGAAGCATGGATAAACGAGATCTCGTTGTTTGAGCTGCTCAATGGCTGCAAAGTAAATCGGGAAGCGCTCTGACTGACGCAGGAGGGGACCAGCAAAATTCAGTCCCAAAGCTTCAAGTTCAGAAATTTGGGTGGCTTCGGCACCGGAACGAACTCGGTCCAAGTCTTCAACGCGCAGTAGAAATTCGCGTTGTGTTGAGCGGGCAAAAAGCCAAGCGAGAATAGCAGTGCGTAAATTGCCAAGGTGGAGTGGCCCAGAAGGGCTAGGGGCGAAACGGCCAGCGCCCACGTGGACTCCATTCGACTTGCGTGAAAAAGTAAAGACCCCTCATGCACCTGCCAGAGCCTATCTACCCTTGCTACCTTCCGGTCCTGGGGGAGTTCAACAGGATGACACCACACGAGGGGTCACCCAAAATACTACCCGAGACTCGTGCCTGATAAAAATCGGTGAGCGTGCGCTTGCTCTCAGCTTTCAAGTGCAATGAAGAGCGCAGATTAAACGCATCTCAACTAGGTTGTTTTCACCCTGTTTCTTGATCTGGCGGATCAATCCAACCTAATACTCGGCGTACCCGATCGGTCAGTTGCATGGGAGGAAGCATCGGGGTCTGGTCCTTTTCAAAATCGAAATTCTGCACATTGGTGACACTGCCTGGCAGCTCAATGCAGATCACCCCGTGCGGAGAACGCCAATTCACCGAACCATCAGCCAAGTATGTGGCTTGCCAGCCCAAAGCGTGTTTAAACATCTGGTGCCGCTTGCACAGCAGATGGGTGTTGGTCCTAGAGGTATGTCCACCGGCAGCCCATGCCTCAATATGATCTATTTCTGAAGTCTCGGCTGGCCGATTACAGCCAGGGAACCGGCAACAGATGTCCCGGTTGCGCAAGAAGTCCCGCAAGGCCTTTGAAGGACGATACTTTTCTCGCCCAACATCAATCACAGCGCCGGACCACGGATCGGTGAGTACCTTCATGAATGACGGGGCGTCCTGAGCAATGCGCAGCGCGGTCCCAATAGGTATTGGTCCGTAGCCTTCTAAATCTGCCAGTGCACGCTTCGGGTTGGCCAACATCTCCAGTGCGGGGATCGTCACGGCGACTCGTGCCTTCAACGGCGTTCCCGGCGCGGCAGGCCAACCGTCGATCAGGGCATCACAAATAATGTCCAGTCTTCGTTGCTGTTCGGTTCGTTCATCATCCGGGTCATCATGCTGCGAGGCGTGCCAGTTGACGGTGTTGATGATGCTCAAGGCCTTTTCTGCAGGGACGTGCAACTGTAGCGTCGACATTCCATTGGGCTCATGCCAGTAGATGACCTTGCGGTCCTGGACGCCCTTTTTGTGGCGCTCTTCAATGGGTTGAGGATGTAACCGTTCATGAATTTTTCGTGCCCTATGAGCCACTGCCGAATCAGCTGCGGTTCGCGCGATAGGCAAAAGCGTCTGTTGCATGTAGCGCACGTCTGCTGGTTCAAGATCTTGAGACTGCTTAACGATTTCCTGCGCGGTCCTGGTGGTGATCTCACCACAACTGAGTTCTTCAAGAGTCTCCGGGCATAAATGTCGCAGACCTTCAGCGATAAATAATCGATCTCTAATGTTGGCTTCGGATGCACGTATGGCTATGGACGCCTCGGCAACGAAGGAAGAACGCACTATCGCCTCATCGGAGGGATTCACGCTGTAGTACGCGGTGGCTTGCTCTTGAAATGGGTCTGGTGACGAATCAATGAGCGGCTCTTGGGTGCCTTGAGCAGATGCTGACTTCACGGCATGTTCAAACGAGTCAGCTAAGACGGCGGCTTCTGCAGCATCAAGCATGCTGCGTAATCGCGACATAGTCTTCAAGGCATCCAAACCTTGGGCCGCTGAAGAAACCGGCGGTTGTTCATAGAGCTGCCGGGCGGTGGCCGCAATTTGCGTGAAGAGATTATCTTGATCTAGATGCGCTGCCCACCGGCCGAAATCACCCGGAGTTGTCCGCGTTCCGGGAGGGCTAATGTGCAGGCGCCGAGGATCATCGGTGCTGTGAAATACCTCTCTTTTGCTCATAAATAGCAGTATCAATGCTTCTGTGGGTTGCAAAACGGGAAAGTTCCGAGCTGGGCATAACCCATAAAATCACCGGATTTCAGGGGAATGCGCCTTGGTTTCTTCGGGCGGATACGATGGGAGAGTGCCCGATTCGTTATTGGGCGAGAATTTAGATATGCTGGACTCTGCTCCACGGAGCAAACTGAGGAGGATTCGCCTAGCGGCCTATGGCGCACGCCTGGAACGCGTGTTGGGTTAACGCCCTCAGGGGTTCAAATCCCCTATCCTCCGCCAAATTTAATGTCCTGATTCATCATGAAAATGATGAATCAGGACATTATTTTTTTGCCTATCAAGATCCCGTGAGCAGTTCCCGGTAGGATCCGAGACATCTATCAATCGATGAATGACTCGACGAGGCAGTAATCATGGCAAGCGTTTTGAGTGAGATTTCCATTGACTGCGCTAACCCGGTGCTCTTGGCTCGCTTCTGGAGTGAAGCGCTAGATTATCGAGTCTTTGAAGAAGAAGTCGGGCTGATCAGCATTGGTCCACAATCGCAAGAAGTGTTTCCCGTGATCTTGACCTTCGCTCAAGTCCCGGAAGCAAAAACCATCAAGAATCGATTGCACCTAGATGTGAGCCCGCGCGAGCTTGGTCAGCAACAGGAAGTTGACCGGTTGCTGTCCCTAGGTGCTTCCTACGCCGATGTTGGTCAAGACGTAGACGTGAGCTGGGTAGTTCTCGCTGATCCTGTAGGTAATGAGTTTTGCGTGCTCGCCGGCAAGGATTATGTAGCAATAAAAAAGACCTGTTGATCTCAACTTCGAAAATCAATTTCGAGCTGAGACCAACAGGTCTTGTCTGTCTTTGCCCAGAATCAGGGTAGAGAGGAAGAATTAGGCGCTTTTCTTGGCCTTGGCAATCTCCGGGTAGTGGATGGCCGCGGTCTGTGGGTGAGCACGCAACCAACCCTTAAGGACGTTGGCCCCGTAGGAAGCCAACATTGGGTTCTGCGGATCATCAGAAACACCACGGGCGTCTGCAGCTAGTTCTGCTGGCAACTCGACCTTGTCGATGACTGCATCTAGACGTGGTGAGTAGAAGAAAGGAACCGAGTAACGGTCAACACCCGCTGGTGGTGCAATGACGCGGTGGATGGTTGCCATCAGGTAACCGTCGGTAGCAACCTCAAGCATCTCGCCGAGGTTCACCACCAAGGCTCCTGGAGTTGGTGGAACTTCGATCCACTCTTCTTGACCATATGGCTGGACCTGCAGTCCGCCGACCTGATCCTGAAGTAGCAGGGTGACAAAACCGTAGTCTGCGTGCAGGCCAACACCCTGGTTGCCCGATTCAGGAACTACATCGCCGGAAACGTAGTGAACCAACTTGCCCATCCATGATGGGGTGTTGGCGAACGGTTCGTCGAAGTGATCTTCGGACAGGCCTAGACCTACTGCGATGGCCGACAGTAGTTCATGTCCGGTTTTGTTCATCAGCTCTGCCCAGGCCATGGCGCGGTTTTCGAGCTGCGGGAAATCTTCTGGGAACTGGTTAGGGCCCTGCAGGTTCAAGTAAGGCTTGTCCTGGGGAACAACGGCCAAGGCATCACGCTCTGGTCCATAATCAATCTGCTCACGGGCGTCGGCACGACCACGGGTGATTTCGGTGCCCATGCGGGTGTAGCCGCGGAACTGTGCGCTGTTGCGGTTATCTAGCTTGATCTTCTGCTCTACAGGCTTGTTGAAGAATTCAGCGATGGTGTCCAACAGCTCCTGATCTTGACCATTTTGGGAGCTGTAGCCAACGATTTGGAAGAATCCAACACGATGGGCCGCATCGCGAAGTGCAGCGACGAAATCTTCGTTGAAGCTTCCGTCTGCGTTACGCGAGGTAGAGATGTCGAGGAGTGGGATCTCGGTGACTACGTTTTTCATAACTCCAGCGTGCACCTTATGACGCGACTGTTACCAGCTAAAGTTACGCCCGGTTCCCTCAAGTTTCTTGCGCTGTAACATTGCTTGCAAAGCGCCTGGGAGAGGAAGATAATTCGCCCTCACGCACTTAGTGCAAGTGGCGAAACCCTTGAATCTTCAGGGAAAATCGCGTGGAGTCGGCAAATCCGTCACCAGCTTTCAACAGCATAGGGTCCGCATGCGGATTGCCGCGCATGGGTTACGCGGTAATGTAACGGTCTCCCGAGCGCCGGTTTGGAAGCTGTGACGAACTTGAAACTCGGATGTTTACCAAGAAAACTTGCTTAAGCGCACATCACTAACGCGTAAGTTCTTTCCAGCGATTCAAACACTCAGATCGTATGCTTAATGGGTGATATTTCGAGCAGTAGGCGATGGCCGTCCGTACCCAGAACACGGGTTGGTTTCTTCGCGCGATTGGAGCGAAATCCCACCACAGCAGGTGAAGTTGGATCAGTTGGTCACGACTAAGTCGACTCTGGATCTTGAAACCTTGCTGTCTGAAGATTCCACCTTCTACGGGGATCTGTTTTCACACGTGGTCCGGTATGAGGGCGTCTTGTATCTTGAAGACGGGGTGCACCGTGCATTACGTTCTGCGTTACATCACCGTTCCGTAATACACGCCCGGATATTGGATTTGGACGTCAATTAGATAAGCTATCGCCACGAGGATAACGAAGCTGTTCTCCTCAGCTAGTTACAGCCGAAGGGTTGCCGGAAGCTAGGTGGGAAGATGCGTAAAAGTGAAGACCCGGATCAATGGCACGGGGCACACATCGTTAATGGGCAAGATTTGAGCTTCAGCTCAGATCACAAAGCGAAAAAGTCTGCGCGCAGACGACAGAATATTGTCTTTATGGCGATGGCGGTACTAGTTCTTGCAGTGACCGTTGGAGCGCTACTCATCGCCACTGGAAACTGGAAACCGGGCGCGAAACCCACCGTCGCGAACGAAGTAACGCCAAGTCCCACAAAAATTGAAAACACCAAGTGTCCTGAAGTGAACTTCTCCTATCAGGACCCCGCGAGTTTCCGTATCCGGGTTTTGAACACCACTGAAATTTCCGGCCTGGCCGGAGATACAGCCAAGTCCTTGGAAGACCGTGGCTTCAAGATTTCTTCGCTAACGTCTGGCTGGAATTCGCTGTCAAACACGGTTGGAGCAGTCATCGCCGGACCTGATGGATACGCTCAAGCCTTTACCGTACAACGACAGGTGCCAGGAACGGTCTTCATCTTTGACGAAGACAAATGGGGCAGCAACGTAGACCTGGCGCTCGGTGAAAAATTCGAAAGCCTGCAAAAGGACCGCAAATTGGATACTTCTGCAGGCAAACTCGTCTGCGAATAGTCGGAGGTACTGATCCGACCATCGGTGTCTACTAGGCGTTAACCTTCTCTGCGTAAACCTCGGTTAGTGCGTTAGCAAATACCTCGGCTGGTTGTGCACCGGAGATGCCGTATTTACCGTCAAGAACGAAAAACGGAACTCCCGTGACACCGATCTGCTGGGCTTGGGAGATGTCCGCCTTGACGTCCTCAGCGAAGGCGCCAGCTTCAAGCTGCGTCGCTAACTCCTTGGTATCGAGCCCCAATGATTCGGCAATTTCAAGCAACGTCGGGGTATCGCCGGTGTTCAGGCCCTTTTCGAAATGTGCAGAGAGCAATGCTTCCTTCATCTCGTTGCCTGCGCCATGCTGCTTTGCGTATTCCAGTACACGCAAAGCGGTGAACGAGTTTGCAACCTTTAGGTTGTCAAAGTCGTACTTCAACCCCTCGGAAGCTGCCTGAGCGGTCACATGTTCGAGCATCTGCTGAACCTGGGACTGGTCTATGCCCTTCATTGCTGAAAGATACTGAGCTTCGCTACCTTCATAGTTATCGGGCAGGGAAGGATCTAACTGATAAGCGTGCCAGAACACGTCAACATTCTCCGAGTATTCAAAAGCTTCAACGCCATGCTCAAAACGACGCTTACCAATGAAGCACCAAGGGCAGGCGATGTCGGAGAAGATATCTACCCGCAGGCGCTTAGATTCAAGAGGCTGATTGCCAGTATTTTCAGTCATGCTTGACTCAACAACTTTTATGCCGATTGCATTCCACTATCCCTTTGTACTGAGTACGACCTAGAGCTGGAATAATAGAGAAGGCCTAGCGCCTCAGCAACGAGGCGAACACCGAAAACAAAGAAAGCAGTGCACGTGGCAAAGAATCTTCGCTGGCGAGCTATCCTCTTCGCAGGAACCATCACCGCCATGGCAGGATTTGTCGACGGTGTCGGCTTTGTGCACTTTGGTGGCTACTTCCTATCGTTCATGTCCGGTAACTCCACCCGCTCTTCGGCCGCACTGATGACCGGGGATAACACCGGTTGGATTAACGCCATGTCGCTTGTGGCTAGCTTTGTTATCGGCGTAGTTATTGCAACGTTGATTACCGCTCCACTGGCAGCTCTACGCAGGCCCGTAGCCATGTATTTCAGTGCCGCGTTACTTCTGACTGCCGCAGCAACCGGTTCGGCTTTCCCACATGCCACGGCCTTGTTATTGGCTGGTGCGATGGGCGTGGTGAATGTTTCCTATACCCGTTCCGGGGAAGTGTCACTCGGTCTGACCTATATGACTGGCACCTTGGTGAAATTAGGCCAAGCGCTCGGCGGAGCGATCCTTGGGCTGTTGACCGGTTCCAATCAAGGAACTATTCGGCTGTTATGGCTGCGCTATGCGGTGCTGTGGGTAATGATCACCATCGGCTCCCTTGGCGGAGTGCTGGCCTACCTAAACCTCGGTTTAGCCAGTTTGTGGATCGTGGGACTGAGCATGTTGCTGTGGGCGTCTCTGGCGCTGTTCCAAGAATTGCGCTCCGTTGCAGATCCTCTTTCAATCGCAGAACGCACCGGGGATAGACGCCGAGTCGACTAGATTCCTGCTTAAAAACAGTGGCACCCAGCTTCACGATGAAGCCGGGTGCCATATTGCAAGCGCCGGTTATTAGCCCAGCAGCGAGTCGCTATCTTGTTTGCTTGAATCGGTAGGGCGCAGCAACACCTTGTAGAGCACACCCAGCAAGATCAACCAGACGACGCCGGTGTACAAGGCCACGCGGGTTTCCGCGCTCAGTGCTAGCAGTACTACAACAAAGACCATGAAGATCATCGCTGCCCAGGCTGCGATGGTTCCGCCCGGTACTGCGTACTCGCGAGCTACCGAATTATCGCGCCCAGCCTTCGCTTCTTTGCGGCGCATGGCTAGGTAGGAAGCCAAGATCATGATCCAAACCCACACGGTCGCGAAGGTGGCGATCGAGGCGATAATCGTGAACAGCGCTTCAGGCAACAGGGCGTTGAGCACCACGCCAACCAGCAACACAATAGCCATGACTATCACCGACATCCACGGCACGCCGTTGCGTGAAACCCGGCCGAAGGACTTCGGTGCATGGCCCGCCAGAGACATGGCGTAGAGCATGCGTCCAGCGCCAAAGGTATCGGCATTAATGGCTGAAATGGCTGCGGTGATAACCACGGCGTTGAGTACGTGTGCAGCTGCCGGCAATCCCAGTCCGTCAAAAATTTGCACAAATGGCGAGGCGGAGCCGTCAATCTGGCGCCAATCAAAGAGCATCATCACTACAGCCAGGGAAGCTACGTAGAAGAGCAAGATACGCCATGGCACAGTGTTGATGGCCTCTGGAACAGACTTCGAAGGATCATCAGCTTCGCCGGCGGTAATACCGATGGTTTCGATGCCGCCAAAGGCAAACATCACCACGGCGAAGGACAATAGCAGGCCCATAAAGCCGTTGGGGAACAGCGTGCCGGCACTCATGAGCGTGGCAAAGCCAGTAGCGGTATCGGTGTCTGGGGCGTTAAAGCCGAAGATGATCAGGGCAACACCGCCAACGATCATGGCGATAATCGCCGTAACCTTCACAATGGCCAACCAGAATTCGGTTTCGCCAAAGACCTTAACCTTCATCAGGTTAATGGTGGCGATCAGCAGCACCACCACCAGAACCCAGATCCACTGCGGTACCTGCGGGAACCAGAAGCCCATATAGATGCCAAAAGCGGTCACATCGGCGATGGCCACAATGGCCATTTCAAAGCTGAAGGTCCAGCCAGTGACAAAGCCTGCAAAGTTGCCCAAGTAGCGCGAAGCGTAGTGTGCGAAGGATCCGGAAACCGGATGCTTCACGGCCATCTCACCCATGGCGCGCATAACGATGAAGACGGCTGCGCCGCCAATCATGTACGCAAAAAGTACGGCGGGGCCGGCAGCCTGGATAGCGGAGGAGGAGCCATAAAATAGGCCCGTTCCGATCGCTGAGCCCAGGGCCATGAAGCGGATGTGGCGGGCCGTGAGCCCGCGGGCAAGTGAGGCCTTGATATCGGTCACGATAGTATTGCTCGGATCCTATTGGGGTGCATTCGATCTGGGCCTGAAAGCGTTCAAAAACAGAAATCAGCCGAGAAAATCCTATGTGTTCACAAGGCTTTGGTGTGTAGAACGTGGCACAGATCAATCGTGAGCTTGACCACCAGCGGTTGCCCGGTAGCACCATTGAGGTGGGAGAATGGGCTTATGAAACTTGGATTCGTCCGCCACGGACAGACGCAATGGAACCTTGAAGGCCGACTGCAAGGCTCCAGTGATATTCCGCTGAACGACACCGGACGGACCCAAGCAAGCGAAGCAGTGAGCGTACTCGCCGGCGGTAACTGGGACGTTATCGTTTCCTCCCCGCTATCCCGAGCACGGGAAACCGCGCAAATTATCGCCGACGGTCTGGGCCTGGAACTTGGTCCTAGCTACGACCTGCTGATCGAACGCGACTACGCGCAGGGTGAAGGCATGGTGGAGGCCGAAGCGCTTGAACTGTGGCCAGATAAGCTCGGTGGCGGCATTGAACCACTGGACTCCGTCGTTGACCGGGGCCTGCGCGCAATCAATCAGATCGCGGCAGACTACCCGGGCAAAAATGTTGCCATCATCTGCCACGGCACCATCATTCGCTACACGCTCTCGCACCTAGCCGGCTACAAGCTGGATACCATCCGCAATGGCTCGGTAGCCATTGTGGGCCAGGACCAGACTGGGGCCTGGGAGCTGGAACTGGTCAACGACGCAGTTCCAGAAAAGTTGGTCCGCTAGTTATCCAGTACTTCGTTGCCTTCGGGTAATACCGCGCGGATGCAGGAGGTCAACTGTGAATCACGTTGTCTTGTTTTCAGGGCGGCAAGCCACGAGCCGAGGCTACGGTAGGCGGCAGCACGCACCGTTGGTGTGGACAAAAAGATGTCATGTAGGGCTCCGGGAAGGCGCACAATATGTAGTTCTCGTCCTAGGTTCAGGCTGCGCTGCGCCACCGTTTGGACGTTGAGAGCGACATCGGCACGGGTGGCCGTGTCATTCCAACGGGGCAGTAAGTAGTTATGGGCTGAGAGCATCACCAAGGTAGGCATCTGTAGGTCTAACCCCTTTTTCACCTTGGCCTGGGCGGAAAATACTGCAGAGATGAAACCGGTGGTGAGTTTAAACCCGTTGGCCGGACGCCACTCAAGGTCATAATCCCACTCGCCAGCAAATTGGCTGGAGACGGTACGGGTATAAAACCCGGGATCAATGGTGGGCAAAAAACGGTGGGGGTTTCGGGTAGTGGCAGGTTGAATCATCCGGGCCAGGGCGGTGCGTCCAAACTCGCTGGCCTGAAATTCCAGCCAGGGGCTGTTGAGCGCCAACGCATCTACCTTGTGAGGATTGGCGCTGGCATAGAGGCAAGCGCTCAACCCACCGGTGGAATGTGCCAGCAGGACAAAGCGGGTGCCCGGGTGGGCACTGGAAATGATCCGGTGCGCAACATCAAACTCTTCAAAATATTCTTCGAGGTCGGTGGTGAACCCCGGGCTGGTTTTTGCATGCAGACCATGAGCCTGGTCGGCGGCGAGGTTGCGTCCGTAATGGCGCAGGTCCAGTGCATAAAAATCTGCGCCGGCTTCGCTGAGGAATTCAGCCAACTCTTTTTGGAAAAAATAGTCAGACCAGCCATGTACGTAGAGCACCGCAATTCCACGCAATGGTGGGGAGAAACGTAGCCGTTGCTTCTTCTTGGGCTTGTGCCTAACTAGCGTCGCAGTAGAACCATCAACCAGTGGCAGTTGGCGCGCAGAAAAGTTCTCGCCCAGTACATCGGGTTGCCAAAGATCCTCGGCTGGATTCTTGAACTGGAAGGCCATGGCTACAGCCTAACCAGTGCACACAAAAAACGGCATCCGCCCGCTGGACTGGTTACCAACGGATGAATGCCGCTTTTCGTGGCCGATCTTGAGGACGACTGGTGACAATCGGCCGGGTATTAGTAGCTACTTAGCCTGCCATTTCCAGCGTGCGAGCTGGAGCATCAAGGTAGCGCAGGTAAGCGTTCTTGGTCAGGAAGGTTGGGAAGTCATCACGCAAGGCGCAAGCTTCAAAGATTTCCAAAGCTTCCTCAAAACGGTCTCCTTCAAACCGCTCCAAGTGATCCATGGTCTCTTCGGCCAGATCCTGTACCCAACGACGGGTGATGATTTCGCCTTCATCGGTGATGGCTGACTGGTGGATCCACTGCCACAGCTGGGATCGTGAAATCTCAGCGGTAGCTGCATCTTCCATCAGGTTACGTAGGGCCACTGCGCCATTGCCGCGCAACCAGGACTCGATGTAACGGATACCGATTTCGATATTGTCGCGAATACCGCGCTCGGTGATCCTGCCACTCACACTCTGAATGTTCAGCAGTGCCGAATCCGAGACCTCAACATCTTCACGGGTGCGCTGCAACTGATTCGGTTTTTCGCCGAGCACTTCGTCGTACACCTCGCGGGCTACCGACACCAGATCTGGGTGAGCCACCCAGGAACCGTCAAAACCATCGGCAGCTTCGCGAGCCTTGTCCTCACGCACCTTGCCAAAAGCGATCTCGTTGATCGAAGCATCCTTGCGGTTTGGAACAAAGGCGCTCATCCCGCCGATTGCGGTGGCACCGCGTCGGTGGCAAGCACGAACCAACTGCTCGGTGTAAGCCCGCATGAACGGTGCGCTCATGGTTACCGTGTCACGGTCAGGGAAAACAAAGCGTGGTCCGCGGGAACGGAAGTTCTTGATGATCGAGAAGATGTAGTCCCAACGACCTGCGTTCAGCCCCGAAGAGTGTTCACGCAGTTCATAAAGGATCTCTTCCATCTCAAAGGCAGCGGTGATGGTCTCAATGAGAACCGTGGCGCGAATGGTGCCGCGCTTGATGCCCATCAGGTCCTGAGCCATGTTGAAGACGTCGTTCCACAAACGTGCTTCCAGATGGTTTTCCAGCTTTGGCAGGTAGTAGTACGGTCCACGACCTGCAGCTAGCAAGCGGTGTGCGTTGTGGAAGAAGTGCAGTCCGAAGTCCACCAGGGCACCGGACATTGGGGTACCGGCAACCAGCAGGTGCTTTTCTGGAAGGTGCCAGCCACGAGGACGAACCACAATGGTGGGCAGTTCGCGCAGCTCGGTGTGGTTCAGCTTGTACTCGCGGCCATCTGGTGCGGTGAAGTCCAGTTCCTTATCCAGGATGCGGATCAGGTTTACCTGATTTTTGATCACGTTCTGCCAGGTGGGCGAGCAAGCATCTTCCATGTCAGCCAGCCATACGTTGGCGCCGGAGTTCAAAGCATTGATGGCCATCTTGCGCTCGATTGGACCGGTGATTTCTACGCGGCGATCTTCCAGCCCCGGAGCAATCGGAGCAACCTGCCATGAATCATCGTCGCGAATTGAGCGGGTCTCGTCCAAGAACTTTGGATCGCGTCCGTTGGCAATGCGTGCCCGGTTGACCTGGCGACGCTGCATCAGTTCGGCACGGCGGGTTTCAAAAGCACTGTGCAGGGATGACAGGAAGTCCAAGGCATCGCTGGAGAGGATTTGTTCCTGATGGCGAACTGGGATAGCGGTGATGGTGATGTTGTTCAAGGTGATGGGGGAGTTCATGGCAGCGTCCTTAAAAATCAAAAATGGTGGTGGTGCTAGCCGGCGACCTTGCCGGCTAGCACCATCGACCCATTAGGGTCTAATGGAATTGGCCTTCTTCGGTGGATCCCACCAGGGCCAGGGTGGAGGCGTTCGGGTTCAGCGCCGTGGAGATTGCGTCGAAGTAGCCGGTGCCAACTTCGCGCTGGTGCTTGGTGGCGGTGTAGCCGGCAGACTCGGAAGCAAATTCGCGTTCCTGCAGTTCGACGTAGGCGCTCATGCCGTCCTTTGCGTAACCCTGGGCGAGATCGAACATTGAGTGGTTCAATGCGTGGAAACCAGCCAGGGTGATGAACTGGAAGCTGAAGCCCATGGCACCAAGTTCACGCTGGAACTTAGCGATGGTGGCATCGTCAAGGTGCTTCTTCCAGTTGAACGAAGGTGAGCAGTTGTAGGCGAGCATCTGATCCGGGAAGTCCTTCTTGACCGACTCAGCGAACTTGCGGGCCAGCTCCAAGTCCGGGGTTCCGGTCTCCATCCAGATCAAATCCGAATACGGTGCGTAGGCCTTGGCTCTGGCGATGCAAGGCTCGATGCCGTTGGTGACCTTGTAGAAGCCTTCCGGAGTGCGCTCGCCGGTGATGAACTGCTGATCTCGTTCATCAACATCCGAGGTGATCAGGGTTGCTGCTTCTGCGTCGGTACGGGCAATCACCACCGAGGGTGTGCCAGCCACGTCGGCGGCCAGGCGGGCCGCGTTCAGGGTGCGGATATGTTGTTGAGTTGGAATCAGCACCTTGCCGCCGAGGTGGCCGCACTTCTTTTCGCTGGCCAGCTGGTCTTCCCAGTGAACGCCTGAGGCGCCGGCCGCAATCATTGATTTCATCAGTTCGTAGGCGTTCAGTGGACCGCCAAATCCGGCTTCTGCGTCAGCGACGATTGGGACCATCCAGTCTTCAACGCTGTGAATGCCTTCGGAGAATTCAATCTGGTCGGCACGCTGTAGTGCGTTGTTGATGCGACGAACCACTTGTGGGACCGAGTTTGCTGGGTAGAGCGACTGGTCTGGGTAGGTCTGGCCTGAAAGGTTGGCGTCTGCTGCAACCTGCCAGCCTGAAAGATAGATGGCTCGGAGTCCGGCTTTGACCTGCTGTACTGCTTGGTTGCCGGTCAGTGCGCCCAGTGCGTTGGTGTAGCCACCGGTTGGGGTTTCCTCGGTGAGCTGCTTCCACAACTTCTGCGAACCACGCTTAGCCAGGGTGTGCTCTTCTTGAACTCGTCCCTGCAGCTTTACAACGTCAGCGGCAGTGTAATCACGAGTGACATTGTTCCAGCGGGGGTTGTTCTCCCAGTCAGTCTCGATAGCTGCGATGCGGTTGTCGATCGAGGTTTCGTTGGTGTTCTCGGTAGTCATTACCTTGGCTCCTTTGCGCAAGTTCCGGGTTCATGTTGATCGGTAGATGATCTTGTGAACTTCTTCGTGAGAACTACTTTTCCTCAAGCGCAAGGGTTGAAATAGGGGTTTTCTACTTTAAGATCTTCACTTCTTCTCAAATATGAAAGATTTACGCTTCTTTGGTCAAAAGTATCCCAAAGCGCAAAAAATCGGCCAGACCTAGTGGTCTGGCCGAGAAGAAGTATGAAATTTTAGAATGTCTCGCGTGATGACGAGCGTGCAGATAACCGAAACCCTCTGTTGAGGGGTGCACTGTGCCGGCCCTCTACGGGAAAGGACGTGCGCTTTTAGGCAAGGTCGAAAGAAACAACCGCCATGACACCGCGACCGGAAATGCGTGGCTCTTGAACGTCCGAACCTGCCACGGTGTCGCGAAGATTAACGGGCAGCTGATCTTCGCCGAGTAGCAAGGTGGCTGAGCCTTGGAGCAGGATGCCTAGCTGTCCATCAAAGAGGTACTGCTCGCGCTTTTTGGACAGCTCGACGATTCTCACCGTAGGGCGAACCTTCTGCGGATCGGCGGCAACATAAACGGTGAGTAGTTCTTCGGTAGGCTGGCTGGCTCCAACCGGTGCTTCGGTGGTGAACTTCAGTGGACGCAACGGTTCTAGACCGTGCTGCTCTCCATCAACATCCAACTCAACGAAGTCTCCAGCGATCAAGGTAATAACTTGGGCTGGGAGAGTGGCAGTGAAAGAAGCTTCCTTCTCAATGGAGCGAATGGAAACTTGCCAGGACGCTTCAGCTTCACCGCCTCGCTGCAAGGTGCCGTCATCGGCCAGAGTGCCTGCGGCGATAAGTCGGACTTGGCCCAGTTCCCACTGCTTCTTGGTGCTCTTGGAAAGCTCAAGAATGGTTCCGGGTGCGTAGGTAGCCTGTGCTTCGCTCATGAGTCGAGTCTACTTGCCTGCGATCATGCGTAACTGATCAACCAATAGCGTCGTCGGCTTTGATGCATCAAGTACCAACCAGTCGTTGAGTTCGGCCAAACGAAGGTATTCGGTTCGTGCTGCCTGAAGGTATTCCACGGATTCTTCGTCTTCATCTCGCGCATTGATGCGTTGTGAGGCGAGGTAAGGATCAACGTCCAGAAGAATGACGGTGGTTCCCTCGGCGCTTTTCTTCGCAAGCCACGGCAAGAGGATCCCCGGCTTGTGGCCGCGAACGTGGCGTAGCACCAACTGGCAATACAAGTGGCGGTCCATCACCGTGAGGCCCGGAGCTTGTGCGGCGGTGAGGGAGTTTCGGGCAACGTTGAAGAGTCGAAACGTTGTCTCGATTAATTCCTGAGCAAGGTGTGGCACCGGGATGCCGGAGGTTCGCGAAAAGTTATTAAGCCAGCGGCGCCCCGCAACATTAGCGAGTTTGCGTGCCGGGATCTGCTCATTATTTAGTTCTTGCACCAGAGCGGTGATGACGGTGCTCTTACCTGCGCCGTCGATACCCATCACGACAAAAGTCTGTGGTGGATCGTGGGCGGAGTTTTTCGCGGATAGTACTTTTTCGACAATGGCTGTCATGGCTCTCCTCGTAGTTCACTATTGATATTTTCAACGAGTGGCAGGGGTGCAAGATTCCGGTGTAGCGCTGTGCATTTGTTGTGAGTGACGAGGCTTAGAGGCAATCGGAAGAATTGAAAATATTTCCTTGGTTGCGCTCCGCAAGACCGGAGTAATGGATCTTTTCTCTCGGACTTCTGGAAAAGTTGAGCGTTCTTCGCCTAGTCTAGGTATGTGACTGCAACCACATGGAACCGCGCAAAGAAGCCGGAAAATAGCAACGGACCCGGAGAAGCTCCGGAGATGGACGCCATTGCTCTGGGACGAAGGATACGTTTCCTTCGCAAAAGTAAGCAGATGACTTTGGACGATATATCGGCCGTGGTTGATACTGCGCCGAGCCAGCTTTCACTGATTGAAAATGGCAAGCGCGAACCAAAACTTTCTTTGCTCAAGTCGCTGGCCGGGGCCCTCGACGTCGGAGTTGATGACCTGTTGGGCACCGAGCCTCCTTCACGTAGAGCGGCCCTGGAAATCGAGTTGGAGCGCGCTCAACGTGGACCGCTATACGAGTCACTAGGTTTACCCACCGTACGTGTGGGTACGCGCCTTCCCATGGACGTGCTCGAATCATTGGTTGGACTTCAGCATGAACTTGAACGCCGACTGAACGACCAGGCAGCGACTCCGGAAGAAGCCCGCCGAGCCAATACGGCATTGCGTCACGAGATGCGAGGTCGCAATAACTACTACAAAGAAATTGAGCAAGAAGCTTCCAAGGTTCTTTCGGCGGTAGGCCACGATGCTGGTCCGCTGTCTCATCACCGTGCAGCAGACATTGCTGAACATCTTGGCTTCAGTCTGCGCTTTGTAGGCAACTTGCCTCACTCCACACGTTCGGTGACCGATCTGAAGAACATGCGTATCTACCTGACTCAGGCCAATCGCACCGATCATGATCCGCGGTCAGTTCTCTTGCAGGCCTTAGGGCATCATGTCCTGGGACATAAAACACCGACGGATTACTCTGACTTTCTGTCCCAGCGTGTGGCCACAAACTACTTTGCCGCAGCATTGATGATGCCGGAGAAATCGACTGTTGATTACCTGCGTCGTGCAAAGAACAATCGTGAGCTGGCCATCGAGGACCTGCGCGATGCGTTTGCGGTGTCCTACGAATCGGCTGCTCACCGATTCACCAATCTTGCTACCGAACACTTGGGTATGACTTGCCACTTCCAGAAGGTGCACGAGTCAGGAATCCTGCACAAAGCTTATGAAAACGACCGCGTGAATTTCCCTGCGGATCATACGGGCGCCATCGAGGGACAGAGCATCTGCCGTTATTGGACCAGCCGAGTGGTCTTTGAACAGATGGACAAGTTTCGGTCTTTTGAGCAGTACACGGATACGGTCAATGGCACTTACTGGTGCTCGGCACGCACCGAACGGCACTCCTCAGGGCTGTATTCGCTATCAATCGGTGTCCCGTTTGAGCACGTGAAATGGTTCCGCGGTCGTGACACCAAAGAGCGTTGTCAGTCCACCTGCCCGGACGAAAATTGTTGTCGCCGCCCACCGGCAGATCTTTCTGACCGCTGGTTTGGCAACGCGTGGCCAGCCACTCGTGCCAACACGCACTTGCTAGCTGCAATGCCGACTGGTGCCTTCCCTGGTGTGGATGAAACAGAGGTTTATAGCTTCTTGCAACGTCAGCAATACTGATCCTGTGGAAATTTCTCAGATGTTCATGCCGGTGCGCCGGGTGGAAGCTATCGACCCTCAGGCTCTAGAGGGAAATCAGCAATGGCCTTTTGTTCTTCCTCCGGTGCGTCAGCTTCTTCATGATGGTCTGGACCTAGGGCAGGTCACGATTCTTGTCGGCGAAAACGGTACAGGAAAGTCGACACTCGTTGAAGCATTGGCCATGGTCTATGGAATGAATGCTGAAGGTGGCTCCACGGGTGCTATGAACACAACGCGAGCCAGCGAATCGGAGCTATGGCAACAGCTAAAGCTTCAGCGCGGTGCGGCAGCTTCGCGCAAAGGATTCTTTCTGCGTGCTGAAACCATGCACAGTTTCTATACCTATCTTGAAGAATCGCGATTCAAAACAAGGTTGCACGAGCGAAGCCATGGCGAGTCCTTCCTTGATCTTGTAGAAGAGAGAATTCCCTATATCCAAGGACTATGGATCTTGGATGAGCCGGAATCAGCACTGTCTTTGGCAGGTTGTCTGCGGCTCATGAAGCTGCTTCGAACCATCCTTGATTCCGGGTCTCAGATAGTCATCTCAACTCACTCACCAATGCTTGCGGCGTTCCCAGGCGCGCGAATCTTGGAAGTCGGTGTGTGGGGATTGCGTGAGAGTGAATATGAGCAACTAGATCTTGTGCGTGGATGGCAAGAGTTTTTTGATGACCCGCAAAGTTGCTGGCGTTAAGGCGCGGTCTATAGAGCGTGCTTGGAAATGAAGTCCACAGTTGCACCGGCCAACCAAGCGCCATCCTGTGCCACCGTTCGTTGTGAACGCGCCACCTTGAATGAATGATTGCCGCCTTCGAACCAGGCCAGTTCCGTCGACTTATTTAGCTTCGCAACAACTGCTTCCATCTTTTCCGGGTTGGCAAACGGATCCTTGGTGCCTTCCAAAAACAGCATCGGAACTGCTAAGGGGTAGAGGTGCTCGTCGCGAAGCTTATCTTCCTTTTTAGGTGCGTGCAATGGGTAACCCAAGAAGATCAGAGCGTTCGACGGCATACCTTCGGCGACAGCCAATGAGGCCATACGTCCACCAAATGACTTGCCGGCAACAACCACTGGCAGACCGCCGGCTAAATGATCTTCAACCCATGAACGCACTTGATGCCAGACAGCGATGGCGGTAGGTGCCTTGTCTGGGAATTTCTTTCCTGCGTCCATATACGGGAAATTGAAACGCAGTACGCTGACGTCGAGATCAGCGACTGCTTGAGCGAACCCAGTCATGAACTCGTGGTCCTTGCCCGCACCAGAACCATGGGCCAAAATCATCAGGGCTTTAGCCTTCGATGCCGGCATCCACAGTGCGCTCAGCACAGAATCGTTAAAAGGAATCGACAGTTCTTGCGTCATAGATTTAAGCCTAGGGCGCGATGCGGATAGCGGCAGAATCTGTTGAGGCCGGGGTTCTAGCTCTATTGAATCCAGTCTTCACGATTGGCAGTGCCTGTATCCCCGCCGGACCTAGCGATGACGGTCAGCTTATCGACTTGCTCTCCGGCAGCAGCTTTGTCGTTGATCTTGATGATCATGTTTGAGGAGACGAAGCTTGAGGCAGGAGTGTCATAGGTTCCACCCATCCACGGACCGTCCTTGATGGTGACGACAAGTTCACCAAAGGCCGGTGACTCCACCTTATCTACGTAGGCATGTGGGTCATCCGGAAGGCAGCGGCGGTACACCTCTAAGGTGGTAATTTCTGCGTGGCACATGGATTCGTAAACGTCATTCATGCCCGAAAGCCACTGCGCGTATTTTTCTTTGGCCCAGGCTTTGCGGTCGTTGGGGTCTGCTCCGGTTCGGGCGCGGGAGTAGGTTCCGGAATTCTTGCCGTCCTCGGTGGCGAAAGTGATGCTTTCCAACTCCGGCGACTTCTCACCCACGCTCTCGAACATGATTAGGCCCATGAACCGGAGTTCATCCTCGCGGGTCTGGTAGCTTTCTTGCATTCCGTCCCGGTTGAAAATCATGCTGTTGTCTAACGAGATATTTATGACGCCCGGCTTTGGCGACTCCCATGAAGTCATCAAATTGTAGGGGTACGAGAATCCTTGAGTGGATTTGATGCCCGAATTGTCTTTCCACATCTTAATCTTGGAGTCCGCCCATGCCTGACCAGTCAAGGGTGCTGCAGTGGATTTAGTCGGAGACGGGGCGAGCGAATTTTCAGCAAGCTCGGTGTCAGCAGTTACCGCAGAGGCCGGGGCGTTAGCCGGGGCAGTTGCTGACTCTGAGGGTTCGGAAGAAGGTGTTGGGGCTTGGCTTGCGCTGCACCCTGTCATCAAAATGGCAACGAGAGACAAGGTCATGAAACTTCGGATGCGCAAGAGTAGCTCCTAGGAGAGTGATGAATTCCCAGTCTATTAGGGGACCTGCGCTCAAAGCTATCTATTTTAGAATCGCGCGAATACCCTGATTGGCCCAGATTTAAAATCTGCACCTTCAGTCAGCCCCATCGATTCATAAAACGCTCGTTGCCCTGGCTCATCATCGGTAATAAGCACAAACTGGCGAAGGTGTTTGTATCGGTCTTGAACGGCAGTAAATAGTTCCCTGCCGGCACCGCTGCGCTGGGCTTCTGGGTGAACCAAGATGTCTTGCACGTAGCAAATGGTCGCGTCATCGGAAATCGCCCGGGCTAAGCCGATGAGTTGGTGTTCCTTGTCGTAGGCGTAGACAAGAAAGTCAGAGTTTTTCAGTGCCGTGGCCAGTACGTCGGGGTGATCCGTATAGGCGCTCCACCCCACGGAGTTGTACAGAGCAATAACTTGCTCAGGGGAGGGGACCTTAGTGGTGGAGATTTCCATAGCGCAGTTGCTCTCATCGTGTCCAAGAATTGGGTTCACCCTAACACGCAGTAACTGAGCTCCCGCTAAAGATCAGTGCACACACAAAAGGGGGCTTGATACGCCGAAGCCAAAGCTCCGGCGTATCAAGCCCCCAACAGGCTAGTGCTTCCTAGTTATCGAAGTAGCTAGGTACCTGCTCGTTCTGTGCTGGCGGGGTGGGTGCATCCACCTTCTTGCGCACCACCAGCTTGTCCTGCGCGTAGTCCACCACGACGGTGTCACCGGCAGTCAGCGAATCATCGATGAGCAGATCGGCGATGGCGTCCTGCACCTTGCGCTGCACCAAGCGGCGCAGTGGGCGGGCACCAAACTCTGGATCGTAACCCTCAGAGGCTAGCCAATCCACGGCAGCATCACTGACTTCCAAAGCAAGTTCCTGATCCACCAGGTGCTTCTCGGTATCGGCGATGACCAGCTTGACGATCTGGCCGATCTCCGACTGCGAAAGCTTGGAGAAGAGCAGGACCTCGTCCAGACGGTTCAGAAACTCGGGGCGCATGAACTCGCGCACCTTGCTCATCACCTTGGCCCGGATCTCGCCGGCTTCACTGGCAGCCTTGGCCGAGGTGAAACCGAAGTTTCCGGCCTTGTTGGCCAGGTACTCGCCACCGAGGTTACTGGTCATCAGGATCAGCGTGTTCGAGAAGTCCACGGTGCGTCCGGCCGAATCGGTCAACCGTCCGTCATCAAGGACCTGCAGTAGTACGTTGAATACATCTGGGTGGGCCTTCTCGATCTCATCAAGCAGGATCACCGAGTACGGATTGCGGCGAACCTTCTCGGTGAGCTGCCCGGGCTCGTCGTGGCCAACGTATCCCGGAGGGGCACCGATCAGACGAGCAACGGTGTGCTTCTCGCCGTATTCGCTCATATCAACGCGGACCAGCGAGTCAGCCGAACCGAAGAGGTTGGTCGCCAGTGCCTTGGCCAGCTCGGTCTTGCCCACGCCGGTTGGGCCCAGGAACAAGAACGAACCAATTGGACGACCCGCAGGGGAGAGGCCAGTACGGTTTCGACGCACGGCGCGAGCCACGGCAGAGACCGCATCCTTCTGGCCGATCACCGAGGCGTGCAGGGATTCTTCCAGCGAAGCCAGACGCGACTTGTCGTCCCCGGTGATCCGCGAGGTAGGGATACCGGTGGAGCGGGCGATAACCTCAGAGATCTGAGCTTCGTCCACCACGCGGGTTACGCCCGCATCGCCGGCGGCCTCGGCGGTATGAATCCGAGTGGTCAGCTCCGCTATATGATCGCGCCAGGCGCTGGCGTCCTCATAACGTTCCTCGCCAATGGCGCGGGACTTTTCGCGTTCCGCTTCCATCAGATCGGTGCGCAGGGACTGCACGTCCTCGGTATCTCCGGCGGCGATTGAGCGTCGTGCACCGGCGATATCGATCAGGTCGATGGCCTTATCTGGCAGCTGGCGGTCGGTGAGGTACCTCGCCGAGAGTGATACCGCGGCCTTCAGCGCTGCTGGGGTGTACTGCACCTGGTGGTGATCTTCGTAGGATTCACGCAGACCTTCGAGGATGGCCAAGCTGACTTCCTGCGATGGCTCATCCACGGTGACCTTGCCGAAGCGGCGGGCCAACGCGCTGTCCTTCTCTACCTTGCGGAATTCGTCCAGCGTGGTGGCACCGATCAGGTGCAGCTCACCGCGTGCCAAACGAGGCTTGAGGATATTAGCTGCATCCATATTGCCCGACTCTCCGGAGCCAGCGCCGACCAGCAGGTGCATCTCATCGATGAACACCAAGATCTGACCTTCCGAGTCGGCAATCTCTTCAAGCAGGCCGGTGAGGCGTTGCTCAAAGTCACCGCGGTAGCGGGTGCCGGCGAGCATGCCGGGTAGGTCGATAGAGATGAGTCGGGCGCCACGGATCTGTTCTGGAACCTGGTCATCTACGATGGCGCGAGCCAGGCCTTCAGCGATGGCGGTTTTACCCACGCCGGCTTCACCGATCAATACCGGGTTGTTCTTGGTGCGACGAGCCAGGATCTCAACTACCTGATCCAGTTCGTCATCGCGACCAATGACCGGGTCAATCTGTCCGTCGGCAGCCAGGGCGGTCAAGTCAGTTCCGAAGCGCTCCAACATGGATGCATCGGACTCTTCCTGCCCCTGGTCGCCTCCGCCGTTCTGGGCGCGCTGGGCTTGCTCCATGGCAGCCTGCTGGAGTGACTGGCCGGTGATGCCGTGCTGTGCCAACAGGTTGCTGACCGGCGATTCCGGGTTGAAGACAAAGGCAAGGAACAGGTGGTCCGGGTCAATGTAGGTGGAACCGTAGTTGCGGGCCACCTGGTAGGCGTCGAAGAGACTGCGCTGAGCGGCCGAGGAAAGGCGTGTTGGCTTCTCTCCGGACTCTTGGCTCTTTGGCATGTGCGCAATTGCGTCCTTGCCGAGGGCTTCGATGTCGATGCCCATGGCGGTCAGGTGTTCGCCAACTGGTTCGGTGCGCAGAAGCGCGGTGAGCAAGTGCAATGAGTCAATCTCATCGTGGCCGTGTTCCTGGGAGATTGCTGCCGCGGTAGCTACTGCCTCGTGGGTACGGGTGGAAAGTAGGCGGGTGATGTCGATCGGACGTGCTGCCTGAGCCCGTGAAGAGAGGAACCGTGAGAGGAATTCCTCGAACGAGCCGTCAGATGGTGCACCAAAAAATGCTGGCAAGTGAGCCTCCTAGTAGAAACTTGAGCGGTCTATGCTCATGTTCAACGCATAGGACCTCAAGATATTCCCGCATGATCCAAAATTCCTTTTTTAGCACTCGAGCTCACACCCTTCGAGGTGCTTCGGAGGGGAAGTACTTAATCCTTCGGGATTTCAACAATCCCCAGTCGCGCAGCAGCTATCAGGGCCTGAACGCGGTCGCGGACTGAGAGCTTGACGAAGATTTTTGCCATGTGTGTCTTGACCGTGGTCTCGGTGATGCCGAGGGTTTTGGAGATTTCAACATTATTAAATCCCTGAGCAAGGAGTTTTAGAATCTGGATTTCTCTACTGGTTATGCCCAGATCATCAATGAGATCTTCGACCTGTTGAGAATTATCCGTATGTGCTTTGCGCACCGCGGAAATCAGGTCGGCTGAAACCGAGCGGGAAATGACCGCAGTGCCGTGATGAACTGCGTGCACGGCATTAATTATTTCTCCCGGTTCTGAATCCTTAACTAAATAGCCGCTGGCGCCTGCGGTAAGTACAGGCACTAAATACTCATCCGAGGAAAATGCCGTAATTGCAAGGACTGCGGGGCTGTCTATGCGAGATTTAATGGCGCGAGTCGCGCTAACCCCGTCCATGATTGGCATCTGTAAGTCCATCAAAACAACGTCAACTTCGTTTGCCACGCAATAGTCGGCTGCCTGCTGTCCATTTTCTGCAAAAAATACGGTTACAAGCCCAGAATCCGTTGATAGGATTGTCCCCAACGCATGCCGAATTAGTGGCTCATCATCAGCGATTAGGACCTTTATTTGTTCCATCTGTTTCCTTAGCGTCGATGCTGCAAGCTCCAAACGGGTGCTCACTTGAAAGTATATAAGTTGTCGAGATGTGGAGTTTGTTATGAAGGCTTTGAAGATGATGGCCGTTGCCGCATTGGCATTGGCACCGTTAACCGCAGTGGCTGCTCCCGCATCAGCGGCGCAGAGTCAGTCAATCGGCTCCGGATCAGTTGCAACCCCAGCCGGATGGGGTGCAGACTTTTCGAAGTGGATATGCATTCACTACGGCGTAGGTTGCGAATAAGCTATTTGACTTGAACGCTGTCGCCGTGAATTATTCGGCATATGAGTGAACGACTAAAAGGCACCCTGACCAAGCACCTCGCTGGCCGGGGTGTCATTATTTGGGTGGGGATCGCTGTCCTTGTTCTCCTGTCGGGCAGTGAGTCCGTCACCCTCTTTAGGGACGGTTTTAGTCGAGCGTCACAAACAACCATCTTGGGAGCCCTCGTAGGGCTCGTGCTTTGCGTGGTGCTGGCTATCGGTCTTCGATGGGTCGCAGCGTCCCTCGGACTGTTTATTGCCGTTGCCTTCTTCTTCCTCAACGAGAGCTTCCTATTCTTCTTCACCTTCACTGCGTTTATGATTTTTGCGGCGCTGGCAGCAACTGTTGATGCACGAAGTGTTCGAGGATTGTTCCTCACGCTATCGGCGGCCTGGATGGTTCTGTTTGCTATCCAAGCCCATCAGGACGCCATATTGCTCGTCGCGCTGGTGCCGTTGACTGCCCTGTCCTACTTTGTAACGCGCAGTATCTATTCATTGCGAGAGAAGAATGATCACGCTGTTGATCAGATGCAAAAGGCTCGGGAACAGACGCGTATAGCCATAGACAGAGAACGTAAAAACATCGCCCGCGATCTGCATGACATCGTTGCTCATGACATCACTATCGTCGCGATGCAGTCAAAGGCGGCCAAGTTCGCCAACGACGGGCAGGCCGCGCTAGAGGCACTCGATATCATCGCTAAGCTCAGTACCGAAACCTTGCATGACTTGCGACTGATGCTCAACGTCCTACGGGCCGATGGCACCATGTCCACAGAAGGCAGTGCCAACTTTGATAAGCCGGCTGCAACTACTGTCAATGCGCTTCAGGGAGCAGAACTTTTTGCTCAACGGCTCAAAGATGCCAACTTTAGAGTGACCTCGACCACGGATGAAAAAATCTCCGAACTGCCTCGTTCTGCGCAAACTGCGATCTATCGTGTGATGCAAGAAGGTACAACGAATGTCATAAAGCACGGTGTCCCGGGTGGTCACTGTTCATTAGAATTGCTTTCAAACGGCACCGAAGCCTCACTAGAAATCACTAATCAGGTGGGTGTTTCCGGTAGGAAAGTGAAGGGGCTACCAGCGGGCGGAAGTGGCCTCATTGGTATGGCCGACAGGATGCGTGCCTTTGGTGGAAAGTTCTCAACCAGCCAAGAGCAAGGTGTTTGGACCCTTCGCGCCAGCATTCCGTTCTAGGCCTTACCCTCCTACTAAAGTATGATTTCGATTTTTCGCTGAACACGATAGGTTAGATATGTATCGGTGAAGACCGATCACCGAGAAGGTACTTGGTGGTGTTTTGCGAGTGGCATCATCAAGGACCAGAGGGTGATTAAAAGGTACGTTGCATTGTGTGAACAGACTGATCTTTCATCGGCATTGCGCCCCCATCGCGTGCCGTTGTCTGTCGGCAATGCGACGTACCTTTTATAACTTCAGGTTTCCGTTCTTACGGAGACAGTAGGACGCCGATACATGCGAGCTTAAGTAGAAAGCGACGGATCCGGGATTTTCTCCCGGATCCGTCGCTTTTGTTCTGCGCCGACTATGCCTCTGAATCGTTAGAGTCGGAGTCGGTTTTCAGGACATGCTCGGAGACCTTGCCCAGTGCGCGTTCCAACGAGGAGCGCAGCACAATCGGAACGGTGATTTCCTCAGTGATCTGAACCAGACCCTCGCGCTCAAAGACACGAAGTAGCGATTCCACCTGAGGAACAACTTCTTCGAGGCTAGGAATCAAGTGGTGCTGCTCTTCGGGCAGATCCTCTTTGGTAGGAATCTGCAGCGCAAATTCAGTACGGACGGTGTTTGTCGAGGCAGCATTACTCAGCACCCCAGCAACCATCTCGGCGATCTGTGCCTGGCCCGGCTTTTCAAGAGTATTGATCAGAATGTGCGAGTAGAGCACCTCAGCGATCAGTTCCTTGATCAAGCGTGACCCTGCACCGCTGGTGGCGAGCAATGCTTCACTCAGTGATTCGGTAGGTGTCGCATTAGGTGCCTGATAGCGCAACAATGCGGTTCCGATTAGTGCATCCCAATAGGCCGAAAGGCGAGGGATGTCAGCCAGCGATGGAACGCTGGTTCCGTCTTCTGGTTCCCACTCAGGGTGCTCAATAGCCTCGGCGCTTTCGTCGACCTTGATGAACATTCCCAGTGCCTGGGCTGCATCTTGCAAGGTTTCTCCGGTGAGAACGCCAGCTGGTGTAGTTGGCTTACCTTCACCGACCCAGCCGATAAGTTCGCGGGCAGCAAAGACAAATGGCATTGATTCGAAGGCTCCGTTGGCCTCGTCGTCTTCAAGGTAAGGGGCGACGATTGGTGAATCACCAGCCATACGGGAGAGGAACTCGAAGGTCTGCTTGAAGTCTTCTACGCTGCCACCAAAGTTTGCAGTGGTGCCCAAGAAGGTTAGGTAGTGCTTGAGGATCGCAGCGCTGGCTTCTGAAACTTGCTTGCCCAGCGAGGACAGGTGGCCGAGCTGCTCGCCAAGAACAGTTGGATCCAGCGACTGGACGTCAACACTCTTGCGCAACTGCGCATGCACGGTCAGTAGCGTCGTGAGTCCTTCGAGCGCAGCGCGTGTTTCGCTGGCGGGGTGTCCGTCTTCTTGGAAGTGGCGGAACAGCTGGGACTTAAAAGGCTGTAAAGCTTGGCGCACTTCAGTTTCAAAAGGTACGGAGCTCGCCCCGGACTGACGAGCCGGATGACCCTGTGCGGTTTTCTTCTTGGCTGGTTTTCGTGAGGCCATGTGTGTGGTGGTGATCCTTTAAAACGGCTTGTCGAGAAAGATGATTATTTGCTTACTTTCAGTGTACGCAGAGCACAGATAGAGCGAACTTCTTGTGAGGGGTCTAACGCTTTCCGACGGGGTAAAAATGATCTAGTCGAGGGAAGTGCCGTAGAAAAGACGGTGTAGAGCAAGGATTTCCGCAAAAAATACAGATCACAGGGGAGTGTGGTGGCGCTCACCGTTGAATCCTCAGAACTCGTTGAAATTCTGCCTGGATCGCGCGACAGTGAACACATACAACCTCGCATTATGGGGCCAACGAGTTTCTAGGAGAGTGGATCATGGCTGGGATGACTGCGCCAGATCATGTAGTCGTTGTCGGTGCCGGATTTATCGGATTGTCGACTGCTTGGTATCTCCAAGACGCTGGCGTCAAGGTCACGGTAGTAGATCGTGGCGGGGTTGCCTCGGGGTCCTCGTGGGGTAACGCCGGTTGGTTGACCCCAGCTCTCACTCTGCCCATCGCAGAGCCATCAATCTTCTCCAACGGACTGAAGATGATGTTGGATCCAACCTCTCCGCTTTATATCCCCCTGAGCGCTGATGCCAAACTGCTGCGCTTCTTGATCGGCTTTGCCTGGCACTCAATGCCCAAGCGATGGGAAGAAGCCATGCGAGTCTTCTCGGAAATCGGAATCACCGGACTTGATGCCTTTGACGAAATCTCTCAGCACACGGCCGCTGGCCCAGGAGTTGCGGAGCATTCCAAGGCGGCCGATCCGTTCTTGACTGGTTTTACTTCGCTCAAGGACCGGAACGCGCTGCTGCACGAGTTTGAGATGATCGAAAAAACCGGTGGCACTGTCGACTTTGAGCTGCTCACCGGGGATCAGCTGCGTGGCATTGAGCCTACCCTTTCTGATCGCGTCGCCGCCGGCGTAGCAATCAAGAATCAGCGCTACATCAACCCGCCAAAGTTCATTGCTTCTCTCGCTGAGTCTGTGGTTGCACGCGGTGGTGACATTATTGGCGCTTTTAATGTCACCGATATTCGCGACAACAAGAACTCGGTGACGGTTATTGGTTCAGAAGGCCGGGCCATCACGGCGGACCACGTAGTTCTTGCTACCGGTGCGTGGATGACCGACATGGCTCAAAAGTTCGGCGTCAACGTTGTGGTTCAGGCTGGACGAGGTTATTCGTTCACCGTGGAGCCGGAACATATGCCAACGCACCCCATTTATTTCCCAACTCAGCGCGTAGCCTGCACCCCACTGGGGGATCGCTTCCGGATCGCCGGCACCATGGAATTCCGGGACGTCAACCACAAACTGGAGCCAAAGCGCATCGAAGCCATCGTGGCCGCTGCTACTCCGGTGTACAAGGGGATCAACTGGGAGAACCGCAAGGAAGAGTGGGTTGGTGGGCGTCCATGCACCGCTGACGGGTTGCCGTTGGTTGGCCAAACGCGTTCCCCGCGGATTTCTGTCGGCGGTGGCCATGGAATGTGGGGCGTAGCCCTTGGTCCATTGACGGGAAAAATCTTGGCTGCCCAAATCACCGGTCAAGAAGTCCCCACTATCGCACGTCACTTCAATCCGCTGCGTAAAGGGTTCTAGAGCTGAGCAATTTGAACCAGCCGGATTCTCACGGAGGTAGGAGGGTTGAAGGGACTCCGCACAATCAAGCAAGGTGCTCATCAGATTGCCGAGTGAACCGCCGGGCCTAGGCATGCCGGGTGGAAGTGCCCGATAACATCTGACGGTAGCCCTCGACGTAACTAGGGAATTGAAGGGACAACCCGCTGTCCAACAGCCGGGTGTTGTCCAAGCGCCGGTCGCCAGCACGTCGTTCGGCCGGAGGTGCCTCATGTTCAGGCTGCTCTAGACCTAGTTCGTTGGCTAGGAATTCGTAGACCTCTGCCAGCTGGGCAGGACTATTGTCCGTGGCCAAGTACAGGTCGGCTACCTGATCATCTAAGCCGGCTACATGGACAATGGCGGCGGCTAGATCATCGCGGTGTATTCGGTTGGTCCAGTGTGAACCGTGTGGGATTCGGGCGCTGCCCGAGGTCACCAGGTCTATCAGTCGGTTACGTCCCGGGCCGTAAATTCCCGAGGCGCGCAAGATTGTCACCGGCAGTCCACTCTCGGTGAGCGCTGCCTCTGTGCGGGCCAAGACCTTTGCCGTATCGCGGGTGGCAACTACGGGTGCCTGCTCGTTAACCCACTGGCCATCTTCACCGCCCATCACGGCAGTGGAGGAGATGTAAATCAGTCGGCGCAGCTTTGGTGCCTGGCTACGAAGCCGAGCGCTGAGTTCTTGAGCCACCTGCAAATAGCTGCGCTCATATCCTTGTGCGTCGCGGGTTACCGGAACCGGGGTGAGCACTACGACCTCGGTATCTGGATCTACCACTGGCCAACGGTTGGGATCGAGTAAGTCGACATCCGTTCCGGCGAACTCTTCTGGAAGCTTGTTACTGTTGCGGCGCCATCCTGTGACGTGGTGTCCCTTGGCGTGGAAGCGTAACCCTGCTTCGGTGGCGACGTCGCCGCAGCTGACCAGTAATACCTTCACAATGCTCCCTCGGACTTGTTTCTCTTCTCTCTAGAATAGAACCAATTACCGTGACGGAAAGTTTCCGTCAGTGATAGAGACCGCGCTAAACATGCACGAGGAGGTCACTGTACTGATGAATCAGTCGGTGCTTTGTCTGCTGTTTGTTGCTGTCGCTTTCTTCTCACTTTTGGGTGAGGGCATGGCCGTTTTTGCCTTGACCCTTGAAGCCGCAGACCAGCTGGGTTCGTGGGCAGTGACCGCACTGTTCTTAGGTGGGCTGTTACCTCCGGTGCTTGTCGCGAGCTTAGTGGGCCGATGGGTGGATAGTTCGTCGTTATGGCGCGTGTGGATTATTAACCTTTGCGTCCACGTATTGATCTTCGCGGTATTGGCGCAGGCAGAAAACATGATTCTTTGTTTGGCTCTCATGCCAGTGGCCAGTATTTGCGCGGTGATTAATGGTTCAGTGATCTTCAAGATTGTTCCGCGAATTCGTGGCAGCTTTAGCTTGTCCAGAGCTGGCAGCTTTCTTGTGGTCGCCACGTCCCTGTCTGGAATCATCGCTCCGGCAGTTGCTTCATGGTTGTCAGCGCATGCGGGTTTCGGCACGGTTCTTTGGTGCGGGGCCGTTGGGTTCGCATTGCTCAGCATCGCAGCTATCTTGATGCGTTGGACTCTACGTGAGACTGCGCTGGGCGAACCGCAGCCCGAAAACCAAGACCGGCTGAAGCGGACTACAAGTAGTCCGGTTCTGTTTCAGAACCGTTGGTTGCGGATTCTGTTGATACCTGTGGCGGCCATTGTTTTGTTCACCTCGGCCGAGGGCGTAGCAGGAGTTTTCTATCTGAGAGATATCACCGCCGATGATACGGGGTATGCACTGTTGCTGGGCGCTTGGTCATTAGGTGCGGTGGCAGGGGCACTGATGGGTGGCAACTCGTGGTTCGACTCGCGCGGATCAGTACCCACACTTTTCGGGGGAGCGCTTGTAGGTATGGCGATACTTGTGGAGGGACTTTGGCCAAATGCCACGGCATTGCTGATTATTTTCCTTGTCGGGGGACTACGCAACGGCCTGCGCAATACCGGGGTGCGAACCGCCATCTATGAGCACGTTCCGCAAGCACGCCACGGAAGTGCGTGGGCTCAATTGCGCATGCTCATTAACGCCATGGTGGCGTTGGGATATCTCTTGGGAACGCCGGGATTGATAATGAATTCTGCTCAAATGATCATTATTCTTGCCGGCGCAGGGACCGCGCTGTCCGTGGTTGTGGCGCTAGTTTTGTCCCGAAAAACTGCGACGCACAATGCCGCGCGGGCAGCGGAATTAAACTAGCGGTTTTTGCTCTAGGGTTAATAGCAGGCGCAAAAGTAGAATGGGCGCAGCCTGGCATCGAGGACGATTGCCATTCTGTCCTTAAATTCGAAATGGTGTCGACAGATTTCTATTACTGCTCTCTGGTGCTTCGGTAACCGGATTGCCAGATCCACCAACGCTAGGGTGAAGATTTATCCGTTCCTCAATCATCAGACCAGTCAGGCGATCAACGGCCATCCTAGAAATAGTGATGGTCTTGCTACTGGTCTGGACGTTGATCACCATCGAACCCACTGGCTGGGATCTGTCTGTATACCGCGAAGGTGCGCTGACTCTTCTGCGCGAACCGCAGAATCTATATGGGCCATTTGTCGGTCCGATTAATGCGCCCGGATTGCCCTTCACTTATCCAACGTTTGCGGCAATCATGTTCCTGCCAATGGCCGTCTTCCCCTACTGGGTTTCAGTAGCAGTGACCATGGTGGCTTCTATTGTCTTGACCTTCTTTGTTGCCAAGGATCTGGCTCTGCGGATAGCGCGGCGTTGGCCGCAGCTGGGGCGATGGGTTACGCCGCTGACCTTGACCAGCCTGATGCTGATCTCCGGTCCCTTCAGGGACACCATTTGGTTTGGTCAGATCAACATTCTGATCCTCGGCGCTTGTTATCTGGCGCTAGTTAATTCGAAGTCAATGACTCCGTTTGTTATTGCCGTGGGCATTTGCGCCGGAATTAAGCTCACACCTATAGCCCTGCTGATTCTCCCGTTGGCCATGCGTAAATGGCGTGCAGTGATTACCGGAACCTTAGTCTTCTTGGGCACTCAGTTGGTCGGGCTGATCTTCCAGTGGCGCAACACCCTAGACTACTGGTTCGACGTCGTGCGTGATCCTTCGCGCGTCGGAGACGTTGGCTATATCGACAACATTTCGCTTCAAGGATTACTGACTCGCTTGGGCGCGGGTTCGCTGATCTGGTTTGTCCTAGCGCTCGCCGTGGGCCTGGCATTCATCGCTCTTCTTTACCGGCTTCACGACAAGGTTGAGCCGGTGGTGCTTCTGGGCGTAGCGTCGACCTGCCCCTTGCTGGTATCTCCAGTGAGCTGGTCACACCACTGGGTGTGGGGACCAGTCATGGCCTACGCCTGGGTTGTGGTTGCCATGCGGCTGAAGGCTTGGCCACGACGGATCATGTTGCTGGTGGTTGTGTTCTTTAGCGTGGAACTGATGCTGTCAGCAAAGTGGGCCATCCGCCTCTTTGGCATCCACCCGGATCATGAATTGGCATCGTGGTGGTATATCTGGCCTGCGGTCCCCGTTGTAGGCATGCTCATTTGCCTCGTTACTGCCCTAGTAGCGAAGCCTCAGGAAATAGCAGAAACCAACTAGCATGAAGCACTCCGCGCCGCACTGTACAATTCTAGTATTCGAATATTTGTACTAGTTTGCAGTAGGAGGTGGTGGCGGTGGCTGAAGACAATGAATTGTTGCCACCCGGAGCTAGTCACGGGCCGGTACAAGCTGTTTCGGCGATGGGTTTTCCTTCACCAGCGCGCGACTACTTTGACGGCGGACTGGATCTAAACCGTCTGCTGGTACGGGATCGTGTCTCCACCTTCATCATGCGCGTCAGCGGACATGCGATGCGTTCGGCGGGCATCTATGACGGTGATGAAGTGATTGTTGATCGCTCACTATCGGTCCGTCACGGCTCAGTGGTGATTGTGAATCTTAATGGTCAGATGTTGGTGCGACGCTGGCACATTGATGGAGCCAAGGTTGGCTTGCTCAGCGACGAATCCCCCTTGCCGGTCTTACTAACCGAGGGCGATGAAGTAGGCGTTTTTGGCGTGATTACTAGGTGCCTGCATCATGTCAGGTAACCGATAATCCCTATACGGATGACTCATACAATCGCTGATCCTTCGGATCCGCAACAACAGTGCTTCCCCACGTTGACGTAAGCTCGTTCTTTGCTCCGACGCTAGAACCCTGGCCGATGCCTAGCGGGCATACCCCGGAACAACCTCTAAGAACTTGGCCATGAAGCAGGACGAGAAATGCCTGGCTGGCACTCGTTACCGCGCATCGTGAGTCGCAGGACAAATGCGCAACGAATTCACAATCCGACCTTCGGTCTACGCATTCAGGGCCAGACGTGAAGCGTCGAGGATCGATCGCGCTCGATGTGCAGGTACCTGGTCCGCGACACTGAGCCAAACGGTGACTGGTGGCGCTCCGATCAAGGGCACAAATTCAACGCCAGGGTGTATGCCCCTGGTGCGAGCGATGTCCGGGATGATTCCAACTCCGCGATCGGCGGCGACAGTTTCGATCCATTCATCGTAACTGCGTGTCTCCACAATCTCCGGAGTGAGATTCGGCCAGAGATCCGTTGTGGTTGACCCGTTAACCGTGTTGATGACCAAGGGGCGTTGGGGTACGTCTTCCCACCGGATTGGCGCTCCGGAAGTCCAGGGGGATCGATTCGAGCACGCGAGTACGCGTGGTTCTTCAAAGAGCTTGATTGTTCGGGGGCTGTCGAGCAGCGCTGGGGATACCGGTGAGCGCAAGACGACCGCGTCTACATCTCCACGGGCCAGGGGTTGAGCCGTGGCATCTACTCGGGTAAAGGTCACTTCGATGCCGGCGGTATCTTGTAAATGTCGTGCCATATCCTGCGCCCATGGGGTGGGCAGGAGCCAACTGAAACCTAGAGTGATTGTAGTGTTTCCTCGGGCCACGGCAATTGCTCGATTAAGGTTGGCCAGCGTAGTCCTGGCATGATCTAGGAATAAGGCTCCCGCTGCGGTAAGCTCGAAGCGCTTTGAGGTCCGCCGGATCAGCTGGACCTTGAGAGCGGATTCGAGTTGCTGCACCGTTCTTGACAGGGCCGGTTGAGTGATCCGCTGTCTCAAGGCCGCATGAGTAAAGGATTCTTCTTCGGCTACAGCGACGAAGGCCCTTAAGTGCCGTACTTCCACATCCATGCTTCCCAAGCATAGACCCTTGCCGATCTGTTAGCTGTCCATTTAAACCAATTGTCGTTGCCGCCCTTATTTGAGGGGCGGCAACGACAATGGCTGCTATGAGAAATCGGTCAGTTGCTGGCCTTTAGCCCGCGGGAGTTGCCACCAGGTGGTGAGCCCATTGCCCGACGTTATCGCGGTTATATTCCACGCGAGTGTGGTTGCGATCTTCCCTTGCTTGCATGAACTCGAACTCGTCGGGCACGAGTGTGTAGTGCTGCCAGTCGGGATTCGGTTGGCCGTCGTAGCTGGGGCGTCCGCTCCAGTCCAGTTGCGATGCTTCGTCACTGAGCGCTGACGCGGTACCGGTGACGCGTACTTGACGTCCGGACTCGCGCCAGAAAAATACCAACGATGCGCGAGGGTTCTCTTGGAGCTCTTGGCCCTTTCGGGAGCTGCGGTGGGTGGAGAACTGGTAGCCGTTCTCGTCAAAGTCCTTGATGATCAGGGTGCGCCCCACGGGAGTTCCGTCTGCACGATTGGTAACAAACGTCATCGCGTGCGGTTGCCGATTCCCTGCTTCGATGGCGCTGTTCAGCCATGATTCAAACAAAGAGTTCGGATTCTCGGGGACAGTCTCGCTATCCAGGGTCGATAGTTCCTTGGGGAACGATGGCAGCTTTGCTAGCCGTTCACGTAGCTCGGTCATTCTCTCTTCCTTAGCTCTTGGTTCTGCGTGGTTATTCGGAGATTTGGACGACGGTGCGTCCTGTCCCATGCCCGTCGAGCAGGTCCTTTGCTGCATCTGCGGCGTCTTTGAGCAGGACGGTGCGTGTGACGGAATCTAGATGCTCCGGGTTGAGGTCGCGGGCAAGGCGTTCCCAAGCGTCGCGGCGCAGCCCTGGCTTCGTGCGGACCGAGTCCACGCCCAGTAGATTGACGCCACGGAGGATAAATGGCAGCACGGTGGTTGGCAGATCGCTGCCACCAGCTAGTCCGCAGGCAGCCGCGGCGCCGTTGTTGTGCAGTCCGGCCAGCGCCCCTGCAAGGGTAGGACCCCCTACGCTGTCGACGACTCCAGCCCACTGCTGCCGGGCCAGTGGGCGGTCGGTGTTCAGCTCACCACGGTTGATGATCGATGTTGCACCGAGCTCGGTCAGTCGCTCGCATAGCGCGTCGGGGCGGCCTGTTGCCGCGATGACTTCGTAGCCAGCTTGTGCGAGCATCGCGATGGCGACCGTTCCGACTCCGCCGCCAGCGCCGGTGACCAGGACAGGGCCGTCATTGGGGTTTACTCCCTGACGCTCGAGCGCAAGAATGCTCAGTGCCGCAGTGAATCCTGCGGTGCCGATTGCGGCGCTCTGGGCGGGGGTGAAGGCATCAGGGATGACAACCAGATCATCGCCGCCAACACGTGCAAGACCGGCCAGCCCGCCGTGGAGCTCTTCGCCTAGGCCCGCGCCGTCGAGCGTGACCAGATCGCCCGGGTGCCATCTCTTATCCCGCGAGGCGATAACTTCTCCGGCCAGGTCGATGCCGACGATGAGCGGAGTGCGTCGGATGACACCGGGCTTGCCGTGCAGTGCCAGAGCATCTTTGTAGTTAATGCTGGAGTAGTGAACCTGCACGGTTACGTCGAGGTCGTCTAGGAAGCTAGTCTCGGCTTCCTCAAGGGTGGTGCGGATGCGGTTATCTTCGTCCTTGCGGGCGATCCAAGCGGGAAAAGTACTCATTTTTCTGCCACCTTGTCCTGTGCATTTTGGGTGTCGTCGGGAAGTTCGCCGGTCAGGAACTGCGCGCGTCCTTGGCCAAATGACCAGTCCGCGGAGGTGTTCTCCGTGATACTCACGATGACGTCTTCGCCTGAAATCTCCAACCGGTCACCGAGGTATGTGGTGATCTTCTCGTAGAGACGCTGTTTCGCCTCGGTCGGTCGGGGCTTGCTAGTGACCTTTATGATGGTCAAGTTCTGCGTACGGGTGTAACCCAGACCTGTATCTAAGGCACGAAGCTCGAACGGTTCATGCTGGTGCAGGATTTGGTACCGATCGGTGAATGGGACATCGAACGCTTCGACGACGGCGTCGTGGATCGCATCAAGAAGACGGACCAGGTAATCCTCGTCGTGACCTCGAATGACATCGATGGTGATCAGTGGCATGATCTTGTTCCTTTCATAAAAACGGTTGTAATGGGCAAAGCTTTACGTGCGTGGTCCATTCAGCGGTTCACGCCTGCGCCGACAGTCTCGGCGGTCACCGGTTCGAATGTGGATTCGCTGGCAGGCCGGTGGACGGCCGGGAATCGAATCCGAATCAGCGCCGTAGACACCGCAGCTAGCGCGACGATTACGGCAGCTATGAGCAGCGGACCATGGAATCCGTCTGATAACAACGGGGCAACAAGGATAGGGCCGGCAGTTTGTCCTACTGCATATACCAAGCTGAGGATTGCGACCGCTGTGGGGACTTGCAGGTGTGCTCCCGCATCAAGGGCGAGGGTGGTAATGCCCATGAATGTCCCGCCAAAGAGTACCGCTCCTGCCATGCCAAGGTCGAGGGCAGCTAATCCGATTCCCGCCGCTTGCAGCAATAGCGCGATGGTCAGCAAAGTAGGGTGGGCCAACTTCTTGCTCAGCCAGGCCCAGCCAAGACAGGACGGGATAGCTGCCAAACCGACCACAATCCAGCTGAGCTTCCCCAGTCCGCCCGAGGCAGAGGACGCTATTGCAGCGACCAGGAATGTGCCCGCGATGATGTATCCGACACCTTCGAGGAAGTATGCCGCCACGAGCGGGACAAACCAGCGGTGGGGGCGATGAATCGGCTCCGTATGTGCAGGCGAGGTGTGTTCTGACTGCTCGGCCTGTACCAGTTGCCATGCGAAGGCACCAAGTATTGCCGTAAGCACCCCAGAAGCAAACCAGGCCTCACGCCAATCTCCGAACTGAGCGATCATAAGTACTACCGCACCTGAGATCGCGATTCCAGCTCCGACTCCGCCGTAAGACCAGCCAACCAGGTGGTGGGATTGTTTTGGAATGGTGTGGACAATGACGCTTGCCGCGACGACAAACATGATCGCGCTGGCTAGTCCGGCAAGACCGCGAAGTGCGATCCAAGCCTCGGGAAGTTCGGTGGCGGGCATCGCCATCAGAGAGAGTACGAGTACGCAAATACTAATACGCAGGGCGAGTGCAGAACGCGCCCACCGTGGAACTGCCATCATAACTATGGCGCCGATCATGTAGCCCAGGTAATTGCTTGTGGCTAGAGCCGCTCCCAGCTCGGCGGTGACGCCAGCTCGCTCTTGCATCAGAGGAAGAATCGGGGTGAACACAAAACGACCAACCCCGACGGCTGCCGCCAACGCGGCCCCGGCCCGTAGCGCGATGACCCATCCGGAGCTTACTACTTTCGCCTTCAATGACACCGATCTCCGATCACTTTTGATAGGACACCACGTTCTATCTCATCTGCTTTCGAGGCTACTCTCGGATCGGGCTTACGAAAATTGGCATTTACGCATGATCTATGCATCAGAAGCATGGACGTGCGTACTGATTCCTGCAGATAGAGTTTGGTGAGCGCCTCCGTGGCACTCCCAGCCCTGAATCTTGGTGACATTGTCTATGTGGAGCCAGCTGCGACGGTGGAACTATAGCGGCAGAACTGGGCTTGTTGCCGCTTTACGTTCAATCTTTGCCGTAGACATGATCGGCTATGCGCGCCATGCATGGTTGATGACTAGACGGCATTTTTTTAGCGCCTTAGGCTGTGCCTACTATGGAGGTAATTACTAGGTAGGGTGCGCTTCAAGCGCCTGAGCTAGCGCAACCGTCCTCCCGGAATTCTTCCGCGAAGATCAGCAAAGACAAAGGGTGAGACTCACGTGACTGACCGCAGTGCATCGGCTGAGTATTCAAACGACACTAGTCCGCTGGCAGCCTCGGGCCTCCTGGCCAAGCTCGGGGCAACCATTCCGCTGGTTTCTGCACCTATGGCAGGCGGTCCGAGCACCCCTGCTCTTGTCTTGGCCGCCGCCGAAGCGGGAGGATTGGGCATGCTGGCTGGTGGATATAAATCGCCCAAACAGCTCGCTGAACAGATCACCGAGGTAAGTACTGGAATTTCCACCATCGGAGCCAACCTTTTCGGCGTAAATCTCTTCGCACCGAACCCGGTGCCAATCGACAAAGATGCCTTTGTTGAATACACCGAGGCCCTGCGTGAGCTAGCAGCAACCTACGACCTGTCCCTGAACGAGGTCGAAGCCCTAGAGGACGACGATGAGTGGGCGGAAAAAGTGGACATGCTGGTCAGTGATCCCGTGCCAGTGGTCAGCTTTACCTTTGGGCTTCCCCCTGCCGAGGCTGTTCGCCGGCTGCAGAAAGCCGGATCATTGGTATTTCAGACTGTCACCAAGCCGGACGAAGCACAGCAGGCCGCAGACCTAGGTGTCGACGGGTTAGTAGTTCAGTCGTACAAAGCGGGCGGTCACTCAGGAACCTTAACGCCGGGCACGCCGATCGAGCAGATACCATTGGCGCAGTTGCTTGACCGCGTCCGTTCCCGGACCACACTTCCTATGTGGGCAGCAGGCGGAATCTCAACGCCCAACGCAGTGCGCGAGGCGCTCGCGCACGGAGCAGAAGCCGCTGTTCTTGGAAGCGTGCTACTGCGTAGCGATGAGAGCGGAGCCTCAAAACCTTATAAGGCGGCGCTGGCGGATCCTCGTCGCACTGAGACGGTTTTGACTACAGCCTTCTCGGGTCGTCCGGCGAGGGCTTTGCGTAATGATTTCGTGGACCAGTTCCATGGTGCTGCACCCAGTGGCTACCCAGCCATTCACCATCTGACCAGTCCTATCCGTAAAGCGGCAGCGGCCGCTAATGATTCGGAAAACATCAATATCTGGGCCGGCACAGGCTATCGCGACGCCACCGAAGAGCCGACAGTAGTAATCATGCGCCGGCTCGCAGCAGTGCGCTGACTCGGGCTAAGTCGCCCGGCGGCTGGAACCGGTGGTCAAGATCCGCTTCATGCACCCCCAGTCGGATCCAAAAATCCTAGTTGCGACGCCCAATGGCGGGCAAGTGAACCTTCGTGCTGCGATGGAATCTGAACGCAGCGGTGGTTCAGTCGCAGGATCCACTTGGTAGGCATACAAAGGATCTGGACCGAAAAATAGTGCCCGGTGAAGGCTCATCGAGATCTGTGCTGGTGTGAGCCTCAATCAGCTCGCTGTAGGTGTCGAATCGTTAGCTTGTAGTTAGCATGTAATGGAACAAACGTTCTATGATTTGAGTATGGCAGATTATTTTTCGAAAGTTTTGTTCTGACATTAAGCGCGTTATTGAATGATCAACGCTGAGATGGGATCAGATGAACTTCAACGGAAGCGATAACAACGTTTACCAACACACTGACCATGTGTCTCTCGTGGACGTTAATAATTTTTATGTCTCTTGCGAACGCGCCTTTGACTATTCATTGCGCAATCGTCCCGTGGTGGTGCTCTCTAATAACGACGGCTGCGTAGTTGCCCGTTCCCAAGAAGCCAAAGATCTGGGAATTGCTACCGGAGAACCATTCTTCAAGATTCAGCGTTTGATGGAGAGCCATAACCTAGCCGTGCGCTCCAGCAACTACGAACTCTATGGCGACATGTCCGCTCGCGTGATGGAACTACTGGGACGTTTTGGAACTTGGCACGAGGTGTATTCCATCGATGAATCGTTCATCGGGTTGGAAGGAAACCTAGAGCAGGTGCGTAAAACCGCAGCACACATCCGCACGGCTATCGATAAGACCATTGGGGTCCCGGTCTGCGTTGGTGTTTCCTCCACCAAAACATTGGCAAAGCTCTCCAACCACATTGCAAAACACAATGCAGGGCTCAACGGGGTCTGCGTCCAAGGCCTCATGGATCAGCAGGTTTTAGAAAACATTCTCACCCGGGTGCCCGTCACTGATGTCTGGGGAGTTGGACGTAAATCTGGTGCCAAGTTGGCGTCCATGGGCATAGAGACAATCGCGGATCTCAAGGCGGCTGACCCGTTGTTAATCCGCAAGAAGTTTTCAGTGGTTTTGCAGCGTACGGTTTTTGAACTTAATGGTCAGCGCTGCATTGGCCCGATTGAAGAGCGAGCCGACCGCGGACAAGTTATGTTCACTCGATCTTTCTCTTCCCCAGTACGCACCCGTGAAGCGATGGAAGAAGTTATGTCCATCTATGCGCAGAAGGCCGCGAGCAGGCTGGCCCGCGAAGGACGCTACGCCACCTTACTCACCGTCACTGCAGGCACCAGCCGCTTTGCTCAAGGTGAGGCTTCATTCCCGAGCGCGCAAGTGCGCCTACCGCGGCCAACCAGAGATCCGATTCTGCTTAGCAAGCTGGCTATCGCGGCCATGGGTGATCTTATGCAGCCGGGGACGGACTACGTGCGTGGAGGAGTGATCCTCTCTGGCCTCAGCGATTCACCGGGTGAAAAACAACTTGATCTTTTTGACATGGGTGATGAGCACGATGAGACAGAACAGAAAAATGTCTCCTCGGTAGTCCAAGATATTTCAGCTCGATTTGGCGCGAAATCCATTGGTCTAGGCCCTGCGGGCTTGGCGCAAAGCCCTACCTGGACAATGAAACGTGAACATATCTCTCAGCGCTACACCACCGAATGGGATGAACTACTAGAAGTTCGTGCCTGAACCGTCCAGAGCGGAATTCTGGCTGAAGACATTCGGTATCCTTGCAGATCACGGTGAGAGGATGAAGTTATGACCCCTCACGTCAGACAGCTCATGTCGCTGGGAATGCTTGCCATGCTCATGCTGACCAGTTGCAGTTCGCCAAGTTCCGAGACCAGTACGCAGAGCTCTCCAAAAGCCAGCTCTTCAAGTAACAATGGATCTGCACCATCAGCAACGTCCTCTGAGGACAGCACCCAAAGTAGCTCCGCCGCTGCCCAAACACCGCAGGCGCCTACGTCTCGTGAACAGGCCGAGGAACTTGTTGATCAACTGTCCGTTGAGCAACAAACGGCCAGCCTGGTGATGGCTGGAGTCCCTGCCACGGGTGCCAGTAGCACTGAACTGAAAGCCATGGAGAAACAGGGCATCACCAATGTTTTCTTGCGCGGACGTTCGCAACTCTCGGTGAAAAAAACAGCGGCGCGAACCGCTATCATCACCAAGCGCCTGAAATCCAATGTCCCCGATGATTTACCGGTGTGGGTGGCCACCGATCAAGAAGGTGGATTTGTTCGGGTCCTGCAGGGGACAGGTTTTACCAATCTGCCGGCCGCCGCGCAGCAAGGCCAATGGTCCTCGGGCAAACAGGCCACGAACATCAAAAAAGTCGGCGCGGAGCTTGCTGAGGCTGGCATCAATGTAAACCTCGCACCGGTCGCCGATGTGGTTCCAGCCAAAGTTGGCACCAGCAACGCACCGATCGGTTATTTCGGGCGACAGTATGGCAATACTGCCGGCGAAGTTTCTCAAGCCATCGGCACAGTGAACGACGCGTTGAATGACGCCGGAGTGCAGCCGGTAGTTAAGCACTTCCCAGGACTGGGCAGGGTGGCCAAAAATACCGATACCTCCAGTGGTGTCACGGACACCGAGATCGGTGCAGACGCCACCGATCTTGAACCCTTTAAGCAGGCGATTAGCCAGGGTAACTCGTGGGTCATGATCTCCAACGCCCGCTACACAAAAAATGATGCGCAGAACGAAGCGCCGTTTTCAAAGAAGGTCATCACCGGTCTGCTGCGCCAAAAACTGGGTTATCAGGGTGTGGTGATTTCCGATGATCTGTGCGAAGCCAAACAAGTGGCGCAGGTAGCGGTCGGTCAGCGCGCAGTGAAGTTTGTAGCCGCCGGCGGCACCGTGCCACTGTGCGTCAAATCTAGCCCGGCGATCACCATGGCTAAAGCGTTAGCCAAAGAAGCTAACGAGGAAAAGAAGTTCGCCGACCAAGTTCGTGAAGCGGCAGTGCTGATTCTGGAAGCTAAATTAGACCAAGCTGGCTAGCTGAGAAAAACCGTGGCATTAAAAAGGTCCGGGGCACTTTCCTACTCGCTAGGAAAGTGCCCCGGACCCGGTCTAGGGAAAACTGAAGACTAGTTGCTCTTCGGCTTTCCGGTGTTACCGGAAACGATATCCAGTACCTGGGCACGCTTGGTATCAGCGTTGTGCAGGTGCAGCAGCAGTGCCTTGGAAGCCTTGGCGCTGTCGGCTACGGTGACCGGAATCGTGTTGCCCTTTAGGTCGGTAAGCAGTGAACCTTCTGCACCAAAATCAACCTGTGGGGTTGCCACGTTGAAGTTGATCCAGTCGGTCTGATCTACCGGAACCATGGAGCCACCGTCATCGGTGTTGTACCAGGTGTAGCCAAGGACACGGTAGGAGATATCTGCAGCATCTTCATCCAGGCCAAGGGCCGAGAGGGAGACTGGCAGGATTGCCGTATTGGTGTCAAAGGTGTTGGCATCAACATCGCCAAGCACACCGTTCACTGGCTGAAGATCAACCTGTTCGCCGGTCGCCAGATCGAAGGTTGCTGCCAGATCCAGATCAATCTCGTCCATCACGGTGGTGAAGGTGACAAAGTCTGCCTTGCCATCGCTATTGGTATCAATCTCAACGTCCAGCTCGGTGCCACCGGCTAGGTGAGCCCAGTTCTCCCAAGTGGAAATACCGATGTTCAACTGACCATCGGCCACACCGGTACGAGGTGCAGTGCTTGATGCACCGACGTACTGCAGGTCCATGGAACGTGCTGCAGGAATGGCATCCAGCGAAGCGTCGCCGCGATCGCTGGAAGCACCAAGTTCAAAGGCACCAAGCAACGAGGTAACCTCGGTAGCGCCTTCACCAGCGGTGATGTCCTTGCCCTTGAGCTTCAGCGAGGTGGTGTTAGAACCCTTCTTCAGCTTCTTGACCGACCCGGACATATCCGAGGTCAGCTTTGGAGCAGCCTGTACAGGAACACGCAAGGTTGGAGCGTCACTGCTGGTCAGCTCAACGCGACCGGTAGTGTCGGCAATCCACGTGCGAGCCAAACCGGACTGAGTGGTTTCCATCGTTGGATCGATGGTCTTAGTCCACTGCTGCGGATCAACCTTCAAGGTCACCGTCAACTCGGCGGTGCCGCCAGCTGGGACAGTAACGCTGTTTTGATCCAAGGTGTAGCTTGCGCCCGGGATCTGGGTTGCAGCTACGTAGTCAGCCTTGTAGGTCTGAGCCTTGTCGCTGGTGTTCTTCACGGTGATCTTGCGCTGTGCGGAGTAGCCCTTCTTACCGTCAAGCTCAATCACGCCAAAGACCACGCTGGTCAGATCCGGTGCTTCAGAATCGTAGGCAAATGCTGGAGTATCCAATGCAGCATCGGCCATCACTCGGCCAGCACCCACACGGTTTGGTCCATAAGCTTCGCCATTGGCTGCCTTGATATCGGTGGCAGCGGTATTCATGATGACGCTCTTAGCCTGGTACGGGGTGTAGTCGCTGTCCTGAAGAACCAGAGCTGCGATACCTGCAACCAGTGGGGTAGCCATCGAGGTGCCCGACATGACTGCGGTACCTGTGCCGGTTCCGACGCCTACCGAGCTAATCTGCGTACCTGGGGCTGCTACGTCTGGCTTCACCACACCGTTGGTGCCGTGTACGCCACGCGATGATGAGGAGTTCAGCGTGTCACCTGCTCCTGATTCGCTGGAGGAGGCTCCAACAAAATCAGGGGACAGGGTAACCTTCAACGTTCCGGCTTCAGCAGCTGGACGCAATTTTTCGGACTGATCCAAAGTGAACTGAGCACCTGGGATCGTAGCGTTACCGGCAATGCCAGCGTCGAAGAGGTTAGCCTCGGAATCCAAGAGCACTCCGGTGGCACCGGCGGCTTCAGCGTTGTTGAAGCGAGCGCCGGATCCACAAGGGAATTCGCCGTTCTCGCTCCACTTGAGCCAAACCCACTTGCCTTCCAGAGAACCTGCTTCGAATGGCTCGCAACCAAATTCATTGCCAGCCGGGGCCATAACTACATCGCCCGAGAGCGCAGCAGCATCAGCCTTGGTGTAGTTGAAGTTTGCGGAGTACTGTCCGGAGGCCGAACCGGCAACATCACTTGGTCCATCAATCTGGATTTTATCCAGGGTGACGTGTGAGCCTACCGAGTTGGCTACGGTCAGTGAGGATCGCGAGTTACCTGGCGAACCGCCGACGTCGGTGACATCTCCTGCGTTACCCGAGGCTACTACCGAGAGGATGCCGGCCTTGGTCAGGGCATCAACAATGTCGTTTTCCGGATCCTCGGTAGGTGAGTGATCTGAACCCAAAGACATGTTCACTACCTGGGCGCGGTCGGAGAAATCGCCGTCACCGTTGGGATCCAGAACGTAATCCAGTGCCTGGCCCACTACCGATGAGGAGCCGGAACAGCCAAAGACGCGAATGCCGATGAGCTGTGCTTCCGGAGCGGAGCCGGGGCCAACTTTCATCTCTGATAGGGCCTTGGCATCAAGGTCCGAGTATTTTCCGGTGAAGGTGGAACCATCTGCGTTTACGCCGTAGCCTGCGGTGGTGCCCGCAACGTGGGAACCGTGGCCGGCTGCTTCACAGTCCAATGGGTTGGGGTCTGGGTGCGGAATCGGCTGGTAGGTGTCATCGGCATCGTTAGCGTTGTAGTCATCGCCAACAAGGTCCCAGCCACCAATGAACTTATCGCCGTCGCGCAGTTTTGATTCTGCAGAAGGAAGTTCCGTTGATGCTTGGGCTTGCTTATAGGCTTCCAAGGTACCTGGCCCACCGAAGCTTGCGTGGGTGTAATCAACGCCGGTATCCAGTACAGCTACCTTGACGCCTTTACCGGTCTTGTCCAAGGACTTCCAAGATTCCAAGGCCCCGGTATCAACGACCGACGAGCGGTTGGAAGGCTTCTTTGGAACGATGGAACTGATTTTTGCTACGTCACTACGTTCAGCGAGCTTTCGCAGATTATCCGCGTCACCGGTCAGCGCCACACCCTGCAATGCATTGTGGGTGGTGTAGATGATTGAAGACTTGGACTCGGCGGCGAGCTGCTTGCCCTTGGCCTTAACGTCCTTGTCCATCTTCTTTACCTTGGCAGCATCTTTTTTCTTGCCTGATTTTTTGACGGTTTCAAATGCTCCGTCGCCCTCAAATTGGACAAAGACGGATACCTTGCCGCTGGCCTTAGCTAGTGGCCCTGAAACCTTCAGTTTTGATAGCGCCTGGGTGTCGCTAATTGGTAGCGAGAAAGCTTGTTCGCCATCTGCTGGTTGGGGGATACCTGCTGCACTTGCCGGTCCTGACAAGGTGACAGCCATTGCAAGTGCAGTGGCTGACCCCAAGATCAGACGCGGCACTCGTTGCGTGCGCCGAGTGACCATGATTCTCCTAGCTGGGCTGGATAGCGGTAGTGCTCCCGTCATGGGCGGGCGAAAATGGCAAAGCGGTGCGAGCTTTGATGATCGTCCGAGGCCCACGTCCGCTAGTACGAGGGCCTATAGCTAGGAATCCTAGGTGACCCACAGCATATATCAAGGGGTTGTTGAATAATTTTCTGTAAACGGTATCGTGCGTGGCTTGGCGGTTTCACAATAAAATCCGCGCACCACCGCGACAAACCCGCCCAGCGTTAGCGACCGAGCGCGTCGATTTTTTAGAAAAAATAGACGCATTGTTACTCAGCAGTTGGCTAATGCTAGGCGGGTTTGTTGTTGGTCCATCGAGGTGAACCTAGATGCTATGAGCCGTGGTTAGAGGCGGTTCAAGAAGCTATGAACTCGCTCGTCGAGTAGCTCGATGCGTTCGGCAACAACCACCATTGGATCCGGGTAGATCGGATTTTTTGGAGGTGGAATGCGCACATTGCGTGAGCATTCGAAGTTCAGGCAAATCAAGGTGCCCAAGGTGTCACCGTCACGTCCGGCCTGTCCAGCTTTGCGTGTGGTCCACATGCCCACGGCAACAGGAATGTTGACGTCTCGGCACATCTCGCACATGGTGACGTTGGTCGGCTTGCGCTCGCCACTTGCTGGGCGCAACAAGATGCCACGGGTGTTTCCTGAACTATCGGTGTGGAACAGGTAACCGCGCTGCTGCAACTTGGAATCTCGCCAACCCAAGTACTCCATGGAATCCCAGTCCAGGGTGGCGAAGTTCTCTGGAAGCGTCAGTCGCTTTGCTTCTTGGCGGGTGGCGTTAACGAAAGATGAGCGAATGATTTTTTCGGTCAATGGCTGCATGATAATCCTCAAATTATCCGCGCACAGAAAAAGGGCGCACGGAAGTTTTAGTCAAAAAAGGGAGACTGAGGTCTGCAACGTAAAAAAGATGCGGGTGCGCCAATCAAAGCCCGCAGGCCTAAACCTTTGGCGGGAGACTTTCTAGCTAACCCCGTTCGACGCGCAGACGAACGGGTGGAGCGTCAAAGTGGCTTGCATAGCCGACCGCCCTTTCCCGTGACCTATTCACGCATCGAAATAAATGTTCTAAAGCAACCGTAGCAAGAGTGATCGAAACTTGCCAATGAGCGTGATCACGCTTAAACGTGGTGCCGGTCGCATTCAATAATGAATGCGACCGGCACCATGGTGAATCAGGTTTTGACCCCGGGCTTAGCGGCGTCCACCCTGCCACAAGGCATCAAATGGGGTGTTTCCCGAAACGCGGTTGCGAATGCCCTCGGTAACAAAGGCCTTAGCCGTGCGGGCAGCTTCCAGCGCGGTAGCGCCCTTGGCGAGCTCCGCGGTCACGGCTGCTGCCAGTGAGCAACCAGCACCTGAAACGGCGACTTCGCCGATCTTCTTTTCGCGAAGAATTTCTAGGGTTGTGCCGTCGTAGAAGACATCAATAGCGTCTTCGCCAGCGATGCGTACCCCACCCTTGGCCAATACTGCAGCGCCGGAGATTTCGTGAATCTTCTTGGTTGCTTCGACCAGATCTTCTTCGGTGCTGATCTTCAGTCCGGAAAGCTGTTCTGCTTCAAAGTGGTTTGGGGTCACGAAGGTAGCTAATGGCAGCAGTTCGGCCTTCAACGCTTCGTCGGTATCCAGTGCGTGGCCAGGTTCCTGACCCTTGCAGATCAAAACTGGGTCCAGCAAAACGTTGTCCCACTTCTGGGACTTCAATGCGGTGGCCACGGTGTTGATGGTTGCTGGTGAACCCATCATGCCGAGCTTGACGGTGCTCAACTTGTCTTCGTAGCAAGTTTGGATTGCTTCGAGCTGATCTGCAATGACCTGCTGATCGACTGGCACAAAGCGGTGGTTCCACGAATCCTTAGGATCAAAGGAGACAATGCAAGTCAGGGCAACGATGCCGTAGGTTCCCAGTTCCTGGAAAGTCTTCAAATCGGCCTGAGCACCTGCACCGCCGGTGGCTTCGGAACCTGCGATAGTCAAGGTTATGGCTGGAGCAACAATGTTTGTATTAGTCATAGTCTCAATTGAATGTAGTACGGATTTCGAACGGTTAGTTGTGCTGCCAGAAAGTCAGCGTGGTCGCTTTGGACCAACCTTCAGGCAAGCTAGCAGCATGCTCTTGCGTAGCTACCATCAGTAGCCAAGGCAGTCCATGGCTGAAAGCGGATCCGGCCAAGTTGGCCAGTACCGCGCGGCGGGCGACATCTGGATCATCGGGAGAGAACAAGTCCGGGTCGCTGAGCAGACCGTACGTTGCACCAAAGTGCATTCGTCCGCGGGCGACCGGGCGGTCAAAGTCGGTCACCTCGACAACATCATAGTTTTCCATGGGAGCTTCAAAAAGCCCTGAGGTGTCCGCCAGCTTGACGACTTGTTCTACATCTTCTGGCTTACCAGCTAGCAAGTGCATGGTTGCACTTTGCTCCCAGCCCTCGCCCTGTAACTTTGCGACGGTGCTGTCATTAGCTGGGCCCAAGAAGATCAAACGCTGTGCATCGGACGGGGCGGTCCATGAATCATCAGGCCAGTAACGAAGGATCTCTACGTCGTCGCCGTTTTGATTCACTGAACGAATTTCCTGCTGGTTAGGGAAAGACGCAATACGATCACGCAATAATGCGTAGCCGCTGGTCCAACCTGGTAGTGCTCGCGCAGTTCCGCTCATAGTGCTGCGTTCTCCTTTTGAATCGCTAGGGGTCACCTATCGGCATCACTGACTTTACGCCTAAAAACTGGGCAATACTCAACTGTGTTTCTAGGATTTCTCTGTCAGCGAGGACAGCCGATATCTAGGAAGCTTTAGACCGCTTTAGCGCCGAGCTCACCGAATGATCCGTTTCCATCTTGCCAGCGGTTTTCGGATCAATGAGAGACAGAATGTCTTCAAAGAGGGAACGGACTACGGGCAGACGGCAAAGCACTGCAAATTTAGCGACCACAGGTGCCAAATTTTTGATCAGCGTATGTGAACGTCGTTGCTCAGGGGACTGGTCAAAGGCCCACGCGGTGAACACCTGCCGCGCAACAAGTAGCAAGAACCGGGGGAGATCTCGGCGGATACCTAGGGGAGGCAAAGGCCGAGCGCCACCAACAGCCTGTTCCCACATCATCAGTTCAATTTTGGTTACTTCTTCATTGGCATGCTCGCCAGAAAGCAAAAGCTTCAAAAACGCCGGCCCGAACTCATGATAGGGAGCCAAGGATTGCACGCCAGCTTCCAGCACGATGCGAATGTTGGTTTCTAAGGTATTGCCCTCATCGAGCCCGTCTTGGCACAACCGCAATTGCTCATTGCGTAGGTTCAGCAGCAGCTGCGCGACGATGTCTTCTTTGGACTCGAAGTAGTAGTACGCATGTGAAAGCGCTACCCCAGCATTGGCAGCGATGACCCGCATGCTTGATGCGCGGTATCCCTCAATGGCAAAACAGTCCAAGGCAGTCGCCAAAAGTTTGGCCTGCGTCTGTCGACCTTTTTCAGTGCGCGGTTGGATGCTCTTGAGCCTTTCGAACGGAAGCTAATGGAGTTGATTCTAGCATTTATTGAACGCGTTCAAAAAACTAAAACTTTCATGCGGATGCAAGCGAGGGCAATCACTAGGGGAGTAGATTCCTCGATTTACTGTTTCGAAGAATGCCAGATGAGATGCGGAATTTTGAGATCTAATGGTTCGAAAACTAAGTTGCACGTTCAAGCGTTCCTAAGTCGAGGGCCGTCAGCATGGGATACTTGCTAGGTAAGTGCTAATACAGCGGAACCGCGCGCTGGCATGAAACTCCACCCATTCCTTTGAGGTACGAGCATGCCTTCGCGACGAAGTTCTGGCGAACCACTTTTGACAAGGACAACTACATGGGCGCGAACAACGCCGAAAACAACCTGACCAAAGCCAATAAAGCGGTCTTTGCTTCAGCGGGGTCACCATACTTTTCCACGGTGCTCACCCTGATGGGTGCCATCGTGATCCTCTCAAACATCGGTGCATCCAAAGGCGTAAGCTTTGGCCCAATCATCACCGACGGAGGATTCTTTCTCTTTCCGTTGGCCTACATTCTCGGCGACGTTATTTCCGAGGTATACGGGCTAAAGGCTGCACGGCGGTCAATTATTCTCACCTTCGCACTCGCCATCTTTGCGGTGTTCTCCTTCTGGATCATGATCCAACTACCATCCGCCGAGTTCTACGACGGTCAAGAAGCACTCGAACGCACGCTGGGCCCAATCTGGCAGATCGTTCTCGCTTCGGCCTGCGGCTTCTTGGTTGGACAGTTTGCTAACTCGTGGGTGCTGGTCAAACTCAAGGAACGTACCGGGGAGCGTGGGCTCATTGGACGACTAATTGGTTCCAGCGGCGTCGGCGAATTCCTCGATACCCTGATTTTCTGCTCTGTCGCCGCACCGGTCATTGGCATTACCGATGCGCCGAACTTCATCAACTACGTAGTGGTCGGTTTTGTCTATAAGACAGCTGTCGAAATCATTCTTGTACCGATGACTTCGCTGGTCATCAAATGGTTCAAGCAACGCGAACCAGGCTACATCCAAGCCGTAAACGCTAAGTAGTGAACAAAGGGCATCATCCGCGAGGACGATGCCCTTTGTGGTTGTAGCGGGATAACGTTACAAGCATGCAGACAGGTCAGAGCACCAAGATTGTCTTGGAAGCACGCGAGCTGATTATTGGCTACCAACAACGCGTCATTTGTGGTCCGCTAGATCTGCAGGTTTCCGCAGGCGACGGGGTGGGAATCATTGGAGCCAACGGTAGTGGCAAATCTACGTTGGTGCGCACCATCCTTGGACACCTATCGCCGGTGCAAGGCACTGTCGAATTTCTAGGTCTGCCCGTGAACGAGGACTCGCTAGCCTTCCGCCAGCATGTCGCTGTCCAGATCACCGATGGAGCGTTTTTTGAAGAACTCACCGTTGCTGAACACCTTGAATTGGTGGCTCGCGGCCACAATCTGAACTCTTGGAAACAAAGCGTCAGTGAAGAGCTGGAGTTTTTTGAGCTACAACAAGTGGCCGGGCTACTGCCCAGCGAGCTCTCCTCCGGCCAGCGTCGCAAGGTGCTGTTGGCGGCGACACTCATTCGGCCTGCACAGCTGATGATCCTTGATGAACCGGAGCAACGTTTAGATCTGCGTATCCGGCAGAAACTCTATGATCGATTGGCCGTACTCAGAGGTTCCGGGACGACACTTCTAGTAGTGACCCACGATCCGCAGATGCTGCGTCACTGTTTGAACCACGCCTTCTTGCTGAACGAAGATCAAGGTGAAGCCCTTCACTCCGAGGCCGGAGCGCAGTGGCTTGAACGCTAGAGAAAAACTTCTGCAGGAAAACAAATTTGATCCGCAGCAGTTGCTCAACCGCGCAAAGCGACGGCGCAACTTTTCAGAACGCTTTGATCACTTCTCTGATGTCTATGTATGGGTGCTGGCCGCGGTTGTTGCTTTGGCATATCTTTTCAGCGCGATCTTTGGCCTCATCTTTGCTCTTCTTGGGCAGACGGTAGCTCACGTACAGACACCGTGGACGGTATGGAGTTTGCAAGAGCTGTCGCCGGTACTGCTCATACTCAGCGCCATCTGCGTTCTACGGCTGTTTTTATACCTAGGGCCTGTAGGCGTGAATGCTGCCAAGGCGGACTGGTGGCTGCCGTTACCAATTAGCACCAGGCCCATTCTCGGCCGATCGATTCGAAGCGCACTACTGTCTGGATTGCTGACCAGCAGTTTTGTAGGGGTGCTTTGGCTGATTGTCATGTTTGGTTTGGTCGGTGCTTATGAACCGCTGGTAGCCCTTTACGCACTGATTAGTTTTGCATTATCCGGAGTGCTCTTGACCAGCCTTGCGGTTGTGTTGCAAAGCTACGGGCTGCAACCACGTGCACAACGCTGGCTGGGACGCTGCATCGTGGCCGCCATAGTTGTCCTTGCAGCATTCTGGTTCTTGCTTCAGGTGAAGATTCCGTGGGCAATAAGTGTCTTCGAAGGTGCGTCGAGCTCTGTGCTCCGGTTATCTGCATGGGCTCCTGCCGCAATCGGTTTGCTGTGCTTGAGTGTGCTCAGTACTTGGTGGGCATGGAAACGCAGCCCAAGGATCGGGGCGCGCGACATGCGCGTAGCCGGCGAGCATCAACGCTTGGCCTTGGGCTCTGCGATGCAAGCAGATACCAGAGGCGCCGTGGAGCCATCTTCGGCTTCAATTGGTCGCAGGCGACGTCGTGGGAACAAGCTTGCTTCCCGACTGCCGGTGGCCTGGCGCATTCTGGTGTTGCGTTTACTGCGAGGCGGGCGCTGGCATGCAACGCTGGGGTATCTGGTGATGGTCATGGCACTGGTTGCGACTGTTGAACAGGTGGCCAACCCGCTGAGCGCTCTGCTGTTTTACCTCGTGCTGTGTTTGTTGCTGACGATAAACGTAGCTGGAACTATTTCGCCTTTGATCTCGCAGCCGCAACTGACACAACACCTGGGACAATCTGCGGTTAAGCTACAACGAACAGCGGTACTTTTTGCAGTTTTCTATTGCGTGATCGCGTTGACCACGCTCACTGGGGGACTGGCATTGCTGGGCGTCGTTCAGCTGAGCAATTTCTGGTTGTGGGGTGCAGCAGTGATCGTCGGCTCCCTTGGCGGGGCAGCAGCCAGCCTAGGTCATGCGCAACGTAAAGAACGCGACTGGGAGAGCCTGTTAGGTGGCTCCACCAGCGATACAACAGTGGTCATGGTTCTGATGAATGAAGCGTCCACCTTAATTCCAGCGGTGGCCACTTACGCGCCGCTCTTTGCTTTAGTGCTCAGTCCTGAAACCGGAATTGGTTGGCCGCTGTGGGGAATTTCCGTGCTATTTGCTCTCCGGGCCCTACGACCATTTCTCGGACGGGCGTACGCAGGTTTACGCGGATAGGATCAGAAGATGAGCGTAGAAATTTCAATTCATAAGCCGGAAGACCTCAGCACTGAGCAGCTGTATGCGTTGCTCAAACTGCGTACGCACGTTTTTATTGTTGAGCAGCGTTCTTCTTACCCGGATTTGGATGGTCTGGACCTCGTTCAAGGAACCCTGCACCTGGGCGCATGGGAGGACGGCGACTTATTGTGCACCGTACGAATTCTTGATATTCACGGTGAAAACCCGCATATCGGCCGTGTTGCTACGAAGGCGGAAGCACGGGGTCGAGGACTGGCCGGAACGCTGATGAAGCAAGCTGTTTTTATGTGCCGCCCGGACGTTCAGATTCATCTCGGCGCTCAAACCCAGTTGGAAGACTGGTATGGAAAATTCGGATTTGAACGATGTGGCGAAGACTTTGATGATGACGGAATCATGCACTTGCCGATGATTAGACGAGCGGCGACTGCCTCAGCCTAGAACATGACAAAGGGTGCTCATTTCCCGCCTGACGGCGGAAAATGAGCACCCTTTTTAATTGTTATCCGACTACTATGCCACCGGCTGACCCTGGGGATCCGGCTTGCCAGCGTAGTAGCTAGCCAAGACCTTATCCTTGAGATTAAAGAAGGTGCCATCTTCCAACGCCTGGCGGGCAGATTCAACCAAACTAACGGTGAAGTGCTCGTTGTGGATGGAAATCAGCGTGTGGCTGAGTAGTTCCTTGCCCTTGAATAGGTGGTGAATGTAGGCGCGGGTGAAGTTCTGGCAGGTGTAGCAATCGCAGTCTTCAACCAGTGGGGTGAAATCACGCTTGTAGCGGGCACCGGAAAGATTGAAGCGGCCCCACGGGGTGTAAAACGCCGAGTTGCGCGCCACACGAGTTGGCGAAACGCAGTCAAAGGTATCTGCACCGTTTTCAATGGCAGTAAAGATGTCATCCGGCTCGGAGATCCCCAGCAGGTGGCGAGGCTTGTTTTCGGGAAGTTCCTCGGCGCACCAACCTACGATGGTTCCAAGGTTTTCCTTTTCCAAGGCTCCACCAATACCAAAACCATCAAAGGCCATGGCTCCAAGATCCTGGCAGGCCTTGCGACGAAGGTCTTCATACTGTGCACCCTGGATGACGCCGAAGAGTGCCTGATATTCCTTGCCCGCACGGTTATCAGTTAGTGAGAAGTGCTCGGCGATGCAGCGCTCAGCCCAGCGACGGGTGCGCTCCAAGGACTCAATCTGGTAGCCGCGCGAATTCTGCAAAGTGGTCAGCTCATCAAAAGCGAACATGATGTCCGCTCCAATCTGGTGCTGAACATTCATGGAAATCTCTGGAGAGAAACGGTGCTTGGTGCCATCAAGATGGGACTTAAACCAGACACCCTCCTCATCAACGTTAGCCAAGCGTTCTTTGCCTGGTGCTACCGCGTCATCCGGACCTGACTGGTCAACGGACTTCATATCGATGACCTTCTTGAACCCTGAGCCCAAGGACATAACCTGGAATCCACCGGAGTCGGTGAAGGTAGGGCCGTCCCAGCCCATGAACTGACCTAGTCCGCCAGCTTCATCCAAGATGTCCGCACCGGGCTGCAAGTAGAGGTGGTAAGCATTAGACAAAACTGCTTGAGCGCCAAGCTCTTTAACCTGAGCGGGAGTCACCGCCTTGACGGTAGCTTTAGTACCCACCGCAATGAACGCAGGAGTTTTGATTTCGCCGTGTGGCGTGCGGATCACGCCGGTGCGACCCAACATTGGGGAGCCGTCGGGTGCAGTGAGTCGGGTTCCGACTTCAAAGCCAAATTCTTCTTGGCGGGCATGCGGGGAGCTGGGGTCAAAGTTCTTTTCGGGCACGTACCAAGTGTGCCGTATTAACGCGCCGGTGAGGAAAACGACAATGTCAAAGTGCCCACAAACCTAGCCCCTCACATGGCAATGAGCGAATAATGGGTGGTATGTGTTGTGTCCAACACGACGGAAGGAAACTGTGGGTCTGGAGAAACTGAAGGAATCAACAAAGTCGCTGGTAACGCTGGGACCGGCCCGCAAGGACCACTGGATTGGGTTGCGTACAGGCCTAGGCATCTTCGCTCCGCTGATCACGCTCTTTGCCATTGACCGAATGGATCTAGTGGTGTTCGCGGTCTTTGGTGCTTTCACCGGAGTCTACGGACGAGTTGATGGTTACTGGAACCGATTGCGCATGCAGGTTCGTTCAGGTCTTCTCTTTTTTGCCGTCATCGCCTTGGCACTAGCGGCCTCGTATTGGTGGGTTGACCACCAGAACCCAGAGGTCATGAAGTGGCAGATCGTCGGAGCCACAACACTCATTGCTGGGCTGTGTTCGGTGCTGGTCGGGTTTATGCGCCTGCGCCCGGGCGGATCCCTATTCCATATCTTCGCTTTTGCGGCCATCGCTTCGATTCCCCACGCGGCCCCCATGGGCGAGGCATTGTTAGTAGCGGGACTGACCATCGTGCTGGCGTTAGTAATCGGCGCCTCTGGGGCCATAGGTCAGTGGGCTAGTTTATGGAAACGTACCAAGCTTCCACCGCTGTCCGATAACGTGCGTAAAGCCATCTGGTGGGAGGGGCTGTTCCATGTACTCTCCGCTGGTGTGGCCGGAATTCTTGCCAACACTCTGGGCAGTGAGCTTTCTGCCGGACACAACTATTGGGCCATGGTTGCCGCTGTAGTTCCTCTGGTCGGGCATACGACTAGACTGCGAATCCGTCGCGGGGTGCACCGTGTATTGGGAACGCTGGTGGGCATGATCCTGATGGCGCTACTGATCTGGTCGAATCCGCAGATGTGGATCTTGCTCGCCTTTATCGCCGTGTGCCAGTTCTTGGCCGAGATGCTGGTCATGCGTAACTATTTCATGGCGCAGATCTTTATCACGCCCATGGCGTTGGTCGGCGTCTCGCTGGGCACCGGGCTCAGCAGCTCGGTGATGTATGACCGCGTGGTTGAAACACTGATCGGTTGTGCCGTGGGCATGCTCGGCGTGCTCTTGGGAAGTTGGCTCGGCTCGGTACTCAAACGCAAGCAGGGTCTCGTTCCCAAGAGCGAAAGCTGAACTTAGATATTGATACCCACGTGGGCCAACGCCTGACGCAAGATATTTTCGCGGCCACCGGCAAACGCGCCTTGAATATCTGAGCTCAGGGCTTCGGCCGGGGTCAGCCAGGTCAGTTCCAGAGCATCTTGGCGTGGAGTGGATTCACCGCGCACCGGAACGATGTAGCACATAGAAACTGCGTGCTGACGGTCGTCGGTTAATCCGGTTTCACTTGGTGCCGGGAAGTATTCGGCCACGGTGAAAGGAACCGGCGAGGCCGGAAGCTGTGGCAGCACCATGGTGCCCAGGTCCTTCTCGATGTGGCGAATCAGCGCGGCACGAATGGTCTCGCGGTACATCACACGACCAGAAACGAAGGTCCGCAGCATACGACCGTCATCGTCACCGGTGAGCAGAAGACCCACTTCATTCACATAACCCAGCGGGTCAAGGCGAACCGGGATCGCTTCAACATAAAGCATCGGTAGGCGCTGACGCGCTTCGTAAAGATCTTCTTCAGAAAGCCATCCGGGATACGGATCTGGGGTACGCACGTTCATGCTTCTATCTTCGTACACAAACCCCGCTCCATGGGTGAAGCTGTATCTGTGTTGCGCAACTCACCAACTGCACGCCAGCGCACTCTAGTACCGCCGGAGGTCTAAAGATAAAATTAGTTAAGCTTTCCTCAATTCTCGCCCCTTGCGTTCGCCGTGGGCACCGAGAGCATATTTCCTTTTCAATTACTCGTGGAAGCAGATTCCAGCCGTGACGAACGCTCCAGAACGACTGAGCAAAAAGAACTTCACCACGATTGCGGTGCTGATCGTATCCAGCTTCGTGGTCATCCTGAACGAAACAATCATGAACGTGGCATTACCTGTTCTGATGCACGAATTCGACGTAACCGCTGATGCAATTCAGTGGCTGTCCACCATCTTCATGCTCACCATGGCAGTGGTCATTCCGATGACCGGATTCTTGCTGCAACGCCTGAGCGTACGCAATGTCTTTGTCCTAGCCATTGGCATGTTTACCTTGGGCACCATTCTGGCGGCCTTGGCGCCAGGACTGACCGTCCTGTTGGTTGCCCGCGTGGTCCAGGCCTGCGGTACCGCCATCATGATGCCGCTGCTGATGACCACCATCTTGCACCTAGTGCCAGCTGAACGTCGCGGTGTGCTGATGGGCAACGTATCCATCGTGATCTCCGTGGCCCCAGCCATCGGCCCGACACTTTCGGGTTTGATCCTGCAGTACCTGTCGTGGCGCTTCATGTTCATCGTGATCATCCCGATTGCGGTCGCAGCACTGATCATCGGTACCCCGCGTCTGTCCAACGAAGTAGACGGTGCATCCACCCCGCTGTCGTTCACCTCGGTCCTTTTGGCTATCCCGGCCTTCGGTGGCTTGGTCTTTGGCCTGAGCCGACTGTCGGTAGGCGTGAGTGCGCTGAACATTGGCATCCTCGTTGTAGCGTTGCTCTGCTTGGCTGCTTTTGTCTTCCTGCAGCTGCGGTTGCAGAAACAAGATCAGGCGCTGCTGGATCTACGTCCGCTGAACTTCAAGGACTTTACGCTTTCGCTAGTGCTGATGATGTTTGCCATGATCTCGCTGTTCGGCGTGATCATCTTGCTGCCAATGTTCTTCACCAACGTGCTGGGCATTGATACCCTGACCACTGGTTTGATCATGCTTCCTGGCGGCCTGCTGATGGGCATTTTGGCCCCAATGGTTGGCAAGTTGTATGACCGGTTGGGGGCCCGTCCACTGATCGTTCCTGGCGGAATCATCTTGCTGACCTCGTTGCTGGGCTACGCACTGATCTTGAACGAAAGCACCCCAATTTGGTTGCTGGTTGTGCTGCACCTGGTGATGAGTTTGGGCTTGGCTCTGATCTTCACCCCTGCGTTCACCACCGCGCTGAACCCATTGCCGCACCACCTGCACTCGCACGGTTCGGCACTGCTTTCCACCTTGCAGCAGTTGGCTGGTGCCATGGGTACCGCTCTGCTGGTGGGCGTTGTGGCAGCGACTACCGCCTCCAAGATTGCCGCGGGTAGCGATCAGTTGGCCGCTACGGTTGAAGGCTTCCAGCCTGGATTCCTCATCGGTGCTGGCTGCAGCGTTGGCATCATCGTGATTGGCTTCCTTCTTGGTGGCAAGAAGGAACTGGTCAGCTTAGGCGCGCAAGAGGCCGAAGCAGAAAAGCACTAAACGGTTTAACACCTAAACAGCTGGATACTCAACTACTGAGTATCCAGCTGTTTGTGCATCTGGGGTGTGCCTAGTGCTTTTACCGCAATGCTTTTACCCCAGTGCACTGGGCAGTAGGCTGGCTGGTAAATGTACGCACTACAAAGGGGTAAGCATGCAGCTGCAGGATTCAGTCGCTTTAGTCACCGGTGGACTTTCGGGTTTAGGCCGGGCCACCGCACAAAAGCTCGCGGCAACCGCCAAACATGTTGTCGTTCTTGACCTGGCGCGAGAGGACGGCGACGAAATTGCAGCACAGATTGGTGCCAACGTTCGCTACGCCCCGGCAGATGTCACCGATGCCCAGCAGGTAGCTACCGCCATCGAGCGGTGCAAGGAACTCGGTGCGCTGCGAGTTGTGGTTAACTGCGCTGGCGTGGCCACTCCCGGCAAGGTACTGGGACGAGATGGCGTACTGCCGCTGGAACGCTTTTCAAAGGTTTTAGAGATCAACGTGAACGGCACCTTCAACGTCATCCGCTTGGCTGCTGAAGCGATGGCGCATAGCGAAGCACTGACTGACGCTCAAGGAACCACCGAACGTGGAGTCATCGTTAATACCGCTTCAGTGGCAGCCTTTGATGGCCAGATTGGCCAGCCTGCCTACGCCGCTTCTAAGGGAGCGGTGGCCGCGATGACCTTGCCGCTAGCCCGTGAACTGGCCAGTCACCAGATTCGGGTTATGACCATTGCTCCGGGGATCTTCCACACGCCCATGATGGATTCTCTGCCGCAGGCTGCTCAAGACTCCTTGGGAGCTCAGGTGCCCCACCCTTCGCGATTGGGACGCCCAGAAGAATACGCCGCATTGGCGGAACACATCGTGGCTAATCCAATGCTTAACGGCGAAACCATCCGTCTTGATGGTGCTATCCGGATGGCTCCGCGCTAAAGCGCGATGTGGCGCGGCAGGTCCCATAAACCGTGGGCCTGCCACACTGCGTCCGGTGCTCCGCGTGGCTCATCCGAAACGATCGATTTTCGCGTCCGTATAAGGCACCTTCACCGGGCAGTTTTGCGGGCGGGGTATACGGGGAATTCTAAGTTCTTGAGACTTCGGTGTTTTGAAATCGTCAGGAATCAGATCGGAGTCTGTCCCGTATGCCGACCGGCTTACGGGACGTTGACCCACCGCCGTCTCACGGACCCGGGTCCTACTGTTGAGAACAGATCAATGACGCCGCTATGGGGCGAGATTTTCTGCGGGCGGATCCCCTAGGCAATGAGCATTGGTGCGAAGGAGTTGTGATTGGATGGTGGGATGAATTCGACCTACCGTTTCTCTTCCGACGACGCCGATATCGATCGGGAAAAAGTGCATCACTGGCTCAGCGAGGAGAGCTACTGGGCAAAGGGAAGATCCCGCTCAACACAGGATCAGGCGATGAACGGATCCCGAAACTTTGGCGTCTACGAGACAAACTCGGGCAGGCAAGTCGCCTACGCGCGTGTAGTCACGGATGGGGTCACGTTTGCCTGGCTTTGCGATGTATTCGTGGCCCCTGAAGTCCGCGGGCAGGGAATCGGCGTTGCCCTTCTAGAAGGCGTTATTGAGGTATTCGAGCCACTGAACTTGAAACGAATGCTTCTATCAACGGGGGATGCCCACGGCCTCTACTCTAAGTTTGGGTTCGAGCCTCTTGATATCCCCTCGAAGTGGATGCAGAGACTAGCGGAACAAGTAGCCCGGTAAGGGTTCGGCCTACGGGCAGTCCCGGATGGTCACTTGACGATAACGACGTGGTTTAGTGGATTCATGCCGACGAATATCGAAATCAAAGCCCGCGTGGCCAGCCTCGAGACCCTGATTCCGGTTGTCGCGTCTTTGGCAGACGCAGGGCCAGAGCATGTTGCCCAGGACGATACCTTTTTCGTTTGCCCCAATGGCAGGCTCAAGCTCCGGGTCCTTGACGACCGACACGGTGTACTGATCTTCTACCGCAGGGCAGATCGGCTCGGTCCCAAAACATCCTTTTACATCCATTCGGAGACAGCCGACCCCGAGGGGTTGCGATCGGTCTTGGCCCTCGCCTACGGCGAGGCCGGACGGGTTCGGAAGCACCGAATGGTGTTTCAGATCGGTCAGGCCAGGGTGCACCTCGATCGCGTTGAAGGACTGGGCGAGTTCGTGGAACTGGAAGTGACCGTGGGCGACAAAATGGACTCTGAGGCAGCAATTTCGGAAGCACACCGGCTCGTTGAAGCATTCGGAATTGAGGAAAGCGCGCTCGTGACGGGTGCGTACCTGGACCTGCACGAAACCAAAATCAACTAGGCGCTGTAAGCGGCTCCTGAGAAAAACTCACGATCTGGGGAAATCCGTCCCAGTAGGGGTTCCGCCTACGGGCGTCGTCTCTCCGAGTAGGTTCCTAGGCGTCGAAGAATGGAAGTGCTTTTGCCAGACCGGTCACGACCAAATATGCGGGATCGGTCGGTACCCAATCTGAAAAATCGAGGCGCAGACGGTCGGAGACTACGGCTCGCCCGGCAAGAACATCCCGCGAGATACCATCGTGAAGATATCCGAGCTTACGCGAGACGCCTTGCGAACCAACGTTGTCATGGAATACCTCGGTCAGCGCCGCAACTGCTCCCAGTCCCTCAAAAGCAAGACTCAGCAAGGCTGTCCGGGCCTCAGTACCAATGCCTTGTCGGTGAAATTCAAGGCCAAGCCACGACTCGGTTTTTACTTCACGCAATACAGAAAAATTGCGTGCCTTTAGCGTGACCATGCCTACCGGCTGGTCTCCACGAAATACGCCCATTTCCAATGCCCAATCTTCCGCACACCACATGCCCCGGCGGCTCCAGTGCTGTTGCAACACGTGGAGTGCCCGCTCACGAGGAGGAAGATCTGTCCAAGGTGTCAAGAAGGGGTGCTCACCAGGTTCGTGCACGCCGCTGGCCGCAACCTGGGCGAGTACGGACAGCTCGTCATCGTTTGGAACGCGGAGTTCCAAATGTTTGGTTGAAAGCGTCAATTGGGCGAGAGGCCAGTAATCGTTGAGCATTTCGCAAGTATGGCACGGCAGGGTTCGCCGAATCACGTTGATGCGCGCGAGAACCCGCAAGCAGACTGCCGCCGCCGTCCCGTAGACCGTTCCTCTTGCGGGCTGACTACAATGTGCAGGAGTATTGAGGACTTCGGAAAGTGGCACCTTGTTAGTTTCTTGTTTCCTGGTCAAGCACGACCGTTTTCGACCACAAACAATTGTTCAGACCGCGCTGCACACAATTGTTGAGAACCAAGTTGTGATTCGATGCCAACTACCGCTTGCTCACCAGCGCTAGAGTCTACGTAGGGGCGTTCTATTTGCCCCTCATGAGTCTGCAGCAAGGTATTTGCTTACAATGTCGCCACGTGAGAGGAATTCAACTGATGAACGATTGGGTCATATTTCATCACGAGGACGATGCCAAAACATCGGTTGAATATGACTGGGCGTGGATTGACACGTTGATTGCTAGATTGGTCGAGCTGCAAGCAGTCGAGAAGAAGTCCTCACATACCGATGCTTTGGCTGGCTGCATTGAAGAGCTTGAACATGCTATTTCTTCAGCCCTGTCGCATGGAGTTTCCGTTCGTGCGATAGGTGTTCGTACAAATTTGAGTCAAAGCGACGTTGCCCGAATACGGGACACCGGACGTCTATACGAAAGATAGGAATGAAAATTCTTTTAGGCCTAATCCTGTTTCGCTTCCAGTAAGTCGGCTAGATGACCGGCGCTTCGGCCAACTGCTGAGCAGAGCTGAAACTACGGTCAATTCCGGTCAGTGGATCAGTAAAGGAAATGGTGTGCGCCAACAGCTGTAGCGGGCGCTGGTAATCATCCGGAGCCAAGTCCCACAAACGCGGATAAAAAGCATCATTGATAATTCCCAGACCCAATGAAGCTAGATGCACGCGCAACTGGTGGGTTTTGCCCGAATGCGGTTTGAGATCCATCAACGCAACTTCCACTCCTGCATGGTGACCTGCACTGCGGCCTACGGCTTCAACATCAATGAAGGTCTTTGCATTGGGTTCACCATCTTTGACGACGGATCGCAACTGTCCCTTGACCTTGGACATGCGGTTTTCGTAAACCATGGGCATCTGGCCAAGCAAGTTGTGCAGTTGCGCTTCGTCTTTGACCAGTGAATGTTCGCCGTTTGGCTGAAGCACTCGGCCGGTTTCCAGACCCGCTCCGGGCTGCAGTGCGACGACCGCTTTATAGCGTTTGCTGATTTCACGGCGTTCAAAAAGCATCTGATAGTCGCCGCGGGTTGCTGGGTTCACGGCAAAAAGAATGACGCCCGCGGTGGCACGGTCCAACCGGTGCATCGGAACAAGATCATCAATGCCGGTTTGGTTGCGCAAACGAACCAGAGCCGATTCTTGGATGAATCGTCCACCGGGAGTGGTAGGCAAAAAATGTGGCTTATCGACAACCAGCAAGTGTTCATCTTGGTGCAGGATCTTGGCTTCAAAAGGAATTGGCGTTTCTACCGGCAATGAGCGGTAGTACCAGATGAACTCGTGTTCATCCATGGTTGTTTGGCGGTCTAGAGGCACGCCGCCGAGTCCAACAATTTCTTGGTTATCAAAGCGTCGCAAGATGCCTTCAGGATCCACATGGCCAAAGCGTTCCAGCAGATAATCGGCCACGGTGGCCCACGCTCCGTCTTGCGGAAGCCGCAAACGGGTTGCATTAACGCCGTTACGAACGGGGAGCGGGGATTCCATAGCCATAAAGGCTATTCTTTCATCTCTTCAGTAGGGCTTCAGACCGCCGGTTGGCAATGTGGGCACCAGTAGCAATCTCGCTCGGAACCTTCTGAAGTTGATGGGATCTTGAGTAACGCGATAGGGGTGCCGCAGCGAAGGCATGGTTTTCCTGCACGGCCATAAACCCAGAGCGGTTCTCGGGTCCGTTCGGTGCCGGTGGTCACGCGACGAGTCCGGTCCTTATTTACCGTCAGCAGACGGTGGGCCATATGAACTACTGCCGGAAGGTCAGCAATCTGGCCGACTTGGGTCAGTGGGTGTAGACGTTTAAGAAACAAGATTTCGCAACGGTACACATTTCCCACACCGGCCATCAGCCGTTGATCCAGCAATGCTTGGCCAATACCTTGCTGTGGATGACTTTGCAGGTTTTCAACCGCCACCTGAGCGTCCCAATCCGCACCCAACAAATCGGGTCCCAAATGACCGATGAGTTCAGCCTCTTGTTCGGTAGGTACCAAGCGCACCTGAGCAATATCAAAGCCCACGGCCGTCACCGTAGATGTTTTGAGCACTACGCGTGCAGTGTGCGCTGGTTTCTTCCAACGCTCATTCGAGGCATACAGATCCCAGCGCCCTTCCATCAGAAGATGCGAGTGCAGGGTCAGTGGCTTGGCAGAGAATTCAGAAGACCCAGCGACTGGAGGATGCAGTCGCATCAACAGGTGTTTACCCGCTGGAACTACCTCATGCACAACATAGTCTTTGAGATCTCTTGTCGCCAAGGCCGGAACTCTAAAATCAGAAGACAGTAAGCTCTGCCCTGCCAGGGCTTGGTGGAGCCGTGCAGTGGCACGATAGACGGAATCACCTTCAGGCATGAGAGCTCTTCTTTCTGTTCAGGAATCAGCGCCGGAATCGAATGCCTTGCGGCGTCGAATAGAAACCTGCAGCCAATAGGGCGGCTCCCACCGGATGGTCGAGTATAGGTTGACCGTCCACGGTAGCGATGGCAATTTTCTCCACCTTGGCCGTGCGTAGGGCAGCCACCAGATGCATGGCAATGATGTTCCATGACTCTTCTGGAAGCTGGGCAAAAGTTAGCACCGTGCGGCCGCCGCGTTCCAGGTACAAACACAATTGACCATCCAACATCCCAACGATGGCACCGGCTTTGCGTCCAGGGCGGTGCCCGGTCTGCGTGGCTGGCCAGCCCAGCGCCGCACCATAAGGATTGGCCGGGTCTGTCGAAGCGAGCACCATGGCTACAGGCTGACGGCGAGGATCCTCGGAGAGCTGGTATCCACGCAAACGGTCAATGGTGGTTGAAGTGGAGAACTGGGCAGCACCCAGCTTTTCCACGAAGTAACCACGACGGGCATGCCCTGCTTCTTCCAACTTGGACAACACCCGGTACAGCTGACCGAAGCCGCCAGGTACTGCTTCGGCGGCGACCGAGCCGCGGGTAAGTACGCCATAGCGTTCCAGCATGATCTCTGCTGTCGCATGCGCTGAAATGGTGGGATCCGCTACCGGCTGGGGGAGCAAAGACCAACGCGCTGAACCGCGTGGACTACGCATCGGGGAGCCACCGTGATCCTGCGCAAGACGGTTCAGACCCGAGAGCCTGTTGAGCCGTGCGGCACGGGCGCGCGGTGCCGGTTTGGCGATCTTGTGTGCAGTACTTCCGCCGGCCAAGTAACCGCGAATCGGAGCCAAGGTGTCGGGTGAAATATATCCGGCCCAGAAAAGCCTCCAGCATGACTCAGCAATGTCTTGGGCACTGACCGGAGGCTTATCCGGATGGTGGATGCGGGCGGCGAGTTCCTCAGCAAAATAGGCGCCGGTTGATTCAAAGGCTTCAAGCACGCGCAGATCTATGGCCTGAAGGCTACTGACATCAGGCGTTGGCAAGGAGAGCGCTGCGTGTTCGGCAGTATGCAACGACAACCAGCCGTCTTTGCCACCGGCTGCACCTGCGCCACACACCAGAATATCTCCCGCGCTGCACAGTTCATCTAGCCACGAGCTTTGATAGCCGTTGAGTCGGGCAGGAAGAATGAAGGACTCCAGCGCGGAGGCGGGCACTTCAGCTCCAGCAAGTTGAGCGATGATTTCATAAAGGCCATCGGGGCCACTAAGAGTTGATCCAACCTGCTGCCAGGCGGGAAGGAACCGGGCATAGGTGTTTTGATCAACCGGCTCCACCTCAGCGCGCAGGGCAGCCAAAGACCCGGTGCGAATGGTGCGCAGCACTTGGACATCGCAGTATTCATCACCGCTGATGCCCTCGGGCACAATCTCCACCGGGCGGAAGGCGCCGACCGATAGTCTGCCGGCAGCCACCAGCTGGTCGAGTATTGGTCGCAACACCGCAACACCCAGTGAGAGTTCTGCAGCAATTTCGGTGAGCGTAAAAGGAACATGGGTGCGCGCGTAGCGTGAGATCAGATCTTGGATGGGGTCGGCCACCGGCTCCAAGAACGCCGCCGGAATCCCGGTGGGCAGCGGGGTGCCCAAGGCATCACGTAACTTGCCGGCATCTTCGATCGCGGCGTAGGCCAAAGACCCACTTTGACGCAGGGTGAAAGCACGGCGAGTGGCAACTAGGGCTTCGGCATGTTCCCTTGCGGTAGCCGGATCTATTGGTGCACTGTCCTCATTTGGATCTCGCAGTCGGGCGGCTAAGGCCTCGCTAGTCAGCGGTCCCAAGAGACGCAGCAGGTCGGCTGCGCCTTCCATTCCGGCTAAACGCCGGTTATCTGCTCGATACTGCAACTGTTCCTGCAAGCCGGTGATAACTCGAGGATCAAGGATTTCACGCACATCATTGCGGCCCAGCAATTCACCGAGCAACACCGGATCCAGACTCAGGGCTGCTGCACGGCGTTCAGCCAGTGGCGCATCAGATTCATAGAGGAATTGTGCAACATAACCAAAGAGCAAGGACTGGGCGAAGGGCGAAGGCAATTCGGTGGTGACTTCTACCAGCCTGATGGCGCGTGAAGAGACCTTGGAGAGAATCGAGGACAACGCCGGCAGATCATAAACATCATTCAGGCACTCGCGTACCGTTTCCAAGATGATTGGGAAGTCCGGGTAATTCCGGGCGACATCCAATAGTTGGCTGGCCCGCTGACGCTGCTGCCACAACGGGGTGCGCTTGCTCGGATTGATCCGCGGCAGCAGCAAAGCCCTGGCGGCACACTCACGGAAGCGCGAAGCAAACAACGCCGAATTTGCCACCTGCGAGGTGACCACGTCAATGATTTCATCTGCTTCAAAGGCAAAAAGATCTGCGCCCGGCGCCTGATCATCCATGGCCGGAATGCGCAGCACGATTCCATCGTCGGCAGCCATAGCCGAAGCATCCAGACCCCAACGTTCGCGCACCCGTGCACCGACCGCCAACGCCCACGGGGCGTGGACCGCTAGGCCAAAGGGAGAATGCAGGATGACCCGCCAGTCGCCAAGCTCATCATGGAACCGCTCGATCACAAAGTTCTGATGGTTGGGCACCTGACCGGTCGCCCGGCGCTGCTCACCCAAATAGTTCAGAAGATTATTGGCTGCGTAGTCATCCAACCCACCGGTACGCAAAACACCTGACGCTTCGCTTCGTTCGCTGGCCAGCAAACTCGTGGTGAATTCACCTAGCGCCGCACCAAGTTCCACCGGACGGCCCAGACCGTCACCGTGCCAGAAAGGCAGTTTGCCGGGTTGGCCAAAGGCTGGGGTGACCAGCACTCGGTCATGGGTAATGTCTTCAATGCGCCAGCTGGTCGCACCGAGCGCAAAGACGTCACCCACCCGCGACTCGTAGACCATTTCTTCATCCAGCTCACCCACACGCTTGGGAGCCTTGTCATCTTCGGCCCCGGCTAGGAAGACACCAAAAAGTCCACGGTCTGGGATGGTGCCACCGGAAATCACGGCCAAGCGTTGCGCTCCAGGGCGCGCTACCAATGTGCCGGCATCTCGGTCCCAAATCAGCCGTGGCTTCAGGGTGGCAAATTCATCTGAGGGGTATTTGCCCGAGAGCATGTCCAAGGTGGCCAGATAGGCGCTGCGTGGGAGCTGTTGGTAGGGAGCGGAGCGGCGTACGGTCTCGAACCACTTCTCAACTTCCAAGTCGTCCATGGCCACTGCGGCCAGAGTCTGCTGGGCCAACACATCCAGCGGGTTGGCCGGGATAACCATTTTTTCGATTGCTCCCTGGCACATGCGTGTGACCACCAGTGCAGTGGAGAGTAGGTCAGCGCGGTGCTTAGGGAAAAAGATGCCTTGAGAGACAGAACCGACTTGGTGTCCGGCACGGCCCACACGTTGCAGACCAGAGGAGACGGAGTTGGGGGACTCGACCTGGATGACCAGATCCACCAGGCCCATGTCGATACCGAGTTCCAGCGAGCTGGTGGCCACCACCGCGCGCAGCTTGCCCAGCTTCAGATCCTCTTCAATCTGGGCGCGCGCATCCTTGGACACCGAGCCGTGATGGGCGCGGGCCAGCAAGGGTGCTTCGGGATGGGCGGCAGCGGTAGAACCGGCTTGAGCCATCAAAACTGCTGGGGACGAGGTGGACGTATCCTCTGCGCTGAATCCCTCACGCTCAGCGTAGATGTCGTTGAGTCGTCCGGTCAGGCGCTCGGCCAACCGGCGGGAGTTGGCGAAGATAATCGTGGAGTGGTTTTCCAGCACCAGATCCACCAACTGATTTTCCACGTGTGGCCAGATGCTTGCCGATGCTGTGGGGGACGAGCTAGGCCCTAAATCGTGAGCGCCGGCAGCCGAAGGCAAATCGGTCATGTCTTCCACCGGGACGCGTACGGCCAGTTTCCACTTTTTGGTGGATGGTGGGCGCACAATATTCACCGGTGCGGAGCCTGCCAAGAACCGGGCAACCTCTTCGGGTGGTTCCACTGTGGCCGAGAGTCCGATGCGTTGCGCCGGAGTCGGCAGTAACGCATCAAGGCGTTCCAAAGACAGCGACAAGTGGGTCCCACGCTTGGTATTGGCGATGGCGTGGACTTCATCGATGATGACGGTGTGTACCTCAGCCAAGGTTTTACGCGCTTGGCTGGTGAGCATCAGGTAGAGCGACTCGGGGGTGGTGATCAGGATTTCGGGTGGATCCTTGAGCAGCTTGCGCCGGTGATTGGCCGGGGTATCGCCCGAGCGTACGCCCACCGATACCGAAGGCTGGGTTAGACCCATTTCGTGTGCAGTGGCGCGAATGCCAGCAAGTGGGGAGCGCAGGTTGCGCTCAACGTCCACGCCGAGGGCCTTCAACGGCGAAATGTAGAGGACCTTGGTGCCGTTGCCTACAGGGTGATCCGCATCGGATTCCAGTCCCGGTAGCGCTGGAGTATCCAGTTCTGCGTGGTGCAGTCGGTCCAAAGCCCAGAGGAACGCGGCTAGGGTTTTACCTGAACCGGTTGGGGCAATGACCAGGGTGTGCTTCCCATCGGAGATGGATTCCCAAGCGCCACTTTGCGCAACCGTGGGCGCAGTGAAGACGTCGGTGAACCACTTGCGGGTGGCCGCACCAAACCGGGAAAGCACATCACTCATGGAATCGATACTACGTTCTACCCACGACAGTTCGAGAACGGCATCTTTGAATCATTGTGCTGCCTCGGCGTCTCGGGTCCTCGCCGTTGGTTACCGTCCATCGTTCAGAGGCATTGGTGGACCCGAGTCATAACATTGGATAGTGCACTAAGCATTGGTACGGAAGTTCAAACCTGCTCCGGTTCATGACCAGATGATCTCGTCCAAGCTCATCCGTTCTCGGCTGGTTCCCGAAGAGGCTAGTTCACCAGCAGCGTGGGTGGCAGTGCCGAATGCGGTTATCGAAGTAACCTCCCAGTGGTGCGGAATAACGAAGTCAGAAGTGATGCCATCTCGGTCGAATGCCCTGAACTGGTGTGCTGCTAGTCCCATAGCTAGACCCTGAAATGTCATATGCGCGACGGCTTGCCCGAGATCGTAGTGAGCGAACTCTGAATACTCCCAATCCGCTGTGCCTTCAACGAGGGTGTGAGCAAGATTCACCACCAATAGCGAAGCGGCTGGCGCCCAGAGCGATGAGCTTCGAGCTAGACGCCGCACGATTCTCTGATGATTCGCATCGCCTCGTCGTGCAACGATAAATTTCCATGGCTGCGAGTTGCCCGCCGACGGTGCGTGCCTAGCTGCATCTAGTAGCGCGTGGACCTCTGCAGTTGTGAGCGTGAGGGTGGAGTTGAATCGAACCGGACTGTACCGTCCAGCCAGCGCAGGATGAATTATTGTAGGTTCATCTGGGACGTGGCATTGAGTCATGCCTTTTATTCTCTAACAGTGCTGTGCAAGCACCCTAAAACCACTGCGTCATTTACCCACAGTAATTTCTTGAAGCGCAGCGACGTGGCCAACATATGCTCGACGCCCTGACGTAGTTAGTGAAACGCGCATGTGGCTGCGGCCCAGCTTGGTGAAGCGTTCAACTTGCACGTAACCTGCATCGCTGAGCTGTTTGAGGTGTTTGCTGAGTACCGAGTCTGTAACACCGAGGATCTGTTTGAGGTGCGTGAATTCCGCCCATTGAACCGGCGCCAGGCTCGCGCAGATCCGTAAACGAAGCGGCGCGTGGATCAGCTCATCAAACCGAGCGCTGCTAGTGGACTTGGTCATTGCCGTCCTCGATACGCGCCTTGTTGTAGGCCGATTGCATCTTGGTCACCAAAAACATGCCGCTGATGAACGTGACAAGAATTTTCGCGAGAACTTCTGAGAGATGTGTGGCTTCCCAGAACCTGAGGCAATTGATCAGCAGGATGCAGAGAAAGAAATACCCTGCGTAAGCGCCTGTCAGAAGGGTGGGACTGTTGAGCAACGATCGTGGTTTGGCCCGACGGCGTTGAGCCAAGACATACCAAAGGATCAACGGAAGATAGAGCATCGCTAACCAATAGGCTTGTGGCGGAAAAGCCTGGAACAACGTGAAGATGACAGCCGAGACCGCGACGACGGTGGTGAGTAATCCACGGGGATTACCAGAAGCTCTAACCATCTGTTGTGAATCTTGCTCGACCGATTGAAGAAGCTTGACCGCGCGATCCTGTTCCATTTGATCCTTTGACGAAGGCATGGCACTCCCTTTCCGTTACGGAAAGTCTTATCTTTCCATATTGGAAAGTCAACGTGTTGACTTACACGTGGTGGTATTTTCCACCGGCCAAGATGTCCTGCGCGCGGTAGAGTTGCTCGGTCAGAATCAGGCGCACCAGCTGGTGAGGGAAAACCAGCTTGGATAGGGACCAGGTGAAGTCGGCGCGGGCGTGCACCGTTGGATCCACTCCGTAGGCTCCACCGATGATGATCACGACGTTGCGCGAAGAATCGATAGGGGAGCGCAGCGTGTTTGCCAGTGCTGGAGAGTCGACATTCTTGCCGCGCTCGTCGAGTAGCACCACAAAGTCGCGGTCATCAATTTTTGCCAAGATGCGTGCGGACTCTTCGGTGCGCGCCGCATCGTTTTCGCGAGACGAGTGGTTGAGCAACTGCCAAGTGAGGTTAAAAGGTTTTTTTAGTCGTTTTTCGTAGCGGGAAATTCCTTCGTCTACCCACGACTCATGTTTCTTGCCAACTGCCAGCACCTTGATTGTCATGCTTCTATTGTTCCGCATTCGTCGGTTGAATGCTTTGTTAGGGTGCACCGATACGATAGAGGGTATGAGAACACCCAGACCACTTCCGCAAGGCCAGCGACCCAGCGGCATGCAGGTGCTCTGGATGATTTTTGGCATCGTCGTTGCCATCTTCTACTTCACCCGACGTGTGCTGGTGTCCCTGCACGCCGGCGGGTGGGCCACAGACCTAGACGCGCCGACTTACCAATGGATATTGGATAATCAGTCGCCCGTCCTTTTTGCGATCTCTGATTTTTTGTATTTCTGGGGATCAACGCCGGGCATGAGCATCATCATGGTGCTCATTACCGGGCTGCTGAGCTGGAAAACACGAAGTTTCTGGCCGTTTATTTCCGTGGCGGTGACCGCAGCGGTATCCGTCGGGCTGACCATCTTGCTCAAGGCGAGCCTGCAAGTACATCGCCCGGAAGGTATTCCTAACGGGCCGACGCCGCCACTGTCCTATTCATTCCCCAGCGGCCATACTCTTAATGCCGCCGCGCTGATTGGCATCTCTAGCTACTTAGCAATCATTTACGGGCTGCGCCGCTATGCCTATCTCATCTGCATCGTGGCCACATTGTTTGTTCTGGCCATGGGAGCATCACGTATCTACATCGGACACCATTGGGTCTCCGATGTACTGGTGGGCTTGCTCATTGGAATCGCGTGGGCCGCGGTTGTAGCGATCCTGCATTACTTCTTTGTGCCGTGGCGCAATCTGCCTAGCTCAGCACGCGGATCGGTGAACCGTTAGCCCAAGCGCGGATATCTTCAACTGCGTCACGGTAGAACATTGAGAATTGTTCGATAGTTACGTAGCCAATATGCGGGGTCGCAATCACACCGCGTGTGCTCAACAACCGATCCTTGGCTGGCAAAGGCTCGGTGTCGAAAACATCGAGCGCTGCCAAATAGAGAAGTTCGTTTTCAAGAGCCGAAATGAGCGCATCGGTCTGCACAATTCGGCTTCGTGAAGTATTGACCAAAATAGATTCCGGACGCATCCACGCCAATTGTTTTGCCCCGATGACGCCAGTGCTGCGTTCGGAGAGCTTGAGATGAACGGTCACGATGTCGCTGGTGGCAAAGAGCTCTGCCTCAGAGACTAACTCCACGCCCACCTCTGTGGCCCGGGCTTTGGTGAGATTCTGGCTGTAGGCAACAACCCTCATGCCGAAGGCCAAGCCGACCTTTGCCACCTTGGATCCCAAGTTGCCCAGTCCGTACACGCCGAGGGTTTTTCCCGCCAGCCCCATGCCGAAACTTGTCTGCCATGGTGTGGCTTCAGCGCGGGGAGATTCTGAAGAAAACAGCTCCACGTCCAGTCGGCGGGTTGCGGCCAAGATCAGTGCCCAGGTATGTTCCACGGCATCGGTAGGGACATAGCCAGTATGCGAAACCACGACGCCGTGCGCGGCAGCGGCTTCCAGATCGATGGCCCCGTTGCGCCGGCCGGTGGTGACCAACAATTTCAACTGCGGGAGCAGTGCAAACCTTGATGCCGGGAAGGGGGTGCGCTCACGCATGGCCACGATGACATCAAAGTTCTTAAGTGCCTCACAGACGACGGCGTCATCGTGCGAGATGTGTTCGGTAAATACTGTCAGCTCAGCGTTGAGCTCGGTCGTCAGTGCCTCAAAATTTGCGAGGTCAGTAGCGACGTTCTGATAGTCATCCAAAATGGCAATGCGCATGAGCTCATCCTATGCGCGAGGTGGTCTTGCCGTCTTGTTTCTGCCGCACAGTGAACTTGCTACTTTGTAATAAACATCTGGTGTTCGTGGCCTCAAATGCACCACAAATCTGTGAGTTCATGAGAGCAGATCTGGCGCGTATTTCTGTGGCGGTCAGGATTCAATTCACAACACTCAGGTCTATGCTGTAACGAAGTTGGTGACATAAAATTGAAGGTAAGTTTCAAAGGGAACAAGCTTGAGAAACTATGCACCGATGAAATCCAGATGCATAAAAGACGACCCGACCTTAAGAAGAAACTGCGATTGCGCTTCAAAGCATTGGAAGCTTCAGACACACTGGCCAACCTTGTGCAGCGGGATCCAGGTGGGAGATGGCACCCACTTCAAGGCGAACGCGCGGGCACTTGGGCGTCAGAGCTCAGCGGAAATTGGAGACTAATCATCCAACCAATTCCCAATGAGCCTAATGCCCGCGAAGTCACAGTTTTAGAAATAACCGACTACCACTGAGAGGAGTCGACATGACCACCACCAATTACGCCGTTGCACCAGGTGAATATCTGGAGGAATGGATTGATGATCAGGGCTTCTCGCAGCAGAAAGTCGCAGATTTGCTGGGCTGTAGCCGCAAGCAGGTCAATGAGATCATCAATGGACATGCTCCCATCACCAGCGAAACGGCACTGCGTCTGGAACGTGTAGTGGGGATCGCGGCGACGACGTGGTTAAAGTACGAAGTGATGTATCGAAGCGATCTTGCCCGAATCGTTGATGAAGAAAATCTGGCACACTTTGCCGAGCAAATTGCACCCACCGCGGCGAGCTATCTGCGCAGCATCGGTGCCACAACAGCAAGCATGAAAAATCCGGGCAAACTTGTCTCAGATTTTCTTTCGTTTCATCGTTGTGGGACGTGGAAGGCCTATGACCAACAACATGCGAAGTCGCTGATCGGTGAATACGGTTTGGCGACGCTCAAGGATTCTGCGGCTCAGCTCGATCAGACTTCGTTGACTACCTGGTTGCGTGCCGCAGAACTGACGCAGGACTACGAGCGCGGGCGCAACTACAAGTATGAAGCGCGCAAATTGCGGGCCGTTATTCCTGAACTTCGAAAGCGTGCCGCCCAGCCAAATCCGGAAATGCTGAACGATATCGCGCGGATGCTCTCAGAAGTTGGCGTGGTTTTTATGGTCGTTGAGCCGCCCAAAAAGTTTCCGCTGTTGGGAGTAACTCGTTGGATCGACAAGCGGGTGCCGGTCATTCAGCAGACCGGGCGCTGGAGTAAAGACGGCTTTGTCATTTGGACGCTTTTCCACGAGATCGGTCATATCCTCAATGACCCGCGCGGCCAGATGCATCTTGAGTGCAGCACCGAGAAAAAACGAAGTAGTGCTGCCGAAAAATCGGCCAATGGTTTTGCGAAGCACGTTCTTCTTGGCACAGGAGGCCTGACACCGTTCCATGGCCTGACCCACGATAGACAAATAGCTGAGAAGGCACAGGAAATTGGAATTGCGCCCGGAGTCGCGGTTCATCAGATGCACCGACACCGAATGCTCGACTACAACCTCGGTAACTCGCTGTTCGTGAATCTAGAAGGAACCTTCAGCGCACAACAAATGGTGGCTGTCGGGCCTTAAGGTCACCTAGTTCCTATTAAGCCCGTGTTTCCTAGAATCTAGGGCTACTTTGAAATGACTTTCCGACATGTCGATGGCTCGTGTGGGTGTAGACGGATCAAATACTCGGAGCAATGAAAAACGAAAAAAGTCTGGGTCGAGGCCACGGAGCTCTACGTTGCCACCATGTCCATTAGCCGCATAGGCACTCCATCGTTGACGAATGTTGTCCACGCCATCTGCCTTACCCACGTAGTGTCGGCCATCCCTAGTATCAGTGATGAGATAAATTCCAATCACCGATGAGAGGGCTGTTCTCCACGATGAATACCGATGTTCGCGCATGATTGCTTGAAGCTGCGGGTAATCAAGCACAAGGCTGTCAAAGCCCGGAAAAGGTATAGGCCGAGAATCGGCGATCTCTACGACAGGATAATGGCTTGCTGTTGGACCGTTGAGGCGCCAAGTACGCGGAGAACGCCATCCGATGACAAGCCTATTCGTAAGGTCGGAAAGATCGTCGGCCACTTCTAGATTGAACCGTCGAGAGGAACCATCGTTCGAAACTTCGCCATGATTTCGAACTACAGCCCAAAACCTTGCTCGGTCTCCGCCCTCCTTGACGAATACCACCCAGATGGAGGGAGGTATAGCGGGAAAAATTCGAGGGTTCGCAGACTGTTGCGCAGTGTACTCTAGGATCTCTTGATCAGTAGAATCCGCATGAATACCCTGCATTTCAGAGTCTTCGCGTTTCCCGACGAAGGCGTGCCGGATAACTTGAATTTGAGCGGGGTCAATCTCCGCACTGCGAAAAATGGAATCCAGGGTAAGAGCCATAGCCGATACTTTATCCAATGTGCATCATCCGCCCGGCATAGGAGGACTTGAACAAGGCTTGCACAGAAATAATAAGTAGGGCGCAGCCCTCATGTTGCTCTTGCGCATAAAAATGGTGGCTGGCGCCCATAGCGCAAGCCACCATTCACAAACTGAAAACTAGTCGGTGACTTCGAATTCGAGCTTGTCGGTGAAGGAACGACCATGAACGTCGGTGGCCGTTACCTGAGCGGTGTGTGATCCGGTTTTCAGATCATCGGGTAGTTCAAGACGCCACAGGTGGCTGGTCTTCTCAGGCAGTCCACCACCGTGGACAAACTGCTCGGCGATAGCCACTGGGTCAGAATACTTGGCTCCAGTGAGCGCGGTTTCGCCGGTGAGCGATTGAGTACGAGTCGACTTGACCGGGTCTTCGCCATCGATGGAAACCTTCACCGTGGAACCGGTGCTGCCCATCCAGACGTTGGTGGTCAGCCAAGTGTCATTAGCCAAACCAGCACGGCTGACCGTCAGTGGGTTCTTCAAAGCCGGTATTGTGCCGTACTTCTTGTCCACATTCTCCTCGTACCAGTCACGGTACGCAGGAGTGTTCAGGCCTACGGCCATCTGGTTGCTGTCATCGCCACCAGTAGGGGTGAAGCGCTCGGTGATCTTGGTGTTCTTGATGTCCAGGGTCAATACGCCTGGCGGGGTACCATCCTGCTGTAGGGAAGTCGGGTAACCGGTTTCGGTGACTCGTCCGCCGTACCATTGGCCGGCAACAGCAGGAACGGTGAGGTGGGTAAATGGCAAGCCATCTTGACCGACTTCATCAATCCAACCCTTCATCAAATCCCCTTCGCGAAGGTTTTCCGACATGTGGGTGTGACCACCCAAGGAGACCACTTCGCGACCCTTGAGGATCTTGTAGATTTCCTTGACCTCCTTGGTGGTGTGCTCATCATTGAAGAAGAATTCCAACAATGGGCTGTGACCGGCCAGGACGATGGCCTTATTCTTTGGCACCTTTGCGATGTCTGCGCGCAACCATTCAAGTTGCTGCTCACCTAGCTGGTAGGTGTAGTCGCTTCGCTTAGCGGGAAGTTTGGTTGGGTACTCGATGGTGTTCAGCGCAACCACGTGGGTCTTGCCGGTGTCATAGGAGTAGTACTCAGGGCCGAACTGAGCGCGGTAGGTATCAAACTCGTGCACGCCGTCCACGGAATCAAAGTCGATGTCGTGGTTGCCTGGAAGGAAACGGGCCGGGCCGTTGAGCATGGAAGTCAGCTCGCGGGTCTGGGCGAACAGGGAAAGATCGTTGCCAACGAGGTCACCGATGAACAGCACGCCACAGCCGGTGTAGTCGGTACGGGCAGCAAGGTCAGCAAAGGCGCCCTTGCGAGCGTACTCAACTTCCTTCTGGTTGTAGGTCTGCACGTCGGCGCCAATGGCGCAGCTCTGCTCAGGTGATTGAGTTGCGGTGCTGCGGGTCAGTGGGAAGTTCACGGCCTCTGGCAGTCCGCCGGTGGGAGCGATGCCACCGTACTTCAGCTTGGGGGAGCCTTCTGGCAAGTGAATGTAGGAGAACTGTGCGACGTTATTTTCATCGACAGGAACCTGGAAGCCACGAGGCTGGGTGACGAAGGCTGTCATGTTTTCAAAAGCCGGCAGTTCGTAGCGACCCTGACCGTCGGTGGTGACAACGTCGCGACCGTTGGACACGGTGACTTTGGGCAGGCCTGGCTCGTTGGCGTCCTGTTTGGAGTTCTTGTTGCTGTCCTCGAAAACGACGCCTTCGAGACTCTTATCTTTGGCTGCTGACTTTTCGTCTTCTGCGCGGACTACCTGAACTGAACCTCGGTAGGCTGAGGACTTCCAGTCTGCGGTTGCTTTAGCTGCCGGTTCTGGGTCGGGTGCTGAATTGGCGGCGGTGAGACCTGCCGATGCTGCGAGGACAACGAGTGCGCCTGCAGTAGCTCGTAGTGGGGTAATTTGATTGGTTTTGCCGGGTCGAGCGAAAAATTTCACGTACGTTCCTCCGGGGTGGTGACAATCTGCCGGCCCCTTGGCCGACCTTTGTCAACGCTGTCAATCTAAGGTGAATAACAGCCCCCGCTCAGGTAATGACGAATAATCGATCCCGTTAATACTTATGCGCTGTCTTGGGCGTATTTAGCTCTCCATGACCAGAGTAAGCAGTAGTGGCCACACGAATTTTCGGAAATTCTAGCGTCGGGAACTGACGTCCTGGTGAAGATGCCAAACGTTTAGCCACTGCGAAGTTCGGGGGAGATAGACGTGGAGTCTGGGTGTTAACGCTCCGTCACGCCGGAGGAGGCAGGAGCCAAAATCTGATCCAATAAATGCATGAGCACTCAAGCAAAAAATGAATTGGCGGGCGCAACGGAAATTGTGTTGCAACTGCGCTGGTCTGATCAGGATGCATTGGGACATGTAAACAACGCCCGCATTGTCACGCTGATGGAAGAGGCCCGCATCCGCTGGACCCGAGAAGACGGGAAGACCGGCCGGTTCGAATTTGGAACGGTTGTGGCCTCCATTCAGATCGACTACAAACGGCCACTGTATTACCAGCCTGAAATGGTCATCCGCATGGGGATCAGTCGGGTGGGCAACAAGTCCTTCACCGTGCGAGGAATCGGTTATCAGGACGACCAGCCGGTCTTTGATTCAACAACCGTTATGGTTCCGCTCGCCGCTGACGGAGTGTCCTCACGGGTTCTCACTGATCAGGAACGTAGCTGGCTGGAGGCGTCGTTAATACCGGCCGCTGCCGCACGAACACGGAACTGAACGAATCTCCTAGCTCAAGTTGGCGAGCTGGCCGTCATGCGAGCAGTAAGAGCAGTCCTTACTGCGCTGCGTATTCGTCCAGAACCTTCTTGCCGATCTTGAAGGCAACATTGGCGGCAGGCACAGAGCAGTAGATGGCGCACTGAAGGAAGACTTCCTTGATTTCCTCGGGCGTCATTCCATTGCGCAGTGCCGCGTGCACATGCATTTCTAGTTCCTCCCAGTAGCCACCGGCAATCATTGCGGTCAGGGTGATGGCGCTACGGGTGGTGCGCGGCAAACCGTCGCGCGTCCAGATGGTTCCCCACGCATAGCGGGTAATCATTTCCTGAAATTCGTCGGTGAATTCGTTCGAATTATTGGTGGAGCGGTCAACGTGCTCGTTACCGAGTACTTCGCGGCGCACGCTCATGCCTGCATCGTAAGTGTCGCCGGGCAGGCGCTGTGAGTCGGTCATCGTAGTCCTGTCCTTTCTTAGTTGGAGAGGAAAAAATCGGCCAGCAATGTTGCTGTTTCTTCTGGTGCTTCGGCAGGAGCCAAATGGCCTGCGGATTCCACAATGGCAGAGTGGCCCTTAGGTGCAGACTCGGCGATGAACTGCGCGTCGGCCGGTGGGCACACCTGATCTTGTGCGCCGTTGATAGCCAGGATCGGATCCGTGGTGGCCTGCAACTGTTCGCGCACATCAAAGTCGGCCAAGGCGCCACAAACGTGGGCATAGGCGAAGCGGTCCGCGTCCTGCAGGCTGTGCAGCAGGCTGGCTGAAATTTCTGGTTGCTTGTCGATGAACCCGGGCGCGAACCAGCGTTGGGCAGAACCTGCGAGCATGGTCGGGGTACCGGCTTTTGCCACGAGTTCTGCGCGCTCGGTCCAGCCTTCAGGCGTACCAATTTTGGCAGCCGAGCAGATCGAGGCCAAAGCATTGAAGAAGCCAGGATGATCCACGGCTAACTGCAACGCGGTGGCACCGCCAACCGAAACTCCGGCGTAAAACAGTTTGGTGTTCTCGGCGATAACCCCATCAGTTCGTAACGCTTCAACCATGGTGGTGACGCCGGTGGCCAGCTCGGCCAACGTGAACTCTTGCGTTGATGGCTTGCTGACGCCGTGCCCGGGAAGATCCCACGCGATGACCTGGAAATGTTCTTTAAGATAGGGCAAGGCCGGACCCCACAACGGCAGGGCCGCGGTGCCCAGCGAAGGGCCAGTAATGAGGGTAGGTAGCTGAGCATCGGTATGAAGTAGCGACGGAGTTAGTTCTGGGACTGCCATAGTTCCTTCCGTGCCGAGTAGTCGGCTAATACAGTTTCGGTGAAACGATCCGCGGCACCAAGGTAACCGGCAGGATCAAAAAGTTCGTTCAACTTGGTATCGCTGAAGTCTTCCGCGGGAATTTCTGAACGCAAAAGTTCGTGCAAAGGCCGTTCTTCACGCAGGCTGCGACGCACCAAGTCCTGGATGGCAGGCTTGCCTCCGTCAACCATTTGAGACAACACGGTAGCCAAGCGTTCGGACAGCACCGCATCTCCACCCAGCGCGAGGTTGCGATTGATGGCTGGAAGATTCACGCTCAAGCCATTGGCCAGGAATGATGCATGGAATGCTGCTCCCGCGGCCAGCCGGGTCAGTTCGCGTAGCGCGCTCCATTCAGCATGCCAACCACCGTCAGGGCGTTCATCCACCGCGGTACCAGCAGCGGTGAAAAGCGTTGAGAGTAATCCAGGGGAGCTGAAAGCAGCATTGCGCAGCAACACCGAACGCACCGGGTTTTGTTTCTGCGGCATGGCCGAGGAACCACCCTTGCCTGCTTCACGTGGTTCGGATAGCTCGCCGATTTCCGGGCGCGAAGAGGTGAGTACATCGGCGCCAAAGGTACCCAGTGCCGCGATGGTCGCACCCAGAGCAGAGCCGATCTGAAGGATGGGCATGCGGTTGGTGTGCCATGGTGCGCCGGGATCCTTCAGCCCTAAACGGTCTGCGAGCTGAGAACTAAGCTGCCCGGTGCTCACCGAGGCATCGCCATGGACTTCAAGGAATTGTTCCAAGGAAGCTAGGGTCCCTACCGCGCCGCCCCACTGCAGTCGTAGCTGCTGCGAAGCATCATCAAGCTGCTTCTCGGCATCCAGCACGGCCGAGAGCCAGCTGGCTGCTTTCCAACCGAAAGTTGTTGGCAGTGCATGCTGGGTCAGAGACCGGGCAATGCACACCGTTTCTCGGTGGGCCCGGGCGAGGCCTACTAGTCCGTCGGCAGTACTGCGCAAGTCGCTCAGGGTCTGGCCGATAGTTTTGGACAGGACCAGCATCAGTGCGGTGTCGATAATGTCTTGGCTGGTGGCCCCGCGGTGTAATGCGGTGCTCGCGGACTTGGGTGCACCATCAACAGCGAGCTGTTCTCGCATCATGCCCAATAGTGGGATCAGCGCATTGGCACCATCGGGAGTTTTTGAAGCTAAGACCGTGAGGTCATAGCGCTGAATGCCAGCCACCGTGTTAACCGCCCGCGAATCGTCGGTACTGCACAAGCCGGCATCGGACTGAACTTGCACCCAAGCAGCCTCAACATCAAGCATGGCTTGGATAAAAGCCACGTCGTTGGACAGCGAAGCTGCCGCGGTACCGGCCCAGGTTGGAGCTAGCACGCCGTAGTCTGCGCCATCCATCAAGTCCCTCGATTCTTCACTGTTTTAGTTTGTCTCTCGCTCTAGAACTGTAGTCCTAGACGCCTAGCTTTCGCGCGGGTAGGAAAGGAACACGGTTTCATCCTCACCCTGCAAACGAACATCAAAGCGCAGTGATCCATCCTCTTCGCGGGTAGCAATCAACGTCTTGCGCTCTGCCTCAGGTAACGAAGCCAGCAGTGCATCATTGGCCAGCGCCTCGGTATCCTCGGGCAGGTAGATCCGAGTGAATAGCCGGTTGAGTAAACCGCGGGCGAAGACCGTAAGCATGATGAACGGTGCCTTGCCCTCTTCGGTGGCGCCCGGGTTCAGCGTGGTGAAGTTGTAGCCACCGACGTTATCTACCGCTACTCGGCCCCAACCGGTGAAGGTGTAACCATCACGAACCAGCGAGCCTTCGCGCGAGACCACCTGGCCCTGCTCATCGGCCTGCCAAATTTCTAGCAGCGCGTCGGGAATGACCTCTCCCTTGCCGTCATAGACCACGCCGTGTAGTCGCACCGAGTTGGGGTGCGCCTGGTTGACCAGCTCATTGTCCTTCTCATAGGGCAGCGCGTAACCGTAGAACGGGCCGATGGTCTGTCCTGGAGTGGGGGTGAGCTTCAATTCTGGAGCTTGCGACATTAGTGATCCGCCTCTTCTTCTTCCATCCAGGTGCGGTTGGACCCGGTCAGTACGATGTCCCAGTTGTAGCCGGTGGCCCATTCGTGGCTGGTGACCGAATGATCATAGGTAGCGACCAGCCGGTCGCGTGCGTCTTGATCAGTGATCGACTGATAGATCGGATCCAGTGCAAACAGCGGATCACCCGGGAAGTACATCTGGGTAATCATCCGCTGGGTGAAGTCGGTACCGAACAGCGAGAAGTGGATATGCGCCGGACGCCACGCGTTGTGGTGGTTCTTCCACGGGTACGGTGCCGGCTTGATGGTGGTGAAGGAGTACTCGCCGTTGGCTCCTGAGATGGCGCGGCCGACCCCGGTGAAGTTCGGATCAATCGGAGCTGGATGCTGATCGCGCTTGTGCACATAACGACCGGCGGCGTTGGCCTGCCAGATTTCCACCAGCTGACCGACCACCGGGCGGCCGTCGCCATCAAGTACTCGGCCAGAAACCACGATGCGCTCGCCGATCGGTTCACCGTTGTGTTGGATGGTTAAGTCTGATTCCAGGGCGTGGACGTCACGCTGGCCGAAGGCCGGGGAGTACAGTTCGATGGTTTCCGGATCTGCGTGGTGCAGATTTTTGGTGGGGTGACGCAATAGTGAGGAGCGGTAGGAGGCAAAGTCCACTCGGGGCTGGGTTTCTGCCTTTTTGCCGGCCAGCAGTTGCTGGCGGTAGTCCTCATGCGTGCTGGAGATTTCGGCGCTGATCTCTTCCTGCGTGGCCGTGGTGGCTGCTGGATCCAGTGTCTTGCTGTTGGCGCTCATGGTGGCTCCTTTCTGAAAATTTGTGTGGGTGCGGTGTTATGCGTGGGGCCAGCCGGTGTAGGACTCGGCGAGATACTGCTGGCCGAAGCGTGAGGAGGTGACGGTTTCCAATTCACCGAGGGCACGCTTGGCCATGAACGGGTCGCCGCCCACCGGGGTGTGCAGCATGGAAGTCATCCAGTAGGAGAAGTTCTGTGCTTTCCAGACTCGTTTGAGTGCCAAGTTCGAGTACCCGTCCAACAGCTTGTCGCTGCCGGTGGAGAAGAATGAATCCAGCGCTTCGAAGAGTACTTTGACGTCGGCGAAGGCCAAGTTCAGGCCCTTGGCCCCGGTGGGTGGGACGGTGTGTCCGGCATCGCCGATCAGGAACATCCGTCCATGCGAGAGTGGTTCGCGGACAAAGGAGCGGAAGCCCAAAACGGTCTTATCAAAGATGGGTCCGGTTTGTAGCTGGAAGTTATCCGGTCCGTCCACGCGCTTTTGCAGCTCGGCCCAGATGCGGTCATCGCTCCACGCGTTGACGTCCTCGTTGGGATCACATTGGAAGTACATGCGCTGTACAGTTTCGCTGCGCTGGGAGATCAGCGCAAAGCCGTGCGGCGAGTTTGCGTAGATCAGTTCCGCTGCGGACTTTGGGGCCTCGGTGAGGATTCCAAACCAAGCGAAGGGGTAGGAGACTTTAAAATCCTTGGCGAGCTTTTGTGGCATCTGGCGTCGGGCGAAAGAGCGGGAGCCGTCGGCCCCAACGATTACATCGGCGTGCACCTCGAAGAGCTCACCTTGCGCATCGGTGAAGCGGAACTTCGGGGTGGAGGTCTCCATGTCCAGGATCTCGGTGACTTCGCACGAGTACCGCACATCTCCTCGATCGCGCTTACGAGCTGCGGCCAAATCCACGAACACCTCGTTCTGCGCGTACAAGGTCACGGTGGCATCAACTAGGTCACGGAAGTCTAGGGGATGGGATTCGCCGTTGAAGCGTAGGTCGATTCCTGCGTGCTCGTCACCTTCGGTGAGTACTCGACCATTGACCCCGGACTCGGTGAGCATGGTGACTGCTTGGGCTTCGAGGATGCCAGCACGGTGGGTGTTGCGGATCGTCTCGTGATCGCGCATTTCCACCACGACGTTCTCGATGCCCGAGGTAGCCAGCAGGTGCGAGAGCATCAGCCCGGCGGGACCGCCGCCGATGATGCCAACCTTGGTCTTCAGGATGCGTGGCGCCTTTGCCATGGTTCCTACCTGTCAGTGCCGGGAAATGGGTCTTGCACAATGATGCTTGCGTCACAGGTGTGAATTCAGTTCGCTTCTCATTGAATGAGAAAAGTGCATCAGGTACTTCAACTGACCCAGTCCTCGTCCTAGGCGGTTCCACCTAGCTGCAGTGCTCTAGAAATTCCTCGCGCCGCCGTGCGTAGTGCCAGCCCGGCCGATTGCACCGCACGAGTCTGGCGGGGGAGCACCACGGAAATGACCGCGACTTGGTAGCCAGCATCATCAAGAATTGGCGCGGCAACGCCGGTAGTTTCCGGATCGATGAAGCCATCAAATGAGGCATAGCCGGTACGGCGAATCTCAGCCATCTTCGCCCGGAAATCTGGATGGGAAGCGGTCATGACGGCATCGTGACGGGACAGATAATCACCGATGATTTCCGGGCGGGAGAACGCGAGAAGAGCCATTCCCATGGAAGTGCGTTGAACCGGCATGCGGCCGGCCACGTTTGCCTGATTAACTACCGAGCCGGGCCGCGAAAGACGCTCAATGATCAGCACTTCGTCCTGGTGCAACACCGAGAGTTGAGTGTTCTGCCCAAGAAGCTGGTTGATGTCTTCCATGAAGGGAAGAGCCGCCGTACGCAGGTCTTGAGTGGTGGCGCTACGGTTGGCCAGCTCCCATAATCGCAAGCCCAAGCGAACCTGCCCGGACGCATCGCGGCTGAGCAGATCATGGGCCACCATTGAGTCCAGCAGTCGATACATGCTCGCTTGGGGGATATCTGCCCGGCGCGCCAAAACGCTCACGCTGAGCGATTGGTTGTTCGCGTCAAAGGAATCCAAGATCCGCACCAAGCGGTCCAACATTGAATCCCCACTAGGAGAATTGGCCATGGAACAACTCTAACTACGCTGTGGCTTTGGAATTTGAGCAATGACCAACACGGCGAGCAGTGCGGCGCCACCGTAAAGGAAAAATGCTCCCGGGTATGCGGTGCCAGCAGCCACCATCAGGCCGGTGATGTATGGGCCAATGATGGCGCCAAAACGGCCGATGCCCGAGGCTAGTCCAATGCCTGTGGCCACCAGGTTGCGCGGGTATACGTGCCCTGCGTAGGCATACATCAGGCACTGGGCGGAGAAAACAAAAACGCCGGTGACAAAGAGGACTGCGGTCAAAAGAACTTGGCTTCCAAAAGGTACTGCCAACAGAAGCAACAGTGCTGCCGAGGCGGCAAACCAGATCAGCGAGACAAGTTTGATGCCCTTGCTATCAGCTGCGTAGGCGCTAATAAACAGCCCTGCGATGGCGCCCAAATTCAATACAAAGAGCATGGTCAGCGAATCGGCCACCGGGTAACCAGCAGCTCCCATGATCTTAGGAAGCCAAGCGTTGAGACCGTAGACCAATACCAGACCCATAAATGCGGCAATCCAAAGGCCGATTGAGGTGCGCAGGTATTTCGGTTTGAGTACATCGGAAATTGAGGTGCGCTCACTACTGGCGATCACTTCGCTTTCGGGAAGCTTGAACCACAGCAGCGCCAGCAGGGCCAGGCCCAGTCCGCCGCCGAGGAAATACAGTACCGACCAGTGCACCCCGGCGGCCTTGCCTGCCAGCGATGCCAGCACTGCACCCAGGTGGTAGCCAACCATCGGCAGATTATTGGCCAGTGCGCGCCGCCCTACCGGGGCATTTTCCTGCATCAACGCCAAGGCCACAGGCATGCAACCACCAAGTCCTAGGCCTGCAATAAAGCGGAAGGTGCCCATCAAGAAGGCGCTAGGCAGGAACGGGAAGAGCAAGGTGAAGATCGAAAAGACGAGGACTGCAATCAGCAGTGGGCGACGTCGTCCAAAGCGGTCGGCCAGCCGTCCCATTGTTGCGGCTCCGACACCGACGCCAATCAGTGAGAAGGTGTTGACCCAGTTCATTTGGCTCACGCTGAACCCGCCGACATTTGGGTCGGTCAACACTGGAATGGTAGCGCCTAGGGCAACAATGTCGTAGCCCTCGAAGACCACGATGAAGAAGCAGAGTGCGGCGATCCAGCCGCCGAGTTTGAGTTTTTGAGTGTCACCTTGTGTTGAAGACATGAGTCGCCCCTTTGAGATCTCTGTTGGCATCGCCAGTGATGCGTGTCACGGCGATGTGATCGTAGCACCACTTTCGTAGAGCGCACCAATGTTCAAGAAGTGAACAAATCAAAAGGTTCCCTTGATTAGATTCTCGGCGGCTAGTAAAGTTCATCTCACGAACTTAAGTTCACACAGTGAACATCTTTCAGCAATGGAGCAGTGAGACTATGCAGCAGGCCTACCTGTACGACGCAATTCGCACCCCTTTTGGCAAGATTGGTGGCGCGCTATCTAGCCACCGCCCGGATGATCTGGCCGCGCATGTGGTGCGCGAACTTGTTGCACGTTCGCCAAAGCTTGATGTGAACACCATCGATGAATCCATCTTTGGTAATGCCAACGGAGCCGGCGAAGAAAACCGAAACGTAGCCCGCATGGCAACGTTGCTCGCCGGTCTGCCAACCTCACTGCCCGGCACCACCATGAACCGCTTGTGTGGTTCCTCGTTGGATGCCTCGATTGCCGCTTCACGTCAAGTCGCCACCTCGGACGCGGACCTTATCTTGGTTGGCGGAGTTGAGTCGATGAGCCGTGCCCCGTGGGTACTGCCAAAAACCGAGCGTCCCTTCCCGATGAACAACTTAGAGCTGGTCAACACCACCCTTGGCTGGCGTCTGGTTAACCCAGCCATGCCGGGCGAATGGACCGTCTCACTCGGTGAGGCCACCGAACAGCTGCGCGAAAAGCACAACATTTCGCGTGAAGATCAGGATGAATTTTCCGCTCTTTCGCACCAGCAGGCTGCGGCCGCTTGGGACGCCGGAAAGTATGACAATCTAGTTGTTTCCGTACCGCCAGCCAATAAGCGTGGCACCGAAGTAACCCGCGATGAAACCATCCGCGCTGACTCCACCGCCCAGAGCCTTTCGCAGCTTCGCACAGTATTTCGTACCGGAGAGAACGCCACGGTCACCGCAGGCAACGCCTCACCGATGAACGATGGCGCTTCGGCGGCCTTTATCGGTTCCGAAAAGGGTGGTGCGTTGTTGGGCCAAGATCCCATCGCGCGCATCGTCTCCAATGGCGCTACCGCTTTGGAGCCGCAATTCTTCGGCTTTGCCCCGGTGGAAGCGGCCAACAAGGCGCTGAATAAAGCAGGCCTGAAGTGGTCTGATATTGCAGCGGTGGAACTGAACGAAGCCTTCGCCGCACAGTCCCTTGCTTGCATCCGTGCCTGGGATATCGACCCTACAATTCTCAACGCTTGGGGAGGGGCTATCGCTATCGGTCACCCACTGGGCGCTTCGGGACTGCGGATCCTGGGCACACTGGCCCGACGCCTGCAGGAATCCGGCGAACGTTATGGACTGGCTGCCATCTGCATCGGCGTAGGCCAAGGTCTTGCCGTGGTCATCGAAAACGTCAACGCCACCAAATAGCTTCGAGAGGAAATCATCATGGCACCACGTATTGCCAGCACCGCGGCGGACGCCGTCGCAGAAATCAGTGACGGCTCCACCATCTTGATTGGCGGATTCGGCAATGCCGGACAGCCCATGGAGCTCATTGATGCGCTCATGGATTGTGGCGCCACCGATCTGACGGTGGTCAACAATAATGCCGGCCAAGCCGATGCTGGTCTGGCCCTGTTGATCAAGGAACGCCGCGTCAAAAAGATCATCTGCTCCTTCCCTCGCCAGTCCGACTCGTGGCATTTTGACCAGGCTTACCGCGCCGGGGAGATTGAACTGGAACTTGTTCCGCAGGGCAATTTGGCCGAACGCATTCGCGCCGCGGGAGCCGGCATCGGCGGCTTCTTCACCCCTACCGGCTATGGCACGTTGCTCGCTGAAGGCAAGGAAAGTCGGATTATCGACGGCAAAGGTTATGTCTTAGAAACGCCCATCCATGCCGACTTCGCCCTGATCAAGGCGCTGAAGTCCGACACCTTCGGCAATCTGGTGTACCGCAAAACCGCGCGAAACTTTGGGCCGATTATGGCCACCGCGGCCAAGGCCGCGATTGTGCAGGTTGATGAAGTGGTGGAGATTGGAAGCATCGATCCGGAGCACGTGATCACCCCGGGGATCTATGTTGACACCGTGGTAGCTCTTGGAGGAGAAAAAGAATGACGAATGTGCGCACCACCGAAGCAAAGTTGACCCGCGATGAAATGGCGCAGCTGGTAGCCCGCGACATTCCTGCCGGAGCCTTTGTGAATTTGGGTATTGGCCAACCGACCAACGTTTCCAACTTCCTTACGGTGCAGCAGGGCGTCACCCTGCACACCGAAAATGGCATGCTCGGCATGGGCCCAGAAGCCACCGGTGAAGACATTGATGAGGATTTGATCAATGCCGGCAAGATCCCGGTCACCGAACTAGCTGGTGCAGCCTACTTCCACCATGCTGACTCTTTCGCGATGATGCGTGGAGGGCACCTGGATGTTTGTGTACTTGGCGCCTTCCAGATCTCGCAGGCTGGCGACTTGGCCAACTGGCACACCGGCGCCGAAGGCGCGATTCCCGCAGTTGGCGGCGCCATGGACCTGGCCATCGGAGCCAAAGCGACGTGGGTGATGATGAGCCTGTTCACCAAGGCAGGTGAATCAAAGCTGGTGGAAACCCTGAGCTACCCGGTCACCGGGCTGGGTTGTGTTTCGCGGATCTACACCGAGGTTGCGATCTTCGAACTGCGCGATGGCAAGGTCTTTGTGCGCTCGACTCACGGCATCAGCTTCGATGAATTGCAGGCCAAGGTCCCAGTTGAGCTGACCTGGGCCTAGAGACACAGTAGATTAGTGGGGTGCCTTCCATCTGGTGGAGGGCACCCCATCAGAGTTTTTACGCATGCAAGGAGTATGGTGAGCGAGCAGGCAACACCTTCAACGTCGGTCCAGTCCCTGGCCCGCGGTTTGGCCGTCATCAGCTGCTTTGACGCGGAGCATATGTCGATGACTCTCTCCGAGGTCGCCGCACGCACCGAACTTTCACGGGCTACCGCCCGACGCTTTTTGCTCACCTTGCAAGAGCTGGGCTTTGTGCGTTCAGACGGCAAGCATTTTGAACTGACCTCCAAGGTTCTGCAGCTGGGTTATGCCTATCTGTCCAGCGCCACCCTGCCGCAGCTGATCGAACCAGTGCTTGAAGATCTCTCCGCGCAAGTGCATGAATCAGCCTCTGCCTCGGTACTTGATGGCACCGACATTGTTTATGTTGCCCGCGTGCACACCCGCTCGATTATGCGTGTTGGCATTTCTGTCGGTACCCGATTCCCTGCGGTCAACACCTCCATGGGTCGAGTGCTGTTGGCCTTTGGACCCGATGAGCTTCGCGAAGAAGTTTTGGCGCAGGGCTTTGAATCTCGCACTGGCATGGGCCTGAAAACGCCGGCAGCCCTGCGCAAGGAACTAGAAAAGATCCGTACGCAGGGCTACGCGGTAGTTGATCAGGAACTGGAGATTGGATTGCGCTCGGTAGCGGTACCAATCTTCAATGCAGACTCCACCGTGGCGGCGGCGATGAACGTGTCTATGAGCGTGCATCCGGCCAGCGAGCAGAGCGCTCAAGCAGCAGCCCAAGCGATCTTGCCTCGATTACTTCAGGCTGCCCAGCAGGTGCGCGAAGCCTTAGCCACTAGCCGATAGTTAGATGGTGCACGACGGTCGGTAGGCCGGATTGGCTGGCCCATCGGTGCTCAGTGCGTTGGGCACCAATCGATGCATTACCGGGTCATGGTTGATCGTCAGGTGACCGGAGAGATCTAATGGACACTTTTCTTGTATGAGAACATTGGTGACCTTCTGATCTGGACCGTCGAGGAACTGCGAACCGTACGGCGTGACAATTTCGTCGTACTTGGTGGTGATCACCGTGTAGTCCGGACCATTGACGGTGTCACCGATGGAGTTGAGCTCGGGCAAGAACTCACTTCCGGCCACCTGATCAATACACGCGTCGCAGGCGACAGCTCCAACAACACCGATCAGCTTCATACCGGTGCTCGACGGCGCGATGACTCCTTGGGTGCCATGGTTTGAAGGTGAAACGGCAACAAGGTCGTTGACGTACTTGGCTCCGCCCATGTACCAGCGAGGCATCATTCCGCCTTGGCTGTGCCCCACGATATCTACTTTCTGGGTTCCGGCGGCCGCACGCACCCGATCCACAAAATCACTGAGCTGTGCTGCGGATTCGCGGATATCACCGGTGCCCGATAGCCCACCTTCAAGCCCATAGTTCAAGGCGTAAACGCAGTACCCCTGGCGTTTGAGGGTTGGTGAAAGGGTGAGCCAGTTGTCGGCCATGGTTTCAAAAGTTCCGTGAACTAGAACCACTGGGGTGGGATGTTTTGCGCTTGGCACGCAGCTCCAGTTGTTGGCCCCGATGGGGCTGACATTCAGTGAAGCGGTGCTGGTGCTCTGAGCTTGAGCGGTATTTCCTGAACTTGGTGCGATGGCTGGTGCTGCGAGTGTAGCCGCGGCAAAGCATAGCGCAGCCAGGCCGGAGAGAATGCGTCGTTGAATGATGTCCTTCGGTGGCAGTGATGGAATACCACCCGTTACTTCCGAGTAGCATGTGACCATGATCACAATACTTTTACCGATTGTCTAGGGTTAGTGGTCGCTTACTTGGTTAATGACGTTGCATGTCGACGCGGGATAAGAGTGGACTCGTGTGCGCTGACAAGCTCGTTTGATTCAGTAGTGGATCTACCTTTAAAAAAGTAGTTGTAGCTTCAACTAAATACGTTATGCTGTTTTTGGAAGACTTTTCAAAGATCAGATGAGGTACCGCGAGCATGGCTCAACAGCTAAATGACGTACGCTCCACGCAATGGAGCGAGAGCCCTGAATCGGGTGCGGTGCTGCTCTTTTTGCACGGGTTCGGCTCTAATGAGCATGATCTGAGCACCCTCGCGGAACCACTTGGGCTGTCTCTGCCGTGGGCTTCGCTGCGTGCGCCTCTGGAATTGGGGTATGGCGGGGCTGCGTGGTTCGAGATCGTTACCCCTGGGGTTCCTGATGCGGCGCCGGTCGAAGCTGCGACCGAGCTGATCTGGGCATGGGTTGAGGAAAATCTTGCCCCTGAAATCAAGATCATCCCCATCGGATTCTCGCAGGGCGGGTTGATGGCAAGTCAGCTATTGCGAACCCGCCCTGAACGCGTGGTGGCTACAACAATCCTTGGTGGTTTTGTACTCGGCGCTACCCAACCCGGAGACGCGTCCCTTGCTAGGCAGCGTCCGGCCGTTTTCTGGGGCCGAGGCCAGCAGGATCAAGTCATTGCCCCGGTAGCTATCCAGCGGACCAGTGAATTCTTGCCTCAATATTCCACATTGACCGAACGTATCTATCCGGGTCTAGCCCATGGAATTAATGCGGACGAACTGTTGGATGTTCGCTCGCACGTGGCCAGCCAACTGGACGCTGCAGAATAAAAAAATCGCCACTAGCTCACCTTTCGGTGAGGCTAGTGGCGACTCGGAATTAGTAGGCGAACTAGGCGGCCACGGTCCGTTCTACTTCTTCAATCTTTGCGTTCTCGTTAGCTAGACGCGTCTTATGCGCGCTCCAGATGTGAGTCGCGACCATCAAGGCTGCGCCGGGAATTAGCCAAATGATCAAGCGCAGGATATCCATGCCGATTCCTTGTCCTGGGAAGTAGACCATGGTCTGAACGGCATGTAGCCACCCGGCGCCATTCCAGAAGGTGTTCAGTGCGCCGAAGAATCCTGGCTGCATGGCTGGCTGGAAGATGCCACCGGAGCTGGTGAAGTTCAAGGCCACAAAGCACATGGTCAAGATCGGTGTGGTCCAGTGGCGAAGCATTGGGTGTAATCCCATGCCGAGCATGATGATCGAGACGGCGTAGACCCACGATGTTAGCCAAATGGCGGCGTAGTGATTATTGATGACGTGGTAGATCGGACCGGAAACAACCACGGCGATGGTCGAGATAACTGCTGCTGCTAGTGCTGCCAAAGCAAAGCGAACTGATAGTTTGACCTTGCCCATGAACCCGGCCAGTGGCACGGCGCTGGCGTAACCACCAATGCTCAGTGCGACGAGTAAGAAGAATAGACCCTGTCCACTAGTGTCGTTTTCTCCGGTAGGAACCACATCGGCAACGTGGAATGGCTGCCCCTGCTTATAGGCCACGTTCATGAAGACTTTTTGTGCGACGTTCACCGACGTTTCTGAAGCGGCGCTCGAAACGTAAAGCGTGGCCGAATCCTTGGTTGATTCGTAAGCGGCTACGATTTCACGATTCTCCACCAACTGCTGTGCGGACTGGTTGTCCTGGACGGTGCGCACATTCAGTGCTCCATCCGATTCATCTTGCAAAGTCTGCGCAAAAACCTTGGTGGCTGCAGAATCTCCAACCACTGCCACCTGCACATTGTGCGGGGTGGGCTGATGGAAAGCTCCGAGGTAGAACAAACCCATGATGGCGCACAAGAAGAACGGAATCAGCATGGTTCGCGCCAGCTTTCCCCATCCCTTCGGTGCAGGCTTAGGGGGCGTAAGTTTGTGCGGCGTGGAGTCGGAATGCTTGGCAGCGGGGGTACTGGGGGCGGTGGTGTCGGTGGCAGTCATATGTTTTAAGGATACCGCTTGTGTTGCATTGTGCAACATAAAATCTTGAGTTCTCCGCCACGTACTAGACTCGGGGTTATGGGCAGGAAAGAACGGGAAACAGACATCGAGTCCGTCTACCATCACATGCAGATGATCACTCGACGAGCAAACTCACGCTCACGGCAACTTGCTGAGCCCTTGAGCACGGTGGAGCATTCGTTGTTACGGTTCATCGCCGATACGCCGGGGTCTCGGGCCACCGATATCGCCGAAGCGTTCTCACTGAATCGTTCAACGGTCTCGCGCCAAGTCGGTACGCTGCTCGATTTGGGCTACGCGGCTTACGACGATTCAGAAGCCGGACGAGGCCGCATTCTGGAGCTCACCAAATTAGGTCAAGAACGACTAGATGCTTCGGCTGCCGTACATCGAGCCGCGGTCATTGAGCGGTTGGAAGGCTGGAGCGCGGAACAAATTAGCGACTTCGCCGCAGCGCTTGAGCGCTACAACGAGGCAGATTCACAGTAGTCTAAGCAACCTTCACAAACCGTGGCCCACTGTAGCCGTCGCGGTCCACGGTCTCTTCGAACATTTCCAGCGGACGGGCCCAGAAGCTGTAGTCATCGTAGAGCTTGCGGTAGAAGACCAGTGGTTCCTCGGTTTCGCTGTGTTTGCCCACGGCCAGCACCTCGTAGCGTTGTCCTTTAAAGTGTTGGTAGATTCCAGCTTCGACGCTCATATTTCAGTCTTTCTGATCAAAGTAGGTAGTGTTTTTAGCGCCGTCCGTGGCCGGTGCCGCCACTGCGCTGAGTGAGCAAATGTTCCAGGACGGTATCCAGCACGGCCAATCCGTCTTTGACCCCGCCGGTGGAACCGGGCAGGGTGATCACAAAAGTCTTGCCGGCAAAGCCGGCCACCCCACGAGTGATAATCGACAGCGGAGTTGAAGCCTCACCACGACGTCGGATGGCCTCAATAATCCCCGGAAGTCGCACATCCAAAAGTGGTTCGACCATCTCGGGGGACCGATCATCGGGGGAGACCCCGGTGCCACCGGTAACGATCACTACCGAGGTGCCGGCGGCGAGCTGTTCTTGAACGGCATCGTGCACCGGTTGCCCATCGGCTACGACCAAGGGGTCTACCACTTGGAACTCGCGCTCACGCAGCCACCGGCGGATCAGCGGGCCGGTTTTATCCTCAGCAGTTCCCGCAGCAGCGCTGGTCGAGGCAACCACCACCGCGGCCTGACGGTTAGTCTTCACGAACCCAGTCGCCACTTTTGCCACCGGACTTTGCCAAGACCTTCACGGAGCGAACCTCGGCGTGCTTATCTACGGCCTTGACCATGTCGTATAGGGTCAATGCGGCTACGCTGGCCGCCGTCAACGCTTCCATCTCCACCCCGGTGACGCCCTTGGTGGTTACCTGCGCGATAACACGCACTGCGGCATCCTGGGCCTCGAAGTCAATGGACACCTTGGAAATCGGCAACGGGTGGCACAGCGGAATCAGTTCCCAGGTGCGCTTGGCCGCCATGATGCCCGCAACCCGAGCAGTGCCTAAGGCCTCACCCTTAGGAAGATTGCCGGTCATCAGCATCGGAACCACGTCTTCGCGGGTGACAAAGATGGCCTCTGCGGTAGCAACACGCTTGGTGACAGCCTTGTCGCTGACATCAACCATGTGGGCGCTGCCGTCTTCACGCAGGTGAGTAAGTTTTTCAGACATTCATGCTCCAAGTTTCAATTTGCTGCCCAGCAGTCAGTTGGCTGACGCCGACCGGGATATGTACCAGCGCATCGGCGCGGGCCAGGTCGTGGACCAGATGCGAGCCCGGATCCAGGATTTCCACTTGGCCCTCGCGGATCACCGCCCGGCGTACCTGATGTTTATGCTCGGGTGAGCTGACATTGGCGGCCAGCGGGTAATGCTGCGATACCGGCTCGGGCAAAACGTTGAACTTGCGCAACAACGGAGCCAAGAACAATTCAGCCGATAACAGCGCACTAACCGGGTTACCGGGGAAGCACAGCACCGCTGCCTGAGGCAGTTGGGCGAAACCTTGCGGGCCACCAGGCTGGATGGCCACATGGTGGAAGGAACCACCCAATGGCGAAAGAGCTTGGCGGACCACCTCATAGGCTCCGGCACTGATGCCGCCCACCGTCAGAATTAGATCTACCTGTTCTTGCAGCGCATCAATAGCCAGTGCAAAGCCTTGAGGATCATCAGGTAGTTGCAGTGTGCGGACCTGCACCTGATAGCGGCGCAACCAAGCAACGAGCATGGGGGAGTTGGAGTCCGGGATCTGACCTTCGGAGCGCTGATCATCGCTGAGTTCGTCCCCCGTGGTGCACACCGCCACCTTTAGGTCACGGCGTACACAAACTTCCCGCAGTCCACTGGAAACCAGCGCGGCAATCATGGTGGGGGTCAGCCGGGTTCCGGCTTTGGCTACCAACGCGCCGGCTTCCAGATCAACACCGACAGGGCGGATGAAGCGCCCCGGTTCACTGGGTGCGGTGAAAGTGGCCTGCCCGCTCGGGGCCCCTTGATTCGCTCGAACCAACTCAGGGAATGTTCCTGTGACGCTCTCTTCTACCGGGATCACGGTATCGGCGCCGAGCGGGATCATCGCACCGGTCATCACCGGGCTGACGGTACCTTCGGCCAAAGTGATTTGCTGATCGCCAGCGGCAGCGGTGAATCCGAGCGGCAAAGTCACCGGGGATGAAGATGTTGCAGTGGCCAGGTCCGCGCTACGTGCAGCGTATCCATCCATCTGCGAATTGGTGAACGCAGGGATAGGTAACTGGGCGTACAGATCCTCGCTAAGGATCCGATCAGCAGCCTCGGGGCTATCAGTGGGCAGCACTTCGCTATCTAAGGAAGCAAAGACCGGGGACAGCACGGCAACAAGTTCGGCTTGATGGTTTTCTAAGGTGCAGGTCATCGGTTATCCGCCAGCAAATGGTGGCAGAACATCCACCGTAAGATTTTCGGCTGAACCAAGCTCGCCGGCATCGCGGCGCACCACTCCATTGATCAGGAAACTTCCGGCACGCAAAACCTGTGCCATTTCTGTCCCGTAGGAATTGATCAGTTCGCTACGCAGCGTCGCGAGCGTTTCGGGGCGTTCCCAGCTCTCCTGCTCGCAGCCCGCTGCTGCCGCCGCGGCAGCGAAGTAGCGTATCGTAATCTTCGACATGACTTCATGCTATCGCGCCACAGCGATAAGGAGCACGATGAAAAGTGAACGCGACTTTCCCGCGCTTGTAGCCCCCGGGCCAGCACTGCGCGAAGAACAGGCTGCACGAGCCGCGCGCCAACTAACCCTGCCCGGATTTGATGACACCGCGCAGCGCAGACTGGCTGCCGCCCGGGTGCTGGTCATCGGCGCCGGAGGACTAGGCAGCGCCAGCGTCCCTTATCTAGTCGGAGCAGGCGTAGGCACCATCGGCATCGTTGATGATGACGTCGTGGAGCTATCTAACCTGCATCGCCAAGTCACCCACACCACCGCCAATATCGGGCTGGCCAAAACCACTTCACTGGCTCAAGCTGCCACAGCGCTGGACCCAAATGTGGAAATCATCGAGCATAATCTGCGCTTGGATTCATCCAATGCGTTAGAGATCTTTGCGAATTATGACTTGGTTATCGACGGAAGTGACAACTTCCCGACCCGCTACCTGACCAATGACGCGGCCCAACTCACCGGCATTCCATTGATCTGGGGCTCCATCCTGCAACACCACGGACAAGTCTCCGTGGCTTGGCACGAACACGGCCCCGGCTACCGTGACCTGTTCCCGGTGCCACCGGCCCCGGGCACCGTGCCCGACTGCGCCGCCGGGGGAGTGCTACCGGGATTGTGCGGAACCGTCGGCTCGCTGTTAGCCACCGAAGCGATGAAGTTGATCGCCGGAATCGGCACCCCGCTGGTGGGCAAGGTGCTGATCTATGATGCGCTGGCCGCCAACACCCGAACCCTCGAATTCTCCCGGGACCCGCAAGGCACTGAAGTCACCGAGCTGATCGACTACGTGCTCTTCTGCTCTGGTTCACTACCCGAAGCCCAAAGCATCAGCGCCCAAGCGCTCGCCGAATTGCTAGCCGGAACGGACGCTCCGGTGTTGTTGGACGTACGCAATGATGACGAACGCGCGCAGCAGCACATTGCCGGTTCCTTGCATCTACCCCTGCCGGAATTGGAAGCCGCGATTGAATCGGGCGCAGCTCTAGATCAGATCCCAGAGCAGGTGACGGTCTACTGCGCTCGTGGTCCGCGTTCGCAACGCGCAGCATCCTTGCTCGCCGGTCGAGGCATCACAACGAATTACCTTGAAGGCGGGCTTCCCGCACTGGCTGAGGTGGCCCCGCAGCTGCTGGCCGAACCCGCACCTACCGAAGGAGCCCGCTCGTGAGCTACGCGCTGATCACCGAAGAACCCATCGACGAGGCCGCAGTCCGCGATGCCGTGCAGTCCGATACCGCCGGAGCGGTAGTGCTCTTCCACGGAATCATTCGCAACCACGACGGCGGCCAATCAGTGAACTCTTTGGACTACTCGCACCATCCGCAGGCACAGGACTTCCTTGAGAAGATCATCGCCGAGGAAGAAGAACGCACCGGTCTGAAGCTCTCGGCAGTGCACCGCGTAGGTCCGCTGAAGATTGGTGATGCAGCGTTGGTCGCTGCCTCGGCGGCCGCGCACCGCAAGGAAGCATTCGATGCGATTGAGAACCTCGTGGAACGCATCAAGGCCGAGGTCCCAATCTGGAAGAAGCAGCACTTCACTTCCGGCAGTTCAGAATGGGTTGGGCTGTAGACGAAGTATTGCTTGAATCCTTGGAACAGCAGTCTTGGAGACTCTTTCAGTCCGTTAACAAGACGCGCCTCAGGCACAATCCGCTAATCTTTCAGCATGACCTTGCACCCCGAAACCATCGCGACTATTCGAGACTCTTGGGCATCGATACTCGGCATTTCGGCCGAAGCACTGGAGCGGGGCGAGAATCGCGTTTATCGCGAAAAGAACGATAGCGCCGTACTCATGTTCGTTTCGTTGTTCGGCACAGGGATCTTGGTTGGCCCTTCATGGGCGATTGAAGCCGGACGAAATTTACCCGATTCAGATCTGGTCAATCACGCGAAACTTCTAGAACTCAGTGCTCCCTATGGAGGAAAACCTCTAGGGGAAGCGAAGTTGTACTACAGCGATACGGCCCCAATACTGCCTACCCCCAATGCAAAGGTGAGCCGTCTGCGAGAGCACGCCATTGATCTCGAAAAAGCCTGCCCATCCAAAGACATCGCAGAAGTCGGCTTGAGCGAGATGGAAAATACCTTCATCATGATTAGCGAATCTGAGAATGAGTCGGCGCCTATGGCAGGTGCTGGCTACGACGTGTGGGAAGAAAAACTGGCCCACCTCGGCGCGCTCGTCGCACCTGCCAATCGGCAAAGTGGACTCGGTTCTCAGACAGTTGCCATCGCTCAACAGCATGCACTCGACGTTGGCCTGATTCCTCAGTGGCGTGTGCACGTCGACAACGCAGCGTCCATCCGAACAGCTATGCGCGCCGGATTTGAGTATGCAGGGACCCAAACCACTGTAATTCTCAAGAGCTAGCGCGCAGCGCACATGGTTAGCTGGCGGTGCGCTTAAAGGCAATAGCTGCCAGTGCTGCGGCCTGATCTCCGAGTACCTGGTCATCAAAAATGACGCGCGGCGAGTGATTCCACTCCGTTTCCTTGGCCGTCATTTCAGACGGTGAGGTGAGCAGTCCGATAAACGTGCCTGGAACTTCATCGAGCACAAAAGCGAAATCCTCAGAACCCATCATTGGTGAAGGCATCACCGCTACGCGCTGTTCGCCGTAGATTTCGCGCATCGTTTCCAGCGCAGCGTCGGTCTCAGCCGGGTCGTTCACAGTCACCGGGTACAACGTTTCAAAGCTCACATCCGCGGTGAGCTCATGGGCTGCTGCCACGCCTTGGATGACTCGTGGCAACCCTTCTTCTAAGACTGCAAGGGATTCGTGGGACATGGTGCGGATGGTGGCCGCCAACTCGACACTTTCCGGGATGACATTGATTGCGCCGTCGCCGGTGTTCATGCGGGTAATCGAGAGGACCACCGGGTCGAAAGCGTTAAACCGTCGAGTGACAAAACTCTGCAAGGCCAGGACAAGCTCTGCTGCAGCGGGAACTGGATCCAGGGTCTGATGTGGTTGTGAGCCATGTCCGCCGCGTCCACGCAATGTCACGCTCAGCTGGTTTGAGCCGGCAGCTACCGGACCGCCGCGAGTTGCGAAGAGCCCGCGTGGACCGGGGCCCACATGGATGGCGTAGGCGGCAACCGGAGGTTCTCCGGCTACCGAGAGTAGTCCCTCTTCGAGCATGATCTTGGCGCCACCGTGGCCTTCTTCTCCTGGCTGGAACATGAAGATGACTGAGCCATGAAGTTCACTTTTCCGGGCCGACAATAATTTGGCTGCACCAACAAGTCCCGCGGTATGCAGATCGTGGCCGCAGGCGTGCATGTTGCCATTGGTGGATGCAAAGTCCAGATTGGACTCTTCGACGATCGGCAATGCGTCCATGTCGCCACGAAGCAGAACGCTCGGACCGGGCAGCTCTCCTCGAAGCACGGCGGTGACCGAGCTGGTGCGTGTGCCGGTGGTGATTTCCAGCGGTAGCCCTTCGAGGGCGTCGAGTACCTTTTGCTGGGTTCGAGGCAGAGTCAGTCCCAGCTCGGGGTCCGCATGCAATGCGCGGCGCAGTTCGACAAGTTCAGGAAGGATCGTTTGCGCGTCAGAGGTAAAGTCGGCAGGGGTCATGAGGCAGCCTTTCATGGGAAGTGTTCGGCGCGATTGCAAAGGCCATCGGAAGGGCTTCGTGATGATACATATGGCCGTGCTGATGGTTAAATCTTTAAGTATTCTCTAGTGAGAGCTTTAATCTGAATGATTTGAATGTGATCAGCACGCCAGCGACTATACTCCCCGGGATTGCCTCGCGAGCACTTCTCAAGGCTGTTTTTGTTGCATCTCACAACTTTCGCAATCAGGAGCTGAGATTCTCCGTCCACGAATCGAGGAGCGTGCGCAGTTCTGCTGGCTGGATGTCGCTGACTTTGGCCTGGCTCATGGCGAGTCCAAATGCGGCCCAGTTCAGATTCATATTCTCGGTTCGCACCAAACAGTTGTTGGCATCGATTGCTTCAATCTGGAACCAGCGGCCGATCAGTGGCTCCAACTTTTTAGCGCTGGCATGGATGCGTGCGCTGACATCTTGCGGTCCAGTCCCGCGCAAGCCTGCACGGACAAACCCTGCCGCATCACCACCTGGCACCGCGCGGGGCGCAAAGCGCAAGGCTCTGGGTGAAGCGTTCTGTGCGCGGTCTACGCGGAAACTGCGCCAATCATCGCGGTCCAGATCAAAGGCCACCAGATAGTAGCGGTTGCCCACGTTCACCAGTTGGGCCGGCTCTACCCTGCGTGAACTCTTTGCTCCTTTGGCATCTTTGTAATCAAAAGCGATTCGTTCATGGTCGCGGCAAGCCTGGGCAAAAGCCACCAGTACTTCAGGATTTACCGGATCCGGTGCGGAGTACTGCGAATTCAGTGGCACGGTGCTCGCAGTCAGTGCCTGCGCGCGCTTGCGTAACCTGGCTGGAAGCACGGGCACAATTTTTCCCATCGCCCGCAAGGCCGCCTCGGCCAGTGTGGAAGATCCGCCGTGCACGCTGGACTGCAGGGAGACCACCAGTGCTACGGCTTCCTCATCATCGAGTACTAGGGGAGGCATGGCGGTGCCGGAAGCCAACTGATAGCCACCGCCCACGCCACGATCGGCCTGCACCGGATACCCCAGATCGCGCAGTCGGTCGATGTCTCGGCGAACGGTGCGCAGGCTGACGTCTAGGCGTTCGGCTAGCTCGTCTCCGGACCAATAACGATGGGTCTGCAGCAGTGAGAGCAAACGAAAAAATCTGGTGCTGGTACTCATGGAATAAGTCTGCCTTGATTTAGGACAGGAACTGGCACTTTTCACTTCTACTGTGGTTATTACCAGCTGGAAATACCGGCTGCAGCTTATGCCAGGAGGCAATCATGAGCACCATGGCCATTACCAACACCACCCTGAATGGCGAACGCGCCGACCTATTCCAGGCACTGGCTAACGCACGGCATTTCCTGCGTTTCACTGTGCAGGGTTTGAGCGACGAGCAGGCTGCACAGCGCACTACCGTCAGTGAATTGACCCTTGGTGGTTTGATCAAACATGTCAGTGCCGTGGAAGGGCAGTGGCAAGAATTCATGGTCAAAGGCCGGGCTGCGATGGCTTGGGATGGCGCAGACTTCAGCGATATGCCTCCCGAAGCGCTTGAAATGTTCCTCAACGAATTCCGTATGCAACCCGGCGAAACCTTGGAAGCGCTTCTGGAGAACTATGCGCAGATTGCTTCTCGGACCGACGCGCTGCTTGCCCAGATAGATCTAGACACCGTGCACGAGTTGCCTGCCGCTCCGTGGTTTGTTGACTCCCAGTGGTCGGTTCGCCGAACGCTGTTGCACATCATCGCCGAAACTACCCAGCATTCGGGACATGCGGACATCATTCGTGAATCGCTGGACGGGCAGAAATCGATGGGCTAGCCCCCTATGTAGGACATCTCGATGCGCTTGCGGTTTCCCGGGGCCAGTGCAGCACGCAACTCAGAATAATTATCATCGCGCTTACGCCAGTGGCCGGTAAGTGCTTTAGCCAAGTCCTCGTCGCTGATCCCTTCCCTCATCAGCTTGCGCAGGTCATAGCCGGAACCAGCAAACAAGCAGGTGTAGAGCTGTCCCTCGGCGGAAACTCGTGAGCGTGAGCAGTTGCCACAGAACGCATTGGTCACACTGGAGATCACGCCTATTTCACCGGCACCATCGGCGTAGCGCCAGCGGTTGGCGGTTTCTCCCGGTTCGGTTTTGGTCACCGGTTCCAGCGCCCAGCGCTCGTTGATCATTGAGACCACCTCAGCTGAGGGAAGAACCTCATCAACCTTCCAGCCGTTGGTGGTGCCCACATCCATATACTCAATGAAGCGCAGGATGGCCCCGGTGCCACGGAAATGCTCAGCTAGGGTCAGGATTTCATCGTCGTTGACCCCGCGTTTGACGACCGTATTAATTTTCACCGGACCTAAACCAACCTGGCGGGCCACCTCGATTGCTTCCAGCACACGGGCGACAGGGAAGTTCACGTCGTTGATGGCTTTAAATTTGGCATCATCAAGTGAATCCAGCGAGATGGTCACACGGTTCAGTCCGGCATCTTTCAGCGACTGCGCCATCTTGGGCAGCGCCGAACCATTAGTGGTCATCGCCAAATCCACTGGTGCACCTTCAGGGGTGCGTAACTTTGCGAGCATCGAGACCAGCTCGGTGATGCCACGGCGCAACAAGGGTTCGCCACCGGTCAGCCGAAGCTTGGTGACGCCAAGGGTTACGCTCACGCGTGCCAAGCGTTCAATCTCTTCAAAGCTGAGTAATTCCGACCGCTCGCGGAAGGCGAAGTCGCGACCGAAAATTTCCTTGGGCATGCAGTACACACAACGGAAATTGCAGCGGTCGGTCACCGAGATGCGCAAATCATGCAGGGGCCGCCCACGGGCGTCGGTGATATCCCCTGCCGGTAAAACTGTCATAACTACCAGCGTAACTGCCGCGGACTAACGGTGGAAGATCGGCGGGTAAAACAGCAAATCAACACGTAAAATAACGTATTTGAACGGACCGCGGTTGTAGCATGGGCACAAAGCTTAAGTACTGGAGAATTCATGCGTGTAACCTGGCCGCTGGCTGCCCGATGTGTGCTGGCAGGCACCGCTGCCGCCCTGGTCCTCTCCGGTTGCAGCAGTGATAAACCAGCTGATCAGCAAAGCATCACCATCTCTGCAGCAGCATCACTGCACGGTGCCTTCGATGAAATCGCCGAAGAATTTCGCAGCGAACATCCCGAAGTAAAGATCAACGGCATCAACTATGACGGCTCCTCAACTTTGGCCACACAAATTGTTGAAGGTGCGGACGTAGACGTGTTTGCTTCCGCTGACGAACGTAATATGGACGAGGTAACCGAAGCAGGATTTGGCCACGAACCAGTGATTTTTGCCAGCAATACCCTGGTGATCGCGGTGCCAAAAGATAACCCCGCCAACATCAAGTCGCTGTCCGATTTGGCCGGAGCCAGCACCGTACTGTGCGCCTCGCAGGTGCCGTGCGGTAACGCCTCACAGCAGTTGCTGACAAAGGCCGGGGTGAAGGTTAAGCCGGTCAGCGAAGAACAAAATGTCACCGCGGTGGTGCAGAAGGTAGCTGCCGGCGAAGCTGACGCAGGGCTGGTGTACGCCACCGACGTGGAGGATGAACCCGATCTGGCCGCTATCGTGCCCGAACGGGCCGATGAAGTGGTCAACAGTTACCCGATCGCCACCCTGGACGATAATCCGGCCGCCCAAGAGTTCCTCGACTTTGTCACCGGCGAGCGCGGCCAGCAGATCCTGACCGACTACGGATTTGGTAGTGGGGCTGCGCAGGGCAATGGCTAGCGACACTGGGCTGCGCGTCCCGGCTTTCACCCTCGCCCCGGCGGTGCTGGGGGTAGCCCTACTGATCTTGCCGCTGTTGGCCTTGCTGGGTCGGGCCAGCTGGTCCACCCTGCTTGCCGATGCCACCAGCGAACAAGCCCTGTCGGCCCTCTGGCTTTCGGTGCGCACCGGGGTGGCGGCCACCGCGTTGTGCGTTGTGCTCGGGGTGCCGCTGGCCCTGGTGATCGCCCGCAGCAGCCCGAAGATCGCGCAACTACTACGTGCACTAATCGCCGTACCCTTGGTGCTGCCACCGATGGTCGGTGGGGTGGCGCTGCTTTTCCTTTTTGGTCGCACCAGCCCGATCGGGCAACTGATCGATTCACTCTGGGGGATCACCCTGCCCTTTTCCACCGCTGCCGTGGTGATCGCGCAAAGCTTTGTGGCGCTGCCCTTCCTGGTGCTCTCGGTGGAGGGGTCGCTGCGCTCGGTGGGCACCGGGTACGAACAGGCCGCTGCAACTCTGGGCGCCGGGCGCTGGATGGTGCTCACCCGTATCACCCTGCCGCTGGCCGCCCCCGGGCTGGTGGCCGGGGTGATCCTGTGCTTCGCGCGGGCCATCGGCGAATTTGGGGCCACCGCGCTGTTTGCCGGCAATGCTCCCGGGATCACCCAGACCATGCCGCTGGCGATCTACACCGCGTTTAATGGGGCCGGCGCCGGACGGGATACCGCCGTGGCGCTGTCCCTGTTGTTGCTGGGAACCGCGGTGCTGGTGCTGTTGTGTGTTCGCGCTTGGCGTCCGGGGGCCATCAAATGAGACTGCTTGTTGATCTGCAGGTGCCACGCGCCGGCTTTGACGTTCAGGCAAAATTCCAGGTGCGTTCGGGCAGTACGCTGGCGATCATGGGGCCCAGCGGGGCTGGCAAGTCCACCATCGTGAACGCCATCGCCGGAACCGAGAAAATTGCGGGCGGGCGGATCGAACTTGATGGCACCATTTTGGCCGATGCGCGCCGGCACCTAGCCCCGCACCTGCGCGGGGTGGGGCTGCTGGGTCAAGCCCCGCACCTGTTCCCGCATCTGGACGCGGTCAAAAATATTGCCTTTGGGGCCCACGCCTCGGGGTTGGGTAAAACTGCGGCGCTGGCTAGCGCCCACGAATGGCTGGCTCGGCTGGGACTAGAAGAACTAGCTGCTGCGCGCCCGACTGCCCTCTCCGGCGGGCAACGCCAACGCATCGCCCTGGCCCGAGCGTTGGCCGCCCGGCCCAAGCTGTTACTGATCGATGAACCCTTTGCCTCACTGGATGTTGAGGCCGCCATGGATATGCGCGCACTGGTGCGCGAAGAGCTCACGCGCACAAATACCAGCGCCATTGTCATCTCGCATTCGGCCGCCGACACCTTGGCGCTGGCCGATCAACTTCTGGTTATGGAACGCGGCCAGATCATTGACTCGGGAAGTGTGTCTGAAGTTTTTGCCAACCCGGTCAACCGGTTTATGCGCGCGGTGGTGGCCACCCTTCCCGCCAACCCACCAGGAGAACAGCGATGAAACGCCAGCCCGAAGAAGCTATCAGCGTGGCCGAACACAGCGCCCGGCTGTTAAGCCTGGTTCAGCCATTGGCACCACAAACCCTGCCGGTGGGCCCGGTACTGCACGGCGCGGTTCTGGCCAGCGACGTATTGGCCAGCCACCCGCTGCCCCTGTGGGATAACTCGGCGATGGATGGCTTTGCGGTGCGTAGCGCCGACACCGCGATTCTTACTTCAGGCAGCCCGGCCACCCTACAAGTCATCGGCGAAGTTCCCGCCGGAAGCAGCTGGGACCCGCAGCTGTTGCCCGGTCAGTGTGTGAAGATCATGACCGGCGCTCCCTTGCCCACGGCTGCCGACGCGGTGGCGCGCATCGAGGACACCAGTGCCGCGGTGGCCGGCTGGGATGTGTCCAGCGTGCGGATCAACGTGCCGGTGCCTAAAGGCAAAGATGTGCGTCAACGAGGTGAAGACCGCAGCACCGGCGAGCTGATCGCCCGCGCCGGAGATGAGCTCGGCGCAGCCCGACTTTCGGCCTTGGCCGCCGCAGGGGCGAGCGAACTGTTGGTGCGCACCATGCCCAAGGTGGCCGTGTTGGTCACCGGCGCCGAGCTACGCCCGCCGGGCCAAACACTGTCCCGCGGACAGATCCCGGAAACCAATTCGCTGCTGATTGCCGGGTTGCTCGCCGAGTCTGGCATTACTGCGGCCACGATCGTGCACTGTGTTGATGACCCGCAGACCGTGCGCGCGAAGCTTAATGAGCTGGCGCCCACCCACGACGCGATCCTGAGCACCGGAGGGGTCGGCCCCGGCGACTATGACGTGATGCGCAAGGTGTTGGCCGACGAGCCCGGCGTGTACGCCACCCGCGTGCGCGTACGCCCAGGCCAGCCGCAGTGTGCCGGACGTTTGGCTAAAGGCGCGATGATGTTCGCGCTGCCCGGCAACCCGGTGAGCGCAGCGGTCAGCTTCGAACTTTTTGTCCGCCCTGCCCTGCGTGCCATGCAAGGCCACAGCGTATTGCAGCGTCCCCGGCTCAAGGCAGTCGCCGCACTTGGGTGGAGGGCCGCCGGCAACCGCTTGCAGGTTTTGCCCATCGTCTTTGAGCATGGCGAGCAGCTGCGCTGCGCCCCGGCGGTTGCGGCCGGTCGCATCTCCCACTCGGTCGGTGGGTTCGGCTCCGCCCAGGGATACGCGCTGATTCCGGCCGGCGTTGAAGAGATCCACCCGGGCGATACCGTTGATGTACTGCGGACCGGGCTATGACGGACGACTTTGACGTGCTTGTGCTGGCCGGCGGGCGCGGCACCCGGCTGGGCGGAGCGAATAAGCCCGAACTGCTTGTTCACTCCCAGCGCTTGGTGGATCGGGTCATTCTTGCCGCCCGTCGTGCCACAGTCGGCCGCGTGGTGGTGATCGGCGATCAGGTCACCGGCGCCTTAGCCGACGTGGTGTTGCGCGAAGACCCGCCCTTTGCTGGCCCCTTAGCGGCCATCGCCGCCGGAATCCCTGAGGTGAGTAGCGGGTGGTGCATGATCCTGGCCTGCGACCTGCAGCATCCCGATGCGGTCATTTCTGCCCTGAGCGACCACGTGGATCAGTGCGCCGCCGATGGGCTGGTGCTTCGTGATGCTCAAGGCTACGTGCAGTGGCTCGCCGGGTACTATCGCACCGCCGCCGTCGCTGAAGCTTGCGAAAAACTGGCCGGGCAGTTGGTTAATGCCCCGGTGCGCAAAGCGCTCGGCGCACTAGATTTGGCTGAACTACCGGTGGATGATGAAACCACCGATGACATCGATACCCCGCAGGCGCTGGAACGCGCCCGCCGCAACACAAAGGAATGACATGGCTGTACACCTGCCTCCCGAAGCGCTCAACGAATGGTTAGAAGCTGCGACCAAAGAGTTGGGACTCGACGCCACCGGCGTTGACATTGCCACGGTCTTGGATGTTGCCAAGCACGTTGCCCACGAGGTTGCCCGCCCGGCGGCTCCGTTGAGTACCTTCTTGCTCGGTGTTGCCTTGGGCAGCAGTAAGGGCGATCTTTCCGGCCTTGCCCAGCAGTTGGTTTCTCGTGCCCACCAATGGTCCGACGAGCATCCGGAAGATGACGCCTAATACGAACCAGTGTTCGAATTTTTCGCTTCAAAGTTCTGATTTCTTGTTGTGGAAAAGCCTGTAATCCCGGTTATTTTCGGCATATAATGAATATATGTTCGAAGACAAAGAAGTGTTCAGCACTAATGTCGAAGACGGAATTCCTGAGGGATCCAGCTTCGGTAGAACACCATGTCTCACGCCAGAAGAGCTGTCGTTAGTCAACATGGCTCTGCGCAACGATGACCCAACTTTTTCGGTGATCGCTCTTGAGAAAGTTGAATCTCAAATTTCATTCCTCGGTTCGGTTCAGGCTCGTCTTGCAGCCCATATGGATGAAGGCAACGAGACATCGCCGGGCAAACCGGCCACGGCAAAACAGCGCGGAACAGCAAGCCAGATAGCCTTGGCACGCAAGCGCTCACCTCATGCCTCCCTGGCTTACGTTCGTCGCATGCGCTTTTTGATCTCGGACATGCCCTACCTGTTTTCCCGGTATCAGCTTGGAGACTTTGGCGAGAAGCTGATCATGTCAATCTTGAGCCCGCTAGAAGACGTCAGCCGGTCAGAGCGACAGGAGTTTGACCGGTTTTTTGCCGACAATCCTTCAATGTTTGATTCAGCTTCTACTCATGAGGCCCATGACATTGCGCAAAAGACCGTGGATCAGATCCGCGGGGAAGAGCGCGATGAAGAAATTGAACGCAAGGCGAAGCATCGTGGTGTTGCCTTCTTCAAAGGCAAAGACTGCATCAACATGAACGTGAAGTTGCCCATCGAGGTCGGTGTAGCAATTGAAGATGCCCTTGAGCATGAAGCCCAGAAGGCTAAAAAAGGCGGAGATCCGCGCACCATCAAACAGCTGAAGGTCGACATTCTGGTATCCAAGCTCGCCGGCCATCCCGCCGACATGCCTCTGCCCATCAAGCTCCACGTCAATCTTGTGATGACGGATATGGCTTTGCTGATGGACGGAAAAGATCCGGCGTCAGTTTCTGGATACGGCAGTGTTCCGGCCAAATATGCGGCCCGACTCTTTGATAGCTATAACGAGTTGGATGACCACACTCCAACTTCGGAACTTGATCAGCTACGCAGGCGGATCAGGGCATTTCCATCCATCCGGCGGCTCTACGTTTTGCCTAAAGGTCAAGATTTGGTCGCCATGGACTCCAAGGAACGCCTCTTCAAGGGTTCACTGCGTAAGCTGCTGGAACTCAGAGATCCTTACTGTCGGACTCCCTATTGCAACAACAAGCCTAGACAAGCAGATCACGTTGAGCAGCATTGCAAAGGTGGAAAAACCTGCTCCATCAACGGTTGCATGAAGTGCGGTTACTGCAATCTAGCCAAGGAAGCTCCCGGATGGACCGAAAAAGTCATTCAGGAAACTCCACACAAGATCAAGATCAGTCCACCAGGAGCAGTCGAGTACGAATCTACTGCACCTCCACTGATCGGGTTGGCCAGACTGGAAAGCAAACTCACCGAAGTGATTGAAACTCGGAAAGTTGAAACGATTCCGAGTGATAGTCGTCAATTCATCATCCGGTTCCCGGATGCCTCCTAAGATCTTCACGCACTAGGCGTTCATTGGTGATGCCCTGCCCACGGTAGACTCGACAACTATGGCTATCGGCGCGACTATGCACACTTTTGACGTTCAACTTGCTGATGTAGATCGCGGGGTATACGAGGATCTTTCACTGCGCGTCGCGCAGCACCCCTCTGAGACCGATGCTTACATGATCACCCGAGTACTCACCTATTGCTTGGAGTACGAAGAAGGAATCACTTTCTCTGCTGGTGGCGTTTCAACTGGTGAAGAACCCGCAATTCTTGTCAAAGACCTCACGGGACTCATCACCGCCTGGATCGAGGTTGGCGCGCCAGATGCGCAGCGCTTGCACCTTGGAAGCAAGCGAGCAGACCGCACCGCAATTTACACTCACCGAGATCCAGCAAAGTTACTGGCATCTTGGCGAGGCAAGACGATCCACCAATCTTCTGAGATTCGGTTCCGATCTTTTGACCCCCAATTTGTTGATGAGGCAGTACGTTGCCTGACCCGTCGCAACACCATGTCGGTATCGGTCACTGAAGGCCAGATCTATTTCGAACTGAACGGAACAAATCTGGAAACCCAGATCAGCGAGCACATCATCGAGTAGTAAAGATTAATCTCCGATTCAACTGCTCTTGAATTGGAGGCCATCAGAGCGCGGAAGTATGGCCGGTGTTCATCAATGACACCGAAGGAAGTCCATCATGAAACTGCGCAGCATTACTTTGGGAACTGCAACGCTTTGCTTGGTTGCCTCACTGTCCGCACCAGCAATGGCCGCTGAAATCAAGTCTTCAGATTCTTCGCCGCTGGTAATCGGCCACCGCGGTGCTGCCGGTGTGGCACCGGAAAACACCTTGGAAGCCCTGAAAGCAGGAAGTCAGTCCGGAGCTGAATTTGTCGAAATTGATGTTCAGCTTTCCAAAGATGGGGTGCCGTTCATCTTCCACGACGGAACCCCAGCCCGCACCACAAATGTCGAAGAGGTTTTCCCGGATCGCGCCAACGATCCCATCACCTCGTTCACCTGGGACGAGCTCCAGCAGCTGGATGCCGGATCCTACTTCTCGGGCAAGTTTGTCGGGGCCAAGATTCCACACTTCGATGATGTTCCTAGCGTGCTGACCGGCGGCACCGGCGTCTTCATCGAGATCAAAGATCCTGCCTCATCGCCAGGCGTAGAGCAGGTTGTTGCCGATGCGCTGGCAAAAGACACCGAATGGAAGGCGCTGCTAGCTGCCAACAAGATCGAGGTACTGGGTTTTGACGCGGCATCCAACGAGCGTTTTGCGCAGCTGGCTCCGCAGGTGCCATTGCAGCAACTGACGGGAACTGTTCCTTCGGCACAAGAACTTGAGCACTACGCAACTTACGCTGATGCCTTCGGCACCAGCTACCGCACTCTGGACGCCGCTGGCGCGCAACGAGTTAAGGACGCAGGTCTGGGCTTGGGTGTGTACACCGTTGACTCTGAGGAAGTTGTCGATGACGCTTTGGAACTGGGCGTTGAGCGAATTACCGGTGACTTCCCGGCACAGATCGATCGTCACCTGAATGGCAAGAAAGTTTTCCCAGCCAATAACGGTGTGCTGATTTCTGATGCGTTGAACGATGCTCCAGGAAGTGACGTGACTCCTGAAAACGGCGAGTACGTTGTAGTGGAAAATACCGGTCAGCGGACCGTCGATGTCAGTGGCTACCTGATCCGCGATGCGGCTAACAACAAGCTGCAGATTGGCGATGGCTACGTATTGGAGCCAGGGCAGAAGCTGCGCGTGTACTCCGGTCCAGGTACCAACAGTGACGAAGCGTTCTACGTTGATGGTCCCGGTGTGCTGAACAATGGGGGAGACTCGTTGGCTCTGTGGGATGCCAAGGGCAAGCTCACTGATTTGTTCTCCAACTAGCTTGCAATAGCTTTTTGGGCAAAGCAAAACCCCGTAGATTCAATGAATCTACGGGGTTTTCTTGGCGGTGACGGTGGGATTTGAACCCACGGTACGGGGTTACCGTACACAACATTTCGAGTGTTGCACCTTCGGCCGCTCGGACACGTCACCAGACCTGATAACTCTATACCGAACCAAAGGTGAATACAAAAACGGAGGCCAGATATTCGCGCTGAAGTGGCTCGAAACACACCTGGCTGATGTTTTAGCTTCGTTTGCTCCGGAAGAATTCGCGCAGAAGCTCTGCACATTCTTGTTCTTTGACTCGTGAATAGACTTCGACCCAGTGGTTCAGTCGTGGTTCGCGAACGATGTCGAAGACCGAACCGCAGGCGCCGGCCTTTTCATCCCAAGCGCCAAAAACAAGTTTGGGGATTCGAGCCAGGACAATTGCTCCGGCACACATGGCACAAGGTTCTAGGGTGACCACCAAGATGCAGTCGGTTAGTCGCCAACCATCGTCGTCGCCGCGTTCTTCCAAGGCCCGGACCGCTTCACGAATGGCCACCACTTCGGCATGCGCCGTGGGGTCTTTGACCGCTTCGCGTTGGTTGCGTCCGGTGGCCAGAACTTGACCTTCGGGGGAGAGGATCACTGCGCCGATGGGGACATCGTCTGTGGCTAGCGCGGCGCGTGCCTCACCCAGAGCAAGGTCCATCCAAGCATCGTATTCGTGCACCATAGTGCTTTTACTTTACGTGCTAGCGCGTGATTCCTGTTTCTTTGGGCACATCATTATCCTTTAAGTGCGGAAAATCGGGGATTTCTATCGATTCAACTATGACGGTGCTGATAGATTTCTACTTATGCGCGTACAGGTAGTCGACCACCCGCTGGTGGCACACAAGGTTTCAGTTCTTCGAGATAAGAACACCCCATCTCCGATCTTCCGTCAGCTCACTGACGAACTGGTCACCCTGCTGGCCTACGAGGCAACCCGCGAGGTGACGACCGAAAGCATTCAGGTTGAAACCCCAGTTGCTACCACTATCGGTACTGCAATTGCCAAGCCGACCCCATTGGTTGTTCCGATCTTGCGCGCCGGTCTGGGCATGCTCGAAGGCATGACTCGTCTGGTGCCAACCGCAGAGGTTGGCTTCTTAGGCATGGCTCGCAACGAGGAAACCCTGGACATCATCACCTACGCTGACCGCGTTCCAAACAACCTGACTGGCCGTCAGGTATTTGTTCTGGATCCAATGTTGGCTACCGGCGGCACCCTGGCTGAAGCGATCAAGTTCATCTTCGATCGTGGCGCCGAATCGGTGACTTGCATCTGCCTGATCGCTGCCCCTGAGGGCGTGGCCCGTTTGGAAGAAATCCACGGTGGCGACAACCGCGTGCACATTGTGCTTGCTTCGTTGGACGAGAAGCTGAACGAAAAGTCCTACATCATTCCTGGCCTTGGTGATGCCGGTGACCGCCTGTACGGTGTCACCCCACCGATCGTCTAAGTAGTTTTCAGCAGTAGCCCACAGGCCACGGTCACTAGACCGTGGCCTGTGGTGTTTGCTCGTCCGACTCGTCGACGTCGGCTAGCGGCAGTCGTACTTCGAACACGGTATTGCCCGGTTCAGAGGTGACCGAGATGCTGCCACCGTGCGCCTCGACGATGCTCTTGGCAATCGGCAAACCTAGACCGGTGGTGCCGTCCGAACCCGAGCGTGCGGTGTCTGCCCGGGTGAAACGTTCAAAGACCCGAGGCAAGAACTCCGGTGCAATACCTTCACCGGTGTCATGCACCTCAAGCACTGCCTCGTCGGTCTCGTCATCCTGATCTACCGTCACCGTTACGGTATTGCCTGCCGAGGTGTGTTTACGTGCATTGGCCAAGAGGTTGGTGATCACGCGGCGTAATGACGTGGAGTCGGCAAAGACGATGGTCTGCTCGGCCAGGGATTCGAATTCCCACTGGTGATCGCTGGCGGTCAGTTTAAAATCTTCGGTGATGTCTGCGGTCAGCGTGCTCAAATCTAGGTTGCTGCGCTTAAACGAATTTTCTTCGTCCAAACGAGCCAACAGCAAGAGATTCTCCACCAGCGATCCCATTCGGCTGCTTTGCTGCAACACCCGGTCAACGGAGCGTTGTCCGTCGGGGGAGAAATGCTCGGTGGCGGATAGCAGCTCGGTGTAACCGCGAATTGAGGACAGCGGGGTACGTAACTCGTGCGAGGCATCGGCAACAAACTGTCGCATCTGGGCCTGAGACTTTTCGCGTGCGGTCAGGGCCGTGGAAACGTTGCTGATCATCGCGTTCAGTGCGTTGCCAACGTTGCCCACCTCGGTTCCTGGCACAGCATCCTCAACCGGTACACGTTGGGTCAAGGCCACCTTGCCCGAATCTAGATCCTCGGCGGCCACCGACTCGGCGACTGAAGCAACACGTTTAAGCGAGGCCAGTGAGCGGGAGATAAGCCACGAGCCAGCCAGTCCGGCACCAGCAATCAAGATCAGTGCAATAAACAGGGTCAGCCAAGCCATGCCACGCAGCGCCATATCCGTGCTGTGCAACGGCAGACCGACGATCAGGATCCCATTGGACCCGGAGTCTTTGACCGCGACCAGGTAGTAGTCGCCAACGGTTAGGTGGGCACGTACGGGATGGAATTTTCCGTCTCCGTGGGTATCGCTGAGTTCTAGGTCCACCATCGGAATCGCGTCTTCTTGGCTCAGCTGCTGCAACTCACCGGTGCGTTCGTCGAGCACACCACCGTTGAAGACGTACTTGTCCACAAAGCGTGCGGTCAGCGTACCGGCGGACTGTCCCGGAGCGTCCAGACGTGAGTTCACCGCTGGTGCGCCTTGGGAGTAGTTCAGCGCCCGCTCGGTGGTCAATCGCAGTTGGCTATTGAGCTGGTCCATCAACGTCTGGCGCATGCCGGCGTTATAGAGCACACCCAAAAGTACCGAGACAGCCGTGAGTGAAGTGAGCAGGATCAGCAGCAGTTTGCGCTGCAGGGAGTGTGGCGAACCTACGTTGGTGCTGGGGGAGAAACGACTCATGCCGCCGGCTTCAGGACGTAGCCCACGCCACGTACGGTGTGGATCATTGGCTCTGCGTCAACGTCGATCTTCTTGCGCAGGTAGGAGATGTAGAGCTCGACAATATTTGCCTGCCCGTCAAAGTCATAGTGCCAGACGTTGTCCAAGATCTGGGACTTGGAAACCACGCGACGGGCGTTGCTCATCAGGTAGCTGAGCAGATCAAACTCGGTGGCGGTCAAGGAGATTTCGCGTCCCGCGCGGGAGACATCGTGCGAGTCCATGTTCAGCACCAGATCGCCGACCACTAGTTCAGCGGAGTCCGCTGCCGCGGCGCCCGAACGCTCAACCAAACGGTGCAGTCGGATCAGTACTTCTTCGAGGCTGAACGGCTTGGCGACGTAGTCGTCGGCTCCGGCGCCTAGGCCCTCGATGCGGTCTTCGACGGCATCCTTAGCTGTGAGGAACAGGACGGGGATTTCAGGGAAATGGGTGCGGACCTTGCGAAGTACTTCTGGGCCGTCAAAACCTGGCAGCATCCAGTCCAAAACCAGTACGTCGGGGGCCAGAGAGCGGGCGGTGGCTACGGCTTCTGGGCCGTCGTGAGCCATGGTGGCTTCCCAACCAAGCATGCGGGTACCCATGGAGACCAGTTCGGCCAGCGATGGTTCATCGTCTACAACAAGGACTTTGATGGCAGTGCCATCAGGGTGGGTGAGGCGGGGCAGCTGCGAAGGTGAAAACCGAGAATCATTCATGTTTAACAGCGTCTCCTATTGCCTTGGGGTAAGAATATGTTTTTACTGTGCGCCAGCTATGACTGTATGTCGAGTTTATGCAGGATTTTTGCTAACGGGAGGTACTTAATTTGGTCAAGGGTAGTGATCGACGAATGATTGAAGTGTGGACTGCGTGTTGTCGTGAATGAATATTCACGCCCCTGAATAGGGTAGTCAGTATGTTCGGTCGAAGTAAAAGTCTTGAGCATATTGAGTAGTTAAGCGCTTAGATAGTCAAGAAATGTCTAAAGTGGTGTGTATCACCTTTGAACGTATTTGTCTCACTATGTGGACATTGCCATAGTTTGTTACTTGCAAGTTGACAATGTTACGAGGAAACTAGAGGTGTGAGTACGGCGCAGAACAGCAAAAAGCATCCCGACGGACAGTCGTGGTTTGCCGATGCAACTTGTAATCGAATGCTCGGCGTCGGCGGCTAAAAGATGAATTTACGGTTCGTTCGTAAATAGAAATCGGAAAGTCGCTGACGGGAAACCCAACTGCTGAACGTGGACGAAGGCCATGAACGGCGCAAGCAAAACCCGAAGCACGAGCGCCAGACCACTTGGCCTTCGCACTAAAAGAGGAAAACATTATGTCGGCTGGATCCGGATACGTCCACGTTTCAATTCGCAACGCGCAGAACCGCGCAGCTGCTGCACAGCGTCAGGCTGCTGGCAACTATGCACCAGCGGGATATCGTCCCCTGCGCGCAGTTTCTAACACCCCAGAAACTCGTGAACCATCCCATCAGCCGACCACCACTGCCGTGCAGTCCACCGGTCAGGCCACCGCCGACACTTCGGCTCGCGGCTTTGTACTGTACGTAGGACTTGATGAAGCGGCAGCTCAGGCGCAGGGTACTTCGCTGGGCAAGCTGGCAACTCAGGTTCGCGCCTTCCTCGCCACCCTTTCTCCTCAGGCTCAGACCCACGCCGCCGTGGCACTGGCTCCAACCAGCGCGCAGGGTGAGCCAATTGACGTTGTACGTCAGGCGCTGGGAGACCCAACCGTCTCACGCCGTCCACGTGCCGAAGCTCGTCCAAGCACCCCACGCCCATCGGGTGTACTGATCGACCTTTCGCGTCGCGAAGTCTACCTAGACGGCGAAACCTTGAATCTGACTTTCAAGGAATTTGAACTGCTCAACTTCCTGGTTGAAAACGGCACCCGCACTGTGGGACGCGAAGAACTGCTGGAAAACCTATGGCGCAATGCCGAAGAGGTACCCAACGAACGCACCATCGACGTACACATCCGTCGCCTGCGCTCCAAGCTAGGTCGCCTAGCTAATACCGTGCGCACCGTGCGCGGTCAGGGCTACCGCTTCTACGAGCACCCAGAAGTTGTTGTTTGGGCAGCGCCTGAATACTCCATCTAATTGCACCACCTGGCAACGGCGGGCAAACCGTATTCGGTTTGCCCGCCGCTGCTGTCTTAAGCTGGGAAGATGAACACCATGCAATCGCGCAAGCTCATCCTCATGCGTCACGCCAAAGCCGACTACCCGCTGGGTGTGAGCGATCATGAGCGACCGCTGGCATCGCGCGGGCATCGTGAAGCTCCAGCGGCCGGTGCCTGGCTAGTAGAGAACAATCTGGTGCCGGACTATATCCTGTGCTCCGATGCGCTGCGAGCTCGATCCACCTGTGCATGGGTGCTCTCAGAGCTTGGTGAAAAGGGGCCCACGCCCTACGTGGACTCGCGGATTTATGGTGCCGGTGTTGCGAAGCTGTGCTCCATTATCAATGAGGTGCCCGATACGGTCAGCACACTCTTGGTGATTGGCCACCAGCCGGTGCTTCAGGACCTTGCCCTTCGACTTGCCTCGGTGGACTCCGACGAGGAGGCCGTGTACGAGCTGGCCATGGACTATCCAACGCTGGGAACAACGGTGCTTGAAACCAGCCATTCGTACTCGCAGTTGGACTCTCGCGATGCAAATATTACCCATTTCTTCGCACCACGACCCGCATGAGAGTACTCTCACCAAGTTTTTTCTTATCGCCTAGTCACCGGCTAATTATCCGATGATCTGCGGTTATGAGAGGCAGATGAAAGCCGTCTCATCGGATGTAGGTGAACCCACCAGCGGGAGTTCATCTTGGGTTAACCATTACTCGATTCACTGAGAACTGTTGGCGAAAGCGCCAATGCCGGAACACGTTGAACGTGGACCGGGACTCGGGTGAAAAGGAAATGGGATCATGGCCGCCATCGCACAATCGCTTCCGCTGCAGAGCACCGAAGCTCGCAATGAACTACAGCAGCCCATCGACGCACAGCGCGCGAGCCGTATTCGTGCTGCCTACACCACGCGGTTTGTTGCCGCGCAGCTACAACGCAACCCGCAAGACTTCCAGATCGTGCGCCGTGCAAATATGGTCCCCAGCGCCGGGGACGTGGTGATCGCCAAGGTCACCGAGCTGGGCAAACACCTGCGTTTGCAATCTCCGACCTCGCGCCGACAGCTCATGTTTGTCGGTCAAGAAATCATGGTGGCGTACGGGCACCGCTACGCACCGGATCAGTTCCTGGCTCATGTTCCAAACAACCTTGGACCGTGCCAGTTGGTGGCCGGCGGGGGCGTGGCCAGCGAAGTGATCGAACAGCACGCCTCCATCGATAAGGCCACAGCTCTTGAACCGGTGGGGCTGTTGTTGCGGCACGGCCAGGTAGTGAACCTGCGAGACTTTGCTCCGCTGGATATCCATAATGAATCGGCACAGGCCGCGCAGGTTGGAGCCAAGCGACCTCCGGTCATCGCTGTGCTGGGAACGTCGATGAACTCCGGAAAATCCACCACTTTGGGGTGCCTGGTCAACGGGTTGGTCGACGCTGGGCTGAACATCGCGGCCGGTAAAGCTACCGGAACCGGCGCGGGCAATGACCCTGATTTGTTCACCGACGCAGGCGCCTTTAGCGTCTGCGACTTCACCGACTTTGGATTCCCAACCACCTACAAACTGGATTACGAAACGGTTCGCTCGCTGCTGGTGGCGATGATCCGTGAGCAAAGCGCTACCGGTGCCGATGCGGTCATCATCGAGATCGCTGACGGGCTTTTCCAGGGTGAGACCTCGCGATTGTTGGCCGATCCGATCTTCGCCGAGCATATCGACAGGGTAGTTTTCAGTGCCCAAGATGCCTTGGGAGCCCAAGCGGGAGAGCGCATCTTATTGGAGGTCGGGCTTGATGTTGCTGCCGTCTCCGGAGTGGTGACCGCCTCCCCGCTGGCCGCCCAAGAGGCGCAGAATCAGCTATCCACCGCGGTGATCGGCACCTACGATCTATGCCAAGCCGAGGTAGCCACCAGCTTGCTGCCTACACGTTAGGTGGCGAAGTTGAGCAAAATGCAGGTGGCGCTGCCGCCATTACTCGCAGGGAAACGCCGAATACTGCTGGCCGGGCTGCTGAGTCTGGGGATCATTGCCGGCCTGATATCCATCATCATTTCTTGGCTGATCGGACAGCTCACCACCACAGTGAGCAGCACAATGCTTGGGGCGGTAGTGGGGTTGATCCTCGGATTTTTTGCCGCCACATATGCGCAGCGGGTACTGGCCGAGAAGCTGGGCCAACACTATGTGGCGCAGCTGCGCCGCGGGTTGATCTCTCACGCTTTGCGCAGTGCACGGGGGCCTTCGGCGGGTATCACCATCGCCCGATCCACGAATGATCTCTCATCTATCCGTAACTGGATTGTGCAGGGAATGGTGCCGCTGGTGGCAGGAGCGCCGTTGCTGGTTCTCAGCGGGGTTGGGCTGTGGATGTTGCACCCATTGTTGGCCGGGAGCCTAGGGGTGACACTGGTGTTGGAGGTCGTCTTTTTGCTGGCCTTGGCACCGGGGACTTTTGGCAGTGCTCGGAGGTTGCGGAAAAACCGTGGTTATTTGGCAGCCCGAATTTCCGACACGGTTGCTGCGCGGACTGCCATTAGCGCTGGGGGAGGCATCGACCGCGAGGTCAGTCGGGTGCAGGACTCTTCACAGAAAGTGATCGATTCCTCGGTGCAGCGCGCCCGATTTGCTGGGGCCTTACGTGCAAGTGCGCTGGCGGTACCGCTGCTGGGGACTGCCTTGATGGTCGGTGCTGCGTCGTTGCTTGGGCTGGAAAGCTCTGCCGTGGCCACGGCGCTGACCCTGATTGGGATCTGCGCCGGGGCGCTGGGGGAATGGGGCAAAGCGGTGGAGTACCGGCAGAACTACAAGGCCGGCCGGCGCATCATTGCTCCCTTGCTACAGCAGGAGGAACAGTGGCGAAAAGCTGATGAACAATCGTTGAGCACTCGTGATGCCAAGGAGCTGCTGGGGCAGCGCGCCGTGGTGCGGATTCAGTTGCCTTACCATACTGACGCCCTTGGTCTGCCACCTTACCCAGTTTTGCGTGTCCAGCCCGGTGAACGCATCGCGCTACAGGGCAACAACTGGCAGCGGGCCGCGTTACTTGAATCAATTGCCACCGGCAACCTTGATCAGTGTGGCGACCCGAATGCTGGAGTGTGGATTGCCGAAGGACGCAGCGAAGATTTGCCCCCAAGCCAGCGACGCAAACTGGTGGGCTCAGCCCTCGAAGCGATGGTGCCCGAACGTGGCACCCTGGCGCGGGCCTTGCGTTACCGTCATCCCGGGGCCTCACTAACTAAAGCACTGAAATTGGCGGAGGAGTGTGGGCTTGACCTGACGCAGTTACCAGAGCGGGATCAAACCCGACTTCGTCGTGGCGGAAAGCCACTGGAGCGAAGTCAGCAGGCAGCCCTTTTGGTGGCTCGTGCCTTATTGCGCGAACCGCCGGTGCTGGTGATCGATGAGTTGCTGACCCGTCTACCGCATAGCGCATACCCGGGCGTGGTGCAGCGGGTCAACAACTATCCGGGCGTGGTGATTTATGCCGGAGACTTGCCGGGAATTAATCCGACTAGTTCTTGGCAGGCGGCGCAGTTGCCAGCAAGCCATCAACGATGAGCAGTACTGAGCGCACCATCTGATCGCGCCCCAGTTCATCGCTGCGCGTCGTGCTCATGCGTGCGTTGAAAAGTGTCGCACCAAAAATGGTGGTGGCTACTGGCAGCTTTTCTGCTTTGGGCAGTTTCACCAAGCGCTCGAGGACTTCGATGAGCAAGGTGGTGACCTGAGAGTGCAACGAGGTGGCTGGGAAGTCGCTGGCGGTGTCGGCGCTGAGCTGCTCTTGCATCCACAGTTGAACAAATGCCGGGTAGCTGGCCACGAAGTCCATGGAGAATTCCAGCATTTTCTTGAACGCTTGATAGGGATCAGCGCAGGCGGCTGCCTGACTGAGCCCATCAAGGAGTTTCTGCGCACCAAAGTTCAGGATCTGGCTGACCAGTTCGTCCTTGGAGCCATAGTTGTAATACACGGTTCCTTTAGACACTCCGGCTGCCGAAGCGATTTCATCGACCGACACCGCGTCGGGGGAACGGGTGCCCAGCAGTTTCATGGCAGCTTCAAAAAGCCGTTCCTTGGAACTGGTGGCGCGCACCCGTTGGCGCTGGGCTGGGATGGCTGTCAATCTTTCAACTCCGGTTGCAGGGTCTTCAAGGTCCAAGTTTTGTTCTTGCGCACGGCCAGCATGCTTAGCAGTAATCCTAGGGCGGTGTAGGCGAGCAAGGATCCGATGATGCCCGAGAGCACGCCCAGATCGGCACCGTAGACCAGGTGACGCAAGCCCAGTACCACGTTGCCCATGGGCAAGATTTGGTGCAGGAATTGCAACGGTTCTGGCAAGGTCTGCCATGGGAAGGTACCACCGGCGGTGATCAGCTGCAGCACCATGAGCACCAATACGAGGAACTTACCCGCGGTGCCCAGCAACGCGAAGAATCCTTGGATCAGGGCACTGAAGCATAGGGCCGCGAGGACCAGTAGCAGCCAAGCCATCCATGGGTGCGCCGTGTTCAGGCCCAGACCGAAGTGCACCGCAGCGTAGAGCATGCTGGTCTGCACCACGGCAATGGCTGCAAAGGGAAGCCAGCCGCCGATCGAAATCTTCCAGTTACTACCGTTGGATAGTAGCGCGCGCTTGGTGATCGGGCGCATCACCTGGGTCAGGACCAAAACACCCATGTAGGTTGCCAAGGTCATGAAGAATGGGGCCAAACCGGCACCGTAGGACTGGGCCTCGGCCTGTTTGACGTTATCAAGCGCTACCGGCGAACCGATGACATCGGCGAGCTTATCGCTGGTCTTTTGATCCGGGTTGGGTACCTGCTTTACACCATCATCAAGACCGCTGGCGAGATCGGAGGAACCGTCTTCAAGCTTGTTAGCGCCCTTGGACAGATCACCAACTCCGTCAGAAAGTTTCACGAGCCCACCGTGCAGTTGATCGGTACCGTCAACGAGGGAAGCGGCTCCGGTATCAAGGGTTTTGGCGCCGTCGGCAGCCTTGGCGGTGCCCTCTAGCGCGGAGGCTTGACCGTCGGCCAGTTTCTGAGCTCCGTCGTTGGCACTGTGCGCGCCGGTGGCCAGCTTGGCCGAACCATCGGCGGCGGTGGAAATACCGTCGACCAGAGATGGTACTGCGGCGTCCAGTTTTTGGGTACCGGCAGCCAAAGTACCCAGTCCGGTGGCAAGCTGCTTGTTGCCGTCGGCTACCTTCTCGGAGCCATCGGAGAGTGTATGCAGCTTCTGTTGCATGCTGGTCAGTCCGGAGTTGACCTCGTTCACCTTGGAATCCAGGGTGCTGGGCACAGTGGAATTCTCAACACTTTGGGTGACCGTGGATTCAACGGTTGTGGCTTGCTCTTCGGTCAAGGTGCCGTCGGCGACGAGCTTGTCCAGCTGTGCCTGAGTGTCGGTTTTGACGTTGTCCAGCTTTTTATCTGCGTCCGTTTGCAGCTGATCAATTACCGAGATGGCATCATCGGCGGTGGTAGCCAGTTGCTTGTTGCCGTCGGCGACCTGACGGGAGCCGGTGGCGAGCTGATCGGCCGCGCTCTTGGCGCTCTGCGCACCGTCGTTAAGCTGGTCCACCGAGCTTGGCAGCGCCTTGGTTTTGGATTCCATGGTGTTTAGTCCGGAGCTGAGCTTGTCCGCACCAGCGGCTAGTTCACTGGTGCCGTCGGCCAAATCGTTGGTGCCGTTGCTCAGCTTTTTCTGTCCGGCCAGTAGTTCCTGTAGACCGCCCGAGAGCTGGGCGGTGCCGCCCTTGAGCTTAACGCTGCCGTCGGACAGTTCGCTGCTGCCGTCAACTAATTTGGTGGTGCCATCGGCCAGGGTGAGAACACCGTCGCCGAGGCTCATCGTACCGTCGTAGAGTTTTTCGGCGCCGTCGGCGGCTTCGCCCATGGAATCGTGGATGTCCACAAAACCGGCAATCATCGCTGAGGCAGTTTCGGTTCCCACCTCTTCAGAGACGGAGGTGCGCACTTCGCCGGCGAGCGTGCGGGCGAAGTTGGAAACCATGAAGTTATTGGCGTCGTTGGTCAGCAGCTCAAGGTCTGCCTGGTCGGCGTCCTTAAAGTCGCCCGGGGAAACGAGGGCAGCGCTGAAGTTATCCGGCAGAACGAGTGCAAAGGCGTATTCGCCGCTGGCCACCGCGTCCTCGGCGTCTTTACGGGAGTCGAGGTGGGCCCAGCTGAAGGTGCCGTCCTCTTCGAGGTTGTCGACGACGCTATCACCAACGCGGGTGAACTCGCCGTCCTTTTTTGCGCCGTCATCGAGGTTGACCACAGCTGCGGTAACCTTGTCCAAGTTTCCCTGAGGATTCCAGTTGGCGTAGAGGTATAGGGCACCGTAAAGCAACGGGACACAGGTCAAAGCGATCAGCGCCAGTTTAGGCAGGGTGCCACGGGTCATGCGCTTAAGTTCAGAGAGCGCAAGTTGCAAAGTCGTCATTAGTTTTCCTTCGCTTCGCTGGTCTCAGCGGCGATTGGTTCGTCTTCACTGACCGGATCCTCATCGAGAGGAGCTTCTCTGGCTGATTCATCAGCAAGCGGTACCTGGTTTGTGGGTTCGGGAAGATCTAGGTCCAGTTCTTCTTGCACAAATTCTTCGCCGGAGAACTCTTCGTGCATTGGTTCGACCGCCGGAAGGGTCAGCTCAATGGGCTGCGCCGAGAGAGATCCGAGGTAACTCACCGGGCCATCCCAGCCGTAGGGAACATTGCTCACGATGGCCACCACAGCAAATTCGCGTGAGCTGGAAGCAAAATCGGCCAGCAGATCCATCCAGAGTTCGTCTTGCATATCGTGACGGTCTGGTGCATCGAGAACTAGCAGTTCCAACTTGGGGTTCTCAGCAGCCAGAAGTAGCTGTAGTTCCATGCGTTGTGCTGGGTCGATTGCGTCGGCCCATTCGCTGGCAACATCGCTGAAACCGTGCTCTTCCATCCACTTTTTGGGCCGAGGCTTGCGCCAAATGGGGCCGGGAACCAATGCAAGGTCTTCGCCGACTAGGTCACGGACCTTTAGGTGTGCTTCGGGCTCGTTGACTTCAGGGGAGTCGAGCAATGCGCTGTGCTGTCGCAGGGTTTTCAGTGAGTCTGAATGTCCCCAGGCCACCGTTCCGGTGGTTGGCTGCATCCGTCCGCTGAGCGCGAGGGCCAACGCGGTACGCGAAATCTGCGGGTCGGCAACAACTAAGAGAACTTCACCGCGGTCCACACGTAAAGAGGTGGGCGGCACTAGTTCTTCATGGCGGCCTTTGACGGTGACTGAATCTGCGATAAGCACAAAACCAGACTAATTGAACTGACCGGTCAGTTCAATTAGTGACTATATTCTTTTAATCACCTCTAGACGTAAACCGCTTGATGCCTTTGGATGGTTCTTGGGGTGGTCTCGCTAATGCAGGACAAAGTTCACCGGTGGTTCACCGAACTTTGATTACCTCGAGACCATAGCCATGGTTGCGATTACCTCGCCGCCTACGATCATCATCAGCTAAGGGAAAACATGAGCAAGAGGTCAACAACTCGCATTGCTGCAGTGTTCTTGGGAGGTGCCCTAGCGCTCTCATGCGTTTCGGTCGCCCAAGCGGACACTGTTGAAATTACCCCCATCGAACAGGTGCAAGGTACTGGAGCTAACTCGCCGATGGTAGGCAAGGACGCGACAGTGCGCGGTGTTGTCACCGGTGCCTATGCCGAGGGCGGGATTCGCGGATTTTATGTTCAGACCCCCGGCACCGGAGGCCAGTTGCCCACAGAAGGTAGCCCAGCGATCTTTGTCTATGGGCCTGATGAGGTTTCTTCGGTCCAAGTTGGAGACTATGTTCAAGTCGCCGGAAATGTCAGTGAATATTACGGGCTGACCCAGATCAAGGCCCAAGAAGTCACGCAGTTGAGCGAACCGGCCGAGAGCGTGAAGCCGTTGGCGGTGCCACTGCCTAATGGCGACGCGGCACGTGAACAGATCGAATCAATGCTCGTGGATCCGCAGGGAGATTTTACTGTCTCGGATAACTACTCGCTGAACCAGTACGGTGAGCTGAGCCTTGCGCAAGGAACCAGCTCAATCTTGCCCGGCGAAAAACTACTGCGTCAGCCTACCGATGTTTTTGCTCCCAATAGCGCAGACGCCAAAGCCTTGGCCGATGAAAATGAGCGGCGAGCCATTGTGGTTGATGATGGTGCCACCTTGAATTTCAGCACCGCCAAAAACACCTCCGTGGCTTTGCCATACATCGATGCCAAGCAGCGCGTGACCGTTGGCGCAAAAGCCACGTTCACCTCGGCGATGATCCTGGATTACCGCTACGACCTGTGGCGGCTGCAGCCGCAGGGACAAGTGATTGGTTCCAATGATGCTGATATCGCGCTGAACTTCGAGCAGATCAACAATGAAGCTCCCGAAGAGGTCGGCGGGAACGTGAGCGTCGGTAGCTTTAACGTGTTGAACTACTTCACTACTACCGGTGACCAGCTCGAAGGGTGCACCTACTACCGTGACCGTGAGGGCAACACGCTCACCGTTCGTCAGGGCTGTGATGCTCGTGGCGCCGCCAACGCGGAAAACTTCAACCGGCAGCAGTCCAAGATTGTTTCGGCGTTGAGCAAGTTCACCGCGGACGTAGTGGTTCTGGAAGAAATTGAGAACTCAGCGCGCTTCGGCGAAGATCGTGACGCGTCTCTGGCTCATCTTGTTGATCAGTTGAACGCGGCTGCTGGTAGCAAGGTATGGAACTTTGTTCCAAGCCCGGCAACTGTGCCAGCTGATGAGGACGTGATCCGCACTGCGATTATTTACCGTGCTCAGGCAGTGAAACCAATCGAGGAATCTGTGATCCTGCAGGATCCTGCGTTTGATAATGCACGTGATCCGCTAGGCCAAGCCTTCCAAAAGGTTGGTGGAAATCAGAACACCCGCTTTGTGGTGGTCGCAAACCACTTCAAGTCCAAGGGCTCCGGACCAAATGATGGTTCGGGCAACGTGGACTCTGGCAATGGCCAGGGTGCCTGGAACGCGGACCGTGTTGAGCAGGCCAAGGCCTTGGTGAAATTCACCGAGGATCTTAAGATCTCCCGCAATACCAAGAAGGTGCTGCTTGCAGGAGACTTCAACTCCTATGCCGCTGAGGATCCAATCCGGGTTCTCAAGGATGCTGGCTTCACCGATTTGGGAGCTGCAGCTGACTCGCAGAGCTATGTTTATGACGGATTGAGTGGTTCGTTGGACCACATTTTGGCTTCTCCGGAATTGGCTTCCAAGGTGACCGGTCAGGACATCTGGAACATCAACGCCATCGAATCTGTGGGCTACGAGTACAGCCGTCACAACTACAACATCACCGACTTGTTCACCGCAAATCAGTACCGCTCATCGGATCATGATCCGGTGTTGGTGGGACTTGAATTGAACAAGTAAGGCTAGTTTCTAGCAAACCGGAACGGCCAGGTGAACCTGCCAGCAAGGGGCACCTGGCCGTACTCGGTTTAAATTTGGGGTTGACAGAAAAATCGCTTCGTGGAGAATTGATGAAGACGTCTTGTGAGAGCGCTCACAAAACGAAAAGCGGAGCTGCTTTCATAACCATGGCAAGCAGGGTTCAGGGATGAACCCTATTCTTTTTGCCGTATTTTGAGAGCGCTCTCAAAATATTGAAGTACCCCACACTCGCACGAACCGAACTTGAATGGAGTCACCGTGAAGTCTTCACGAACATCTCGCCTTGCCAAGGTTGTCGCACTGACCTCAAGCATCGCCTTGCTCGCAGCAGGTTGCTCATCGGGCGAAAGCAAAGATGCCGCCCAGCCAGCTTCGGCGGATAATCCCGTCACCCTGACCGTCACCACCTTCGGCACTCAGGGCCTTGACCCGCTGTACAAGAAATACGAAAAAGAAAATCCTGGCGTCACCATCGAAGCCACCAACATCGACACCGGCGGCAACGCATTGACGGACTGGAAGACCAAGCAGGCTGCCGGCGCAGGTCTGCCAGATGTCCAGGCCGTGGAAGAAGGCTGGCTGGGTCAGGTCATGACCGTCTCCGAGAGCTTCACCGATCTCAACGAGTATGGTGCCAAGGACATCTCAGCTGATTGGGTGGACTGGAAAGTTAAGCAGGCTACCGATGAGCAAGGACGACTCATTGGTTACGGCACCGACATCGGGCCGATGGGCCTGTGCTACAACTCCAAGCTCTTCAAAGCGGCAGGACTTCCGAGCGACCGTGAAAAGGTGGCTGAACTCTTCGGCGGCGAAGATGCCACCTGGGATGACTTCTTCAGCGTCGGCGAAGACTACGTCAAGAAAACCGACAAGGCCTTCTACGACCAGTCCGGCTTTGTCTGGAACGCAATGGCCAACCAACTCGATGAGGGCTACTACAAGGCCGATGGAACCTTGAACATCGAGGGAAATACGCAGCTGCGCGAACAATGGGACAAGCTCTCAGCGGCAGCAAAGAAGGGACTGTCATCCGGGCAGACCCAGTGGGACTGGGGTAAAGGACAGGCATTCATTGACGGTTCCTTTGCGGTTATGCCTTGCCCAGGCTGGATGCTCGGAAACGTCAAAGGCCAGGTTGAAGGAGCTGGCGGGGATTCCTCAGCTGGATGGGACTTTGCTGATGTCTTCCCCGGAGGCGCAGCTAACTGGGGTGGCGCATTCCTGACCGTACCTACCACCTCAAAGCACCCTGCCGAGGCGGCCAAGCTGGCCCAGTACCTGACCAACGCCACTTCGCAGGCTACCTCCTTCGAAACTGCCGGAGCGTTCCCGAGCAACGTTGAAGCACAGAAGTCCAAGGCCGTGACCGGTGAGAACGACCTAACGAAGTTCTTCAATGGAGCACCGATTGGTGAAATGTTGGGCCACCGAGCCGACGGAGTCAAAGCACAGTTCAAGGGCGCCGATGACTCGGTGATCCAGGAACAGGTCTTCGGGCCAGCAACCATCGCCATTGATAAGGGCACCGACGGAGAATCCGCGTGGAACAGTGCGCTGTCAACGCTGAAGGAACTGGAAATCAAGTAACTAAGTACCCTTCACCGCTCTGCGCGAGGGCGAAACCAACCACGGATTTCTTCCCTCGCGCAGAGGCACTGCAGCAGAAAAGACAACACAGATGAGTACCACGACACCAATGTCACGGCCCCACCTCAACACCGAACTACCGCGTGTAAGCACCGGTGAGAAGCTGGATGAAACTAAAGCGGAGCGAAGCATCAGACGGCGCCACTTCCGCGGACGGTTGGACTACAAATACTCCCCATATCTTTACATCTCGCCCTTCTTTATCCTCTTCGGTTTGGTCGGCCTCTTCCCGCTGGTTTACACCTTCGTGGTGTCGATTAATGACTGGGATCTGCTAGGCGGCGCCGGAGAATGGGTGGGACTGGCCAACTACAAGGCGGAACTAACTTCTCCACTGTTCTGGAATTCGCTGTTCAACACCTTCAGCATTTTCCTGCTCTCCTCCATCCCGCAGCTGGTCATTGCCACATTCATTGCGGCCATGCTTGACCAGAACCTTCGTGCCAAGACTTTCTGGCGGATGAGCGTTTTGGTTCCCTACGTGGTCACGCCGGTAGCGGTCACGCTAATCTTCTCCAGTGCTTTTGACGAAAAGTATGGGTTGATCAACAATCTGCTCGGCGCATTAAACATTGATCCCGTTGCGTGGAAAACCTCGGTCTTCCCATCCCATATGGCCATCGCGACCATGGTGAACTGGCGCTGGACGGGATATAACGCGTTGATCTTGCTGGCCGCAATGCAGGCGGTGCCGCGCGAACTGCACGAATCGGCAGCCATCGACGGTGCTGGAATGATCCGCAGGTTCTTCTCGATCACGTTGCCAAGCATCCGTCCAACCATGATCTTCGTAATCATCACCGCCACCATTGGTGGACTGCAGATCTTCACCGAACCCAAACTCTTTAACCCCAGCAGCTCGGTACCGGGAGGGCCGGATCGGCAGTATCAAACCACCGTTCTGTACCTGTGGGATCTAGCGTTCAACCGAGGTGACTTTGGTCGAGCATCGGCCGTGGCCTGGATGCTGTTCTTGATCATTATTGTTATCGGACTGATCAACTTCTTGGTCTCCGGATCAATAGCTTCATCTTCAGAAAAGAAAAAGGGACGAGGCACGAGTAAAGTGACCACAAAACGTGCCGGCCGCATTGCCCCACAAGCCCGGATTCAAAGCCCAGCAGGTTCAATGAAAGGAAGCAGCACCGATGAGTAACGCGACCTTACAACGAACCGTACGCACTAAGCCCACTCGGCTAGGGCGTAGCAAAAACTTCACCGCGGACCGTCGCCCAGGATTCCTGACCTATGGCATCTTGCTGGCCTTCCTTATCGGAAGCACCTACCCGCTGTGGTACTCATTTGTTATTGGTTCTTCCACCGGTGACGTATTCTCCTCGGCATGGCCACCACTGTTACCGGGCGGGCAATTCTGGTCAAATGTTGCCCAAGTATTCGACTCGGTCGATTTTTGGGCGGCGTTGGGAAATAGTTTGATCGTTTCCTCGGTGATTACCTTCTCCGTGGTTTCTTTCTCAACCTTGGCGGGTTACGCTTTTGCCAAGCTGCGCTTCCGTGGACGAGAAGGGCTACTGATTTTTGTGGTTGCTACCTTGGCGGTCCCGACTCAGCTAGGCATCATTCCGATGTTTATGATGATGAAGCAGTTTGGCTGGACCGGCTCTCTAGGAGCCATTATGATCCCTACACTGGTAACCGCTTTTGGTGTCTTCTTTATGCGCCAGTACCTCGTGGACAACATCCCTGATGAGCTGATTGAAGCCGCCCGTGTTGATGGCGCTTCGATGATTGGAACCTTCTGGCATGTGGGCGTGCCTGCTGCTCGACCTGCGATGGCGATCCTTTCGCTGTTCACCTTTATGACAGCCTGGACCGATTACTTGTGGCCTATGCTGGTAGCCCCACAAACACCAACCCTGCAGGTGGCGCTGAGCCAACTGCAATCTGCTCGATACGTTGACTACACCATCGTGATGACCGGCGCCTTGATGGCGACGATTCCTTTGCTGTTGCTCTTCGTTTTGGCAGGAAAACAACTTGTATCCGGAATTATGGCAGGAGCTGTAAAGGGTTAATGACTACTCATCTATCGCAACAGTTCGCGTGGCCCAAGGGATTCGTCTTTGGCTCGGCCACGGCGGCCGCCCAAATTGAGGGCGCCGGCCATGCATATGGCAAAGAAGACTCCATCTGGGATGCGTTTGCACGAAAGTCAGGTGCTATTGCCGGCGGAGAAAACCTTGAAGTCGCAGTGGACCACTATCACCGCTATCGCGAAGACGTGCAGCTCATGCGAGAAATTGGACTGGACTCATACAGGTTCTCCACCAGCTGGGCTCGCGTGGTTCCCGGCGGACGAACCGTGAATCAGCAAGGCTTGGACTTCTACTCTCGCCTCGTAGATGAGCTACTAGACAACGGCATTTTGCCGTGGCTGACTCTCTATCACTGGGATCTTCCGCAGGCTCTGGAAGAGGGCGGGGGATGGACCAACCGCGATACCGCGTACCGGTATTTGGAGTATGCCGAAGCGGTCTACAACAAGCTCGGTGACCGGGTGCGACATTGGACCACCTTTAATGAGCCACTGTGTTCTTCGCTGATTGGTTATGCCGCTGGCGAGCATGCTCCAGGACGGCAAGAACCCGAAGCAGCCTTGGCTGCGATGCATCACCAGCACTTGGCTCACGGCTTGGCAGTACAGCGTCTGCGTGAACTCGGTGCGCAGGAAATCGGCATCACGTTGAACCTGACCAATGCGGTGCCGAACGACCCATCTGATCCAGTTGATCTTGAAGCAGCACGTCGTGTTGATGCCCTGTGGAATCGGATGTATCTGGACCCAGTCTTGCGTGGCTCCTACCCAGCAGATCTCTTGGAAGATGTCAGCCATCTTGGCCTGGCGCAGTTGATTCAGCCAGGAGACTTAGAGCAGATCAATCAGACCATCGACTTCTTGGGCGTAAATCATTATCACGATGACAACGTGTCGGGTCATCCGTTGCCTGAGGGGCAACCGGCTGCTGTGCAGCCTACAGATGCTGCCAAGTCTTCGCCTTTTGTGGGCAGTGAGTACGTGACATTCCCAGCCCGAGACCTGCCACGTACAGCGATGGGTTGGGAAGTGAACCCCGAAGGTTTACGCGTCTTGCTCAACCGATTGACTCAGGACTACGAGAACTTGCCTCCGCTGTACATCACGGAAAACGGGGCCTCGTATACCGACGTGGTGAGTGATGAAGGAACGATCGAGGATACCGAGCGCAGCGAATATATCCTGAACCATTTGGACCAGGTCGCTAAGTCGATTGATGACGGTGTTGATCTGCGCGGATACTTCGTGTGGTCGCTGCTCGATAATTTCGAGTGGGCTTGGGGCTATGACAAGCGGTTTGGAATTATCCACGTCGACTACCAAACTCAGGAACGGATCATTAAGAACAGCGGCAAGGCTTACGCCTCACTGATTGCCGCAAATCGTACAATGGCATAGCACTTGTTGATGATGGCCCGTAGCTCATTACCTGAGGTACGGGCCATCACGCACGCACGATGATCCGCTAACTACTCATACCTAGGCGCAAGATAATGAGCATGAACGAATCGCGCAGACCGCAAGCAACACTGGAAATGGTGGCTGAACGCGCTGGCGTCTCGCGAGCTACGGTTTCACGGGTGGTCAACGGTTCGGATCGGGTTAAGGCTGACGCCAAAAAGGCTGTGGATCAAGCGATCCAAGAGCTGAACTATGTGCCCAATCGGGCTGCCCGCTCACTAGCGCAGGGCAGAACCAACTCCATTGCGTTGGTGGTGCCCGAGAATACAGCGAAGTTTTTTGCGGACCCGTACTTTGCCAAGGTCGTCCAAGGTGTCGCTCAATATGTGGCCGACACCGAATTTATGCTCACCTTGCTGCTCTCTACCGAATCTGATCCAGCCAAAACGACCCGATACTTGCAGGGTGGAAATGTCGACGGCGCCCTGGTTCTTTCGCATCACGCGGATGACCGTTCCTATGCAGACCTAGCTTCCAAATTGCCAATGGTCTATGGCGGGCGCACCATGAGCACAGATCAAAACGAGATCTACGTGGTTGATATCGACAATATTGCCGCCGCTCGTCGGGCAACTGAGGTGATCATCGCTCAGGGGAGAACCAAATTAGCAATGATCGCCGGACCACAGGATATGGGTGCGGGCCTTGACCGGTTGGTCGGGTTCAAGCAGGGAGTTGAGGCTGCAGGCCTTGAACCTGTGGCTATCGAAATTGGTGACTTCACTCCGGCAAGTGGTCACCACATCATGGAACAGCTACTTGCGTCCCAGGTTTCGATTGATGGCTTGTTTACTGCCAGTGCGCAGATGGGTTTTGGCGCTTTGCAGGCGTTGCATGAAGCAGGCATTAATGTGCCGAAGGATATCTCCGTGACGACGGTGGATGATGATTCATTTTCGCGCAGTTCAAACCCGCCGCTCACGACTATTGCTCAATTCCCTGAACGGCAGGGGGAGATTATGGCCGAACTGCTGATCAAAAGGATTCAAGGCGAGAAGGTTCCGGCGTGGAGCATCATGGATACCAAGCTGGTGCTGAGGCAATCGCATTAATTGCGACGCCAAGGCGGTGACAGAAGTTGAAGGAAAGACAAAAAATTCCCACTCGATTGAGTGGGAATTTCAATTTGTGCGCCCAAAGGGATTCGAACCCCTGACCTTCTGTTCCGTAGACAGACGCTCTATCCAGCTGAGCTATGGGCGCATATTTTATTGTTGTCGTCGTGACGACTTGAATAACTTTACACGAGAATTCAGCAGAGCAAAAACCAAATCGGCCAAAAGTGCCGTGATTCACAAGATGTCTGGTCGTGAGGGCATTGAAGCGTATAGAGATGGCTTAGATCAATGCTGCGTGGCCGGGTTTGAAACTAGCTGTGAAGGATCGTTTGATAGAGATTATGGTCTTGCCATCGCCCTGCAATTTTCAGGTAGTTTGGTGCCATCCCGATCTGGGCGAAGCCGTTGTTCAGCAACACTTTCTGCGAAGCAAAGTTGTGCAAAAGAGTGCTGGCTTCCAGGCGATGCAATCCAATGTTCTCCGCGGCTTCAATGCGCAGTGCGGCCACTGCGCGCGAGGCCAGTGCCTGCCCGGTGAAACGATGGTCAACCCAGTAGCCCAGGCTGGCACTTTGGAATGGCCCACGAACAACAGACACGATATTAAAGCGACCAATCAGTTGCTGGTCGCGAAACAGCCCGTATGGATACGCCAGACCGTGTTCATTGGCCGCGAGAGTTTGAGAAATATTTTCTGCATGCCAGGCCTGCGTGAAAAAAGCATCTTCGCGTTCCGGATCCCAGGGGCGCAAGTGTTCGCGGTTGCGCACATAGGCTTCTGCGAGCTGGGCGGCGTCCGAAACTTCGAGCAAACGAAGGATCGTGCGTGAGTCGAGGGTCAATGTGGGCATCAACTTCTCCTTGGGATACAAAAAAATTCCCACTCGTTTGAGTGGGAATTTCAATTTGTGCGCCCAAAGGGATTCGAACCCCTGACCTTCTGTTCCGTAGACAGACGCTCTATCCAGCTGAGCTATGGGCGCATATTCTGTTGTTGGCTCGTTCTCACGAACCTCGAATTACTATACAGGTGGATTTGAGCATGTACAAATCGGCGGGCAAAGCTACCGCGTTCAGGTGAACAGACGGTTATGTGAAGCACGCAAAAGGGTACCGGTCTACGTGACCTTCATCACATCTTTTCGTGTTTTCCACTTTCAAGTTCCCCGGAATCTCGGGATTTTTCAAGTTTTGCGTTTCCTGCCCACGCTTTGTTGAGGTCTCGATCACACCGTGAGCTCTCAGCGTTCACCCTAGCCTTGATTTATTGCTAGTTGAGCCCAATGGAGGGAACACATAATGAGCACGAGCTCGGATCAGACCGTAATCGACGCAGCAACTTCGCACAAGGAGTTGGCAAGCTGGGTCGAAGAAGTGGCCGCCTTGACGAAGCCGGATCGTGTTTATTGGGTAGATGGTTCAGCAGCAGAAGCCGAACGACTGAGTGCTGAACTCGTTGAAGCCGGAACCTTGGTTAAGCTGACCGATCCAAACTTCCCTAATTCTTACGCTGGTTTTTCGGACCCCAAGGACGTAGCGCGTGTAGAAGAGCGCACCTTCATCTGCTCGAAGAAGAAGGAAGACGCCGGCTTCACCAATAACTGGGAAGACCCAGAGAAGATGAAGTCCATGCTCAACGGCCTATTTGACGGTTCGATGCGCGGACGCACCATGTACGTCATTCCTTTTGTCATGGGACCGCTGAACGCTGAAAACCCTGCCTACGGCGTAGAAATCACCGACTCGGCCTACGTTGTTACCTCAATGCGCATCATGGCCAAGATTGGCGATGAAGTACTGCGCAAGATGGAAGCAGAAAACGCATTCTTCGTTCCAGCGCTGCACTCTGTAGGTGCACCGCTGAAGCCAGGCGAAGAAGACGTAGCATGGCCTTGCAACGAGGACAAGTGGATTGTTCACTTCCCTGAAGAGCGCTCCATCATGTCCTACGGTTCGGGCTACGGTGGCAACGCACTACTGGGCAAGAAGTGCTACTCCCTGCGTATCGCCTCCGCCATGGCTCGTGATGAGGGCTGGCTCGCTGAGCACATGCTGATTCTCAAGCTGACCAGCCCACAGAACAAGGCCTACCACGTCGCTGCTGCATTCCCATCGGCTTGCGGTAAGACCAACCTGGCTTTGCTGGATCCAACCATCGAAGGTTGGAAGGCTGAAACCTTGGGCGATGACATCAACTGGATGCGCATCGGCAAACAAGGCGAACTACGCGGAGTGAACCCAGAGTACGGTTTGTTCGGTGTGGCTCCAGGTACCGGTTGGTCCACCAACCCGAATGCTATGCGTGCCATCGCCAAGGGCAACAACATTTTCACCAACGTTGCGCTGACCGACGAAGGTGGCGTGTGGTGGGAAGGCATGACTGACGAGACCCCGGCACACCTGACCGACTGGTTGGGCAATGACTGGACTCCGGAGTCCGGTCGTCCAGCAGCGCACCCTAACTCGCGTTTCTGCACCCCGATCTCGCAGGTCGACATGCTTTCCGAAGACTACTACTCGCCAGACGGCGTGAAGATTGATGCCATCTTGTTCGGCGGTCGTCGTAAGACCACCATTCCATTGGTGACCGAAGCGCGCAGCTGGACCAACGGTATCTTCATGGGTTCCACCCTGTCCTCGGAGACCACTGCAGCTGCTTCCGGTGCTACCGGAGTGATTCGTCGCGATCCAATGGCGATGTTGCCATTCATCGGCTACAACGCAGGTGACTACCTGAACCACTGGGACAGCATCTCGGCCAAGCTCAACCCTGAGCAGATGCCAAAGATCTTCTTGGTGAACTGGTTCCGTTGCAACGCTGAAGGTGGCTTCGCATGGCCAGGTTTCGGTGACAACTCGCGTGTGCTCAAGTGGGCTATCGAGCGCATCGAAGGCACCGCGGATGCCAAGGAAACCATCATTGGTAACGTGCCAACCGGTGAATCCATCGACCTGACCGGCCTGAAAGGCTTCACTCCGGCTGACGTTGAAGCCGCTGTGGCCGTCAACAAGGACGAATGGGCCGCCGAAGTTGAGGGCATCGAAGAATGGTACGCCAACTTCGACGATGCACTGCCAGCTTCACTGCGTGCAGAGCTTGACGGTCTGAAGGAACGCCTGAGCGCATAAGTTCTCGAATAGATCAACATCGACCTTGCTCCTGGTTACTGAAAATCCAGTAACCAGGAGCAAGGTCGTTTAAGCGCCGAAGGTGCGCGCCAAGCAATTGTCACAATCCGGGCACAGTTTTCCCACGCCGTGCAAAAGTGGGTGCAAAATCAACTAACTGTGAAAAGATAACTCTATGGTTTTGGCACGTTTAATCCTTGGGCTCCTATGCTTGTCGCCGATGACTGGTTATGAGCTCAAAAAGCACTTTGACTCCTCTATTAACCACTTCTGGAATGCAGATAAGGCGCAGATTTATCGCACCTTGGCGCAGCTGGTTGATAAGGGCTACGCCACTGTGCGTACGGTGCCTCAAAGCAATTACCCTGACCGCCAAGAGCACCACATCACCGAAGCTGGTCGCGAAGTACTGACCCTGTGGCTTTCGGACGGTCCGGTTGAATCCCCAGAACGCGACCCTTTTATGGGGCAGGTATTTTTCGCTGCGGAGCTCGAGCGCGAAGACATCGAAAAGTTGCTTGTAAAACGTCGTGAAGCAACCCAATTCATTCTCGACGATTACCTCTCCCAGCGCGAGGGGATCGACATGCGAGCTGCTGCTGACCGACGAAGCTTCCTCATGGCCGCAACCCTCGATAATGCAATCCGACAACAAGCCGCGCAGCTGGAATGGCTCGACGCGGTATTGGAGTACTTGCCATGACTTCTGCCAAAGATTCTGCATCAAAGCCTGCGCAGGGCGCTTTGCGTGATGCCACGGATTATCCTGAGGTCCACCCTGGACGTGCCGGGCAAAACCAAAGCCATCCGCAGACCATCGTCTTCCTTCATGGTGGCAACGTGGGTAACTGGAGCTGGGATCCGCAGGTCTTGGCCTTTGGCGACTTTAATGTCCTCACCCTGCACCTTCCAGCCTTCGGTGCGCGGTTTGAAGAGACCTGGGAAGGCCTGGAATCAGCGGCTGATGACGTGGCCGCGCTGATTGCTGACGAGGTTTCAGAAGGTGGAGTGCACCTGGTCGGAATTTCGCTCGGTGGAGTGATCGCCTTGCATGTAGCTGCGCGGCACCCGGAGCTGGTGGACTCGGTACTGATCACCGGTACGCCGGTGACCGGTGCAAGTACCGCGGCACGTACCTTCCACCGGATGCAGCTGAAGCTGATCGGCAGTGAATGGTACTGGCGCTTCCAAGCCGGCGCCTATGGCATGGTGGATGACGAGCGCGAGCTTTTTGCCGAGCATGGTGTGAAACTCAAAGCTGAAAATATGCGTGCCATCATGAATGACTTGGATCCCGGGGGACTGCCTAAAAACCTCGGAGCTTACCGGGGTCCAGTCTTGGCGCTAGTCGGTTCCAAGGAGCCAAAATTGGTGCAGAAATCCTTTATTGCCTTGCGTGAAGAGCTTCCACAAGCCATCACTCGGGTGGTACCGGGAATGCATCACCAGTGGAACATTGAGAATCCCATCCTGTTCAATTCGGTACTGCGCCGTTGGATCACCGATGGGGGACTGCACCAGATTCTGCTGGACCCGCAGGCCACCAAGCCGGCAAGGAACACCAAATCAACACCAGCGGAACAGGCCGCTGAAGTGCCGGTGAATCAGAGCCAAGAAACCGGAGAATCGACGCCGCCACTTCAAGAGGACGGACAGAAGAAACTTGGCAGGTTCACCGGGAAAAGCAATCCTCGAAAGCTGGACTCGAAGAAGTTCGATCTTAAGAAGAAGGGACCGCAACGGGGCGATACGCCGGAAGATGCTGCGGATACCGGAAAATAGAAACAAAAGTGCTGCAGGTGAATTCGCTGGATTCACCTGCAGCACCGCTCTGCAACTCACAGGCTAGGCGGCGAGCCATACATCCGGGCCGAAGACTTCATAGTGGATACGTTCGGCGGGGATGCCAGCTTCAAGCGCCTGGTTGCGCACTGCGTTCATGAATGGCAACGGGCCGCACAGGTAGACCTGGGCATTCTCGGTCAGTGCGCCAGTGAGGTTCATGTAGCCGGACTGGGCGTTTAGGTCCTCTGGCAATTCGCCACGTTCGAACCAGGTGCTGATGGTGGCTTCTGGTAGCTTGCCGATGGATTCGAGCATCTGCTCACGCAATGGCCAGGCGGTGACTTCCTGGTCGGCATGCAACACGGTGATCTTGCGGGTGGAGCCACGTGCAGCCAATATCTGCAATGCGGCTGCGCTCGGGGTACATCCAATCCCAGCGGTGGCGATCACCAATGGCGAGCCTTCGTTATCGATGACCAGGTCGCCATACGGATTTGATAGCTCGACCACGTCGCCGAGCTTCAGGTCATTGTGGATCACAGGGGAGAACTCGCCGTTCATATCCAACTTGACGGTGACGGTGCGACGATTGGTCCGCTCGATGTCGTTGCTCAAAGTGTACTGGCGAACCTGGCGGAGACCGTCGGCCATTGGCATGCGGACCGAAACGAACTGGCCAGGTTTGGCGGTGGTGGCTGGGGTTTCGTCAGCTGGCTCGAAGCTGAAGCAGACCGAATCAACGCCGGTTTTGGTGCGCTCGACAAGCTTCCACGGGGTGTAGATCTCGGCGTTGGCCTGCTGTGCGTACAAGCCATTCTCGATCTTGATCAGCGCGTGGGCCATCAGCCAGTAGACCTCGGTCCAGGCATCGGCGATCTCCTGAGTCAGCGCATCGCCCAGGTCTTCGGCAATGGCGTCAAAGAGATGCTTGTAGACGATGGGGTACTGATCCTCGGTGACACCGAGGGAAGCGTGTTTGTGGGCTACGCGGGCGAGCATGGTTTCCGGGGTGGTGCCCGGGTGCTTGACCAAGTACGTTGCGAAGACTGCGATGGATCCGGCCAGTGCCTGCTGCTGGGTACCGTTCTTCTGGTTCGAGCGGGAGAAGATTCCGTCGAGCAATTCCGGGTGCGCGGCGAACAAGCGGTTGTAGAAGTTCGGGGTAATGCTTGAAATGCGCTCTGCGATGATGGGCAGCGTGGCTTCAATGACCGGGAAGGACTTGGTGGACAGCATCGGGTCTCCTTGGGAATTGTCGATAACTTGTATTTGAAATACAAGATTTATGATCCATTTCTACGCCTAGTAGAAAAGGATTGCAAATTCACCAGCTGGAATACGTAACATCAGTGGGCGATGCTACACCCGGGTCGAAGGGGAATCAGGAAAGATTGCGCACCGTCGGGAAGGGAAGCGCCTTGATCGGCATCGCGGATGATGTCGGGCAGATGTCCTGAATGGTCACTGGATCCAGCGAAGCGTAGAAAACTTCACGAGCCTGCCGGAAGACGGCCCGCAAACGGCAGTCGCCCGAGAGCGGACAATTGGTTTGGGCGTCATGATCGGAGCAATCCACGATATCGGTGCGCTTGTCCAATTTGCGCAACAGCCCGCCGAGGGAAAAGCTCAGCGCTCGGCTGCTCAATGTCGCGCCACCGTTGCGGCCGCGAGCGACCTGCAGAATTCCCAGCGTGCGCAGTTCCAGGACGGCCTTGGCAACGTGGTTGTAGGGAACCCCTACGGAATCGGCAATCTCACGGCTGGTCAATTGCCCGGTGCCCGGCGTTGCCAAAACCATAATGGTTCGCAAGCACACGTCGGTAAAGGCACTGAGTTTCATAATTCATACTTTACGTGGGAAAAGCATTTCGGGGTCAGCATAGTCACTATGCTGACCCCGAAATCACCAAGTGAGATCTACTGCGCGTTGGCCCAGATGGCCTCGGCCGATTCGGCAGCAGGCTCATCGAAAATCCACTCGCCACCTGGCTCAGCTGGCATCGTGTATGGCTGAACGATAGCGAGGGCAGCGCCCACGCGGTGCTCGGCAACGATGTGGATGGCGTCGCGGTCGTTTTCCTGAAGTAGAACATCAGAAGCGATAGCGATGGCATCAAAGTGGGTGCCCTGCTGGTTCAAAACCTCAACCAGTTCAGCAGCCATGGCTTCGGTATCGATGTCAGCATCCGGATCTTCTGGATCATCCGTTGGTGGTACTGCGATCAGACGTAGCTCTGGCTCGCTTTCATCGTCTTTTGGTTCCAGCGCGATCGCGAAGGGAAGGAAAACGCCCTGCTCTTCGAGCTGCTCGCGAGCCACGCCTAGCGCGGTGCCCAAGACTTTATTCAGTGCGTCCTTGACGCCCTCATCCAATGATTCGAGATTCATGTCTTCCCCTTGCTAGTTAGTGACGTTCTCTCCGCGCACGATCGCCAAGACGGTATCGCGGAGGGGCTCAATGATTTCTGCGGTGCGGCCTTCACCGTTAAAACGTAGGAACGGCTCGGTGTTGGACGGGCGAAGGTTGATCCACCAGCTGCCGTCCTTTGCCGAAATGGTAGTGCCATCCATGGTCATCACATCAACAGGTTCCCCGTCAAAGTGGGCCAGAACTCGAGCGGTAGCGCCTTGTTTGTCTTCTACCTCGGAGTTGATTTCTCCGGTAGCAACGTAGGGTTCGTATTCGGCGCCGAGTTCCGACAGTGGCAGATCCTGCTCACCGAGGGCTGCCAAAACGTGCATGGCTGCCAGCATGCCGGTGTCAGCGTTGTAGAAGTCGCGGAAGTAGTAGTGCGCCGAGTGCTCGCCACCAAATACCGCGCCCTGACTTGCCATCTCAGCTTTGATGAAGGAGTGGCCCACACGGGTCATCACCGGGGTGCCACCGGACTTGGTGACAAATTCAGGCACTGCTTTGGAGGTGATCAGGTTGTGGATGATCACGGGGTTCTCTTCGCCAGCTGCCTGAACGCGAGCGATTTCGCGAACAGCAACCAAGGCGGTGATTGCCGAAGGGGACAGCGGAAGGCCGCGCTCGTCGATAACAAAGCAACGGTCCGCGTCGCCGTCGAAGGCTAGGCCCATGTCGGCGCCGTGCTCGAGCACCGCAGCCTGAAGGTCCTTGAGGTTTTCTGGTTCCAGTGGGTTGGCTGGGTGATTAGGGAAGGTGCCATCCAGCTCAAAGTACAAGGGAACGATATTAAGCGGTAGTGCTGAAAGTACGGTGTCGCCAAGTACTGCAGGGGTGGTCATGCCGCCCATGCCGTTGCCTGCATCCACCACGATCTTCAGCGGGCGGATGGATGAGATATCAACCAGTTCACGCAGGTATGCCGCGTAATCAGCCAAGACGTCGCGTTCGGTGATGCTTCCCTGCGGGGTATCGCCGGAAACTGGCAGTCCCTCGTTCAGGTACTGCTGTGCCACGTCGCGGATATCAAACAGGCCCGTGGCCGAAGAGATCGGACGAGCACCAGAAGTGGACATCTTGATGCCGTTGTACTGGGCTGGGTTGTGGCTGGCGGTAAACACCACGCCAGCAGCATCAAGCTTGCCCGAAGCGAAGTACAGCTCGTCGGTGGAGATCAAGCCGAGCATGATGACATTAGCGCCACGGTAGGTAGCACCACGGGCGAACGCCTGGGCAAATTCTGCAGAGGATGGGCGCATGTCGCCACCCACCAATACGTCCTTGCCCGACAGGGACAAGACATCAACAAAGGCCGCGCCAATAGCTTCGATTGCTTCGGCGTTCAGGCTTTCGCCGACTACGCCGCGGACGTCGTAGGCCTTAAAGCTCTGATTAAGATCAATTTCTTCACTCACATCATTCAGCCTACCGGTTTGACTGATTCAAATCAGCGAGAATGGGGCGATTGTGGATGGGAAATGCCTAACACTTCCGCTAAATCGGGCTCTGGATGCTATCCAAAACGTTGTTAGTGCACAAATCGCCACGTCTGGATCCTAATTCAGGGGAGGAAACTGAAATACTGAAGTCATGGATGGCTCAATGCAAGTGGATCTGAAAACCCTGGCTCTGCAGAAACTGCGCGCTCTGGTGCAAAACCCCGAGGCACAATTCCACGACGGCCAGTATGAAGCAATCGAAGCTTTGGTGGCCGAACGTCGTCGTGCCCTGGTTGTACAGCGCACCGGTTGGGGAAAGTCAGCGGTCTACTTCATCGCATCACTCCTTTTGCGTGAGCAGGGTTATGGGCCCACCTTGATCGTGTCTCCATTGCTGGCTCTCATGCGTGATCAGGTGGCCGCGGCCGAGCGTGCAGGGGTACGGGCCGCCGCCATCAACTCAGCCAACGTGCTCGAATGGCGCGAGATTCTTGAAAAGCTGCAACGCAACGAACTTGATGTGCTGCTGGTGTCGCCAGAACGCCTGAATAATCCATCATTCCGCGAGCAACAGCTACCAATGCTGATGCAACGACTAGGTCTGCTGGTTATTGACGAAGCCCACTGCATCTCAGACTGGGGCCATGATTTCCGTCCCGACTATCGGCGTATCCGAGACTTGATTGCCAAGTTGCCTAAGGGCCTTCCTGTTCTTGCCACCACCGCAACTGCCAACAGTCGCGTCGTAGAAGATGTGGCTGAACAACTGGCCGGCGGGACCGAGCAAGTTTTCACCTTGCGTGGCACCCTTGCGCGAGATTCACTTCGACTTGGCGTACTGAGATTGCCTTCTCCACGGATGCAATTGGCCTGGTTGCTCAGCCATATCAATGATTTTAACGGCTCAGGCATCATCTACACGCTGACCGTTTCTGCAGCCGAAGATATTGCTCGCTTGTTGCGCGAAGCTGGTCATGAAGTCGCGGCCTATACCGGGCGCACCGACCTAGAGGAACGCGAACGGCTAGAACAAGCACTAAAAAACAATGTGGTTAAGGCGCTGATCGCAACTAGCGCCCTTGGTATGGGCTTTGACAAGCCAGACCTCGGATTTGTGCTGCACATTGGCGCACCCAGCTCTCCGGTGGCCTACTACCAGCAGGTGGGTCGTGCCGGTCGTGGCAGTGTGAATGCGGATGTTCTATTGCTTCCTGGCCCAGATGACTCGGAGATCTGGGAGTACTTTGCGACCAGTTCCATGCCGGACCAAGTCCGTGCCACCCAAGTACTAGAAGCGCTAGCAGGCACCGACGGGGCGATGAGCGTGCCGGCGTTGGAAAGCGCAGTGAATCTGCGCCGTTCTCCTCTGGAGCTGTTGCTCAAGGTACTAGCAGTTGATGGCGCGGTGGAACGTGTTGCAGGCGGATGGATGCGCACCGACATGCCGTGGAGCTACGACGCGGAACGATACAAGCGTGTGGCCCAGAGCCGGGTGCACGAACAAACGCTGATGGTCACCTACGAAAATACTCGTGGGTGCCGCATGCAATTCTTGACCGAAGCCTTGGATGATCCGCGTTCGGTACCATGTGGACGCTGCGATAACTGTGCCGGTGTCTGGTTTGACGATCATATTCCTGAAGACTCTAAGGACAGCGCCCAAGCGGCGCTGGGCCGCGTGGGAATCCCGATTGAACCACGTAAGCTCTACCCATCGGGTTTGGACCGCTTGGGATACACGCTCAAGGGAAAAATTCCGGTTGATGAGCAGATCTCCAATGGACGGGCATTGGCTCGTCTTACCGACCTCGGGTGGGGCAATCGACTGCGTCAACTATTTGCCGACCCCACCGATAATCCCATTGATAAGCCAATGGTGGATGCCTGCATCAAGGTACTAGCCGAATGGAATTGGGAAGAACGGCCCGTTGGTGTGGTTGCCATGCCGTCAAATAAGCGGCCACAACTCATTACCTCGTTGGCTCAGAGCCTGGCCGAGGTTGGCCGGTTGCGCTATCTAGGTCAGCTTGAGTACCGCGGCTCCGGCCCACAAAATGGCTCCGGAGGTAACTCGGCATTCCGCGTTGCTGCGGTGGCAGATGCCTTTGAACTTCCAGCTGCGTTGGAACAATTGGTTTCGGGTGCGCCGGGTCCGGTTTTGCTCGTGGATGATCTTGTTGATTCGCGCTGGTCGATCGCTATGGCTGGGCGGGCTTTACGAATTGCTGGCGCGCCGGGTGTCCTGCCTTTCACTTTGGGCGTAGCCGGGTAATTGCACAGTTAAAAGAAGTAGTCTGGAGGTATGGAAATTATCATCTGGCTCGTTGTCATCATCGCAGTGATTGCCTTGGGTTACTTCGGTCTGCAGGCATTACGGAAGAAAAACTCTGCGCAGGTTGCGCAAGCTATCTCCCGTGAAGTGGCTGAAGCTGCCAACGCGAAACTAGATGATTCTGCCCGCAATTCCGTCTACCGCAATCTTGCTAAAGGCGACGTGATGGGGGCCGTGCAAAACTATCGCGCGGCTACCGGTGAATCGGTGAAAGACTGCGTCATCGCGGTTCGCAGCCTCGATAAATACCCTCAGGTTGCCCCGGCTAAGGAGCTACCATCGGACGACGCTGAAATTCAGGCCTTGAGCGACAAGCTGGAAGCTCAGGTTGAACGGGAAGACCGAGAAGCTGCTAGCGGTAATGAGCAAGAGGCCACACTAGGTTCGGACGCTGATACCTGGATTGTACCTAGCGAGTGGAGTGAACAGTTCGGTTCCGAAAACGAGCCAAGTGCGACTCACTTCAAAATGGCCTTCGAACTTGACGGCGAAAGCCGTGAATTCTCCAGCGAACAGCTTCCGCCCAATGAGTATGATCAGCTCTTCTCCATGCTCCGCGATTCAAACTTTGAAGAAGCGGCAAAGATTTTGCACGGCTACACCGGTTTGCCAGTTGATGACTTGGAGCGGATGATAGCGACTTCGCCAATGTCCGGTGCAAGTGCCAACGGCAATGTTGCTGATTTCAAATTCGAAGGACAAGGCCCAGACGGTCCAGTTCACTTTGACGCGGCGGAACTGCCTGAAGCTGACCGTGAAGCCTTATTTGAAGCCATTGCCGATACGGACCTTGATCGCATGTCAGAAATTATCGTCCGTCATACCTCGCTACCTAAGGATATTGTGCAGAACATGCTGCAGACCTTCGTGAAGCGCAATGACTGATTTAGGCACTGGCGGCCGAAGCCGTTAACCCTCAAAGGACGCCTCTGAGCATGATGCTCGGAGGCGTCCTTTTTGGTATCAAGTAATTGTTGGTGCAGGCGGGTATCGCGATGCCCTGCAGAAACAAAAACCCCTACCGAAGTAGGGGTTTTATGGCGGACACGGGGGGATTTGAACCCCCGGTCGAGTTTTAGCCCGACCCTTCATTAGCAGTGAAGTCCATTCGGCCGCTCTGGCACGTGTCCATCCGCTGTTTCCAGCAGAATCTAGCCTACCTGAAGATAGGCGAGTGTTCCAAAACGAGAGAGCTAATGCACTTTTCGCCACAGGAATTCGTAACTTGTGGCAAGCATTTTCGCCGTTGATTCATTGTCCGTCGAACCTGCATGGCCACCGCCTTCAGGCTCGTGATACCGCACATTTTTGATGCCTAGGTCCATCATCTTGGCGGCCATGATGCGCGCCTGCGAGGGGCCGACCCGGTCATCAGAAGTTGTGGTCCAAATCAAAGTCGCTGGATAGTCATCAACCGGATGTGGTTGGTCACTGAGTCGATGCACCGGGGAGAAAGTACGTAAGAACTCCCAATCCTCGGGTTTCTCTGGATCGCCATATTCAGCGATCCATGAATGACCCGCTGCCAGCTGTGTGTAACGCTTCATATCCAAAAGCGGTACACCGCAAGAAATAGCACCAAATAGTTGCGGGTAGCCAGCAATCATGTTGCCCATCAGCAATCCGCCATTGGAGCGTCCTGTGGCCGATAGATGCTCGCGGCTGGTTACGCCACGTGTCACTAGGTCCTCTGCGATGGCCGCAAAATCTTCATAGGCACGGTGACGCTTTTCCCGAAGAGCCGCACGGTGCCACGTTGGACCGTATTCGCCGCCTCCTCGAATATTGGTCATTACGTAGATCGCACGGCGGTCGGTTTCATTCGTGCGCGAAAGCCAACCTACGCCCATAGCTGCGGCATAACCCGGAGTCATACTGTGTTGGAATCCACCGTAGCCATCCATGAGCACAGGATTTTTCCCGTCAAGAACCAAATTTTCCGGTGCTACCTGGAAATATGGAACCTTTGTCCCGTCCGCCGACGTTGCGAAGTGCTGTGTGACTTCCAGACCTGTTGCATCAAAACGATCAGGCGATCTTTTCACTACGGTGCCGTGGGAGCCCACAGTCCCACGCAACAAGGTGGTGGGAGTGATGAACCCGGTGATGGTCATCCAGTAGTCATCTGCGGCGGTCTCATCTTCGTCATCAACGGCTCCAACGGAAATATTGAGCATCGGGTCCGCTAGGGGCATCAGCGTTTCATTGAAATTCTCTGTCAGGCTGATGACTCGAACCTGCGACGCAACATCTTGCAACACAGTAAGCAAAAGGTAATTCGCGGTGAAGCTCAGTCCTTCAAGGGCATTGCTCCCGTCAGGGACGAATAGCACCTTGTCGATGGTTCCGTCTTCAAGAAATGTCTCTAGCCGGGCAATGGCCAACGAACCTGCAACCAAGATCTGGCCTTGGTGCTCCCAATCGGTCTGCGGCGCGAACAGAACCCACTGGCGGTGCAAGCTCACCTGAACATCATCGGGAACCTGAATTACGTGGTGTGCGCCCTCTAGGATGAAACCGGTGCGCGAACGGTAGAAGTCGATGGCGTCGGTGGTGATCACACGCTCAAAACCGGGTGTGGAATCGAAGTAGCCGAACGCCGCAACATGGTCCTTTTTGACCTCGAAAATCACCGGGGCGTCTTCAATTCTTACACCTCGGCCCACCCGGCGCAGGGTGCTGGCATAAGTGGAGCGGGTAGTGAATTGCTCACTGCCCGCAGAGCCAACAAGCAAGGTATCCCGGTCAATCCAGGAAGCATGAGTTTTGGCCACGGGAAAATCAAACCCGTCTTCAACAAAAGACTTGCTGCTCAAATCGAATTCTCGAATGCGTACCTGGTCGCCGCCGTCGGGGCTCAGACGCAGTAGCGCGCGCTCATAAGGTTCCGCGCCCTGGGGACGCAGCAATGAGGAACCGGCAAAGTGCCATTCCTGTCCTTCGCTGATCGCCAAGGCGTCAAGATCCAACAAGATTTCCCACTGTGGTTCGTCGCTGAGGTAGGACTGCCAAGTGGTGCGGCGCCACAAGCCCAAGCGGTGTTCTGAAGCGCGCCAAAAGTTGTAATAGTACTCGCCACGCTTGCTCACCATGGGAATGCGGTCCTGAGCGTCGAGCACCGTTTTGATCTGCTGAACCTGCTGATCGAATGAAGTGTCATAGAGTTCAGATTCAGTTCGCGCCGTCTGCTCACGCACCCAACTCAGCGCGGTCTCGTCGTGGATTGCCTCAAGCCAAGAATATGGATCGGTACCGGTTACATCAGAAACTTGGTCAGTCATGGGCATAGTCTATGCGTTAGGGCTCGTGAGCTGGCCTAAAGGTAATAACCTATAGGGGTGAGCACCAAAATGCAGAACCTCAAGAATGAGTACACCCTGGCTGTCGTCGGGGCCGGTCCGCGCGGTACTAGCGTCGTGGAAAGGTTTGCTGACCTGTCCTCGAAGCTAGCGCCCAAAGACGGCAATCTCAAGATCGTGGTTTTGGATCCCTTCCGTCCCGGCTCAGGGCACGTCTGGAATCCGCACCAGTCCGAGAACTTCTGGATGAACACCCCAGCTTCGTTCCCTACGGTGGCTCCAGAACGTACCTCAGTCGAGCCTGGGTTGAGCTTTCAACAGTTTGTGGAACTGCACGGTGATGGACGGAAACTCACCGAAGAGCATGCCAAGAGCATCAAGAACATAGATGCCGGCACTTACCCGTCACGAGCCATCTACGGCGAGTACCTCGAACACGTTTTTGACAGCAGTTGTGCTGCCCTTCAAGCGCACGAGTCGTTCAGCGTAGAACATGTGGCAGCTGAAGTTTTGGCTGTGAGGCCAGAAGGTAGCGGATATCAGCTGGAGTTCCAAAGAACTGCTGGTAGTTCTGAAGTGCAGATGATGGCGGTTGACGCAGTTGTCCTTGCTTTGGGGCACCAAAGTGCTGACCTGAATCCATGGCAGAAGCAGCTGCAAGAAGCAGCAACTACATCCGGGGCTGTATACCTTGGTCCTAATGTTCCTGCCGATATGGACTTTGATCAATTTGCCCCCGGTCAGCCTGCGCTGATCCGCGGATTGGGGTTAAATTTCTTTGACACCATGGCAGAGCTAACGCTGGGGCGCGGTGGGCTTTTCCGTGAGGTTTCCACTGATCCAGGTCACCGGTTGGAATACGTCGCCGCGGGAAGAGAACCAGAACTAATTGTTGCTTCCAGACGTGGCACTCCGTACTGGGGTAAGCCAGTAGTTGATCAGTTCATCCCAGAAGAAATCGAGCTACGGTTCTTTGACGTGCCGGACTTGATCGGTCATCTGGCCGAGCTGAGGTCCACCAATCCGCAGGCCACTTTGGAGTTCTCCCGTCATATCTGGCCCAACCTGCATCGAGATGTGCTCTTTGCCTACTATCAACAGAGCGCCCAAAGTTGTGGAGTCCCTGAGGGTTTCTCGGCCGAAGGATTTATTGAACAAGTAGATAACATCTTGTCTGCCGAACACCGAGAAGGTAGCCAAGTATGGCTGGGAGAATTGCGGAAGTTCATTGCGCAATTCCCCGAAATTCAGTGGTTGGACGTCCCGAAGCTCGCAAAGCCTTTTGAAGAGATCGGGTTTGCCTCCAACGAGGAGTACCAGAAGGCTGTACAAGACTATCTAGTTGACAACGCACAGCACAGCGCCGGAGGACTGGACGATCCATTGTCGTGCGCGATCATGACAATGAATGCGGGACGAATGCTGGTCAAGGAACTGATCGTCAACGGCGTAGTTGATGAGCAGTCCAGAATTGAAGAAATCCAAGCTCACTTTGAACCGTTGGTGGAGGGGCTGGCCTCCGGCCCACCGCTAGAACGTATTGAACAGTTACTGGCACTCTCACGCGCTGGGGTCGTGACCTTTGTTGGCCCGGAACCTGAATTTACCTTTGACGAAGTTTCTGGCCAATTCACCGCGTCATCACCTTGGGTTGATGCCGAAGTGCATACTGCCCGAACTATGTGCGAAGCGATGATGCCAAGCAACAGAGTGTTACAAAACAACACCCCCCTGATCAAACAATTGCTTAGCGATCATGTGGGACGTGTGCACACGTGGCGTAACTCAGAAGGTGAAACCCTTCCGGGGTCCGGCTTTGATGTAGTCGGCGAACCGTACCGTCTGGTCAACTCCGAAGGCCTCGCCCACCGCGGTATTTTTGTGCTGGGCCTGCAATTGTCCTCAGCTCAGTGGGGGACAGCGATTGCTGCTCAAGCAGGAGACCTGAACAATCCCGCAGCTAGAACGCTGAAAGATGCCACCCATGTGGCCAACGAAGTAGCGCGTCTGGCAGGATTCTTAGTAGGCGAAGGCTTGCCGACAGAACGAATTTAAACAGTGAGGCGGGCTGATCCTAAGATCAGCCCGCCTCACTCAATACGCGGATGGTATGGGATTTGAACCCATGAGACGGGGTTACCGCCTACTGGTTTTCAAGACCAGCTCCTTCGGCCGCTCGGACAACCATCCAACCCGAAAAAGTATACGGCATGAACCCCCGATGAAAGGAATTGAGATCCGTGAGTGAATCGATGAAGGCTTATATCTACAACGGTGGTGGCGGACCAGAGGTTATCGAACTCACCGAAAGGTCGATTCCAAAGGTAGGCGCAGGTGAGGTGCTGATCAAGGTTGAAGCATTCGGCCTGAACCGTGCCGACGTGCAACAGCGCAAGGGCGTCTACCCGCCACCTGCCGGGGCTAGTGACATCCCTGGTCTGGAGGTCTCCGGGACGATCGTGGAACTCGGAGAGGGCGTCATCGGCTGGAGCACAGGAACGCGCGTGGCGGCTTTGTTAGCAGGTGGGGGCTACGCCCAGTACGTCAACGTGCCCGCCGAGCTGCTCATCAATATCCCAGAGAATCTTTCGAGCACCGATGCAGCGGCGCTACCCGAGGTTGCCGCAACGGTAGTTTCTAACCTCTTCATCGAGGGCGGTCTAGCTGAAGGCCAAACCTTGCTGATCCACGGCGGGGCCGGCGGCATTGGTTCCATGGCCATCCAGCTGGCCAAAGCGGCCGGCGCCCGAGTCTTTGTTACCGCATCCTCAGCAGAAAAGCTGGAGTACTGCGCACAGCTTGGAGCGGATGAGGGAATCAATTACCGCGAAGAAGATTTTGAACAGCGGGTCAAAGAACTGACCGACGGGGCAGGTGTGGACCTGATTCTTGACGTTATCGGCGCCAAGTACCTAGAGAGTAATATCAAGGCGCTCGCCGTTGGAGGCAGAGTAGTCGTGATCGGACTTCAGGGTGGTACCAAGGCTGAACTGAATCTGGGGATGATGCTGGCTAAGCGCGCACGGGTGATCGCCACGACGCTTCGCGCTCGACCGCTGGATGAAAAGACTCAGATCATTAAGCAGACCGTCGCACGGGTACTGCCGTTGGTCGAAGCGGACAAACTGTCTATCAACGTCTCCAAGACCTTCGAGTTCTCCGATCTGACCAGTGCACATGAGTATTTCGACTCGGGTGAGCACACCGGAAAAATCGTCGTTAAGGTTTAGCCGAAACTTCCTCAGGCGCGTAAAGTGACACAGTAGTCATAACGGTGTGACCGGTCTGATAAAGGGCAGTCACGCACATCACTTGCTAAGTCTTGAGGAGGATGCTCGCATTGAGTGCCCAAAATACCTTGCCCCCAGCAGGCGTTGATCCCGAAGTTGCCCAACACGAAGAAAAACGTTGGACTCCTTTGCGGATCGCCGTCTGGATCGCTATCGCACTGGTCGGTGGCATCGCCTGGTCAATCCTCGCGTTTTCGCGCGGGGAAACCATCAACGCAATCTGGTTTGTTTTTGCAGCCGTTGCTACCTATTTGATCGCTTACCGTTTTTATTCGAAATTCATCGAGCGCAAGATTACAAAGCCTGATGACTTCCGTGCGACCCCCGCGGAGACCGTAAACAACGGTCGTGACTTTGTGCCAACCGACCGCCGAGTGCTCTTTGGTCACCACTTTGCGGCTATCGCTGGTGCTGGACCACTGGTCGGCCCGATCTTGGCAGCCCAAATGGGCTACCTGCCAGGCACCATCTGGATCATTGTTGGTGTGGTGCTCGCCGGTGCGGTGCAGGACTACCTGGTGATGTTCTTCTCGATGCGTCGCGGTGGACGTTCGCTGGGTCAGATGGCCCGCGAAGAGCTTGGACTAGTTGGTGGCACGGCGGCCTTGATTGCCACCTTGACCATCATGATCATCATTACCGCCATCTTGGCGCTGGTTGTGGTTAATGCACTAGGCGAATCGGCATGGGGCGTTTACTCTGTGGGCCTGACCATCCCGATTGCCTTGTTCATGGGTATTTACCTGCGCTTCATCCGCCCGGGCAAGGTTTTGGAAATCTCCGTCATCGGCTTTGCGCTGTTGATGTTCGCAATCGTCTCCGGTCGCTGGATTGCTGAATCGCCGTGGGGTGCTGAATTCTTCCACTTGGATCGCACCACCATTGCTTGGGCCATCATCATCTACGGTATTATCGCCGCAGTGCTGCCCGTATGGTTGCTGTTGGCTCCACGCGACTACCTCTCCACCTTCATGAAAATCGGTGTGATTGGTCTGCTGGCTCTGGCCATCATCATTGTTCGCCCTGAAATCTCCGTTCCAGCATTTTCCGAGTACGCCGGACGCGCCGACGGACCGGTGGTTAGCGGACACATCTTCCCATTCCTGTTTGTCACCATCGCCTGTGGTGCTTTGTCTGGCTTCCACGCGTTGATCGCCTCGGGAACCACCCCGAAGCTCGTCGAGAAGGAGAAGCAGACCCGCTTCTTGGGCTACGGTGGCATGCTCATGGAATCCATGGTTGCCATCATGGCTCTGGTCGCTGCGATCTCGATTGACCGTGGTGTGTACTTCGCGATGAACTCGTCGGTGGCTGCCACCGGTGGGACCGTGGAAACCGCGGTAGCTTTTGTGAACTCGCTGGGGCTATCCGGCGTCAACCTGCAGCCCAATACGCTGACCGAACTGGCCACCAACGTCGGTGAAACCAACGTGGTTTCGCGTACCGGTGGCGCTCCAACCTTGGCAGTGGGCATTGCGCACATCATGCATCAGTGGTTCGGCGGCACCGCGATGATGGGCTTCTGGTATCACTTCGCAATCATGTTTGAAGCACTGTTCATCCTCACCGCGGTGGATGCTGGTACCCGTGTAGCGCGCTTCATGCTGCAGGACACCATCGGTAACTTCTTCCCTAAGTTCAAGAACACCTCATGGCGTCCCGGGGTGTGGATCTGCACGCTAATCATGGTGGCCGGCTGGGGATACATCCTTATCCTCGGCGTGACCGATCCGCTGGGCGGCATCAATACCTTCTTCCCACTGTTCGGTATCGCTAACCAGCTCCTAGCCGCCATTGCCTTGGCAGTGGTTATGGCGATCATCGCCAAGCAGAACAACTTTAAGTACCTATGGGTGGTTGCTGTTCCGTTGGTCTTCACCGTCGCAGTCACCTTCGTTGCGAGCTGGCAGAAGATCTTCTCGACCAACACCAAGGTGGGCTACTTCGCGAACCACAACGCCTACAAAGAGGCGCTGGCCAACGGCGAAACCTCGCTGGGAACGGCCAAGACTGTTGAAGCCATGGAAGCAGTGGTACGCAACACCGGAGTTCAGGGATGGCTTTCGGTATTGTTCTTGCTGCTCACTGCGATTGTGATCGTTTCTGCGATTCTTACCACCATCAAGGCAAAGCGCAACGGAGGCGGAAACAATACCGAAGATCGCGCTGTGCCATCGAAGATGTACGCACCAGCTGGTCTGATTTCTTCACCTGCTGAGAAGGAACTGGAGAAGGCTTGGAAGCAAGTTCCGGCCGAAGCTCAAATTCAGCGCGGCGGACACTAGTCGTGGCCTCGTTATTGGAGCGATTGGGACAGGCCAAAAGATTTGTTGATGGGGTTCTTGGTGCCGATAAGTATCAGCACTACCTGGAGCACCACCAACGTAATCATCCTGATCAGCAACCAATGAACGAGCGTGAGTTCTGGAAGGACTACACCGACTGGCAAGAAAAAAACCCTGAAGGGCGTTGCTGCTAGGTGCACTGCGTGTCGGCCTCGATCTATCTGCATTGGCGGATGGATCGAGGCCGGTTTCGTTTTATGTCGTTTTCACAAGCTTGCTGGTGCTCCGCTCCCGGTAGGCTAGAAGCGTTGATCTTTGTTCATCTCTGGTAGAGAAGTGTCATGGCGTTCTTTTCACGACTTCGCGCGCAGCGCGCAGCCACTCGCGAACTTGGCGAGGGCGTCTGGCGTCGCGCCCACGACCGGTTCCAGCGTTCATTGGATCGGGTCTTCCAAGTGATCGAGGGAATTGCAGATGACCAGGTGTATAACCAGCTGGTGAAAGAGGCCAATGAGATGGCCGACCTGTTGCCAACGGTTCGTCAGATCTGTTCTACCGCTCAGCGAATCACGCCGAGCGACGACGAGCAGATCCCGCAAGCCACCGCAGGCGTTCACCGCAGTCTCACCAAGTCGGCCAACGATTTGGCCACCACCGCACAGGTCATTGCGATGATGAGAATGCAGGCCGAAGCCGGAGGGCAAATTGATATCAACTCGGTGCAACACCGTGCACGGTTGGTTAAGGAAGATGTCAGCCGAGCGGCCCAAATGTTCGCTAATAATGAATAATTGAGAATTACCGATCAGTTCAGCGGTGATCCTAGAATTTGGGTCGATTCGTGAACTAAGTTGGTTTCATGACCCAATCAATACCATCAAGTAAGTTCCTCGACGGAAACACCATCGATCAGCTGGGCTTCGGCGTTTGGCAGGTTGCAGACGAGGAAGCAGAAGTTGCTGTCGGCAAGGCGCTGAAAGCTGGATACCGTCACATCGACACCGCGAAGATCTACGGAAACGAAGCCGGCGTAGGCCGTGCCGTTGCCGCTAGCTCAATTGCTCGTGAAGAACTTTTCATCACCACCAAGGTCTGGAACGCAGATCAGGGATATGACAAGACCATCGCTGCAGCAGACGCATCGCTGGAACGTCTTGGCTTGGAATATGTAGACCTGTACCTGATTCACTGGTTGCAGCCCAAGCGTGGCACCTACGTGGATACTTGGAAGGCACTGATCCAGCTTCAGAAGGACGGCAAGGCCAAGTCCATTGGTGTTTGCAACTTCACCAAGGAAGCACTTGAAGAGCTGTACACCGAAACCGGTGTTCGCCCAGTGATCAACCAGGTTGAAACCCACCCATACTTCCCGCAGGCAGAACTTCGCGCCTACGAAGCAGAGCATGGCATCCTGCACCAGGCGTGGTCCCCGCTGGGCCAGGGCGGAGACCTGCTCAAGGAACCACTGCTTGCCGAGATCGCTAAAAAGCACGAAGCAACGGTGGCGCAGGTAGTCATCGCTTGGCACTTGGCATTGGGTAACGTGGTGATCCCTAAGTCGGTGACTGACTCACGCATCGTGGAGAACTTCGAATCTTTGAACGTGAAGCTTGACGCTGAAGATATCGAAGCAATTGCTACCTTGGACCGAGGTGCAGAAGGTCGTATTGCAGCCGATCCAGCAACCGCTGACTTCGAGTAAAGCTCAGTCCTAAGTAACTATGTGGTCCTTGGCTTCATCTGAAGCCAAGGACCACATTTACACCATCGCTCAAACCAGCGCTCATGAGGAGAAAACACCATGCATAAGCTCATCGTTCTATATCCCGAGCCGGTAGATCGCGCCGCGTTCATCGAGTACTACGAGTCGACTCACCTGCCACTAGCTACGAAGCTTCCGGAGTTGCGTTCATGGCGTTACACAACGAATGTTTCGCCAGATGCCAAGGGAAACCCTGCCCCGTACTTCGCTGTTTTTGAGGCCGAGTTTAACGATGTAGATGACTTCCGAGCAGCTATGAGTTCTCCTGAAGGTCAGGCTGTTGCCGCAGACGTTCCCAACTACGCAACCGGTGGAGCGATTACGCTCGACTACACTGTTTCTGGCGGTAGCAACGTCTGAGATTGACGTCTTTTAGAAAGCGAAAAACCCGGAATCGTGCACCGCACGATTCCGGGTTTTTCGTCACATGAGCCCCCTGCCGGATTTGAACCGGCGACCTGCTCTTTACGAGGGAGCTGCTCTACCCCTGAGCTAAGGAGGCCTGTACCTGCAAACAGGCACCACGTCACTTTATCCGAGGAATTGTCTGATCGTCAAAACGAGAATGACACGAACATGCCCAATCAGCACTGAGAATTTGCTGCTGGACCCTTCCCATCGATGAGGTAGCCATCAACGGCGTCAGTAATGCAGTCGTTGGACCGACCGTAGGCGGTGTGACCATGACCTTCGTAGGTCAACAACGTAGCATTATCTAGCTGCTTGGCCAACGACTGCGACCACTTATACGGGGTTGCCGGGTCTCCGGTGGTACCAACGACCAGAATCTCATTTGAACCCGGAGCATTCAGCTCTTCAGCATGTCCCGAGGCCTTGTGATCCCACACGTCGCATGCGATTTCACCGTAAGAAAGGTACTTGCCAAGCGTGGGGGCCACGCGCATCAGCTCGGTGGCTTCCTCGCTCATGGCATCGCTATTGGCGTTCATCGGACGGTCCAAGCAATTGATGGCGGTAAAAGCGTCTGAAGAATTTGACGAGTAAGTTCCGTCGATTTGGCGGTCAGCAGCTATATCGGCGAAGCCCAGAATGCTATCAACGTTGCCGTCATTAACAGCCGAAGCCATCGCCTCGGTCAGGTATGGCCAATTTGAATTGTCATAGAGCGGCAAGATGAAACCGTTAACAAAATCGATGATTGGAACGGTGCGGCCATCGCTGGAGACCATAGGCTGGTTTTCCACCTGAGCGAAGAACTGCTGTAGTTGAACCTTCGCCTCGGCGACGCTTCCACTGAACGGGCAATCCTCCGACTCAACACACTGGGCAAGCCATGCGTCGATCTCGTTTTCAAATCCAACAGCTTGTGCCTTGGTCAGATCAGATGCCTGGCTGGTTGGGTCCATGGCGCCGTCGAGCACAAAGCGTCCAACCTTCTTAGGGAAGAGATCCGCATAGGTTGAGCCCAAGAACGTCCCGTAGGAGAACCCTAGGTAGTCCAGCTGCTTATCACCCAGTGCTGCTCGGATGACGTCCATGTCTTTAGCCGCCGAAACGGTGTCAACATGTCCCAAGAGATCGCCGGTGTTGGCCGTGCAGTCCGCCGCGTAGTCATCGGTTTCTTCGATGATTTGGGTTTGATCCTCGGGCAACCAAGCACGCAAGTTCTCTTGGCGGCCCTGATCAATTTCGGCATCGGTTTGGCAGGTCACCGGGGAGCTCTTACCCACACCACGTGGATCAAATCCGATGATGTTGTAAGCGGCCTGCAGATCCTCACTGAACATGGACTGGACCGAGGATTCGACCATGTCCAGGCCCGAGCCACCAGGGCCACCTGGGTTAATCAGCAAATTCGCCGAGGCGTTTTCTGCGGCGCGACGGTTCAACGAAAGCTCGATGCTCTCACCCGAGGGGTCGGAGTAATCCAGTGGAACTTTGAGCGTTGCACATTCAAGTACATCTCCGCAGTCTTTCCAGTCGAGCTTCTGGGAGTAGTAGGTTTCCAGCCCCTTGGGGGCCGCTGCGCTACTTGCGCTCGGTGCTGCGTTGGTTCCATCGGCTTCTGGAACGGATGATCCGGCTGAGCAGCTGGTTAGACCGATCAGGGCGAGAACGGACCCCACGGCTGCTAACTGCATTTTGAGCGAGCGTACAGGCACTTTAAGTGTCTCCTTGAGTGGGGTTAGCGGCGGCCCGGCTGCGGTAGCAACCGGGTCATCAAGGCTTCAAGTGCCATGAGTTGATTAACGTTGGCAGCCAGACGGCTACGCGTCTGATTGATCGCGTCGAGCTGTGCTAATGATTTCTCGGTGTTTTGTCCGCGAGCGTAGTTTTCAAGTTTTTCGCGAAGATGTTCGTTGATCAACTCAATACCGGTGCCAAGCTGAATGCTCAATACGTCACGGAAAAACGTAGTTAAGTCGGTCAACGTTCGGTCCAGCGCATCAAAACTGGCACGTCGAGCAAAGCGCTTAGCGTCCTCTTCCAAGGACTTAAACTGGCTACGCAACCCTGGGGGAATGGTCTCTTCAGGACCAATTCCGTTGGCGTGACGAAGCTGTTCAGTTTTGCGTTGCAGATCGGTGCCGGTGATATTTTCGGCACGCTCAGTAGCAAGCTTGGAGATTTCCGCGGCAGCGGCCATTGCCTGAGGCAGGGTGGTGGTGTGCAACGGTAGGGTGACTACCTTTTCGCGCTGGATGCGGGCCTGCTCGTCCCGAGCCAACAACCGGGCAACACCAATATGCGACTGCGAAACCCTGGCGGCAAACATGGCTTGTTGTTCATCGAGCCCATCGCGGCGCACCAAAAGATCCGCCACATCTTGGGTTGAAGGAACGGAAAGGTTCACCGCACGGCAACGCGACCTGATGGTCACCAGTACGTCAGCCGGGGACGGAGCGCAGAGGATCCAGATCATCCGTGCTGGAGGTTCTTCGATGGCCTTAAGCAGGACGTTGGTGCTTCGTTCAGACATACGATCGGCATCTTCGATGATGATGATTCGCCAGCGTCCGGTGCTAGTGCTTTCCTGCGCCCGGGTGATCAGGTGACGGACATCGGCGATCTGATACTCGAACTTGTCCGTAGAAATAAAGGACACGTCCGGGTGTCCCGAAGACTGCACTAGTTTGCAGCTTTCGCACTCACCACAACCAGCAGGGCTGTTCGTGCACTGCAGCGCAGCGGCAAAGGCGCGAGCGGCGGTGGTACGGCCTGACCCGGGAGGGCCAGTGACTAGCCAAGCGTGGGTGGGATTACCTCGGTCAACTTCGGCGGTAAGGGTCTGAATAACCCGCTGCTGCCCGGCGAGATCTGCAAATACCGGCCGACTCACAACAGGCTCGCTAAGTACGTGGTGATAGCAAGGTGCAGCTCTTCGACGGTACCGGTGGCATCTAGTACCAGGTAACGATCTGGTTCGCGAGCAGCCAAGTCCAAGAAGGCGTTGCGGATGCGTTCGTGGAAGTCGTCGGGCTCAGCTTCCAGACGGTCCGCGGCCTCCACACCACCACCGGCAGCGACCCGTCGAGCACGACCGTCAGCGGCAGAAATATCCAAAATGATCGTCACATCGGGCTTAAGCCCGTTGGTAGCAAAGTCATTAATCTGGGCCACGGCCTCAAAGCCAAGAGCTCGGCCCATTCCCTGATAAGCCAAGGAAGAATCAACAAAACGGTCGCAAATAACGTGGCTGCCGGCAGTTAGCGCCGGGGTGATCAGCTGTTGTACGTGGGCGGCACGGGCCGCCGAATAAATCAGTGCCTCGGTGCGAGAATCGATCTCACCGTGGCCATGTTCGAGTACCAAAGAGCGCAGTGACTCGCTAATTTGGGTTCCACCTGGCTCACGAGTGGTGATGACCTTTGACCCGCGGGCTTCAAGCCATTGCTGGGCCATGGCCACCTGCGTGGACTTGCCCGCTCCGTCGCCACCTTCAAATACGATGAACAGCCCAGGGGTCGGCGCGCTCGATTTGTTACTCACCCCTCTAGCCTATCCAAGGTCGAGCCAATCATTGACATGCGCCCACATGCTGTGGACGGTAAATCTCGAAATGTAATGAAACCGATCCGTGGACGTGCCTGTGCTGAGCGTAAAGTTTTTCTCATGAACTTCAGCAGCACGCCATCAGCATCCCGCCCAGCGTGGGACCCAAAGACCCTCATCGTTGCAGGTGGCCGACCGGCTCACGCCGTTGACGCCCCGGTGAATTACCCGGTGACTTTCACCTCCACGTATCACTCCCAGGGTCTGGCTGCTGCTGACGAACGTGTCTACGCACGATTCTCCAACCCGAGCTGGGATCCCTTTGAAGAAGTATTGGGTCAGCTGGAAGCTGCCGCGCGACCGGCTCTGGTTTTCTCTTCGGGTATGGCCGCGATCGCTGCCGCCTTGAACTTGGTTCCAGCCGGGGGAGTGCTGGTTATGCCAAAGCACTCCTATAACGGTTCGCTGGCGTTAACCTCCGAGCTGGAGGCCGCTGGTCGTTTGATCGTCCGCCCGGTAGACATCGCCGATACCGACGAGGTCATCGCCGCGCTGGAAGGCGCGCACGTGCTCTGGGTTGAATCGCCGACCAACCCTATGCTTGAAGTTGCAGACCTCCCGGTACTTCTTGCAGAAACCAAGGCGCGCGAAATCTTGTCCATCGTGGACAATACTTTTGCCACCCCACTGTTGCAGCAGCCATTGACCCAAGGGGCCGATGTAGTAGTCCACTCGGTGACCAAGTACCTCTCGGGCCACTCCGATGTCATCATGGGTGCGGTAGTCACCAGTGATGAAAAGCTGCACAACACCGTGCACGGTTACCGAACCCTGCACGGGTCTATCGCTTCACCGATGGATACCTTCTTAGCCTTGCGTGGTGTGCGCACCATGGCGGTGCGTCTGGATCGTTCACAGAGTAACAGCCAGATCCTTGCCGAACGTTTGAGCGAACACCCCAACGTTCAAGCCGTGCGTTACCCGGGACTTAAACAAGACCCGGGGCACCAACGCGCAGCAAAACTTATGAGTGGCTTTGGTGCGGTCATCGCCTTCCAAGTCGGTGGCAGCGCTGACGGCGCCGACAAGGTCATCGGTGCATTTAAGCTGATCACCGGCGCAACATCGCTGGGCGGGGTGGAGACCCTGGCTGAACGTCGGGCCCGGCATGCCTCAGAACCGGTGAGTGTTCCAGAAAACCTGATCCGACTTTCGGTGGGTATCGAAGATGTTGAGGACCTCTGGGCTGATCTTTCGCAGGCGCTGGAACAGCTCTGAGGTGTGGCAGTGCCCAAAATCGACAAAGGCCAAAGGTAGAGTGAAGGTATGTCAATGATGTTTGTCGCTCAAAGCATTGAGCAGTACCTGATGTTGGCCCTGAGCGTAGTTATTTTAGTCCTTGCGCTGTGGGCGCTCATCGATTGCCTACGCCAAGGTACACAGCGCTTTGCCCAAGAAGGCAAACGAACCAAGGGCTTCTGGACCGGGCTGACCATCGCCAGCGTCGTAGTTTCCTTGCTTGGCGTTTTCAGCGCTGGCGGAATCGGTTTCCTTCAGCTCATCGGTGCCTGCATTGCGTGTGTTTACCTTGCCGATGTAAAGCCTGCCGTGAGTGGCAAAGGCGGCGGCTGGTACAACTACTAGAGCCAGCTGAGTAACCAAAGATTTTTGAAGACCCGTACCCCGTCAAAACGGTGGTGCGGGTCTTCTCAATTATTGAGTAGTCCTTAACCTTGGCGCATCCGGGTACCAGCATTGGCTAGGATAGATTGTATGAGTCACACTTTGATCTTGCTTCGCCACGGGCAGAGCGAATGGAACGAAAAGAATCTATTCACCGGTTGGTACGACGTATCACTGACCGAACAGGGCCGCGCTGAAGCTTCGCGCGGTGGCGAACTACTTGCAGAAGCAGGGTACAAGCCAGAGGTACTGCATACCTCGTTGCTCACCCGCGCAATTGTCACCGCTAACCTCGCGTTGGAAGCTGCTGGCCGTTCCTGGATTCCAGTGAACCGCGACTGGCGCCTGAACGAGCGTCACTACGGTGCGCTGCAGGGTAAGGACAAGGCTCAGACCTTGGCAGAATACGGTGAAGAGCAGTTCATGGAATGGCGTCGTAGCTACGACACCCCACCACCAGTACTTGATGATTCCTCGGAATTCAGCCAGATCAACGATGAGCGTTATGCCGATCTGGGCGATAACGCTCCGCGGACCGAATGCCTCAAGGATGTTCTTGACCGCATGCTTCCTTACTGGGAAGAAAACATCAAGGCTGATCTGAGCGCTGGCAAGACCGTTATGGTCACCGCGCACGGCAACTCGCTGCGCGCGCTGGTTAAGCACTTGGACGGCATTAGCGATGCGGATATCGCTGGGCTGAACATCCCAACCGGTATCCCATTGGTTTATGAGTTGGACGACAACTTCAAGCCGGTCACCGCTGGCGGAACCTACCTCGATCCTGCAGCAGCAGCTGACGCCATCAAGGCAGTCGCGAACCAGGGTCGCAAGTAAAACGCACTTTTCGGCGGCACCGAAACTCAAGGGCTTAGGCTTTTGAACTTCGGTGCCGCCGTTCTGACTTTAAGTCGGCAAGAGGTGCGGAACAACGGCTGTGAGCGAAACAACTGCACACGATTGTATTTTTGGCATTAGTATGCTGTAATCTCCTATTTCGAATAGGCTCAATGGCTCACGTTAGGAATGCAATTCGTGGCAACTGATTACGATGAAGTCCGCCCAGACGTTGCTGAGGCACGTAAGGCTTCTCTGGATGCGGTTAAGTCCGCAAACGCACCGGACGCAAAGTCCGTGGTGCGCGAGCTCGACGAAGCCGATCACACTGATGGAATGGATCTGCCAGGTGCAGATTTGTCCAACGAGGAATTGACGGTCACCGTCATTCCACAGAAAGAGGACGAGTTCATTTGTGGCTCGTGCTTCTTAATTCGCCACCGCTCCCAGCTGGTACGCGAAGAAGGCAACGTAGGTTTCTGCGTAGAGTGCGAAGGCTAAAAGCCGCTCTACGCTGGCGCTAATAATGCGCCGGAATGCTAAAGGCAGCCCACCAATTGGTGGGCTGCCTTCGCTTTTAGGCAAATACGCTGTTTAGGCGTCGGACGGATCCCATTCGCCGGTCACCAGGTAGGTGACCTTGCGGGCCACGGAGACACCATGATCGCCGAAGCGCTCTAGATAGCGACTGGTCAACGAAACATCCACGGTGGTTGGTGCGGTGGCGTCCCAATCATCGGCAGCAATCTGCGTGAAGACGCTGGAGTGCAAACGGTCCACCTCATGGTTCAGCTCAATAATCTTGGCCGCAATGGCCAAATCACGAGTATCAAGAAGCGTGGCAACTTCCTTGGCGATCTGAATATCAATCGCAGCCATCTGAGCAAAGGTTGCAGAAATCTTCTCTGGGATCGCTGGCTGTGGGAAGCGCAAGCGGGCTAGCTGAGCCAAGTGGCGTGCGAGGTCACCCATGCGCTCAAGCGAAGCGCTCATTCGCAGCGAGCCGACGATCATGCGTAGATCGCTGGCTACCGGTCCCTGAAGTGCGAGGGTATCGATGGCACGTTCATCTAGTTGGTTCTGGAGGAAATCAATTTTCGCGTCAGCCGCGATGACTTCCTGGGCTAGATCCACATCGGCATTGGCCAACGAATCCCATGCGTGATCCATAGCGGTAGCGACCTGATTGGCCATCTCAATGAGTTCTTCGCCGATTTGTTGTAGATCTGCCTGAAAAACCTTGCGCATAGCAGTTCCTTTCGAGTGTCGGTCCCATGCCAATCGGTGGCCTGCATGCACGGGCCAACCGCCCCAAAACAGATTTATGGCATGGTGGAGGGTCTTACTCCACCCTGTCAGCAGGTGATTAACGAATATGCCACTAAACGTGAACGTTTGGTGAACAGCGCGCCGATTTGGCCAAAATTGCGTCATTTAGGCGGGAAGGAACCCATAGGTGAAGTTAGGCTAAAAGGGTGAACGATGTGATCTCGACTCTGATAGCCGGTGCCCTCGGTCTTGCCCTAGGAATCGTTGGCGTGATCGCTTTTCGAATTTCCCAACGCAGGACCGCTAGGCTGCCGCAGGTTGACGAGCCTGCACTCCCAGAAGGTGCAGCTGCCGTCTTGTCCGTCATTGGTCGCGCCTTCGTGATCTTGGACGACGTAGATGGCGTTGTGCGGGCCAATCCTGCCTCCTACGCCTATGGGCTAGTGCGCGGGCACACCCTCGTGCACAACGAGCTTCTGGCCTTGGTACGCCAGGTGCGTGCAGACGGCGTGATTGCCGAAAGCCAATATGAATTACAACGCTCCACGCTCGGCGCCGGTCAGCTGATCGTCCATGTGCGAGTGGCCCCACTGGGCGATGAATATATTTTGCTGCTGGCCGATGACCGCACCGAAATCACCCGCACTGAAGCCATGCGAAATGACTTCGTGGCTAACGTATCCCACGAACTGAAAACTCCGGTCGGAGCTATTTCCCTGCTTTCCGAAGCAATCTCCGAAGCAGCAGATGATCCGACCGCGGTGCTTCGATTCTCCACTCGGATGCACAAGGAATCACGCAGGCTTGCCGCGCTGGTCCAGGACATCATTGAGCTCTCCCGGCTTCAGGCCAGCGATGCAATTGTGCAGGGCAAGGAAGTGAACATCGACAGTGTGGTGGCCGAGGCCGTGGACCGCAGCCACCTATTGGCCGAAGAGAAGGGCATCGACATTACCGTCGGTGGCCATCTGAGCGAACCAATTCTCGGCGACCCGGACCTGCTGATGACCGCGGTGCGCAACCTGATCGACAACGCGATTCGCTACTCGCCAGAAAACACCAAAGTGGGCGTTGGTATCCGCCAGCGTGATGGCTACGCGCAGATCTCGGTCACCGACCAAGGCCCAGGCATTTCGGCCGAGGAACAAGAGCGAGTCTTCGAGCGCTTCTACCGCGTCGACTCGGCCCGCTCACGACAAACCGGCGGTACCGGCCTGGGGCTGAGTATCGTCAAGCACGTGCTGGCCAACCATGGCGGCGAAGTATCGCTGTGGTCGCAGCCCGGCCATGGCTCCACATTTACCCTTAGACTTCCCCTAGCGGATGAAGAACCGGCCAGATCTAATGCTCTTGCCGATGAGATGATGAAGGAACAAGCGGTCGAGGCTCGAACCTCAGACCGCAAAGGAGGACGACGATGACCCGCATATTGATCGTAGAGGATGAGGAATCGCTCTCTGACCCGCTGTCTTTCCTCTTGGAACGCGAAGGATTCGAAGTACGAATCGCTGATGACGGACTGGTCGCCGTCACTGAATTTGAACGCCACGGCGCCGATCTGGTGCTGCTGGATTTGATGTTGCCGGGCCAACCGGGCACCGAGGTGATTCGCCAGATTCGCCTGAACTCTCAGGTTCCGGTCATCATGCTCACCGCCAAGGATTCGGAAATCGACAAGGTGGTTGGCCTGGAGCTCGGCGCCGATGACTATGTCACCAAGCCATACTCATCGCGAGAATTACTCGCACGCATCCGTGCGGTACTTCGCCGTCAGGGCGAGGCCGAAGAACTGATCAGCAATGTGGTGACCGCTGGACCGGTGCGCATGGATGTGGAACGGCACATGGTCTCGGTGGATAACACCGAGGTATCGATGCCGCTCAAGGAATTTGAATTGCTAGAAATGCTCCTGCGCAATGCCGGGCGCGTGCTTACCCGTGGCCAGCTGATCGACCGCGTGTGGGGTAGCGACTACGTGGGGGATACCAAGACGTTGGATGTCCACGTGAAGCGTCTTCGTTCAAAGATCGAGCCAGATCCTGCCACGCCAGAGCATCTGGTGACGGTGCGAGGTTTGGGCTACAAGTTCGTGGTCTAGCACTGCTCACCCCGCGCGTAACCGCTTAAAGCGAAAGGGCCTCGGGAAAGAATCCATAGATTCTTTCCCGAGGCCCTTTATCGTTGGTGTTTAGTGCTCCGAGGTCGCGTGGCTCTCGGTTGCCTTCAGGTGTTCGGTTACCTTTGCATCGGAACCGCCTGGTACGAAGTCACGGTATTCGGCAAGGGTGCCGTCTACGACTGGGACGCTGAAGTCCACGGTGTCTCCGTTGGAAGTGAAGGTAGTCTCGGCATGTTCGCCGGCTTTGACACCAAGGCCAGAAATGACCTTCTGGTTAGCGTCATCTTCTAGCTTCAGGGACTTGTCGGTTGGAACCGAGATGGTCACTGGCGTAGCGCTAGCGGCTTTGACGGACAAGGTCAGAGCAGAATCGCTGTCGTTGACCACGGTGCCGATCAAGCGGGCCTTGCTGCCATCGCTGTTGGTAACGAACATCAGGTTACGAACCTGTGCTTTGGCGACGTCGACATTGATGCCATCGCTGGCAGCGTAGTCGGTGTTGGTGGCCTGCTCGTTGATGGCGCCACAGCTGGTGACACCGAATGCCAGGGCAGCCACAGCGAGGGACGCGGCAATGCGACGTCCAGCGGTCATGCGTGCGGTGATCACGACACTAACTCCTCGGTGAGAATAATGAGTTGCTTCGGTTCATGGTCTACCGAATCGACTCCACCTAGGGTGAGGAGCAACTCGCGAAAAAGACCACGATTACCTCTAAGCCTAGCTGTTTTTCACACAAAGACGCGATTTAGCGACGTGCAACACACGCTTTTCGACAAGAAGTAGAGAACCAAGTTTGGGATAAGAGGTTTGGAACTTCGATCGCCGTACTCTCTTCCTACCATGTTTCTCTTGCGAATGGAAGAGGTGATTCCCCGTGAATTCGCGGTTATATCGGGCACAAACGCAAGTTCGTCGAGAGCAAACATGTTAGACTAGTCAATGGGAAAGGGGTTTATCCACATGGTTTTTGAGGTTGGCGAGACTGTTGTCTACCCGCATCACGGCGCGGCAATGATCGAAGAGATCAAAATGCGCAAGATCAAGGGCGAAGAGAAAATGTATCTCAAGCTCAAGGTGGCTCAGGGTGACTTGACCATCGAAGTTCCAGCAGAGAACGTTGATCTTGTTGGCGTACGTGACGTGGTAGGTCAGGAAGGCTTGGACCATGTGTTCGATGTCCTTCGTGCTGAATTTACCGAAGAGCCGACCAACTGGTCGCGCCGCTACAAGGCAAATGTCGAGAAGCTAGCTTCCGGCGATGTCATCAAGGTTGCCGAGGTCGTTCGTGACCTATGGCGTCGAGAAAATGATCGTGGTCTGTCCGCTGGCGAAAAGCGCATGCTGGCTAAGGCTCGTCAGGTATTGATCAGCGAATTGGCTCTGGCCAAGGACCTGGATGAGACCAAGGCTGAAGGCCTGTTGGATGAGGTTTTGGCTTCGGCTTAAACAAAACTCCTACGCGCATCTTGCCGTGAAACGTTTAAACGTTTCACGGCTGTTGCCGTTAAGGCCCCAATGAAGCGCCGATCCACGCGATAAGCTGAGCGGTGTGAAGCAAACACCATCGCATCCTTCGAGCTTGATCTTGGTCGCAGCCGGCATGGGCACACGGCTAGGCGCCGGCATGCCAAAAGCACTGGTTCAAGTAGCCGGCAAATCTTTGGCGGCACATGCCATCGACCGGATCCTGCAAGTGGCGCAGATTAACGAAATCATCGTGGTTACCCCACCAGATGATCAGCGCATGCAATCAGCACTCGCGGGTTATGGAAGCAAACTTCGCACCGTGCCCGGGGGAGCAAGCCGAGCAGACTCGGTGCGCCGCGGCCTTCAACTGGTCAGCGATGAGGCAGCCACCATTCTTGTTCACGATGCCGCCCGAGCCTTCGCGCCGGTGGAACTGTATCAACGTGTGCTTCAAGAGCTGGAAGCGCCCGAGACAAAGGCCGTGATCCCTGCCTTGGCAGTGACCGACACAATCTCTGTTGTTGCCCAACAAGACGGTCATGGCCCCGAATTTATCGAGCAGACTCCCGCACGCTCCACCTTGCGCGCGGTGCAAACGCCCCAGGGATTTGACGCAGAGGTACTGCGCGCAGCTCATGCTCAACTTGATCACTACACCGAAGCCGAGCTGGAGAAAGTCACCGACGACGCTTCGATCGTGCGCGCTTACGGAACAACTGTTCAGGTGGTGGCCGGTGAACAACAGGCCCTGAAAGTAACGCACCCAGAAGATCTAGAAGTGGTCAGCAAACTGGTTACGCCAACAACGCCCGCACTTCACATTGCAAGGGAAGCCATGGATCTGCCACGTATCGGAAATGGTATCGATGTCCACGCGGTCAGCGATGACCCGTCCCGACCCATGTGGTTGGCGGGCCTGCACTTCCCAGATGACATTGGGCTCTCCGGTCACTCAGATGGGGACGCGGTAGCCCACGCAGCCTGCGATGCACTGTTCTCGGCAGCGGGAATCGGAGACTTAGGAACCCACTTTGGGGTGGATCGACCGGAATTTGCTGGGGCCAGTGGTGTGAGCCTGATTGCAGAAGCAGCCCGCTTGGTGCGCGAAGCAGGGTTTGAAATTGGCAACATTGCCGTGCAGTTTGTGGGGCGCCGACCACGCTTTGCAGCACGTCGTGAAGAAGCAAGCCAAGTGCTCAGCGCTGCGGTAGGAGCCCCGGTCAGCGTCATTGCAACCACCAGCGACGGCCTGGGTTACGAGGGTGAAGGCACCGGGTTGACCGCCTACGCCACCGCGCTGGTCTACCCCAGATAGGACGGCGCTGGGTCGGCTTGGTTGACGGGCCATATCACCGAGCGCATCACAAGTGAAATACAAAGGCTGCATCCATCGGATAACCTTAACGACGTGAGCCTGCGATTCTATGACACCAAAACAGCATCTGTACGTGACTTCCAGCCGTTAAACGACGGCGAAGTCAAGCTGTACTACTGTGGCGCCACCGTGCAAGGAATGCCGCACGTGGGCCATGTTCGTAGCGCTATCGTTTTTGATGTTTTGGTCCGCTGGCTTGAATACCGTGGCTTCGCAGTGACCACGGTGCGCAACGTGACCGACATCGACGACAAGATCTTGGAAAAATCGGCGAAGTCTTTTGCCGAGGATTTCCAGGCCGATGAGTACTACCAGCCGCGCGAAGAATGGTTCGCTCTGGCCTACCGCTTTGAACAAGAATTTGCCCGCGCGTACCAAGCGTTGGGTGTTCGTCGACCGACCTATGAGCCACGCGCCACCGGGCACATCACCGAAATGCACGAGTTGATCGCCACGTTGATCGAACGCGGACATGCTTACCCGGCAACCGATGACTCCGGGGACGTCTATTTTAATGTGCGCTCCTTTGCCCCCTACGGTGCGCTGACCCGCCAGAACATCAACGACATGCAGGGGGCTACCGACGCTGACCCACGAGGCAAAAAAGATGCTCGCGACTTTGCCCTGTGGAAGGGCCATAAGGAGTCCGACCCAGCTACCGCATCGTGGCCAAGCCCATGGGGACGCGGTCGTCCCGGTTGGCACCTAGAGTGCTCGGCGATGGCCGGCAAGTACCTCGGTACCGAATTCGACATCCACGGTGGGGGATTGGATCTACGATTCCCGCACCATGAGAACGAGATGGCGCAGTCCAACGCGGCCGGTCACGGTTTTGCGAACTTCTGGATGCACAACGGCATGGTCACCTACGAGGGTGAAAAGATGTCCAAGTCGATCGGCAACACCATCTCGCCCGAAGAAATGCTGGCCCTGGCCGACGCCCGCGTGGTGCGCTACTTCCTTGGGCAAGCACAGTACCGTTCCATGCTGGACTACCGACCGGAGTCGCTGGCTGAAGCGCGGGCCGCGGTGGAACGGATCGATACTTTCATCTCCAATGCACAGTATCGTTTGGGCGCTGGCGCCGATTCGATTCAGGCTACGCAAGTGCCAGCGGCCTTTGGCGCCGCAATGGATGATGACCTCAACGTTCCCATGGCATTAGCCGCACTGCACGAAGCGGTTCGTCAGGGCAACGCATCCCTAGAAGCCCACGACAATGCAGCGACCGAGCAAGCGCTCGGACAGGTGTTGGCCATGACCCAGGTTCTGGGCTTAGACGATGCAGGGAACACCAAAAACTCGCAGGCAAGCGCGGAGCACGAAGCATTGGATCAGTTGATCCAGTCGCAGCTGGCAGAACGTGCGCAGGCTCGCGCGGCCAAGGACTGGTCACGCTCGGATGCTATCCGTGACGCATTGGCCTCCGCTGGCATCATCGTTGCTGACTCAGCAGACGGTGCCCGCTGGACATTAGACAACTAGCCGTTTCAACGGCTGAACCAAAACTCAACTTTAAGGACAAACACCATGAGTAAAAAGGGCCCAACCAAGGGTAGTGGCGGCAAGGGACGCAGTTCCCTAGAGGGTCGCGGCCCAACTCCCAAGGCCGAAGACCGTCCGTACCACAAGGCGTACCGAAGCAAGCAGCTTGCTGAGCGTTCGGCCGCTAAGCGCTCCACGGCCAAGCGCACCGACCGCATCAAGGTCAACGCAGAATTTGTCACCGGTCGAAACTCTGTTGTTGAAGCACTGCGCGCTGGCATCCCGGTCAAGGCACTGCACGTGGCGATCCGCATCGAGGTTGATGACCGCGTGCGCGAATCGCTCAAGCTTGCTGCAGCTCAGGGCATTCCCTTGATGGAAGCTTCAAAGCCAGAGCTTGATCGCATGACCGACGGCGCGATCCACCAGGGCATGGCCCTGCAGATCCCTGCCTACGAGTACAAGGACGCCGTTCAGTTGGCAACCAAAACCATCAAGGATTACGACCGTGGCTACACCACGTCGCAGCCACTGTTGCTGGCCTTGGATGGCATCACCGATCCACGTAACCTCGGTGCGATCGTTCGTTCGGCTTCGGCCTTCGGCGCCGACGGTGTCATCATTCCGGAACGCCGAAGTGTTGGCATGACTGCCTCCGCTTGGAAGACCAGTGCGGGTGCTGCAGTTCGCGTACCAGTAGCTAAGTGCACTAATTTGACCAGCGCACTGAAGGAAATCAAGGCCGCTGGTATCTTCGTGATCGGCCTTGACGCCGGCGGAGATATGGATCTGCCCAACTTCGAGTTAGCCACCGGCCCACTGTGCATCGTTGTTGGTTCTGAGGGCAAGGGTCTTTCACGACTGGTCCGCGAGAACTGCGACGCAATCGTTTCCATCCCGATCGATTCGGCCATGGAGTCGTTGAACGCTTCGATGGCCGTAGGCATCTCGCTTTACGAGGTCTCTCGCTTGCGCAAGGCACAAGCGAAGTAGCCTGCCACGATCCTCAATGGGTTGTCACTTGTCCTGGACAAGTGACAACCCATTTTGTGTAGGGTGACCCGCTTCATAACAACAAATTTCAGTTGTTTTTGAGCAGAGTTCACCTCGGAGAGCTCTAAAAGCGCGAAATGTCGGCGTTTTTGGGTCCTAAATGGGTTGTACTGGCCGATTTTGCGCCGGGTGGGAATCCGTGTAGAGTCTTATCTCGCGCCGCTGATCCGGACGGGCCGAAAAGGTCTGAAAGAAACAGTGGGGTAAACAAGCTGGAAACATCGAGTTGACTTTGGTTAG
>NZ_SIHY01000002.1 GCF_004320535.1 Arthrobacter sp. S41 | reverse complement strand
CCACTGCGCCGATGGTACTGCACTCGTGAGGGTGTGGGAGAGTAGGTCACCGCCGGACTTAACTTAATAAAGATGAATGTTGGTTTGAGGCCCTAACCTTTTGGTTGGGGCCTCACCTGTTTAACCACCAACGGTGGGTTGGTTGCTGATTGCTGGTTGGTAGGGGGTTGAGCTGAAGCTCGACCCCCTTTTTCCTGTTTAAAGAACTGGTGACGGCTTCCGGCTACAGCAGCCGACCGAGGCTGAGGGGCGTGCACCCACTGCAGACCAGGACGGCACAGGCAGTAGGTGGGTATCGTCCCTGTTGCGATCTATCCTCTGCTGGGATCCATGCAGGCAGGCTGTACACGAGCAGAGATGTTGGATGCACCCACATGCCAGGACCTTGCTGGTTTCGGCGCACGAGGCTGGCCGGTACTGCGCACGGTACTTAGCTAAATCAGCCCTTCGGTAGAGTCGACTTCTTCTCTAAGAGCAATTGAGCTGGCTAGTACCTTCTTGAAGAATCGATGCCGTTACTCTTTCGTTGTTGGCGTGAGCAGCACTTGGAGTGGCTTGCGTACCTTTCCTGGCTGCACCTATCATAGCGAGGCTACGCCGCCATGCGTGAGAGCTGCCCTCTGGTGGGTTTCACTGAGGCGTAGGAGCCTGACGGATGCCATAGGTGTCGCGAGGTGGAACGCATGTCTGGCTAACGCTGTTCGTATCAGCTTGCCAATCGCCGCAGGAGCCTCTGGGCAGCCGTAGTCTGGCCCGCCTGTCACCACGTTTGTAGTACGGCACTACAGCTAGACTCCAGAGCCGCTATGGTCGCTCCGGATCTAAATGATGCGTGCTGCTAGTTCGTGATTCTCGGGCTGTCCGCGTAGCTTGGCTGCGTGGAGGGCGTCCGTTCGATGAAGTGTGAACAAGATGCCTGCGCCGTCCTGTGGTCAAGGCCACCAAGCCAGGACGGCCTTGAATTGGTACTGCGGCAAACCGGCTGATATAGTTGTGGAGTTGTCGCAATCGCGGATGACACCGTAGTTTTCCCATGGTTCGCCATGAGGTATAGAGTTACGGCGATCATAGCGTGGGGGAAACGCCCGGTCCCATACCGAACCCGGAAGCTAAGACCCACAGCGCCGATGGTACTGCACTCGGGAGGGTGTGGGAGAGTAGGTCATCGCCGGGCATAATTTGCCGAAGGCCCCGAATTTGATTCGGGGCCTTCGATGTTTAACTTGGGTTCTTTGCCCAAAAGAAAAGCAGGCGGTAAGAAAGTTTCCTTTCTTACCGCCTGCTTTTCTGATTCTTTAGGCTTCGTCTAGACGAGCGCCACTCTCGGTATCAAAGAGGTGGATGTGCTGCAGACGTGGAGCGATATTTAGTCGCTGCCCACGTGCTGGGGGAGTACGTCCATCAACACGAACCACGACGATCTGCGTTTCGCCAGCAAGTTCTGCCGAACCGTAGATGTACGCGTCAGCGCCGAGCTCTTCAACAACGTCCACGATGATCTCCACGCCCTCGCCGGCGCCGACAATGTCGATGTCTTCGGGACGGAAGCCCAAGGTGGTGCCACCGTTTGCACCGGCAACCTGGATCAGCGCGTTGCCAAAAGCAACCTGTCCGTTTACGGCCTCCAACTTGACCAAGTTCATTGCAGGAGAGCCAATGAAACCAGCAACAAAAACGTTGCGTGGGCGGTCGTAGAGTTCGCGAGGAGTGCCAACCTGCTGCAGTTCGCCGTCCTTGAGAACCGCAACGCGGTCACCCATGGTCAAGGCTTCCACCTGATCGTGAGTCACGTATACGGTCGTAACGCCGAGGCGTCGAGTCAAAGAAGCAATCTGTGTACGAGTCTGTACACGCAACTTGGCGTCCAAGTTAGACAGCGGCTCATCCATCAAGAACACCTGCGGTGAACGAACGATAGCTCGGCCCATGGCCACACGCTGACGCTGACCACCGGAGAGTGCCTTTGGCTTACGGGTCAAGTACTGCTCAAGGTCCAGAAGCTTCGCCGCTTCAAGCACGCGACGGTTGCGCTCTTCCTTGTCCACACCGGCGATCTTCAGGGCAAAGCCCATGTTTTCAGCGACGGTCATATGTGGGTACAACGCATAGTTCTGGAAAACCATTGCGATGTCGCGGTCCTTGGGCGGAACGTTGGTAACGTCCTTATCGCCGATGAGAATCCGACCCGAATCCACTTCTTCCAGTCCTGCAAGCATGCGCAGGGTGGTCGACTTACCGCAGCCTGAAGGGCCAACGAGTACGAGGAATTCCCCGTCTTGGATTTCGAGGTCGATTGCATCTACTGAGGGAACTAGCGCGCCTGGGTAGATACGGGTGGCCTTATCAAAGGTCACAGTTGCCATGATGACAATCCTTTCACGGGCAGGTACGTGCCCGACGATCCATAGTGAAAGTGAGTTAGGACACTTTAGTTTCGCATGGAAATCAGAATTTGCAAAAGATGTGGCAAATCTTGGGGCGTGGCTATACGATGTCGGGCCAATGTTTCGCCTGGACCGACCTTAATGCCGAGATCACTGGACGTCAGAACCCTAAACCCGTTTTCGTCGGTCACATCATCACCCACAAAGAGCACGGCGTCGACGTGTAACAATTCTCGAAGCCACGTTAAGCTCTCGCCTTTATCGCCCTGATGCACTGAAGCTTCCAAGACAGATTTGCCCTCAAGGAGCTTGACCCCGGGGATCGAACTCAAGGCCAACTTGGCTTCTGCAATCGCAGCAATGCCCACCTCGGGCTGTGCGCGACGCACATGGAGAACCGTTGCCGAGGGCTTATATTCCAAGGTGACGTCCTTGTGCATTTGGGCGATCGTCTCTAGCGCAGTGCTCAGCTGCTTCAGCCGATCTAGTTGCACGGCGCTAAGCGGTTGCTCCTCCCAGTCCGCGCTGAATTCTTGAGGCACGCGCCGTTCTGCGCCATGGGAACCAATGCAGATCTCGGGCACCGGTTCTGGATACACGGCCGCGAGGGAGGCAAGATTGCGTCCAGAAACCAAAGCTGCGTAGATCCCGGGGCGCTGGCTAAGGCTCTGGAAAGCTAGCGCAGAGTCGGGCAATGGGCGGGCATCTTCGGGCCGGTCTACCAGCGGAGACATGGTTCCGTCGAAGTCCAACGCCACAAGGACGCGTTCATGGGCGGCAAACGCTGCCAGCGCTGCGCGCAGGTCGTTGTCGATCTCAGGCAAGGTCAAGTTCGTTCCTGTGTTCACCGGAGCTAACTCCGGATTAGCGGGTGCCGGCATTGGCAGAGGTGGTGGCGCTGATTTCGGCGAGCTCGGCGAGGAACACCTCGGACCAGCGGGTTACGTCATTAACCTTTAGGTGTCGGTTCATGCGACGCATCCGCTTTTCCTGTTCGGCCTCGTTCATTTTCACCGCGGCGATGATCTTGTCCTTCATGCCGTCGATGTCGTGAGGGTTCACCAGAACAGCCTGCGTGAGCTGGTCTGCGGCGCCGGTGTATTCGGAGAGCACCAGCACACCGCGGCCATCTTGATGCGCTGCGACGTATTCCTTGGCAACCAAGTTCATACCGTCGCGCAGCGCGGTCACGAGCAGAACGTCGGCGGCCAGATACATCGCGATCATTTCGCGCAACGGGTAGGACTGGTGCAAGTAGCGCAGCGTGGTGTGGCTCAGGGTGTCATGCTGACCGGTGATTTGACCGACCATGAGCTCCACCTGATCACGTAACTCCATGTAGGTGTCCACGTTTTCGCGGCTGGGGCTGGCTACCTGAATTAGGCACACGTCGCCTGCGCGCAATTGTTCGTCGGCTAAAAGTTCGCCGTAGGCCTTGAGCCGGTGACGGATGCCCTTGGTGTAGTCGAGTCGGTCCACGCCAAGAATGACAGTCTTCGGGTTGCCCAGTTCATTACGGATCTGGGCGGCCCTGGCAATGATCTGCGGATCACGGGACAGTTTGGCAATTTGCTCGGTATCGATGGAGATCGGGTGTGCCTTGGCCCGGCACAAGTTCTGCATCTGATTGCTCGCTGAAGGGGTAGCAACGTCGCCCTTGGTTGAGTAGTCAGTGAAACGGCGCAGGCAACGAAGGAAGTTTGACGCATCAGTCTCGCGTTGGAAACCCACGAGGTCCGCTCCGGCGAGGCCCTGCAGGATCTGTGTACGCCAAGGCAACTGTGAGAAGAGGCTAGCGGCCGGGAACGGAATGTGCAGGAAGAAGCCGATCTTCAAATCGGGGCGGGCAACGCGGATCATCTGCGGGACCAGCTGCAGCTGGTAATCGTGGACCCAGACGGTGGCGTTAGGCGCGGCAATTTTTAGCACGGCGTCGGCGAACCGCTGATTGATTTTCTTGTAGCGGTCCCACCAGGTGCGGTGGTACTCCGGCGGGACGATGACGTCGTGGTAAAGCGGCCAAAGGGTGGAGTTGGAGAAGCCCTCATAGTAAAGGGTTAGATCGTCTTCACTTAGTGGCACTGGGGCCAGGTGGATGTTGTCCTTGTCGAAGCTATCTAACTCTTCGTCGACTCCACCATGCCAGCCGACCCATGCTCCATCGGAGGCGGCCATGATGGGAGCTAAAGCGGTGACCAAACCACCGGGCGAACGTCTGAAACCTTGTGACCCGTCCGGATTGGTGATCCGGTCTACGGGTAGTCGGTTGGCTACGACCACTAGGTCGTAATTCTGCTCGGTGTTGTGGTTTGGTTCTGCGGTACCCACTTTAAACCTCCTGGTTTGATCAAACTGCGCACCTTGATGGTGCTGACTCGTCGGTTCTGAGTGAATGACTATGTATTCAGTTTTTCATTGTGCTTAGTAACGACCCTAGTGAAAAGTCGGTCTGATGAAAATCATACTGAAGTTTGGTTAGTTATGTGAGGTGACGCACGTTTCGTGACGTGGCGTAGCGAGGCGTAGATAATGCTCGAGCAGTTCCCCAAGTGACTTGGTTGAATGATCAAGTACAGTGTTTGATACTGCTTTGGGTGCTGTATGCGGAAGTTATGTGAGTCCTGTGAAGGGCGAGCAATCTCCTCTATTCAAGGATATTTGCCTGAAGGATTGGCTAAGCTTGATCCAGATGACCGTTCTCCGCTGACTGAGGAACCACCAAATTTATGTCTACAAATAATCCGCGCCCAACAAAAGCGCAGCGCAACGCGAGTGCACGCGAAAAAGCAGCTCAGCTTCGCGTTACCGAAGAGGCAGCTAAAAAGCGCAAATCGCTGATCGTGAAGCTCGGAGTTTTGGCTGCTGTCATTTTGGTGATTGCGCTAGTAGTTACGTTGATCGTGCGCAACAACAACGGCAAAGTCGCAGACGCTGGTTCGACGCCTCAGGGCGCAACTGCTGCTGGTGGCATTGTTGTCACTTCCTCGGATACGGTCGCTAAGAAGAGCACTGAAGAAGTGAAGATCGACGAACTGAAGCAGCCTGAGACGGCACCGGAGACCCCAGAGCCACGAGATCTGACCGTGGCCAAGAAGGGTGATCCGATCAATATCACCATGTACGTGGATGCCAACTGTGTTCACTGTGCTGACTTCGAAGCAACCTACGGGGACCAGATCGATGACTGGTTGGCCAGCGGAGATGTAAATATCGAGTACCGCAACGTTGGCTACCTCGATGGTGGATCTCCAACCAACTACTCCTCACGTGGCGCCAACGCCCTAGCTTGTGTTGCTGACGTGAGCCCAACGGCCTACATGAAGTTCGTCAAGGCACTGTGGGGTCACTACCCAGAGGGCGAAATGAAGAACTCCGAGTTGGCTCAGATGGCGATCGACAACGGCGCTGACGAATCGGTGAAAGATTGCATCGACAGCGACAAGTTCCGTCCATTCGTAAAGTACGCGACCACTGCAGGTCAGTACGACGGTGTTAAGGGAACCCCTTCGATTTTCATCCAGGGTAAGGAATTCGTCCTGGGTACCGATGACTTCCCAACCGAGGTCAACGCAGCAATCAAGGCCAACAAGTAATCCCTGTTTGCTCTAGACAACTTGGCGAGATCAGGTAGTATTCGATATTGATCTCGCACCACGATAAAGGGGAAGAAAGCCATAAACGGCTTTCTTCCCCTTTGCGTTGCATCGAGGTAACACCCGATTCGCAGTCCACCGGTGTTTTCGGATATTCTTATCCGGTACGCCCCCTTAGCTCAGCTGGCCAGAGCGTCTGTCTTGTAAACTGAAGGTCACCGGTTCGAATCCGGTAGGGGGCTCGAACAGATCCTCGGAGCACATGGTTTTTCGCCTGTGTTTCCGGGGACTTTCTCTATTAACGTCCAGTCGGTCGATCTAAATCAGATACCGCTTTGTTGCGCAGGGTGTCGTTTAGGTGTCCTTTTGAAATCAAGGTGCCTTTTTAGCGGGTGAAATGAACACCGATTAGCCCGCACGCAGCGGTTGGACCGGCTCGTACTCATGGACGTTCCAGGCGTGAAATTTCCGCCCTGAGCGAACAAGGGTCCGTTTCGGGCATTTTGCGTGAACTGGAAGCATATTAACCTACACCCGGTAAGTATGACCGAAGAAATCATTAGCCTCACGGCGCCTGAAACCGAGCTGCTGCTCACCCGAGCTGAAGCAGCACTGATCCTGCGAACTTCGCCCAAAACACTGGCCAACTGGGCTAGCGCAGGCATCGGGCCACGAAGCCGCAGGTGCGGACGCACTGCCGTGTACCTGCGCAGCGAAATCGAAAGCTACGTCGCCAACCTCTTCGAGAAGGAGGCTGCCTAATGGGACGCCGCCGACTAGAACCAGGCGAGCTGGGAGAGATCTCATACAAGACCGTCACCCGAGCCGACGGTCGATCAATGATCAAAGCACGGAGCCGCTACCGTGATTCGGGTGGCGTTACCAAGCGCCTGAGCGCCGAAGGCAAGACGAGAGCCGCTGCTAAGAATTCACTGAAGCTGAAGCACAAAGATCTGCTGAACAGCGGGGCTGCCCTGGGCGCAGAAGCACCCACCGTTGCCCAAGCAGTGGAAAACTACTTGAGCACCTTGCAGATTCAGGACCTGGAACACAAAGTCCGTGGAGCTCGCTACGTCACTCAAGGCACAATGCGACAATACAATCGATCGGCAGCCATAGCCACCAAAGTCCTTGGCGATGTGCGACTGGGAGACCTGACGGTGCAATATGCGCAGAGGCAGCTTGAAGCCCTTGTGGATCCAGTAACTCTGGAAGGCGCAGCCGCAGCAAAACAGGCCAAGAACCTACTGATGCGTGCAATTGCTGACGCGCAGCGCCTCGGGCACATCGCAGGAAACCCCATTCAGGCGGTACAGTTGCCAACCAAGGGGCGCGCGCCTGTCAATGCTCCGACCTCGGACGACCTTACTGCTTGGCGTGCAGCTTTCGGATGGTACTTCGATGACAAGCAAGGTGCGACGACCAAGCGAATGGATGAGCGCGTGCGCTGGGTAACGGAACTGCTGCTGGCAACGGGCATGCGCATCGGTGAAGCCATGGCCCTGCGCTGGCAAGACATTGATTTCCAGAACCGGCGTGTGAAGATCACGGGCACCCTCGTTGAGAATGGTGCTCTGGCGCGTCAAGGGTATCCGAAAACAGAGTCCTCCACCGGATCTCTAGCCTTGCCCGACAAAACGGTAGGCATGCTGATCAAGCTGCATAGCCGCACGAAGTGGAAGGCTGCCAGTGACCCAGTCTTTGCCACCCGGACAGGCAATTATGCGGCACCCACCTCGATCCGCCGGTCTTTACGCCGGATCAGCGAGCTGTACCCGAAAAACTTGCCGATGCCGGACCTAGCGCCACACGATCTTCGCCGTGCTGTGGCCATGCATATTGCTGAAGTGGCAGGGATTGAGTCCGCCTCAAAGCAGCTTCGACATGCGAGCCAGCGACGACTATTGCACATTATATTAAGCGGGCGGAAGATGTTGCCGACTACACTGGTGCAGTCGAAGGATTGTACGCGAATACAATCGCGGGCGACTTAGCTGACCAAAAGTATGCGTTTCCAAGATTTCATGCGAATACGAGGTTACCAAACTCCGTTAGTGAGCTGCTTTAGCTCATCGTGAGTTTGCGCGGGATTCTCAAGCCCCTCAGGCGAGTGTCGCATTGTACAAGTTATTAATGAGATAACAATAAGGCCAAACGTCTCCGATTGGCCGGGAAAGTTCTTGGAAACGAATTGATGACTCAAGCGAGAGTGAGAGCCGGAGCGCCACTAGACGCAGCTGAAGACAGGGCAAATAAGAAACCTGTTGCTGACGTTGTCAGGCGAATCGAGGACTTTCAGAACCAGTTTCTAGGTGGAACCTTTGGCATGACACGAAAAATCTTGCAGGAATCGCTAGACATGTTAACGCCAGAACTTCTAATATCTGTAGTTGCTGCCGGCTCTGTGCCGAGCATGGAAAAACTTCGTATACGTCTTGCAACCTAGAAGGAAGCTGCAAGGCTATAGGTGTTCCAGCGCCTCATCAAGCGAATCGTGGATGGAGGATATATCGCCAGTTAGGTCAATTAGTCTCACGCGGATCGGATACTCACCAAGGGTGAAGTTGAGATTTCTACCCAGCCCGTCCTCGGTGTGAACGGCAAGCAGAACACCTTTCGGTGCCCAGCTCAGGTTCTTTCGCAGCTGAGCTGTCACACAGTACGAATACAACTGGTCCGGGTTTCGTTTCAGCACCCACCCAATCGCGTGCATTAGAGTTCTAACAGTGCCACTTTCACCGACACACCTTGTAAAAACGGTGAACTTGAAACACACGACCAACCGACTCTGACCAGACGTTACACGATGGTTGCACCCGAACAGGTAGATTATTGCATTCGATGATGAAGAAAAACGCTGCCATATCAGTTGCGCTGCTGAGTGCCAGCTTCATGCTTACAGGATGCCAGCGGCCTCCCGCGCACATAGACATTGCGCTGATTGACAGCGGACAAACTGCACTCGCGCAATTTTCCAAGTATGACATCGTGAACCACGGAGCAAACACACCCTCCGAGCACGGCACCATGATGATGTCCTCCATCTTGGGTGTAAATTCAGACTCCCAACTGGACCCTGCGTCCCTAACGATGCACTCATATGACATTGGCGACGCTCCAAGCGCCTCAGACATAGCCAATGCTATTGAAGCCGCCGTTGCGGACAACGCGCGAATCATCAACATCAGCCTTGGTGTCAGGCGTCCACACGCTGAAATTGAGAAAGCCCTGAAATCGGCCAAGGATGCCGGAGCATTCGTTGTCGCCGCAACTGGCAACGTGAGATCTCTGGCCCCCGATTACCCGGCACGCTATGACACAGCGCTTTCAGTTGCAGCAACTGACGCCAACGGCGAATGCTGGACGGAAAACCCCTGCGACAAAGCTGACCTCACAGAGGCAGGAGTGGACATTCCAGTGTCCAAATCCAACGGCAAGGTAGTTGAAGAATCAGGATCTTCCATTGCAGCTTCTGAAACGACCAGAAAGATAGTTGAAGGAATACTTTCTGGACGCATTAAGGATGCAAGCAAATTCGAGTCCAGCCAGCTGGACGGCTAAGCCGCAACACATGGGAGCGGGCTACCGCTGAAGAAAAACTTGTAGCCCGCTTCCTCGTGTGAACCCCAGCTTTTCGTATCGCGCCGCCATGGTTTCATCCGCAGCTACAGAGGCCACTACGGATTTAGCCGGCAAGCCCAATAGAGCTGAGCGAAGATCTGCTAGCACCCCTGAGCTTGAACCTGGCATTTGAGCAAGAGAAGAAAGAATGTAGAGGTCACCTTCGGGTAGTCCGCGGATGTCCAGAGCGACTTCTCCCTGTCGTGCCACAATTGCCATGCCGGCAGCCAACCAGATCATCAGCAAGGCGCTGATGCCGAATCCGGCAATTTGAACCCAGGCACTCCCAATGTGCAGGTAGCGGACGGCTAGAGCCAGTAAAGCTGGAACGCACAACGCTACAAGGAACAAGCACAAGCGCAGCAGAGTCTGCACCGGCCTGTTACGAAGCAGCACGAAAACACCCAAACGGTTGCCAGTTAGGTGCACGTGACGGGCTCCCGCGGAAACCACTGAGAGCAGTTGCGCAAGGAAAATAACTGCGGCACCAGCCGTGCCCTTGCCGAAGGCACGACTGGTGATGCAAGCAGCTTGGAAAGTGTCTCGGATTGACCCGACAATACTCGTCAATCGATTGGGTCTGGTTCGCAACCTGGCCGTCCCTGCATCGCAAAAGCCTTCTCATACAGAGTGGCGCTCTCATCCGGCCAGCCTGGATCTCGCGGAACGACACCGGTAGCAGCCCAGAGCGTCTCCCTTAGCCACTGTGCGAATCCAGCTACACGGAAGTTGCCTACAGCGCCTGCATCCCCTTCAGCATGCTCAAGCAAGACAATTGCTCGCCTCATCCCACCGAGCTCGTCCTGAATGACGTTCCACAACTCTTCATCCTTAGTGAACACAACGTCGTAGCTGTCTTCATCTTCTTCGGGAGGCCATTCCATCATTTCGCGTTCAACCGGCAATGACCGGGAAGCAAGGAGCTCTGGGTCGGAAATATCGTAGGCTGCAACTACACGTGCCGAGTCTACGTATTCATCGATGAGGTTGCCGGCGAACCTGGAGTAGTCGAAGGTCTTGCCACCTAACGAGGTGAGAAGTGCTGCAGCTTCCGACACGCGTGGAGCAGCGCCAACCCCGTAGTGTGCACGAGCAGCCTGCAAGAGTTCTTGGTAGTCAGTCATAGTTCCATAATTCAAACACGATTGGTGCCGCCAACAGTAGCTAGCGACACCAATACCTCGTGCAGATTATTTCTTAGGTCATGCTTCCGTAGAAGAGGTGAACGCTAGGTGTCCGATTGTTGGGATGGTAGTGCCACATGTATCCCTTCTTGCCTCCACCACTGATTTCAGGGCCAACAGCCGATTTGCCGTTCTTAATAGAGACAGCTAAGGATTTCGCCTTGCTCTTGGACAAAGCCCAAACGTCATTTCCCTTACCCTTCTTGCCACGAGTTACAGCCTGGGCCTTTGTAAGCCCCTTCGCGCTGATGAACACTTTATTGCTCTTAAGCGTCGCTGGGTAGTAATCGCGCTTCTTCGACTTACTCTTCCTGCTGTTCTCCTTGATGATCTTGGAAATAGCCTTCCCTGCTTCAAGAGCAAGGGCTCCGCCAATCACAATCGCGGCACCGACAGCAAGGTAGTAAAGTGCAGTGCTGATGGAGATTGCGCCAAAAGCAAGAGGTATCACGAAAGCAACTGAAGAAGATGCTTCAGCTGAGTCGTGCTCGTAGATTTCGCCAGTCTTCGGGTTCGTTAGGGTGAAAACTGTGCGCTCAACAGTAGACTCCTGAATGTCGATGTCGTAGGTTTCGGTGACGATTTCACCGTCAATCTTGTCGGTGAAGGTTACTTCGCCACTGGCTTTTCCAGCGTCGAGTTCAAGGGCGAACTCGAATGGATCGTTGGCAGCAGCTGCTTCTGCCTCAATTTCGATTCCCGCGGTGCTGACGTCAACTTGTTCAAGCTCTAAGCCTTCTTCGGCCAGACCTTCTTCGACGATTTCTTCAGAGCTGTATCCAGCATATTGCGCCTGGAGCTCTTGGGTGGTGGAAGCTGTCGGGGCGGCTGCCTCAGTTGCGGGTTCTGGCGGGGATTGTACAGATCCGAGCGAAAGTGCGGATGCAACCGCTATAGCGGTAACTATTTTGATCATGGTCTTCTTTCGAAGTCGGTGCGGATGTGACCATAACCAATGAACCATATCTGAGCAGACACTAAATCATCCTTAAGAGTTATTTAGACTCGATTCACCCTCCGCCTGCGTTACTCTGCACGTATCCAGCTTGCGCGTAAATGAAGAAGCCGAATAAGTGGGAACAAGAAAGAACCCGATGTTACGAACATCGGGTTCTTGTCTCAGAGAGAACTACTTGCGCCAGTATCCCAGGAAACCGCGAGCATCGAACCCGTTGAGAGTCACATAGCGTTGATCCCACCAATTCTGCTGCATGGTTTTTCCGTTGTATCGCACGCCCACATGACCGTAGCTAGACACGATATTTTTGTACGGACCCCAAACTAGGATGTCTCCATCCCTGAAATCCCTGTCCGTGTGCCACTCAAATCCTGCGGCCTTGAGCTTGTTTCCAGCTGTGCCACCTGACTTGTAAGCGATTGCATGTCCCCAATGGTTGGTTCTTAGGCCACGCACTTGCAGCAAGTACTGGGAAACCAGGCTGACGCATTCCCCTCTGCCTGTTCCGTCAGCGTTCACAAGCGAAGTTCCGGCAACCTTGTTGTAGAACTTTGCAATCGATGTTGCTGCCTTTGGTGCGCTGCCGCACTTTTTGGCTACAACTGGATTGTTGCTGCCTGCCGCCATGTCCACATCGGCCGAGTAGGTTCCGTGCGTGGTTTTGTACCAAAGGCTGTCCCAGTCGCCTCTGATTCCAGGGATGCCCTGGGGTATGCTCGGGCACGGCGAACTGCCGAAGAAGCTGGCACAAATGTACGATTTGCCGGTCGAGGCCCGGACCGTCCGTCCACAAGATGGAGGTCAAGGCTCGCTGAGGTCAAGCAGTTTGTAGCCGACTACGGCAAGCTGCCTGAATCTAATGGCGACAAAACCGAGGCGTCCTTGCATGGGTGGCTTCTGGAGCAGCGGCGTTCCTATAGGCGACAGCAGATGTCCTACCCGAAGATCGTTCTGCTGGAAGAACTGACCGGATGGAACTGCGACAGGCACCAAGAAAGCCTTGATCGGCAGTGGGAAGACAAGCTCGCCCAGCTGGAAACCTACGTCAACCAGCATGGCGGGATGCCCCGGTATAGGACTTTCGCGTCCGAAGACGAGCGAGCGCTTGGCGTCTGGTTGCATAAGCAACACCAGCGTCGTGCAGAGGGGAAGATCGCCGGGTGGCGGCACGTCGCGCTAGATGGAGTAGTGCCTGGCTGGCGTAGCCGAGCTTAGGCGCCCCGGATCTCTACACCCCTCGGACAGGGTGACTTTTACTTGCCCTTTTCAAAAGGCGGCTGCGGGAAAAACCGGGAATCTAGGGGAAGTATTAGTCACCCAACAAGACTCCTTACTCCCCAGTAGCGCCCATGTACACGCGAAATTATCAGTGTTTTGCGAAAGTGCCTTGTAAACTGAAGGTCACCGGTTCGAATCCGGTAGGGGGCTCCACTAGATCCTCGGATTGGCGGCAGATTTGCTGGTGATTCCGAGGATTTTCTGTATCGGGCTATCACTGCTCCTCGCGTCGAGCCTGCAGAAGGCAAATCGCTGTCGCCGGTAGAATTATTGCAAGACCACAATCCATGAGCCGGGGCCAACGGGCCAAGTGCTCAGCTTTTGAAGGAGCCAAAAATGGCCGGAGGCCTTGTAGCACTGTTGGACGACGTAGCTGCGTTGGTGAAAGTCACTGCGGCGTCCATGGATGACATCGCGCTCGGCGCCGCAAAAGCCAGCACCAAGGCCATGGGTGTGGTGGTTGATGACGCGGCGGTCACCCCACAGTATGTGGAAGGCCTGTCTCCCAAACGCGAGCTACCCATCATCTGGAAAATTGCGGTGGGTTCCATCCGCAACAAGTTGCTGTTCATTCTGCCTGTCGCACTTTTGCTTTCGTACTTTGCACCGTGGGCATTGACCCCCATCCTGATGCTCGGCGGCACCTACCTCGTATTCGAAGGTGCAGAGAAACTTCTTGAAGCCCTTGGCTGGATCAAGCACCACGGTTCAGGCGAAGAAGGCAAAGAACGCGATGAAAAAAGCATTATCAGTTCGGCAGTACGCACCGACCTGGTGCTCTCCGCCGAAATCTTGGTGATCTCGCTGAACGAAGTAGCTCACGAGCCAATCCTCACCCGAGCACTGATCCTGATCACCGTGGCCGTGCTGATGACCGTGGTGGTCTACGGAGCGGTCGGGCTCATTGTGAAGATGGATGACATCGGCCTGCATATGGCTGCTAAGTCTCGCAAGCTCACCCAGAAAATCGGCCGCAGCCTGGTCAAGGGGATGCCTATTGTCATGTCCGTGCTGGGCAAGGTCGGCGTGGTCGCGATGCTTTGGGTCGGTGGACACCTGATTCTTGTTGGCATGGATGAGCTTGGCTTGCATGCGCCCTACGGCTTTGTGCACCACCTCGAAGAGCAGGTGCATCATGCAACCGGTGCTGCCGGTGCGGTGCTTGGCTGGTGCGTTAATACTGCGCTGTGCTGCGTGGCTGGCTTTATTTTGGGCAGCATCGTCACGGTTATCGTTCTGGGATTCGGAAAGCTTAAAAACAAGGGTAAGACCGAAGCCGCCCACTAGGGCTAGAAATCTCGGTCATTTGCGTCCAGCCAAACTGTCTGGCCGCCATGGAAAGATCAATGCGTGTTGAGTAAAGAAGCAAAAGAACAGGCCACCGCCCGCCATGCGCGCGGTGCCTACTTCACCCCGGAACCTTTGGCTGCATTTATGGCGCACTGGGCGCTAGAGGGCCACGGGACCAGAATTCTGGAGCCCTCCTGCGGCGAGGCGCAATTCCTTGAAACGGCCCACAAAGAACTGGCCGGTACCGGGGCATCGGCGCAGCTCGTAGGTTATGAACTGCACGAACCAACCGTTAAACAGGCTCGGGTACGTCTTGGGGCGCAGGGGATCAATGCCCAGATCGCACAGGCGAACTTTTTTGAGCTAGCTGGCACCAGCGACTTTGACGTGGTGATCGGCAACCCGCCGTACGTCAGATACCAACTGCACCGCGGAGTAGACCGCCAGCGTTCCAGAGCTGCGGCCAAAGAAGCCGGAGTGGAACTGAACGAACTGGCCAGCATCTGGGCGGCCTTTGTGGTTCATGCAACCAGCTTCTTGGCTCAGGGTGGCCGGATGGCGTTTGTGTTGCCTGCTGAGCTGATGTTTGTGAACTATGCCGGGTCGGTGCGCCAGATGTTGCTCGAACGTTTTGCCAACGTACATTTGGTGGTTTTTGAGCAGCGCCTTTTTGCTGACGCGCAAGAAGAAGTAGTGCTGCTGCTGGCCGAGGGGTATCAGCAAGGACCCACAGCTCACTTCAACCTGCATCAATTCCGCAACGCTGAAGACCTGGCGCAGTTGGGCGCCGGAACCCAGCATGCCCCGGTACAAAAAGCGGAGCGCTGGACCGGCTCATTGGTGGGCATCGAAGCCCAATCAATCCTTTCCTCCGCTTTGGCCCACGGGCATTTGTCCACGCTCAAGGCGTGGGGCGAAACCTCACTGGGAGCGGTAACCGGCAATAACAAATGGTTTACCCTGAGCCGTGAACGAGTCCAAGAACTAGGTTTGGCTGAGCAGGATTTGATTCGTATCTCCCCACCAGGTTCCAGGCACTTACGTGGCCTAGAACTTGACGAGGCGATGTGGCAGCGCTTGGGCGAACACGGTTCGGCAACCTATCTCTTTAGGCCGGCAGCTAACCCGAGCACCGCTGGTGAAAGCTTTATCGCCAGTGGTGAATTGGAGGCGGTGGACCAAGCTTACAAATGCCGGGTGCGCTCGCCGTGGTGGCGGGTTCCAGTGCTTTCGGTTCCTGACCTGTTCATGACGTACATGAATGCTGATACACCACGGCTGACAACCAACCAAGCCGGAGTGCACCACATCAACTCAATCCACGGCGTATACCTCGGCGCCGATGTGCGTGAGTTGGGCCGTGAGCTCTTGCCGTTGGCATCGCTAAATACACTGACCATGTTGGGTGCAGAAATCATCGGGCGTTCCTACGGTGGTGGCATTTTGAAGGTTGAACCGCGAGAAGCCGACGTGCTTCCGGTTCCTTCAATCACCATGGTGCAGGCCCACACACACGAATTGCGATCCATCAAAGATACGGTTCGCCAGCTGCTGGCCCAAGGCCACAAACAAGAAGCAACAGACCTGGTTGACCAGATCGTGCTAGGAAGCATGCTTGAGCTGGATAAGGACGCAGTTCAAGCGCTGCGTGCCGCAAGGCAGCACATGCTGGAGCGACGCAAGGCAAGAAGCAAAGCGGTGAAGGGATAAACGTGGCTAATCCGACGGTCGAAAAGACCCTGGCATTTGCGGAGTTTGATACAACGCTGATGTCGGCGGCAAAAGATTCACCGTGGTTGAATAACGGGGCAGTCACCGAAGAATTCAACCCGTCCTACGCCGTACTTGAAAAGCTTTTGAGCATTCCGGTACGGACCAAAGCGGTAACCCGTTCGGGCCGCTTCGCCCAAGGCGTTGACGCCTGGTTGGCGCATGAATTACGTCGCGCCGGATTTGACGCGGACCTCGTCTGGCCGCGGCCCGAAGCACCACGAGTCCTCTCCAGCGATATCTTGGACCTACTTCGCAAGCTGCCTGAACGCCTAGCCGATGAAGTCCACGAATCGATCATGAACGGCAAAGCCGGAAGTACCGACGCGAGAATTTTAGGTCGCGCCTATATGAAGCAGACCGACGTGGTGATGACCCATTGGTCCACCGGACCGGAACTGCTGCTGAGCACCAAGGCCATGACCTCCTCCTTCGGCAAGAACCTATCTAACCGGTATGAGGAAGCCTATGGTGACGCTGCGAATCTACGGGCCCGTTATCCGTTGGCGGCTGTAGGGTTCTTCTTTGTGCAACGGGCAACCATCCTCGAAAGTGAACCGGCAGCCTTCCGTCGAACCGTGGATATGATTCGAAAGCTGCGCGACTTTGGCGACGGCTTTGGGTACACCGCCACCGGCTTGTTGCTGGTGGACTGGGACGATGAGGCACAAGACCCCGAAGTTCGTTGTGTGCACCCGGCGGTGCCCCAAGACATTGCAGCACCACAGTTCCTGAACGCCATGGTGGACGCGGTACTCAAAGTTACACCCATCGACCTGCATGAAGCAGCTCGCGCTCGCCGAGCGGGTGAAGTGGCTCCGCTACCAGGGCACGAATGGGTGGATGAGCAACAAGACGCACTGTTCTAGGCCTCGGGGTGTAGCTGAGAATACGTGCCTCACGCTCGGCGGCCTGAGGCAAAGAGTCCACCCACCCGCGCGCAGCTTGCGGTGCCCGGTAGATGAATTTCAGTCGGCCGTCTTGCTCAAAACTACGCTCGCGTTCCCATAAGTCGGAACGCTCATAAAAGGCCCACGAAGCCGGGTTCTGCGCATCGATGACACTGATGGGCGTTTTCCCAGAACGCACCGCAAATTCAAGACGCAGGTTGGTGACATGCTGGCGAATTCCTCTGCGACGGTATTCGGGCCGCACTGCCATACAGCCGAGCTCTACCGCGTCCATGACCTCGGTGGGAGCCAGGATGGAGTCGTGAACTAACCCTGCAGCGATCAAGGTGCCTTGATCGCGCACGGTAACCAGTAGTTCCAGACGATCAAATTTCTGTTGCCAGCGCTGGTCAATGACCGGGTACAGCAGTGCCAGCTCGGCGAGTTGCGCCGAATCGAGGCGCAACGGTGACAAAGAGAAGTTCAGATTTTCAAACACTGGGTGTGGTCCTAGAAGAAAAGAACGAACGAAAAGAAGGCTTTGGCTCAGCGGTCAGTAACCGCTGTGCCGATTCGTTGGCCTTGATAGGACCGACGCCGGTGGCTTCCGGCAACTTCCCTGTGGGGTCCAGTTTGCGCTCGATGAGCTAGGAAAATTATGCGGTCTGAACTGTGCCGTTCACAAGTGCTTTTTGGTACTTTTTTGGTGAAGAGAAAAGAAACGATCTGATGAGTGTTTTTGCTGTGCTTCGTAGCTTGTGATTGGCGCCCGGTGTTGGTGCGCGATTTGGTGCAGGGGTATGAAAAGGCTAAGATCGTTGAGGTGCTTGACCCCGTGGTCAGAGCGCAATATGGATCTTTAGCTCAGTTGGTTAGAGCGTTCGCCTCACACGCGAAAGGTCGCTGGTTCGAGTCCAGTAAGATCCACGAAAAAAGCCACCGGTGACGGTGGCTTTTTTGCTGTTCTAGCAGTTGGTGGCGAGGCCCGGGATTAGGCGCTCAGTAATTCATGAACCCGTGGTTTTACTTCTTGGCCCAGGAGCTTGATGCTGTGCATCATCGTTTCATGCGGCAAGGTGCCGGCGGAGTACTTAATGTCTGCGCGCGAGAGTCCCAGAAGTTTTGTTGCCGAGGCGATCTTTGCGGCCACGGTTTCTCCGCTTCCGGCCATCATGGCACCACGTGGGCCCATCGCTGCCTGGAGGGTCATCTTGCTTGCCGGTGGCCATCCGCGCTCGGAGCCCAAGCGGTTCATGGTGCGCTGGTAATGCGGCCAGAGTGTTTCAAGTGCTTCTTCATCACTGTCGGCAACAAGTCCGTGGAAATGTGCCGCCACTGGTTGCTCGCTATGGCCGTATTCCTTTAGCGCACGATGGTACAGATCAACCAGCCCGGTAAATGCCGCAGGCTGTCCACCGATGATTGCCAAGAATAGCGGTAGGCCATGGCGTGCGGCTCGAACCACCGATTGTGGAGAGCCACCCACACCAACCCAGGTAGTCAGAGGCTTATCTTCCAACAGTGGGTAGACCTGAGTATTGCGCAGAGCGGCGCGATGTTGGCCATGCCAAACCACTGGGTTGCCGTGGCGCAATTTGGCCATGAGATCCAGCTTCTCTTCGAAGAGCTTCTCGTAGTCGTCGAGGTTCAGCCCAAACAGTGGGAAGGATTCAACAAAGGAACCGCGTCCGGCAATGAGCTCGCTGCGTGAATTGGAAATGGCATCAAGGGTGGCAAAACGTTCATAAACTCTGACCGGGTCATCGCTGGAAAGTACGGTCACCGCGGTTCCTAGCTTGATCCGTTCGGTGGTGCTGGCCAGTGCGGCCAGGACGATTTCTGGTGAGGAAACCGCGTAGTCGTCACGGTGGTGTTCGCCAACGCCGAAGAAGTCTAGGTTGGCGGCCTCAGCTGCTTGTCCTTCAGCAATGACATTGCGGATGACCTGTGCGTGGCTGAGCAGGTTGCCTTCGGCGTCCTGAGTAATGTCACCAAAAGTTTCGACGCCGATCTCCGGCAAGAGCAGGTTGTCGCTCATGAGTACCTTTCAAATTGCATGCAAACACATCTAAGTTCATTGTCTCTCAACCACCGCGCGACCGGGGATATTCCGCAGCTAAAAAACAGTGCAAAATGTGTTCGGCGCTACCTAGTGATTTATGCCCGTTCGGCACAACTTATTGCCCATCGGTTGTATCGTAAATTGCATGGGAAATCTTAGGCTGAGGGGGCAAGATTAGTGGCGCATCGATCTGACGAAGAGCACGGCGTACCGTCAGGGCAGATGGGTGATGATCCAGCGCCATCGGCGACTGCGTTGCCACGGATATCCACCAGTGAAATCAACCTGGGATTCCACCCGGATGAGCCTATCGAAGAACAGCCCACCGCTTCTGAACTACCGCTAAATACGGCGGTTAGTGCCAGCGTTTCGGCAGCTGCCGCTTCAGATATTGAGTGGCGCACCGGTCAGGTGCACACTACCGACGACGGCATTACCTTGATGCCTACCCGTGCCAACCCTGTGGCACGTCGGTTGCTGGCTAAAATGTGGATTTCGGACACACCTCCAACTCAGGCGCTGAACATTGTTGAACGCCTGCAGGGTACGCCCTATGCCAATCCAAAGGTCAACGACCAGCAGGATGCCTCTTCTCGGCGCACCATGGAGTTTGCACTGGACCTCGGGGAGACCCTGATTCGTTATGGTGCCGGTGCCTTGGAAGTGGAGACCAGCATCATCGCGGTCACCGCTGCCCTGGGCCTGAGCCACCTAGACGTTGACATCACCAACCAGTCGCTGCATCTGAACTACAGCCCACCAGACGCCGAAAGTTACTCGGTGCTGCGCGTAGTACGTTCATATACGTCCAATTATGCAGGCTTGGTCTTGGTCCACGAGCTGGTCTCGGACATCATTGCTGGCGGCGTATCGCGTAGTGCCTCGGCCAAAAGGCTGAAGGAAATTACCCGTCGCCCAAAACCGTTCCCACGCTGGATCGTGGCTGGCGGACGCGCGCTGTTCGCGGCAGCATTTGTGCTTTTTATCGGCGGCTCGTGGGCTGGCGCGTTGGTGGCTATCGTGTCATCGAGTGTGGTCACCCAGATCGGTCGTTATGGCTCGCGTTGGCGGGTTCCGGAGTTCTTCACCATCGCAACCTCAACCATGGTGATTACCGGAATCGCGTTGATCGGGTATCAGCTTCATGCGCCGTTGGACCCCGCGCTCGTGGTCTCAGGAGGCATCCTGCTCTTGCTTCCTTCCGGACGGTTTGTCTCGGCACTGCAAGATGCCATCAATGGGTTCCCGGTGACCGCTGTAGGGCGATTGTTCTCAGCAAGTTTGACCTACGGCGCGATTCTTAGCGGAATTGCTGCGGCGTTGGTTGTTTCGGATCTGCTCGGCGGCGAAGAGGTTGACGTACACCAAATTGTCACCACCGAGTATCCGGCCTGGTTATTGCTGCTGCTCGTTGCGGTGGCCATTGTGGCCGGTGCAATTTCTGAACAGAGCGCTGTGCGTTTGCTTTTGCCGACTGCCGGTATTGCTATCGGCGGTTATCTGGTCCAGATGTTGGCTGAGAGCATGGGGCTTGGAGATCGTGCGGTTCCAGCACTCGTGGCCACGGTGGTCGGCTTTGCTGCACGTTTTGCCGCGGACAAGCTGCGTACTCCGCAGCTAGTTCTTGCGGCCCCAGCGGTAATGTTCCTGCTTCCAGGTCTGATGATTTTCCGTGCCATGTACGGCATCGTGATCAACGTTGATGACATGTCCACCGGCCTGGTTGAAATGTTCAACGCCATGGCCATCATGCTTTCCATCGCCGGAGGCGTCGTCTTTGGCGAAACGCTATGTCGCCCACTGACTTCGAACGCTCGTCGTGAGCGTCGGCGAATCCGTCGACGCTAAGCTACCGGCAACGACCAATTAATCGGCTTCTGTCCCTGAAGGGATAGGAGCCGATTGGTTTCTGAAAACGGTTTTGAGCCAAAGAATCCTCGCGAGGCGGACAACGGTGAGGGATGGGCGCTACGCAGTTGGGGAACGTTGGATAGCGACGGGGAGAGCTTCTGCGCGTGGTTGCCCCACAGAATTGCCACCGGAGGATTCGCTCGTTCGTTCAGGGCTGCCAAGATCGCCTCAATAACCGGAGCCCAACCGAGTTTCTGGTGCGCCCCAGCCTGGCCTGCGGACACTGACAGGACCTGATTTAGCAGCAGTACGCCCTGGGACTGCCAGGCGCTTAGGTCCGGATGAGCGACCGGAGCGATACCAAGATCAGCCTGAAGTTCCTTATAGATGTTGCCCAGCGAACGGGGCAATGGGCGGACCGGCTTATTGGCTGCGAAGGCCAGACCATTGGGGTGCCCCGGTGTGGGGTACGGATCTTGGCCAATAATCAGGACTTTGACTTCGGCCAATGGCAATGCCAGTGCGCGAAACATCACCTTAGGCTCGGGCAGGATCACTTCGCCCTGAGCGGAGCGTTCGGCCAATTTGATGGCTAGATCACGAAGAATATTGTCCGTAGCCGATAGCGGTACTACCCAATCAGTGGCGATGAAACCCTGATCTGACATGGATTGAGCTCCGTGGAAAAAGGGGAAATCACCCGGGGCATACACCGCAGCCTGCGGGGGCCGTGGAGCGTCAAAAAGGGCTTGTTGCATTTCATCCATAGGTGCAATTGTGCCGTTTTTCTGGCGTGCCTGTGCCCGGCCACACGGCGATAGGCATGCTGATTGGTTAGAATATCGGTGGTATGTCTACCAACGGTGGAGTACAAGCATGGCCGAGACACATAAAAACTGAGCTGAGGACCGAGGTGAGAACGCATGGCAGAGAACGAGTTATTGGCAGATTTTGTAATGAATCCAGACTCGGAACTTGATGAGCGTTCACAACAGATCCTGAGCTTGGAAAAGTTGTGGTGGAAGTATGCGGGAGCCAAGGAACAAGCGATCACCAAGCAGTTTTCTATGTCTCCAACCAACTACTATCAGCTGCTGAACCAGCTGATAGAAACGGATGCGGCCATGGCCTACGACCCGATGCTGGTAAAGCGACTACGCAGAACACGTTCAACAAAACGTCGTGTGGGCGGTAAGGTCGGCTCGGGGAGATAACCCAGCCTGCCGTGACCAGTTAGACCTCGAGCAAGGACAAGAATGACCAACTACCCGCGTGACGAATTTGATCGCGTACCGGAGTTCAACACCCGTGTGGGTTCACACCACGCACACGGATGGGCGCAGTCTGCTACCTCAAAGTCGACCGGTGGCAAGTTGCTGTGGGTAGTGTTGGCTGCCGTGATCGTGCTGATCATCGGTGCTGCGTCCTTTGTCTTTGCTCCGCAACTCAAGGACAGCATCGCCGGAGCCGGTGGAAGCGAAAGCACTTCGCCCACCGATGAAAATGAATCGCAGGAGCCAAGCGCCAGCGAATCCGCTTCTGAGTCCAGCACCATTGATGACGCAGATGTCCTGTTTGATCAACGCATCGGTGTTTACAACGCCGCCAGTGTTGCTGGGGTAGCCAGTGCTGGCAAAGAAGCCGTGACTGAAGCCGGCTTCACCAACATCGTGACCGACAACTGGAACAAGCCTGCCGAGACTTCGACGGTTTATTACATGTCAGAGGCCGAACGGATCACCGCAGAAAAAGCGGCCGAAGCCCTAAATATTGACGATGTTTTGCAGACCGAGAACGTCCCTAATCGAGTCACTGTGGTCATCGGATCCGATGACCCGCTGGAACTGAACAAATAATTCAGTAACAATTCAATTCGCTCAGAGCCGATCGGCTTGCACTCGCCATGCGAGAGTGCCAATATTTGTATTAGCACTCTTGCGTTGCGACTGCTAACGCCGGTCGGCTTTTGCGTTCCTATTGGAATTTTGAAGCCGCGGTCTAGCCAAGTACGGGCAGGGTGCTGAGAATACCTCAGATAGCGAGAGCTGAAACGGTCGCTGGCCAGATGCCGCACCGGAGAACTCGTCCGTCGCGGGCGCTGTCTGTCGGTTGCATTTTCGCAAAATCGTCCCGAAAGGACCGAAAGCCACTATGGCCAAGATGATTGCATTTGACGAGGAAGCACGCCGCGGACTCGAGCGCGGACTGAACACCCTCGCTGACGCGGTAAAGGTAACCCTCGGCCCACGCGGCCGCAACGTCGTATTGGAAAAGAAGTGGGGCGCCCCTACTATCACCAACGACGGTGTGTCCATCGCTAAGGAAATCGATCTCGAAGATCCTTACGAGAAGATCGGCGCAGAGCTGGTCAAGGAAGTTGCCAAGAAGACTGACGATGTTGCCGGTGACGGTACCACCACCGCAACCGTACTTGCTCAGGCACTGGTCAAGGAAGGTCTGCGCAACGTTGCTGCAGGCGCTGACCCAATCGCACTGCGCCGCGGTATCGACAAGGCTGTAGAAGCCGTCACCGCTGAGCTGTTTGCTGCTGCTAAGAAGATCGAGTCCAAGGAGCAGATCGCTGCTACCGCTTCGATCTCCGCAGGCGACACCGAAATCGGTGGCCTGATCGCTGAAGCTCTCGACAAGGTCGGCGAGCAGGGCGTTATCACCGTTGAAGAATCCAACACCTTCGGCCTGGAGCTGGAGTTGGCAGAGGGTATGCGCTTTGACAAGGGCTACATCTCGGCTTACTTCGTCACCGACACCGAGCGCCAGGAGACCGTTCTTGAGGATCCATACATCCTCATCGTGAACTCCAAGATCTCCTCGGTTAAGGACATGGTGACCCTGCTGGAGAAGGTCATGCAGTCGAACAAGTCGCTGCTGATCATCGCCGAAGACGTTGAAGGCGAAGCGCTGGCTACCCTGATCTTGAACAAGATCCGTGGCCTGTTCAAGTCTGTTGCTGTTAAGGCTCCAGGCTTCGGTGACCGCCGCAAGGCAATGCTCACCGACATCGCACTGCTTACCGGTGGCCAGGTTGTTTCCGAAGAAATCGGCCTGTCCCTAGATAACGTAGGCCTCGAAGTTCTAGGTACCGCCCGCAAGGTCGTTATCACCAAGGACGAGACCACCATTGTTGAAGGTGGCGGCGAAGCCGACGCAATCGAAGGCCGCAAGGCTCAGATCGCAGCCGAGATCAAGAACACCGACTCGGACTACGACCGCGAGAAGCTGCAGGAGCGCCACGCAAAGCTCTCCGGCGGTGTTGCTGTGCTGAAGGCCGGCGCTGCAACCGAGGTTGAGCTCAAGGAGCGCAAGCACCGCATCGAAGACGCCGTGCGTAACGCAAAGGCAGCCGTTGAAGAAGGCATCGTCGCCGGTGGTGGCGTTGCATTGATTCAGGCTGGTGCTGCTGCATTCGCCAAGCTTGAGCTGGAAGGCGACGAAGCAACCGGCGCGAACATCGTTCGTGTTGGCATCGAAGCTCCACTGAAGCAGATTGCACTGAACGCTGGCATGGAGCCAGGCGTTGTCGCCGACAAGGTCAAGGGCCTGCCTGCTGGCCACGGCCTGAACGCTGCAACCGGTCAGTACGTGAACCTGCTTGAAGCTGGCGTCAACGACCCAGTGAAGGTAACCCGTTCGGCACTGCAGAACGCTGCTTCTATCGCTGGCCTGTTCCTCACCACCGAAGCTGTTGTTGCAGAGAAGCCAGCACCTGCTGGCTCTGCCCCAGCTGGTGGCGATGACATGGGTGGCATGGGCGGAATGGGCGGCTTCTAATAAGCCCCCTGCTGCAGATGTAGCGCATTAACTAAGCTGATGGCCTGGTACCCACAAGGTACCAGGCCATCAGTTTCTTAACCAGCGCAAAACAAGTGCTAGAGCCAGGTGTGGAGCAAATTCAATTCCCGGTTCAGGTTGGCACGAGCAGCTAATTCCCAAAGTTCGCGTCCGTCTTGCGTACCGTAGATTGAAGCCTTGGACACCAGGGCCGAGAGAATCTTGATGCGCCCGGCAGCCAGCACGCTTTGTGGCAGGTGCGCATATTCTTGATAGATCGCCTGAGCATAGCGTTCATAGGCCGGCTGGGGCCGGGCCAAAACTTCTAGATCTGCGTCGCACAGAATCCGTCCCAGGACGTTAGACTCAGCAGGATCATGGCTAGCGGTGAGCATCACCAGTTCGCTGATTCGGGCAACCGAGGCGGATGAGAGTATGCCCTCCAAGAGTTCACGGGCGAGCACCGCAGACTTAAATTCATCTTCGCTTGTGCCGTCGTAGACCGCATCGTGGAACCACGCAGCCAACTGCAGTTGCATCAGTTCTTCACTGTGCACCTTGCCCTTAGCCAGCTGGTCAATGGCTTCGAGCACAGAGAGCAGATGAACGCGGTCGTGATAGTAGCGATGGGCTTGGGACCACATTTTCAGTAGTTCCTTACCCATGCGCGGTTCGGTGGGTAGGGTGTGAGCCCAGCGACGTAGCAAGATACCATCGAGTTTTTCTGGACGATACTTGGCTGGGATGCGTAATCCTGAAGAGACCAGGGTGCGCACTAGCTGGCCACCGCTGACCTCTTGTGCGCCTGCCTGAACCAACTGCGCGTAACGTTCCTGAGGAACGTCGTAGTGGTCCTTGTCGAACGCCCTAGAAGAGATTTCTTGGTCTTTGGCGAATTCGTGGAGCTCTTTGAGGGAGCGATCCGAAACCAAATGGGAAAAGAGCGTACCGTGCGCAGGCCAACGCGGCGGGTCGATCAGAATACTCATGGACTAAGCCTACTGATCAACCAGCCGCGTTGTTGCCACAGGGCTAGTAGCGGAACAGCGAGGTGTTGACCTGCTCCACTTCCTCGTACTGCATCGACGCATGATTCAGGGCCGCAGCAATACTGCTCAGCGCTTCTTCAATTTGCACATGGGTGGAACGCCATTCAACAACGATGGACTGGAATGATGCGGCAGCAGAACCCTGCCAAGTGCTCTGTAGTTGGTCTAGATTCATTTGCATCGTCGAAACTTCATGACGTAAACGATCAATGGTGTTCATGACCGCCTGCGATTTGACCTGCATCTCACCGGTATTGGTGGAGAACGTGCTCATGGAATTCATCCTTTCCTTGATGGCTGTGTCGGTTAGTCGATGCAACCAAACTAGAAAGGATCCTGCCTGCGCTGTGCGGTAGCGGTGCTGAATGTGGATAAACCTAGCCCTGAAGGTTATGAGCCGGTTGAGTTTTCGTCGTCGATCTCTGGTTCAGGGCGTTCAACTACGGGGACGTACGGCATCGAAATCGACATGGTCGCACCGCCACCAGGAGTATCGGAAAGTGCCACAGAGCCACCATGTTGCTGCACGATCGCGGCAACGATGGCTAGACCTAGTCCCGAGCCTCCAGTTTCTCGCTGGCGGGAGCTGTCGGCACGGTAGAAGCGCTCGAAGATACGCTTGGCATCATCGGGAGGAATGCCCGGCCCATGGTCGCGAACTTCAACCACCGCATCCATGGCACCAGCCACCAACGACCGGACGCCCACGGCAATCTCAATCGGCGTGCCCTCAGGGGTGTAGCGCAGTGCGTTGGTGATCAGGTTGGCGATGATCTGGCGGATTCGTGCGTCATCACCCAGCGTGCTAGCCGGGCTGGGGCGCTCGGTAGTTAGACCCACGAGCTTCACCGTTCGATCCGGTGCTCTCACCTTGGTGTCTTCCACCGCATCTTGGCCAAGAACCAGCAAGTCCACCGATTGCTTCTCCATGGGGCGCTGCTCATCAAGTCGGGCCAGCATCAACAGGTCTTCGACCAGTCGGGCCATGCGTTTGGATTCAGCTTCAATGCGGCCCATGGCCGAGTCCATCGCCTCAGGATCAGCCAAGCCACCGTAGCGGTAAAACTCGGAGTAGCCCTGAATGGTCACCAGCGGAGTGCGCAACTCATGAGAGGCGTCCTGAATAAATCGGCGCATCTTGCGTTCCGAGGCTTCGCGGTCCAGGAAGGCCTTTTCAATTTGCGCCAGCATCGCGTTCAGCGAGCGGGAGAGCCGGCCGACTTCGGTTTCTGACGGGTAGTCCTTCACACGCTGGGAGAGATCACCATCGGCAATCATCGAGGCGGTGCGCTCCACATTAATCAGCGGTCGCAGAGACCTGCCGGTGAGCCCGTAGGCGATCATGGACATCAAGAGGGCTGCAAGCATACCGGTTGAAAGCACCAATACGGCGGTTTGCCGCACCGTGGTGTTCACATGATCCAACGGAAGAGCCAAGAATAGGTTCAGATTGCTGCTCTGTAAGGGCACCATCATGGTGCGCCACCCTGCCGAGTTGCGATAGCTACCGGGCACGGTGGAGGGCACCAGAGGATGTTCTGCAAGCTTCTGGATCTCTTGTGGATCCAGTAGCGGTTGATCGGAGCCGTTGGTCGGTGCAACGCGCGATCGAGGCATCACGTACACCAGCGTGCCATCGGCATCGCGGATGTCGGCATATGAGCTATTCAGGCCCATCAAGGTTGGGTCAAAATCGGAGCTTGTACCGTCTTCGTTCAGCGAATGAACGTAGGCCTTGTTAAGCCCGTAGGCCATCGTGGGCCACGAAGCGTTGAGCTGAACGTCGATTTGCTTGGTCATCGAAATCCTCAGCGTGTGTGCTGAGCTCAGCGCGGTGGCAACGATGGCGAAGACCATCAGCCCGAGCATGACGATGACGAGCTTGGTCCTCATTGAGGTACGGCGCCAATGGGCCCGGATCGACTTCATATGCTGACCTTACAAGCCCTCTTTACTACTCGAAGAATTCCTAGCGACGATCTGGGGTGCGCATCAGGTAGCCCACGCCACGCTTGGTCTGAATCAGTGCAGGCCATTCAGGGCGGTCAACCTTGCGACGCAGGTAGGAAATGTAGGATTCAACGATTGATGCGTCTCCGTTGAAGTCGTACTCCCACACATGATCCAGGATCTGTGACTTGGAGAGCACGCGGTTAGGGTTCATCATCAGGTAGCGCAGCAGCTTGAACTCGGTAGGGGAGAGGTCAATAACCTCACCGGCGCGAGTTACCTCATGTGCGTCGTCATCCAGCTCAAGGTCGGCAACCACGATGGTGGCGCTTTCTTCTTCGCCGTTGGAAGTGCGGCGCAGTACCGCACGGATACGCGCGACCACCTCGTCCAGGCTAAATGGCTTGGTGACATAGTCATCGCCGCCAACGGTCAAGCCGGTGACCTTGTCGCTGGTGTCATCACGAGCGGTGAGGTAAAGAACAGGGAAGTGGCGGCCGGCGGCACGCAGCTTGCGGGTGATGGTGAAACCATCCATGTCTGGAAGCATGACATCAAGAACTGCAAGGTCTGGTTCGTCTGCTTCTACGGCAGCTAGTGCCTCGCGACCATTGGCAGCGGCAACAACCTCGAAACCAGCGAAGCGCAGCGAAGTGGAGAGAAGTTCGCGGATATTTGGTTCGTCGTCAACTACAAGAAGTTTTGCTTCAGTCGGTTTTGCACTCATGAACTCCAGTTTGCACAAGAAGTCTGGGAGCTAGCTGAGCGAGAGCTGATTCTGTTTTTTAGGTGTTGCGTCGTTTGACGATATTGCCTATGACAACAACGATGCCCAGGATAAAGGCCAGCGGAAGGCCCCATACGGCGAAAGCCATCACTAAAGCGGGGATAGCGATGTTCTGAAAATAAAGAACGAGCGTGCCAATCAATGCGAGAGCCGAAAGTACGGCGATGATGATCGCCAAACGTGAAATGACCGTCATAGTTTTGGATGTAGTGCTCACAACCTCTAGCTTAGCGTCGTTCAGGCACAGGCAACGCGTAAAGCAATCCCAAAGCGCACAAAGATGAATTGTGCGCGGTAGATGACATAATCTTAGATAAAGGACTTGAAGCGATTTCGTAGGTTGAGTACCCGGCAAGAAGCAAAGAAGAATCCCGGCTGTGACTCCGCGAAATCCTACGAATGAAAATGCATAACGTAGGGCAGAGCTCGGTTATGCAACTTAGCTAAGAACGAACGAGGTAAGTGATCATGCCTAGCGGCAAGGTTAAATGGTACGAAAAGGCCAAGGGCTTCGGTTTTATTACCGCAGAGGATGGCAAAGAGATTTACGTCAACGCGGCCGCGTTGCCTGAAGGCGTTCATGATCTGCGCCCCGGTACTCGTTTGGAGTTCGGTGTGGCTGACGGACGGCGTGGCCCGCAGGCACTGAGCTTGCGGTTGCTCGAACAGGCCCCTTCAGTGGCTCGCGCTAAGCGCAAAAAACCGGAAGCTGAAGCCGTCCTCATTGAGGATCTGATCAAGCTGCTCGACAACGTTTCCAATAGCTTGCACAAGGGGCGTTATCCTGAACAGGCATATGGCAAGAAGGTTGCTACCGTACTTCGTGCGGTAGCCGACGATCTGGACGCATAAATAATGGCCCGTAAACCTAAGTTGGACACCATCCTCGCCGACGCAGTAGAACCTGCTCGTGTCGCGCTGGCAGAGATTGCTAGCGCGTCCGAAATCGGCGAATACCTCGGGGTGACCGCCGAAGGCGAGCGACTTGTCACCCATCGATTTGTCTCCTATAAAAAGGGATATCAGGGATGGACTTGGTTCGCTACTGTCGCCCGGGTTCCACGGGCTAAGGCCAAGGACCTCACGGTATGCGAAGTTGGCATTATTGCCGGTGAGGGTTCTTTGTTAGCCCCAGCCTGGGTTCCATGGGCTGACCGCTTGGCTAAGGAAGAAATTGAAGCGGCCAAGGCAGCAGACGCTGCCGAAGCCGCCGGCGAGTCCGCTGAGCAAGTGCCGGCATCGGATTCCGAGGAGCCATCACAGCCGCAGGCGGACAGCGAATCAGCTGACCAGGAACGCGCTGATCAAGAACCAGCTGATGATGACGCGGAACAGGATGATGACGAGCTTCAGCCGCATAAGTCGCCGGCTCGACGTCAGGTTCGTCGTCGCAGGACCGCGCAACGCACCGCGGCACGCCGTCGCGCTGCCCAGCGTAATCGCACGCGCAAAGACAGCTAACACTTAATAAAAGAAGCGGGAGCTTCGAAGAATTGGTCTAAACCGATCCTTCGAAGCTCCCGCTTCTTTGTCTGCTTCTTAGAGCTGCTCGATGACGTAGTCAATGCACTTAAGCAATGCCGCCACGTCACTTGGCTCAATGGCAACAAAGGTTGCGATGCGCAGCTGGTTGCGACCGAGCTTTCGATAAGGCTCAACGTCAACCACACCGTTGGCGCGCAACGCCTTGGCGATAGCCGAAGCATCTACCGAGTCGTCAAAATCAACGGTGGAAATAACGTTCGAACGGTGTTCAGCCTTGGCCACGTAAAGCGAGGCGATCTCTGATGCCTCGGCCCAAGCCTGTATCAAGCCTGCGGATTCTGCGGTGCGCTGCGCGGCCCACTTCAGTCCACCATTGGAGTTGATCCACTTGATCTGTGCGTCAAGACCAACCAGCGTGGTTAGCGACGGGGTGTTGTACGTCTGGTTCTTCAGCGAGTTATCCAACGCGGTCTTCAGATCCAAGAAGTCTGGGATCCAACGATCGGTGGCTGCGATTTCCTCGATGCGGGCGATGGCCGCAGGGGAGACAAAAGCAAGCCACAGTCCGCCGTCTGAAGCGAAGTTCTTCTGTGGCGCGAAGTAGTAAACGTCGGTTTCGGCTAGGTCTACATCCAGGCCTCCCGCGGCGCTGGTGGCGTCAATGACAACCAATGCGTCCTCATTGGCTCCGGCCACGCGCTTGATCGGCGCTGCTGCACCGGTCGAAGTTTCGTTCTGTGGCCATGCGTAAACGTCAACGTCTGCTTCAGCTACTGGCTCAGGAACGGTGCCTGGCTCGCCAACGATGATTGAGGAAGCTGCCAAGAATGGAGCTTTGTCGGTGGCCTTGGCGAATTTGGAACCAAACTCACCGAAAGACAGGTGCTGTGCTTTGTTACGAACCAAGCTGAAGGTTGCGGCGTCCCAGAATGCGGTCGAACCACCTACGCCGAGAAGAACTTCATAGCCTTCAGGGGCACTAAACATCTCCTTGAGCCCGGTCTGAACCGAAGCTACAAGGTTCTTTACCGGTGCCTGGCGGTGGGAAGTTCCCAACAACTTGGACCCGGCGTCGACGATGGCCTGGACCTGTTCTGCGCGAACCTTGGAGGGTCCGGCACCGAATCGACCATCGGCGGGCAGAAGGTTTTGTGGAATTTGGATGTCCGTGCTCATCGCGCTCCTCTTGTAGCGATAGTTTGAAGTGCCTGATAGGCCACCATTACCCAGAATCGGAATATTGAAGGATGGCCTTGGCGTTTCAATAGATATCTTCGCAAATTGCGGGGGCTCGAGGGAAAAGCGAGACGGTCGGTTACGACATCTGCGCGGCGGGTTACATCCGCACACTGTCTGATAGACCAAGTAGAGTGGGCTATTGACGCCACGTAAAAATCGAGCGAACTTAACTGTTGTGACTTCCAGGAGCGGCTACTGTGTCTGATCTTATCGATACAACTGAGATGTATCTTCGCACCATTCTTGAACTTCAAGAAGAAGAGATCGTGGCTTTGCGTGCCCGAATTGCGGAGCGTCTTGGCCACTCAGGACCAACTGTGTCGCAGACTGTTGCCCGCATGGAGCGCGACGGTTTGGTAGTCGTCTCTACTGATCGTCACCTTGCGCTGACTGATAAAGGTCATGAATTAGCAACGGGCGTGATGCGCAAGCACCGCTTGGCTGAGCGTCTACTTTCGGACATGATCGGCTTGGACTGGGAATACGTCCATGACGAAGCTTGCCGCTGGGAACACGTGATGAGTGAACGTGTTGAACGTCGACTCTACGACCTATTGGGTAAGCCAACTGTCTCCCCGTATGGCAACCCAATTCCAGGTCTTGAAGTACTTGGTGGCCCTAGCGTGGCCGAAATCTCGCATGCCGTTCAGAATTTGGATGACGCATTGCTGGCCGGCAACATCGGCCCGATAGCTATCGAGCGTCTAGCTGAGCCGATCCAAACGGACCCAATTCTGCTCGGACAACTGAATGAAGGCGGAATTCGCCCCGGTGCCATTGTCACTTTGGAACGTGCCGACGACTACGTAGTGGTCCGCGTTCAGGGCATCGAAGGCGCACTCGAGCTTCCAGTTGAAGTCAGCGGACACGTGTTTGTTCGGTCTCAAATTTGATAACGAAATTGTAACTTTAGGCGATGCCCGGTAACGTTTATTAGTGGTGTCGTCGATCTGACGTGCATCATCCGCCTCTGTCGCGACCGCCGAGTGTTGCCCTGCGTCAGAAGAAGGTCACGAATATTTGAGGGCAACAACGGGGGACCCAATATTTTGACGTGCAAACGTCTTGGGGTGAAGTTCTGTAATTTACAGGCCGACGCATTTCTCCATAGTCGAACCCGACAGCTAACTTCGTAGGCGTAACAGTGAGAGGAATGTTTTGGTCGAAACCAAGACTGCGGGACGACGTCGCGCTGCGGATACCGAGATTGACGTGATTGCAGAGATCACCGCTTCGGCCACCGCGCGGCCCAATGGACGCCGCGCATCACGCGCTGCGACAGCAGCTCCCGCTATCAGCCCGGTTAAGCCGGTGCACGCAGACTTTGTGGGTCGTCGCTTCGACTCCAACCAGCGCTACGGTGTAGCACCCAACCAAAAAGACTTTGCTTCAAAGATCGCCGCGAGCAATGTTGTTTCATTGCCACAGCGCACTGAAACTCAGGCAACGAGCTCGGCTCCAGCTGATGCAGATAGCAACGTAGAGTTCATTGCCAGCGTCAAGACCAAGAGCCGTAAGCCAATTCGTGCCGGCTTCAGCCACAAAATCGCTGCAGTCGCTGCGGTTTCAGGTTTGGCTTTGGCAGTAGTTGCCCCACAGCTTTCGGGCAGCACAGGTGAAGAGGACAAGGCAGTTGCCGCCGAACAGCGCACCGCAACTTCAGCTGTAGTCGACGTCAAGGCTCCTGAGAGCACAACGGAGCTTTCCGTTGAACGCGCTGCACTGTCCTCCGAAGTAAATAAGAAGGTCGCCAGTGAAGAGAAGCTCACTGAGATCATGACTGCTTCGGGTGGCGATGTCACCACGCTCAAGGAAACCGCAGGGTTGCTTGATGCACCAGTAGATAGCCAGCGCATCACTTCGACCTTCGGGCACCGAAAGAATCCAACCGGCGCAGGCTTCATGATTCACAGCGGCACCGATTACGGTGTTGGCAGTGGAACCAAGGTTTACGCCGCAGCAGATGGTGTTGTTGAGGTTGCAGGTTGGGCCGGTCATTCAGGTAACCGAGTCACCCTGGATCACGGCAAGGGCTTGGAAACCGGCTACAGCCACAACAGCAAGGTTTTGGTCAAGGTTGGAGACAAGGTGAAGCGCGGCGATCTCATCGCATTGTCGGGCACTACCGGCAACTCAACCGGGCCTCACGTGCACTTCGAAGTGATCGTTGACGGTCAGTTCAAAGACCCTGCAGGTTGGTTATAACGACGTTCGTCACTATTTCGTGATCAAAACGTGACATTTCAAAAATCATCCTATAGGCTTATATCCGTGCCATGGGGAACCCATGGGCATCTTTGCGTGAGAACCGAGCACTGCCAACACGCAATGAGCAGTTATACACAACTCGTACGGCAGTGGCGGGGGAACCAACATCGGGTCATTAGCTTTGGCTAATAACCCTAGGGGTGAAGTGGAAGAGAAGGAAACTTCAAATCCACCGAGGTAACTCCACTTCGAACCCGACAGCTTACCTCGTAGGTATCAAGGAGAGGCAATATTTTGACCAAGAGTCATGCACATGGACGTCGCCGCGCCGACGTTTCACGCACCAATTCGCTACAGGCGATTTCCCAGGCCGTAGCGTCTAACGCAGGCTCGGTGGGTCGTCAGGCTGCCGTAGTTGCAGCAGCATCCGGTTTGATCGTAACCCTGGGTGTTCCAGGCCAGGCATCCGCACCACGCGACGTTTCGGCTTCGCCGGTTGACACTATCAACCCAGAGCGCGTTGCAGTCAAGTCGGTCAGCGTTGCTGCCGACAAGGACGCTTCAGTAAGCATTAAGCGTGCAAGCTTCACTTCAGAAGAGAAGCCAGAGCCAGTTGTTATCGCAGTTGCTGATGACATCGAGCCAACCACCCGCACCAACGAGTCGTCGACTGCTGCTAAGCCAGCAAAGACCACCGTTGCAAGCGCTTCCTCGGCTTCTTCCGATTCTTCGGATTCGTTCGCTCCAACGACTCGTCAGAGCCGTAGCACCGGAACCGCAAAGGCAGCAACCGCTGCTCCAAAGGCTGAGGCGAAGACCGAAGCTAAGGCAAAGACCGAAACCAAGGCTGAGACCTCGGTACAGTCTGCTGGCCTGTCCGGCATCGCTGGCACCGCAGCCAAGTACGCTGGCGTTCCATACGTCTGGGGCGGCAACACCCCAAGCGGTTGGGATTGCTCGGGCTTCGTAAAGTATGTTTACGCACAGAACGGCATCAACATCGCTCGCGGAACCTCGGCCATCCTTGGCTCGGGTCAGTTCAAGCGCACCAGCAGCCCTAAGCCTGGCGACTTGGTATTCCAGAACGGTGGCGGCCACGTAGGTATCTACCTCGGCGGTGGCAAGATGATCGGTGCACAGAACCCAAGTGTTGGTACTTTGGTTCACGATGTATCGCGCAACCCACTGTACGGTTATTACACCCTAGCTGGCTAAATTCAGCTTTACGACGGCCATCGGACGATTCAATCGTCCGGTGGCCTTTGTTAGTTTAAATAGAGTGAACGTAGAACATCAAAAAAGTGAAAAACGATTGATTTCTTCTTCAGATACTCCCAAATCGCCTAAATCTTCGCATAGGCTAGCCGTAGAGACACTCCGATAAGGGCGCGAGCTCCATCAATGCCAGATGGTAGCAATCGGTTCAAGAAGGAAGTACGACACATGCGAACACTGGTATTAAACGCAGGATACGAACCCTTAGCGGTCGTGACTTTTAGACGAGCCCTAGTAATGGTTATGGCTGACAAAGCCACCATTGTTCTCCAGGACGACGATTCTCCAGTTCGCAGTTCCCACGGACAGTTACCCAGACCCACGGTCATTGTTCTCAAACGCTATGTAAGACGCCCCTACCGCGACATGCTTCATGTCACGCGTAGGGGTGTTCTGCGTCGGGACGCCTTTACCTGCGCTTATTGCGGTAAGTCTGCGAACACTATCGATCACGTGATCCCCAGAAGTAGGGGAGGGAAGAATACTTGGGAGAATCTTGTGGCAGCTTGTCTGCTGTGCAATAGTCGCAAGGCCGACAAGATGCTTTCGCAACTTGGCTGGCAGCTTCGCACCACACCACACCGACCACGTATGGGAGGACACCTAGTCTCTGGGCTGCAACATATTGATGCAGCGTGGGATGAGTTCCTTCAAGCCAGCTAAACGGTCAGCTAAAGGCCCGTTTTGGGTTGCCGGGACGAATAGGTTATCCGGCGGCGTTGGCAATGGCGTGGGGCAATACGAATTCACGTAGCAGTGGAGCGATGTCCTCGCGAAGCAAAGCGTCTTTTGGTGCGATCCAGAGAAGTTCTTCAAGCTCTGCTAGGGGTACGAGCTTGCCGTCGTAGTGCGCTGAAAATAGCGAGGCGCGGATGGAAGTGTCGTCTTCATTGGCGGCCGCTCCAATCCATTCACCGTCGAACTTGAGTTCGTCGGGCATGAAGGAGATTCCAAGTTCCTCGCGGATTTCTCGAATGACAGTTTGTAACGGGGATTCCCCGATTTCAGGTTTTCCGCCCGGTTGCATGAACTTGGTAGTGCCACGTTTGCGCACGAGGAGAATTTCTCCTTGGTTGTTGATTAAACATGCCGCTGAGATCGTCAAATTTTTCTTCACTAAAACACAATATCGCGTGAATCCATACGTTAATGGTGGTAACGTGCTTAATTGGATCTCCAACGTTTTTAGTTGTAACTCATAGCGGTCAAATTACTCGCGGTATACAGACCACGTGCTATTTGTTACCGGGATCGCTGGAACAGAAAGATCGATCCATCTACTTTACAGAACAATGGAGTAAAAATGCGACGGGGTACAAATCTAGGCCGCCTGGGTGACTTTAACCAGGCTGTCATTCTCGAGTCGATTCGACGCGCACCTGATGGCATTAGCCGCGTGGAACTGGCAGGTTCAACTGGCCTTTCGCCACAGACCATTTCAAATGTCGTTCGTCGTTTGCTGGATGACGGAATTGTCCGAGAAGACCGCACGATTGTATCCGGCCCAGGTAAGCCTCGCACCGTTTTGGAGCTTGAAGGCAACCGCTTGGTTTCCATTGGTATCCACCTTGATCCTAGCGTTCTCAGCTTCGTTGCGATGAACCTTCGTGGTGAAGTATTGCGCGAGCGTCGCATCGAAGTTCCTAACTTGGAGGTCGCTAACGAGACGATCCAGCTGATGGCCACCACCGTCAAGGAACTTATCGCTGAAATTCGCATTCCAAAGAAGCACATCGTTGGCGTAGGCATCGCAGTTCCAGGTCCAGTCAACGTTGAAGAGGGTATCGTTCTGAACCCACCACTGCTTGATGGTTGGGCTGATGTTGAGCTGGTCAACCCGCTGCGTAAGCTCTTGCGCTTGCAGGTCATCATCGAAAAGGACACCATCGCCTCCGCCGTTGGCGAGCTATGGCAGTCCAAGGAAGAAAAGAACAACGACTTCGTATTTGTTTACTGCGGTCACGGCTTCGGTGCCGGCCTAGTGCTCAATAACGATGTTCACCACGGCGCAAGCAACAACGCTGGCGAAATCGGACACTACTCCACCGGGCACAAGTCGATCATTTGTGAAGAATGCGGTGCTGACGACTGCCTCGCAGCAGGTACCTCGTACGAGTACATTTCTGCCCAGGCCAAGGAACGTGGCCTGGAGCTTCCTACCTACGAAATCGTAGGCCCGGAACAGCGTGCAGAGGGTATGAACCGACTCTACGAACTGGCTCATGAAGGCAACAAGGTAGCCAAGGAATTGGTTACCGGATCCATGACCATGGTCGCTGAAGTTGCAGGTCAGCTAGCCAACTCGTTGGACGTTCGCGAAATCATCTTCGGCGGTCCACAGTGGGGCAGGGTTCGCGAGCTGGTAGAAAACGATGTTCGAGAATCAGTTGAACGCCGATTCGCTCTGCGCGGTGTTCACGAAATCGAAACTCGCACCTCCGAACTTGGCGCCAATGTAGGAGCCATCGGTGGCGCCTGCGTAGTCATGGATGCTTCGCTTTCGCCAAAGGCGACCGCACTCCTGCTTCGCTAGTCTCAAACTTTATTCTCAGCTAAGGGCACGTTCATCATGAACGTGCCCTTAGCTGTTGCCGTGATACGAAAAGAGCCTTGCTACCAGCAATATTGCGGTAGCAAAGCTCTTTATCTTGTGCCCCTGAGCGGAATTGAACCGCTGGCCTACCCTTTAGGAGAGGGTCGCTCTATCCAACTGAGCTACAGAGGCTTGGGCATGAAAACACCAATAACACTATCTTACTAGGATGCTGAGGGTAAATCTCACCCTTGTTCCTACTCAGTACCCTCTCGGATAGCCAAGATCTTACGCTTTAGTGCACGGTTGGCCCTCACCGCTCCGATGCCCAGTACGAGAGCTGCCGTGATGAAGAGTAGAGCCCACCTAACGGTGGTCAAGATGGAAGCTAGAGCCACTAAGCCAGGGCTGAGTTCACCGGTAAACAGGGCATCAATGGCGAAGTTTTCCCAGATATCTATCAGTGCAAAGCCCAATGGGGCAATCCACGCTAACCAACGGGTTTGGCGATTGGGAATCCAACGAATGAACAACAACATCGAGAAGATGGCCGTGAACATCGGGAACAAGAATCCTGCGGTCTTGTGCAGGTAGTTCAACTGTCCGATGGCGTCAGCATTCATCACAGAACGCAGAGCTTCAATATCTGCGACGGTATAGCCAAAGACTCGCTGATCTGGCATGGACAGCGAATCGCTCAAGTCTTTCATCTGCACCATGGTCAGCAGGTGGTAATAGACAAAAAGGGCCAAACAGACAACTAGACCAACGGATATCAGGAGCATCGGATTCGACTGGTTGTCCTGCGAACCGTTCCTTGCCACTCGTGCTGCAGCAGGGTTTGTAGCTCTCTGTTGATCATGAGCATTGAACTGACTCGGTTTGCGATACTCTTTAGTTTTCTTGACGTTCTTTGCCATACAGTCCATTATGCCCGTGCTCTAGCTTGCACTTTTCAACGGCCACCGAAAAGTGTCCTAATCGCCACGTAGACTGGCTACATCATGGATTTTCTTTTTGATGATTTCGCTACGGACACTGCACAACCGGACATGCCTACCGCAGAAGAGCTGTTGGTCGGCATGAATCCCCAGCAGGAGGAAGCCGTACGCTATGCCGGTGGCCCCTTGCTTATTGTGGCTGGTGCAGGTTCAGGTAAGACGCGCGTGCTTACGCACAGAATCGCGTACTTGCTGGCTACCGGCCGCGCGCGCCCTCATGAGATCTTGGCGATTACCTTCACCAACAAAGCAGCCGCCGAAATGCGTGAACGCGCAGCGGAATTGATTGGTCAAGACAAAGCGAAAAAGATGTGGATTTCCACGTTCCACTCCTCGTGCGTGCGTATCTTGCGTCGAGAAGCCGCGGCCATTGGGTTGAAGTCCAACTTCTCAATCTACGATTCAACCGATTCCTTACGGCTAATCACATTAGTGGCCAAGTCATTGGAAATCGATCCGAAGCGTTTCACTCCCAAGGCGATCGCTCATAAAATTTCATCGCTGAAAAATGAGCTCATCGACGATGAGGACTACGCCGCGACCATCAACACCAACGATCCGTTCTCGCGAGCTGTTTCCGAGGTTTACCGTGGATACACCCGCCGTATGCGTTCGGCTAATGCCTTGGACTTTGATGACTTGATTGGTCAAGTTGTCTACATGTTCCGAGCGTTCCCGCGACTAGCTGACAGCTACCGCCGCCGCTTCCGTCATGTACTGATTGATGAGTACCAGGACACCAACCACGCGCAGTACTCACTAATCCGTGAACTCACCGGAATCGAGGGGGAGACCACCCCCGGCGAGTTGACTGTTGTTGGCGACTCCGACCAGTCAATTTATGCTTTCCGTGGTGCTGATATTCGAAACATCATCGAATTTGAGAAGGACTATCCGAGCGCCGCAACGATCAAGTTGGAACAGAACTATCGTTCCACCCAGACGATCCTTTCTGCGGCCAACGAAGTTATCAAGCGCAACCCGGACCGCAACGACAAGCGACTGTGGACCGCCAGCGGCGACGGTGAACTGATCACCGGGTACGTCGGTGAATCTGAATCCGACGAGGCTCGCTGGATTGCCGAAGAAATCTTGCGACTTAACGATGAAAACGACGTGCGTCCCGGAGACGTAGCGATCTTCTATCGCACCAACGCGCAGTCTCGCGCCCTAGAAGAGCAACTGATGCGCTTGGACTTGAAGTACCGCGTAGTCGGCGGAACTCGGTTCTACGACCGCAAGGAAATCAAGGATGCGTTGGCCTACCTGCGTGCCTTGGTGAATCCTGATGATGACATCAACGTCCGTCGTATCCTCAACGAACCAAAGCGAGGCATCGGCGATCGTGCCGAAGGCGCAGTGGCCGCCTTGGCTGATCGAGAACGCATCTCCTTTATGGAAGCGCTGCGCCGTTCCGATGAAGCACCTGGTTTGGGCACCCGCGGAATCAAGATGACCGCAGCCTTTGTTTCCTTGATGGATGATTTGCAAACTGTGGCTGAAGGATCAGGACCAGCCGAAGCGCTTGAAGCAGTACTGGAACAAACCGGCTATCTCGAAATCTTGCGTCTATCTACAGATCCGCAAGATGAATCACGGGTGGAGAACCTGGCTGAACTAGTCGCTGTGGTTCGTGACTTCGTTAACGATGATCCTGAAGGTGGTTTGGCCGGATTCTTAGAACGTGTGGCATTAGTCGCCGACGCCGACCAGATTCCGGAAGCGCCCAGTGATGACGAAGGTGCTGCGATGGCTGCACAGGAAGGCATGGTCACCTTGATGACCCTGCACACTGCCAAGGGCTTGGAATTCCCAGTAGTCTTCCTGACCGGTATGGAACACGGCGTCTTCCCGCATCAGCGTTCAATGACCGACGAGAAGGAACTGGCAGAGGAGCGTCGTTTGGCCTACGTGGGGCTCACTCGTGCTCGTGAGCGCCTATATCTTTCGCGTGCTGAACAGCGAAGCCTTTGGGGGCAAGCTCAGTACAACCCAGCGAGCCAGTTCTTGGAAGAAATTCCAGAACAGCTCATCGACTGGAAACGCGAGGGTTCCGGTGGCATGGGCTTCGGCTTTGGTAATTCTGCGGTGAATTTCGCCACGAGCAGATATGACCGTGGAACCCATTGGGGTGCTGGCACTTCGTCATCTGCGCCGGCTCGCGGCATGAATGCTGCTCCAGTCTCCAAGCAACGTGTTGTGCAAAATAAGGACATCACCATTCCCAAGGTCGGGCAATCGGTCAAGCATTCCGCGTTTGGCTTGGGAACTGTTCTCGCTTTGGAAGGTGCTGGCGATAAGACGGTGGCAAAGGTGCAATTCCCAGATTCTGAAAAGAGACTGTTATTGCGTTATGCACCTCTTGAAATAGTCGAATAGCCAACCGAGTAATTTAGTTACGTTCGTCACATTAATTTGGTTCTCGGCGGAATTCCCTAGTTTCTCTACGTGTTGTAAAAGTGGGAACTTTGAGAAAGTCGGGATAGTCTGAGAGGTGCGCACGGGCTACGGCGCCTTATGACGTCCGTTTGTTGCGGTGCGCTCTCTTAGGTATGGCATGGATTTCGGTCCGTGGCCATGCCGCGAGTCAGCATGAACTTCGAACGAAGGACACAAACCCGTGGACCTGTATGAGTACCAGGCGCGCGATCTATTTGAGGCACACGGTGTTCCCGTGCTTGCCGGTATCGTCGCTTACACCCCGGAAGAAGCCAAGGCCGCAGCTGAGAAGATCGGCGGCGTAGTTGTAGTAAAGGCACAGGTCAAGGTCGGTGGCCGCGGTAAGGCTGGCGGCGTTAAGGTCGCTAAGACTGCCGATGAAGCTTTCGAGCACGCATCGGCCATTCTCGGTATGGACATCAAGGGCCACACCGTGAACAAGGTCATGATCGCTCAGGGCGCCGACATCGCTGAGGAGTTCTACTTCTCGGTACTGTTGGACCGCTCGAACCGTAACTACCTGGCCATGTGCTCGGTAGAAGGTGGCATGGAGATCGAGGTGCTCGCAGTTGAGCGCCCAGATGCTTTGGCCAAGGTTGCCGTTGACCCAATCGTTGGCATTGACGCCGCGAAGGCTGCCGAGATCGTGGCAGAAGCAAACTTCCCTGAAGAGTTGCGTGCCAAGGTTGCAGAAACCATCCAGAAGCTCTGGGTTGTTTTCAAGGAAGAAGACGCAACCCTCGTTGAGGTTAACCCACTGGTGAAGACCGGCGCCGGCGACATCGTCGCACTTGACGGCAAGGTCTCCCTGGATGACAACGCCTCTGAGGTTCGTCACCCAGCTCACGAAGAGCTGGAAGACAAGGGCGCAGCGGATCCGCTGGAAGCCAAGGCTAAGGCTTCGGGCCTGAACTACGTCAAGCTGGACGGCGAAGTAGGCATCATCGGTAACGGTGCTGGCCTAGTTATGTCGACCCTGGACGTTGTTGCCTACGCTGGCGAGAACCACGGTTCGGTCAAGCCTGCAAACTTCCTTGATATCGGTGGTGGAGCTTCGGCGGAGGTTATGGCTAACGGTCTTGACGTCATCCTGAACGACCCACAGGTCAAGTCGGTCTTCGTCAACGTCTTCGGTGGCATCACCGCATGTGACGCTGTAGCAAACGGCATCGTTGGCGCGCTGAACACCCTGGGTGATGCAGCGAACAAGCCACTGGTTGTCCGCCTGGACGGCAACAACGTTGAAGAGGGTCGTGCCATCTTGGCCAAGGCTAACCACCCGTTGGTCACCCTGGCAGCAACCATGGATGAGGGCGCCGATAAGGCTGCCGAGCTCGCCAACGCAGCGAAGTAAGAGGGATAAGCGAACAATGAGCATTTACCTGAACAAGGACTCCAAGGTCATCGTCCAGGGCATCACCGGCGGCGAAGGCACCAAGCACACCGCCCTGATGCTCAAGGCTGGCACCAACATTGTTGGCGGCGTGAACGCCCGCAAGGCTGGTACCACCGTGACCCATGGTGACCAGGACATCAAGGTTTACGGCACCGTGGCTGAGGCCAAGGCCGAGACCGGCGCTGACGTATCAATCGTCTTCGTGCCACCTAAGTTCACCAAGGACGCAGTCGTTGAAGCTATCGAGGCCGAGGTTGGCCTTGTTGTAGTTATCACCGAAGGTGTTCCAGTACAGGACTCCGCTGAGTTCTGGGCTCTGGCACAGTCGAAGGTTGACGCCGACGGCAACCAGATCACCCGCATCATCGGCCCTAACTGCCCAGGCATCATCACCCCAGGTGAAGCACTGGTTGGTATCACCCCGAACAACATCACTGGCAAGGGCCCAATCGGCTTGGTTTCCAAGTCGGGTACCTTGACCTACCAGATGATGTACGAACTGCGCGATCTGGGCTTCTCCACCGCAATCGGCATCGGCGGCGACCCAGTCATCGGTACCACCCACATTGATGCTCTGGCTGCTTTTGAAGCTGACCCAGAGACCAAGGCCATCGTTATGATCGGTGAGATCGGTGGCGACGCTGAAGAGCGCGCAGCTGATTACATCAAGGCCAACGTCACCAAGCCAGTTGTTGGCTACGTGGCTGGCTTCACCGCTCCTGAAGGCAAGACCATGGGCCACGCAGGCGCCATCGTTTCCGGCTCGGCCGGCACCGCCCAGGCCAAGAAGGAAGCACTGGAAGCTGCTGGCGTAAAGGTTGGCAAGACTCCTTCGGAGACCGCTGTATTGCTGCGCGAAGTTTTCGCAGCTCTCTAAGCTAACGTTTCCAAGACTAATGCCCCGGATCCTCACGGATCCGGGGCATTAGTTTTTTGAGGCCAAGATCGGCCAAATCCAAGAGATGCGTTGAAGCAAAGAGGAGAAGGCTGCGAATGATTTCGCAGCCTTCTCCTCTTTGCTATTCAGTTATTGATCTGGCTACTGCCCCTGGCTGCAGCCAGGGGCAAGCTATGGCTGTGGAGTCATGTCCTTGCCGGACGGATTACCATCGGCGATTTCCTGCTGGTAGCTTTCCTCCAAGGCTGGAACCTGCTCGAAGAGTTCCTCAACATCAAGGTCAGGGTTTTCTTCCTGAGTCTTGACCAGCTCGATAGCTTCCTCTTCGGTCGCAACCGAAGGAAGCGAGCCAGGCAGTGGCTTACGTGCTGATTCCTTCAGGAAGCAGACGGCGATAAAGCCAGCTACCGACGTACCCATCACCCAGAACGCTGGTGCCAGCGATGACTGGGTCATGGTGACCAGTGCCTGCATGATAAATGGTGCGAAGCCACCGAAGATCGCTACCGCAAAGTTGTAGGAGATACCCATGCCACCGTAACGCGAGGCAGTAGGGAACAATGCTGGCAAGGACGAAGCCAAGTTGGCGACGTAGAAGGTCACTGGGAAGGCCAACAGGGCCAAGCCCACCAAGGTCGACCAGACAGCGCCGTGCATCATGAACAAGAACGCAGGAATGGCCAGAAGAATTGCGGACACCGAACCGATGAACAGCACCTTACGACGACCAATGGTGTCTGAGAGCTTGCCACCCAGCGGGATGCACAAAGACATACCAACAAGGATCGGCAGGGTCAGCAGGTTACCGTGGACCGGGTCATAGTGCAGGGTCTCGGTCAGGTAGGTCGGCATGTAGCTGGTCAGCGCGTAACCAGCAGTGTTAGCGGCGGACACGAGGACGAACCCAGTGAGCAGTTCACGCCAGTAGCTCTTGACCAGGTCAATAACACCCTTAGGCGCGTCCGCCGAGTTCTTAGCGTCCTCGCTCGCGCGGTTGGCAGCCTCCTGGGCTTCTTGGAACGCTGGAGTATCTTCAATTTTTGAACGGAACCACAAAGCGATCACACCCAGTGGCAGCGCCACCAGGAATGGAATACGCCAAGCGAAACCTTCCATGACATCTTCAGTCAGGGTCAGCTGGAGGATCGAAACAAAGGCAGCACCAATGGCGAAGCCCATGTAGGAACCGAGGTCCAGCAATGAGGCGTAGAAGCCACGGCGCTTATCTGGTGCGTACTCGGTAATGAACGTAGTAGCACCTGCATACTCGCCACCGGTGGAGAAGCCCTGGATGAGCTTCAAAACAACCAGCAGGATTGGTGCTGCTACACCCCATACCGTGTAATCCGGGAGGATACCGATGCCGAAGGTGGCTAGTGCCATCATCAGTAGGGTGAAGACAAGAATCTTCTGGCGACCAACGCGGTCACCCATCTGCCCCAGAATTACACCGCCCAGCGGGCGGGCCACGAATGTCACGGCGAAGACGCCGAGGCTGAACAAAGTCTGAATTGCTGGGTCGACGGTGTCCGGCATGAACAACTTGCCGATGATCACGGCCAGGTAGCCGTAGACACCAACGTCGTACCATTCCATGAGGTTACCGACGACGGTACCGCCGATGGCCTTCTTAAGCATTGAGTCGTCAACAACGTTGACATCTTCTACTTTTAGACGACGTTTTCTAAAAAACCGTTGCTTGCGTGGATTAGCGGCTTCCATAGCTTCACTCCTCGTATCTTTCTTGATCTTGTCGTTCAGCCGGCGTCTGGGACACTTCGTCAGTGAGTAAAAAATTACTCCGTGCAGTCACAAACAGACACCGGGCGACTCATCGAAATCGATAGATTTCTACTCGAAAAACCGACTAATCCGGGGCTTCGAGTGATGAAACGCTTTAGCGGATAGTTATCTACACTACCAAGTAACCTAATATTTCCCCGAATCGGAGCGTGTCCCACGTCTCATCGACTGAGCCTAATGCGGGACTTTGCACAGCTGACAGACAGGCGAAAACCGTTGAAGGTAATAGGCATGTACGCGAATTGGGCCGGGACGCACACTGCGGTCTCTTTGCGCCGAAAGTGTGGTGAAGGCCTCTAGATGACACGCCGCGAAAAATCGGCGAAGATTGCTTGATTTGGCTTGTGGCAGCACCTTTTGAGGGCGACCCGGACAGTCCGGGACAGCGATGTGTTTCTGTGGATACAAGAATGCCCCAAGTGCACCGATTGGGTGTCTTGGGGCAGACAGTGACGATTCTTAGCCTCGTAGGCCAACAGTCGCTTGAGCGTCAGCATCGATTCGTAGGAACGAGGAACCGACAACCGCGAACGCTCCAGGAATCAATAGCATCCTGTGCTTAGGGTTGTAAAAAATCTCTTCGAGCGGAGAAGCTAAAACCTGATGGACTTTTTCCAACAGGCGATCGTTTTCCAAGGACAAACGTTCCTGTCCTGCCTCGATAACCACACGATCTTTTTCAGTACTGACTGATGCGCGCATCCAGTCATCATCGGGGGTACTGATCGTCTCCGATTTAATCAGGGACACGGTTATTACCGCCTTCATCGTTCGTTTCGCCTGAACGAGGAGCCGCTCAGGCCAGTAACCGCTGGGTGCACTATGTGTGGAATAACGCACATCAACCGTCATAACGAATATATCGTGTCTGGCTAGCAGTCGGCCCCTATTCCGAGAGATTTAATCAACCTGTTACTCGAGCAGCCCTCTAATGTCCTGAGCGGTCAGTGCTTTAGAGAACCCATCGGCTTCATCCATCACTGTTGAGATGAGCTTGCGCTTGCTTTCCTGCAGAGCGACAACCTTCTCTTCGATGGTGCCTTGGGAAATCATCCGGTAGACCATCACTTGGCGGGTTTGGCCAATACGGTGAGTACGGTCAATCGCCTGAGCTTCAACCGCAGGATTCCACCATGGGTCAAGCAAGAAGCAGTAGTCAGCCTCGGTGAGGTTCAAACCGAAACCACCGGCCTTGAGCGAAATCAAGAACAGTGGCGCTTCGCCTTCCTTGAACTGATCAATGACCTTGGAGCGATTGCGCGTATTTCCATCGAGATACACAAAGTTCACGCCACGCTCAGTGAGCTTGTCGGCCAACACCTTCAGGTAGGAAGTGAACTGGCTGAAGACCAAGGCGCGGTGTCCTTCGCCGAGTACATCGTCAAGCTGATCAAAGAGTGCCTCCAGCTTGGATCCGGGGACATCGGCAAGCTCGGGATCAACCAGCGATGGTTCAAGTGCCAACATACGAAGATGGGTCAACGACTGGAAAATGGTGAACCGGTTGCGATCCAGATCCTCAACCAGGTGCAGAATCTTCTGACGCTCACGGTTTAAGTGGGTGTCGTAAACGTGCTGGTGCTCGTCGGAGAGACGAACCAACAGCTGCTGCTCCTGTTTAGGAGGCAGATCCAGAACCACAGATTCCTTGGTGCGGCGCAACATGAACGGCTTGATACGACGCTGTAGCAGCACCAAGGTGTCTTTATCGCCCAGGACCTCGATTGGACGGGCAAACTGACGGTTAAACCGACTGGTGTTCAAGAACAGCGCCGGAGCTACCAAAGACAACAACGCGCCAAGCTCAGAGAGGTTGTTTTCCATCGGTGTACCGGTGACAGCTAACTTAAAATTAGTCTGGAGGTTGACCGCGGTGCGGTGAGCCTTGGTGGAGCGGTTTTTTACGAACTGGGCCTCATCAAGAATCAACCCGGCGAAGCGCTGGCCCTCGTAGATCTCATCGTTGAGGCGCAGCAACGTGTAGGTCGTGAGAATGACGTCGTAGTTTTGAGCCAAGTCGCGCAGCTGATGCGGTGAGCTCATAGTTCCTTCGATGCTCACCACACGCAAGCTCGGAGCGAACCTGTTGATTTCGGTTTCCCAGTTAGAGACCACCGAGCTCGGAGCAACAACCAAGAACGGTGCACGCTCGCGCTGCGCTGCCGGCAACTGGGCGCACGCTTGCTCATCGTCCCACAAACCGTGCGCGTGCAAGATCAGGGCGATGGTCTGAAGGGTTTTACCCAAACCCATGTCATCGGCCAGGATCCCGCCGAAACCGCCTTCATACAGGCGACTGAGCCAGCGGAAGCCTTCAACCTGATAAGGGCGCAGCTGCGCATTAAGCGACTGAGGGACCTCAGCTTGATCTCCCTCGGCAACCCTGAGCAGGGATCGCATGCGCGCAATGAACATGTCTGCGCCATCGATACCTTCGGCGAGCTCATCAAGTTCTTCAAAGATGGAGATCTGGAAGACAGTAAGCTTCAGGTCGCCTTCTTTTGGCTTGTCGTTCAGGGCCTGCGCCTCATCGACTAATGCCTTGAGCTTAGCGAAGAGCGGTTGGTCCAAGGAGAACCACGTGTTATCGGGCAGCTTGATCTTCATCTGGCCATTGCTCATCGCTTCGACGATCTGCGAGAAAGGAACTGCGTGGTCACCAACGGTGATCAGCAGGCCTAAATCCAGCCAGTCGGTGCGCTCATGATTTACCGCATTGATTTTCAGCTGGGGGAGTTCACGCAGCTGACGGAAGACTGGGCGTGTTCCCTTCTCAAGCAGCTTGAGCATTGGAAGCTGTTCGATGGCAGGCAGAATTTCGGAGACAAAGGTAATGACCGATTCACCCGAGTAGAACTTGGGTGCAAGATCAGGATTGCCGTTTCCTGTATGCTCCTGGAAGACTTCATCCACGGCTGCTCGAAGTTCTTCTTCGGCTTCAAAATCATAAACTTCGTGATGATCCGGTACACCCGGGTAGCGGACCTGGAAATCCAGGGTCGCCGAATCATTTGGCTCACCCTTCTCATTCAGATCGTGTTTGTAGGTGACGGTGGCCTGAACAAAAGGTGGCTTCAACGCAGGAAGTTGCAACTCTTCACTGGCGCTGCGTAGGTCAAAACGACGTGCCAAACGAGGGTAGGCCGATTCGAAGAAGTCATTAATCTCTGCGACTGGAACAGCAACCTGCCGGCGGTCTGCGTACCAGCGGCGGTGAGCCTCGGCGATGGGTTCAGTACTTGGGGCCAGCCAAATTTCATCTGGCTGCCCAAGCTGAGCGTAAAAACCGTGATCAGCAATGACGCCACTAGGGGAGTCGGCATCCAGAAGTAGATCCTGACCGTCGATGTGCAGGACACCACCGAGCTGCAACTGTTTTTCGTCCAGTGAGGCTCGCATGCTAAATGCGGCAGGGTCGACGATGCGAATGCGCTGTTCGTTGCGTGTTGAGATCAAAGGGATGCCAAGTTCTTGTGCTTGGTCAAGCAAAGGCCACAACAGGTCGGAGGCGTATTCGTCCATGAATAGCCAATCTTCATCAACCTTAAACTGCAGCTGGGTGTCGCTGCGGGCCATGGAAGCAAAACGAGTGAACCAGTGATGCTGTGAGCGCAAGAGATTCCAGCCGTAGGTTTTGAAACCTAGGGTGGTCCAGCGCAACTGGCCGCGAACCCAGCGGCCTTCGGTATTGCGCACCATGGGGCGTACACCCAAACGGAAACGCTTGTTGCGCGTGGGATGCGGAATGGTTCCAGTAGGCATCCACTGCTGTTGCTGGGTGGTGTTCTTCGAGTCAAAGAGCATGAACTGAAGACCCATGGCCACTACTGGATCATGTTGAGAACCGAGCAATCCGTCAGCTGGACCGGGCTCTGACTCTTCAAACCAAGACCCGATTTGCTGAGACCAAGCAGCCGAGCTTTTTTCTTCGGCAACAGGAACCAGGCGTGGCATGGAAGCAATCTTGTTCGACACAATCGCTAGCGCTGCGATGTGTGCACAGATGCCTGGCTTGTCACAGGAGCATTCGCACAGTTCGATCTTCCATTCATCATCGACCTGCTGCACTTGGATCATCGGCGAGAACTCTTCATCGGCGGCTCGTACGGTGCCCTCGATCTGTCCAGTCGTCTCGTCGAATTCCACGTCAACCACGGAATTTTCTTCAGCGGCTAAGTTCTTTCCGTAAAAGAAAGGAACATCGCCCAAGAAGGCCAACAAGTGGCGGGCGTCTATGGTTGGTGGAACAGAGTTACTCATCCTCTCATCGTTTCACGTTCCGGCCCGTGGTGAAAGTTGAAGCGCCCCTGTGTGAATAATCCCTATGTATGACGTAGCGTTGTCGCATGTCCCATATCTGGCCTTTTCTTCCGGCGCGCGCGGTGAACATCACTTCACTGATCGAATTTGACCGATTAGCTGCTGAAGCCTTGGCTAATCCCCATGCCCGAGGATACGGGTGGCGGGTGCATCGACTAGATCTGCGTGAGCGCGATTCCATACTGCGTTCGCTGGACCTGTCCGAGGCGATATTTATTGATTGCCAGTATTCACCCGCGGGACGTGAACTGGTTCAGGCCACCGGCGGACTGTGCATGTCTTCAGGCACGCAACTACCTTTTCAGACCAGTGAGCGGGACCTATATACGGCCGCCGAACTATACGCAGGCATTGATGACAAGCCCTATGAGCAAGTTCCGGACGCACTGATCTACGCCTACTCTCAGCAACACAGCACACCTGAAGTCACCGATAACGACAGTGCCATGGCGACCACCTTCCATGATTACCAGATCTCTCAAGCTCTGGTATCCGAAGTTTACGATGGGGCCTTTAAAGACTCACCGCTGATTGGTGTGATGGGTGGGCACGCGATGACCCGCGGATCTGAGCACTACGCGCAGACCGTGGAACTGGGCCAACTGATTACTCGGGCAGGATGTGCCGTTGCTACCGGCGGGGGACCGGGGGCGATGGAAGCGGCCAACCTCGGTGCTTGGTTGGCTGATTATGATCCACAAGATGTCGACGCTGCGTTGCAGATGCTCGCCACGGCTCCAGATGCGATTCACCAGCGCACACAGTGGGCTCGCACTGCGCTCGCCGTTCGTGATCGATTCCCGAGCACCCACCAGTCATTAGGTGTGCCGACGTGGTTCTATGGCCATGAGCCACCGAATTTGTTTGCAACAAAGATCGCAAAATTTTTCACCAACTCTATTCGCGAAGCGATTTTGTTGGAGCAGGCTAACGGGGGACTAATTGTTCTGCCGGGTGCTGCAGGTACGGTGCAGGAAATCTTCCAAGACGCCTGCGAAAACTACTACGCCACCGGCGCGCGTGTGGTGCCCATGGTCTTGCTAGGACGCGAGTACTGGACTGAAACTATGCCAGCTTGGCCTTTGCTCAAGGCGTTGGCCGCAGGCCGGGTCATGGAAGAGAAAATTGCGCTGGTAGATACTGCCGAAGAAGCGATGGAATTTATTGGTTCTATGAGCACGCTACGCCGGCGTACCCGCTGGTGACACAAATAATTCCTTGGCTCTAGCCCAGCTGTACGTCGAAGATGAGTCCCAAGCAGTAGGTCACTGCCGCAGCTCCCCAGCCGATGGCTAGTTGGCGCAGCCCACGCTTCATCGGGGACGCTCCGGAGAGTAGACCTACGATAGCGCCGGTGAGCATCAAAGCAATTCCGACTAGGGCCACCGAGAGGATCACGGCAGGCAGGCCGCTCATGCCGAAGATATACGGCAGGATCGGGATGACCGCACCGGAAGCGAACAGCAGGAACGAGGTGCCGGCGGCGCCGGTGGCCGAGCCGAGCTCCTCATGTTCATTTTCCAGCTCTTCGGACCGTTCTTCCGGGTTCAGTGAGAAGGCTGGGTTGCAATCACAGGTGAAGAGGCCCATGCGTTCGGCAGCGCGATGCTCAGCATCTTCATCGTTCATTCCGCGAGCCTTGTAAATCAGTACCAACTCGTTGGCATCCAGATTCAGATCGGGGGCCGCGGTGAGCGTGACCTGGGTAGGCCGGGATGCGGTGAGTAACTCTCGTTGAGAACGCACGGAAACAAATTCGCCAGCGGCCATCGATAATGCTCCGGCCAGCAGCCCGGCAATGCCGGAGAACAAGACAAAAGTGGAAGAGACGCCGGTGGCGCCAATACCCATGATGAGCGCCAAGTTGGAGACTAGACCGTCATTGGCGCCAAATACGGCGGCGCGGAAGTTGCCCGAAAGCTGAGCGCGACCGGCGGTGGCCAAAGCACGCACTACCTCTTCGTGGACCTCTTCGTCGGCGGCCATTTGCGCGGTCGCGTCCTGATCATCGCGGTAGGGGGAGCTGCTCTCAGAGCGCTGTGCCATAGCCAAAACGAACACCGAACCGAAGCTAAGCGCCAAAAAACGCAAGATGGTGCGCCTCAAGGAGGGGCGGACCGTCTTGGCGTGGACACCTAGTTTTTGTCGCCAGTGTTCCTCATGGCGTGCTTCGGCCGCGGCCAGACCTAGAAGGATTTGCTTCTCTTGCCCAGTTTTCTTTTGGGCTAGGGTCCGATAGATGGCACCTTCAGCGACCTCGTCGGCCAGATACTTGCGCCAACGTTGGATTTGGGCGCGGGTAGGTTCGGTTGCTGACTGGTTCGGCATCACGAATACAGCTCTCTTGGCAGATAACGGATCAGCTACCCAGTTTAGACAGCGGTCTCAGACTTGGGAATTTGGCAAGACTAAAAGCGATGCTCTGCCCCTCGGGCTGACCGGAGCTAGCAATGGAAAGTACTAGCTGCGAGGTCGCCGGTTCAAAGATCGGGCGGCGCGCGGATCGGACGATGAGCAATTCTAAGCGAGCTGGATCGCACACGTATCGAATGTGCCATTGGCCCTGGACCTTGAACTGAACTTGTCCGGTTTGGCGGTCGATGATGGGCAGGACGGAATATGCCATGGGATGCGCTCTCACTGAGTTCTTGCCCGGCCACAAAATTGTGAACGGACCGCTTCGTCATCCGAACCACCCATGAATCTGGGGTTGGTGCACGGCAAGTCGGAGCTTTACGCCGTGTCTCGTGAAGCAACACTTGCGATGCTACTCCCGTGCAAGTAAGCCAGTGAAGTCCTAGCCTGAAATATTTCCTTCATCCGCGCTGGACCCAGCGTCTAGCGTCTGGGACAGCTGGTTGATCTTCGTGTACTGCTGTTCCCACTGGGTTGTGGAATACGGGGGAAGGTTGGGAGCTTCGGGGCGAAGACCGGTGAAGCCATCAAGCTGTTCGCGCACGATATCAAGGTGCCCGGCGTGCCGGGAGGTTTCAGCGATCATATGAATCATGAGCTGTTCCAAGGTGGTGTGCCGGCGGCGAATCCACCATGGCACTTCGGCCGGTGCATCCAATGGCAGGGACGCGATGCTCTGTTCGCAGAATGCGACCGCCTGTTGATAAAAATCAATGATGTCGCCGGCGGTGAAGTGTGCTGGCGGTAAAAAGTCGGCTTGCGGATCGTCGGAGTCCATGAGTTCTTGCACATAAGGGTTGTTGATCTCTCGGCCCAGGCACTGGCCGAAGTATCCGTATTCGGTGATGGCCAAGTGATGCACTACGCCAAGAACATGCGTGCCGGTGGGCGTCAGTGGCTTGCGGGCCAAGTGATCGCTCAGTCCCTGAGCTTTATAGATCACCGCGTTGCGGGCGTCGTTGAGGTATTCACGCAAAAGCTCTTTGCTGTTCTTCATATGCCGAGTGTAATCAGCCGGCTGCTCAGCGAACAGCAGTTGTTGTGGTGTGCGACATATTTGACGCACCCCAGCTAGGGTCTGTTTACTATTGGTAAACCTGCCTGCTGACTTAGGCAAATGGCAGGAAGACGCCTAGTGCGTCGGAACAACAGAGGCGATGGAGCAAAAATATGAAGACCCTGCCCGTGGAATCAACCGGTGCTGCAATCAATATTGGTTCACGGCTACGCGGGGTGCGCCAAAGGCAGCGGATGACCATCGACCAGGTTGCTGAACTGTCCGGATTGACCAAGGGCTTTCTCTCGCGTGTTGAGCGAGATCTGACCAGCCCTTCGGTTTCAACGCTGCTGAAACTATGCGAAGTGCTCGGCATTGAAGTGGGAACGCTATTTGAAGTGCCTGAAACGATGTTGGTGCGATTGGCCGAAGCGCCACGGGTGTCCCTAGGCGGAGAAGGAATCACTGAGCAATTGGTGACACCGCGTAGCGAAAGGCGGGTTCAGATGATTCGCGCTGAAATCGCGCCCAAGGGTGTTGGTGAAGCCGAACTGTATTCGGTGGACTGTGAACTGGAAGTTTTGCATGTGATCTCGGGGAGGTTCACTTTAGTGTTGCCGGATCAACGCGTTGAACTCCAAGCCGGAGACACTATGACCTTCCCAGGGCGCGAGCCGCATAGCTGGGAAAATGAAGCCGATGAAGTGGCCTTGGTGACGTGGACCTTGATCCTCTAACCGGGGAGCCTTACTCGTGCCGATGCGTTCAAGCGCGTATTCTAAAAAGGTGTGTTCACCGTACGCACATGGTGCGGCGAGCGATAGGAGTGGCGTGAGTACTAGCGAAACAACTGGCACTCAGAACCAGCTACGCTCTATCGGCTGGTGGGCTTCGGTGTTCCTTGGTTTACTCGCGGGGACCACCTTGACGTGGATTCGTACCCAGCGCAACTTCTTTTTCATCGGCGCGGTCATCATCGCTGTGGTGATTGTGATAATCGGAATGCGCACCATCCGGCGGCGTGCACGCTTCCCTCAAATGGCTCAAGCCCATACTTCTTGGCCATATGCCGTCTGGACGATGGTTCTTCTCGTTCTTGTGGGTCCAATTCAGCTGGTTTACGTGGCCGATGATCCCGGTGAACTTATGCTCAAATCTCTCATTCTTTCCACCGGCTTTTGCGTGGCAATCCACGAGCTGGATCGAGCAATGATCAAAGCCACCAGGAAGTACCTTCGCCAAGAATAGAATTTTTAGACGTTCTGCCTTCAGTGCTCAGGATCGTCAAATGCTGCCGTAGCCCTTTGTAGGGCTACGGCTTTTGTTGTCTTTTGCCCCGGAATTCGCGTCATAGTCACTATTTTGGTGCTCTGAGTCTTGACGTGACCTCGCCAACAAAATAGCATAATGGGAAACGTAAGTTTCATATTAGGCAACTATGGCAGTTGCCGAATAAGTGCCAGGAGGGCAAGAGCATGAAAGAAGTTCGCATCGAGGAAAACGGCAAGCTGGGGCCAATCAATGCAGCGATGATCCCTCGCTACGCCGGCGCCGGTACCTACGCCCGTCTGCCGCGTCTGGACCAGGTCCAGAGCGCTGACATCAAGATCATTGGTGTGCCTTTTGATACCGGTGTTTCCTACCGTCCAGGTGCACGCTTTGGTGCCAACCACGTCCGTGAATCCTCGCGCCTGATCCGCCCTTACAACCCAGCCACCGACACCTCGCCTTTTGCTCAGAGCCAGGTAGTTGACGCCGGTGACCTCGCGGTGAACCCGTTCAACATCAATGAAGCTATCGAAACGATTCAGGAAGAAGCCTTGGAGCTAACTTCTGACGGTTCAACCCTGGTCACCATCGGTGGCGACCACACCATCGCACTGCCACTGCTGCGCGCTGCATCCGAGCGTGCCGGTGCACCGGTGGCCATGTTGCACTTCGACGCTCACCTGGATACCTGGGACACCTACTTTGGTGCCGAGTACACCCACGGCACCCCATTCCGCCGTGCGGTAGAAGAAGGCATTCTGGATACCGAAGCCATCTGCCACGTGGGTACTCGCGGCCCGCTGTACGGCAAGAAGGACCTAGAGGATGACAAGCGCTTCGGCTTTGGCATCGTGACCAGCTCGGACGTGTACTACCAGGGTGTGCGTGAAATCGTTGACAAGCTGCGTGCGCGCATCGGCAACCGCCCGCTGTACATCTCGGTGGACATCGACGTACTTGACCCAGCCCACGCACCAGGCACCGGAACCCCGGAAGCCGGCGGCATCACCAGCCGTGAGCTACTGGAAATCCTGCGCGGGTTGCGCGGACTGAAGATCGTCGGCGCCGACATTGTTGAGGTCGCCCCAGCTTACGACCACGCCGAACTGACCGGTGTGGCCGCCAGCCACGTCACCTACGACCTAATCAGCCTGATCAGCGACTTCCGCGCCAACCAGGGATTGAACAAGTAATGACAACACAGCCCCAACGTAACGGCGGCGACCTGGTCATTGAGACCCTCACCGCGCTGGGAGCTAAAACCGTGTTCGGCATCCCCGGACAGCACGCCTTGGGGCTGTTCGACGCGCTCTCCCGCTCAAACCTGGAATTTGTCTCCTCGCGAGTGGAGAACAACTCGGCCTTTGCCGCCGACGGCTATTCGCGCGCTACCGGTGAGGTGGGCGTACTGTTCCTCTCCACCGGCCCCGGCGCGCTAACCTCGCTGGCTGGACTGCAGGAAGCCTATGCCACCGGTGTGCCGATGGTTGTTGTGGCCAGCCAGATCCCACTGGATGGACTGGGTGCACGACGCAAGGGCATGCTGCACCAGCTCGATGACCAGAAAGCTTCGGCGGCCAACGTCACCAAGTTCCAGCAGACCGTACATCACGCCTCTGGCATCCCTTCGGCCATTCAGGATGCTTGGGCGCGTGCGATCACTGTGCCCATGGGGCCGGTGTGGGTTGAAGTTCCCCAGGACGTGCTGCTCGCTGAAGTGATGGTGCCACCGGTGCAGGATGCTTTGGCTGAAGCCTATGAGCACCCACCGCGTGAAGAGTTGATCCGCGAAGCAATTAACTGGCTCTCCGATGCACAACGTCCGGCCATTATCGCCGGTGGTGGTGTGCGCCGTGCCGGTGCGCAGGCCGAACTGTTGGCCGTGGCGCAAGCCTTGCAGGCGCCGGTGCTTTCCAGCCCGGGCGGTAACGGGGCTTTCCCGTGGAATCATGAACTGTCCTTGCAGTCATGGGTTGAAGACCGTCACGCCACCGAGGTTATGGAAGACGCCGACGTATTGTTGGTCATCGGCTCGGCCCTAGGCGAAGTGACCAGTAATTACTTCACCCTTGAACCGCGCGGCAAGATGATTCAGATTGACGCTGAACCACGAGTTCTGGAGTCCAATACTCCTGCGCTTGGTATTCGCGCCGACGCCCGCGAAGCGCTGAAGTTCCTGGACCGGGGATTGAAGGATGCCGGGTACACCTCGCGCGCTTCATGGCATGGACAGCGACCACAGCAGGTGGTCGCGCAGACCCTAGAAAAAATCCAGGCACGCCTGGATGCTCAGGATCTGGGCAAAGAACAAAAATTCATGGAAGACATCCGTGCCGCAGTTCCGGCATCGATGCAGACCTTCTGGGATATGACCATTGCAGCCTACTGGGGCTGGAGCTGCTGGGATGCCAAGGATGGCCAGTTCCATTCGGCACAGGGTGCCGGCGGTCTGGGCTTCGGTTTCCCTTCGGCCATTGGTGGCGCGATTGGTACCGGGCAACGAGTACTGGCTGTCAGCGGTGACGGTTCCTCGATGTACTCCATCGCTGAGCTAGCAACCGCCAAACAACACCAGGCCCCAGTGACCTGGTTGATTGTTGATGACGGTGGCTACGGCATCTTGCGTGAGTACATGGAAGGCGCTTTTGGTAAGGCTACGGCCACCGAGCTGGTCCGGCCCGACTTTGTCGCACTGGCTCAGTCCTTCGGTGTTCCGGCGCGTGAGGTCGAAGTTGATCAGATCGGTGACGCGCTCAAGCAGGCGCTTACCGAAGAGGGACCAAACGTCATCGTGGTCAAAACTCTGCTGAAGATGTTCGCCCCGACTCACCTCTAAACAGCATCGGCCAGGGAGTAGTACTGGCAATCAAGTGGTGGCCTAGAACCCGTAGCAAAAGCTATCGGTTCTAGGCCACCACTTTTGTTTTGTGCACAGTTTGTCGCCGCTGAAAATTTTTAGCGCACCGTGCGGGTGCGCAACTGATGGATCTGCTGTGCTGCCGAATTTAGCGAAGGGTAGTTGGCGCCCGGTCCTTGGGCGATAAAACCGGGACACTCGTGATCGGCTAACCCGGTTTCACCGTAGGCCAACCCACGGAAAGTTCCGTGTGTCATGCGCACCAAGTGTGCTCCGGCGGCGACGTCCCAAACTTTGGTATCAAAGCCGATGGTCGCATCAGACCAGCCGGCGGCAACGTGAGCCAAGGCTAGAGCGGCGCTGACCTTTCGGCGCACGGTGGCAAAATCTTGAATCCACTGACCAAACAGTTGCAAGGCGATATCGCCATCCTTAGTCAGTGACTCTGCCCCGGGATAGTCGGTCATCAGATTGGCGCGAGATTGTTCCGGACGGGTGCCCGGACGTAGCGGAACGTCGTTGAGCATCGCAGCATCCGAGTTCGCGCTGAACTCGTCGCCGGTGACTGGATCGATGATCACCGCGGCCACCAGCTGGCCGTCAATGGCAGCTGCGATGGAAATGCAGAAGAACGCTACGCCGTGAACAAAATTGCTGGTCCCATCGATGGGATCCACGATCCACTGCACCTTGCCTGCGGCTTTATGGCCGGAGGTGGTAGTTAGTTTCTCTTCGCCAAGCACCCACGAATCGGGTACCGCAGTTAACAATGAATCGGTGATGAGCTGTTGGCTTCGGCGGTCAATGTCGGTGACCAGATCATGGGTGCTGGTTTTGTGCTCAACATTTACTGCGGTGCGAAAGGAAGAAGACAGTAGGGGAGCTGCGCTACGTGCTGCATCCAGCGCAGCCAGGCGCAGGTCTTCGGCCAAAAAATTCTCAGGGATCGATTGTTGCTCACTCACTGTGTCAGCTTATCGTGCCCGTGGAAACGTTCAGATGGTAGATGGTCAGGATCAAGACGAATCAAGATAAGCTTCTGCTCATGAGTAGCATGCAACCGATTGCCCCTAAAGCCTCGCTGACCGAACAGGTCACCACAATGATCCGGGCGGCCATCGTTGCAGGGGAGATGGCCCCTGATCAGCACTATTCGGCCATTGGCATTTCCGAGAAGCTCGGGGTCTCACGCACTCCGGTGCGTGAAGCTTTGCAGCTCTTGGAAAAAGAAGGCATTGTGACTGTGGCGAAAAACCGCGGGGTGCGGGTCAACCAGATCTCCTTGGAAGATATCGTTGAGGTCTTCCAATTGCGGTTGGCCATTGAACCGGCAGCTGCCGCACGCGGTGTGCTCAACGCTACTGACGCTGACCGTGCCCGACTCACCGAACTGCACGAGCAGATGATCAAGGTTGGGCAGAGCGGTGACGGGAGGGCCACCCTAGAGGCCGACAAAGAATTCCACCTGTACCTGCTTGGATTAGCCAGCAACAAAAAACTGGACAGTGTGGTGGGGCAGTTGCGCAACTTAGTGCTTGCTCATGGGCAAACTACCGTGCCCTATGCCCGCAGCAGTCAGGAGTTAGCGGGGGATCGTGAGCAGGTTATGGCTGCGATCCTTGCTAAGGATGCCCCGGCCGCTGCCGAAGAAGTGCGTAGACACATCATGCGTACCGCGCAAATGCTGATCCGTTCGATTTGTTCGCGGACTCCGGGTCTTGAAGCTCAGCCATTTTTGGACCGTCTTGAAGATCTAATTTCCTAGCTGCACCTAGCAAAGTTCCATTAAGTCTTGCCATGAGTGAGCTACGCAACATAGAGTAGCATGCAACATGTAACAACCATCAACTTAGCGGAACCGGAGGTGAAAGTGGTGAGTCAACCGCTTGAGGGAGTCAAGGTCATTGACCTCTCGCGCATTCTTGCCGGGCCATTGTGCACGATGACATTAGGTGACTTCGGCGCCGACGTCCTCAAGGTTGAAAGCATCGCGGGCGACGAAACCCGGGGATGGATTCCACCGGTCAATGCCCAAGGCATCAGCACCTACTACTGGTCGGTGAATCGCAACAAACAAGCAGTCATTGTCGACTTTGCCAACACCGCTGCGCTAGATCGACTGCTGGCACTCATCGCGGAAGCCGATGTCCTAGTGGAGAACTTCCGCCCCGGAGTACTGGCCAAATTCGGCCTGGACTACGACAGGCTCAAAGCACTGAACCCGTCACTGATTTACTGCTCAATTTCTGGATTCGGTGAAAAACAAGGTGCCACACTGCCCGGATTTGATCTTCTGGTCCAAGCCGTCGGTGGGCTGATGAGTATCACCGGAGAACCAGATGCCACGCCTAGCAAGGTAGGAGTAGCGCTGGTAGACGTGCTGGCAGCACAGAACGCTGTCACCGGAATACTGCTGGCCTTACGCGAACGTGAGAGTAGTGGACAAGGGCAGCGAGTAAGCATCAACTTGCTCTCATCATTGCTCGCCGGACTGACCAACCAGTCAAGCAGCACACTGGCCACCGGCCAAGCGCCAGCACGTATGGGTAACGCGCACCCCAGCATTGCACCCTATGAAACCTTCAACACCAGTGATGGGGTAGTAGCCATAGCGGTGGGTAATGACCGGCAATTTGCTGCACTGTGTCAACAACTCGGAGATCCGGCGCTCGCCGAGGATCCACGGTTCTTCACCAACTCAGCCAGGGTGGCCAATCGTGGGGTGCTCAAAACCCTCATAGAAGAAGTCACCAGTACAAGAAACGCAGCAAGCTGGGCCGCCAGCCTGATGAATGCCGGGGTACCAGCAGGAAAGGTCAACTCCGTTGCTGAAGCCATTGACTTCGCTAAAGAGCTGGGCCTAGATCCGGTGGCAGTCATCAAGGATGAAGTCACCGGAGAAGGGACTACTCAGATATCCAGCCCCATCGGTCTCTCGCGCTCCGCAGCCCAATACCGCAGACTTCCGCCAACCCACGGCCAACACCAAGAACTCTTTGACCAACCTACTCATGCTTAGCTCCGAGGAGAGAAAATGACCACCACAGAACATATCCTTGATCCGTCAGATTTGATCAACTTTGATTCCTTGCTCTCCACTGAAGAGCTGGCCCTTCGAGATACGGTGCGCGGCTTCGTCAAAGAGCACATCAAACCTAATATTGCCCAGTGGTACAACGACGCGGTCTTCCCAGTGGAAATCATTCCAGAAATGGCCAAACTGGGACTGCTTGGAATGCATCTACAAGGTTATGGCTGCGCCGGCCGGTCAGCGGTGGAGTATGGCATCGCCGGGGCAGAACTGGAAGCAGGTGACTCGGGACTGCGCACCTTTGTTTCGGTTCAGGGTTCGCTAGCGATGAGTGCCATCTACAAGCATGGATCGGAAGAGCAGAAGCAAGAGTGGCTGCCAGCGATGGCTGCCGGTGAAGCCATCGGTTGCTTCGGGTTGACTGAACCGACCGCTGGATCAGACCCTTCAAACATGCAAACTTTTGCGCGCCGCGATGGAGACGACTGGGTGATCAACGGGTCCAAGCGGTGGATTGGTCTGGCGAATATAGCCCACGTCGCGGTGATCTGGGCACAGACCGAGGAAGGGATCCGAGGCTTTGTGGTTCCTACCAACACCCCAGGCTTCACTGCGACACCTATTGAACAAAAACTCTCCATGCGTGCTTCGATCCAGTGCGAAATCGACCTTGTTGATGTGCGTTTGCCCAGCTCTGCAGTGTTGCCAAACGTCAAAGGATTAAAGGGCCCGTTCTCCTGCCTGAACGAGGCACGCTATGGCATTCTTTGGGGATCCATGGGCGCTGCACGCGACGCATTTGAAGACGCTTTGGCATACTCACAACAGCGAATGCAGTTTGACAAACCGCTAGCGGGATACCAAATGACCCAGCAGAAGCTGGTGGATATGGCTTTGGAAATAAACAAGGGCTTCTTGCTGGCTCTTCACATTGGACGACTCAAAGACGCAGGAAACTTGGATCTTCATATGATCTCGGTGGGCAAATTGAACAACTGTCGCGAAGCCATCAAGATCTGTCGCGAAGCTCGCACCATTCTTGGCGGGAACGGCATCACCTTGGACTACTCGCCGTTGCGTCATGCCAACAATTTGGAATCGGTACGTACCTACGAAGGTACCGATGAGGTTCACACGCTGATCTTGGGCAACAAACTCACCGGCGTTCCGGCTTTCCGCTAAACCGAGCTCTGAAAAAGAATCTAGAGGAATGTGACTATGGAATTAACTTCCACCCCGGTGTCCTTGTACCAGTATCTCAATGGCACTTGGGTTGAGGGCAAGGGGCGAGAAATTGTTTCGTCCGCTGCTGCTGATAACTCGCAGGTACTCGCCAAAGGCAGTGCAGCCAGTGAAGAACAAGTTGATGAAGCTTTTACAGCCGCTCACCAAGCGAAGAAAAGCTGGGCACGAACCCCGATGGCTACGCGTGCGGCCTTCCTCACCACGGCTGCGCGCTACCTCAAGGAGCATGCCGAGCAATTCGGCGAGGAACTGGTCAGCGAAGAAGGCAAAACTCGGGCCGAAGGTATCGGCGAAGTACTGCGCGCAGCCCAAATTTTCACCTATTACTCGGGTGAGGCCGAACGCGTTGCCGGGACTGTTTTCCAATCGCCGCGCACAGGGGAACAGATCTTGGTGACCAACAAGCCGCTGGGCGTGGTGGGCATTATTACCCCATTCAACTTTCCTATCGGTATTCCAGCTTGGAAAATCGCGCCTGCACTCGTCTTTGGCAATACGGTTGTGTTTAAACCTGCCAGCCTTGTGCCGATTTTGGCGTTGCGCCTGGCCCAAGCTTTGGATTATGCAGGGCTGCCAGCAGGAGTACTGAACCTGCTCATTGGTCCCGGTGCGTTGGGGGACCGAATTATTGCCAACGAGCACCTCAATGGTTTGTCCTTCACCGGATCAACTGCTGTAGGTCGCCGGCTCTGTGCCGCCGGCGCCTCGCGCGGCATCCCGGTTCAGGCCGAGATGGGAGGCAAGAATGCCTCGGTGGTACTTGCCGATGCTGATCTTGATCTAGCCTGCGAAGAAGTGCTCTTCGGGGCTTTCCGCTCTACAGGACAGAAATGCACTGCGACCAGTCGCCTCATTCTGGATGAAGCTATTGCCGAATCATTCATGTCAAAGCTCACCACTCGCTTGGAACAGTGGAATACCGGTGACCCTATGGACCCTAATGTTCATATGGGGCCACTGGTTGATGCCAAGGCTGCGAGTTCGGCGCGTGAGGGGATCCACCGCGCTCTGAGCCAAGGCGCGATCCTGCGGTTCCAAGGCAAAGCGCCAAAAACTGGTAATTATCTGGCACCTACCATCTTGGAGCTACCGGACGGTGAAGCAGGCCGGACGAACTGTAGTTGGCGCGAGGAATTTTTTGCCCCGGTTCTCGCAGTGCGCAAGGTCAGCGGCGCAGAGCAGGCATTCGAAGCGGCCGAGGATTCAGAATTTGGGCTGAGCTTGGCGCTGTTCACAAGTAATCTTGCGTTGGCCCTGACTGCTCAACAGACACTGGATGTTGGTATATTGCATGTAAATTCGGAGTCAGCAGGCGCAGATCCCCACGTTCCATTTGGTGGAGCCAAGTCATCAGGATACGGACCGAAAGAACAAGGAACGGCAGCTCGCGAATTTTACACGCACACGACCACCACATATCTGCGGGGCTGACAGTCGCCGCTGAAGTGCCGAAGAAAGTAGCATCAATGACGATTGAACGAATTTTGGTTATCGGCGCCGGAACCATGGGCCGGCAAATCGCAATGAGTTGTGCCTTGAGCGGCTACCAGACAATCCTTCAAGACATCTCTGCTGACGCCTTGTCTGCTGCACGCAAGGAACTGGAATCTTGGGCCGATTCGCGAGTTTCCAAGGGGAAGCTAGAACAAGCAGATGCTCAGGCCGCTTTGGAACGCCTGAGCGAAAGTACGGATTTAGTGCACAGCGCGGGCACTGCGGATCTAGTCATTGAGGCTGCCGTAGAGCGACTAGATATCAAGGAGCAGATTTTCGCCACGCTGGGTGAACACACCCCAGCCCACGCGATCCTTGCAACCAATTCCTCAACTCTGCCTTCGTCGCGTGTAGCTCAGGCCAGCGGACGACCTGCGCAGGTATGCAATATGCATTTCTTCAACCCGGCGCTGGTCATGAAGTGTGTTGAAGTAGTTCGCAATGAACAAACTAGCGACGAAACGGTGTCAGCGGTGACGGATGTTGCTACCCGTCTGGGCAAGCAACCGGTACTAGTAAACAAGGAAATCCCGGGATTCATTGCCAACCGCATGATGGGTGCTATCAATGCTGAAGCGTTGAACCTGGCCCAGCAGGGTATCGCCAGTATCGAAGACATCGATACCACCGCGAAGACAGCTCTTGGGCACCCGATGGGTCCTTTTGAACTCATGGACATGGTGGGTTTGGACGTCATCGATGTTATTGCCCAAGCTACCTACGCCGAGACAGGCGAGGATGCGGACAAGCCGCACCCGCTGATCACGGAGAAAGTTCAGGCTGGATTATTGGGACGTAAGAGTGGAGAAGGGTTCTACCCTTATTCCTGATGGAGCACTCCGCAAAACAGATCAGCAAGCGGAAAGGGTGCCTTGAGGCCGTGAATTACGGCGATTCAAGGCTTGTCTTTTTACTTGCTTGGCCGGTGACATGAAAGACTGTGAGCATGAGTCACATTTCGACTGATCAGCGAACTCGTCACGTAGCCTCACGCTTGGAAGACCAATTTCACGGTTGGCGTGCAAAGCGTGCACAGGCCAAAGGTCAGGGTGCCGTCATCCTTCCCTACACGGGATATGGTTCTTCCGGTCCTGAGGACGGCTGGATTCGTGTTTTGGCCCGCGTGGTCTTGGCAGGACCGGGCGCCTTTGAATTTGGGCAGCAGCAGGCTCAGGTGATTGCTGACGGGATCCGCGGATTCCGCAATTTCATTTCACCCATTCTTCCTTTTGGGAAGGTAAGCATTGATGTCGGGGACCAACGTTTTGAGGTCCAGGCAGACCGAGGCGGAGTCATTGACGTCAAGCTAGCAGTAGACCTACCTGCAGGCTGGCATGAAATTCACCTCCACGCGCATGGTGGCGACCAGGCGACCGCTCGAATCATGGTGATTGATCAGGCCCAGAAATTTGGTGTCATTAGCGACGTTGATGACACCGTGGTTGTCACTGCGCTTCCGCGTCCTTTGCTGGCGGCTTGGAACTCGTTTGTCCTCTCCGAGCATGCCCGCGTGGCCACTCCGGGCATGGCTGTGATGCTTCAAAAAGTTCAGCAGGATCACCCAGGCGGGCCAACGATCTATCTGTCCACTGGCGCATGGAATGTCGCGCAAACGTTGCAACGCTTCATGTCTCGCAACCTGTATCCAGAAGGCCCACTGCTACTTACGGACTGGGGACCTACCGAACGTTCATGGTTCCGTAGCGGTATGCAACACAAGGTTGATCAGCTACGCCGTCTGGCTCAAGAATTTCCTCAAATTTCGTGGATTCTGGTGGGTGATGATGGCCAGCATGACCCGGCGATTTATGCCGAATTTGCACGCCGTTATCCTGAACTTGTCAGGGCGATAGTGATCCGTCAGCTCACCCCTTCGGAAGCGGTGCTCGCAGGCGGACGTTCCAATGAACTACGCCGAACCACACCAGGTGTGCGGTGGATCTATGAGCCTGACGGCGCACGTATTCTTGATCAGCTGGTAAAACTTGGGCTCGTCAATGACGACGCCAAGAATATGTAGAAGGAAGTTTAAGTCGTGGCTGAGTCTGCACTTCGCGTACAAGTCCCCATGCGGTGGGGCGACATGGATGCTTATGGGCACGTTAATAACGTCAACCTGATCAGGCTGATGGAAGAAGCGCGCATTGCAGGCTTTGGTGTGCCGGGCGGCACTGGTGCCCCTGGGGTAGAGCCGAAGGCTGATATTTTTTCGGCGGTGCCAGCAGGGATCCAAATTCTGGTTGTGGAGCACCGTGTGCGGTACTCCAAGCCATTGGAGTACCGCAACGTCCCGGTGAATGTGGATCTGTGGGTCGCCAACATCAAACCAGCGAGCTTTGATATCTGCTACGAATTCCGTGATCCGATTGAGGACTACCTTTGTGTTAAAGCCTCGACTACTTTGGCCTACTTTGACCCGATTACTTCACGAGTTCAGCGGCTAAGCCTTGAGGAACGTGAGGGTCTGAGCGCTTTCGAAGGTGCAACGACTTTCCCCAAATAAGCTCTGAGGCTCCCGTCAATTAGGATTGAAGTATCTTTTCTTATTCGGACAGGGAGTGTTGACATGACTCAGCCAGCTGGTGGACGCACGCAAAACGAATCTCGTACTTCACGACCTCAAGTTGTATTGCAAGTACTCAAGCGCGAACACATCGGACCTCATCTGGTGCGATTGACGCTTGGTGGCCCGGGGTTTGCGCAATTCGTGGATAAGCCTGTCACGGACCGCTACGTTAAATTCTTGTTTGCAAAGCCAGAACTTGAATTGCCGTTGCCGTACAACTTGGATGAGCTGCGCACTAAGCTGGCTCCCGAGGATATGCCGGTTCGCCGTACGTACACAGTGCGCCGCAGCGATCATGAAGCTGGAACCATCGAAGTTGACTTCGTCGTTCACGGGGACGAGGGCTTGGCCGGCAAATGGGCACGAGATACTGAAATCGGATCGTCAATCTGCTTTGGCGGTCCAGCAGGGCAGTTCGTGCCCCGCGAAGAATTCGACTTCCACTTCTTCGCTGGTGATGAAACGTCGATTCCGGCTATCAGTGTCGCCTTAGAAGCTATGTCTGACCAAATGCGGGGCGTGACCATTATCGAGGTGGCTGACGAGGCTGATGAGCTGGACTTAGTCCACCCCGAAGGTGTTGAAGTTCGTTGGGTGCATCGCAACGCCCCATTCGCGCCTACGAACACCGTTTTGGAAAACACGGTGCGTGACTACCCTTGGCCAGGTGGCCGGGTGCAGGTGTTTGCTCATGGAGAGCGCGAAGTTATGAAAAAACTACGACTCTATTTCTATGATGAGCGCGGCGTGGACCGACGGGACATGTCCCTGTCGGCCTATTGGGCCTATGGTCGTGCCGAAGATACTTTCCAAGCTGAGAAGCGAACTGACGTAGGAAAAATCTTCGCAGACTAAACCAGCGGTTGCCCCTGTCTGCCCTCCTCCTACCTGTCTTCGGTGACGTCAAATTCTTAGTTATGCTTACCTAAGAAAATTATTAAGATATTAGGTGACTAGCTCTTGACGTTATTAGGGTGCGACGGGTTATGCTTATTTCAGAGCTTCTCCCGTGTGTGGTCGGGAGAAGCGATCAACTTGACCGAGTTCTATCGGCCAGTTCACTACGGCCTGAGGTTGCTCGCCTCAGCCTAGTTGTCGGCTTAGCCGGCTCGAATAAGGGGAAAGTGAATCGGGTAGCCTGCTCAGCTATCCGGATCGCAGAAAAAGGAACCTACCAAGATTGCACAGCTTGGTAGGTTCCTTTTTCGTTAATCGTGTTGGCGTGAGTCGTGGTGCCAGAGCAGAAGCGTGGCCAGGTATCCAGCTTGGGATGGCAAGTCCTTGAGTTCATTCTCGGAGACACCCAAGTTATTCAAGGCCCGCCGCACGACTAGGTCTGTATCAAGGAATATCTCGGGAGCTCTTAGTCCTCGTAACGCCATGTAGTCTCTGGTCCACGGACCTACTCCTCGCAATGCGAGTAGCTGCGTGAGGAACTGCTCGTGGTCATGGATGAGGTGCTGGCCAAAGTCTTGATACCAGTGGGCAACCGTATGCAATGTTGTTGCCCGCGCCAAGGGACAACGAATAATGGACTGGATTTGCGCGGGCTCCAGTGAAGCAGTGGCTTGCGCGGTGGGGAATGCGCGTAGTCCCGACTGGTGTAATTCACCTAAATTTTCTACGTATCGTCCCGCAAGAGTTCGTGCGGCGGCTAAAGAAACTTGTTGACCAATGACGGTGGTAGCCAGGGCCTCAAAAATGGTCGGATAGCTAATCAACCTCAGGTGGTCAGATTCTTGTGCCAGGCGCGCAAAGCTGGGCAAGGTCTGCAAGGATGCGTAGGCCGACGAGGTATCTTGCGTGAGTCCGAACCAATGGTCAATTGTTGACCGCAGTTTGGGGAGCAGCTTAGCCGGCGCATCGTGTTGAACTATGACAGCGTCGGGATTTAACGCCACGTGTACTTCTACTAGATGGTCGTCGAATCGCAAGATTCGGTGAACCTGCGCTGCCGCTTCATCTATTTCTTCTTGGCCCGGAAGTGAATGAAGTCTTAGTACCGCCAGGGTATGGGTAACGTCCAGCATTCCTGAAACGGTAAGACGAAGTGTCATGGTTACGCGGTCCAGATGCCTGAACTGTTGCGGCGGTGCGAGCCGATGAGGTGGGTGTCGACCATTCCGATCGCCTCCATGAGAGCGAACATGGTTGTCGGCCCCACAAATTTGAAGCCACGCTTTTTCAGCGATTTAGCCAGCTCTTTGGACTCGGGACTCTGTGTTGGGATCTCATCAAAAGAACGTGGCGCGGGTGTCTGTTCGGGCTTGAAGGACCAGACGAAGTTTGCCAAGCCGCCTTCTTCGCGCATCATCAGCGTTGCCTCAGCATTGGCGATCGTTGCCCGGATTTTGAGTTTGTTGCGGACGATTCCAGCGTTATCCATCAGGCTGTTGAAGTCATTCTCCGTAAACAAAGCGACTTTTTCAGGATCAAAGTTCGCGAAGGCTTCACGGAAAGCTTCACGCTTGGAGAGAATGATGGCCCACGAAAGTCCGGACTGGAAACATTCCAGGCTTAGGCGTTCGAAGACCCCGGCTTCGGTGTCTACGGGCATGCCCCACTCGGAGTCGTAGTAATCACGGAGCATGTCGTTGGACGCTGCCCATTGTGGGCGGGCGAGGCCATCTTCGCCGATAACAAGGTCTTCGGTCATGAATCCATCTTCGCATTGCGTGAGGTCAAGAGGATGTACTGAAGAAATGCTTCAGAATTTAGATACTCTTGGGACCTGATGAAGTCTACGCGAGCCGCGCTGAGCGCAGCGGTTTTTCTTCCGCATGTTCAGCGATTTTTGAGCTTGTTACATTTTGCGGTGACCTATCCATGAATCTGATGCAGTCTTTTCTGGGCGCTCCGTCCCGGCTAGCTGCAATGTGGTGCTGGGCAGAATTGAGCAGCGTTGTTTCTTTGAGTAGTGCTGTGAAGCTCTTTGCGGAGGGTTCAGTTTTTGGCTCATAACAAGTATCATCGCTATATGGCGATTATAGAGTCTCAAGGCGATGTATTAGTGAGGCGTGATGAAAAGACGGCAGAAGCTGCCCTCTTCCACGCGCTGGCTGATCCTACGCGTTTGTTGATTCTGGAACACCTTAAAACAGGTGAACACAAGGTCCGAGAATTAACCGATCACCTCGGGCTCGCTCAAAGTACCGTGAGTGCACACCTGGCCTGTCTGCGCGATACGGATCTAGTGAAGGTCAGAAGCCAGGGCAGGGCGAGCATCTACTCATTGGGACAACCCGGCTCTCTGGATCAGCTGCTGCTGATAGCACGCCAACTCATCCCACTGAGGACCCAGCATCATTGGCACGAAGCGCACACCAGCGACGAGACTCAGGGGGAGTAATGGGCCACGATCATTCACACGGTCACTCCCATGACCACTCTGACGCAAATCGAACTCGTCTAGCCTGGGCCTTTGGTATCACTGCGACTATCTTGCTAGCTGAGATCGTCGGCGCCATTGTCACTAGTTCGCTCGCATTGTTGGTTGATGCGGCGCATATGCTCACCGATACATTGGGACTGCTGCTAGCTCTGACCGCTGCGAACCTCATCGCCCGAAAGCCCACCACTAAGCGAACGTGGGGCTTTAGGCGTGCGGAGGTTCTCTCTGCAACGGTGCAGTCGGCATTGCTTTTGGCTGTAGGTATTTACGCTGCCATTGATGCGGTACGCCGACTGTTTACGCCAGAAGAGATTCACCCGACAGGTTTGTTGATCTTTGGTGTGATTGGTTTGCTTGGAAATGTCCTATCCATGTGGATCATCTCCTCCGGCCGCAACAACAACTTGAATATGCGGGCGGCATTCTTAGAAGTGGTCAATGACGCGCTCGGCTCCGTTGCGGTGATCGTCGCAGCGATAGTCATCGCCAGCACTGGATGGATGCAAGCTGACTCGGTTGCCGCGTTGGTTATCAGCGCACTGATTGTTCCTCGGGCGTTGAAGCTCCTGAGCGAAACTACGCATATTCTGCTGGAATCAACCCCGCGCGGACTTGACCTCATTGCAGTGCGAGAGCACTTGGAACGCCAGCCCGGAGTTATTGCCGTCCATGATCTGCATGCAAGTCAGATTGCATCAAATCTGCCGGTGCTCACCGCCCACGTGGTCGTCGAAGAATCTACCTTCTCGACGGGAATGGCCGGAGAGCTACTCAAAGATTTGCAAAAATGCGTAGCGGATCACTTCACCGTCAGCATCGAACATTCGACCTTCCAAATCGAACCTCCAACGCATCAGAGCACCGAGCACCAGCATGGGTGCGAGGATCAAGGGCATTAAAAGCGCGATTCAGAATACTGTGGATTAGTTTTGTCTAGGCTGGATCATACCTGAGTATGACGAGAGTGCTGATCAAGACAATCCTGTTGGTGGATGCCGTTCTGGCTAGGGACTTTATATTCTTTTAGTATGACTTCTGAAACCCTGCCAAAAATTGATTATGCGGTCGCCACACGTGGTCTGACAAAGACCTACGGACATGACTCCACCCGAGTTGAGGCGCTTCGCAGCGTCGATGTCGCTTTTGCGCGGTCCAAATTCACTGCCATCATGGGCCCTTCCGGTTCAGGCAAGTCCACCTTGATGCACTGCCTAGCAGGTCTGGACTCAGCAGACGGTGGAGAAATTATCATCGGCGGCAAGAACCTGCTGTCGCTGAACGATGATCAGCTGACCGAGATGCGTCGTGAACAAATTGGATTCGTCTTCCAGTCCTTTAACCTCGTCCCAACAATCAACGCACAAGAGAACATCTTGCTTCCGTTGTCTTTGGCCGGAAAGAAGCACGACGAGGCATGGTTTGATACGGTCATCAAAGCTTTGGGCCTGCGCGATCGCCTAAACCACAAGCCGCACGAGCTTTCCGGCGGTCAGCAGCAACGTGTTGCCGTGGCTCGCGCATTGCTTACCCGCCCGGAGGTTGTCTTTGGTGACGAACCCACCGGCAACTTGGACTCTCGCACCGGTGCAGAAGTCTTGTCGCTGATGCGCTCTTCGACTCGAGAGATGGGTCAGACCATCATCATGGTGACCCACGATCCAGTGGCTGCGTCCTATGCCGACACCGTGCTGCTCATGAAGGACGGCAGCATCGTGGGAACCATCGAGGAGCCAACCGTGGCTACCGTGTCCGAGGCACTTGCCTCATTGGCGGAGTAAATAATGCTGCATGTAGCACTTTCTAATATCAAGACCTACGCCCGGCGCTATATTGCCGTCGTGCTGGCAGTGGCCATTGGTACTGCTTTCCTTGCAGCAACCCTGGCTGTAAATTCATCAACCCAGGCGACCTTGAAAAACTCCTTGGGGGAGTCGTACAAAAATGCCGACTTGGTGGCCTACTCAGATCCGAACCTTGACCCCGAAACAACCGAACAAACCAGCTTCACCCTCAAAGAAACCGACGATATCCGGAAGCTCTCCGGAGTCACTGAAGCCTACGGTCTGGGCTATGCCTACGGTCAAATGCACACCTCGGACAACGGCTACAACGTCCAGGTTCAGCCGGTAGATCCAAAACAGGGTCTAGGCGGAATGGAACTTGTTGAAGGTCGTGCGCCGTTATCCAACAACGAGATGATCATCGATCAATCCCACGCCGAAGACATGGGTATCTCCGTAGGTGACGTTGTTGCGTTAGACGATGAACAAGGCAAAGCCCAAAACATAAAAATTGTTGGTCTTCAGCGTTCCTCAACCAACCCACAGACCTCGGCCTATGCCTTGGCTGGCATGAGCGAAAAAGCCTGGAGCAATTTCGCGGGAGAGCAGGCAAATTTCAATGACATCGTCATCAAGGGCGATGGTGCGCTGAACGCAGTCACCCAAGAGGTCCAGGATTACTTCGCGGATAAGAAGATGAAAGACATCGCGGTCGTCACCGCGGATCAAAAGGTCATTGACGACGTTGCGCAGATGACCGGTGGTACCGATCAGCTAACCGTCGTCCTGCTCATCTTCGCTTTGATTGCATTGGTCGTCACCGGCTTAGTCGTGGTCAATACCTTCTCCGTAGTCATCGCCCAGCGCACCCGTGAACTGGCACTGCTACGAATTCTCGGTGCCAAGCGCAAACAAATCCGAAGCTCGGTGCTACTTGAAGCGTTGGTCATCGGTGTCGTCGCTTCCGTCATTGGTGTTTTGCTTGCGGTCGCCTTGCTTGCCGGCTTGATCGCACTGCTTCATGCGCTGGTACCAAGCATGTCCTACGCTGCGATGGCAGTGACTCCGGTGGGACTGATTGTGCCTATCATCGTGGGTATTCTCATGACAGTGATCGCAGCCAGCCTGCCTGCGCGACGAGCCATGAAGTTGGCCCCGCTCGCAGCCCTTCGTCCATTTGATTCGGCAAGCGTCAAGAATCGTGCAGGAATCGTGCGAATTATCTTTGGTGCCATTCTTGCCGCGCTCGGCGTCGCCCTACTGATCTTTGGTGCGGTCAAGGGAGACTTGATTGTTGCCTTCCTTGGCGGGCTACTTTCATTCCCCGGAATTCTGATGCTCGCTTCGCTATTTGTTCCAAGTAGCGTTGCCGGGATTGGTAAGGCGTTTGCGGGCAAGTCGACTTCACGTCGTCTGGCAGCCCTAAACGCGGTACGTAATCCAGGTCGAACCACTGCCACCGCAACCGCACTGCTCATTGGTGTGACGCTGGTGTCCATGATCATGGTTGGTGGACAGACGGCCAAAGCTAGCCTGAACAACTCAGTTGCGGCCGAGTACCCAATGGACATGGCTGTTTCGTTCTTCGACGGCACCGCTGATGAAGCTAAGGCCAAGGAACTGGCTGAAAAGATCAATGACGTCGACGGGGTCAGCGCAACAACCACCTTCGCCAGCACCACCGCTGAACTGGACGCAGACACTGGCGCGGACATGGGGTTGGACGGACCGGTGCAGCTTCAATTGCTCTCGGTGAATCCAGAAGAATTCTCCAAAACAGTCCTAGACCAGCAGATTGTTCCAAAACCAGGAGAGATAGTGCTCACCGGCTGGGACTTCGGGAAGCCAACCATCAAGATTGGCGACAAGACCCTCAAGGTCAGGGAAACTAGCGCTTTGCTTTCGGGTAGCCCCATCGCGGAAGAGACCTTGAAGACTTTAGGCCTCAAGAACGCGCAGACTTACCCGGGAATTATCGTCAAGGTGGATGAGGACGTCGCTGGTTCAAAGATCAATGAACTGGTCACCGAGATTTCAGACATCACCGGAGTAGATTCTTCGATGATTGACGGCGGCGTCGTCATGAAATCGATGTTCTCGCAGATCATTGACGTGCTGTTGACGATTGTGTCGGCACTCTTGGCGGTAGCAGTATTGATTGCACTGATCGGTGTAGCTAATACGCTCAGCCTTTCGGTCCTTGAACGTACCCGCGAGAACTCGTTGCTTCGTGCCTTGGGGCTAAAGAAGAAGCAGCTACAAAGCATGCTGGCTACAGAGGCCGTGCTCATCGGTGGTGTTGCCGCATTGCTCGGCATGATCCTAGGTGTCGCCTACGGTTTGTTGGGCGCACAGTCGGCGCTGTCCGAAATGGGCAAGATGACCTACTCCATCCCTTGGCTGCAGCTCATTGCGGTCCTCGCGATCAGCATCATCGCTGCGTTACTAGCATCGATCATGCCTGGCCGACGGGCAGCGAAGTTGTCGCCGGTTGAAGGCCTGGCCACCGAGTAACAACAGAGCAATAAAGTGCGGGACCAACAGCAGTTCACAAGAGCTGGCGTTGGTCCCGTTTCCTCGTTATGGCATCGGAACAGATAGAAATAGAGTGTTTCCCATGAACATAGAACTCACTCGGTTCAGGGTCCTACCGGGAAAATCCGCAGCTGTTGATGAATGGATGGACCTTCTAAACGATAATTTGCCCGCTGTGCTCAAGACTTTGGACGACGAAAAGATGTACGTCGAAACCATTTTTAGCGAGACCTTGGACGGCATCGATTATCTGTACTGGTACAGCATTCAAGGCGAAGGTGGAACAGAGGTTCAGGACTCAAATCATGAGATCGACAAAGCGCATTTGAAGTTCTGGAAAGAATGCATCGACCCAGATTTTCCACCGCAGGATCTTCAAACCCGGGTGAGCATGATTCCAGATCGGATACGTTCGAGCATGAAGTGAAAACTTCTAGCTGAATGTTGAATGGCCGGTTCCATATTTGGAACAGGCCATTCAAGTCTCTAGCAAAAGCTAGTTACGCAGAGTGATCGTCGTGGCCATTGCTGGGGAACGACCAGTAGTCACGAAGCCCGAGATATTAGATCCTGGGTGCTTGATGATGTCGGTAATGGAACCCAAATGCCGACTCAAATCGATCTTGTCCTCAGGGGCAGCAAGTACCAAATGGAAGCCGAACTCTTGAAGAGCACGTATGCCTGCAGCGGCATATTCGGAGTTGGCCTGAATAAAGGCCTCATCGATCATGACCGTGCCGTAGGATGTGAATCCTGCCGACGCAAAGCCGAGCTGGTAAGCCAGTGCGGCACCCATGATGAAGGAAGTAAAGCGCTGACCTTCACCACCAGAAAGAGTTCCCGGCTCCAAACCAGTTTCAATTTCACCATTGGACTTGTGCTCGTTGCAGCTAATCATGACATGCTGACGGACATCAAGAACCGTTGAACGCCAAGCATTCATCGCCGGGTCGCTCAACGCGGAAACCAACGCTTCCAATGCTTGGTAAGAGGTAGCCAAAGACGATTCATCCTTAGTTGTGTAGGCCTCCTGCAACGCATCCTTCAACTCTTTACGGAAGTTTCCGGCCTCCACCGGAACGGCATTCTCAACTTCCAAACGCAAAATCGATCCATGCTCAAAAGTTACCTCCGCAAGAATCTGATTCAGCGGCTTAATACGCTCAGAGATCATCCGACGTTCTTCATCAAGCAACTGCAAAAGATCACTGAACCGCTCGTATGAACGGTTGGCAAAGTATTCGCGGAACTGAGCCTCATGGTGAGGCAGACCGTCCGCCACAATCTGCTCATGCAACTGTGTGTAGTGTTCGGCGGCCTCGGCCGACGTTCCGTGAGTCTGTGCGTGGGAGGTACCAAATTCACGGGCAAAACGACGGAACGTTTCGCTCAACGCGCTACCAATTTCTTGGCGCTGACTACTCAACGAGTTAACCTGGCTACCCAGCTGGAGCTTGACCTCAGCGAAAGCTTCACTGATCTGTTCGCTCGGTGGGCAGCTACCAGAGATGACCTGTTCTAGAACAGGACCGAGCAACTGGTGCTGACGAAGCGACAGTGGAATCTCTTGCTCCCAGTTTGTCGCTGGTTCCTGCGCGGTAGAAAGCACCTGCTCCGCACGCTGGACCTGCAACTGCAAATCTTGGATGTGTGAACGAACCAAAGCCAGATCACCCACCAGCTTTTCTGCCTCAGCCTTGGCAGTCTCAAGCTGTTGGCGGACCCGAGACGAATCACCAGACAAGGACAGCGCATCGCCTAGCTTTTGCTCACCGCGACGTAATGCTTCAAGTGCAGCAGAAGAATCAAGCTGGCTGAAACTACGTTCATCAGCGATGATCGCCTTGAGCAGCTGCGACTTGGTAACAACTTGATTCTTCGCATAGCTACGCTGATCCGCGGCTGCTTGAGCTTTGACGATTTCCTGTTCTTGACGGGCAGCCTTGGCCTGCAGTTCAGAAATCTTGGACTCGTTGGTGAAGCCCAAAAGGTACTCGGAGGCAGGCAACCCTCGGGTATCACGCTCAAAGGTTCCGGCACCGGTCTTTATGGTTCCTGCCGGCGTGATGGCCTTGGGATGCACATGCATTGCTGCGTCGTTATCAACACAGGCCAAAGGATAGTCAGCGGTGATCTTGGCTTTCAACCAGCTGCCTGCGTCACCTGGAGCGAAGTCCAACTTGGTGACCAGATCTGCAGGTCCAGCCTCAGCAGGCTTAGGCTGTTGCGAAATATCGGTCCAGCGCACACGACCCAGCCCATCAAGCTGGTCGATAGCATGGGTGACCTGCGCAAGTAGTTCACCAGGTACTAAAAGGGTACGGGCCAATGAATGCAAAGCCTTTTCAGCGGCCAGTCGCCAGTTTGCAGAGTCGGCAGAAACATCCATGAGCTCACCGGCGAAAGGCAATTGATCTTCGCGTAGTGAACAGGCTGACGTGATGGCTCGACGGGCGGCAATTGAACGCTCATCGATATTGCTGGCACGACGCTGGTACGAACGAATTTGCTCATCCAGCGACTCGGCCCGCTTACGAAGATTGACCAAGGTAGCCATGGCTTCATATTCGACGGTTTGGGCGTCGTGAGTAATCGAGGTCAACTGCTGAAGCGTGCGAGCAGCGTTGGCGCGTAGCTCATCAAGTCCGGTGGCGGAGAACTCGAAGCTCAGGCCAGCATCCGTTGCCTGCTGCTGCAGAGCCCGGACAATGTTCTCTTTTTCACTCAGTGCTTTGCGAGCCACATCCGCTTCACGCTCAAGTAGCATCAGCGATGCCGAACCGGCCGAATCGTGGGCCGCTTCTAGAGACTGCAATTGATCATCAAGCTGCTCTTTGCGCTGGCGCAGTTCTTGCTCTTTGGCCTGCAACGTGGCCAATTCACTTTGATGAGAGGCCAAATCATTGCGCAGCACCAGCTGACGCACTTGAGATTCAAGAGCCTGCACGTCAGTATCTAGAAGCTGACGAGTCTCGGTGATCTGCTGCGCTAATGAACGGTAGGCCTGATCCTGGGCAGGGACTTCGGCCAGAGCATCACGTTGTGCCCGAGCAGTATCCAACTGACGGTAAATGCCACGCAGGTGGGCGAAGTCCTCCACCGCGGCTGCAGCGGCTTTCAGCGTTGCTGGTTCTTCAAGCACTTCATGGCGGAAGAACTGGTTCACACCTTTGGCTAGTCCCTTACCGTTTTGCAAGGTGCGCAGCAGGGCAAACGCCTTATCGCTTTCCACACCTAGTCGACGGCGTAACCGCTCGATAAACGCCTTATGCGTGTCAAAAGCCTCGGTAGGAGCCAAGGCTTTGGACAGCGAAGAGACCGTGAAACGGCGTGGGCCGTGATTCTCCAGCTCTGCGATATCCACTTTGCCTTCACACAAGAGATAGTGCTTAGAAACCTGGCCTTCCAGACCAGCGTCGGGCAAATCAAAGACGGCGCCGGCGGTGAGCGTATTGCCCATGCCGTCGTCGTAGCTGAGGATGATTGCGCTCCAGGTCGCCCCCGGACGCTGATAAACGGTGCCTTCGCTGGTCTTAAACTGCCGGCCACGCATATAGGAGAACGTGGTGCGACGGTCCTCCCTAGTTGCTGCATCATTGGCTGATTCGTTAAGTCGAGGGGTAGCGAAGAAGACGTGGCCCATGGCGTCAAAAAGGGTCGATTTACCCACACCTGGGTGACCGGTCACCAGTGTGCCGGCGCGGTCCACCAGCAAATCATGAAGTCCGTGGAAGGTACCCCAATTAACAATCTGCACCCGGCTCAGTCGATGCTGGCCTGGATTGATCGCGCCGCCTAACGGAAGAGTCATTGCAATGCTCATCGGTTACTCCTGCACCAACTCGGGGGTCTGTTCAACAAGGTCATCGTTCTCATCAGCCAAAAGGTTAAACGCCGGTTCATTGGCATCGATAGCTGCGATATAACGAGGGATGTCTTGGATATTGTTCAATGGCAGAGCCATCGCCAGCGCAGGGGAGATACGGAATTCGTTCTCCAATTCGGTGCTGGTCAATAGTCGCAAGGACTGCAGACGGGCAATGGCTGCATCACATGATTCAGCAAAACGCTTGTCATCGCGGTCAGTTGACTGACGGTGCTCAGCGAGGATTTCGTGCATCGTGGACCGGGACGCGACTGCGTCGTTTCCACTTCCGGCCTGCTGTTCCAACATCAGTCTCAGACGCAAAGCCAGGAGCGTTTCATCGCGCTTGAGCGGGCGGCGAGGTGCAATTGGAGCGGTGTGCACCTGCTCAATCTGTGCTGGGGCCAGCATGGCGATCTTGCGATCCATGTCCAAAGTCAGTGTCAAGAAAATTTCCGAAAAGTAATCGGTGACTGTTTGCTGCTGATCAAGGAGCAATTGCCAAGCTGCCGCATCAACCGATCCATCAAGGTAAGGACCACGCAGTAGGCGGACCAACAGCTGGCGCAGCGGAAGAGAGAAATTTCCGGTATCACCGTCGAACAGCGGTTCGGCGATCGGTGCGGCGTAGGCATCGTTCGTGGTCATAGCGGCTCCTTCGTGAAGCGTAGGGCAGGCAGGATTGCGGTTCTCATCGAGCCATCAAGTTGTTGGAATTCAATGTTGATCAATTCGCTCTCGTTGAGCGACTCACCATTGGTGCGTCCGATTTCGACCAATGCACGGATGGAATTCAAATGACGGTGTTCATCATCTAGAGTGTCAAAGACGGCATCTAGGCTCACTGCCTTGTCAGTTGATGCTTCCAGCTGGGAAGTAATGGAGGCGCGTAGCAACCCCATATTTGCTTGCGGAGTGCTCGGGTTGCGAACGATATCGGATTCGCTGTACGCAGGTGCTTGAGCCAACGGGGGAGGCGCCACATGCTCGGAAGGGTCATAGATCCCGAGACCAGAAAGTGTCATGAGCTGCGGAGTGTAAAGATCCATAGGCGTCAGCCCACTACGTGGTTTCAGCGCAGTGGACTTGCTGATGGCAAGTTCCGCTTCACGCACTGCTTGACGCAGAAGTTCAGCCTGCTTGTAATCTTCGGACTGCACAAAGGCGTGCAGAGACTCGGAAAGTTTGCCGTAGGAAGTATGAACTTCGGCGGCCTGTCGCCGTAGCTCACGCAACAGATTGGTCAGAATCTGACGTTCTGTGGAATCAAGATCATCGACGAAATCGCGTTCAAGCACTTCGGCAAGAGCAGCGCGGAAACGTTGCTGCGCGTCAGGTGAATTGAGGAATTCGGTGAATCCACTAAAGGTTTCGCCCTCCGCGGTGGAGCGCAACTGTCGGTCGGCTTCAAGTACCTGACCGACGGCCACGCCCTTTGCTGTCGAAGCATCAAGAATGCCCTCACGCAGGGAATGCAACATATCCTGGACACCGTCGCGCATGCGGCGGAAGTCTGCGGGCAAGCTTGAGGCGAGGTCCAAGAGCGAACGTGTTGCCGACAACGCCGTGGTACGCGAAAGAACCGCTGGTTCATCACCGGTGCGCAATTGCTCAATTTGTGCTTGGCGTATCGCTATCTGCGATTCAAGAGCACGAATACGCGCTTCAGGGTCCGGGTCGGTTTCATGGACCAAGGACTCCAGCGAGGACAGCAAGGTGTTCAGCCGCGACGAGTTTAGATGCGAGTCGTCGGTGGAAAAATCTGCCAGGAAACGCAGTGAGCGTAAGGTTTGGGCGCTGGGTTCATAAACGAAGCGTCCGTCAATGAGCGGGCGGGCCAAGATCCCTTGCTTGACCCAGCTTTCAGCAAAATCTTGGGCAGAGTAAGACTGCGGGATCTGCTCGTCACTTTTGCGTGCTTGCTTCAGGAAAGAATCCAGCGAAGCGTGAAAAAGCTCCAGTGCAATACGGGATCGATCTGCGGTGAACTCGGCTCTGATAAACGCAACTGCCCATGGTTGGGCCGTCAAAAGACGATATGCTGCCGAACCTTTGAACTGCTGAGCCTGAAGCCACAAACTATTCGCGCGGTGCGAGGGCTGCATGTACTTCCTTGATCTTTAGGACGCCTAACTAATCAATTCTAAATCATTGGCCTCAACAGAAAATGTGAATCCATCCCACCGAGGCGTCAATTCGTAACAGATTAGGAAGAATCGCCGGTGAAGGGCTGTTGTCGCATACCCAATCTGTGTAGGGTCGCATTAACTAGATGACAACCGGTTTTCTGCAAGTCTTTGAGGCTGAGCGGAGTGCGCGGAGGTGGCGTTCACTGAAGTTCTTGCGAGTAGCAATATCCATCAGCTTGGTCATGGCTCTGGCCGCGTGCAGTGACCAAAGCGACCCACAATCAGCCTCACAAGATGCGGCCGCCAGTGGACAAGTGCAGTCAGAAGATCAACGCGTTAATAGCGTCAAAGCGGAGATCAATAGGCTTGCCGACGGCTACGACTATGACGCGGCGATAAAACTCGCCAAGGATTCTGACAGCGATGAGCTCAAATCAATGGCCCGGGGACTAGAAGAAGAAAAAGCTCAAACCACCGCGTGGGAACATCCGGATCAAATCCCACACCTTTTCTTCCACTCACTAATAGTTGATACCGACCGTGCCTTTGACAAGGAAAGCAGCTCGGCCGGGTACGAAGACTATATGGTGACCCAGAAAGAGTTCGCACAGATCCTCAACGAGGTCTACAAGAATGACTTTGTCCTAGTTAATCCGCAGGACTTCGCGTCGCTTAATGACCAGAAGAAGATGGAATATCGACAGATCATGCTGCCCAAGGGCAAAAAGCCTCTGGTGCTATCGGTCGATGATCTCAGCTACTACGAATACATGGAAGGCGATGGATTCGCCAGCAAGCTCATCATTGATGATCAGGGCAAGGTCCGCAACGAATATGTTGACGCGGCAGGAAAGAAGCACACCGGCGCCTATGACGTCACCACCATGGTTGACGACTTCATTCAAGAACATCCGGATTTCACCTACCGCGGCGCCCGCGGGATCGTGGCAATGACGGGCTACAACGGTGAGTTTGGCTACCGCACCTCTGCAAGCCAATATCCGAAGAACAAGAATCTGGCACAGGACCAGAAAGATGCAACGACCATTGCTATGGCGATGAAAAACACCGGGTGGGTTTTTGCTTCACATTCGTGGGGCCATATCCAGACCGGTTCGGTGAGCATGGGACGCTTGCAGCGCGACACCAAGCTCTGGAAAGAAGAAGTTGAACCAATCGTCGGCCACACAGACCAGTTCATCTACCCCTACGGAGCCGATCTTGCGCACACCAACATCTATTCAGGGGCACGGTACGAGTACCTGAAGGACCAAGGATTTAACTACTTCTACGGTGTAGACGGGACCACTGAATCTTGGATGCAACAAGTCGGGGGATACCAGCGACAGATGCGTATCAACGTTGACGGTCTTCAATTTGCGAAGGAAAAAGCCGGAGACCGGCCGGTGCTCTCCTCCTTCTTTGACGTAGACAAGGTGATCGATCCAGCGAGAAAAGCGCTGGACCGACCAACATCGTCTACAAAGCCATAAAGGCTCCCAACTGCGATAAAGCAGCAGGGGACGAGGGCAGATAATCGGTGAGGCGCTCGCTACGCACGATGACCGCTTTCCACTGGCCTCGCGAAATCGCCACATTGATCCTGTTGCGGTTGAGCAAGAAATCGATGCCACGGGACGCATCATCGGCACTGGAACAAGCCATGGTCATCAAAACCACCGGAGCCTCTTGCCCCTGGAACTTATCCACCGTGCCAACTTTGACTGCTTCGAAGCCCTGGGCTGCTAATTCTTCACGGACTAGATTCACCTGAGCGTTGTATGCAGCAACCACAAGAATGTCGGCGGGTTCCAAAGCGCGAGCAGGCTTACCCGGTCCCGGGGTCCACGACAGCCCAAGATGTTCTCGAACCAATTGGATGACCGCTTCGGCTTCTTGCCCCGAACTGACAGTATTGCCTCGGTGTTCCACCAAACGGGTGCTGACCCCGGCCGGTGTACCGTCCAATACTCGTAGTCCAGCAGCATCAGCGGAGAACAGCTGGTTGTCGTAGCTCAAGGCTGAGACCTTGGCACACAAAGCTGGGTGCATTCGCCACGAGGCGGCAAGGAAATACCCTAGCTCCGTAGGCAACACGGGCGCGCCTGCCGAGAGCCAACCTAATGCTGACTCATCTACCGGCTGCGGATGCGAGCCCTGCGTAACCTGCGGCAGCTGCTGCGGGTCACCGAGCAACAACAAGTTACGGGCAGCCCGGGAAACCGCCAAGGTATTGGCCAGCGAGAACTGTCCGGCCTCATCAATGACCAATAGGTCCAAAGATCCCGCGGGCACCTTGGCACCGGTTAATGTCCAAGCAGTTCCGCCGATTAGCGCACCGTCGGCAGAGCTCAACGCTTCCGCGACAGAATCCTTAGAAGTTCCTGCCCAAGGTACCGGGTCCTTGTGTTTGACCTCCTTGGCCACCACCTGCGGATCAACGCCGGCTTCAACAGCCTTACGAAGCACATTTTCTACTACGGCGTGGGACTGAGCGACAACGCCGATTTTCCACCCATCATCGATCAGTTCACGGATCACATGGGAGGCGACGAAAGTTTTGCCGGTTCCTGGAGGACCCTGAACGGCAAGATAAGAATTATCAAGATCTTTGATCGTTTCAACCACAGCCGAGTAAATCTGGGGATGGCCATCCACTAAAACAGGTTGCGCCGGCGCATCCAGAGTCTTTAGCCGCGGTGCAATGCGACGCAAAATATCGATGCCCGGTTGCTCCGGAAGTGTAGGGACGGTGGCCCCGACCTTTTGCGCAATTTCATTCAGCGCATCATCGATGCTCTTGGTCATCAATGGCTTGTCCGGCGTGAGTGCTACCGGGAAAGAACCATAGGGCGCAATCTTTGCCGTGCATTTTTCCGAGACAATAATCCAGCCTTCGCCCACCTGAACCACGGAGGTATTAAAAGCGCCGCCACGCAACGATTCATCAACTTCCATACCTTCAGGAAGCGGAGCTGCAAACATCGCAAAAACCGAGGATCCGGGGGAGAACAACGATCCTTCGGCGAGGGTGCCGGTAAGTTTCGTGATGCGGGTCAGCGTGCGGGCCCGTTCGGTGGCCTTATGCCAGTCCTCAATGACCTGCGCAGAATCAACAGAAAAGACCCCTCGAACATCGCTCCATTCATCAAGTGGCGCGGAGAGCCTATCGAAGTGCTCCCACCAGTACTGCTTTTTCTCCCGGCGGTTGTAACCGGTAGCTGCGGCAACCATGGCAATGGCACGGTCATCTTCACTCAGCGGCTGCCCTTGGGGTAGGGCTGCGAGGTAATCCTGTAGTCGTAGCTCTTCGGCAGTCGGTTCGTAGGCGTTGTCGGATTCATCTGGCAACGGCATCTGCCCAAGTGACTGCGGGTGGTGTTCTTCTAGGGTGAGCAACCAGTCGCGTAGTCGCAACGTTGATAGGCAGTCATACTCGTTGTAATCAGCGATGGAATCCAGCACAGAGTTGGCGGTAGCCGTGTCGTTGGCGGTTCGCGCCTGCATGTACTGCGCGTAAGCGACCACCGAGGCGCCGGCGTCGGTGACATCGCCACCACGAAGATGCGTACCCATATATAAGGGTTCAAGCTTCTTGATGGAGTACGAGCGTGTGGAAACCACCAGCGAGTTGCGCACGGTTTCATAGAGGTCCACGAGCAAGTTTTCGCGCAACCACGTATCAACTTCTTCTTCACCAGCGATGTGCACCTGCGACAGTTTGCGAAGGGCACTCTTTTCGTAGGCCGCATAATGGTAGATCTTCATTTGCGGGAAGCGTTGGCGACGTTCTTGAACGTAGCTGATGAAGTCTAGGAACGCTTGCCGCTCCTCTGCCCGGCTATGCGCCCAAAATGGTCTAAATACCGGTTCGCCACTGTCATGTTCAACAACGCCGAACAGGTATTCCAAGCCCCACGAACCATCGCTGGGTTCCTGATATAGCGGGTCTCCCTCAAAATCAAAGAAGATATCGCCTGGATTAGGCGCCGGCAACTCAGAGATTGTTTGGGTGGACTTAACCCGGAAGCTGACACCCTGCACTTGACCATCAATTCGGCCAAGTCCCAGTTGCATCTGTGCTTGGTCAACGATTCGGGCCAGCGAAGTTCCTGGCTGGGTCTCAACGGCAGCCAATTCTTCGATGGTGAAAATCTTGCGCTGACGAAGCTTTTCGCGTTGCACCATGGACATGCCAGCAACCAACAATACGTCGCGCGTTGCCTGTATCTGCTCAGCGCAGTAGTCGCACCGGCCACAGATACGAATTTCGTCAGAGTTCCAAGACACCGGTTCGGTCGCCAAAAGATGCTCGTTGATCATCGTTAGGAAGCGTGCGCGTTGCGCCCGGAAGACCGGGAGCACTTCATCCACGCGATGCACCGAGTGTGTGCCGTCTCCGAGAACTAGGGTGGTTTTAGTTGATACGGAAATGCCCTCGGCGATCATTTGATCTGCGTAGGAGGCCACCTGTAGCAGTGCGCTAACGCGAGCATGGCGAGCGAGCTTGGTGTCCCATACGGCCCATGAGCCATCGGCTTGGCGGACCAAGAAGTCGGCAAATCCGATGAAGGAACCATCAAAGAAGGTGGCCTGGAAGATGACATCGGCGCCGCTGCGAAGCACCGCCAAGGTTTGTGCATGAGCTTGGCGCAACCCTGCGGGGCTCATCTGCGGACGGTCGTTGAACTGCTTAACGCCGGTGCCTTTAACAGGGTCGTACTCTCCGTAGGTATCGATCAGTTCTGCGAGGACGTTGTGTTCGTGCACGTCTCCAAGAATCGCGGTGCGTTCTAGCATTTCGTCGCGGACTTCTTCCGCGGCTGGCCGGCGGCCGAGCTTAACGTCGAGCTTAAAGAGTGACTGAAAATTGCAGTCAACAGAAACTGCAAGGTCGCTGGCGGAGAAGATGAATTGATCTTCTAAAAAGAACACGGGGCCGGCGCCTTTCGCTGACTGATACCTACCTAGTCAACGTAGCACCGGACCCCGACAGAATCGATGTTCTGTAACGCCGCCTAAGCCGATGATTTCATCAGCCTTGTGAGCCAGATTAGTCCTCGGACTTTTTGGCTCCGCCGATCAGCAACGAGAGCAGCGCAACCCCTGCTGTGACGCTGTTTACTGCTGGCCATGCGCCGATCTTCTTAGCTAGCGGGTGGGATGCACCAAAGCCACCGACGTAGGCACTGATCAATGCCACGGCTTTGGCGGTTCCTGCATCCTTTTTCCAGATCATAAATGAGCCGACGCCAGCAGCGCCGAGTACAACCGCTGCCAGTGGGCGCTTCTTGGTCGCACGACCTGTGGCGTATCCACCAGCTAAACCGGTGATGGCCAGGGCAGTTGAAGCTAAGCGAGACATGAATTTCCTCCAGATATTTTGCACAAGATCTCGCTATGCAGATTATGCCTAACACCTGTGATGTTTCCTAGAACGCGAGCTGTTGCTGGGTCGAAGAGGTCAAGAGCTATGCGGGCTTGTAAGAATGGATGGGATTGTGTGGCAACTGAGGAGATTGAATGAACGTGGACATTGCTGATGCTTGGCATCGTTTGGTGCAGCCAGTAGAAGTTGAGCTAAACCTGTGGCAATGGCTATTGGTCCTCGCACTGGTATTGGTCGCGGTGATTCCTAAACCGGTATGGCGAGTTACCGGTTTGTATTCAACGCTTGTGCACGAACTTGGCCATATTGTCTCCGCGTTATTCACCGGAAGATATGTCACCGGGTTGCGTCTGGGGTGGGACCACTCCGGTGAAGTGGTCAGCCGCGGGCGTGGCAAACTATCGGTGATCATCTCAGGAGTATTTGGATACCCCGCACCACTGTGGGTTTCGGCCATCATGTTCTGGGCAATTTCCAGCGGGTATGCAGGTCGGGGCCTGGGGATTTACGCACTGTTTTTTCTTCTGGCACTTATTTTTGTGCGCAACTGGCCCGCCTTTGTGGTGTGTGCCGTCAGTGCGCTGGTGGCCCTGGGCGTAGTGTTTTTCGCGCCGGCAGAGACCTATATTTATCTGTCGCTTTTGATCGCAGGTTTTTTGCTGATCGCCGGACTGCGCGACTTCGTCAAGCTGCTCTCTGTCCACACCGTTAGGCGCCACGACATTGCGCAGTCCGACGCTTACCTCATTGCTCGGTCAACCCGCACTTTTGCAGGCCTTTGGCTCCTGATCATTATGATCTTAGGGGCCGGCGCCTTGTTGTGGTCTGCGCACAGCCTCTTAACGCTGTTCTAAATCCTTGCGCGCTTGCTTCTGACGCAAGACCTTTGTTGTGCGTGCGCGCGAAGCCACCCAGGCTGCTACCGCAACCGCGCCCATTGGCAACAACTTCGTCTTTCGCTTGGCAGCACGTTGTGGGTCAACCTCCATATCTAGAAGCGGGTCACCGCCGTGCTTGATGCGAATTTCTTGCGCTTGAACGAGATCTTTGTAGTTGGCCAGTTCTTGCTTTGCGACCAGGGCGTCATCGCGTAATGGCAGTAATACTTCCTCGGCCGCAGGCAAACCAGTACGTAGCTGACGCAGGCGCATAAATTCGATGTCCACCAGTGCGCCCAAGAGCAAAGCGATATTGCTGATCCAGCAGGCGAGGACCAAAATGATCACACCACCAATGGCGCCGTAGGTGGCGGAGTAGCTTGCAAACTGCGACAGGTAGATGCCGAAGCCAACAAGTGATAATCCAAGAATGACCAATGCCGTCAAGGTGCCGGCCGAGAACCAACGGAATTTTGGTCGCTTCACGTTGGGTGTGAAGTAATACAGCAAGGCCAACACCAGTAGAACCATCACCAGCATGACCGGTGGTTTGGCGATGTTCAGCATCAGTACAAAGCCGTCGCCTAGGCCAAAGACGTTTCCGATACCTCGTGCGACGCTACCGGAGGTAACAAGCAGCACCAGCGTGACTACTGCGACCAGCATGATCAGTACGGTGATGAGGAACATCTGTGGGCGACGTTTCCACTGTGGGCGTCCTTCTGGGACTCCGTAAAGCCGGTTTAGGCTACGCCCGAAAGCAGTTACGTAGCCTGAGGTACTCCATAGGGCACCGAGAGAACCAGCAAGAATGACCCAAAACGTCCCGCTAGCTTGAGAAGCGAGGCCGTTGAGCAGCTGCTCTGCGGTGTCCAATAGCTGCTGGGAATCACCGCTGGCCTTGTGTCCGTTGGGTGCCAGGCCTTGTTCCAAGATCTCCATGATCCATTTGGTTCCGCTTTCGCTGGCGCCAGCAAGGGAAAGCAAAGAAACCAACGCCAGCAGGCCTGGGAACATCGCCAAGACCATAAAGTACGAAAGGGACGCGGCAACGTCTAGGCCGTCGCTTCGGAAAAATTCGCGCAATGCGCGCGGGAAGCAGGAGAAAGACTCTTTCATGCGCTCTTTGGTGAATTTACCCTGGCTTGGCATTGGGTCCCCTGTCCGACAAACGAATTAGATGCTGTGATGATCTGGTTTCGCACATCACACTACCTAAGTGCTACCCCGGCGACTAGGAGATTTGTTTCCGCGCCGTGTCCTTTTGGCACTCTCCGGGTGTTGCCGGGGGCGTTGTTGGAGCGAATCTGGCTAATCTTGGCACCCGCGACATGCCCTGTGGAAAGCGTGATTCTGGGCTGCAACATTTGGTAGTCCGTGCACGCGAAAGTAGCGACTTCAATCGTGTGGTTTGGTAGCGAAACACCCTCAAAAAGCAAGTGAAATCCATATCACACAAACTTGTTTGAAATCTACTTCGTCTTTGTAACAATCTTGTACGCTCACAAGGACTTTAAGGCTTAAATTTTGGTCAAAATTTATTTTTTGGGGAAGATCGTGACCTGTGATTTCGCGGAATCTGAGCGTTTCCTGAGTTGCGCAGGGGGTGGGGGTCCGGGTTAGGGTCTTTATAACGTTTCGATAACACTCGCTGTGTTATGGGGAAACAGGTACTGCCGGGACTTCCAGATCGCTCACCAGGGCAGTATTTCATACAACGTCGAAATGCGACGCTGAGCGATGCACGAAGATGGTCTTGGAAGACCTGAGCGCGGGAAGAGCACTGGAGAATCATGATCCAGCAGAAGACTAAGAAATTGATCCGTCGCGGTGGAGCCTCGTTGGCAGCTGTCGCAGTAGCCGGTGGCGCTATCGTAGCCACCACCGCACCAGCTAACGCTGCTGGCGCAGGTACCTGGGACAAGCTCGCACAGTGCGAGTCCGGCGGAAACTGGTCCATCAACACCGGCAACGGCTACTACGGAGGACTGCAGTTCACTTTGCAGACCTGGAAGGCATTCGGCGGTTCGGGCATGCCTAACAACGCTTCGAAGGCTGAGCAGATCCGCGTTGCTACCAAGGTACAGGCAGCACAGGGCTGGGGCGCATGGCCAGCATGTACCGCAAAGCTGGGCATCAGCGGTTCGGCACCGAGTGCACCAAGCACCTCGACCGAGACCAAGTCGACCACCTCGACTGAGACCAAGAAGTCGTACGCGGCTCCTAAGAAGTCGACCACCTCGACCGAGACCAAGAAGTCGACCGCGACTCCTAAGAAGACCTACGTAGCTCCTAAGAAGTCGACCGCGACTCCTGAGAAGACCTACGTGGCTCCAAAGGTTGCAGAGACCAAGCAGGCTTCTCCAAGCACCTCGGGCAAGCACGCTGCTCCAGTTGCCAAGGCTCCTACCTTCAACATCGACGTCACCGACTCGGGTAAGAACTACACCGTCAAGTCCGGCGACACCCTGAGCAAGATTGCTAACCAGCTCGGCGTTTCCGACTGGCGCGGTCTGTTCGTTCTGAACGACGATCAGCTCACCGACCCTAACGTAATCGTGGTTGGTCAGACTCTGAACGTTCCAGCGAACTAATTTTTCGCTAGACCACTAGTTAGGCCCACGACGTGTCAATTGACATGTCGTGGGCCTTTCTTGCGTTAACGCTGACGTTAGTTGGTAGGCAACAGTGCGCGGTACTCTGAGCCCATGCCGTTTACAGCAGCAACCGGGGATTGGTCTCTGAAGATTCTGAGCAGTGGTTTTGAACAATCTCAAATGCTCACTGTCTCAGAGCCAGCGCACATCACCGGGCCGCTCTCATGGTGGCACGGCCCGCTAGACGTCGAACGCCTCGCCCTAGGTTCTGTTTCACTGTTTGTTAATGCAATCAATGCCATGGACGCTCAGCTACTAGGTGGCGCCTACGGACGGGCTGAAATTCTGGCGAGCCAAGTTGCTGCGGCTTTTGGTTCTATGGCACACCTACGTATTGCTGGCGAGAAGACTCAGGGATTTGCGCAGCACTCAGGGTTCTATCGATGCGCAGATGGCTGGATTAGAACTCATGCAAATTATCCGCACCATGAACAACGCCTGCTACGAGCAGTAGGGGCAGGGGCAGATACAACGCTTCAAGCGGCGTTGATCCACCACACCGCATTCCAAGCGCAAGAACTCATCGTTGGTTCCGGCGGAGTAGCTGCAAAGGTACAGACTAGAAAGCAATGGCTTGAATCTGTCTCCGGCAAGGCAGCTCAAGAAGGACACTGGGCCCAATTCACCCACCATCAAGGCACGGGGCAACAAAGCTGGACACCGGATCCTCAGGGCAATGGCCCCTTGTCGGGTCTACGCGTACTGGACCTTACTCGCGTAATCGCCGGTCCCACCGCAACTCGCACTCTGGCCGCTTTTGGCGCGCAGGTGCTTCGAATAGACGGCCCATTGCTTCCAGAACTGAGCGCGCAACACATCGATACCGGGTTTGGTAAGCGCAACACCGTACTAGACATATCTTCCTCGGCGGGTAAAGCGCGGATGAATCAGTTGCTTGAGCAGGCAGACGTATTGATTTGCGGATATCGTTCAGGGTCGTTGAGTCGGCTGGGCTTCGGAACTGAAGCTTTGCAACTGAAATACCCCAACCTGATTATCGCTGAATTGAATGCATGGGGTCACGACGGTCCGTGGATGGGCCGTCGCGGGTTCGACAGCATCGTGCAAGCCGCCTGCGGCATTGCTGATATCTATCAGAGTGAAGATGGGAGCCCTGGAGCGTTGCCGGTTCAGGCTTTGGATCACGCCACCGGCTATGGTCTGGCCGCAGCGATGGTCAGCCTGGTTCAGGCCCGGGCTCAAACGCGAAGGGTGGGAAGCGTTCGATTCTCCCTGGCGCGAACCGCAGAAGCGCTCTGTGCCTTCGGCCCGCCGCTTGATTCCGTCCAGGAAGTGGATCCGCCGTTGCTTGGTCGCAGGCCCAGCGCGTATGGAATTCTGGACTACGCGCTGACACCGTTCACAGTAAACAGTGAGCCATTAGACTTCCGGGCTGCTCCGCCGGCCTATGGCCAGGATCAGCCCATTTGGCTCTAGCGGCTTAGGGTTGAGCTGGCGAATTGACCAGCGGTATCTCTGAAAGCTTGCGACAACGTCAAGAATCGGTCCCTGCTGGCAAGGCCAGGCCACTGGGCCGGCAACATGTAAGCGGGGAGCCCTGGATCTAGGTAGGGCAGTTTGCGCCATGCATCCACCATCACTACGTAACCGCGGTAGGCAGTAGCGGGGTCTTGCGCCTTCGGGTCAAGATCAGTAGTGCTGTCCAAGAAGTCTTCATGCAATGAGCCCAGACGCGCTAAATCCCACCATTGCTGCGCTGAATGATGTGCGCTGATGGGGAAGTGGGGCTGGCTGGTAGTAAATAGCGTTGCTTGTTGGCGGGCATCGAGTGCAATGAGCACAGCGGTGACTTCTTCGCGCAAATACTCGGGGAATATCCATAGGCCCGCCGATACAAGACCGCCACCGAGCTGTTGGAAATGCTTGCGAATCTGATGACGCAAAGAACGCATGGTCTCAGGCAGTGAATAGGAGACCAGGCACCATTGATCGGTTTCTGACATTTGACGAGGAGTGAATATCCTCCGAATGCCGCGTTCAAACATTGCCTGGGCTGAGTCCGGGACGCGGAGCATCGAAGCTGCGGAGCTTTCCAGTACCTGCTTATCGATCAGGCGGGAGATGGCTGTCTGAGCCGACGGCGCGGAAATGCCAGCGGCAAGGGCTAGCTCCAGCAGCACATTTCGCGAAACGAGATCTGAGTTCTCTCGGAGGTACAACCCAGTAATGGTGCGAACGATAGATGTTGCGCTGCCGGAGCGAGCCTCGAAGTCATCAAGACTGAATGCTGTCAGTGCCGAGTTAGTTGCCAATTTCTGTACGCACCGCAAACAGTTCAGGGAAGAATGTCAGATCCAACGCGCGCTTGAGGAAATCGACACCAGAGGAACCACCGGTTCCGCGCTTGAAGCCGATGGTTCGTTGAACTACGCGTAGGTGACGGTAGCGCCATGCTTGGAAGTTATCTTCAACGTCTACGAGATCTTCACAAGCCTGGTAGAGGCTCCATGGGGTTTCTTCGGATTCATAGATTAGCTTGAACACCGGGATGAGGGCTTCTTGGTAAGTCCACGGCTTGGTGAAGTCACGCGAAAGAATTTCTTCGGGGATGTTGTAGCCACGGCGAGCCAACGCAGCAAGGAATACGTCGTAGAGTCCTGGCTCTTGGAGCAACGTGGAGAGAAGTTCATGTGCCTTAGGATCTGACTCGTGTACTTTGAGCATGCCTTCATGCTTGTTACCAAGAATGAATTCCACTGCCCGGTATTGGAAGGACTGGAAGCCCGATGAGGAGCCGAGGAATCCGCGGAACTGTGCGTATTCGCGCGGCGTCAATGTGGCAAGTACTGACCACTGTTCAGTCAGGGTTTTTTGGATGTGCTTGACGCGAGCTAGGCACTTCAATGCCTTGCCGATGTCGTCCTGACCTAGCAATCGGCGAGCTTCAACAAGCTCGTGCAGCATGAGCTTAAGCCACAGTTCGCTGGTCTGGTGCTGAATGATGAACAGCATCTCGTCGTGGTGCTCCGGGACGCTCACGGGCTGTTGTGCCGAGAGTACTTGCTCCAAGTTTAGGTAGCTGCCGTAAGACATGGTGTTCTTGAAGTCGGTGCGTACACCTTCTTCAATGTCGCGCTGGTTCTCAGTCTGTGGCTTATCGCTACTCATGCACTCATCTTATCAATATTTTTACGAGCGTCACAAGAATGAAAATGTGCCATTTGTGGGTCATTGAAGATTTTGGAACCGAGGGAATAGCGGGCCGAGGTTTCTTGTTGAAGCATGCATACGCATATAAATTTGAAAGGTAGAACTCATGAGCAAATCAGTTGTAGTGATCAGTGGCGGCCTAGGCTCTCCTTCAAGCTCCTCACTATTAGGACGCCAGATTGGTGACAGCATCGTTGTGAAACTAGCGGCAGCTGGCATCCAAGTAGATCTAAACAATATTGAGTTGCGCGAGCATGCTGGCGACATCACCAACAACATGCTCACCGGCTTCGCAGCACCTCAACTGCAACGCGTCATTGACGCGGTAGTCAACGCCGATGTCCTGGTGGCGGTCACTCCGGTATTTACGGCATCCATTTCGGGACTGTTTAAGTCCTTCCTGGACATTCTTGATCCCAAGGCGCTCAACGGAAAGACCGTAGTGCTTGCGGCCACCGCCGGAACCCAGCGTCATCAGCTGGCCATCGATTACGCAATGCGCCCTATCTTTGCCTACCTGCGAACCAACATCATGCCGACCACAGTCTTCGCCGCTTCTGAAGATTTTGGTGGTCAAGGAATCGCAGGAACGCTGACTGAACGCGCTCGCCGAGTGGCCCAAGAGGTCCTGATATCACTGAGCCTCGCTGATGGTGAGCTCAAGGCAGATCAAGATTTGGGCGATACTAGATCAATCGCACCCTCAGTCAGTGAATTTGCGGACCCCAACGATGATATGACCTCGCTGCCATTTGAAACGCTGCTGGCAAATGTGCGAGCAACTGGCAGATAGCAAAAGACGAAATGTTAGTACGATGTGCCATGCGCCCAGAAGCTCGGTACGATCAAGAAATGTGAGCCACCTCATCGAGGTAGAAATAGGCGGCTCACCTTGATTGGAACTGACGTGAAAGGTGTAGCCGCAGATGCTATCCGAGGAAACAATCACGGCCATCGCCGATGAGCTGGTTCAGGCCGGTCGCACGCGCACGCCTGTAGCCCGTTTAACCGCACGCTACCCGGAGATGACCGTGGAAGATTCGTACCGCGTGCAGAACCTGTGGCGCCAACGCAGCGAAGCCGCCGGTCGGACCTTAGTCGGGCGCAAAATCGGCCTGACTTCACGCGCCATGCAAATGGCCACCGGGATCACCGAGCCAGACTACGGAATCATCTTCGACGACATGGTTCATGATTCCGGCGCAGTCTTCAACTTCTCCGACTTCACCGGTGCCCGCGTTGAAATGGAGCTTGCCTTTAAGCTCAAGAAAGATATCGAAGGTCCACGGGCCAATATCTTCGATGTACTGAACGCCACTGAATACGTCATCCCAGCGCTTGAAATCCTTGACGCCCGCGTAGAGATGGAAGGGCGCACCATCGTCGACACCATCAGCGATAACGCCGCGATGGGTGCGATGGTCATCGGAGGCAACCCGGTCAAGCCAGATGCGATAGATCTGCGCTGGGTTTCGGGCATCCTGTTCAAAAACCAGACCGTGGAAGAGACCGGCGTCGCCGCAGGCGTGCTCAACCACCCAGCTGCTGGCGTGTACTGGCTGGCCAACAAGATTGCTTCCCACGGCGATAAGCTCAAAGCCGGTGAACTAATTCTTGCCGGTTCCTTCACCAGGCCCATGTGGGTCGAGGCGAACGACACCGTATTTGCAGATTATGGACCGCTAGGAACTGTGACATGCCATTTTCAGTAGAACCAGATCCGTCGCTCAAAGATGCGCTTAGGGATGCAGACCATAGCCTGGCCGGCATTTGGGTTTGCTCCGCTTCGCCACTGATTGCCGAAATCTGTGCCGGTGCCGGATTCGACTGGCTCTTCATTGACGGTGAACATTCACCGAATGACCTACAAAGCATTTTGGCTCAGCTCCAAGCGGTACGCAGCTATCCGGTGGTCCCAGTAGTTCGTCCCGCGGTCAATGACCCTGTAGTCATCAAACAATTCTTGGATCTTGGAGTGCAGTCACTGATCATCCCGATGGTCAATGACGCGCAGCAAGCTGCCGCAGCGGTAGCGGCCTGCCAGTATCCGCCCAAGGGTGTACGCGGAGTTGGCTCAGCGCTGGCGCGCTCGGCACGCTGGAACAGGATCCCCGACTACCTGACTCGCGCTGATGACACGATCACGATCATGGTGCAGATCGAAGCCGAACAAGCTGTGGCCAACGTGGAAGAAATTCTGGCGACCGACGGCGTAGACGGCATCTTTATTGGCCCGTCTGACCTGGCCGCATCGATGGGCGTCATCGGGCAGCAGAACCACCCAGAGGTGGTGGATGCAGTGATCAAGTCCATCAACGCAGCCAAAGCGGCCGGCAAATATGCCGGCGTTAATGCCTTTGACCAGAAAACCGCGCGGACCTACATGGAAGCAGGCGCAGACTTTGTCGGTGTTGGCGCTGACGTAGCTTTGCTCGCCCGTGCCACCGAAGCACTGGCGGCAAGTTTCAGCAACGACACAAAAGCAGCGGCACCAAAGAGTTATTAGTAACGCGGTTGTTGGCAAGCGCTCAGGGGCAGGATGCGCGTCGATCTGCGTGAGGCGAGCCTATTGGTGGCAACATTGAGAATGATGAGCCGCGAAAAGAAACCCATGAAGGCAGTGATGTTGCGTCTGCGCAACGGCTGGCCAATGCCCCTTGCGTTGCAGGGCGTTTTTGAGATCCTGCAGTCCGTTGTATTTTGCATAGCCCTGATCATGTTGCCACTGATCGCCGTGTACTTCAGCGGCGGCTTCTTGGAAGACTCCTTTAACGTCATTTTGCAGTTTGCTGGATTCATCTGGCTGATGATCCACGGTGTGCCAATTGAAGTTTTGAACCTAGGCACAGGCGAGGATCCTAGCTCCGTTTCCGGATGGCTGACGCTGATTCCTTTGGGCCTGTCGTTACTTCCCTTTGCCTTCTGCCTGCGCGCAGGTCGACGCATCGCGCGTGCTTCCTACACCGATCAGCTCTGGCAAGGGCTGCTCGGAGCATTTGCCGCTTATGGCGCCATCGGCGCGGTGGTGGGACTGCTCGTTAATAACAGTTACGCGCGGGTGAATCTCTTTGCCGCTATTTTCATCCCGCTGATCATTGCGACCCTGGGGTTGATTATCGGAGCGCGCCGCGAGGCCGGTTCGTGGGCTCGACTATTTGGCGTGGACATTGCCGCCTATATTCAGCGTCTGTCTCCGCACCGCCGCTGGGCTGGTTCCTATGTATGGCATGTTGTTGTGGCCGGGTTCCTTGGCTACGTAGCGGCCGTGGGGATTAGCGGGTTGCTGCTGACTATCAACATGGGTCTGCACTGGACCGAAGTTGCCAACGTGTATCAGGAATTGCGTCCAGGGCCCATCGGCTCGGCAGCTTTGACCTTGGTGCAATTGGCGTTGATTCCTAATGCGTCATTCTGGGTCCTATCGTGGGTCAGCGGTGGCGGATTCACCCTGGGCTCCGGAAGCACATTATCCAGCTTGGAAACCACGGTGGGGCCGCTGCCATCGATCCCTATGCTGGCATCTATCCCATCGGGTGACGCCTCGAACCATTGGCTGTTCATGCTGATTCCGGTTGCTGCAGGTATTCTTGCTGGCTGGTATTTCTTGCGTGGGGGAGAGAACCACTTAGAAGATTGGTTCGCCCGTCGCATCCCGTTCAACATGCTCGCACTGGGCGCTTCCACGGCTTGCTTGTCGGTCTTTACCGGAGTGGTTGCCGGTGTGCTGAGCCTGTTCGGTTCATGGCTGGCATCCGGTTCCTTGGCCATCGGACGCCTGACAGATCTCGGCCCGAATCCGTGGTTGACTGCTGGCGCTTTGGCCTTGCAGATCGGCATCGGTACGGCGATCGGGTATCTCATTGCCCCACTGTTTGAAACCGACCCGGTACTAGAGGGTTAAAGCTAGATACACCAAAGGCTGACGGAAAATTTCCGTCAGCCTTTTGTGTACCCAGATGCAGAACCATCCGCTGTCGCTGTATCAGTAGAAGCGAACAACATCCACATTGCTGAACTGCGCACTACCGCCTGTTGCGTAGAGCGAAAGATCAATACTCTCTGGGGAAGGGAAAATCAGATCCGTGATCGTCACTGACCCACCTTGAGCAAAGATCTCCACCGAGCAATGATCAACAAAGATCGTCAATTCGTAGGATCCGTTCAGCGGAAGAATAGGTGCCTTATCCAGCGAAGCGAAGGACTCGTGGAAATCGCTTTCGCCTGAGTTGCGGCGATCTACAAAGAGCGCAGATTGCTCAACGTTCACACCGATGCGCGTCCCTTCAGCCTGTCCACCGCGAACAACTAAACCGACCTCATTGGCAGTTCCCGGTGTCACCGAGAGCTCAATACGCTGCACCGCACCGCCGGCCTGGTCTAGTACTCGAACCTCGTCATCCAGCTGTACCGAATCGAGGCCGAAGTTTTGAGTTGAGCCCAGTTCGTTTTTCGGATCAAAGGCTGGCTTCTGCACCAAACGCGGTGCACCATCGATGGTTTGTAGTGTTACTTCTCGGGCCAACGACATGGGGCTGCGCCATGGTGAGGTAGGAATCTGATTCGCGTACTCCCAGTTGTTCATCCAAGAGATCATCAGACGACGCCCATCAGGAACGTCCCCGAAGGACACAGCTGCATAGTAGTCGCGGCCCCAGTCCAACCATTGATAGTCGTTCAAACGCTCGTTGTCGGAGCGTCCTTCGGTCACGGTGGACTCGGAGGTGAAGGTTGTGCCATCAAACTGCCCGACAAAGTACTGCCCTGCCGAACCATTGTTGGGGCCGCCAGGGTTCAAGTTAACAACCAGAACCCACTTGGATCCGTTGGCTCCGCCGTCTACCGGTAGTTCAAACAGATCCGGGCATTCCCAGACTCCGCTAGTCGCGTTGGCAGGGCCGAAGGTGCTCAAGTATTGCCAGTCCAAGAGGTTTTCGGACTTATACAGAACTACTTGGTGATCCTGTGCTTCAACGGTGACCATAACCCAGTAGCTGGTCTCCGCTGAGCTGTAGCGGAAGACCTTAGGATCACGGAATTCGGGGGAGTTGCGATCAATCACCGGATTCCCGGAGTGCTTGCTCCAGCTATAACCGCCGTCAAGGCTATAAGCGACGGACTGTGCTTGGATGCCGTGACGAGCGTTGCCTGGCTTGTAAGCGCTGGTGTAAAAAGCGATCAGTGGAGCGCTCTCGGACGTACCAAAACCGCTGGTGTTCTCTTTATCAAAGACAATGCTGCCGGAGAAGATATCTTCATTTTCATCACAGGCGATGGCTACCGGATGGCGTGTCCAGGAGAGCAGATCTGGTGAGGTGGCATGTCCCCAGGACATATTTCCCCAGACGTTTCCGAAAGGGTTGTTCTGGTAGTACAGGTGGTAGAGACCATCGTGGTAAATCAGCCCATTGGGATCATTGACCCAGGTATCTTGCGCTGAGAAGTGTAGCGACGGGCGGTACTTTTCGGCCGTTGAGGCGGTCGAAGCAGTCATGGGAAACAAGCTCAATTCTGTGCTGGTTTGATTAGTTCTAGAGCAAGGGCCGGACGGAAATTTTCAGGTTCCGTCCGGCCCTAGCTTGTGCGTGGTGAATTAGGAGTTGGACTTGTAACGGTCCAGCGCGGTTTGGTAGACCTCTACCATGCGATCAACGCCAACACTCTGAAGCTGTGCGACGTACTCGTCCCACTCGTCTTCGATGCCACCGGTGACAATCCACTTGGCGACCTTCTGCTCAACCAATGAAGCAGCATCGGTTTCAACGGTGCTGATTTCCTGCAGCTCATCGTTGGACAGTGGGACCGCAGGGTAACCCTCGTTGCCAGCGAATGGCTTGTAGAACTCGTTAACAACCTTCTGACGTTCGGCAGCGCGTGGCTCCGGAGCGACAACAGTCTTGAAGTTCTCGGCGGTGTTAGCCTTTGGACCGCTTGGTGCGACCTTCTGGCGGCGTTCGCCTTCGCTTTCGCCTTCCTTGACTGGAATCTGGGTGAGCAGACCAGTCTTTTCATCCTTCTTCAACGTCTCGCCGATTGGTCCCCAGTTAGCCTGAGCGGATTCAACCGGATCGTAAAGGTGGTCGGCCCAACGAATGGTAGCTGCTGGGTACTTGTTGACGTTGGTGATGGCGAAGGCGCCACGGGCGATTTCCTGGTTGTTGGACTGGCTGGCGATACGCTGGCCGTCAACACCTTCCAGAACTGGAACAATTGCGTAGTCCTTGGCACGGTCAGCGCCAACCATTTCTGGGGTCTCCCACCAAACGAACGAGCCGAGGTTTTCCTTGGCAGCCTTACCCTTGGCTAGGTAAGCCTTGTCGTCCTGCGAGAACGACTCTGGGTCGATCAGGCCTTCCTTGTACCAGGTGTGTAGGGTCTGGATGGCCTTCTTATAACCCTCTTGGGTAGGGGTGTAGATGACCTTTCCGTCCTGAACAATGCGGTGATCTGCATTGTCTGGGATGCCGCCGAGGGCAGCAATCAGGTCAACGATATCGGCACACCACGAGCCTGGCATGAAGCTCAGTGGAATGGTCTTGCCGGTGCCCGAAGCATCCTTTTCCTTGAAAGCCTTGAGCGCATCGTGGAATTCATCCACGGTCTTAGGCATTGGGATATCCAGCTTTTTTAGCCATGCGGTGTTGACGATCAGCTGGTTAGGGAACTGAACCAAGCCGAGCTCTTCAATGGAAGGCAGTGAGTAGATGTGACCATCTGAGGAAGTGATCGCGGCCTTGATATCAGGACGCTCGTTGAGCAGCTTGGAAAGATTTGGTGCGTTCTTTTCGACCAGACCTTCAAGCGGGATCAGGGTGCCGCTGGTTGCGTAAGTCGCAATTTCAGAGTCGGTCAGTCCCGAGTTGAAGAATGCATCTGGCAGATCGCCACCAGCAAGAATCAGGTTCTTCTTTTCCTGGAATACGGTCTCTGGAAGGTTTTCCCAGTTGATGTGAACGTTAGTGTCCTTTTCCCAGTTCTTCACCACGGTCATGGTGTTGAAGTCAGGGGCCAGCGCGGTCTTGGAACCGGAGAAGGTCAAGTCCAGCTTCTTATCAACGATCGGCAGGCCGGTGTCGTGGAAGCCGAATTCCGCTGAGGAATCCTCGATTTCAGGTGCATCGGAGCTTCCTGAGCCGCAAGCGGTGAACATCAATGTTCCGGCTAGCGCTGCAGCAAGAGCTGCATGTCGGCGATTAAGTGCCATGGTGGTTCCTATTCGGGGTGGGGTGCAGGACTAAGCAGTGGAACTTAGCCCTGCGATTGAGAGGTGAAGAGTGTGATTACTTAACTGCGCCGATCATCATGCCCTTGGTGAAGTGCTTTTGCATGAACGGCAAGGCGATCATCAGCGGCAGGCTGGAGACGACGATCATCGCGTACTTGGTCAGTTCGGCTATTCGCTGGGCCGCGGCGTAGGAGGCAATATCTCCGCCGGTGGTGCCCGTCGAGGAAACGTCGGATTGGATAAGGATGTTTCGCAGAACTAGCTGGAGGGGATACTTTGAATCGTCGTTGAGGAAGATCAGAGCATCGAAGAACGAGTTCCAGTTGGCCACTACGTGCACCATGATCATCAGCATGATCAGTGGTTTTGATAGTGGAAGAACCATCTGGAAGAAGAAGCGGAAGTCATTGGCCCCATCCATCTGAGCTGCTTCACGCAATTCATTAGGGATGGTGTGTTCAAAGAATGACCGAGCGATGATCAGGTTCCACACACCAACAGCGCCAGGCAAAACTACTGCCCACACGGTGTTGAGCATGCCCAGATCCTTCACGACCAGGTACTTGGTGATCAGACCGCCATCGAAGAACATGGTGATGACAAAGAGCAACATCAAGAACTTACGGCCCGGCATATCCTTGCGAGATAGTGCGTAGGCTCCGCACAAGATGGTGGAAACGCTGATTGCCGTTCCCAGTACCGTGTAGATCACTGTATTGGTCAGGCCTGACCAGATTCGGCCATCGGTAAGGATTCGCTGGTATCCCTCGAAAGTCACTCCAGAGGGGAAGAGCCAAACCTTGCCTTCATACACTGCATTGGGATCACTGATGGATGCGATCACGATGAAGTACAACGGGTAAACGACAGCCAAGATCGACAGGATCAGGATGGTGACCGCTGCGATAGTGAAGGTGCGGTCGGCGTAACGTTCGCGCAGGAGGCGGAACTTTGACTTGCCACCGGACTGACGATTAATCACCTTCTGTCCCTCCCGTCGAGGCGAAACTGGTGTTGCTGGAATTGTTTTTAATGACATCGGGGATCACCACAAGGTTGCTTGGTTTGCCCGGCGAGCCACACGGTTGAAGATCAACAGCAGCACCAGGTTGAGGACGGAGTTGAACAGACCGATAGCAGCCGAGTAGCTGAACTGAGCCTGCTGCAGACCAGCGTGGTAAACGTAGGTCTGGATGATTTCAGAGTTGGCGAGGTTCAGCGGAGTCTGCATCAGCAGTGCCTTTTCGAACCCAACGTTGAGCAAGTTACCGATTGCCAAGATGAACAGCACGGTGACCATTGGCATGATGCCTGGCAAATCGATGTGGCGCATGCGCTGCAGCTTGGATGCACCGTCAACCTTGGCCGCGTCGTGCAAGGCTGGATCGATGCCGGCTAGGGCTGCTAGGTACACAATCATTGAGAAGCCGGCGTTTTGCCAGATGTCAGAAATCAGGTAGACCGGGCGGAACCAGTCGGGGGATCCCATGAAGAAGATCGGTTCACCACCAGCGAGCTGGATGGCGTTATTGACCAAGCCTGAACGTGGAGAGAGCAGTACGAACATCATGCCGACTACCACCACGGTGGAGATGAAGGCAGGGGAGTACAGCACGGTTTGGGTGAACTTTTTGAACTTCTCGCTCTGCAACCCGTTGACGAGCAGCGCCAGGATGATTGGCACCGGGAAGGCAATGAGCAGACCCAGTACTGCGATCCAGATCGTGTTGCCCAGCACCTCTGTGAATTGGTAAGAATTCACAAATCTGATGAAGTGCTTCAGGCCAACCCACTGGCTTCCGGTGAAACCGTCGGTGGGGTTGTAGTTCCTGAATGCGATTTGGACACCGTACATTGGCCAGTACTTGAAGATCACGATGTAGGCCAGGGCAGGTATTAGTAATACGTATAACTGCCAGGCTGCCAAGATCTTTTTCAGCTGAAGCGAAAAGGGAACTTTGCGCTTTTTAGGTGATTTGCTAAATCGCCTGAGAGCAGCTGGTTTTGATTGACTCAAGGCTTCTCCTTGGGGTGTGATACCGACGAGCGTTCAATAAGTGGGCAATCCATGAGCTTTACCTGACCATCAGGTTTAGCTCCTTGGAGGAGGAAATCCACCGATTGTCGGCCCATTGCGGCGAAAGGTAGTTCAAGAGTTGTCAGTCCGGGGCGAAGGAACGGAGCTAGTGTGGACTGATTATCAAAGCCAATGATTGAAACATCATCAGGAATTGATACCCGCAACTCCGCTGCCGCCTGATAAACGCCCCATGCGGTGCGGTCGTTGGCACAGAAGATAGCGGTTGGCGGACGGTTGGAAGAAAGTAGTTCCCTACCGAAGGTGTAGCCATGAGTTTCTCCACCTTCGCCGAAGCGAAGCAGTGAAGGATCAACTTCGACTCCAGCTTCGTTCATGGCCTTTTGATAACCTGCGAAGCGTCCCACCGCTGCCGGTAGTCCACTTTCTAAGGTTTCGATGTTGATCATGCCTATTCGGGTATGGCCAGCGTCAAGTAACCGTCGAGTGGCGGTGTAGCCACCTTGAATTTCGTCTGGAGCGACGCTGGGGAGCTTGCCGTCTTTGTCTTGGGAGTTCAAGACGACCGAAGGGACCCCGGCCAGCGCTTTGGGGACTTCAAGATAACGGTTATACATTGCCGCGTACACGACACCGGCCACCTTGTAGGAGAGCATCGTATCTAGCGAAGCGGCCTCAAGTTTTTTGTCGCCGCCAGTGTTGATGGTTAGCAGCAGGAGCCCTTCTTCCCAGGCTCTTTCCTGCGCACCTTCGATGATTGCACCAGCGAAAGGTGAGGTTGCCACCGAGTCGCCAATGAAGCCGATCATCCCTGAAACACCTTCGCGCAACACCTTGGCGTGCGCGTTGGTGCGGTATCCCAACTGTTCAACTGCATCCCAGACTCGCTGCTGAGTGTCGGCAGAGAAGCGTGATCCAGGAGCGGAATTTAGGACCAGGGAAACGGTGGCTTGGGAGACACTGGCTGCAGCTGCCACATCGTGCATTGTGGGCCCGGAAGCGGGCTTGGCTCTAGCCATCAAAGTGTCTCCCCATTGAGTGATGCGAGTTAGTTATTCGTATAACAGGGAAAAATGTATCACGGGTCACAGGGTTGGTCAATGCAGGTTTCAAATAAATTAACTGCTGCCATAAATTTGCCGCATCGCCTACCGGAGTCCAGACGCCCGCTCTAGCTGGGCTTGGGGTCCAGATCCCACAGATGATGCACAAAATCGTGCCACGCATACTGGTTTAAAGATTCAACAGTGAAGGCCGAACCGTTTGAACGCAAACCCCGTCTGGAATAAGATTCAGCGCCGATGCTTCCCAATTTTTCGGCATAATTTGAAGCCGCGGTCTCAAGCTGCGCCGTGACGTCACCAGCAGTAAGAGCGTTGTAATTACCTTCATTGGCAGCCTGATCCTGATCCCAATTCGGGAAGGTGGGCTCATCTTGCCCAAGCATCAGATCCAGTCGCTGCGTCATGATCACCAACATGTGCGCTACGTGCGTTACATATTCCTGATCACTCCAACGCGCCGGATTTTTCCGCACGCGTGCTGCTGGATTGTGTAGCGCCGTCACATAGCGCTGAACCCCAGAGGGCAATCGCTCGATGACGTCCTTGGGAGTCACCTCGCGGACATCAACCTGGCACTCGGGGCAGACCGAGTCCAAAACGAAGGTCCAATTCTTCTGATCAGGAACAATCTCACTCATGTCGTAATCATCGTTTTTCTTTGCTCTCCACGCCAGTTTGAGACTGGCATAAGCAACAAACCTGAGCGGAATGAAAAACAAGCAAGACCAAACCGTAGAATTGAAGGCATGCGCATTGTGGTTTTGGTTTCAGGAACTGGTTCGAACCTTCAGGCAGTCATAGACGCCGTTCAGGCTGGTGAATTACCCAACGTAGACATCGCCGCGGTCGGCGCCGACAAACACGATACCTACGGTGTGCAGCGTTCGGCTGAAGCCGGAATCGAAACCTTTGTTGTGAACTTCAAGGATTACGAAGATCGCAAAGACTGGAACCATGCGCTGACAGAAAAATGCCTGTCCTACGCACCGGACTACGTTGTGTCCTCTGGATTTATGCGAATCGTCGGCGAAGAATTCATCAACGCTTTTGACGGCACATACATCAATACTCATCCCGCCTTGCTGCCTTCGTTCCCTGGCGCCCATGGTGTGCGTGACGCGCTGGCTTACGGAGTCAAGGTCACCGGCTGCACCGTACATATTGCAGATGCCGGCGTGGACACCGGTCCGATCCTGCGCCAAGAAGCAGTCGCCATCGATGATGCAGACACCGAAGACACGTTGCACGAACGCATCAAAGTTGTTGAACGCCGTCTGCTCATTGCAACCCTCGCAGACCTAGCCAAGAGCAAGTAGCGCACAGCACCACCCAGGCACACCGCGCGGAGCCACCAAGGAAGTAAAATTGGTGGCGAGATGACTGAGCAAACACCTAAAGCCGACGCGGCTTCAACGACGCAACCTTTTACCGACGCGGAGCTGGCAACGGCCCTGAAGGTGCTCTCGGTAGTACATGAACTGGATTCCGACGACGAACGGCACGTCGCTGTACGCCGCGCCACCAGCAACATGTTCAAAGCCGCCAAGCGTTTCAGAAAATCGCAGAAACGAGCAGAAATTAGTGCGGCAGACCGCGCACTGATTGAACGTACCGCAACCGGTTCACCTCAGCGCCTTGACGACGAAACCTTGGGCTTAGACCTGATCGCTTCCACCGACGGTGATACTGCTGGCGAATTCCGCAGGCCACGCGGTTGCTACATCTGCAAGCGCCGCTACACCACCGTTGACGCCTTCCATCACTACCTGTGCCCGGACTGCGCTGCAGCAGGTCGTGAACGCCGTGATGCACGCGCGGACCTGAGCGGAAAGCGCGCACTGCTCACCGGCGGACGAGCAAAAATCGGAATGCATATCGCGTTGCGTCTACTTCGCGACGGCGCCCACACCACCATTACCACACGCTTCCCCAAAGACGCAGCCCGCCGCTTTGCGGCCATCGAAGACAGCAACCAGTGGTTGCACCGGTTGCGCATTGTCGGCATTGACCTGCGCGATCCGGCACAGGTTATCTCTCTAGCTGATCGTGTAGCCGCCGAAGGCCCGCTGGATATCTTGATCAACAACGCGGCCCAAACCGTTCGGCGCACGTCCAACTCATATCAGCACCTGATCGAATCCGAACAGCAACCGCTAGCCACCGAACTACTGGCCAGCCACGGCGGCCCGGAGCTATGGGGCGAAGCGAATCCGCCGGCCGAGCACCCCAAAGCCTTGGCCAGTGCCTTTAGGCTTGAGGATTCTGCGTTGTTGGCCCCGGAACCGCTAGGCAGCTACGACGCACAACGACTTGCAGAGCTGGCAATGAAGGCAGGCTCAGCCTCGCTGGAGCGCATTACCGCAGGCACCGCAATCGACGCCGGGGGACTGGTGCCAGATGTGGTGACAGAAAATTCCTGGACCCAGATTTTGGGCAATGTGGACGCATTGGAAATGCTCGAAGTGCAGCTGTGCAATGTCACCGCACCATTCTTGCTGGCTTCACGGTTACGACCTACCTTGGCTGCCAGTGGGGCACGACGTAAATACATTGTGAATGTCTCAGCCATGGAGGGGCAGTTCTCCCGACGCTACAAGGGTGCCGGTCATCCGCACACCAACATGGCCAAGGCCTCGCTCAATATGCTCACCCGCACCAGTGCCGAAGAAATGCTGAACACCGAGGGCATCTTGATGTCTGCGGTGGACACCGGTTGGATCACCGACGAACGTCCGCATGATTCCAAGGTCCGCATGGTCGCCGAAGGCTGGCACGCACCGTTGGATCTAATCGACGGGGCGGCCCGAGTCTACCAGCCGATCGTGGACGGGGAACGCGGCATTGACCTCTATGGTTGCTTCCTCAAGGACTACGAACCCTCGCCCTGGTAAGCCACGGCGAGGCGTTCGAGCCTGAGATTCTTAATGTTTAGTCGCTGAGTTTGAAGCGCACGGTGCGCACCTCAAAAGCACTCAGTTCCAGCGGAACCGCACCATCAAGAAGATCAATAGCTGCCTGAGCCAACGAATCTTCAAGCAGGGACACGGTAGTTGCCGAGGCGTAAGCGGCATTGATCTTCAGGGCACCACGAGCACGTCGTCCCAACGACTCGTAGACTCGCACCACCAGATCCCCGCTGCGATCAGCGGACAGCTTCACACTGGAAACCACCAGGCCTTCACCGGTTACAGCAACAAGTGGTTCCACGCCTTGTGCACCCACAACAACTCGCTCTGCGCTATTGAGCAGCGCCCCAGCTTCAGTGACTGTGGCGATATCGGCGCCGATCACCAGCCCGTAGCGGTGAGTTTGAATGCCTTGATCTGTTTGCGGATCGGGGAAGCGTGGGGCGCGCAGCAACGACAGACGCATCGTGGTGGTTACGCGCGCTTCTTTGGCTTCGCGCGTGACATCAAAGCCGTAGATGGAATCGTTGATCAGCCCCACACCAAAGCCTGGTTCCTCGGCCAGCACAAAGCGGTGCATGGAGGTTTCAAACTTCGCTGCTTCCCAACTGGTGTTCACATGCGTCACTCGCTTGTGATAGCCAAACTGTGTTTCCGCGATGGTTTGCTCGGCCCGAACATCGAGTGGGAACGCGACCTTGAGGAACTTCTCGGCCTCATGCCAGTCGGTGCTTTGAGCGATATGAACTGTTCGGTCACCCGGGGCCAGGCTCAGCTGCTGAATGACCGTCGACTTCGAGAAGCCACGAGAGATGGTGATGACCTGGCTGCCATCCTCAGTCGAGGACAATTCCATGGAATTGAGTTCACGCAGGTCGGTGACCTGATTGCGGTAGTACTTATCTACGTCCCAGGCGTCCCACATGTTGGGGAAGTCTTGGTGCAGCTGCAAGAGGTTTGCCTCTTGGCCCGAAGCAATAGCCTCGCGGCCAGTGGCCAAATCTACTGCGGAGGTGATCAGTCCTTGATCACTGACCTGAATACGGACAATGCCGTTGTCCAAGACGTATCCACCATGAGCTGCCGTGGCCTGAACAGAATCCGCACAGCTAGCAGTGAGTGCTTTTGCCTGACCGAAGGACAGTGAATTACGCGTGAACGCGGCCCCGTTAAAAGCGATGGGCGTTGAGCCGTCCCCAGCAAGCTGCTGCTGTGCTGTGAGGATCAGTGCTTCGGCCTGTTCGATGACTTGTGCGTAGCGGCCTACAACTTCACGGTGTACCCAGGCGATGGAGGTGCCAGGCAAAATATCGTGGAACTGGTGCAGCAACACCGTTTCCCACAGCTCGTCTAGCTGTACGTAGGGGTAGTCGCTTCCCGTGTATAACGTGGCGGTGGCTGCCCAAAGCTCCGCTTCCACCAGAAGTTGCTCAGTGCGTCGGTTGCCTTGTTTAGTCTGGTGCTGGCTGGTTAGCGTCGCGCGGTGCAATTCCAGGTACAGTTCGCCAACCCAGACCGGTGGGTTGGGAAGTTCGCGCTTAGCGCGGTCGAAGAACTTGTTGGGATGTTCCCAACGCACCTGCGCACTACCTTCAAGATTGGATAAGCGCTTAGCCTTGCCAGTCATCTCGCGAGTGGTACCGCCACCACCGTCACCCCAGCCCACGGGAGCAATGGAGTTATTGGTAACGCGCGCTTCGCGGAACTGGCGTGAAGCCTTAGCAACTTCCTCACCGGAAAGCTGAGAGTTGTAGGTGTCCATGGAAGGGAAATGGCTGAAGATGCGAGAACCATCAATGCCTTCCCAATCAAAGCTATGGTGTGGGAATTTGTTTTGCTGATTCCATGAGATCTTCTGGGTGAAGAACCATTCAAAACCTGCACGTCGCATCAGCTGCGGCAAGGCCGGGGAGTAGCCGAAGGAATCTGGTAGCCACACACCTTTGGAACTCACACCAAATTCGTCGTGGAAGAATTTCTGGCCGTAAAGGAATTGACGCACCAAAGATTCGCCGGAAGGCATCACAGTATCGGATTCAACCCACATGCCACCTAAGGGGAGGAAACGTTCGTCGGCCACCGCCTGCTTGACGCGCTCCCACACCTCGGGGCGGTGGCTCTTAAGCCATTTGTATTGTTGGGCACTGGACATTCCGTAAAGGAAATCCGGTTCATCGCCAAGTAACTCAACCATCGAGGAAGCAGTGCGTGAGACCTTGCGGATGGTTTCGCGCAGTGGCCACAACCAAGCCGAGTCGATGTGGGAGTGTCCGATAGCGGAAATCTGGTGAGCACTGTGTTCTGCCGGGGCGGCGAGAACGTCGGCTAGTTCATCGCGAGCGGCCTGAGCCGTTGAGGTAATGTCCTGAAGATCAAGAACATCCAAGGCGTTATCCAAGGCCTGAAGAATCTGCATCTTGCGCGGGCCTTGGGGCAGTTGTTCCTGCAGATCTAGGAGCACTTCAAGGTCAAGAGCTAATTCATGAACTACTGGTTCAAATACAGCCAGATCCATACGTCGGATGGTGTAGAGCTTGCGCGTGGAAGAAGTGAGAATGTCTCCCTCTTCGGTCGGCAAAAACGGGTGATGATCCAGCAATACTGGGTTGGACGCAGCCTCAAGATAGAGATCCACTAGCTCGTTGCCTTCTGCAGACTCCGTAACTGGCACCCACTGGTTGCGTGGGTTTAGCGCTTTGACGGTGTTGCCGTCAGGTCGGTAGATGAGCCCTTCGCACTGGAACCCCGTCATATTTACGTCGAAGCCCAAATCGATAATTGCTTCGACTCGGCGTGACGCCCAACTAGCGGGAACCTGGCCTTGAAGGTGGAACCATGTGGTGCCCCAAGCAGCTCCCCAAGAGGTCCCAACCTGAGCTGGAACGTAATCCAATGCCAAGCCCTTTGTGGGTGTTACTGGTTCACCTGGAAGTTCATGCCAAGACACCTCAAGCGGGATTGAGTCCGAGTAGATGGCAGGCAGTACTCGTTCCTGCAGTACTCGTTTGACTCGACCAGTGGTCAAGGAAGTATCGTCGTGCATGGCGGCCTTTCGAAGGTCAGATCCCCAAAAACTCACGGGGTAGTTCACTGCCAGACTACCGAAAAATCACTAATGAAAGGCTATTTAGTTGAAGTGTGGGGATAGATTTCTGGCAAAAGTCTTAACGCCGTGGCAACGCTTAGCAATTTCTGGAAAGATCACTGAGTTTTGGATCCGACCAAATAGGACATCTATCTAAGACTCTCTGAGCGGCAGATGGGTAAACCCCACCGCCGCCAACACCGTGGAAGGCATAACCGGTTGATGCGCACAGATGCTTTGCAACGACGTGAAACTATTCTCCGTACGGCCCGAGAGCTCTTTGCCCAGTACGGCGCCAACGTTGCCATGGACACCATTGCAGAACGAAGCAACGTGGGAATCGGTACCTTGTACCGCAACTTCGCGGCCCGCCCCGAGCTAGTTGAGGAAGTTACCGTGACAACCCTGCAAGAAATATTGGATGCGGCTCACCTCGCAAGGGAAAACTTGGCCCAAGAGCCACGAGCGTGGAGTAAATTCTTGGAGCAGCTGGTGCGCCTAGATCTTGGTGCGCTCAGCGAAGCGTTTGGGGGAGCCCTGCCTGCGACTCTGAATGAACGAGTGCTGACCGTGCAACGTGAATGCGCTCAGGCAGTAAATCGTGTTCTTGAACAGGCCAAAGACCAACAATTGGTGCGCAGAGATTTGAACGGCGTAGAACTGGTCACCGCCATTGGAGCAGCCACTCGACCGTTGCCACGAGCCTTCAAAAATCAGACACCACAGCTTCAGGAGCGTTTGGTGCAGATAATGCTTGACGGGTTCAAGGCGTAACTCTGGACGGAGTAGGCGAAGGTGCTGAAGTTGAGCAGTGAATTTCGCGGCCCTAGCGAGAAGAATTCCAGCAAGCGTGCCACGAGGTCGTCCCAATTTTCGCGTAACCAGCGAAACCGAGGGCGCCTCTTCACACGCTTTCGTTTCACCGCGCGCGGACCAAATTGGCGTAGGGCAACTTGCCGTACTGTGCGTGGAAGCTGTCGTGATACTTAGCCAGTGAAGCATTCAACTCTTCGGAGGGTAATTCTTTCCACGCGATCAAGAGCTTTCCGGCTCCACGCAGCTGCCAGATCAAGCGCCCGTCCCAGTGGCCTGGTGGTTTGCCATTGCCGAAGTCGATGAATTCTTGAATCTGCCGGCGCAGCCCACGATTGCCTTGGCTGCCTGGGCTGGCCTTTCCGATGTATAGGACTTCGGTGTCGTGGACCCATTCGGCTTCTAGCTGCTCGGGTTTAAGCGAGGGGTTTTTCTTCTTGAAGGTTCCGGCCGTACTGCGGTTAAGGTACCGCGGTTCATAGTCCGAGGGCGCCAAGACGACAAAAATCCCTTGACGGTGCGGGATGCGATTGATTTCAAGTGTGGCCACAGAGCGGAAGCCCGTAAATCCATCTTCCTTGAGCTGCTTCTGGTCAAACTGCATCGGTGATTTTCCCGTCGTTGTGCTCCACGATGCCAACCGCCAAGGATATTGCGACGTTGTACCTCTTGAAGAGTGGTGATCTTCTAATTGTACGAGTCGGCTCTTGGCGTCAGGCATCGAGTTCATCAATGGATCAAGGTGCGCTAGCCCAGCTGGCGGCCCATGGTTTCTGGCGCGAACTTTGCCATGAAAATGATGGCCAAGGTGACCAGTACGCTCGCGGCAATGAACAGCGTAGGCAGACCGAGCACTGGCCAGAGCGCGGCGAAAATCAGCGGCCCAAATCCGGCAGCAAAGCGCGACATGGTTGAGGCCCAACCGAATCCACTGGCGCGTAGTTCAGTCGGGTACATCTCAGAAACGTAGGCATACAGTACGGGGATGGCCACCTGAACGATGACACCAAAGACCAACACCCAACCCACTGCGGCAGCTGGAACCTTCAGGTTCAGTGCCACCATGACCAGCACTAGTCCGGAGAGCGGTGCGGAAACGGCAAGCAGCCATTTGCGGCCAACTCGTTCAACAAGGAGCGCGGCAATCACCACTCCGAGTAGACCCATTAGAGCCATGACTGCGGTGGCGAAGAATGAAGCGGACTGCGCCATTCCAGCCTCGGTCAAGATTGATGGAAGCCACGTCAGTGCCAAGTAGTAAACCAGCAGAACAGTGATGAACAGTAGCCAACTGGTCGCAGTAATTTTCCACGAGTAACGCCAGAGAGAAACTACCTGCTCATACCAACGGGCAGGACGCTCAACTGGCACTTGTTCGATGACGTAGTCACGTTTGGTGGCGCCGGTGCGTTCAACTAGGTAGTCAATCACTTCACGAGCTTCTGCCTCGCGACCCTTGGCAGCCAAGTACAACGGTGACTCTGGCACGGAACGACGTACAAAGAACACCACAAATGCCGGAAGGATCATCACAGCAAGAATCAAACGCCAGTTATCGGCTGTGGCCATCACCCAGCCGGAGACGAAGAATGACAGGGCAGCACCCACTGGCCACCAGCCATCCATTGCGGTAAGTACTCGTCCACGCAACTTAGCTGGGGTGAACTCGCCAACGAGCGCGTAATCCACCGGGATGCATCCGCCCAGCCCAAGTCCGGCCAAGAACCGGAAGGCCACAAAGAAGCCGAAGTTTGGTGAGAATGCACCGAGCACGGTGAACACTGCAAACATCAACAACGTCAGGCTGAAGGCTTTTTTGCGTCCAAACCGGTCGGCAATTCCGCCCCACACAAATGCGCCCAGTGCCATACCAACCAAGTTTGACGTGCCCAAAAGTGCTGCGGTGGGCCGGTCTAGTCCCCACTCTTGGGCGACCAATGGAATTAATGCACCGTTGAGCGTGACATCCCAGGCATCAAACATGAATCCGAGGCCACCGATGATAAATATCGAGCCTTGTACCTTCCACTTAAAGGGAAGTTCTTGTACGACGTTGGTGCCCGTAGGCGGAAGAGCAGAAGACACGAAAGGGCGCCTTTCTCAATGCGAGTGAAAGTAGTGTGTATCGCGTCGAAGCATAACCGAAAACTGTGAATTGAGCGTAGCTCTCTACGCTTCTTTGTGTGGCGCGTCAAGGTCTGTCATTCAGCGCCTGATTGGGAGTACTCTCTGGGCATGGGAGTAGATTGGGCCGCTCTCGAAGAGGCGATACGGGTGACCGCCCTTCGGCACGCTGCGGAAGTAATTACTGGACACCCCGACCAAGACTTCTATGCCATTGCCCTTCACGGGGTCAGCACCGAAGAAAGCGAGAGCATCGCTATGCCGTTGCTTGCGCTGAATTCGGTACAGGCTTTAGAACGTGATCGCGTCACGGCATCAAGAGAAGAACTGGTGGAGCGCGGCGAAGATGCTGACGAGCCTGCCGACTATGAAGACCGCGAAGATGCGGAGCCTGGTAGTTCAACCGAATCTGAAGACGTCACAATCGATGACGACTCCATAGTGATTTCTGACGCGGATGAACAGGAAACCGACGAGGAAGACTCGAGCCTTAACGATGATGAGGAAGATCTGGATCAGGTTCTGGCCTCGCTTGAAGAAGGCCTCGATGCAGACGACTCTGAGAGTTTCTATTCTGATAAGTGGGAACCAAGCGATTGGCACTGGTCAGCCATTGATTTATGCGAAGACCCGGCAGCCACCCTCTGGTCCGATGCGATGACCGACCTCGCAGCGCACGAAGGCTGGGAAGTCACCATAAAACGCTACTATCGCACCCTTGTTGCGGTGGCACAGAGCCTGCGAGAAGAACTTCAGCAACGTACCCCTGCAGACTTGGTTTGTTATGTAGCCGATGAAGATCATGCCGAGAAACTTCTGCGTCTTTGCCTGACTGACAAGCAACTGTCCAAGTATTTCCCACAGCTTGCTCAGCTTGTCGAAGGACCATGACACGAACTGAATATTCGGGTCATCCCTTGGTTAGAATGAGGGCGGTGGCCTAGTCGCCACCCGCCCCATTCATTCTCACCGCCGGGAGAAAAATTTCGTGAGTAAGACCGTGCTGGACAAAGTCGCAATCCGTCGCGCACTGATTTCCGTTTACGACAAGACTGGTCTGGAGGAGCTGGCCTCCGGACTACATGCCGCAGGCGTTCAGCTGGTATCCACCGGCTCTACCGCTAAGAAGATCGCTGCCGCCGGAATCCCTGTGACTGAGGTCGAGCAGGTGACCGGTTCGCCGGAAATGCTTGACGGTCGAGTCAAGACCCTGCACCCACGTATCCACGGTGGCATCCTTGCCGACCGTCGCGTTAGCGAGCACATGGATACCCTGTCTTCGATGGACATTGATCAGATCGATCTGGTTGTTGTAAACCTGTACCCATTTGTGCAGACTGTTGCTTCCGGCGCATCCCAGGACGAAGTTGTTGAACAGATCGACATTGGCGGTCCAGCAATGGTCCGTTCGGCTGCCAAGAACCACGCTGCGGTTTCCATCGTGGTAGATCCAAACTTCTACTCGCAGGTCATCACAGCCGCTGCTGAAGGCGGCTTCGATTTGAAGACCCGTCAGCGTCTGGCCGCAAAGGCCTATGCGCACACCGCAGCATATGACACTGCTGTAGCTTCGTGGACCGCAAGCCAGTTCCTCGATGAAGATGGCGATGGCGTCATCGATTGGCCAGCTTATGCAGGCGTTGCCCTGCAGCGTGCTGCTTCACTGCGTTACGGTGAGAACCCACACCAGCAGGCAGCACTGTACGTTGACGAGGCAGCACCGGCCGGTATCGCTCAGGCTGATCAGCTGCATGGCAAGCCAATGAGCTACAACAACTACGTTGATGCTGATGCCGCGCTGCGCGCCGCTTTCGACTTCGAAAAGCCAGCAGTAGCGGTAGTTAAGCACGCCAACCCTTGTGGTGTAGCTGTCGCTTCGGATGACGCAGCGGACCCAATCGCCGATGCTCACCGTAAAGCGCACGCAACCGACCCAGTTTCAGCTTTCGGTGGTGTCATCGCTGCCAACCGCACGGTGACCAAACAAATGGCTGAAACCGTCAAGGGTATCTTCACCGAGGTTGTTATCGCTCCAGACTTCGAACCCGAAGCAGTTGAGATCCTTTCGGCAAAGAAGAACATCCGCCTACTGGCACTGCCAGAGGGCTACGGACGCAACAAGAACGAGTTCCGTCAGGTCTCCGGCGGCATGCTGGTTCAGGCCGGCGACCGGATTGATGCCGAGGGCGATAACCCAGCTAACTGGACTCTGGCCGCCGGCGAGGCCGCTGACGCCGGAACCTTGGCTGATCTAGAGTTCGCATGGAGCGCAGTGCGCGCCGCGAAGTCCAACGCGATCTTGTTGGCCAGCAATGGTGCAGCAGTTGGCATTGGCATGGGCCAGGTCAACCGCATCGATTCCTGCAAGCTTGCGGTAGAACGTGCCAACACCTTGGGAGTAAAGGTCGAGTCCGGTGCAGATGCTGCCGGTGGCGCCGAGAACGCCGTTGGCGAGTCTGAGCAGCGCGCCAAGGGTGCAGTTGCCGCTTCGGATGCGTTCTTCCCATTCGCTGATGGCCTGCAGATTCTGATTGATGCCGGCGTGAAGGCTGTTGTACAGCCAGGCGGTTCGGTACGCGATGAGGAAGTTGTTGCTGCCGCGAACGAAGCTGGCATCACCATGTACTTCACCGGAGCACGTCACTTCTTCCACTAGAAGCACACGGTAGCAAGCCGTAAGAACTCAGGCCATGAACGCTTCGCGCGTTCATAGCCTGAGTTCTTTTATGCACCATGGTTATAGAAAGATGGCTTCGCGCGCCAGGCGAATAGCGCAGGTGGTACCCCTGCCCTGAGCAGGTTCGGATCGCGTGTTGACCCTTCGCCAAACCACTTCAAAGCCGTTGTCGCCCATCTCAATAGGGCAGACGTCTAAGGTCGTGGCCAAAGCGTTGTCGACGTGCGCACCGAGGGATCCTGCGGACTCATATCGAAGGGTCTACTGACAGGTTTCGGTGCCCACTTGCCAGTAGTGGGGTACAGATTGTTCTTGAGTGGGAAAGTAGCAGTAAAAAGTGCGCAGTGAAATCCCGGTCTGGTCCGCGATGCTTTCAACCGTGGTTGCTTCGATGCACTGTTGGGCAAAGAGTTCCGTTGCCGCGCGAGCTACTTCAAGTTCGGTAGCAAAGGTTGTGGACCTGCTGGTCAGCGAAGAAGGTCTCTTCATCACCGGTAGCGAAGTCTGCATCGCCGGCGAAAACCACTTCTAAGGATCCAATTGAGCAGACCCCTGCTCTAAACACTTATGGCCCGAGGTTCAAGACTTCTTGAAGCTCGGGCCATGCGCAATTCATCGGGTGGGTTAGTAGCGATCCGTCTAGGCCAGCGTCCTGTGCCGCAAAACGTGTAGCCTTCCCTTGGTCAGCAACCATGCCATTGCAGAACCTATACAGGGGACAACTAGCAGCATGATCATCAACTGCGTCCACGGAATGACTAGTGCCATGTCCCGGAAGAGCAGCTGCAGTGTTCCTGTAGCAACAATGCCAGCCACAATTCCAAACAGCGTGCCGATTACGGAGGTCAAAAACAGCTGCGCCGCTGACAGCGACTTGCGTAGCCGTGGATCTGCGCCGATGCTGGCCAAGACCGAATGGTCTTCGCGTCCATCGGCCAACGCCAACCCGGCGGTAATACCCGTAGCACTGAATGTGACCAAGGCGGAAACGCCAACCAGCAGCCACAAAGCAGAGGTCACGTTGGAATTCGGTCCGGTTTCCAGTTTTTCTGGTCCGTAGTTTTCTCCTGCTACCTCACTCAGTGCGGTCAGTAGCGTGTCGTTGACTGCATCACTGGGAACTTCGTTCAGAGATAGCAACACCAGTCGCTCATCGTAAGGCATCCCAATTCTTGAAGCAGTCTCCGGCGAAATAACCGCGTAGTAGGGGATGGGTTTGGTCGGTTCTTCAACGGTGGCCAACAACGGGAAACTGTGTTGGGGACTGAACGAGGTCCGTAGTGAAGACATTTGCTCGGCGGTATCTACCGATTCTTGGGGCTCGGCATTAGCGTCGTAGGAAATCAACGTTGTTGTCTCATCCGCGTTCAGATACACCGGATTGCTAACTACCGCCCCGCCCGAGGTCAAAGTTTGCAACGCTTCTGGGCTGGCTTTTCGTCCGAGCAAGGTTTCTAGGGTTTCTTCACCTCCGACAACGATGGTGGGAAGGCTACTGGAACCAGAATCATTGGCCATGGATCCCCGACACCGCCAATCTTGCAGATCAATAGGTTTCCCATCGGTAGCTACGAAACATTGATGGCCAACGGGTTCCTTGAGTGCCCACGTCGAACAATCTGGAGAATGCATGATTCCATCGATTTCAACGGAGTTTGGATCTAGTCCGGCGCATTCGTTCTGGTCGAAAGCACCTTGGATGGTTGCGGCGCTAGTGCCTTCTCCCAAAACCTTGAGCGCAGCACTCGACAATTCCTCGGCATTGATCTTTCTAGTAGCGAGCGCGTCGGAAGATGCCGTTCCCATAGCGCCGATGGAGCTAGGTGAATACTCAAAAACCGTCAGCGGCAACGCCATTTGGTTGAGGTTGTAACTCCACTGGTAATTATCGTTCTCAGTATGCGAAGAACTCGACCAGTAGATCAATATGGCACTAGATAGTGTTGCAGCTGCAAGTACCGCGGCTACGGCGGGGACGGTTCTTCCGGTGTTCCTAGCAGAATCGCGGGTCGCCAAACGTAGTGGAAGCGGAAGCCAAGCCGATTTTGCAGCCACTAGCCTGAGCAACGGGGCTGTCAGCAAGATGAGTGAGCTGATCAATCCGATACTACTCATAATGACCAAGGCCAGGGCAAGGTAGCTGCGTAGTTCAAAATCGTGAATGATCTCAAACAGGGACAGCGAAGCGGATAACGCCAGCAACAAGAGTGATAGAGCCAGCCAGAATATACCCCGCCGCAGACTCTTGCGACTGTGATTGCTGGTTGTTCGGCCCGACTTGAGCGCAACATTCAAAGCTTGGTTTGCCACCATACGGGCGGGACCGTAGGCGGAGAGAACACCGGCGATAAGTGCCAGCAGGACGACTCCAAGCATCAGTGGCCAGGGAATGTGCAGCCAAAGCAGGTTTTCTCCGTTGTGGAGTTTCCAAAGTACCCAGGCAATGCCCACGCCCGTGCCGGCCAGCGCACCAGCGATGCCTCCGATCAGGCCCAGCCATAGGCCACTGGCGCTCACCACGGATTTGAGGGTACCCGCTTCGGCACCTGTTGCCGCAAGCAGGGCAAGATCTTGCTGCTGCTTACGAGTGCCTACCGCGAATGCTGCACCGGCCAGCAGCCCCACTTCCAACATCGCCAGAGAGGCGATCGAAGCGCCCGTCATGATGAGGTCGAGGCCATTGCCGCTCGGCGCATCCGCGAAGTCCTTCGCTGATGCTCCAACTTGTTCGGCAGGTGGGGGATTGCGCAGCAGTTCGGCGGAGGTCAGAATTGCTCCGCGTTGGTTCAGTTCGGTGGCCAGCGCCCAAGTGGCAGGTTTCTGCCCGAGAAGGTAATACTTGGTTTCATTGGGGCCGAGCACAAAGTTCTCTGGTAGGTCGTTCGCCGCGGCAAAGAACGTAGGAAACGAATCGTTGGAATTGCTATCGCGCACCATACCGACCATGGTGAATTCACCGGCATTGGTCGAGAATCGATCGCCTAACTGCAGGTCGAATCGTTGCATGAAGCCGGGGGTTCCGAAAGCTTCCATGTTGCTGGTGGCTTTGCGCCCTTCAAGCAGCTTGTATTTCCCATCGAAAGCGGGATTAAGGACGTCTCCGATGACCGCGCCGAAACTTAATGTAGCGTGCTCGCGTTCGGTCGTCAGGCTGATGCTACTCAGGGGCAGCACGTCGTAGTCAGGTAGTACCAGATCTTTGAAATCATCTAGAGTTCCGTTGCGTTGTCCAGATTCTGCGTCAGCATCGCTGATAACGCTACTCAAATCACCCTTGGGACTCTGGGAGATACCGGCGAGGTCCGAGTATTGGAGGCTGACGCGACCGGCGGTCTGGCCAAATTCGTTGGTTATGGTTTCTTCGGTGCTGGGCATCTTGCTGAATCCGGCGACAAGTGCAGCCGAAATCATCATGATGGGCACAGCGATGAGCGCCGCAATAAGTGTTGAACGGCCACGATGTCTTTTGATATCTCGCCAAGAGATTCGAAGCGCGAGTTTTAGTTGCTGTTTTTTGGCACGATGTTGTGGTTCAAGGTTCAGTGACATGATTAGTTGGCAGGAAGCTCCAGTAGATCTGTAGGATCATAGGATTGTGCTGCCTGGTCTACGATTCTTCCGTCCTTGAGAAAAAGTACCCGGTCAGCCCAACCGGCATGTCGGGCTTCATGGGTCACCAAGACAACCGCGCAACCGGCGTCTGCTCGATGACGCAGTACTTCCATGATTCCGTCGCCGGAGGCCGTATCTAGCGCACCGGTTGGTTCATCGGCCAGAATCAGGCGGCGCTGGCCAACTATGGCACGGGCGATGGCTACCCTTTGACGTTGGCCCCCTGAGATTTGGTCCATGAATCGGTCCGCCAGTTTGTCGATGCCCACGGAACGCAGTGCGTCCATGGCTTGGCGACGGGCTTTGCGGGACGGCACGCCATCTAGCTCTCTGGGCAAAGCGACATTTTCTACCGCCGTCAAAGACGGCACAAGATTGAAATCTTGAAAGACGTAGCCGATAGCTCGGCGACGAAGGCGTGCCAGCTCATTGATGTTCAGCGCACCCAATGGCGTGTTTTCAACGTAGATATCACCGCTGGTGGCTTTCTCTAAACCTCCTGCCAGGGTCAGCAATGATGATTTGCCGGAACCTGAAGGGCCCATCACTGCAACAAACTCGCCAGCAGACACGTCTAAGTTGATATCTCGTAGAGCACCCACGGAGTTCGCTCCGTTGCCGTATGTCATGCAGACTTTGCGTAGCTGTAGGACCTGATCGCTCATCGCGTCGGCTCCTTCGTCGCATTGGTCGGTTCTGCAGCGTGGGAGGCAGGACTCTTTGAGGTGCGGAAGCGATGTTTGCGCAGCCAGCCTTCGCAGTGATCAAGCCAGCGGATTTCGGCCTCTGCGCCAAAGACCAGTGAATCCAGCACGAGAATCCAGGCAACATCTTGCGAGTCATTGGAGTCCGACTTCGCTGCTTCACGGCGCTGCCGGGTATAAGTCTGCAAGTTGCGCATCGAAGCAGTGCGTTGCGCCTGCAAGAGCATTTCTACGTCCACATTGTCTAGGGTCATTGCCAGGGACAACTTGATGGCCAGTTCGTTGCGGGGTGGATTAGTTGCAACAACGGGCGCGGCAAACCACTGGGAAACTTCGGTCTTGCCCGACGCGGTGATTCGGTAGACCACGTGACCTTCTCCGTCATCGCCGTCCTTGACGGCTAAGCCATCGCGCTCCAGCCGGTCAAGGGTCGTGTAGACCTGTCCAATATTCAGTGGCCAGGTGGAACCGGTGCGCTCTTCAAACTCGCTGCGTAGTTGGTATCCATACATCGGCTGGTCGTGTAGTAGGGCAAGAAGAGAATGTCGGATAGACAAGGGACCTCCGAAGAGTGCGAGGGGACATGTAATGTTTACATACTGAGTATACGTTAAACATAGATACTGAGTATGCAAATGAGCAGTACCGCCACTTCGCTCGCTAAAAACTGGAGAAATATTGTTGAACAACATCTTGCCAAGGTTGTTCAATAATCTGTAATGTCTTGTGCGTTACATTGATTCTGTGACAGCTGTCACCACTATCGCATTGGCATGTCACCATGGCACTTCCTGAGTCAAAGACTGAAATGAGCCCCAAAGCTCGGCGCACCGCCCTGCTGGGCGCTATGTTCTTGATGGCCACCAGCGCTATCGGCCCTGGATTCATTACCCAGACCACCGAATTTACGGTGAAAATCGGCGCGGCCTTCGCCTTCGCTATTGTTGTGTCGGTCCTCGTCGGCATCGCGGTACAGGTAAACGTCTGGCGTGTTATTGGCGTCTCGGGCATGCGCGCTCAAGAACTTGGCAATAAGGTTCTGACTGGTGTGGGCTGGTTCTTGGCAGTCCTTGTCTTCATCGGAGGCATGGTCTTCAACTGATTTCCAACCGTGTTCTTTGGCGAGCTGATACGCCGTCGTCAGTGAGGCGCCAATGGCTTGGGCAGCGTCTTTGACGAGTTGAGTTCGGTCGAGGACTTCGTTGAAGCGTTGCTTCTCGTCTTCAGTGAGTCTTGCTCTTCGGGTTCGTGGTGGGGTGGACGGTGTTGGGTTTGGGGTTAAATGAGGCACGGTCGTTGCAACTGCTGATTGTTCAGGGTGTTGCAACGACCGTTAGAGCCCGCCACCTTACTCCTGAGGGAAGGCCAGCAATTTTCTTGATCGTAAAGTGATAGGTCCTCTTTTTGCGGTCACCGAAGTTTACTGAACCGGTGGTCTTCGTGGAAACTGTTTTTGTCGGGAGGAGGGCGCCTCGACAATCCGCCAAGTCTACGGTAACGCTTCCGACGCTTTTCTGCATTCCCCAAGTTTCTGAGGAAGTTTTGAAAGTTGTTTTGGTTGCTACGGAATCAGTATTTCGGTCATTCCAGCTACGAGACGAAAATCCGGTGAGTGCATTGGTGATGGATGGACTTCATGACCCCTCGGCCAATGACGGTGCCGCGGGGATGATAACCAGCCCAGCAATTAGTGCGGTTACTAGTGAGAGTTTTCCTCTAAATTTCATGATATACCCGCATTTTCTTGTTGCAGCCACCACCGCACGTCAAGAAACTCTAAGCGATGTGCAGTAGAAGCTTAAATCAGGGACGTATTAAACAAGTTATCGTAACAATCTGATCTGAGCTGATTTGATTTCATCAAGCAGGTCGTTATTTCTTGTCAAAACGGATGCCGAAGACGCTTTCAATGATGCCCTGGTGGTACCGTCACGGTTTGTTTTGCTTTCAGGACTTGCGCGCGCAAGTGATAACGGTTACAGTCGATTCAACTTGCGCGTGCAAGTTGACGCACACGCCGTAGATAATGTCCTGCAATCCGCACTGTGCTTACGCGGCATCTCTTTGACAATGGAGTCCCTATGACCACGCCCTTCAATCCAGGCTCTCAGTCCGAGGAGCCATCGACTGTGCTCTCCGCGCCCCTTCCTGCGCCGTCCGGCGCGCACCAAGAAGGTACTCGTACGGTCACGGGCCTCATCCGTCCCTCTCAAGCGTCACGTTCCTACATTTGGCTGCTCGTCCTCGCCCAGTTCGGGATTTTCGTAGCGTTCATTACGCCGATCGCCATCTCTCTCGCGGTGCGAGTGAGTGCACTGGCACCCGGTTTCGAAGAGCGGTATCTGGGTTACATCACCGGGGCCGCTTCCATTGTCGTAATGGTCATTACTCCGATCGTCGGAATCCTCAGCGACCGCACGCGCTCGCGCCTAGGTCGTCGACGCCCTTGGATCCTCGGTGGAATGCTGGTTGGGGTGGGGTCACTGTTCGTTATGGGCCTGGCCCCGAACGTACTCCTTCTGGGCGCGGGTTGGATCCTGGCACAGATTGGGTGGGGGCAGGCGTTGGCCATCCTCACCACCTCGATGGCAGACTCCCTTCCTGAGCATCAGCGCGGCAGGGTCGCAGGCCTCGTCGGCTTCGCGACGCAGGTCGCACCCGTCGCCGGTGTGATCATCGCCGGAAGTCTCGTTGCCGATTCGCTCCTGCTGTTCTTGGTCCCCGGCATGGTGGGCGTATTGTTCCTTACGCTCTTCCTGTTCTTCTCCCGCGAGCAGGACAGTCGCCAGATGATCATCTCCGGGGTTCTCACCATCAGAACGACGTTCCGTAAGTACTTGTTCAACCCCGCGAAGTACCCCGACTTTTCACTCGTATGGACAGGTCGATTCTGCTTCTATTTCGGTCTAACCCTGAACACGGCCTTCACCGCCTTCTTCTTCGCAGCCCGCCTGAAGATCAGCGTCGAAGAAATTGCCGGCGTGCTCGCGACTCTGAGCTTGGTTGGCATCGCCGCGACCACGATCGGTGCGATCGGTGGCGGCTTCCTCTCCGATAAACTCCGTCGCCGTCGGCTCTTCGTTCTCGTGGCATCCGTAATCTTCGCCGTGGGAGTCGTGACTGAAGCCGTTGCGACGGACATCACCATGCTCTTCGTCGGATCGCTCATCGCGTCAATAGGCATCGGAGCGTTCTCTGCTGTAGATCAAGCGCTGCTCTTGGATGTCCTTCCTGAGCGTGACACCGATGCTGGCCGATTCATGGGAATCGCCGGATTCGCCACCGCCATCCCCCAGGCGATCGCACCGTTCATCGCTCCGCTCATCCTTGCCATCGGAGCGAGTTCGTCCGGGGGCAAAAACTACACCCTGCTCTACTTCATTGCCGGAGCGATCACCCTGGTCGGCGGAATTATTGTGATGAGGGTTCGGCAGGTTCGCTAATTAGATAACGCAGGCAGGGCCCGCAACGATCGTTAAACTCACCGACTTCGTTGCGGGCCCTGCCAGTTTGTCGTCCTGTCAGCTACTCCTGTGTGGACGGACTCACGGAGGTCGATTCTCGCGAGATCAACGTCACGGCGGAGGTCTGCTCCCAGTCTGGCGTCGGCGTCCCGTCCAGTGCATGAATGGCCAGAGCCGCGAGATAGTGCCCCAGTCCTGTCGAGTCGATCTGCACGCTGGAAATGCGAGGCTCGAACATTAATGCCGTCGGGGTATCGTCGTGGCCGACGACGGAGAGGGACCGGGGTACAGCGATTCCTGCACGTGCGGCGGCACCGATGATTGCCGCCGCGACATCATCATTGAAGGCCACCACGCCCGTGATGCCTGCGTCGACCCATGCCTGGACTGGCGGGTCGAGCTCGGATCCCACGCAGACCGGCTCGAGCGTTCTTGGAGCTTCGAGGCCGAGATTGACGGCCGCTGCTGTGGCCGCCGCTTCTCGCGCGTCCGCAAGTTCAACGAGTCGCGGGTCGCCGGGTCGGGCAAAGCCGAGTCGCCGGTGGCCGAGTTCATGAAGATGTTCCACCTGGAGTCGGGGACCCCCCTCGGAATAGCGGGTATTCGATGCCTCATCTGGGTCCGGGATGATGCGTTCGACGCCAGCTTCACGCATAGAGCGGATCAGGGGGGCCGGGAATCGGAGTAGGCCCATCACGACATCTGGCTGCAGCGTCTCCCATAACGGACGGGAGCGCGCCCCCTCGTGTGGCGTGAAAGTGATCAAAGTGTATCCATGCTCGTCGAGGGCTTGGGTCGCCTCATCGATGTTCTCTCGCAGGCTGTGTTCGATGGGCCAATCCGGAAGAACGAGCAGCACGAGATGGCTCCGTCCGCTAGCCAGCGCTCGCGCAGCGATGTGAGGCCGATACCCCAAGCGCCTCGCCTCTGCGAGCACCCGCGCCGTGGTCGCTGGGGAGATCGTCTGCCCGGGGGTCTCGTTAAGGACGAAGCCCACCGTCGCTCGGGATACCCCGAGAGATCTAGCGATATCCGCCGCGGTAACCCGTCGTCCTGATGACTGCGATGCCACTGTCACTCCTTCGTTTCACGGCGTTTTCCTCCCTAAGTCCATCACACTTCCCTCCTTTTTTGATGGATTGACTTGTGCGCGCTAGCTCACGTGTTATGGTTGAGCGTAACTAGCTCGCGCTAGTTGAAATTTCTGACAACGGAGTCTCGGTAGCCCGACTATCGAAGCTCTCATCTGTAAGGAGCGCCGTTCAGGTGATGACCGAGTCCAGTTCTGCCGTTTTCGTCAGCCCTCCCTTTGCGCAGGGAGCTGTTGGTGAGCCTGCGTCGTATCTTCGGAAGGAGTTCGTCGCGCTGATGGCACCCCGTCGCGCGACGCTCCGCTCGACTGCAGTGGGGCTCATCGAGCCGCACCTCAATGGTGCCGTCGTCGGTGATGAGGTGCTCGCTCCCGGGTGGACCTCCTATCATCACCGGCTCATCGTGAGCACTCACGATGTCACCGACCGGATTGTTGTCGGTGCGAATACTGTCGCGGCTGTGCTGGGTGAAGGATGGGCAGTTGGTCGTCTGGGATGGGAGGGGCGACGCCATCACTATTCCGATCGTCCTGCGGCGTGGTTCGAACTCGAACTCGAATATGACGACGGGAACCGGGAAGTGATCGTCAGTGACACATCGGTCACCGCCTCTCGCGGCGGGCTTGGTGCGAACAGCATCTACGACGGCGAGACCTACGACGCCCGAAGCGAGCCTGCTGGGTGGGACCGCTCAGGCTTCGATGACAGCGATTGGGTGCAGGCTGAAGAATTCGACTGGCCGCTTGAAGCTCTGGCTGACCCTATCGCGCCGCCGATTCGACGCATCGAGGAGCTGTCTCCTGTGGCAGTTCTCCGCACGCCCAGCGGAAAACTCGTCGTCGATTTTGGGCAGAACATCTCGGGCTGGGTCCGGCTAACCGTCGATGGAAATCGCGGAGACACGATCACACTGCGTCACGTCGAGGTAATGGTGGACGGGGAGATCGAGGACGAGACCTTGCGCACGGCCGCCGCGACAGACACCTACATCCTCCATGGTGACGCGCCGGAGACGTGGGAGCCGCGATTCACCTTCCACGGTTTCCGCTATGTCGAAATCGACGGGTGGCCAGGTGAGCTCTCGTCGGACGCGATCCGAGCGGTGGTCATCCACTCCGATATGACTCGCACGGGATGGCTGAAGACCTCCAACCCCCAACTGAACCAGCTGCACTCGAACGCAGTGTGGTCGATGCGCGACAACTTCGTGGGCGTGCCCACCGACTGCCCGCAGCGGGACGAGCGTCTGGGGTGGACAGGGGACATCAACGCGTTCGCTCCGACTGCCGCTTTTCTCTACGACGTACGTGGTGTGCTCGGGTCCTGGCTCAGAGATCTCGGAATCGAGCAGCAGGAGAAAGGATTCGTGCCATGGGTTGTACCTGATGTCCTTTCTACGCCCTCCTCTCCGACAGCCCTGTGGAGCGACGTCGCAGTGAGTCTTCCGTGGGCGCTCTATCGTGAGTACGGCGACCAGCAGATCCTCCAGGACGCGTACGACTCGATGAGCACCTTCATCCGTCAGGTTGCTGGACTTCTCGATGATGAGGGCTTGTGGAGTACCGGATTCCAGTATGGGGATTGGCTTGATCCGGACGCGCCGGACGATAATCCTTCGGGCGGGAAGACTGACCGTCACTTGGTCGCCGCAGCCTATCTGTGCCGTACCACGCGAGAGATGGCAGACACCGCGCGCATCCTCGGGCGCACAGAGGACGCGGCGGAGTTTGAAGCCCTCGCTGATCAGGTCCGTGCGGCGTTCTGCCACGAGTATGTGACTCCCAACGGCCGTCTGGCCTCAGAGACCGCCACAGCGTATGCGTTGGCGATCTCCTTCGGCATCCTCGATGAAGCGCAAAGGGAGCATGCCGGTGACCGGTTGGCGGCGCTTGTCGCACAGGCCGGGTACCGCATCTCCACCGGATTTGCCGGAACTCCGTTGGTGACCGATGCTCTCTCCTCGACCGGGCACCTAGCTGAGGCGTACCTCCTGCTGTTGGAGACGGAGGCACCATCCTTCCTCTACCCGGTGACCATGGGGGCTACGACCATCTGGGAGAGGTGGGACTCGATCCGTCCGGATGGCAGCATCAACCCGTCCGGGATGACGTCGCTGAATCACTACGCACTCGGCGCGGTTGCCGACTGGATGCATCGAACGATCGGCGGTCTCTCGGCGATCGAACCGGGGTATCGGCGGATGCGAATCGCCCCACAACCAGGTGGAAATCTCACCCACGCCGAACTGACGCACACCATCGCTGCGGGCGAGGTTCGCATTGCTTGGCGCATCGAGGACACGCAAGTCTGCGTCGAGGTGAGCATCCCCGCAAACACCACCGCTGAAGTCGTGCTGCCACTGCACACCGATTCGCAGGTCGTTGAGATCGAAGGGGGAGAACACTCGTGGAGTTACGAGATTAATCCGGTGATGCGCCCCGTTCTCAGCCTGGACTCCACGCTGCGTGAAGTGTCGGATGACCCGGCCGGATGGCGCCGCTTCACCGAGACCTTCGCGCGCCACTACCCGGGTGTGCCCTTGGACGGGCGCGCCCCCGAGGCGACAGGAATGTCGATCCGCACGATGCTTGAGTATGTTCCCGGTGCCTCCGAGAAACTCCGCGCCGAACTTGCCGCCGCTCTTGAAGGAGCCAACAAGTGAACACCTCGCACTGCACTGTTCACCGTCACACCGTCCCATCTCTCGACTCCGTGGAGGAACCGATGTCTGCCCTGCCTTACAAGAATCCTGATCTCTCGGTCGAAGAGCGTGTCGAGGACCTGCTTTCGCGCCTGAGCGTCGAAGAGAAAGCGGGGCAGCTGACACAGTACTTCTACACCGGCGACGGAGAACCGCTCCCGGAGGACTTTGATATCGAGTCGCTTCCGCCGGAGCACAGGATCCACGTCGAACTCCCGGCGCTCATCGAAGCGGCGATTCGCGAAGGTCGAGCCGGGTCTCTGCTCTTCCTGCGAGATCCCGCGCTGAGCAATCGCATGCAAAGGTACGCAGTGGAGGAGTCGCGCCTGGGTATACCCCTGTTATTCGGCTTCGACGTCGTCCACGGCTGGCGGACGATCTTCCCTGTGCCGATCGCTCTGGCCGCGACGTGGTCGGAGTCGAGTGTGGAAGCAGTGCAGGCAGCTGCGGCGCGCGAAGCGCGTGCCGCCGGGGTGCACTGGACGTTCGCGCCGATGATCGACATCGCCAGGGATCCACGGTGGGGCCGCATCATCGAGGGCGCAGGGGAGGACCCCGTGTTGGGAGCGGCGATGGCCGCGGCACAGGTGCGCGGTTTCCAGGGGGATCTTGGCGCTGACAGCATCTTGGCCGGGCCCAAGCACTTCGTCGGTTACGGTGCCGCTCGCGGCGGGCGTGACTACGACGACGCCGAGGTGTCGGAGAATGAACTCTGGAACGTTCACATCCCACCGTTCCGGGCGGCCATCGAGGCCGGGGCTGCGAATGTGATGAGCGCCTACATGGACCTCAACGGTGTTCCGGCCTCGGCGAACAGGACGCTGCTCACCAGTATTCTTCGCGACCAGCTCGGCTTCGAAGGATTCGTCGTGTCGGATGCTAACGCGGTCCGCTCGCTCGCCGTTCAGCACTTCGCTAAGGACCAGACCGACGCCGCGATTCGGGCGCTCGGTGCCGGACTGGACATGGAGATGTGCATGTTTGAACCGGCCTTCGATAATATCCCGCAGGCGGTGGCCGATGGCAGGATCAGTGAGAGCGCGCTCGATGAAGCAGTGCGCAGAGTGCTCAGAGCGAAGATTCGACTGGGCCTGTTCGAGAGTCCCTACGCTGAGGAGGAACACACCGCCTCCGTGCTCGCTGCACCTGAACACAGGGAGCTGGCCAAAACGGTGGCGGAGGAGTCTATCGTGCTCCTCAAAAACGATGACTTGGCACTTCCCCTCGACTCGAGCGCTTTGGGACGCATAGCGGTGATTGGCCAACTCGCCGACAGTCAACGCGAAGTGCTCGGGCCTTGGGTTTTCGATCAGGACACGAACGAGACCGTCACGATCGTCGACGCACTGCGCGCCGCACTCGGGGACGCGAGAGTCGGCTACGAGGCAGGAGCAGGAATACCGGAAAGGATCCATCCGTCGATGTTCGACGTGCTTGACACCACTGTCGAACGCACGCCGCCAGACTACGACGACGATGCCGCCATCGACCGCGCGATCGCGCTCGCGGAGGCCGCAGATGTGGCGATCGTTGTGGTCGGACAGCGACAGAACCAGATCGGGGAGAAATCATCCACTAGTACTCTGGATCTGCCCGGTCGCCAACTGGAGCAGTTGCAGCGTATCCATGCCACCGGCACCAAGGTCGTGGTGGTGGTCGTCTCCGGCCGGCCATTGGATCTTCGTTGGGCTGATGAGAATGTCCCAGCGATCGTGCAAGCGTGGTACCCGGGAACACGTGCCGGTGAAGCGATCGCGTCGGTGCTCACAGGCGCGACCAGCCCCGCGGGTCGTCTGCCGTTTACCTGGCCTAGGCATGTAGGTCAGGTGCCGTTGATCTACGCGCACAACCGCACTTTCATTCCGGAAGAGCAGAATGCACGGTACTTCGAAGAGTCCAATGCACCGCTGTATCCGTTCGGGCACGGCCTGTCCTTCTCCTCTTTCAAATACAGCAGTCTTCGTATCGAACGACCGGTGATCGCCAGGGGCGAGTCGACCACGGTGAGTGTCGATATCACTAACATCGGGGATCGTGACGCCGACGAAGTCGCACAGTTGTATATTCACCAGCGGTACGGAACGTCCTCTCGTCCTGTTCGGGAGCTGAAAGGCTTCGCCCGGCTCTGCCTCGCTGCCGGGGAATCGCGTCGGATCGAGTTCATTCTTGGGCCGGACCAACTTCAGTATTGGAGCGCGGTCACGTCGTCGCACATCCAGGACGTCACGACGTTTGATATAGGCATCGGCGGCGACTCCACCGCGCCGTTCACAGCGTCTGTCGAAGTGACGTCGTGACTACTCAAACCGCCATCCTCGGCAAAACAATCATGGCGACAGGAACCGTCTGTCACTGTCGAGCCGGTCAATCATCGGCAACTGCAGAACCTAGCCCAGAACGCTCACGAACCGCTTCCGGCGACACCGCTGGAAGCGGAGACTTCACTGGGCCGGTTCTTGGCCAATCACGAGTTGAAATGGCTGCGGAACGCGATGTCCTGTGACCGGAAAACCAGCAACGAAAGGCAGTCATGACCCGCTCTTCTCTCAACTCCGATTGGTCTTACCGGCCGAAGACCAGCATATTCGCGGATGTGCAGGGTCAGTCGTCGGCAGGTATCCCGGTGCGCCTGCCGCACGATGCGATCATTGGCCTGGAACGCAGTGCTGATGCGCCCAGCGGTGCCGCGGGCGCCTTTTTCCCAGCCGGTGCATTCGAGTATGTCACCTCGCTCGATGTCCCGCTGGAGTGGAGCGATAAGCACGTCGCGCTCGAATTCGAAGGCGTCTATCGCGACGCCATGATTTACGTGAACGGTGCATTCATCGCGCAACGGCCCAACGGCTATGCAGCCTTCGTGGTCTCGCTGGACGGCTTCCTCGAATACGGTGCTCAGAACACCATCCGAGTGGATGCTCGGACGCATGACGATTCGCGGTGGTACACCGGCGCAGGGATTTACCGCGAAGTGCACCTCTGGGTCAGCGATCGAGTGCACATCTTGGAGCAGAACGGTGTCCGGATCACGACACCCGATATCGATGATCAGCTCGCTGTTGTGGAGATTGCTACGCGCGTGCGCAACACCGGAATCCTCACCCGCACGGCAACGGTGTCCACCGAGATCCTTGATCCAGAGGGCAATGTCGTTGGGATTCAGAACAGCCCGATCACGACGCTTCCCCAAACTGAAGGAGTCGTCCGACAAAGGATCTATGTCCCAGAACCGCAACGATGGAGCGTCGATCGTCCAGCCCTCTACACCGCTCGTACGAGGTTAAACGGTATTGCCGACGAACCGGAGATCCGCCACACGACCTTCGGAATTCGAACCCTGCAACTCGACCCCCATCACGGTTTGCGCATCAACGGTGAAACCGTGAAGCTACGAGGCGCATGCATCCATCACGACAACGGCATCATGGGCGCCGCGACATTCGCGGATGCCGAAGAGCGTCGCATCATTCTCCTCAAAGCTGCCGGCTTCAATGCCATTCGCAGCAGCCACAACCCAATGAGTGTTGCGATGCTCGACGCCTGCGACCGTCACGGCGTCCTGGTGATGGACGAGACTTTCGACATGTGGACCGATTCGAAATCGCCCTTCGACTATGCGCTCTCCTTCCCCGAATGGTGGGAAAGGGATGTCGCGGCGATGGTCGCCACGGATTTTAACCACCCCAGCGTGATCATCTACTCGATCGGAAATGAGATCCCCGAAACGGGTAACGCGATCGCAAGTCAATGGGGACGCAAACTCGCAGAAAAGGTCAGGGAGCTCGACGGCACACGCTTCGTCACCAACGGTATCAACGGCTTCGTCTCCGCAATGAGCGAGATCTCCACGGTCATCGAGGAAGCCACCGCCCAGTGCGCAACAGAGGGGGAGCCTGAGAGTGCGGAGGCCGACGGCGGCGTCAACGCACTCATGGGAAGTACCGAGGACTTCATGGACTGGGTGGCCACCTCGCCACTGGTCACCGCTGCCACGGCGGAGTCTTTCGCGATGCTCGATATTGTCGGATTGAACTATGGCGATGCACGATACGAACTGGAACGGCAAGAACACCCAGAGCGCATCGTGGTCGGCACGGAGACGTTCCCCTCGCGTATCGATCGCAACTGGAAACTCGTGACTGATCATCCGCAGGTGATCGGAGATTTCACGTGGTCCGGATGGGATTACCTCGGCGAAGTCGGAGTAGGACGCGTCAAATATGAGGGAGAATCGGACGCGTTCGACGGGCAGTTCCCATGGCTGACGTCTTGGTCGGCTGACCTAGACATCACGGGCCACCGCCGCCCCATGTCGTATTATCGCCAGACCGTATTCGGTCTGCGTTCCACGCCCTATATCGCCGTTAGGCGTCCTGCCAATCATGGTCGTGCGTTCACCCTTGGGCAGTGGAGCTGGACGGATGCCGTCTCCAGCTGGAGCTGGAACATCGCTGACGGATCACCGATGATCGTTGAGGTCTACAGCAATGCTGACGAGATCGAACTGGAGCTGAACGGTCGGGTGATCGCGAGGGAGCTGGTCGGAAGTCGTCGCGCTTTTTTGGCGGACTTCGAGCTTCCGTTCGAGGCGGGTGCGCTCACCGCGATCGCCTTGCGCGAGGGCGAGGAAGTCGGTCGCAGCATACTGCGCACGGCATCCGGCGAGGCGCTTCTTGATGTCAGGCTCGATAAGTCCAGCACCGATTTGCGCGACGGGGCGTTGTTCTTCGTCGAGATCGAGCTTCGAGATGCCGACGGCAACCTCATCAACGATGCTGATCGTCCCGTGACTGTCTCCGTGACCGGGGCAGGATCGCTGGCGGCTTTCGGCAGCGGACGCCCTTGCACGTCGGAGCGTTTTGATAAGGACACGCACGGTACGTATGACGGGCGTGTGCTGGCGGTAATCCGTCCTGATCGTGTCGGTCTCGTTGAGGTCACCGTTTCCGCAGAGGGGGTGGCGGATGTGGTTGTCAGTGCCGAGGTGCATGAGCGTTCTGCCGCTCCCTTTTTGGACAGCATTACACCGTCCAATTTCACAGAATCGATCCAAGCATGAATGGAGTACATATGAACACCCGGCTTACGGAAAAGATCATCATCGTCACCGGAGCAGCGTCCGGTATCGGACGCGGTACCGCCCTGAGGCTGCTGAGCGAGGGGGCGCAGGTCGCGGCCCTCGATCTGCGCGAGGAGGATCTGCGACTACTTCACGAGAGTGCGCCGGACAATGAGCGCTCTCGGCTCTTCACCCAACGAGTCGATATCTCGGACGAACGGTCAGTGCAAGAAGCGGTGGCGGTAGTCATCGCTCGCTTCGGCCGACTCGATGCGATCGTAAATGCCGCCGGCATACTGTACGGCGACCACACGCATGAGATGACTCTGGACCGCTGGAACCGCCTCCTCCAGGTGAACTTGACCGGAACCTTCTTGATGGTTCGGGAGAGCCTGCCTCATTTGCTGGAGAAGAAGGGCGGTGTCATCATCAACTTTGCGTCGACCTCAGCGTTCTTCGCGCACCCATATATGGCGGCCTACGCGGCGACGAAGGGAGCGATCGCCTCCTTCACTCACTCTGTCGCACTCGAGTACGCAAAGCAGGGCTTACGCGCAGTGAACATCGTCCCGGGCGGAATCACGAGCGGAATCACGAACACCACACCGCAGAACCTGCCGGCGGACGCTGACTGGAGCCTGCTTGAGCATCTCGGCGCACCTCTGAACGATGGGCGAATGGGGACTCCCGAGGAGGTCGCTGGAGTGATCGCCATGCTCATCTCCGAGGATGGAGCCTTCATTACGGGCACGGAGATCAGGATCGACGGCGGCGCACACACCTAAGCTGCGGGGGAATAAGTGGCCGATTAGGTTCGCGGGTTCAGTGGATGGTGAGCATGGTGGCACCAAAACTGAACACCGCGAGGTTGCTGGGTGATTCGAACGCGTGAATTCGGCCTGAGCTGACGCATCGAAAAGATCACGAAGACCGTGATGCTGATCGTGCTCCGCGCAGCTAGTAGGTGTATGGCCAGACACCTCGGTGAGACTCCTGCGCCTGCGAGCTCACGGTCACTTCTCGATGAACAGCGTGGCCATCAAAAAGGCGGAGACCGGCGTGGTCCAGCTCGTCTCAGCAGCAGTGCCCCTTGAAGGACGAGGCAATGCGGACGCGGTGTGAAGCCCACAGAGCTCTGGGGGAAGCACGCCCCGCAGTATCCTGGCCGTCATCACGATGTCCGCCGTCCACGATTTGAGGGATCGCTCTCAGGGGCCCGCTAGGCAGCACAAGGTAAGGGTGTTCGACAGGAGCATGATGGGAGACAGTATTTCGATGAAGTGCTTCTAATCTGCATGCGGGGTTTCCCTGAACTGAGTCAAGTTTCCGCAATGCTGAATGAGGCCGGGATGTTTCGGTACTGAAGACGTGAAGTTCACGAAACATAAAATTGTTCAACAACATCTTGCCAAGGTTGTTCAACAACCTGTAATGTCATGTGCGTTACATTGATTCTGTGACAGCTGTCACCACTATCGCATTGGAACGTCACCATGGCACTTCCTGAGTCAAAGACTGAAATGAGCCCCAAAGCGCGGCGCACCGCCCTGCTAGGCGCTATGTTCTTGATGGCCACCAGCGCCATCGGGCCTGGATTCATTACCCAGACCACCGAATTCACAGTGAAAATCGGCGCGGCCTTCGCCTTCGCTATTGTTGTGTCGATCCTCGTCGACATCGCGGTACAGCTGAACGTCTGGCGCGTTATTGGCGTCAGTGGCATGCGAGCACAGGAACTAGGGAACAAAGTCCTACCTGGCATTGGCTGGGTTTTGGCAGCGCTCGTCTTCATCGGCGGCATGGTTTTCAACATCGGTAACATCGCCGGTACAGGTCTTGGCGCGAACGCAATGTTGGGAGTGGACGCCAAAATTGGTGGTGTCGTCTCGGCAGTAGTGGCAATCCTGATCTTCCTGTCCAAAAAGGCAGGGATGGCATTGGACCGAATCGTGGTGCTTCTTGGCGCCATCATGATTCTCTTGATGCTGTACGTAGCCATAGTTGCCGCGCCTCCGGTAGGTGAGGCACTGAAGAACGTCGTTCTGCCCGAGAAGGTCGACTTCCTGATTATCACCACCCTGATCGGTGGCACCGTTGGTGGTTACATCACCTACGCTGGTGCACACCGCATGATCGACTCGGGCACCAGCGGTATTGAGCACGTCAAATCAATTTCCAACATCTCGATCTTGGCTATCATCGTCACCGGTGTCATGCGAGTGCTCTTGTTCCTGGCGATCCTCGGCGTTGTTGCCGGCGGCGTGGTGCTGGCCAGCGATAACAAGGCAGCTGAAGCTTTCGGCCACGCCGCAGGCGATATCGGTATTCGAGCCTTCGGCATCATCCTGTGGGCTGCGGCTCTGACCAGCGTTATCGGCGCCGCCTACACCTCGGTTTCATTCATCACCAAGCGGACCACCTCAGAACGAACCCGCAATTTGATCACGGTCGCCTTCATCGCAGTCTGCGGCATCATCTACCTGTTCCTGGGTAAGGCACCAGCAACCTTGCTGATCTTCGCCGGAGCATTCAACGGCTTGATCTTGCCTGTCGGTTTCGCAGTTCTACTGTGGGTTGCGTGGCGTCGTCGGGATCTCATGGGTGGCTATAAGTACCCGAAGGTCCTGCTTCTGGTGGGCGTGCTCGCATGGCTGTTGAGCGTGTTCCTTGGATGGAACTCGTTGGCCGGGCTAGCAGCGCTCTGGCAGGGCTAAGGCAGGTAGACCGTGAGTAACATCAGTGACATGACCGTGGCCGAACGTTCGGCATTATCCCCAAGCCAAGCTCGTGAGTTCTTCCGCGAAGGCCAAGTGCTTCCCACCGCTGGAATCAGCGCTGGGTATGCGCAGGCGAACCTCATGATCGTGCCGCGAGCACTAGCGTTTGATGTTCTGCTTTTTGCCCAGCGCAACCCCAAATCCTGCCCGGTGCTGGGCGTGCTTGAAGCAGGGGAAGTGTCCGGCGAACTACTGGCTGGCGGAGACATCAGAACCGATGTTCCGAAGTACGCGGTCTATGAAAATGGGGTCAAGGTTGCCGAACCCACCGACCTGACCGAGTATTGGCGCGATGATTTGGTCACCTTCATCATTGGCTGTTCGTTTACCTTTGAGTCAGCCTTGATGGACAACGGAATCTCCGTCGCGCACATTGATCAGGGTGTCAATGTGCCCATGTATAAGACCACTGCGCGCAGCACCACTGCTGGGGTGATCTCCGGTCCAATGGTGGTGTCGATGAGGCCCATACCGGCGTCGCAGGTAGCGGATGCCGTTCGGATTACCTCGCGATATCCAGCGGTGCATGGGGCACCGGTACATATAGGCAATCCGGAAGAGCTGGGAATTACTGACCTGTCGAAGCCAGACTTTGGTGACGCGGTGCAAATTCCGGCAGGAAGTGTCCCGGTGTTCTGGGCTTGCGGCGTCACGCCACAAGCAGCTGTCATGGAGTCGAAGCCATCCTTGGCTATCGGGCATGCACCTGGCCACATGCTGATCACCGACATCAAAGATTCGCAATATCAGGTGCCATAACCAATAAGTGCTGCGGTGTTCATCCCCTAAGGGAAGAACACCGCAGCACTTATTTAGACCGAAAATCTTCTCTAGCGTTGGCTAACCCAAGCCTCTACTTCTGCCAGTCGCTCACTCTTCGCAGAATCGTCAATGAATGAAGATTCAAAAGAATTTCGGGCCAACTGTGCCAATTGCTCGGTGCTGAAATTGAAAGCCTTCATCAGCGAAGCGAAGTTGGCATCCATGTACCCGCCGAAATACGCCGGATCATCGGAATGCACGGAAACCTTCAGCCCCGCCTCAAGCATGGATGGCAATGGGTGATCCGCCATGGTGTCCACCGCACGCAGTCGGATATTTGACAGCGGGCAGACGGTCAGCGGCATCTGTTCTGCAACGAGTCGCTGCACCAGCTTCTCATCGTCCAAGCAACGAATGCCGTGGTCCACTCGCTCTACCTTGAGCAGATCCAAAGCCTGCCAAATGTAGTCAGCTGGGCCTTCTTCGCCGGCATGGGCGACAACGTGCAAACCACTTTCGCGGGCTAAGCCGAAAACGTCAACAAAGAGTTCTGGTGGGAATCCCAGTTCGGAGGAGTCCAAGCCGATTCCATCGATGTCGTGCTTTTCAGCGATCATTAGGCGCAAAAGCTCCAACGCTTCGCTGGCCGGTGCATGACGCCAGAAGCAGGCGATGAGTTTGTGCGAGATTCCCCAGCGTTCCTGCGCTTCGCTCAATGCGTCACGGATCCCGGCGATGATATCGCGCAGGTTCATGCCGCGCTCCACATGGGCTTGGGGGTCAAAGAACAATTCCACGTGGCGCACGCCTGAAGCGTGTGCACGCTGCAAGTAGGCCATGGTGATTTCGTAGAAATCTTCGCGGGTGCGAAGTACCAGCATGTTGGCGTAGAAGAGATCCAGGAATGACTGCAGGTTGCTGAATTCGTACTGTGCCCGCAGCTCGTCGATTGAGCTGTAGGGCAGATCAATTGAATGCTTGGCGGCCAGTGACATGATCATCTCGGGTTCCAGGGTTCCTTCGAGATGGATATGTAATTCGGCAACGGGCAAGTTCACAGGGCGGAACCTTTCAGCAACGACTATAGGGTGCGGTCCTTGGTCTAGCCAGGAACGCGCAAGATTGCCTTAAACCATACGCCGACAAGCTAGGTGCAGGCAGGTCGAAATATCAATCGTGCAGCCAACTTGGCAGGTGAATATCCTTGGATTTTCATCGTGATGACCCATCCGCGAAAAGAACTCATTGCAAGGTGCCGGGGGCGCTAAAAGTGGCGGAATCACAATGAATATTTCGGCTGTTCGTGCCAGGCCAGTCAGGTCTCATTGGTCAAGCGCAACGACGGTGGATCTGGCGTAGCGAAGTCTGAAGAAGCTCAATGGCCATGTTGTCGGTGAGACAGAAATCGCAAGACTGACACGGAGGCGCAACCAGCGTTGACGCTATTCGGATGCCTTGTTGATGTGTTCGAGCAACTCTGCTTCAGCCTTGTCCAAGTACCCGCGCAGGGCCGTCGCTGCTTCATCGCGTTGGCCCTTATTCAGTAGTTCAACCAGGCGGGCATTTTGCTCCACATAGTGCGAGTGGAAATCAGGGGCGTCGCTCATTGCGTGGAAGACCAAACGCATTTTGGCCAGCACACGTCCCATGAGCTCTTGGACCAAAGCGCTGTCAGAGGATCGAACCAGCTGCTGATGGAACGCCTGATTGGCACTAGCCATTCGTGGAATGTCTTTGGCCGCCAAAGCCGCACGAGCTTCGACAATGATCTTGCCCAGCTGCTCCAAATCCAGTTCTGGACCCCAAGCCAGGCAAGCAGGCTCAATGGTGCGTCTCACCGCATAAATTTCGCGCACATCATCAGCATCGGGAGACGCAACAAAAACCCCGCGGTTGGGGATTCGGGTGATGATCAGTTCACTGTCGAGCAGGGTGAAGCTTTCACGCAAGGTATTGCGTGAAAGCCCCAATGACTCCGCCAAGGACTGTTCAGACAGCTTGTCTCCGGGCAACAATTCACCTTCAGCGATGCGAGTGCGCAAAAGGTTCGCGGCCCAAACGCCGCTGTGCGCATGGGGCGCTTTGGCTGGAAGCTTGGAGACATTGCTGCTGGATTTCATTAGTCCAATTTATCCCAACTCGTTGCCTAAAATAGAACGGGCGGAGGTCCAGTTACTGGATACTGCCCAGCGCGTCGGAACGACGTACCGCAGCCCCAACGTCAATACTGCCTGCGGTGAATACTCCGTCGCGATGGGCCGCTACGGCAGACTCCATTTTCATGGCTTCAACCACGGCGACGGTTTGCCCCTTGGAAACGGTCTCACCGTCTTCGACTGCGAAGCGCACGAGATTGCCATCCATTGGGCTGAGTACGGAGGAAGCATCTTGCTCGGCAGTATCCTGGGTCTGAGCTGTCTGGGAGGAACCAGCACCCGATGGGTTGCGCAAGGCGTTGGTGAGAGCGGCGGGTAATCCGAGTTGGACCGCCTTGCCGTCGAGCTCAATGGTGATCGTTTCCCGGCTGGTATCTTGCTGGTCAAGATCCATCTCATCGCTGGCCCCGACTTCATTGAGGAATTCGTCCTCAATCCAGGTCGTGTAGACCTTCAGCTTTTCCCCATTAAAGTCTTCGTGGTCGATGACCGCACGGTGGAACGGTAGGACCGTCGGAACACCGGCAATGGTGATCTCCTCCAGAGCCAGGCGGGCTCGACGCAACGCCTGATTGCGGTCGGCTCCGTGCACAATGAGCTTGGCAATCATTGAGTCGTAGAACGGTGGAATGATTGAACCGCTGCGAACACCAGAATCGATACGCACCCCGGCGCCCGTGGGTGCCTCGAAGCGTTCTACGGTGCCCGGAGCTGGAAGGAATCCGCGGGCAGGGTCCTCGGCGTTGATGCGGAATTCAAAGGCATGGCCCTGGGGAGTTGGGTCTTCGCTCAGTGATAGCGGCAGGCCATCAGCGATGCGGAACTGCTCTGCCACCAAATCCACGCCAGCGGTTTCTTCGGTGATCGGGTGTTCCACCTGCAAACGGGTATTGACCTCCAAGAAGGAGATCAGGCCGTCTTGGGCAACCAGATACTCAACGGTGCCGGCGCCAACGTAGCCAGCTTCCTTGCAGATCGCCTTCGCCGATTCGTGGATGCGGGTTCGCTGCTCATCGCTGAGGAACGGCGCCGGTGCTTCCTCCACCAGCTTCTGGTGACGGCGCTGCAGTGAGCAATCACGGGTACCAACGACGACAACATTGCCGTGGGTATCAGCTAGAACCTGTGCCTCAACATGTCGTGGCTTGGAGAGGAAACGCTCCACGAAGCATTCACCGCGGCCAAAGGCCACGGTGGCCTCACGCGTGGCAGACTCGAAGGCCTCGGAGATCTCATCGAGCGAATACGCGATTTTGATGCCGCGGCCGCCACCGCCAAAGGCAGCCTTGATAGCTACGGGCACACCATATTCCTCGGCAAAGGCACGAACCTCTGCAGCATTTTCGGCAGGACCATCGGTGCCTGGTGCCAATGGTGCCCCGGCACGAACGGCAATCTGACGAGCAGTGACCTTATTGCCCAGTTCCTCAATGGCCTGCGGCGAGGGGCCGATCCATTTCATCCCAGCGTCAATCACCGCCTGGGCAAAGTTGGCGTTCTCCGAAAGGAAACCATAGCCAGGGTGTACCGCGTCGGCCCCGCAGCGCTGGGCGATCTCAATGATCTTCTCGATATTCAAGTAGGTGTCAGCGCCGGTGGATCCATGCAGCGGGTAAGCCTCGTCGGCACGCCGTACGTGCAAGGCGTCGGCGTCTGGGTCCGAGTAAATAGCTACGGAACTAATATTTGTATCAGTGGCCGCCCGGGCAATGCGAACTGCGATTTCGCCGCGGTTGGCGATCAGTACCTTTTTCATGACAATCCTAAGAAGTTACTTGGCCGTCAAAGCGGCGGGGGACTGGAGGACAAATCGAATATTGCTTCCCGGGGGAAGCTGCGCTGCAGCGCTGAGGTCTTCGGCGATCACCGTGGCGATCACCGGGTAGCCACCGGTGACCGGATGATCAGCCAGGAAGAGCACAGGAAGGCCCGACGGTGGAACCTGCAAGGATCCTCTGGCGACGCCTTCACTGGCGAGCTCCCCGGAGAGCACACGCTGTAAGGGCTGCTGGTCGGTCGACAAGCGGATGCCTACGCGGTTCGACTCGCTGGTGACATTCCAGAGTTGTTCGGTCAGCTGTCGCACCCCGGATGGGCCAAACCACTCGGTGCGAGGTCCGGCGATCACTCTGAGCTGGTACACCCCCTGCTCATCGGGAACCGGTAGCGTGCTCGGCTGCGGATTGCCGACTATGCGTCCGATGGCTGGCTGCCTGACCGGAATGACGGATCCGGAAACCAGCGGATCGGGGCCAACCCCAGAGAGTGTGTCGGTGGACAGGGAACCCAGAACTGGTGTGAGCGCAATGGTTCCACGCACCGCGAGGTAGCTGCGCAACCCCAGGCCGTCGGGCTCCACGCTCAGGCGCTCGCCGTTCAGTAGTGCAAAGGGAGCGTTGCTGGCGACCTGCCGTGGGGTGCGTAGCTGGTCATCCTCAGCCGGGGTAATCCACAGCTGCGCTTGCGCCCCGGTATGTGCCAAAACTTGATCGCCGCTGGCTTCGAGGGTGATGCGGCTGCCCAGATTTTCAATGACCGCCTGGCCTGCCGGGTTGCCGACAAGTCGATTGGCTTGGTGGAATGCGGCGGGGTCTGCCGCTCCGGCAACGCCGACTCCGAGGTTTCCGTAACCGATGCGTCCGGCATCCTGGAGCAGGGACTGCAGCCCTGCATCGATGATTTTTAGGCCACCGCCAGGTGCCTGCGCTGGCGCTTCGTCTCGTGCGGCGGGCGCGTGGCTCACCGAAATTTTATGGGTAGCCGGGATGAACTGCACAGTATCTTGTGGTCGGATCAACGCAGGGTTTTCGCGCTGCAGATCCCACATTTGCAGATCGGTATGCCCGATCAACTGCCAGCCACCGGGGGATTGACGCGGATAAACAGCCGAGTATTCGCCGGCCAGGGCCACGGCTCCGGCGGGCACTTTGGTGCGCGGGGAGTTTCGGCGTGGGACATTCAAGACGTGGTTTTCGCCGAGCAGATAGGCGAAGCCGGGAGCGAATCCGCCAAATACTGCCCGCCATTTCTGGCTTGTATGGGCATTGATGACTGCTTCGGTGCTCAGTCCGGTCAGCTCGGCGACTGCCGTCAGATCCTCACCATCATAATGAACTGGTACTTCTACCAGCTTGCCCGCGTTCTGAACTGCAGAAGCGACTTCAAGTTCTGGCAATGTTGCCAGGGCTCGTTCGGCGCTCTGCGGCGAATCGAACTTCAGTAGTACTGTCTGGGCAGCGGCCAAGAGATCGCGCTGTCCGGATAGGGGAGCAGATTCCAAAGCGGCATTGAGCGCAAGGACGGCATCGAGTGAGTCTAGGTCGACGAGCAGATCATTGGATCCAGCCCGGTGGATAGCGCGGATGCTCACGCGAAGCTCCGGATCTGTACTCCGGCGTTTTCTAATCCGGCGCGGACAGCACGAGCCATGGCCACTGCTCCTGCGGTGTCTCCGTGAAGGCAGATGCTTTCGGCTGGCATGGTGATTGTGCTGCCATCGACAGCAACGATGGTTCCTTCGGTGGCCAGACGGATCATATTTTGGGTGACCGCTTCGGGGTCATGCAGTACCGCGTTGGCTTCGCGGCGGGAGACCAAGGTGCCATCTGGGTTGTAATTGCGGTCGGCAAAAGCTTCGGCAACGCCGAGTAGCCCGGCGGCCTCAGCCTTGCGCAGGGCAACGGATCCAGGCAGGAGCAACACCGGAAGGTCCGTGCCGAAAGCCTTGATGGCATCGATGACCGCTTGGGCATGTACCTCGTGGTGCACGATCGTGTTGTAGAGGGCGCCGTGGGGCTTGACGTACTTGATTTCTGCGCCGGCGCTGCGAGCTAGAGCCTGCAAGGCACCGAGTTGGTACAGGACGTCGTCAGCTAGCTCGGTCGCCGAGCAGTCCAGGAAACGACGGCCGAAGCCGGCCAGATCCCGGTAGCCTACGTGCGCGCCGATGGTGACGTTAGCACTGACGGCATCGCGGCAGGTTTGTGCGATGGTGCTTGGGTCCCCGGCATGGAAACCGCAAGCGATATTTGCCGAGGAGACGGAGGTGAAGATGGCGGCGTCATCGCCCATTTTCCAGTTGCCGAATGATTCGCCTACGTCGGAATTCAGGTCTATGAATGGCATTGTGATCCCCGTCTCGTGAACATGTCTTGGTAAAAGAATGCCTTACTTTCGATAATTGTTCAACAATCTGAGAAAGGTTTCGAAAGATTCAACGCTCGACCGGGGATGTTTAAGACAGGCCTACTGCCTTCCCCTGACCGTCAACACCCATGCGCAGGGCAGCCGGCACCTTGGGTAGCCCCGGCATCGTAGTTAATGCTCCGGTAATGGCAACAATGAAGCCCGCGCCGGTTTTGGGAATCAATTCGCGGATCTGCAGCCTGAATCCTTGTGGGGCACCGAGCAGTTGAGGATCATCGGAGAAGGAATACTGCGTTTTCGCTATGCAGACCGGCAATCGATCCCAGCCGTTGGCATGGATCTGCTCCAGCATTCGCTGCGCCTTAACCGAATACTCGACGCCTTCGCCACCGTAGATTTCTTGCGTCAAGGTCAGAATTTTCTCTTCTACACTTTGATCGAGGTCGTACAGGTGCTTGAAATCTGCGGGGGACTGGATGGCCCGCACTACTGCCTCGGCCAGTGCGCCGGCCCCTGCGCCACCCTGACCCCAGACATCGGCCACCGCACAGGCAATTGCATTCTCGGCCGCCCAGTCGGTGACGACCTTGAGCTCAGCCTGGGTGTCCTTGCTGAATTGGTTGATGCCAATGACCGGTGGGATGCCGAACTTCTGGATGATGGAGACATGGCGAGCGAGGTTGGGCAATCCGGCGCGCACGGCGTCGATGTTCTCGGCACCGAGCTCTTCTTTGGCAACTCCACCATGCATTTTTAAGGCACGAATGGTCGCGGTGATCACCACGGCGCTCGGGGCGCAATCGGCATATCGAGCCTTGATGTCCATGAACTTCTCGGCCCCAAGATCGGTGCCGAAGCCTGCCTCGGTCACCACAATGTCCGCCAGAGATCGAGCCGTGTTGGTGGCGATAGCCGAATTGCACCCGTGGGCAATGTTGGCGAAGGGCCCACCATGAATGAACGCTGGGGTGCCGGCGATGCTCTGTACAAGATTCGGTTTGATCGCGTCCTTGAGCAGCAACGTCAAGGCTCCAGCTGCGCCTAAGTCATCGACGGTCACCGGTTTCATCTCATATGTATAGCCGACGGTCATGCGGCCAAGTCGTGCGCGCAAATCTTCAAGACCGGTGGCTAGGCAGAAGACTGCCATGACTTCAGAGGCTGCGGTAATCTCGAATCCGGTCTCGCGCGGGACGCCATCTGTTGGCCCGCCCAGTCCGATCAGCACGGTGCGCAAGGCGCGATCATTCATATCCAGGACGCGCTTGAAGGTGATGCGTTGCGGGTCGAGGCCCAATTGGTTTCCGTGGTGCAGGTGGTTATCGACCAGCGCCATCAGCAGGTTGTTGGCGCTGGTGATGGCGTGGAAGTCCCCGGTGAAATGCAGATTGATTTCATCCATCGGCAGCACCTGCGACTGGCCTCCGCCGGTGGCCCCGCCCTTCATGCCGAAGCTCGGGCCCACCGAAGGCTCGCGCAGGGCGATCATGGTTTTTGCCCCGGTTGCTGCCAAGGCATCGGCCAGGCCGACCACCATGGTAGTTTTCCCCTCACCGGCGGGAGTCGGAGACATTCCGCTGACCAGGACTACCTGTCCGCGGCGTGTCCTATTTCCCGTGAGTAACGAGGGGTCGACCTTGGCCTTGTAGCGTCCGTAGGGTTCCACTGCCTCGTGTTCAATTCCTGCATTCGCGGCAATGTCTGCGATGGGCTTGAGCACCGTTCGTGAAGCGATCGCTAGATCACTCATGTCGGCTTCTGGCGTCGTTGCCATGCTGCGTCCTCTCTGCTGACCCGGAGAATCCGGAATGCGAGGAAGACCAAGGTCAGTGGTATTCCCCGATGTGCCTTCAAGCTACCACCAGAGGTTCCACCGCCCGAGCAACGTGGCCCGCACTTCGCACCACGAAATGCTCAAGCCCCACCGATTCCTATCGACGCTGTGCTGGAGCAGAGCCCTTGATGCACACAGCGAAGACGATCCCTATCGTTGCCAGCACTGCACCGATGATGAACGCGATATGAGCGCCCGAGAACAGGGCCTGCGCAGCGTCAGTACCGGCGTTAATTTTCGCCTTCGAGATCACAGACATCACCGTGACGAAAATGGTGGTGCCGATGGCTCCGCCTAATTGCTGTCCAGTGTTGAAAATGGCAGAACCGTGGCCGAAGAGCCGCGGATCCAGGGTCGCCATGGCCGAGGACATCAACCCGGTCATCAGCAGTGCCAGACCGATGGAGAAGACGATATGGGTGATCATGAACATCCACAATTGCGTTTCCGCGTTGATCAGCGTGTAAAGCCACTGGCCGGCGGCGAGCATGATGGCACCTGGGATCAGGACTGGACGTGGACCGTGCTTGTCATAGATGCGGCCGAAAATGGGAGAGGCAATCGCCTGCGCAACACCGCCAGGAAGCAGCATCATGCCGATCTTCAAAGAATCGATCCCCTTGCCTGATTCCAGCATCAACGGAACGATCATCAACGAGCCGAGCAGGGTGCCAAAGGCGATCATGATCATGATGATCGCAAAGGTGAACCCTCGGGAGCTGAAGGCGGAGAGGTTCAGTAGTTCTCGGCCCCGTCCGGTCAGCTTTAGCTGTCGCTTGATGAAAATCGCTAGCGAAACCAAGCCAACGACAAAGCTGAGAATCGTTAGTGCCGGGTTGGTCGAGGCGTGCTCGATGCTAGAAATGCCGTACACCAAGAAACCAAAAGCCAGTGCGGAGAGGACAACTGACAAGCCGTCCACTCGAATGCTGCGCGCAGTAGATGGAACCTTGAAGAAAATGATTCCCAAGATCAGCACTACCGCAGCGATGGGGAGCATCATCGCAAAGATGTAGTGCCATCCCAGGGCGTGCACTACGGCGCCTGAAACGGTGGGGCCGATCGCAGGACCCACGCCAATGACGATGGAGTTTAAACCCATGATGGTGCCGCGCAGGTGGACCGGTACCAACGTGAGGGTAGTGGTCATGAGCAACGGCAAGATGATGGCCGTGCCCAGCGCCTGGATGATGCGGGCTAAGAGCAAGAAGGCAAAACTCGGGGCAATGACCGCGATGACTGTACCCACCAAGAAGCTGATGATGGCAAACATGAACAGCGAACGGTGGTTGAACCGCTGTAGCAAAAAGCCGGTCGTTGGGATAACCACTGACATGGTGAGCAGGAAGCCGGTGGTGAGCCACTGGCCGGTCGCTGCGGTGATATTCATATCAGCCATGATTCCTGGCAGTGCCACCGTCAACACTGTTTCATTCAGAATCATCATGAAAGCTGCCAACGCGAGCGCGGCAATAATGCCGGTGAGCGCCTTGGTGCTCAACGCTGCTCGAGCGGACTGTGGGGGTGAAGCTTGGGGCTCAGTTTTTGTAGGTTCTGACGTCACTTTTTCTCTTTCTGGGAATCTTCAACTGTCAAATAGTGTCATAGAGTGACACAATTTCGTAAGGAAAAGTGTCAGAGTGTGACAGGAAACTACTTTTCTTCCGGCTTATGAGACGATCGCTAGAAGTTAACAGGTATGGAGGAATGTATGGGGATTCGAGATGAACGCAAGGCTGAGACCTCGCGCAAGATTCAAGCAGCTGCATTGGACCTTGTTGAAGAGTTCGGTTTGGAAGCCACGACCGTTTCACGAATTGCGCAGCAAGTGGGCATCTCGGATCGCACGTTCTTTCGCTATTTTGATTCCAAAGAATCAGCCATCGTCCCTGGACAGGGCGAGCTGGTTACCGCGTTGACGGGCCTTGAACTTGCCGCGGGCGCTACTCCGGCATCGATATTCCAGGCTCTGTTGCAAGTGTGCAGGGATCATTTTTCTGCAGAAATTGAACAGCATGAATTCCGTCGCGTGACGCGCCTGATGGTCTCTGTCCCTAAGCTGCTGTTAATCGCGACCAGTAGGGAACAGGAGCTAGTTGTTGAGCTGAGTCGGTCCCTGGTCGACCGGGGTTTGGTTACACAAATGCAGGCGTTATTGATTGCCGAGATGGTCGCGTCCAGCTGGCGCGTCGCCTGGCAGTGTTTCACCCAAGCTGAAAGATCTGGAACTGGCGCTGTGCCTTCCGAATTCTTTGAGCAGGCGGTCAAAGAGATGGTGCAAATTTCCTCCACTGGCCTAGCGCTTTCCTGAGTAGCGCCGGAAGCAGCATTGAGTTATGGGAGATTAACTTAAATGTGACAAAGTGCTCCCACGCTATTCATCCCGGTATTTCGGGGCAAAAATGAGATTCCCAAAGATCATTCGCACCCCGTGGAAGTGTGGTGCAGAGCAAAATCGGGTAGATTTGGAACGTTGAGTTCAGGGCGGTTAACCCCGCTTCCGCACGAGGTTCAGGGAGACGCCAAACCTATGGCAAAGATTATTTACACCCATACCGACGAAGCGCCAATGTTGGCGACCCACTCGTTCCTGCCAATCGTTGAAGCTTTTGCTTCGACCGCAGGCGTGGAACTGGAGACCCGCGATATCTCGCTGGCAGGCCGCGTTATCGCAACCTTCCCTGACTATGTCACCGAAGAACAGCGCATTTCCGACGCACTGGCCGAACTTGGCGATCTCGCCAAGTCCCCAGAAGCTAATATCATCAAGCTGCCAAACATCTCGGCATCCATTCCTCAGCTCAAGGCTGTTATCGCTGAGTTGCAGGCCGCCGGTTACGCATTGCCTGACTACCCGGACAATCCTTCCTCCGATGAAGAGACCGACGTCCGCGCACGTTACGACAAGATCAAGGGTTCTGCAGTGAACCCAGTGCTGCGTGAAGGTAACTCTGACCGCCGTGCACCACTGAGCGTAAAGAACTACGCACGCAAGTACCCACACTCCATGGGTGCATGGACCGCTGACTCGAAGACCAACGTCGCCACCATGGGTGCTGACGACTTTGCTTCGAATGAGAAGTCGGTTGTTATCGATGCAGACAAGAAGATCTCCATCCGCTTCGTTGGCGAAGACGGCGAAGTTAAGGTTCTGAAGAAGCCTTTCGACGTCCTCAAGGACGAAGTCATCGACGGCACCGTCATGCACGTTGCTGCACTCTCGGAGTTCCTCAAGGCTTCGGTTGCTCGCGCCAAGGAAGAGGGTGTGCTCTTCTCGGCACACCTGAAGGCCACCATGATGAAGGTTTCTGACCCAATCATCTTCGGTCACGTCGTCAAGGCATACTTCTCAGAGCTGTTCGACACCTACGGTGATGAGCTGGCAGCAGCCGGCTTGAACCCAAACAACGGCCTGGCCGCTATCCTCGGCGGCTTGGATGAACTCTCTGACGAGGTTCGCGCAGGCGTTGAGAAGCTGATCGCTAAGGGCCTTGAAGAAGGTCCAGCAGTTGCCATGGTCGATTCCGACAAGGGCATCACCAACCTGCACGTCCCATCGGACGTTATTGTTGACGCTTCCATGCCAGCCATGATCCGCCTGGGCGGCAAGATGTGGGATGCCAAGGGCAACACCGCAGACACCCTGGCTGTTCTGCCAGATTCCTCCTACGCAGGTATCTACCAGGTTGTTATTGATGACTGCCGTGCCAACGGCGCCTACGATCCAACCACCATGGGTACCGTGCCAAACGTTGGTCTGATGGCTCAGAAGGCTGAAGAATACGGTTCCCACGACAAGACCTTCGAATTGGCTGCTAACGGCCACGTTCAGATTGTTGATGAGAACGACACCGTTCTGATTGAACACCAGGTCTTCGCCGGTGACATCTGGCGTGCATGCCAGACCAAGGACGTTGCTATTCGCGACTGGGTCAAGCTGGCAGTGAACCGCTCCCGTGCCTCCCAGACCCCGGCAGTATTCTGGCTGGACGAGAAGCGCGCACACGACGCCGTGCTGATCACCAAGGTCAACGAATACCTGAAGGAACACGATACCGATGGCCTGACCATCGAAATCCTGTCCCCAGTTGAGGCTACCCAGTACTCCATCGAGCGCATCCGCAAGGGCGAGGACACCATCTCGGTGACCGGTAACGTACTGCGCGACTACCTGACCGACCTGTTCCCAATTCTGGAACTGGGTACCTCGGCAAAGATGCTTTCGATTGTTCCACTGCTGGCTGGTGGCGGACTGTTCGAAACCGGTGCCGGTGGATCCGCTCCAAAGCACGTGCAGCAGCTGATCAACGAAAACCACCTGCGTTGGGATTCGCTGGGCGAATTCCTGGCACTGGCAGCTTCCTTCGAGCACCTGGCCGTGAACAACGACAACGCTCGCGCTCAGGTTCTGGCAGACACCCTGGATGCCGCAACCGGCACCTTCCTGCTGGAAGACAAGTCGCCTAAGCGCAAGGTAGGCGAACTGGATAACCGTGGCTCCCACTTCTACCTGGCTAAGTTCTGGGCAGAAGAATTGGCTAAGCAGGACAAGGATGCTCAGCTTGCTGAGGCCTTCTCCGCAGTGGCCAAGGCACTGGGCGAGAACGAGGAAGCTATCGTTTCCGAGCTTGCCGAGGTTCAGGGCAAGGCTGTTGACCTGGGCGGCTACTACCGTCCGGACGAAGCTAAGACCGCAGCAGTTATGCGCCCAAGCGCAACGCTGAACAAGGCTCTGGAGCTGCTGACCAAGTAGTCACCAAAGTTAGCTAGTTTGAGGCGTCCCCTGCGGGTGGCGCCTCAAACTTTTAAGTAATACATCAAAAAGTTTCTAGTGTTCACGTTATTTCGCGGCGCGACTCTTCCTCGTCGGGGCTTCCTACTCTTTTGGGCGCTGCGCTATACCCAGCTGCGCAGACGTCAACCCATCGGTTTGTTCACGCTCGGAGGGCTCGGCGCCTTGAACGTGCTGATGATGCGCAGGCGGTTCAGAAGCAACGGACTCCAGTTCACCAAGTAGGGCGGGGACGTCTTCTGCCGTGACCTCTTCAAAAACCAGGTGACCTACTTCCGCATAGAGCTCAGGGAAGAAATAGTGCCCGGCACTCACTCGATCCATGAGCCACACATCGCGGTAGCTGTTGTAGGTATAGAGCTCTTCAGATCGCTCGTTCAACACGTGCAGGCCCAAGCTATCAGCTGGGTCGGAATAGTCGCCGTGAAATTGGCTCTTGAAGAATCTCATTGTCTCGCCTTGCTCAAGTCGGATCGGGCCCTATACCAACAGTAGCTAGTGGCAGTTCGATAGGCCTGTTCAAGGGCATTCGGCACCAACACTTTGGTGAACTGTCCTAAGTCAGACTTCTTGCGAGTCGACTTCGTGGCGCCTGGCAAGGTGATGGCGCTTATCAAACGAAGGAAAGCGAATCAACAGTGCGCATGTAAAACGCTCATTTTCTGAGTGTAAAAACTTTCTCATTTTGTATAAATCACTTTTGCTTTGAATCCAATGATAATAGTGTCGTAATTGTCAGGAAGAGAATCTGTGACTGGCTGAAAGAAACTACGCAACGAAATCGATTGAGGTATTTTTGATGTTGAGCAATCTCCTTGTGTCCCTGGCCGTGCTGATCCATAGCCTGGGCCTCTAGAACTTTAGACCGCTGCTGTTGAGCAGACAGTATTGACCGTTACTCGTGCAGGGGTAACGGTCAATATTTTTGGCGCAATTAGAGGCGCACCTGACTAGAGGCGATAAGAATACAGTCCGATTCTTCCGGCGCATTACAGTGGGACCTCACGTGGTGAAAGTCGGTACAACGAGGGTCGGTGCTGGAATTGTTGGATTCACTAATTGCTTTTATCGCCAAAGAAACAGGATATTTAACGCGTCAGAAACCAAAGTGTCGGTGAATGGCAGTAGGATCATTTTCAAGTCATTTAGGCGCTAGGAGGAATGATGACTACTCATTTCCCAGGATCTCGGATATCCATAGTTTTAGATGCTGATGGGGTGCGGAGATTTGCTACCGAGGCGCGCCAAACACAACCCACCAGAATTCTTGCCGTTGTAGAGCGCTCCGCATTTACGCGTGACGCAACAGGGCAAAAACATGGCTACGTGCCATTTTCTTCGTCGATAATGTCGCATGGACATCTGGCTCAACGCAGTCAGAGGGGCCTGCACTTCGATTTCGCCGTCACGCTGTGTGATTCCATCCATCGTCCGGTCATCACCCTGACCGGAACTTGTGGCAGCGGCGAGTTAGATGTGGCGATTCTCGATGTCATCGCGGAGTTTACTGGCAGTAGCCGTATTGCTTGTTCCGGTGCGATAGACATTCTCATCTCGAATCGTGACGGACTCGGTCATCAAGAGCTAGCGTCGAACCCAGTTTTTTGCCTGAATCCTGCATGGTTATTCGGCCTCAATATGGAACTTGCAAATCACGTGAACACGCAGGCCCTGGCTGCTACCCGGCAGGCCTATCAATCACGGTCTTCGGTCATTGCTTATACCGACGGTTCGCTTCCTCATCATGGACAAGATCGAGGTGCCGGAGCCATGGTCACCATGCAAGGACATTGGGCTTCGCAAGTTACACCCAAGCGTTTTTCACGTAGTCCGTTGATGGCAGAAACCACGGGGGCATTATTGGCGCTTCGCCACACGCCCGTAGATTCGGACCTCATCATATTCAGCGACTGCAAGGCGTTGGTCAAATCCGTAAATGATGCCGTCAGTGGACTTCAGGGCCAACGGGGCGCTCATGACATCGCGATTGATGTAGCGATGGCGCGTCGCAGGGGAGACACTCGTGCTATTTGGGTGCGTGGGCACAACGGCAATTGCTTTAATGAAGCCGCTGACCGGATGGCTGTACTCATGGCACGACACTTCAACGCAGGAATTAATCCCGAGCAGACCTATTCCTTGATGCAGAAGATTGTTGCTGAGGAACTCTCCGAACTAGCACTAGCCGTGTAGCTCGGGATTGGGCCGAACCGCCAACAGCGGTTACAGCCCTCGGCCTGCTTCCCAAAGACTGTCAGAGGTTCCCGTGAGTAGTGAGTTCAACGAGACTGCTTGTGTATCGGTGAATGAAGCAATGTAATCGACGATGGCTCGTGCCTGACCCAACCGTTGAATTTCGTTCGGCCCAGCCTGAGAGAACAGTTCAGGGTTGGTCTCTCGAAGATGACGGTATTCCTCGGTGGTTGCTTCTACCGAATCTAAAAGCCGTCGCGGTGCGCGGCCGGCGTCATCTGGATCATTGAGCCAGGTATTAAATCCTTCTGCCAACGAGCGGATGATCCTAGTCTGACCGCGCTGATACACGGCCAAGTCGGAACGGTCTAGGACGAAACGTGAATGTACAAACTTGAGGACAACAACGTCATGCCAGGCCTCCTCGCTCAGGCGAATATGGCCGCTACGAACAATAGGTGTCCGATCAACCGTCACCGATGCCTGGAGCCTGTCGATCCAGCGGCGCGTAAATGCGGTCACTGCACGATCGGCCTGCAGCCCTCCGTCGTAAGGAACGGCTAGAAGTCCATCAACCAAGTCATGGTCCACTCGTCGCACGGAATCACGGAATGCATCAGGATTGGCGATCCATGGGTCCTTCGCCACAAGGCGACGCCAAGTTAGTTCCAATGCATGCCCTGGCTGGCGCTGATCCAACTCTGCCGTCTTCAGTGTTTTAAGTTGAGCTGAATGATCAAGCCACGCACGTAATTCGGCCGAGACGCTCGTGTACTGCAAGATTCCGGCGCGGTAGAAATCATCAAGGTCATGGACCGCGTAAGCGATGTCGTCAGCAATATCCATTACCGAGCATTCCAAGGTCTGCTGATATTGGGCTATTCCAGGAAATACCGAAAGTACATCGGCCATCTCTGCGGCTTCGATATCGTAGGCAGAGTATTTCATCGCCCCAGCAGAGGGGTCTGTGCCGATGCCGCGGGGCAGTAGCTCTGGGGAAATTGGTCCCTTGCTTCGCCATTCATTGCGCGTCCATGGGTACTTCAAAACCGCTGCCCGAACTGCTCGCGTGAGGTTCATTCCGCGTGGAGTGGCTCCGCAACTGTCTAAAGCGGTAAGGATGCGAAAGCTCTGAGCATTGCCCTCAAAACCGTCCGGCAGGCCCAACATATTACGGGCGACCCGATCGAGTTCTTGCTCGCCAAGATGACCAAAAGGCGGGTGGCCTAGGTCGTGTGCTGCGGCCGCCGCCTGTACAACTACAGGGTCACAACCGCCCAAATCGGAGATTAGTCTCCTAGTTGATTCATCTGTTGATCTGAGGTTGATCGCGATGGAGCGAGCCACTGCTGAGACTTTGAGCGAATGCGTCAAACGGTTATGCACCAGGGTTCCCGAACCACCCTGCGGAATCACCTGCGTCACCGATGAGAGACGTGAAAAATACGGAGAGAAGCGGATGCGTTCTACATCAACGCGGAACTCATCCTCACCAGCATGATCCTGCTCGGCGATGTCGCGGACTCGTCCGCCGGTCTGATGCGTTTTAACTCTGGTATCCATCGTAGGAACCAGCCTAGGGGATCGGCTGCTCAACGCCGAGTCAATTGATGATTCGGTTGGCGAGTTTTTCACCGTGCGCAAAGGCAATGACCTGATTTACTGCCAGTTCGCTGACCAGAGCAATGAACTGGTCGGTGTCTCCGGCCATGTGAGGGGTGATGATGCAATTCGGTGCGCTCCACAGTGCATGATGTGCCGGCAGCGGCTCGGGGTCGGTGACATCCAAGGCCGCATGCAGCCTGCCGGATTGCAGTTCCTGCACCAGCGCTTCGGTGTCGATGAGGGGCCCGCGTCCCACATTGACCAGTAGCGAGCCGTTTTTCATTGCCGAGAGGAATTCGGCATCGATAAGTTGCTTGGTTTCCGGGGTCTGTGGCAGGGCAACAATCACCACATCGGCGGTAGGAAGAATAGCCCAGAGTCGATTGAAGGAATGAACGGGGTAGCCCTGCTCATGGACTCGTTCGGCGCGCGCAATAGAAGTTAGCTCGGCAGGTTTGAAGGGCAGCAACCGCGAGCGGATTTCGCTGCCCACTCCACCAGCACCAAGGAGCACCACCTTAGACCCGTGCAGCGAGCTGGTCCATGTTCTGGTCCACTGGCGCTCGCGCTGCTGCTGGCCGACTCGCGGCAGCTGGCGCAGAGATGCCAGAACCAAAGCAAGGCAGTGTTCGGCGGTGGCGTCTTCCACGGCACCCTTGGAATTTGTTAATGACACTTGTTTCGGAAGATGCTCCAGAACCCACTCGTATCCGATGGAAAGCAGGTGGACATGCTTCAGTCCCTTGATGCGAGAGACTCTTGAACGTAGACGAGGGTTGCTCGGACGTTCGGTGACCAGGACGTCGGCTTCAGGCGCATCGTGCGGATCATCGTCGATGTGCCACAGGATCGGTTCTATGCCGGGAAGCGTCAACTCGTCGACGAGATCCTGCCAGGGGACGAGAACACGAAGGATCAAGGAAATTCCAATCATCGGTGGGTACATGGCTATTGTGTCTGTTCTGTCTGTAGCTGGACAAGTCCGGCGTCAGAAGTGCACTCAATCGTCGAGCGCCGAGCGTATTGGTCTGCGTGGAAATGATCCAGTGGATAGAATCAGGGTATGACTCAAACTTCAGAGCGCAATGGCCGGAAGGTCTCAGCAGGTTCCACCTCGACAATGGTTATCGGATGGACGTTGGTAGTAATCGGCCTAATCGTTTTCGTGCTCGGAGAACCGGCTGGAGGCGGGCTGCTGGTGGTGTCCGGAGCCGTGCTCCATGCCGGCGCGATGGTTGCCGAGTCCAACCGCCGGTAGGCGCCATATCGGTTCGGGACGTAGTTGTGTGCCGAGGTCAAGAACCAGAGAAGCCGGACAAATCGGAACTTGTACGGGACGCCCATTTAAGTCTTGGCGTGCACTTGCCCAGCCTTGGCAGTGGTGCGGACGCGTAGCAGCCCACGAGGTGCATTCTCGGCTAGCTATCTGTAGTTGCAGTAGGCCTTGGCGAATCAAGAAGCGCCGAGCATGGTTCCAGCGAGGCGCGCTTCGATCTATATCCGCACAATGCGGACTTTTCCGTATCGGCGGCCCACGCATGGTGTGAGTTCATGTTGGACACGGTTCAGGACGCGGGGCGCCGTGGACCAATCTGAACGGTGCATAGTTAGTCCAAAGTGTCGGCGGCACTTCCTATAGTTCAGTTATGACTACAGAAGAGACAACCCTCTGGGTTCAGGCGGCCGCTGTGGTGGTTGCCGTTGGTGCGTCCATTGTTGCGTTGATTGTGTCGGCGTTGGATCGGCGCAACGCCCGATCAATCGCGGCGAAGGACCGCGAACTCGCAGTGAGACAAGCGACGCTCATGTTTGAGCTTGAATCGTTATTGCGCCTTGGACAGCTCCGCCGTCGTGGCGGTCATGTCGACAAGGAAAAGAGCACTGACATGGGTGCCGAAGCGGCGGCGCTGGTCGGCGCGCTAGGTGCGGAGCGATTGCCGAAGAATTGGCTAGGCGCCGTTGATCGTGACGATGCAGGGTTGCGCGCGTTCGTGGACGACGAATCGAACGAAGAATGGAAGAGAAAAGCGGTAGAGGTCCAACTGGCGCTAAATGCCGTGACCGCCGAAATACAAGAACTGCTTCGTGGACAAAAAGCCGAATAGACAGTCATTGATTCGGCGATTGCCCCTAGCGATTTGTGAGAAAATTCCATTGTGGTTCTTCAGTTAATGGGCTACGTTAGATTCAATCATCAATCTATCGGCACAGGTCAGCATGTATTTATTTGCAAATTCATGATTCATGATGACGTGATGCATTACGCCGATTCGCACCCTTTGAAGCAGGATAATTGAAAACTAAATTAGGCACGGCAGCAATGTCCACTGCACTAATCTCAGGATTGGTGCTTTGTGGCCCGGCAGCAAATGCAGAAGTGGTTACGGACGAGGCCAATTCGAGTCCAGCTGAATCTTCAGCGTCAGTTGACTCTCCGACGGAGCCAGTCGTCGTTACTGTTGCACCGGAATCGCCTGTAGAAGAAGTCATCGAATCAGAAGTGGCCGTCGTTTCGACTGAGTCAGAAGCGATTCCAGATGTAGAAGAGCCTGTCGAAACCGCAACGTCAGAACCTGCTATTTCCCCGACACCTGAGCCCTCGGAGACACAAACTGGCCAGCCCGATGAGGCCGCCAAATCTGAGCCTATGGTGGCAGAATCCTCGTCGGCCCCGGAGCCCGAAGCCACAACGGAGGTTACCGCCGAAGCAAGTGAGTCAGCAGAGTCCACGAGCACGCCAACGGACGTTGCAGACCAGGACGAAGACCCTCGCTGGGCCCAAATCGATGCTCTGATGCCTGAGGGCAGCGAGGATTGGGACGAAGCTCAATGGGAAGCTTTCGAGCAAACTGAAGCCGGGCAGGAGATGAACCGTCTTCTTGACGAATTGTTTGCTGAAGATGACATCTGGGACGAAGAATCCGAGCTTTCCGACGAAGAGCTGGCTTTCTGGGAGTCCATTACCGACCTTCTTCCCGAGGAAAGCTTCGACTGGGATGAAGCCCAGTGGGAAGCTTACTTAAGCACCGACCAAGGCCTCGAACTGCTTGACCTGATGCTGCCATTCATCGCCGAAAGTATCGAAAGCGATGAAGACGCCACTGAGTTCCAGGCGTTCCTCGAAGAAGTCTTTGCCCATAATCCCCAACTGCGAGCGTACTACCTTGAATTGTTCTTCGGGATCCAGCCGGAGCAAGAAGACGATGATATCGACGAACCACAAACTGATCAGGAGATGGTTCCATCGGAGAGTGAATCTGCGTCGGCTAGCGCAGAAATCGAGCCTGCCGGTGATGTCAGTGCAGCGCCTTCGGCTAAGAAGCAAGACACAAAGAAGAGCGCCGACTCCGCAACACCAGTACTGGCGAACACTGGCTTTGACGGAGTCACCGCTGGAGTAGCGGGGCTGCTGGTGGCCCTTGCCGGTGCGGTCTTTGTTGCTCTCGGACGTCGAAAGTCGACCAAGCACTAACGCAAAGAGCCATTGGACCAGCTAAAGCTGTTCGGCCGCCGTCTATGAGACGGCGGCCGAAGAGTTTTAACCGTTTAGGCGTGAATTTTCGTTGAGGTGATGCCACGAACGGTTGTGGTAAACCAACGCGTCACCAAGTTCGCCCGGCTGAGCATCACGTTCAATGTGCGCCTGCAGAGCGCGGGCAACAATCACCGTGGAAGTTCCGGCCTGAATCCGTTCAATAACTTCGCAGCGGACCCACGCACGGACGTTGTCAAACACCGTTTCGCCGGTGCTTAAACGTGTCCACGACTGGCTCTGTGCGAAGCGGTCAATGCCGCTGGTTGCACCCAGTTTGGCAACCTCAAGGTCGTGCACATCCAGGCTATGAACGACGATCGTTGCCGCACGAGAAAGAACGTCGGCAGCCGAAGATAACGCCGAGATCGAAAAGACCAATAGCGGTGGATCAACGCTGATTGATGCCACCGAGGTGGCAGTGAGCGCAACGGGCCCGTCGCCAGCATCTGCCGTAATGACGCTGACACCACCCGGATGTCCGCGGAAGACAGCTTTGAAGTCATCCGCGGACAGCGAATCGGTAGCGTCGATGGTGACCTTAGACGCTGGCACCGACGAGCTCCTCGCGCAGGATGGACGCTCCGGCGCTCAAAGCGCTGAGCTTTGCCAGCGCAGTGTCGCGAGGGAACGGTGCCATGCCACAGTTGGTGCTCGCAATCAGCTTGTCCGCGTCCACAAATTCCAACGCCTTGCGCAGGGTCTGTGCGACTTCTTCTGGGCTTTCAACGGTTTCGCTGGCCACATCGATGGCGCCGAGCATGACCTTCTTGCCGCGGACCATCTCAACGACTTCAATCGGCACGTTGGAGTGGTGCGATTCCAAAGATACGGTGTTGATGGTTGAAGCCTGCAACAGTGGGAAGGACTTCTCGTAGTGGCGCCACTGAGCTCCGAGGGTGGCCTTCCAATCGTTATTGGCCTTGATGCCGTAACCGAAACAGATGTGAGCGACGGTTTCAGCTTTTAGCCCTTCGCATGCGCGCTCCAGCGCTGCGATGCCCCAGTCAGCAACTTCGTCAAAGAAGACGTTGAACGCTGGCTCGTCGAACTGGATGACATCCACTCCAGCGGCTTCGAGTTCCTTGGCTTCCTGATTCAGGATGGTAGCGAACTCCCAGGCCAATTTTTCGCGGCTCTGGTAGTGAGCGTCATACAAGGTGTCCACCATGGTCATTGGGCCAGGCAACGTCCACTTAATCTGCTTGTCAGTGTATGAACGCAGGAACTTTGCATCGTCAACAAATACTGGCTTTTTTCGCTCTACTGCACCAACAACAGTGGGCACGCTTGCGTCGTAGCGGTTGCGGATGCGCACGGTCTCACGCTTTTCAAAGTCAACACCGCTCAGGTGCTCAATGAAGGTTGTGACGAAGTGCTGACGGGTCTGTTCGCCATCGCTAATGATGTCGATGCCACGCTGAGTCTGCTCCAGTACGGCAGCGCGCATGGCATCTTGCTTTCCTTCGCTCAGCTCGGAACCTTGGAGCTTCCAATCGGACCACAGGGTCTCAGGTTGGGCCAGCCATGAAGGCTTGGGGAGGCTGCCGACGATTGAGGTTGGAATTAGCTTTGAAGTCATCGTTTATCTTTCGATTCTCAGGCGACAGGAGTTGGGCAGGTGGCGGAAAATTGGTTGAGCAATTCTTGATTAGGGATGATGAAGTGCTCCTGCGTGTACTTACCCTGGCTAGCTCCGAGTCGGGTGCGTTCTTCGCGGTCGTAGTCGATCCGAGTCGGAGCGAAGTCCTGAGCGCTCAGGCTTGGACGGTAGACCGACGGGGCAGCACAATTGGCGTTGTAAATCTCGGGGCGGTAGATCTTCTGAAAGGTCTCCATGGTGCTAATCAGACTGATCAACTGCAGGTTGGTGTAGTCATTGAGTAGATCGCCACGGAAGTAGAAAGCCAGTGGAGCTACGGAACCTGCAGGCATGAAGTAGCGCACCTGCAAACCCATTTTGCCGAAGTAGGTATCGGTCAGGGAGTTCTCGTCCTGCTGGTATTCCAAGCCAAGGACTGGGTGACTATTGCCGGTGCGGTAGTAGGTTTTGGAAGTGGAGACGCTGATGGCGACCACTGGCAACTGGTTAAAACGCTGCTGGTAGGCTTCCGAATCCAAGAAATGCTGGAAGAGCTGGCCGTGAAGGTCGCCGAAATCTTCAGGTAACTTAGGAGCACCCGAGCCGTTGCTGGCCGCCGGAAGCACCACACTGAAGTCATAATCGCGGACGTAAGAAGAGAAATTATTGCCCACCATGCCATGGCTACGGGTACCGGTGAGGCGGTCGACAACGATGGTGTCTAGAACTTCAAGAAGCGGAAAATCCTGCTCTTCATTCTCGGCGGCAAAATGCACGTTGGCCGAGATGATTTCCAGTTCGAGCTCATAACGATCGCCGGCAGGATTGTCCCAGTGAGCCAGCGAATTGAAGCGACGGTTGATCATCGTCAGGGCGTTGCGCAGGTTCTGTTGGCGGTTCTCGCCGCGGGCCAGATTTGCGAAGTTTGTGGTCACTCGTGAGGTGGCACAGGGAGTGTAATTCTCGTCGAATTTGGTGGTGCTAATGCTGAAAGTGAGCTCGTCTGCCATGGCGGCCAATCTTGTGATGAGGGCCTGGGCAGGCCGAAAGTAAGTCGATGCGTCCATCATGCAGGGTCTTCATTGATATCAGGTAACTCGATATAACTATGGATTCATATAGACTGAATCTATGGTTCAAGGAACAAGCGGTTTAACATTGCAACAGCTTCGCTACTTCACCGCGGTCGCTACCGAGGGCTCCATCTCCGGTGCCGCCGACCTAATTTACGTCGCGCAGCCCAGCATGTCCGCGGCCATGAAAGAGCTCGAAGCACGAGTGGGGCGCACCCTGTTGGTCCGCTCCGCAAGGGGAGTGACACTCACCCCCGAGGGGGCAGAATTCCTGGGTTATGCACGCCAGGTCCTGGAGCAGGTGGAGCTTCTTGAACATCGCTACCTCGGCCGGCCTTCGGCTCGGCGCTTGCTTGGTGTCTCCACGCAGCACTACTCATTTTCGGTTGATGCCTTTGTGCGCATGGTTCAGGCCAGCGGCGCAGAGGAGTACCAATTTTCGCTCCGGGAGACCCGCACTGAGGAAATCATCGAGGACGTACGCACTCTACGTAGCGACATTGGGATCTTGTACCGCAACGACTTCAACCGGAAAGTGATCGACAAGCTGCTGCGCGAATCCAGGCTTGTCTTCCATCCGCTGTTCTTGGCCGATCCGCACATTTTTATTTCGCGCAGCAACCCGCTGGCCTCGCGTGCACAGGTGACGCTTGAAGACCTCGAGGACCTGCCGCGGCTTACCTTCGACCAGGGTGCAAACAACTCCTTCTACTTTTCCGAAGAGGTGCTCTCCACCCGTTCAAGCCAACGCGAAATTCAAGTCTCGGACCGCGCCACGATCTTTAACCTCATGATCGGCTTGGGCGGGTACACCATCTCCACCGGCATCATCAGCGACGAGCTTGATCCCTCCATCGTTGCCATCCCGCTGTCCATCGACGAGCGAATCGAGATCGGTTGGATCGACCACGCCGGGATCCCGCTCACCGATCAAGCGCAGCGTTATTTGGAAGAAGTGCGTGCGGTGGTCGCCAGCTTTGACGTTGAGGTGCTGGGCTAAAACCGTAACAGTGTGTCATCTCTAGCCTTCGAGTCGTCACACTAGCAGGGCAAAAATGCTAGATTCCAAGGATTATGCTCAAAGTGGCGCGTCATAAACAGGTCGTAAACCCCGTGTCATCATGACAACTTGGCGACATATGAAGCGTGGCGACCTTGTATGAAGCCGTGAGCCCGATGCCGCTTGCACCGCCCGGGGCAGATATCGAACCATGGAAGAACAACAAACCATCAAGAGCGACTAAGAGATCTGGCTCGAAGACGTCGCAGCAACCATCGGGAAACCGAAAGGTGCTAATGCCAGGGACGATGGAGCAGTTCCGAACGCTTTTAAGCGCACTGTGCCTCGTACCAAGTCAGTGTTCGGGCTTTGGTACGGGTTACATCTTTCGGTGCACTCCCTCGCTAGGAAACGAGAAGGAGCTATGAGCCAAGGAACCGACGCGGTCCACGCAGGGTATCGACCAAGCGGAGATTTCCGCCCGATGCTGCCACCACTACATAACTCCGCAGCGTACCAATTTGAATCCCATGCTGAAGCGATCGAAAAGTTCGCTATGCGCCAGTCCGGGTTCACGTACTCACGCACCGGTAACCCCACCGTTTCGATCCTCGAGCAGCGTGTAGCCGCGCTGGAAGGTGGAGCTCAGGCGGTGGCCACCGCCTCGGGACAGGCAGCTGTTTCACTGTCCCTGTTGGCGCTGACCCAGGGACCTAAGCACATTGTGGCGTCTTCCTCGCTATACGGCGGCACGGTGGACCTACTGACCGACTCCTTCGCCGACTTTGGCATCCGCGTCAGCTTTGTTGACCAAGCCGATCCGGCAGCCTGGGCCGGGGCCATCGAGGATGAGACCCGCGCGTTTTTCCTAGAGTCCGTGTCCAACCCGCTGTGCACGGTGGCCGATCTTCCCGCTATTTCGGCGATCGCCCACGAGCACAACATCCCGGTGGTCGTGGATAACACCCTGGCCACCCCGTTGAACTTCCGCCCACTAGATTTTGGCGCGGATATTGTGGTCCACTCGGCCACCAAGGGTCTGGCCGGCCACGGCTCGGTACTTGGCGGCGTGGTGGTGGATTCGGGAAAGTTCGACTTCTCCGATCCGCTGCGTTGGCCACAGATTGCCGCCCCACGCGTGCGGTTGAACAATACTTCCTTGCTCGAACGCCACGGCTCTGCTGCCTATGCGATGCTGGTGCGTTCCAAGTTCCTGCACGATCTAGGTCCGGCATTAGCTCCGGCCAGCGCCCAAGGCATTTTGGCCGGCATCGAAACTTTGCCGGTGCGTGCAGCGCATGTACAGCGCAGCGTGAGCACCCTGATCCAAGAGCTCTCCGGCCACCCGGGCATCGCGGCCATCCATCACCCCTCACAATCCAGCCACCCGAGCCACACCGTGGCCCAACAGCTCACCCCCAAGGGCACCGGCTGCGTGCTGGCCATCGAGTTGGCACACCCGTCGCTAGTTTCCCCGGTGATTGATGGGCTAGAACTGATCAGTTTGGCCGCGAACGTGGGGGACACCCGCACGATGATTTTGCACCCGGCCACCATGACCCATTGCCGGCTCTCGGCCGATCAGTTGGCCGACGCTGGCCTGAACGCCTCCACCCTGCGCCTTTCGGTCGGGCTTGAAGATCCTGTGGATCTGCTCGCAGACCTGAACCGCGCGCTTGATAATGCACTAAACCGGGCCCTGGCCCCACAAACTCAAGGAGCATGATGACTGGCTTCAACACTCAGGCCGTACACGCAGGCCAGGAAAAAGACCCACACACCGGCGCGGTTGTTCCGCCGATCTACCAGACCAGCACCTTCATCCAGGACGGTATTAACGTACTGCGATCCGGGCACGAATACTCCCGCGGCTCCAACCCCACTCGAGATGGTTTCCAAGACCAGCTCACCATCCTAGAAAACGGCGCGGCCGGTTTTGCCTTCGCCTCAGGTATCGCCGCCGAAGATGCGCTGCTGCGTGCCGTGCTGGAACCGGGCGATCACATCGTTCTGGGCGCCGACGGTTACGGCGGCACCAACCGGTTGATCTCCAAATTGCACAGCAAATGGGGCATCACCTCCTCGGCGGTGGACATCACCAACTTGGATTCGGTGCGAGCTGCACTGCAACCCAATACCGCCCTGCTCTGGGTGGAAACCCCGTCCAACCCACTGCTTGGCATCGCCGATCTAGCCGGCTGGGCCCAGCTGGCCAAGGAAATTGGTGCGCTGCTGGTGGTTGATAACACCTTCGCTACCCCTTATCTACAGCGTCCGCTGGACTTCGGCGCGCACGCGGTAGTTCACTCCACCACCAAGTACATCGGCGGGCACTCCGACGTGCTCGGTGGTGCGGTAATTGTGGCCGATCACCTCTTCCGCGGCCAGTCCCTGGCCGAAGCGGTCGGCTATCAGCAGTTTGCCGGCGGTGCGGTGGCCGGACCGCAGGATTCCTACCTGGCCGCCCGCGGACTGAAAACCCTGGGCCTGCGCATGGAACGTCACTGTTCCACCGCCGATAAGCTGGCCCGCTGGCTTGACGCGCAGCCAGAAGTGACCCGCGTGTACTACCCGGGTCTGGAAACCCACCCCGGGCACGAACTGGCCAAGCGCCAGCAGCGCGGTTTTGGCGGCATTGTTTCGCTGCAGCTCACCGATGAAGCCGGCGCCCGCGCCTTCGCTGAATCCATGGAGTACTTCCAGCTCTCGGTCTCCTTAGGCGGGGTGGAATCGCTGGTCTGTTATCCGCGCGAAATGACTCACGCATCGCTGATTGGCACCGAACTGGAGATCCCGGCCAACCTGGTCCGCCTCTCGGTGGGCATCGAAGAGGTCGAAGATCTGATCGCCGATCTGGAACGTGGACTGCTTGCCGCCCGCGCAGCGTCGAACGCCTCGCGATCCGCGGCCAAGCCCGTAACCCAAAGGACCCGGCAGAGCGCATCCGCCTTCGCTACCGCGTAAATATCCACAGCCCGTTCGAGCTTGCCCCGCAGATCAGTAACTGCGGGGCAAACTCGTTTCCATGGACACAGCACAAGCACTCAAGGATCTGGCCACGGCGGCCCAATTGACCGCCAGCGCTACTGCTGTGTTGTCCCAGACAGATCTGACCGCCGGCCACGCGGCCTATTTTGCACTCTTGACCGAGCACCTCGGCCAGCAGCAATCGCGCACACAGCTTCACGCCGCCCACGCGCTTCGTCGTACCGGCGCGCACAAACTTGATCAAGCCTCCTTTCAAGCCATCACCGACGCCGGCACCAACCCCACGCTGGAACAGATCGAAGCCACCCATGGCCACACCATCGCCGGGCGCACTCACTTCAAAAGTGCCCGCGGGTTGATGCATGACTGGTTGGACATTCCGCGCAGTACCGCGGGGGACCGGTTGGTCCAAGCCGACTGCCTCATTGGCCGGATTGATGAGGCTGGCCAACAGCTCGATCCGTGGCTGCCGGAACTCGCCGCCACGTTCACCGACCCTACCGTGGACCCGCGGCTCGTTGCCGCAACGGCAAGCAAACTGCATTCGGCCCGCAAAGATCTGGGCGAGGGCAAAGCCGGCCGGGACAAACTGCGCCAGCTCCAAGCCAAATCCGTTGCTTTCCTCAACGCCGAACCCAAGTCGGCCCGCAAACACATCAATGACCTTGTCGCCGAAGTGAAATCCGGCAAGCGCCCACTTAAAGCCCTGCTTGAATGCATCGGCATCTTCAAGCGGGGCACGCGCCAGGGACTCGTGGAATATGTTTTGCGAGTTTTGCCCTCGCACGCCGCGTTCATTGAGGCATTTTTTGCCAAGGTGGATAACCCTGCCACCGTGGCCGGCAACCGCGAGCGTCTAAAGGACGCCGAGGCTCATTTCACCGGCGAGCCGGGCAGCGACTGGGACGACGAAGAAACAATGCCCGACTGGGCCAAGGGTGGAAACCGCTCCGGCCCGGACGACGAGGATCCGGACGACTCACCCGCCGCCGACGATCCGGACGAAGATCCGGGCAGCGACGATCCGGACGACGATCCTGACAGCGAGGATCCCGACGACGCACCGGCCGATTCGAGCGACTCACAAACTCCGGAACCCGCAGCTCCGTGGGAAGAGATGAAGCCCGAACGACGACGGCTGATCGGCCTGATGGCCTTACTCATGACTAACCGGACAACTGATTCGCAGCCTGAACCGGGATTCGGCTCAGCGCAGGTGAGCATCGTGATGAACTGGGAAAAGATGCAACGCCAAGCACAAGATTTCGCCGTCACCTCCAGCGGAATCCCGTTATCGCCCGGTGAAGCCAGAGCCGCGCTGTGTACCGCCGGCATTTACCCGCTAGTACTCAATGGCGCTTCTCTGCCCTTGGACCTCGGTCGAACTCAACGGCTCTTCTCCAAAGCCCAAGGCCGAGCGATCCGGGCCGCCTACCGAGGCTGCTCCTACCCTGGCTGCAGTATGCCCGCCGAACGTTGCGAACTGGACCATCTGGATCCGTGGGAAAAGGGCGGACTCACCGACATCGCCTCGGCCGACCTCAATTGCCCGATCCACCACATCGGCCGGCACTGCGGACTCTTCCGGACGGTCAAGATCGCCGGCCACCGGCCACTGGTCTTGCTCTCCACAGAACTTGATCCCGAACAAAAGCTCCGGGTTAATACCTATTTCATGACGCCGAACGAGGCACTTGACGCAGAAGCCATGGCGCAGCAGCTGACGATCGGGTGGCGGGCTGGAGCGCTGGCCCTAGAATTTGCTGAAGCCTAGGCGTTCGCAGCCAAATGCTTGGCAGATAGTTCAAGGTAGTGCTCGGCGTTGACGTTCAGCCCGGCCACTTCCTCATCGCTGAGCTCACGGCGCACCTTGGCCGGCACACCGGCAACCAATGAACGCGGCGGAACCTGTGTGCCTTCGAGTACTAGCGCCCCGGCGGCCACCAACGACTGCTCACCAATGACCGCGCCATTCATAATGGTCGCGCTCATACCCACCAGGCAACCGTCGCCCACGGTGGCACCGTGCACTACCGCCGAATGTCCCACGGATACTCCAGCGCCCAATGTGCAAGGGAAACCCGAATCGGCGTGAAGCACCGCGTTGTCCTGCAAATTGGTGCCAACACCAACGCGAATAGGGGCCGAATCCCCGCGCACAGACACCCCGTAGAAGGCGCTGGCCTGATCGGCCAGGACCACGTCTCCGCTCAACACGGCGGTGGGTGCGATAAATACGTTGTTGCCGACCTGGGGAGTCGACCCGTCAATAGTAATAATGTGGCTCATGCCACCTACTCTAATTGGCGGGCGAGCCCGGTGCGAGTTACGAGAAGACGATTGTGCGCTGACCGTCGAGCATCACGCGATGCTCGGCATGCCACTGCACGGCACGAGTCAGTGTGCGACCCTCAACGCTACGACCCAACTCCACTAATTGCTCGGCGGTGCGGGTGTGCGACACGTGAGTGACTTCCTGATCAATGATCGGCCCCTCATCCAGATCCGCGGTGACGTAGTGTGCGGTCGCGCCGATCAGCTTCACACCGCGAGCGTAGGCCTGGTGATAAGGCTTGGCGCCCTTAAAGGAAGGCAAGAACGAGTGGTGAATGTTGATCACGCGCCCCTCCATCCGCTCGCACAACGAGTCGGAGAGGATCTGCATGTAGCGGGCCAACACCACCAGTTCGATGTTGTAATCTTCGGCGAGCTTAAGCAGCTCCGCTTCAGCCTGCGACTTGTTCTCTTTGGTTACCGGCAGGTGCACAAAGTCCACACCGTAAAAATCTGCCATCGGCTTGAGATCCAGGTGGTTGGAGACGATCACCGGCACGTCGATGGCCAGCGTTCCGGCACGCTGCGCAAACAGCAAGTCATTGAGCGCATGGCCGGCCTTGGAGCACATGATCATGGTGCGCACCCGATCGGCCGCGTCAGCAACCTTCAACGACATCGCAAACTGATCGCGAATCGGTGCCAAAGACGCACGAGCCTGATCCAAGGACTGTTCGGTCTCAACCTGGATCCGCATGAAGAACGTGCCGGTTTCGGGGGAGAGGAACTGCTGCGACTCGGTGATATTGCAACCGGCACCCAAAAGACCTCCGGAAATGGCGTGGACAATACCGGGGCGGTCGAGGCAAGACAGGGTGACGATGTACTGGTTCATGGGTTCTAAGTTAGCGCCCGCCAGCGTTTTTCTACCAATTGCGTGATCTACGTTGCGTCGCCCAAGTACTTCGCGGCAGCCAGCGCAGCCTTTCGACCGGCCCGGGTGGCCCCCAACGTAGAAGCCGAGGCACCGTAGCCGACAAAAAAGATCCCCGGCATCGCGGAAGCCGAAACCCCATCTTCCTCCATCACGATGCCGCCGGCCTCAGTATGAAGTTTGAGGTTGCGCAAATGGCGGTGGGCATGACGGAAGCCGGTCGCCCAGAGTATCGCGTCGATCTTCTCCCGCGTTCCGTCGTCAAACACCACCGCGTCAGATTCCAATCGGGCGATCTTGCCGCGGGAAACCAGCGCCCCGGAAGTGATCCCGGCGCGCATCTTCTCGTTCAGCAGCAAACCGGTGGTACCGACTACCGACTTGGGCGGTAACCCAGCACGAGTGCGCTCATTAACCTGGCGCTCCACATCCAGCCCCCATTCGGCGCCGGCGAATTCCCGCCAATCGGGCGCTCGCCGAGTGGACCAGAGGGTGTCGACCCCGGCCTCACGCAGCTGCACAATAAATTGTGTGGCGCTAGCCCCGGCTCCGACTACTAGCACTCGCCCGGAGAACTGGGACGGGGAGATGAACCCGTTGGTATGCACCTGTGGTCCGTCAAACTGTCCGGGGTACACCGGCCAGAACGGGTTGGACCAGGTGCCGGTCGCGTTGATAACGGTGCGAGCGGTGTAGAGCTGATCGGCGTGCACCTCAAAGTGGTTCTCCAACCGCGTTACCGAGGTGACCGTGGCCGAATGGCGCACCGGTAAGTTGAAGCGTCGCTCGTACTCGCCGTAGTACTCCTTAACCACGGCCGACGCGGGCCGGGTGGAGTCCTGATTCTCCAACGGGAAATCTGGCAGCGGGTGAATATGGTGCGTCGCGCCCAAGGTGAGCGAGTCCCAACGGTTCTGCCACGCGCCTCCAGGACCGGGGTTTGCATCGAGCACGAGGATGTCCACACCGCGCTTGGCCAGATGGTAGGCAGCTGAGAGCCCGGCTTGCCCGGCCCCGATCACAATTGTTGAGTACACATCCAAAGGTAACCCTGCGCACTGCGCTCTCATTCCCGAACCGATTTTCGCTACACTGGAACGCGTGACTGGCGTTAGGTGGGTAACCACCGGGGAGCTAATCGTGCGAGCCGCGCGCCTGGGTTTGCACACCACCCGCCTTGGCAACGAGGCGCCTACGGAAGGATACGCGTGAGCGCACGCATTCTCGACGGAAAGGCCACCGCGGCCACCATCAAGCAGGAACTTGCTGAACGTGTGGCCAAGCTGAAGGCTGCTGGTCACTCCACCGGTCTGGGCACCATCTTGGTCGGCAATGATCCAGGTTCGGCCTGGTACGTCGGCGGCAAGCACAAGGACTGCGCCGAGGTGGGCATCGAGTCGATCCGCGTGGATCTGCCCGAGGAAACCACCCAAGATGAACTGCTGGCCAAGGTCCGCGAACTGAACGAAAATCCGGATTGCACCGGCTACATCGTGCAGCTGCCCTTGCCTAAGCACATCGACCAGGACGTCATCCTCGAGGCGATGGATCCTTCCAAGGACGCCGACGGTCTACACCCAATGAACCTTGGCCGTCTGGTGGCCAACGTGAATCGCCCGATGACTTCGCCGCTGCCTTGCACCCCGCTGGGTTGTGTAGACCTGTTGGCCCGCCACGATATCGATCTGAACGGCAAGCACGTGCTGGTCTTAGGTCGCGGCGTGACCATTGGCCGTCCGGTCGGGCTGTTGCTGACCCGTCGTAGCGTGAACGCGACGGTTACCCTGGCACACACCGGCACCACCAACCTGCCAGAACTTCTGGCTCAGGCCGATGTCATCATCGCCGCCGCCGGCGTGCCACATATTGTGAAGGCCGACGCTATCAAGCCCGGCGCGATCGTGCTCGACGTGGGTGTCTCCCGCGTTGACGGCAAGGTCACCGGCGACGTGGACCCAGCCGTGGCCGAGGTTGCTAGCTGGATCAGCCCGAACCCCGGCGGTGTGGGCCCGATGACTCGCGCGATGCTACTGAACAACGTGGTCGAGGCCGCCGAGCGCAACGCCCGCTAGTCTCAGCCCGCGCCTTCCCTAGGCGTGCGCGCCGTACTCATGCGGGAGTACAGCGCGCACACCGCCAGTAGCATGTGTTGACCCGGCCCGCCAGAGTATCCTCAGTTTCATGAGAAGACGAGCGCTGTTCCTCCCCGTGACCGTCGCCGTCATCCAGATCGTGGGCACGCATATGGCTGCTTGGCACCAAGGCGTCGATCTCACGGCCGGGACGCTGGCGCTGTTGCTGGCCGGGCCGGTCCTCTTGATTTTCCGCCGGCGATCGCCGGGCCTGACCGCCGCCGGATGCGCCGCGGTCGCCCTGGCCCACGTGGTGGCCGGATTCCCGCCGGGCCCTTTCGTCGTATCGATGGCGATCGCCCTGGTGCTCGCCCTGGTTTCCGGGGCGCGGTGGTGGGCCTGGGGATCGGCCGCCGCTTTCGCCGCCGGGGCCGCCGGACTGTTCCAGTGGCGAGGGTCCCCGCCGCTGTTCAGTTTGATCTGGCTGGTGGTGCTCTTGCTGGGTGCGGAGCTGGCCCGGGCCGGGAGGTTGCACCGCATTGAGCGCCACCGCGCCGAAGCCGAGCAGCTTAAGCACCACGCCGATCAGGAACGTCTGGTGATCGCCCGCGACATTCACGACGTGGTCGCGCACTCCCTGTCGATGATCAACGTGCAGGCTTCGGTCGCCCTGCATTTGGCCGAAAAGGATCTCAATCCGGCCAAACTGCTTGAGGCCCTGACCAATATCAAGGCGGGGTCCGCACAGTCGCTGAACGACGTGCGCGAGGTCCTCTCGGTGCTCCGCCAAGACGCCCCGCGCATCCCCAGCCAGCGCCTGGAACAGCTGCCGGATTTGCTCGCCCAGCTCACCGGGCGCCAAACGCACTACTCACCGCCGAGCAGCGCGCCTGTCTGGATGGATGACGCAGTGGAGAACACGATTTATCGGGTGGTGCAGGAATCGCTGAACAACGTCGTACGCCATGCCAAGGCCAGTCGAGTGGAAGTGGCCGTGCAGCTCACCGAAACGCGGGCGCAGGTGAGCGTGGCCGATGACGGGATCGGACTAGGCCCCGCGCAAGAGGGCAACGGCCTACGCGGATTGCGCGAACGTGTTCAGGCCTTAGGCGGTACCGTTACTCTCAGCGCAGGCATCTTACCCGGCACCCCAGGAGAATCCATGAGCATCGGCGTACTGATAGTCGACGACCAGTCGCTGATTCGGGCCGGGTTCAGCGCGTTGCTGGAGGCCGAAGCCGACATGTCGGTGCTGGGCACCGCAGGCAGTGGCACCGAGGCGGTGCAGCTGGCGCGCGCCACCAAACCGGATGTCGTACTGATGGATATCCGCATGCCGCACGGTGACGGAATTTCTGCGACCGCGCAGATCACCGCCGATCTGCCCCCGCGTGATCATGCTGACCACCTTCGAGCTCGAAGAGTACATTCTGGACTCGATCCGCGCCGGAGCCAGCGGGTTCCTGGTTAAAGACACCGAGCCGGCACAGCTGATCGAGGCGGTGCGCATTGTGGCGGCAGGCGATTCGCTGCTCTCGCCCAGTGTCACCCGTACCCTGCTGAGCCAAGTGGCCGCCGGGATCCAGAAGAAGCTTCCCAACGATCCGCGGCTGGCCGAGCTGACCGCCCGGGAGCGCGAAGTGCTGGTGCAGATCGGCACCGGGAAAACCAACGCGGAGATCGCAGCTGAACTTTTTATCACCCCGCTGACCGCAAAAACCCATGTTTCGCGGATCATTGGCAAGCTAGGGGTCCGCGATCGCACCTCGCTGGTGGTCCTGGCCTACGAATCCGGATTGATCGCGCCCGGTCAAGCGCTGGGCAACGCGTAACCCACGCCGGATTGGGACGCAATTCTCAAGTTGTCGGATAAAGTGGTGGAATCATCACACAACGATCACTAGCGAGGTACCCATGACGGAAAATACTGGCGGCCAGCCACAGCGCCCCTACGAGCACCAGCAGCCCATCCAAATTAACAACCACATTGTTGTGGTGAACCAGAAGAGCATGCTGCTGGCCTATGTACTGTGGTTCTTCCTCGGCCAGCTGGGCATCCACAAGTTCTACCTCGGACAGGTAGTGGCGGGCGTCGTGTACCTGGCCCTGGGTGTCGTCGGCTGGGCTACGACCTTCATCCTGATCGGCTGGGTGCCTTTGGGCGTGCTGTGGATCTTGCTGATAATCGACATATTCACCATCCCGGGCACGGTGCAACGCATCAATCAGCGGGGCACCACCCGATACATGGCCTAGCGTACCGGCAGTGTGCCCGGGGGAGTACGCGGTCAGAGCACAGTGTCTTCCGTAGGCGGATGTGCTGGCGGGCGGAACGAGGGAGAGTGGATGCATCAGTTCCCACGATCCAAGGAGCATCATGTTCACGACTCTCGCCCACGCCGCAAGCTACGGACCAGGCCCGTTCTGGTTCTTCCCGATTTTCTGGTTCCTGGTGATCGGCTTGTTGATCTTCACCTTCAAGCGCCGCCGTTGGCAGCACCAAGGTCCGGCCAGTGCAGAAGGGGTGTTGCGCGAACGCTTCGCCCCCGGGGAGATCGACGACACCGAGTACTGGCAGCGTCTGGAAGTCTTACGCACCAAGAAGTAATCCTTAAACACGGAAAGCCCGCTTACAAGGCGTGCCTTCCGTGTTTAATTAGGCGTCTTGCGTGGATTTCACCGGCTGTGCACGGCGCGCGTCGAAGACCAGGGCACCGACTTCCTGCTCGGCCTGGTTGCGGAAGGACAAATCGATGCCGCTGCGATCGCGAATCAGCGAGACCGCGGTGAAGGATACCGCCACCACAATCAGCAGGTACACGGCCACCGCAGTGGTTCCACCGGTGGCCTGCACCAGCGCTTGAGCGATCGTCGGTGCAAACGCGCCGCCGACGATCGCTCCGATCGGGTAGGAGATCGAAACGCCGGAGAAACGCACCGAGGCGGGGAAGAGCTCGGAGTACAGCGCCGCCTGCGGGCCGTAGGTCAGACCCAGGCCGATGGAGAACAGCCCGAAGGCTACGTAGAGCATTCCCAAGGAGCCGGTGTTCACGAGGGCAAAAACCGGGAATAGCGAAAGCGCCAAGACGATGAAGCCCAGCTGGTAGGTGCGCTTGCGGCCGATCTTATCTGACAGCAGCCCGGCCACTAGGGTCATGACCAGCCAGATCGCGGCACCAAAGGCCACCGCCACCAGCACATCGGTGCGCTCCAGGCCAATGGGGCCTTCTGGGTTGGTGGTGTAGGACTGGAAGAACCCGCCGGTGGTCATGTACCCGGCGGCATTGTTGCCGGCAAATACCAGCGCGGCGACGATGACCAGCGGCCAGTGTTTTTTGAACAGCACCAAGACCGGCACCTTGGTCTGCGCCTTGTGCTCGGCGATCTCCTCGAACACCGGGGACTCGTCCACGGACCGGCGGACAAAGTAGCCCACCAGGATCAGCACAATCGAGACGAGGAATGGCACTCGCCAGCCCCAGGCCATAAACGCGTCGCCCGGAGAAACCACCCCGGTCATCAGTGCCATGGTGCCCGAGGCGAGCAGCATGCCCAGCGGCACGCCAACCTGCGGGTAGGAACCATTTCGGCCTCGGTGGCCTTCGGGTGCGTGCTCCACCGCCATGAGCACCGCTCCGCCCCATTCGCCACCGGCCGAGATACCCTGCAAGATGCGCAATAACAAGAGCAGCACCGGCGCCCATAGTCCAGCGGTTTCGTAGGTCGGCAGAACGCCGATCAGCGTGGTGTAGGCACCCATCAGCGCCAGGGTGAGTACCGGCATGGCCCGGCGGCCGATTTTGTCGCCAAAGTGCCCGGCCAAAAACGCACCGAGTGGGCGGAAGAGGAAGGATAGGCCTACCGAGGCGAAGGAGATCAGCAGCGCAATCTCCTGGCCTGCGGGTTCAAAGAAGAGCTTGGAGAAGACCAAGTCGGCGGCGGTGGCGTAGATGAAGAAGTCGTACCACTCCACGGTGGTGCCGATGACGGTGGCGAAGGCGACGCGTCGTTGGTTCGCCTTGATGGCGTGTGCTGTTGTCATGAAGCTTCCCTTGCGAGCGGGGGCTCGGACACCTGTCACTCGACCCTGAGTTGTGGATAACTTCAGTGTGACAGTGGATACAGGTAAGGTAAACTTCAAATTTATGCACAACTTCTGAAGGTGAGCTTATGTATTCGATGCGCCATTTGGAAATCATGGCCGAGCTACCCGGGCACACAACCCTCGGCTCGGCGGCCAGCGAACTACGGATCTCCGAATCGGCGTTGTCCCAGGCCATTACCGCGATCGAAAGACAGGCCGGGGAGAGCCTGTGCCTGCGCCGCAAGGCACACGGCTTTTCGCTCACCGCCTCCGGGCACCACTTCGCGCAGATGGCCCGAAAAATCCTGGTCGACGTTGGCGAACTGAGCGCCACCTTCCCGCAAAGCGACGGAAAATTACGCGGCCCGGTGCGCTTTGGCTGCTTCGCTTCCCTCTCACCCCACCTGATTCCGGCCACGCTCGAAGGATTCAAGCACCCCGACGTGCAGCTGGAAGTGCGCGTGGGAACCCATGCCGAACTGCTGCCGGCACTGCGCAATGGCGAACTGGATGTCGCCTTTGTCTACGACCTCTCGCTGCCCGCGGATCTGGACAAGCAGGAAATCTACCGCACCGAGATGCATGTGGTGCTGCACCCCGAGCACCGGTTGGCCAAGCTCAAGCGCCCGCTGGAATTGGCCGACCTGGCCGAAGAGCCGCTGATCATGTACGAGTCCGAACCGAGCACCGATCACCAGATGCAGCTCTTCGCCTCGCAGGGGCTGACCCCGAAAATCGTCGCCGCCGTCCCGCAGATGATCCTGGTCTCCGCCATGGTCGGGCGCGGGCTGGGCTACGGGCTGCTGATGCGCCGGCCGAATAACGCCGAAGTCTCCGTGGAGGGCCGGCCGCTGGCCTTCCGCGACCTCAAGGCGCCGAACTATCCCAATGCGGTGGTGGCCATCACCCCGCGCGGAGTGCGCATCCCCGCCCGCGTGCAGGCGCTGATCGAGCACTGCGCCTGCGCAATGGCTGAATCCTGGTAGACGCGAGGAAAACCTGCGCGCATAATGGGGCCATGATTGGCACATGGCAGGCCATGGTCATCGACTGCGAAGACCCCGATGCACTGGCCGAATTCTACGAACAGCTCCTGGGAATGGTGCGCATCGACAACGAGCCGGACTGGGTGTCCATCGGCGACGCCCCGGACCACCCGGCGCTCGCCTTCCAGGCGGTCAGCCCGTACGTGGCCCCGCAATGGCCCGGGCACGTGCACCCGCAGCAGGCGCATATCGACGTGAAGGTCAAGGATCTGGACCTGGCCGAAGAACAGGTGCTGCACCTTGGCGCGCGCTGGACCGGCGAAGGGTCCAAGACCTTCAGGGTGTACCTGGATCCGCAGGAGCACCCCTTCTGCCTGGTGAGCTGGTAGCCGCGTAGGCGATCTTCGCCGCCTGCAGCCGGGTCGAGACTCCGAGTTTGGCCAGCACCTGGGAGACATGCGTCTTCACGGTGCTCTGCCCGATGCCCAGCCGCTGCGCCAATTGCGGGTTGCTCAGCCCTTCGGCCAACCCGTCGAGCACCTCGCGTTCCCTGCCGGTCAAGCCATCAGGCAGCTTCGCGATGCCGGGCTCCGGCGCCAGCGCCCGGGCCAGAATCCGCGCAGTCACCTGCGGATCCAGCACCGATTCGCCGCGGCCGGCGGCACGCACGCCCATGATGATCGCCTGCGGTTCGGCGCTCTTGAGCAGGAACCCGTGCGCCCCGGCCTGCAGCGCGCCAAAAAGGTACTGGTCGTCATCGAAGGTCGTGAGCACCACGACGCGGCAGCTGCCATGCAGCGCCTTGGTGGCCTCGATGCCATCGAGCACCGGCATGCGCAGGTCCATCAGGATGACGTCGGGGGACAGGGCACGGGCCATGGAAATGGCCGATCGCCCGTCGGCCGCTTCGCCCACGACTTCCAGGTCTTCCGCGGCCTGCAGCACCAGCCGGATCCCCATGCGCACGGTGGCATGGTCATCGACGATCAGGACTTTCACGGCTTCTCCATTGCTTCAATTGGTCCGGGGAATTCCACGCGCACCTCGAAATCCGGGCCGGTGCGCACCTCGAACCGCCCATCGAGCGCGGCGACTCGGGTCCGGATATTCTCCAGCCCGGTCCCCGCTCCGGGGGCGCGGCCGGCGTCCTGGCGCAGCCCGTTGCTCGCCGTGATCGCCAGGCCCTTCTCCTGGATCACGCTAAGTTCCAGGGTAGTGCCCGGTGCATGCTTGGCGTGGTTGACCAGCAGCTCGCAGACCGTGCGGTGCGCGGCGGTATGCACCGCCGGGCCGAAGCGCTGCGGATGCGCCACCCGGTACTCCCAGCGCACCGGGCTGCCGAATCCGGCCACCAGCTCGGGCAGGTCCTCGATCCGCGCCTGCAGCGCAGGGCCGCCGGCATGCAGCATCCGCACCATTGCGGCCATGTCCTCCAAGCCGGAAACCGACTCATCGCGGATGCTCTGCAACGGAGCCCGCACCGCCGGGGGTGCGGCCGGAAGCAGGGCGCCGGAGAGCAGGGCGATTGAGGAGAACCGGGCCGAGAGCACGTCATGCATCTCGCGGGCCAACGCGGTGCGCTCCTGGACGCGAGAAAACTCGTGCTCGGCGACAAGTTGGTCTTCGCGGGCATCGGCCGCCGACTGGACCGCCTCTGCCCGCTGGGCTTCTGCCCGGGCCAGTTCCTTCGCGGTGCGCACATTCTCCGCCCAGAGCATCGGGGTGAAGAGGATGAAACCGGCCATGAGCAGGGCCAGCACCACTTCCTGCGGATTCCGGGTGCCTAGCCAGGTGGCGATGGCCAGCGAGATGGCGGCCAGGCACAGCAGCGCCAGCGCCACCGTTCGGGTGCGGACCGAACCGAGCAGGAACAGCCCGAAGACGCACTCGAAGACCAGGAAGTATCCGCCGATGCTGCCCACGGCCAGCAGGCCGGCGCCGGCGAGCAGCATGGCCACGGAGCTGGCTACGAGAAAACGGCGACGGACCAGCACGGCGGCCAAGCCGAAGAGCAGCAGGACGATCCATTCGTATCCGCGGATCGCGGACCATGGGGGATTGGCCAGTCCCGAAAGATGCAAGATGACGGTGAGCACCAGATAGGTGCCGACGACCTCGGGTTCCTTGTCTCCGCTGCCCATCCGCCGAATGAAGTTCATGCTTCCAGCATCCCCGAACTGGCTGCCCGCCGGTATCCCCCTTAAGGAGGAGAAAGCGCAGCCCACTGGCCGATACCGCGAATCGGCAGGGCGCGGAACAGTGGAAACCATGGACATCATGACGAGCAATCCCGAACTATCCCTTCTCATCCTGGCGCTGATCGACTCGACTAGCATCGGCACCCTGGTCATTCCGCTGTGGCTGCTGCTGCGGGGGCGCCGCGAAGCCATTGCCAAGGTCCTGGCCTACCTGCTGGTGATCGCCGGATTCTACTGGATCGTCGGGGTGCTGCTGCGCAGCGGGTTACTGCTCATCGATCCCGGCATCTTCCAGCACCGGATCTTCCGGCTGGCCGGAATGGCGGTCGGGGCGCTGATGATCATCTGGGCGCTCACCTACCGCACCGATGCGCAGAAGGAAGCCAGCGCACGGAAGAAAGCCATCGCGCATAGCGGCGCGGCACCTGAAGGACCGGCACCGAGCCCGGCGGACGCAACCGGCCAGGTGCCGCGGCGCTTGCGCAGCCGTTTGGGAACTGCGCTGGATACCCGCACCGGGCTGATTGCCCTGGCCCTGTTCGCCGGCCTCTTGGAACTGCCCACGATGCTTCCCTACCTGGCGGCCGTCGGGGTGATGCAGGGTGCCGGCTGGGGCACCAGCGTGCAGCTGCTCGCGCTGATCGGCTACTGCTTGGTGATGATCGTCCCGGCGTTGGTGCTGGTTGGCGCCCGTGCGCTCGCCGGCCCGCGCATCGAAGCCTGGATGCAGAAGATGGGGGCCAAAGCCTCGGCCTACGCCCAGGAAACCCTTGGCTGGGTGGTGGGCATCGGCGGATACTTGCTCATTCGCGCATGCCTTTCCGGGCAGGACCTGCACAGCTTGTTCGGCTAACCACGCTGTGGGCGAAAGCGCGGGCCGCCAATTGGCTTGCGGTGGGCAGGTGGTGCGAGAATTGGTGCTATGGAACCTCTAGGCAGCAGCGCGAAGCAGGGCAAGAAGATCTCCCTGAACGCATCAACATTGGCAATGGCCGTTATGGTCATCGTTCTTCTGGTGGCAGTGGTCTTCGCCGCCAACTCCAACGAGATCGTCGGCTGGTTTGTTGTCGCGATTTCCGCTGGCTGGCTGCTGCTGGCCGCCTTCATGATGTTCGGCCTCAAGCGTGGGGCCGATCGGATCAACACCTCCTTGCGTGAAGCCACCGCCGCGGCCACCCCGCGTGCCCAGGCCGGCACCGTGGTGGTTGATGAGTCCACCAGCCAGCGCGATATGAAGCTGGACCACTCGTTCAAGATCGTCCAGGTCCAGGCCCGCGTGGTCTCCGAACAGCGTGCGGCCAACGGCCCGGAGTCCGAGGCGATGATCGATCGGGCACTGGAGACAATCCAGATGACCGCCGCCAATGCGCGGGACATGATCAAGCCGGCCAAGCCGATGGACGGCGAAATAATCGACTAACACTTTGGGGCAACGCACACGCGTTGCCCTTTCTCATTCGGCTCAGAGGTGATCAACGCGTAATTGGTCGCAGAATTTTGTAAGCTGGTTAGGTGATACCTACCAGCGTGGAAATTCTGAGCAAGGACGCCGGCGCTTTGCGCGTTGCGTCGGTCAACGTCAACGGCATTCGCGCCGCCTACAAGCGCAATATGGCCGACTGGATCGCCGCCCGCGACGTCGACATCCTGTGCCTGCAAGAAGTGCGCGCACCGGATCAAGTCCTGCGCGATCTGATCGGCGAGGGCTGGCACATTTTGCACGCCGAAGCCAAGGACAAGGGCCGCGCTGGCGTGGCTGTACTCTCGCGCCTTCAACCGGTTGCCGTGCGCGAAAACATCGGCGAGGAGTACTTCGCAGAATCCGGCCGTTGGGTCGAAGCAGACTTCGAGGTCAACGGCGAGATCTTCACCGTCGTCTCCGCCTATGTGCACTCCGGCGAACTGGGCACGCAAAAGCAGGAAGATAAGTACCGCTTTTTGCAGCGCATGAACGTGCGCCTAGTCGAGCTGAAAAATGAGAAGGACCATGTTCTGGTGGTGGGCGATCTGAACGTCGTGCACACCGAGAAGGACATCAAAAACTGGAAGCCAAACCACAATAAGCGCGCCGGTGTGATGGACGAGGAGATCGCCTACTTTGACGGCTTCTTCGGTGAGACGGGCTACAAGGACGTGGCCCGCGAGCTCGCCGGCGATGCACAGGGCCCCTACACCTGGTGGTCCTTCCGTGGGCAGGCCTTCGACAACGACGCAGGTTGGCGTATCGACTACCACATGGCCACCCCCGCCCTTGCCGACAAGGCCATCAAGTCCCACGTAGACCGTGCCTCGGCCTACGATTTGCGCTTCTCCGACCACTCACCGCTGGTCGTCGACTACCAGTTCTAAGGAACCACAATGAACACCAACCGTTCTCGCGTCCTCTCGGGCATGCAGCCATCGGCCGATTCGCTGCACCTAGGCAACTACTTGGGCGCACTGGTCAACTGGGTTAAGGCCCAGGACGAGTACGAGGCGTTTTTCTTCATTCCGGACATGCACGCGATCACCACGCCGCAGGATCCACAAGCGATGCGCACTCGCACCCGGGTGACCGCTGCCCAGTACATCGCTGGCGGCATTGACCTGGACAAGTCCACCTTGTTTGTCCAGTCCCAGGTGCCCGAGCACGCACAGTTGGCCTGGGTGCTCAACTGCATCACCGGCTTTGGCGAAGCCGGCCGGATGACCCAGTTTAAGGACAAGTCCTCCAAGGGTGGCGCGGATGCCGCCAGCGTGGGCCTATTCACCTACCCCATCCTGATGGCTGCGGACATTTTGCTCTACCAGCCACAGGGCGTGCCGGTGGGTGATGACCAGCGTCAGCACGTGGAACTGGCTCGCGACTTGGCCAAGCGCTTTAACCACCGATTTGGTGAGACCTTCACCGTGCCCGAGGCCTTCATTCCCAAAGAGGGCGCACGCATTTATGACCTACAGAACCCGACGTCCAAGATGTCCAAGTCGGCTGAGTCGCCCGCTGGCCTGATCAACGTGCTCGACGAACCGAAGCTGATCGCCAAGCGCATCAAGTCCGCGGTCACCGATGCCGGGTCCGTGGTGGCTTATGACAAGGCCGAAAAGCCTGGGGTATCCAACCTGCTTGATATCCTGGCCGCCGTGACCGGCAAGCACGTTCCGGAACTGGTCAACGAGTTTGAGGGCAAGATGTACGGTCACCTCAAGGTGGCCGTGGCCGAGGCCGTGGTGGAAGCGCTGACCCCGGTCCGCACCCGCACCCTAGAGCTGCTTGATGATCCTGCGGAGCTTGATCGCCTGCTGCTCGCCGGTGCCACCAAGGCCCGCGAAGTCGCCTCGAAGACCGTGGCCGACGTATACCAGAAGGTCGGCTTCCTGCCGCCGTTGGGTATCTAGGAATCAGATGGTTTACACCCTGGGCGTAGTGATCCCGGTGCCACAACCGCACCGGGAGACTTTACGTGCCTGGCGCCGGGAATTCGGGGGAGCGGCGACCGAGGTCATCGCCCCACATATCACCTTGGTCTCGGGCTCGTACCTGCATTCATGGGAGAAGGCGGCGGCCCAGGTGCGCCGAGTAGCAGCCACGGTGGAGCCTTTCACCATCCAGCTGGGTCCGGCTCGAACCTTCCGGCCGGCCAGTGACGTGGTTTTCTTGCCGCTAGAAACCGGCACGGATGAATGCTGGAAGCTGCATCGTGCGCTGCTGGGCGACGCACTGCGGCACGAATCAGCCTTCGCCTACCATCCGCACCTGACGATCGCCCAGAATGTGCCTGCGCGGCAATTGGACGCCGCGGAGGCTGCGTTGGGTCAGGCGCATCTGTCCTTCGCGGCGGATCGCATCCATTTGTTCGATACCCGTGGCGGGGATTGGAACTTCAGCGAGGACATCGCATTGGGCTCCTAGGCTCCCAAAATGCCATGCAGAAAACGCCAGCCTCAAGGCTGGCGTTTTCTGTGCTCACTGGCGGTTTACTTCTGGCGGACGTTGGCCTCGATCTTCGCTCCGGTGTCCGCGTCGATGTTCTTCCAGTACTCGATCGCGTTGGACAGCACCGGTTCGATGACCCCGTCCAGCGCCCCGGTGACAGTTTGGACCAGTTCGGCGCGCTGGGCATCATCCATCACCTCGCGGACCAGAATGCCGGGCTGGACGAAGTCCCCGTCGTCCTTGCGCACCGTGTAGGCCTCGCGGACCAGTTCGCCGTCGGACTCGAAGGAAGTCTCCGCCGGACCGGTTTCATCGCTCCACGAGTCCCCAAAGGAGTTTGGCGCGTAGACGCTGCGATCGCCGGTGTGCTCGTAGGTCATATTCCCTTCGAAGTTGTACGAGTGCACCGGGCACTTGGGCTTGTTCACCGGCAGCTGCTGGAAATTGGTGCCGATGCGGTAGCGCTGTGCGTCAGCATAGGCGAAATTGCGTCCCAGCAGCATCTTGTCCGGGCTCATCCCCATGCCCGGGACCATGTTCCCGGGGGAGAAGGCTGCCTGCTCGATCTGCGCGAAGAAATTCTCCGGGTTCTTATTCAGCGTCATGGTGCCGACCTTGATCCGCGGGTAGTCCTTCTTGGACCAGACCTTGGTCAAATCGAAGGGGTTGAACCGGTAGGTCTTCGCTTCCTCGTACGGCATGACCTGCACGTACAGGTCCCACTGCGGGAAATTGCCGGCCTTGATCGCTTCGAACAGGTCGCGGCGGTGGAAATCGGCGTCGGCCCCGGCCAGTTCCTCGGCCTGTGCCCCGCTCATGGTCTCGAACTTCTCGGACTGCTTGTTCAGGAAGTGGTACTTGACCCAGAACTTCTCGCCGGCTGCGTTGACCCACATGTAGGTGTGCGAGCCGTAGCCGTTCATCTCGCGCCAGGTCTTGGGCAAGCCGCGCTGGCCCATGATGTAGGTGACCTGGTGGGCGGATTCGGGGTTCTGCGTCCAGAAGTCCCACTGCATGGTGCCATCGCGCAACCCGGAATCGGGAAGCCGCTTCTGCGAGCGGATGAAGTGCGGGAACTTCATCGGGTCACGGACAAAGAAGACCGGGGTATTGTTGCCGACCAGATCGAAATTGCCTTCGGTGGTGTAGAACTTCATCGCGAAGCCGCGCACATCGCGCCAGGTGTCCGGTGAGCCCAGCTCGCCGGCGACGGTGGAGAAGCGCATCAGTGCTTCGGTTTTCACCCCGGGCTGGAACAGCGCCGCCTTGGTGTACGCCGAGATATCTTCGGTGGTTTCGAACTCTCCGAAGGCTCCGGCGCCCTTGGCGTGCGGACGGCGTTCGGGCACGTTCATCCGGTTGAAATGCTGCAGGGTCTCGATCAGGTGGTGGTCGTGCAGCACGATCGGCCCGTTGGGGCCCACGGTCAGCGAGTTGCGGTCGCTGGCTGCCGGGATGCCTGCCTGGGTTGTCGATGTTGGTTCACTGGCCATGTTTTGCTCCTGCGCGTTGTGGTGCATTGGGAAAGGGCGAGTACTGCCCATCATGCCACGACACGCGCAGGAGTTGAAGGGGTGCAAAAAGGCCCGAACCATCAATGGTTCGGGCCTCTTGGCGCGTCCTTAGACGGTGCGCGAGAGAATTGCCTGCTTAACCTCGGCGATAGCCTTGGTTACCTGGATGCCACGTGGGCATGCTTCGGAGCAGTTGAAGGTGGTGCGGCAACGCCACACGCCTTCCTTGTCGTTCAGGATTTCCAGACGCATGTCGCCTGCATCATCGCGGGAGTCGAAGATGAAGCGGTGTGCGTTCACGATCGCAGCTGGGCCGAAGTACTGACCGTCGGTCCAGAACACTGGGCAGGAGCTGGTGCACGCGGCGCACAGGATGCACTTGGTGGTGTCATCGAACTTCGCGTGGTCCTCAGCGGACTGGTAGCGTTCCTTGGTTGGTTCGTGGCCCTTGGAGATCAAGAATGGCATGATCTCGCGGTAGGACTGGAAGAACGGTTCCATGTCGACGATGAGGTCCTTTTCAAGGGGCAGGCCCTTGATGGCTTCAACGGTGATCGGCTTGGAGGTGTCAAGGTCCTTGAGCAGGGTCTTGCAGGCCAGGCGGTTACGGCCGTTGATGCGCATCGCGTCGGAGCCACACACACCGTGCGCGCAGGAGCGGCGGAAGGACAGCGAGCCGTCGTGCTCCCACTTGACCTTGTGCAGGGCATCGAGCACACGGTCGGTGCCGTACATGGTCAGCTTGAAGTCTTCCCAGTAAGCATCCGCGGTGGCTTCTGGAAGGAAGCGGCGAACGCGCAGGGTGATGTCGAAGCTAGGGATTTCTCCGCCGCCACCAACACCAGGCTTCAGCTCAATTTTTGATGGGGGTTCTGGCAGTTCGGTGCTCATTAGTACTTACGCTCCATTGGCTGGTAACGGGTAAAGATGACCGGCTTGGTTTCCATGCGGATACCCCGGATGTCTTCGGTGATAGCGTCGGCATCGCGGAAGGACATCGAGTGCTTCATGAAGTTCTCGTCATCACGGTTCGGGAAGTCTTCGCGGTAGTGACCGCCGCGGGATTCCTTGCGGTGAAGGGCAGCGACGATCATAACCTCGGCCAAGTCCAGCAGGAAGCCGAGTTCTACAGCTTCGAGCAGATCCAGGTTGAAGCGCTTGCCCTTATCCTGGATGCCGATGTTCTTGTAGCGGGTGCGCAGTTCTTCAACAACGCCACGGGCTTCCTTCAGGGTGTTCTCATCGCGGAATACCTGGACGTTAGCGTCCATGGTCTCCTGCAAGATGGTGCGCAATTCCGAAACGCGCTCGGTGCCGTTGGAATCCAACAGGGCCGAGAGCTGCTCGGTAACAAATACCTCTGGGTTTTCAGGCAGTTCAACAAATTCAGCGGTCTTGGCGTATTCAGCGGCCGAGATGCCGGCGCGCTTACCAAAGACGTTGATGTCCAACAGCGAGTTGGTGCCCAGACGGTTCGATCCGTGCACCGATACACAAGCAACCTCACCGGCAGCGTACAGACCTGGAACAACGGTGTTGTTGTCCTGCAGTACCTCTGCGTCGATGTTGGTTGGCATGCCACCCATGACGTAGTGGGCGGTTGGGAACACTGGTACTGGCTCGGTGTATGGTTCCACACCCAGGTAGGTACGAGCGAACTCGGTGATGTCTGGAAGCTTGGCATCGATGTGTGCTGGTTCCAGGTGGGTCAAATCCAGAAGGACGTAGTCCTTGTTAGGACCGCAACCGCGGCCTTCGCGCACTTCGTTAGCCATCGAACGAGCCACGATGTCTCGTGGTGCCAAGTCCTTGATGGTTGGAGCGTAGCGCTCCATGAAGCGCTCACCGTCGGAGTTACGCAGGATTGCGCCTTCGCCACGAGCAGCTTCGGAGAGCAGGATGCCCAGGCCGGCCAAGCCGGTTGGGTGGAACTGAACAAACTCCATGTCTTCCAGTGGAAGACCCTTACGGAAGGCAATGCCCATGCCGTCACCGGTCAGGGTGTGTGCGTTGGAGGTGGTCTTGAAGACCTTGCCGGCACCACCGGTTGCGAAGATGATCGACTTTGCCTGGAACACGTGCAGTTCGCCGGTAGCCAGGTCGTAGGAGACAACGCCAGCAACACGCTTCTGCTTGTAGGCGGTGCCGTCCTCGCGGTAAGCATCTTCTTCAACGGTCAACAGGTCAAGTACGTAGAACTCGTTGTAGAACTCAACGTTGTGCTTGACGCAGTTTTGGTACAGGGTCTGCAGAATCATGTGACCGGTGCGGTCTGCTGCGTAGCAAGCGCGGCGCACGGCGGCTTTGCCGTGGTCGCGAGTGTGGCCACCGAAGCGACGCTGGTCAATCTTGCCTTCTGGGGTTCGGTTGAAGGGCAAGCCCATCTTTTCCAGGTCGAGCACGGCGTCGATGGCTTCCTTAGCCATAACCTCGGCTGCGTCCTGATCAACCAGGTAGTCGCCACCCTTAACGGTGTCGAAGGTGTGCCATTCCCAGTTGTCTTCTTCGACGTTGGCAAGTGCTGCACACATACCACCCTGGGCTGCACCGGTGTGCGAGCGGGTTGGGTAAAGCTTGGTTAGCACTGCGGTGCGTGCACGCTGACCGGATTCGATCGCTGCGCGCATACCTGCACCACCGGCACCGACGATGACTACGTCGTACTTATGTACCTGCATTCTTGATGCTCTCTTTTCTAAAAATCTATCTTGCTATCGGCTGAAACGAGGAGTTACAGGCACTGCTGTAGCTGGCTACCAGTGACACAAGGATCGAAGGTGAAGATCACCAGGGAGCCCAGCACGATGATGAAGATTGTTGCGACGTACAGAATGCCCTTGAGCCAAGCGCGGGTTGCGTGCTTTTCTGCGTAGTCGTTGATGACGGTGCGCACTCCGTTGGCGCCGTGCAGCATGGCTAGCCACAGCAGTGCCAAGTCCCAGAACTGCCACAGCGGTGAAGCCCACTTGCCAGCAACAAAGCCGAAGCCGATGCCGGAAATGCCTTCGCCGACCATGAGGTTGGTGAACAGGTGGCCGAAGATCAACACGATCAGTACTACGCCGGAGAGGCGCATGAACAGCCATGCCAGCTTCTCGAAGCTGCCGTGCGACTTCGGTCCGCGCTTGTACTTAGGATCAATGCGCTGGCTGCGGGGAGCAGGAATAGAAACGCTCATGGCTTAGTGGCCTCCCAAAGCGATCGACAGGTGACGGATTGCGAAAGCTGCGAAGACGATAACCCAGAGGATCAAAACACCCCAGAGCATCTGGCGCTGGTACTTGGTACCCTGCTTCCAGAAGTCCACCAGGATCAGACGCAGACCGTTGAATGCGTGGAAAAGGATTGCTGCAACCAGACCGACTTCACCAAAAGCCATCCACGGAGTCTGGTAGGTGCTGATGATGGCGTTGTAGGCGTTAGCATCAACGCGGACCATTGCCGTGTCGAGTACGTGCACCAGCAAATAAAGAAAAATAGCGACACCGGTGACTCGGTGTCCCACCCAGGACCACATGCCTTCATGGCCGCGGTAAAGGGTGCCTGACGAAGTCTTCGACACTGAACTTAACCTCCAAGGCTCGCAACGGCGCATGTGTATATTGCACACAATGAGATTTGACGCACTTGTGCGAGCGTTCCTTGTGCGAGTCTAAACCACATGGCACACTGCAATCTATTTCGTGTCGAGTTCCTGTGAGCATGTTCACCGAATAGCACGAAAAAAGCGCCCAGTGGCTGATATTTCGGGCTTATTACCGCATACTTACCGTTCGTATTTCCGCGCAATGAAAGATGTCAATGGACGGAATTATCCACCGGATGAATTAGTCTGGAATGCGTGAATGCAGACCTATTAGCCAGATTCCACGGCGTGATCCCCGCCGGCGGTGTTGGTACCCGATTGTGGCCGCTGTCCAGGGCTTCGGCTCCCAAGTTTTTGCACGATCTGACAGGCTCCGGATCGACGCTGATTCGTGCCACCTATGACCGCCTGGTCCCGCTGGCCGGTGAACGCATTATGGTGGTCACCGGTCGTGCCCACCGTGGAGCGGTAGTCAGCCAGTTGCCGGAACTGTGCGACGAGGATCTGGTGCTTGAGCCAGAGCCGCGCGACTCCGCGGCAGCGATCGGGCTGGCCGCAGCCATCTTGTACCGCCGCGATCCGAACATCATCATGGGTTCCTTTGCCGCCGACCAGGTCATTGAGCCGGTGCAGGTGTTCCAAGAGGCTTTGAGCGAAGCCATTCATACCGCGGCCACCGGCAAGATCGTGACCATCGGTATCCATCCGACTCATCCATCCACCGCCTTCGGTTATATCCGCACCGGGCAGCTGCTGGATATCCCTAACGCGCCCACCGCTCGTGGTGTGGTGGAGTTTGTGGAGAAGCCGGACGAGGATACCGCACGCAAGTATCTGGCCTCGGGTGGATTCTTCTGGAACGCAGGCATGTTTGTCGCCCCGGTGAGCCTGATGCTTGAGCACCTTGAAGCCAATGAACCTGCGCTGCACGCCGGACTAATGAAAATCGCAGATGCCTGGGAAACCGAAGCACGCGACGAGGTCATGCGTGAAGTCTGGCCCGATCTGCCAAAGATCGCCATCGACTATGCGGTAGCCGAACCCGCAGCCGCCGCAGGAGATGTGGCAGTGATCCCCGGCGTCTTTAACTGGGACGACGTGGGAGACTTCGCCGCGATCGGCCGCTTGAACAAGGCCAGTGCCGAAGAGGGCATCATTAACCTCGGAGACAAGCAGGTCCGCGTGTATGCCGATAACGCTACCGGCGTGGTCTACTCGGATCGTCCGCGGGTCATCGCGCTGGTCGGCATCGAAGACGTGGTGGTCGTTGATACCGCCGACGCGCTGTTGGTCACCACCAAGGAGCACGCGCAGAAGGTCAAGCAGACCGTGGAAGCTCTAAAGGCTGACGGAGCCACCGAGGTGCTCTAGAGCGCACGCGCTGGCAAAAAACACTGTTGGGCCAAGCCGAGATGTACAACAAAAACCGTTGTATGTCTCGGCTTTGTCATTTTTGACGCAATTATGAATTATCTCCCAACTAGGATTTAATATGCCGACCTGACCTCACGTTTTATGTGGCGGTCTGTAGGGGTAAAGCCAAATTGACCGCCAAAAGACGTGGGCGCGTTGATAGGTTGGAAGACATGACTACGGCCAAGATGAACGATGAGTTGTCCAAGTCCGAAAGCAATTCTCCGCCTGGTTCGCCACCGCCAGCGGAGAAAACAAGAATCAACAAGGTGGTGTTTTACGGCTCGGCACTACTGGTGCTGGCCATTGCCCTGTGGGCGATGATCGACCGCGAATCAGCAAGCGCCGTTATTACCACCACGGTGAACTGGATCGGCAAAAACTTCGGCTGGTACTACACCCTGATTGTGGTCTCGGTACTCGTTTTTGTTGTGGGTATCGCAATTTCCAAGGTGGGCAAAACCCGCTTAGGGCCGGATCATTCGCGCCCCACCTTCAACATGTTCACCTGGGCGGCCATGCTTTTTGCCGCCGGCATCGGCATCGATTTGATGTTCTTCTCGGTCTCCGAACCGGTCACCCAATATCTGGCGCCGCCGGCCATTGAAGGCTCGACCGTAGAAGCGGCACGACAGGCGATGGCCTGGACGCTATTCCACTACGGCCTGCTCGGCTGGGGGCTGTACGCACTGATCGGCCTGGCGCTGGGCTACTTCGCCTACCGGCATAACCTTCCACTATCCATCCGCTCGGCGCTGTACCCGATTTTAGGTAAGCGCACCGAGGGCTGGATCGGGCACACCGTGGATATCGCCGCCATGCTCGGCACCATCTTTGGTATCGCCACCTCCTTAGGCATTGGTGTGGCGCAGCTGAACTACGGGCTGAACTTTATGTTCGGCATCCCGGAGAACCGCTCGTGGCAGATCATCCTGATCGTCATTGCGGTCATTATGGCCACCGTCTCGGTACTGACCGGTGTGGAAAAGGGCATCCGCCGGCTCTCCGAGCTGAACGTGGTGCTGTGCATTGCGCTGATGCTCTTTGTACTGATCACCGGTTCCACCGCGTACCTGTTCGACGGCATCGTGAACAACATCGGCGACAGCATCGCCATGTTCCCCTCCATGGCGCTAGATACCTTCGCCTATGACCGTCCGGATGAATGGCTGAACGGTTGGACGTTATTCTTCTGGGCCTGGTGGATCGCTTGGGCCCCATTTGTGGGACTGTTCCTGGCACGTATTTCGCGCGGGCGCACCATCCGCCAGTTTGTCATCGCCGTGCTGGTGATTCCTTTTGCGTTCATTCTGCTGTGGATCTCGATCTTCGGCAATAGCGCACTGGAACTGGTCCGCTCGGGCAATACCGCCTTTGGAGAGGTGGCGATGAATACCCCAGAGCGTGCGTTCTACTCGCTGCTGGAACAGATGCCTTTTGCCCCGGTGACCGCGGCGATCGCAACCTTCACCGGTCTGCTGTTCTACGTCACCAGTGCCGACTCTGGTGCGCTGGTGATGGCCAACTTCACCTCGCACCTCAAAGACCCACAGGCCGACGGCTCCAAACCGGTACGACTGTTCTGGTCGTTGGCCACCGGCCTGCTGACCTTGGGCATGCTCTTTGTTGACGGGGTGCCCACCTTGCAGGGCGCCACGGTGATTATGGGATTGCCCTTCTCCTTTGTTTTGGTGTTGATCATGCTGGGGCTCTTTAAGTCCCTGCGCATGGAAACTGCACTGGCGGATAGCTACCAGAACAACATGCACAAGGTGCTCACCAGCCGCATGGGATCAAATTCGGATCGACGCAATTGGAAGCAGCGCATGACCCGCGCAATGACCTACCCGGGCCGGCGTTCAACTACCCGGTTCCTGAATGAGACCGCGTTGCCTGCCCTGCAGGAAGTCAGCGAGGAATTCACCGTTCGTGGGGCCAAGGTCAGCCTGGAAATCGAACAGGTGGAGCACCTGGGATTGGATTCGCTGGATCTGGTGGTCGCCAACGGAGAAGAACGTCCGTTTAAGTACCAGATCTATCCGGTGCAGCTGCAGGTGCCAAGCTTCGCGCGAGTTTCCTCGGGCAAAAACGATTACTTCCGCGTCGAAGTTTTCTCCCAGGAAGGCAGCCACGGTTATGACCTGATGGGTCTGACCAAGGAGCAACTGATCTGCGATGTGCTTGATCAGTACGAAGCGCACCTGGTGTTCCTCGAAGCGCAGACCGAACTTGCCGCCCCGAGCCAGATCAACGCCAGTGGGGCATCCAAAACCCACTGGGAATCAGATTTTGAAACGACACCGAAAGAGGAAGCATGAGTTTTCCACGCAATGAAAATCCGCGCCTACACAGTGGCGCTACCCTATTTATCAACGGTGAATTCCAGCCGGCCGCTAGTGGTGCCACCCGCACCATCAAGTGCCCGGCCAACGGTATTGAGGTAGCCACGGTCTCGGAGGCTGCCCAAGAGGACTCCGAACGCGCCATCGCTGCCGCTCGCGCTTCCTTTGACTCAGGCATCTGGTCCCAGGTCCCGGCCGGTGAACGTGGAGACTTCCTACTGAAGGTCGCCGATCGTTTGGTTGAGCGCAAGGACGAATTTGCGCTGGCCGAAACCCTGGATACCGGCAAGCGCCTGGTCGAATCCGAAATTGATATGGACGACATCACCAACAGCTTCCGCTACTTCGGCAAGCTCGCCGGAAACGACGCCGGACGTCTGGTGGATGCCGGGGATGCCAATATTCTCAGCCGCATCACCTACGAACCAGTCGGTGTGGCCGCGATGATCACCCCATGGAACTATCCGCTGCTTCAGGCCGCCTGGAAAATTGCGCCGGCCATCGCCGCAGGCTGCTCCTTTGTGCTCAAGCCAGCCGAGCTGAGCCCGTCCACCGCGATCTTGATGATGGAAATCCTCGACGAGCTGGGCCTGCCCAAGGGTGTGGCCAACCTGGTCACCGGTACCGGTGCACAGGCCGGGGCGATCCTCTCCGAGCACCATGATGTAGATCTGGTCTCTTTCACCGGCGGTCTGGTTACCGGTCGCAAGGTGGCTGCAGCCGCAGCGGGCACGGTGAAGAAGGTGGCACTGGAACTGGGTGGCAAAAACCCGAATGTCATTTTTGCCGACGCCGATTTTGATGCCGCCGTTGACAACGCGTTGAACGCAGCATTTGTGCACTCCGGCCAGGTTTGCTCCGCCGGAGCTCGACTGGTGGTTGAAGAGTCGATCGCCGAAAAGTTTGTTGATGAGCTGGTGCGCCGCACCAAAAACATCAAGCTTGGTGGACCCTTTGATGAAGAAGCTGAAACCGGTGCACTGATTTCCGAGGACCACCTGGCCAAGGTGGAAGCCTACGTGCAGGCCGGCATCGCCGAAGGTGTGCGGGTGCGCTGTGGTGGACGCCGTGCTACGGCCGAGGACGGCGCAGGACTAGAAGCAGGCAGCTTCTACCTGCCGACCATTCTGGATCAGGTTCAGCGCGGCATGTCCGTGGTGGTTGATGAAGCCTTCGGTCCGGTAGTGACCGTGGAAACCTTCAGCACCGAAGACGAAGCAGTGCAGATCGCCAATGACACCGACTACGGTCTAGCCGGTGCGGTGTGGAGCCAGGATGCTTCAAAGACCCAGCGTATCGCCGCACGGCTGCGTCACGGCACCATTTGGATCAACGATTTCCACCCATACCTGCCACAGGCAGAGTGGGGCGGCTTTGGCCAGTCCGGTGTAGGCCGCGAGCTCGGCCCGACCGGCCTGGGCGAGTACCAGGAAGCAAAACATATTTACCAGAACCTGGCACCACAGGTCACCGGTTGGTTTAAGTAAGGAGCATCCCAAATGAAGCAGGAATTTGACTACATCGTCATTGGTGGCGGCTCGGCCGGCTCGGCAGTAGCAGCGCGTTTGAGCGAGGACCCCAACGTAGAAGTGGCCCTCGTTGAAGCTGGCCCCGATGATCGTAACTACGACGAAGTGCTGCAGCTAGATCGCTGGATGGAGCTTTTAGAATCTGGTCTGGACTGGGATTACCCGATCGAGGAACAGGAAAACGGCAACTCCTTTATGCGCCACGCTCGCGCCAAGGTGATGGGTGGCTGTTCGAGCCACAACTCGTGCATTGCCTTCTGGGCGCCACGCGAAGATATCGATGAGTGGGAGAGCAAGCACGGGGCTACCGGCTGGAATTCTGCCATGGCCTACCGGCTGTACAAGCAGCTGGAAACCAACGAGGACGCTGGCCCCGACGCACCACACCATGGTGACAGTGGTCCGGTGAAGCTGATGAACGTTCCCGCCAATGACCCTTGCGGTGTGGCTTTGCTTGACGCCTGTGAACAGGCCGGGATTCCGCGAGCCAAGTTCAACAACAACCAGACCGTGCTCAACGGAGCGAACTTCTTCCAGATCAACCGACGTACTGACGGAACCCGTTCTTCCTCCTCGGTCTCGTACATCCACCCCATCTTGGAGCGCAAAAACTTCACGGTGCTCACCGGGTTGCAGGCCAAGAAGCTGAACTTTGATCAGGACAAAAAGTGCACCGGCGTGGATGTTGCCAACGGAGCTTTTGGTCGCACTGTCACCTTGACGGCCCGCCGTGAAGTGGTGCTGAGCGCCGGCGCCATCGATTCGCCTAAGCTGTTGATGCTCTCGGGTATTGGGCCGGCCGAGCATCTGAAGTCCGTGGGTGTTGAGGTACTGGTTGACGCACCGGGCGTGGGTGAACACCTGCAGGATCACCCTGAAGGCGTCATCCAGTGGGAAGCGAAAAAGCCGATGCCTGAAACCTCCACCCAGTGGTGGGAGATTGGTATTTTCACCCCAACCGAAGAAGGTCTGGATCGTCCGGATTTGATGATGCACTACGGTTCGGTTCCATTTGATATGCACACCCTGCGTCAGGGCTACCCCACCGGGGACAACACCTTCTGCCTGACCCCGAACGTCACTCACGCGAAGTCTCGTGGCACGGTGCGTCTGCGCAGCTGCGACTTCCGTGACAAGCCGAAGGTGGATCCGCGGTACTTCACCGATGAGCAGGGTCATGATGCCAGGGTGATGATTGCCGGTATCCGTAAGGCCCGTGAAATCGTTGAGCAGTCGGCCATGGGGCAGTGGGCCGGGGAAGAGCAGTTCCCGGGCAAGGCTGCGCAGAGCGATGAGGAAATCTTCGACTACATCAAGCGCACCCACAACACCGTGTACCACCCGGCTGGCACTGTGCGGATGGGTGCCACCGATGATGAACTCAGCCCGCTTGATCCGCAGCTGAAGGTTAAGGGTGTTACCGGCCTACGCGTCGCAGATGCTTCGGTCATGCCCGAGTTGGTAACCGTGAATCCGAACATCACAGTGATGATGATCGGTGAGCGCTGCGCGGAACTAATTCGCGAAAGCTAGTCTCACGATTCAAGGTGGCGTCCAGCGGGAAACCGATGGGCGCCACCTTTTCTTATGCCTAAACTGTTTCGCGTTGTGGCCAAACATTACGAAGAAATGTTATCTGCGGATGTTGGACGAGTATGTTCGAATGGTGTCCACCGTGAATGAATATGACAATGTTGCCTCCGTCGCCACCTTCACCGTGCCGTTAAACGATCAGCTGATCGACTTTCGGCGTGAATTGCATCGGAACCCGGAGCTGTCGTTCGCGGAGCACCAAACAACAGCCCGGATCATTAAAGCGCTGAGCGCTGCCGGGCTCAACCCGCAAAAAATGGAAGCAACGGGAGCTTTTGTCGACATCGGCGAGGGTCCAATCCGCATTGCCTTCCGCGCAGATATTGATGCGCTACCCGTGGTTGAAGAAACCAATCTTGACTACGCTTCGCTCATTGAGGGAGTGGCCCACGCATGCGGGCATGACATTCACACCACCGTGATGCTCGGCGTTGCCCTGTCGCTGGGCAAGCTGAACGACCAAGGATTGCTCAACGGACGTGTCCGAGTGATCTTCCAGCCAGCCGAGGAGAAACTTCCTGGCGGTGCCTTGTCGGTGATTGAACAAGGATTGCTTGACGAAGTTCCTCGTGTGCTTGCCTTGCACTGTGACCCGAGGATCGATGCTGGCCACATTGGCACCCGTATCGGTGCCATCACTTCGGCCAGCGACACCATTCGTATTGAGGTTAACGGCCGCGGCGGACATACCTCGCGTCCGCATCTGACCGAAGACATCGTTTTTGCTATGAGCCAGATCGCCACCCAGGTTCCCGCAGTGCTGGGGCGCAAGGTCGACGTGCGTTCAGCTGTTTCTGTGGTGTGGGGGCAGATCCACGCAGGCAGCGCGCCAAACGCCATTCCTGCCACCGGCTACTTGGCCGGCACCATGCGCTGCTTGGACGGGGACATTTGGTACGAAGCTGGCGAGCTGTTGGACAACGCTGTACGTCAGGTAGCTGCGCCGTACGGCGTGGAAATCAAGCTGCAGCACACCCGTGGTGTTCCGCCGGTAGTTAACACCCCAGCGGAAACCGCCCTGATTGAAGAAGCTGCGCGCCGCGAATTTGGTGCTGAGGCCATTGAACTGACCCCGCAGTCCATGGGCGGGGAAGATTTTGCCTGGATGACCCAGAAGGTTCCTGGCGCGATGTTGCGCCTAGGTACTCGAACTCCTGGCGGTAAGACCTATGACCTGCATCGTGGAGACTACGTTCCTGATGAATCATGCATTGGTGTAGGCGTGCGTATCATGACTGCGGCCGCCGTGCAGGCCGTCCGAGAGGCTAACGCTAAGTAGTACGTTGGTCACAGTCGGTTCAAAACTTTTTAACAACTCTTTGACAGTTAGTGAATTCTTTTGGTGACTTGGGCGTTGACGTTAAGCGCTTGCCGTTTTGAAGCCACTTAGTTATATGTTTGTAATCTTTATCGTCTTTACCTGTGACATATCTCCGATAGGCTATGGAAACGATGGGTATGCTACGGCATTTGGGGCGCTCGCGTGAGGCTTAGCATGCTGCTAACCGGCACGAGTGGCTGGTGTCTACTTTCCCACACGATCTCGCACCAACTTTGGAGGAACAGATGCGCTTCGTATCGCGCAAGACCGGTATGGCTGCAGCCATGCTCGGCATCTCGGCATTGGCTTTGAGCGCCTGCGGCGCTGCACCGGAAGAGTCCAGCTCAGCTGGCGCAAACGCAGACTACACCGGTTGTATCGTTTCTGACTCCGGTGGATTCGATGACCAGTCCTTCAACGAGTCTTCTTACCGCGGTTTGATGCAGGCCGAAAAGGACCTGGGCATCAAGGTGAAGAAGGCCGAGTCGAAGTCCAACGCTGACTTCTCCACCAACCTCAACGGCATGATGAGCGCCAAGTGCGACCTGACTGTCACCGTGGGCTTCTTGCTGGCAGATGCCACCGCAGATGCTGCGGCAAAGAACCCAGACTCGCACTTCGCTATCGTCGATAACCAGTACGAGAAGCCAATCAAGAACGTCAAGCCAATTATTTACAACACGGCACAGGCAGCTTACCTAGCTGGTTACGCTGCTGCTGCGGCTTCCGAGACCGGCACCGTTGCTACCTTCGGTGGTATGCAGATCCCTACCGTCACCATCTTCATGGACGGCTTTGCTGATGGCGTTGCCAAGTTCAACGAAGACAAGGGCAAGAACGTCAAGCTGCTTGGCTGGGACAAGAAGAAGCAGAACGGTACCTTCTCCGGCGACTTCGAAAAGCAGGATAAGGGCAAGCAGATCACCAAGAACTTCATCTCTGCTGGTGCAGACGTGATCATGCCTGTTGCCGGTCCAGTAGGTAAGGGCGCTGGAGCTGCAGTAGCTGACGCTAACAAGGGCGGCGACAAGACCAAGCTCATCTGGGTTGACTCCGATGGCTACTTGACCGCACCTGACTACAAGGACTACATGCTGACCTCGGTCGTCAAGACCATGGACAAGGCTGTTGAAGATGTCATCAAGGCTGACTCCGAAGACAAGTTCGACGCCACTCCATACGTAGGCACCTTGGAAAACGAAGGTGTCGCACTGGCACCGTTCCACGATTTCGACTCGACTATCGGGGACGACACCAAGAAGGAGATCGAAGCCCTGAAGGCACAGATCATCTCCGGTGACCTCAAGGTCGAATCGGCAGCAAGCCCAAAGTAGGCTTAGGTATCTAATCCATATAGCGCGTCACCCCTTGCCGATACTCGGCGAGTCGGTGACGCGCTTTATGAATGCCTAGAGGCCAAACCGGCCAACTACCTCGCACAACGAACTATGAAGATGGTGGAATCGTGAAACTCGAACTACGGGGAATCTCGAAAGCCTTCGGTTCTTTCTACGCCAACAAGAACATTGACCTCTTGGTTGATGACGCCCAGATTCACTGTCTGCTCGGCGAAAACGGTGCTGGAAAATCCACGCTTATGAACGTGCTCTACGGTCTATACCAACCGACCGAGGGCGAAATCCTGCTTGATGGAAACCCCGTCGAGTTCTCCGGCCCAGGCGACGCCATGGCTGCCGGTATTGGCATGGTGCACCAGCACTTCATGCTCGTGCCGGTATTCACCGTGGCAGAAAATATTGCCCTCGGCTCAGAAACCACCAAAGCTGGCGGCGTGCTAGACCTGCAGGTCACACGAAAGAAGATCCGCGAAATTTCAGACCGCTACGGTTTTGACGTTGATCCGGACGCCATCGTTGAAGATTTGCCAGTGGGCGTTCAACAGCGCGTGGAGATCATCAAGGCATTGGTACGCGAGGCCAAGATCTTAATCCTTGATGAACCAACCGCGGTGCTGACCCCACAGGAAACCGACGAGCTGCTGGAAATCATGCGCCAGCTCAAAGCTAATGGCACGTCCATCGTTTTCATTTCGCACAAGCTACGTGAAGTGCGAGCCGTTTCCGATGTTATTACCGTGATCCGTCGCGGTGAAGTCATCGATTCGGTGTCACCAGAATCCTCCACCACCGAGCTGGCTAACCTGATGGTCGGCCGCTCCGTGGAACTGAACCTGAACAAGGCCGCTGCCACCCCGGGTGAGGCAGTCTTGCAGGTCAAAGACCTCACCGTGATTGATCCGGCGGGCTCCACCACTTTGAACGCAGTAACCTTCGATATCCACGAAGGTGAAATTCTGGCAGTGGCCGGTGTGCAGGGCAACGGACAGACTGAACTGACCGAAGCCATTTTGGGAACCCAAGCGGTGACCGCCGGCTCGGTGAAGTTGGCCGGTGAAGAACTTGTTGGCAAATCGGTAAAGCAGGTTCTGCGCGCAGGCGTCGGTTTTGTTCCCGAAGACCGTTCGGTCCACGGTCTTGTCACCCAGTTCTCCATCGAAGAGAACTTGGTCCTAGATCTTTATGACCGCGCACCTTTTGGCAAGGGCATCTCGATGAACTTGGATGCGATCAAGAAGAACGCAACCCAGCAGATCAAAGACTTTGATGTTCGCACCGACAACGCGCTGAACCCAGCCTCCAGCCTCTCTGGTGGCAACCAGCAAAAGGTTGTCATGGCGCGTGAGCTCAGCCGCGACCTGAAACTATTTATTGCTTCCCAGCCAACCCGTGGCGTGGACGTGGGATCCATCGAGTTCCTGCACCGCCGCATTGTCGCCGAACGCGACAAGGGCACCCCGGTAATGATCGTATCCACCGAGTTGGACGAAGTCATGGAGCTGGCTGACCGCATTGCCGTGCTTTACAAGGGCAAGATCAACGGAATTGTCCCGGGCAATACTTCTCGCGAAGTGCTCGGTTTGATGATGGCCGGAGTTACTGCCGAAGAAGCCGCAGAACAAGCCGAATTCACTAAGTCAGATAATGAGCCCGTGGAAGCAGTACCCACTAGCGAGCGCAGCGAAAACCAGGAAGGAGAAGGCCAGTGAGCGACACAAAATCACCGGTCATTCCCGACTCCGACAAACCGGGCAACGACCTCTTTAAACAAATCACCCAGGGACCGGGACTAGTTTCAGTCCTCGGCGTGATTGTTGCCCTAGTGATCGGCGGTCTGCTGATCGCCGTGACCGATCAGAAGGTTGCCGAGACCGCCGGATACCTCTTCGCCCGGCCTGCCGACTTCTTCGCTGAGGTTTGGCGTGCAGCCACCGAAAGCTACGTGGCACTGTTCAACGGAGCAGTTTACAACTCCACCCAGGGCTTCAAGCCGTTCTTGGAAACCCTCACCGTTTCCACCCCACTAATCTGCGCCGGCCTCGGCGTGGCAGTGGCATTCCGTGCGGGCCTGTTTAACATTGGCGCGCAGGGTCAGATCATCATCGGTTCGGTTTTGGCCGGCTACGTTGGCTTTGCCTGGCACCTTCCAGTTGTTCTGCACCTCTTGCTGGTGATCGTCTTCGGACTGATCGGCGGTGCGATCTGGGGCGGCATCGTTGGTTTGCTTAAGGCCAAGACCGGCGCTCACGAAGTGATCCTTACGATCATGTTCAACTATGTTGCGCTGTATCTGATCGATTACCTGATGAACACTCAGGCGTTCCGTCGTCCAGGCGAAACCAACCCAATTTCTCCGATCTTGGATACCACCGCGACCTTCCCAGCCGTTCCAGGTTCACGCCTGCACTTGGGCTTTGTCATGGCCGTGCTACTGGTGATTCTGGTTTCGTGGATGTTCAAGCGCTCCACCATCGGTTTTGAATTCCGCGCCGTGGGCCACAACCCTGAGGCTGCAAAAACCGCAGGTATCAACGTTGCTCGCAGCACCATCATTGCCATGGCTTTGGCCGGCGCCCTTGCCGGTGCCGCTGGTGTGGCTCAGGTGGCGGGTACCGAAAAGGTACTGACCAACGGTATTGCCGGTTCGCTCGGCTTCGACGCGATTACCGTCGCATTACTCGGCCGTTCCACCCCGTGGGGCACCTTCTTTGCTGGCCTGCTCTTTGGAGCTTTCCAGGCCGGTGCGGTGAACATGCAGATCACTACCGGTACCCCGATCGACATTGTCTCGGTGGTGCAGTCGCTGATCGTTCTGTTCATCGCCGCTCCACCACTGGTCAAGGCGATCTTCGGTATGAACCGCAAGAAGAAGCGCAGCCCTAAGCTCGAAACTACCCAGGCAGGTGCCAAGTGACCTCCTCCACCTTGCAGCCGGCAATCACCGTATTGCCAAGTAAGAAGACCCCGATCATCCTGACGGCGATCGCTGTAATTGTCTTCTTCTGTTTCGGTCTGATGGGCAACAGCCAAAGCGCGCACTTCGCGCTGAACAGCGCCGGCGACGCGTTTAAGCTTCCCGAGCTGGTCTTCCCTGGAAAAGCCAGCAATATTGTTATTGGCCTGCTGCTCATTGCAGCTGCGGTCTACTCATGGTTGCAGCGCAAAAAGAGCAAGACCCTAGCCACCTGGATTATCGCTCTGGCAGCGATCCTCTTTGTCCTAGCCTTCCTCATCTGGGTTGTTGCCGGTGCCGATATCACCACCATCTCGCTGGCAAGTCTGCTGGCCGGTGCTGTGGTGCTGGCGGTCCCACTGGTCTTCGGTTCACTCTCCGGTGTGCTCTGTGAGCGTGCCGGCGTGGTCAACATTGCCATTGAAGGTCAGCTACTGGGTGGTGCATTCACCGCAGCGCTAGTTTCCTCACTGACCAAAAATGCTTTTGCCGGTCTGATCGCAGCCGGTATTGCCGGTGCCTTGGTCTCCTTGATCCTTGCGCTGTTCTCCATCAAATACTTGGTCAACCAGATCATCGTCGGCGTTGTGCTCAACGTTTTGGTTTCCGGTATCACCGGCTTCCTGTTCACCACCGTGATGCAGGAAGATCCAGAGTTGTACAACTCGCCAGCTCACCTTCCAGTGATTGAAATTCCGTTGCTTTCGGCGATCCCAGTGATCGGTCCAATTCTGTTCAAGCAGTCGGTCATCGGTTACCTGATGTACCTTGCGGTCTTCATCGTTTGGTTTGGTTTGTTCAAGACCAAATGGGGTTTGCGCGTGCGTGCCGTGGGCGAACACCCGAAGGCCGCTGACACCCTGGGTATCAAGGTCAACCGCACCCGCTTCTGGAATGTCACCTTGGGTGGCATCGTGGCCGGTATCGGTGGTTCCTTCTTCACCTTGGTCGCCATCGACTCCTTCACCAAGGAAATCTCCGGCGGTCGTGGCTTCATCGCATTGGCCGCAGTCATCTTTGGCCGTTGGAACCCTATTGGGGCATTCCTCGCTGCCTTGCTCTTTGGCTTTGCCGATAACTTGCAGGTCATCTTGACCATCATTGGTACTCCGGTGCCAAGCCAGTTCATGGCCATGATGCCTTACCTCGTGACCATCTTCGCCGTAGCTGGACTGGTGGGACGATCCCGCGGGCCGGCAGCCGCCGGCGAACCCTACGTGAAGGAATAACTGGTACCCATGAATACCAACACCGCGCCGTGGTCGCAGCTTGAAGCTGCCGCCGCGGCCGCGCTGTCTCAGGCCTACGCACCCTACTCCAAGTTCCGGGTAGGGTCCGCGGCTTTGACCAGCGACGGCCGCACAATCTCCGGATGCAACGTCGAAAACGCCGCCTACGGTGTCACCCTGTGCGCCGAATGCGCCATGGTCGGACAGCTCTTTGCTACCGGCGGCGGCACCTTGGAATACTTCGTTTGCTTCGGCCAACTCGAAGAGAACCAACTGGAACTCATCACCCCCTGCGGACGCTGCCGCCAAATCCTCTTTGAACACCGAGGGGCAGATCTAAAGATCAAAACTGCCCGCGGCATCGTGGGGATTGAAGATCTATTGCCTGATGCCTTCGGGCCGCAAAACCTCAACGTGTAACACCGGTTTACCGGTGAACTCCAGAACGAAAGGTGCCAACGATGGCTACCGAAAAATTCAGTGCAGTTGAAGTCATTCGTGCCAAGCGCGACGGCGGAGAACTGAGCAACGAAATGATTGACTGGACCATCGACGCTTATACCCGCGGGGTCATTGCTGAAGAGCAGATGTCCGCGTTGAATATGGCGATCTTTTTCCAGGGCATGAACCGTAGCGAGATTTCCCGCTGGACCACCGCTATGATCAACTCCGGTGAGCGCATGGACTTCTCCACCTTGGCTGATCCTCAGGGCAAAAAACTCGCAACCACCGACAAGCATTCCACCGGCGGCGTGGGAGATAAGATCACCTTGCCGCTAGCGCCATTGGTGGCAAGCTTTGGTGTTGCCGTGCCACAGCTTTCGGGCCGCGGTCTGGGTCATACCGGTGGCACCTTGGACAAGCTTGAAGCGATTCCCGGATGGCGTGCAAACCTATCCAATGAAGAACTCTTCTCCCAGCTTTCCACCGTGGGTGCGGTGATCTGTGCTGCCGGTGCTGGCTTGGCGCCGGCAGATAAGAAGCTCTACGCACTGCGCGACGTCACCGCAACCGTCGAAGCAATCCCGCTGATCGCCTCGTCAATCATGAGCAAGAAGATCGCCGAAGGTACCGGCTCTCTCGTTCTGGACGTGAAGGTTGGCTCCGGCGCGTTCATGAAGGACGAATCCATGGCCCGCGAACTCGCCGAGACCATGGTCAACCTTGGCACCGACGCCGGAGTGAACACCGTCGCCTTGCTGACCAATATGGAAACTCCGCTGGGCCTCACCGCAGGTAATGCGATCGAGGTCGAAGAGTCCGTTGAGGTGCTCGCCGGTGGGGGACCAGAAGACGTTATTGAGCTGACCGTTGCCTTGGCCGTCGAAATGCTGGCTGGTGCCGGCATTCATGATGTTGATGTGCGTGCAGCGCTGAACAATGGACAGGCCATGGACAGCTGGCGTGCCATGATCGCAGCTCAAGGTGGCGATCCGGATGGAAAACTGCCAGTGGCTAAGGAATCGCACACCGTCGTAGCTCCGGCCGAAGGTGTATTGATCAAACTTGATGCCATGGACATTGGTTTGGCCGCGTGGACTTTGGGTGCAGGCCGTGCCCGTAAGGAAGACAGCGTTCAGGCCGGAGCTGGCGTGCGCATGCACGTGAAGCCCGGAGCCATGGTTCGTCGTGGGGAGCCCATCGCGACCCTGCTGACCGACACACCAGAAAAGATGGCACGTGCTATCGAGCTAGTTGAGCACGCCATCATGATCGGCGCCAAGGACGACCGCCCGGATATGCGTCTGATTATGGATCGTATTGCTGCTAGGTAACTGGCTTGAATCATCGAAGGGTCGAAAAACGTCAAAGACGTTTTTCGGCCCTTCTTTTTGCGCATGGGTTGGGAACCATTTTGAGGTACCGAATCGTTGACCCATTAGCTCCTACCTGGGTAGTGGGTAGAAGAAGTCCACATTGACGCAACAGTATGATGCGAACCTGCAGACTCTCGAGCGAAAATGAAGTAGTGGACAACGCTGTAAGCGTTTCGGGAAAGAAGATGTAAGTACGTATGGAACTAGTTAATGAGGCCATTACGCAGGCTGCCAGTGCATGGTGGGTTCTGCCGCTCTTATTTCTGTTCTGCCTTATTGACGCGTTTTTCCCCATCGTTCCCAGCGAATCTTTCCTCGTCTCACTGGCCGTAGTTGGTATCCACTCCGGCACACCTAACCTCATTCTTGTTGGTGTCCTCGGCGCTGCCGGTGCACTGTTGGGGGACCAGATCACCTTTGCGATCGGTCGAAAGATCGGTTCTCGTCGATTTAGCTGGATGCGCGGACGACGTGCTCAACGGGTACTTCACTACGCTGAGAAGAAGTTAGAGACTTCCGGAGCATTGCTGATCTTCACCGCCCGCTACATTCCAGTGGGACGTGTGGCGGTGAACCTCACCGCCGGGGCCACCGGATACAGCCATAAGCGCTTCACGCTCTTTGACACCATCGGGGTGCTGACCTGGGCCACCTACTCGGTGAGCATCGGTGCTCTGGCTGGCAACTGGATGCATGATAATAAACTGCTCGGCATCGCAATCTCGATTGTGATTGCCGTGGTGCTTGGATTCATCATTGATCGGATTGTCAGTTGGGCGCTTGATCGCTATCACCGGCGTGCTGAGCTGGCCAAGGAGCACCGTGAACAAGTTGAACGTGAGACCGTCCCACCAACCACCGACGAGGGTTAACCTGCAGTATTGAGCAGGGTCACATTGTGGCTCGAAGATCTTTACCTGCTGGAACTGTCAGTTCACGGGAATAGCGACTAGGCTCAATGGTGTGACTGAAGAATTGATTCATACTGATTATGATCCTGCGTTCGACTTCCGGGATCTGCCTAAAGTTTCGCTACACGACCACCTTGATGGTGGATTGCGACCTCAAACGATCATCGAACTGGCCGCTGAGGTAAACCACAAACTGCCTGAGACCGAAGCTGAAGCTTTGGGCGATTGGTTCCGTGAATCGGCCGACTCCGGCTCTCTGCCACGTTACTTGGAAACTTTCGAGCACACCCTTGCAGTGATGCAGACCAGTGACGCACTGATCCGCGTAGCCCGCGAGTTTGTTGAAGACCTCGCAGAAGACGGCGTGATCTACGGCGAAGTTCGCTACGCACCAGAGCAGCACCTGCGCGAAGGCCTGAGCCTGGATGACGTTGTGGACGCCGTTCAAGAAGGTCTGGACCAAGCCTGTGAAGTGCTGAACGCCCAAGGCCACCCAATGCAGGTTGGTCAAGTACTTAGCGCCATGCGCCAAAGTGATCAGAGCGTGGAAATCGCCAAGCTGGCGCTGCGCCACCGCGGCCACGGGGTTGTCGCCTTTGACATCGCCGGCCCGGAAGATGGCTTCCCGCCATCACGCCTGAAGGAAGCTTTCGACCTGTTGGCCGAAAACCTGTTCCCAACCACCGTTCACGCTGGCGAGGCCGCAGGCCTAGATTCCATCAAGGAAGCAATCTTGATCGGTCGCGCTCAGCGCTTGGGTCACGGTGTTCGAGTTGCTGAAGACATTGAAATTGAATTCGGCGCCATCGATGAAAACGGTGAAGAGCTCAGTGATGACACCGGTTTGGTTTCGCTGGGTCCAGTGGCAAACTGGGTACGCGAACGCGGTATCCCACTAGAAATCTGCCCATCGTCTAACCTGCAGACCGGCGCTACCGCCAAGTTCGGTGAGGGTATTCGTAACCACCCGATCGATCTGTTGGTCCAGACTGGTTTTAACGTCACCATCTCACCAGATAACCGACTGATGTCCGGCACCAGCCTGTCCGACGAATTTGAGCTACTGGTCGAAGGCTTCGACTACGACCTCGAAGACCTGTTGGACCTGACGCTCAATGCTGCAGAAGCCGCCTTTGTCCCATTGGAAATGCGTGAGTTGCTTGTTGAATACATCAACGACTACTACGACAATCTGTTGGAAGACGACGACGTGCAGGGCGAATTCGACGAAGACGAATACGAAAACGTCGCCGACTAATAAGCGTCAGTCGCTAGAACGTTGATGCTGAAGGCCAGTTCCTCCTTCATCGGAGGTGCTGGTCTTTTGTTTTGCCTTGGGCGGTGCCAGACTTCGCTAGCATGGTCGTTATGGCGCAGAAGCAGACACCGACGCAACAGTTGATTCAGACGATAAACATCTTGCGTGAAAAATGCGCTTGGACCGCAGCACTGACCCACGAGTCCCTGCGCACCTACCTCATTGAGGAAAGCTACGAGGTTCTTGATGCCATCTCCGAAAACAATCCGGAGCTGCTCAAAGAGGAACTAGGCGATCTTTACTTCCAAGTGTTACTGCATGCACTGATTGAAGACGAGCAGGGCAACTTCGGGATAGAAGACATTTCACAAACACTCAATGAAAAATTGTTGCGTCGAAACCAACATGTTTTTGATGCTGATGGCGAAGTTCGCCATTTCATTACCGATGATGTTGACGAGATTATTCGCGTCTGGGACGCAGCCAAACAAGCCGAGCGACAAGGCAAGCCGAAGGCACGCAAAAACGCTGGCCTCCCTGCTGGATTGCCGTCCCTCACACTGGCCCAAAAGCTACTGGAGAGGCATACCAGAGCGGGCTCTGACAAGGTCGATGATCAGTTAGTCAGCCATTCGGTAAGGGAACGAATTACTGATGAAGACACCCTGGCCGCCGAGCTGCTGGCGCTGACGGCAAGGGCAGAAGAACTGGGCCTAGATGCCGAATCTGTTCTGCGCGTAACGCTATCGAAACGCTACGGTTCTGAAATCGACGCCACGATATCGCCTAAATCACCTTCGAAGCGCTAGGCTAGAGACTGGCAAAGGCGCCGACGGTCTTTTCAGCGACTGCTGGCTGACCTTCCTTAGACCACACCTTTCTACAAGGAGCCCATACTCATGGCATTGATTGACGCCATCCACGCGCGCGAAATTCTTGATTCCCGCGGCAACCCAACCGTTGAGGTTGAGGTTCTGCTTTCCGACGGTTCGCACGGCCGTGCAGCAGTTCCATCCGGTGCTTCCACCGGTCAGTTCGAAGCAGTTGAGCGTCGCGACGGTGACAAGGATCGTTACCTGGGCAAGGGTGTTCTCGGAGCAGTAGAGTCCGTCATCGACGAGATCGCTGACGAACTTGAAGGCCTCGATGCAACCGATCAGCGCGCGATCGACCAGGCAATGCTTGAACTGGACGGAACCAGCAACAAGGGCAAGCTTGGCGCAAACGCTATCTTGGGCGTTTCGCTGGCAGTTGCTAACGCAGCAGCAGTGAGCTCCAACCTTCCTCTGTACAAGTACTTGGGCGGCCCGAACGCACACGTACTTCCAGTTCCACTGATGAACATCCTCAACGGTGGCTCCCACGCCGACTCCGATGTGGACATCCAGGAATTCATGATTGTTCCTTTGGGCGCACCAACCTTCTCCGAAGGTCTGCGTTGGGGCGTTGAGGTTTACCACAACCTCAAGTCCGTACTGAAGGAAAAGAACCTGTCCACCGGTCTGGGCGATGAGGGCGGCTTCGCTCCTAACCTGCCAAGCAACCGTGCTGCACTGGAACTGATCACCGAAGCTATCACCCGCGCTGGCTACACCCCAGGTGAGCAGATCGCTTTGGCTTTGGACGTTGCTTCCTCTGAGTTCTTCGAGAACGGTGCATACCAGTTCGAAGGCAAGGCACTGTCCGCTCAGGAGATGAGCGATTACTACGCTGAGCTCGTTGCCGACTTCCCATTGGTTTCCATCGAGGATCCACTGGACGAGAACGACTGGGACGGCTGGAAGACCCTTACCGATGCAATCGGTGACAAGGTTCAGCTGGTTGGTGACGACCTGTTCGTAACCAACCCAGAGCGTCTTGCCGACGGCATTGCCAAGGGCACCGCTAACTCGCTGCTGGTGAAGGTCAACCAGATTGGTTCCCTGACCGAAACCATCGACGCTGTCACCATGGCTCAGCGCGCTGGTTACACCACCATCACCTCGCACCGCTCGGGTGAAACCGAAGACGTCACCATCGCTGACATCTGTGTTGCAACCAACGCAGGTCAGATCAAGACCGGTGCACCAGCTCGTTCCGAGCGCGTAGCTAAGTACAACCAGCTGCTGCGCATCGAGGAAGACTTGGGCGCTTCAGCTGTTTACGCTGGACGCAATGCGTTCCCGCGTTTCAACAGCTAATTAACATTTAAAGCGAATAAGCTCGTCGGTAGTGGATACCGGCGAGCTTTTCGTTATTTAATGGATATATGTGCCGTTTCCACGGCAGTACTGTACGAAAGCACGATGGGAAATTGGGGGAGTATGGCACAGCGACCGCCACGCATGCCTCGGCGTAATACTCCGGAACCGGTAGAGCAGTCTGAAAACATTCCTGCTCAGACGCCTGAGGATTCCGGCCTAGATTCAATGGCTGAACCACCCACCGATGCGTTGCACGTAGTTGCTCCTGTGACTCCAGCCAAAAAAGCTCCAGCGGTGCCGCGTCCTAAGTCTGCTTCAGGTGCCAGCAACAAGGAGGCTTCAACGCCTTCAAAATCTGCACCAAAGCATGAGCAGAGCGAAGATGAAGCGTCAGATGCGTCACCTCGTTCCAAAAAATTTGCTGGCAACGAATCGTCAAAATCTAAGTTGCCTCTGGTTGAGCGTGCCAAGGAAAAGCAGAACGAACGCCGTCGCGATGACCGGATGAAGTTCTCGGCCGCGGTACGCCGTAAACCAGGTGAAAAACCTGTCACCGACAAGCCAGTCCCAGAAGGTGAACCGGTAGCAGCACACCGTTTTTCCGGGCGTATCGCTGCTTTGCTTGTGGTCCTTGCCTTCTTCGCTGTGATGCTGGTGCCAACGGTAAATTACTACCGGAAGCAAATGGCTGAACTCAACGAGCTCAACGCTTCCATCGAGTCCCTTGAAGCTCAGCGTGATGACCTTAAAGCCGAAATCGCGCGCTGGGATGATCCGCTGTACATCAAGCAGCAAGCGCGCGAGCGGATAAACTTGGTCATGCCTGGCGAAAAGCTGTACATGGTTGTGGGCGATCGCCCGGAAGATGACGACACCGCAGCTGAGGGCAATGGCAGCACCTTTGAGGTGCGCCAAGAACTTCCTTGGGTTGATGCATTGCTTGACTCGGTACGTCGTTCCGCCACTGACTAACCACTTTGACTGAAGAGAACTAAGACCCGTGACTGAACAGCCAATCCGCGAAGCCCTTGACGCTGCCGGACGAGTACCAAGTGAATCCGACCTGGAGACTCTCTCCCGCCAGCTGAACCGACCAGTGCGCGACGTGGTGGAAATCGGCGCTCGTTGCGTCTGCGGAAACCCGTTGGTTGCCACCACCGCACCCCGGCTTTCCTCCGGAATCCCATTCCCAACCACGTACTACCTGGCACATCCAGTGATCACCGCGGCGGTCTCCCGTCTAGAAGCCGCCGGGTTGATGAACGAGATGAACGAAAAGCTCGGTGAAGACTCGGCGCTGGCTGCGGCCTACGTACAAGCTCACGAATCTTACCTAGCTAACCGTGCTGCCATTGGTGAGCGTTCGGGCACCGGAGCGGTTCCCGAAATTGATGGTGTTTCCGCCGGTGGCATGCCCACTCGTGTGAAATGCCTGCACGTTTTGGTAGGACATTCACTGGCCGCGGGCGAAGGCGTGAACCCACTGGGTGATGAAGCGCTGAACGGCATTGCCGAGTGGTGGACCAAGGACAAGTGCTACTGCGTTGGCGCATGGGATACCGAGTCTGAGGCGCCAAGCCATGACCGTTCCCGCCACGTGAAGACCCAAGAGATGCAGGACCCTGCAGCTAAACGTGCACAGCGCGCCGCTAAGCGTGCTGAACGTGAAGCCGCTGAACGCGCCGCCGGAGATGACGCGTAATGCGCGTTGCCGGAATTGACTGCGGAACCAACTCCATCCGCCTGCTCATTGCCGATGTGCACCATGAAAGCACCGGAACCACGCTTGTAGATGTTGTGCGCACCATGCGTGTTGTCCGTCTAGGGCAGGGCGTGGATGCCACCGGTGCCTTTGCTCCGGAGGCACTCGAACGTACCTTTGCTGCCGCCCGCGAATACAAAGCGATGTGCGATGAGCATCAGGTTCAGGCCATTCGTTTTGTGGCGACCTCGGCAGCCCGTGATGTTTCAAACCGCGATGTTTTTGCGGAAGAAATTTCCCGTATCCTCGGTGTTGCGCCAGAGGTAATCAGTGGAGATGAAGAAGCCTCGCTATCCTTCAACGGTGCTGCTTCGGTGCGTGCCGGCCAAAGTGGAAAGAGCTTGGTCATTGATCTGGGCGGTGGATCCACCGAATTTGTTGTAGGCGATTCGACTGGTCCCTTGGCAGCCAAGAGCTTGGACATGGGTTGTGTTCGAGTCACCGAGCGGTTCCAAGAATTGGGCCTAGATTCCCCAGCAGCAATTGACTTCATGGACACCACGCTGAGTACCCTCAACGGCCAGGTGGATGTTTCGCAGATTGATGCTGTGATCATGGTTGCCGGAACTTTCACTACCCTGACAGCACAGGCGCTGGGTCTAAAAAAGTATGAATCTGAAAAGATTCATGGCGCAGAACTCAGCTTCGACCAGATGCGTGCTGCTACCCAAGACATGCTGTCGTACTCGCGAGAAGAACGTGAAGCGCTGGGCTTTATGCACCCCGGGCGAGTAGATGTTATTCAGGCCGGCGCGGCCATCGTTGAGCGCATCCTTCATTACTTGGAAACGACTAGCGGCAATCGCCCGATGCGACTAATTGCATCGGAACACGATATTCTCGACGGAATTGCTGCTACAGCAGCATCCAACGCCTAATCCGCAATTTCGGAACCGACCAAGGAGAGATCTCTTGAGCTCAGCTCTGCGCGCCAAGAACAATGCGAGCCTGAAAAAATGTGGCTCCGCACTTGTCGTTGCGATACTCACTTTAGCTATGCTCACCGGGCTCACCCCAGCCCACGCTGACGACATGCGAGATTCTGAGTACTGGTTGAATTCGCTTGAAGTGAATGACGCGCAACAGACCACCAAAGGTGAGGGCGTCAAGGTTGCCGTGATTGACACAGGCATCGATACCTCGCATACGGACCTCAAGGGGGCCGTCGCAGGGGGAGTGGACATGTCGGGCGCTGGCGACGAAAAAGGCAACAAGCCAATTGGCGTCATGAGTGAACACGCCACCCTTGTCGCGACCCTGCTTGCCGGACGCGGCAACAACAAAAGCGAGATCACCAAGGTCAAGTCCGAAAACGAACGCCTCAAAGCAGCGTGGGAAAAATCTAAGAAGTCTGCCGAAGACGAGAACAAAAAGCGCCTAGACGAGGCCAAAGACGACGAAAAAGACGACGTCGAAAAGGTTGAAATCCCCAAAGAGCCTGAGTATGAAGAGGTTCCGAAACCAAGCGGCGGCAGCGACGGTGTACTGGGTGTAGCCCCGGAATCGAAGCTACTGTCCGTTTCGCTGTGGATGGGTGAAGGCAACCCTGCCAACATCCCTGTTGAAGAGCAGATTCCACGCGCTGTGAAGTGGGCAGTTGATAACGGGGCCAAGGTCATCAACATGTCTTTGGGCTCGACTAGTCCAGCCTGGCCCGAAAGTTGGGACGATGCGTTCAAATACGCTGAAGACCACGACGTTGTTATTGTGGCCGCCGCCGGTAACCGTTCCGGTGGCATGAGCCAGGTAGGTGCGCCTGCGACAATTCCGGGTGTGCTCACCGTGGCCGGTGTGGATGAAAGCGGCAAAGCGTCCCAGGATTCTTCCACTGAAGGCATCTCCATCGGTGTAGCGGCTCCTGCCGAACAGCTGGTGGGTGGCCTGCCAGATAATGGTTACGCTCGCTGGTCTGGTACCTCCGGTGCAGCTCCGCTGGTTGCCGGAGTGGCAGCCCTGATCCGCTCAAAGTACCCAGATATGAAGGCTCCGGATGTCATTAACCGGATCCTGAAGACTGCACGGGATACTGGAGCCCCTGGGGTGGACAACCTGTATGGCTACGGAATCATCAATGCCAATGCGGCAGTGAACAACAATGTGCCTTCGGTATCCGAAAATCCACTGGGCACCATTGAAGAATGGATTCGAGTGCATCGCCGCAACGCGTCGGACACCACCGAGGCTCCAGCACCTGGCGTCTCAATGGAAAAGTCCGCGCTTAAGCAGGTAGCCGCTCCGACTCCGATTCAGCCCGAGCAATCTACTCCGATTTTGCAGCCACTGATAATCATCGGTGGTGCGGCATTACTGGTTCTGGTGATCCTGGCTGGCGGGATTCAAACCTTGCTCCGTAAACGCCGCGAACGATATACCGAAAGTGCAGCTTCGGCATCGCTGAGCTCCTTGAAGGTTGGTAAGTCTGCAGGGGATCACGATCTTTTTGATGACATCCCCGAAGACGAAAAATAGCAGAGACTAAAAAATGGGAACGAAACCTCGCGGTTTCGTTCCCATTTTGTGTTGTGGCTTGGATACAGATTTGCTGGCTGAAGTACTCGAAGGCAAGTTCATGAAGTAAGCGTGACGCATCTGACGGAAATTGCTAGTGAATGTTTTCACTAACTCGGAATATCCGCGTAGAATCAAGAGTATGTCGATCATCGAATCCTCCCAGAAGCGTCCACGCATTCTTGTCGTCGGCGGTGGCTACGTTGGCCTTTACGTCGCGATGAAACTGCAGAAGAAGGTCAAGGCCCACGGCGGTATCGTTACCGTTGTTGACCCGAACCCATACATGACTTACCAGCCATTCTTGCCAGAAGTTGCCGGTGGCAATATCGAAGCACGCCACGTTGTGGTTTCGCACCGCCAGCACCTGAAGCACTCCGAACTTGTTAACGGTCGCGTGCTGAGCATCGACCACGCCAACAAGAAGGCAGTAGTTGCTCCAGTCAACGGCGAGCAGTTTGAGCTGGAATACACCGACGTTGTTATGTCGGCTGGCGCCGTCACTCGTACCTTCCCAATCACCGGTCTTGCTGAGACCGGCATTGGTCTGAAGACCATCGAAGAGGCTGTCGCACTGCGCAACAAGGTTGCCGAGCGCATCGAGTCCGCTTCGAACATGACTGACCCAGTAGCCCGCAAGCGCGCACTGACTTTCGTTGTTGTTGGTGGCGGCTTCGCAGGTATCGAAACCATTGCCGAGCTTGAAGATATGGCTCGCGACCTGATCAAGCTCAACGACCGCGTTGACCAGAAGGAAGCTCGCTTCGTTCTTGTTGAGGCCATGGGTCGCATCATGCCAGAAGTTACCGAAGAGCAGGCTGAGTGGGTTGTTGAACACCTGCGTAGCCGCGGCGTAGAGGTACTGCTGAACACCTCGCTGAACAGCGCAGTGGACGGCAACCTTGAGCTGATCAACATGGGCGACAAGTCCTCCGCTGGCGAATTCGGCGCAGACACCCTGATCTGGTGTGCCGGTGTTATGGCTAACCCAATGGTTCGCTCCACCGACTTCCCAATCGAGCAGCGCGGCCGCATCGAGACCCGCACCGACCTGCGCGTCAAGGATGCCAACGGCGATCCACTGGAAGGTGCCTGGGCAGCTGGCGATATCTCGGCAGTCAAGGACGTCACCGGCGGCCTGCCAGACGGAACCTGCGTTCCTAACGCTCAGCACGCCGTACGTCAGGCAAAGCTGTTGGCAAAGAACCTTTATGCTGCTCGCTACGGCGTTGGCACCATCAAGGAATACAAGCACTCAAACCTCGGCGCAGTTGCTGGCTTCGGTCGCAACAAGGGTGTTGCCAAGGTTGTTGGCATCAAGCTCAAGGGCTGGCCAGCATGGATGGCTCACCGCGGTTACCACGGTATGGCCATGCCAACCTTCGAGCGCAAGTTCCGCGTTGTCGGCGACTGGCTAGTTGCAATCTTCTTCAAGCGCGACGGCCTGCAGCTGAACAACCTTGAAGCACCACGCACTGCTTTCGAAGAGTCGGCTAAGCCAAAGAAGTAAGCTTCAGACTTAGCTGATCGACTACGTTGCGAGGGGCCGAATATTCGGCCCCTCGCGCACGTGCGAATTGTGGATTTTATATTTGCTTTCGAGATCACGTAAGATTTGAGAGTCTTGCCCCCATGGTGGAATTGGCATACACGGCTGACTTAAAATCAGCTGCCGAAAGGCTTGCGAGTTCGAGTCTCGCTGGGGGCACCACACAATAAGACCGCTACATCCTTGTAAACACAGGGCAGTAGCGGTCTTTGCTGTTTCCGGAGACAGGTAAGTGGGCGCAATGTGAGCACAGTGTGAGCACACTCGGTTCGCGAATCTTCCCGTGCGGCCTCGCAGTACTATTTCATGGACCGTTTGATGGTTGTTTGTTAGAACCTTCAAGAATATCGCTCAGAGAGTAGTTTTTCCGCGAGAAAACAGCCAATATCATCCTTCCGACTGAGCCATTTCACAGTAATGCTCAATAGGATTGACAGCAACGAACTCTCGCTTTCTGCGAGTCTGCACAATCGCAACCTATGGGGGAATGACGTTGAGCAACCCGGTATTTGGTTCAAAGAGCCAATCTGACGCTTGGGGAACCAAGCCTGGAAGTCCTGTTGGCTTCCGTGACAATGCAAATATGAGTGCCGACCAGCTGCAAAACATGTACCAGCAGCCTGCAGCGACCAGTGCTGATACTGGTCGAATGACTATCGGCGACACCATCAACAAGACCATCTTCTGTCTCGCACTTGTTGTCATCGGTGCAGCAGCCGGTTGGATCATGCCAGCGCTCATGCTGCCAGGTGCCCTCGTAGGTTTTGTTCTTGGCCTGGTTAACATCTTCAAGAAGCGCCCATCGCCAGTGCTGATTCTTTTGTACTCGGCTGCTCAGGGTCTGTTCCTTGGTGGACTATCTAGCGTTCTGGAACACCGTCCGGGTATGGAAGGCATTGCCATCCAGGCTGTCTTGGCAACGATCTGCGTTGCCGGTGTCACCTTGGCGCTGTACCGCTCAGGTAAGTACCGTATGACTCCAAAGCTGAACAAGATCTTCATGGTCGGCATGATCGGTCTTATCGTCTTCTCGCTGCTGAACATGGTTCTCTCGATGACCGGTGTTGTTGACGGAATGTTCGGCATGCGCAGTGGCGTACTTGGTCTAGTCATCGGTGTTGTCGCCGTCTTGCTGGCGACCTACGCACTGGTTTCTGACTTCACCATGATCGAGGAACTGTCCAACCAGGGTGCTCCAGCCATCATGTCTTGGCGAGGTGCTTTCGGCCTGACGATGACCCTCATCTGGCTCTACACCGAGATTCTGCGCATTCTGGCCATCTTGCGTGGCGACGATTAACCAAATTGAATCCGAATTCAAGGACCAGTGCCCAAATCGGGCACTGGTCCTTGTTTTTTGTCACAATTCCGACATGGATCAAGAAGCTAGGTTTTAAACGCGGTAGCGTAGACGCATGAAGAGTAGCCGGTTGGAACGTTTACGACGCATACGCGTCTCCCTTCCGGGCAGGATCGCAGAAAAAACTGCAGAGCCCCGCGCTGAAACTGTAGATTTTAAGAGCGCTGAAGATATGCCGTATGCCGTACGTTTGGCAGCGAGCTGGGCTTGGCGCTTCTTGATCATTGTGGCGGCACTCGGTGTGCTTGTCTGGGCGCTTTCGAAGATCTCACTGCTAGTGATTCCCGTCCTTGTCGCTGCCCTTCTATCCGGCCTACTTTCGCCGGTGGTCAATGCGTTGAACCGACGAATGGCAGTACCGCGTGGACTAGCCGTGGGCATTACGCTCATTGGCTTCCTAGCCTTGGTGATCGCCGGGCTATCCATGGCCGGACAGAAACTGACCTCTGGCTTTAACGCCCTGTGGAGCCAAGCCCTATTTGGTATCGAGCAGGTCCAAGACTGGCTGTTTAACGGTCCGCTGAAGCTGACCAACGCAGACCTGCAGAGCGTCATCGATGACATGATCGCCCAGCTGCGCGGCAACGCTACCAACATCCTGAGCGAAGCTTTGGGTTGGACATCTTTCATTGGCCAATTCCTCACCGGAACCTTGCTGGCACTCTTTGTGCTGATTTTCTTACTACTCGACGGCCGGAAAATCGGTCTGTTCCTGATCAACCTTTTGCCACGACGCGCTCGTCCAGCCATGGACGGAGCGCTGACCCGCGGATGGGCATCTTTGGTCAGTTACGTACGAGTGCAAATGCTCGTGGCGCTCATCGACGCCATCGGTATTGGGCTCGGTGCGTTGTTCCTTGGCGTTCCGCTCGCATTGCCACTGGGCGTACTGGTCTTCATCGGATCCTTTATCCCGGTAGTTGGTGCACTGATTACCGGCGCCTTGGCAGTGCTGCTGGCCCTGGTAGCCAACGGCTGGGTGAACGCACTGATCATGCTCGCGGTGGTCCTGCTAGTACAGCAGGCGGAGTCCAACGTTCTGCAGCCATTGATCATGGGCAAGGCAGTAAGCCTGCATCCACTGGCAGTTGTGCTGGCAGTAGCCGGCGGCACCATGCTGGCCGGAATCCCCGGTGCGCTCTTCGCAGTACCGCTGTTGGCTGTAGTCAACGCCGTCGTCAAATACCTTTCGGCCAGAGCTTGGGAGAGTGATCCGATAGTGCTAGAGCACTATGGAACTCAACCCATAACCGAGCCACCAGCACAAGATGCAGCAGCGACTCCACCGCCAAAGCCTGCGTCAACCCAACCACCAACTTCGCCGGAGACCCGGCATCCTGAGCAGACATCAGACGAGGACTAAGCCATGACCACAGAAACTAAGTTGCCAATCACCCTGGCCGACATCGAGTCCGCTGCCCAGGTCTTGAAGCCAGTTATTGCTTTGACCCCTGTGGAGCATTCCAGGGTACTGTCCCAGCACATTGGTGCCGAAGTCTTCCTCAAATGCGAAAACATGCAGCGTGCCGGATCCTTCAAGGTGCGAGGCGCCTACGTTCGCATGTCCAAACTCAGCGATGAAGAGAAAGCACGCGGTGTTGTCGCAGCTTCCGCCGGTAACCACGCCCAAGGCGTAGCGCAGGCCGCCAGCCAGCTGGGTATCAAGGCTCGTATCTACATGCCTCGTGGAGTTGCACTGCCCAAGCTCACCGCCACTCGCGATCACGGTGCGGAAGTAGTGCTCTTTGGAGACACCGTGGACCAAGCACTGGCCGAAGCCCAGCGCTTCGCCGATAAATCAGGCGCAGTATTTGTTCACCCCTTTGACCACCCGGACATCATCGCCGGCCAGGGAACCATCGGCCTGGAGCTACTAGAACAACTTCCAGAAGTGGAAACGGTTCTTATGGGCGTCGGCGGTGGCGGTCTGCTTGCCGGTGTAGCCATTGCGTTGAAGGAAAAAGCGCGAGAACTGGGACGAACCATCAAGGTGATTGGGGTGCAGGCAGAAAATGCTGCAGCCTACCCACCGTCACTGGCAGCTGACGCATTAGTTCCGCTGGATACCGTGCACACTATCGCTGACGGCATTGCAGTGGGCAAGCCAGGGCAACTGCCGTTCACCATCATCAAGGAACTTGTTGATGATGTGGTGACAGTATCTGAAGACGCACTAGCTCGCGCCTTGGTGGTCCTGTTAGAACGCAACAAGCTGGTGGTTGAACCAGCTGGTGCCGTGGGTGTTGCCGCGCTGCTGGAGAACCGTCTGGAAGAACATGGAATCAATCCAGCGACCACCGCGGTGATCCTCTCGGGCGGCAACATCGATCCGTTGCTGATGCTTAAGGTTATTCAGCGTGGTCTGTCGGCGGCCGGGCGATTCTTGACCGTGCGAATGATGCTTCCGGATCGTCCCGGCGCGCTGGCTCAGATCTCGCGTATCATCGCTGAATCAGATGCCAACGTGACGCGCCTGGACCACACCCGTATCGGTGGCTCGTTGTCCATGGGCGACGTGGCCATCACCATTGATCTGGAAACCAAGGGACACGAACATTCCAAGGCAGTGCTCAATAATCTTCGTGCCGAGGGATTTGATCCACAGATCACTAACAACGCCGGCGGATCAGTCGGCTAATCTCAACGCATAAAAGTCCACGGGCCGCTAACTCAATTGAGTTAGCGGCCCGTGGACTTTGTGCTTATTAGCTTTATTAGGAAGCTTGGTAAGGCTTAGCCGAGATGATTTCGACCTTGATGTCTCGGCCGTTTGGAGCCACGTAGGAAAGCTTGTCGCCAACCTTGGCGCCGTGAACGGCTACGCCGATAGGCGACTGCTCCGAGTAAACTTCCAGATCGGTGTCGCCAGCAACTTCGCGGGAACCGAAGAGGAATGAGGTCTCGTCACCAGCGATGTTGGCAACAACCATCATGCCTGGTTCAACGATGCCATCATCGGCAGGTGCTTCGCCAACGTTGGCGCGACGCAGTAGGTCCTTGAGGTACAGGATGCGTGCTTCGGCCTTACCCTGCTCTTCACGAGCGGCGTGGTAGCCACCGTTCTCCTTGAGGTCACCTTCGGAACGGGCCTGCTCGATACGCGCAACGATCTCGGCGCGTCCCGGGCCGGAGAGGAAGGTCAATTCGGTCTGGAGGCGGTCGAAGGCTTCCTGAGTCAGCCAAACGACAGGTTCGTTGCTGTTGGTGCTCACGTTGTACTTCCTTTGGTCAGTTAGGACTTCGCGGCGGCCGTTGAGGCTCAAAGAGCCACAAAAGCCGAACGCCACCAGTGCGGTGGCGTCGACGAAGTCGAATTCGGTACAGTTTTGCGGGCTTGCGTTGTTCTAGCGTTGCAAGCAAAGACCCCGCCAGCTGCATGAAACAGTTCGAAGCTGGCTCATTCACCGATGCGGGGCAAAACGTATCTTTTCAACGATAGTAGTCGCCAAAACGCTTTAAGCCCAATAGGTTCAGCTATTAGGGAATGAACTGGCAGAAATATTAACCCTTGAAGTTCTGCGGAACCTTATAGCAGGATTCAACACCGGATGTCACCGCAAGGTTGTCGGTATGAAGGTCAACATCGATTTGCTGTTTGATCACGCCTGACTGCTCGCCCGGATCAAGCAACACGGTCTTGTAACCGACAACAGCTTTGGACTCGTTCATGGCCCGGATATCACACTGAACACGATCTTTGGAGTTGTACTCAACGACGATGCTGCTCTTGGCCAAGGTTGGAGAAACAACCTCAAAGTTCACGTCCTGAGCCGTGATGGCACTGTAGTTATTGAACCCGACGTATGCAGCTCCAACAACACCAATGCTCAGCGCAGCGCCAATAAGCCAGTTACGTGCTCGTTTGCTGAGGTTGCGTTTCTTGGGGTTGTTGTAGCGAGCCGTTAAGCTTGGATCAGACATTGCTTGTCTTGCACCACTCTCTATATGCCTTGGCGGCATTTGAACAGGGAATGCCGTATGTTGGTTCCTTCGACAAGTTTACCGCCTGAGCTGAATCGGGAATAACCGGCAGTCGAGTATCAGTTGTTATGAGTGGTGGACAGTCATCAATATTTTCGACTGTGCAGCATAGTGACGAAGGAAAGTAGATAAGTGGAGATTCACAACGTGAAGAAAATTGCCCCATCGCAAGGTTTGCGTCTCATGGCGATTCACGCGCACCCGGATGATGAATCTTCGAAGGGCGCTGCCACCATGGCTGCCTACGTTGACGCCGGCGCTGAGGTCATGGTCGTTTCCTGCACAGGCGGCGAACGTGGCGACATTCTTAATGCAGCTGCAGGCGAGTTGGCTCACGCGCACCGCGATCTACCAGGGGTTCGCCGTACCGAGATGGCAGAAGCCGCTTCGGTGCTGGGCATTAAGCACCGCTGGCTCGGCTACGTTGACTCCGGCCTGCCTGAAGGTGACCCGCTACCGGAACTTCCCTTTGGCGCTTTTGCGCTACAACCAGTGGAGGTGGCTGCCGCTGGCATCATTAAGCTGATCCGCGAATTCCGTCCACATGTCATCACTACTTATGACGAAAACGGTGGCTACCCGCACCCGGATCACATCCACAGCCACAAGGTGGCAACCTTCGCATTTGAGCATGCCGATAACCCAGAGATGTACCCAGAACTGGGGGAGCCATGGTCGGTAGGCAAACTGTACTACGACCGTGCTTTTGCACCGGACCGTTTCCGCGCATTGCACTACGCGATGGTCGAGGCCGGCATCGAGTCCCCGTACGCAGAACGTGTTGCGCAGTGGGAAACCGATGAAGATAACCAGATGTTCCAGTGGGTTTCACCACATACGACCACTACTCAGATTCACTGCGCAGACTTTTTCTCGCAGCGTGATCAAGCGTTGCTGGCTCACCGAACCCAGATTGACCCGGAGGGTTTCTTCTTCGCGGTCCCTGAACATGTGTACGCAGAGCGCTGGCCGTGGGAGGATTACACCTTGATCTCTTCGAAGGTGGCTACCGAGTTGCCCGAGTCGGACCTGTTTGCCGGACTAAGATAGCACTAAGCACTTCCCAGTTGTAGAAAAGAGTTGTCCGTATATCGTGAATACGATTTTCGCGTCCTTCGCAGTAGCCTCCGAGACCACCAAATTGGGCACGGAGACCAGTAGCGACTACGGTCCCGGATTCCTTGGATTTATTTTCACCGCGGTCATGGTCATCGCAGTGATTTTCCTGATCCGTGACATGGTTCGCCGTGTTCGCCGGGTGCGCTACACCTCGGAAGCTGAAGCCAAGCAGCAGGAAATGGTTACCAAGGGCAACGAACGCAAACTTCAGGAGCCTGAAGAGCCGATCGACCCTAAGACCAGCGAAGAGCGGTAAACAGTTGTGTGAGCTGCGCGATAGCATTATTGCGTGGCTCAACGACTCGCTGGCGCTGCCAGCCAATATCTTAGACAACATGCGCATCAACTAGTGGACTGGTTCCCTTATGGGGACGAAGCCTTTGAACAGGCTCGGTTGCGCGATGTACCAGTGATGCTCTCCATCGGTTATGCCGCGTGCCACTGGTGCCATGTGATGAGCCACGAATCTTTTGACGATCCCCAAATCGCTGAATTACTCAACGAAAATTTTGTGGCCATCAAGGTGGACCGTGAAGAGCACCCCTTGGTGGATGACACGTACATGATGGCCACCCAAGCGCTCACCGGTGCTGGTGGCTGGCCTATGACCATCTTCGCTATGCCTGATGGACGCGCGGTGCACGCTGGGACTTATTACCCAGCACAGCAGCGCGGCAAAACTCCTGGCTTCAGGCAAGTACTTGATGCTGTGCACCAAGCGTGGGAATCCAAGCGCGAGGGCTTAGAAGAACAAGCCCAGATGCTCGCGGATCACCTAGCTGAACTTGGTACCCGGCAGAGTGCGTTGCTGTCCTTAGAATCTGCAGAACCAGCGGCGCAGGCACTGAGCACTGCCACCGAACGCTGGCTGGCTGCAACAAATCCTGAAGGCGGATTTACGCCTGCGCCTAAGTTCCCTCCCACCTGGGCTTTGAAGACCATGTGGCGTTCGGTCTTTACCCGTCCAGACACCGCCGAAGACGCCTTTGGCGCCGTAGCAACTCACCTTGAAGCAATTTTCTTGGGCGGATTACAAGACCATATTGATGGCGGATTCGCCCGGTACTGTGTGGATGAAAATTGGTCGGTCCCACACTTTGAAAAGATGCTCTACGACAATGCTGGCTTGCTTTCGCTAGCTGCGCGCAGCGCGGTGCTGGCCAAAGAAGTTGCCTCGAATACGCAGCGCGAATCGGCCCCTCGTGCACAAGCGCTAGCAACACTGGCGGCAAGCAGCGCGCGGGGAATTATCACGTTCCTCAAGGAAGAACTGCTGGTAGATTCCACTTCAGCACCGGCCTTTGCCGCCTCACTGGACGCGGATTCCACCCGAGATGGCGCCCAAGTTGAAGGCGCTTACTACAGCTACAGCCGCGAAGAGATCAACAGCGTCACTTCATCGCTGACGCAGGTTTTGCCTCAGGGGCTGATCCGTTTTGCGCCTATCGCCGAGGACGCCGAGCACTTCTGCTTCTCCTTCGCCAGAATGCCAAAGCCTGGCGAGCAAGCTGTGATCACCGAGCTGATAACTGCCCTACGCAATATGCGCACCTCACGCATCAGGCCGGTCCGTGATGAGAAAATCATCGCTGGCTGGAACGGGCTAGCCATTCAAGCATTGTGCGATGCCGCCGTACTGCTTGATAATTCAGAAGCATTAGAACTGGCCAAGCAAGTTGGAAATAGTGTGTGGCAAACACAATGGGATTCATCCACCCAACGTCTAGCGCGGGTAAGTTTTGCGTCGCATGCGGCCACCGGCAACGAAGCAACCCTGCAAGACTATGCCGCTTTAGCTGTTGGTTTCCTGGCCCTGGGACAAGCTACGAAAGATGACCAATGGTCCGAACGAGCAGGACAGTTATTAGTACGGGCCAAGGATTTTGTGGATCCGGAATCTGGAGTGCCACGCGATAGCGTTCAAGCTGATGAGCGCATTACCGCGCAACGCAGTGATGTTGCCTCCGTGAGCGTGCTTGACGATGCGTTGCCAGCAGCCGGAGCGCTTTATGCCAAGGCGTTGTCCATGCATGCAATTAGGGCCATGGCCAAGGGAGAATACTCCCAAACCCATGCAGAAGAACTAGAACGTGCACGCAAGCTAAGCGCCCACGCTGCAGCGTTGGCTGCTGACGCGCCTACCCAGGTAGCTACCGCCCTAGAAGTCCAGAACATCATCTCTAGCACCGTGCACTACGTGGGACTCTCCGACTGGGAAGGTCCTCAAGCTGCGCAAGCGCGCAAGATCGCCTGGGCCCTAGACCTCAATGCCCATCACGATCCGCAGCTCGCTGGTTCAGGCTCAACACTGAAGATTCAACCCTGCCGTGAAGAACTGTGCCAAATGCCGGTTGAATCCATTGAAGATCTACTGGAGCTGCTGCGCGTGAGCCACAACAACTAGGCGAAAAAACGGTGAGCGAGGAGTGTCTTTGGACTGCTGGGATTGCAAGATCCGCAAAGCAACGAGTGATTCGCGGTAGATTTAGAACCTAGACTTTTTGAATCGATTGAAAGGCAGTGCCACGGTGCAGCTTCCCAACCTTGCGTATCGTTACTACGAACGGCGCTTGGCGAAGTCACTGCCTGCCGACAAGCTCCCTCACCACATCGGGGTTATGGTCGATGGCAACCGGCGCTGGGCCAAGCTTGCCGGTTCGCCCACCATGGCCGGTCATCAGGCCGGAGCAGACAAGATTCTTGAATTCCTGGACTGGTGCGAAGACCTCAACATCAAGATGGTCACGCTCTACATGCTCTCCACCGACAATCTGAACCGCGAGGCCAGCGAACTGCGAGACCTCTTGGAGGTCATCGGTGGAACCCTGGATCGACTGGGCGAAACCAACCGGGTGAAAGTTCAACAGGTTGGCGCCAAGGATTTGCTGCCACCTCAATTGGCTCAGAAGCTGTCCGCCTTGGAAACCATTACCGCAAACCGTACTGGTGTCCACGTGAACGTGGCCATCGGTTATGGCGGACGCCGTGAAATCTTGGATGCTTTTAAAGAGCTCTTGGGGCAGGCCGCCCATGACGGACGCACCATCGAAGAGCTGGCCGAAAACCTGTCCACCGACGACATCGAATCGGCCCTGTATACCAAAGGTCAGCCAGACCCAGACTTGGTTATCCGCACCAGCGGTGAGCAGCGCCTGAGCGGATTCTTGACCTGGCAGAGTGCGTACTCAGAGTTCTACTTCTGCGAAGCCTTGTGGCCTGACTTCCGCCGTGTTGACTTCCTGCGAGCCTTGCGCGACTTTGCGGATCGCCAACGCCGATTCGGCGCCTAGTTTCTTTCTCGGTTTAGCGTGTCAAATCTTTGTGCAGCGCGCAGAGTTAAAATAATCGTTACCCAGCTGTTGCTTACTGGTGACCTTCACAGGTCTATGGTGTTCATAAGGCCGGGGCATCAAGCCCTAGCTGACTGAAGGGTTCCGCACTAGATGACCAAAAGCAGCGCAAGCCGGTACCACTGCCGGAAACGCCTTGGACATCCGGTGTTGGGGTTCCCCACTGACGCGTGGGGAAATTCCTCACGCCGGATTCGAGATTGGGTGCGCTGCCATGAGCCGAACTGCCGAACAAGGTGTACGAACCTACGTCATTGACACCTCGGTTTTGCTTTCAGATCCGAAAGCAATGTTCCACTTCGAAGAGCACCATGTGGTGATTCCATTAACCGTGGTCACCGAGTTGGAACAGAAACGCAAAGACCCTGAGCTGGGTTACTTTGCCCGTCAAGCCTTGCGCCTGCTTGATGATTTGATTGCCAACCACGGCGGACTCGCCCAAGCGGTTCCCGTCTCTTCTTCCGGTGGCACGCTGCGCATTGAACTAAACCATATTGCCCCTGACGTGCTTCCGGTAGGAATGCGTTCGGGAGATAACGACGCCCGTATTCTCGCCGTGGCAAAACACCTCTTGGATTCCGGTCTCGACGTTGCCCTAGTGACCAAAGATCTGCCGATGCGAATCAAAGCATCAGCCATGGGTCTGCACGCAGAGGTGTACCGCAACGAGCTGATCGCCTCCACCGGTTGGACCGGCATTGAACAGCTGGAGCTTGACGAAGAATCCATGGCGACGCTTTATGAGCACGAACAGCTCTTGAACCTTAAAGCCGTCGCTGATGCGCCGATCAATACCGGTTTTGTCATCACTTCAACGCGCGGAAGCGCCTTGGCTCGCAAGACCGACGCCACCACGTTGAAATTGGTTCGCGGAGACCAGCAAGCGTTTGGACTACATGGCCGCAGCGCAGAACAGCGCATCGCATTGGACTTGCTCATGGATCCTTCGGTGGGGATTGTATCCCTCGGTGGTAACGCCGGTACCGGTAAGTCAGCGCTGGCGCTCTGTGCCGGCATGGAGGCGGTGCTGGAGCGTCGAGAACATCGTAAGATCACGGTGTTCCGTCCGCTGTATGCCGTGGGCGGCCAGGAGCTAGGCTATTTGCCCGGTTCCGAAGGTGAGAAGATGGGCCCCTGGGCGCAAGCGGTATTCGATACTCTCGGATCAATCGTGTCAAAGAACGCCATCGATGAAGTCATGGAACGTGGCATGCTCGAGGTCCTTCCGCTCACGCACATTCGAGGCCGTTCCCTGCATGACTCTTATGTCATCGTTGATGAGGCTCAGTCACTGGAACGCAATGTGCTGCTCACGGTGCTTTCGCGCATCGGTCAGAATTCAAAAGTGGTGTTGACCCACGATGTGGCCCAGCGCGACAACCTGCATGTTGGACGACACGACGGTATCGCCGCGGTGGTGGAGCAGCTCAAGGGCCACTCGCTGTTCGGCCACGTAACGCTGACTCGATCTGAACGTTCTGCTATCGCTGCGTTGGTGACCCAAATGCTGGACTCGCCAACTCTTCCCTAACCGTCGATAGTTCTCCGGCTCCTCCTGTCTCAAAGAATAACGGGACAGGGGGAGCCCACGCTATTGCGAGCTGTGGAACGGGGTCCTTAGGGTTCGAGAACCTTAGGGATTGACGGTCGGCTGATCTAGCCAGTGAACCTTCTGGAACTGAGAATTGATGTAGTACTCGTCTTGCGCAATGACTCTAGCCGTTAGATCGGGAGCAACCGGGGCCGAACCATCCTCAGTTATTACCTTTCGCAGCAGACAAATTCCCGTGTGCTGATCTAAGACCACCAAGGTGCGGGTGTTTTCTGGCACGAGTGGGCAGTGGGCGACTGCAGGTTGATAAGTATGTCCGGCGCTGAGCACGGCGGCTAGTGCAGGGCGACCCTCATGGATCAGCTCGACGGCCTCATGGATATACGTCGGGTGATCAAAAGCCAAATCCAGCGAAGCTGGTTCAGCGCCAGCAAGTTCTACTGGATCCAGAATTGCTTGCCAGTACTCTATTGGCAGCAGCGTGCCAAACCCGGAGATTTCAGGTCGTCGAAGGACCAATTGATCTGCGGTGAACACTGGAGTGCTAAGTTCGGAAGGCAACTGCCAGGAAGCGTTGGTGGATGCCACGTACCCGCGGCTTCGTTGCGCGCTGAAAGTTTCCTTTTGGAAGAGCAGTTCGCCTTCAGCGCTGTGCACAGCGATTGCTTCGCGCCCACGGATTTTTACCGTGACGGTGCCGGCCAAATTGAGTTGCTGTTGCGCCAGCTGCGTTGGCACCTGAATTTCTAGGTTTATTGAAGTGCTCAGCCAAGGGGCCGAACGAGCCAGCGCGCGGTACCTTCGCCGGGTGGCCGAATCGGGAACCGGATGGCCGGGGAAGTAAAGCGGAGCTGATGGTACGTCCATACTTCAATTGTAGAAGTGTCCCTATTATTCACAAGGGCAATCTCCTTCTCCCACTGGGCGCAGAAGTTGCCTATGCTCTTTACATGTCAGAGATTTGGAGCGTATCCCACGAAGGACCGGTCATCGGCGTCCTAGTTGCGCTCCAGTTGCTGTGCTTTGTGATCTTTGGATTCTTGTTATCAAAGGAGGACATTTCCAGCCACCGTTTACCCAACCGGCTGGTGGGCTATTGGCTGGTAGCCAGCACCCTAGTGATCGTAGGTTTGGGCATCGCACGCGGCGATGGGTTGGGCATCGTGCAAGGGGTCCTGGGTCTGGTCTTACTTGGTGGCGCCTACCTGTTGATCAGTGTCGTGTCCTTAGGAGCAATGGGCATGGGAGATGTAAAACTTGCCGCTGTTCTCGGGATAAATCTTGGCTACTATTCGTTGGCGTCCTTGTTTCTGGCCACGCTGGTAACTTTTGTGCTCTCTACGCTGTGGGTTCTTGGGGGAGTGATTGCTAGAAGGCTGACCTTAAAATCAGCTGTTCCTTTCGGACCGTTCATGATCATTGGCGCCTTAGCGGTGCTGCTTGTGGCACGATGAAATTATGGCAACTCCGGAATTCATCACTAGTCTTCGTACGCATATTGGACACGAAATGCTTTGGCTCTCGGGGGTGAAAGTCGTGGTTTTCCAAGATAATAAAGTTCTGTTGGTTCGTCGCGCGGATAACGGGTTGTGGACCCTGCCAGCGGGAATCATTGACCCCGGCGAAGAACCATCGTTGTCGGCTGCGCGAGAGGTTTTAGAAGAGACCGGGGTATCGTGCGAAGTTACGGATCTGATTGGTGTTGGGGTGACAGCCCCGACCGTTTATCCCAATGGGGATCACGCCCAGTATCTAGATATCGTCTTTAGAGCACGCCACGTTTCTGGAAAGGCAAAAATCAACGATGATGAAAACCTTGAAGTGGGTTACTTCGACCTAGCGGACCGTCCAAAACTACCTCCACTTCACGAACGAGCCTTGGCGTGGGCGCTGGATCCGCGTCCCGGTGGTTACTTCGCGTAGAGACAAAAGAAAAGGCAGCTGGGGTGCGAACCAATAATGGTTCGCACCCCAGCTGCCTTTCGACGCTTTAGCTACAGGCTAAGGCAGTCTTATTTGATGTCGCTATCGGCTTCGCCTGTTGGCTTTTCAGCTACGAGGACAGAGCCTTCGGCCTCTAAGGCCGGGTCAACCGAATCAGTGTGCTGTACGAGGTGGGCTTCTTCGTAAGCGATTGCTTCTTCGCCGCCGATAGCCTCGCCACGAGCCACCATGCCGGCGGTGTCGGACAGTGGAATCTGCTTGAGGAACAGTGCCAAAGCAAACGCGACAACCAGGAATGGAACCAGGTACCAGAACACTGGAGCCAACGAACCTGCGTAGGCATCCACGATGCCGTCACGCAGTGCCTGAGGCAACGAGGAAAGTGTTTGTGGGTCCAAGGACGAAGTTGCTTGACCAGCTTCGGCAGCGCTGGCGCCAGCACCGGAGAACACGTCCATCAGCTTCTCGGAGAGGCGGTTGGTGAATAGTGCACCGAAGATCGCAACACCGAGCGAAGCGCCAACTTCACGGAAGTAGTTGTTGGTCGAGGTTGCGGTACCGATCATCTCGGGATCCACCGCGTTCTGTACCACCAGGACAACAACCTGCATGATCAGACCCATGCCGGCGCCCAATACGAAGAGGTAAACGCAGATCAGCCACAGTGGGGTCTGAGCAGTCAGCGTGGTGAAAGCCAGCAGTGCCACGATGGTCACCAGGGTGCCCGCAATTGGGTACGCCTTGTATCGACCGGACTTGGAGATTGCGATACCGGAGTAGATGGAGGTACCCATCATGCCGACCATCATTGGAACCATCAGCAAGCCGGATACCGCAGCCGAGGTGCCCGAGGACATCTGCAGGAAGGTTGGCACGAAGGCAATAGCCGAGAACATGCCAATACCCAAGGTGAAGCCGATGGCGGTGGCGGTAATAAAGACCCGGTTCTTGAATAGGCTCAGCGGGATGATTGGATCTTGTGCCTTGGCTTCAGCAAAGACAAACAACGAAGCAGCAACAACCAGTCCTGCGCCCCATGCCCAGGTTTCCGGTGCGTTCCAACCGTGGGTTGCAGATCCACCGAAGTCGGTGAAGAAGATCAAGCAGGTAGTTGCAATCGACAGCAGTAGAACACCGAAGTAGTCAATCTTCTTTTCGGCCTTCTTGTTTGGCAGGGTCAGTGCGAACCATGCAATGGCGAAAGCGGCGATACCAACAGGGATGTTGATGTAGAAAGCCCATTCCCAAGTGAGGTGGTCAACGAAGAATCCACCCAGCAGTGGGCCGGCGACTGCGGACAAGCCGAAGATGCCACCTAGTGGACCCATGTACTTGCCACGCTCGGAAGCGGGAACGATGTCAGCGATGATGGCCTGCGACAGGATCATCAAGCCACCGCCACCCAGACCTTGAAGGGCGCGGAAAATCACGAACATCCAGAAGGTGGTGGAGAAGGCTGCGCCAACCGATGCCAAGGTGAACAGGGCAATAGCGATTAGGAACAGATTGCGTCGCCCAAGGACGTCGCCAAATTTGCCATAAATCGGCATCACGATAGTGGTTGCCAGCAAGTAGGCAGTGGTGATCCAGGCCTGGTGCTCAACGCCACCGAGCTTGCCAACGATGGTTGGCATCGCGGTGGAAACGATGGTCTGGTCCAGTGAGGACAGGAGCATGCCTGCGATCAGGGCCGAGAAGATGATCCAGATGCGCCGCTGAGTTAATACCAGTGGCGCGTCGCCCGGGGTTTTCCGGGAACTAACGGTTGTAGCCATGTTTATCCTTGCGAGATTTTGTGCGAAAAGTTTTTAGTCGTTGGTGCGACGTAGCTGCTGGCCCATGATGCTTTGAACTTGGGACATCAAATTCAGGAATTCTTCGCTAAGTGAGCGTTTCCCGGATCCTGCAACGTAGGCATCGATAGCTTGAAGCATGGTGTGTTTCAGGATGTGCATCAGGCTGCTGAGTCGTGGATCTTGGGGATCCACTCCTTCACGCGAAGCGATGAGCTCACGGAACTTTGCCTCTTTTTTCGGGCCGGTCTGAACCATGTGTTGGAGTAGCTCCGGTTCGCGGTGGGCCATGGTGAAGAACCCGTGAGTGCTCACGATCTCGTTCTCATCGATGCTTAGTCGTTCAAGGACTAATTCCACCAAGTCGGCCAGCAATGTTGGGGAGATTCCTTCAATGCCTTCAGGACGTGCGGCCATAAAACGTTCAATGCTTCCCTCTGGCAAAGCATCGGATTCATGGCCAAAGACGGCATCAAGCTTGCTGGGGAAGTAGTTGAAGAAGGTGCGACGCGATATGCCTACGCGTTCGCAAACATTTTCAATAGTGAACCCAGTAAATCCAAGATCTGCGGTCAACTCGCGACAGTGGCGGGTGATGGCCGTTTTGGTTTTTTGCATGCGATCGCTAAGCGTTGGTGCCCCGCAAGGTACCTCAGTTTCGCTTGTTGCACTATTGTTCATATAGTGCAGTATTGCACTATGGGAACGAGGGTGCAACTTATGTGATCTGCAACATTGTGGCCTTCAGGGTCACCGAAAACAGCTCATAGTCTTGGTGTCATAGGGTTGGGTTATGGCCCAAATAGAACTGCGCAAACCAAGTCCTGAACTCCATGCATCATTTATGCAAAGTACTGCCGAATGGAACGGCGTCGACCAAGATGGCGCCTCAGTCTTCTTCGCCGAAAAGTATGGCTGGGACTTGGCTGACCGCACTGATTTTGAGCATTGGGTGCAGTTGCTCAATGACTTGGCAAAGCCGGATTTCACACCCCTGCCGGGATTCGTCTCGCAAAGCACGCTATGGGTCGTGGAAAACGGCGAATACTTAGGTGCCGTGAGCTTGAGGCACGAGTTAGGCAATGACTACTTGTTGGAAGTCGGCGGCCACATCGGTTACGGCATTCGCCCTAGCGCCAGACGAAGAGGGCTCGCCAAATTTGCGCTCGCCGGATCATTGGAGCAAGCGCGAGCACTGGGTCTCTCGAAAGTACTGATTACCTGTAGTGACTCCAACATCGGCTCCGCTCGCACCATTGAATCCAGCGGGGGAGTACTCGAAGAAATTCGCCCTCTCAGCGAGGTTGGGCCACGCTTTGGTTCGGTCGATTCAGTTCGACGTTATTGGATCAATCTGTAGATTGATCAGAATCCGCTGGAGTTTCATCTGCCACAAACCAAGCCCTCGAATGCTTGTAGCGCACTGCGAAACCGGAGAAGCCTGAGCCATGAAGGTCAATTTTGTCGATGCCTCCCAGGGGAGGTGCCGAAAGTGCCTCAGGCTCATCAAGCTGCTGGCCTATGAATTCTTCGGCGCGGTCCGAATCTTCACCAGTATCCACTCGGCCGTCTTTATCGATTGATGCGTAATAGCCAGTAAACGCAGCCCCAGTGAAGCCTAGAACTACCGTTGACCCTGACCCCTGACCATTTCGTGAAGGCCACGGCGATTCTGCCGCCCAGAGCCATGCCTGATCAGCAGCGTGCGTAAACTCAGTCGGGCTCATTGAATTGATGGCATCAATGCCGTGAATTGGGCAATGAGGGCTGGCAACAACGTCAAGACTTTCCCGGATTTCCTCAGCATCGTGCGGGTACATCTGAACAAGTTCAGCAGTGCAGATGCAACGGGCAACAGCATGCTTAGGGTCATTAGATACCCATCCGGTGGGCACCCCCTGCAGTGAGCCAAAGTCAACCAATGGCCCCTGAAGCAGAGGAATACGCCAGACGTGTAGTCCGACTGTGGATCGTGCCCACCACCCGGTGACTGCTCTAAGAAGTAGCAATAGGCCAAAGGCCGTGGCGATTACTGATGCCGCTGCAATGAAGTCGGCATAAGATGTTTCTTCGATCTGTGCTGCGGTGGCACCTTTTTCGTCGGCGAACACCTTGAAAGTCCACCACCAGCCTGCAGCAGCAAGGCCGAACCATACGGCGGCCAATGCGACATCTACGAAGGCACTAAAGCGTAAGTCGTCGCGTGAATCTTCAGTCAGCGCAACAGTCTTGCTGCCGCTGAGAGCCTGGGCTAGGTTGCCGACCTGCTTCGTCTGATGGACGAGTGAACCTAGATCGTATAGTCCCCACGCCAGGGCGGTAAGGGCTCCGAGCCACCAGAAAGGTGCCTCAGCGCTGCTATCCAAAGTGTGAAGCGTTGCCGCGTAGCCTAGAAATAGCGGGGCTAGAAACACCATGTAGCGCGCGAAAAACCAACCGAACATGGCCGTGGCCATAATCAGTGAAATGCTGGAGAGCCCAACATGTCGAGCAGCCGGTACTCACCCGTCCACGAAGGCACGTCACCATCAAGCCAATGCTTGAAGCCAAGGAAAATGCCCAGCAGGGTTGCCGCCAAGATGGCAAGCGCGACATTACCGGCGAATCGCCTTGAGCGACGCAAGGGAAGCGAAGACCATTGCGCCGAATTAGGCGTCAGCAAATACCGGTTGGAAGTCCGGTTTTCATCGTTCATTTATACAGTTTGACTTGCAATACTGCGGCAAACAAATGTTTTGTAATCAAGAATGGGGCTCCGCGCCAGTTCGACGCGAAACCCCATGAAATCCCTGATTAGTGCTTACCAACCATGGTGGAAACATCGAGCAACTGATCTAGCTGTTCTTCGGTGACTTCGCCACGCTCGACAAAGCCCAAAGCGACGGTAGCTTCACGCACTGTCAGCCCTTCGGAAACGGCCTTCTTGGCAATCTTTGCGGCGTTCTCGTAGCCAATCAACTTGTTCAGTGGTGTCACGATCGATGGTGAGGCCTCGGCCAAGAATCGAGCACGCTCAACGTTGGCTTTGATGCCGTCAATCATCTTCTCAGCCATGACCTTAGTGGTGTTGGAGAGCAAACGAATTGACTCAAGCAGGTTCGAGGCGATCACTGGAATGCCGACGTTCAGTTCAAAGGCACCGTTCGTTCCGGCCCAGGCGATAGCGGTGTCATTGCCGATCACCTGAGCCGCAACCTGAATGGTGGCTTCAGAGATGACTGGGTTGACCTTGCCCGGCATGATCGATGATCCTGGCTGCAGATCTGGAATGGCAATTTCACCCAAACCAGTGTTTGGACCGGAGCCCATCCAGCGCAAGTCGTTGGCAATCTTGATCAGCGAAATTGCGATGGTGCGAAGAGCGGCGGATGCTTCCACCAGGCCATCACGGTTTGCCTGCGCCTCAAAGTGGTTGCGGGCTTCGGTGATAGGTAGGCCAGTATCTTCGCGGAGGAACTCGATGACCTTCTGTGGGAAACCGTCCGGGGTGTTGATGCCGGTACCCACCGCAGTGCCGCCCAGAGGAACTTCGGCCACTCGTGGCAAGGCAGCCTCGATACGTTCAATGCCGTAACGAACCTGTGCAGCGTAGCCACCAAATTCCTGACCCAAAGTCACCGGGGTAGCGTCCATGAGGTGAGTACGTCCGGACTTTACAACGTCCTTGAATTCGGTCGACTTGGACTCCAACGAGGAAGCGAGCTGGCCCAAGGCTGGAATCAGGTCGTTGATCAATGCGCTGGTAGCTGCCACGTGCACCGAAGTAGGGAACACGTCGTTGGAAGACTGCGAAGCATTCACGTGATCATTCGGATGAACTTCGGTGTCACTGTTCTTGGCCTTCAACGCGCGGGTGGCAAGCTCAGCTAGAACCTCGTTGGTGTTCATATTTGAGCTGGTGCCGGAGCCGGTCTGAAAGACGTCAATAGGGAACTGCGCATCGTATTTACCGCTGGCCACTTCTTGGGCCGCATCGGTAATTGCTTCGGCGCGTTCGGCATCCAAGACGCCCAAAGCGAGGTTGGCGGCAGCTGCGGCCTTTTTTACCTGCGCGAGAGCCTTGATGTGCGATGGCTCTAGGGTTTTGCCTGAGATGGGAAAGTTCTCCACCGCACGCTGAGTTTGTGCGCGATACAAAGCCTGAGCTGGAACTCGGACTTCGCCCATGGTGTCGTGTTCAATGCGGAAATCGTCACTGTTAGTCATGCGCCCAGATTACGCCTGTTTGGCAGGCGAAAGACAGGACCCTGATGCAAACATCACAACCCACAGTGACGCTTCAGAAAATCGGGAATAAATGTTGATCTACAAGGCAGTTTGCAAAGTGCGCGGGTGCTTAGTCCAGACCCAAGCTGGAGACCAGCTGTGCTCGCCCGTCGTGCAAGTGATAGGCCACGCCAGCTACTGCCGTGCGGCCTTCTTCGATGGCTTGCGCAATGATGGTGGACAAATCAACAAGACGATCGGTGGTCTGCTTGACGTGCTCGACGGCGGTGCCGTTTACATCGGTGATGCCCTTGCGCTCAGCGGCCAGTACCGACGGGGTAATGTGCTCAACCAAGTCCCGAACAAAGCCCTTGGGCATGTTGCCGGTTTCTTTAACCTTGATGGCGCTGGTGATTGCACCACAGGAGTTGTGGCCAAGGATCACAATCAACGGGACGTTCAGGCTCTCAACCGCGAATTCCAATGAGCCCAAGCTAGCCGGGTCAATCACGTGACCGGCGGTGCGCACCACAAACATGTCACCCAAACCGGCATCAAAAATGATTTCAGCAGCAAGTCGGGAATCCGAGCAACCAAAAATCACTGCATAGGGTTCTTGACCAGTGAGCAAGGACTGGCGTCGTGCACTGTCCTGATTGGGGTGCTCGGTCTCTTCGTTGACGAAGCGTAAGTTGCCGGCGCTGAGTTTTTCCCATGCCTCGTTGGGCGACAGGGACTGAGCATTTGAATCAGATGGCATAAGCCAAAGTCTACGGGAACAAATTCGAATATCGAATTCGTCGCGTCAGGTCGCAGTCATAATGCGAACTAATTCATCGTCGATTCTGCCAACTTTGCGACGTTCTCCAACTCTTCGGTGGAAGTGTCGGTCGAAAGGATGAGAGTCGAGTCTTTGCGCTCTGAGATCAGGTAGGTAGTTTTGTCTTTCACACGTTCTTCCCACTTCCAGCCACCAATTGTTTTGGTGCCCGTAGGAACGGCAGCGTCCGTGGTCAAAGCGATCCACGTTTGGTTGGCCTTGGCAGCTTGGCGAACCCATACAAAATTCTTGTCATCGGAGACAACGCCAAATTCCCAGTACGGAACGCCCTGGGCATTGTTAGCCTGCCAACGCGCAAAATTCGCGTACTCGTCTTCGGCCAGCTCGGGTGCAAAAATCTTGAATCCTGCGATGGATTCAGTCTGCTCGGCAGTCTGGGCCAGGTTAACATCGCTCTTAAAGGCTTGTTCTTTAGGAGCCGGGTTGAGAAGAATCAACGGAATGAGAATCGCCAGGGTGAAACCGACCGAAAGAATCATGCCCTTGTAAGTCTGATTGGCACGCTTGGCGGCTTTTTCGGTGAGCTGTGGCTTGAACGGAAGATCGTCAAAGGTAGCTTCGGGATCGTTTAGATCGCGCCGTGGGGCCGAATCTAGCTCGGCGTTTTGATCCAGCGGTTCGTTGACAGGCACGTTGTTCCCGTTGTTGTTCTCAAGTTGCACGTCTTCTATTCTCCCTGAAGAGTCTGTGTAATTCGAACTTGCGTGCCCAAGCCCATGCTGATGTGTTGCAGGGACCGTCGACATGAACTGTCACGTAATTTTCTAAAGAGCTAGAATGTCAGTGTTTGCATAGGCGCAATGACTACGACTCAGTGATGGGATCTTTCGTGACCGAAAAGAACAATTATGCCCAACTTTCTCCGCGATTGTCGTTAACCGACGCGGAGCCGGACCGCAACCTAGCACTGGAGTTGGTGCGCGCTACAGAAGCGGCCGCTATCGCTTCCACGCCATGGGTTGGCTTCGGAGACAAAAACGCGGCAGACGGCGCTGCAGTTGATGCAATGCGTGGTCTGCTCTCCACCGTGAACTTCAATGGCGTTGTTGTTATCGGTGAAGGCGAAAAAGACGAAGCACCAATGCTCTTCAACGGCGAGGAAGTTGGCAACGGCACCGGTGCGGAGTGCGACGTAGCCGTTGACCCAATCGACGGAACCCGTTTGACGGCCCTGGGCCTGAACAACGCACTTTCGGTCTTGGCAGTAGCTGACCGCGGATCCATGTTTGATCCGTCAGCAGTGTTCTACATGGAAAAGCTGGTCACCGGACCAGAAGCAGCAGACCTAGTTGACCTACGTCTGCCTGTGAAGCAAAACCTGCACCTGATCGCTAAGGCCAAAGGCAAGAAGATCAGCCAGATTACCGTCACCATCTTGGACCGCCCGCGTCACGCTGGGTTGATCGAAGAGATCCGTGCTGCTGGTGCTCGCACCAAGCTGCTCATGGATGGCGACGTAGCCGGTGCTATCGCGGCAACTCGTGAAGGCACGGGTGTTGACGCACTGATGGGTATCGGTGGAACTCCAGAAGGCATTGTGACCGCCTGCGCTATCAAGGCACTGGGCGGTGTCATCCAGGGACGTCTATGGCCTACCGACGATGACGAGAAGCAGAAGGCGCTGGACGCTGGCCACAAGTTGGACCGCGTTCTCACCACCAACGATTTGGTGACCTCGGATAACTGCTACTTCGCAGCTACCGGCATCACCGACGGCGACCTGCTGCGCGGTGTGCGCTACAAGGGCAACCGCATCAGCACCCAGTCGATCGTTATGCGCGCGAAGTCCGGAACCATCCGCTTCGTTGAAGGCGAACACCACCAGGACAAGTGGGAAGCTTACACCCGCTAAATCCAGGTAAGACAAAGACCTGCGGCCATGGACTCAAGTAAGTCCATGGCCGCAGGTGTTTAATCGCTCAACGTTCGTAGCGGCTGGTGTCAGAGATGTCAGTCCAGCTGCGAGCTGGAAGCAAAGAGCTGGCCCCGAGTATCACCTTGGAGAGTTGCTGAAGCTGGTAGTTCCGCAGCGGTGATGAACAAGGATTGGCCCCGGGTAATTGTCCGTTGGCCTTCTTGGGTTCTGATCAAGAATTCGCCTGCGGTGCACAAGATAATGGCGGCCCCGTGCAATTGCAGATCCGATGCTTGGCCTGGTTGTGTCGGATCCAGAACCTGCAACTGGAACTCTTCAAACTCTGGCTTGTACAAGCGGTCATGGTTAGCCAACGCTACCGGCTCCAGAATTGGTGCGGGGGAGGGCTGGGCTATGGTGACGTCCAAGAGCTCTGGAACATCAATGTGCTTGCTGGTTAGTCCGCCTCGCAATACATTGTCCGAATTGGCCATGACCTCGATGCCGAGTCCACGCAGATAAGCGTGTACGTTTCCGGCACCCAAACTGATGGCCTGTCCTGGCTCCAAGAAAACCAAATTCAGCAACAGAGCAACAAGTACGCCCGGATCGTTCGGGTAGATCTTGTTGATCGAGACAAGCTCCGCAAAGTGAATATTAGAGCTCAACTTTGCCGAAGACTCGATGGCTGCGCAGATCTGCTCAACGGCTTGGGCCACGGGTACACCCGCGGTGAGAATGTGCTTAAAGGTCTGCGCCAACGGATCCGATCCTTGCAACAGACCGATGATCCGCTTGACCTCACCCAGCTGATTGGCTGGGAGCTCACCGGATACCAAGCGTAGATCTTTGATGATTTGAGCTGGCTGACGGAATCCAGACAGAGCCACAAAATCGGTGAGCGCATAAAGCATCTCCGGTTTGTGATTGTCATCCTTGTAGTTACGATCAGCTGCATCCAAAGCCTTGCCACTGGCATTTTCCGAGGCAAAACGTTCTTGAGCTTGCTTGAGCGTTGGATGGGTTTGGATTGATAGCGGCTGGGTGGCCGAGAGTACTTTGAACAAGTATGGCAATCGGCCAAAACGCTGGGCCACAGTAGTACCCAAGATGTGTTGTGGGTCTTGCGCGATGAAGTCATTAAGCGCAACATCTTCATCCGCCACACGGCTTGGGCACCCAGGATGAGCACCAAGCCACATCTCTGCCTGCGGAGTAATCTCCGCAGGCAGATTCAGCAAGTCAGAGATCTCAGAATCGGATCCCCAGTGGTAGTCCCTGATCGCGTTATTCAACTCGAACACGTCGCTTGACCATAGCCTTTCATTAACAGTGATTGGGTTGCGTTGCGGTCGGGGGGTCTAACCGTTGGTACTGCAGTGCATGATCCGTCTAAGGAACGGTGCACTCGTCGTTGTTGGCGGCAATCTGAGAAATTCTGGTGGTTGCGCCGGCCATTTCCAGCTCAACCAAGTATTCCTCGGTGATCGGGCTGCCATCAGGCTGGGTGAACTCCGCGTCGCCACTGTCGGACAGCTTCGGCGCGTTATTGATATCTCCAGCATCTGAAGCGTCCTCGGAAGCCTCGGTACTCTCAGTGCTCTCTTCAGACTTGGAGGAATCCGTTGAGTCTTCACTTGCTTCAGCCGCGGCGCTCTTCTTAGCCTTCTTCTCATCATCCGATTCGTTTTGCTTTGCAATCAAGGTCTGAATTCGACCCTGCAACTTATCAAAATCTGGGTAGGTGGAGAAGGTGCGTTCGAAGTCCGGAGCGCCGAGGGTCAGTCGAGCCATTGGCTGCGAGGAGACCTTTTCTGCCAAGGAGACAAAGGAACCGAGCTGACCGGCTGGAATGTTGGTTTCCACCAGCTGTTCACCGGCGGACATGATGCTGGTGAAGTTGCTCAGAATGGTCTGCGGAGTGAACTGCTTGATGATTGCCTGCTGTAAGCACTGCTGGCGCTTGATGCGGTGGTAGTCATCGGTGAAGTCACGGGAGCGAGCAAACCACAGGGCCTGCTTTCCGGTGAAGGTCTGGTTGCCCGGAGCGAACCAGTGGGTACGAATGGTGCTGTTTTCGTAGCGCTTACCGTTGTAAGGAACCCAGCCACCCGAATCGATGTTCACGCCGCCGAGGGCATCAACAAACTGCTCGAAGCCAGCCATGTCGACCATGACGTAACCCTGAACAGGTAGGCCAGTGGTGCCTTCCAAAGCGTCCATCGCGGCCTGCGCACCGACGTTCTTAACTGTGCTTGGGAAAGCGTCAGCGTGCTCGTCGGTTGCGTTGCGGTAGATGGCGTTAAAGATGCATTCGTCACCGCAGTTGTAGCCGTCAGGCCAGATCTTCTTCATCGGTGAGTCATCGGCAAAGCGAGCACCCTGGAAGTTACGCGGGATGGAGATCAATAGGGTCTTGCCGGTCTTGGCATCCACCGAAAGCAGTGCCACTGAGTCAGTACGCACACCTTCGCGGTCGCTACCGGAGTCGGCACCGAACACGGCGACGTTATAGCGCCCGTTGACCGGTTCAAAGGCCGGTCCTTCGTCAAAGACGGACACGATGGTTTCGCGACCGGTGTTCAGAATCGATGCTCCGTAAATGAACACGCCACTGGTGGCCACAACCGCAGCTAGCGTAAACACGGTCACGATAGCGCGCATACCTGGTGCCAACATTCTTGGCTTGATGATCACCAAGGTGTTAACGAACATGACGAACCAACCGACGGCCAATACTGAGAGCACGATGATCAGGAACATCTGGAAGTTCGGGTGCGCGACCCAGCCAAGGATCACCGAACGGTTAATGAAATAGATTGCGAGGACGGCAAGGATAGCCACCCAGCAAATCATGGTGACCGTGACGGCGATACGTCCAAGTTTGCGGTTTCCGGCAACGAGCTGAGCGCTGCCCGGGAAGAAAATGGTCAAGAGGACCAAGATCAGCGCACGTTTGCTGCGTTGCGGAGCGCTTATGGTCTCCGGACTGCGCAACGGACCTTGTGCGCGATGATTGGCAGAACCCATGTACTTATGTGACTTTCCCTAGGAAGCGAAATTCTCGTTGGCAACTTCTTCGCGCAGTGCAGCACCCTTAGCGTGGGCTGATTCGCGCAGAGATTCTGCGAACTCAAGCAACTTTACCTGCAATGACTGTGCAAGCTCGTCGGTTCCCGATGCGAGAGTGCGCACTGCAAGCAATCCTGCATTGCGTGCACCACCGATGGAAACAGTTGCTACGGGGACTCCTGCAGGCATCTGAACGATGGACAGCAAAGAATCCATTCCATCAAGTTTAGCCAGTGGAACTGGCACTCCGATGACAGGAAGCGGAGTAACTGCTGCGAGCATGCCCGGCAGGTGAGCTGCGCCACCAGCGCCAGCAATGATCACACGCAGTCCGCGTTCGTGAGCTTTTGTACCGTACTCAATCATTTCGGTGGGCATCCGGTGAGCAGAGACAACGTCAGCTTCAAAGGGAATGCCAAATTCAGCCAGGGCTTGTGCGGCGAGGCGCAGTACTGGCCAATCGGAATCCGAACCCATGACAAGGCCAACAAGAGGTGCAACAGACATCAGAATATTCCTTGGGATAAGTAAGTGTAAGAGCCACTGCGTTGTTGGGTGCAGTGGCTCTTGGCGGTCAAAAGATTAGTGGTCAGCATCCACGCCGTCGCGGATTATCGCGGCGACCTTATTGGCTTGGGAGCGAAGTTCATCCACGCTCTGCCCGGCATTAGCGACTACGTTTACGTGTCCGATCTTGCGTCCCGGACGCACCGATTTGCCGTAGGCATGGACCTTCACCTCGGGCGCGGCGGCCAGGGCAGCGCTAAACGCAGAGTAAAGATCTTGGTTGGCGCCGCCAAGGTAATTCTTCATGACGGTCAGACCCAACTCGCTCGTTTCACCCAGCGGCAAATCTAGAACCGCCCGCAGGTGCTGTTCGAACTGGCTGGTAATAGAACCATTCATGGTCCAGTGCCCGGTGTTGTGTGGACGCATGGCCAATTCATTAATCACAAAACCAGCCCCTTGGCCGGGCGTTTCGAAAAGTTCTGCAGCCATGACACCGGTGACACCAAATTCATTGGCGATCAGCAGTGCCGCCTGCGCAGCGGCTTGGGCCGTAGCCTGATCCAGTTCCTGGGCCGGTGCAATAACTTCGTCGCAGACTCCATCAACCTGGATGGTGTGCACTACTGGCCAGGCCTTGGCTTCACCGGAGGGGGTGCGTGCCACCATGGCTGAAAGTTCTCGGGAGAAATCGACTTTGTCTTCGGCCAGCAGTGGACCGTTGGCGAACCAGTCGGCAGAGTCTTTGGCGTCTTGTGCGTTATCCAGCATGCGCACGCCCTTGCCGTCATATCCGCCGCGAGGGGTTTTGAGCACGATGGGCCAGCCGGTTTGATCACCAAAAGCGATCAGCTGCTCAACATCATCTACCTTGGCCCACGCAGGATTGGGCAAGCCCAGAGCTTCGATAGCTTCACGCATTACCAGCTTGTCCTGTGCATGAATCAGGGCGGCCGGGCGCGGCTGAATGTTTACGCCTTCATTGATTAGCGTGGTGAGAAATTCGTTGGGAACATGTTCATGGTCAAAGGTGACCACGTCCTTACCCTGAGCAAATTTGCGCAGGGTTTCGAGGTCCTTGTAGTCACCAATGGGTGCATCAGGAACACTTCGGGCTGCCGACACCTCGGGCCCTTCGGCCAGAACATGAAGTTCAAAACCTAGGTTCAGGGCCTCGGGGGCCATCATTCGGGCTAGCTGCCCGCCACCAATCACACCAATTTTTGGAAAGCTCACGATATCTAGGGTATCGAAATCACGCGGTAGATTCGCATGCGCGTTGTCTGATTACTCTCAGAATTCGGTCAATCACCAGAAACTACCGATAAAATAGCAAGGTCGCGTGCTCTGAGTTCTGCTCTGCGCGCCCTGTTACTGCTAGCCAGACGGGAACTTGATTCCCTGGAGGACCCTTGCTCGAGCGCATCAAATCAAAAATTGCCGGACTCATATCGCTGTTTTGGCGTGAAGTTGCGAAGTTCGGTGTCGTCGGTGGCGTCGCGTTCATCATTGACTCGGGCATCTATGTCTGGCTATTGCATGGCTCAATGAGCGATTCGCAGGTTAAGGCAAAAATCGTTGCAGGTGTCGTTGCGACCATCTTCTCGTGGGTCGCTAACCGATACTGGACCTTCCGCCATCGTCGCCAAGCGAATGTGGTGCGCGAGCTGGTGATGTTCATCATCATGAACGCAATCGGTCTGGGCATTGCGGCCGCGTGTGTTTGGGTCACCAAGTACTGGCTGGGTCTAACCGATGCAACTTCGGTCTTCATTGCCGGTTCGGTCGTCGGCCTGATCCTGGGCACCATCTTCCGCTTCTTCGCTTACCGCTTCTGGGTCTTTGGTAAGGAAATGGATCAGGAAGAAGAGTTCGCCCACGACCACGAGATTTTGGGTCGACCACAGAGCGAAACCGGTGCGGACGGCAAGGACCTAGCAACAGGTTCCAATGGACCGACCGACACCGGCTCTACTCCTAAGGTCTTTCGTTAGGCCCCAGGCACGTAGTCGAAGGTGATGCGCTCACCATCTCGTAGGCGGTCGCTGACCTCTAGAGAATCTTCAACCAGAACTACGCCGTCCCCGGCTTTCCACTGCCCAATTAGGTAGGGGAGTAGTTTCAAAATTGGCTGATCCGCACGTACCAAGATCGTGCCCTTGGGATCTGCCGCCGGTGCGAAGAGCTCTTCGATGCTCAGCTCTGCGCCAGCAGGGGTGGCAATGGCCGCGGTAGAACCAGCTACTGCCGATGGGTAGAACTGGTCGCCATAAGAACGTACCGTGGCATTAAAATCTTCAGCAACGGGCCCCAGATCCGAACCGAAGGACAGCGCGAGAGCTGCCGGGTTCACTGCGAGGATCTCGCTACTTGCTGGAATGTTTTCATCGTTGGGCGTGGCCGTAATAAACAGGGCCGCGCTCTGCGCATCTTGATGAGCTGGGTCGACAAGTTTGGCGCCGTGGTGCAATGCAGCTAGGGCCAGAACCAGCGATTTCCAGTGTGGGGCGAGGCCTATGACGACGATGGATTCTTCGCCGAGGTCGTAAAGGTCGCCCAGCAAATTCGCGCTTTTAGCCACCCAGTTGTCAAATACCCGTCCAGAGAGCTCGATGCGTTCACCACTTTGAGAATGCCAAGTAAGCCAAGGAGACGCCGAGGACCGTCGCACCGCGAGCAGTGCTTCGACGAAAGTTCCAAGTTGTTGGTTGCTACTCATTGATCGTCCTTTGAAACTAGTTACTGAGAATTCACCGGGAATTCAAGCAAGTCGAGACTCGCCCGCTCTTCTGCCCGTTTTGACGGCGTGTTGTGCCGGGAGTTTCCTGAAAATTGTTCTTAGAATGACCTCCCCACTTGACTCTAGCGGAGTTACACGGATGTAATTAGATGGTGAGTCCGGCGGAATCCATCACATTCTCTAGTTTGATGGAATAAATGCTGCCGGATGGGTAGGCGCCATAGATGGCCCAATCCACTCAAACCAATCGAAAGGTCAACATCACCATGGCGAATCTGGAGCAGGGGTACTCCGAATTTTCGACCTCGGCTGTTGCGTCCGCTCAGTACGGGCTCGAAGACGCACCGTCTGACTGGTTTGTCGACCCTCAAGCCGGTGAGTCCGCACGAGTGGCGCTCGCAGCTGATCTTGAAACTGCAGCCGACAATTATCTTAAAGAGCATGACTCATCTCAGGATGCTGAAGAGATCCCTTCCGTAGGATCTTGGGCACCGGAGCTTGACGAGGACGACGACGTACGCGAGAGCATCAAGGCCGTTTGGCTTGGTGTCGGCGGCGAAGTTGATGAAGGTGAATTGGGCTGGCAAGCCCGCGCACTGTGTGCACAAACAGACCCAGAAGCGTTTTTCCCTGAAAAGGGCGGATCGACTCGAGACGCGAAACGCGTCTGCGGCGCATGTGTTGTTCGCTCAGAATGTCTAGAATATGCCTTGAGCAATGATGAGCGCTTCGGCATATGGGGAGGGCTCTCAGAGCGCGAACGTCGCCGTCTACGGAAACGAGCAATCTAATTCGTCCGCCAATTCATGTCACCGCCATCGTTGCCTCGCACGATGGCGCTGACTTTTTACCACGCACTTTGGCCGCACTGCGAAACCAGTCGAGGCCTATTGAACGCTTTGTTGGAGTAGACGCTTCTTCCTCCGACGCTTCCCTTGAGGTATTGCGTGCCAATCTGCCTTCCAACGCTGCTTTACTGCAAGCCGAGGAAGGCTCTTTGGGCCTATCGATGGAAGCGGCAGTCTCGCAACTGCCAGAAGCACGAGAAGACCGCGACGAATGGTTATGGATCGTCCATGATGACTCCATGCCGGCACCCGAGGCACTTGAAGCACTGACCCGAGCCGTTGAAGCGTCAGAATCGGTGTCCATTGCCGGGTGCAAACTGCTGGACATTGATAACCCCCGCCACCTCGTCGAGGTGGGACTGAGCGTAGACCGCAAGGCTCAGCGACTGACCATGATCGATACCGACGAAGTTGATCAGGGACAGTACGACGCACGCAGCGACTACTTCGCAGTGTCCTCTGCCGGTATGTTCATCCGCCGCGACGTTTTTGAATACCTTGGCGGATTTGATCCAGCAATTCCAGGCCGTGGCGACGACGTGGACCTGTGCTGGCGCAACCGCCTGGCCGGATACCGTGTTGTTGTTGTCCCCGAAGCCAAGATGTACCACCAGGTTGAGGTAGTTGACTCCCTGGCCGGGCCTAGCGAAGCCAAGCGTTCGGAAGTATTCCAGCGTTTGAAGTTTGCCGCCCCACTAACTTTGCCGTTCCTCTGGATCGGCCTTTTGCTCGGCGGTATCGGCCACTTCCTGCTGGCTCTGCTGGCTAAGGACCCAGGCCACGGTTTTGGTCACCTGCGCGCAACGCTGCGCGGTCTATTCACCCCGGGCAAGCTGTCGGCCTCCCGGCGCAATGTGCGCACAATTCGTGAGATTCCACGCCGCCAGGTCCGCAAGCTGATGACCTCGGCGTCGCAGGTTCGCGAATATCGACGCAATCTGACCACCGGCCGCGATGATGCAGAAGTCTTTGGCGACGGAAGCGGTGCCGATGCCATGGTTGAACCCAGTGGCGACAACTTCTCGGACTTTGTTCGCATCGCCCGCCCACCGCGTACCACCGCGGTACTGTCACTGATTTTTGCCCTGCTGATTTCCACGGCCGCTTCGCTAATCGCTTGGCGCAACGTACTTGGTGCGTCTGCGCTTTCGGGTGGCGCCTTGCGTCCGTTCTCGCAGAGCACCAAGGAAATCGGAGCCAATGCGATTTCCTGGTGGCAGAGCATTGGGACCGGGCTGAGTGCTCCACCAGATAATACGGATGCGTTGTTCTGGCTGTACTCGGTAGTGACCTTTGGCCACGCCAACCAGGTAGCTCCTTACCTCTTCCTTGCCGCCATGCCATTGGCTGCCTTGAGCGCTTGGTGGGGCATCGGGGTAGTCAGCCGATCGCGCGCTGTGCGATTCTTTGCCGCACTGGTGTGGGCCCTGCTTCCATCACTCACCTCTTCACTGGCCTCGGGCCGAATCGGCTCAGCTTTGGTTCACATCGTGCTGCCGGTATTTGTGATGGCAGTGATCCGCTCCATGAACGCGCAGGTTGCCGTTGAGGGAGCCAGGCCAAAGACGGCCAAGGCGCAGTCAGTTTCTGCATGGACCGCGTCGGCCTGTGCCGCATTGTTGCTGTGGGTAGTTTCCGCCGGTTCAATGGCGTTCTTCCTGTCAGCGACCATCTTGATTTACGCTCTGGCTCTGTCCTCCCTCCACCGGGCACGTAGCCTGTGGTGGATCCCGTTGCCAGCTGTTGTGTGGAACTTGCCTTTGCTCTTCGCAGCATTGAGCGAACCACGTTTGCTGTTCACCGAGCCAGGAGCTCCTACCGCTTTCTCGCCAGCATTGCCATGGCAGATGCTTCTTGGTTTCCCAGAAGCTTTTGATGCCAAGGCGGGCTTGGTCGGTTGGGATATGTTGCCCGCTGGCCCTTGGGCGCTCGTAGCAGCTTTGCTTATTGGCGCACCGGTGATCATCATGGCCCTTATTGGTACGTTGAGCTCGGCTTTCAGCCACAACGCCACCATGCGCCGCAACTCGCGCCGTCTGCTCTGGGCCGGCGTGATCTCGTTGGCCGCTGGTTGGGCTGTTGGATTTATTCCGGTTAGCCTTCAATCGCATACTTCGGTAACCGCCTACACCGGACCGTTTGTCTCGTTCACCGTTTTTGCTTTGATGGCCGCAGCTGCCAACGCATTGGCTGCACTGCGTCACGAAAACCAGCCTCGCACCCTGCGTGCACGCGCACCACGATCCTTGGTTTCGCTGATGGCAGTCCTGAGCGTGATCGCTGTTGCCGGCTCAGGAAGCGTACTTTTGGCCTCCCAGCTGAACCCAACGGCAGCTTCGCAGGAGCTGACCAAGCTGGTGGATACCCAGCAAGTTCAGTCCTCCCAGCCACGCACCTTGCCGGCCACGGCCGCTGACGCCGGACGCTCTGAATTCCAAGAGCGCACCTTGGTACTCAGCCCACGTTCATCGGGTGAAATCGACAGCCAGCTGGTTTCCAGCTCAGGTGAGACCCTCGATAGCATCAGCCGCTACTCGCAGGTTAAGCAGCTTGATGGAAGCTTGCTAAACCCGGAACGCAACGAAAGCTCGATTACCTCCTCGACCCAGAGCAAGGCAGTTGCCAAGTTGCTCTCCGAGTCCGCACTGGATTCTCGCGATTCCCTGCGTGACTTAGGTATTGGTTACGTTGTACTGAACGAAACCGGTGAGTCCGTTCCCGCCACCGTGCGCACCCTGAACGCAGCTACCGGTTTGGCTTCAGTAGGACAGACCGACAGCGGTTGGCTGTGGCGTGTGGATTACAAAACTTCGGGTGAAACCGAAGGCGCTGGATTTGCTCGCATCGTTGATGAAAATAGTGGCGTGACCGTACTGCCAACCGAGCGTGGCAAGATGAGCAACGTTGAGCTGCCGGAGTCCAAATTGAAGCGGACCTTGGTGCTGTCCACCGCTGCCGATTCGAAGCTGCGCGCCAGCCTCGGGGATGTGGCACTGCGTTCGGTGGCCTATCCGGAAAATTCGGATACCCGCTGGGCTCAGGCCTACGAAATCCCTAATTCCGGTGGCAAGTTGTCGCTGACGCACAAGGAAAGCATGGACACCCCGGTTCTGATTCTAGGCGCCTTGGTCTTGTTGATTACCGTGCTGCTGGCCATTCCGGTTCCAAGCTCGCGCCGATTCGCCAACTACCGCAATAGCGATTATCGTTTCCGCGAACCTCGCGCTGCGGACGAAGAGCTAGCTGATGGTCATGAAGTCTTGGCCGCAGCTGAAGTTCGCAGCCCCTCAACGGCTACTGGCGTCCTGCCACAAAGCCGTCGCGAGGCTCGTGAGCGGGCCAGTGAGATCCGAGAAAACTTGACCCCGAAGCTCAACGACCGAATTTCGGACGATGAAGCCGAGCAGGAGAAGAAGTAGTGAGCGACGAGAAGAACGTTAACTCAGCGGATTCTGCTGATAAGCCTGAAAGCAAGGCTTCGGAGCAATCTAAGCATCCAATGTCTGCAGCGCTGACCCGCGCCGAAGAAAAAGCTGCCAAGATCAAAGCCAAAATCGACGCAAAGTTGGACAAGGCTCGGGCGAAGGAAGCAACACAACGCGCCAAGGCGGACGCCAAAAACGCTGCTGAGTCTGAAAAGGTTCAGAAGGCGCAGCAGGAAGCTGATGCCAAGGCTGAAGCTAAAGCCGAAAAGGCTCGTTTAGCGCAGCAGGAAGCTGACGCTGCCGAAAAGGCCAAGGCTGGCAAAAAGGCCGAAGCCCTGGCCGCCAAGCAGGCTGAAGCTGAGCAGAAGGCTGCCGCCAAGGCAGAGAAAAAGCCAACTGCTCAGAATCAGAGCGAGCAGAAGCCTGCAGTGACCTCGGCACCAGTTGCCGATCCTGACAAGGCTGAAAAGTCTGACCAGGCTGATAAGTCTGCCAAGGATGAGAAATCCGAGACCATTCAGCAGCCTGAGACTTCCCAGAAGTCTGCAACTTCTGTGCCTCTTGCAGTATCGAATACCGAACCGGCAAATGCTCCAGCGCAGGAGCCTGCAAAGCCAGTCGCTGCGCAGAAGCCTGAGCCGGTTGCTCACAAGGCTGAAGAGCACAAGCACGCCTCGCATAAGGCCGAGGAACCAAGCCACGCATCGCATAAGGCAGAGCCACAGCAGGATGAAACCTCAAAACCTGCACAGCTAGTTGCACCGTTGCCTGCTTCGCAGCAGCTAGGTGCACCCGTAGCTGCCGATAAGGCTTCGGATTCGGCGGCGACCAAGGATCCTGAGAGTGCCCCGCAACCAGCAAAGAGTTCAGCAACACCTGCTGCCGGGACTGCAACTGTTGCCGGTGCTACAGCTGCCGCTGGCGGTGTCGCAGCATCGAATTCCGCAGATGAGAAGAATCAGGTTCCTGCCGCGCAAGAGCCAGAAGACGCACAGGCTGCCAAGCGCCGCCGTAAGTTGGAAAAGATTCGTGCTGCTGAGGCAGCTAAGGAAGAACAGTCGCAGAAGTCGGAGGCAGTGGCTACCGTCCCGGCGTCCGAACCAAAAGATTCAAAGGTCAGCGCCCGTCGACGCAAGCTAGAAAAGGCACGTATTGCGGCGAGCAAGGATGCCGCAACGGCTCCTACTCGTAAGAAGACCGGGGCAGTGCTCCTGAGTCTGGCCGCCGTTGTTGCAGCCTGCGCGGTTGTTGGTGGCGGATCGATTATCGCCCCCAAGGCGGCAGAAAGTACTCTGCCAGCGGCGGTGACCAACCTGCCTGCAGGTGACGCCACGAGTATCTGTGCTTCAACTCCACAGCTGCTCAAGGGTGTTGATGGAACGGATCCGCAGTTTGCTGCCGGTGCCAAAAACGTGAACAGCAACGTGCGTTCCATTGCGGTCTCAGACCTAGCCAAACGTATCCCGGGCTCCTCGGTTGCCAAACTTGATGGTTCCTCACCCCGCACACTGACCAAACGCATCAAGGAAGCCGAAGCGGTAGAAGCTCGCGGCGCAGATGATGCTGGACAGACCGGGCGAGTCAGCAAGATTTCAACGCTGAATAACGTCGAGGGTATCCAGTCGTATTCGTTGCAGCCATTAGGCGGCCTGGCCTCGGAAGGTAGCGCACTACGCAGCTACCAAGCCTCGGACGGTGACCTTGAAGGTTTGGCCACGGCTACCTGCCAGGCACCTGCCTCCAACTGGCGCTTTACCGGCCTGCAGACCAGCACCGGATCAACCAGCGTAATGCACCTGTCCAACCCAACACACACCACCGCTCAGGTTGCACTGCAGCTGCGTGGTCCAGATGGACTGATCGATACCCCAACCCTGCAGAGCATTGTTCTTGCTCCGGGGGAGGACAAAGCCTTGGTCCTCGGCGGCTACGCGCAGAATATGGGCTCTGTTTCGGCTGAGGTCACTAGCGTTGGTGGAAAGATCACCGCAACGGTTCAGCAGGCAGCGCTTCGCGGTCTGACCCCGTCGGGTGTGGACTTTGTTGGTGCCAATGCTTCGGCTTCAAACAGTCAGGTAATCCCGGGCGTCTGGATTGATAGCAAGGAGAACATCTCCTCGCTGAGCAAGGACGATAGCTCCTTGGTGCCACAGCTGCACGTTTCTGCCACCGGGTCCTCAGGTGCCGGCTACAAGGTAAAGGTCCTTGGAGAAAATGGTGAAGTAGCAGCAAGCTTTGACGAGAACTTGGCGGCAGCATCAAACGCAACCAGTGTTGTGGATTTGAAGCAGCTGGCCGGTGGCTACTACACCGTCGTGGTTGAATCTGACGCTCCGGTGACCGCAGCAGTACGCATGGTACGAGGTGCTAACCCGAAGGATTCTTCGGACACCGCGTGGGCAGCGAGCTCCAATGTTCTTGCTGGCACTCAGGCCATGCCCATTTCTGCCAACGGCACCGGAAAATTTGCTTTGGCTGCCGTAGATTCGGATTCCTCCGTGGAAGCCACCGTAGTAACCAAGGACGGCAAACTGCAGAAAGCAAAGAAGCTACAGATTGATGCCGGTTCGTCCATTGTCTTTGATCCAAAATCAGTCTCGGATGATGGTCAGGCAGTAATTTTCTCAACCGACGCCAATACCTATATTGCTCAGGTGGCGCTCGGTTCGGATCGTTCGATTGCTTGGGCTGCGATGCCTCAGGCTAATGCCGGTCGCGACGGCATTGTGGTAAATATCGGCGGGTAGCGCCCCGTCACCAAGGAACAGTTTTATGATTACCCCCTTCGGCTGGCTAGCTAGCCGATACACCTTGGAGCGTCGTGCCTTGCGTGCGGCCAGCTTCACGGCCCTAGCTGCTGCCATCTTGATCATCGTGGGTGGCGGCGTGGTTCGCGTGACCGGCTCCGGGCTAGGCTGCCCGGATTGGCCGGCCTGCACCGATGGGTCACTTGCACCCACGGCGCAGATGGGCATCCACGCAACCATCGAGTTCGCCAACCGAATGCTCACCACGGTGCTCTGCGTCGCGGTGGGTTGGGTCATCATTGCAGCTCGTCTGCAACGCGAACCAGTTCCCACCATTACTCGGTGGGCCTGGCTACAGTTCTGGTTGGTCGTTTTGAATGCGGTACTTGGTGGCGTGACCGTATGGGTCAAGCTCAATCCGTTTATGGTCGCCGGGCACTTCCTTGCAGCGACTCTGTTGCTGACCGCTGCGGCTATTACCTGGGATAAAACTCAGAACCTTGAAGCCAGCGAACCACCGTCGAGCACCAGTGAACTTAGGCGATGGGGCACCATCGCGGTCATCATCAACGCGGTGCTGGTTGTTTTGGGAACCGCCGTCACGGGTTCCGGACCACATGCCGGAGATTCGGCCGACGTTCCACGTATGGGCTTTGACTGGCTAAGCATCACCCTCATCCACGCTATCGCGGCCTTTGCGGCGTTGGCAGTTACCTTGATCATCTGGCGCAAAGCCAAGACTCAGCAGGTCGCAGCGGTGTCTCGTAAGGCCAAGATCTACGTTCTGGTTTTCGCCGCTCAGGGTGTGATTGGCATCGTTCAGGCGCTGACCCATTTGCCTGAACTGTTGGTGGTCTGTCACCTGGTGGGTTCGGCCTTGGTATGGATCGGGGCGGTGCGCCTGATGCTCGCCACCCACGCGCCAGCACAAGTGCCGGCGGCTACGCGAAGCTAAAAGTCTTCGGGATCTTCGGGGAAGTAGGACGGGTCAATCTCGTTGATCGGTTTCACCCATAACTGCGCCACCTCGTGAACCACACACTGGTGAACGAGGTCCATCAGCTCTGCGGTGCTATCGGCGATCTGTTCAATCGGCAGACGATAGATCACCAACTCGGCACGCTTATGAGCGGTGGCCGGAGTTGACGATGCCAACGGGATACGATCGGAGACTGCTTCTGCCTGATTGATGAGTTTCTCGCTGGGCACCGGCTCAATGAGGAAATCAATCTGTTCAACTTTATTTGGCCAGCGTTCAGAAAGCCTTTGAGCGCTGGCCATTACTGCGTCGTCGAACCGTTCCGGACGGGAGCGGTAGGCCGGCAAATGAATGGGGATCAGTGGCCCGCGCCGTCCGCGGCCATGGCGATTACGCCGCGGACCACTGGGACGATCAGGCAACTTCGAGTTCATCGTCTCAGCCTATCGCTTAGCACGCTCATGGACCGGCTCCGGCCCACGAACACTGCTAGATCCCCAGCATCAGGGCATCCCACGAGTAGAATAAATAGCGTGGAAGGTCTTCGTCTTTGTTCTCGCCCAGCGTGCCGTGAAACGGCTCGTGCCACCCTCACCTACGTATACGCCGATTCAACGGCCGTGCTAGGTCCATTGGCTACTTACCCCGAGCCGCACTGCTACGACCTCTGCGCTCGGCACGCCAATCGACTCACTGTTCCCAGTGGTTGGTCGCTGATTCGAGGTGCCATGCCTGAAGTGCTTGAGCCCGAAGATGAGTTGAACGCCCTCGTGGACGCGGTGCGCGATAAGCAGCCGCAACCTCATGAATCACGTCATTCCTCCAGCACGCCAGCAGATTCGGTGCGCTCTCGCGATATCAGCAGCCAGCGTTTTGACTCTCGGGTCCGTTTGGCCATGCTCCCTGACGAAGAAAAGTAGTCTAGGCTCACGTATTTAGCCTTTGACGTCCTGCTTATCTCCTAGCCCAAACGTGATTTAGGTGTGGTAATCCGTCGGTTGAGCCCTTGCGGTGGATAAGCTGAAGGCGCGTGAGCCCTCGGTGGCTTACCAGTAACCTAAAACATCACACCATCGCGCGAATTGCAGGAGGTCTGCTCATGGCTGAGGCGGCGAAAAACCCAACCGAGGGGCAAGGAAATGCGGGTCAGCCTGCACCGGCTGCCCCGGAGCGAGCACCCAAGGCGTCACTGAGCCAAAAAGCAGAAGAGCTTGCCGCGCGTCTGGAAGCTCATAAGAATCAGGCTCAGGCCGAAGTAGCTGCCCGCAAGGAAGCTGTTCGCCGAGCCATGTCTGGCAAGTCTGAGTCTGGCACGAACGAATCCGAGACCAATCCAGCTGCTTCACAATCGTCACCTGCAAAGCCGGCTGAGCAGAAGCAGCCTGAACAGAAGCCTGCAGAGCAAAAGTCGACCGCGGACCAGCCAACTGCGCAGAAGCCTGCAGAGCAGAAGCCAGCAACGGCCCAGCCCGCAGCAGCTAAGACTGAGCAGCAGAAGCCAGCGGCAACTACACCTGCACCGGCAAGCACTCCAGCCAAATCTGCTGCTGAAAAACCAGCCGCTGCCAAGCCAGCAGCGAAGCCTCAAGCTCAAGAGCCGGTAGAAGACGTCATTCGCGCCATCAAACTGCCTCACGAACTTGAAGCAGAGAAAAATGCCAAGAACGAACCTGTTGCTCCAGCAACTACCGTTCAACCTAAGGCTGAGCCCGAGAGCAAAACTACCGTCCAGCAGGTCCCACCGGTAGCAGTTGCACCGAAGACCGGCTCACTGCCAACCACCAAAGCAGCCGTAGCCCAGGCACGCAATCGTGTCTTTGGTAGCTATGAACCAGAGCCAGAGCGGTCCGAAGCAGCACAGAAGCGTCGGGTGGCTCGTGAGCGGGCGCTGAACTCCAAACCACCACTGGGGCGCACTGCGCAGGTTGTTGTTGCCTTGATCTTCCCCGTGCTCACCCTGATTACGGCCATTCGCCTGATCGCCACCCCGGCATTCCTAGCGCTGTCCTATGGCCGCCCAGGATTCCCTAGTGACCTCTTCGGATTCAGCGATGATGAACGACTGACCTACGGCAGCTACGGACTGGACTACCTGAACAACTTTGCTGGCCCGGAATACTTGTCGGGGCTTAAGCTTTCCACCGGTTCAGCTATGTTCACCGAGGGCGAGGTTCAGCATATGGTGGACGTCAAGCACCTTATTGGTTTCTCCTACATCCTTGGCATCATCTTGGCAGTCATCTTGATTGTTGGTGTTTGGTACCTAGCTAAGCGTTATGCCGGTGGGGTACGCCGGGCCCTGTTCTCTGGAGCTATTCTCACTTTGGTGATGATTGCGGTCCTGACTGTCGCCGCGCTGATGGGCTGGGAAACCTTCTTTACCCAGTTCCACGCGTTGTTCTTCTCGCAAGGTACATGGACCTTCAGCGTCAAGGACACCTTGATCCGCTTGTATCCTGAGCAGTTCTGGGTCGACAGTGCCATTGGAATCGCTGTATTGGTTGTTGCCACCGTTGTTGTGGTTCTTATCAGTTGCTGGCCAACCGGACGCCGCCGTGAGGCCGCAAGGCTTCGGCAGGAAGCACGCGCCTTCGGTCTGGGTGGCTAAGAGAAAACTGCATAAAAACGAGCTGAGGTGCCGCACAAAAAAGTGCGGCACCTCAGCTCGTTTATGTCAGGATTTTATTTTGTGTAAAGGCCCTGGATCGTCTGATCAAACTGCTCAATGACGGCTTGACGCTTGAGCTTTAGTGAGTTGGTCAGATGTCCTGAGGCTTCAGTAAGTTCGTCGTCAAGGACCACAAACTTACGGATTGATTCGGCCTTGGAGACCGTCAGGTTTGCCGTATCAACGTAGGTCTGCACCTCCGCAATGACCTCAGGATGAGTGGCTGCCTCAGCCAGGGACAGCTCGCCCAGTCCCTTAGCTTTGCCCCACAAGACCAGTTCTTCATGGTCCAAGGTCACCAGAGCCGCGATGAACGGAAGCTGGTCACCAACAAGCACACACTGAGCAACAATTCGTCCGGCGCGAACCATTTCTTCCAAAGGCCCGGGGGAGACGTTTTTGCCACCAGCGGTGACGATTAGTTCCTTCTTGCGCCCGGTCACCTTCAAGAAGCCTGCTTCATCGAGTACACCGGTATCGCCAGTCTTAAAGAATCCGTCAGCATCAAAAGCTTCGGCGGTTGCCTTTGGATTGTTGTGATAGCTGGAGAAGACGCCGATGCCCCTAATGAGGATTTCCCCGTCCTCCGCGATTTTCACGCTGGTGCCAGGGATGGGCCGGCCCACCGTTCCCACACGGGTTCGAGATCCTTCATTCACCGTTGCCGGCGCGGTAGTTTCGGTCAGGCCGTAACCCTCCACCAGCTTGATTCCTGCCCCGCGGAAGAAGTGCGCAAGATCTTGGTTCAGAGCGCTGGCGCCAGAGATGGCGTAGTCGCATTCGCCGCCAAAGACATTGCGCAGCTTTGGATAAAGCACCTTGTTGAACAGTGCATGGCGGGCCCGAAGTCCTAGAGGGAAACGAGCCTTGTTTCCGCGTGCACGCGCGTCACGGATTTTGGATACCTCGATGGCAACTGCTTCAGCCTTGAGGAAGACCTCGCCCTTGCCACTGCTTTCGGCGGTAGCAAGCGCTGTGGTGCGGATCTTTTCAAAGACGCGCGGTACTGCCAGTAAGAACCCTGGCTTCACAGCGGCCATATCTTGAATCAGGGTGCCCATCGAACTTGAGTGTGCGACGATCGACCCGCCATGGATGCAGGTCTGCTGCACCGCACGGGCCAAGACGTGCGCCAGCGGCAAGAACATCAAGGTACGACGGTCCTTGCCTAGGACGTCGGGCATATTGCCTGCGAGGTTGTGAGCCACCATGGCAAAGTTCGAGTGGGACATATTGCAACCCTTGGGCCGTCCCGTGGTGCCGGAGGTGTAGACCATCGTGGCGACATCTTCGAGCTTCATTGAAGAACGGCGGGATTCAATGAGCTCCTCGTTCACCCGTTCAGGGGCAACCAGCAGCTGGTGTAGACCAGCCGAGGGGATCAGCGACTTGTCCGCCTGATCGGATCCTTCAAAAATGTGGGTGCGTACTTCTTCACCCAATTGTGCCACCGCGCGACGGACGTTGGCACGCAGCTCATGATCCTCGGCAAAGACAACCCGAGCACCTGAATCACGCAAGATCCATTCAATTTGGAAGGGACTGGAGGATTCATAGATGGGCACCGAAACTCCGCCAGCAAACCAGATGGCTTCTTCAGCAAGAGCCCATTCGTACCGAGTGCGAGAAATGATCGCGACCTTGTCGCCGGGCTGCAAGCCATCATTGACCAGCGTGGTGGCAAGGCGTTTCACGTCAACGAGGAATTTTGCTGCACTGATATCGTGCCACTGACTCTCGCGCTGCACGCTGAACAGGGGCAGATCCGAGCCGCGGGCGACGCGGTCAAGGAGTAGATTCGTCGTATTAAACTCGGGCGGTAGCTCGGTTAGTAGCTCGACGGAAACTTCTTGCATGGAAGCTAAATCCTTCTTGAATCGAAAATCATCAAAGTGGCCTATCTTATGGCTTTAAGGCCCAGCGACCACCGGTGCCTAGCCCCAGCTAGGGATCCACACATGGAGGCGCCACAGTTCATCCGCTATCATTTCCCCAGTCCAGATTGACCAGAAGAATGCTGAAGTGACTAGGAATATCACTAGTCCTAAGGTGACCACGACGATGCGTGAGCGGTACACGAGGGCAGAATTCGACTCCCGTGAAACGAACTTGCCAATCATATACGTCAACGAAAGCATCATGAACGGGACCAGCGGCAAGGTGTAGAAGAAGAACATGGTGCGTTCCGGGTACATCAGCCAAGGCAGGAAACCAGCTACAGCTGAGGACAAGATTGCCCCTGCGCGCCAATCTCTCGCGCCAATCCACCACAGGATCAGCAAGAACATGCTGATGGAGCAAGCCCACCACAATAGCGGGTTGGGAAGATCGGTGATGACCTCGGTGCAACGCTTGAGATCACAACCGTTGGCGCCCTTGTCGTAGCCTTCAAAGTAGAACAGCACAGGGCGCCCGGCAAAAGGCCAGGTCCATGGTGAGGACTGCCAGCCATGTTCTGAACTCAGCCCGGTATGGAACTCGTAGCCTGCCTGATGGTAGTGCCACAAGGACCGGAGCGGCGCTGGCAACCAGCTGACTCCTTGGCCAGGATTTTCCTCGGCCCAGTGCCGATAGCGTCCACCGGTTGTGACCAGCCATCCGGCCCACGTGGACAGGTAGGTCATAAATGCCAGGGGCACCATGGTGAAGAAGGAGTAAATTCCGTCACGAGTGAAGGTCGAACGCTGCCACTGATGAATGCCAGCGGTACGGCGAGCAGCAAAATCCCACAGGACGGCGAGCAAGCAGAAAACCGCGACGAAGGACAAAGCGGACCATTTGATCCCGACGGCTCCACCGAGCATGACAGCTGCTACCAGACGCCAGGGACGCCACCAGAGCATGGGACCTTGTTTTAGTAAAAAGTCATCGGGGCGGTTGCCTTCTGGGACGGCTAATTTGCGGGCCAGTTGTGTGCGCCCATGAACCCGATCTTTGAGCAGTGCGTAAAAGGCCGCCAAAACGAAGAACATCAGGAAGATGTCCAACAAAGCGGTACGGGACATCACAATTGAGTGACCATCAATGGCCATCAGTAGACCGGCGATACCGGCCAGTGTGTGGGAGCCGAAGAGCAACCGTGCACACAAGGTCACTAGAAGGACCGCCAAGGTGCCGAATAAGGCGGTGGAGAATCGCCAACCGAATCCGTTGAAGTCGCCAAAGACCAACATGCCCAGAGCGATTAACCACTTACCCAAGGGTGGGTGAACCACGAAGGAGGAGTCTGCGGACAGCTGCGGATTTCCAGCAATGAACTGCGGATCGCTTTCGTCTGCCCATTCGCGCTCATAGCCACTTTGGAGTAGCGAAAAAGCGTCTTTGACGTAATAGGTTTCGTCAAAGATCAGCATGTGAGGGTGGGCAAGATTTACAAAGCGGAGCATTCCGGCCAACAGCGTGACGGCTAACGGGATAATCCACATCAGTGGACCGGAGGCCACAGCGGTTGGCAAGAGCCGAGCTTTCAGGCTCTGAAAAGTGTAGGCCTGCCGTGCTGAGCGGACATGGCCAGCGTCCGCGGAGTATAAAGTCGAGGTGCCCATCACCAACTCATGCTACCGGCGGAAAGTACAGAAAGTGGGCTTTTCCTACTTCGCGTAGGCTTAAGAATGTGCAGATCTCAGAGAATGAGGGCGTAATCGTCCTGGGCGCCACCCCGATTGGCAATTTATCCGATGCATCCCCGCGATTGCGGGAGATGATGACCAGCGCGGATATTATCGCTGCGGAAGATACTAGAAACTTCCACCACCTCGCTCACGCCCTCGGTATCAAGATCACCGCCAAGGTCATGAGCCTCCATGAGCACAACGAAGCTCACAAGCTCTCCGAAGTCATTGAACTGGCTGCGCAGGGTGCCACCATCCTGGTCGTCTCGGATGCTGGCATGCCTGCAGTTTCTGACCCCGGTTACCCACTGGTGGCTGCTGCCCTCAGCGCGGGGGTCCGGGTCACCGCAGTACCTGGCCCATCAGCCGTACTGACCGCACTTGCCCTTTCCGGACTTCCCACGGGACGCTTCACCTTTGAGGGCTTTTTGCCTCGTAAGGCGGGGGAGCGACGCAAACGTCTGGACACGTTGCTCCATGAAGAACGCACCATGGTCTTCTTTGAAGCACCACACCGCCTCAGTGATTTTCTTGACGCTGCCATTGAAGCTTTTGGCGAAGACCGCCAAGCTGCGGTGGCTCGCGAACTGACCAAAAAGTTTGAAGAGGTTCGTCGTGACTCACTGGGTGCCTTGAAGACTTGGGCCGAGCCTGGAGTGCGTGGAGAAATCGTGGTGGTGATCCACGGTGCCGAAGAAGCTGAGCCAGCAACCATTGAGGAACTGCTGCCCAAAGTCTCAGATCTCGTGGAGCAGGGCACCCGAATGAAGCAAGCCGTGGCTGAGGTGGCGGAAAAGTTCGGTGCCAAAAAACGTGACCTGTATGAGGCTGTCTTGGCACAACGTCACGAAGCGAAGAAATAGCAAAATTCGCATAGGCTGATTGCACAATGAATCTACGCTTTTATAGTGCACAGGGCGATTTACAGTTTGCTCATGCCGAGAATAGCGTAGGCATCAACGACGATTAGTTTCATTTAGAGATTCAGGAGATGCGCGTATGTCGATCACTGCCCAGCGCGAAGCAGAACTGCTTGCCAAGGTTCCAACCGGTCTTTTGATTAACGGTGAATGGCGCGATGCCTCGGACGGCGGCACTTTTGATGTGCTTGATCCGGCCACCGGTGAAAAGCTACTGACCCTAGCCAGTGCCACCAGCGAAGACGCCATGGCAGCACTGGATGCAGCCGACGCGGTTCAGGCTGAATGGGCCTTGACCGCACCACGTGAACGTGCCGAAATTCTGCGCCGTGCCTTTGACTTGGTCACCGCACGCAAAGATGACTTTGCCCTGTTGATGAGCCTTGAAATGGGTAAGCCACTGGCCGAAGCCTACGGCGAAGTGACCTACGGTGCTGAGTTCCTGCGCTGGTTCTCCGAAGAGACCGTGCGCCACTACGGCCGTTACATCACCACCCCAGAGGGCAAGAACAAGGTCCTTGTTCGGCACAAGCCAGTTGGCCCATGCCTGTTGATCACCCCATGGAACTTCCCATTGGCGATGGCCACCCGTAAGGTCGGCCCAGCGATTGCTGCAGGTTGCACCATGGTGCTCAAGCCAGCAAAGCTGACCCCACTGACTTCCCAGCTGTTCGCAGCCACCATGATGGAAGCTGGCCTTCCAGCAGGTGTGCTCAACGTTGTTTCGGGCTCCTCGGCTTCGAAGATCTCCGCTCCACTGATGCAGGATGACCGCCTGCGCAAGGTTTCCTTCACCGGTTCCACCCCAGTGGGCAAGCAGCTGATGAAGGATGCCGCAGACAAGGTTCTGCGTACTTCGATGGAATTGGGCGGCAACGCACCATTTATCGTCTTTGAGGATGCTGACCTGGATGCTGCAGTTGAGGGCGCCATGGCTGCCAAGATGCGCAACATGGGCGAGGCCTGCACCGCAGCTAACCGCTTCTTGGTTCACGCTGACGTTGCCGAAGAGTTCACCGCGAAGTTCGCTGAAGCGATGAAGGCTCTCAAGCCAGGACGTGGCACCGAAGAGGGCACCACCGTTGGCCCACTGGTTGAAGAGAAGGCCCGCGACGAAGTGCATGCACTGGTCGAGGCTGCCATCAGCGCTGGCGCAACCGCCGTGACCGGTGGCGCACCAGTTGAAGGCCCAGGCTACTTCTACCAGCCAACTGTGCTGGCTAACGTTGCCAACGACGCCAAGATCCTTACCCAGGAAATCTTCGGCCCAGTTGCACCTGTCACCACCTTCACCTCGGAAGAAGAAGCCATCAAGCTGGCTAACTCCACCGAGTACGGTCTGGCTTCCTACATCTACTCGCAGGACTTCAACCGCATGTTCCGCGTTTCGGAGCAGATCGAATTCGGTCTGGTTGGCTTCAACGCTGGTGTTATCTCCAACGCTGCAGCACCATTCGGTGGCGTGAAGCAGTCGGGTCTGGGTCGCGAAGGCGGCGCTGAAGGCTTGGCCGAGTACACCACCGTGCAGTACATCGGCATCGCCGATCCATACGCTGCAAAGAAGTAATCTGTGCATCCATAGATGCCAATCATGAAATGAGGCCCAGCCATTTGGCTGGGCCTCGTTTCTTTAAGAAACTAGTCTGGGCGTCCCTATCTGGAACGTTGTTTGTCGCGGAGTCCTGACCGTAACGACGGCGGGACAAGGAATGTAGTTAGTCGTTGCCAGACCGACAGCTGAGCACGCAGTTGCTCTTGAATTCTGTGCAGGGCATTGAGCACAGGTACTTCATCGGTTTCACCAGGGTGGCGATCGGCGTAGAAACTCTGCTCAACAACTTGCTGAATCTGTTGGAGCTCTGGGGCCAAAGCCGGGTAGTCAACAGATAATCTAACCGTGTAGTCTCCAACGGACTCGTGAGTACCAGCCGGGAGCTTCGCGTCGGCTCCGACACTGAGCAGTTCCGCCCACAAGGCTTGGGCAGCCTCTGGTGTGCCAGCACGGATTTGTTTCAGACGTTCCTGCCGGATGCGATTACGACGCCAAGGGCCGATGCACAACACAGCGCCAATCAACACCAGCGCCACAGGAAGCAACCATAGGTTCGTTGCACCCTGTTCACTGGTTTGTGGCGTTGCCGCCTGAGCCGAGGGAGTTGCCGATGGTGTACGAGTCGGAGTACTGCGGGTTGTAGGTACTTCAGGTGCGGTGCTTTCCGAAGGGGCCGCGCTCCGGGTTGCTTCTGGCGCATAACTTGGGGTGTAGCCTCGACCTGGTGTTGGCTCAAAGGGAACCCAGCCTAGGCCGGTGATAAATAGCTCAGGCCATGCGTGCGCCTGTTGTCCGCTGACGGTATAGCCTTCAAGTTTGGTGCCAGGCTTGGCGGTTCTTTCAAACCTCTGCGGACTTCCAATTTCTTCAGCATTAATGGATTCACCCGTAGCAACGCCTGGGGCGTAGCCCACGGCAATGCGCGAAGGGATTCCTGCTTCACGCGCCATCAGCGCCATTGCCGAAGCAAAGTGAACACAGTATCCCTGCCTGCGGTCTGGGAACGCCTCGACCACTTGTGCATTGGCTCCGTCGTATCCTTCACGCAAAGGGGTGCGCTCTGAGTAAGCGAACTTTCCAGAACGGAAGAAATCTTGGATGGCTGCTGCCTTAGCCAATTCGGTGTCCGGGCTCGCCCCATCCGCATAGGCTTCGTCGAGGGTCTCTCGCAACAAGGGTCGCAGCGAGTTTTCTTCATCTGTCGGAAGCCGAGAATATTCGCTGGATACACTAGGCCCGCTCATCGCACCCCACCCGGCAAGTTCTTCAACTAGTTCAGGCGTGAATTGAAGTTGTTCATAAGCTACGGAGATATCTTTGGTTGCGCTTAACGCGTCGCCACTGAGTCTGGCCACAGAGGTTTCATGAGTCCAACGCCAATCGCCTTGGATGCCTTGGACAAAATAACTTTGAGTCGGCAGCGGGAGTAACGGGTTGGTGTTGTTATTGGGCCAGGTCATTCGCAGTACTTGTTCAGAACTACCAAACGAGGAGTAATCACTGGTGACCGCGGTGTCACCGTAGTAATCAGAATAGAAAAGGTTCTCGCTCGGTTCCCAGCGTTGCTGGGTCAAATCTGTGATGACTTGGGTCCGCAGATATGGAGCTTGGTCTGCACTGGTGTAATACGTCAAGAACGGTTTTTTACCGTTTGATCGTAGATCTCGCCCCAAATTGATGAGTGGGTCTACGTTATTGGCCAGCAATTCTCCCGAGGGGCGTTTACCCTCGGGGAACATGCCTGCACGAAAACCGGGCATCCATAAACTCGCGGCGAACAGCGAACTTATACAGGCCAGTGCAGTAATTCCAAAGACGCCCAATGTCTTGGCTGGCGGGAATTTATGTTGAGCTGCGCCCTGAGAAACGGAAGTGAACGTGTACGGCAACAAAGCTACATAGCCCAGTACACCAACGACCAGAAGGGCGAGAAAACCTATTCCGGCACCTTCCTGCTTAAACAGGGACGCAACGATAGGGGCAAAAGACAGCGGAATAACGGCCAGCAAAGCGGTGCGTCGGAATGTGGCAAGTATTTGCGTCAGCAGACTCACTACGAGGGCAAGAACCAGTATCGAGAGGTCGATATACGCTGAGCTAGCCACCGGCGGAACTTGAGTTGCCAGTTGCAATCCTGCTTCAGAGATCGAAGAGAAAAACCACTGCATTGGTGATAGACCGTAGGTATTTGAGTCCATGGCGTCGTGGCCCATGACCGCAGCCAAAGCTACAAGGGCTGCAGCTGGCAAAGCTAACCAGCGGATCACCCGGATCCCGCGGATCAACCCGTAAACCAGATGAAGTACAACAACGGGGAAGATCAGGTAGGGCAGCCATGAGGTGCCCTCAACCACTCCGGTCAGTGATGCTGTTCCGGCCAGAACCGCTAGTGCTAAACAAAGCGCGGCCAGGCCTCGGGCTAGTAAATGATCTATTGCTGGCGCGCGAGAAGACTCAACGGACGGCTGAGCCTCAGAAGGGTTGGTCACTGGTGAATCTTGCACTTCGACACCCACTAGTTTCCCCAAATCTGTTCGACGCCAGAGGTGCCGGGCAGGAGATGAATTTTCCAACCGGTTGTTGAGAGCTCTTGCTGAACCGCCGCATATCGTTCTGGGTGGGTAACGAGAATAAATAGCTCCACACGTCGTACCGTGCGAGCCAATGTTGCTAGCCAGCTGGCTTGGGCAACGGTGAGTTCTCCCAAGATCATGATCACTGGTTCTTCGCGAGAATCTAGCATGTCCTTTTGCAGACCTGAACCCAATAATTCAGTTGGGTCAGTTGCTTGAGTGCTCGTGTCTAAAGCAAGTCCTGCTGTGGCGGCATGGAAAGTGTCAAAGCTTCGATGCGCTGAATGATCCGAAGCTACCTGGTGCTGTCCGACGATAATCGGTGTTCCCGATAGGTCACGGAACGATAAGTTGTAGCCGCTGCTGGCAAAACGAAGTCCGATACTGCTTGCCAAGGACAGCGCCGTCTCAAAGCGACGGCTACTTGGTAAGTCTTCTTGGGAACCGTTGGGGATCGCTAGACGAAGATCTGAACCATTTTGACACCAGTGTTCATGGTCAGTATCCAAAATCAGCAGAGCATGAGCGGTGGCTACGTGATTCTCTTGACGAACCATTAGCTTGCCTTGACGCGCGCTAGCCTTCCAATGAACCTGTCGGATGGAGTCACCCTGTTGATAGTCACGGATGGCCACGTCATAGTAATCAGCTGTGGTGCTATGCGAATGTCGTGCATCGCCCGAGAGCATTTGTTCGCCGAGGTTCGCGAAGCGCTGGAGATCCAAGAGCTTGGAACGGACAGGGACGTTGAGGGTATCTCCTGCGTTGACCATCCCACGGATGAGGCCCAAGGAGTCGGTAATGATTTGCTGTGCCGGACCAACCTGGTGGACGCCACGGGTTCCGAACACCAATTCGTACTCACAGTAGCCGGGTGCATCAAGAACTGGTCCACGGGCGAAAGGCTCAGGTAGCTGCTCCTGAATCATCGATGATTCACTGGCGCTTAGACGGAATCTAGATACGTCCCCGACGCTGGGTTCCACGGAAACAAGTTCTCGGTGTATTTGAGTACGTGCTCGAAGGCTTGATGCCAACGCCCAACTGATGATCGCCAAGACCAGTAAACAGATCCCGAGAGCCATCAACTCGTGGCGACCGAATAGATAAGCCAAAAAAATCATGAGGGCTCCTGCACCAATGGTGCACCAGCCACGAATCGTAAATAGATCTAATCGGAATCGACGTAGCGCTAAGGGCACAGAACTTTCCGAGCGTACCCACGAAAGAGTATCGCTTGAGTCATAGCGGGGGATCTTGCCCATGGGGTGCCAGCTAGCTAACCGGGGTATTGGACAGCAGGTCTTGAATAATGTTTGACACTTCTGCACCTTCAGCGACAGCACGTCTGGTCAAAATCAATCGGTGGTTCAAGACCATGTGTGCCACACTGCGAATGTCTTCTGGCAAGACATGGTCCCGGGCGTTGATGGCCGCATGCGCTTTGGCCGCACGGACCCACTGAAGAAGGGCACGCGGTGAGGCGCCTAGCTCTATTTGCGGATGGTTACGCGTTGCGCGACCAAGATCCACCACGTAGGTCCCCAGCCGTTCGGTCACGGTGACCGAATTGACCTGTTCGATCATTTGCTGCAAATCGACGAGCTGAAGTACTGACTCCAATGACTCAATCGGTTCATGCTGATGGTGGCCAGCGATCATTGAGATCTCGGCTTCTCGTTCTGGGTACCCAAGTGAAATTCGTGCCATGAAACGGTCACGCTGTGCTTCAGGAAGAGCGAAAGTACCTTCTGAATCCAATGGATTCTGTGTGGCAACAACCATGAAAGGATGCTCAAGAGTATGAGTGATAGAGTCCACCGTCACCTGAGCTTCTTCCATACATTCAAGAAGCGCCGATTGTGTTTTAGCATTGGCACGATTGATCTCGTCAGCAATGACAATGTTGGCGAATACCGGCCCAGGATGAAAAGTGAACTCGTGTGTTTGTGGTGAATACACCGAAACGCCAGTAACGTCGCTTGGCAGAAGATCAGGGGTGAACTGGATGCGATGAACCGTGCCGTTGACGCTCTTTGCCAAGGACTTCGCCAGTATGGTTTTGCCGACGCCCGGGACATCTTCGAGTAATAGATGGCCCTGTGCCAACAAAACGATGAGCGCGTTAGTGATGACCTCTGGTTTACCGGTGATCACCGTTTGCACAGCACCAGATATCCGTTCGCAGTTTGTACGGAATGTTGAATCCAACGACGGCATCGTGGGGTTGGCACTCATTCAAGTTCCTCCTGCGCAGTGGTTCAGTCGCGAGACACTTCGCATCCTGAGGTATTCAGCAAACTCTTAGTGACTATCATATGGGCATGTTTTATCCGTATAAATAGGCTAACTGGCTCAATGACAAAAAATAAATGTGGCTCATTTGCGAGTTGATGACAGACTAAAATTGATAGTGGTCTGTAGTAACAAAGTGCAAAGGAAAATCGTGTCAAAGAAGTTGGATACCGACATCACCCGAATCCCTGAGGCCTACCGACCCACGTTGGAAGAGCTGCCGGCTGGTCACGAGGGCCGGGCTCGTAAGAGCGAAAGTGAAAAGGGTGGCAGTAGACGGAACCTGCAGTATCCCGAAGCGCCCGAAGCCTTGCCGATAGCCGTGGTAGATAACCATACGCATTTGGATTTCTTAGACGGCACCGTCAAAGTCTCACCCGCTGATGCACTGGCCGCAGCCGAATCTGTAGGCGTCCAAGGACTGATCCAAGTCGGTTGCGACGTAGAGTCATCGGAATTTGCCGTGCAACTTGCCAACGAATACCCGAATGTTCTGGCAGCAGTCGCCATCCATCCCAATGATGCTGCACGACTTGCCGAACGCGACGAGCTGACAAGTGCACTGGCGAGAATTGAAGAGCTGGCTGCAGACCCACGGGTACGTGCGCTGGGGGAGACCGGCCTGGACTACTTCCGTACCGGTGAGGAGGGACAAGGCGCTCAAGAGCAATCCTTCCGTGAACACCTTCGGATTGCAGTCGAGCTGGGCAAAGCTGTGCAGATTCATGACCGTGACGCGCACGAAGATGTGGTGCGAATTCTCAAGAGTTCCAAACTCCCTGAGAAAGTGGTCTTTCACTGCTTCTCCGGAGACAAAGACTTGGCGCAGATCTGTAACGACAATGGCTGGTACATGTCATTCTCTGGAACGGTGACTTTTAAGAATTCGTTTGGTCTTCGAGAAGCGCTGCAGATTGCTGACCCAAAGTTGCTGCTGGTTGAAACTGACGCACCATTTTTGACACCGCATCCATTCCGCGGACGCCCCAACGCAAGCTACATGATTCCGTACACCACCCGGTTCATGGCGCAGTCATTGGGTATGGATCTTGAAGAACTCTGTGCACAGATTAATGCAAATACCGGTGAAGTGTACGGAGGATTCTAGACCCGCTTGCTGTGCGTCTGGTTACAGAACTCTTGCAATGAATATAACGATTCGGTTACGGTAGATGTGATGTTCGAGATAATTCCTGTCAACTAAAGTGGCGGCGTTGAGTCGAGGCAGCCTGAAACTCGCCTGTTTATCAAGCGAGAAAATGGCCAAGAATTTGATTACTAACTAAGCAGCGGGTGCTGCTGGGCTCAACTGAAAGCTGAATTACCTTCAGCTCCTGAGCCATTAAACGATGGGGATCTCACTACCGTGACTCACTTGCTCAAGAAAACCTGGGTTAAATACCTGGCTCAGGCGCTCGCCGTGGCTGTGGTTATCGCCGGTGCCGTGTTCTACGTTGCCGGTCAAAAATCCGTAGTCATCTCCGTTGACGGAGAGCAAGAAGAAGTCTCCACTCGTGCAGCAACTGTCAGCGAACTGCTGAATCAGCAAGAAATCACCTTGGCGGAACGCGACGAAATTTCTGCCGCGCCAGAATCCGGACTGTCGGACAACCAGCAGATCGATATCAAGCGCAACAAGTCCGTTGAAGTAACTATCGACGGAACCGAGCGAGTCGTTCACACCACTGGCATGACCGTGGCAGACGTCGTTAACCAACTGAACCTTGATAAGGGCTCAGAAGTTTCCCTCGATGAAGACATGCAGCTCACCGCAGTGAGCGACGAACTTGAAGTGATCACTCCTAAAGACGTAAAGCTGATTGTTAACGACAAAAAGAAGACTGTCGCAAGCACCGCATCAACCATCAAAGAACTGCTCGCCGAGCAGAAAATCAAGGTTGACGACAACGACGAAATCAACGTCAAGGTTGACGATAAGAAGGACAAAAACGTCAAGGCCAGCGTAGCTATCGAAGCTGGCGCTGAAGTTGAGGTTATCGACGTCTCCATAAAGACTTGGGACGAAACCCGCGACATCGACTTTGATACCAAGGAAGTTAAAGACGACTCCTTGGAAAAGGGTGAAACCGAAGTAGAGACCACCGGCGAAAAGGGCGAGCGCGAGCTGACCCTTCGTCAGGAAACCCGAAACGGCAAAAAGGGTGAGGAAGAAGTTCTCAAGTCCAAGGTCTCCAAGGAACCTGTGGTTGAGGTAGTCAGCGTCGGCACCAAGGACTCGGCCAAGGAAGCTCAGGAAGCCAAGGAAAAGGCCGACAAGGAAGCCGAAGCGAAGGCTGAGGAAGAAGAATCTTCAGCTAAGAAGAGCGAAGCTAAGGAAGAGAAATCATCCAATAGCAGCGAAGAAAAGGAAGAATCCGCTCCGAAGCCTTCCACCAACACCAGCAACATTTCCTCCACCTGGAAGGCTCTGGCCAAGTGTGAGTCCGGTGGTAACTGGGCGATCAACTCCGGAAATGGTTACTACGGTGGCCTGCAGTTCTCTGCTTCTTCATGGAGGGCAGTCGGCGGTACCAAGTACGCACCACTTCCACACCAGGCTTCGCCTCAAGAACAGATCGCAGCAGCTGAAAAGCTTCGTGCATCGGGCGGCTGGGGCCACTGGCCAGCATGCTCGTCCAAGCTGGGCCTGCGCTAAAAATTAACAAGCCTAACGACGCGACGCGTTCACCATCACGGTGGACGCGTCGCGTTGTTATGTTTGGATCTATCTGACTGAACTAGAATTGGACTTGTGATGTCTAAGGAATCTTTGCCGCTGCTTGGGGCCACCGAAATCCGTCGTCTGGCCGAAGAGCTAGGAATCCGCCCTACCAAGACCTTGGGGCAGAACTTTGTGATTGATGGAAACACCATCCGTCGCATCGTTGCCGCCGCCAACGTTGACCCAGCCGAGACCGTGCTGGAAGTCGGCCCGGGGCTCGGTTCGCTGACCCTTGGCATCATGGATGCTGCAGCCAAAGTTGTCGCGGTGGAAATTGACCCTCCACTAGCCAAGCGCCTGCCACAGACCATGGCTGAGTTCCGTCCAGGGCGTGAAGATGATCTGACCGTGATCCTCAGTGATGCCATGAAGGTCACCGAACTGCCGCATAACCCCACTGCATTGGTGGCCAACCTGCCCTACAACGTTGCGGTACCGGTAGTCCTGCACTTACTGGAGCACTTCCCAAGCATCCGTCATGGACTGGTGATGGTTCAGGACGAAGTTGCTGACCGCATGAGCGCAACTCCGGGCAACAAGATTTACGGCATCCCATCGGTCAAGGGTGCCTGGTATGGCACCATGCGCAAGGCTGGCGTTATTGGTATGAACGTCTTCTGGCCAGCTCCGAAGATCCACTCTGGTCTAGTCTCGTTCACCCGGGACAAGGACCGCAGTGATGCGCCGGATCGCAAGGAAGTTTTTGCCATCATCGACGCCGCTTTTGCCCAGCGCCGCAAGACACTACGCGCAGCTCTGTCCGGATGGGCAGGCTCCGGTATTCGTGCCGAAAAGATTTTGGTGTTGGCCGGTATCGATCCAAAGGAACGCGGCGAAAAGTTGGATGTCGAGAAGTACATCGATATCGCTCGAGCCGCACAGCAGGTTCCTGCCGACAAACTAGCCAGCGAGGGCTAATCGTGGCCAAGCAACGAGTCATCGCCACTGCGCCGGGAAAGATCAACTGCTATTTCCGTGTTGGTCCGCCTCGCGAAGACGGCTATCACGAAGTGGCAAGCCTGTACGTAGCAGTGTCACTGACCGAGCAAATTGAAGCCAGCGTACGCACCGATGGTGAGCTTCTGCTGAGCTTGGAACCAGATTCGCCGGTAGTCCACGACCCAGAAAACTTCCCCTTGGGTGAAGGCAACCTCGTGTACCAAGCTGCTTCGCTACTGCGTGAGCACACCGGAACCACGCTGGGTGCAAACCTTCACATCACCAAGCGGGTACCCATCGCAGGCGGAATGGGTGGGGGATCAGCGGACGCTGCCGCCACCCTGGTGGCCTGCAACGAATTATGGCAGACACACCTAGACCGCGAGGAACTAGGACGATTAGGTGCACGGCTTGGCGCTGACGTACCTTTTGCCTTGATGGGTGGCGCAGCCATCGGTTTGGGCATTGGAGACAAGTTGGCTCCATTGCTTACCCGCGCCAAAACTCAGTGGGTACTCATCCCCGCCAGCTACGGTCTGTCCACGCCTCGGGTCTACGGCATGTTAGATCGTTTGCGCGCAGGTATGGAAATTGACGTACCTCAGGAAATTGATCCTGCAGTCATTGAAGCGTTGATGGCCTCTGACGCACCGGCTCTTGCCGAAGTTCTGGCCAACGACCTGACCCAAGCGTCCCTAGCCCTAGCACCAGAATTGGGCACCATGCGTGATCTGGCCGAAGGCGCCGGTGCGCTACGCGCGATGGTTTCCGGCTCAGGGCCAACCCTTGCTCTACTGGTGCGCGATCACGAGCATGCTCAGGAAGTCATCGCGCAGTTGGGCGATGAGGTAGGAGTAGCCACGATCCCGGTTACCGCCCCAGCTGCCGGAGCATATGTCACGCTCAGTGAGTAGCTGACCTTACTTTGTAGATCCTTGTAGCTTCGTGTAACCGCAAAGTTAACTTCCACCCATGCCTCTTGTCGTGCAATAAAACTGGTCATAGGCTGATTTCCAAGCGATGAATGAAAGTGGTTCATTTACGGAGTTCGGGGGAGTAGACCATGCTCAATGGACAGGTTTCGCATTGGTGGCAACAAATTGGTGCTCAGGAGCCTCGCCCCAACCTGCGCGGGCACGGCACTTTTGACGTCGCCATTGTTGGCGGTGGTTTTACCGGATTGTGGACGGCCTATTACCTAGCCAAGTCGGCTCCTGAACTGAATATCGCGATCTTTGAAGCTAGACATGTTGGCTACGGCGCTTCAGGACGTAACGGCGGTTGGCTGACAAATACCATCACCGCTGGCCGTGAACGCTACCTGAAAACACATCCGGTTCAGGCCATCAATGATTTCCAATTAGCCATGAATGACTCCGTTGAAGAGGTCATCAAGGTCTGCGAAACGGAAAATATCGATGCTGATATCTTGCGCGGTGGAGAATTTGAAGTCGCTTACACCCCTGCCCAAGAACATCGGCTACGCGCTCAAGCAGAAGCTGATCAGGGCTGGGAGCACACAGATGTTCGATTGCTAGAGGCCGCCGAAGCACAATGCAAGATCAGTGTTGCCGGAACACGAGCAGCCCTATGGCACCCACATGCTGCAAGAATTCAACCAGCAAAGCTTGTCCGAGGTCTGGCCCAAACGGTGGAACGTCTCGGCGTGAAAATTTACGAAGATACTCCGGTGCGCTCTATTCGTCCCCGTCAGGTTGATATCGAAGGCGGGACGGTTAGCGCGGAATACATTGTGCGTGCCACCGAAGGATTCACCGCGCAACTTACCGGTCACAAGCGGCTGTGGTTGCCCATGAACTCGTCGATGATTGTGACCGAGCCACTGCCGTCTTCTGTTTGGGATGAGTTGAATTGGAGCCAGGGAGAAGTGTTAGGCGACTTTGCCCATGTCTACATGTATGCCCAGCGCACCGCCGATAATCGAATCGCTATCGGTGGGCGTGGAGTGCCCTACAAATATGGTTCGCGCACCGACACCGATGGGCAAACCCCGCAAAGCACCATCGATGGATTGCAGGATGTTCTGCACAGGATGTTCCCACAAACTCATCACGCAAAAATTGATCATGCCTGGTCTGGCGTTTTAGGTGTTCCTCGGGACTGGGCTGCCACGGTGGGGTTGGACCCCATGACCGGCATAGGTTGGGCCGGCGGATACGTGGGCACGGGAGTAGCCACAACCAATCTTTCTGGTCGCACGTTGCGAGATTTGATCCTTGGGGAACAAACGGCACTGACAGAACTGCCGTGGGCCAACCATGCTGTACGCAAATGGGAACCTGAACCCCTACGCTGGCTGGCCACCAAGGGACTTTATGCTGCCTACGGCGCAGCGGATCGAAGCGAGCTGCGTGGAAGGGAAACGTCTTCGCCACTAGCCCTGCTTGCCGACAAGATCACCGGCAAACCCTAACCGCAGGGCCGCACATGTGATGTCGGGTTACAGACCCTCAATACGATAGTCGCGCTGGATCCCTGTAGTCCCTTGACCCCATGCACTGGAAGCCATGCGCTGCTGGTGCGCGTGGAAAGCTGAGGGACTGACGAATCGCTCAGCGACCTCCCACACCAGCGGGTCTTCGGTGGGTTGCACTTCAAATGAAATACAACCTTGCTCGGCCCGAGTCAGTTGGATATGGCTCGGCAATAAAGCACGTACGGTATCCGTTTCAGAAGGATTGCGGCAGATAAGGCGCCCGGTCAGGCTAACAATTTCCATATTTAGAGTCTGTCATATTCGCTGTGCAGCGCTGGCAGCAGTGGCTGAATACGACGTTGGCCCGGAATCTCAAAAAGATTCCGGGCCAACGAATGGTTGTCGCTCGCAGCTAGCGGGGACTACTCAAACAGTTCAGTCAGTTCCAGCCAGCGCTCTTCCAGCTCATCAATTTGAGCTTGGTATTCATCGATTTCCGCGGTGAATTTGCCCAGACCTGCATAGTCGCTTTGGTCATGACCAGCCATTTTGGTATGCACCTTGGCGATTTTTTCGTTCAGCTGTGAAACCTTGCGCTCGTTCGCGTTCAGTTCCTTTTGAGCCGCACGTAATTCGGCGCCGGAGGGACCTGCTGGCTTGGCAGCCGAGGAGTCACTCTGAGACTGCGATGGGTTGGAACCACCAGTAGAGCCTTCAGCGGCGCGAAGCTTTAGGTACTCATCTACGCCACCTGGCACATGACGGAATTTTCCGCCCAAAATGGCGTACTGCTGGTCAGTGACTCGTTCAAGTAAGTAACGGTCGTGGGAGACCACGATCAGGGTGCCTGGCCAAGAATCCAAGAGATCTTCTAGAGCCGCCAACATGTCGGTATCAACATCGTTAGTCGGCTCATCGAGGATCATTACGTTGGGCTCATCCATCAGGATCATCAGCAACTGCAGGCGACGACGTTGCCCACCAGAAAGCTCAGCGACCTTGGTGGATAGGTGTGCCGAAGAGAAACCAAGGCGCTCCAGCAGCTGTGCCGGAGTCAGGTCCTTGCCGTCCACATTAAAGGTCGTGCGGTAGCGGGCCAGGATTTCGCGGACCTTGTCCTGTCCGATCTGCTCCAGCTCGCGGAACTGCTGATCCAGTACAGCCAGCTTCACGGTTTGCCCCCGCTTGATCTTGCCACCGGTAGGTTCGACGGTGCCAGCGATCAGACCCAGCAACGTAGACTTGCCCGCTCCGTTGGCGCCAAGCAAGCCGCTGCGCTCGCCCGGACCGATTCGCCAGGTAAAGGGTTTGAGGACTTGTTTGGAACCGAAGGAAACCTCGGTATCCAACAGATCAATGACGTCTTTGCCCAGACGGCTGGTGGCCATCTTTTGCAGTTCCAGCGGGTTACGCGCCGGTGGCACATCAGCAATCAGCTGGTTGGCGGCTTCGATACGGAACTTTGGCTTGGACGTACGGGCTGGGGCGCCACGACGTAGCCAAGCGAGTTCCTTTTTCATCATGTTCTGGCGCTTGTTTTCGGTGACCGCGGCGATGCGGTCGCGTTCTACGCGCTGCAGTACGTAGGCGGCGTAGCCACCTTCAAAAGGTTCCACGATCTGGTTGTGTACTTCCCACGTGGTGGTGCACACTTCGTCAAGGAACCAACGGTCGTGGGTGACAACCATCAGGCCGCCGGAGTTTTTGGACCAGCGGTTGTTAACGTGCTCAGCCAACCAGGAGATGCCTTCAACATCAAGGTGGTTAGTAGGCTCATCGAGGATGACAACGTCCCAGTCTTGAACCAATAGAGCAGCTAGGGCAACACGGCGGCGCTGGCCGCCGGAGAGCGTGCCGACCTTTGCCTCCCAGTCCAAGTCGGCTACGAGACCGGCAATGACGTCACGAATACGAGCTTCGCCAGCCCACTGGTGATCATCCATCTCGCCGACCACACTGAAGTGCACGGTAGCCTCAGGATCTAGGGTGTCAGACTGATCCAACACGCCAACCCGCAGGCCGTTGCGTGAGGTGACACGTCCGGAATTGGGTTCGATTTTGCCCGAAAGCATACCGAGCAGCGAGGACTTGCCTTCGCCGTTGCGTCCCACCAAGCCGATACGGTCTCCATCGGAAATACCGATGGTGATCGATTCGAAGACAGTATGGGTGGGATATTCGAGATGTAGGGCTTCGCCCCCGAGTAAATGAGCCACGATTTCTATTTTACGTTCCGGGTGCAAATCGAAGTCTGAGCGCGGTGCCAGGTGCCACTTCGTGTACTCGTATTTAGCCATGGCGTTTTGCGATTTCACTCACGGGGCCGAACATGGCAGAATAATTAGCGTGCTTGTGGGGGATGACCCACATAAGCCGTTTTCCGCCCTGGTGTAATGGCAACACTCCAGCCTTTGGAGCTGTGTATTCTAGGTTCGAATCCTAGGGGCGGAACCAAAGAAAAAGCGTCACGCATGTGGCGCTTTTATTCTTTAACCAGTTCAGCCAATCTGGCTATGCACGTTAGACTTGTCTAAGGGTTATTCTTCTCTGCCCGAAACCTTGAATCTAATATGCAGGAGAACGCACTTGAGCGATCAGGTCAATGCACCAGTAGCTGTCATCGTCCTCGCCGCCGGCGCTGGTACCCGGATGAAGTCCGCCAAGCCGAAGATCATGCACGAAATCGCAGGTCGATCCATGATTGGGCACGCACTTCACGCAGCTTCTGCATTGGAACCAAAAAATCTTGTGGCCGTGGTTCGCCACCAGCGAGACCTGGTAGCTGAGCACATCCTCAGCCAGTTCCCTTCGATCACCGTCGCTGATCAGGATGAAATTCCGGGCACCGGACGCGCAGTTGCACAGGGCCTTGAAGCCGTGGACCCATCCCTTGAAGGCACCGTCGTGGTGACTTACGGTGATGTGCCATTGCTCACCAGCGAAGTACTGCAGGATCTTGTGGCTACCCACGAGACCAACCGCAACTCGGTGACCGTGCTGACCACCTCGTTGGAAGACCCCAACGGATATGGTCGTATTCTGCGCGACGAGAACGGCGAAGTTGCTGGAATCCGCGAGCAGAAGGATGCTTCGGCAGATGAACTGCTGATCAAGGAAATCAACTCCGGAATCTACGCATTTGATGCACAGATGCTGCGTTCGGCACTGACCGAGGTCACTACCGACAACGCGCAGGGCGAGATGTACCTGACCGACGTTTTGGCTATCGCTCGCGGTCGTGGCGGCCGTGTTGCTTCCTCGCAGATCGCTGACCGTTGGCAGATTGAGGGCGCTAACGACCGCGTCCAGGTCTCCAACTTGGCTCGTATTTACAACCAGCGCAAAACCGAATTCTGGATGCGTCAGGGTGTAACCATCGTTGATCCAGCCACCACGTGGATTGATGCAGACGTGATCATCGGTCAGGACACCACTCTGATGCCAGGCACTCAGCTGCACGGCGAAACGATTATTGGCGATAACGCCATCGTCGGCCCAGACACCACATTGACCAACGTCGTGGTTGGCCAGCGGGCCACCGTCAAGCGCACCGACGCCACCGACTCGCGCATCGCTGCAGGCGCCTCGGTTGGTCCCTTCGCTTACCTTCGCCCAGGTACCGATTTGGGTGTCGATGGCAAGATTGGCGCTTTCTACGAAACCAAGAACGTCACGATCGGTCGTGGCTCCAAGCTCTCGCATCTCGGCTACGCCGGCGATGCTGAAATCGGTGAATTCACCAATATCGGGTGTGGCAATATCACCGCGAACTACGATGGCGAAAAGAAGCACCGGACCAAGATTGGTTCGCACGTGCGCACCAGCTCTAACACCGTATTTGTTGCCCCAGTGGAAATTGGGGACGGCGCATACACCGGAGCTGGCGCCATCGTCCGCAAAAACGTCCCCGCCGGTGCCTTGGCACTGTCTGTGGCCCCGCAGCGTAACTCTGAGGGGTGGACGCTTGAAAAGCGCCCAGGTACCCCTTCGGCAGACGCCGCATTCAAGTCCTCTCTGAATTCCTCGGGCACCGAGTAATCCGGTCACGGACTTTATTTCCTCGACAACAACCTCATACGTGATAGCGAAGCGAGCGAGAAAGCATACCCAATGAGTGAAATCAGCCATAACGTCGACAAAAAGCTGGTGCTGGCCAGCGGTCGTGCACACCCGGAACTAGCCGCCGAGGTCGCCAAGGAACTTGGCACCGAACTTCTGCCGCTGAACGCCTATGACTTCGCCAACGGCGAGATCTACGTGCGCTCGGACGAGTCGGTCCGCGGTAAGGACGTCTTCCTGCTGCAGTCCTACCCAGCGCCAACAAACAACTGGCTGATGGAACAGCTGATCATGATTGACTCGATGAAGCGCGCTTCGGCTCGTCGTATCACCGTGGTAGCTCCGTTCTACCCTTACGCACGACAGGACAAGAAGGGCCGTGGCCGCGAGCCTATCTCGGCTCGTCTGGTTGCCGACCTATTCAAGACTGCCGGCGCAGACCGTATCATCTCTTGCGACCTGCACACCGCGCAGATTCAGGGCTTCTTCGACGGCCCGGTTGACCACCTCTTTGGTTTCCCAATGCTGGCGGACTACATCAAGACCAAAATTGATGTTAACGAAGCCACCGTGGTTTCCCCAGACACCGGACGTGTTCGCGTAGCAGAGCAGTGGGCTGACCGTTTGGGCGGCGTTCCTCTGGCCTTCGTACACAAGTCCCGCGACTTGACCGTGCCTAACCAGGCAGAGTCCAAGACCGTTGTGGGTCAGGTTGAGGGCCGCACCGCGATCCTGATTGACGACATGATTGATACCGGTGGAACCATCGCAGGTGCTGTGCGCGTGCTGAAGGAAGCCGGCGCCAAGGACGTCATCATCGCAGCTACCCACGCTGTCTTCTCGGATCCTGCTGCTCAGCGTTTGGCTGATTGTGGTGCACGCGAAGTTGTTGTCACCAACACCCTGCCAATCCCTGAAGACAAGCGTTTTGAGAACCTGACGGTGCTGTCCATTGCACCGACTATCGCTCGCGCGATCTCGGAAGTATTCCACGACGGTTCGGTCACGAACCTGTTTGACGGCCGCGCTTAGTAGCCCTCGTTTCGCATAGCTTCTGGCCGGTCCCTTTTGGGGCCGGCCAGAAGCGGTTAAGCCGAGTTGCTGAGAAGCTCAGGTAAAGGGCTTGAGCCTCTCCTACACTATGCAGAATCAACGTCCTCTAGTGCAGTTGAAACTGATCGAGATAGTAGCCGGACGGCTGTGTCTAGACAAAATCAAAACGGTCTTGGTTGGTGAAACCATGACTGGGCAGATCCGGACTGACAGATGGCGCAGGCATTGGCCAGCTGAACGACGTCTGGTCCGGATTCGTAATTGGCATGGGAAAGGCACGCCCTCCGACTTCATCCATTAGAAGATTTGAGTCAACCTCAAGATCAGCCTAGAGGCTCAGCCCGTAATTTGATCGCTGATGAGTGCGACAGTATCCGTCAGTATTTGGGTGACTTAACCTGTCGGTGACGCACGGTAGGGTCACGAGTGAGGGTACTAAGGAGAAAAGCATGGGTACGTGGATCACAAGTATCAGAAAACTCGACGGCGACTACATCGGCGGCAAAGAAGACTATTGGCTCGGGAAAGCAATCTATGACTTATGGGACGAGCGCTCTTTACACAAAGTAGAGGATGGGAAAACGACCTATCAGTATCGTCTGTCCGGCAAGGTTCAACCTGTCTTGGATCGAATGAAGACGGAACTGGACAAATCATCCGTTCCATCGTCCATTGAACTCTATTCAGGGATTGTTGAGCGGCTTTCAGCACTTGATCCGGACTCAGAACTGTACATAGAACTTTTTGACTGGTGACTCATTCCCTTTTGGGAAAGGTAGTAATTTGTAGATGCTCTGCTGCCATTCCAGTCTCAGTGAAAACACTCCGGATCATTGGTTAGTCAGGGGCAAGACACCACGCCGAGACTAGTCGGCAGACAGTCCCTATGATCCTCTTTTGGAGACTGTCAAAATAGATAATGGGGAGAGAGGCATCGATGCGAGTTGCCCGGTCGATGGCTTTTCCATGGAACGGGTGACTCTGAATGGAGGCAACGACTTGACCTTCGCCTACTCTGATCTCTGCCTTTGGATGACAGTGAGGACCTTCGCTGTGAGCCGCGAAGGCATTCTTCGTGGAATCTAACTAAGCAGCGGGGGAGCGTTATTACCGAATTGTTATCGTTTCGACAACTAAGCTGATTTAGTGGCGTTCGCTACAGGTTTTCTTCCTTGGAAGCGGAACTGGTAGAATTATTGACTGTGCCCAGGCGAGGGAATCACCAGAAATGGTGGGACCGTTATCGACAAGGCCGGAAAAGCTCTAGATCTCTTAGATGTTAGTTGCTTCCCGAGTCCACGCAAGGGCCTTAACGAAGCATCTATTTCCTAAGGAGAATCATCATGGCATCTGTAAACCTTGACGCCGTAGTACGCACCGATTTCGGTAAGGGCGCTGCCCGCCAGGCTCGTCGCGACGGCCAGATCCCAGCAGTAATCTACGGTGCAGGCTCGGAGCCACAGCACGTATTGCTGCCAATCCACGAAACCACCCTTGCTGTTCGTGACCGTAGCGTTGAGCTCGTTCTGAACGTTGAAGGCAAGACCGTAAAGACCAGCATCAAGGACATCCAGATCCACGCGCTTAACCGCACCGTTGATCACCTGGACCTCTTGATCGCTGCCTAATTCCAGCGAACTAGGTTTTAGCTAAGCATCATGAGTGATGGCACTTGGCTCGTAGCCGGACTCGGGAATCCCGGGTCCGGCTACGCTGGCAATAGACACAATATTGGGCAAATGGTGCTCGATGAACTGGCCAACCGTGTGGGATCGAAATTCAAATCTCACTCCTCACGGTCACAAATCGTTGAAGGCCGCATGGGTGTCGGCGGTCCGCGCATCGTGCTGGCCAAGCCGACGGTATTTATGAATCTCTCCGGAGGGCCGGTGGCCAACGCCGCTAAGTTCTTTGGAATCGACGTTGATCACCTGATCGTCGTTCACGATGAGATCGATATTCCTTTTGACACCGTCAAACTCAAACGTGGCGGGGGAGAAGGTGGACATAACGGTCTGCGCGATATCTCCAAAGCAATGGGTTCCAAAGACTATCTGCGCGTTCGCGCAGGAGTTGGTCGTCCACCAGGACGCATGGACACGGCTAAATGGGTCCTGCAAGATTTCTCGAAGACGGAAAAGCAAGATCTTCCGTTTTTGATTGATAACTGCGCAGACGCTGTTGAGCTACTAATGAGCTCGGGTCTCGAAGCAGCCCAAACAAAATTCCATACCAGCTAATCTGTATCACGTTGCCTTGCATTGTGCTCACACTTAGTTTTCGAGGATCGCGGGATGGCTCAGCCAACTCACCGCGGTCCTTGATCCGTTAAATAGGTCCCGTTTGAGGTGTTACTTACTAAGGCCAAACTTAGATGTACTTCTTGAGCCGGAGTGGAATAATTACCCAATGTACACCTTGCCTAATCCTTCAACGGTTTCTGACAACCGGCGAAACATGGCATCCCATGACAATTATTCGGAGGACCACGTGCAGACGATGACCGGTCAGCCAGAAGCCAATGTATCGCTCAGCGCCGTCGAGGTTCAGCGAATCAAGGCAGACTTTGAAATTCTGGAGCATCAAGTCAACAGCACCGACGTCGTGTACTTAGACTCTGGTGCAACCAGCCAAAAGCCACGTTGCGTGTATGAAGCGGAGCAGCACTACTACGAAAACGCTAACGCGGCCGTACACCGTGGCGCTCACACGCTAGCCGTTGAGGCCACCGAAATCTATGAAGAGGCGCGCGAGACCGTCGCGAAATTCATCGGCGCACGCACCAATGAACTGGTGTGGACCTCCAACGCAACAGAAGCACTGAACTTAATCAGCTACTCAATCTCCAATGCCTCATTGGGCCGCGGAGGAGAAGCCGCGGCACGCTTCCGCATTGGTCCTGGCGATGAAATTCTCACCACCGAAATTGAGCACCACGCCAACCTGATTCCGTGGCAGGAACTTGCGTTCCGCACTGGTGCTACCTTGCGTTACGTTCCTGTCAGCGAAGACGGATCATTGCGTTATGACTTGATCGATGAGTTGGTGACCGAGAAGACCAAGCTTGTAGCCTTCACCCACGTCTCCAACGTCTTGGGAACTATCACCGATACTCAGCGTTTTGTCGATGCTGCCCGCAAGGTTGGTGCACTGACTGTTCTTGATGGTTGCCAGTCAGTACCGCACCTTCCGGTAGACGTGAAGGCCCTTGACGTGGATTTCATGGCTTTCTCAGGACATAAGATGCTCGGGCCAACCGGCATCGGGGCGCTCTATGGTCGTGAAGAACTACTGAACGCCATGCCTCCGTTCCTCACCGGCGGATCAATGATCACCGTGGTTGATATGGAGCACGCAGAATTTCTTCCGGCTCCGCAGCGCTTTGAAGCCGGGACCCAGCGCATTGCCCAGACCCATGGTTTGGCTACCGCGGTAAGTTACCTGCAAGAAATTGGCATGGACCGCATCGCTCAGTGGGAAGAACACCTGGGTACTTTGCTCTTTGAAGGATTATCCAAGATTGAAGGCGTGCGCGTCTTTGGACCAAGCGACGTCCGTCGAATCGGTACCGTGCCATTTGAGGTCGTAGGAGTGCACCCACACGACGTAGGGCAATACCTAGACTCGCGTGGCATTGCCGTACGAGTAGGACATCACTGCGCACAACCACTGCACCGAGCCCTGGGCGTCACTGCGACCACTCGTGCAAGCACTTATCTGTACAACACGGAAGACGATATCAAGGCTCTACTAGTCGCCTTGAGCTCCGTGCGCGAATACTTTGGAGTCTAAGTGAACGAATTAGATCAGCTATACCAACAGGTCATCCTGGATCACTCCAAGCGACGCTTCGGCTCGCCACTGGTGGAGACCACCGAAGGGCTTCTGCACGGTGAATCACACCAGCACAACCCCATTTGTGGTGACCAGATCCGCGTGCGCGTGGAATTGAACGATGAAGACCATTTTGAAGCCATGAGCTGGGAAGGCGATGGCTGTTCTATCTCCATGGCCTCGGCCTCAGTACTCAGCGAGATGCTCCCGGAGATGACCAAGGAAGAGTTCTTGGACAAGCTGGAGATCTTCCGCGAGATGATGCGCTCCAAGGGAACCTTTGAACCAGATGAAGAGGTCCTAGAGGACGCTGCCGCCTTCGTGGGCGTCTCCAAGTTCCCTGCTCGCGTCAAGTGCGCGATGCTCGCTTGGGTCGCTGCTGAAGCGGCCATGTTTGGCGCTAATAAGTAGCCAGCACGCAAAGAACTGTGGCGCTTGCTCTCCATCCCGGAGGGCAAGCGCCACAGTCTTTTAACTACTAGCTACGAATTCTGCACGCTAGTTATTTTCGCCATCTTGCTGATACACATCAGGCACACCATCAGCATTAGCGTCCCGAGTCTCACGCTCATTGATCACCTTGTAGCGACGATTGCGCGGGACAAGCCACAGGGCGCCGAGGATAGCTGCGATAAACGAACCGCTGAGGATGGCAACCTTCGCATGCTCATAGTGAGCAGATTCCAGACCAAAGGACAGCTCGGAAACCAGCAGCGAGACGGTGAAGCCAATTCCTGCCAACAGGGTTACCCCGAGCAAGTCACCCCACTGAGCATCCTTGTCCAAGGAAGCCTTGGTGAATTTGGTCAGCAACCAGGTTGATCCCATGATGCCAATCGGCTTGCCCAACACAAGACCCAGAACAATGCCCCAGAAGACAGGGTCAGTAAATACGTTGCCACTGGCTGGATCGGATGAAACTACGCTCACGCCGGCCGCAAAGAACGCAAAAATTGGGATGCAGATACCGGATGACAACGGGCGGAAGCGATGCTCAAACTGTTCAGCAAGCCCGATTCCTTCGCGACCGTCCGTGCGCTTGACTGGGACACAGAAGCCCAAGACTACGCCCGCGATGGTGGCGTGAATGCCGGAGCCAAAGACGAAGATCCAGGTGATGATGCCCAATGGCAACAAGATCACCCAGGCAGCCCAAGCATGCTTGGCAAAGAACTTGCCGAAGTAGCGTGCCAAGAGAGTGAAAAGAATGATCGGGATCAGCGATAGCCCAAGATAGGCCAGCTTAAGTTCATCAGTGAAAACAAAGGCAATGATGACGATGGCGATTAGGTCATCCACCACTGCCAAGGTGAGCAGGAAGATTCTTAGTGCGGCTGGAAGTGCCGAACCGATGACGGCCAGCACGGCGACAGCAAAGGCAATGTCAGTGGCTGTTGGAATGGCCCAACCGCGTAGTAGTTCTTGGCCACCGCCAGAGCCCGAAGCAATGGCCACAAAGATGAGCGCCGGTACGAGGACACCGCCGAATGCTGCAGCCACAGGGACAGCTGCAGTCTTCACGTTACGCAGGTCACCGATGACAAATTCTTTTTTCAGTTCCAAACCGGTGAGGAAGAAGAACACCGCAAGCAGCGCGTCCGCAGCCCAGTGGCCGATGGAGAGATTTAGATCTACACCTAACAGCGTTGGGCCAAAGTGGAAATCACGCAGTGCAAAGTAGGACTCGCGTAGGGGAGTGTTGGCCCAGATTAGTGCCAGCAACGCTCCGGCGATAAGCACCATGCCACCGACGGTTTCTTTGCGCAGGATATCTCCGATGCGCACGGACTCTTTGTAGCTTGGGCGGGAAAACAGGCTCTTGTCGGAACCCGAAGACGGAGTTTGGTTCATGCGTTAACTCGCTTACTTCGTTAAATGAATATTTCTCGCCGACCAGACTTCCCGGCACACCTTATTCCAGCTTATCGCGATCGATGATCAAGAGCACAAATCCCCGGATGTATTGCGAAATTCGCAGATCCGGGGAATGCGCTCAGAGCGATCTTTTGAGTCGTTGGCCTACTTGGAGAGCCAAGCGTTAACCTGTTCTGCCTGCAAGTTCAGGGCCTTGCCAATGTAGGGTTCGGCGGCGGAAGCAAGCTTGCCGCCGATGAATGGAATCGAGGAAGAGACTTTGGCATCAACGGCTAGCTGCGAGGTTTCGCCTTGTCCGGTGAGCTGCTCGGTGCCAGTGACAGTCACAGGAACGCCGCCGATGGTGATTCGCACTCTTGCAGAACGGCTTCCGCCGGCATCCGGTGCGGTCCACTGTTCTACCTGAGTGATTTCAATGGAGGCTCCAACAAACTTGCGAGCGAAGTCAGGAACCCGGTCAGTAGGCACGGAACGGACTGTCGTTAGCGTAAAGGCCCCTGCGACATCGCCATCTACGGTGAATTCGTTCAGGGTGCCGTTGGCGACCTTGGTCAGATGCTCGGCGAAGCCGCGATCGCTTAAAGTAGCGATGACCTGCTGTGCAGGATGGCCGATCTGAGTACTTGCGTTCAATGCCATGAAAGCTAATCCCAATCTGGAAATTTGGCTGGGCGGGCAACAAAAAGTGCACGCCCGGGGACGGACAGTATTAACACTATCCGCTGGGATGTATTAGGTAGGCTAGGACTGCACCTAAAACAACATATTGGCGTTGAGTCGACCGCGGAATATCATTTGCGGTCGGTGTTCGTGGTGTCGAATTGGTTCAGGAATACAACTGAGCACACGGCTTCAAGCGCCTGCACGAGAGGATACGAACCCCCATGAGCCTGAGCGGACTTCATGACTTCCTGCGCGAGGAACCATCCTTCCGTCGCATCCACCAAAGTGCAGCGAACAGCTTTTCGACGCGGAGTGAAGAGCTGGAGATCGCGGCCCCGCAAGGCATGCGTGCGATCCTCGCCGCCCAGATTTCTCAGGCGCTGAGCGAGAGCAAACATTCTGGAGTGACCCTGATTGTCACTGCCACCGGTCGTGAAGCCGAAGAAGTATCAAGCTCACTGAACGCCTTTCTTCCAACAGAGCAGATTGCTGAATTCCCATCGTGGGAGACCTTGCCGCATGAACGCCTTTCGCCTCGAAGCGACACGGTGGGACGTCGCCTCGAAGTACTGCGCCGGCTACACAACCGGGACGAAAATCTCAACGTGGTGATCGCACCCATCCGAGCAGTGCTGCAACCACTCGTTGCTGGCCTAGGTGAACTGCGCCCGGTGACCTTGGAACTAGACGCCGAACCTGGATTTGATCAGGTCATCAAGGATCTCGCATCAGCTGCCTATGCTCGGGTGGACATGGTCACGCACCGAGGCGAGTTTGCCGTACGTGGTGGCATCATCGATGTCTTCCCACCAACGTTGGACCATCCGGTCCGTATCGATTTTTTCGGTGACCAAATTGATTCGATGCGTTTCTTCGCCATCGCCGATCAGCGCTCCACCGATGACCAGGGCCCACAAAAGATTATTGCCACGCCGTGCCGAGAAATGTTGATCACACCACAGGTCATGAGCCGGGCTGCCAACCTGAAAAACCATTTCCCAGCCGCTGAAGAAATGCTCACCAAAATTGCTGGTGGCATCGCCGTGGAGGGTATGGAATCTCTGGCACCCCTTCTGGTGGACCACATGGTTCCGTTGCTTTCCCTCCTGCCGGAATCCTCGATTGCACTGGTCATGGAACCAGAACGAGTGCGCGCCCGTGCACAGGATCTGAATGCCACTAACGCGGAGTTCCTTGCGGCCGCGTGGGCTTCGGCCTCAGATGGCGCCACAGCCCCACTGGATTTGAACACCGCCAGCTCGGAGCGCAAGCTCGCTAGCGGCGATTTTGCCTCGCTTTCCGAAACCCTTGAGCACGCCAAGGCCGCGAAGGTGTCCTGGTGGGCGCTGACCGCCATGGGCGCGGATGAAGAGCTGGAAGTCGGCGCGTCAACCATTCGCATCCCTGCGCGGGAACCACACGGCTATCAAGGCGACATTGAGGCGATGATGGAATTCATCGCTTCACGAGTTAAAGATCAGTGGCGTTTTGTTGTGGCCACCGACGGACCTGGTCCAGCGCAACGGCTATCTGAGCTGTTCGCTGAATTCAGCATTCCAGCCCACCGAGTTGAAACCCTTGACCAGGCGCCAACCGCGGGACTTATCGAAATCACCCAAGCGACCGCTGGGCGTGGATTTGTCTTTGAAGAGCTCAAGTTTGGGCTACTCACCGAAGCCGACCTTTTGGGTCGTTCAAGCGCGTACCCAAATCGTAAGGGACGCAAGCTCACCGCAAAGCGCAAGCGCAATGCCGTAGATCCACTCAGCCTGCAGGCAGGGGACTTCATCGTCCATGAGCAGCACGGCATCGGTAAATTTGTTGAATTGATGGCTCGCAAAGTTGCAGGTTCAGGCAAAGACGCCAAACGAGAATACTTGGTCGTTGAATACGCCTCCTCCAAACGTGGCGCACCGGGGGACCGACTATTCGTTCCCACAGACCAGCTGCACATGGTTACCCGATATGTCGGCGGCGAAGCACCCACCCTGTCCAAGATGGGTGGCTCAGACTGGGCCAGCACCAAGTCCAAAGCGCGCAAAGCGGTCAAGGAGATCGCTGGCGATTTGATCAAGCTGTATTCGGCACGCATGGCCAGCCGTGGGCACGCCTTCGGCCAAGACACTCCTTGGCAACATGAACTCGAAGAGGCCTTTGCCTTCATCGAAACTCCTGACCAGCTAACCGCAATCAATGAGGTTAAGTCGGATATGGAAAAGGAAATCCCGATGGATCGGTTGATTTCTGGTGACGTGGGCTTCGGCAAAACCGAAATTGCTGTCCGTGCAGCCTTCAAGGCCGTTCAAGACTCAAAGCAGGTTGCGGTACTGGTACCGACCACATTGCTTGCCTCCCAGCATCAGCAGACGTTCACCGAACGCTATTCGGGATTCCCGGTTCGAGTGAAAACACTGTCACGTTTCCAGACGGCCAAGGAATCCAAGGAGATCATGGCCGGACTGCAAGATGGCAGTGTTGATATCGTCATCGGTACCCACCGTTTGCTCTCCAAAAACGTTCAGTTCAAAAATCTTGGCCTTGTCATCATCGATGAGGAACAGCGTTTTGGTGTTGAGCACAAGGAAGAACTTAAGAAGCTGCGCACTAACGTGGATGTGCTGGCAATGAGCGCCACGCCAATTCCGCGTACCTTGGAAATGTCGCTCACCGGAATCCGTGAGACCTCCACTTTGGCCACGCCACCGGAAGAACGTCATCCGGTCTTGACCTACGTTGGCCCGCGAAGCGACAAGCAGATTTCGGCAGCCATCAAGCGTGAACTCATGCGCGATGGGCAGGTCTTCTTTGTCCACAACCGAGTTTCATCCATTGAGCGAGTGGCAGCAGAACTTCGCGAGCTGGCCCCTGAAGCGCGCATTGAAGTGGCGCATGGCAAGATGAGTGAGTCACGACTGGAACGGATCATCCAGGACTTCTGGGAAAAGAAATTTGATGTTCTGGTCTCCACCACCATTATTGAAACCGGCTTGGACATTTCCAACGCCAACACTTTGATTGTGGACCGGGCCAACAACTATGGTCTCTCCCAATTGCACCAGCTTCGTGGACGAGTCGGTCGTGGCCGTGAGCGTGCCTACGCTTACTTCCTGTGGGATGTAGAAAAGCCGTTGGGCGAGATTGCTCTTGAACGCCTCAAAGCGGTAGCAGCGCACAATGAGTTGGGTTCCGGCTACCAACTAGCGATGAAGGACTTGGAGCTGCGTGGAGCTGGCAATCTACTTGGTGGAGAGCAGTCCGGACATATTGCTGGGGTTGGCTTTGATTTGTACCTGCGCCTCGTGGGCGAGGCTGTCGCCGACTACAAGGGTGAGGGTGAAGAAGAAGCCACCGAGATGAAAATCGACCTGCCGGTCAACGCTCACCTACCGCACGACTATGTTCCCGGTGAACGTCTGCGCTTGGAGGCTTACCGCAATATCGCCGCCGCGGAAACCGACGAGGCGCTGACCGAGGTGCGTGAAGAACTGGTGGACCGCTACGGAAAGCTACCGCAACCGGTCGAGAACCTGATGCGGGTAGCAGCACTGCGCATCCGTGCTCGGGCTGTCGGGCTCAATGACATTCAGCAGATTGGCAACAACATCAAGGTGTCACCAGCCAAGATTGAAGACCTACCAGCGTCACGACAAGTCCGACTGGAACGCCTGTACCCAGGGGCAGCAAATAAGCCAGCGCTTAACTCGATCTTCATTCCAAAGCCAAGAACTTCACCTATTGGCGGGCGCGACCTAGTGGACGAAGAAATTTTGGAGTGGGCCGAAAAGCTGCTCTACGCGATCTTCGAACCAACCCCGGCACCGGCTACGAAATAACCGCCGGCCAGACGGAGAAGGGCTTAGCTTTGCGCTACGCCCGGGGCGGAAAGGTCCTGGGCGTAGGCGGATAAGGCTCTGGCGTAGAGTTTGTTCGCTGGCGCCAGAGCAGTCACAGCAATTCGCACGGCTTCGGTCTGTCGACCGGCATCCGATAAGGCGAGCGTGAGAAACCCCTGTGCGTCGATGTGTAAGTCGGAGTCGGGGGAAACCTGTTCCAACAGGCTAATTGCTTGGTCAAAATCTCCAAGATTTCGCAATGTGCTCGCTAGTTGGATCCGAGCCTCATCCTGCTTTTGACCCGGTAGACCAGCCTGCAGTGCCTTGCTGTAGGGCTCTACTGCCAGTTGCTCTTCACCGAGAAAATCATGCAGGGAAGCAATTTCAAATAGGACACGTGGATCATTGGGGTCCAAGCCGGATAGCAGTTCATCAAGTTCAGCACGAAGCTGCTCGCCGCTCTTTGCCGCCGAAGCGTTCCAATAATCTTCTACCTGCTGATCCCACGACTTATCCATAACCCAAGTTTATGGCCGGCTTTTGGATTCACTACAGCTTAAAGAAAAGTTGGGCGATCCCGTAGGACCGCCCAACTATCGAAAGTCTGAATTACTGCTGGTGAGCAGCGCTTGCAGCGATGCGAGCTTCAGCCTTTTCGGAGTGGCTCATCAGGTGCATTGGAATAGCAAAAGCCAAGAACATCAGGGCGAAGCCCAGAAGAGTTGGCAACCACGCATTGTCCAGTTCCCAGAAGCCCAGGGTGTAAATGCCAGCTGAGAACATCACGAAGAAGATCACAAAACTAACAATGTTGCCGACAAGGCGGCCTTCACCTGAATGGGCAGTGTTCTTGCCGTTCGAGTACACTTTTTCTCCTTGAGGAAACAGATCGGTGCGATGTCCTAGTAGCTGGAACCGCTTTGCTCTCCTTCTAGGATAGCAACTCCTGAGCTAGATCCCAGACGGGTTGCTCCAGCGGTGATCATGGCACGGGCAGTTTCAACGCTGCGCACCCCGCCGGAGGCCTTAACGCCGAGTTCAGCGCCGACGGTCTGGCGCATCAATGCGACATCTTCAACAGTGGCCCCGCCGGTGGAGAAGCCAGTGGAGGTCTTCACGAAGTCAGCACCTGCTGCCTTAGCGGCCTCGCAAGCCAAAACCTTGGCTTCTTCGGTGAGCAGGCAGGTTTCGATGATGACCTTCAAGATCGCGCCACCCTCGTGAGCGGCCTGAGCGATAGCAAAGATCTCGTTGACCAACGCGTCGCGATCTCCGCGCAGTGCAGCAGCAATATCAATGACCATGTCGATCTCGTTGGCACCGTCAGCTACTGCGTGCTTGGTTTCAAAAACCTTGGTGTCGGTGGCCGAAGCACCAAGTGGGAAGCCGATCACCGAGCAGGTCAAGACGTCGGAGCCTTCAAGCTCGCGAGCCACGGTGGAAACCCACAGTGGGTTGACGCATACCGACTTGAATTCATACTTCTTGGCTTCTTCGCAGATCTGCACAATCTGTTCCCGGGAGGCGTTGGGAGCCAACAGGGTGTGATCAATGTAGCCAGCAATGTCGCGGGCGGTAAGTTCAGTCATCTATTCCTCTAACAAATACGGGTTCAAGCCATTCAGCTGAAAGTCTTGAAGGGGTAAGCCTAGTTGGCATTTAGGTATGCTGCCAATTCCTGCTTGATGGTTTGGACCTGAGCGGTGGCGCGTTCACGTGCAGCAGGAACCTGTTCCAGCTGGTCAACCGGTTCAATGGTTTCCAAGTAGCACTTGAGTTTTGGTTCGGTGCCCGAAGGACGAACGATGACGCGTGCGCCGGAGAAGGTGTGCAAAACAATGGCGTTGGTTGCCGGCAGCTTATCTGTGCCCTTGGACAGATCCGTGACCTCAGAAACTTCCGAACCACCTAGGGACTCAGGAGCGTTCTGACGGAAGCGATCCATCAACACAGGGATCTGCGCCAGGTCCGTGAAACGCAAAGACAATTGGTCGGTGACGTGCACACCATGACGGGCAGCTAGCTCATCAAGGCGGGCCGAAATTGTGCTGCCCTCATCCTTGAGCTGGGCAGCTAGGTCGGCCAATGCGATACCGGCAGAGATTCCATCTTTGTCGCGGACAAGATCTGGAGCGACGCAGTAGCCCAGTGCTTCTTCATAACCAAAACCAAGATCTTCAACTCGTGAGATCCACTTAAAACCGGTCAAGGTTTCCTCATGCTCACGCCCCGCGTCCTTGGCAATAGCTGCCAGCATCCGGGAGGAAACGATGGAATTAGCCAGCTTTTTGCCCTCGGGCAAAGTCTTTGAAATTTGGTCACCCAAAAGCCAACCGACTTCATCACCGCGCAGCATACGCCACGTATCCCCAACGATGATCGCTGCTGCGCAGCGGTCAGCATCCGGGTCATTGGCGATTACTAGATCCGCGTTCACCTCACGAGCCAAGGCCAAAGATAAATCAATGGCTCCTGGTTCTTCAGGGTTTGGGAACTTTACAGTGGGGAAGAGTGGATCTGGACGCTCTTGTTCGACAACCATGTGAACGTCGCTAAAACCGGCATTGAGCAATGCCTGTTTCATGGTGTGCCCACCAACCCCATGCATGGCAGAAACAACAACGCGCAGGTTCTTGCGGGACGATCCTTCGGGCTGATCTTCTGGGATCACCGGATGAATCGCAGCCAAGTAAGCTGCCTCAATATCACCTTCAGTGCCCAGCGCGGGAAGTACTTCCCAGCCAGAGTCCGCCAGCTCAATCTGTGCAACAGGCTGTTGGTGATCAATCAAGGCAGCAATCTGAGCATCAATAGGGGAGACGATCTGTGCGCCACGGCCCGAATCATCGGTAATCCGCCCGCCCACGTAGACCTTGTAACCGTTATCGCGTGGTGGGTTATGGCTTGCCGTGACCATGACCCCTGCTTCAGCAGAAAATTCACGCACTGCCCACGCCAAGACGGGTGTTGGCAGTGGGGAAGGCATCAGCAATACCTCGAAGCCGGCGGCGGCGAACACGCCGGCCGAGTCCTTGGCAAAAACGTCAGAGTTAAACCGAGCGTCAAAGCCGATCACAACTTTGGGGGTATAGGCAGATGCTGCCTTCTCTTTGAGGAATCGAGCGATACCTGCGGCGGTACGCAAAACAACAACGCGGTTCATGCGCATTGGACCGGCACCCAGTTCAGCGCGCAGCCCGGCCGTGCCAAATTCGAGCACACCAGAAAAACGGTCAGAGATGTCCTCGAAGGCCAACGCGTCACCTTCGGTGACCCGCTCGATGAGCAAGTTCAACTCTTCTTGAGTCTCGGCGTCCGGATCTTGGGCAGCCCATTTGCCGGCCACATCGAGCAGCTCGATCTTATCTGTATGATTCACTGATTTCCCTTTGAGAAAAACACCATTATTTGCCTATACCGCCCGGAGAACCTTAGAGCTTGGCGATGATCTGGGCTAGAAGTTTGGAGATGCGCGGGCCAGCAGCCTGGCCAGCTTCGATGACTTCTTCGTGGCTCAGTGGAACTGGGCTAATACCAGCGGCCAGGTTCGTCACCAATGACATGCCAAAGATCTCCATGCCAGCGTGGCGTGCGGCAATCGCTTCCAGCGCGGTGGACATGCCAACCAAATCTGCACCAATAGTTTTGGCGTATTGCACCTCGGCTGGGGTTTCGTAGTGTGGGCCGGTGAACTGCGCGTACACGCCTTCATCTAGGCTTGAATCTACTTCGCGAGCGATTTCACGAATGCGTGAAGAGTAAAGATCGGTCAGATCAACAAAGGTGGCGCCTTCCAATGGGGAAGTGGCCGTGAGGTTGATGTGATCGGAGATCATCACTGGGGTGCCGGGGGTCCAGTTCTCATTCAGGCCACCGCAACCGTTGGTCAGTACCAGGGTTTCGCATCCTGCGGCTGCAGCGGTGCGGATTGGGTGGACGACCGAGCGAACGCCGCGTCCTTCGTAGTAGTGGGTGCGTGCGCCCAGTACGAGCACTCGCTTTCCGGTGGAGGTCAGGATCGAGGAGATGCTGCCCTTGTGGCCTGGGACGGCCGAGGCGTGGAAGCCTGGAATCGTGGTGGCGTCCAAGGTGTGGGTGGTTTCGCCGATCAATTCGGCGGCCTGGCCCCATCCGGAGCCCAGCACTAGCGCGATGTCGTGTTTTTCGACGTTGGTCTGCTCAGCGATTACCTGTGCAGCCTGCGCTGCTAGAGCCTGTGGGTCATTATGCGTATCAGTCACGGGCAATACGCTACCGGTAGCGGGGCTATTTGTCAGGTGAAGCTAGTGCTTCAGAATCAATGTCACGTCCAAAATCTGGCTTTCGATGTGCGCATTGAACGCACATGGTGAACAATAGAAATTGTGAGCGCAGACAGTAGTAGTGAAGCAACCCGTTTAGTAATTCTCGGCGGAGGACCTGGTGGCTATGAAGCTGCCATCGGAGCAGCCCAAATGGGCGCCAACGTCACCGTTGTAGAACGTGCCGGCATGGGCGGTTCGGCAGTGCTGACCGATGTCGTCCCATCCAAGACCCTAATTGCTACCGCCGACGCTGTGCGCCGCGTAAAGCAAGCTGAAGCATTCGGAGTCCACGTTGAAGGACTCGACTCAGCGGTTACCGACTTCTCGGTGGTCAACCACCGACTCTTGGCCTTGGCCAAAGAGCAGTCCTCGGACATTCGCAACACCCTAGAACGTGGTGGCGTGCGCATTGTGATTGGTGAAGGTCGTCTTCTCGACGCGAACACCGTCGCTGTGGCTCACCCGGATGGAACCGAGCAGAACATCGATGCTGACGCCATTCTTCTGGCCGTCGGTGCCCACCCACGCGAATTGCCTACGGCTAAGCCAGATGGCGAACGCATTTTTAACTGGACCCAGATCTACAACATGAACGAGGTGCCAGAGCACCTGATCGTGATCGGTTCTGGTGTCACCGGCGCTGAGTTCGCTTCCGCCTACAAGCTGCTAGGCGCCAAGGTCACCTTGGTGTCCTCGCGTGACCGAGTCCTTCCGGGCGAGGACGCAGACGCAGCGGCAGTGCTGGAAGATGCCTTCAAGGAAAACGGCGTTAACGTTGTTTCCCAGGCTCGCGCCGAAGGCGTAGAGCGCAAGGGCGACAAGGTCTTTGTCACCTTGGCCGATGGCCGTGTACTTGAAGGAAGCCACTGCCTCGTTGCAGTTGGCGGCATCCCCAACACCGCAAACCTCGGTCTGGAAGAGGCTGGCGTACAGCTCAGCGAATCTGGACACATCAAGGTCGACGGTGTTTCGCGTACTACCGCAACCAACATCTACGCCACCGGTGACTGCACCGGCGTCTTCGCACTAGCATCGGTAGCTGCGATGCAGGGCCGTATTGCCGTAGCTCACCTTCTTGGCGACACGGTGAAGCCGCTGAACTTGGATTTGGTTGCCTCGAACGTTTTCACTTCCCCAGAAATCGCTACCGTTGGTGTCACCCAGCGCGCAGTAGCTGAGGGCAAGTACCAGGCGAACATCATCAAGGTGGACTTGAACACCAACGCTCGCGCCAAGATGATGAACGTGGAGCACGGCTTTGTGAAGATCGTTTCGCGCAAGGGCTCAGGCACCGTCATTGGCGGTGTGGTGGTAGCACCGCGAGCTAGTGAACTGATTTACTCGCTGGCCTTGGCAGTTCAGAACGGCCTGCACGTTGATGACGTGGCAGAGACCTTCACGGTCTACCCATCCTTGTCCGGTTCGTTGGGCGAGGCGGCACGTCGCCTTCACCGACACCTCTAAACACCGGTTAGCATCCAAGAACGGCAGCTGAGTTTTCACAACTCAGCTGCCGTTCTTGTGTTGTTTAAGGGGAGTCGCAAGTAATAGTGATTGCTTTCACCTTGACCCTGCCTTCAGCGGAAGAAAACTTTTCTTTTTGCTAGTCATATCTCATTATATGAACGGCGAAATTCGGCTATTTCCCCGGGAAGTAAGAGGGTAGTGAACGTCAGGTGGGGATTTAGTGTCCAAATAATGGACATCAATATCCGAATACTGGGCAGCGAGGCTTAAGATTGTGACATTCGTAAATGACCGACCAACTCGTACTTTCACTCTAAGGAGCAGCCTCAATGTCGCAGGCTAACCAGACAGTGGTGCCCAAGGGGAACTCACGCGGACGCGTGCTATTCGCCAGCATGATTGGCACTACAGTCGAATTCTTCGATTTCTACGCCTACGCCACCGCGTCGGTGCTCGTGTTCCCAGCACTGTTCTTCCCGAACGCCACCGCAATCAACGCGATCCTTTCTTCGTTCGCGATTTTCGGTGTTGCCTTCCTGGCCCGTCCATTGGGATCGATTGTCTTCGGTCACTACGGCGACAAGCTGGGACGTAAAGGCACCTTAGTTGCCTCGCTGCTGCTCATGGGTATTGCGACATTCCTGATTGGCTTCCTGCCGCCAGCTGCCGGTCACTGGACCATCTTGGCGCCGCTAGCTTTGGTCATCCTGCGCTTTGCACAGGGCTTGGCCTTGGGTGGTGAGTGGTCCGGTGCAGCACTGCTGGCCACAGAAAATGCTCCAAAGAACAAGCGTGCCATCTACGGCACGTTCCCACAGCTGGGCGCACCAATCGGTTTCATCATTGCCAACCTAATCTTTGTGGCTCTGCAGACCTGGAGCACCCCAGAGCAGTTCCAAGCATGGGGCTGGCGTATTCCGTTCTTCTTCTCGGCTGTTATGGTTCTCATCGGTTTGTGGGTTCGCCTCAAGCTGGTTGAGTCCGCTTCCTTCCAGAAGGTTCTGGATCAGAAGAAGGTTGTAAAGTCGCCATTCGCGGTGACCATGAAGAAGCACTGGCGTCCAACCTTGGCTGGTACCTTCATCATGCTGGCAACCTACGTGCTGTTCTACCTGATGACTTCCTTCACCCTGACCTATGGCACCCAGCCCGCTACCGTTGAGACGGCTTCTGCGGCTGCTGCAGCCAAGGGCAAGGCCTTTGACGCAGCCGGATTTGTTCCAGGCTTGGGCATTGAACGTCCAACCTTCCTGACCATGCTGATCATCGGTGTTGTCTTCTTCGGTATCTTCACCGTTGTCTCCGGCCCACTGGCTGAGAAGTTCGGCCGTCGTAAGTTCCTGATGTGGGTTTCTACCGGCATCTTGGTCTTCGGCCTTGCCTGGACCTTGTTCTTCGGTCCAGGTCAGGCAGCCGCTATGGCAGGCTTGATTGTTGGTTTCGCGCTGATGGGCATGACCTTTGGCCCAATGGCTTCCTACCTGCCTGAGCTCTTCCCTTCCAACGTTCGCTACACCGGCTCTGCGGTTGCCTACAACATGTCCTCGGTGATCGGCGCTGCTCCTGCATCATTTGTTGCAGTAGCCCTGTGGAAGGCCGGAGACGGCAACACCGTTGGTGTTGGTATCTACCTCTCAATTGCCGCAGTACTGACCTTGATTGCCTTGTTCCTCACCCGAGACACTTCGGATGTTGACATGGAAGAATTCATTGAATAATTGAACTGCGCTTCACGCCTAAGGCCTGCCCAAACACCACATGATGGTGTTTGGGCAGGCCTTAGTTCGTTGTTTCCGTTCGTTGCATCCGTACATAGATGTGCGAGCATGCGAACACAGTCACTGTGGATCAAAAAGGAGCAGTCATGCGCGTTGCAGTTGCCGGAGGCACCGGAATGTTAGGACGCCAAGTCGTTGAAGTACTCAGAACTCTTGGTCATGAGCCGCTGGTTCTTTCACGTTCCTCAGGATGCGACCTGACTAACCAGAACTCCGTACGGCAGTGGCTGACCGACTGCGAATCGGTCATTGACGTCTCTGGCTCCGCGACCACCAGCGCATCAGCTTCGATGCGTTATTTCACCCAGTCCACCGCGAACCTGGTCAGCGCCGGACGCGAGGCCGGGGTGCAGAACCACGTGGCTCTGTCCATCATCGGTGCTGCAGCTATCGACTCCGGCTACTATGCCGGCAAAGCTGCCCAAGAACGTATGCTGCAAATGCTGGACGGCGGATACACGTTGTTGCGCACCACTCAGTTCCATGAATTTGTGGGTCAAAACATCACTCGCCTTGGCGCAGGCCCCGTGCAAATGGCCCCAAAAATGCGTCTCCAGCCGATTGCCGGCAGTGAAGTAGCGATCGCGCTAGCCGAGCTGGCGTTGGCTCCTGCTCAGGGTGTGGTTCAGGATCTGGCCGGACCGCAAGAAGAGAGCATGCCGGATCTTTTTGCCCAGTACCTTGCACACCAAGGCAAATCACCAAAGATCGTTGAAGTCCCGGTTCCCGGTGCCATGGGTAAAGCGATGCGTACTGGCGGAATCCTGCCTGGTAGCTCTGCCCGGCTAGGACAAGTGAACTTCACCGATTGGCTTGCTGCCCAGTAGCCATACAGGAAAGTTAAACACCGGTGGGGGTTCTTTCAAGGAAAATACCTTAAAAGAACCCCCACCAGTTTTGCGAAAGAAACTAGCTTGCGTCACCAATCGAAGCGATCACAGCACCGGAAGACAAGGTCTCGCCGGGAGCTACCTCTAGGCCACTAACCACACCATCGCGGTGCGCGGTGATCGGCTGTTCCATCTTCATGGCTTCAAGCACCACGATCAGATCGCCCTGAGCTACCTCTGCGCCATTTTCAACGGCGACCTTCACGATCGTTCCCTGCATAGGGGAGCGCAGCTCAGCGCTGTTGGCACTGGAGCCAGCAGCTGCCTTACGGCTGGACTTACGCTTCTTCTTAGCTCCGCCCTGATCGGCGCTGCCGGCAGAGATTGAGCCCAGCGAGGAAGGAAGGGTCACTTCTAGGCGCTTCCCGTTAACCTCAACGGTGACGCTGGTGCGCTGCGAATCTTCAGCGTCCTCTGACGCTCCTGGCATTGGGTGCGGTTCAATGGCGGTGGCAAATTCGGTCTCGATCCAGCGGGTGTGGACCGTGAAAGCACCTTGTGTAGGAACAAATGCTGGGTCGCTCATCACTGCACGGTGGAATGGAAGAACGGTAGCCATGCCATCAATCTGGAATTCCTCCAGTGCTCGACGGGCACGTGCTGCAGCAATTTCACGGGTGCCGCCGGTGACGATGAGCTTAGCGATCATCGAGTCGAAGTTACCGGAGACGCTTTCGCCCTGCTCGATACCCGAGTCAACACGCACGCCAGGACCCGAAGGCAGGTTCATCTTGGAGATGGTGCCCGGGGTTGGCATGAAGTTGCGGCCAGCGTCTTCACCGTTGATGCGGAATTCGAAGGAGTGACCACGAACTTCTGGATCGGTGTAGCCCAGCTCTTCGCCACGGGCGATGCGGAACTGTTCGCGAACCAAGTCCAGTCCGGTCACTTCCTCGGAGACTGGGTGCTCTACCTGCAGGCGGGTGTTGACCTCCAAGAAGGAGATCACGCCGTCCTGGCCCACCAAGAACTCGCAGGTGCCAGCGCCGGTGTACTTAGCTTCACGCAAGATCGCCTTGGACGCTTCGTAGAGTCGGGTGATCTGATCTTCGCTCAAGTATGGTGCCGGAGCTTCTTCAACCAGTTTCTGGTTGCGGCGCTGTAGCGAGCAGTCGCGGGTGGAGACAACAACAACGTTGCCGTGCACGTCGGCCAAGCACTGAGTTTCTACGTGGCGCGGTGCGTCCAGGAAGCGTTCGATGAAGCATTCGCCGCGGCCGAAGGCTGCGACGGCTTCGCGAACTGCAGAGTCATAAAGCTCGCCAATTTCCTCGCGGTTGCGAACCACCTTGATACCGCGTCCGCCGCCACCGTAGGCAGCCTTGATGGCTAGTGGCAGACCGTGCTCATCGGCGAAGGCGTAGACCTCGTCAGCTGAAGCGACAGGATCTTTGGTACCTGGTACCAGCGGAGCGCCAACCTTCTCAGCGATGTGGCGGGCCTTGACCTTGTCACCGAGCTGATCGATGGAATCTGGCGAAGGGCCGATCCAGGTCAGGCCGGCGTCGATGACTGCCTGAGCGAATTCCGCGTTCTCCGACAAGAAGCCGTAACCCGGGTGGATAGCGTCCGCGCCGGAGCGTTCGGCAGCGTCCAAGATCTTCTCAATGCGAAGGTATGACTCGGCAGCGGTGATGCCGCCCAGCGCGTAGGCTTCATCAGCCAAACGCACATGCAGTGCATCGCGGTCGGAGTCGGCGTAGACCGCTACGGACTCGATTCCTTCATCGCGTGCGGCACGGATAATGCGCACTGCAATCTCGCCGCGGTTGGCGATTAGCACCTTCGTCAATTGATTCATCGTGAACCTGTCTTCAAAAAATAGGGTTTCTCATCTAGGAGCCTATCGTTTTTGTGGGAACTATATGTAGTTAACCCGCCAAACCCGGGTGTTTGAGATGAAACTTTGGAGGAATCCTACAAATATTAGGTCTCTGAAAGGCTGTTCAGCGGAGCTGAGCAGAGCCAGCGGGGTAGGCGCGGCTGAACGTGAGGGGACGTAGGAGGAACTACAAGTGAAAGCTTGATTGCTGTCCGGGATGTCCGCGTGGGATTTTGCCGATGAACCTTTAGGCCTGACGCACGCGGTGGCGACGGACCGCAGCTCGATTGGCGCAGCGCACCGAGCAGTAACGCTGTCGTCCATTGCGCGTTACATCCACAACCACCTGGGTGCAGGGTTCGGCTTCGCATCGACGCAATCGGTGCATGCCGCGGGTGCTCAGATGCAGGGCCGTTCCCACCGCAATGACCGACCGCAGTACCAGTGGCATATTCTGCCCGTTATCGCGATAGTGCAGATGCCACCCTTCTCCATCGTGATTGACCATGCGTGGATACGCGGAAGCTTGGGCCATCTGCAGATTTAATAGCTCAGCACGTTCTTCATCCGAAGCCGCATCAACGATGCGCAACCAGTCATCAATCATGGCGCGCGTTTGACTATGGTCGGCACTGCGCCGCGGAAAAGGCATGGTCATGCCGACCTCGCGAGTGCGCGCTTCGATCTCATCGCGGTTTTCCGGCCAGTTATTTGCCAAGGAAGCAGCGAGTAAAACCGCATACTCTCCGTAAGGGTTGAGTTGCATAAGGACATTACATCATGCTGATTCTATGACCACAACGAACTACAGCCCCAGCATTGATCAACGATCCTCAACGACCAGCCATGAGCACTTCTGGGAAGTGCAATCTAGTCACCAGACCTCCCAGGGGATTGTGCAATACCTACAGTGCCACGACTGCCGCACGCACCAGGTGCGCCAGCTTGGTTTGAGCGCGCAGACAACTTTGGCCAGCAAAGAACTACGCGCCTAGGAGCAGTGCTCCTAGGCGCGTGATTCAGTGATTATTTCCAAAGATCTATGATGCTGATTCCGCCTTGAGTCAAAAGCTTGCGTAGAACAAATACGTCCACACCGACAACGTTCTGGAAGTTGCCCTCGATGGATTCGATAAAGGCTGCGGCCAGTCCGTCGATGGTGAAGGCTCCGGCGCAAGGTAGTGGCTCACCACTGGCCACGTAAGCCTGGATCTCCGCCTCTCTGACCGTGGAAAAATGCACGACCGTCGAGGAGACTTCTCCAGCAGATTTGCTTGGATCATTTGGATCAATCAGCCAATGACCAGAATGCAGAATTCCGGTGGAACCGCTTAGTTGCTGCCACCGTTCACGCGCAACCTGTTCAGTGTGCGGTTTGCCGTAGGCTACACCGTTCAGTTCAAAGACCGAGTCGCAGCCAAGCACCACGGTGCCTTGAGGATGCTGGCCAGCTGCGACATCTTCAGCTTTGGCCTTAGCCAGTAGCTGCGCTGTTTGCGCTGGACTCTGTTGACCGAACTGAGCGACTGCATTGGCTAAAACCGCATCTTCATCCACCTTCGAAACCTGAGTTTCAAATTGCAGACCAGCATCGCTAAGCACTTTCTTGCGTCCCCATGAAGCCGAGGCCAAAACCAGTTGCGCTGTTGATTTATTCAAATCGCTCATACCGAGACATTTTCCTTGGTGTAGTCCTGATCTCGCTCATCATCGTTGCCAGAGTCCTCGGACTCAAGCATCTGATTTAACTTAGATCCTTCCACATCAACATCGGGCAGGATCTTGTCCAGCCACTTTGGCAGGTACCAAGCCTTGTCGCCCAGCAAGTGCATCACTGCAGGAATCAAGGTCATGCGGATGATGAAGGCATCGAAGAGCACTCCGAATGCCAAGGCAAAGCCCAACGGGCGGAGCATGGCCAGATGCGAGAACATAAATCCGGCAAAGACGGAGATCATGATCAACGCTGCCGCGGTAACCACCGGAGCCGCCATCGAGAAGCCGGAACGAACTGCATCCTTGGCTGGCTCACCGTGCGCGTAGCGTTCACGCATGGCCGATACCAAGAACACTTGGTAGTCCATGGCCAAACCAAAGAGGATACCGGTGAGCAGAATCGGCAGGAAGCTGAGCAAGGGACCGGGGACATTGACGTCGAAGATCTTGGAGAACCAACCGAACTGGTAGACCAAGGTGCTCGCGCCAAAGGCCGCTGCCAAAGACAACAGGAAGCCGCCGGTTGCCAAGAGCGGAACCACCACGGAGCGGAAAACCAAGAGCAAGAGAATCAGCGACAGACCAACCACAATGCTCAGGTAAGGAACCAGTGCCGCGGTGACTTTTTCAGACACATCGATCTGAGCGGCCACCTGACCGGTCACCGCGATGCTTGCGCCGGTAGCGTCCGCAATCTTGGTGTGGTCAGCACGTAACTGGTGAACCAGCGCCTCGGTCTGTTCGGAGGAGGGGCCGCCGGTCGGAATGACCTGGATGGCTGCCAAACGGTGGTTATCGGTCATTGTGACCGGAATGGCTGCGACCACTCCGTCGTATTCACGGATCTTGTCAGCCACGTCCAACGACTTGGTCTGCGCATCCCGCTCGTTCAGGTTCTCCGGCAGATCAGCCAGGACCAGCAGGGGACCGTTGTAGCCGGCACCAAATTTATCGCTGGTCTGCTCGAAGGCTTGGAATGCCTGTGAGTCAGCCGGTTCAGCACTGCCATCTGGCAACGCGGTGCGCATCTGGGACGCAGGCAGGGCGATTGCCCCAAGGAGCACCACAACCAACAGCGTGACTGGAACGGCAAACTTGGTGACGGTGCGAACCCAACGTGCGGACAGCGGCTCCTTGATTTCTGGGTTCTTTACCATCGTCGCGGCCTTGTTGCGGGCACGCTTGGAAACCAGGCGGTGTCCGACCAAGGAGAGCAATGCGGGCAGCAAGGTGATGTTCAACAGTACCGAGCAGAACACGGTGAACGCCGCCGATAGACCCAGCACGGTCAAGAATGGCAAGCCCGGCACTGCCAACGCGGCCAGCGCGATGATCACGGTCAAACCGGCGAACACCACGGCGTTGCCACTGGTGCCAACCGAACGCGCTATGGATTCACCCACCTCCATGCCACCAAGTAACTGCGTGCGGTGACGGTGAATGATGAACAGTGCGTAGTCGATACCCACCGCGAGGCCCAGCATCAAAGCGAGGGCGGGAGTAATCGAGGCCATGTCAATCAGTGAGGAGAAGGCCATGGTGGTACCAACGCCGGCACCCACACCCAGTATTGCTAGTACCAGCGGGAGACCAGCGGCAACAAAGGTGCCCAGCATGACCAGCAGAACGATGGCCGCAATGACCACACCAATGATTTCCGAGGAGCCGAAGACCTCAGACATATCCTGCATGATGTCCTTGGAGAACAGCACCTCAACACCATTGGCCTGCGGGCCAGCGGCGATGGCTTTGATCTGTTCGCGGTCTGCCGGCGTTAATGCATCGGTCTGCACTTTGAAGCTGACCTGGGAGACGGCAGTGCTCTGATCTTCAGAGACAAAACGCATATCCGAATTGGCGCCAACCTGACGTGAAGCGAACTGCAGTTCGGCCTGGCCAGAGGCTAACTCTTTCTCGCCCTTTTCTACGTCTTTTTCGCCTTGTTCAAGCTCGGCAGTTTTTTCCTTAATGGTTTTTTCGCCGGTCTCAAGCTTTGCTTTGGCCGCGGCAAGCTGCGCCTTACCTTCGAGGAACTCGGCCTTCTTCTGGTCGAATTCTTGCTGACCAGCATTCAGCTTGGCCCAACCAGAATCTAGCTGTGCCTGCCCCTGATTCAGCTTGGCTTTGTTAGCTGCAATTTCAGACTTTGCCTTATCCAGCTCGGCCTTTGCGTCAGCCAGCTGAGACTTGGCTGCGGCGAGTTGGGGCTTATTGGCGTCCAATTCTTTACGGCCCGAGGTGATCTGCGCTTGGCCATCATCAAGTTTTTTCTTTGCCGCATCAAGCTTGACTAAACCAGCTTCGCCCTGAGCAATCTGGTCCAACGCGGCATTGGCTTCTTCCTTGCCGGCTTGGGCTTGCTTGACCCCTGCTTGCGCGGTGGCCTTGCCCTCTTCAGCTTGCGCCAATCCGGCTTGGAGCTGAGTTAGTGTTTCGGTGTATTGAGCAACGGCTTGTTCATCCTCATCGCTCTTTGCTTGTTCTAGTGCCTTTTCGGTGGCCGAGATCTGCTCGTTGAGCTGTTTGATGGAGGCATCTGCCTGTTCAACACCGGCAGTGGCCTTGGCCAGTCCATCCTCCGCCTGCGAAAGGCCCGCCTGTGCTTTCTTCTTTCCTGTAGCTAATGAGGCTTCGAATTCGCTTCGTGAAGAGTTGCCTAGAAGCTTCTTTTCTCCGGCTTCATACTGCTGTTCACCGGTAGCCAGCTGCTTTTGTGCGGCGGCAAGTTTGTTTTCTCCCGCGGTGTACTGAGCCTGGCCAGCATCATAAGACTGCTTGCCCGCTTGGTACTTCGCTAGACCGTCGTTGTACTTGGCTTCACCGGCCGCAAGCTTGGACGCTCCGGAGTCGAGTTCGGCTTGTCCGGCATTCAGCTGCGCGCGACTGTCCGCCAGCTTTGTTTCGGCAGCGGTGATCTGAGGTTCGCCATCTTTGATCTTCTTTTCGCCGTCGAAGTACTGTGCCCATCCGGTTTTTAGTTCTTCGCGACCGTCTTCGAGCTGTACCTTGCCGTCAGCAATTTTCTTTTTGGCGTCTTCTAGCTTCTTCTGACCATCAACGAGCTTCTTATTGTTTTTATCAAGTTCAGGCTGGGCATCATCAAGCTTCTTTTGAAGCTCAAAAGGGCTCATCGCGTCAGCAACCTGTGGGTGCAGTGAAAGCTGCTCCAAGGACTCGCCAATGGATTTCTGCTGAGAGGGGCTTAGCTGTTTGCCGGTGCTTTCGCGGAAGACGATCGAGCCAGAGCCGCCGGCCAGATCAGGAAGTTCTTCCTTCATCCGGTCCAGGGTTCGCTGGGTTTCAGTGCCGGGCAAGGTGAACGTGTTGGAGAGCTGTCCCATGAACAGACTGGCGCAGATTCCGATGAAAATGAACGTTGCTAACCACATGGAAATGACCCGGAAACGGTGCAGATGTGCCCACCGTGCCAGGCGGTAGAGGAATGATGCCATGAGCTTAGATGTCCTTCGAAGTGCTGATGCTGTTCATCGCAGGTGGTGCGAATCCTTGATCCAGTGTGTTCATTGCCTTGGTTACCAATGCGTGGAACTTAGCAATGAGCTCAGGAGTGATGTCCATGCTTGCGTTCACATTGGACGGGACGTGTTCCATCCATTCATCAAAGGCGGCTTGGCCAGCGCCCAAAACTGAATGGGTGAGAACACGCAGTGAAAAACTGTCTGCTTGCGGGTAGCGGGCGATGACTTTTGCAAAGAGATCATTGGTTGCCTTTTGCCATTCGCTGACATTGGCCGGCAGGCAACGGCTGTCTTCATCGGCTATGACAAAAGCGCCAAAGTAGGCCACCTGACCCAGAAGCTGAGCAACCTTGTCAGATTTTAGAGCCTGCATAATCGAGTCAAGCAGGGTGAAAGTCTCGGTCGGCTCACTCATGGTTTCCACCGTGACATCTAGTAGCTGATGCAGGGGATAGGAATAGACGGCGTCCACTGTTGGGAAGTAGTTGAACAGCGTGCGCCTGGAAATCCCAGCAGCGTCGGCGATGTCGTTCGCGGTCGGTGCAGTTGAGGATCCTTGATGGAGAAGCTGCGCAACAGCATCCACGATGGCCTGTTTAGTGGCACGTTTGTTTTGTTCTCGGCGAGTGCCGGCGCTCAGGGTAGTCACATAATTACACTACGTGCAAACTTGCACGCTGTGCAACTTCTTTTGGTTTAAAGAGATAGGTGATTAACGACAATGGCGTCCGAGCTCAATTGCTCGGACGCCTTCGCGCTAGTACTCAGAAGCTATTTGGCAGCTACTGGCTCTGCGTTTGTGTTGTTATCCGAAAAGGAATCCTCAGCAAATGGGTTGCCGTTACGCGCAGCGTTGTACATCTCAAGATCCAAGATGCCCTCACGTTTAGCCACAATCGTTGGGACCAAGGCTTGGCCAGCAACGTTCAGCGCGGTACGGCCCATGTCAATGATTGGGTCTACGGCCATAAGCAGGCCCACACCGGCAAGTGGCAATCCCAAAGTCGACAGGGTCAGGGTCAACATGACCACAGCGCCGGTAGTACCAGCGGTAGCAGCTGAGCCCAGCACCGAAACAATGGCAATCAAGATGTAGTCCGTGAAGCTCAGATCAATATTGAAGAACTGGGCGACAAATACCGATGCCACAGCTGGGTAAATCGAAGCGCAACCATCCATCTTGGTGGTTGCACCCAGTGGCACTGCGAAGGATGCGTAGCCCGAAGGTACACCGAGGTTTCGTTCGGTGACACGCTGGGTCAAAGGCAAGGTGCCGATTGACGAGCGGGAGACAAAGCCTAACTGCACGGCTGGCCACACACCAGAGAAGTACTGCTTGACGGATAGGCCATGGCTACGAACCAAAATTGGGTAGAACGCAAAGAGCACTAGGGCGAGGCCAACATAGATAGCTACGGTGAACTTACCCAGGGCACCAATGGTGTCCCAGCCGTAGGTAGCGACGGCGTTACCGATCAAGCCGACGGTGCCAATCGGGGCAACGCGGATGATCCACCATAAAACCTTCTGGATGATAGCCAGTGCCGAAGCGGAGAAAGTCAGGAATGGTTCGGCAGCTTTGCCAACCTTGAGTGCGGCAACACCCACGGCGATGGCAACAACGAGAATCTGCAGCACGTTGAAGCTGACCGAGGTGGTGGCTGCACCATCTGCAATAGTGGTGCTCGCTCCCAAGCCGAGGAAGTTCGATGGCACTAGACCGGTAAGGAAGCCGAGCCAATCGCCGGTTTTGCCTTCGTAGTCTGCTGGTGCGCTCTGGCCGGTGTTGGCGCCTGGCTGGAATACTACGCCCAGGAGCATGCCGATGGTTACAGAGACCAGTGCGGTAATTGCGAACCACAGTAGGGTCTGCCATGCCAAACGTGCGGCGTTGGTGACCTTGGAAAGGTTGGCGATAGACGCCACTACTGCGAAGAAGATCAGGGGGATTACTGCGGTGCGAAGCAAAGAAACGTAGCTTGAGCCAATGATCGAAAGGAATCGACCTAGCCCGTTTGGTTCCTCGGCGGTGCTACCGGTGTACTTTGCAATAAGACCCAGAACGAGACCGACAATCAGTGCTGCAATGATTTGCGGCCCGAAGCTGGTCATCCATTTAGGGAGTTTGGATGATGGCGCGGAGTTAGACATGTCTTTAAGGCTAGGGTGATCGCTAATCTCCGCCGCACTCAATAGTACGAGGTGTTACAAATAAGTGCTCATTGTGGGTATTGACATACTTTTCGCGGTCTCCAAGCGCTGAAATAAGGGAATTTTCGCCAATATTCCCTCGACTCTCTCACCGACAATTTCTGCGTGTTTGAGGCCGCGGGCACCTCAGCGCTTAGGTGTGAGTTGGATTAGTCAGTCAGTGTGTGGCATACGTCAGGCCTGCGCTCAGGCCTTGAGAAATGCTCACAGCATGGAAAGCTGAGAGTCACTGATATATGGAGCAAAGCTAAGGACTAAGGGAATGCGCGTATACATCACTAGCGTCTTTGTTGATGATCAAGAAAAAGCCAAAGAGTTCTACACAAACATTTTGGGTTTTAAGGTTAAGCATGATGTGCCAGTCGGCCCCTACAGTTGGCTGACCCTAGTCGCACCTGATCAGGAAAATGGGCCCGAGCTTCTGCTGGAGCCTGCGGCCCACAGGGCTGTTGGACCATATCGAGAAGCGCTCAAAGCTGATGGTGTCCCCATCACCTCGTTTGCCGTCGATGATGTTCAAGCCGAATATGAGCGCTTGAGCGACTTGGGTGTGCACTTCACGCAAGGCCCAACGGACGCAGGCACTGTCTTTGTCGCAACTTTCGATGATACTTGCGGAAATCTGATTCAGATATCCAGCTATCAGCCATAAAAAGCTGGGCTCCGAATAATCATTCGGAGCCCTGGCTTTTTGGCAATACTTACTTAAGTAGCGCGCGCTTCAAGGTGTCCAGACCGACTGAGCCCAGCTGTAGAGCTGAGGTGTGGAAGGCCTTGAGAGAGAAGGAATCACCCTCGGTAGCGGCATATTCATCTCGGATCTGTTCCCATAGACGCTGGCCGATCTTGTATGACGGTGCTTGCCCGGGCCATCCGAGATAGCGGTTGTATTCAAAGTCGAGTTGGCCTTGAGACAGATCCAGATTCTTCTTCAAGAATTCGTAGCCGTTCTCTGCGTTCCAGATGCCTTGGCCCCACTGTGCTGGCACCGGCAAGCCAAGGTGAACTCCGATATCAAAAACAACGCGAGCTGCGCGCAAACGTTGCGCATCAAGCATGCCCATGTAATCGCCCGGATCGTCGAGGTAACCCAATTGATGCATCAGGCGCTCTGAGTAAAGAGCCCAACCTTCACCTTGGCCAGATACCCAGCACATCAACCGGCGCCAGCTATTAAGTGTGGCTGCCTGCATTTGTGCTGTTCCGATTTGCAGGTGATGTCCGGGGACACCTTCGTGGTACACGGTGGTTAGCTCGGCCCACGTGGTGAACTGGTCTTCGCCTGGCGGCACCGACCACCACATGCGACCGGGACGGCTGAAGTCTTCAGACGGTCCGGTGTAGTACACGCCGCCATCTTCAGTAGGCGCAATCATGCACTCAATACGGTCCATGGGAGCCGGAATGTCAAAGTGCTCTTTCGACAAGTCCGCAATAGCCTGGTCCGCTTTGCCCTGCATCCATTCACGCAGTGCGTCGGTACCACTGAGCTTTCGAGCTGGATCCTCATTGAGTACGCGCTTGGCTTCTTCAATGGTGGAACCTGGCTTGATCTGCTGCGCCACACGCTGCTGCTCGGCGATGATGGCGTCGAGTTCGGCCACGCCCCATGCGTAGGTCTCATCCAAGTCAACAGTGGCCCCAAGGAAACGACGCGACATCAGCGAGTAGTATTCACGACCCACCGCATCTTGTTCAGGGGCCTGAGCAAGTAATTCGCTCTCTAGGTATTCTGCCAACCGGCGATAGGCGTCCTTGGCAAGGCTGGCACCATTTGCCAGACGTTCCTCAAGACCAGCGTCAACTTTTTTTCCTGAGGCGGCTAGCTGATCAAAGAAGCCGCCATCCTTGGCGTAATCGATGCACTGGGTGTTGACGATACGAACCTGCCGCTTGGCAGGAACCAGCGAGTTGGATGCCGAGTCCCGCAGTGAAGCAATGTAACCGTCAATTGCAGCCGGAAGATTTTCCAAACGCTGAGCGATGAAAGCAAAATCCTCAGCTGTTTCTTGAGGCATCAAGTCAAAGATGGAGCGGATCTCTTGTGCGGGGCTGGCGATATTGTTCAGTTCCGTGCGCCCGGAGAACAAGATTTCTAATTCCAAACTCAACCGCTCGGTCATCGCGTCGAGGGTGACCTCGTCGATGGCATCAGCGGCAGTTGAATTAGCCAGTGCACTTAAAGTGTCACGTAAAAGTCGAATTTGCCCAGTGGTGCCCAAGGGGGAGTAGTCACCATAGTCGGACTCGTGACCGGCTATACCTAGTGAAACGCCCCATTCAGGGGTGAGCTCAAGGCTCTGGGTGAAGAAGTCTTCAGCAATCTTGTCGATTGCTGAAGGCTCGCGGTGCGAGGAGGATGATGTCATGACGCTAACACTAGTTGATATGAAAGATTTGTTGAAGAGTTTTACATCTGCTTTTTGACTAAAATCATTGATTTCATCTGGGCAACGAAGACTGCGAACATGACTTCAATGTCCTCGAGACGCAAAAAACTCAAGGCTTGATGCTCTGAGTAACAGAGCATCAAGCCTTGAGTGATGTTTAGTGCGTGCTGCCAGAAATTACCGGCGCCCGATGGTCCAACCCAAACGAGGAGTCAGCGCACGACGCTTGCGCATCCGCGTTACCCGCTTTTTCTCAGGAGCTGCCGTCTCACTCTGCTGAGCAGGAGCATTCCCTAGCGCGCACAGCAGTGCAGTGACCGCTGCTAATTCTTCTGCGGTGGGATTGCCCTTGGTCACACGGATCTGCGGAACTGCAGTATTCGCGGCGTCCTGTTCCATTGGCTTGCTCCTTGGTAGTGCTCGAATGTTTGACCGGTGACGCTTACAGCGGGATGTTGCCGTGCTTCTTTGGAGGCAAGACTGCATGCTTCTCGCGGAGCGCTCGCAGTCCTCGAACCAGCTGCACACGAGTATCACTTGGCGCGATAACAGCGTCAACGTAACCGAGTTCGGCAGCCTGGTACGGGTTGAGCAACTCAGCCTCGTAGTCATCAATGATGGCCTTGCGACGAGCTTCGACGTCGCCGCCTTCAGCTTCTACCGCTGCCAAATCGCGACGGTAAAGGATGTTTACCGCACCCTGGGCACCCATGACGCCAATCTGCGCGGTTGGCCAAGCCAAGTTGAGGTCAGCTCCGAGCTTCTTGGAGCCCATCACGATGTACGCTCCGCCGTAGGCTTTGCGGGTAATGACGGTCAGCTTTGGCACCGTGGCTTCGGCGTAAGCGTAAAGCAACTTGGCGCCGCGGCGAATGATGCCCTGGAATTCTTGATCCTTGCCCGGGAGGAAGCCTGGCACATCCACGAAGGTGAGGATTGGGATATTGAAGGCGTCGCAGTTGCGTACAAAGCGGGCGGCCTTTTCGGAGGCCGCAATATCCAAGGTGCCGGCAAACTGCATTGGCTGGTTAGCCACAATGCCTACGGTGCGACCTTCAATGCGGGCGTAACCGATCATCACGTTTGGTGCGTAGAGTGACTGCATCTCAAAGAAGTGTGCGTCATCCACGATGGACTCGATGATCTTACGCATGTCATAAGGCTGGTTTGCGGAGTCTGGGATCAAGGTATCAAGTCCGAGATCTTCCTCGGAGATTTCCAGATCTTCATCGAATTCTGCGATCAGTGCATCGGCAAGGTTTGAGGAAGGTAGGAAGTCCAGCAGTTCCTTGCAGAATTCCACAGCGTCTTCTTCATCGCTAGCCAAGTAGGTAGCGGTACCGGTGTTGGCGTTGTGCTGACGCGCGCCACCGAGAGTTTCCATGTCGATCTCTTCACCGGTGACGGTCTTGATCACGTCTGGACCGGTGATGAACATGTGGCTGGTCTTGTCGACCATGATCACGTAATCAGTCAAGGCAGGGGAGTAGGCCGCACCGCCAGCTGAAGGGCCCATGATCAAGGAGATCTGAGGTACTACGCCGGAGGCGTGAACGTTATTGCGGAAGATATCAGCGAACATCGCCAACGAGGCAACGCCCTCCTGAATACGAGCGCCACCACCGTCGAGGATGCCCACAACTGGGCAACCGTTGCGCAGCGCAAATTCCTGAACCTTGACGATCTTCTCACCGTTGACCTGCGAGAGCGATCCGCCGTAAACGCTGAAGTCTTGGGAGTAGACGGCAACCAAACGACCGTCAACCGTGCCGTAGCCAGAAACCAGGCCGTCGCCTAGGGGCTTCTTCTTTTCCATTCCGAAGGCGGTGGAACGGTGAACGGCTAGAGCATCAAATTCGACAAAAGAGTCCTCGTCCATGAGCATCTCGATGCGTTCGCGGGCGGTATTCTTGCCACGGGAATGCTGCTTTTCGATAGCTGCCTGGCCGCTAGGTGCCTCGGAGAGTTTCTGGCGGCGGCGGAATTCAGCGAGTTTGCCGGCGGTGGTGGACAGGTCGATCGCTTCGTCTGCCTCGGTTCTGCCCTGCGTCATGCCTTCGACTCCCTCGAGTTGTCTTCAATGTGTAGGAATGACACAAGAAAAATGTCATCTAAGCCAGTCTAACTGGGGAAACGCGAGTTCTGATTGTAGGAATCTTACAAATTGGATAGATATCCAGTGCGTGGCACGCCAGAATAAGTTACTGCCCAGTAGCTTAGCGGAGAATCTTCGCGTAACCTAGATCACATGACTAATGAACCTCGAACTCAGATCGCCCCTGATGCGCAGAGCCTCAAGAATCGCACAATCTTGATGAGCGGCGGAAGCCGCGGTATCGGATTAGCCATAGCAAAAGCCGCCGGTGCACTCGGTGCCAACGTGGTGTTGCTGTCTAAAACCTCGGATCCACACCCCAGCCTCGAAGGCACCATCCACACCGCAGTACAAGAAATTAATCAGGCCGGCGGTAAAGGTCTAGCAGTGGTTGGCGATGTTCGTATCGACGCCGACGTACAACGAGCAGTTGATGAAGCCGTGGCAACATTTGGTGGAATCGACATCGTGGTGAATAACGCGTCAGCCATCAACCTCGCCAAAACTGACCAGGTAGATATGAAACGCTACGACCTGATGCAGGACATCAACGTCCGTGGAACCTTCTTGCTATCCAAAACCGCGCTTCCATACCTGCGTGCCTCAAAGCACGCACATATCCTCACACTCTCTCCACCGCTGAACCTTGACCCGCGGTGGGCCGGAGAACACCTGGCCTACACCATGGCCAAATACGGCATGTCGCTCACCACCCTAGGTCTGGCCGAGGAACTGAAGGGCGAAGGCGTGGGTGTGAACTCACTATGGCCTGAAACCCTGATTGATACCGCGGCCATTCGTAACCTGCCTGGTGGGCAAAAGATGATCCAGGGGGCGCGCGACGCACAAATTGTCGCCGATGCCGCGATGGCCATCTTGAGCAGCAACCCGCAAACATTGAGTGGAAACTTCTTCACCGATGGCCAGGTGCTGAAATCTGCCGGCGTTACCGATTTGGAGCAGTATTCACTAAAGCCCGAGGTGCCATTGGTGGAAGACATCTTCCTCTAAACTCGCGTTGACTCAGTTGGCGGTGTCTTAGGGTTTAGCTATGGATAATTCCTCTGACACCGCCCGCGCTGCTATTGATCCGAGTCGTCTAACTAAGCTCACCGATCAGTTGCAGCTAGGGCTTGTGCAGCTCAAGGCGGTCTCTGGTTCCACCAACACGGAGCTAGCGACCCTGGCATCTGCCGGCCAAGCCGGGCACCTCAGCGTTTACTTCACCGAACATCAGCAAGCAGGAAAAGGTCGACTGGGTCGTAGCTGGGTAACCCCGTTAGGCTCATCAATCACCGTCAGTGTGCTTGTGATTCCCGGTGCCAATGTGTCGACCGAGGCCTTGTCTTGGTACACAATGATCGCAGCCTTGGCGTGGAGTCGAGCCGCTGAACGGGTCGCTGAAGTTCCGGTAAGTATCAAGTGGCCCAATGACTTGCTTGCTGGAGAATTCAAAATCTGCGGCATCCTTGCTCAACTGGTTCCGGTGGCCAACGGTTACGGCGTAGTCATCGGTACCGGGATGAACGTGGATCAAGACCGAGAAGAATTGCCGGTACCCACAGCAACCTCGCTACGCCTAGCTAGCTCTGGTTCGATCGACCGCACCGGGCTATTGGCTGAGTACCTCAAGGAACTGGTCGGGTTGGATCGCAGCTTCCGTCAAGTTGCTGGATCCGTCCACGTGCCATTGCCTGGATTTGATGGTCAGTCACTTCACCAAATGGTCAGCGCCAAACTGGCAACCTTGGGGCATCTAGTACGCGTAGAATTCCCGGACGGTTCCACGATTGAAGCCACAGCGGTGCAGCTTGGCACAGATGGCGCACTGATTTTAGAAGACGCAGCAGGCAAGCGCCGAGAAGTACTGGCCGGGGACGTGCACCATGTGCGGCGCGCCGACGGAAAGTATGCCTAATAGGTGTTGGGCCTAGTACCGGGACTATTATTGAAGGTACTGACCGAAGCACTATGTCTGAAGGGGAGGGGCGAGGACCCATACGATGAAGTTGCCGCTACATGAACGGGAGCGAGTGGTCATCAAAACTCGCGAGCACTCCCGGGTATTGCGACAGCCGATCACCGCCTTCCTCATCCTCACCGCACTGTGCACTTTTGCCTTAGGCTACCTCTCACGTGAGGACCTCTCGGATTGGTTGGCTAACAATGCCAACGTCTGGATGATCGTGAGCGTAGTGCTGTGGGCGGCACTGGTGCTCATCTGGGTACTGCTTCCGTGGATTCGCTGGACGCGTAGCTTGGTGGTGCTAACCACCGAACGGATCATGTTCCGCTCCACCTACAGCCAAGGCAAACTGCAATCTGTAGGATTATTTACGGTTCGTGATCTTGTTGCCTACGCGAAGTCCAATAACGCGATGACACGAGCGGGCACCTTGGACATCGTGATGAATCAAGGATATGTTCGCATTTCCCACGTACCGGCCGTTGGGTACTTCCGCTCATTGGCCGTGGAAACGATGACCAACCTACGAAACAATCCCGGTGCGGCGCACACCGAAACGACGAACAGTGAAGGCACGGGGGCATGAGCACCGAGCACACCAATCCACCCCGGCCGGATTCTCCGCAGTCCGCCGCACAGGCCGCCCGCGAAGCCCGTCAACACCCTGTCGTTGAAGCCCCGGGCGAGTCAGATCCGATTCTGGAGCTGGCCCAAGCCATGGAAGGCCCGCTGCGCATTCCGGCCCACACCCCAGATGCGGTGCGCGACAACGTCGCCTCCCTGGAGAACCGTCTTATTGGTGGCCAACGCGAATTCCGCCGCCGCGAAGTAGCCGCTGAAGCCGGAATTTCGTTGCACTCGGCGCGCAAACTCTGGCGCGCCATCGGATTCCCTGAACTCAGTGATGATGAAGTCTTCTTCACCAAAGCGGACAAAGCTGCACTGGGCACCATGGTGGACATGGTGCGCGAAGGAAAACTCACCGAAGAGACCGCCATTTCGCTGATGCGTTCGGTGGGGCAGATGACCGACCGCATGGTGGTGTGGCAGATCGAAGCCTTGGTGGAAGACATGATCGCAAACCAAAATATGTCTGACCGCCAAGCCCGCCGTCAGCTCTTTGGCATGCTTCCAGACATCATCCCTGCCATTGAAGACTTACTGCTTTATTCGTGGCGCCGCCAGCTGAACTCTGCGGTGCACCGCATGGCCTTGCGTGTGGAAACCGGTGTGGCTGCTTACAAACAAGACACCACCGACGCTGACGGAGGCACCCCGTTGCCGCTTGCTCGTGCCGTCGGTTTTGCTGACTTGGTTTCCTATACCTCCCTGTCGCGACGGATGAACGAACGCACGCTGGCACAGTTGGTCCAACGCTTTGAAGCCAAATGTGCGGAGGTTATCTCTGTGGGTGGTGGACGTTTGGTCAAGACCATCGGTGATGAAGTGCTCTATGTGGCCGAAACTCCGCAGGCAGGCGCCCTTATCGCGCTCTCGCTGTCTCGCGAACTAGCCAAGGACGAACTGTTCCCACAAACGCGTGGAGCGGTCGTCTGGGGTCGTGTGCTTTCGCGACTTGGCGATATTTACGGTCCCACCGTCAACATGGCCGCGCGACTAACCTCTCTAGCTGAGCCAGGAGCGGTACTCACCGACGCGATCACCGCCAATACTTTGCGCAACGACGCTCGCTTTGTGCTCACTGCCCAAGAAATTACCGCGGTGCGTGGCTTCGGTGACATTCAACCTTATGAACTCTCGCCTGGCGAGGGAGCCGGACTGGTGATTGACTGATGAACGCCGAACCAAATGCAGTTCCATTTACGCTTGCTGCTGCCGGGCTGACCGATGTGGGCCGCAAACGTGCCGAAAACCAGGACCGGATCCTGCTGCATGACATCGTATATGCGGTAGCTGACGGCATGGGTGGGCACGAAGCCGGGGAAGTTGCTAGCCAGCTTGCGGTGGAAACCATGCAAGAAATTTGCACCTTCGCCAATAAGACATCGGTACGCAAACTTCCCACCGTGGCCGAGGTGCAGCGTCAGGTGCAACTGGCCGATGACCGAATCCGGGAAGCTCTGGAAGCTCGCGGCGGAACCACGCTCTGCGCGCTGGTTCAGATTAAGGCCCCAGACCAGGGCCGAGATAATGTCACCGCACCGGTTGCGGCCGTGCCACCATGGACTTCAAGTTTTTCCATGAACATCAATACCGACGTGATTTCAAAGATTACTCCGGAGCTACTAAAAAACCACCGCACCAATTCGACCCCGAGCACCGCACCATTGACGGTACTCAGCGAAGACATCCCAAACCTCTTGCTGGTCAACGTGGGGGACTCGCGTGGCTACCGGTTGCGCGACGGAGCATTGCAGCAGCTCACCCGTGACCACTCGGCCGTCCAAGAGATGGTTGATGCTGGGCAGATCACCGAACTTGAAGCGCGCAACCACCCGCATCGCAACCTCATCACTCGCGCCCTGGGCGCCGGAGCGGAAAGCCAGCCGGATGTCACCGTGCTGCAACCGCGCATCGGGGATCGCTATTTGTTGTGCAGTGATGGACTTTCCGGCGAACTGACCGAAGATATCTTGCAGACCATTCTGGTGAACTTCAAGGACCGTGCTGAAGCAGCCAAGGTCTTGACCGGGGCAGCGCTTGAAGCTGGTGGACGAGACAATATCGCAGTCATCGTCATTGATGTGTTGGCGGCCGAAAACTAACAGGTCAAGTCTGCGCTTCTGGCATTGAGTGGGGCACAATTGGATATGTGAGTGAAAATTCCGTAACCCCAGTTGAGACCACCAATGCTCCGCCGGAAGCTGAAAAGACCCGCTACGAACAGTTGGTTGAACAGATTCGCGGGCACCGCGATGCGTACTACCAAAATGATGCCCCGCTGATTTCCGACGTTGAGTACGACGCGCTGTTCCATGAGCTGCAGCTACTCGAGGCGAAATACCCGATCTTGGCCGGACAGGATTCACCCACCCAAGAAGTTGGTGGCGAAGTTTCTGCCGCCTTCGCCTCGGTCACTCACGCCAGCCGCATGTACTCGCTGGAAGACGTCTTTTCACTCGACGAACTCGAAGCCTGGCTTGAACGAGCCCAGCTCAACGCCGAACGCCTGCACCCACAAAGCCCCGTTAAATGGTTGTGCGAAGTCAAGATCGACGGACTGGCACTGAACCTGACCTACCGGGACGGTAAGTTGGTCCGCGCCGCCACCCGTGGTGATGGCACCACCGGTGAAGATGTCACTCACAATGCCTTGACCATCAGCGATATTCCCCAAGAATTGACCGGTTCAGGGTGGCCCGCAGAATTTGAAGTACGTGGTGAGGTATTCATTGCCACCGATGACTTCAACGCTTACAACGAAATGTTGATTGCTCAGGGCAAAGCGCCGTTGGCCAATCCCCGCAACGCAGCGGCCGGAAGCCTACGCCAAAAGGACCCGGAACAAACGGCAAAGCGCCCGCTGAGAATGTTTGTCCACGGGCTAGGACGCAGCCGCGACTTCGACATGACCGAGCAGTCCCAAGCCTATGAGCTCATGCGTGGCTGGGGCCTTCCCGTTTCACCCTATGGCCGGGTAGTTGATAGCCGAGCTGAGGCTAGAGACTACATTGCCGAACATGGGGAAAAACGTCATGATCTGATTCATGACATTGACGGCATTGTCATCAAGGTTAATGACCTGGCCACCCAAGAACAGCTCGGTTACACCTCTCGTGTGCCACGCTGGGCCGTAGCCTACAAATACCCACCAGAAGAAGTGCACACCAAACTGTTGGACATCCAGGTTCAGGTTGGTCGCACCGGACGTGTTACTCCCTTTGGTGTCATGGAGCCAGTACTTGTGGCCGGTTCAACCGTGGCCCGTGCAACCTTGCATAACCAAGAAGTGGTCATTGCCAAGAACGTGAAAATCGGCGACACGGTGATCCTACGCAAAGCTGGAGATGTCATCCCAGAAATCGTTGGCCCGGTCTTGCCGCTACGTGAGGGCAATACTGAACTACGCGACTTTGTCATGCCCACTCACTGCCCATCGTGCGGTGAACCTTTGGCGCCAGCCAAAGAAGGCGACGTGGACATTCGCTGCCTCAATGCAGAATCTTGCCCTGCACAGCTCACAGAGCGAGTTGCCTACCTCTCGGGTCGCTGTGCACTAGATATTGAAGCCTTGGGCTACGAAGCTGCGGCCGCTTTGACCAGCGGTCCGGGCGAAGACCCTGCAACCCAAGGCGGAGTAATCCTGCCTGCTGGTCCGGGTCCGTTGCACAATGAAGCGCAGCTGTTCAATCTCAAAGACAAGCTCGAAGAGCTCGGCGAGGTGATGGTCTGGCGCGAAAAGCGAGTGAAGGGCGAAGGCACCGGAAAGTTTGAACTGGTCCCGTACTTCTACTCCAAAGCCACCGCCAAGAAGCCTTCGGCACCCACCCGCAGCACCATGAAACTGCTTGATGAGCTGGAGAAAGCCAAAGAAAATCCACTCTGGCGCGTACTGGTGGCCTTGTCCATCCGGCACGTCGGACCCAATGCTTCGCGTGCAATTGCCACCCGATACGGATCGATGGATGCGCTGCTAGAAGTCTTGGATTCAGGTAATGCCGAGGCTGAACTCAGCGACATTGACTCTGTCGGCTCGATTATCGCCGAAGCCTTAGTGGACTGGTTTAAAGTCGACTGGCATCGAGACATCGTCTCCTCCTGGCAAGCAGCCGGGGTGAAGATGAAAGACGAGCAGGACGCAAACATCACTAAAAATCTTGAGTCTCTGGCCATCGTGGTGACCGGAACATTGGAGAATTTCTCGCGCGATACCGCGAAGGAAGCCATCATCGTGCGCGGTGGTAAAGCGACCGGTAGCGTCTCGAAGAAGACCGATTTCTTAGTTGCCGGCGAAGCTGCCGGGTCCAAGCTAGATAAGGCGCAGTCTCTGGGTGTGCCAGTGCTGGATGAAGCCGGATTTGTTGTGCTCCTTGACCAAGGACCAGATGCAGCGCGCGAGGTAGCCCTCGCCGCACCTACGGAAGGCTAACGATGGACAAAGCAATTACTCACGATCCACTGGTGCTGGTGGCCCGACGGGCCGCAGCAGCCGGTGCTGAAGTACTAGCTGGCCGTGACGAATCCCAATTTAACATCAGTGATAAGTCTGCCGTTGGGGACTGGGTGACCGATTTTGATCGGGCCTCGGAGGAAGCAATTCGAGCCACCATCACCACCTCGCGACCTAGCGATGAGCTCACCGGCGAAGAGTACCCGAGCGCTAAACCACTGAATCCCAGCGGCGTGCGTTGGAGCATTGACCCGTTGGACGGAACCATCAACTTCGTACGCAACATTGCTTACTACTGTTCATCAGTGGGTGCCTGCCAGCTCGAAGAAGACGGAACCGAAACGTGGGTCGCCGCGGCGATTGTCGCCCCGGCATTGCAAGTGGAGTACTTCGCGGGCAAGGGATTGGGCGCCTGGAAGCAGGACTTGCGCACCGGCAAGCTGACCAAGCTCACTGGCCCGGTAGATTCACCGGCCAAGATTCTGGGCACCGGTTTTGGTTATGACGCGCAGCGTCGTCAATTCCAAGCTCGCGTCTTGGAAGAAATGCTTGCCGATTACGTCAACGTTCGGCGCATTGGTTCTGCCGCCCTTGACCTATGCCTCGTCGCTCAGGGGTCCTTGGACGCCTACGCCGAATACGGCACCCAAGAGTATGACTGGGCTGCTGGCGCACTGATTGCTGAAGAAGCTGGATGCGCTGTGGGTAGGCCTGCAACCTATCCGGGCTGGCAGTACGCCGGACTGGTGGATCCAGCTAAGCTCACTGAGCCAACAAGCTAGTAATTCGCAGCTAGTTCACGAACAGCGCCATGACCTCATGGGCATAGTGGATGAGGATGCCGACGGCTACACCGCCGCACACCTGTGTGGCGGTGTGCTGGAAGCTTCGAAGCCGGGACCACGAGAGCACCGCGATAAAGAGCAAGACCGCAGGTAGTAGGTCCGCTCTCTGGCTGGCCAACTGCAAGATGACGTAGGTGCCCACTGCCAGATGGACCGAAACCTTCCACCAAATATTGATGATCGCAACGGTAAACAAGCCGAGCAAGATGCAGAACACTTCGCGGAAAATTCCGGCACTGGCATTGACCAGCCACAAGATGATCAGACCGATAATGATCATTGTGGCAGTCATCGCGTAAATCAGATGACGCTGATGACGTACGGTGACATGCATGTCGGTAACTGCGCCGCGCCGCTTGGCTAGCGCCAGGATTAGCCACGGAATGATCGTGGTAAATACTGCGGCAAGAACGGCTTCGCTCCAGGCAATCGAGGCATCACGCAGCGGCGTGAGCAACAGCAACAATGTCGCCAAAATAATCGGTGAAAGTACGTGGGAAACGATCAAAGCGATCTTGCGTACCAATGCGCTGGATGGCGAAGCGATCTGCGTCAAAGTCTAAAAGCCTTGCTGGTGTAGGGAAGTGCTGATCAAGGGCACACCTGAAATTCTAGTGTTCGGAATTGATCAGATACGCATTGCGCATGCGGATCAGTCTCGGCAGATACCAGCTGAGCACCAGCCGTTCGGCCAGCCAACCAAGCGGGCCCAACGGGGCTTCAAAATGGATCTGATCCACCATGAGGGTGCCCGTTGTACTCTCAAAAAATTCGTGGACATGATGGAACTTTTTGAATGGTCCGCACACCTGCTGATCGGTGAATGTTCTTGGGGCATCCAGTTCAAGGATTTCTGAGGTCATTCGAACTGGCAGACCAAAATGCTTTGCCTGCCAGGTGACCTGCTCACCCAGTGCGATCTGTCCGGTAACTACACCATCAACTGCCCGCTCCCCGGATTCGGCCATGGAACCAGAGTGAGCATCGATGTTCAACGATTTTTCGAAGAGCTCTTCGCGGGTCATCTCCGTTTTGGTGAAACATTCAAAATACACGGCCATGCCTGTCAGTCTGCCACATTAGGGCACATCAGGGCCCGTTCTATTGCAGGCGTAACTGTATATCGGAGAGTCCAGCAGCGGCATCAGCATAGTATTCGCGAAGTTTTAGTCCAGCTGCAGCTTCTTCATCTAGTACAACTACCGCGTCGGGGTGTAGCTGCAGAACCGATCCGGGGCAGGAAGCTGTCAGTGGTCCTTCGACGGCAGCGGCGATGGCTTCGGCCTTGCCAGCCCCGGTGGCTACAAGAACCAACCGTCCGGCTTCGAGGATTGTGCCTAGACCTTGGGTGACGCAATGGGTGGGTACACCGTCGATTCCGTCAAAGAACCGAGCGTTGTCGTGACGGGTCTTGGCTGCCAGTCGCTTAACTCTGGTGCGACTACGTAGTGCGGATCCGGGTTCGTTGAACCCCAGATGCCCGTTGGAACCAATGCCAAGAATTTGCACCTGGACGCCTCCAGCGGCGGCAATCGACTCGTCGTAGTTTGATGCGTCGGATTCAATAGCTTCCAATGATTCGCCGAGGCCCACAGGGGTGTGTAGTGACTGGGCTGGCAAGCCAATCACATTGCAGACTTCATTGATCAGCGTCTGTCGGTACGACTGCTGATGTGTATCGGGAATGCCGATGTACTCATCGAGTGCAAAACCTTGAGCCTGCGAAAAGTCAGCGCGGCCATCTTTAACTGCAGCAGCTAGCTGCTGGTACAGACCTAGGGGAGAGGAGCCGGTGGCCAAGCCAAGGACCGGTTTCCGTCCAGCGCCATGGTTGGCCAGACCCTCAAGGACACTGCTGGCAGCGATCTTTGCTACCTCTTGTGCTGATTCACCTACGAGCACGCGCATGATGTGTACTCTCCGTTCTGTTGTTGGTTATGAAATGCCTAGTTCGTGGAATAGTACGTTCACTGCTGTACCGCGTAACACCAGGTGCTCGGGGTCATCACTGATGTTCAGTTGGAAATCTTCGCCACGCGCGGTCCGTGAACGTTCGGCAAGGGCGTCTAACAACCATTGAGCCATCTGCGGATTAACTACTTCTGGCGGTCCGGTGAAAATGACATTGCGGATATCGAGCACCGAGATCAGTGGCGCCAACGCGTTGGCTAGAGCAACGCTCGCTTGTTGCCCGACTTCTTCGGCAGACTGCCCAGAAGCTATTGCTTGCAGGATGGCGGGCACTGACGCGTAGGCTTCCAAACAACCTGTCTCACCGCAGCTACAGGGCTTGTTCGCTGTAGGATCTTGTTTAACGTGGCCGAGTTCGCCGGCGGCAAATTTCGAACCGCGCACCAAGGTGTTGTGGGTGATCACGCCGCAACCCACACCTCGTCCAAGGCGAAGCAGTAGCATATGTTCGCTGCCGTGCCCGAAGGTGTGCTCAGCAAGGGTGGCGCAGTCAGCGTCATTAAGAACATGGGTTCTCGTGTTCGTAGCTTGCTGGATTTTGTTGCGTAGGTCGTAGTCGACCCAGTCAAACTTTTCGGCTAATCGGACCACACCCTGCTCGGTCACGATGCCGGGTGTGCCAATGCCAATTCCTACTACTGGCTCCGTGCACTGAGCCAGGGCCTGATTCACGAGTTCTAACAGCTGGGCAGTTGCAGTCTCGCCGGTGGCTCCTTGCTCATGGCTGTCCAAGGTGAAGCTTTGAAGAAGGGTGCCATCAAGATCCATGATGGCGGCGCGGAACGGGAGAATTCCGGAAAGATCCACGCCGATAATGCGCAGCCCAGGGCGGTTGAGATCCACCAGTGTTGCTGGCTTGCCCGGGCGTTTTCCTTCTTTAGGACCGGTTTCAATGACATGGCCCCGGAGCAAAAGTTCTGCCACTAATTCTGAGACGGTGACTCGTGTGAGTTTGGTGGCGCGAGAAAGCTCGGCTCGGCTTAGCGCTCCGCGCTCCATTAAGTTCTGTAACACCAGGGACAAGTTCTGCTCCCTGCCGTGCGCCGGCAAGACGGCGCCACCGTGCGACAGAAAGGTCCCGTCGCGACGTAAGACAGTTTCGGAGCTCATGAGGTTAGTTAACTCTATTAACAAACCTTTGTGCAAGGCCCGGAGTCAATATTTCTCTCGTCTAATTCTGCGCAGACCGTGGCACACTTGAAGCACCATGAATGAGGCAGAAACTTTCACAAGCGTCCACGGCGGAATACTCATAGAACTGGCCACGCCCCAGGATTACCAGCGGGTGGGGGAGCTGACCGCGAGCTCCTATTTTGCCGCCGGACACTTTGACAGTCCCGACCACGAGTATCTGAAATTTGCACAAAAGGTCGCAGAGCGTGCCGAGCAAACCGAAATTTATGTTGCCCGCCGCGATGCTCAGATCCTTGGCTCCATGACTCTTATCCAAGTAGGCAGCGACTACGCGGACATTGCACGTCCTGGCGAATTGGAGATCCGCATGCTCAGTGTTGACCCTTCGGCGCAGCGCAGCGGAGTGGGCCGAGCCATGGTTCAAGCCAGCATTGATCGTGCTCGCAGTCTGCCAAATATCAGCGCGGTGAGCCTGACTACTGGGCAGAGCTGGAATACAGCTCGAGCCCTGTATGAATCTATGGGTTTTGTGCACGATTCACAGCGCGACTGGACGGTGCCCGGTACCGATATCAAGCTGGTGGTCTACTCGAAAGAAATAATCTGAGGCAGACCGACAGGTTATTGTGAACCGGCCTGTCAGCATGAATAGAATGGCTCCATGAGTGCTCTTCGTCGTAGTGTTGTTGCCCTGTCAGTTGCCGCCCTAGCCTTGGGCTCCCTCAGTGCGTGCAGCGCAAAAACACCGGACCCAGCACCGTCCGCCGACGCCCTAGCTTCGGCAATCAACTCCGGTGACTTCAGCGACGTCCAGTTCGCAAGCTCCGATGCACAAGCTGCGGCCAGTGAACAAAAGACCGCCTTTGGTTCCATGGGCGAAGTTAAGCACAGCAGCACCGTGAGTTCAGTGGCCAAGGACGAGGAAGAAACGGACGGCATCAAAACCGCGACGGCCGATATCACCACCGTGTGGGACGTTGATGACACCGACAAAGACTTCAGCTACACCACCAAAGCCGTCTGGGAATTTGATAAAGACGCCGACGCGTGGAAGCTGCGCTTCGACCCAGCAGTGCTTGCCCCGGACTTGCAGGCAGGGGACTACCTCAAAGCCACTGTGGAAGTAGCGGACCGCGGCAGCATCACTGCCGCCGGTGGCGACAAGATCGTCACCAACCGGCCAGTAATCCGTGTGGGTCTGGATAAGACCCGCACCGAGAAAGCCAACTGGAAAGCCTCGGCTAAAAAACTAGCCAAGCTCGTAGACATTGACGAAGACCAGTATGTGAGCACCGTGCTGGCCGCTGGCGACAAGGCCTGGGTGCCAGCGATCGTCTTACGCGATGATTCCAGTCGTGAGGTCAGCGACAACGAGATCAAGGCGATTGAGGGCGCAACCTTCACCAACGATGAAATTCCGTTGGCTCCCACTCGCGAATTTGCCCGACCGCTCCTAGGCGCCGTGGGCGAAGCAACCGCAGAAATCATCAAGAAGTCTGACGGCAAGATCAAGAGCGGTGACCAGGTTGGTACCTCCGGGTTGCAGTCGGCCTACAATGACACTCTTTCGGGCACCGACGGCATCAAGGTTTCGCGCTACAACAAAGCCAACGAGGCCCAGGCGGAGCTGTTCACCACCAAGCCGGTGGCCGGCAAAAATGTGGAAACCACCTTGGACATGGATCTGCAAAAGGCTGCAGATAAGCTCATCGCCGACGCGGATTCAAATTCCGGTATTGTTGCGATCCGCCCATCAGATGGCAGTGTTCTCGCTGCTTCCTCAGGCCCGGTGAGCTCCGGACTGAACACCGCGCTTCAGGGATCCTACGCACCTGGCTCCTCATTCAAGGTAATCAGTGCGCTGGCAATGGTTCGTGACGGGGCCACCGCAAATACCAAGGTCGAGTGCACCGCCAGCACCACCGTGGACGGCAAAACATTCAAGAACTATGACCACTATCCAGCAGCCGAGCTTGGAACCATCCCACTGTCCGAAGCCATTGCTCAATCCTGCAACACCGTCTTCATCAATGAAGGTTCAAAAATCAGCGGCAAGAAGCTCTCTGAAGCTGCCGCAGCCCTAGGATTGACCGGCGAAGACGGAACCGGTGTTGGCGCAGTGCTCGGCTCGGTGCCCGATGATTCAGAAGGAACCACTCAGGCGGCCAACATGATTGGTCAGGGCGTAGTGGAAGCTTCGCCACTGGGTATGGCCACCGTGGTCGCCTCGGTCCAGGCCAAGTCCACCGTCCAGCCTAAGCTGGTAACTTCACCTGAGCCCAAGGCCCCAGCCAAGGCAGCCTCAGCTCTCACCGAAGATGAAGCCAAACAACTCTCCGACATGATGGCCGAGGTCATTGATCACGGAACCCTGAAGGATCTGAACTCCTTGAGCGGGGCAAAGATCATCGGCAAGTCCGGCACCGCAGAATATGACAGCGAGCGCAACGCTCACGCCTGGGCCATCGTTGCCCAAGGCGACTTGGCCGTTGCGGCGTTTGTTGAAGATGGTGACGGTGGCGCGCAAAGCGCTGGCCCGCTGGTCAAGTCCATGCTTGAAGCAGCAGCTAAGTAGTAAAGCAGGACGCAGTCAAGGAACGTTGCTCAGGACTTGTGTCGCAATGATGCAATTGACAGACTAAGCGCATGGGAATTGTCTACAACACCAGTATGTCGCCAACCAAAAACGAGTTGGTTTCCGCTTGGCTGCCCAAGCAGAACTTCTATACGGGTAAAGGCACCCCAAAACTTCAGCACATCGGCGGTTTCCGCTTAGAAGACCCGCAAGGTGAAGTTGGGATAGAACTACGTATCTACGCGGACCATTCGGACACTTCTGACGTGGTTGACCACCTGCCGCTCACCTACCGTGGTGCACCCTTGCCCGGGGGAGAAAAGCATCTGATCGGCATCAGCGAGCACGCCATTTTAGGTCCGCGCTACATTTACGATGCTGCCGGCGACCCGGTCTTTGCCGCCCAAGCGCGTCAATTGCTCGCTGGCAAGACCGCACCCCAGCACCATAGTGAGTCATTCACCGATGATCCACGGATCAAGGTCAACGGCAACCCTGCGGGCAAAGAGGCCGCGATCATCCGCAAGCCAGTATCCGGCGCTTCCAGCGCTGATGGGGTCATCGGCTACTGGGAGAACGCGCTGGGCCAAGAACTCACTGGTTTGGTATTGCGCACAGCATAACGAACCGGGCACATAAAGGTCTGATGGTCGGCGCGTAAGGGATAGACTTGTCTATGAAACCAAACCGCCATTTAAGGGAGATACATGTCTGCCATCAGCCGTGAGGACGTTGTGCATCTGGCACACCTTGCCCACATCGAGATGAGCGGCGCAGAGCTGGACAAAATGACCGGTGAGCTCGACGCTATCGTCGGTGCCATTGCGTCCGTCAGCGAAGTCGCCTCCTCCGACGTCCCAGCCACCAGCCACCCAATCCCGCTGACCAATGTGTTGCGCGAAGACACGGTGGGGCAGACGCTGAGCATCGACGAAGTTCTGCTCAACGCCCCAGATTCTGATTCGGACCGCTTTAAGGTCCCAGCAATTCTGGACGGTGAATAATTTCATGAACGAACTGATTAAGCTTTCCGGCACCGAGTTGGCCGCCAAGCTGCGCGCTGGCGAAGTCACTTCCGTGCAGGCAGTACAGGCGCACCTGGATCGCATTGCTGAAGTGGACGGCGCGCTCAACGCCTTCCTGCACGTGAACGCCGAAGAGGCGCTCGCCGTAGCAGCAGAAGTTGACGCCATCCGTGCCGCAGGCGGCGCCGACGCAGAAGCACTGCACCCACTGGCCGGCGTGCCCATCGCCATCAAGGACCTGATCGTCACCAAGGGCCAGCCAACCACCGCAGCATCAAAGATGCTCGAAGGCTGGATGAGCCCGTACGACGCAACCGTGATCGAGAAGATCCGTGCTGCCAAGCTGCCAATGCTTGGCAAAACCAACCTCGATGAATTTGCCATGGGTTCCTCCACCGAGCACTCCGCGTACGGTGTGACTCGCAACCCTTGGAACCTGAACCGCATTCCTGGCGGTTCCGGCGGCGGCTCGGCTGCTGCAGTGGCTTCTTTTGAAGCTCCACTGGCACTGGGTACCGACACCGGTGGTTCCATCCGCCAGCCAGGTGCTGTCACCGGCACCGTTGGCGTGAAGCCAACCTATGGCGCGGTATCGCGTTACGGTGCGATCGCTATGGCTTCCTCGCTGGACCAGATCGGCCCGGTATCGCGTACCGTGCTGGACTCGGCTTACCTGCAGGAATTGATCGGCGGACACGATCCGAAGGATTCCACCTCACTGCCAAAGGACCTTGAAGGTCTGGTTGCTGCCGCTGAGGCTGGCGCCACCGGAGACCTGAAGGGGCTGCGTGTTGGTGTCATCAAGGAACTGCAGGGCGAGGGCTACCAGGAAGGCGTGCAGGCACGCTTCAACGAGTCGCTGGAACTGCTCAAGGCTGCCGGCGCAGAAATCGTTGAGGTTTCCTGCCCGAACTTTAAGTACGCGCTGGGCGCCTACTACCTGATCATGCCTTCGGAAGTATCCTCCAACCTGGCCAAGTTCGACGGTGTTCGTTTTGGCAAGCGTGTGCTTCCACAAGAGGGTCCGATGACCATCGAGCGGGTTATGGGTTCCACCCGTGCCGCTGGTTTTGGCGATGAGGTTAAGCGCCGCATCATCCTAGGTACCTACGCACTGAGCGCCGGCTACTACGACGCCTACTACGGTTCAGCGCAGAAGGTCCGCACCCTGATTCAGCGTGACTTTGACGCCGCGTTTGAGCAGGCTGACGTACTGATTTCGCCAACCGCTCCAACCGTAGCTTTTGAGCTGGGCGCCAACGACAATGACCCGCTGGCCATGTACCTCAACGACGTGGCAACCATCCCGGCTAACCTCGCTGGCATCCCAGGCATCACCGTGCCTGGCGGCCTGTCCGAGAACCTGCCGGTAGGCATCCAGTTCCTGGCTCCGGCCTTCCAAGACGCACGTCTGTACCGTGCCGGCGCCGCACTGGAAACCCTGCTGGAAAAGCAGTGGGGTCAGTCGCTGATCTCGCAGGCACCAGCCATTGACACCGCTTCGATCGCGCAGGAGGCCTAGAGATCATGAGCAACTACACCGATGAATTGGTCGACTTCGACGAAGCACTGGATCGCTACGATCCGGTACTGGGCTTTGAGGTCCACGTCGAGCTGAACACCAAGACCAAGATGTTCTCCGACGCACCTAACGCCTTTGGCGATGCGCCGAACACCAACGTCACCCCGGTAGACCTGGGCCTGCCCGGCGTACTGCCAGTGGTCAACAAGACCGCCGTCGAGTACTCCATCCTGATCGGCCTGGCACTGAACTGCCAGATCGCCGAGAAGTGCGGCTTTGCCCGGAAGAACTACTTCTACCCGGACACTCCAAAGAACTTCCAGACCTCCCAGTTCGAAGATCCAATTGCCTACGACGGCTACCTGGACGTTGAGCTGGAAGATGGCGAAATCTTCCGCGTTGAGATTGAACGTGCCCACATGGAAGAAGACGCCGGCAAGCTGACCCACATGGGTGGCGCAACCGGTCGTATTCAGGGTGCTGACTACTCGCTGGTGGACTACAACCGTTCAGGTGTGCCACTGGTCGAGATCGTCACCAAGCCAATTACTGGTGCTGGCAAGCGCGCACCAGAACTGGCCAAGGCCTACGTGGCTGCAGTGCGCGAAATCGTGAAGAACCTGGGTGTTTCGGACGCCAAGATGGAACGCGGCAACGTACGTTGCGACGCCAACGTTTCGCTGATGCCCAAGGGCGCCGAGAAGTTCGGTACCCGTACCGAAACCAAGAACGTCAATAGCTTGCGCGCCGTTGAGCACGCAGTGCACTTCGAGATCGAGCGTCACGCAGCGGTGCTGGATTCCGGAGCCAAGATCGTTCAGGAAACCCGCCACTGGCATGAAGATACCCGTAGCACCACCTCGGGTCGTCCAAAGTCAGATGCTGATGACTACCGCTACTTCCCAGAGCCTGACCTGGTGCCTATCGTCACCACCGTTGAGTGGATCGAAGAGCTGCGCGGCCGTCTGCCAGAACCACCGGCCGAGCGTCGCAAGCGCCTGAAGGCTGAGTGGGGCTACGCGGACAAGGAATTCCGCGACGTCGTCAACGCCGGTGTGCTCGACGAGATCGAAGCAACCATTGCTGCTGGTGCCTCGGCTGCTGTAGCCCGTAAGTGGTGGATGGGCGAGATCGCTCGTCTGGCCAAGGCTGCGGACAAGGACATCGCTGCTCTGGGCGTTACTCCTGCGACCATCGTTGAACTGAACTCGCTCATTGAGGGCAAGAAGATCAACGATAAGATCGCTCGCCAGGTACTGGAATTTGTCATTGCTGGCGAGGGCTCCCCAAGCGAAATCGTTGACAAGCGCAGCTTGGCTGTAGTGAACGACGATGACGCACTGGGCAAGGCCGTGGATGATGCCATGGCTGCCATGCCTGATGTCGTCGAGAAGATCAAGGGCGGCAAGATGCAGGCCATCGGTGCGCTGATGGGCCCTGTCATGAAGGCTACCCGCGGACAGGCCGACGCCGGCCGCGTTCGTGAAATCGTGATGGAGAAGCTGGGACTCTAGTCCTAACACTTCAGCTAGGTCGTGCTGGCCCCGGAGTTCCCTTTTGGGAAGTCCGGGGCCAGCGTTTTAACCGAAGCCGTAATGATGTCATGTTGATGACTCATGGTTTTATGAGGCATTTTGATATTCGGATAAAATCTGAGCATGATCAATGCATCTCGTGGAGTAAAGATTTTCGGCTTTGTCGCAACTCTGGGCCTACTGCTTGCTGGCTGTAGTTCACCCGATTCTGAGCTGAAGACTACTACGCCCACACTTGTGCCCTCGCCAAGTAAAACGGCGCCTGCGATCAAGTCTCTACGAGATGCAGATCTTGGAAATAAGACTTGGATTGACCCGTTGGCTGCTTCGGAGAAAGACAGCAAAGTAAAGCTTGTTGACTCGAAAGCCAGTGACGAATTCAGCAGTTTTGAGCTTGGCAAGATTGTTTATGCGGATCTGAACTGTGACGGCGTGGACGATGCCGTCGCAGCGTTTACGAGCACTTCCGGCAACGCTTATTGGCAACACTATATTGCGTGGGTAGCTACCAAACAGGGACCTGTTCAGGTTCCCGGCGAGATCGCTTATACGCATAATTGCGGATCAACAGTTCGCAGTGTTGTCCCTGCCAAACGAGGCATCAAAATCACTGAATATCTACGCAGCAACTTCCAAGATACTGCGTGTTCTGAAAATGGCCCGCTGAAGCAGGAACGAACGGTAGGCGTCCAAAAGTTTGCTGGCGATGACCAGTACCATCTTGTGCGTACGGACCAGCCTGGGGGATATGGCGGTTACTGTCATCCGGAGGCAAAGGGTGAGACTATCGCGGTTTCAATCCCGATTTATTCTGCCCCGAATGCCAAGAGCAAGATGCCTCTGAAGCCTCAAGCAATGATGGGCTACATGGCCGGACCAGATGCTGTCGGTGAAGTAACTGAAGATGGACAGTGGTCACTAGGCTCCGTGATGATCAGGGATGAACAAGCGGAATCGGGCATGCAGGCTCGTTGCGCCTGGATACCAACGACCAAGAACCCACTGCATACTGACGGTCAAGCGGTGTTGGGTGAAAACGGGAAACCAGTCGGGTAGTGCGTTACTCCGGCATGTTGTCCGGTCCGCACTAAAACGATTGTTTGACGGCTTGGATATGGTCCCCGGAGCTAAGCTCCACTCCAAATGGAGCACATGCGACTGCCAATAATGAACGACGATTGATCGAGTGATCTGGTTATTTAGCGCAAGCTAGGGTGTGTAATACAAGAATACCTCCAGTATTTTACTGGAGGTATTTATGGAACAAATGCGAACTACAGTTTGTCATCAGTTGGAGTGCGTGAGGTCAATGAGGCTCTGGTAAGGGATCGCTCGACGAGGAGCGACGAAATGAGCAAGACGCCGGCACCGGAAATCCAAGGAACAAAGCCCAGTACTTCTGTGTAGTCATTGAATAACCAACGCGTGATGGCGAAAGTCAGGAACGATATTCCTAGACACACCAGAAGCGAACCCCATTTGGCCTTTTCGCTGACACCGTTCCAAAGTGGCACCGATTCGTTTTTGGATTTACCGTCTAACCCTAGCCAAGCCAGCAAAAGCCCCACGTTCCCTTCAGCATGAGCGGCACCAAGCTTCAACGCGGTGCAAATGGTATTTTCTAGTCGGCTTTAACACTATGCTCACGTCAAGTGATTTTCTATAGTCCTTTTGGATGAGTGGAGCCACCTGTAAGGAAAAATGTCATCTGCTCGTCGGCGAAACGTGAATTGATCGAGCTCAAGCGTTCGCTGAGCATCAATATTTGGCATTCCAGATATCGCAGACGCGTCTGTGCATCGTAGTGCCCTTGAAGGTCTGAGCCCGGTGGTGCGACATCGACAAACCGATCATCGTCTCTTTCGCCCGCCTGCGGGGAAACCACGAACCGTGCATGTTCACGTGTGTGAGACTGGATCAAAGTGGGAACAAGATCATATGGCGTTTCGAGACCGACTCAGAACAGAGGCAACTTTGGTCATTGCTACGTAAATCTGAAACTGGGATTGGCCAAGAGCGTTGGAAGCGACCGCCTTGCCTATACGAGCAGAAAGTCTCAGTTCATCAAGGACGTGGTTGACGGAACGTCGATGCGTGACTGGTTGGTGTGATCCCCAGCCTGGCGGTGAAGTGCTTTCGTAGTAGATCGTCTGATGCGAAGCCGACGTCGCGAGCTATGGCACCAACCGACAAGCCAGTTTGTTCAAGAAGCCGTTGAGCCTCTTGCACTCGTAGATCATTGAGCCATCTGACCGGTGTTGTTCCTACAGTGGCAGAGAACCAACGGTGAAAAGTCCGGGGAGACATTGCGCAAATTGCTGAGAGATCTTTGACGCTCCACGGTCGTTGAAGATCTGCTCTAACCTCAAAATGCAGGTTTTCGACTGATGGCGCTGAGCTTGTTGGAGTGTTCGTATCCGCGTATTGAGCTTGAGTACCCGGCCTAAAAACTGGGGTGACCATAGCCTTTGCAACAGTCTCTGCGGCGCTGGTTCCCCAGTCCAGACGAACCAATTGCAATAAGAGATCAACTCCAGCGGTGACACCGGCCGAAGTCCATACTTTGTCTTCGCCGCAATATAAATCGCGCGCTTTGACGTGAATTCTTGGGTAGCGTCGGACTAGTTCATCGGCATAACGCCAGTGCGTCGTTGCCTGTCGTCCATCAAGAAGTCCGGCGGCAGCCAGCGTGAATGCCCCGGTGCATAACGATGCTACAAGAACGCCGGCTGATGCGGCCCGTGCAACCGTTGAAACTTCCCGAGCATCAAGTTCCGCGAGTGGGTCCTCACTTCCAGGAACCACAAGCATGTCGAGCTCCTCCACCGTATCCAGACCATGGGTGCGGCGTATCGAGTGGAGCGGATCAAGATCAGTGATTGCCCTGGCGGCAAGGATTCGCACCGTCGGCCGAGGGAGCCCTCGATCCGAGCGGTCATCGTACACCTCGCGCACAACCGCAAGATCAAACGCACGGCGTCCCGGGCCAACTAAGATTCCCACAATGGTCATGGCGCAATCTTATCGAACACTGTCATTCCTGCCACTGGTTGAGTCCTTTGAACACTGGTGAACTAGAGACATGATTAGAAATGAAAAGACAGCATTGATTGTGGTTGATATGCAGCATGGTTTTTACGATGCCTCATGGGGTCCAACGATCAATTACCCCGCATGCGAGAACAACGTTGAGCAACTGCTAAAGGCTTGGTCCTCAAAGCAAATGCCGATAGTCATAGTTAGGCACGATAGTCGAAATTCGGATTCGCCCTTGTACGTCCAAGGGCCCGGAAATGAACTTCAAGAATCGGTGCAGGCAGTCATCCCTGATCTATTGGTGTCCAAAACGGTGAACTCATCATTCTATGGTGCTCCGGATTTGGAACAGTGGCTTAGAGCTAGGCAGATCAATCAGATTGTGGTCTGTGGAATCCAAACCAACTTTTGTGTAGAAACGACCGCTCGCATGGGAGGCAATCTTGGGTTCGATGTCATCGTGCCGCTCGACGCTACCCGAACTTTTGATCTGGCAGGACCCGATGGCACCGTAATTTCGGCAGCCACTCTCATGCAGGTTACGGCGACGAATCTGCATGGAGGTGGCTTTGCTAAGGTGGTTTCCACGCAGGACGTCTTGAGTTCATTGACAGAGGTATGACATGACAGTGGCCATTTTCTAGAGCGAGATTGACACCTGCATTCATGAATAGGGTAATCAAGACCGACATGGTTTGTGTAGGCTGGCGCCATGAAGATCTCGTTTACGTCGATGGGACCGGAAGACAGCAACGCCATCGTCACGTTTTTATCTACCAACAACTTCCCGTTCCACGTTCGTCGAGAATGGACAGAAGTGGAGTTAACAGGGGTAGTCGATGGCGGAAGATATTGGAACAACGAGAGCCAGGGTTTTTGGATCATTGGCGACGGCGAATGCCTCGGAATGGCAGTGCTGGAAGACCTGGAAGACGACACCCCAATGTTTGACCTGCGCTTGGCGGGGACTTATCGGGGATTAGGTCTGGGTGTCCTAGTGCTGAAGGAATTAACCGACAAGGTTTTTAATGACCACCCTGAGACTCTGCGATTCGAGGGCCAAACCAGAGAAGACAATCTTGCGATGCGTAAAACTTTCGTTAAAGCAGGTTTCCTCAAGGAGGCCCACTACCGGATGAGTTGGCCCGCCGATGACGGTACAAGAATGGCGTCAGTCGCCTACGCAATTCTCCGTCAGGACTGGGAGAGTGGTGAAACTACCCGGTTCGACTGGAACGACTTGCAAGTCTGACTTCGCTGATCAAGATCTCATTTAGCGGGGTGGCACAAGAAATCACGAGTGATTTCTAGATGGCCCAGGTGTTGGCAAAGCTCTTTGTGCACATGCATGAGGACGCCTTCGCAGGTGGCCATCCAATATTCGACATCACGACCCGGTGGCATAACGGCGGGAGGCTGCTGTAACTCGGTGCGCGAGATATCTGCAACGAATGCTGTTCGGGCTTCGGAAGCCAACATCAACGCTTCCGCCTTCACCATTTTTGCGTTGAACTCAGCGTCTCGGTCGCGGGGGACTGCGATGCCGAGGTTGACCGTTGAAGACCAGCGACGCGTCATGCCACAACAGTGCAACAAGATTTGCACCGGCGAATTGCTGCCTTCGATAGGCAAGCATCTATTGATCAATTCCTCCGGAATGTCATCGACAGTTTTATAGAGCTGGTCAAACTTTTCAAGGATAAGTTGAACGAGAATTTGTTCGCTGGCTGCCGATGAACTCATGCCATGATTCTAGACCGGATCCTGAGGACAGTTCCTTATCTGGATAGGTAAGCGACTAGTCCAGAGTCTACTTCTAGAGCACGGCGGATCAGATCCGTCCGTGCTCTTGAAAAGTGTTCTATTGAGAAGCACGTCAACTGGGCCATCAACAAGTTGACGGCCCAGCTAAATTAGGAAGCGTGCTTCCCAGCATGGGCTGTTTCCAGCGTGCTTTCTGGCATGTGCATTGATTCTTTGGCACGGAAATGCCCAATCAAAGTTAATACGACACCGAGCAAGACCCATGCGCCAAGAGTCCACCACTGACCAGCGGTAGAAGCTTCAGGGAAGTAGCTCAGCGATCGAATGAGTGATCCGGAAGCGCCTGGGACCAGATGCTGTCCGATCGCACCCCATGGGGCAGCCAAGAATTGCCACGGCATGGTTGCACCCGACAGGGGATTGCCGATAAACATCGTCAGTACGGCGCCGATTCCGATACCTGCCCGGCTAATCAGTGAGGTGCAGCCAACGATGAAGGATGCGGTTGCCATCATTGTCAGTCCCATGGCCAGGGAATTCATCAAGAATTCACCCTGAAGGTACTGGAACCAGGTCTGCATAATGAACGCGATAACGAGCCCTGCGAAAATTGCAAAGCTAGCTACGGCGACCAAACGCCGCACTGGGCCGGTGATCAGCAATGAAATAAGTACGCCGCCAATCATGCCGCCGATGGCCATCGGGAAGGACGCTGAAGCAAGCCCGGAACCATTTGGATCATGCTCGGAGAAGGGGACCACTGGGGTGACCGCGACCTTCACGGACGCTGGGTCGCCGCCAGCTTTAGCTACTTGCTGTGACACCTGAGCCTGCAACTGGGTAGCTACGCCAGTTAGCATCTGAGCTGATACCGGGCTTGCTGCGGGAGCAGTCAAAACCTCAGGAACTTCGGTGCCTGAACCCAGGACGATGGCTCCGTACGTTTGCTGGGATTCAATTTGGTCCACGGCATCCGCGCGATCTTGTGCCGTGACGAACTCAAAGGTATTGCTCTCGCCCATGGCACTTTGGAGAGCGGATACTTTGGCCTGATCGCCTGAAATGCTGACCGGCAGATTTTCTGCCTGCGCGGTTTTGCCGGGCCAGAGGAAGGCGAGCACAACCACTGCCAGCACGAGTGAGGCTAGGGCTCCGATGACCACCGCGACTGGCCATTTTGTATGTGGTGTTGGGGTGGTTGCTTGGGATGTCATGGCTGACTCCTCCGTTGATTTCAGCACGAGGGCGGGCAGTGGCAGAAAGGTAAAATCTGCGACCGACGGTCTTCTTGAGGGAAGTTTTATGGCGGAGAGTGGCTTTCGCCGAGAACTGTTGGGTCTCGAATGGGCTTCTCCACGCAGAGTCAGATTTTCGAGATGTCATGGCTCTTGATCATTAACTCTACACCTGAGGAATTCCTCAGGTGTAGAAGTATACTGGAAATATGAGTGATCAAGACGAGCAGCCCCTCCATAAGCGCCCCACTGGACGCCGTTCCGGTGACAGTGGCACGAAGGAAGCAATTCTGGATGCTGCGCGAGAACTGTTTTCGCAGAGGGGTTATGACTCGACGTCAATTAGAACTATTGCCACGTCAGCCGGTGTTGACCCCGCACTGATTCGCCACTTCTATGGGGACAAGGCGACCCTATTTGCGACAACCTTGACTGAGCACACAACCATCCCACAGCGACTAGGAAATGCCTTTCTTGGTGATCCTGCCCATATAGGTTCCCGAGTGGTCGATACCTACCTTCACCTTTGGGAAGAAGAGGAAACTCGCCACATCATGTTGGCACTAGTTCGGTCCGCTTCCACTTCAAATAGCGCGGTGGATATGCTCAAGACGGTCCTCGGATCACGAATGCGGGGCGTTCCGCAGCTCTCCGAAGCTGATCCGGATCAAAGTAAGCGAGTTGCCCTGGCCGCCGCTCACATGCTCGGCATTGGCTTCACCCGCTATGTCATCCAACTCCCGGACATTTCCTCGCGGACTCATGAGGAGATCGTCGCTGAGGTCGGCCCGACCATCCAAAGGTACTTGACCGGGACGCATCGCTAACGAGTTCAGGCCTCGGAGTCACTGACCTTGGCTAAAGGGGTGAAGGCCACCAGATAAAAATGACCCGCGGTGGTGACCTGCGATTCTGCGGGAACTATGAGTGCATCCAGCCGAGCCAGAGGCTCGCCGTCAGCCCGGCAATACTCATCTTGTGCAACAAGGATTTTCCCTTCCCCACTTGTTGCCCTGAGGCTGGCAGCGCCGATAGTCGACACCTTGGCCTCCCACTTTTCGCCGACGAACATAAGGTTGAGGGCCAAGAATCCAGTGCCAAGTGGCGCAACTGAAACTTCATCTTCACCAGCGAACGCTACCTGTTCACCTGCGTGAAGACGATGGGCTTGGCCACCAATATTCAAGTCGATCTCGCCAGGGCCTAGGGCGACCTGAATCCGCTGGATTCCAGGGTATTGGCTATAGGGCTGAGCCTGAGAAATTTCCGCTACGCTAACTTTCCACGACCACGCCCCACGGGCATCTGAATCGCTAAGGACAGTGCGCGATACGCCCTTGCCGTTCTTCCACGGCTGTGCCGAAAGATCTGCGTAGCGAACGACGGGCAGTGCCTGCATAGAGGTCAGCTTCCTCAATAATCTAAGTGGCTTTTGATCATCATTTTGCCATCAGGGTCGGCTCCCAAATCAATTCTTGACGGCAGGCCGGTCCCAATTCTGAGTTCGCTTCGAGGAGTCAGAGTACGGTCCATTCCAAGCGAAAGATTAGTATTGAGCGATGAGCAACCCGCCAGCTAAGAAGTCCGTCATGCCCGAGGCAGAAGTCGCCATCGATCTGGCAATGGTTCGAGGGCTGATAGCAACGCAAGCGCCACAGTGGGCTCATGAAGAAATCAGCTATCTTGCCACCGGTTGGGACAACGAGGTTTATCGTCTCGGAGATTCCCTGCTGATCCGTTTACCCCGAAGACAAATGGGGGAGGGGATCGGCGTCAAAGAGCGCCGTTGGCTTCCGCAATTGGCAAAGGACACCGGGGTGGATATTGGCCTAGCGATCTTTGAAGGTCAGCCGACTGACAGCTACCCCTTTACCTTTTCGATTTGCCGCTACGTTCCTGGAAATAGCGCAGCTCAACTCAAACGCCAAGATCGCGATGAATACGCGGAAGTATTTTCTGAACTGTTGCGAGCTCTGCATCAACCCGCCAGCTCGCCGGAACCGCGAAGCGAATTTCGTGGTTGTGCCTTGACGCTGGTTGATGCGCGGACTCATGAGCAAATTTCAAACTTGGATGCCGCATTGCAAGCTGATGCTTTGGCAATTTGGCAGGATGCCTTGGAGGCGGAGAACTATGAAGATGCCCCAGTATGGCTGCATGGTGACCCGCATCCATACAACACCGTTGTTGGTCACGAGTTGCCACATCCGTCAGTCTGTCTCGTTGATTACGGGGACTTGTGTGTTGGCGACCCGGCCTCGGATCTAGGTATGTTCTGGATGCATTTCACGCCTGTGGGCATTAGTCGTGCGTTCGAGAGTTACGGCATTGAAGCTGGCAGTCCAACGTGGAAACGAGCGCGTGGTTGGGGACTTCGATATGCCATGCTGACCGCAGATCTTGGCGCCGATGATCTTCTGGGCATAGTCGGACGCGAGAGCCTGGGAGTACTCCTTGGCAGCTCAGACCGTAAGCTGAGTTCAAGCAACTGAGCACTGTCGGGTCTGGTCAGCGAGAGGATCACCATGGATCTCGAGAAAAATCCGAGCATAGCGGCACGTTTATGTCTCAAATCCCACGCGGAATTATTGCAGCATGTGGCTGGCCTCAGCGAGGCGGAAATGCGGCAGAACAGTAATTTGCCTGATTGGTCGGTGGGCCACGTGTTGACGCATCTTGCGCGAAATGCCGATGCACATGCACGTCGTATGGACGGGGCCTTGAACGGTGAGGATGTTCCCAAATACGCGAACGGTCCAGAGCAACGGCGTCAGGAAATTGAGGACGGTGCGAAGGACTCAGCAGCTGAAATCTTGGCTGACCTGGAATCGAGTGTTCGCCGTTTAGATGGAATTCTTGAGCAAAGCGAACAGGCTGGCTGGCCCAACTCCGATTTCATGGGAGGTGGGCACTATGGGGTTGGTGGTTGCCCGGCTCACCGCCTACGCGAAGTACAAATGCACCTTGTTGATCTTGGGCTGGGATATACGCCAAGCCAGTGGAACGAAGACTACGTAGCGTGGGATCTTGGCAATCTACTGGACACCGTTCCCGAACGATTGGCGAGCCCGCAAGCGCGTGTCGAGCTAGTTGCCTGGTTGGCTGGGCGCGGTCCGTTAGGAAAGGGCTTTGCTTTGGAGCCCTGGGGCTGACCAGTTCCTCCCCGACGACTATCGGGTTCTTTCCTCAGCTAGGCCTGGGTAAGAAGTGATGGCAACTGATCCATGTGCATGAACACCTCGGTAGCGCCGGCACCCAGGAGTTTCTCCTTAGTGCTGCTGATCGGTCCACCGGGGCAGTATCCAAAGACCGTGGCTCCGGCCGCAACGCCGGCGGTCACTCCGGTAACGGTATCCTCAACCACGGCTGCCTGAGTCGGATCAATCTCCAGTCCAGCGGCGGCAGCCAAGTAGACATCGGGGGCCGGTTTACTGTGCGCATATTCCATGCCGCTATAAACGTGACTGCCGAAGCAAGAAGCCATCCCGGTAATCGACAGCTGCATCTCGACCTTGCCTCGGTCTGCTCCCGTGGCGCACGCGATCTTGTTTTTATACACGCGTGAAATCAGCTGCACTGCGTTCAAGGCGCCAGGCACGGCTTGCAGGTTTGAGCGCAACGCGACATCTCTACGTTCCCTGAACTGGCTGATCCACTGCTCATCAATACGCACGCCAGTGTGAGTCAGGATTGGTTCCCACTGGTCCTTCAGGGCTTTGCCGATGAAGATGCTGATGCATTCTTCTTGGCTAATGTTCCATCCAAGCTCGATGAGCATCTGTCGGAGAACTGCGTTGGTGATGGACTCAGAATCAACGAGTACACCGTCGCAGTCAAAGAGGACGGCAGAGAATTTTGGACGCAACAAGCTACCCCTTCTACACAATGGGCGATCGACTAGGCCAGTGAGAACTCGTGAAGAATGCGGGCCAAAGGTGCCAGCTCGGGCTGTTCTTCGGCTTGCTTCAGGATGCGTTCTAGCGTGGCATCGTGGATGGGCTTGGCCTTCTGATACAGCTCATGGCCCAACGGGGTCAGCTCGGTGTAGATCCCGCGGCGATCGTCGGCGCACAATACGCGTGAGAGCAGGTTCCGATCTTCTAGCCGGGTGACTAGTCGGGTGGTGGCGCTGGGGCTTAATGCAGTGGCGCGAGCAAGCTGCGCCATGCGCATATGCCAACCATCCTGCCGGTTCAAAGCGTCCAACAATGTGTACTCGACCACAGACAGGCCAACCTCAGTGGTGAGATCTTTTTCTAGTGCGGCATCGATTAATCCGTGCAATGACGCCAATGTACGCCATCCTCGTGCCCGGATTTCTACCGCATCATCTGCGATTCCCATGGCTTCCTCCAAATTACTTGCTTGCGCTGGTTAGTTGCGCGTGCAACGATAGTATTCATCGCGCAATAACAAGCGTGTGCAACTATTTTTTCTAGTGTATCAGGAGTAACGCTATGCCGCTCGGCCTCCTTGCGTTGGCTATCGGTGCTTTTGGCATCGGGCTTACTGAATTTGTCATCATGGGCTTGCTGCCAGACGTAGCCACCGACTTCGCAGTCAGCGAGGCCGCTGCAGGCTGGCTCATTTCCGGTTATGCACTCAGCGTGGTTGTCGGAGCCTTGGGCCTGACCGCCGCCACCGTTCGGCTTCCACGCAAGCCGGTACTGGTCGGTTTGCTGGTTCTCTTCATCATCGGCAACTCGCTCACCGCACTGGCAGGCACCTACGAAGTGGCCATGATTGGCCGCATCATCGCCGCCCTTTGTCACGGAGCATTCTTCGGCATCGGTTCAGTAGTAGCCTCCGACATGGTCCCAGCCAATAAGAAGGCAGGCGCCATTGCCATCATGTTCACCGGCCTGACCGCCGCTAACGTGCTTGGTGTTCCATTCGGCACCCTGCTGGGTCAGCACTCCGGCTGGCGCTCAACCTTCTGGGCTATTTCCGCTATTGGTGTTCTTGCATTGATTGGCATCCTCGTCTTGGTTCCAGCAATCAAGCACGCAGCAGAAGGAATCTCACTGCGACGCGAACTTGGTGCCTTCACCTCTTTGCAGGTCTGGCTATCTTTGGGCGTCACCATCCTGGGCTACGGCGGAATGTTTGGTGCTTTCACCTACATCGCTTACACCCTGACCGAAATCACCGGCTTCAACGAAACCACCGTGCCATGGTTGCTGATGCTCTTCGGCGTTGGCCTCTTTGTGGGTAACTGGATCGGTGGCCGCATGGCCGATAAGAGCATCGACCGCACCTTGCTCTTCTTCATCGCAGCCCTGCTCGTTGTGCTTGTGGTCTTCGGCTTCTTGGCAAGCAACCAGATCGCAACCATCGTTGCCTTGCTACTCATGGGTGGTTTCGGTTTTGGTACCGTTCCTGGTCTGCAAAGCCGCATCATGCAGTACGCCGGCAACGCTCCAACCTTGGCATCAGGTGCCAACATCGGTGCCTTCAACGTGGGTAACGCACTAGGTGCTTGGGCCGGTGGCCTGGGTATCGCTGCAGGCTTGGGTTACACCTCGCCGATCTGGATCGGCGCGATCATCACCTTCGCCGCATTGGTCCTCGTGCTTGTTGCTATGGGCCTGGCCAAGAAGTCTTCGGCAGCAGCACCCGAGCTAGTTCCAGCTAGCTAATCCAAAATTTTCACAAGTCCCTCAAGTAATTTCAAGGAGTTAGATATGACTACCGCAATCCCAACCGTCACCCTGAACAACGGCGTAGAAATGCCACAGGTCGGCTTTGGTGTCTTCCAGGTACCGAACGATGAAACCACCACCGCCGTGGCAGCGGCACTGAAGGCTGGCTACCGCAGCATCGATACCGCTGCGATCTATGGCAACGAAGAGGGCGTCGGCAAGGCATTGGCACAGTCCGGCATTGCCCGTGACGAACTGTTCATCACCTCCAAGCTCTGGATCGCAGAGATGGGATACGAGCAGACCATCGCCGGGCTCGAAGCTAGCCTTGAGCGCTTGGGCCTGGACTACCTAGACCTGTTCTTGATTCACTGGCCAGCTCCAGAAAAGGAACTGTACGTTGAGACCTGGAAGGCTCTTGAGAAGTTGTACGCCGACAAGAGGATCCGCGCCATCGGTGTTTCGAACTTCCAGCCTGAGCACCTGAACAAGCTGATTGCACAAGGAACTATCGTTCCAGCTGTAAATCAGGTTGAGCTTCACCCTGCATTGCAGAATCGTGAAGTGATTGCCGCTAACGCTGAGAACGGTATCGTCACCGAGGCTTGGAGCCCACTGGCTCAGGGCGCAATGCTCACCGACGAAACCATCTTGGCAATTGCCGAGGCTCACCAGATTAGCGCCGCGCAGGTCGTCTTGCGCTGGCACCTACAGCAGGGACGCGTCATCATCCCTAAGTCGGTCACCGAATCACGCATCATCGCCAACCTTGACCTGTTTGGTTTTGAACTGACCAGCGAAGAATTGGCAAGCATTGATGCACTAGACCGCGACGGTCGTACCGGTCCTAACCCGGACACCTTCAACGGCTAATTTGCAGATGCCAACAGGGATACTGCCCGCGCACAATCGCGGGCAGCATCCCTGTTTAATCCGGAATTCAGCTACCTCGCCGACTCGCGCCCACTAATCATGGGTGGAAGGGCTTGGTAAGAAACGCATCGACGCGCGCTATGTGCAGCACAGGAAGGGTTGAGCGCCGAATTTAGGACGATAAGATTTGTGTCCCCTTGTCTGGAATGGCATTGACGTCAGACAACTCAATGCGGTGCGCTGTGCATTGCTTCCAACTTTAATTGATCGTCATCAACTCCACGTGCCACCCGAAGTCGTGGGCTACTTAGTACGGACCAAAGCGTTGACTGCATCAACGATGGTCGCGTCGGGGTGCTGCCGACGATATTCCTTCATGTCTTTAGGATTGAGTTCTCGCGCGTCGGCGGTGACTTCCTGGTTCGCATCAATGGACCAGCCCCAATACAGGATCGCCCAGCCGGCAATGATGCCCCCAATAAGCATGTTGTCGAAAACTATCATTAGTGTGCCTGCCGCGATGGCCAGAAGTAGTAACACGATGTTTCTAGTCGATTTTTTCATAGAGACCTCTTCACTTATGGGCATGCTTTTTGGATTTTTGCGACCCCGACCAGCTCTGCGACCATTCCGCCGAGCGCACCGCCCAAAGCCTGCCGTGTCTATTCATCGCCTTGTAACAGGACTTCCTCTGGGACCTGATCGATGGCGCGAAGGGGTCCTACGATTTGCTGTCGTTCGTTTTGCTGAGTCCATCGAATTCATCGTCTTCTCAGTCATCCCGGGCCTTACGGCGTGAGCGCTTCCCGACACACCTATCGCAAGTGCTCAAGTGCTGAAGCGACAAAAAGGCTGTCGCGTTTCCAAGGTGTTTGCCGGTAGACATGCAAAATACTTGATGGACCTCATTTGAGATTTTTACAGTTGTGCACTGACCAACCTATACTTTCTAAATCCATCTTGTAAATCATACTTTTTTAGGAGGGGGAGCTCACTGTCCTCATCTTTTGAATCACGCTCCCAATGGATCGCTTGAGTGCGGGCCTTGTGTGTTCGAGGCGTCAGGCCTTGCTAACCAATAACCAACCGCTGAACCGCTTCTCGAATCGCTTCAATGACATCTTTGACGGTGCTTCGGTGCAGATGTTCGGCCCGCAGTAGAAGGTCGATTTGTCTACCGGAATCTAAACCTTTGATTGGTCGTAAAGTCACCGACGGATCGATGGTTTTACGCACGGTGAATCGTGGCAGAATCCCAAGGCAATCACCGGCTTCTACCAGCGCAGCGGCAGTTGCGTAGTCATTCACGCGGTGCTCAATTCGAGGCGCCTTGCCCGCCAGGGCCGCAATGGTCTCCAGGACATCGGCGGGGGAGTATCCCGGACGAGAAACTACCCAACGTTCATTGATAACCTGCGCGGGAGAAAGCTGATCAAACTTGGCTAGCGGATGATCTTGATGGATGGCAATATCCAAAGGTTCAAATGCCAACGGTATGACCTTGATTCGATCTTCTGGCCAAGGCGCGGTGTGGGGCATGCGGTGGGCAAGAACCAAATCGTAGGTTGAGGTAAGCGCAGGAAAATCTTGTTGCGAAACGTCCTCATCGCAAAAGTGCAGCGGTGGCAGTTGTCCTTGCGGAACGGTGAGCAACGGGGCAAACACTGTCTGCCCGATCGAGTGGAATCCAGCGATGCGAATGGGGACGTCTCGGTCTTGATCAACCGTACGAATTTGCGCATTAGCTTCGGCCAAGGTCGAAGCCACAGTAGCGGCAGCCGCAGCTAATAATTTCCCTTCGGCGGTCAGCACCAGCCGACGGCCTTCCTTCTGCGTCAGGGGTGCCGGAAACCCGCGCTGCAACTGAGCCAGGTGCTGAGAAACTGCAGAGGGAGAGACAAAAAGTGCCTTTGCTACAGCATTGACGCTACCCAGATCCGCGAGTTCGCGCAGAATCCGTAGCTGATGTAATTCCATGAAGTAAATGCTAAAGCAATAGATCAGTAGATCGATCTTCTTCTAATATGTTTTCCGTGCGAGTTGAGTGCGACACTTGAAGCAAGACCGTCCGTCGAGTGCACATCCCGACGGCCATCGCCAAAGGATCATGCATGAAAGCACTGTACAAATCAGGCCCCCACGCAGGACTGGAACTTGTGGACCGCCCCGAGCCAGAAGTCGGCGTCCACGACGTCAAAATCCGCGTGATGACCACCGGTATTTGCGGCACCGACCTGCATATCGAAGCCTACGATGACGCTGCCAAAGCGATGATCAATACGCCGCTGGTGCCAGGTCACGAGTTCTACGGCGAAGTTGTTGACACTGGATCCTTTGTCCACGGCGTCAAAGTGGGAGACCGCGTATCAGGTGAAGGCCACGTGGTCTGCGGAATCTGTCGCAACTGTCGTGCCGGACGCAAGCAGATGTGCATCAACGTGGACTCGGTTGGCGTGCAACGCGATGGCGCCTTTGCCGAATATGTGGTGATCCCCGAAAGCAACGTTTACATTCACCGCGACGAACGCATCACCCCATTGCTCGGCGCAATCTTTGATCCTTTTGGCAACGCGGTACACACCGCGCTGCAATTCCCGATGGTTGGCGAAGACGTACTGATCACCGGCGCTGGACCCATCGGTCTGATGTCCGCCGCGGTAGCCCGCCATGTGGGTGCACGCAAGATCGCCATCACCGATATCGCAGATCAACGACTCGAGCTGGCCCAATCCATGGGTGTGGACCTGACAGTAAACGTAGGAACCACTCGAATCGGCCAAGCACAGCGTGATTTGGGCATGGTCGAGGGCTTTGACTACGGCATGGAAATGTCCGGACACGCAAGCGCCTTGCCAGAAATGATCGAGAACATGAATCACGGCGGCAAGATCTGCATGCTCGGTTTGCCTAGTTCTTCCATTGATATCAACTGGGGCAAGGTGGTCACCCACATGCTCACGCTTAGAGGCATCTATGGCCGCGAAATGTTCGAAACCTGGTACGCCATGAGCGCCATGCTCACCAGCTCCGAAGTTATGCGCGAACGCATCTCCTCGGTAGTCACGGACTTTGTTCCGGCTACCGAATGGCAGCAGGGCTTCGAAGCAGCCCGGGGCGGCCACGGCGGCAAAGTCGTTCTCGACTGGACTGTTTTCGCTAGCTAAGCACAACTCGCATCAACAAGGAGCACCACCCATGTACACCGACCTTAAAGACCAGCTCAGCACCGAGCTTGAAGAGCTAAAGACCTCCGGGCTATTCAAAGCCGAACGCCACATTGACTCCGCACAGTCCGCCTCCATTCTGGCCGGTTCCTTGGACACCGATGCCCGTAAGGTACTGAATTTCTGCGCGAATAACTACCTAGGTCTAGCCGATAACGCCCAGATCATTCAGGCCGCAAAAACCGCCATGGACGAGCGCGGCTTCGGCATGGCCTCGGTCCGCTTCATCTGTGGCACCCAAGATGGGCACTTGGAACTGGAAGCCAAGCTCTCACAGTTCCTGGGCACCGAAGACACCATCTTGTTCTCCAGCTGCTTTGATGCCAACGGTGGCGTTTTTGAATCCCTCTTTGGCAAGGAAGACGCCATCATTTCCGATGCGCTGAACCACGCCTCGATTATTGATGGCATCCGTCTGTCCAAGGCCGCCCGATTCCGCTATGCCAACCGCGATATGGCCGATCTGGAAACCCAGTTACAGGCCGCCGCGCAGCTCAACGACGGACAAGGCGCACGGCGCACCATCATTGTCACCGACGGTGTGTTCTCCATGGACGGCTACCTTGCACCACTAGAAGCCATCTGCGATTTGGCCGACAGATACAACGCTCTGGTGATGGTTGATGACTCCCACGCGGTGGGCTTCATGGGCGCAACCGGCGCTGGCACCCCGGAACATGCTGGGGTCTCTGACCGGGTGGATATCTACACCGGTACTTTTGGCAAAGCCCTTGGTGGAGCTTCCGGCGGTTACGTCTCAGGACGCGGTGAAATCGTGGCAATGCTGCGCCAAAAGGCCCGTCCTTACCTGTTCTCCAATTCTTTGGCTCCCTCAATTGTTGCCGCCACGATCAAAGCCCTGGAACTGGTAGTGGACTCCGGGGAACTGCGCGAAAAGCTGTTCGAAAATGCAGCACACTTCCGCCGTCGGATGAGCGAAGAGGGCTTCGAACTGCTCGACGGTGAACATGCGATCATCCCGGTAATGTTCGGCGATGCAATCAAGGCCGCCGACGTGGCAGCCAAGATGCTCGAACGCGGCGTATTTGTCACGGCCTTTAGCTACCCCGTAGTGCCTAAGGGAGCTGCACGCATTCGTGTTCAGCTCTCTGCCGCCCACTCTGCGCAGGATATTGAAGCCTGCGTTCAGGCATTTATCGCCAGCCGCTGAACCGGTACAACGCCCGCCGACGTGTTTCAATAGGAACTACGTGTCAGCACAACCAAAGGCGGAGGACTAATGGCTACAAGGGACGACGTGGCGCGCCTAGCCGGAGTTTCTCCCAGTACCGTGTCCTACGCGATCAGTGGCCGGCGAACTATTTCCGATGCGACCAAAGCCAAAGTTCTGGCAGCCATGCGGGAGCTAAACTATACCCCGGATGCTTTTGCCCAGGGCTTGGCTGGGTCGCGTCGTGGCATCCTGGCTTTGCACTTTCCCACCAGTGTTGACGGCTATTCCTCCACCGAGTTCGAGTACGTCTCCGCGGCCATGGAACGTGCCCGTGCGCTGGGTTATCACATGCTGCTCTGGTCCAATCCCACGACCGATGTGATGGGCTTGGAGAGTTTGGTCGGCCAAAAGCTGGTCGCCGGTGTGCTGCTTATGGAGGTCTCGGTCAACGATCCGCGCTTTGATGTCCTGCGTCGGGCCAAGATCCCATTTGCTTCCATTGGCCGTCCCGATGACAGCGAAGATCTGTCCTATGTCGACAATAATTTTGCCGAAGCCGGACGCATCGCGGTGGATTACCTAGCCGATCTCGGTCACCAATCGATCATGTACATCAACGTGTCTGTGGAAGATCAACAAGCCGGCAACGGCCCGGCCATCCGTACCGCTCGAGCCATCGCCCAAGCAGCGGCGGCGCGAAATATTCCGATGCTTGAAGTCCCGGTGGAGAACAACGCTCGCGGTGGCCGCGAAGCGCTGGAAACCTACCTGCAATTAGCCTCGCGTCCCACGGCTGTACTGGGTCTGAAAGAGTTCGCCACCGCTGGCTTCGTGAACGCCGCAGGTATGGCCTCCTTGCAAATTCCGCAGGACCTTTCGGTCATCGCGTTGGGCGTGAGCGGTCGATCAGCCGAGATGGTTGCTCCTGCCTTGACCACAGTGGCACCCCCTGGCGAACGTATCTCCCAGAAGGCCGTTGATGCACTGGTGCAAGGGATTGAAGCCCGGGTTCCTCAAGTCATTCAAGAGCTAGTCTCCCCAGAAATGGCTGTCCGTCAAAGCTCCGGCCCGGCTCCCAAACCAAAGTCATAATCTACTTTCTGCTGTGCATTTAAGCGCAAGTGTTGACGCGCGTCGATGATCTACGTCACTATAAGAGAGATCATTCGCGCCAGGCCGGATTAACGCGCTCGGTGCTACTCAAGGTGGAGGACAGCATGAAAAGTACAAAACGCGGATTGAAGTTCGCGCCGCTTATTTCAGTGGCAGCGATCAGCATGCTTCTGGCAGGATGCTCCGGCGGTGCAGACCCGAATGACCCTAATGCTTCCGGTGGTGGCGGAGGCGAAGCCCAAGTAGGTAAGGCCGATGGTGTTGTTGACATCTATGGTCCGGTGACCGGCCTCGAAGCCAAATTGTTGGAAAAGTCTTGGGCCAAGTGGTCCGAGGAGAACAACATCAAGATCCGCTACACGGGCGACAAGAACTTTGAATCTCAGATCGGCATCAAGGTCCAAGGTGGAGACACCCCAGACTTGGCCGTATTCCCGCAGCCGGGTCTTCTGCAGGCCACCGTGGCGCAGGGCAAGGTACAAAAACTTCCCGAAGCAGTGCAGAGCCAACTGCAAAGCAACTGGTCCGAAGACTGGCAGAACTACGGCAAGGTTGAAGGCGTCCAGTACGGCGTTCCACTGATGGCCAGCGTCAAGGGTTATGTCTGGTACTCACCAAAGCAGTTCGAAGAGTGGGGTGTGAGCGTACCGAAGACCTGGGACGAGATGACCAACCTTGGCACCGAGATTTCTAAGAAGACCAACGAGCCAGCGTGGTGTGCCGGATTTGCTTCAGGTGAAGCCTCAGGCTGGCCGGGCACCGACTGGATTGAAGACGCCGTACTGCGTCAGGCCGGAACCGAAGCCTACGACAAGTGGGTTGCTGGCGATCTAGAATTTACTTCCCCAGAAGTCACCAGTGCCTTCGAATCGGTGGGAAAGATCCTGTTGGATCCAAAGCAGGTGAATGCCGGATATGGTGACGTTAAGTCGATCAACTCCACCGCATTCGGCGACGTGTCCACCGCAGTGGCCAAGGGAACCTGCCCACTGACCCACCAGGCATCCTTCTTGGAAGGTTATGTTTTGGACTCCAAGAATGCTGACGGTAAAAAGACCACCGTTGCACCAGATGGAGATGTCTGGGCGTTTGTTGCCCCACCTGCTAAGGCCGATGATCCGGTATCCGTCGTTGGCGGTGGCGAATTTGTTGCTGCCTTCTCCAACGATGAAGACACCGCCAAGGTTCAGGAATACCTGGCCAGCGCAGACTGGGCCAATAGCCGCGTTTCACTCGGTGGCGTCATTTCTGCAAACTCCGGACTGGATCCTAAAAATGCCAGCAGCGACCTGTTGCGCTCCGCTGTTGAGCTTCTCCAGGATCCAAATACCACCTTCCGCTTTGATGGTTCGGACTTGATGCCAAAGAGCGTCGGTTCCGACTCCTTCTGGAAGGGACTAGTGGACTGGGTTGATGGCAAGTCCACCAAGGAAGTGCTTGAAAACATTCAGTCCGGTTATGACTCTTAGTCACCGATTAACTCATCGTCAATGGCCGGTTCTGCCGGCCATTGACGGCGTTGTAGGAGTTGTCTGTTATGTCTGAATTTTTCCAGTGGCTTGCTGGTGTGCCACCGCTGGGCCAAATACCCATAGTTCTTCTCGTTTTCGGCGTGCTGGTCTTTGTGATTCTGGCTTTTGTAGAGCTAGCCACTAAACGAGGCCGCGCCTTCACCATCGTTCGGCTTGCCGCCGCCGTACTAGTTCCGGTCATCATCTTGCTGATCCTAGGGCTGTACAACTCAGTGATGTGGGTTGCCGCGATTGCTGCCGTGCTCGGCGCGATACTCTTTTTCATGGACCGACGCTCACGTCACGGCGCAGGCTCCCTACTTCAACTCACAGGCTTTTTGGCCCCGGCAGCGTTGTTGCTCGCCATCGGGTTGATCTACCCAACCATCAGAACCGCGTTCAGCGCATTTATGGCCAATGACGGATCCGGCTTTGTCGGACTTTCGAACTTTGCCTGGGTCTTCACTAGCCCTGATGGTGTGACCGCGTTGCTCAATACCTTGGTTTGGGTACTGGTAGCTCCCGTGGTGTCAACGATTATCGGCCTGGCCTATGCAGTGTTCATCGATAAGAGCCGCGGCGAGAAGTTCTTCAAACTTCTGGTGTTCATGCCAATGGCAATTTCATTTGTCGGCGCATCGATCATTTTTAAGTTCTTCTACGACACCCGTCAAGGCGACCAGATCGGTGTTCTGAATGCCATCATCACCGCATTTGGTGCTAAACCTGTTGACTGGCTCGGGCTTGAACCATGGAACACACTGTTCCTGGTCATCATCTTGATCTGGACACAAGCCGGATTCGCCATGGTGATCCTCTCCGCAGCGATCAAGGGTGTACCTACTGAGCAACTTGAAGCAGCTGACCTTGATGGGGCAAGCCCATGGCAACGCTTCGCCAATGTCACTCTTCCCGGGATTCGTTCTTCAGTGATCGTTGTCTTGACCACCATTTCGATTGCTTCGCTCAAGGTTTACGACATCGTCTCATCGATGACCGGTGGCCGTTCAGATACCACGGTGCTCGCCTTCGAGATGGTGCGCCAGTTCCAACTCGGTGCCCGCACCGGCTACAGCTCGGCGTTGGCAGTCATCTTGTTTATCTTGGTTTTGCCGATCATCATCTACAACGTTCGACAGCACAATAAACAAAGGGGCATCTGATGAGCGCCGTCAGCGAATCATCTCGGCGCCTGATCAAGGCCACCGAAAAAACCAGCGGGAAGCTGCGTAAGGCCACTACTTCTCGCGGGGCTACCCTCGCCGCATTTATCATTGCTGCGGTATGGACCATCCCTACCTTTGGCCTTTTTGTCTCCTCATTCAGGCAAGCAGATGACATCAAGACCTCGGGCTGGTGGACGGCCCTGTCCAATCCGTCATTCACGTTGGACAATTACGCTCAGGCCTTCGCTTCGGGTGATAGCTTGCCGTTGTCCAAAGCATTCTTGAACTCGCTGGTCATCACCATTCCGGCGGCGATTATACCGATCATCATTGCCAGCCTCGCGGCCTACGCATTTGCTTGGATCAATTTCAAAGGTCGCAATACGCTGTTCGTTCTGGTGTTTGCCCTGCAGATTGTTCCGATCCAAATGGTGTTGGTTCCGTTGCTCCAGCTATTTTCGGACGGAGTGAAAATCGGTGGGCTGTATATCCTGCCGGGGTTGGGCATCAATGGACTTGACGGTGCCTATGCCAAGGTCTGGATTGCCCACACCATCATTGCCTTGCCGCTAGCAATATTCATGTTGCACAACTTCATTTCGGAAATCCCTAACGAAGTCATCGAGGCCGCCCGAGTTGATGGTGCTGGTCATGGAAAGATCTTCTCGCGAATTGTTCTTCCCTTGTCCATGCCCGCGATTGCATCTTTCGGAATTTTCCAATTCCTCTGGGTATGGAATGACCTCTTGGTGGCAACGGTCTTCACCTCCGGTGGAGAACTACCGATTACCAAAGCGTTGCAGGATCTCTCGGGTACCTACGGACAATCGTGGGAGCTGCTCACCGCGGGCGCGTTCATTTCGATGATCGTTCCTCTGGCAGTGTTCTTTGCGCTGCAGCGCTTCTTCGTTCGAGGTCTGCTCGCCGGAGCAACCAAGGGCTAAAGCAAAGCTGGAATCACCATCTCACCAACGGCCTCGGTCCCTGCCGAACATCACTTGCAGATGCTCAGTAGGGACCGAGGCCGCTGCTATATCTGCCCCTTCGAGACGCACGTCTGAAATCCCGGATTCGAAACTGGGCGAGAACAAAAACTTCACATCCCTACCGCGTAGGCTCAAGAAGAGTAGGGAAATTGTTAATCGCTTGCACGCGGCGAGCTGCGGCAGATAACTGGAAGGGCCAGCCCATGGGTACAACATTGCTGACGAATATCGCTCAACTTGTCACCGTTGATGCCACCGGCAGCGTGTTGCAGAACGCCGCAGTACTCATCTGTGAGGACCGAATCCAGTGGATCGGCGCCGCGGCTGAAGCACCAACAGCCGATACAGTTCACGACCTTACGGGAAAAACCGTGCTGCCAGGTTGGGTCGACTCACACAGTCACCTGCTCTTTGGGGGAGACCGAGCCGAAGAGTTTGTTGCCCGCATGGCCGGCCAGTCCTACGCAGCCGGCGGAATTGCGGTCACCACCTCAGCCACCAGAAACCTGACCGATGACGAGCTTACTAATTTAGTCACCTCACGCCGTGCCGAAGCCCTATCCATGGGAACAACATGGATGGAAACCAAAACCGGCTACGGTTTGGAGCTGACTGAGGAGATCCGTCATGCGCGCTTGGGCGGACCAATCGTCGATACCCTCACCTTCCTTGGAGCGCATCTGGTTCCTGCCGGTTCCGACGCCGATGAATATACCGACCTGGTTGCCGGTCCCATGCTTGATGCAGTGGCAGAGCAGGTCGACTTTGTTGATGTATTCTGCGAGCGCGGAGCCTTCAACGAGGAGCAAACCCGTCGCGTTCTGCAAGCAGCCCAAGACAAAAATCTGTCGACCAAAGTTCACGGAAACCAGCTGGGCGCAGGCCCTGGGGTGAAGCTGGCCGTCGAATTCGGTAGCCATTCGGTAGACCACGTAAATTACCTAGACGACTCGGATATCCAGGCGCTCGCCGGAAGCTGGAGCAAATGGGATCGCCAGACTCGCTCTGGGAAGCCAGGAACTGTAGCCACCTGTCTGCCTGCTTGCGACTTGTCGACCAGGCAGCCGCTGGCCCCAGGGCGTGAGCTATTGGACGCTGGGGTGAACATTGCCTTGGCCAGTAACTGCAATCCCGGAACCAGCTACACCAGCAACATGAACTTCTGCGTGGCTACCGCGGTGTTGCAAATGAACCTGTCATTGGCCGAAGCCATCGAGGCAGCCACCTATGGCGGAGCGCTGGCACTGGGCATTGCCGAACAAGTGGGTTCCATCGAGGTTGGCAAGCGTGCAGACCTGCACGTTCTTGATGCTCCGGGGGCTGCACACCTGGCTTATCGGCCGGGAATGGACCTGACGCACAGTGTTTATCAAGCAGGCCAGCTGGTGCGCTGAGGCGATAACCCCACGACTTGTTCCGGCCGGATTGTCGAAAATCTGGCAGTCAAATAGGCATTCGTGATAAACAAGAACCATGGCTAATACTGCTTTTAAGGGAACTCCCGTACAGACCATTGGTGAACTGCCAGCCGTAGGCGCGCAGGCTCCATCATTCACCCTCACCGACACCGACCTTGCGGACCTCACCAGCGATTCGCTGGCTGGCCGTCGCGTTGTCTTGAACATCTTCCCGTCGGTTGATACCGGCGTTTGCGCTGCTAGCGTTCGTCAATTCAACGAGCTGGCTGCTGGCCTAGAGAACACCACCGTTGTGTGCGTTTCTGCTGACCTGCCATTCGCACTGGGCCGCTTCTGCGGTGCAGAGAACATCGAGAATGTTTCGGCTGCTTCGGTCTTCCGTTCGGACTTCGGTTCGGATTACGGCGTAACCCAGATCGACGGTCCACTGGCTGGCCTGCTGGCCCGCTCGGTCATCGTCTTGGACGAAACCGGCAAGGTGACCTACACCCAGGTTGTTCCGGAAATCACCACCGAGCCAGACTACGATGCAGCTATCGCAGCACTGAGCTAATCACTTGTCGCATCAATCCTGATGCGCACAAGAGGCCCATCCGAACATCAAGTTTGGATGGGCCTCTTGCTTCCCCAGAAGTTATCGAACAAACCGCTGATTCGCTAAAACGTGTTCGAGCGGGGTAACGACAGCCTCAACAATAACTATGATGCGACCGGTGCAACAGATACTTTGAGTTCATGTCCTACCAAATTGCGCGTGACGAAAGTCAGCGAATTTGAATAACCGTCGAGGGTGATTTGTTCGCGGACCATTCCGCCTTCACGGTTGCACGGAACGGTGATTTGGCCATGGTTCTGCTTCTTATCGCTTTGCCATGTGATGACAGACGAGTTGTTTTCGCCTGAGCACTCAAGTATCACGGAATAGCTGCCACCTTGAAGTGGAACAGCAAGAGATATCTTTTGGTCCTCATCTTCAACTGTCGTGGCGATCGCCACGAGCTCGTGGCTTTGCATCGGTTCTAAAGTCTCCGAACTCTTCCGCGTCGGAGCGTTGGAGTCGCTGACCGAACATCCTGTGAGTGCAACCGAAATGCCTACAACGAAAGCGAGTGGCAGTGCCTCTTTCAGTTTCAATATTTCCCTCGTTTAGAAAGCTATGACCCGAAACTGGATTCCGTTTGAAGAGAACACCGTTTCTGATCCGCTTGAAATCATAATTCCTGAGGCGTATTTGCGCCATTTGAAGATGTAAAACCTGCCTTGAACGCGTGTGGTATCCGAGTACTTTCTAACCGCATCAATGGGGCTCTTCACAATCGAGAGTGTAGAACCTTCCTGAAGCTGCCGGTCTCCAGCAACGACCGTGCAGTAGAGTGCGGAAGATTCCGGAATCCCAGCGCGATACCCCGCAAATGTTCCAAGCGCCCAGACGCTGAGCTCTAGTTCCTTATGTTGCAGGCCCAAAGCTGGAGTAGCTGGATTGTTTGTGGTGTCATAAACACGTGCTCGCGGCACCCGATAGCCTTCGTGTTCCATCCCGATGACCGCGCTGAAAAAACAGAAACTCGACACCTTCACCGATGAGCTTCAGTTTGTGCGCTCCACGGCGATGCGCGAGTCGTTGGGCCGCTTCGTTGGGACAGGGGTCCAGAGCTTCAACCATCAGTTCTTCACCGCCTGCGCGGCCTCTAGGATTCGCGGCCCAATCTTGTCTATCAGCTTGTCGATGTTCCGATCATCGGCGCGCAAAAGGGTATCGGAGAGCCGCTCCAAACTCATCAGGCCAAGCCAGATTTTTGCTCGATAGGCTTCGTCCCGATTCGGTGCGATCAGATCCACCATCTGAAGACCGTGCCACAGGCTCAGGTACGCGGTATTCAGCGCAGGATCCCACGCCGCGGCAAGATCCCAGTCCAGGATGCCGATCAGCTCTTCACCCACCCAGTGCATATTGTGTCCAGCTAGATCGCCGTGGACCAACCCCGGCGGGACCTGGGCCAGCTCATCTAGCTGTGCCCAAAGCCTTCTGGCAGCCCCACGCAGTTGATCGGGCAAGGCGTCGAAACACTGCTGCTGGCGTTTTTCGGTCCACTCACCGCGGAAAGCAAAGGGCTCGGCCAGATACTTGCTCAGAGGTTCCAATTCAACAGCAGCCAGATCATTAACCAGCTTTCCCAAAACTTTCGGATCCCCATAGTGCGGTTCGTGGGCACTGCCAGGGACGAAACTCATGGCCACCGAACTGAGCCCGTCAACCTGCAGAATCTGCGAGGTCGCCACCGGGATCTGATAATCCAGCTGACCGGAAAGCTGCTCCAGCAGCTTCACCGAACGCGGCATCTGCGCGCTAGCTTGGGGAGTGCGGGCCATACGAATCACCGAATGCGGATTGGCGATGACTACCTTGTGGAACTGGCCGCCCTCATTAACTCCGGCATCTTCCCATGAAAGATCGGGGCGTAATTGGCGGTCGATACGCAGTTCTTCGCTGGTGGCAGGACGACTCACACATGCTCCTTTACTTCACTACCTTTAGGTTACCTCAGCACAAACACAGCCTAATCAGCCTATGATCTATTGCGTGAGTGTCGAAGAATTTGGGCCAAGCCCAACACGAAAGATCCTGAAATTTGAGATCGTTGTGGTCCTAGCTTTGTCCTTGGGTCAAAGCGCGGTGTACTCGATTCTTAGCTTCGCCGACAAACTCACCCGCGGACCGTTGCACGAACAGACCACGTCGCTGAACAACCAACTGAGCAACCGCGAATTTTTTGACTTCTCCTACCAGCTACTCGATATCCTCTTTGCCTTGGTGCCGGTGCTGCTGGCCCTTTACCTGATGAAGCACAGCACCGGGCGAGGGGTGCGCGAGATCGGCTTTGACCTACGCACCCCGGGCAAAGATGCGCTCTTTGGCGCCGGTCTGTTCCTAGCCATGGGGCTTGGCACCCTAGGCGTTTATGCAGCCGGTCGAGCACTGGGGATCACTACCGCGATCTCGGCGGCCAACCTGGGGGACTACTGGTGGAGCGTACCGGTGTTGTTGCTCTCGGCGGTGCGCCATGCGGTCCTCGAAGAAGTACTAATGCTCGGCTTCCTGTTCACCTACGCAAAGAAGCTGAACCTAGGATTGTGGACTACGATCTTCGGCTCGGCAGTGATCCGTGGCAGTTACCACCTGTACCAGGGAGTGGGGCCGATGATCGGCAATATGCTCATGGGCGTGGTGTTCGGCTGGGTTTATCAAAAGTACGGTCGGGTGATGCCACTGGTGATCGCGCACTTCCTGCTTGATGCCATCGGCTTTGTCGGTTATGCCCTGATCGGTCCGGCGATCGGGATCGGCAACTAAACCCCTAAACTGTAGGCATGCAGATTTCACAGCTGACCGCGCAACAGATAAACCAAGCCGTGGCACTGTGGGAAGCCACCGGGCTGACCCGGCCGTGGAACGACCCATACGCCGATGCGCAGCGTGCCTTAGATACCCCAACTTCCACGGTGCTGGCCGTGATCGAGGAAGACAAAGTTGTTTCCACTGCGATGGTGGGCCACGACGGGCACCGTGGCTGGCTCTACTATGTGGCCGTTGATCCTCTCAAACAGGGTACCGGGCTTGGCAGCACAATGGTTCAGGCCGCAACAAGCTGGCTAGTGGACCGTGGTGTGCCCAAGGTGCAGTTGATGGTGCGTAATGAAAACGCTGCCGTGCTCAATTTCTATGAGCGTCTGGGATTTGTGGACCAAAACGTTGTGGTCCTAGGCAAGCGTCTGGATGCCAGCACATAAAAAAGAGGTAGGTGGGGACGCCATTGTCCCCGCCTACCTTTGAAAAACGTTGCTACAGCACAACCGGACCGTTTTCGGTTTCGAAGGTCACCGTCATGATTCCCGGGGTACCGTTGGGTGCCTCATAGTCCATGACTACTGGGCCCAGATTCACGTTTTCAGGTTGCCCCAACCATTCCAGCACACGATCACGCGAGCCGGCAATGGTGATCTCGCTGATCGCGCCGCTCGGTTCAAGTGCCTTGGAAGGATGCAGATCCTTTGCTTCTTCGTCCCAGGAAATCAGGTACGGGCACTGCGGGTCGGCGATCAAACCCTTAATGCCGATCTGCTGCCAGGTCAGCTCGCGACCATCGGGGAATTTGCGGTTGCCCGGAACCGACTTGCGGCCCAGCCGTTCTTCGGCGCTGGACAGATCGTCCACCGAAACACACCAGCCCATCCAGCCACCGCCGAGCTCAGAACGCGCTCGCACCGCTTGGCCAAAAGGAGCCTTGTCGCTGGCGGGGTGGTTGAGCACTTCAACCACTTCCAAATACTGACCATGCTTCAACGGGAAGATGACATTACGTGTTCCGAAGCGCGGATGCACGCCTCCCTTAACGAACTCCAAACCCAAGGCCTCGGAGATTCTCTGCGCGGTTGGCAACAACCCATCTGGGCCGCAGGCATAACTTACGTGATCTAACCTCATCATGTGCCCATCATGACAACATGTGATGACAGTCTCTACTTAGGCAAGCCTAATTTTTAATCGGTGATCGAATTCTCTGCACCTAAATCGCGTCTGGCGCGAAATATGACCGATTGCTACCCATTTTGCGCTCTCACATTGCAAAAATCTTCGGTTTTCGGGCACACTGGAAGTAGGTCATGAGTCCCAGTAACAAGCCCCGGCTTACTGGGCGGCAACCCTCCAACCGCGGTGGGGTGCCCCGGGTGAAGACCTGGCCCTTAGGAGCAAAAAGCTGCCAAGGACAAGCGCGGGTAACCCTGGAAGTGCCTTCATGAGGATCTTTCTGTCGGTGTCTTCTCAGTGGTCTACCCCAAAAGTCACAGAACTATTTTTGGAGGAAACCATGAGCAATAACTGGTCATTTGAAACCCGTCAGATCCACTCCGGGCAGACCCCAGATCCAACCACCGGTGCCCGGGCACTACCGATCTTCCAGACCACTTCCTTTGTCTTCCCAAGCGCAGAAAGTGCTGCAGCCCGTTTTGCGCTGCAGGAACTGGAACCGATCTACACCCGCATCGGCAACCCCACCACCGACGCAGTAGAAACTCGCATCGCCGATCTAGAAGGCGGCGTGGGTGCGCTGTTGCTGTCCTCCGGACAGGCCGCGACCACCCTGGCCATCCTGAACCTCGCCGAGTCCGGCGATCACCTGGTGGCCAGCCCAAGTTTGTACGGCGGAACCCAGAATCTGCTTAAGCACACGCTTAAGCGCCTGGGCATCGAGGTCAGCTTTGTGGCCGACCCGGATAACCTGCAGGATTGGCGCGACGCGGTGCGCCCAAACACCAAGGCGTTCTTCGGCGAAACCATTTCCAACCCACGCCAAGACGTGCTGGACATCGAAGAAATCGCCAAGATCGCCCATGAAAATGGAGTGCCGCTGCTGGTGGATAACACCTTGGCCACTCCGTATCTGATCCGCCCGATCGAATTTGGGGCTGACATCGTCATTCACTCGGCCACCAAATTCCTGGGCGGTCACGGCAACGCGATCGCCGGGGTGATTGTGGACTCGGGCAACTTTGACTTTGCCAAGGACCCGCAGCGCTTCCCGGGCTTTAACACCCCGGACGAGTCCTACAACGGCCTGGTTTTTGCTCGCGATCTTGGCGTGAACGGCATCCTCGGCGCCAACCTGGCCTACATCCTCAAGACGCGAGTCCAGCTCTTGCGCGATTTGGGTTCAGCGCTGTCACCTTTTAACGCGTTCTTGATCGCCCAGGGGCTAGAAACCCTGTCCCTGCGCGTTGAGCGCCACGGTGAAAACGCGCGCGAAGTGGCCAACTGGCTCGAAGCCCGTGATGAAGTGCAGCAGGTCGCCTATGCGGGCCTAGCCTCCTCACCATGGTTTGAGCGCGCCAAGAAGTACAGCCAGCACGGCGCCGGATCGGTGCTCGCCTTTGAGCTTTCTGGCGGTGCGCCGGCAGGCCAAGCCTTTGTAAACGCCCTTGAGCTGCACTCCCATGTGGCCAACATCGGCGATGTGCGCTCGCTGGCCATCCACCCGGCGTCCACCACCCACGCTCAGCTCTCCGAGGCCGATCAGCTTGCCGCGGGCGTAAGCCCCGGCTTGGTGCGCTTGAGCGTCGGACTAGAAAATATCAAGGACATTTTGGCCGATCTCCAGTTGGGCTTTAACGCTGTGGCAGCCCTTGAGAATAAGGAATTGCAGGAAACGCTCTAGGTATGGCATCCATTGCAACCAACGAAGAAACACCGCTCGCCCACGGCCAAGACGGCATGACGCGCCGTAGCGCTGTGGGGGAGTACCACTTCGAGTTTGGCGGCTACCTGCCACAGGTAGAACTCGCCTACGAAACGTGGGGCAAGCTGAGCGCCGATGGCTCCAACGCCGTGCTGGTGATGCATGCTTTGACCGGCGACGCACATGTCGCCCAGGGGCATTCATCCCTACCCGGATGGTGGGACGGCTTTATCGGCCCCGGGGCCACGATCGACAGCACAAAGTACTTCGTTCTCGCCGTTAATATGGTCGGCGGTTGTAATGGATCCACCGGGCCGTCTTCGCCGGACGCACACGGTGTGCCCTATGGGTCGCGTTTCCCCTTTGTCACCATCAAAGATTCGGTGCGCCTTGAAGCGCGCCTGGCCGCGCAGCTAGGAATTAACTCCTGGCATGCGGTGATTGGTGGTTCCATGGGTGGGGCGCGAGCCTTGGAGTACGCCGTTGAATTCCCCGAGCAGGTCAAAAACTTGGTGGTGATGGCATCTAGTGCCCAAGCCACCGCGGAACAGATCGCCTTCGCTCAAGTGCAGACCCAGTCCATCAGGCTGGATGCGAACTTTGCTGGCGGAGACTACTACGCCAACGAGGCGCGCCCACATGCCGGGCTAGGCCTGGCTCGGCGTCTGGCGCACATCACGTACCGTTCGGAAGCTGAACTTGAAGCGCGCTTTGGTCGCACCGCACAACCTGGCGAGGCGCCCACGGGCAAACTCTCGGGGCCGCGCGGTCGCTACCAAGTTGAAAGCTACCTGGACCACCAAGCCACGAAGCTGGCCAACCGCTTTGATGCCAACAGCTACCTGCTGCTGACCGAAGCGCTGATGAGCCACGACGTGGCTCGCGGTCACGACTCGCTGTGCTCCGCCTTAGCGAGGCTGGAAAATGTGAATGTACTGGTGGTCGCTGTGAGCTCGGACCGTCTGTACTTCCCGGAGCAATCGCACAAGCTAGCCGCGGCACTGCCAACACCGGTGCCGGTGCACTTTATCGATTCCCCGATCGGGCACGATGCTTTTTTGACCGACGCGCATCAGCTCGATGGTGTTCTGCGCACAACGGTTTTTAACCGCTAAAGAAGTCGGCCCATACAAGAGCCCATACAACAGTAGGGGCAGCCGCCACCAGTTTTCGGTGGATGCTGTCCCTACTATTTTGCTGTTTTCTAACCTCTACTGTGCGCAGTCGCCGGCGCCGAGGGAATCGTTCGGTTTAGCCACGGTAAATGGTGTGGCCGACGGACGCTTTGCGCTGATGCCATCACCCGAAGACTGGTGGCGTAAACGACGCAGCACCCACGGGGCCAAGTGCTCGCGCGCCCAGTGTAGGTCCTCGAAGCGTGCCTCGCGCCAGGTGCGTAGATCCTGCACCGGCTCCACTTTGGTATCCAAGGTGTGCGGTACGTTGAGTGAATCCAGCGCCATGGCGGCGATTCGCTGATGCCCCAGAGGGGAGAAGTGCAGGCGGTCCGGTGCCCACATCTGCGGTTGGTGCAGTTCACGCAGGGCCCACATATCGCCCACGATCGCGTCGTAGCGAGCGGCGACGGCGCGCACATTCTCGTTGTAGATCGCGACCTTGCCGCGGATGCTTCCGAGCACTGGAGTGTCGCGAATATCTGGACCGGTAACAAGGAGCACCGTGGCACCGGTGGCGCTGAGCTTGGAGACTGCGCCGTCAAGAATGTCCGCGATCTTATCCGGGTCACCGCCCGGGCGTAGTACGTCGTTGCCGCCTGCGCAGAGTGAAATCAAGTCCGGCTTCAGCTCGACGGCCGGGGCCAACTGCTCGGCAACAATCTGTCCGATCAGCCTGCCGCGGATCGCCAAGTTTGCGTAGGCGAAGTCCGGGACTGAGGTGCTCAGCTCCTGGGCTAGACGGTCCGCCCAGCCAAGATGCTGTCCTGCCTTTGAGGGATCTGGATCGCCGATCCCTTCGGTGAACGAATCGCCTAGGGCAACATAGCGGCGCCAAGGATGGAGCGTCTTTTCCGTGGAATTGCTGGTTTCGAAATCAAAATCTTTAGGCACAATTTATATTGTTACCGTATGGTAACGTTCCGTCAATCAGTCTCAGGGATGATCTGCAACACCGTGCCATTTATTCCTTGAGTGCGTCGCGGCGGGCCTGCTCGTACTCTTCCCCGGAGATGACTCCGCGGGTGCGAAGATCGGCAAGTTCGTTCAACTTTGCTTCCAGGGACTTCTTGGGGGCGAGCAAATCTGATTGTGCCAACCGAGTTGCCAAGTCTGCCTCGAGGGTTAGTGGATCCATTCCAGCGCTCTTGATCTTGCGGTAGTTGCGCACCTGGGAATAGATAATGAAGGCCACGACCGCCAGGAAGAGAACGACAAAAATACCGGTCAGAACCGGCATTACGCCGAATACGGTGTCAATAAATCCTGATCCGCTGGACGAAGAGTCTTCTATAAAACCGAAGCTTGACGTGTCGGTTGTGTCGAGCTCGGGGAATTCGTCAATTACTTCGAAACTTTTCATGGAACCTAATTCTGGTTGGGCTGAATCTGCTCTACTGGCGAAGCGCTCACAGTGAGGCAATGAAATCTTTTGTACTAGTCAAATACGCGTTTTTGGTATGGCGGAGTGAATTTTGAAATGTTTATCGATCTGTAATTTCTTGCGCCTATCTGAATCCCTGATGCCCTTGAGGGTTTCTTTGGCACAGTGCGCATCCCTCTTGATGGAAGGTGGCCCGTTGGCGCAGAGAGTGCCGGGTGGGACGCTCAGTTCGCAAGAGCAAACAATCGTAAAAATATACTAATGAGTATCCACAGGTAGGCATTAACTAGTACAAAATGTCGGCTCTGAGTGGGAAAATTAAGCATGAGAAATCCAGAATTTGTAGAAGATTATGACGATGAACATCGTCTCCCGTTGCACCCTGCGGGCACCCGCAGGGAATCCCACCTGGACTCCGTCGTTGGTAAGCATGTTGACCATCAGCTCTACAACGGACCGATGAAGAAGTTGGCTAATGAACTCTTTGATGCCGGGCCCGTGAACGGTCCCGGCGATGCGCTGGATCGGCTGGGCAAGGTGCAGCGACTGAAGAGCAGCCTTGATGCGCTGACCTCAACGCTACTAGCCGACTCGGTTGAGCAGGTCGGGACTAGCTTTGCCGAGGTGCTGGCTACCCAGTACGCTGCCTCGCCTGAAGAAGTTCGCGAAGCCCAGAGGAGTGCGGAATTCTATGGCGTTGATCCGAGCGATGACCAGGTCATAAACTCCAACTTCATTGCGGAAGCCGCAATTGTCCTGCGTGAAAGCCCTCGTAAAGTCAGCAAGCGAATGTTTACTGCTAAGGGGCTACGGCACGTCTGTAAGGACACTCTGATCGCACTGGCCGCGGGTGAAATTACCCGCAAAGCGGCCCAGCACATCATCAAGTTCGCTCAGGACCTTTCACCGGATCAGATCGCGACTATGGAACGTGTACTTTTGCCGGTGGCTAGAACGGCAAACGACGATGTTGTTTATCAGCGAGCTCGCCGTTATCACGACAGGATGAATCCAGAGGCAGCTGCGGAGCGACACAAGAAGTCAGAAGCTGCTCGCAAAGTCACTTGGTGGGAAGAAGAAAACGGCATGGGATGTCTAAAGCTCTACCACCGTGTCGACGTGATCGAGTCGATCACCCATTCGCTGCGCTGGGCTACTGATCAGATCAACGACCCGAAAGACGGGCGGACGCAAGATCAGATCCTGGCGGATGTATATGCCGATGCAATGATCAACGGATGGCCTGGCGCTCAGGGTACACCGCTGAAGCCTCGACTCTCTATCACCATTCCTGCCTTGGAGATGTTGGTGGATCCCACCAAAGCATTGGCTGATTTAGAAGGATACGGGCCCATTCCGGTCGGGCTCGCAGTGCAGTTGGCAAAAGATGCGCCATCATTCCAGAGGGTGCTCACCGATCCATGGACCGGCGCAGTGATCGATGTTGAGCGCAGGAATTACCGCCCCTCGCAGGCGATGAAGGACCTGCTTCGTCTCAGGGATGTGCATTGTTGCTTCCCAGGATGTCGGCGTAGTGCGGACCGATCCGAGATTGATCATATTGATGATTGGGCTCACGGTGGCAACACGAACCGGGAAAATACGCACCTGCTCTGTAAGCAGCATCAAATGTTCAAGCACGCACTGGGCTGGAAAGTCGTGGCCAGGCCCGACGGCACCAGATCATGGGTATCACCGCACGGAGTGAACACTATCGTCACTTCGGAAAGCGTCAATATTGCTAGCGGACGAGACCACCTCGATGATCATGGCTCCCAGCGACCGCACATAATCCCGTTACCACTTGTGGAAATGAATCCGGAGGTAGATCGGGTTCTGGGATATCCGATGAACACCGGACAACCGGCGACCCAGAGTAGCTGACTGGCCTACCCGCAGCACGGAATCTTGAGTGACAAAAATTTTCAGTCACTAAGCAACACCCAATACCTATAGCCTCAACCCGAACGACGGTCCTGAAGGTGACCGCCTTAGATCCTTCTTGCGCTATTTAGCCTCTTGGAATTCGGGGATGCCCGCCATCGACTCCAAATGAAAAATTTTTTCAGTCACTACATCTTGAGTCAACGATTCTAGAGCGTGTACTTACGTCACCCGGCGCTAATCATGACAAAAATTTTCGTTCACTAATCGATGCCTGTCGCCCGTTGCATCGCATCATTGGCATCTTCCTGTCGCCCAGGGTGTGCCCTGCTATGCAGAAAATTCAGGCGGTTCAACTTGCGGCGTCAGTGCTCACGACGTTGCGGAATTCTCTTGAGAGAACACAACATTCTCTGCACCCCAAAACCATGGCTGAACGAAAAATTCTTTCATTCCACAACCGACCTCATCGGTTCAATCTGCTTTGCCCAAGGCCGACGAATCACTGGTGCTCTACTGAATTTGCAGATCGGTTAGTTAGTCTTAGAATCATGACTTCATCAGACACTGCGCCGGTCGCCATCATTTCTCGCAACGACGATTCTCGTATCGGCACACCTTTGCTGGTGTTCCTTCATGGCTACGGATCCAACGAACAAGATCTGATGGGACTCTCTCGATACTTACCCGAGGAATTCACTTATCTATCGGTGCGAGCACCGCTACCTGCTGGGTCCGGCTACAGCTGGTTCCCACTGTCTCAGGAAATCGATTATTCGACCGAAGCGGTAGGACAAAGCGTTCAGGCTCTGTGGTCTTTGTTGGAGCCATTGAGCGTGCAGCACTCGTCGGTTACTTTGCTCGGCTTCTCCCAAGGAATGGCCATGGCAACCTCATTAGCAAGGTTCCAGCCAGATGCCATTGGCGCAGTCGTAGGTCTATCAGGATTCGCTGTTGAGCCACAGGGACTAGAGATCTTTGACGACGCAACGGTGCAAGAAAATCCGATCCCGATGTTCTGGGGACGGGATCTCGCCGACCCGGTGATTACCCGCGACAAAGTTGAATACACCTTGGGATGGGTCTCGAAGCATACCGAGCTGACCAGCGAAACCTATCCACAGATCGGTCACTCGGTTAGCAAAGAGGAACTTGAGGACGTAGACGCGTTTCTCAAGAAGGTTGTACTCGGGCAGTAAAGATTACTGCTGTTGCGAGGTGACCTTTACACATTCGCCATTCACGCAGACAACGTCGCCTGGGCGGATCTGCGCACCGCGGCGGGTATCAACAGCTCCGTTGACGGTAACAACGCCCTCGGAAATAAGCTCTTTGGCGTGGATGCCGTCTTCGGCGAGGGATGCCAGTTTAAGCAGCTGGCCCAAGCGGATGGTTTCGTCGCGGATTTCTAGGTCAAAAGCTTCGTTGGCACTCATGGCTTCTATTCTTCCCTATATCTGACGCTTCGGCCGTCCAACAAAGCCAAGAGCGGGGAAGTTCACTTTTGCGTTACCCACATTCGCTTAGTCTCAGAGCCGTGGAAACGATACCCTTGAACGGTATGTATTTTTCTACGGACCGCAACCAGCGGCCTCGTAATTTCCATTGGAGTTGATATGGCGCCACAGTCCAAGCTAGACCAGGTAATTTCCCTCGCAAAGCGTCGAGGATTCGTTTTCCAGGCTGGTGAAATTTACGGTGGTTCCCGTTCCGCATGGGATTACGGACCCCTGGGTACTGAACTCAAAGAAAACATCAAGCGCGAGTGGTGGCAGAACTTTGTCCGCGGACGCGAAGACATGGTGGGCCTGGACTCGTCGATCATCTTGCCAAAGGCTGTCTGGGAAGCATCGGGACACGTCGCTACCTTCACCGATCCACTGGTCGAGTGCATCCAGTGCCACAAGCGTCACCGTCAGGATCATCTGATTGAGGCCTTTGAAGCCAAGAAGGGACGTCCAGCTAAGGACGGCATGAGCGAGATTGCTTGCCCTGATTGTGGCACCAAGGGTCAGTTCACCGAACCACAGAATTTCTCCGGCCTAATGAAGACCTTCTTGGGCCCAGTAGATACCGAAGCTGGCCTGGCCTTCATGCGTCCAGAGACTGCTCAGGGCATCTTCGTAAACTTCGCCAACGTGCTTACCGCCTCACGCAAGAAGCCACCATTTGGCATCGGCCAGGTCGGTAAGGCCTTCCGTAACGAAATCACCCCAGGTAACTTCATCTTCCGTACTCGCGAGTTTGAGCAAATGGAAATCGAGTTCTTCACCGCTCCAGAGGACGCACCGAAGTTCTTCGACCAGTGGGTAACTGACTGCTGGGCATGGTTCCTGGATCTGGGCATCAAGGAAGAAAACCTGCGCCAGTTCGACGTGCCAGAAGACGAGCGCGCACACTACTCAGCCGGCACCATCGACTTTGAATACCGCTTCGGTTTCCAGGGTTCAGAGTGGGGCGAGCTGATGGGTGTTGCTAACCGCACCGACTACGACCTGTCCAGCCACGCTAAAGCTTCGGGCGCTGAACTCTCGTACTTCAACCAGTCCACCGGCGAACGCTACACCCCTTACGTGATCGAGCCTTCCTTCGGTTTGACCCGTTCGATGATGGCGTTCTTGGTTGATGCGTACACCGAGGATGAAGCACCAAACACCAAGGGTGGCGTGGACAAGCGCACCGTGCTGAAGCTGGACCCACGTCTGGCTCCGGTCAAGGCTGCCGTCTTGCCACTAAGCCGCAACGAGAACCTTTCGCCAAAGGCCAAGGCACTGGCTGCCGAGCTGCGCAAGCGCTGGAACATCGACTTCGATGATGCCGGTGCGATCGGTCGCCGTTACCGCCGTCAGGATGAGATCGGTACCCCGTTCTGCATCACCGTGGACTTCGATACCCTCGATGATCAGGCTGTGACCATTCGCGAGCGCGACACCATGGCTCAGGAACGTGTTTCCTTGGACCAGGTCACCGCCTACCTTTCCGAGCGTCTGAACGGAGCCTAGAGCCCGATGAACGAACTGGAATTCCGTGACTGGCGCATAGGCGATGACCTGGAACTGCTACAGGTTTTTGGTGATCCGCGCTCGCCGCAGGCCCATCAGGACCGCACCATGCTGCGCGAGAACAGCGACGCGCCGTTCTCTCGCACGCTGGTAGCCACCGTTGATGGCGTGGCCATCGGCGCTGGTGTGGTGTTTGCCTCCTCGTTGCACCCACAGCGTTTGTGGCTTTACGTCGAAGTTGCCTCCGAGCAGCGTCGAAGCGGTGTAGCCACCGCGTTGGTTCAGCAGCTGCGCAAGCAGATTCCGGCCGATCAAGCCCAGCAGCTCAAGGCTCGCTACACGGTGACCCCGGGCGATCCGGCCGAGGCGGCAGCGGCTTTCTGCAAGGCGCTGGGGCTGAACGAAATTCAGGTGTCCCGCGACGTGATCTTGGAGCCAGGTGCCTTGGCGGAACCGGTGTTCGACACCAACGATCGGGTGATCGAGGATCTGTCTACCGGTAGCGTTGAGCTGACCAAGCTGGTCATGGACTTCTATAACGAGGTCCATGAGCAGTGGGATCCGTCCAAGATGACCGTGGGTTCGGCCCAGCGCATGCTGTTGGACGAGCACACCGGCGCCCAGGGGGCATTGGTGTTGCGCGATAAGCCTAGGAGTGAAGGCGGAGTGCCGCTGGCCTTTGCAGTCAGCTACGTTCCGGCTCGCGAGGATGCTCCTTCGGATGTTCTGGTTGGGCACAACCCGGCGTTGTCCGATGATGAAGTGGCTGAGGCGGTTCGCGATATGGTCGCGATGCTGATCCACCAGTATCCGGTGAAGTTGGAAGTGGATTCGTCCATGTTCATTCTTGCCTCGCTGATTGATGCGTTGGCCGGCGTTGAGCAGGCGACGGTCATTTCGACCACGCATATTTTGGCCAGCGACGGCTAGAGCCAAGTATTACCGATGGGATCCAGTTTTTGAACTGGGTCCCATTGGTTTACCTGCTGTTTGCTTGGTGGCCCTATGCTCAAATCCATGCATGCAGCGCAGAAAAGTCCCGGCACAGCCACAGAAGTTTTCCGCGTCTTCTTAAAACTTGGGCTGACTTCCTTTGGTGGACCGGTGGCGCATTTGGGTTACTTCCGCGACGAGTTGGTGCTCAAACGACGTTGGGTTGATGAGTCAGCGTACGCGCAACTGGTGGCGCTGAGCCAGTTTTTGCCCGGCCCGGCCTCCAGCCAGGTGGGCTTTGGATTGGGACTGCACCGTGCCGGCTGGCGCGGGGCGATGGCCGCTTTTATTGCCTTCACTTTGCCCTCGGCGGTGCTGATGGCCACGATTGCCTATGGGGCGACGGCGTTTAACACCGCTGTGGGCGCCTCGGTCATAACGGGACTAAAGATCGTTGCGGTGGCTATTGTGGCGCAAGCGGTGATGGGCATGGCCAAATCCTTGGCCCCGGATAAGACCCGAGCGCTGATTGCGGTACTGGCTGCCGGTGGCGCATTACTTCTTGGTGGGGGTCTTGGTCAGATCCTAGCGATCCTCGCTGGCGCAGTGGCCGGATACTTTTTCTGCCGCGATGGTGCCGGTTCCTTACGTGGAACGCTGGTTTTTGCGCATAAGCGGTCCACTGGGATTCTCGCTTTGGCTCTCTTTGCACTGTTGTTGCTGGGTCTACCGTTGGCTGCCGCAGCCACCGGCGCACCACTGTTAGGTTTTATCGACGCGTTCTACCGCAGTGGCTCCTTGGTTTTTGGCGGCGGACATGTGGTGCTGCCACTGCTGCACAGCGCGCTGGTTGACCCCGGGCTGATCGGGGACGAAGCGTTCCTCACCGGGTACGGGGCGGCCCAAGCCATGCCCGGCCCGCTGTTCACCTTTGCTGCCTATTTGGGTGTGTTCACCAGTGGGGGAGTTGGACCGGTCGCCGGGGCGGTCATCGCGCTAGTGGCGATTTTCCTGCCCGGTTTTTTGCTGCTGATTGGGGTCCTGCCGTTCTACTCTCAACTAGGTGCAAAGCCCAAAGCGCAGGCGATGATGCGCGGGGTGAACGCCGGGGTTCTGGGCATTCTCACCGCCGCGCTGTACGACCCGGTGTTCACCAGCTCGATCCACACTTCGCTGGCTTTTGTGCTGGCCCTGCTGGGTTTTGTATTGCTCACAGTTTGCAAGCTGACCCCGTGGCTTGTGGTGCTCATAAGTGTGATTTTGGCGGTGCTGCTGGGGGCTTGACGAAGATCTCAGTTACGTCGGGGCGGAAATCGGCAATAATGGATAGGTGACGATTCTGACTGATGCGCCGAATGACACCCCAACTTTGAAGCTGCCACCTTTGCAGCTGGGCAAGCTCACCATTAATACCCCGGTGGTTCTTGCGCCCATGGCTGGGGTGACCAACCGCGCCTTCCGCCGGCTGTGCCGCGAATACGGCGGCGGGCTATTTGTCACCGAAATGGTGACCGCCCGCGCGTTGGTGGAACGCAACCCAGAGTCGTTGCGCATCATTTCGCACGATCCGGACGAAGAGATTCGCTCCATCCAGATCTACGGTGTGGACCCAGGAACCGTGCGTGCGGCAGTGCGCATGGTGGTGGATGAGAACCTCGCCGATCACGTGGATCTGAACTTCGGCTGCCCGGTGCCCAAGGTGACCCGCAAGGGTGGCGGCTCGGCCCTTCCATGGAAGACCGACTTGTTCACCTCGATTATTGAGGCTGCTACCTCCGAGGCTGCCAAGGGCGATATACCGCTGACCGTAAAGGTACGCACCGGTATCGACAAGGACCACCTGACCTATCTGGAGTCCGCCAAGATCGCCCGCGATCATGGCGCCGCAGCAGTAACCCTGCACGCGCGCACCGCGGGCCAGTACTACGCCGGCCACTCGGACTGGGACGCAATCACCACGCTGCGCGAAGCCATGGATGACATGCCAGTGCTAGGCAACGGCGATATTTTCAGCGCCGAAGATGCGATCAATATGGTCGAACAGACCGGTGCTGCCGGCGTGATGGTGGGACGCGGCTGCCAGGGCCGACCATGGATTTTTGGTGACCTGCAGGCCGCTTTTGAGGGCCGCGCGGATCGCTTCCGTCCCGGCGTGCGCAAGGTAGCTGACACCGTGTACCGTCACGGCCAGCTACTGAGCGAGTTCTTCGAGGATGAGGGCAAGGGCATGCGCGATATCCGCAAGCACATCGCCTGGTACTTTAAGGGCTACCCAGTGGGCGGAGAAATCCGTTCGCAGCTGGCCCAGGTGCCATCCTTGGCAGTGCTTCGTGAGCTGTTGGACCAGCTGGATCTTGACTTGCCATACCCCGGGGATGCCGCCGAAGGTACCCGTGGGCGTGCCGGTCACCCCAAGAAGACTCACGTGCCCGACGGCTGGTTGGATAACCGCGAGATGAGCGATGCGCATCGCGAAATGATCAAGGCCGCAGAGCTCGACGTTTCCGGCGGTTAATCGCCACTGGTGGATAACGCAGTGTGCAGGCCAAAATGTCACTAGACTAGGTAACATGACTCAGATCCCCGGATATACCGAAGCTGATTCGCAACGGTGGGTGCCCGAGCCAGCTAAAAAGTCCTACCGTACCGCTTTTGAGCGCGACCGTGCCCGCGTGCTGCACTCTTCGGCGCTGCGCCGGTTGAGCGCCAAAACCCAGGTGGTCGCGCCAAATCAGAATGACTTTGTGCGCAACCGGCTAACCCACTCGCTGGAAGTTGCCCAGGTGGGACGAGAGCTCGGGGCGGCCTTGGGCTGCGACCCGGATGTGGTGGATACCGCCTGCCTCGCCCATGATCTAGGCCATCCTCCCTTTGGCCACAACGGGGAAGTAGCGCTGGATCAATTGGCTGCCGGGATCGGCGGATTTGAAGGCAACGCCCAAACTCTGCGCCTGCTCACCCGGCTGGAAACAAAAACCTTCAGGCACAACGGGCATTCGGCCGGACTGAATCTTTCGCGGGCCTCCCTTGATGCGGCCTGCAAATACCCATGGCTGAAGGCCGATGCGCCGGAAGCTAACGGCAAAAAGACCAAGAAGTTCGGCGTATATGAAGATGATGCCCCGATCTTCAACTGGCTGCGCAATGTGCCCGAAGCTGCGTCCGGCGTGGTCTGCATGGAAGGCCAGGTCATGGACCTCGCCGATGACATTTCCTACTCGGTGCACGACGTGGAAGACGCCATCGTTGGTGGCCAGCTACAGCTTCGTTGGCTCAAGCAGGATCTGCCACGCGAACGCGCCCTGCAGGTCACCAGGGACTGGTACCTGCCGGTGACCGATGAGGCCGACATTGAGGCGGCGTTGCGCCGGTTAGAGTCCAGCGACGAATGGGTTTCACACTTTGATGGGTCCCGGCGATCCATGGCTGGCCTGAAGGATATGACCAGCCAGTTTATTGGTCGCTTCGCAGCCGCCGCCATGGATGCCACGCGCGCCCGCTACGGCACCGGAAACCTCACCCGTTACAACGCAAGCTTGATTGTGCCCGAAGAAACCCAGCATGAAATTGCGGTGATGAAGGGTATCGCCGCCAGCTACGTGATGACCTCCGAGGTACGCCAGCCGCTGTATCTGGACCAGCGCACCTTGCTGACCCAGCTGGTAGAACTGCTTGTTGAAACGGGTAGGGATAATCTGGAGCCAATTTTTGCTGCGGACTGGGAAGATGCGGCCGATGAGGCAGCCCAGCTGCGCGTTGTGATCGACCAGGTCGCTTCGCTCACCGACATTTCAGCCACCGAGTGGCACTCATATCTGGTCAAGGGCGAAGCCCCTGAAGCACAACTGTTTTAGAAGGGAATCATGGCAGGGCTGATCAAGCGTGAAGATATCGACGAGGTGCGCAACCGCAGTGACTTGCGCGAGGTCGTTGAATCTTATGTCACGCTCAAATCCGCGGGCATCGGCTCGTATAAAGGCCTGTGCCCTTTCCACGACGAGCGTAGCCCGTCCTTCCATATTCGCCCGCAACTAGGCACCTTCCACTGCTTCGGTTGTGGTGAGTCGGGCGACGTCATCGCCTTCATTCAAAAGATGGACCACTCCTCGTTCACCGAGACCGTGGAGCTGCTCGCTGCCCGGATCAACTATGAACTGCACTATGAAGATGGCGGTCCAGGCCCGCGCCGTGAAGACTACGGCAAACGCCAGCGCCTGGTGGACGCACACAAGATCGCCGAAGAATTTTTCCGCGCCCAGCTAGCCACCGAAGAAGGGGCCAAGGGCCGCGAATTTTTGACCGGTCGTGGATTTGACGCTGAAGTCACCACACAATTTTCGGTAGGCTACGCGCCCAAGGGCTGGGACGCATTGCTTAAGCACCTGCGTTCCAAGGGTTTTGCCGATGAGGAACTGAAGCTGACCGGAATGTTCTCGGAAGGCAACCGAGGGATTTACGACCGGTTCCGCGGCCGTGTCATGTGGCCAATCCGCGACCTGTCCGGAGCGACCATCGGCTTTGGCGCGCGCAAACTGTACGACGATGACCAGGGCCCGAAATATCTGAACACTCCGGAGACCTCCCTATATAAGAAGTCTCAGGTGCTCTATGGCCTGGACCTTGCCAAAAAGCAGATCTCCAAAAATAGGCAGATCGTGGTTGTGGAAGGGTACACCGACGTGATGGCCTGCCATTTGGCTGGCATCACCACCGCGGTGGCCACCTGTGGCACCGCTTTTGGCACCGACCACATTAAAATTGCCCGTCGTTTGCTGCAAGATGATGGTACCGGCGGTGAAGTGATTTTCACGTTTGATGGTGACGCTGCTGGGCAGAAGGCCGCGCTACGTGCCTTTGAGGAAGACCAGCGTTTTATCGCCCAAACCTATGTCTGTGTTGAACCCAGCGGAGCTGATCCCTGCGATCTGCGGTTGCACCGCGGCGATGAGGCAGTGCGTGAGCTCATTGAGCTTAAGCGTCCGCTGTTTGAATTTGCGATCCGTGCCGAGCTGAAAAAGTTCAACCTCAATACGGTGGAGGGGCGCGTGCAGGCTTTGCGGCAGACCGCCCCGATCGTTGCTGCGATCAAGGACTCGGCGATCCGTCCTGCGTACGCGCGAGAACTGGCCGGCTGGCTAGGGATGAACAACGAGGACGTGAACCGTTCCGTGGGCGCATCCATTAAGCGCGCCCGACTACCTAAAAATGCTGACCAGCAAGTTCCGGTTCCGGCGGCGGGTAACGAGCAGCAGGTGTCAGCCCCTGCCTTTGAACGCCCGGATCATCGTGATCCCGTGATGCGTTTGGAGCGCCAGGCCCTGGAAGTTGTCATCCAGCAGCCACAGCGTTTGGTCGATGAGCAGTGGCAGGCCTTCTTCGAGGCACGTTTTATGGCTCCTGCCCATTCGGCAGTGCATGATGGCATCGTGGCGGCCTCCAGCGCCGGCGCTTCTGCAACCTCATGGGTCGAGGTGATCCGCGATGAGGTGCCAGAGCAGCTGCGTAGCTTCGTGTCGGAGTTGGCGGTGACCAGCATTCCGGCCCAGGACGAGCACAGCCTGAACCGCTATTGCGCAGACATCATCAACGGTTTGATTGAGCTTCAAATCACACACCGTAAGGCTGAGCTGATCGGGCGTTTGCAGCGCGCCGAGATGGAGCCAGAAGGTGAAGAATATGCCCAGATCAATAGGGAATTGATGGAGCTGGAGATGCGCCGAAGGATCCTGCGGGGGACCTAAGCGAGAGGATTTTGCATTAGCGAAAATCTTCGGTAAAGTTATATCTCGTTGCATTCCTCCATAGCTCAATTGGCAGAGCATTCGACTGTTAATCGAAGGGTTACTGGTTCAAGTCCAGTTGGAGGAGCTCATAGAAAAATCCCGGCTCGCGAAAGCGAGTCGGGATTTTTGCTTATTCGTGCAACGGCGGGTCTGGATCGGGCCTGGCTGCTGGTTTTTCTTCCCCACGGTGCCCGGTTCCTTGAATCGGCCAGGCCGGGAACCATCAATCTCTCAGCCCGGCTAGTCCGTCCGTTTGTATCACAGAGTGCCAATGACGCAGCGGTCTGTTTCGAGCAGGAGCAGTCTTTGCCAGCACCTCCACCGTGCCGGTTCCAAGGTGGAGCGCAGTGGTACCGCAACACATGCGCCATTCTTCCTAAGGATTCGATGGTTCGTTGGAGTTCATCCGGTTGGTACTGGCGGTTTCATCGGCACCGTCGTCGATGGCGGCGTTGACGGCGTTCTTCGTGAACTTCCGGCGTGTCTTCTACGTGCTGTCATTTCATTTTCGCCAAGGATACGGTGTGGCCGCAAAGCTCTACGGCACGTTTTCGTTGAGGAGTTCCTCGAGGTTGGTGCAGTTATCCCGGAACGCGCACACGAGGAGACGCCGTCGAATTCTGACGGCCCAAGCGGTTACTCATGCCATCGGTTGCGTTGGTTTGCGCAGCGGTTGGCAGGGAACTAACTGGAGACGACATACTGGTGGCAGTGATGCTGCTTTTCGGCGAGCCACGCAGCGGTCGTTGTGGTAAATCACGAAGATCTTTCTATACGGGCGAGGTTCAGCATGTGCTCGTAGCCTTCCCGGAAATTCTTGCGGCGCTGCCTGGAACCGAGCCAGATCAGTTGCCGGTGATCACGGGCTGCAATGCGGATTTTCTTTCTAAGACGAAGATCGGCAACGCTGCCGAAACTGTCTAGGCGTTTCATTGAAGTCATTCATGAAATGCCTGTTGAAGTTAGACAAATTCGAGAATCCCACGTCAAAGCATATTTCTGAGATGCTACTGTCTGTCCTTTCAAGCAAGCGCTTGGCATGTGCCAGACGCAGCTTTCGCACCAGGTCGCTGAAGTTCTGCCCAATCGCACGCTTGAAGTGCTTCGAAAACATCGGCGGAGTCATGCCCGCTACAGCGGCCGCCTCGGACATCGAGATTTCTCCTGAATGGTTGTTGAAAATGTACTCGAGCACTTGTTCCACGGCCCTTGCCGAGTGATCGTCGAGTTGCGGCCGAAACCAGCTATCGGCCAGGCTGCGACGATCTTCGGGTGGGGAATTAACCAGGATTGCGAAGAGCCGAAAGAGGTGCATCAGCCTTTGGGCGCCCGTCGACGTTCCGATGGCCTCGATCTCTGCGGTAGCTGCGCTCGACGTAACACCTGAAAATTGGATACCTCTCGCGGCATCGTCCAGCAGCGTCTTGATCTCCGAGATTTCCGGCATGATGGCCGCTGCTCCTTCGATCAAGGAAGGATCGAATTGGATGACGACATCCCGGCCCTCCACGATCTCTCCGGGTGCCAGATCGCTGACCCAGTCGTGCGGCAATCCCGAACCGATCAGTGCCACGTGTCCAGCTTCGAAGGTCCCGATGTAGTTTCCGACAATGAACTTTCCTGTGCCTTTGCGGATCAGGTGGATTTCATACTCGGGATGGTAATTCCAGCGTGCGAGCGGGCTGGGATAGTCGTGCACATGCCAGCGTACGCAGGATCTTGGATCCGGCGGGATGACTTCCCTGTTGGCCTGCATGCCAACCAGTTCTTCGGCAAGCCTGGCCTGCGCCTCATTCTTGGGTGTGATGCGCATTACGCGACTCCAGATGTATGCATGAACTTTCACCAAAATCGAAAGCGTATTCCCAAGGATACTGTGTGCGGTTCAATTTCATATAGGCAAAAAAGTATCAGAAATTCGCAATGAACGATCTAGTTGAGTCGTAGGTCATAACTCTAAGCTTGAGAAGCCACATTCCGGGAGCAACCGGTTTGGAGGTTCGCGCATGAGCCACTCGACAGACTTTCTGGCGAGAGCTGGCAGTGCATCAACACAAGAATTTTAGGAGTCCGCCATGCAGCCAAAAACACGCTTCACCGCGGTGGCCGCGAGTGTAATAACGCTGTCTGTTTCCCTCACCGGGTGCGCAGGTGCGGGCGGTGGCCCGGCCCAAGGTGGCAAGGACAGCATTAACGTCCTCATGGTGAACAACCCGCAAATGCTGGATCTGCAAAAGCTCACTGCTGAGCATTTCACCAAAGAAACTGGCATAACCGTGAATTTCACGGTTATGCCGGAAAACGATGTCCGGGCCAAGATCACCCAGGAATTTTCGTGGCAGTCCGGGCAGTATGACGTCGCTTCGCTGTCGAACTACGAAATTCCGTTCTTTGCCGAAAACGGCTGGCTGGCCCCTCTCGACGAGTCGGTAGCTGGAAGAGCCGATTTTGACCAAGACGACATTCTTCCTGCCTATACCGAATCCCTGACAGGAACCGATGGCCATCTGTATGGGGAGCCCTTCTACGGAGAATCGTCACTGACGATCTACCGCAAGGATCTCTTCGAGAAACACGGTTTGAAGATGCCGGACAATCCCACCTGGGATGAAGTCGCGGAATTGGCCGAGAAAATCGATGAAGGCGAACCCGACATGAAGGGCATCTGCCTACGCGGCCAACCAGGCTGGGGCCAAGTATTCTCGCCGTTGACCTCGGTGGTAAATACCTTTGGCGGCACCTGGTTCGACAAGGATTGGAATGCCCAGGTTAATTCCCCGGAGTTCACCCAGGCAGTTACCTTCTACACGGATCTCTTGAGAGAACATGGCGAAGCGGGTGCAGCCCAGGCTGGATTCGCAGAGTGCCTGAATAACATGGTCCAGTCGAACACCGCCATGTGGTACGACGCATCATCGGCCGGTTCGATTCTGGAAGCTGATGATTCTCCGGTGAAAGGCAAGCTCGGCTACGCACAGGCACCGGTCAAAGAAACTGAACATGCCGGTTGGCTTTGGACCTGGTCATGGGGAGTCCAAGCGGCATCCGAAAAACAAGATGCAGCCTCCGAATTTGTTGCCTGGGCAAGTTCGAAAGAATATGAAAATTTGGTAGCTGACGAGTTGGGATGGGCATCGGTTCCGGCCGGCAAGCGCAGTTCGACCTATGAACAGCCTGAATACCAGAAGGCGGCGCCGTTCTTCGACGCTGAACGCGAAGCGATTCTCAACGCCGACCCGAAAAATCCAGGGGTTCAAGAACGTCCATATGTGGGTATCCAGTTTGCTGGCATTCCCGAATTCGCGGACTTGGGAACCTTCGTTTCCGAAGACGTATCCGCGGTGATCGCCGGCAAGACCAGTGTCGAGAAGGCTCTCGATAAAGGCCAGAAACGCGCCGAGCGCATAGCCGCAACGTACCGCGATTGATACCAAATCCTATCGAGCTGACCGCAAGGCGCGGCTAATCAGCTGGATCCTCACTAGGAGCACAAATACGATGTCGTATGTCAGCACGGCCATGAAACCCAAGCCGACTTTGGGTGGCCCCGGAACAGATCAGCGCAAGAAATCGCGTGCAGCCGCATGGGCACGACGGGCACCATTGCTGCCCGCCCTGATCTTCGTAATCATCACCACCCAGTTGCCCTTTGCCGTCACTCTGGTGATTTCCTTCTTCAACTGGAACAGCCTGAGGCCCAACGATCGAGGTTTTGCCGGGCTCTCCAATTACATTCAGGTATTTGCGGACCCTGGGCTTCGCCACGCGGTTTGGGTGACCATATTGCTGACGGCGTCCGTGGTTCTTATCAGCCTGGTTACCGGGTTGCTGATTGCCCTGCTGTTGAATCAGAAGTTCTTCGGGCGAGGGCTGGTGCGCACCTTGCTGATCGCCCCATTCCTAGTGGTTCCGGTCGCTGCCGCGCTGATCTGGAAGCACGCCATCCTGAACCCCGTCTACGGCTTGATCAACGGCATCCTGACCGGGATCTGGGAGCTCTTTGGGAGCCAAAATCCGCCGCAGATGGATCTGCTCACCGATCAGCCTTTGGCCGCGATCATTGCGTCGCTGGTTTGGCAGTGGACGCCGTTCATGATGCTGATCTTGCTGGCCGGTTTGCAGTCGAGGCCGGCTGACGCGATCGAAGCGGCGCAAATGGATGGTGCCAACGCTTGGCACGTATTCCGCTACATCACCCTTCCGCACCTGCGCCAGTACCTGGAACTCGGCGGCTTGCTTGGAGCGATTTATATCGTCCAGAACTTCGATGCAGTGTTCACGCTGACTTCGGGCGGCTTGGGCACGAGCAACCTTCCGTACGCCGTGTACAAGACGTTCTATATCGCTAATGAATACGGCGTGGCCTCGGCTGCCGGTGTTGTAACCGTGGCCGGCAGCTTGATCGTAGCGACTTTTGCCCTGCGCACCGTATTTTCCATCTTCAAGAAGGAGGCCGCGCGATGAGCGTTGCGACCAAACAACTTCGACTGTCTCCAAAGCGCAGGCTCAAGAATTCCGGGCGCCGGAATCCCCTCGTTGGCCTCATCGCGTGGATTACAGCCCTGCTCTTTGTTTCCCCGGTCCTATGGATGATGATCACCAGTTTCCATTCCGAGGCCGATGCGGCAACAAACCCGCCGTCGTTTTTCGCGCCACTGACGCTGGACGCCTACGCCCAGTTCTTTGGAGCGGCCTCCGGTGCCAACCCCTGGCCGCCACTGATCAATTCAGCGATGGCCTCGGTCTTCTCTACGATTCTTGTGTTGCTTTTGGCGATGCCAGCGGCCTACGCGCTGTCAATCAAGCCGATCAAGAAGTGGACCGACGTGCTGTTCTTCTTGCTGTCGACCAAGATGCTGCCCATTGTGGCCGCCGCGTTGCCACTGTACATATTTGCCAATTTCTCAGGGATGCTCGACAACATTTGGTTCCTGATCATCATGTACACCTCGATGAACCTGCCGATCGCAGTATGGATGATGCGTTCCTTCCTGGCTGAAGTTCCTGTGGAAATGCTCGAGGCGGCTCAGCTGGATGGTGCCGGGCTGATTCGCACCTTGAGCCAGGTAGTAGCCCCCGTGGCGACTCCCGGAATCGCAGCTACCGGATTGATCTGCTTCATTTTCTCGTGGAATGAGCTGCTGCTGGCCCGAGTGCTTACTGGAGTTGTTTCTGGAACAGCGCCAGTATTCCTGACAGGTTTCGTTTCAAGCCAAGGGCTCTTCCTGGCGCAATTGTGTGCCGCCTCGGTAGTTGTTTCATTGCCGGTGCTGATCGCTGGATTTGCCGCCCAGGACAAGCTGGTCCAAGGACTTTCCTTGGGCGCAGTGAAGTAGCCAAAGATCTTATCTTGCATATCGAAAGGAAATTCCCCATGGCAAGTCAAACTGCAGTCTCATCTGAACGTGGCAATCAAGCATTGCCGGCCACCATGCGCGCGGCGGTTCTCCAAAGCCAGCATGAAATGACCATGGAAACCCTGCCCCTGCCCGCACTGGAACCCAATCAGGTTCTTGTGCAGGTTTCCGCAGTCGGCGTTTGCGGAAGCGATGTCCATTATTATGAACACGGTCGTATTGGCGACTACGTGGTGGATCACCCGCTGATCCTTGGCCACGAGCTCGCCGGAAAAATCGCGGCGGTCGGCAGTTCTGTTGACAGTTCCCGGATTGGCCAACGGGTGGCCGTTGAACCGCAGCGCCCATGCCGAACCTGCGCCCAGTGCAAGGCGGGGCGGTACAACCTTTGCCCCGACATCGAGTTTTACGCGACGCCGCCTGTCAACGGCGCATTTTGCGAATTCGTCACGATTGAATCGGATTTTGCCTTCCCGATTCCTGACAGCATCAGCGACGAAGCTGCTGCCCTCATCGAGCCGCTATCGGTGGGGCTCTGGGCTTGCGAGCGTGCTGGCATCCGGCCAGGGAGCAGAGTGCTCATTGCAGGTGCCGGACCGATCGGCGTTATCGTCGCACAAGCGGCGAGGGCTTTCGGAGCGAGCGAAATCTACATTAGCGATATTGCAGAAGAACGACTTGAATTTGCGCTTGAACATGGCGCGACCAAGGCCCTGAACGCTGCCACCGATCCTGTCGAGGGGCTGGATGTGGATGCGTTTATCGATGCCTCTGGCGCACCATCCGCAGTCCGGTCAGGTATCAAGTCGGTTGCTCCTGCCGGGCATGTCATTCTCGTTGGCTTGGGTGCCGACGATATCGAACTTCCCGTGTCCTATATCCAGAATCGAGAAATCTGGCTCTCCGGCGTCTTCCGCTACACCAATACATGGCCGTTGGCTATCGAGCTGCTGGAAGCTGGCAAAGTGGATCTGGACATCTTGGTTACCGGCCGATATTCATTGAGCGAATCCGAGCAAGCACTGAAATCCGGAAAGCAACCAGGACAGCTCAAAGCAGTCGTATATCCGGGGCGCTAGAAGCTGGCTACGGGTTAAAGACGTGGTGGATGCGTGGACGACAAGCTGCGCTCACGAGAAGTCTGCAATTGGATCCCCACGACCATGGGAAAACCCGCCTCGCGGGCAATCGCGAACGGCACCTGAAACGATGCACGTTGCCGCGGCCTCATGGCTGAATGAAAAGAATGTATGGAAAGGACGGGGCAGTGTTGCCAGCGGAGGAAAAAACTTCAATCTTGGTTCAAGGCACCCTCATCTCTATCGTCGGTGAGTCTCTTGTAGATGTTATTGCCACGGCTTCAGATGGGGATGTTGGGGCCACGTACCCTGGCGGCAGCCCGTTAAACGTCGCGGTGGGCACGGCTCGTTTGGGACTGCCTACGAAGTTGGTGACTCAATTCGCCCCCGACGAGCACGGGCAATTGATCCAGGACCACTTGGAATCCAGCAACGTGGAAGTGAGCAATTTCGGATTGGAAAGAACTTCGGTGGCCGAGGCCTCGATCGGCTCCGGTGGATCGGCCGACTATGACTTTTCAATCGAGTGGAACCTGGGCACCGGAAAGCGGCAATTAGGCACCGAGGTTCGTGGCAGCATGCATATCCACACCGGTTCGATCGCGAGTGCAATGATGCCAGGAGCAACCAGCGTTTTGACTGCCATCGCTGAATGCCGCGGAGGCAGCACCATCAGCTACGACCCGAATTGCCGTCCAGCCTTATGCCCTGATGCCAGCCAGGCCAGGAGGCAGGCAGAACTTTTCGTGCAGGAAAGTGACCTGGTGAAAGCCAGCGACGAAGACTTGGCGTGGCTCTACCCGGATCGCTCACCGGAGGAAACCATGGCCGCTTGGCTGGAGCTCGGGCCGGCTTTTATCGCCGTGACTCGTGGCGATGCCGGTACGGTGTTCCTCTCCCGGCAAGGGCGGGTGGAAGTTGGCGGTGAGAAAATTGCTCTCGTGGACACTGTCGGGGCAGGAGATTCCTTCATGTCGGGACTCCTTGCTGGGCTCGCACAGCTTGGTGCGCTGGGGGCCGAGGCAAGGCCTGTCTTGAATGCCTTGACTTTGGATCAAGCTCGCGAGGTTGTTTCATATGCCAACCGGGCTGCGGGCATTACCTGCTCGCGCGCTGGCGCCAATCCACCGAATGCGGATGAGCTTGGCATGCTGCTGGGCAGCTAGCCGATCGCGCCTAGCGAGGTGCCTGTTCATAGCGGCCCGGTTCGACATTCGAACCGGGCCGCTTGGTTCTTTTAGGCAACCGGGTCCCAGAGCCGCCGGGATTCCAAATACCAGAAGTAGGCGAATAGCCCGATCTGGAACCACTCGACGATGAACAGGGCTTCGTCAACGCCGGCGACAAGCAGAATTGGCCAGGCGATCAAGCCCAGCGCCATCAGTCCCAGGATGATCCGATAGCGGTTCGGGGAACCGCCGCTGGTGTCCTCGTGGCACATTGGCGCGTGGCCCAGATGGCTGGCAATGGCGATGCCCATGGAGAAGATCAACAAGAACGCCGCGCTGGCATGAACCCAGGCGAAGGTTTTTCCTTCGAAGGCACGCCAGATCAATAACAGGATGAAGACCGCGAGCAGGCCGGTGCTGATCCATCCCAAGGCCCGGGTCAACGTGCTGTGCATCAGCGCTTTGTGCGGCCAGCTGCTGGTCCTGATGCCCAGCCAGACGAATGCGGCGCTAACGATCAATACGGCAACGATGGCTACGCGGACCGAAAGGATCAGCTTGCCCTGTTCGGCCGGTGCAAGCGTGGCCAGGGTTTCGCCCAGCCTGGTGGGAACCAGCGCGACAAACATGGCGTAGAACCCGGCCAAATTCAGCGCATAGTCCTCCAGAGCTTCGCCGCTGTACACCACCAGCAATGCTCCGGTAGTCACCAGCATGGCAACAAACAGGTCACGGGCTGGGCCCAAGTAGTAGGAGCTGAGCGAGTCTTCGATCCGCTGGTTGACGATTCCGTAAATGACGATGGCCACCACCAAAAGCAGGGGAACGACGAGCAGCATGAGGCGCACGTAGCGCAGGGTATCGCGACCTTGGAAGCGTTCAGCAGGTGGGAGCATATCAGCATTCTGTAATGCGGGCACCGGTTTTGGGAAAAAGGCTTGCCCAGCCAGGAAAGATCTTCAGCGAATTCGATGGTTGAGGACTTGGCCATTATCAGCTGGCCTGGCTTGTGGAGGAGGGAGTTCCATCTGCAGCAAGCCAAACTGTCGGTGTCGATTGACATGATCATTGAAGAGTCAATAAAGGTTCCGGTTGCACCTGGGACTGTCATCCGTTCAGGTCAATCTCCATCGCAGAGCGTTGTGTTCTGCCGTCACTCGAAGGAAGCACTCATGAGTATTCATACACCGATGGATCCCGGAACGCCGATTCCGGCTCCATCCCCGAAGTCCACCGCGGGACGAGGCCTGGGCATCGCGGCCCTGGTGATAGCTATTGTTGCGCTCGTCCTGTGCTGGGTTCCGATCGTGAACAACGTGGCAGCGATTCTGGGCGTGATTGCCCTCGTGCTGGGTATCGTCTCCCTTGTCATCGCGCTCAAGCGCAACGGCAGCAAGGGACTGGGCATCGCATCAAGCGTGATCGCAATCGTGGCCATCGTCTTGGTTTTCGTGACCCAGTCGTTCTACGTCAAGGCCATCGATGAAGTCGCCAGCGGCATCGAGGACGCAGCGGACGGTCAAGTAGCCGCTCCGGCAGAGGTCGTAGACCAGGCCGAGGACGAGACCCAGGTGCTGGCGCTGGGCAAGGCCGCCAACGTCGGCGAGTACTCCGTCAACGTCAGCGCCGTGAACCTGGACGCCGGCAAGGCCATTGCCAAGGCCAACGAGTTCAACGAAAAAGCCAAGGGGCAGTACGTGCTGGTTGATATTTCCGTGGTCTACAACGGAGATGAAGAAGGCGACGCCTGGATCGATTTGAACCCGGAACTTGTTGGCTCGGATGCGAGTATTTATGACACCAGCACCGCCATGGTCGTTCCTGCCAAGCCGGCGACGGACGCACCAACCCTGTCTAAGGGCGGCAAAGCCAGCTACCAGGTGGTCTTTGATGTTCCGGCAGAAGCCGTGGCGGACGCCAAGATCCGAATGACCGAAACCATGTCATTCAACGATGAATCGGTGCTCTGGGCAACCAAGTAATCTGGCCTCAATCGCATAGCGCAACCCAGGCTCCATGACCCGCTCAAGGGTGATGGGGCCTGGGTTTTTAACATTTTTTGCCCGGTGTACCGCAAGTGAAAACCGCAAGAATCCGTGGTTAAAAGCGCGTCTCATATAGTTCTCATCGACGCATCATGGAACTCTCATGGCCAGCTAATGGCCGGCTCACGTGGGTCTTTTAATGTTCAAAACATGATTCGCCGCATACTTCTCATTCTTCTGGTGCTCGCTGTTCCAGCGGGCCTCGCCAGCGCAAGCCAAGCCCTGGCCGATAACGCCGACCCGGCCATGGACCATCAGCCACCGGTTATGGTCAAGCTCAGCCCTGCCCCGCAACCCGCAACCACAACGCGGGAGAAGGGGGAGCAGGAAGATGCAGACTGACACCGAAGCGCAGCAAGGATCATCAGTCTCCGCCCGACTGAGGATCGTTGGATGGATCGTGTTGACCACTGCCGTGGCACTGCTCGCAGTGACGGCGACCATGCGATCGATCATGACGGCCCAGATCGCCGAGGCAGCCAACGTCGGCATCGCCCAGGAGATTGACGAGTTCAGGACTTTTGCGGCCGAGGCGCTCGACCCGACAACGGCCCAGCCCTTCACCTCGATGCATTCGCTGATGGAACGCTACCTTGCCCGGCAGCAACCCATGGCTGGCGAAGCGATCGTGGCCAAGGCAGAAGGCAAGGTAGCTACCACAGGCAATACGGCCGACCACGAAGGCCGGCTGCTGGCACAGGACCCGGTCCTCTTGGGCCGGATTCTGGCGAGCGAAAAAACCTCGGGCGTTTCGAACAGCGACCACGGAACCGTGCGCTGGGCCAAGGCCGTGGCACAGGAAGCCGGAGGCCAGAACGGCCCGAAGCAGCAGGGGCAGCTGGTCGTCGCGCACTATATCGCCGGCGCGCAGGAGCGGGTTGACCAGCAGGCGGTGCTGCTCTTCGGCATTGCCGGCGGGGGACTGGCCCTCACCGCGGGCATCGCATGGCTCGTATCGCGGCAGATCATGCGCCCGATCCATTCCATGAGCGAAACCGCCGCCTCGATTACCGCCAATGATCTTTCGGCCCGCGTGCCGGTGGTGGGACGCGACGATCTGGCGCAGCTGGCACAGACCGTCAACTCCATGCTCGATCGCGTGGAAACCGCACATCTGGCCCAGCGACACTTCATCGCCGAGGCACGCGAGCATCTGCACAATCCCCAGCGGGAACTGGCCGCCGCCCTGTCCGAGCTCAATAGCGACGCCGTGGGCGCGCAGCGCAGGCAAGAAGTGATTGCCACAGCGCAGAATCTGATTGACCAGATGGGACAGACGCTGATCGATCTGGAAGTGCTGGCGCAGAGCAGCAATCCGGACTTCGTGCAGCCCAGCCTGGTCTCGGTCGGCGAAGTCACCGCGGATGTGGCCGCGGCGGCAGCACGGCCGGGAGCCTACCCGCACCGGCAATTCAGGATCCAGGAATCGGCGCGGGCCCAGGCATGGCTCGATCCCATCCGGGTATCCGAGGCCATGCACCAGCTGATCCACAATGCCGTCGCGCATACCGCTGCTGGCGAGTGCATCCGGATCGGCTCAACGATTGACGGGGACCAGGTGAGCTTCTGGGTCGCCAACGAGGGACCGGCCCTGGACCCTGAACGGGCGAAAGCGCTCTTTGAAACCTATCGAAGCGCCCCGAGCAATGAAGATCGAGCCGCAGGCATGGGGCTTGGCTTGGCGGTGGTCAAGGCCGTCGCGCAGGCGCATGGCGGTACCGCGTGGGTCGAATCAGGCGAGGGGATCGGAGCACGATTCGGTTTCTCGCTTCCGATGGACAACCACGATGCGCCGGGCGCGCAGGACGGCCAGCTGCCGCACCAACTGGCCAGCATGCTGGGGAGCGAATCATGAGTTTGACGCCCATCAATGAAAAGTCCGGGTTCCGGTATTCCACCGAATCACCGGCGGCCTTCAACAGCGATCGGCAGCTGGAGACCAAGCCTCGAAGCAGGTGGAAGCCGAAACACACCTCTGCGGTCATTGCGGCCGTAGTGCTGGCGGGGTTGATCGCGGGCTGCGGTTATGCGGCCTTCGGGCCATCGGCGGGGACACCGAACTCCCTGTCCGCCCAGGGTGCGCTGACCCTCGCGGTGTTCGCAGTGGCCATCTGGCTGTGGATCGTCTCTCCGGTCTCCGACACCTACGTCGCCTTGGGCGCTTGCCTGGTGCTCGTGCTCATGGGAGTGTTCCCCGAAACTCAGCTGTTCTCTTCCCTGGGTGAGGACACGATCTGGCTGCTCTTGGCCGCGTTTGTCATCGCCGCCGGTATTACCGCGACCGGGCTGGCTACCCGGGCCGCGGCCTGGATCGTCATCGGGGCGCACGCCCCCAGGCAGCTGATGCACCTGAGCACCGGGGTTCTGGTGGCTACGGCCTTTGCCGTTCCCTCAACCTCCGGGCGGGCAGCCCTGGCGATCCCGGTGTTCGTCGCCCTGGCCAAGGCGCTCAGTGCGCACCGCCGGGTAGTGCTCGCCCTGTCGCTGCTCTTCCCATCGGTCATCCTGCTCTCCGCGGTCGCCTCCTATCTGGGGGCCGGCGCCCACCTGATTACCAGCCAGATTCTGGTGGCCTCCGAGTATGAAGGCTTCTCGTTTGCCACCTGGCTGCTATACGGTTTGCCGCTGGCTTTGGTCTCTTCGCACCTGTGTGCAGAGCTGGTGCTTCTGCTTTTCACCAGCAGGGAGGATCGCGGGCAGGTTTTGAGCGTCGGGATCAAGAAGATGCAGGAGCATTCGCCGGTTCCGCTCTCCGGCCCGTTGTCGGTAGCCCAAAGCCGGGCCGCGCTGCTGGTCGGCGTGGTGGTGGTGCTGTGGTGCACCGAACCATTGCACCAGCTGCACCCGGCGGTGGTGGCTCTGCTGGGCTCGCTGTTGGTGGCAAGCCCTGGCTTCGGGTCGGTGTCGCTGGCCAAGGCGTTGAAATCGGTGCCGTGGTCGATGCTGATATTCATGGCCGCCACGCTGGCCCTGGGCACCTCGCTGATCGAGTCGGGGGCAGCGCAATGGCTGGCCCATGGTGCGCTCGGCCCGGTGACGCAGCTCGGTCCTTCAGCCCCGTGGATCTTCACGGTTCTTGTTGTGGTGATCTCCGCTGGAGCCCACCTTGTCATCCAGTCGCGCTCGGCCCGTTCCGCGGTACTGATTCCGCTGGTGGTTTCCCTGGCCCCCGGGGTGGGGGTGAATGCGGTAGCCATTGCCCTGGCATCGACTGCCGCGGCCGGTTTCTGCCACACCCTGACCAGCAGCGCGAAGCCGGTGAATCTTTTCTCCGATATTGAAGGGGTCACCACTTATCAGCCTGCAGACCTCCTGAAATTGAGCGCTGCGCTGGGGCCGCTGATGATCCTGCTGGTGCTGGTTTTCGCCTTCTGGATCTGGCCTCTTATGGGTCTTGAACTCTTCGTCTAATAACCCCTTCGGGTTCCGCATTTTTTACTCAGTAAAGGACACATCATCATGGCACACGCACTTCCACAACGAATTCTGGTCGCACCTTCCGGATTCAAGGAATCATTGGATGCTGCCGCAGTCGCCGCGGCCATCGGGGCCGGAGTCCGCCGGGCGCTGCCCGGGGCCACCGTCAAAGCAGTGCCCATCGCCGACGGCGGGGAAGGAACGGCAGAAACCCTGGCCAGCGCCACCGGCGGCCATCTGGTACCGATTCGCGTCACCGGTCCGGTAGGGAAGCAGGTGGATTCCCACTATGCGATGCTCGGCGGGGAAGCGAGCGGAACCGCGGTGGTGGAAATGGCGGCGGCTGCCGGTTTGCGCCTGGTCCCGCGAGACCAGCGAGACCCGGGCACCACTACCAGCTATGGGGTCGGTGAGCTGATCAGCGCCGCAATCGACAGCGGGGCGACAAAAATCCTGGTGGGCTGCGGGGACTCCGGCACCTCTGACGGAGGCATGGGAGCGCTGCAGGCACTTGGCGCCAGAATCCTGGATGCCCAAGGGCGCGAAGTCCCCGCCGGCGGCAATCACCTGGGCCGTATCGACCGGCTGGATCTCGAAGGACTGCACCCGGCTGTGGCTGAAGGGAAAATCCAGATCACCATGGCGCTGAACCAGCACAATGTGCTCACCGGAGCCCGCGGCGTTGCCCGGGTCTTCGGGCCGCAGAAGGGTGCGACGCCTGCGCAGGTGGAAGAGATGTCGGCAGGGTTTGAACGTTGGGCTTCGGTGCTCAGGAGGGACGCCTTGGAGGTGGCCCGATCCACCGACTTCGCCACTGGGCCTGGCACCGGTGCCTCGGGCGGACTGGGTGCTGGATTGGCAGCGATCGGGGCGATCCTGATGCCGCGCTTCGAAGCGATCCTGGACTCAGGTCTGGCGGGAATCGACCTGGACTCGATGTTGCGCGGAGCCGACCTGGTGATCACCGCCGAAGGCGCCATCGATTTCCAGACGCCCAAGGGCAAGGTTCCGGCCGAGGTCGCCCGCAGGGCATCGCTGCATGGGGTACCTGTGGTGGCGCTCGCCGGAACCTTGGGCCGTGGTTGCCGCGATGTGCACGACATCGGCATTGACGCCATTGCGTCGATCATGCCGATTCCGATGACTTTGCAGGAAGCCGTGGATGACGGGGAGCGGCTGCTCATCGAAGCAGCCGAACGCTTCATGCGCACCATTATCCTCGGGGCCTCGATGGCGGTGGCTCGGCTGAGACCGCGTGCTGCGTGGTAGCTGTCTCTGTTACAGAACGTAGCTGGCGATCAGCTGCGAGAGAGCCCGGACATCAACTTTGCCTTTGAACTCCAAGCGAACCTTGCCCGAAGAACTGAACCAAAGGTCCAGTTCTGCGTCGAGGTCAAAGGTTCCCGCCGTCTCGACAGAGAAAGACTGGACTTTTGAATAGGGCAACGAAGTGTAATCGCGCTTCTTGCCGGTCATTCCTTGGACGTTGACGGCAATGAGCCGCTTGTTGGTGAAGACCACGTAGTCGCGAGCACCCTTAAAAGCAGCAAGCAGTTCTTCGCCGGTTACGAGCATAGGCATGATTTCTGGTGCTACTTGTGCAAGATCCCAGGGGCCCAATTTGAACACTGAAGAATTATTAAAATCGATCATGTCCTGATCGTACTGAAGCAGAAGGACAGGATAGATGCGGCTCAGGCGTGCTGCCTGCTCCCACGAGATGTGGAGCAAGCAACACGCCTGATGACTGTCTGCTGGAGACTAGAGTTCGATGGCTGCCACGGTTCGAACTGCGCGAGCTGCCTCTGCACCCTTCTTGAGGAAGTGCTCGAAGTAGAAGTTCTGGTGCTCGTCGCTGGAATGGAAGTGGTGCGGGGTCAGGCTCACCGAGAAGGTCGGCACATCGGTATCCAGCTGGACGCGCATCAGCCCGTCGACCACGGCCTGGGCGACGAAGTCGTGGCGGTAGATGCCGCCGTCGACCACCAACGCGGCGGCAACGATCGCATCGTACTTTCCGCTCTTTGCAAGGCGCTGTGCCTGTAATGGCATTTCGTAGGCACCAGGGACGGTGACGGTGTCGATGGTGTATTCGGTACCGGAAGCGTCCATATCGGCGGTGAATCCGGCCAGTGCCTGATCGACGATATCTGCGTGCCAGCTGGCCTTGATGAACGCAACCTTCAATGGGGAACTCATAAAAATCTCTGCTTTCTGTCCGATAATGATCTGACTCTTAGACTCCAGCCTAATCACTGGTTGCCCAAGGGCTTAATGACCAAGAGAAACGGCGTAACTATGTGAAGTTAGCGCCATCCAAGCTGCGGAGCAACGTGTTTGAGTACCGACTCGATGACATGCGCGTTGTAATCCACGCCCAACTGGTTGGGGACGGTGAGCAACAAGGTGTCGGCAGCAGCGATCGCTTCATCTTCAGCCAGTTTTTTGGCCAGTTCATCAGGCTCGCCGGCATAGGATTTGCCGAAGACCGCACGGGTCTTCTCATCGATGTTGCCAATCTGGTCCGAGCTGTAGCGGTCGCGACCGAAGTACTGCCAGTCGCGCTCATCGGTGAGCGCAAAGATGCTTCGGCTCACCGAGACCCGAGGCTCGCGCTGATGGCCGGCTTCTTTCCACGCGTCGCGGTAGAGCTGGATTTGCTCGGCCTGCTGGACGTGGAACGGTTTACCCGATTCGTCGTCCTTCAGGGTGGAGCTTTGCAGGTTCATGCCCAGCTTGGCCGCCCAGACGGCAGTGGCGTTAGAGCCTGAACCCCACCAGATGCGTTCGCGCAAACCAGGGGAGTGCGGCTCAATGCGCAGGAGTCCTGGAGGATTGGTGAACATCGGGTTGGGGCTTGGCTCGGCGAAGCCAACGCCAGTAAGAACTTCGAGTAGGCGTTCGGTGTGCCGGCGTCCCATATCGGCGTCGGACTCACCGTTTTCTGGTTCAAAACCAAAGTGGCGCCAGCCATCGACAACCTGCTCGGGTGAACCACGGCTGATGCCTAGCTGCAGCCGGCGATTGGAAATCAAGTCAGCGGAGCCTGCGTCTTCGGCCATGTATAGCGGATTCTCGTAGCGCATATCAATGACACCGGTGCCAATTTCGATGCGGTTGGTCTTGGCGCCGATGGCTGCGAGCAACGGGAAAGGGGACGAGTATTGCTGGGCAAAGTGGTGCACGCGGAAGTACGCACCATCCGCACCGAGCTCTTCAGCGGCCACTGCAAGATCAATGGCTTGCAGTAGAGCATCCGAGGCGCTGCGGGTGCCAGATTGCGGATGGTCGGTCCAATGACCGAAGGACAAGAATCCGATGTTCTTCATACTTGAACCAACAAGTAGCTCTGGTCGGTTATTCCTAGGACGATCTTGCTATCTGTCAGAACTGCCGGGCAGCGACGTCGGCTCGTTGTGAACCTAGGAGCACCGCTTCTAGCTGCGCGAAGGTCACCGGTTGACCGCGATCGGCGAGGTAGTCGGCAGCAAAACCAGCACGATCGGCAGCGTAGGTGAGCGTATAGCCCCCTGATTCGGGCTCGGTGCGCCAAGAATCAGCTAGGTTGCCAGCATCAACTGTGTCGAATCCCAGAGTTCGGATAAGTTCCAGCACTTCAGCCTTGGTGGCCTGATCATCCCCGAAAACGGGCAGTGCGGTCTTCGGTGTGGAGTGGGCAAGCAGTGGGATGTGGTGCGCCACGATGTTGTTAAAGGCTTTAACGATACTGGCGTCAGGAAGCAGAGCTGTTTCTAGCTCGGCCGTGGTGGATTTCAGAGAATCGAGAATCTCGATACGACCATCGCGGGCAGGGTAGTAGTTGCCGGTGGACAGTACCGTTTTGCCTGCTAGTGCCTGGGTGGGTAGTTGTGCGTAGGCCGAGAGAGGAATGGCCAAGACAATAATGTCACCAAACTCGGCTGCCTCAGTGGCGGTTGCAGCGTGCGCGTTGGAACCAAGGTTTTTAATGAGATCGGACAGGGATTCAGGTCCGCGTGAATTGGAAATGGCGACGGACAGTCCAGCTGCAAGAGCTAAACGTGCGATTTCTTGGCCAATCGCTCCACTGCCGATAATGCCGATGTTGTTAATGCTCATTTGTTTCTCCGTCTAAATCAACGTTGCTCTTGCGAGCGATTTCTTGTTGAACTGTGCTCATCAGTCCGGGGAATCGGTCGTCCAGTTCATCAGAACGCAACCAATTGCGGTGGCGAGTTCCGTCGACTTCTTGTCGGATTAGGCCTGACTCACGAAGAATGCGCCAATGACGAGTGAGTGCTGATTTTGAGACGCCAAAGTCAGAACTGCTGCACGCCCCGCCAGGCGTGGCAGCTATGTGGGCGATGATGGCGCGCCTGACTGGATCGGCCAATGCTGCCATGATTTGAAACAGATCCATCTCTTCCTTGGAAGGAAGGGAGAGGGGGCGTGTGAGGCGGCTTGCCACGATAAGTTCCTTCGCTCCACAGAGTGTATGTACGCATAAAAGCGTACATAAAAGTCATGTACGCGTCAAAGCGTACATTGGCGTCAGGATGAAATGCTGCTGTTTAGCGGTGCGCTAGTTGCTTGGCGTGAGGTGGTGCTGCATCTATAGTTGCTTGCAGATTGATGGATGACCAGATCTCATCGAGCGATAGATTCAGTACGGCGGCTACGGCTGCAATGGTGGAGAAAGCGGGGGTGGCTACCCGTCCGGTTTCGATTTTCCGTAACGTCTCGGGGGATAAACCGGCTTCCAGCGCGACGTCGAGAATGGTGCGTTTGCCTCGTGCGCGTCGCAGGATTGACCCGAGAGTCTTTCCCTGTTCGAGTTCTTTGGCAGTGAGCGGCAATCTAACCATAAGAAAATTATAGTACCGGTACTATATGACCGGTATAGTTATTGGCATGATTGAAATTCTTACACCCGTTGAGGTGGATAAGGCTCGCGCATCCGGAGAACTAGTAGGCACCATTCTTGCCACGCTCAAAGAGCGGGTGCAAGTAGGCACAAATCTGCTAGAAATCGATGCCTGGACCAAAGAGATGATTCTGGCCGCAGGCGCCGAATCTTGCTACGTCGACTACGCGCCATCCTTCGGTAATGGTCCATTTGCTCACTACATCTGCACCGGCGTTAATGACGCTGTGCTGCATGGGCTGCCACGTGATTACAAGCTGGTCGAGGGTGACCTGCTCTCGCTGGATTTGGCAGTTAAACTGCACGGCATCGCCGCGGACGCTGCCATTAGCTTCGTAGTTGGTTCCGCGGGTTCTGCTGAAGATCAGAAGCTGATTAAAACCACGCAGCTCGCGTTGGCCGCCGGAATTGCCGCAGCGAAGCCCGATGCCAAGGTCGGTGACCTTTCCTATGCAATGGGGTCGGTCATCAAGGCCGCCGGGTACAAGGTCAATATGGAATTTGGTGGACACGGCATTGGCAGCACCATGCACCAAGATCCGCACGTATCCAACGACGGCCGCCCGAACCGTGGCTATAAACTGCGCCCCGGTCTGCTGCTGGCGCTGGAGCCATGGATCATGACCAATACGGATCGATTGATCATGGACAAGGACGGCTGGACCTTGCGTAGTGCTACCGGCTGCCGAACTGCTCACACCGAGCACACTATTGCCATCACCGAAACCGGCGCGGAAATCCTGACCCTGCCACGCAGTTAATGCCACTAGGCGTTGGGCAGTTGTTGCGTTCCGGCCCCTCGCCGACGTAATGCCGGTTCGATATTTGTCGGCGAGGTGGTGCAGCAACCACCACCGCACGAGCCATGGTCGGAGCACGGTTTGAGCGTGTTGCCGGTCTGTGTGGAGACATCGGAATGGCTTTGTCCTAGAACGACAAATCCGGCGTCGGTGATCATCTGTAGATCAGCCCGCGAATCCTGGCCCTCACTGGTTAGGTAGTCTCCGAGGAATAGTGAATTGGCGACCTCCAGCGCGGTGGCCTGCAATGAGCGCAAATGCATTTCTCGACCGCCGGCAATCCTCACCTCCTTATCTGGGCAGGCCATGCGAACCAGGGCAAGAATTCGTAGGCAAGCTAGCGGGGTGAGGTTCCATGTTCCCTCAAGCGGAGTGCCGTCAAAGGGCATGAGGAAGTTGATCGGAATGGAGTCTGCGTTCAGTTCCCGCAGCGCAAATACTGCCTCAACAAGCTGTTCATGAGATTCGCCCATCCCCACGATGAGCCCTGAACAAGGGGACAGGCCGCTGGCTTGGGCCTGCTGAACTGTGGCCACCCGCTCATCAAAGTCATGTGTGCTGCAGATTTCCGGGTACATGGACTCTGCGGTATTCAGGTTGTGATTGTAGGCGTCGGCACCCGCTGTTTTTAGGCGGTCTGCCTGACCATCCTTGAGAATTCCGAGGCAGGCGCATACTTCAACGCCAGGGTGCTCGTCCTTGAGTGAGTTAATTAGGCCCGCCACGCGATCGACATCGCGATCCGAAGGGGATTTTCCGGACGCAACAAGACAAACGCGCGAGGCACCACCTGCAATGCCCAGCCCGGCTTGGTGCACCGCCTCTTCGGTTTTTAGCCACGTGTATTTCAAGATTTGTGCTTTGGAACCAAGGCGCTGGGAGCAGTACGTGCAATCTTCGGGGCACAGGCCTGATTTGAGATTCACCAGATAGTTCACCTTGACCGTGTTGCCAAAATATCTACGTCGTAGTCGCCCAGCTTCATTGACCAATCTGAAGGTATCGGCGTCGCTGGTAGAAAGTAGGCCAAGGGCTTCACTGGTTGCCAGTCGGTGGCCCTGCTTGATGCGTGTAGCTAGTTCAGCGAAAGTTGTGGTGTTTTTTGGTTGGGTTTCGGCTGACATGGATCCCTTAGATGTTGTTGGTAGCGGCGTCCTACAGATTCTTGAACACTGTTCAATTGTGATAACTAAACTAGCACGGAACAAATCAGGAATGGCGATTTCTGGATTATTACACTCTCGTTCGCCATGTCGGGACCCACGCTAGGGTGGGGACTACAGCTGAAATACGCTGCCTTGGAAAGGAGCGCCGTGAGAGCGAATCACGATTGGGAATTGGTTGGAATCGAACGAGCAAAGCTTGCAGAGATTCTAGGAAATCTGAGCACGCAGCAGTGGCAGGAATCCACGCTGTGTGACCAGTGGCAGGTTCGTGACGTCGTGGCGCATCTGGCCGCGGCAGGCGCAACAGGCACCGGCGCGTGGCTCGTCAACATGCTCAGCAGTGGCTTTAACACTGATCGGCATAATGACCGCCTGCTTGGTAGATACTTGGGGTCCGACCCCGAAGCAACGCGGGAAAATTTTGAGCAGACAGTACACAAAACGGTGGCGCCACTGAACTCAGTGCACGGCTTACTGACGGAAATAATCGTTCACGGCCAAGACATTGCCGTGCCGCTGGGCATCAAACTGGAGCCATCGCGTCAAAGCCTCAGGCTCGTCGCAAGTTTTATGGCAACGAAGAACTTTGCCGTCAACAGCCATACGTTGGTCAAAGACCTGAGATTCAGTGCCACCGATTATCCATTTGCCCATGGTGAGGGACCGGCGGTCACTGGAAAACTATTGGATTTGGTGATGGTCATGGCCGGGCGCAAAAACTTCGTGGCCAAGCTGGACGGTGAAGGTGCCGCTCAGATTGGACGGCGGCTTTCTTAAAAACCAGAAGAAAAACGCATCGCGCCACACGATGACTGTGTGACGCGATGCGTTCGAAAGCTACGGTCTAGCTTGCCGGAATCACCGCGGTAGCCAGCGGATTTTCCAGGTCGCCGGCATAAAGCAGACCTGAGGACTGATCGGTGAGATCAAGCATTTGCTGATGATTGCGCAACTGCAATCGGTTCAGGCACGAGAGCGGGAAGGAAGACTCAAAGAGTCCCAACTCGTCAAAGCGCCCAGCAAACTGCGGATGCTCTGAACGGTATTCCAGCAAGCGTTGCGCAACAACGCTCCAGAACTCTTCTTCTGCCAGTACACCTTCGTTGTCCAACAGCGGAGCAAGGAAGCGGAAGAACGAATCAAAGACGTCGGTGAAGACCGAGAGCACCGGATCACCACCGGTACGTACCCGACGAATTTCTTCAGGTAGCTCTACACTGTCAGAAAGCACCGCTACCTCTTCGCCCAGATCCTTATGCAGAACCTTGCGAACCGCACCGTTTTCCAGAACCATGATCACGTTTTCCCCGTGTGGCATGAAGACCAGATCGTAGGCGGCCAAACAGTGGACCAACGGCACCAAGTAAGCATCAAGATACTGCGCCAGCCAAGTCGACGGTGCCAAACCGCTGCGACGAATCAGCGCGGCGGCGAAAGAACGACCTTGGGCATCCACGTGTAGCAGGCTGGCCATGGTGGCCAACTTTTGGTCTTCTTCCAGGAGGTTGATCGGCGACTCGCGCCACAAGGCGGCCAGCATCTTGCGCTGTGGATCTGATTTCACGGTGGCCGCTTCAAACTGAGGATTGCGATAGCCCACCGCGGCCACTTCGCGCAGCAGCGAAACTGGTTGAGCGCTGAGTACTGGGTCGTTCTCGAACAGTTCTCCCAACCATTGATTGATAGCCGGGGTGACTTTCATGTACTCGGCGCTGAGTCCACGCATGAAGCCCATATTCAGGATCGACATCGCGGTTTTCACGTAGTGGCGAGTTGGCTTCGAGAGGTTGAAGAAGGTGCGGATCGACTGCTGGGCTTGGTACTCATCGTGACTAGAGCCAAGCCAGATGAGCTGTTTGCGGGCAATATCGTTGGCGAAGGTGATGGACAAACGGTTTTCCCACTGCCACGGGTGCACCGGCATGAAGATGTAATCCTCAGGCGAGTATCCGGTGCCAAACAATGCCGATGCTAACGCGTCATCGAGCTGTTTGCGTTCCTCCGGGCTCAGCTCTTCGGCCAGCAGCGTTTCATAATCCAGGGTGCTGATGGAATCGAACTGGGCACGCGATGTGTGGGCGGCAGCCCAGCCGAGGTTCAGCGCGGAACCGGTCTCGGGGGCAAAACGTAGATAGTCGCTACGTCCCACACCCATGCGTCCGTTGTTGGCGACAAAGCACGGGTGGCCTTCGGTCATTGACGACTCAATGAGCTGGAAGGATTGTGCTTCGGTGCCTGGGAATTGTGCCAAAGCCGCCGAATCATGGGTGGTGTGCACCTGCTTGTAGCAGTGGCTGGACAGCGTGGAGGAGAGCTCTTCCAAATAGGTCGGCAACTGCGCAGGGTTCAGCGTGAGTTCAGTGGCGAACAGCGTGACGAAGTTGATGACATCCACGTCTGCAGGTTGCCAGGATCCGTCGATGAATTCTAGATGTTCGATGCTGGCCGGCTGAACTAACCAGTGGTTGAGCTGGAAACGACGTGCCGTGAAGAGATAACGATGTCCCTGTTTCTGCACACAGTAGGTGTCATCACCTTGTTCGGCCGGTTCCAAAAGTCGTTCGTGTGAGAACTCGCCCAGGGCTTTGGCCAGCACATGCCTGTTGGCTTGCTCCCACTGTTCGGGGCTAAGGAAGGAAGAACTTAGGTTGTTGCCGGTGGCGCTCTCAAAGTCGTTGCGGGTACAAATCGAGAGAAGTGCCTGCTTGGTGGAACCGTCGTGCTCGGCCAGTTTGATGGGGCGAATCGGTCGGAAACCAATACGCGCATTCAGTGCGTGGATGGCCTTGTTGCGAACATCCGGTTCAACAACAAGGCGCTGAACGCCGGGCTTGGCGAAAGCATACTGCGCTGCGGCAGTCAGGGCTTCTAGGGTGAATCCCGGCGCAGGGCTCTGGGTTGCTGGAGACAAGAAGTGGAGGCCGCGATCACCTCGGACGTAGTTATACGCATCGGCTAGTGGCGAGGTGGCCGGGTTGTAGAGCTCGATGAGGAACCGAGCCGTGCCATCGTGATCCAGACCTAGGAGCACCGCGTAGTCTTCGGTGTCCAACAAGTTGGAGTATTCCTCGAAGATTTCGTTAGACGTAGCGTTGGGCATGCCCCAGAAAGCGGCGTGTTCGGTGGCGATCCAGGAATGCAGCAAGTCGGTGTCTTGCGGCAGGGCAACGGAGCGGAAAGTGTAGTTAGGCATGAATATTTGTCCTTAGGCGTGCAGGTTGGCGGGGGAGGCGGTCGGTAGTCCAGTCAGCTGAGCTGCCCCAAATTCTTGGAAGGCGATTCGCTCTTCGACCGGGTACACCTCGCGGCCGGCGATGCGGTTGATGATGACCGAATTACGGTAGGCCCCCATGCCAAGATCTGGCGCGGTGAAGCCATGGGTGTGCAGTTCAGCGTTTTGCACAAAGATGTCCTGCTCACTACCGATTGAATACTCGCGGTCAACGTTGAACCGGCCATCGGCCAGGTATTCGATGCGTTGGGAAATCCCGCTGAGGAAGTCCGGGACACCTGCACGGTAGCCGGTAGCCATCACCAGATTGTCGACGACAAAATCTAGGTCCTCATCGGTGCGCTCATGATGCAAGCTGATGGCGATGCCTTCGGCAACCACGTCGATATTCTTCGCGGCGCAACCGGTGCGAAGGTGCACATTGGCTGCACCATCAATGCTGCGTTCATAAAGCTCTTCGTGGATCTCATTGATCAGATCCGCGTTGATGCCTTTATATAGACCCTTCTGCTCCGCATTAAGCTGATCGCGTTTGGCCATAGGCAGGCCGTGGAAGTGGTCGATATATTCCGGCGAAGTCATTTCCAAAGTGAGTTTGGTGTATTCCAGCGGGAAGTAGCGTTCAGAACGAGTAGCCCAGATGAGGTGATCATCTTCTGGCACGCTCCGCAGTAGATCAAGGAAGATTTCTGCTGCGCTCTGACCGCTGCCTACAACGCAGTGCACTTGCGGGCGTGAGGTATCACCGGCAGGCGCTAGTAAGGCATCACGCTCGAAGAGGTATTGGCTGGAGTGGATAATTTTGCCGGTCTTGGCAGCGGCGTCGGTAATCACCGGTGGCAAGAATGGTTGGGTGCCGGTTCCGAGTACTAGTTTGTTGGCGGTGAAGTGGCTCAGACCAGCTTCGGTCAATACCGACAGGTGGTAGCGGCCATCGCGGTATTCGGTTTCCAATACGCGGTGGCCAAAACGCACACTGTGAATATTTTCAGCGGCCCACGCCAAATAGTTGGAGTACTCCTGACGTAGCGCGTAAAAGTCTTCGCGGATATAAAACGGGTAGATCCGCTGTTTGCTCTTGAGATAGTTCAGGAATGAGTATTTGTTGGTGGGGTCGGCAAGGGTCACCAGATCGGCCATAAATGGAACCTGCAAGTGGGTCCCGGGCAGCATCATGCCTGGATGCCAGATGAACTGGTCGCCGGCTTCGAGGACAGCAACGTTGAAGTCCTCAATTCCATCGGTCAGTGCAGCAAAACCAAGGTTGAAGGGGCCCGCTCCGATGGCAATAACATCAAAGTGTTCGTTTGGCTGATTCATGCGTTTTCTCCAGTGGTGCGCTCGGTGAGGATCTGCGTGCCGGTGCGGCAAATAGCGTCGAGGATTTCGCTGATATCGCTCAGCGTGGTGTTGGGGTTGAGCAATGTGAGCTTGAGCAGGCGTTTGCCAGCCACAGTGGTGGCAGCGATCATTGCTTCACCGCTGGAATACAGGCGTTGACGGATCTGGTTGGCCAGCTGGTTGTGCTCTTCAATTTCCAATGGATGGCTGGGGTCTTCGAAGGAGAAGACCAAAGTGCTTAGCTGGACATCGGCAACCAGGTGAAGTTGGGCGCGCATGGCGACTTCTTGTTGCGCGTCTTCGGCCAGGGCGATGACTTGATCAAACATTGATCCCAGACGTTGGACGCCGAGCGTGCGTAGGGTTACCCACAATTTCAGAGCGTCAAAGCGGCGCGTAGTCTGCAAAGACTTTGACACCTGATTAGGAGTAGCGGCTGCCTCGGAGACCGGATTGAGGTATTCGGCGTAGTGCGCGATCGATTCAAAACTTGATGCCGCTTTTACGATCAAAGCACTGGAACCGATGGGCTGGAAGAAGGACTTGTGATAATCCACGGTCACCGAGTCAGCCTGTTCGATACCATCCAGACGATGCCGGTGTCGTTCTGAAAGTAGTAGCCCGCATCCATAGGCGGCATCAACATGCAGCCAGGCGCCGAACTCGGTAGCCAGCTGACGTAGTTCCGGTAACGGATCGATGGCGCCGAAGTCGGTGGTCCCGCTGGTGGCTGAAATCGCCATGGGTACCAGCCCGGATTTACAATCCTGAATTAGTTGGGCTCGTAGGGCCTGAGCATCCATGCGGTGCTGGGCATCGGTAGAGATGGCAACAGCTGCTTCGTAGCCCAGTCCTAGAAGCATCGCTGCGTTGCGGATCGAGAAGTGCGCGTCTTCGGAGCAGTAAATTCTCAAGTTGGCCAGTCGCTGAGGCAATGGGCCTTTCAGTTTGGCTGTGGCGGTGTTGCGAGCGATGAGCATCGCCTGCAGGTTGGACTGAGTGCCACCGGAGGTGAAGATCCCATCAGCCTGTACTGAGTCGTAGCCGATGAGGCTAGCGGTGAAGTCAACCAATTTTCGCTCAATGTGTGTGGCCGCCGCGCTTTGGTCGAAGGTATCCATTGAGGTGTTGATGCTGGTAACGAAGTTTTCTGCCACGACTGCCGGCAACGCTACAGGGCAGTTCAGGTGTGCGGCGTACTTCGTGTCGTGGAAGTACACCGCGTCCTTGAGGTACAGGTCGTTGAGTTCCGCGAATGACTCCTCGGTGGTACCGAGGGGAAGATGCAGATCAACGTGGTTGATCTTGGTTGCCATCTCTTGTGGGGTCGGTCCGGTCGTGGGGGCGTGAACGGTTTTGAACTTGTTGGCGACAATGGTTGCTGCCCTGTGAGAGGTTTCTTCGTAGATTTCCGCCGTACTCGCGCACAAGAGCGCGTTGTCGTAGAGCGGCACTGGAACATCAGGGAATTGCAGGGTAGGTAGTGAGGCACCCAAGAGCATGCTCCTCAGATAGGATCGAAATATATTTGGTCAGGCTCACCTAACAAGAATCTATTAACAACACAAAGTAATTAGTTAATGCAAACCGACTAACCCATGTCGAGTCGCGGCGAGATTTTTTCGACATTTTGCTTGCTGGGTGCGCCTGTTGTGATAAATTGACCGTTGACCTGATGTTTGAAGCTTCATCTATTTACCCTGAGAGTGCGAATGCCGCATGAAGTCCTCGGGTTCTAGCCTTTTTAGGTTTCACTAATTGTTTGATTGCAATTTGCGGGTAATCCAAATATGCTCAAGCGGTTATCAAGGAGACTCAGGTGACCATCGATGAGGCCAGGGGAAGTCAACGTAGCCAGCGCTACTTGATTACTTCCAACGCGTCCGACGCCGCCGCTCGAGGCTTGGGTGACATCACGATTGACTTGCTCTTTGTCTCAGCACTGGGAGCGAGCGCATTCCAGATGGGCTTGCTCAACACACTGGGCTCGCTGGCTTTTGTTTTCGCCAGCGTCCCGGCTGGTCATCTGGTCGACAAATACTCGGCACTGCGTTTCCTGCGTATTGGACTGAGCGGAAAAATCGCCGTGATGATGTGCCTGGCGATCTTGGCGTTTGCCGGCGTGCTAAGCATCGCCATGGGCATGCTGCTGTGCACCTTGTTAGGTGTCTGCAACGTATTTTCGGAAACTGCGCAGACCTCGGCCGTTCCGCGACTTATCGGAATGGGTCCTGAACGCAGGTCTTCGAGCATCAGCAAGCTCATAGCCCGACTCAGCGCGGCAGACCAATCGATGACGGTCATCGTGCCAGCGCTCGCCGGTACCGGATTTGCCTTGCTCGGCGCACCAGCTCTGCTGGGTATATCTGCAGCGTTGGCCGTATTGGCACTCATGCTCGCATTGCGGATTCGCGATCATCGCCATGTGCCCAAGGCAGATCTAGCTCAGGGGCCAACGCCGGAAGAAGGTGCTGTCCTCGCCGGTGTCAAGTACCTGTTTGCACACCGAGAACTTAGAACCGTGACGATGGTTGTGGCACTTTCCAATCTGGGATTAGCCATCGGCTCCTCCGTTGAAGCCATCTTCATCATCAATGACCTAGGCTTCGGCGAAGTCGGGTTCGGTCTTTATGCCTCGGTTTGCGCGGTTGGCGGACTGATTGGAGCCATGGCTGCCAGCAAAGTAGTAGGACACTACTCGGCGGCGAAGTTACTGATGTTAACCGGAGTAGTCCAGACAATCTTGGCCGGATTTGTATTGTTAGCCGCCTTTGTCGGCGATTTTTGGAGCATCGTATTGCTAGCCATCCACGCACTGGGATGGGGGAGTGCGACGTTGATCTTTAATATCGCGGCCTCCTCATGGCTGGTGGAACTTGTTCCGGAAGCGTTATTAGGCCGAGTGCTTAGTGCTCGCCGACTCTTTACCTTTGGCGCCATACCGCTGGGAAGCCTGCTCGGTGGTGTTCTGGGTAGCGCCTTCGGAATCGTCGCTGCGCTCATTGGGTGGGTAGGCGCCGCTCTGATCGCAGTCGTGTGGTTCTGGATCATGCGCCACCCGGCGAAGCGCTAGGCTGGAATACATAAGCTTCCGAAGAACCGAAGGCAACTGCGCCCGTGAAATTAGTTATCGACGCCCGATACACCCGCATCACCCATCATGACGGAATCAGTCGCTACACCGCTGGTCTCATCGCGGCAACAAGCAAACTCGCCGACGTCACCATGCTGATCAACGACACCCGGCAATTGGCGATGCTCCCTGACGTTCCCTATCTGTTAGTTACGGCACCAACTAGCGTGCTGGAACCATTAGTTGCGCTGCAGATTAATAAGCTCAAGCCCGATGTGGTCTTCTCTCCAATGCAAACCATGGGCACGATCGGAAGAAAATTCCCGGTCATTCTTACCTTGCATGATCTGATTTACTACGCGCACCCGCACGCACCGAAGTTCCTGCCAGCACCGATTCGGGCCGGATGGTTCCTCTTCCATCAGGTCTATTGGCCACAACGCTTGTTGCTGAATCGAGCCGATGCGGTGGCCACCGTCTCGAACACGACGGCTGATCTGATGCGCAAGCACCGACTGACCAAGAAGCATATTGGTTTGGTATCCAACGCGCCGACCGGAAATTTTGTTCGCCGGGACCCCTCGCTGACACCCAAAAAGACGTTGCTCTACATGGGCTCCTTCATGGAGTACAAAAACGTTGAAACTTTGCTTCGCGCGATGCAATACCTGCCGGAATTCGAGCTGCACTTGCTTAGCGGAATCAATGAACAACGTTCTGCGGAACTGCGTGCGCTGATTCCCGATGGTGCCAGCGTAGTGTTCCACAACGGAGTCAGCGACGAAGAATACGAGCAACTGCTCAGGGAATGTACCGCTTTGGTGACGCTCTCGCGTGAAGAAGGCTACGGGCTTCCGCTGGTTGAAGCGATGAGTATGGGTACTCCTGTAGTCGTGACCGATATGCCGATCTTCAGGGAGGTCGCCGAAGACGCCGCGTTGTACGCCTCGCCGGATGACGCACAAGAGTTTGCGCAACAAGTACGTAAGTTGGATGAGCCTACAGTCTGGGAAGAGTATTCGCAGCGTGCAGTTCACCGTGCAGAACACTATTCGTGGCAGCGCTCCGCACAGCAACTATTGGAGTTAGTCAAGTATGCCTCAGATCACAAGAAGCGATGAAGCGGATCTAGCTCTGAGGCCTAGCGAGGTAGTGGTTCAAATCGCCGAATTTTGGGGATAAATCACCGGTGGCGCCACCGAAGCTCGCCGATTTGAAAACCTGAGTTGGCCAGTGCTAAAGTATTACTCGTTGCATTCCTCCATAGCTCAATTGGCAGAGCATTCGACTGTTAATCGAAGGGTTACTGGTTCAAGTCCAGTTGGAGGAGCCAAGAAAAAACTTCCCAGTTACTTAGGTAGCTGGGAAGTTTTTTTATTTCCCCGACCCTAAAGTCAACTGGGTATTTCGACTGAAATAAGTCTGATGGGCGGATCTCCTATAACCTCAGGTGATAAGACGATAGACTTTCGAATCGTTAACAGTTACACCCTAAGCATGAGATTGAGCTATGGGTTTTACGCCTGAAGACTGAGTCGTTGAAGGTAGCCGGAATGTTAGCGTGAGTTATACCGGTTGCCGCGCGATCGAGAATATGGAGAAACCATGACTGAAGCTGAATCGATGCAAGCTGACGAAAGCCTGAAGTCGAGCGTCAAAAGTGCAAAGTCGCAGGTTGATGGACTTAAGGAGCTTGTTCCCCAACAGCTCTCCGACGAAGTCAAGCTCGCCACCACGGTACTCAAGGGCAAAGGAATCAGGCTCGGCACCGCCGCAGCGCTCGCGGGTGCCGCGTTGCTCTTGGTATTGCTTTTTGTGATCGCTGTAGTCGTGACCTTGGTAAATGTTCTGGCTATCTGGTTGCCCGGTTGGGCCGCCGCTTTGATCATTGCAGGATTCTTCCTCCTGGTCGCCGCTATTTTGGGATTGGTCGGATACGCCAAGATCAAGAAGGCTCTACCTTTGAAGCCGGAAGCAGCAATCCGTGGCCTGCGTCATGACTTCGGTGTGCTCAAGGACGGTAGTGGATTTGACGTTTCTACCCTCGATGAGCCGCTAAAGAAGAAGTCTGAAGAAGACGATGACAAGGACAAGAAGAAGGAACCAAAGCCGCCAGCACCAAGTGCTGACGAACTGATCCTTCGTACCCGTCGCCGTCGTCGCCAGATCCAGGCTTTGCGCGACAACCTAGGCGAGAGCGTTCAGGCGCCTCTGGCCAAGATCGATAAAGTACGTACCTTTACGCAGAATGCTGGAGATCGAGTTTCCGGTGCTGCTGCTAAGGCTCGTGGATTTGTCCGCCCTTCGTCTTCGGCTTCCGAAGATCAATCGGAGGCTGACAGAGTCAGCGGTAAACGCGCAGAGCAAGCACGCCCCTATGTAGTGATGGCTGGTTCAACGTTGGCACTCGGGGCTGTAATCCGCGCTTTATTCAAGCGCTCCTAAGTTTTCTGCTGACGGGGCGGTGCGACAGCGCCAGGGCGAAGAGGACCGCCCCGTCATGTACAAAAAATTTGGGCTAGAAAGGCACTGACATGGTTTGGATCGCTATTGCAGCGGCACTATGCAGTGCCTTTTGTCTTGCCTTTGGGGCTCACTTCCAGTCCAAAGCGGTACGTGAATCCGTGGATGGTCTGGAACTGACCCTAAGGAATGCAGGAAACCTCGCCAGCAACAAAGGCTGGATGGGTGGACTGCTCTTGATGATTCTGGGCATGGCTCTGAATGTTTTTGCCTTGGCCAGCGCCCCACTTACCGTGGTGCAGCCAATTGGTGCTATCGCTCTTGTGGTCACAGCGGTGGTTAATGCCAAAGAAACTGACATCTCCATGAACCGGCCAACGGTGCTGGCGATCATCAGCTGCATGATCGGTTCCGTCGGCTTTGTGCTGCTGGCAGTTACCGCAACCAACAGCAATCACGCAGTGACCGAAGAACAGTCACATTTGATTGAAATGATCCTGGCCGGCGTAGTTGCCATCGTGGGATTGGCCACGATCTTGTTCCACCGCAAGCTGGTAGCGATCTTCTTTATCGTTGGTGCAGGCGTGCTGTTTGGGTTTGTTGCGGTACTGGTTCGAACCATTGCCATCGCCGTGCTGGGTATCGGAAACAGTAGCTTCCTGCAGCTTCCTTGGATCGCTGGAATCGCAGTGGTGGTCGCCGGGCTCCTCGGATCATTTTTTGTGCAGAAGGCCTACTCAAAGGGGCCTCCGGAGCTTGTGATCGCGGGGCTGACCGTCATTGACCCGATTATTGGTATCGCCATCGGAGCGAGCATCTTGGGTGAATTGCGTCCCGATGTTCCACTTCTAGTCACCGTGTTGATGGTCGTGGCAGCTGGCTTTGCAATAGTCGGAGTTGTGGCTCTCTCGCGCTATCACCCAGACGTGATCGAGCGCCGAAATCAATCCGAGGCGGACAAAGAACTGCACGAGCCCAAATAGACTGAACCTACAGACTTTTCATCAACCCAAATTTCTTGTGAACGACTAAGGATGCCCGTGGCCGAGGAAAAACCACTGACCATTGTCATTGCAGCTGACACCTACCTGCCGAACGTAAACGGCGCAGCGATGTTTTGCTATCGGTTAGCCACCGAGATGCATGCCCGAGGACATCGGGTGCACGTGCTAGCTGTACGTGGTGACGATGGTAAGACTTTCACCGAAATCCGTGACGAAGCAATTGTGCATCGTCTGAAATCGCACTCGGTTCCGACCCACGAGTATTTCCGAATCGTCGCCCCCTGGGAAGTCAACAGGCAGATTGATAAGTTATTGGCCGACATCAAACCTGATGTCATTCACGCGCAGAGCCACTATATGATTGGCCAGCGTTCCGTTGGGTGGGCCAAGAAAAACAAGGTTCGCTCAGTGGCCACGAACCACTTCATGCCTGAAAATCTTGACCCTTTCCTCCCATTCCCTCAGTGGTTCAAACGCATCGTGGCGCATAACTCCTGGAAGGACATGGGCAAGATTTTTGGTCGCGCTGACGCCGTGACCACTCCAACACCTTTGGCTGCTAAAGCCATGCGCGAGCGTGCCAAGCTGATGAACGTTTTGCCTTTGTCTAATGGCATTGAGGTTGGCAACTACGAGTTGGCTCCTGGGGAACAGATCATCAAGAACGACTTCCCAACCATCCTCTTCGCTGGTCGTTTGGCTGTTGAAAAGAACATCCACGAACTAATCGAGGCGCTGCCTTTGATGACTCAGGTACCCGATGCCATCATCGAAATCGTTGGTGGTGGCGAGCAACGAGTCCACCTGGAAAAGATTGCCGATGATCTGGGAATTCGGGACCGCGTACGCTTCCTCGGACTGGTCAGCGACGAAGAACTTCGACAGGCCTACTTGCGGTGCGATGTGTTCTGTCAGCCAGGAACCGCGGAGCTTCAATCGTTGGTCACCCTCGAAGCACTCTCCGCGTCAAGGCCGGTAGTGCTGGCTAATGCCATGGCGCTGCCTCATCTAGTTGATGAAGGGGTCAACGGCTACATGTTCAAACCTGGTGATCGCCAAGATTTGGCCGACAAGCTCGACCGCATTCTGGCCCTGAGTGAAGATGAGCGGGCCAAACTTGGCCAGGCCGGACACCGTAAGGTGATGAACCACGCGCAGAGAAAGACGATGGACTCCTTCGAAGCGTTGTACCGCGGTGAAAAGGTCTCCACACACTAAGTCTTGTGTCACGACGGGGTGCGCCAAATCGGTGTTTTGGCTAGTGATGCCCTAGAATATTTCGAGTGTGCTTGCACCAATAGGTGTTGAACACATGTGGGGAGTTAGCTCAGTTGGTTAGAGCAGGGGACTCATAATCCCTTGGTCATGGGTTCAAGTCCCATACTCCCTACCAACACTGATCGCTCGGCAACTAGTTACATCTAGTTGTCGGGCGATTTTTCTTTGACCACAGTTTTGAAGCTATTCGTGAAGCGGTAAGAGGATCGACGGGCGCATATCGCGCACCAGTAATGTGGGGTCAATATATTCGCCCTCTAGCCGCACACCCCAGTGGATGCAGCGCCCAGAGCAATGGGCTCCAGTGGCTACGGTTCCCACCTGATCCCCGGCATTCACCATTGCACCGACTTTCACCGTAGCGGTCACCGGTTCGATGCTGGTCTTAAAACCGCCACCGTGGTCAATAACCACCACAGGTCGGTCAACAACGGTAGAAGCGAAAGTAACTTTCCCGCGCTGTGGTGAAGAGACCTTAGTTCCCTCGGATGCACCGAGGTCCACTCCGCGATGTCCAGGCAACCAATTTTGGGCCGGCTTATCAAAGGGCTCAAGGATCTTGGGTTCACCGGCCAGCGGCCATCGCCAACCTGCCGCGGTACTTAGCGCTGCGCGTTTGGCCAGTGATTGACTTGGCCCGGTGGACGCTGAGGCCGCGGATGAGCCGAAGGTAAGTGCAAGTACAAGCAAGAAGTAGAGACAGCGTTTAATATTCATTTATTCAGCCTGCGTGGTGCATGTCAGCAGCTGGAGGCAGTGGGGGCGAAATGTGGGTAAGTTGATGGGCTCTAGATCACTTTCCTGCGTGTGGGTGGTTGTCATCTCTGTAGTACACTTGAAACAGCAGTTTCCTGTCATAGGTGTGTCCAAAATTGGATGCAGCGGATAGGGGATTGACTTCGCGTATGAGTTTCCATGACCACTTTGGTTGTGGCCTGAGGTTCCAGTGGTCCGAGAGAATCGGTGGATCGAAGGCGAGATGCTAAGCATCTTCGGCGCTCGTACTAGGGCGGATAACCACAATGGCTATCTGCATCAACCCGAACAAACAAGAGCAGTTACCGCGGGCGCATCTGTGCCCGGTCCGCCACTGCTGAAAGGAGTTGCGACATGCCAGTCGTAACCATGCGAGAGCTGCTTGACAGCGGCGTCCACTTCGGCCACCAGACCCGTCGCTGGAACCCAAAGATGAAGCGCTTCATTTTCACCGAGCGCAACGGCATCTACATCATTGACCTGCAGCAGTCGCTGTCGTTCATCGACCGCGCTTACGAGTTCGTCAAGCAGACTGTTGCCCACGGCGGCAGCGTTCTGTTCGTCGGTACCAAGAAGCAGGCTCAGGAATCGATCGCCGAGCAGGCTAACCGCGTTGGCCAGCCATACGTGAACCAGCGTTGGCTCGGCGGTATGCTGACCAACTTCCAGACCGTCTCCAAGCGCGTTCAGCGCATGAAGGAACTGGAAGAGATCAACTTCGAGGACGTTGCTGGCTCCGGTCACACCAAGAAGGAACTTCTGCTGCTCAAGCGCGAGCTGACCAAGCTGCAGAACAACCTCGGCGGTATCCGTAACCTGACCCGCACCCCTTCGGCTATCTGGATCGTTGACACCAAGAAGGAACACTTGGCTATCGACGAAGCTCAGAAGCTGGGCATCCCAGTTGTGGCCATCTTGGACACCAACTGCGATCCAGACGAAGTTACCTACCCAATCCCAGGCAACGACGACGCTATTCGCTCCGTCAACCTGCTGACCCGCGTTGTTGCTGACGCTGTGGCCGAAGGCCTCATCGCCAAGAACAACAAGGCTGCCGGTAAGTCTGAGGGTGCTGCTGAGCCTTTGGCTGAGTGGGAGCGCGAACTGCTTGAGGGCGAAAAGGCTAAGGAAGAAACTCCTGCCGCTGAAGCTCCAGCTGAAGAAGCTCCTGTTGCAGAAGCTGCAACCGAGGCAGACGAAGCTAAGTAGTCACCTGCGTGACTCTAAGAATTTGCCTTGACACACTAGCGTGTTGATCGAGGCAAATTCGACTAAGTCTTGTGGGACGGGCCGGAAAACCGACCCGTCCCACAAGCAAATCAAACTTGAAACTCCTAGCTGAATGGGATTGCACGTGGCAAACTACACCGCTGCTGATATCAAGGCACTGCGCGAGCGCACTGGCGCCGGCATGATGGACGTTAAGAAGGCTCTGGACGAGGCTAACGGCGACGCCGAGAAGGCCATCGAGATCATTCGCGTAAAGGGCCTGAAGGGCGCTACCAAGCGCGAAGGCCGTTCGACTGCTGAAGGCTTGGTTGCTGCCAAGGTTGAAGGCACCGTCGGCGTTATGATCGAGATCAACTGCGAGACCGACTTCGTCGCAAAGAACGAGAAGTTCATCGCACTGTCCAACAAGGTTCTGGATGCCGCTGTGGCTTCCGGCGCAGCAGATGCAGAAGCACTGCTGGCTTACGAGCTGGACGGCAAGACCATCGGCGACACCGTCATCGAAGAGGGCGCAATCCTCGGCGAGAAGATCGTTGTTCGTCGTGTAGCACGCATCGAGGGTGCCAAGGTTGCAGCCTACCTGCACAAGACCAGCAAGGACCTGCCAGCTCAGGTTGGCGTTCTGCTGGCTGTGGATGCTGACAGCGAAGCTGCCGGCACCGTTGCACACGATGTTGCTGTTCACACCGCTGCATTGGCTCCAACTTTCCTTACTCGCGATGAGGTTCCAGCAGATAAGGTTGCCGATGAGCGCCGTATCGCTGACGAAACCGCTCGCGCAGAAGGCAAGCCAGAAGCTGCTTTGACCAAGATCGTTGAAGGCCGTCTGACCGGATTCTTCAAGGAAATCGTTCTGGTTGACCAGGCTTTCGCCAAGGATGCCAAGAAGTCCGTAGGCAAGGTCTTTGAAGAAGCTGGCACCAAGCCAGTTGCTTTCGCTCGCTTCCGCGTAGGCGCCTAAGCTTTAGCGCATTAGGCACTAGCCGCACGTTTTAAGCGAACGGCGGGCAGGGTAACCTGACCGCATCAGAGAAAAGGGAGGTGAGCACCGAGAGAAAACTCGGTGACTCGCCTCCCTTTTCTCGAGCCCGGATTTCAAGATACCTTGGGAACTGGGAAGTACTACCCCCAGCTTGATTCCGACCTCCAGGAGTAAGACAACTTATGACAACCACCCCAGAAACCAAACGTCGTCGCGTCCTGCTCAAGCTCTCCGGTGAGGTGTTTGGCGGCGGCAAGGTCGGTGTTGACCCGGACACCGTGCGTGGCGTTGCACGGCAGATCGCTGCGACCGTTGGAGAAGTTGAGGTGGCCATCGTTGTTGGCGGCGGCAACTTCTTCCGCGGCGCAGAACTTTCCGCTGCGGGCATGGACCGTTCACGTGCCGACTACATGGGCATGCTGGGCACCGTCATGAACTGCCTGGCCCTTCAGGACTTCTTGGAACAGTGCGGTGTTGAAACCCGCGTTCAGTCCGCCATCGCTATGGCTCAGGTCGCAGAGAACTACATTCCACGTCGCGCCATCCGCCACATGGAAAAGAACCGCGTGGTCATCTTCGGTGCCGGCGCTGGTCTTCCTTACTTCTCTACCGATACCGTGGCCGCTCAGCGTGCCTTGGAAGTCGACGCAGACGAGGTACTGATGGCCAAGTCGGGCGTTGACGGCGTGTACACCGCTGATCCGAAGAAGGACCCAAGCGCCAAGAAGCTGGACACGCTGACCTACAGCGAAGCCCTGCTGAACAACATCCGCGTTATGGATCAGACCGCTATGACCATGTGCCAGGACAACAAGCTAGACATGCTGGTCTTCGGCATGGAAGGCGAAGGAAATGTCGCTGCAGCCATCCGCGGTGAGCGGATCGGAACCACCGTCACCGTTTAATCGGTGAACGTGGCCTAGGATTGAAGTAGATTTATTTTCCCGTAGCGGAAACACAGATGAAGAACTTGAGGAGTACCGGTGATTGAGGAAACGCTGGCGGAGACCGCCGATAAGATGGAACGCACCATTGATGCCGCCAAGGAGGACTTCGCGACGATCCGTACCGGTCGCGCCCACCCAGGTATGTTCTCAAAGGTCATGGTTGACTACTATGGTTCGCCAACCCCACTGCAGCAGCTGGCATCCTTCGCGGTTCCAGAAGCACGCACCATCACCATCACCCCATTCGATGTGACCGCACTGCGCGAAATCGAAAAGGCTTTGGGTGACCCAGAAGTAGGCGCTAACCCTTCTTCGGACGGCAAGATGATCCGCGTGACCCTTCCGGTACTGACCGAAGAGCGTCGCAAGGAATACGTCAAGCTGGCCAAGGCCAAGGGTGAAGACGCTCGTGTTGCACTGCGTAACCACCGTCGCAAGGCTAAGGACACCATCGACAAGTTGGTCAAGGATGGCGAAATTGGCGAAGACGAGGGTACCCGTGCAGAAAAGGACCTTGACGCGCTGACCAAGAAGCACGTTGATTCAGTCGATGAGATCCTGAAGAAAAAAGAAGCCGAGCTGCTGGAAGTCTAATGCCAGGCTCGACAGAGAACACTGAGGGCAACGCTTCGGCGGTGCCCTCAGTGGCATCCGGTAATTCTCAGCCGATGTCCCGGCGAGAGGCTCGCGCACTGCGTGAGGCTCAAAGCAAGGGGCAGCAAAATGCGACCGAGGCAAACAAAGGTGCAGACCAAAAGTCGTTGGGCGTAAGCAAGTCGGAACTTCGTGTGCCGGCCCCGCCGGAAACCGACTCAGAGGATCTTGCCGAAACTGGTGAACCCGATGCTAAGGAAGCGGCAATCCCGCCCGAACTGCTCATCGGCAACCCCGAACCCAAGGTCTCACGCGCCGGCCGAAACCTGCCGGCCGCTATCGGCGTCGGGGTAGTACTGCTGGGCGTTGTGCTCGTAGGACTATTCTGGGTGGAACCGTTGCTGGTCTTTGCCGTCACCGTACTAAGCGGCATCGGCTGCTGGGAAGTGGCACGAGCAACAACTCATGCCAAAACTGCGGTGCCTCAAATACCGCTGTATCTGGCATCGATCCTGCTCCCGGTCAGCGCCATACTTGGGGGAGTAGAAGCCCTCGGGTTTAGCTTTGTTGCCTGCGTTTTGGTTGCACTGCTCTTTAGGCTGATGGAAGGTCTGAAGGGTGCGGTCGCCTCGGTGATGAGCAGTGTGTTCATCATTAGCTGGATTCCGCTGTTGCTTTCCTTCGCGCTGTTGATGCTTGACGGAGAAGACGGACAGCTGCTGATTGCTACGATCCTGCTTTTGGCCGTTGCCAATGACACCTTCGGCTACATTGTTGGTGTGCTCATTGGTAAACATCCAATGGCGCCGAAGATCTCTCCGAAGAAATCTTGGGAGGGCTTTGGCGGATCGCTAATTGGCTCAATGGCTATTGGTGCTTGCGCGATGTACTTCTGGCTGGATATGCCGTGGTGGACTGGCGTGATCTTGGCCTTCTTCACCACTATCGCAGCAACCACCGGCGACTTCGCGGAGTCGATGGTCAAGCGTGAACTGGGCATTAAGGACATGAGCAACCTGCTTCCTGGGCACGGCGGAATTATGGACCGACTTGATTCGGTGCTCTTTGTTATCCCGCTGGGATACTTAATTTCGCACTTGCTTGCGTGGAGCGTAGCGGTCTTCTGATCCGAGGTTTTCGCAGCGGGAATGGTGTAATCCTTGATTGGAGAACACCTGCTGGTGTGGCCATCGGGCCAAGTATTGGTTTGAACAAATAGAATATGAGGGTATCGCCTGAGGGTGATACGCCACTGACATCTCTCTAGAGAAAAAGGAACTGTCGTGTCGCAGCAGCAAGATGCTCCGTTTTCCCGCGTACCGGATGCGGAGTTTGGCTACAACGCAAAGCAAGTTGATGCGTTCCTTAGCCGTGCCCGTGCCACCTTCAACGGCGGGGGAAACGACGACAGCGTGGTGACCAGCCACCTGATTCGCCGAACCACTTTTGCTCCTCAAAAGGGCGGCTACCAGGCGCGCGAGGTTGATGGTGCGCTGGATAGGTTAGAGGACGTGTTTGCCAAGCGGGAACGCGACGATCTGATCAGCCACCAGGGCGAAGAAGTTTGGCTACAGCAAGTTGGACGACTAGCTGCCATTCTGCGTGGACGCCTGCACCGTGCCAAGGGTGAGCGCTTCCGCCGCCCATCGCGTACCAACGCCTCAAGCTACAACGTTGAAGATGTTGACCGTCTATGCGACCAGCTCATCGATTACTTCGAAAACGATGTTCCGATGGCCGTGGACGCCGTACGCCGTGTTGAATTCCGTTCTGCTCAGGGAACTGATGGTTATGAGGAGTCGCAGGTTGATGCGTTCCTCGACCGCGTAGTTGAGCTGATGGCATCCATCGACTAGTTCGCTGCGAACTACGCTGAACTTTAACCGCGAGGACGGACAGGAGATTTCTCCTGTCCGTCCTCGCTTTTTCTTATTGTGGGTGCCTCAGGCATGCGGGTCAGCCTTGCGGTGACTCATAGTGTTTAAGCCAGCTCTTTAGGGCGCCTTCAAGCGCAGATTGCTGCGTAAGAGAGAGCTGGGCGATCAGTCGAGCCTCATTATCGAGGTGGTAGGTCATGACTTCATCGATCTTTGTCTTACCTGCGGCGGTCAAGGAGATGCGGCGTCGACGTTGATCACCGTCCGCGCTCTGACGCTCGACATAGCCGGCCGATACTAGCCGGTCTAATCGCTTAGTTGTGGCTCCCGAAGTGACCATAGTCTGGGCAGCCAGTTCGCTTGGCGCTAGACAGTAGGGTTCTCCGCTGCGGCGCAGGGTGGCCAGAACATCAAACTCGGCTTCGGTCAGCCCATGGTCTGCATACACGGTGCAGATATCTTCGCGCAGGAAAATTGCGAGTCGATGGAGTCTGCCAATGATCCCTTGGGGTGTTGGGTCCAGATCGGGGCGCTCGGCAGCCCACTGCTGTTGGATACGTGCAACGTGGTCTAAATGCTCCATACTCTTCATTATACTTTCCACGGAAGCTATTATAGTTTCCATGGAAACTAATTTAGGAACGAGGCAAGCCCGCGGCTTCCAGCTAGGCAGGCTGGCCCTCACCGCCATCGCGCCCATCGCGTGGGGATCCACGTACTACGTCACCCGGGAGTATCTGCCCAGCGATGCAGCACTTTGGGGAGGTGTCTTCCGTGCATTGCCTGCGGGGCTGATTCTGCTGTTGGTTTGCCGAAGGCTTCCGCGAGGCAGTTGGTGGTGGAAATCCTTGGTCCTGGGCACCTTGAACATCGGAGCGTTTTTCGCATTGGTGTATGCGGTGGCTCAGATACTTCCTTCAAGCATTGCGGCAACAACGATGGCTGTTTCTGCTGGGGTGCTGATGCTCATGGCGTGGCTACTGATGGGGGAGCGGCCGACTCGCTGGCCACTGATCGGGGCCGGGCTGGGGTTCCTCGGCGTGGCGATCATGGTCTTTGACGGGCAGAGCCAAATCAATATGCTCGGTATTCTCTTGTCGCTCACCGCCATGGGTATTTCAGGCCTTGGATTCATCCTCGCCAAAAAATGGTCAAGCGGGCAACCGATCCTAGACACCACCGCTTGGCAGTTGGTCGCAGGAGGGTTGTTGCTCCTGCCGGTCGCAGGACTCGTTCAAGGGCCGCCGTCGGCCCTCGATGGGCAAGCGATATTGGGATTCGGTTACCTCAGCATTGTTGCTACGGCGGCAGCATTTCTCGCGTGGTTCAGTGGACTGCGCTATTTGCCATCTGCCACGGTGGGACTGCTCGGCCTGCTGAACCCGGTCACCGGTGTAATACTGGGAACCCTGCTGGCCTCCGAAACCCTTGGTGTCCAAAGTCTGAGCGGTATGGCCATGGTGCTTGCCGGGGTGTTTTTGGGGTTCTTAGCTAATCGAGTGCAGGTTAAAACTTCGGATCGTGATCAGGCACATGCAACAGTGTCATCACTCGATCAGCATTCTCTGGAACAGCGTGTTGCGTGCCCCGAGAGACCACAATCATGACCACAAAGGCTAGTGGAACGCTCCAGGCGGCAGGTTGGCGCAACAGGTGAATCCACCACTGATCGGTAGCGGGCAGGAAGATGCCGATGATTAACGATGTGCCGCAGGTGATGGCTCCGACCAGCAGTCCGGCGATTGCTCCCTTGGCGGTCAGTGAACGCCACCAAATCCCTAGAAGCAACAATGGGCAGATCGTGGAAGCGGTAAAGGCGAAGACGTTGCCGATGGCTCCAGCCAGAGCCAGCGAGCTGGTGAGCACAGCAATAAGTACTGGCAGGGCCGTGGCCAGAACGGTGGAAATGCGGAAGCCTCGAACCGTTCCTTTGAAGAACTCTTGGGAGATTGCCCCGGAGAGCGAGACTACTAAACCAGAAGTAGTCGACAAGAACGCGGCGAAGGCGCCACCGACCACGACGGCCGTGAGGGCATCGGCGAGGAAGCCATCAAAGAGTCGGGATGGCAACAAAAGAATCGTGGCGTCGGTTTCATTAGTAGCCCCCAGCTCAGGGGTGTAAAGAATGCCAAGGACGCCCAAGGTGGTGGGTAAAAGGTAAAACGCGGAGAGAAGGCAGAGAACAATCACCGTGGTGGTGCGGGCGCTCTGACCGGTGGGATTGGTATAAAAGCGAACCAACACATGAGGAAGGCCCAAGGTGCCAAAGAGCAGGGCCAAGATGATTGAGATCGTCTCGTACATGTTCATCGTGTTGACCGATTCCAACTGCACGTAGAGGCTCTGCGCTCGTTCACTGGCCGCGTGTTCTGGGACGGCACGGGAGAGCAGGAAGATGGTCGGGATAACCAAGGCGGCCAATTTGAACCAGTATTGGAAGGCCTGCACAAAGGTTACTGATCGCATGCCGCCGGAGAGCACGGTTACGCAGACGACCACGGCCACTACGACCGGTCCCACCCAACTGGGCAGGCCTGTGGCGATTGAGAGGGTCAGTGCCGCGCCGTGCATTTGCGGAACGATGTATAGCCAGCAGATCACCACCACTAGGTAGGTGGTCAGCTTGCGCAACATCGGCGAATTATCGAAGCGGATCTGTGCAAAGTCAGGAATCGTGTAGGCCCGAGATCTGCGCAACGGGGCAGCCACAAACAAGAGCAGCATCAGGTAACCGGCGGTATAGCCGATGGGGAACCACAAACCTGATTGACCGGAAAGCACAATGAGCCCGGCGACGCCGAGGAATGATGCGGCGGAAAGATATTCGCCACCGATGGCCGAGGCATTCCACCACGGAGGCACGGTACGCGAAGCAACATAAAAATCTGAGGTGGTGCGCGAAATTCGCAGGCCATAAAAAGCGATCAGCATGGTGGTCAGACAGACCACGATGAGGGCGGAAACCGAAAGTAAACTAGCCACGGCTGATGCTCCGATACCTGCGCTCATTGCGTGCTGCCGCCCGATTATAGAGTATTCCGGCCACAATGATCAGTGGGTACATCCCTACCCCGAGGACCCACCAGGGCAAGGGGATATGGAACAGATGAATATTCGAGACCACTGGCCAAAACACCAGTAGTGAACAGATGCCCACCAACAGTGCCAATAATCCTGCAGCCACCGAGCAGCCTAATCGCAGTTGGGAACGGATCAGCTGACGGACATAAAATTCTTCGGCTGTGTGCTCTGGTGGCTGACGAGTCACGGTCAGCGAGGCATCTTGCGGTGCCTGGACAAGCACTCGTTGTGGGCGCTGTTGTGCAAATCGTCCTGGCAAAGCTTCGTCAGGCGAGTTTGTGTTCTGGCGTTTGTCGCCAGCTGCTGGATTCTGCACGCGGGCCCCGGGCAATCCTAGAGTGGACGGACGCGGTTGGCCGCTAGACGCTCGCGGAGGTAGGGCAGGGCACGTCGAGAAATTGGAAGTTCAGCTCCGTGAACAACCACTGCCGCCTTGCCAGTCTGTAGCCGCACGGTCTCGATCTTATCCATGCAGACCAGATAGGAGCGGTGGATACGTACAAAGCCGGACTCACCCCACTGCTGCTCAAGATCATTGAGTGGAACACGAATCAGGTAGCTAGATTCTTTGGTGTGTAGCCGGGCGTAATCACCTTGAGCCTGAACGTAGGCGATGTCGCCGCGCGGGATGAGTTTGGTGATGCCACCCTGATCTACGGTGATCATTTCTGGCTTGGCAGGCGTTTCCTCCACCAGTTCACAAATGCGGCGCACGGACTCGGCCAAACGCTGTGGGCGGATGGGCTTGAGTACGTAGTCGATAGCGGCCAGTTCAAAAGCCTGGAGCGCTTGGTCTTCATCGGCGGTGACAAAAACGACCAGTGGGGGATGAGCAAAGCGCGTGATGACTCGGGCGATGTCTAAACCGGAGAGGGCTGGCATGTGGATGTCCAAAAACAAGGCATCAACTTCGTTTTCTTCTAAGGCTTTTAACGCCGCAGCGCCAGAAGTAGCGCGGTGGATTTTGCCAATTCGCGAATCTTGGCTCAGCAGGAAACAGATCTCTTCCACTGCTGGGAGTTCATCATCGGCAACCACCACATTAATCATGCAAAAATTCTACCGTTTTCTTACTGTTTCTAAACATTTGGGATTCCTAAACCTCAGCACCGGTGGTGTCTGGCGCACGGAATTTAGGAACGCGCAGGGTGATCAAGGTTCCAGCTCCCGGGGCGGTCTCGATGATCAGCCCATTGGAGTTGCCGTAAAGCTGACGCAGTCGCAGGTCAACATTTCGAAGTCCCACATGCATGGTTGTGGTGGTGCCAGCGAGCACGCTGGCCAATTGCTCCGGGTCCATGCCCATCCCGTCATCTTCAACCGAGATCACCGCATGCATGCCGTCCTCGGTGGCGGTTATTGAAATGACACCACCATCGGGGCGAGCCTCCAGTCCGTGGCGGACGGCGTTTTCCACCAATGGTTGCAAGGCGAGGAATGGAATTTGAGTGGGGAGAACTTCGGGAGCAATCTGCAAGCTGACCTTGATTCGATCGCCGAAGCGGGCTTTTTCAAGTAAAAGGTAGCGGTCGATCGCTTCGAGCTCTTCGGCCAACGTAGTAAATTCTCCGCGGCGCCTAAAGGAGTAACGAGTGAAGTCGGCAAACTCAATCACCAATTCTCTGGCACGGGCTGGGTCGGTATTAATAAACGAGGCAATGGCGTTTAGCGAGTTGTAAATGAAGTGTGGGGAGATTTGCGCGCGTAATGCGCGCATCTGAGCTTCAAGCAACATTGCTTTGGACTCATCTAGTTGCGCAGTGGATACCTGTGCGGAGACAAAAACCGCGACTTCTGACACTGCACGAACAAAGCTCGCACCGGCGCGCTGCGAGAGAGCAATCACCGCGCCGACAACTTGATCGCCCACCATGATGGGAGCGGCAACAATGTCCATTGACGTTGAATGCTTCACCTGAGTTTTGCCGGTAGCCAGTGTAGAAGCCGAAGCCTCGGCGGCATCCTCTTCTAATTGTGCGGTGAACTCGATTCCGGAGTCGGTGGCGAGGATCCGGGTGCTGTCGCTGATCAAAAGCACCTGGCAATTGAGTAGCCGGCGCAGTGCCTTGGCGCTTTTTACGGCGCCTTCTTTAGTCAGCCCGCGTTCCAAATGGGGTACGGCAACTGACATATGGTGCAGGGTTTTGTAGGTAGCTTCTTCGGCATCGGTGCCCATCTCTCTGGTTGAGCGAGAAATCCTAAAACCGAAGTAGCCAACGATAGTAATGCCAAGCACCACGATGACCACGATCAGGGTGACTTGCAATGCTGGAGACATGTTCTCATCCTAAAGGCCTTCAAGACCCTGTGCGTTGAGCGCGATGGTGCGTGCCGTTGAGCGCATAAAACAGCCCGTTGAGCCACGCTCCCTCGAATTTCCCTAGTAGCGCGAGGAATCATCACTAATAGTGAATTGAGTCACACTTTCGATGTGAGCTCGCCCGCATCTCTAACTCGCTCAAGGAGGGCCTCAATGAGTGCCAACCCGGAACCCGACGTCACTGGCGACGTCGATTTCGTCAAGGAGAGTCAATCTGAGGAATTTCAGGAACTACGCAAAACTCACCGTAGCTTCGTATTCCCCATGGCGATCTTCTTCCTCGTCTGGTATTTCGCCTACGTACTGCTAGCTGACTATTTCCACGACTTCATGTCAATCAAGGTTTGGGGCAACGTCAACCTCGGCATTCTCCTTGGGCTCTTGCAGTTTGTTTCGACCTTCATCATCACGGCAGCCTATGTCAGCTACGCCAATAAGAAGATCGACCCGCAGGCCACGCGCATTCGCGAACGCCTAGAAGATAAAGGAGTGAAATAAATGCAGTCACTAACACTCCTTGCTCAAGGTGCGGCCGCATCAACCAAGGTGGGTAACCCACTGGTTAATATCGGCATCTTCATTGCCTTTGTTGGCATTACCTTGGTGATCGTTCTGCGAGCATCCAAAAACAACAAGACCGCCGCGGACTACTATGCCGGTGGCCGTTCCTTTACAGGAACGCAGAACGGTACAGCTATTGCCGGTGACTACCTCTCGGCGGCGTCCTTCTTGGGCATTGTCGGAGCCATCGCCATCAACGGCTACGACGGCTTCCTGTACTCCATTGGCTTCTTGGTCGCCTGGCTTGTCGCGCTGCTGCTCGTTGCCGAGCTGTTGCGAAACACCGGTAAGTTCACCATGGCGGACGTACTTTCCTTCCGCCTCAAGCAGCGTCCGGTTCGCATTGCTGCCGCAATCTCCACCCTGGCAGTTTGTGTGTTCTACCTGCTGGCACAGATGGCTGGCGCAGGCGCGCTGGTTTCGTTGCTGTTGGGTATTGATCAGAAGCTTGGTCAGTCACTGGTGATTGTCATCGTTGGTGCGCTGATGATTCTCTACGTACTGGTCGGTGGCATGAAGGGCACCACCTGGGTGCAGATCATCAAGGCCTGCCTGCTGATCGCTGGCGCGTTGATCATGACCGTCTGGACCCTGGCTAATTTCGGTTTCAACTTCTCGGAACTGCTGGGCAAGGCCGCCGAAGTGGCTGGCAACCCAGAGATCCTGAACCCGGGTATGCAGTATGGCAAGAGTGAAACTTCCAAGTTGGACTTCATCTCCTTGGCGTTGGCCCTGGTGCTTGGTACCGCTGGCCTTCCACACGTGCTGATGCGTTTCTACACCGTGCCAACCGCGAAGGAAGCACGTAAGTCGGTTGTCTGGGCCATCTGGTTGATTGGTGCTTTCTACCTGTTCACCCTGGTTCTTGGCTTTGGTGCCGGCGCACTGATTGGTCCAGACCGGATCAAGGCCGCCCCAGGTGGCGTGAACTCGGCAGCGCCGCTGCTGGCTTACGAACTGGGCGGAACGGTTCTGCTGGGTCTGATCTCGGCCGTCGCCTTCGCAACTATTCTGGCTGTGGTGGCAGGTTTGACCATTACTGCAGCTGCTTCCTTTGCTCACGACGTTTACGCTTCGGTGATCGCTAAGGGCAGGACTACCCCAGAGAAGGAAATGAAAGTAGCTCGACGAACCGTGCTAGTTATCGGCGTCTTTGCTATCGCTGGCGGTATCGGTGCTCAGGGGCAGAACGTGGCCTTCTTGGTAGCTTTGGCCTTCGCGGTCGCTGCCTCGGCTAACCTGCCAACCATCCTGTACTCGCTGTTCTGGAAGGGATTCAAAACCCGCGGCGCAGTTTGGTCTATGTACGGTGGTCTGGGTTCGGCCCTGTTGCTGATCATTTTCTCCCCGGTCTTCTCCGGGGCAGAAACCTCGATGATCCCAAGCATCGACATGTCCATCTTCCCGCTGGCTAACCCGGGCATCGTTTCCATTCCGTTGGCCTTCTTGCTGGGCTGGTTGGGATCGGTTACCGATAAGAGGATCGAGGATCCAACTAAGGCAGCTGAAATGGAAGTTCGTTCGCTGACCGGTGTGGGCGCTGAAAAGGCCGTCGATCACTAAACAAATAACACGTAGGTAAAACACAGTTCTGGGGATTAACCACCAATGGTTGATCCCCAGAACTTTTTGTGTGGTATCACTGGCTGCTGGTTTGCAGCGAATGTCGTAGCAGTGCGGTGGTTCGGTACGGGACCAGCTGCGCCATGGACAATGCTGAGTCAGCGCGATTGACCCCATCAATATGTAGTAGCTGGCCGTGGACCCTAAAAAGTTGTTCTGCATCCTTGGCTGCCACTCGTACCAAGATGTCGGCATTACCGGTGAGTCCGTGTGCTTCTAGCACTTCAGGGATGGTGGCTAACTTAGCGGTGATTTCCTCAAGATATCTCTGGTCCACATGTAATTCAATGAAGGAGAGTAGTCCGTAGCCCAATGCGGCCGGAGGGATGCGACGGTCCGGATTATCCAGGACTTCATTTTCAAGTCTGGTCATTCGAGTCTGCACCGTATTACGTCCGAGGTTCAAAGCCGTAGCGATGGCCGAACAGGTTCGTTTTTGGCAGTGGCTAGCGCCAGTAGGATTCGTCGATCTGTCACGTCCAAGAGGTGCATAATGAGCACGTTAGCACCGTAAAGGAAGGATAAATAGGGCGTTTTGCGCTAATTTTCCGCTGAACATTGTGCGTCTTGCGTTACGTGAGTAGCATCACATTTAGCGGGGTTCGACCAGGAATCTCGCCAACGACTACGTGAAAGTAAGGATGCCGATCGTGTCCACACAGCACATGGACGTAGCCGCCGGATGCCTACCAACGCATCAGCTGCTGAACGTCGACGGGAAACGAATTCCGGACGAAGAACTAGACCACCACCTCAAGGACCTCAAAGAAGCGGACCTTGCCGATTTCTTGCGCGACATGGTGGTGCTGCGACGGATGGACAATGAGGCCACCGCCCTGCAACGCCAAGGTCAACTGGGCCTGTGGGCTCCGTTGCTCGGCCAAGAAGCCGCACAAATTGGTTCGGTGCGCGCCACCGAAGACGACGACTTTATCTTTCCCTCGTACCGCGAACACGGAGTCGCGTGGGCTAGGGGAGTGAAAGCAGAAGACCTACTAAGCGTTTGGCGCGGAGCCCAAGCCAGTGGCTGGGATCCGAACGAAGTAAATATTGCTTGCCAACAGATTGTCATAGGTTCCCAGGCGCTACACGCTGCTGGGTACGGGATGGGCATCAAGTTTGATGGCGGCAAGCAAGTTTCCGTGGCTTACTTTGGCGATGGCGCCACCAGTCAGGGTGACGTTAATGAGGCGATGATTTTTGCGGCCAGCTACCAGGCGCCGGTCCTCTTCTTCTGCCAGAACAACCAATGGGCCATCTCAGAGCCCGTCGCCTTACAAAGCCGTACCCAGATTGCTGACCGTGCCCATGGCTTCGGGCTAAAAACCTGGCGGGTGGACGGCAATGACATTCTGGCCGTGTATGCGGCAACAAAGGCGGCTCTGGCCCACGCCCGACATGGACTTGGTCCAACGTTCATTGAGGCTGTTACCTACCGAATGGGTTCTCACACCACCGCTGATGATCCAACTCGATACCGTAAAACCGAGCAGCTTGAAGAGTGGAAAGCCAAGGATCCTATCGATCGCTTGGTGAAGTACCTGCATGAAATGGGTGCAGATGTTCAGTCTTATGAGCAGCGTGCGCAGAACGCCGCCGATGACATGGCAGCTCAGTTACGTGCCGCAATCACCACCATGGAAGATCCAAAGGTCCAAGAGCTGTTCTCCAATGTTTATGCAGAGAAGCATGAACCGACGCAGCGGGCAGCTAAAGAATATTTGGATTATCTTGGTGACTTTTCAGGTGGTGAATAATCATGGCAACAACTATGCTCAAAGCGCTAAATAAGTCGCTACACGATGCGCTCAGCGAAGATGAAAAAGTTATCTTGCTCGGTGAAGACATCGGAACCTTGGGGGGCGTTTTTCGTGTCACCGATGGGCTAAAGTCCGAATTTGGTGAGCACCGAGTGGTCGACACTCCGCTGGCCGAATCAGGAATTGTCGGAACTGCCATTGGTCTGGCCTACCGTGGCTACCGCCCGGTGGTGGAGATCCAATTTGATGGCTTCACTTACCCGGCTTTTGACCAGTTGGTTTCGCAGCTGGCTAAGCTGCATTACCGTTCACGCGGACGGGTGAAAATGCCGGTCACTGTCCGTATTCCTTACGGTGGTGGCATCGGATCTCCGGAGCACCACTCGGAATCACCGGAAGCGTACTTTGCTCACACCGCGGGACTGCGAGTATTTGCACCTTCCAGTGTGGAGGATGCCTACACAATGCTACGCCAGGCCATCACTTGCGATGACCCGGTGATCTTCTTTGAACCTAAACGCCGCTATCACGAAAAGTCTGACGCTGAACTCATTGAGCCAGAGCCGGATTCTTCACCTAAGGCAAGAGTGGTTCGAGAAGGAAATGACGTGACGATGGTCGGCTATGGGCCAACCACCTATACCTTGATCGATGCTGCCCTAGCGGCCGAGGACGAAGGTACCAGCCTAGAAGTCATTGATCTGCGCAGTTTAGATCCGTTGGATTTCGACACCATCGCTCAGTCGGTCCAGCGCACCGGAAAGCTGGTTGTGGTTCACGAGGCCAGTCGGACCGCGGGGTTGGGTGCCGAGATTTGTGCCGAGATCACCGAGCGTTGTTTTGATTACTTGGAGCACGCGCCCTTGCGTGTGACCGGATTTGACGTTCCCTATCCACCCTCGCGACTAGAGAGCCATCATTTGCCGGATCTAGACCGAGTGCTACACGCGGTAGATGCGGTCATGGCCCACCACGAAGCCACCGAAGGAGCTGCCCAGTGATGAGCAATCAAACTTTTAAACTGCCAGATCTGGGAGAGGGTCTGACTGAATCCGAGGTCTTGAACTGGAAGATCAAGGTCGGCGAGCAAGTGAGCCTAAATCAGGTCATTGCCGAGGTGGAAACCGCTAAAGCAGTGGTGGAGTTGCCTTCACCGTTTGCCGGAGTGGTCCAACAGATTCATGCGTCCCAAGGAGAAGTTGTTCAAGTCGGTGGCCCGCTAGTGACTTTTGGCGACGAAGCACCAGCTAAGGATTCACCGCAACAACAATCACCACAAGATGCTTCCGGAGCCGAACGCACCCCGACTCTTGTGGGTTATGGTGCCCCCGCTGCTACCGGTGCTCGACCGCAACGCAAAACCCGTAACTCTCGGCAGGCAACTTCTGTTGTGGTGGATCATGGGAGTAATCAGCGCACCGTTACTCGTTGTACACCCCCGGTGCGAAAGCTTGCCCGTGATCACGGGGTCGATATTTCGGTGCTTGCTGGAAGCGGCGAAGATGGGCTGGTGCTTCGGCGTGATGTTCAACAGGCCATTGATGCTTCTGGCTCGGTCAGTGATTCTTCGGTTGCTCAACCGAAGGTGGACGCGCACGCGGGGGATAGGCACGTAAAAATCACCGCAGTGCGTAGAGCTACCGCTAAGGCCATGGTGAGTTCTGCCTTCACTGCTCCGCATGCCACGGAGTTCCTGACCATTGATGTCACCGAATCGTTGGCTTTGGTTGAACATATGCGGGCCCACCGGTTGACGAAAGACGTCAAACTCAACATCACTACGCTCACTGCCTTGGTTGTCACTCGCTTGCTAGGGACCTATCGGGCATTGAACTCAACGTGGGACGAACAAGCTGATGAAATCGTTGAATTCGGATCGGTAAATCTTGGCATGGCTGTCGCCAGTGACCGCGGCCTGTTGGTGCCGGTAATCAAGGAGGCTCAGGCGATGCCGCTGGTTCAATTGGCTACCGGGCTGAGTGAGCTCATCGATCAAGGTCGGTCCGGAACATTGTCTCCGGCTCAACTTTCTGGTGGCACCTTCTCCATTACCAACGTTGGAGTGTTCGGCGTTGACGCTGGAACACCAATTCTTCCCCCAGGGCAGGCTGGAATTTTGGCATTAGGCCAAGTGAAGCGTCGGCCTTGGGAATACCAAGACGAAGTAGCGCTTCGCCATACCATGACTTTGGCTTTGTCCTTTGATCACAGGGTGGTTGACGGCAAGGAAGCAAGCGAGTTCCTCGCAGGTGTCGGATCAGTTTTACATGACCCCGGAATGATGAACATTTTTATTTGACATTCAAGTTATGTTGACCCGGACAGAATATCTTTGACGGAATGACTAAACCGATTTCAAGCATTGCTTTCATGAATATTCATTGGTTGTTTCGCAATTTTTGATGTAATCTCATTCACTACGTGCTACAGCTCACGCTTGCGCGCACGGCTCTGCGAAATGCAGAAGCAGCAACCTTATGTTGAGGAGAAATAGGATGCGATACTCGCACGCATCTAAGGCTGTCGTTCTTTCAGCAGCCTTGGCACTGACCCTGTCGGCTTGTGGAGGCGGTTCAAGTGACACCGCCAGCGGTGATGGGGACGGTTCATACGTCGTCACCGCTAACACCACAGAGCCGCAGAACGGTCTTCTACCTGCCAATACCAACGAAGTTGGTGGCGGTCGTGTCATGGACCTGCTCTTCACGGGCTTGGTCAGCTATGACGCAAAGGGTGCCCCTGTCAATGAACTCGCTGAGTCCATTGAGTCCAAGGACTCCCAGAACTACACCATCAAGATCAAGTCTGGCCAGACCTTCTCTGACGGCTCTCCAGTAACTGCTGCTTCGTTCGTGGATGCTTGGAACTTCGGTGCCGCAGCCAAGAACGCTCAGCTGAACTCCTACTTCTTCGAGTCCATCAAGGGCTACGACAAGGTAAGTGCTGAGAAGTCCAAGGAAGACAAGATGGAAGGTCTGAAAGTAGTTGATGACACTACCTTCACCGTCAAGCTTTCCCAGCCTGAATCTGACTTCCCACTGCGTCTGGGCTACACCGCCTTCATGCCGTTGCCAGAAGCAGCATTCAAGGATCCAAAGGCCTTCGGCGAAAAGCCAGTCGGCAACGGTCCATACAAGCTGACCGAATGGAACCACGACGTCAACCTGAAGATGGACATCAACGAGAAGTATGACGGTCCTCGCAAGGCTGCAAACGGTGGCATTGATTTCAAGGTCTACCAGTCCACTGACTCGGCCTACTCGGATCTGCAGTCCAACAACTTGGACGTACTGGATCAGATTCCTCCAGGACAGCTCGCTTCCTACCAGGATGACTTGGGTGAAAACTCAGTCAACTCGCCATACGCAGGTAACGCAACCATCACCATCCCAAGCTACCTTGATCACTTCAAGGAAGATGAAGAAGGTAAGCTGCGTCGTGCCGCGATCTCCAAGGCAATTGACCGTCAGCTGATCATCGACAAGGTCTACCAGGGTGGCAAGTCCATCGCTAAGGACTTCACCGCGCCTGTGCTTGAAGGCTACAGCGATGATCTGCCAGGCAGCGACGTGCTGGAATTCAACGGTGACGAAGCCAAGAAGCTTTGGGCTGAAGCCGACAAGATCAGCAAGTGGGATGCAGACAAGGAATTCAGCGTTGGCTACAACGTTGACGGTGCCGGTAACAAGGAATTTGTTGAAGCTGTAGTCAACCAGCTCAAGAACAACCTTGGTATCAAGGCAACCGCCCAGTCCTTCAGCTCCTTCAAGGAACTGCGCGCCAAGGTAACGACCTACGACATGTCCGGTAGCTTCCGCACCGGCTGGCAGGCCGACTACCCATCGCTCTACAACTTCCTCGGCCCACTATTTGGTACCGATGCAGGCTCGAACGATGGCAAGTACTCCAGCAAGGAATTCGACGAGAAGCTCTCTGAGGGCTTGGCGGCGACTGACCCAGCTGAGGGTGCAAAGATCTTCAACGAGTCCCAGGAAATCCTGTTCAAGGATATGCCTGTCATCCCACTGTGGTACCAAGCAGTTCAGGGTGGATGGAGCACTAATGTTTCCAACGTTGAGTTCGGTTGGAACGGTGTTCCAATCTACAACGAAATCACTGGTAAGTAAGTAATTTCAGCTTTCGGACTGGTCAAGTCTGAAATTCGCTGAAATGCATGTCAAGGGAGACCCGGATATTCATGGGTCTCCCTTTGGCGTGTTGATCTGCCTCCCAAAAATAAACGTCGCGCTAATTAGCGACGGAAAGAGGGAAATAATGGCCAAGTGCCCTCCGGCATCTCGAGGTGAGATGCACGCATGTTAAGTTTCATGCTGAAAAGAATCGCGCAGCTGATTCCGGTCTTCATCGGAGCAACCTTGCTCGTGTACTTCTTGGTATTTGCCACACCTGGCAACCCGATTGATGCACTATCCGGTGGCAAGCCGATGTCTGATGCGACTCGCGCTGCGCTGGAAGCCCAGTACAACTTGGACAAGCCTTTCTGGGTTCAGTACGGGTTGTACTTGAAGAATTTGGTGACCTTCGACCTCGGAACCTCGTTCTCAGGCCAGGAAGTTTCCGCCCTCTTGGGCCGTGCTTTCCCTGTGACCGCACGCCTGGCAATTCTTGCCCTGCTGATTGAAAGCGTCTTCGGCATCATTTTCGGTGTTATCGCAGGTATGCGTAAAGGCAAGTGGTTCGACTCGACCATCTTGGTTGCCTCACTGATCGTGATCGCTGTGCCAACCTTCGTTTTGGGTTTCGTGCTTCAGTTTGTTGTCGGCGTGAAACTTGATTTGGTAAAACCAACGGTTTCCGGTGCCGCGACATGGGGAGAGCTATTCCTCCCAGCACTAGTGCTCGGCCTGGTATCGCTGGCCTACGTAGTTCGATTGACTCGTACCTCGGTAATCGAGAACAAGAGCGCCGACTTCGTACGTACCGCAACCGCCAAGGGCTTGAGCCGTCGACGCGTTATTACAGTACACATCCTGCGTAACTCGTTGATCCCAGTGGTTACCTTCTTGGGAGCCGACTTGGGTTCACTGATGGGTGGCGCGATTGTCACCGAGGGCATCTTTAATGTCCCCGGTGTTGGACACTTGCTCTACCAAGCAATCCAAAAGGGTGAAACGCCGACCGTCGTTGCGGTCGTCGGTGTTTTGGTGATCGTCTTTGTCGTCGCCAACCTAGTTGTGGATATGCTTTACGCACTGCTTGACCCAAGGATCCGTTATGCCTGAGAACCAAAACTTTAATCCGGAAGACGGCCTGCAAATTAGCACGCCTCGCGCCGGCAAGGTTTCTAAGTACAAGATCGAGCACTTTGTTGCTCCGCTAGAGGAAACTCCGTTACAGGCAGTTGACTCGGTAAAGGAAACCGGCAAGCCGCTGTCCATGTGGGCCGAAGCTTGGCGTTCATTGCGCAAGCAACCGCTGTTTATCATTTCAGCGATCCTGATCCTTGCAGTCATTGTGGTCGCGGCATTCCCGCACTTGTTCACCTCGATTGACCCCAACGGTCAAAACGCTTGTCAGCTTGAAAACTCCAATGAGCCTGGGCGTCCGGGCCACTTCATGGGCTTCAACCTGCAGGGTTGTGACGTTTACGCGCGAGTTATTTACGGAACGCGTGCTTCGCTGCTTGTTGGTGTCTTCACCACACTCATCGTTGTCATCGTCGGCGGTGCACTCGGTGCCCTTGCCGGATTCTACGGTGGATGGATCGACGCCATCTTGGCTCGTCTGGGCGATATCTTCTTCGCTCTGCCACTGATCCTTGGTGCAATCATCGTTATGCAGCTTCCTGCATTCCGCGAACATCGCAGTGTGTGGACGGTTATCGTTACGCTAGCAATCTTCGGTTGGCCACAGCTGGCTCGAATCACTCGTGGTGCAGTTATCGAAGCGCGAGATGCTGACTATGTGAAAGCTTCACGCGCACTTGGCCTGTCGAGGTTTAAGTCGTTGGTCAAGCACGTGCTGCCGAACTCGCTGGCTCCAATTATTGTTGTCGCCACCGTGAACTTGGGTGTGTACATCGTGGCTGAAGCGACGCTGTCCTTCTTGGGTGTCGGTTTGCCGGGCGAAGTAATGAGCTGGGGTAACGACATTTCCCTGGCACAGCAGCAACTTCGTAGCAACCCAATGATGTTGATGTGGCCAGCACTGTTCCTTTCCGTGACAGTTTTGAGCTTCATCATGCTCGGTGACGCAGTGCGTGACGCACTGGATCCCAAGGCCCGGAAGGGAGCCTAGAATATGACTGAAACTGCAACACCTAAGCCGTTGCTGGAAATCAAGGACTTGGCGATTACCTTCTCCACCCCTGATGGACCAGTACACGCGGTACGCGATGCAAACTTCACGGTGATGCCAGGCGAGACCGTGGCCATCGTGGGCGAATCCGGTTCCGGTAAATCCACTTCAGCACTTGCTGCCATCGGTCTATTGGCCGGCAATGGTTCTGTCTCCTCGGGTCAGATTCTCTTTGACGGCGAAGACATTTCGCATGCCAGTGAAAAGCGATTTGTTGAACTGCGCGGAAATCACATTGGCATGGTTCCACAGGATCCAATGTCCAACCTGAACCCTGTGTGGAAAATTGGTTTCCAGGTCAAGGAAACGCTGAAGGCCAACGGTCTGGCGGGGGATAACCCCAAGCAGCGTGTAACCCAGATTCTGGCTGATGCTGGCTTGCCTAACCCAGAGGCTCGTGCAGGACAGTACCCTCACGAATTCTCCGGTGGTATGCGCCAGCGTGCGCTGATTGCTATCGGTCTGGCTTGCCGTCCGCGTTTGCTGATCGCTGATGAGCCAACCAGTGCGCTGGACGTTACCGTTCAGCAGCAGATCTTGGATCACCTAGACACGATGACCAGTGAACTGGGCACCGCGGTTCTGCTGATCACTCACGATCTTGGTTTGGCCGCAGAGCGTGCTGAAAAAGTTGTCGTGATGTACAAGGGCCAGGTCGTTGAGTACGGCCCTGCTCTGGACATCCTGCGCAACCCACAGCACCCTTACACCAAGCGTCTTATCAGCTCAGCTCCTTCCTTGTCCGCACAGCGTGGCGACAAGCACGAAGCTATCGTTGACGAGATTGTGCCGGGTAAGGCTGAACCGCTGCTGAAGATCAGCAACCTGACCAAGGTCTTCGACATCCGCAAGGGCTTCGGGCGCAAGGAAAAGTTCACCGCGGTGGACAACGTTTCCTTCGAAATCCCCAAGGGCACCACAACTGCCGTGGTGGGCGAGTCCGGTTCGGGCAAGTCCACGATTGCGCAAATGGTGCTCAACTTGCTCGATAAGACCAGCGGTGAGATCACCTTTGATGGTGAGCAGATTGGTAACTTGAGCGAGAAGAAATTGTTCAAGTACCGCCGCCGTGTACAGCCGATCTTCCAGGATCCTTACGGATCTTTGGACCCGATGTACTCGATCTTCCGAACCATCGAAGAGCCATTGCGAATCCACGGAATCGGCAATGCGGCTTCTCGACAGAAGAAGGTTGAAGAACTGCTTGATCAGGTCTCGATGCCGGCTTCGACCATGCACCGATTCCCGAATGAACTCTCCGGCGGTCAGCGACAGCGTATTGCTATCGCCCGCGCACTGGCTTTGCAGCCAGAGATGATCGTTTGTGATGAGGCAGTGTCTGCGTTGGACGTTCTGGTTCAGGCGCAGGTTCTGGACCTTCTTGATGAGCTGCAGCGAGAAATGGGATTGACCTACTTGTTCATTACCCACGACTTGGCTGTCGTCCGTCAGATTGCCGACAACGTTTGCGTTATGGAACGAGGAAAGATCGTTGAGCAGGGAACTGCCGACCAGATCTTCGCCGCTCCTAAAAGCCAGTACACCCGCAACCTGTTGGGTGCTATTCCAGGTGCATCGCTGATCTAATTGGCGTCACCTACAGCCAGAAGGGCCGTTGAAACCGAAAGGTTTCAACGGCCCTTCTGGCTTAACCAAAGGACCACACTTCGTCATATTCAACGAATATTTCAGATTTTTTCAACCTGAAGCAAACGTTGCAAAACTGTTATAAAACCATCCGTGAAACATACTGGTAACACGGTTGTTCTGATTGGTTTTTCTCAATGTGAAAGAAACCCTTGAAATCTCGCGGATGTGGCGTAGGTCGCTTGTACTGATGCGTAACAAGCGCGTTGCGAATCGGTCGCAGGAACGTGGCGTCGGGGGAGATGTGAAGCGAATCTTTCTCTATCCAAGCCAGAAAATTCAGGTTAGTGTATTGCTCAATGGATTGATCATGTGATTTGGTCCACAACGAATCGCACCGATTCACAACTCGTATCATCACGAATTCAAGGAGGCGAAATGCGGATTCAACGCGTTTCGAAAGCAGTAGCAGTAGGCGCTGCTCTAGCCCTAGCACTGTCGGCTTGTGCACCAGGCGGCGGCGACGCTACTAGCGATGCCAGCAAGAGTCCTGGCTCGAATGGTGGAGTCGAGGCCGAGAACTCGGGCCTCGCGGACTTGGGTGACGTCACCACCAAAGATGATGAAATCAAGACCACTATTGGCGCTCCTGAATTCATTAGCTACAACGGCTACACCCCGCAGACTTACTCCACCTACAACTCGGGCATCACTGACCGTTTGTTCGCTGGTTTCTACTACATGGGTACTGACGGCAAGGTCTACCCAAACACCGACCTCGGCTCCTACGAGAAGGTCAGCGATGATCCACTGACCATCAAGTACACCATCAATGACAACGCGAAGTGGTCCGATGGCACTCCGATCACCACTGCTGACGCAGTGATGGCTTGGGCGATGCAGAACCTGAACCTCAACACCGGTTCAAAGGACAAGCCACTCTTCTCCTCGGTTTCGACCGACCTCGGTGACACTGTTCCTAAGGGTCCTGAAGGGGCCGCGGACAGCAAGGAATTCACCGTAACCTTCAAGAACCCAGATCCGGACTGGCAGATTCAGACCTGGATGATGCATCCAGCTCACGTCGTTGCCAAGAAGGGTGGCCTGAGCACCGAAGAATTCGTGAAGGCTGTGCGTGACGGCGATTCCAAGAAACTTGAGAAAGCAGCCAAGTTCTGGAACGAAGGCTGGATGACCAAGCCAGGCACATTGCCTGATGAGGCAGATATGCCAGTATCCGGTCCATACAAGTTGGGCTCTTGGAAGGCCGGCGAGTCGGTCACCTTGACTGCCAATGAGAACTACTACGGTACCCCGGCAGCCACCAAGAACCTGACCTTCCGCTTCTTAGCAGACACCGGCATGGTCCAGGCTCTGCAGAACAAAGATGTTGACGTCATCGCTCCTCAGCCAACGGTAGATACCTTGGCGCAGTTGGAGGGACTGGGCAGTGCAGTCAACATCCAAAAGGGTGACACTCTAACTTGGGAGCACTTGGACTTCAACTTTGCCAAGGGCAATGAAATGACCAACTTGGAACTGCGTAAGGCATTCGCAATGTGCGTTCCTCGTCAGGAAATCGTTGACAACTTGATCAAGCCGCTGAACCCAGAGGCTCAGGTCATGAATGCACGCGAAGTCTTCCCATTCCAGGAAAACTACCAAGAGACTGTGGACGCTGCTTACGATGGCCGTTATGACCAGGTAGACATTGAAGGCGCCAAGAAGATCTTGGAATCTGAGGACGCTGTAGGAACCAAGATTCGCATCGGTTACTCGGCCCCTAACGAACGCCGCACCAACGAGGTCGCAGCGATCAAGTCTTCCTGTGACAAGGCTGGATTCAAGGTCGAAGATGCAGGCGATGCTAAATTCTTCGCACCAGGCGGAACCCAGGAACGCGGTGACTACGAAGTAGCACTGTTCGCTTGGGCTGGTTCGGGCCAGATTACTTCCGGTCAGAACATCTACGCAACGGGCAAGCCACAGAACTACGGCAAGTACTCAAACCCAGAGGTGGATAAAGCTTGGACCACGCTTGCAACCTCCTTGGACCCTGCAGTTCACGCTGAACAGACCAAGAAGATTGAAAAGCTGTTGTGGGATGACCTCTACGGAATCCCAGTATTCGCCCACCCTGGCCTGAGCGCTTCGGGTTCAGATGTCCAGAACGTCCGACACACAGCCACGCAGGGTGGCATTGTTTGGAACGCTGAACAGTGGTCCCGCGCTGAGTAAGCCGCAACGGCATACCAACAGCAAACACCAACTGTGAGCGCCCGCGGGGTCCGATCGATATCGGGCCCCGCGGTGCGTCAACCATCAGCACCGGATGGCGTCAACGCAAATAGGTGAATAGAAAGAGGACATTAGAACCGTGTTGAAGTTCATTCTCAAGAGATTAGGTTCCGCCGTAGGCGTGCTGTTCGGAGCTTCCCTGTTGCTCTACGTGCTGGTAATCAACGCCGGCGATCCGTTGGCCGACCTGCGTGAGAGCAACGCAGAAAATCGCGAATACCTGATGCAACAGCGCTCCGATTATTTGAACCTTGATCAGCCTTGGTACCTGAGGTACATTTCCTGGCTAGGAGGGGTCGGCAAATGCGTTGTCGGCTCGTGCGATCTAGGCAGAAATATCAACGGCGTTGAAGTCAGCGGGCTTTTGGCCAATGCAGCATCTTCGACTTTGCGCTTGGTACTTTTGGCGACATTCATCGCTGCGATTCTTGGTATCGCGATCGGCGTGATTACGGCCGTTCGTCAGTACTCTGGACTTGACTACATCATCACGTTCTTGACCTTCCTATTCTTCTCTTTGCCAGTATTCTGGGCTGCCGTTCTGCTCAAGGAGTACATGGCAATTGGCTACAACAACTGGTTGGAAAACCCTGAAATATCTTTGGGTAGAAGTATCCTCATTGGTGTCGTTGTTGGCTTGATCTTGCAGATGCTCTTGGCCGGTTCGCTCAAACGGCGCGGAGTGACTTTTCTAATCACCGCCATCTTCGTTCCATTGCTCCTGCAATACAGTGTTTGGTTGAACTTCTACCGCTATCCGCAAATGGGTCCAGCGATCATTGTGATCCTCACCCTGCTTCTTGCGCTCTCTGCAACCGCAATGACCGGTGGTCTAAAAGAGAAGAAAATTCTTTACCCGGCTTTGGTCACCGTTGCTCTCGTAGCAGCTCTGTACTACGCAACCTTCTGGCTACTCAAAGATGCGAATACCTGGATCTTGATTATGGGCGCGATTCTGGCCGTGGCTGTCCCGGGAGTAATCGGCAAGTTCATGGGTGGACGCCTTTCCAAAACTGCTGCCGGCGTATCCATGCTGGTTGGTTTTGTCGGCGCTACCCTTACCGTCGTGGATCATATTTTCCGCGCATGGCCTGGATTCCTTGAGCTGAAAGGACGTCCGATCGGAACTATCGGATCTTCCACGGCCAACCTTGGTGGCGGGTACTGGGATTCCTTCCTAGACAATGCAACTCAGCTTTTGTTGCCAACGATCGTGCTAGCGATCATTTCATTGGCGAGTTATTCCAGGTACACCCGTTCGTCGATGCTTGAAGTACAGCAGCAGGATTACATCCGTACCGCGCGTTCCAAGGGATTGAGCGAACGAACCGTAATTTTCCGCCACGCATTCCGCAACGCACTGATCCCGATTGCCACTATCGCGGCCTTCGACTTTGCAGGCCTCATTGGTGGTGCGGTAGTTACCGAGACGGTCTTTGGCTGGAAGGGAATGGGCGATATGTTCAGCACCGGCCTACACGCCGTCGACCCTGCACCAGTGATGGCATTCTTCCTAGTTACGGGTACCGCTGCGGTCCTCTTCAATCTGCTCGCCGACATAGTTTACGCGCTGCTTGATCCGCGGATCCGGGTCTAAGGAAATAAGGACTACCGATGAGTAATATAAACGACAAGACTCCAGAGAACCTCACCTCAATTGCTGAGGTGGAGGACGCGAAGCTTGCTGCTTCGACCGAACAATCGAAGAGCCAATCGCGGATCATTTTTGAGCGATTCCTCAAACATAAGCCAGCCATGATCTCCGCAGTGACGCTGGTGCTAATCACCGTAATCGCCTTTACCTCCATTGGTATCGGCCCGATTCCCGGCTGGTGGAAACAGAGCTACCTAGATGCTGGTTCCGTGATCAATGGCGGTAAGCCATCATTGTCGCTATTGCCAACATGGCTGGGCGGTTCGGGAATTCGGATTGGCGATCATCCTTTCGGCCAGGACTCGGTCGGCAAAGACTATTTTGCTTTGGTCATGAACGGCACCCAGAAATCAATCATTATCGGCCTTGTGGTCGGGCTCGTTGCCACTTTCCTTGGCGCAGTTATCGGAGCTGTGGCCGGATACTTCCGCGGGTGGGTTGATGAAGTGCTTATGCGCATCACCGACCTCTTCATCGTGATTCCACTGTTGGTTCTGGCCGCTGTTTTGGGCCAAATGGCAGGCCACGGCTCAGGGTCGATCATCACCCTAGCGCTCGTACTGGGCTTGGTCACTTGGACCGGACTCGCTCGACTTGTTCGTGGTGAGATCCTCAGCCTTCGCGAACGCGAATACGTCGCGGCGGCACAAGCCATGGGCTCAAAAACCAGCCGTGTGATCGCAAAACACTTGCTACCAAACACCGTCGGTGTGATCGTTGTGAACGCGACCTTCGCCATCGCTGGCGCCATTTTGCTCGAATCGTCGCTGTCCTTCCTTGGGTTTGGCGTACAGCCACCGGAGTCGTCACTTGGACTGCTCATTAGCCAGTACCAAAATGCCTTCGTGACCCGTCCATGGCTGTTCTGGTGGCCTGGCATGATCATCGTGGTGATCGCACTAGCCGTCAACTTCCTCGGGGACGGAATGCGAGATGCTTTTGACCCACGCCAAACCGGTAAGAAACGCCGTCGCCGTGCCGGACTATTTGCTATGCCAACCCGCAAGGACAAGCCATGAGCCATGCAGCGCCAATAAACGAACAGGACTCAAGCGGATACGCACTGAGTTTTAAAGACCTCAACGTCACCTTTGAGACCTCCGGATCAGACGTTCATGCAGTTAAGGGATTGTCGCTGACGGTTCGTCCAGGACGGGTCGTCGCATTAGTCGGTGAATCTGGTTCTGGTAAGTCGGTTACCTCAACGGCTGCGATGGGTTTGCTACCTAGTAACGCAATCGTTGAAGGTTCGGCCAAGGTCGGTACCGTCAATGTGGTCGGCTTAGAAGAAAGCAAGCTCCGCAAGATGCGGGCCACCGACATCGCCATGGTATTCCAGGAACCAATGACGGCGCTGAACCCGGTGCTCACCATTGAACGCCAGCTCACCGAAGCACTGGAACTGCACGACATTGCCTATGGCAAGGAAGCAACCGACAGAGCCATTGAGCTGCTGCGTTTGGTCGGCATTCCTGAACCTGAAAAGCGCGTCAAGCAATACCCACACCAGTTCTCCGGTGGACAGCGCCAGCGCATCGTGATCGCCATGGCCATCTCTTGTGATCCGAAGGTGATCATCGCGGATGAGCCAACCACCGCACTGGACGTAACCGTGCAGGCCGAAATCTTGGATCTGCTACGCGAACTCAAGGACCGTCTGAATACCGGTATCTTGCTCATTACCCACAACATGGGTGTGGTGGCAGATATGGCTGATGAAGTCGCCGTGATGTTCCAAGGAAACTTGGTTGAGACCGGTTCAGTTGATCAAGTTTTGCTACATCCGCAGCATGAGTATACGCAGCGTTTGCTGGCGGCAGTGCCGCGACTGTCGGCTCCGATTGATATCGCTGAGCATGCTCCACACAGTACCGCTACGGCTCCTCCGGGTCGTGAACTGGTATTGGAAGCCAAAGATCTTGTTCTCGAATATGACATGCGTGGAACTATTTTCCGTGCCGTGGAAAACGTGAGCTTTGATATTGCCAAGGGCGAAGTCTTGGGCATTGTGGGGGAGTCCGGATCAGGTAAGTCGACCATCGCTAAGGCAGTGCTCGGTTTGCTACCAGTGGCCGAAGGAACCCTGTCGGTCAAGGGGCACAACCTTCCGAAGCTTTCACCAAAGGAAGCTCGTGCGGTTCGCAAATCGATCGGTGTGATCTTCCAGGATCCGGCTGCCTCGCTGAACCCTCGTTTCCCAATTGGCGATTGCATCACCGAGCCGATGGTAGTTCACAAGGTAGGCACCAAAGCTTCTCGTATTAAGCGAGCGCAGGAACTACTCGATGCGGTAAAGCTTCCACGCAACGTGATCAACCGTTACCCTCATGAGCTCTCCGGTGGACAGCGTCAGCGTATATGTATTGCTCGCGCGCTGACTCTGAATCCTGAACTGCTGATCGCTGATGAGCCAACCAGTGCACTGGACGTTTCCGTTCAGGCCCTGGTACTCGAAATGCTTCAGGACTTGCAGCGCGACTTCAACTTCGCTTGCCTCTTTGTCAGCCACGACTTGGCCGTGGTGGACATGCTTGCCGACGCGGTAGTTGTTATGCAGTCCGGTAAGGCCGTGGAACAAGGCATGGTCAACACCGTGCTGCACTCGCCAACTCACGACTACACCAAGCGCCTCTTGGCTGCCGCGCCTGTGCCTGATCCGCATGCTCAGGCAGAACGTCGCGAAGCGTGGCGTTTGCTGAACAACGCACGATAGGTAGTACCAGAAAAACCACTCAAGGAGCCGGAGAACATCTGGCTCCTTGAGTGGTATTCGAGTACCGAAGGTCCGACGCAACGCTAACGGCGCTGTGCGTGTCCATTTATCATCGGCGCCTTCAGAGGCTTGGATAAAAGGGCGGATGCCTTAGAAGACCGTGACCCGCCCACATCAAGAGCGTTGTGCAAGGCACGCAAAGATATAGACCGAGGCAAAGGGGACTACGATCCTCGGTTCTGATTGATGGTGAATAGATGAGGAGCTGGCCCTAGTGGGCCAGCTCCTCATCTATTAAACGGCTATTTTTGGACTGTAGTTTTAGTCCAGCTGCATAACGTTTTCGGTGACAACCTCGGCACGAGCGTTCGAGAAGATCTGCTCAGTGCCAACGGTCTTAAAGCCGCGGCGCTCAAGTACCTTGATGGATCCCAGATTGTCCTGAACCACGTGTGCGGTCAGTGGACGCTTGGTGTACTCAGCGAGGAAGGCATCCACCGCGCTGGTGGTGATTCCCTTGCCCCAGTACTTAGTGGAAGTCCAGAAATTGATTTCTGGAGTTTCGCCGTCAAATACCAAGATTGACCCGACGACGTCACCGTCGTCTTCAATGGTGCGTACTAGAACACTTGGATCATTCAAGATCGAGTTCCAGTGGTGGTCGAATACCGCGCGGTCGGCTGGATTACGCGCCTGATAAGCGGCCATGAGGTTCGCCTCGGGTTCTTGCTGGTGAGCAAAGAATGCGTCCAAGTCGGAAGGGCGGACTTCACGTAGCTGCACGATAAAGGCCTTTCAATCGGGTAGGTCAGCATGCCGTTTTCGGAACGCTGCGGAACATTGGCTTGGGAACTACACTACCGGGGATGTGAGCGCAGCGAGAGCCATATTAGACAAAAGTGGCTTAAGACCAGACTTTTTAGTTCTCGGAGAGTGAGCTGAGTGGGCTGTCGAGTTTAACAGTCCAAATACGGCATGGGCCCGGAAGCGGTGAGATTGCTTGGAACCAGTCGGATGCAGCTTGGCAAGTTCATTGGTCCATAACGCGATATACGAGTTTTGGAGCTTGCGCACCAAGGCTAATTCCGCCGCGGGCAAGGATTTCAGATCGCGGTCTTGAACCTGAAGAATGTCCGGGCGAGACAGCGAAAAATCGGTGTGGAAATCAACTAGGCGGGAGAGCACTTCCAAGGCTGTGCCGCCAGCTTCGCAGGCCTTTTGTCCGCCGTCGTAGATGTCCTTTGACATGTCTACCAAGAGCGCAATTAATACGGCTTGTTTTCCCGCGAAATGACGGTAAACCGCCGGGCCTGAGATCCCGCAGGCAGCACCGAGATCTTCTAGAGAGACTCCTGCGTAACCGTGCTGGGCAAACAGTCTGGTGGCTTCGCGCAGTAGGGCTTCTCGTCGCTCGGCCTTGGCGCGTTCGCGGTCAGTTGGTTCATTGAGGGCTTGATATCTGCTCGCCATCACCATCATCTCCTTACGACTGCTACGCCGAACTCTGGACAAGTGTGACGCGTGCCACTACTGTCAAAAATGAAGCTGCTTACCGACCAGTAGGCGGCAATCAGTTAACAAGTATTAACCATACGCGTCGCGCAGTGTGCTTCCAAGACATATGCTCGCTGATCGCAACAAACGATCATCACTGGGCTCGTCAAACATTCTGCGTATCGCGTGCGTTAGTTCCTCAACGAAGAGAGAGTCTGATGATCAACCTCGAACTCGATGACCAGTACCAAGACCTGGTAGACATGGTCCGCGAATTTGCCCAAGAAGTCGTTGCTCCACAGAGCGCTGAAAACGACGCCAATCATGCTTTCCCTTATGACGTTGTTAAACAAATGGGACAAATGGGGCTTTTTGGATTACCGATTTCTGAAGAGTTCGGTGGCTCTGGTGGAGATTACTTCCATCTGGCTTTGGCACTCGAAGAACTGGGCAAGGTTGACCAATCGGTGGCCATTACTTTAGAGGCTGGAGTCTCTTTAGGGGCTATGCCCATATATCGGTTCGGCAACAAAGAGCAGAAGCAACGTTGGCTTGAACCACTTGCCACCGGACAGCGTCTTGCAGGGTTCGGACTCACTGAACCGGGCGCAGGCTCTGACGCCTCGGCGGCGCTAACCAAAGCATCACTGGAAAATGGTCAATGGGTTATCAACGGGGCCAAAGAATTTATTACCAACTCCGGAACTGAGATCACCTCTCACGTCACGGCCACGGCAGTAACCGGGGTGGATGAGGCAACAGGTAGAAAAGAAATTTCTGCAATTATCGTGCCCACCGGAACCGAAGGATTTACTGTAGAGAAGGCCTACGACAAAGTTGGTTGGCGCGCCAGCGACACCCACCCACTGAGTTTCAATGACGCACGTGTCCCAGAAGAAAACCTCTTGGGCGGACGAGGACGCGGCTATGCCTACTTCTTGGAAATCCTGGATGAGGGGCGCATCGCTATTGCCGCCCTTGCTACTGGGGCGGCGCAAGGATGTTTGGACGAGGCAGTGAAATACGCCAAGACCCGAACAACCTTTGGTACCGCTATCGGCAAGAATCAAGGCATTTCGTTCATGATTGCTCGGATGGCATCCCGAGCACACACCGCGCGACTGGCCTACTACGCGGCCGCAGCCAAGATGCTGGCCGGAAAAGACTTCAAGATCGAAGCTGCTCACGCCAAACTTATTGCTAGCGAGGCTGCCATGGATAACGCGCGCGATGCGACCCAGATCTTTGGAGGATACGGGTTCATGAATGAATCCCTCGTCGCACGGCACTACCGCGATTCCAAGATTTTGGAGATCGGCGAAGGCACCACGCAAGTACAGCAAATGCTCATTGCTCGCAGTCTGGGCCTGTAGTCCCTAGACCGGCAGAGCGCTGCACGTTAAACACAACGTGTGGCGCTCTTTGGGCGCTCACAGTTAAACGAACCATAATGGTTGAGTGAGCTCCCAAAAAACTTTCGTACCAACCGGGCATCCTCGCCGGGTCAGCTTGATCGGTTCTACCGGTTCCATCGGCACTCAAGGTCTAGACGTCATTAGTAAGGCGCCAGAAAACTTCTCTGTGGCAGCCTTGTCCGGTGGCTACAATTTGGATCTGCTAGCCCAGCAAGCGGTGAAGTTCCGCCCGGCAATTGTCGGCTGTGCGTCGGAATCAACCGATGATCTTGCCTCCGCGATCAAGCGGGCTGCTGCTGATGCTTCGGTTACCGGCTATGAACCAGAACTGGTGGCCGGAGAAGGTGCGGCGACCACCATTGCTGGGTTCAACGAAGCCGACGTGGTGCTCAACGGCATCACTGGAGCTATCGGCTTAGCGCCAACGATTGCGGCTTTGGAAGCTGGCCACTTACTGGCCCTGGCGAATAAAGAGTCGCTGATTATCGGTGGCCAAGTAGTCAAGCAAATTGCTGCCCCGGGCCAGATATCGCCAGTTGATTCTGAGCACTCGGCGCTGGCGCAAGCTTTGCGTTCGGGTACTCCTGACGAAGTTGCAAAGTTATTGGTCACCGCATCTGGTGGACCATTCTTTGGCTACACCTATGACCAATTGCGTGACGTGACTCCGGCCCAGGCGTTGGCTCACCCCACCTGGGACATGGGTCGCATGGTGACCACTAACTCGGCGACCATGGTCAATAAGGCGCTGGAAGTCATCGAAGCTCACCTGCTCTTTGATGTTCCACTGGAGAAAATCGAGCCAGTGGTACACCGCCAGTCAATCATTCACTCCATGGTGGAGTTCATTGACGGATCGGTGATTGCGCAAGCCTCGCCACCAGACATGCGCCTGCCTATTGCTCTGGGCATCAACTGGCCACACCGCGTTACCGGGGCCGCCACACCATGCGATTTCTCCAAGGCGGCTAGCTGGACCTTTGAGCCCCTGGACGAAGACGTATTCTTCGCGGTGAAACTTGCTAAGCAAGCCGCCGCGGCCTCGGGAACTCACATGGCCGTTTACAACGCAGCAAACGAAGTTGCCGTTGATGCATTCCATGAAGGACAAATTCAGTTCACCGACATCGTTGAGACCATTGAGTGCGTCCTAGATAACTACACGCCAATCAACGCTGAGCTCAGCGTTGAAACCGTTCTTGAAACCGACCGTTGGGCCCGTGCCCATGCAACGAAGATCGTGGGATCCAAAGCATGAGCGTCATCCTGTTCATAGGAGGCATCCTCTTTATGGTCGTGGCCGTTGGCCTGTCCATTGCGCTACACGAAATCGGTCACCTTGTTCCTGCGAAACTTTTCAAACTGCGTGTACCGCAGTACATGATTGGCTTCGGCAAAACTCTGATCTCGTTCAAACGTGGCGAGACTCAGTATGGGATCAAGGCCCTGCCTTTGGGTGGCTATATTTCCATGGTGGGCATGTACCCACCACGAGCCAAAACAGTTGAGGGGCAGCCGGAGAAAAAACCGAACCTGTTCCAAAAGGTTTTCGGCCAGATGGTTGACGACGCTCGCTCACAAGCGAATGAAAATGTGTTGCCCAGCGACGAAGGTCGCCTGTTCTACCAGTTGCCGGTCTACAAGCGGGTAATCATCATGCTTGGTGGGCCACTGATGAACCTGATCATTGGTTTTGTGGTCATTGCCATCGTGCTCACCAGCTTCGGCCAAGCAACTCCCAGCACCACCGTTTCCGAGGTTTACCAGTGCATTTCCACCGCGCAGGATGCGGATCAAAAGCAGTGCACCGATAAGGATGAGCAGGCGCCGGCCTATGCCGCGGGGCTCCGACCTGGTGACACCATTACCGCCGTCAACGGCAATGCCGTCAAAGAAGGCGAATGGTACGAGCTCACCGACGTCATTAGAGACAACCCGGGAAAGTCGATTACGTTGGACTACCAGCGTGATGGCAGTAGCCACTCCACCACGATGACGCCGTATCTGACTGACCGTCCTGCCACCGATGAAAACGGCTATGCGCTCACAGATGATCAGGGCCAGACCATCATGACCAAGGTTGGATTTGTCGGAATGAGTTCCTTACAAAAGGACATGACAAAGCCATTGAGCTCGGTGCCAGGAGTGATTGGTAATCAGCTTCTGACCATCGGAGACGTAATCCTGCATTTGCCTCAGCGCATGGTTGATGTGGCTCAGGCTGCCTTTGGTAGTAGCGAGCGAGATCCGAATGGGCCGGTCTCTATTGTTGGCGTCGGTCGGATCGCCGGAGAAATCAGTGCAGAAGACTCCATTTCCGTGGGGGACAAGTTCGCGACCCTGCTGTCCTTGGTCGGGGGACTGAACCTTGCATTATTCGCATTCAACCTCATTCCACTCTTGCCCTTGGACGGTGGTCACGTAGTTGGCGCGCTTTACGATGGCATCAAACGGCTCTTTGCTCGGATCTTCAAACTGAAAAACGTGAAGCCGGTGGACACAGTCAAGCTCCTGCCACTGACCTACGTTGTCGTAGTAGCCATGCTGGTTATGGGCGGCCTCTTAATATATGCAGATATTTTTAAGCCAATACAACTGTTCTAGGCGACAAGAATTAAGGTGTAGTTATGACTGTTTATGCTGTTGAATACGTGTACGCCCAAGACTCCGATGAACTACGAAACGAACACCGCCCGGCACACCGTGAGTACCTGTGCGATTTTCTTGTTGAAGGACCGGTTCGAGTTCTCGTTTCGGGTCCGACTCCGGTCAATGATGGTGCGTTGTTGATCTTTGCTGCCGAGTCCGAAGAGGGCTTGAATGAGTTCCTTGCCAATGACCCCTTTGCCAAGGTCGGCGCGATTGCAAAGACGACCGTCACCGAGTGGAATCCAGTTATCGGGCTATTGCAGGAATTCGCTTCCTAAATTATTGGTAGGCTAAGCCCTCGCGCTCCAGAAACTGGAGGGCGAGGGCATCAGCATTTAAGTAGCTATTGAGAAGTCATCTGGGACCGACCGGGAGAGGAGTCAACGATGGATCTGCATGTCAACGATTCGCTAGTCATACCGGACTCCGAGCTTTCGTGGAATTTCAGCCGTTCTTCGGGTCCCGGTGGCCAGCACGTTAATACTTCCGACTCTCGGGCTGAGCTTTCGTGGGTGATCGGCGCCTCGCGAGTACTTTCGCCCTGGCAACGTGAGCGGCTCCTGCAGAAATTGGCATCGCGGCTCGTTTCTGGCGCCGTGGTAGTTCGTGCCTCCGAGGAACGTTCCCAATGGCGTAATCGACAGATTGCTATGGACAAGCTTGCTCTGCTTGTTTCGAAAGCCTTGGCGCCGGATGCTCCAACCCGCAAGGCGACCAAGCCAACCCGCGGTTCGCAGCGACGCAGACTGAATGCAAAATCCAACCGCTCGGTCACTAAGCAACTACGGCAAAAGCCAGGGCGAGATTGATGTGTCTAAGGGTGAAGTGATCCCGGTCACCTTGTTTCGTGGAATGGATGGACATCATTCATAGTTGGAAATAGATGAAGCGTCAGCTTCTTTTTCTATTTCCGTCTTTTAGGAGCACACCCATGGCCACAAAGGTCCTCACCCTCGTTGGATCCCTCCGCAACGGCTCGACCAACGTTCAGTTGGCAGAAGCTGCCGCTCACCACGCTCCAGAGGGCGTCGAAGTTTCGGTATTCAGCGGCCTAGAAAACATTCCTTTCTACAATGAGGATCTTGACGTCGAAGGTACCGTTCCAGTAACGGCACAGGTTCTGCGCGATGCAGCCGGCGAAGCTGACGCGTTGATCTTGGTGACCCCTGAGTACAACGGCACCATGCCAGCAGTTCTGAAGAACGCCATTGACTGGCTTTCACGCCCATTCGGTGCAGGCGCAGTTTCGGGCATGCCAACCGTTGTTGTTGGCACCGCATTCGGCCAGTATGGCGGCGTGTGGGCTCAGGATGAAGCTCGCAAGGCACTGAACATCGCTGGCGCCAACGTCCTGGAAGACGTCAAGCTGGCAATTCCAAACTCGGTTGTTCGCTTCGCTGAGCTGCACCCGAAGGATGACACTGAGGTTGTTGAGCAGGTTGCAGCCGTGCTCAACAGCATCAAAGAAATTGCTGAAGCCAACTAGGACCTAGTCAGCAAAATCAGCCTATTACTGCGAGAAAGGCCACGGTGACCCCGTGGCCTTTCTCGCATGAGTACCCGCTCACCTCGATACGGTGACATACTTGGACTAAGAGATTTATCCACAATTTACTCGGAGGCGTCCATTGACTTCGGTCAGCCTAGGCATGCCGGCAGGCCCACCGCCGGTTCTCACACCACGTCGTCAGACTCGCCAGTTCCAGGTCGGCTCGGTTGGTGTAGGTTCCGATTCGCCGATTTCGGTCCAGTCGATGACCACCACAAAAACTCACGACATCAACGCGACCTTGCAGCAAATTGCAGAGCTGACTGCCGCCGGTTGTGACATCGTGCGTGTCGCCTGTCCTACGGACAAAGACGCTGACGCGTTGAAGATCATTGCGATGAAGTCGCAGATCCCGGTCATTGCAGATATTCATTTCCAGCCGAAGTACGTCTTTGCTGCCATTGAAGCTGGCTGCGGTGCGGTTCGAGTGAACCCAGGAAACATTCGCCAGTTCGATGACCAGGTCAAGGAAATCGCTCAGGCCGCCAAGGATCACGGCACCTCAATCCGTATCGGCGTCAACGCCGGTTCGCTGGATCGCCGCCTGTTGCAGAAGTACGGCAAGGCGACTCCAGAAGCATTGGTCGAATCCGCTGTCTGGGAAGCTTCGCTTTTCGAAGAGCATGGATTCCACGACTTCAAGATTTCGGTAAAGCACAATGACCCAGTCATCATGGTTCGTGCTTATGAACTTCTAGCCGAACGTGGTGACTGGCCACTGCACTTGGGCGTGACTGAAGCTGGTCCCGCATTCCAGGGCACCATCAAGTCCGCTACGGCATTCGGCGCACTGCTTTCAAAGGGCATCGGCGACACCATCCGTGTATCGCTCTCGGCTCCTCCAGTTGAGGAAGTCAAGGTTGGCAACCAGATTCTGGAATCGCTGAACCTGCGTCCTCGCAAGCTTGATATTGTTTCCTGCCCTTCGTGTGGACGTGCCCAGGTGGACGTTTACACCTTGGCTGAACAGGTCACCGCGGGACTTGAAGGAATGAAGGCTCCATTGCGTGTGGCCGTTATGGGCTGTGTTGTCAACGGACCAGGCGAGGCGCGCGACGCTGACCTTGGTGTGGCATCGGGCAACGGCAAGGGCCAGATCTTCGTCAGGGGCGAAGTCATCAAGACCGTTCCAGAGGACCAGATTGTTGAGACTCTGATCGAAGAAGCTAACCGTATGGCTGATGAAATGGGACTGAACGATGACGAGAATCCTACCTCGGGTTCTCCCGTGGTCTCCGTCAGCTAAAGAAAGCCGACGAGACGACACAAGGGTGCCGCGGACTCTGGGCCGTCGTGATACGACGGCCCTCATCGAGCTACTCGACCGCGACCCCGTCGCCAATATTTTCACCCGTTCTCAGGTGAGTATGCACCGTTCAGCCGTCCCCGATGGCTTTGCCCATATTGTTGGGGTCGACGGTGACGATGGTTTGGCAGCTGCATGTTGGGTGGGTGCCAACGTGGCGCCCACCGCCATGAGCGAAGATCAGGCGCAAAAGTTTGCAGTCCACGCCTTGGATTCTCGACAGCGCTTTGCCTCGGTTTTCGGGCCCGCCACGTCGGTTCTTCCGATGCACGAAGTGCTGCGCGAAGGACCGCAGCCTATCTTTGATGTGCGGGAAAATCAGCCGTTGATGACGATTTCGCAACTTCCTGATGGCATTGAGCAGAATCCCTTGCGAGCCGCAAAGATTCACGAATTTGATCTGGTACTTCCCGCCAGCGCTGCCATGTTTGAAGAAGAGCTTGGGTATTCGCCGCTAGAAAATGGCGGAAGCTTCTACCGCAGCCGAGTACGCCAACTCATTCGAGACGGCCACACAGTCATTGACTGCGATGAACATGGTGACGTGATTTTCAAAGCTGATTTGGGAACGGTCACTGATGAAGCGGTCCAGATCCAGGGAGTCTGGGTCAATCCACGCTACCGTGGACTTGGCCTAGCAGCTGCTTACATGAGCTCCACCGTCCAGTACGCGCTGCAATTTGCGCCCATTGCCAGCCTTTATGTAAATGACTTTAATGTGCCCGCGATGAAGACTTATCAGCGCATCGGTTTTGAGCAGGTCGACACGTTCGCGACCATCTTGTTCTAACTGATCTGAGATAGGAAAATTTGTGGCTCCTTCTAACGGTTCTCGATTGTTGCTGGCCATGGCGCTGTGCATTGGTGCCGTTGCCCTGAGTAGTTGTAGCCAGGCTGAGCCAATCCCTGAACCAACTCCTGAGCCAAGTTCCCAAAAGCTAGTTAGCCTTGATAGCGACCAGTTGCAACGTAAATTAGCGGACTTCACATCTTCGGATAAAAACGCTGTTGTACTCTCTGACCAGCAGTTGCGCTCAACTATTCCAAAGGCGCAGGAATGGCTCGAATCAATCAAGGTCAATCCAAGTAAGTGCGGAGTCACCTTCGCCCAGCCGGTGGCCGACCAGCTGAAGAATGCCACTATGGCCGCGGTTGAATTCGAAGGCCGTCACCTCACGGTTGCCATCTACAAAGATGAGCAGCTTTTGAGAAAGCATTGGGAAACCAAAAATGCTGCCAATGAGCAATGCTCGCGCTATTCGGTGACCGCCAATGGAGAACGACGGGCCTACCACCTAGCTGAACAAGCGTTGGACTCGGACGCGGATCACGATGAGGCCTCCGTGTCCACAAGCAGTAACGGTAAATCTACTCAGCAACAGCTTGTGGTCAGTTCCAGCAATTCAAATGTGCTGATCGGCTTGCAGCAATCCACAACCCCAAGCCAAACGAAACAACAAATTCAAGCGGCACAATCGACGATCAACGAGTTGCTCAAGACGCTGAAATAGGCGATCCAGATCGCCAGGCGGCCCAATTTCAACACTCGTTAAGGACAACTTATGACCAAGCGTTTCGTATTTTCCATGGTTGCACTGACCGCATCTTTGGCCTTGGCCGGTTGTTCTGGCGGTGTGCAGAGTGAAGAAAACGGGACGCCGGGTCAGCCTTCTGAATCTGCAAAGAGCCAGAGCCAGGGCGCAGGAGACGGTAAGAGTCTGGACGCAAAGCAAGTAGAAACCGTCGCATCCACATTGTTAAAGTCCGACCAGTCAGTACAGGTTATAAGCAACGAGCAGATGCAACCCCAGCTTGAAGCTGCCAAAGACGCAGAAATGCCAGCCGGAATTAAGCCTGAAAAATGTGCAGAGCTCAACGCCAAGTATTCGGTTACAGACCTAACCAGTTCGGTGGCGGCGACCTCGACTAGCAGTTCGGAAGAAGTGGGCAAGGTGGTCCAGATATTTTCCATCACCGATGAAGCCACCAGGGCGAATGTATTAAATGCACTGGCCTTTGACGACCTAGAAGACTGCAGCACGGTGACTATCGAACAGAGCGGCAAAGAACTCAAAGCAAAACGTCAGATCTTGCCTATGGACGTGAATGCCGAACACGCGCTGACCATGTCCACGGTTATGGATGCAGGTGGTGGGCAAACGTTGAATTCAGTCGCAGTTCAAGCGCTAGATGGCAATAATTTTGTTCTAATTACGCTGCAGACCGGATCCGTGCAACCGGCCGAACTTGCCACCGAAGCAGTCAAGTTAACGGATCAAGCTTTTGATGAAATCAAATCGGTGCAATAGTTCTGGTAAATACTTTTATTTCGAACGTGTTGTGTAATACTGTAGTTGGAATTTCATCACCGACGTGAGGATTACATCATGAAGAAGCATGCTTTCTGGGTGCTGCCGATCGCGGCAGCATTCGCTTTGACCGGTTGTGGCGGCTCCAGCGACAACGCTGCAAGCAGTTCCGGTGCCACTGAAGCCGCTGAAGCACAGGCTCCCGAAGCCAAGGCACTGACCGCGGATCAGACCACCGCCGTCGTCAAGTCCATGGTGGGTGATGACTCCAAGGCTCAGGTCATGGACAGTGACACCATCAAGGCAGCACTGCCTGACTCCAAGAAGCTCATCGAGCAGATGAACATCAAGCCCGAGAAGTGCGCCGAACTGGTCACTCAGCAGGGAACAGAGAACCTCGACGGTACTAACATGGCAGTCGCCATGGTGACCGGTGAAGGCACTGCGTCCACCACCTATTCAGTCATTGGATATGAGGACACTTCCAAGCTGGACAAGGCAAAGCAAATGGCGGAAAAGAAGGATATGCAGGGCTGTGACAAGTTCACGATGTCCATGTCCGGCCAGGAGATCGCCGCATCGGCAAAGATCCTGGATGCGACTTCTGACGCTGACACCACCATTGCCACCCAAACCACCATGACGGTCAATGGCCAGGAGTTCCCGGGCGGTTCGTACCAGGTACAGGGGCTCGTGGGAAGTAATGCTGTAGTCGTCGCCTACTCCGGTGGCGACGGTTCAGAATCTGCGGAAGACGTACTGAAGAAGCTCACCACTGAGCTGAACAAGGGCGTTGCTGAAATCAAGGAAACCGCTAAGTAGTCAGTAGCAAATTCGGAAGGCTCTCCTACAGTTCACATCGAACTGTAGGGGAGCTTTTCTAATTCGTCGTGCCGGTGCGCTGAGCAATGCTCGGCAATGAATCTCCAAGTGGCAGGAAGCTCTGCCCATGTCTTGCTCGGGCGTAACCAAAGACGCCGGTGAATAGACAGCAGATGTACGGTAAGGAAAATCCGCAACACGAGCTAGCCGATTCCCCTTGAATTTATTGGGAAGTGATGCGAAGCGGTAGCATTAGAACTGGTCGACTTTGCGGCCAAAAACCCTTTTGATTTTGCATAGCTAGTCGGCACCGAAATACCCTTTCGGCGTCGACGGACGGAATAGGACGCCCCTCAGTGGTCTTGAAGCTTTCCACTACCTTCTTGCGCACCTTGCGTGAAGATCCGGTTGACGCCGAAGTCGCCAGCCACAAGCTGTTGGTCCGCGCTGGTTATATCCGCCGCGCAGCCCCGGGTATCTACACCTGGCTGCCGCTGGGCTTGAGGGTCCTTGCGCGTGTTGAAGCTATTGTGCGCGAAGAAATGAACGCCATCGGTGGCCAGGAAGTACATTTCCCAGCACTGCTGCCTCGCGAACCATACGAGCAGACCGGTCGTTGGACCGAATATGGGGATGGACTGTTCCGCCTCAAGGACCGCAAGGATGCCGACTACCTTTTGGCCCCAACCCACGAGGAAATGTTCACCTTGCTGGTCAAGGACCTGTACAACTCGTACAAGGACCTGCCGGTTTACCTGTACCAAATCCAGAACAAGTACCGCGACGAAGCACGTCCACGCGCGGGCCTGCTACGTGGACGCGAATTCATCATGAAGGATTCGTACTCCTTCAACATCGATGATGCCGGTCTGGACGAGGCCTACATGGCTCACCGTGGTGCGTACCTGAAGATCTTTGAGCGCTTGGGTCTGGAAGTTGTTCCGGTCTTCGCGCAGGCTGGCGCCATGGGTGGCTCCAAATCCGAAGAATTCCTGCACCCAACACCGATCGGTGAGGACACTTTTGTCCGCTCGGCTGGCGGTTATGCTGCAAACGTTGAAGCCGTCACCACCGTGGTGCCTGAGGACATTGATTTCACCAATGCACCGGCATACGAAGTCATCGAAACGCCCGATACCCCAACCATCGCCACGCTGGTAGCTGCAGCCAACGAGCTGCGTCCACGTGAAGATCGCGCTTGGGAAGCCAAAGACACCCTGAAAAACGTGGTGCTGGCTGTTATTGATCCTGAAGGAAACCGCCACCTAGTTGTTCTGGGCATTCCGGGTGACCGTCAGGTCGACGAGAAGCGTTTGGAAGCAACCGTTGGTATCGCACTGGGTATCAACGGCGAAGTCGGTGTTGAGCAGGCTACTGCGCAGGATTTGAAGAGCCACCCTGAGATTGTTACTGGCTACCTCGGCCCAGCCTTGGGTCTGGATAACCAGTTGCTGGGCAAAGATACCGAAAATGCCATCCCGTACTTGGTTGATCCTCGCGTGGTTTCAGGTACTACCTGGATCACCGGCGCCAACGAGCAGGGCAAGCACGTCTTCGGTCTTGTTGCAGGCCGCGACTTCACCTTTGACGGCACCATTGAAGGCGTCAACGTACTCGAAGGCGATCCTGCTCCGGACGGCTCCGGTCCACTAAGGACCGAGCGTGGCATCGAGATGGGCCACATCTTCCAGCTGGGACGTAAGTACGCACAGGCATTGGACCTGAAGGTTCTTGACCAGAACGGCAAGCTCACGGTTGTCACCATGGGCTCCTACGGCGTCGGTGTAACCCGCGCAGTAGCCGCACTGGCCGAAACTTACCATGATGAAAACGGTCTTGCTTGGCCTAAGCAGATTGCTCCAGCCCAGGTTCACATCGTGGTCACTGGCAAGGGCGCCGAAATGCTTGAGGCTGCGGAGAAGCTGGCTAATGAGCTTGAAGCTGCCGGCCAGGAAGTCATTTTGGATGACCGTCCAAAGCTATCTGCTGGTGTGAAGTTCTCTGATGCAGAGCTCATCGGTGTGCCGACCATCGTTGTGGTTGGCCGCGGTTTGGCTGACGGAGTGGTTGAGGTCAAGGACCGCGCCACTGGTGAACGTCGCGACGTCAAGGTCGAAGATGTTGTTGCTGAGCTGACAGCCTAAAAGGCCGTACGTAAAAACTAAATAGGGGAGTAGCGCGGTGCAAGAAGTATTGGAATTCCTGTCCGTCAACGGTGAACCCGTATCCCTCTGGCCCTTGGCATTGCTGTTATTAGCTGCCTTGGGTGCTGGATGGATCGACGCGGTGGTTGGCGGTGGCGGACTGATTCAATTGCCCGCGCTACTACTTTTTCCGGGCATTACTCCGGTACAGGCGCTCGCGACTAACAAGCTTGGGTCAATTTTTGGTACCGCGACCAGTGCGGTCACGTACTATCGGCGCACCAGTCCGGATCTGAAGACCGCACTCCCTATGGCGGCTACAGCGCTGGTTGGTGCATTCGGTGGAGCGGGATTGGCAACAATTCTGCCTGCACAAGCGATCAAACCGATTATCATCGCCGCTCTAATTGCGGTGTTACTCTTTACCATCTTCAAACCGAAAGCCGGCGAACTTTCACGGCTGCGCTACACCGGACGCAAGCACTACCTGCGCGCCCTGGCGATTGGCCTCATTATCGGCGGTTATGACGGCATGGTTGGGCCCGGAACGGGCTCGTTCTTGATCATCTCCATGGTCACCGTGCTCGGTTACAACTTCCTGCAGTCTTCGGCGAAAGCAAAAATCGTCAACCTGTGCACCAATGCTGGCGCGCTACTTTTGTTCGTCCCCACCGGACACGTACTTGTTGGGCTGGGACTGGCCATGGGTGTTATGAACATGATCGGCGGATACCTCGGTGCGCGCATGGCGATTTCCAAAGGCAGCGGGTTCATCCGCATCGTATTTGTTGTTGTCGTCAGTGCGCTCATCATGAAGCTTGGATCGGACATGATCTTCGCCGGCTAGTGATGCGCCTAAAGCGCAGGGTTAGAGACTGTGTGAAGTGGAAGCTTCCACCGTTGTGTAGCCGCCCTCATGCTTAACGTGCTGTGGGGCGATTGCATGGACCACCGAGCTGGCCGGCATTTGAGCAATGCGGAAAGTTAAGAAACTTGTTGGGATTGCCGAGCGGTACAGCTGCTCGATGGTGGTCTTTTGAGGAAGGGGCTCAACAACCTGCAAAGCAGTGCAACCGATGGAGACGTACATAAACCACAGATCACCATTTGTTGGGTCAGTGGTGGCGACCAGTACTGGAGGTTGGTGGGCCGCTACCAGTGACATCACGTCGCTGAGGCTCTCTTCCGGTTGCGCAATGACAATCGGCATTCCTTGAACCCAGCCGTGAGCGCTGAGCTGAGCACGGCCCTGTCGCGAATTAATGATTTCGCTGACAAGTTCCGCAATCTTGGATCGTACAAATCGACCTGGCATTATCCATCCTCCTGTGTACGTTTTTGTAACGAGTGTCTGGATTCCCATGTAAGGCCCTCAGGTTTCGTGAATTCTCCGGAGCTTGTGCCGGTGAATACTTGAACCGTTGAACCTTGATTTCACCATAGCCGTTTTATTCAGGAATTGCGAGAGAACGATCTTGCGAAGGACAATTCGATAATCGCGAATACGATTCCGTATAGCAGTAGGGCGGATATATCTGGTGAAACTGAAAACGATCTAAGACTCTAAAGACCGGTTGTCTTGGGAGTTTGCACTAAGGATCCAGAGAGCTGGCCAAGGTGACCAACAATAATGTGCTGATAGCTCTCCGCATATCTGCGTAAATTATCGTCACGGAATCATGCCACGGGTGAGCAAATATCAACGTTGTGATTATTTTGTAATAGCTATCTTCGAGGTGAACTCCACGAAAATCTAGGATGGATTCAGCTCTAATTGACGCTGGCGCCGGACACTAGGATGCGGTGCTCAGGATTGGCTTTAGCTTCGTTGTCCAGCACTTCAAAAGCAACAGCGGCGATGCGTTGGCCAGTGCCTTCATCCGAGCTGCCAGCGGCAAGAACTAACGCTTGATCAAAATCCTCGGTCGCATCTGAAACGACGTTCCCCAGATCCTTCAGGCCATCTTTGGGCAACGCGTAAGCAGGCTGGCGCAAATCTTCACACTTTGCATCTACCGCCGAACGCAAGCTTGCTAACTGCTTGCTCAGTGCAGTTCGTTTCTTCTCAATCGCGGCTGATTGCGAGGAGACACCACGGGCGGCCTGTAGCTGCAACGCATAGTCCAAGGCATAACCGCGGTCCAATGCACGAGCTACGGTGACGGACTCAAAGTTCTTTGAGTCTTTAACCTCGGCGTCAGCGTTAAGCAAATTTGGATCGGGAAGGCACGCCACTGGCTGGTTCTGATCCTGGTCGGCGACGGCACCGAGTGGCTTGGCAAGCTCCGGTGGGTTCTTTTCACCCAAGGAGTCCATCGCTTTGTTGGCATCGAGGTTGGTCTGGAACGCGATCTGAGAAAGAAGCTTTGTGCTCTGTAGCGACGGCTTCTTCAGCGCAGGCAGCGAAGCTGAAGACTTGGCCACATCTTGAGCCAATTCTTGTACGAGTTCGGGGGAGTAGGACTGCGGTAATGCAGTTGGTGTCTGCTCTTCGAACTGCAATTCGCCGAGTAAGGCAGCGCCCTGCGCCAGCGAAGCGCCTAGGTTTGCCAAAGCTTCAGCGCTGGAACCATCGGTTAGCTCGGCGAGCTTGTTGGCTCGGGCCGCGAGGTCTGCGAGCTCGCCTCCTCGAACCCACAAGGCACGTTTATCGTCCGAGGCGGACTGGACCTGTTCTGGTAGACCCTGATCAACTAAGGCCCCATGAAATATCGTGCTACCAATTCCCCAGGTGAGTGCTGCAGCAACAACACCGCCTAACACTGGTGCGATCCAGCTCGGCGCACGAGAAGCGATTTTCTTCTTGCGAGCATCGGCGTGAGGGAATTTTTCAGTCATAGCGATTCGATCATTTCACGTTCGAGCTCGAATTTAGGTCAATTCTCGTGTTGCGCACCACCACGAGAAGAAAAACTTCGTGAGTTCTTTCACCTGAGCGCGGTTGATAGTTCTCAACAAGCGAAACGCAATATACGCTTAACGGACAACATCGAATAGCGTGGGAGGATATCCATGACCGGAATACCGGCCGATACCGAACAGGAAGCGCAGCGTCTGACTGCTTTGCTTTCCAAGGAAGTAGAATCCCACGGGCTTCTCCTAGAAGAAGTTACTTTGCGCCCCTCTGGCAAGCAGATGATCGTTCAGATCATCGTTGACAAGCCAGACGGCAACGATTCGGTGATTCTTGATGAACTCGGTGAAGTAACCACCACCATCTCCAACGCTCTGGACAAAGACGCAGCTTATGCGTCGGCTGACCCTTATGAACTGGAAGTCAGCTCGCCAGGTCTTTCCCGCCCGCTGACTGCCAAGCGTCACTGGGTTCGCGCCCTAAACCGCATGGTTAAGATTTCCTTGGCCGACGGAACCAAACTGCGCGGCCGGCTGTTGGAAGTTAACGACGCTGATGTGTTGGTTGCTGAGCACCGTGAGCCAGCCAAGAAGGGTATGAAGACTAAGGTCCTAGAACCTGCCCTCCACACTTTTGAAAATATCCGTAAAGCTGTCGTCGACCCAGAACTGAACTTCGATGACGCACCACTAGACACCGTTGATTCTGAAGATTTGGAGGGCTAAGCGTGGATATTGATCTCAACGCTCTGCGTATTCTGGAAAAAGACCGCGACATCCCCATGGATGTACTGATTCCAACCATCGAGTCGGCTTTGCTGCTGGCTTACAACAAGACCGAAGGCGCAATGCCAGGGGCGCGTGCTTTTATTGAGCGCGCTACCGGTCACGTTGCCATCTTGGTGGAGGACCGCGATAACGCCGGTGTTCTGCTCGGCGAATTTGACGACACCCCACACGGCTTTGGACGCATCGCTGCTTCCACCGCTCGTCAGGTCATCATGCAGCGTTTGCGTGAAGCTGAAGATGCACAGGTTGTCGGTGAATACACCACCCGCGTAGGCACCTTGATCTCCGGCGTGATCCAGCAGGGCTACTCGGCTCACATGGTTCAGGTAAAGATTGGCGACCTGGAGGCATTGCTGCCACCAGTAGAGCAATCTCCAGGCGAGAAGTACCAGCACGGCAACCGCCTGCGCGCTTACGTCGTCTCGGCTGAACGCGGCAACAAGGGTCCAGCTGTGACCCTGTCACGTTCGCACCCAGGCATGGTTCGCTTGCTCTTCGAAATGGAAGTGCCTGAAATTGCTGACGGCACCGTTGTTGTTGAGGCACTGGCTCGTGAAGCTGGTCACCGCACCAAGATCGCTGTTCGTGCAACCAAGCCTGGCGTGAACGCCAAGGGCGCTTGCATCGGTGAAATGGGTACCCGCGTTCGTGCAGTAATGAATGAACTGAACGACGAGAAGATCGACATCGTTGACTACAACGAAGATCCAGCGAAGTTCATCGCCGCAGCACTGTCCCCATCCAAGGTCGTCTCGGTAGAGATCCTTGATGAGGCAGAGCGTCGTGCTCGCGTCGTCGTTCCAGACTCCCAGCTGTCGTTGGCTATCGGCAAGGAGGGGCAGAACGCCCGCCTGGCCGCCAAACTGACCGGCTGGCGCATTGACATCTTGGCTGCATCCGGCGGCAAGGAGCCACAGCTCTAAAGCTGGATTGCTAAGAATTGCTAGTTAGTCGCGTGCAAGCCTAGCGTGTGTGAGCCACAACTCATGCGCGCTATGGCGTGCAAACGCGCTAGACTAGTAGATGGCTCGTACAACTAGGGAAGGTGGCGACGGCGCTCGCATGAAGCTGCATCAGCAACGCACGTGCATTGGCTGTCGAACCATTACCAGTAAAAACGAGTTACTCAGATGGGTCCTCAATGAAGGTACTCCGCTTCGTGCGGTGAGCTTGGATTTGCAGGGTTCCGCCTTCGGGCGAGGAACCTGGACCCACGGTACACAAAAGTGTGTGCGGCAAGCAGTACAGCGAAAAGCATTCGCGCGGGCCTTCCGGTCCGCCGTCGACGATTCGCAGGTAGTGCAGGAATTTACCGCATACGAAGATCAGCTGGCGGCACGTCAGCAATCTGGCAAACATGATGAAAGCGGGTCAGAAATCTGATGGCAACCCGATGAGTCGACAATGTTGAGCGCACAACGATGAACTATCAGTTCTGCGTGATCCACCGTGCGACGGAAGAATTTCACGAATTACACAGCTGATTTGCCAGACCTCCTGCATAGAAGATTTTTCTTTGAAATTGGGGTTTGAGCAGATCACATCGATACAGGAGAGATGTGGCTAAACCCCGCGTTCACGAGCTCGCTAAAGAGCTCGGAATCACTTCAAAAGAAGCACTAACCAAATTGCAGGATATGGGCGAATTTGTTCGCTCCGCATCCTCGACCGTTGAGCCTCCAGTAGCGCGCAAGTTGCGCGATGCTTTCCCAGGTTCCAACGCTGCTGCAGCCAAGCCGGCTGCAGCTAAGCCAGCAACCTCGGGCGCACCAAAGCCGGGTTCGAAGCCAGCGGCAGCTCCGGCTGCTTCTTCAGCAGCTAAGCCAGGCACCAAGCCTGCCGCTAAGCCTGCAGCAGCGACCCCAGCACCGGCAGCTCCAGCGGCGCCGGCAGCCCCAGCAGCACCGACTGCTAAGGCAACCCCGGGCGCACCACTTCCAGGTGCAGCACCAAAGCCAGCGGCCAAGTCGGGCCCAAAGCCAGGTGCTCCACGCCCAGGCAACAACCCATTCTCATCCCAGCAGGGCATGCGTTCGGGTGACTCGGGCGAACGTCGCGGCCAAAACCGCGAAGGTAGCCGCGAAGGCGGCCGTGCACCACGTCCGGGCGCTCCTCGTCCAGGCGGTCCACGCCCAGGCAACAGCCCGTTCTCTTCCCAGCAGGGTATGCGCGGCGAAGGTGGCCAGGGTGGCGCACGTCCAGCACGTGACGGCCAGCGCGGTCCACGTCCAGCCGGTCAGGGGCAGGGTGGCGGTCCACGCCCACCACGCGAAGGTCAGGGCGGTCCACGTCCGGCACGCGAGGGTCAGGGTGGACCACGTCCAGCACGTGACGGCCAGCGTAGCCCACGTCCAGCAGGTGCAGGCGCAGGTGGACCACGTCCAGCCGGTGCCGGTGCAGGTGGACCACGTCCAGCAGGCGCAGGAACCTCCGCAACTCCACGTATGATGCCTAACCGCACTGATCGTCCAGCTCCAGCAGCTGGCGGTCGTCCAGGTGGCGCAGGTCGCGGGCGCCCAGGTGCCGGTGGCGGCGCTGGTGGCGCAGGTGGCGGTACCGGTGGCGGCTTCCGCCCAGGTGCACCACGTGGTCGCGGTGGTGTTGGCGGTGCTTTCGGTAAGGGAGGCGCCGGTCGCGGTAAGCAGCGCAAGTCCAAGCGCGCAAAGCGCCAGGAATTGGAGCAGATGAGTGTTCCAAGCCTGGGCGGTGTCAACGTACCTCGCGGTACCGGTGAGACCGAGATCCGTATGCGTCGTGGTGCCTCGATCACCGACTTCGCAGACAAGATTGGCGCAAACCCAGCAGCACTGGTGACCGTACTATTCCACCTCGGTGAAATGGCTACCTCCACCCAGTCGCTCGACGAGGCAACCTTCGAGGTCCTCGGCGAAGAGCTGGGCTACAAGGTTTCTGTCGTCTCCCCAGAGGACGAAGACAAGGAACTGCTTGAAGGCTTCGGCCTTGATCTGGAAGCCGAACTTGAGGCTGAAGGCGAAGACGAGCTTGAAGAGCGCGCCCCAGTTATCACCATCATGGGTCACGTTGACCACGGTAAGACCCGACTGCTTGATGCTATCCGTAAGTCCAACGTTATTGAGGGCGAGCACGGCGGCATCACCCAGCACATCGGTGCTTACCAGATCAACCACGAACACGAAGGTCGCACTCGTGCAATGACCTTCATCGATACCCCGGGTCACGAGGCGTTCACCGCCATGCGTGCTCGTGGTGCCGAGGTCACCGACGTGGCCGTGCTGGTTGTTGCAGCGGACGACGGCGTTATGCCACAGACCGTTGAAGCACTGAACCACGCACAGGCTGCTGGTGTGCCAATCATCGTTGCAGTGAACAAGATCGATAAGGAAGGTGCTAACCCTGACAAGGTCATGGGTCAGCTCACCGAATACGGTTTGGTTCCTGAAGAATACGGTGGCGACACCATGTTCGTGAAGGTTTCGGCATTGCAGAAGGAAGGCATCGACGAGCTGCTCGACGCTGTCTTGCTGACTTCCGATGTGCTTGAACTTCAGGCCAACCCAGACAAGTCCGCTCGTGGTGTAGCCATTGAAGCGAACTTGGATAAGGGTCGCGGTTCGGTTGTTACCGTGCTGGTTCAGTCCGGTACCTTGTGCGTTGGCGACACCATGGTTGTGGGTACCGCCCACGGCCGCGTGCGTGCAATGTTCAACGAAAACGGCGAGAACCTGGACGTGGCATTGCCATCGCGCCCGGTTCAGGTCTTGGGTATGTCTTCGGTGCCACGCGCCGGCGACGGCTTCTTGATCACCGACGATGAGCGCACCGCTCGTCAGATCGCTGACAAGCGCGAAACCGCAGAGCGTAACGCAATGCTGGCTAAGCGTCGTAAGCGCATCACCTTGGAAGACTTCGATAAGGCCGTCGCTGATGGCAAGATCGATACCTTGAACCTGATCCTTAAGGGTGACGCTTCGGGTGCTGTTGAAGCACTGGAAGATTCGCTGATGAAGATCGAGGTTGGCGACGACGTTCAGCTGCGCGTAATCCACCGCGGCGTGGGTGCTATCACCCAGAACGACGTCAACCTGGCTACCGTGGACAACGCCATCATCATTGGCTTCAACGTCCGCCCAGCCGAGCGCGTGTCTGAACTGGCTGACAAAGAAGGCGTGGATATGCGCTTCTACTCGGTCATCTACTCCGCTATCGACGACATCGAAGCAGCGCTCAAGGGCATGCTCAAGCCGGAATACGAAGAAGTTGCCCTCGGTACCGCCGAGATCCGCATGGTCTTCCGTTCCTCGAAGTTCGGCAACATTGCCGGTTCGATCATCCGCTCGGGCACCATCAAGCGTAATTCCAAGGCTCGCTTGGTACGCGATGGCAACGTGGTTGGCGACAACCTGTCGATCGAATCGCTACGTCGCGAAAAGGACGATGTCACCGAGGTCCGTGAAGGCTTCGAATGTGGTATCGGCCTGGGGTCGTTCAACGACATCAAGGACGGCGACATCATCGAGACCTTCGAGATGCGCGAAAAGCCACGCGACTAATTGCTCACCAGCAATTAGCAGTGTGACTCACTGATTCGTGGGCGTTTGACCGATAAGATTTGGTCAAGCGCCCACGAGTTTTGAACCATTAGGAGAAAACCATGGCTGATTCAGCCCGCGCCGCACGCTTGGCTAAGCGCGTGCAGGTCCTCATGGCCCAGTCGCTGCGCACCGTCATCAAAGACGAACGCATCGATAATGTCACCGTGACCGACGCCCGCGTTACCAACGACCTGCAGCACGCTACGGTGTACTACACCGTCTTTGGTGATGACGAGATGAAGAAGGATATCGCCGAAACGCTGGAAAAGCGCGGCGGTGCGCTGCGCAAGGAATTGGGCCGCAACCTGACCATCCGTCTGACCCCAACGCTGGCCTTCGTAGCCGACGAAATCCCTGAAGGTGCCTCGCACCTTGAGGAACTGCTGGCTAAGGCCCGCGAGAAGGACGCTGAAGTTGCAGCCCTTCGCGAAGGCAAAGACTTCGCAGGGGACCAGGACCCATACAAGAAGGACGAAGAGGAAGAAGAAGCTTAAGCTTCCTTGTTCTAGTCCTACTTAGTTTGATGCTCGGATCACTACGCATAATGCGTGGTGGCCCGGGCATCTGACGTTTAAACGCCAGAACCCTAGTGCTCACGTTGCTGATGAGATAGCGTGAGAAACCACTAACGGATTCGAACAAAGGTGCAAGTAGATGCCAGAATTCACCACCACCCTGATTGCCAGCACCGGGAACAATGTAGGGCTGGTCGTGCCCGATGAAATTGTTTACGGATTTGGTCGTGGCAAACGTGTACCGGTGACAGTTCAAATTAATGGCGACTACACCTACCGAACAACTATCGCCTCCATGGGCGGACAGTTTCTTGTTTCTTTTAACTCCGAGACTCGTGCAAATACCGGCAAAGGTGCGGGGGACGAAATTACCGTGAAGCTAGAGCTGGATGAAGAACCACGCACCGTGGAAATCCCTGAACCGCTGGCTGTGCTGCTCTCTGCGGAACCAGAGCTACTTGATGCGTGGAGCCAGCTGTCCTACAGCAAACAACGTGGGCACGTAGACCCGATCGTTCAAGCTAGGGGAGAAGATACCCGCACCCGCAGGGTTGAGAAAGTCATCAAGGTGCTGCGTAGCCAGTAGGCTACAGTCAGCGCCTACTGCACGGTGAATTGCAGGCGTTGCCAGCCGCTGGCGCCATTGGGCACCGGGTTGGCTTTCTCGCTGGTCTGCAACTGGCCCTGTGCGTCGTAGGCGCGTACAGTTGCCGAATGTGCGCCGGGAGTCGCATCCTTCCACACGAAGCGCCACTGCCGCCACGTATCCAAGGAGGCCTCGGCTGCCAAGTCGGCATCTTCCCATGGTCCGTCATCGATCTGCACTTGCACGCGGGAAATGCCGCGGGTCTGGGCCCAGGCGGTACCGCCCAGCACGACGTCCCCTGCGGGTACCTTGGCGAATGGGCGAGGCGTATCGATCCGGGAAGACATCTTGATAGGACCGCGTTCGGACCAACCGCGAGTCGTCCAATAGGCAGCCTTGTCCTGGAACCGGGTGACTTCCAGATCGACCACCCATTTGGTAGCAGACACGTAGCCGTACAGGCCAGGAACCACCATGCGCACCGGGAACCCGTGCTCGAATGGCAGCGGCTCTCCATTCATGCCGATCGCCAGCAAGGCCATCCGGTCATCTCTCAGAACTTCCAGCGGGGTTGAAGCACTGAAGCCGTCATGCGACGTGGAGAGCACCATATCTGCGCCGGCTTGGGGAATCGCGCGTTCCAGCAGGTGGCGCAGTGGATAGCCCAGCCATTGTGCGTTGCCTACCAGGTCGCCGCCGACCGGATTCGATACGCAGGTCAGCGTCAGATAGGTTTCCACGAGCTCTTGGTCCAGCAGCTCGTCGAAGTTCATGGTGAATTCCTTCTCCACCATGCCGTGAACCCGCAAGGACCACTGTCCCGGGTCGATTTGGGGCACCGAAAGTGCGGTGTCGATACGGTAGAAATTCCGGTTCGGGGTAACGAAGCGTGGCATATCCGCTTCCTCGACCTGAACCCCTGCCGGCAGGGGTTTTGCCTTGGTACGGGGCGCAGGCAAGCGCAAGGCCTTGCGGGCAGCCTCAGCCATGTTCCGCGCAGCGGAGATCGAGCTCGAAGCGCCGGTAGCTATGGCCGAGGCGGCCAGGGCCAGGACCGAACCGAGCAGGAAGGTTCTGCGGCTTGGACCCGGGGTGCTGGCGTCCTCGCCCGGAGGCGCGGCCGTGGCTGAAGCCAGCCGGTTGAGCCACTGCAAAACCCCGATGCCGGCAATCGCGCCGAGTACCGTTGGGACAATATCAAGCAGGCTGGTGGACGCACGGGTGACCACTGCGCTGGACATCACCACGGCCAAGGCAACGATGGCGGTGCAGGCAAGGGCGAAGCTTCGCTTAGCCAGCAGGCCGACTACCGCGGACAGGACCGTTGCGACGACGCCAATGGATATGAACAGCGCCAGCTTGTCATTGGTGCCGAAGGTCGCGATGGCAAAGTCCTTGAGCCATGGCGGAGTCAGGTCGATGATGGCCGAGCCCAAGGCGAAAAACGGTGACGAGGCGCTATTAAAAAATGCCGAAGCGAACTGGGCCACGGCGAACATGGCTGCTGCCGAACAGATTCCAGCCACCGCGTGGAATACGAGAACTCTGTCGTTGCGTTTCGTTGAAATGCCCACTGCCACTCACCTCATGCGTTGCGATCCATGTTCCTCTGCCGATCGCAGGGGAACAACCACTCACCATGTATTCGGAACATCCTGCGATGCGGATTGGAATCGGCTACGAGATTTTTTGCGGCTTCACAGCGACTGGACCATGATGGGATCTGTTGTCGGGGCAGGGGATCCAGCAGCTGGCTCCACAGTGATCCCGAAATGCGTGATGTCCTTCATCGGATCTGAAACCATGATCATGCCATCGGCATCGGGGCCGGCGAGCATGCCCGCAGAAACTGCCCCATCGGCCGAAATCAGCCATAGCTCATAGCCCTTGTCGCTGGACAGAGCCGGCATGCCGGAGGTGGAAACAGCCATCAAGCCCTCATCGGCCGAATAGGAAAGCGTGACACGGGCTCCGTCCTCCAAGGTCTGCGTTTTTGACTTCGCATCAGGGGCGCCCAGAATCCGCGCGAGCTCTTCTTCATGCGAGGCCATGGCGGCCATCTTGTTCTCCAACTCGCGCTGCTCGGAAGTCTGGTTGATCGCCAATCCTCCCAAGGCGACTGCTGCCAGCAGCAGCACACCGGCGGCCAGGGCAAAGAAGCGCTGCGTGCCGCGTCCTGTTCCTGTCTGCTGGACCGGAGGTTCTGCAGCGGAACCAGGTTCCCCCGGAGCCTCGGTGGCTGGGACGGCTGCGGGGGAGCTGCCCAGGGTGGGTGCCTGGTCCGCAACGGGAGGGAGCTGCTCGGTGGTGCGGATGGCGGACATGATGTTGGCCTTCAACCGTGGCGGAGGCGCGACCGGCTGTGCCGCCAAGCCAAGCAGTCCGGCAGTTTCCTGCAGTGCGTCGAGTTCCTGGCGAGCCTGGGCGGAATTCGGAGACTGGTTGAGCAGCTCCTCGCGCTCTTTGTCTCCCAGGGCGTCCCGGGCGAAGCTGTCGGTTCGCTCGTTCTCATGCTTGTCCATTACGCCACTCCCATCAGGTCTCGAAGTTTGCTCATTCCATCGCGTATTCGCGTTTTGGCGGTTCCCACCGGTATTTTCAGCATCTCGGCGACTTCCAGGTGGGTGTATCCGCCAAAGTAGGCCAGGTGTATGGCCTCTCGCTGTGGCGCGCTGAGCCGTTGCAGTGCCTGGGAAACGCGCACGGTTTCATCGTGCAAGATGGCGTTCTCTTCCACATCATCGTAGCTGTCTTGGAAGTCCTTGATTCCAACGCGCAAATCCCGCGCTTGGCTTGCTTGGCTCGAACGCACACGGTCCACGGCTCGGCGATGGGCAATGGTCAGCAGCCAGGAAGCTGCGGTGCCGCGTGCCGGATCAAAGCGCCGGGCCTGCTGCCAGGCTTCGACGAAAACTTCTTGGGTGACTTCTTCACTCTGCGCCCTGTCGCGAAGCACCCGCAGCACGAGTCCGAAGACTCGGGAAGCCATGGCATCGTAGAGCGATTCGAAGGCAGCTTCTTGTCCCAGCGCGACCTGTTGCATCAGGGCGTCCGGCGTTTGAACGGAATCGTCTTCCATGGAGTCGAGTCTATTTGAACTCATGAATCCTAGAGTCTCACGCATCTGTGTCTGTTTCGCTGTCTGCTGTTCCGTGGCGCTTTGCGAAAGTTGCCGATGGGGGAGCACGGCCCGTTGAACCAGCGAAGGTGATGCCTGGATTTGGACTCCATGCATCACCTTCAGGCCATCGGCCTTGCAATTGCGCCGTTGCTACTTTTTGGCTGGTGGCATCAGGACGGTGTCCACCAGGTACACGGTCGCGTTGGCGGTCTGCACGCCACCGCAGATGACCGAAGCGCCATTGACCTCGAGGTCGTCGCCGCTGCCGGTGACTTCTACATCCTCGCCCTGGACGGTTGCATGGGTTCCGGGCAGATCATCTGGTGCGATCTGGCCGGGGATCACATGGTAGGTCAGGATGCTGCTCAGGGTGTCCGCGTCCTTGGCCACAGCGGCCAGGTCATCCTTCGGGATTGCGGCGAATGCGTCATCAACCGGAGCGAAGACGGTGAATTCGTCGCCATTGAGGGTGTCGACCAGGTCAACGTCCGGGTTCAGCTTTCCGGAAACTGCGGAAGTCAGCGTGGTGAGCAGCGGGTTGTTGGAAGCTGCAACGGCCACTGGATCCTTGGCCATGCCTGCTACCGAACCGTCACCGGTTGGCACTGCTTCGGCATAGGCTGCGCAGCCGCTGCCCACCAGATTGCTTGCCGGATCCATTGCAGATTCGCTGGCCATGGACGAGCTGCTCTCCGTGGCGGAGGCGGTGGGTGATTCCATGGTTTCCGAACCGGTCGAGCAGGCGCTCAGTCCCATGGCGGCGACTGCGATGAGCCCGAATGCTCCAGCGACTTTGCTGTATGTGCGCTTCATGATTTTCTCCTTGCTTCGCCGCGACTGATGTCGTCGGTCCTTTTCCTGTCCGTGCGGATCAGGTGGTCAATGAGCATTCGGGGCAGGATGCCCAACGGATTGGAATCTCTTGAAAAAATTTATTTTGCGGCCAATTCGCAGAGCCTGGAAGGACTTATCTGCAATCCGTGGCAGGAACAATCTGGGATGCGACGTGGCATCGGCCACGGTTGAACGGCAAGACGGGTGAATTTTCTGCCTAAGCCATATACTGGAAGGCGTGAGTAAAGCCGGGCAGAACACGCAAGAGCAGGCCTCGGGCCTGGTACTAGTCGACAAAGATCAAGGATTGACCTCCCACGACGTGGTTGGTCGTATCCGTAGACTCGCAGGCACCCGCAAGGTGGGCCATGCTGGCACCTTAGACCCGATGGCCACAGGTGTGCTTGTTGTCGGTGTTAACAAGGCGACCCGCTTACTCACCTACATCGTTGGTCACGATAAGACCTACACCGCCACCATCCGTCTGGGACAAAACACTGTCACCGACGATGCTGAAGGCGAAATTATCTCTCAGCGTATTGCTGCTGCGGTCACCGATGAAGATATCGAACGTGAAGTAGCAAAGCTCCGCGGTGATATTGAGCAGATACCAAGCCAAGTTTCAGCCATCAAGGTTGATGGTAAGCGCTCCTATGCACGTGTGCGAGCCGGCGAGCAGGTAGAACTCAAGGCGCGTCCGGTGACTATTTCACGCTTCGAGATTCACGAAATCCGTCGAGAAAACGGCGGCAAGATCCTTGACGTGGACGTCACCGTTTCTTGCACCTCCGGAACCTACATCCGTGCACTGGCACGCGATCTGGGCGAAGCACTCGATGTTGGTGGACACCTGACGGAGTTGCGCCGTACCGAGGTTGGCCCGTACAAGATTGATCTGACTAGCACTCTGGAACAGCTGGCTAATGAATTCACCATGCTGCCCCTTGAGAAGGCTGCCGCTGCGTTGTTCCCTAACCGTACGGTGAGCGTGGATGAAGCGATGGAGCTGTCCTTCGGGCGCACCATTGCCGCATCCCACCTGAGCATGGACATTGAGCCTGGCCAGACCGTCGCAGCCTTTGCACCCAATGGGGTGCTGGTGGCATTGCTGGAGGACAAGGGCGAAAAAGCTCGTACGGCCCTAGTCTTCACCGCTAAGTAAAGGTTGAACCGTTGTTTGCCTTGAACGGATTTTTCATCGCCGGAGTCATCGTTTGTGCACTGGCATTGCTTGTTGCTGTGGTGGCGACCATCATTCGCAAGCACCCGGATGACTGGGCTCTTATCGGCGCAGCTGCAACTGAAGTCTTCTTGATTGTTTACGGCGTTGCTGCCGCGATCAGGCAGGCCGGCGGAAACGCTGTACAGGGCGACCCGCTGGAATTCTGGGGATATCTGATCACCGCGCTGATCATGCCACCGTTGGCATTCTTCTGGGCTGTCAGTGAAAAGAGTCGCTGGTCAAATGCGGTGTTGGGTGCCTCGGCAGCCGTCACCTTCATCATGCTGTTCCGTATGGAACAAATCTGGCACTAGGAGTAAACAACATGAGTCAGAATCCTCGTAACTCACGGATCATGCAGGCTGCACAATCTCGCAATGCCGCTAAAGGTCCAAAGCCAAGCCGCTCCACTGGCCTAGGCCGAGTGATTATTGCGGTCTATGGCATCTTGTCTCTGGCGGCAACCGTTCGTGGTGCGTACCAAATCGTGAGCAAGTTTGATGAAGCGCCGGTGGCCTACACGCTGTCATTGCTTTCCGGCCTGATCTACATTGTCGCCACGTTCTCACTGTCATCTTCTAAGTCGCGCGCATGGCTTGTCTCGCTGTGGGCAGTGAGCGTTGAACTTGTTGGTGTGATCGTTGTGGGCATTTTGTCATTGACTCATCCTGAAATTTTCGCCCACCCATCGGTGTGGAGTGGTTTCGGTGAAGGCTACGGTTACATTCCGCTGGTACTGCCAATTGTTGGCTTGTGGTGGCTTTACCGTAACCGCAGTGAGCGTCTGGCCTAAAGACGTGTAAGAATTGCCTCGGTGGGTTCTCTACTCACCACAAGAATTTCTAAAGGAGCAAAGTGCACTATTGGAAGGGCTTGGACGCCGTCCCCACGGATGTGGCTCCCACTGTCGTGACCATTGGCAACTTTGATGGTGTTCATTTGGGGCACTGCGAAGTGCTCGACGCAGCAGTCACTCAAGCCAAGGCGCGCTCTGCTCAATCGGTGGCCATCACCTTTGACCCGCACCCAGCACTGGTGCATCGCCCCGAGGCTGCTCCACAGCTGATCATGGGAATCGCTGATCGGATCGATACCTTGGCCAGCGTTGGCTTGGATGCCACGCTGATGATCCATTACACCCTTGAATTTGCTGACCAAAGCGCTGAAGATTTTGTCCGCTCACTGATCGTTGAAAAGCTTCACGCTGTCGCGGTCGTGGTTGGTCATGATGTCCGCTTTGGCCGTAACAACTCCGGCGATTTCAGCTACATGCAAGAGCTGGGCAAGAAGTACAACTTCGATGTCATCGGCGTGCAAGACGTAGGGGATAAGCGTCGTTTGTCTTCGACCTGGGTTCGCGAAGAACTAGCTGCAGGCAACGTTGAAGCAGCAGCCCAGATCCTCGGCCGGCCCCACCGGATGCGCGGTGAAGTGGTCCACGGGCATGCCCGCGGACGCGAGTTGGGTTTTCCAACGGCAAACCTTGATCCTGAAGCCACCGGCATCATTCCTGCCGATGGTGTGTACGCCGGTTGGGTTATCGACGAGGCCGAGGTCCGTTGGCCAGCCGCCATTTCGGTGGGTTCTAACCCAACATTTGATGGTGTCTCCCGGGTGGTAGAAGCCCACGTGATCGACCGCCCAGATGAAGGTGTTGAAGACTTTGACCTTTATGGTCAGCAGATTGTTGTTGAGTTTATCTCACACCTGCGCCCTATGGTCGCCTACCGCGGTATCGAAGCTTTGATTGAGCAGATGACCCAGGACGTGGATCAAGCTCGCGCAGTGCTGGCCGTTGAACCGCGCTAAGTCTCATGTCTGAAATTCCATCTCTGCCACAACGTGCTTTTGTGGTCAGTGCCAAGCGTCGTGACGAATTAGCGTCAGCATTCCAGTCCGGTGCCGAGAGTTACGACAAGATCCGTCCGTCCTATCCACAGCTGGCCTTGGACTTCACCCTGCAGGACCAGCCAAAAGTGGCAGTTGATATTGGTTGTGGATCGGGGATCTTTACCGAACAACTGGTAGCACAGGGGTTGGACGTCACCGCTGTTGATCCGTCCCAAGACATGCTCTCGGTCTTGGCGAAGCGACTTCCACAGGTGGCCACGGTGTGCGCTTCGGGCGAAGCTACCAGCTTGGACGAGGACAGCGTTGATCTGGTGACCTACGCGCAAGCATGGCACTGGGTGGATCATCCCAAAGCCAGTGCTGAGGCTGCCCGTCTGCTGCATGATCACGGTTGGCTCACTTTATTGTGGAATCAACTCGACGTCTCTGTTCCGTGGGTGCACCGGCTAGCCCGCATTATGCATGCTGGAGATGTACACCGTCCCGAGCTTGAACCGCCTTTGGGTCGTGAATTCAGCAAACCTGAACACGGTATTTGGCACTGGTCGATGTCGCTGGATTTTGAAGAGATCGTTGAGCTGACTAAGTCGCGCAGCTACTACCGCAAATCTTCGCCGACAACCCAAGCCAAGGTTGAATCAAACCTACGGTGGTATTGGAACGAGCATCTGGGTCATGAACTGGGCGACAAGGTACAGGTGCCGTATCTCACCCATGCCTGGAGGTCCCGCCGGCGTGCCCGTCGGTGATATGATTGACGATGGTTCTCGCTGCAGTCCGCGGTTGCGAGTTTCCACCGTAGACGCTTCGGCGTTTGCACTGACTTATGAACGCGGTCCAACTCTAGGAGTTTGTTATGGCATTGGATGCCACTATCAAGAACGAAATCATCAAGGCTTACGCTACCCACGAGGGTGACACCGGTTCGCCTGAGGTTCAGATTGCCGTCATGTCCCGCCGTATCTTGGACCTGACCGAGCACCTGAAGATGCACAAGCATGATCACCACACCCGCCGTGGCCTTATGGCTCTGGTTGGTCGTCGTCGTCGTATGCTCGGCTACCTGAAGAACACCAACATCGAGCGTTACCGTACGCTGATCGAGCGCTTGGGCCTACGTAAGTAGTCTTTCGCACTGGTGCGAAGATCCCCGCCTTCCTTTTTGGAAGGCGGGGATTTTTTATGCCCGGATAACACCTGTGCGACATGTTCACTGCACGAGTGAACTGGAGATCATCATAAAAATCGACAAGCTGATTTTCTACTGCCGCACACATACTGAACATGTCTTTCTATGACTGATACGTAGAGTCGCCCGCGCCGATACCCGCTAAAAACACGGGACTCTGTGCGACTTGTTAAACCAAATTAACGCCGTGCTGAAGGCACTATGACCCGATGTTTCCTCTGGCTACAACAGGTGCAGACATCAAGGACTTTTCCGGACATCTGATAGCGACTTTGACTTCGCGTTTCACTGAATTTCACCAGGTTTCAGAGCCCCTTTCTGACCCTTTCCAAAGGTGCTTGTATGGCTAGCAACAGCCCGCACCGGCAAAGGAAATGGAATACCAAAGATGTTCAAGACCCCGCTTACTCGACGGCAGCGCCAAGGCGCGGCAACGCTATTGCTGGCACCAGCACTTTTGCTGGCGTCATGCACAGCCTCCGCACACGGCACTGATCTGAAGAATGCAGACGGCACCGTCAATGTCCGCTACGAAGGCGCAGCCAACACCGTAACGCTCATTGAGCTGGCTGCCGGCCTCGGATATCTTGACGGCATTAAGCTGGAATGGGTCGGCAATAACTCCAGCGGTCCGCTGTCCATTCAAAACACGGCGACCGGCGAGACCGACATCGGTGGCGCATTTGCCGGCGCAGTTGTAAAGCTACAAGAAGCTGGCTCCCCGGTGACCGCGGTCGCCTCATACTACGGCTCCAATGACGATTACTTTGTTGGTTTTTATGCCGCGAAAGACGGCGGCATTAAAGAAGCCCGGGATCTGATTGGAAAGACTGTCGCGGTCAACACCCTCGGAGCTCACTCCGAAGCCGTGATCCACACCTATCTGAAAGCACAAGGATTAAGCCCGGACGAGATTGACCAAGTTCAGCTAGTCGTTCTGCCGCCGACAGATACCGAGCAAGCGGTTCGCACCCATCAGGTAGACGTCGGGGCACTCTCTGGTGCAGCCCAGGTCCATGCCGTGAAACAAGGGGATCTGCGGGAAGTCTTCCGGGACACTGAAGTTTTTGACAACTTCAATGGTGGTGAATACGTATTGCGTGACGATTTCATCGCTGAATATCCCGAAGCGGCACATGCTCTGGCAACGGGTACCGCCAAAGCGGCGAACTGGGCGTCATCGCATTCACGTGAAGAAGTGCTCAGAAAATTGACGGACATCATCGAGTCCAGAGATCGTGGCGAAGATGTTGAAGCTCTGCAGTATTTCAACGGTTATGGCGTAGGCAAGAATGCGCCGATCTCAGATGAAGACTTCAGCCGATGGTCCGAATGGTTGAAGAGCACCGGAATCGTTGACGGTGAAATAACACCCAGCGAGTACTACACCAACGAATTTAACGATCTCGCGAGCGAAGGGTAATGACCGATCATGTCGAGAATTGAAATCAAAAATCTGAGCAAGAAGTTCCAACGTACTGGCGCTAGCGACCAAAGCGCAGTCACGGCCATCGATTCACTTGATCTGTGGATTGAGGACGGCGAATTCTTCACCTTGGTGGGACCGAGCGGATGCGGTAAGTCCACCTTGTTGGACATCCTTGCTGGGTTGAGCACACCGAGCCAAGGCGAAGTTCTCGTTGACGGGCAGCCTATTTCTGGGCCTAGCCTGGAACGCTCAGTTGTCTTTCAACAATATGCGCTGTTCCCGTGGCTCACCGCAGCAGCCAATGTTCAGGTCGGCTTGGAAAGCCAAGCGCGACATGGTCAGGGCCTGAACAAGGCCGAACGCCGGATACGAGCGCACGAATACCTACGCTTGGTTGGCCTAGAAGGCGTGGAAGATAAGTACCCGCACGAACTTTCCGGAGGAATGAGACAGCGTGTAGCGATTGCCCGAGCTCTTGCCCACGAACCAAAGGTCTTGCTCATGGACGAGCCATTCGCAGCGCTGGATGCGCAAACTCGCGAACAGCTTCAAGACCTGTTGCTGGACATCTGGAAACGCACCAAGACCACCATCGTTTTTATTACCCACGGTATTGAAGAAGCGGTCTACCTAGGGCAGAAAGTGGCGGTCATGTCCGCCAGACCAGGGAAGATCAAGGAAATTGTGAACATTGATCTTCAAGATCGCCAGTCGGTAGATGACATCCGCTCAACCCAGCAGTTCGGTGAGTACCGTCATCACATCTGGTCACTGTTACATAGCCACAGTCGCCAAGACGTAGCCGCGTCGGTCGAAAAAACCTTGATTTCTTCAGGAGCCACAGCATGAGCACACTAGCATTGCCAGATCAGCAGATCAGAGTTGAAACTTCGTCCGCGCAACGAACAGCACCAACGGGACGAGCTGGGGCAACGATAAGGAAAACGCTCTACCGTTCCGGAGCAATCATCGGGTTCTTACTGGTGTGGGAACTGATTCCACAATTTCTCCTTGAACCGGCCTCCAAGGTCTTCCTTCCACCATTGCACGAGGTACTTCAGCAATTATGGAAAATGATCGTGAGCGGAGATCTGCTGACACATATTTCCGCCAGCTTAGGACGCTCAGCCATCGGTTTCCTTCTTGCCCTGGTGATCGGTGTACCGGTGGGGCTAGTGGTGGCATGGTTCTCGCGAATCGGAGATTTTCTGAATCCGCTTCTGGAAGTATTCCGAAACACTGCGGCCCTGGCACTGTTACCGGTATTCACTCTCACTCTTGGCATTGGCGAACTCTCCAAGGTCACCATCGTGCTCTACGCAGCGTTCTTCCCGGTTCTGCTCAACACCATTCTGGGCGCACGCAGCGTAGATCCACTGCTGATTCGTGCAGGCAAAACGCTGGGACTAAACAACTTTGAGATTTTTTCAAAGGTCGTCCTACCGGCCTCTGTGCCGATTATCTTTACCGGCATTCGCATGGCAGGAACTTCTGCAGTGCTGGTTCTAATTGCTGCTGAAATGATCGGTGCAAAAGCTGGTCTTGGATATCTGATCACCAACTCGCAGGCCAGCTTCCTCATTCCAAAAATGTATGCAGCGATCTTGACCGTCGCCATTCTCGGCTTTGTTGTTAATGCAGCCCTTGTGGCATTGGAGCGACACTTTTCGCGCTGGGCTCGCGCCTAACTCTCAACTCTCACGGATAAGGACCAGAATTATGGCACGCACTTTAACCCTCAACGCATTCTTGCTAACTACCGGGCACCACGAGTCCTCGTGGCGATTGCCCGAGAGCGACCCCCATGCAGGAACAGAAGTTGACCACTACATTCGCTTGGCGCAGCTTGCGGAAAAGGCCAAACTCGACGCAATCTTCTTTGCTGACGGACCGGTGCTTCAAGGGCCGGTGGCACAACGACCAGCCGGAATCCTGGACCCAGTGACACTGCTTTCCGCTATTGCGCCGGTGACTAAAAATATTGGACTGATCGCTACGGCTTCCACTAGCTACAACAATCCTTATAACCTTGCTCGCCGGTTCGCAACGCTGGATCTGATCAGCAATGGACGAGCAGGCTGGAATGTTGTGACCACTGCCGGTGACGCAGCTGCGCAGAATTTTTCCCAACAGTCACAGCTTGATAGTTCACAGCGCTACGCCAGGGCGCACGAGTTCCTGAGCGTGGTGAAAAAATTGTGGAATTCGTGGGAGCCAGATGCGGTCATCGCTGACAAGGCAAGTGGCACGTGGGCGGATCCGGCCAAGATTCATCCAGCCGCTCATGTGGGGGAGCACTTCCAGGTAGCGGGAGCGCTGAACGTTCCGCGTTCGCCTCAAGGACACCCGGTGATTATTCAAGCCGGAGCCTCACAGGCGGGCAAGGAATTTGCCGGTCAATGGGCTGAAGCTATATTCACGGCTCATCAGTCCTTCGAATCAGCAAGGGACTTCTATCAAGAGATCAAGACCAAGGCCGTGGGCTACGGACGCTCCGAGCAGTCCGTCAAAGTTTTGCCGGGTATCGTTCCCATCCTCGGATCAACGGAAGCTGAAGCTCTTGAGCTGGCTGATGCCTTGGATGACTTGATTCTTCCGGAGTATGCAAAGAAGACCTTGGCGCAGCAACTGCACGTAGCCCCGGATGTTTTGGAGCTTGACGAGGTGCTCCCCGAGGGGCTGGAGACAGCGACTTCCAAGGAAAAATCCACCTCACGTCGCGACCTGATTTTGGATCTGGGATACCGCAAAAATCTGACGGTTCGTCAGATTATTCGTGAACTCGGCTCAGGACGTGGTCACCAGACATTTGCTGGAACCCCTGAGCAGCTGGCGGACCGAATCGAATACTGGTTCAAGGCAGGTGCCGCTGATGGCTTCAACATCATGGCTCCGGTATTGCCCTCGGGCCTTGAAACCTTCGCCGAACACGTTGTTCCGTTGTTGCAGCAACGCAAGCTCTTCCGAACTGACTACGATCAGAGCACTCTGCGTGGTCACTACGGGCTTGAAGTGCCCACCGTCGATCATGCGGGCCTTGTTCACTAGTTACACTCAAACGCGCTGATGGCTCAAAGATCTAGTAGCTCACGCCAACAAAAATCGCGGATGCCATGGGAGCGGGTCCCATCGGTCCTTGCACCAATTCACCCTTGGAACTACTGGGCACAAAACGACGCTTGGACTCGTGATTTCACACGAGTCCAAGCGTCGTTACTGCGTAACTTCAGAGGTTGTTGCGTATCAGCCTAGTCGGCTTCGGCTTCGGCTTCTGCGGCTTCTTCCTCAGCCTTTTCCTGATGGATGGCTTCAGCTAGAAGCTTCTCCATCTCCTTGGCAACACCCGCGGCTGATGCAGGGTTCTGTCCGGTCACCAATCGTTCGGAAACCTGAACATTTTCTTCGAAGTTATCGACGGCAATGTGGTTCGCGCCCTGCTCGGTGAGCTTGTCTGCAAGGAAGAACGGAATGACCTTGTCCTTGCCCGCTGCAACTTCTTCATCATTCGTGAAGGCTGCGACATCCTTGCCACTAAGGAGCTTCAAACCGTGATGCAACTCGACATCAAGGAGTCCCGCTGGACCGTGGCAAACAGCGCCGACAACGCCACCCTTGTTGTAAATGCCACCAACAAGTTTCTGAAGGCCTTCGTTATTAGGGAAGTCCCACATGGTGCCGTGTCCACCTACGAGGTACACGGCGTCGTACTGTTCTGGATCAACAACTTCTACCCTGGCAGTGTTGTAAAGCCCAGCACGGGTGGTCTCATCTTCAGTAAATTGAACTTGGATTGGGTCGTCGGTATCGACCGTGTCCCGTGGCGGCTGACCGCCCTTAATTGAAGCAAAGTCGACAAAGTGTCCTGAATCTCGGAAGACCTTCCAAGGGTGGGCTGCCTCTGCCACGTTGTAGCCGGTGGGCTCTCCTCCTGCACCGAGTTCGGAAACGCTGGTTACGACCATGAGGATTTTCTTCACGGAGTACTCCTTTCGCATTTGTTCTTTCAGACTTATACAAACGGCGTTCAAGTTCAACCTGACTGATGGGGTTTTCAGACTTCTATATGATTCTTCCCTGACTTGGTGATGGTTTATTTGAGCAAAGCATCAGCCTTGCCAGCAACCTGTTGGCCAAACCGATCGAAGCTAGCGAACACTGCTCGGCGCTGAGCCCGCGATCTCGCAACGAAGTAACGGAGCATGTGAGTGCCAAAGCGGCTCATCATCATGTGTCATCTCGAAAATGGCGCTCTGGCTACAATTCATAAATTTCTACAATGTGGAACTAACCTTTCGTTTTTCAGCCTCTTGCGGATACGCTGAATCTCGATTGGAACAATTCATATAAGTGAAAGTGAGCAGTCATGAGTCAGACCGTTCTTCAGCGTCATCTTTTCGGCCCAGGTCCATGTAACCCGTACCCGGAAGCAACGGCAGCTCTTGGCCTGCCACTGCTGGGACACCTGGATCCTGCGTTCATTGCCCGGATGGATCATGTAGCCGAGGGACTGCGAACACTGTGGGGCACGCAAAACCTGCGCACCCTTCCGCTGAGCGCTACCGGATCAGCTGGAATGGAAGCTGCGTTTGTTAACACCATCAATCCCGGTGATGTCGCTGTGATTGCTATTAACGGTCTGTTCGGCGAGCGCATGTGCGAAGTTGCCTCACGTGTTGGTGCCGAAGTGGTCCGCGTGGATCACGAATACGGCACTCCGATTGATGCGCAGCGTGTGGCTGACGCTCACCCGAATCCTTCGGTGATTGCTGGTGTGCATGCAGAAACAAGCACCGGTGTGCTTTCGGACATTGCTGCCTTGGGCGCTATCAAGGGTGACGCGCTGCTAATCACTGATGCGGTAACTTCCATTGGCGGTATGCTGGTACTGGCTGATGAGTGGGGGATCGATGTGGGATACGCCGGCACCCAGAAGTGCATTGGTGTGGCCCCAGGGTTGGCTCCGTTCACCATCTCTGACCGTGCCTTTGAACGTCGAGTACAGAAGCCACAATCGTGGTACTTAGACCTCGGACTGCTCGGAGGTTACGCCACCGGTTCTGCAGGTGGCGGTCGTACCTATCACCACACTGCACCGGTGGCCATGGTTGCCTCGCTGGAGGCGGGAATTGATCGAATTCTGTCCGAAGGATTGGATGCGGTGACCGCTCGGCATCAAGAAGCTGGCTCGTTGTTGCAAGATGGTTTGCAAGAGATGGGCCTGACGCTCTTCGCCCAAGAAGGACACCGACTCCCACAGTTGACCACCGTGAACGTCCCAGAAGGTGTGCACTCGGCGAAGGTGCGCGGCTATCTGCTGGATCGCTTTAACATCGAGATTGGTGGTGGTGTTGGTCAGTATGCCAGCACCGTATGGCGTATTGGCCTGATGGGGCCAAACGCCAACCCGGGTTCGGTAGCGCTGTTGTTGACGGCGCTGAAAGAAGCCATCTCCAAGGCGTAAAGAAGACCAAGGGAAATCAAAAAACACTACGACGGCCAGTACTTATTTTCTAGATCAGCTTTCCTCATGGCTCATAGTCCGATACTGTCGGCTATATCATTCGTTTCGACATGAGAGAAGGCAGAAGGATGAAAGCCCTTTTTGATTTCAGTTTCAAAAAGTTCGTAACTCCGTCCATCGTCAAGTTTGTCTACATCTTGATCATGGTCCTGTTGGTTATTGCCTACCTCGGCATGGTGATCAGCGCTTTTACGGAAAGCACCATGCTCGGACTGTTGGTTTTGATCATCATCGGACCACTATTCGTTTTGATCTACCTTGTTTTGATCCGCGCTGGACTTGAGTCGCTGATTGCTTCGATCCGTACCGCGGAGAACACTTCGGAACTTGTCCGACTTGCTGGTGGCACACCACCAGCTGAAGCAGGACATGGATCGTTGCCAAATAACCCACCAGCACCACAGGGTTATAACCCAACAACGCAATACCCATCGCAGGGTGGCGCACAGGTTCGCCCGGCTGATCCGGACAACGGTGGTACCACTCCACCACCAAATCCGTACCAGAAGTAAAGTCAGCAAAGAGAAATGATCCGCACCAATTGGTGCGGATCATTTCGCTTAAATTGAGGGTTCCACGTTTTGCTTACCAGTCGTTAGTTGCTTTGAGCGAAAGCACCGGACAACCAGCTTGAAGCAGCACTCTTTGAGCGACACTACCCATGATGAACTTTCCCATTGGGGTGCGCTTGCGCAGTCCAATCACAATGAGCTCGGCTCGTTGAGCTTCTGCCACTTGCAAAATCTGGTCTGCGGCATCGATGCCCTGGGTTTGACGCTGAATCCAGAAATCTACTCCGGATTCAGTCAATCGTGCTTCCAGATCGTGATGCTGTTTAGCATCGATGAGCCGATCATCAACTAGTTGGTCTCCTTTGGAGGAGTTCACCACAATCAACCTTGCTTGTCTTGCTGTTGATTCTTTGATGGCCCGCTCCAAAGCAGCTTCACCCTCAGGGGAGGGGATGTAGCCTACAACGATGCTCATGAGTTCTCCCTTTCGTCGTCGTCTGCGGTCGTGCCCGAAACTCCGGCCTTGTGCTTTGGATGGTCGGCCACTTCGCCAAGGACAGCTTCAGCAACAACATCATGGCGACCACGGGAACGGCGGATGTAAGTAATCACGGCTGGCAGTACTAGCAGTACCGCGATCAACACGTAGATCCCGACCGCTAATGGTTCACTCCAGATTCCTGACACACTGCCCGAGGAGAGCTGGAAGGTTTTGCGCAGTTGTTCCTCGGCCATCGGGCCGATGATGACACCAAGGATCAGTGGCAGCACTGGCAATCCGAAGCGACGCAGTGCAAAGCCCAACAGACCAATGAGCAGCAAAATCCACAAGTCTGCTACCTGCATGTTCACCGAGAACGCGCCCAGGGTAGCGAAGAACAAGATGCCCGCGTACAGGTAGGGGCGAGGAATCTTCAAAAGCTTGGCCCACAGTGGCGCCAACGGCAAGTTGATCAGCAGCAACAACGTGTTGCCGATAAACAGGCTGGCAATCAGTGCCCATACCAAATCGGGTTCATTCTCGAAGAGGAACGGGCCAGGCTGGATGCCCTTCATGGTCAAGAACGCCAACATCACCGCAGCGGTCGCGTTGGTTGGCAGGCCCAAGGCCAGCATTGGCGTCAGTGTTCCGGCAGCTGAAGCGTTGTTAGCAGCTTCTGGACCAGCAACACCTTCGATGGCACCGTGGCCAAATTCCTCAGGGTGCTTGGAGAGCTTCTTCTCTGTTACGTAAGACAAGAAGGTTGGAACCTCGGCGCCGCCGGCAGGCAATGCACCAAAAGGGAATCCGAAGGCAGTGCCGCGAAGCCATGGCTTCCAGGAACGCTTCCAATCTTCCTTACCCATCCAAGGAGTGCCGACAGGAATGGTGTGCGCCGGAGTACGGCGCAGGTGAGCGGCGATCCACAGCGCCTCGCCAATGGCGAAAATTGCCACGGCGACAACCACGATATCGATACCGTCAATCAACGGAGCAAAGCCGAAGGTCAGTCTCTTTTGGCCGGACACTGGATCCATGCCCACAAGACCAATAGCCAGCCCCAAACCGAGGGCAGCAAAACCGCGGATCTTTGACGAGCCCAAGACGGCAGTAACCGTGATCAGTGAAAGCACCATGATGGCAAAGTAACTTGGTGCGCCAAGGCTCACCGCAAACTTCACCACGATTGGTGTGACAGTCACCAGCAGCGCTGTACCGATGGTTCCGGCAACAAATGAGCCGATCGCAGCGGTGGCTAGTGCCTGAGATGCCCGTCCAGCCTTGGCCATCTTGTGGCCTTCAATGGCTGTGATGACGGTGGCCGACTCGCCTGGAGTATTAAGCAGGATGGAGGTGGTGGAACCACCGTACATACCGCCGTAGTAGATACCCGCAAACATGATCAAGGCACTAGATGTTTCCATGCCGAAGGTTAGTGGCAAAAGCAGTGCCACGGCCATCGCTGGACCAATGCCAGGAAGAACGCCAACTGCAGTACCCAAGACCACGCCAGCGAAAGCGAACAGCAGGTTGATCGGGGTCAGAGCGGATTCAAATCCGCCCATCAATAAATTGAATGTATCCATTTACAGCACCCCCGAGAGAATTCCGGCGGGCAGTTTGATGCCCAACCCCAAGTAGAAGCCGTAGAAAGATCCAAACGCCAGTACCAGCGAGATCACCGCGGTGAGGGCCCAACGGCGAGCGCCCAAGCTAGTTGCAACGCCGAAGAACAGGATCGTTCCGGAAATAACCCAACCGGCCCAGTTGATCAGCAACAGGTTCAAGACGAAGAAGCCAAGTAGCGGCACAAGTACCTTCCAGTCCGAAGGCTGGCTCAGATCAACGTCTTCACCCTCATCTCCTTCAGCGAGGTTGCCTCGGGCCACGGCGATGCTCAGGGCAATAGAGGAGAGCACTAGGATTCCTGACACCAGGTAGGGCACTGCCTTAGGCCCGATAGCGTCAGCCTGGGAGTACGTCGCATGTAATTGCGACGCGTCAACAAACACAATGATTCCGACGAGAAGAAGAAACGCGGCGAACAACAGTTCGACGCGTTTCTTCTTTGCGGTATTTACTGCGCTCACGCCAGACCCAGGGTCTTCAGGACGCTTGCTACACGCTCATCCTGTTCGGTGAGGAAAGCAGAGAAATCATCACCGGTCATGAACGCGTCGGTCCAACCGTTAGTTTTCAGTGCTTCTTTCCACTGCTCGGAGTCGTGCATTTCGGTCATCAGCTCAACCCACTTGGTCTTGTCCTCATCAGAGATACCTGGAGGGGCAACCAGCCCACGCCAGTTTGAGAACACCAAGTCGATATCAGATTCCTTCAACGTTGGAGCGTCAACACCTTCAAGGCTCTTTTCGCCACTGGTTGCCAGAACTCGAACCGAGCCCTTTTCGATCTGCTGCATGTACTCGCCAGCACCCGAGGCTGCAAAGCCGACCTTGTTGCCCAAGATGGCTGGCAGTAGATCGCCACCGCCGTCGAAGGAAACGAAGTTCACGTCCTTAGGGTCAATACCAACAGCTTCTGCCAACTGCATTGGAAGCAGGTGGTCAGGACCGCCAGGGGAGGAGCCGCCACCGACGGAGATCTTTCCTGGATCCTTCTTCCACGCTGCGACCAAATCGTCGATGGTCTTGTATGGCGAATCCTTGGAGACCATGATGGCTCCTGGCTCTTCGATCAGCTTGGCGATTGGGGTGGTATCGGTCAGCTTTCCATCGGTGTCATTGGTGTAGCTGGCACCAACTACGCCCAGACCCATGAGCATGGCCAGATCGCCATTGCCCTTTTCGTTGATCATGCGGGCCAGACCTACGGTGCCACCAGCGCCGGCTAGGTTAAACACTTCTGGATTGGTGGCCAGCTTGGCTTCGTCCATGACCTTGGCGCCCACGCGTGCGGTGGTGTCGTATCCGCCACCTGGAGTATTAGGGACCATGATGCGCAGGTTGGCGATTGGTGCGTCTGACGTTCCGGCGTCGGATCCCGACTTCTCAGAGGTAACGCCACAGCCGGTGGCCCCCAAGGCCAGGGCTGCAGTGGCGGCGAAGACCGTCAGGGCACGGAAGGATTTGAAACTTTTCATTGATTGCAGCCTCATTGCTTGAATCGTAGTTGCGAGTAGTTCCACAGTAAGCATGGATGTGAACTAGGTCACTCTTACGTACGCAAAGAAAATACTGTTCATTGTGTAACCGCGAATTGTGATTTGAGTCATCAAAAAGTTCGGTAAAGTTGCTGGGTGCCCCAAAGGCGGGGAAGAAATGAATCTTGGATAAGGATGTGTCTGTGAGTTTAAAAGCTTCAAAATTCACCGACATCTTTGCTCGCAGGATTTCCTTGGCCGGACAGTACCTCATCTTGCAGTTACTGATTATCGCGGTAGTGCTGGCGGGAGTAGTTGCTGTCTCGCTAACTCAGTCCACCAACAACTTTGAAAAGGTGGAAGGCCGGCGCAGCCTTTCAGCGGCAGAGTCTTTAGCTGCTAACCCGCTGATGCGCGCACTCATGCCTAAAGCAGCACCGGAAATGGGATCAGCGCTTCCCGCGATGGCTGAAACCACGCGAAGTACCTCGGGGCTGCAATTTGTCACCCTCGCAGATGAGCATGGCACCGTGGTCACCTCCACCTTCCCTGATGAAGTTGGAACCTCAATCCTGCAGCCAGAATCCTCTGTGGCCCAAGGTAGGGGGTGGGCCGGCGAAATAGACCGCAACGGCAGTCACGTGCTCATTGCGCAGGTGCCGGTACTCGACGATGACGGAAAGCTTGTAGGCATCGTCAGTGCCGGGCAAAGCTACCCCAGCACTCAAGAACTCATCCAAGAGATTGCACCCAGCGCGCTGATTACACTGTTCATCTCAGTGATCCTCGGAACTGTCGGTTCAGTTTTACTTTCGCGCAGGGTCAAGCATCAAACCCGCGGCATGGAACCGCAGGAGATCGCCGAACTCTTTGAACACCGTGAAGCGCTGTTGCATGGGGTGAAGGAAGGAATCATTTCGGTCTCACCGGATAGCCGAATCATGCTGGCCAACGATACCGCCATCGAACTATTGCAACTGCCGTTACATTGCGTGGGTAAAAAGCTCACAGAACTGGAAATAGCACCACAGGTCAGTAGGGCCTTGATGACAAAGCAACAACACCCCGACCGGCAGTTCCTCATTGGAGAACGCGTTGTTGTCTTCAACCGAATGCCCGTGAAGACTGCCCGCAAAGATCTTGGATCTGTGACGACCTTCCGTGACCGGACCGAGCTGACTTTACTTGAGCAAGAGCTTGGCGACAGCAAGGCCACCGCAGACATGCTGCGAGCCCAGACGCACGAATTTGCCAATCATCTACATGCCATCTCCGGGCTCATCCAGCTAGAGGAATACAACGAGGTGGTTCGCTTCATCGATGGCGTCAGCTTCAGCCGCAGCAAAGTCTTTGAAAACCTCGCGGCGCAAATGGCCGAGCCCACGATCTCTGCCTTGCTCATAGCCAAAGCCAGCGTGGCTGCAGAACGAGGAATCCGACTTGAAGTTTCGCAAGACTCAAGTCTGGGACGAGGGGACGACCAGAGTGCAAGGGACCTAACCACGGTGCTAGGCAATCTCATTGATAACGCCATTGATGCTGTCGCCGAGATTGATCAGCCAACGATCAATCTCTCCATCAATGACCTCGATGGACTGATAACCGTCATTGTCGGTGACAATGGATCTGGGATTGCTGATGAAGCGATGAATGAAATTTTCACTCAAGGATTCTCCACAAAGGACACCACCGTCTCAGGCGGCAGGGGCTTTGGCCTGGCACTGAGCCGACTGGTTTGTCGGCGCCGTGGAGGAGATATTGAAGCGATCAATGACAATGGCGCACGATTTACCGCAACACTCAGAAAGTAGGACCTATCCAGTGATCAAAGTTCTGGTGATCGACGATGACTTTATGGTGGCAAGAGTGCACGCCGGATTTGTCAGCAAGGAGCCAGGGTTCACCGTTGCAGGGATAGCGCATACCGCCAAGGACGCCATCACGGCCACCCAAGAGCTGAACCCTGACTTGGCCTTACTGGACATCCACCTGCCAGATATGAATGGTCTGGACCTATTACAACGGTTACGCAAAGTTCAACCGAACCTAGATATTTTGGTGATTAGCGCCGCCCGGGAAATGGATACGGTTCGCCGCGCACTACGAGGCGGTATCGTGCATTACCTGATGAAGCCCTTCTCGTGGGATGACCTACGCGAAAGACTGGGGCACTACGCCAAGACCTACCAGCCATTAGATGAGGCCACCGACCAAGAAATGGAACAAGCCGACGTGAATCGTCTCTTCGGCCTTGGCGGACAGACTCGTCGCCCACTGCCCAAAGGCTGCAGCGCGGAAACCATGGTGCTGGTGGAAAACATCGTCAAGGACGCAACCGAACCCATCTCGGCCACAGAGACAGCAGAAAAACTTGGCACCTCACGAGTGAGCGCTCGCCGGTATTTGGAGTACTTAACTGAGGAAAGCATGGTCCAAGTGAACTTACGATATGGGGGAGTCGGGCGTCCAGAACGCCGGTATTCCTGGAACAAGTAGCACGCTATCTGACGAGCAAGGCCGCTTCTTTCATCCGTTGAGGATGCAAGAAACGGCCTTTAGTCATCGGTGGGTTAGCTGAGCAATACGGAGATCAGCCGTACCGAGGATGCAATGATGGCAACCAAGCCGAGAAGGCCGAACAGGTTGTGCCACCACCGGTTACGAAGTTCTCCCATAACGTGGACGTTGTTGGCCATGAGAACCAGAAGCACTCCCAACAGTGGTGCGATAAGGACGGTCAACGATTGCGCGATGACGATTAGTCCTACGGGCGAGGATTGGAAAGCAAGGGTTACTAACAGCCCAAAAGCCAAGATGAGTCCGGTAACGATTCGCGCGGTGGGCGATCCACTCTTAGACCCCTTTCCCAGTGCATCTGACATCATCGTTCCGCCAGCAGTGGCATTGGCAATCATTGATGAGAACGCTGCGCCAGATAGGCCGAGGGCAAAGATCACGGTTCCCACCGGTCCAGCCAGTGGCTCAAAGATGGCGGCTAGTCCATTGATGGTTCCTGCTTGCGAACCCGTTGATCCGAGGACGGCTGCAGAAACCATGATCACCAAGGCGGTCATGATCCCCGGAGCCACAATGCCAGGAATGGTGTCGACAAGCGTGATATCTCGGTAATCTGCACGCGATCTCGCATTTTCTTTGATGCCATACGAGTTGTAGAACGCTGCGTTGATGGAGAAGTTGGTACCCACCAGAGCCACAACAAGAATTTCGCTTCCGGCAGGCAGCTGCGGCACTAATCCGGCAGCAGACTGGTACCAATCTGGTTTGGCAATCACTGCGCTGGCAATAAAGGCGACGGCCATCAGGGCAACGATCACCAACAAGGCTTTTTCAACTATGCCGTAGACATTGCGGAAGGCGAGAATCAGACCCACTCCGGCGGTACAGATGACCGTCCATAAGATCGGTGATCCGCCAAACACCATCGATAGCCCAAGACCGGAGCCAACTGCGTTGCCTACGGAGAACATCAAGGTAATACCAAAAACACCAAAGCCTGCGGCGATGCCCGTGGCTTTACCTAGATGATCTTTGATTGCGGTAATGAGCGAACTTGGCGAAGACAGGCCAAAGCGCACACTCATGTCGGTGAAGAAAATCATGAGAATCGTTGAGATGGCGATGACCCATAACAAGCTGTATCCATAGCGGCTACCTGCTTGAACCGCAGTGGTCAGGTTTCCAGGTCCAAATTGCCATGCGCCCACTACAAAAGCTGGACCCATGAGTGCAAGATAGCCCAGAAAAGTACGACGCTTTCGGGTTCCAGCACCATTGTTGTTTCTTACCGGGCGCTGCTGACTGCCGTAATTGGACGAGGCTACGACGACATTGTTCGGCTCGCTCATTACGAGTCCTCCTTTTGGTACGAACTCATTGTTGCTAAAGATTCAGGGAAAAGAAAACGGTAGGTACTGCATTGGGGTGGCACTTCTTCGTGCCACCCCACAGCAACTCAACGATTAGACGGAAACGGTCACTTTGCCAAGGTTCGCTGACTGTAGCGCCGCTGCAATTTCCTTGTCCGCGCCAGCAGCCAATGGAAGTAGTGGTGGACGGACGGTAGCGTGGTCCAGAATTCCACGGGCAACCAGCCCCTCCTTCAGCGCCACGGTGCCTTCCATGTGGGATCCGCGGTGGTAGACATTCTTCGTCACTGGCAGGATCCGATCGTGGATTGCCCGAGCAGCTGCATAATCCTTGGCCTTGCCTGCGGCGATCAGCTCCACCAATGGTTCAGGAGCAAGTCCACCGTAACCAACCAATGCGCCATCAACATCAAACATCGTGTGCAGCAGGTATTCGTCATGGCAGGTGAGGATCTGAAGATCCGGGTAAGTCTTGCGAAGAACAGGAATCTCGGTATCCCAGCGCTTCATATTGCGCACACCGTTCTTCGTGGCGAAGACGCCTTCTTGGCCTGCAATTTCCAGCTGAGTATCCAGGTCATAGGTGGCCTTGGTGGCATCTGGGTATTGGAACAGGATCAATGGCAAGCCGCTGGTCTCGTAGATTTCTTTGTACCGAGTCTGTGGCGCTCCCTGCTGGTAGCCGAAGCGCAACCATCCATGAGATGGGTAGACCAATCCGGCTGAAGCGCCGGCTTCAACGGCCCGCTGAGCTTCAAGAGCTGCGACGGTATTTCCTTCACCGGTGATTCCGGCAATGATGGGGATTTCGCCATTGACGGAGTTCTTGAATTCGCGGATGACCAAAGCCTGCTCATCTTGCGTGAGGAACGTGCCTTCGCCTGCGTGGCCAAGAACCACAAGGCCCTTGACGCCCTCGACACTGCCTAGCCAGGAGCCGAGTCGGTGAATGGCGTCGACGTCTACGCTGCCGTCGCAGTTGAAAGGGGTCACTGGTGCGGGAACCAGCCCGCGGAGATCGATGGTCATTAGAGCTACCTCCATGTAGTTCGGAAAACCCGCTAAGATGAAAACGATTGCGGGAACGTTTTCATTCTGACTTGTGGCACGTGTCACTGTCAAGAGGTATTTTTTGTCAGATCCGAAATAGAGTGTCTACTAGGAATGAAGTGAACAGGAGAATTTAAATGGAACCGGTGATCCCGAGTGCAGCGGTAACGCTGAAAGATGTAGCAGTCGCTAGCGGAGTGAGTCTTTCAACAGCCAGCCGCGCCCTCGACGACCGCGGGAATGCTCCGCGTTCTGCCACAGCAGATCGGGTGCGCAAAGTGGCCGAGGAACTGGGCTATCGCCGTAATTCCTTTGCTTCGAATCTTCGCCGCGGACATACCCAGACGTTGGGAGTCTTGGTCCCTCGGCTCAGTGACACCGTCATGGCTTTGATGTTTGAGGAGATTGAGCGTGCTGCTGCGGCTCGCGGTTACTTTGCGATTGTCGCTACCTGCGGTGATGATCCGGAAGATGAAAGAAAATCAGCTCAGACGCTGTTGGACCGAAGCGTTGACGGCCTGATTCTTGCCACAGCGCGAGTCGAAGATGAATTACCAAAATATCTCAGGGATACCGGAATCGCTCATGCGCTGGTTCTGCGTACCGACGGTTTGAGCCCTTCGGCACTGGGTGATGATGAAGTGGGTGGGTATCTTGCCACACGACATCTACTGGATCTAGGGCACGAAAAAATTACCGTCATTACAGGCCCCGCGTTTACTTCAACGGGTACGGCTCGACTTGCTGGGGCGCATAGAGCATTGGCTGAAGCAGGAATTTCTACACCTGAACCATGGATGGTTTCGGCCGGCTACGGCATCAAGAGTGGATACAGCGCAGGGGAAAAGCTGCTCAACAAAAAGCCAAATAACAGGCCCACCGCAATTTTTGCAGCCAACGACAATTTGGCCATGGGCGTGATGGCTGTGGCTAAGGAGCAAAATCTCGTCGTGGGCGAAGATATTTCTCTGGTTGGTTACAACGATATTCCTCAGTCGGAGCTTCTGCCCACGCCGCTGACTTCTGTGCGGATTCCATTGGAGCAAATCGCTAGCAAAGCGATTGACCTGATTGTTAGTCCAGTCAAAGGCCCAGAAATCCGAAAATTCATGCCAACTTTGATCCCTCGTGCTTCAAGCGGGAAGGCAAAGTAGAGGCCTGAAGAAACACGCAGGCCGCCTTGGATGCTCTAAACGAAGGCAACAGAAACGTTGTTGCGATGCTCGCTGGCGGCGTAGGTTCCAAGGATCTTGATTTCCCAGGTGAAGAACTCTAGTTCTTCCAAAGCCAAGCGCACTGGCAGATCCTCTGGGTGGCCTTCAACATCAATCATGAAGGTTGTGGCAGCGAAGGAAGAGCCAACCATGTAGCTTTCCAAACGCGTGATGTTCACGCCGTTGGTAGCGAAGCCACCCAACGCCTTGTACAGCGCGCTAGGAACGTTTCGAACCTTGAAGACCAAAGTGGTCACCGTTGATTCGGGAAGCTCAGAGCGCACGGGTAAAGGCTGTTCGCGCGCCAAAACCACGAAGCGTGTGGTGTTTGTGGGGTCATCCTCAACACCTGATGCCAGCACCTCAAGCCCATAGAGTTCGGCGGCCATTGGGGGAGCCAAGGACAGTTTTGTTGGGTCGTTCCATTCGCTCACCTCGCGTGCAGATCCTGCGGTATCTCCGGCAATGACCGGCGTTAGCTGGTTCTCGCGAATGATCTTTCGGCACTGTCCCAACGCGTGGATGTGACTATGTACTTCGGTGGCGTCTTTGAGCGTTGCCCCAGGCAGACCGAGTAGGTCAAAACGGATCCGCAGATAGTGTTCACCGACAATTTGTAGGTCGGACTCTGGCAAGAGAACATGGATATCAGCAACACGACCAGCCAGCGAATTCTCGATGGGAATCATCGCAAGATCAGCGTCCCCATTTTCCACCATGGCGAAGGCATCCTCGAAACTAGCGCAGGGCACTGCCTGCATATCGGGGAATTGTTCAGTGCAGGCCATATTGGAATTGGAGCCAGCTTCACCTTGGTAAGAAATCTTGTTGCCCATCATTTCAAGGTACCGCTCTTTGCCCGTTGCACTGATGTCCATGCCAAATCATGACGTGATAGTTCCGTGAAGTAGCAACAAGCAGTTGTAAGCCCAGAATGTACTGAAGCCTCGAAACATTTTTATGTTTCGAGGCTTCAATAGTTTTCTCAGATGCGTAGTTTAGGACTGCGCGTAGTGTGCGGTCAGCTTGGCTAGACCTTCATCAATGCTGACGGCTGGTTTCCAATCAAGGACTTCATGAGTCTCACGCTGATCAAACCAATGAGCTGTTGAAAGTTGCTTGGCCAGGAAACGAGTCATCGGAGGCTCATCATGAACCAAATTGCGTGAACCGGCCGCTAGCCAGAGCTTCTCAATGATTGTACCGGCCCCGCGAGCCAACCAGCCTGGCACGTTGAGCTTGGGCGCTGGAGCGCCACCGGCCAGGCAGATGCCTGCAATGAGCTCACCGACTGGTCGCGGTTCACCATTGGTTACCACCAACGCTCGGCCATGGGCGTGGTCCATACGCTCTAAGCCACGAACGATGGCAGCAGCAGCGTTATCGATGTAGGTGGTGTCGATGAGCGCAGCCCCGTGATCTAACAACGGCAGGCGTCCACCCTTGGCGCGTTCAATGACGCGTTCTACCAGCTGGGTATCACCGGGTCCCCAGACCACATGTGGACGGATGGCTGCCACGCGGAAATCAACCGAGTCCAGCGCTAACGCGTTGAGCTCAGCAGCAGCCTTGGACCGCGCATAGTTGCCGTGCGCAAGATCAGGGTTGGCAGTACCAGCTGTTGCGCCGGCTAATGAATCGCCAAAGTGGGCCACAGAAGGTGAAGAGACAAAAACGAAGTCTTTGATTCCGGCTTTTTGTGATGCCTGAAGCAGATTGTTGGTACCGGTGATGTTGGTGTCAACAAATTCTTGCCAGTGTCCGGTGAAGGAGACCTTGGCGGCCAAGTGAATCACTGCGTCCATTGATTCAACCGCTTGGGCTACCGCGGCGGGGTCGGTTAAGGAACCGCGGACTTCGTCCCCGGCATGACTCGAAGCGCTGCGCTGGAAGGTGCGCACATGGTGGCCTTTTTCGCTTAGCAGCTGAGCTACGGCGCCACCGAGCAGACCGCTGGCACCGGTCACCAGAACCCGAAGCGGGCTCAACTGGTCAGTGGTTTCGCTCATGGTGTGCGGATCCTTCCGCCAGCTAGCGTCGTGCTGGCCCATTGGGCCAACGCAGCGCGGTCAATTTTGGAATTATGGCGAATGTCGGTAGGCAAGGTTGGCAGCACTAGTACGGCGGCCACCTCGATACCGGTCTGCGCAACCGCGGCGCGAACCTTGCGGGCCAGTGCGTTGTCGGCTGGCCCAGGTTTGCGAGCTGCCGGCACGGTTTCCATGACTACCACTGCGGCTTGGGTTCCTGCTGGTCCAACACCTACCAGGGCGGCGCGTCCGGCGCCGACGACCGATTGCACTGCATGCTCGGCGGCGACCGGGGTGATAGCACCATTGGCGGTGCTCAACACATGACCCAGACGTCCTTCAACCCAGAGCAAACCGGCATCATCAAGATGCCCCACGTCTCCGGTACGGTGCCAGCCATCGATGGAGCTGCTGGCCGCTTCCGTGATCCACAAACGGTCGTAGCGATCTTTGACGTGCGGTGCACGGACCAGAATTTCGCCGGTGACGTTGGGGGTGTACTGCGGTTCATCGCCCGCAATGCCGAGCGCGTCAATAGGCGCGATTGCTACCGTGGCGCCGGCAACCGCGGTGCCAACACATACGCCGTTTCCGTCCCCAGCGGCACGAATGCCGGCAAGGTCGATATCGGTGACCGGTAGCGCTTCGGTCATGCCATACGGGGTATGAACCTTCGCGTTGGGCACCAACTCTTGAACCTTTGCCAACAGCGGCTCAGGAATAGGAGCACCAGCAGAGAGCATTAGGCCAACGCCTGCCAGTGTCTTGCGCTGTGCGGTGTTTAGCTCGGATTTGGTCTCTAGTACGTTGGCCAGGGCTGCCGGGGAGGCAAATACCGTGGTGGCGTTCACTGCGACGGCGGCATCAGCCAGAGCAGAAGCGGTCAGCGTTCTAGGCGCAGTCACATCCATATCGGGGGTGACTGAGGTGGCGCCGAGGGCAGGACCGAGCAACGCGAATGGTGCAAAGCCAGCTACCAGTGCTGAACCAGCCTTCAAATCGTAGGTTTCACGCAGGGTGTCTCGCATGGCTGCAAGTTGGCGGTGCGTGTACACAACGCCCTTGGCGGGGCCGGTGGATCCGGAGGTGAAGAGCACTGCAGCATCAGCATCAGGATCAGCAGCGGTGAAGTTCGCTTGACTGGCCGATAGCTTGCTACCGGTTTCTAGTAGTTCATCTAGGGTGTGCGCGACACCCAAGAGCTTACGTTTGGTAGCAGGCAAGGAGCCGACGGCGATCTTGGTGCCAGGCCAGTTAAGCACTCGGGCACCGGTTAGCGCGCGGTCAATTCCTACCAAGAAGCTTGGGCCAGCGCCCTTGATGGCACGGCCAAGTCCCTTAGTTCCAAGTCCGGCATCGGCCACAACAATGACCGCGCCCAAACGCAGGCAGGCATAAATCAACGAGGTCAGCTCAATGCCTGGCGGAACCAGAAGATTGACGCGGTCTCCTGATTTCACACCGACCTGCTGCAATCCAGCAGCTAGCGCGTTAACACGTTCGCCCAGTTGGGACCACGACAAGGATTGTGGCGGGTGAATGTCCACCACTGCGGTGCTGTGGTCATCGGAACGCGAATCCAGCTCTGCAAGCATTGGCTGATAGGGCGTGGAGCTTTGTGCTCGTGCTGACTCGGCGACGTGCTGGTTTCCAGCAAGCCAAGAAAAAATCGGGGAAGCGATATCTCGGTCTTCGCCCACCAGGTGGCTTGCACCTTCAAAGCGGTGCACCTGAGCGTGGGGGAGTCGTCCTAAGAGATCACGAAGGTAGCGGTCAGAGAAGACCGGGTCTTTCGGGCCCCACAGCATCAGTGCTGGAACCGATAGTGAGCGCACAGCCTCAGAAATTTCATCCAGCGCCGGACGGCTTGGATGCGAGGGATCAAATGGAATGTCCGCCACAAAGTTTGCCACACCATCGCGCACATCTGCGCTGGTGTAAGGGGCCATAAAAGTCTTACGAACCTCAGGCGCCAAAGCTGGCTGTGCCAAGGAGTGGGTGACCTGAAGGAAAGCACGCGTGGTTTTGGTTCCCCAGCCATGTACGGCAGGGTGGGTCGCCAGCTTCAGTGCTGACGGCAGTTCAAAACCAGCAGGGTGAATGGCGGTATTCGTCAAAACGACATTGGCCAGACGGTCCTGATGGGACACAGCCCAACCCAGAGAAATAATGCCGCCCCAGTCGTGGCCCACGGTGGTGACATTGTCACCTAAATCCATTGCCTCGGCCAGATCGCCCAGGTCATTAACGCGGTCTGCCAGTCGACGGAACTTGCCGGTGCGCTGCGAGAAGCCCATGTCTAGCTGGTCCACGGCAACTACACGCCAGGCCAACTGATTCTCAGAAACATGGTTGAGCAGGCTGCGCCATAGGTAAGACCACGTGGGATTGCCATGGACACATAAAAGCGTGCCTACTGGCGTGATGCCACGTTGAGCTAGTTCTTCCTGGTTGTCCAAGACATGCCACCGGTAGGTGGAGCCAGCGCCGTCCACCGGTGAGGTGGATGGAACATCGAGATATTTTGAGTAGATTTCCTTGACGCCGGGGAAAATCTCGGTCACCAGACAATCTCCATCATCGCGGTATTCAGTCCTGAACCAACACCCATGCACAGCACTCGATCGCCTGGCTTGAGCGTTTCAGCTTCCTGGGACAGAGTCATAGGCAAAGAAGCCGGTCCAACGTTGCCCCACTTGGAGAAGGTGATCGGCACACGATCCTTGACCAGGCCGACGGCCTTGATGATCGCGTTGGTGTAAGACTTTGAAACCTGGTGGGTGACGTAGCGGTCCATGGACTTCCACTCCCAGCCGGTGCGGTGAGCTTCATCCCACGCATCAACAACGAGCTCTAGGCCGTTATCGAGCAAGCCCTTGGTGTCGGTGTACATACCGTTGGGACCGCCAACACACAGCTCGTGGTGCTCGGTACCTGCACGGGACACGCCACCAAGAATGCGGTGTGCATCTGGGTGGGCGTCGGCTGGGCCGATGACCGCTGCAGCGGCTCCTGAACCTAAGGTTAGGGTCGCGAATTCACGCATGTAGTCTTCGCGGGTGGATCCTTCAGCGTTCAGACGCTCGAAGGTGGTTTCCTGAGTTGCCTTGGCATCTTCGCCGGCAACGATCAGCGCGTACTTGATCTGACCGGAATCGATCATGTTCGCCGCAAGGCTCATGCCGTTAACAAAGCCGAGGCAAGCGTTGGCCACGTCGAAGTTCATTGCAGAGGATGGCAGGCCCAGTCCGTTGTGAATCTTGGAAGCAACCGATGGCTCCAGATTGCGACGGGTTACCGAAGTATTGATGAGCAGTCCGATTTCATCGGGCTCAATACCAGCTTCAGCCAAGGCTTTTTTGCCGGCGATAATTGCGGCGTCATCAAATTCGACGCCCTTGGACCACCAGCGTCGTTCTTTAACGCCAGAAACGCGTTCGAGCAGTTTCTTGGATAACCGCAAACGTTTCAAACTTGGAGCCAGCCGCTCATCAAATTCGGATGAGGTCACCACCTCGGGTGCGAGGACGCTGTTCACTGATAAGAGCGCAACGTTGTGGTGTTTAAAGGTGGCATTGCCGTTCAAAGTGTTGCCTTCGTTTCTGCTGGACTATCTGTGTGGTGCATGCTGCGATGAAACGCGATTACCAACGGGCAGGTGATGCCGAAGATAAGTTTGTTCTCCTAGATTATTCCCTGCCAAGCCATTCGAAGAACTTGGAAGGCCAATTTCAGCCGAGGGCTGGAAACGGGAATAACGCAGACTCTCTTGATCCTACAGAGTTGTCCTATGAGAATCATGGAAAGATCGAAAGCTCACATTTAGATTTGGCCTGCGGGAGCGCCCCTTCGTTGGCGCAGTCCGTCCGCTTAGGCGCTATTTGGCTGTTCTTAATGGATAAGCCAGCGATGATTTTTAGCCATTTGGCGTCTCTTTCAGGGCTGGGAATCTTTGGGCTCAGGCCAAAAGAGGTGAGGTCAGCTTCGTAAGAGGTCTTGTTTTGTAGCAGTACAGAGCCAAGGGTCCTTTTCTAGTTATCTCCCCGTAGGATTTCAGTCATGACTTACCGTTTTAGCCAGGTGGACGTTTTCTCCCCTGATCCATGTTTAGGTAACCCAGTCGCAGTCATTTTGAATGCCGAGGGACTCGATGATGAACAGCTACGTCGCTTCTCTGTATGGACGAACCTTTCAGAATGCACTTTTGTACTTCCTGCAACGAGCCCTGAGGCCGATTACCGAGTCCGCATATTCAGCATGAACACCGAATTGCCGTTTGCTGGACACCCTACCCTTGGCACTGCGCGTGCGTGGCTGGAGGCCGGAGGCGTTCCAGCGACCGACGGAATGATCGTCCAAGAATGTGCAGCTGGATTAATTCCTATTCGAGTTGAAGACGAGATCTTGTCATTCGCAGCGCCATCGCTGCAACGTGGCGGCCCAGTGGAACCTGAATTAGTGGAACAACTTTGCGCGATTCTCGGTGTAGAGAAAGAAGAGGTCGTTGACACCCAGTGGATTGATAACGGCCCGGGCTGGGTCGGTGTGCTGCTCGATAGCGCGCAGTCGGTTCTTGCCTTGCGTCCCGATGCCTCGAAATTCCCCGGCCGGTGGGACATTGGTGTTATCGGTGCTCATCCTGAAAGATCCGAAAAGGCGTTTGAAGTGCGCGGTTTCTTTACCGAGGGGGAGGACCCGCTGCGTGAGGATCCAGTGACCGGAAGCCTCAATGCGTCAGCCGCCCAGTGGCTTATTAAAACTGGTCGTGCCACTGCTCCCTATGTTGCAGCGCAGGGAGGCGCGATGGGAAGAAATGGTGAAATCTTTATCACCAGTGTCGACGATCAGGTTTGGGTTGGCGGACGTGCCGAAGTAGTGCTCAGCGGCGTGGCAAAAATCTAGCTTAGGTAGTGCATGCCTTTTGGATCATTGACAATTAATTCCTCCTTGAACCAGACATCTTTGAGTTTGGTTTAAAGGGAAAAGAAATTGTGAATAGAATAAAGGCATGAATAATAAGCTCGGTTCCTCTGCCCGAGTAGGCATCAGGGACGTCGCCGCCGCTGCGGGAGTGTCGCTGACGACTGTTTCACACGCTTTAAGCGGTGCAAGGGCAATCAAGCCCGAGACGCGCGAACGTGTATTGGAGATTGCTGAACGGCTAGGGTACTCACCTGATTTACGTGCGCGCGGAATGCGAAGTTCGCGGACTTTCACCATAGGTCTGCTCAGCGACACCATCGCCGTGACCCCGTATGCGGGCCGACTAATCAGCGGTGCACAAGACGCTGCCGCCGAACATCAAAGCGTAGTGCTGGCCATCGATTCAACCGGGGACGCGCAACGTGAACTCATGGGAATCCGAACTCTGATGGATCACCGCGTGGATGGTCTGGTCTACGCCAAGATGTGGCACCAGCAGATTCAAGTTCCGCAAGAACTTGCTGGGGCGCGGGTGGTAGTTGCCAACGCGACTGATGCCGATTCGAATTATTCATCCGTTGTACCTGATGAGCGTCAAATAGGGATCGACGCAACCAACCATCTGATTAGCTTTGGTCATCAACAGATCGGTTTTATCACCGTCTCGCTGAGCGTACCGGCAGCGATTGGGCGCGAGCAGGGGTATCGCAACGCGTTGAAAGATGCGGGTATTGCTGTTAATGAGTCGTGGATCTGTGCCGCCAGTAATGGAGCCAAAGGCGGACGTGAAGCTGGACGTGACTTACTGGATCGCGAAGACCGACCGACAGCTATCTTCTGCTTTAACGACGAGATGGCCATGGGCGTTTATCAGGCTGCAGCAGGTCTTGGTATCAGAATTCCCGAGGACCTATCGGTTATCGGAGTTGACGACCTTCAGCTTATTACCAAGGCACTGGTGCCAACTCTAAGTACTGTCGCCTTGCCGCACTACCAAATGGGGCATTGGGCAGTCTCTCAACTGTTTGCTGAGACAAAAGACAACCCAGAATCCAAAACCTCAAAGCAGTTACGTTGTGAGCTAGTGAGCAGGGAATCGGTAGCTGCGCCGGGGCGGTAATTATTTTCCGCCATCTTTGGCTTTGACGGTGTTGAAGATTCAGTGCAAATAACGGTGTGGTCTCCGCTTAGGAGGCCACACCGTTATTGGCTGAAGTGTACCCAGTTGCTTGGATTACTGTTCTGCGGTCTCGACAACTGCCATCGGCGCCAAACTGGCACCGCGCAAATCGGTGGTGCCACCCAAAGACTTCAAATTGAGTTCATGATTTCCAGGGGACAGGAACGCGGTTGAACTCAACGAGGCCTGTCCATCTTGGGCAAATACTTCAACCGAAGTTGTATCGACCAGTACATCTAAGCTGACCGCTCCGTTGTCGCTGGGAAGATGCTCGCTACGAATCTCGCGGTAAGCCTCGGGCATGGTGGAGGCTACCTTGTCTTTGTCGCGGTTGAGGAAGAGAGTTTGGTCTTTGAAGTTGTAGCCGACAGTCACGGTCGCACCATTGGCGTCCTTGATCTCAACTTGAGCCTCATCGCTTGGCGAAGTCTCATCTTGGGCAAGATCAACGTGGAGTCGGTAAGAATCCGTTTCAGCTTTGCCCACCGAAGCGCTGTGCCCCGTGGGCACATCTTGCGCTGTGGTTTGGGCTGGATCGCCGGCGAGCTTATCAACCGCTGCAATAGGCTCCGAGAATAAGGTCGGTTTTCCTGAAACCTCACGCAACGAAAGCTGACGAACCGTGGACATAGATCCGCCGGACCAATCGCCCAATGGAAGATCTGAGGCGTAAGCCCAATTGTTCATCCAGCCCAGTGCGTAACGGTGGGCCAAAGGACCTTCTGCTTGAGGATCCTCCCACGACACTGCCGCGTAAAAGTCGGATCCGGCATCAAGCCATTGAGGTTCTTGTTCGGCAGGGGTAAAGGTCTTGCCATCAAAGTCACCGGACCAGTAGGTGTAGCCGGTGGTACGTCCAAAACTTTCCCCGTTGGCGCTGATGCCTAAGACCCACGTAGTGCGTTCGGGGTCACCGTCTACGGACATTTGGAAGAAATCTGGGCATTCGACTGTGCCAAGGTCTGGCGCTTCGAAACCAGACTGGTAGTTCCAGGACTTGAGATCTTTGGAGGTGTAGAAGCCGACTTTGCTTCCTTCGGCCAACAGCATGAGCCATTGATTGCGTTCTTTGTCCCAGACAATTTTCGGATCTCGCCATGCGTCGACGCCGGGATTGTCCATGACTGGGTTGCCCTCGTACGAGGTGAAAGAGTATCCGCCGTCGGTTGAGTAGAACAACGACTGACGTTGAACACCGTCTACTTGCTGGGTAACCAACGAGATGACTGCGTTTTTGCCGAAACCTGCGGTGTTTTCTGTATCAACGACCGCACTGCCGGTCCAGATATCACCTAGACCGTTTTTGTATTTCTCAATGGCAACGCCTTCATCTTTCCAATGAACAAGGTCAGTGGAGGTGACGTGATACCACTCGGTACCGTTGCCGTCCGGGTAGTCAGCGTTATAGAGATAGTAGAAGTGCCACAGTCCGTCTAGGAAGAACGGGCGTTGCGGATCGTTCATCCAGTTTTGGCTCGGCGTTAGGTGATTGGCTGGGCGGAACTGCGACCAAGATTCTGGCCGTTGAAACTGTTCGGCTTCTTGAGCGTTGTTGTCGCTCTCAGTTTTTGGTGATTGTGGTGCAGGGCGTAGGAATTGCCAAGCCAGCAAAGCCACGAGGACCAGTGCACAGGCGGCTGCGGCAGCAATAAGAATCTTGGAGTTCTTGGTCTGTGGCTGAGTCATCGGTCTTTCCAGTAGGTCAGTTCAAACGCCGGTAAAGGGCAGCAACGATGGGTGTCGTCGCAAAAGATTTGGGGAGAGATCGTGCGTCGCTACGAGTGACAGTTACCCACGCTAACGAACAACCAAAACGTTTTGCAAAGAATGTGATGAAGATTTCGTTAAGAATCCTAAAAAATGTGATCCTGCTTCCAAAACGTTTTGAATCGATTGACAGGAGCTATGTGAATCCTTAGATTCGACTGTGGAGAGAGCGTGTGTCGCAGCCCGAGCGATTGTCCGATTCCGTATCGAACGAAGGCAAACAATCGTGAATAAGCAACGCACCAAACGCGGCATTCTTGCTGCTGTACTGAGCATTGGAGCGCTCGGTGCAACTTTGGTTTCGGCCCCAGCAGTGGCCGCAACCGAGCCGGTACCAGGTTTCCCTGCGCCAACTGAGCACACCCAAAAGGCTTACAGCCCAACCGATGATTTCACGTCGCGTTGGACCCGTGCAGATGCTAAGCAGCTGAAGGCAATGTCTGATCCAGACGCTGCTTCCCGCGAAAACTCGATGCCAACCGAGTACACCATGCCAACCGTTCCTCAGGATTTCCCTGACATGAGCAACGAAGAAGTATGGGTCTGGGATACCTGGCCACTGACTGACGCAGACGCTAACCAGTACAGCGTTGGCGGCCAGGAGATCATCTTCTCGCTAGTTGCTGACCGCGACTTGGGCTTCGATGAGCGTCACCAGTACGCGCGCATCGGCTACTTCTACCGTCCAGCTGGCGTCCCAGCTGACGAGCGTCCAAAAGACGGCGGCTGGACCTACGGCGGCGAGGTCTTTGACGAAGGCGTCACCGGCAAGATCTTCGAGGATAAGTCCTACAGCCACCAGACCCAGTGGTCTGGCTCGGCTCGTGTAGACAAGAACGGCGAAATCAAGCTGTTCTTCACCGACGTTGCCTTCTACCGCGATAAGGATGGCAAGGACATCAAGCCTTACGATCCACGTATCGCATTGAGCGTCGGCCACGTTCACGCAAACAAAAAGGGTGTAAAGTTCACCGGTTTCGACAAGGTCACCGAACTGCTCCAGGCAGACGGTAAGTACTACCAGACCGCTGAGCAGAACTCCTTCTTCAACTTCCGTGACCCGTTCACCTTTGAAGATCCAGCACACCCAGGCGAGACCTTCATGGTCTTCGAGGGCAACACCGCGCAGAAGCGTGATGCAGCAAAGTGCGATGCTGATGACCTTGGCTACAACAAGGGCGAAACCAACGGTGAAACCGTTGCAGAGGTCAACAAGTCAGGTGCAACCTACCAGATCGGTAACGTTGGTTTGGCTCGTGCAAAGAACAAGGAACTCACCGAGTGGGAATTCCTGCCACCAATCTTGTCGGCTAACTGTGTTACCGACCAGACTGAGCGTCCACAGATTTACATGCAGGACGGCAAGTACTACCTGTTCACGATTAGCCACCGCTCCACCTTTGCTGCTGGCATCGATGGACCAGAAGGCGTTTACGGCTTCGTAGGTAACGGTATTCGTAGCGATTACCAGCCACTGAACCGCGGTTCAGGCTTGGCTTTGGGTAGCCCTTCAAACCTGAACTTTGCAGCAGGCAGCCCATTCGCTCCTGACTACAACCAGCACCCAGGCCAGTTCCAGGCATACTCGCACTACGTCATGCCTGGCGGACTGGTTCAGTCCTTCATCGACACCATTGGCACCAAGGACAACTTCGTCCGAGGTGGCACCTTGGGCCCAACTGTTAAGTTGGACATCAAGGGTGCGTCGGCAACAGTTGACTACAACTATGGCGACAATGGACTTGGCGGCTGGGCAGATATTCCTGCCAACCGCGAGCTGAAGAGCGGCAAGTTCGGCAAGTAATTCATCAACAACAACGGCCGGTTCAGCACCTAGGGTGCTGGGCCGGCTGTTGTCGTGTCTGATGCCTATATCCCACAACGGCTTCAGGCTGATCTTCACGGAATATGCATCCGAGATCTGTGCTTTAGGCTTTGCGCTCTTCGAGTTTCTGCGGCGGCTGAACAGTGACATCATGGCGTACCCCGCGCCCGGGTAAACCGTTGAGGTCAATGGCCAAATACCACGGACCCGAATGTGGAACCTTAATTCGAAAGGGTGCCCGGCGGGCAAGACCGCCATGAAAGTCGTACTTTTCGCCGTCTTGATAGGCCGCAAAATTCTCAGGGTCCATCAGTCGCACATTTGCTGGCCCGCTCAGTGTAATAACCAGAACACTGCGGCGTTCAAGGTAGTCCCACGAGTGTTCTGCAAAATTTGGTTCAGTCACGATGAAACTTTCCGAAGAAGAATTACTGGTTAAACAAACGGCGCCCGAGCCACCAACTTATCAGTTGATGTTTCGGGCGCCGCGTGCGTTTGTGGCTTTAGGCCATGGTCGCGGTGTCAATCACGAAGCGGTAGCGAACATCCGACTTGAGGACGCGCTCGTAAGCTTCGTTGATCTGATCGGCCGAGATAACTTCGATCTCTGCACCAATGCCGTGCTCACCACAGAAGTCCAGCATTTCCTGGGTCTCCTTGATGCCGCCAATTGCGGAGCCGGCGAACGAACGACGTCCACCGATCAAAGCGAAAGCGTTCACTGGAAGTGGCTCAGCAGGTGCACCAACGTTGACCATGGTTCCGTCAACACGCAGCAACTGAAGGTAGGAGCTGATGTCGATCGAAGCGCTGACCGTGTTGATGATCAAATCGAAGGTCTTCTCAAGCTCAGTGAAGGTGCTCTTGTCACTGGTGGCGCGGTAGTCGCTAGCGCCCAACTTGAGTCCATCTTCCTTCTTCTTCAAGGACTGGGACAGTACGGTCACGTCGGCACCCATGGCGCTGGCGATCTTTACTGCCATGTGGCCCAAGCCGCCCAAACCGACAACTGCAACCTTCTTGCCTGGGCCTGCGCCCCAGTGGTGAAGTGGCGAGAAGGTAGTGATACCGGCGCAAAGCAGGGGAGCGGCAACATCAAGCTCGATGGAATCTGGGATGCTCAGTACGAAGTCTTCGGTGACAACCACGTTGGTGGTGTAACCACCCTGGGTGATGGTGCCATCGCGGTCGGTAGCACCGTAGGTGCCAACCGAGCCCTCGGTGCAGAACTGCTCTTCGCCAGCAACACAGTATTCGCACTTGCCACAGGAGTTGACCATGCAGCCAACGCCAACGCGGTCGCCGACCTTGTGCTTGGTGACCTCGGAGCCGACCTCGGCTACGATGCCAGCGATTTCGTGGCCTGGAGCCAGTGGGTAGGACTGTGGTCCCCAATCACCCTTGACGGTGTGGATGTCCGAGTGGCAGATACCTGCAAACTTGATGTCGATCAGAACATCCTTTGGACCCACGGCCCGACGCTCAATCTGAAGTGGAACAAGTGCCTCAGTGGCCGATGGTGCAGCGTATGCGTTTGCCATAGTTGTCATAGGAGATTTTTCCTTTGTCTATCTGTTTACTTCTCATCGTGCACCGGTTCGGCGCACGGTGGTATTCAGTTACTGGCGGGTCCAGATTTTCACGCATGAGGGCAATCGAATCTTGAAAGATTCCCGTGCTCTGCTCACAGGCGCACAAGGTGCACCCAGAAGCATCAACGATGCCGGATACGTAAATAATCCCATCTCGCCGAGATTAGTGTTCTATTTTTAGCCAATGCACAGGAACGGTGCACTAGTTGTGAGCGGGAACGAGCTTTTGATTATTAGCGTTGCGTCGGGCAATGACGGCCAGACTGATAACGGGGATGAGCGTCAGCATGGCGATGCTCGCTCCAACAACTACCGGACCGGTGGTTCCAAGCTCAGTTTCCAAGGCTTTGCCACCGAGCCACGAAGCGATTGTAGTTCCCACATTAAAGCCCGCGACGGTGAGCGAAGAGGCCAACGTTGGTGAACGATCCCCATACTTGATGGCCAAGGAGGCAAGGATCGGGTTGGCGCCCAAACCAAAAAATCCGAGCAGGGTGATCAACACAATCATGGGCAGTTGCAGGCCGGAGAACAGGCACACTGAAACAAGAATCAGTGTGGACACGGCCGGTGCAATGACTGTCATCACGTGTGGATGCGCGTCCCCTAAGCGGCCACCAATCAACGAACCGATCAGCGATCCCACACCAAAACCGATCAGCACCAAAGGTATGACCGATTCGCTGAAGCCGGTGCCGGTGATGAGCAACGGCGAAATATAGGAATAGGCCGAGAGCACGCCACCGGTGGTTGTGGCGCAGGCGGCCAAGGTCAGCCACAACCGCAGTGAACGCAGACCCGCCAGTTCACGAGGAATTGAGACCTGGGAATGTTTGGAAATATTGTGCGGAACAAAACGCGCTATCAGCGCCGCCGAGATGACCGCCAGGACAGCCAAGCCCCAGAATGATCCGCGCCAACCGAAGTACTGGGAAGCAAAGGCGCCCAAGGGAACACCGAGCACGGTAGCGAGCATGCCTCCGGCATTGATAATTCCCAGCGCCCTAGAGGCCATGCCCGGGCCAGCACTTTTAGCTGCAACGACTCCAGCGATGGACCAGAAAGCTCCGGTGGCCAGAGCGGTAACAAAACGAGCCACCATCAGCAGCGTGAAATCTGATCCCAACGCGACAACCACATGTCCAGCAGCAAAGACTGCCAAGGACAAAATCAAGGTTAAACGCTGTGGCAATCGCAGGGTCAGCAGTGCCATCAGTGGTGCACCAATGACCATGCCCGCTGCAAAGACGGTGATCAGTAGACCCGCTCGTCCCACGCTGACGTCAAGCTCGGCCGCCAACTGGGTCAAGATGCCGGCCACGATGAACTCGGTGGTGAGCATCGTAAAGGTACCTACCGCCAAGACATATACGACCAGCGGGATTGACCGGTTGGCCTTGCCCCTCGTCGTAGCATCAGATCGCACCGCTACGCGGCGATCGTCTACGTTCATCAACGTCCTGTTCTATAAGAAGGAATCTTTCCATATCCATTACACCGTGACTGGAGCTATGCGAGAAAGGTTGCGTTTATAGGGGCACTGGTTGTACCCCCGAAAAACTTCAATCCTGACTTACCTTTAAAACATGACCGACCCGAAAAACCAGCGCAGCAACATCAAAGACTTCCTCACTAGCCGTCGCGCCCGTATCCGTCCCGAAGAAGTTGGGTTCGCTGTGGGGACTCGGCGTCGGGTCCCTGGGCTACGCCGGGAAGAAGTTGCAGTGCTCGCCGGGGTCAGTCCCGAATGGTACGCCCGACTAGAAAAGGGCAACATTTCAGGCGTCTCAGAAGAAGTGTTGCTCGCCGTGGCCACCGCACTGCGGCTAAATGAAGAAGAGCGCATTTATTTGCTGGAGCTGGCTCAGACCGCCCGGGGGAGCGCAAGTAAACCCGCGAGGCGTAAAAAGGTTGATCCGATCTCGCCCTCGGTGCAGTGGTTTATGGACTCAGCCACACTCTCGGCGACCTTCGTCCGAAACGGGCGATTAGATGTTGTGGCGTCAAACAGCTTGGGCCGGGCCTTGCACGCGCCCATGCTTAACAGTGACACCACCAAAGCCAACGCACACGCTAACTTTGCAAGGTTCCATTTCTTGGACCCAGCAGCCAAGGAGTTCTTCCTTGATTGGGAAGCTGGCGCAGCTGCGACCGCGGCACTTCTTCGCGCCGAGGCCGGACGCGAGCCCAACGATAAGGCGTTGCAAGATCTCATTGGCGAGCTATCCACACTCAGCGACGACTTTAGAACACTGTGGGCCACACACAACATCCGCTTCACCCATGAGGGCATCAAGCGGCTGCAACATCCTGCGGTTGGTCGTTTGGATCTGGCCTACCGTTCCTTCGGCATCGCCCAGCTACCGCGTGCTGCCCACGAAATGAGCATTTATGTTGCTGAGCCAGGATCTGTGAGCGAAGAGAGTCTAAAGATGCTTTCCAGTTGGACTTGCGCGCCAGAAGAGAAGTCTGCGCGCAGTAGCTAAGCGGATCATGATGATGTTCTCAGTTTGGGCTGGCCAGTCGAGATCTGCAGCTTTGGCCAATTCCCGGTAGGCTAGTACTTGGGTCAGCATGTTCTATGCAGACCCCGAATGAAAATAACTCCCAGGGCTGACCAACCGTTGGTCCCGACCGCCAGCTTCGCGGTCCTCGGTAGTGGCTTTCGCTCAAGTGCTTATCGCACGCTAGCGCGAGTCTCGATCGAAGACCAGATCTGGGTAGGGCCACACGGTTCGCTTATCCACCTAGCTGGGAGCGAACGAAAGGAGAACCCCCTTAATGGAGGGTCCAGAAATCCAATTCGCCGAAGCACAGATCGACAACGGTCGCTACGGCACCCGCACCATTCGCTTCGAGACCGGCCGCCTTGCTAAGCAAGCTGCAGGTTCGGCAATGGTTTACATCGATGATGAAACCGCATTGCTTTCGGCAACCACCGCCGGCAAGCACCCACGCGAAGGCTTCGACTTCTTCCCACTGACCGTGGACGTTGAAGAGCGTATGTACGCTGCCGGTCGTATCCCAGGTAGCTTCTTCCGCCGCGAAGGCCGCCCATCGACCGAAGCCATCTTGGCTTGCCGTCTGATGGACCGCCCACTGCGCCCAGCTTTCGTCAAGGGTCTGCGCAACGAGGTTCAGGTTGTTGTTACCGTCCTGTCCATCGATCCAGATGAGCTGTACGACGTTGTAGCAATCAACGCTTCCTCGATGTCCACTCAGCTTTCGGGTCTGCCATTCTCCGGCCCAATCGGTGGCGTTCGCGTTGCACTGGTTGACGACGGAAACGGCGCACAGTGGGTTGCTTTCCCACGCCACTCCGAGCTGAAGAACGCTGTCTTCAACATGGTCGTTGCCGGCCGTGTTGCAGGCGACGACGTTGCCATCATGATGGTGGAAGCTGAAGCTACCGACAACTCTTGGGAACTGATCAAGGAACGCGGCGCTCAGGCTCCAACCGAAGAGGTTGTTGCAGAAGGTCTTGAGGCTGCAAAGCCATTCATCAAGGTTCTGTGCGACGCTCAGGCTGATCTGGCTGCTCGCGCTGCCAAGGAAACCGTTGAGTTCCCAGTCTTCCGCGATTACGAAGAAGATGCTTTCGCTGCTGTTGAAGCTGCTGCTTCGACCCGCTTGGCTGAAATCTACACCATCGCTGACAAGCAGGAGCGCGACAACGCTGCTAGCGCTTACAAGGACGAAGTTCTTGCATCTCTGACCGGTGAAGGCAACACCTTCGCTGGCCGTGAGGGCGAGATCTCCAAGGCCTTCGGCGCAGTCACCAAGCACATCGTGCGCCAGCGCATCTTGACCGATCAGATCCGTATCGACGGACGTGGATTGGCTGACATCCGTCAGCTCTCCGCCGAGGTTGAGGTTCTGCCTCGCGTTCACGGTTCGGCAATCTTCGAGCGTGGCGAAACCCAGATCATGGGCGTAACCACCTTGAACATGCTGAAGATGGAACAGCAGATTGACTCGCTGTCCCCAGTGAAGTCCAAGCGTTACATGCACAACTACAACTTCCCTCCATACTCGACCGGTGAAACCGGCCGTGTTGGTTCACCAAAGCGCCGCGAAATCGGCCACGGTGCACTGGCAGAGCGCGCACTGGTTCCAGTGTTGCCAAGCCGTGAGGAATTCCCATACGCAATCCGTCAGGTCTCTGAGGCACTGGGCTCCAACGGCTCGACCTCCATGGGCTCGGTTTGCGCTTCGACCCTGTCGCTGCTGAACGCTGGTGTGCCACTGAAGGCACCAGTCGCCGGTATCGCTATGGGTCTGGTTTCGGACACCGTCAACGGCGAAACCCGTTACGCTGCCCTGACCGATATCCTCGGTGCCGAAGATGCCATGGGTGACATGGACTTCAAGGTTGCCGGTACTTCTGAGTTTGTTACCGCAATCCAGTTGGACACCAAGTTGGATGGTATTCCAGCTTCGGTTCTGGCCGCTGCGCTGACCCAGGCTCGTGAAGCTCGCCTGCACATCCTGAACGTGCTGAACCAGGCCATCGATACTCCAGATGAGCTGAACGTCAACGCTCCACGAATCATCTCCGTGAAGATTCCAGTGGATAAGATCGGTGAAGTCATCGGCCCTAAGGGCAAGATGATCAACCAGATCCAGGAAGACACCGGCGCTGACATCTCGATTGAAGATGATGGCACCGTGCTGATCGGCGCAACCGGTGGCGAAGCCGCTGAAGCTGCCCGCTCGGCCATTAATGCTATTGCTAACCCTCAGGTTCCTGAGGTTGGCGAGCGTTACCTGGGTACCGTCGTGAAGCTGACCACCTTCGGTGCGTTCGTTTCATTGACTCCTGGCAAGGACGGTCTGCTGCACATCTCTGAGCTGCGCAAGATCAACGATGGCAAGCGTGTTGAGGACGTCGAAGACGTTGTCGGCGTTGGCCAGAAGCTACAGGTTGAGATCACCAAGATTGATGACCGTGGCAAGTTGTCGCTGGCTCCAGTTGTTGAAGAGGACGAAGAAGCTGCTGCAGAGTAGTTTCTAGACTCCATCAAAAAACCTCGGTTCTCCACTTGGTGGGGGACCGAGGTTTTTTATACCCACTGCAGCGCCGCTGGGATTTCTTGGCTTGTGGTATTCAGCAAAAACACAAAACGCACCGGAGCTAAAAACCATGTGGTTCAAAGATCCGGTGCGTTTCAGAGAACTTAGTGCTTAGACCAAGTTCTTGTCGTAGAACTCGCGTAGTGCAACGCTCTTCTGCTTAGCGATCTCGTCCCACTCATCAATGGATGCCGAGTCGTCAGCGTAGTCAGATGGAATCTTGAAGATCTGCAGCGGAATATCAAAGCGCTGGCAGATGCTGGCGTAGGCGTAGCCTTCCATGTCCACCAAGGAAGCACCGAGCTCCTTGATGTGAACGCGCTGCTCATCATTTGATACAAACACGTCACCAGTAGCCATCACGGCTTGGAAGTCGGGCAGAACGATCTCGCCGGTGGGATCTACGTCCGCCGAAGGCAATGGGAAATCATGCTGGATGAGTTTCGTGACCTGGTAGATGGTCTCAAGGCTTGGACGGTCTTCGCCTGCATGTCCCACAACACCAGCGGTACCCAGAACGATGACATTCTTGATATTTCCGTCAGCAAGGGCGCCTGCCAGAGCAACCGATGCATTGATCTTGCCGACGCCTGAAATCAGGTGTTCTACATCTGCAAAGGCTACTGCTTCGTCTTGATGCGCAAAGACGAGCAAGGACTTCTGATCCGACATGAATTTCCCCTCTAAATGAAGTCAGCTCGGGTAGATTACTGCACCCGAACGTCCTAAGAAGTCTACCGGTTACGACTCATTAACAGGCATCGATTCTCGGTAGGCACAACGGATACACTTTATTCATGAGTGATATTGAACTTGCTGAAGTTGAAAGCTTTGCCTTGGATCACACCAAGGTCAAAGCGCCCTACGTGCGAAAAATTGGAGTTGAGCGTGGGCCTAAGGGCGATGCAATCACCAATTACGACATCCGCTTTGTGCAGCCAAACCACGGTGAAATCCCTACCGCTGGTCTGCACACGATTGAGCACACCATGGCCGGACTACTGCGCACCCGCATCGATGGCCTGATTGATTTCTCCCCATTCGGCTGCCGTACCGGCTTCCACATGATCTTGTGGGGCGAGCCCGAGCCAGCAGAGGTCGCTGCAGCGGTCAAAAGCTCGTTGGAAGACATTGCAGAGAAGATCACCTGGGACGATGTTCCAGGCACCGAAGCAAAGAGCTGCGGTAACTACCGCGACCACTCGCTGCACTCGGCACGCGAATGGGCCAAGGTAATTCTGGAACAAGGAATTAGCCTTGATGCCTTCAAGCGTTCCAAGCTTGCATAAATAGCTCGCTAATTTTCTCGGGATCTCGTGCTTCTTCTACGGAGAAGCACGAGATCTTTTGCGTTTTGCAGGCCACGAATAAATCAATGGGGCGCACCGTCTCAGCCAAACCCTAGGTGCTTTGGGTAGCATGGTTGATATGCGCAAAGTTCTTTCCTCAGCTGCCGTAGTAGCCTTCATTATTTGCTCAACCAGCGGATGCGCGGATCTAGATTCGGCCAGAACGGCCACCATCTCTCAGGGATGCCAAGATGCCATCTCGGCACAGAACAAGACTTGGTCAGATAAAGATGCCTCCGAAACCAAGATCAAAGAGGCTGAAGCCAAGGGCTTAGACGCATGCAAGGACTTGGACGAATGGAGCACCGCAGTTTCGTACAATCCGGGCTCCGTGGGTTACGAAGAGTTGAGTGTTGAAGAAGCGGCGAACTCTGCCTACCTAGCTTGTTCTTCGATTGACCCGGAACACAAGACGCCAGTATGTGATGACGCTGCAAAGCGTGGATACCTCGACGAGTCCTAAACAAACTAGTTTTGCGCCAAGCCGCGCGCGGGTTGAACCTGTAGAGAACAGGGGCGGCCCGGCATGGCCTGTTCCTGTTTTGAGCAAATCTGAAGTTATCTCGGGGATCTTGGCCCTTCTGGCCAAAATTTAATGTGAACCGTGGCACTTAGTGACTCGGTTTTCGCTCGCCCTCGCATCTCTGAGCGAACCCTGAAAAAGACCGAATTTTCGGCACTCACCAAAATGCTTGTGACGCACCTCTTGTTTCATTGGATAGTTGTTGCCCAAGCTTTTGTTGATCTGTATGAGGGTTGGGGCACCTTCAAGACTCTAGAGTGAGTCGGGTAACAAATGAGCTTTGAGAAACACGGAAAGTCGCAATGTCGCGTTCGTAGAGCAGTACGCTTCTGCGAGCTTTTCGCGGTGCCTATGGGCCAAGGCTGATCTTCACATTTTTGGAAAGCGGAGACCGACCACAATGCCAAACACTGAACTCGACGAGCAAGATCCGAGATTAGAACAAGCCGAGGCCGCCTCGGCGACGGCAGATAGTAGCGATAAGCCACGCGTACCACGCGGCGTAGGCACGCTAGCCTTTACCGAATTCTGGGAACGTTTTTCGTTCTACGGTCTCAACGGCATCCTGACCTTCTACCTTCTGTACACCGCCTCCGAAGGCGGCCTAGGAATTGACGCGGCGTCCGCATCGGGCATCGTTGGCGCCTACGGTGGTTCGGTCTACTTGGCTCAGCTGCTCGGTTCGTGGATGGGCGAACGAGTCATCAGCCCAAAGTGGATGGTATTCATCGGTGGCATCATCATCGCCGCCGGTCACGTCGCATTGGCCTTCATCTCAGGAATGACCGGCTTGGCTATTGGCCTGGGCTTGATCATCTTGGGTACCGGCGCACTGAAAACCAACATCACTAACATCGTTGGACTCGCCGTTGAAGGCCAAGATGAAGGTCGTCGAGACGTAGGATTTGCCTACTTCTACCTGGCCATCAACATGGGTGCCGTCACCGGACCACTGGCTTCGGGCTTCGCCCAGAACGAGTGGGGATTCCACGTAGGCTTCGGCTTGGCAGCAATCGGTATGTTGGTTTCGTTGGGCGTATATATGGCGTCCATGGCCAAGCTTCCAGCGAAGTCTGGTGTTGTTGAACGCCCCATCGAAAAGTCCAAGCTGGTGCGTCTGAGCATCATTGCCGTGGTGGTCTTGTTGGCCATTATCGTCATCTTGTCTTCGGGATTGCTCCCTGCCTCATCGCTGTCTGCCATCACCACTGTGCTGATTCTGGCTAGCGCCGCGTGGTACTTCATCATGATGCTTGGCAGCAAGGAAGTCACCAAGGACGAGAAGCGTCGTGTGAGCGCCTACCTTCCGTTGTTCCTGGCTGGTGGCCTCTTCTTTGGCCTGCTGTTCCAGCAATCAACCACCATTGCAATCCTGATTTCCGAACGCGTTGACCTCGTCATTGCCGGGTGGAGCGTTCCGGTTGCTTGGATCACCATGCTTGCGCAGTTCGCTGCAGTGCTGATTACCCCATTTGTCACCTACTTCTGGGACAAATCGGGAAACAGCGGTCCGGGTGCACCGTCCAAGTTTGCGGTTGGCATGTTCCACATGGGTTGCGCGTACATCATCATGCTCCTTGTGCTCAAGATGTATGAAGGCGCATTGATCCCGCTGTTGCTCATCGTGCTTGTCATGATGGCTGCCGGTGCTTCGGAAGTCTTCGTTGGACCGATAAGCCTTTCACTGGCTACCCGTATCGGTCCTGAGCGCTTCCGTTCACAAATGGTCGGATTGAACTTCTTGACCCTGTCCCTAGGCTCGGCTTTCTCCGGACTCTTCGGCCAGCTCTACACCGTCATCAGCGATTACTCGTACTTCATCTGCATCATTGGTGCCGGCGTGATTGTCGGTATCGTACTGTGGATCTTCCGCCGGAAGCTACAGGAAAACCTGTACGCCGGGCTCTAAGCATCTCAGTCTAAAACCTCCACAGGCTAGAACCACCACAAAGCCCGTTGGATTAATTGATCCGACGGGCTTTGTTGTATCCGCAGATAGTTCGGGTGAAGAACTGCACAGGAATTTTGTCTACTTTTGCTGAGGGGCAAAGGTACGGTTGAAGGCATGGCTTCAGTTGAGAAAGATTGCGCAGCTCTGCGCCCCGGCAGAGGCGGCAGGCTCAGATGATCATTTCTGACCTACTCGCTATGGAAGCCACCGGATGCCGGCTGATCGCAGGATCCGAGGGGATCAATCGAGAAATCCTCTGGGCCCATAGCTGCGAATTGCCAGACCCCTACCGTTGGCTGGGACAGAACGAACTGTTGATGACCATCGGTCACTGTGTACCCAATGATGCGCAGGAACAAGTTGAGTTCATCCGCCGTCTGGAACGCGCTGGCCTTTGCGGAGTGGTGGTCGAGGATAACGACCTAGCACCACAGCTGCATCCCGAAGCACTAGAGACGGCGAACCATCTCGGGCTTCCGGTGATGTTGATGAAACGTGCAGTTCCGTTTGCCAGCATCGTGCGCATGGTCGCGGCAGCCAACAAGAGTAACCAAGCGCAGCAGCTGATGACGCTGAACCATTTGTATCGGGCAGCCCTGGGCGAGTACGAACACCCTTCTGGCTTTGCGCAACAACTGGAGAGTGTCTTCAAGGTTGCCATGACGGCAGTGGATGTAGCTACCGGTGTTGATGTACTTCCTGGATCGCTCACCGTAGATAGTTCAGAGATCAAGAAGTTGGCATCTGAGGTCTTGCCTTATGGGCAAGGGATGATCAACCGCATGGGTTCATTGCGCGGGGGAGAACTTTCGGTGTGGAGCCTTCCGACGCAACGCTCCACGGTGTTACTTGTGGAAGAAAGCCCTGGCTCTATGCTGGATTCTTTCACCATGACCCATCTAAGTCAGGTCATCGCCGGGGAAGTTAATCGCCGGACTCATACCGCCCTTGGATTGGCGCATCAGCGCCGACACTTGCTCCCTGACTCGCTGGAGAGCAGTACTCCGCAAGACCGTTTGGTACGCGATGCCACCCAACTTGGACAACCAGTTCAAGACCTCATGGTGGCCATTACCTCCACGAACAATGAAGAGCTGGTCTTTTCATCCTTGAGCTTGGCCGGTATCGCCCACGCCAGTCATATACAAAATGGTTACTACGCGTCACTCGTACGCTCTGCGGACTTGCCGGTGCTTCAAAGTTTGAGCGAATACCATGGCATTGGAATTGGCATCTCGCCGACCATCACCAACCTTGGTGGGGTCAAAGATGGGCTACTTCGAGCACAGGTAGCCTACGAATCGTCGGACGGCCCGAAAACCGGAATTGTGCGTTATGACGAAGTCAGTTTTTCCTTAGCTCCGAAGTCCGAAAGCCAAGCCAAAGAAATTGTGGAACGCGTCTTGGGGCCGCTACGTCAGGCCGGTTCCTCTGAACAGAGCCTGATCGATACGCTCTGCGCTTACCTCGATGAAAACCGAAACTGGATTGAAACCTCAGCGAAGTTGGGGATCCACCGCCAGACCTTGAGCTACCGAATCGGGCGAATCGAACAGCTGACCGGCAGAAACCTGAAATCGAGTAAAGATCTGGCCGAGTTATGGATCGCAAGAATCGCGCTGAAGCGTAGCTGAAATTCGTGCCGATAGCTGACGTTTCACCGGCAAGTGCACTGCTTGGCGGTTGCTTGCGCCCCACCGTTCTGTGGGAGAATGAGAGCAAAGTTCCAAGCCCTGAACAGGCTTATTTCTGAAGATTTAAGGACGTATATTCGTGGCCATGATTCCATTGCCGTTGCATTCGGTGGAGACAAATCAGTTCTCTCCGACAGACCCGGCGGACCCTACCTTGGTCCACCGCGGAGAGGGCGGCTCTGAAGTCCGGCGCAGTATCTTGCCTGGCGGCGTTCGCGTACTTACTGAAGCCATGCCCGGACAACGCTCAACTACCGTAGGCTTCTGGGTTCCAGTGGGCTCACGCGATGAAGAGGCTGGCCACTACGGGTCAACCCACTTCCTAGAGCACCTGTTGTTCAAGGGAACAAAAAAGCGTTCCGCTTTGGAGATCGCGCAGTCATTTGATGCTGTGGGCGGCGAATCAAATGCCGCAACCGCCAAGGAATCGACCTGCTACTACGCACGGGTACTCGATACCGATCTGCCGATGGCACTAGATGTCATCGCAGACATGGTCACCTCGGCAGTCATTGACCCACAAGAGCTGGAGCAGGAACGCGGCGTCATCATCGAGGAATTGGCGATGGACGCTGATGATGCGACAGACGTAGCCCACGAACGTTTTGTTGCCCGAGTCTTGGGGGAGCACCCACTGGGTCGCCCGATTGGTGGCACCCCAGAAGAAATCAACAACATCAGCCGTGAAGCAGTGATGGAGCACTACCGCGCCCATTATCGTTCGAGCGAACTGATCATTACCGCCGCTGGCTCGCTAGAGCATGACACGTTGTGCACCATGGTGCTTGAAGCCCTGGGTGAAGCTGGCTGGGATCTAGATCCGCTGGCCGTGCCTGAACCGCGACGTGCGGCGCAACCGGCGCAGATCACCTCAAGGGCTGGCATTGAAGTCGTCAACCGTCCAGTGGAACAGGCCAATATCATCATGGGCTGCGCTGGCATCACCGGGCATGACGAGCGCCGTCAGGTTTTGGCCGTCCTCAACGCCGTGCTGGGCGGGGGAATGAGCTCACGTTTGTTCCAGGAAATCCGCGAAAAGCGTGGACTGGTGTACTCAACCTATTCCTTCTCGGCCGCTTACACAGATGCAGGTTACTTCGGCATGTATGCCGGATGCGCACCGGCTAAGGCTGGCGAAGTCATCACGTTGCTCGGTGCTGAATTGGATCGGTTGGCCAGCGAGGGAATCACTGAAGCCGAGCTAACCCAAGCTAAGGGTCAGCTTGCTGGCGGCACTGTACTGGCTCTGGAGGATCCGGGAAGCCGTATGTCGCGTCTTGCACGCGCAGAGATGGTTACCGGCGAATTCCAAGACATCGATGAAGCCTTGGACAAGGTGAACGCGGTGTCCGCCAAGCAAGTTCAAGAGCTCGCTCAGGAACTGGCCGCCAAGGACCGAGTCATCACCGTTGTCGGTCCGTTCGAAGACGAGGCCGCTCTGGGTCTATAGGTCCTATGAAAAACCGCGGTATCCCAGCTAAGAGCAGGGATACCGCGGTTTTTCTTGCTTCAGGCCGTTAGCTAGCTAATTGGCAGCGTCAATAATCCTGGCTATCTCGGGCGCATGAGAAAAATTGAAACCGTGGGCGCCTTGTTTCATGATGGTCAGCTTGGCGCGTTCAATTCCGGCGATCAGACGTACACCAAATTCTGGCGGAGATAATGGATCTCGAGTACCGCAGAGAACATCGATCGGACAGGTGACGGTCTTGAGCAGATTAATGGTGGAGTAACCCAACATCTGCTCGCAACTCTTGGCCCACCACGGAATGCCACAGCGAAGATAGTCAACTAGCAAGATGGCTTTGACCGAGTTCAGCTCGTGAGGAAAGTCTTGGATCAGTCGGCGTGCTTGCCGGAACAGCGTGGCTTCCCGGTCGTAAACCGAGGGGGCTGCGACAAGCAGGTGCTTGACCAATGTAGGCCAGGTTCGCGCAAGTTCGATGGAGACTTGGGCGCCCATTGAATGGCCGAGAACGATTGCCTTTTCAACTTTCAGCTCACGAAGGGCCAGGGCAACTTCGTGGGCAAACCGGGCTACAGTTACCGGACGGCCGTCATCTAAATTCTTGCCGTGACCCGGTAGCTCCGGAACGATGACCCGATATTTCCTCGCAAGGATATTTGCTAGGGGAGTGAAGTATCTGCTGGAAGCTCCCAACCCATGAATGAGAACTACGTCCGGTCCGGTTCCGGCAACCCGAACGGACAGACGGGTATTGAGGGTAGAGGGCAACTGCCCAAAATATTCGTGACGCACGTGGCCTTTCATGGCGCTAGATGTGCGCTCACAAACCTTTAAACAACAGCAGGATTGCTCACCCACCGTTTACTTCATCAACTGCCGCAAAACCTATCCGGTGGCCCCCGTGGCGTGCTGGGTGATGGCCGAACGTAGATCTTCAGGGAAAAGCTTCTCTACGTCCTTCGCATAGTTACCGCCTTCATCGGGGCGACGTAGCTTGTCACCATCGATGCGGAATGGGAAGGCATCTGCCTGGGCGACTGCTTGAGGATCGCTCTCTTCGGCCGGTGCACAGGTGGCCCAGCCATAAGTGGTGGAAGCTTCAATGCGGAAAATTTCGACCTGACAGGATGCGCCATCAATGACGGTTCCCTGCTCTTGAACTACGTTGACTACGTCGGCGAGTTCTTGATCGGACAGCGAAATCGGTTCGGTATCTGACCCGCACGATGTCACAGCGAAGGTGGCAACCAGTATGACACTGATGCCTAGACTTAAACGTCCCATTTTCTGACCCATAGCCCTGCTCACTGTTCGGAGGTTCCTGAAGCTTATTTTTCCCCGAGTTGCGGGGCAAAACAAGCTGGACTGGCCGTAGAGCAGCCACCGATTCAAATTATTTGGATGTTCAATGATCACCGGCATTACGGAATGGTGAGGCGGGCACGTCATTGTTGGCTAGAGGGAGCCGACGAAAACGATAGGCTTAAGCTCATGAGTGCACAGATCAAGGTAGCCGTGCTCGGTGCGGCCGGACGAATGGGAGCCGAAGCGGTCAAGGCCGTTAACGAAGCTGCCGACATGGAATTAGTAGCCAGTTTAGGTCGAGGCGATGACCTCGCTCAGATTCTTGAGGCGGGAGCAACCCACGTGGTTGATCTGTCGGTTCCGGATGCTACCGAAGCCAACGTTCGCTTCGCGGTGGCGAATCACCTGCACGCAGTGGTCGGAACCACCGGGTGGGATGACGAACGCCGGGCTGAGCTTGAAGCGCTACTGGACAAGAGTCCGCAGACCGGTGTGTTGATCGCACCAAACTTCGCTCTGGGATCGGTGCTGGCCAGCGCCTTCGCTGCCACCGCAGCAAAGTACTTTGAATCTGTAGAAATTATTGAATTGCATCACCCGAACAAGGTTGATGCTCCCAGCGGAACAGCAGTGCGTACTGCCGAACTCGTGGCGAAGTCACGTGAAGCTGCCGGAGTTCCAGCCAGCCCCGATGCCACCGAAACTCAGCTTGATGGCGCTCGCGGCTCGGTAGTGGACGGCATCCATGTACATTCGGTTCGACTGCGTGGGCTGGTGGCACATCAGGAAGTACTTCTTGGCGGCCAAGGAGAACAGCTGACTTTGCGTCACGATTCCTTTGACCGTGCTTCGTTCATGCCAGGGGTCTTGTTGGGACTGCGAACCGTAGAGTCGCGCCCAGGACTGACCTATGGCCTAGACGGATATTTGGAGCTCGGACAGTGAAAACCAAGCTTTGGGTCGGCGGGATACTCCTGCTCTTTGCCTTGTACATCGGCATGACCTTCACTCAGGCCTTCCGCTTTATGGGCTCAGGCGTATTGATTGCTCAGCTCATGGGTGTGGCGATCTTAGTCATTCCTGCGCTCTGCGTTTGGATCCTGATTCGTGAAATCCTCTTTGGGCTACGTACCGAGAAGATGGGTAAATCCTTGGCCGCCTCGGGCGAACTGCCTAAGGACCTGCCCCGAAAGCCGTCGGGCCGTATTATTCGTTCCGCTGCAGACGAAGATTTCCCCAATCATCAGCGTGACGTTGAAGAGAACCCAGAGTCCTGGAAATCTTGGTACCGTTTGGCCCTGGCCTACGAAGCCTGTGGCGATAAAGGTCGGGCTCGAACCTCCATGCGCACCGCGATTGGACTATGGCGCGAAGCCGAGAAAGTTAGCAAGTAGCTTTTAGTTTGAAAAGAATTTGGCCAGGCACATAAGTGCCTGGCCAAACGTTTAGCTTCTAGAAACGCAGCTTGCGCAGATAATTGAAACCAACCTCCGCAGTCTGCAGCGGAGTGACATCAGGGCTGTCGTTCTCCACAACAAATTCCTTCGGCCGGTGTGCGGAGAAGATACGCGAGAAGTCGATGGCTCCCGTGCCTAGGTCCGCAAAGTCACCGGAGAGATCGCGGTCTTTGACGTGGTACTGCAACGTCTCTTGCGGAGCCTGCGCAATCGTGTCGATGGCAAACTGGATAGGATCCTTCGCTCCCACTCCGACACCACCGGTCACTGCCCAGTACAGATCAACTTCCAGGTGCACCAGACTTGGATCCAGACGGCTAGTGAAGACATCCCATGGGGTCAGCCCGCCACCAAGGTCGGTGGTGAATTCGTGGGCGTGGTTGTGATATCCGTATTTCAGACCGACAGCTGCAGCGGCAGCTGCTTCCTCATTCATTTGGTCGGCCCAGCGGCGCCAGTCATCTCCATTGCTGGAAACCAGATATGGAACGTTGATGTAGCTCTGTCCCAACGTGAGTGCATCGGCGAGCTTCGTTTCCAGTGCGGCTGGCGAAGCGCTCATGCCGCTGTGGCTGGAGGAGGGCGTGATGCCTAGCGAGTCGAGGGTGCCGCGCAATTGCTCGGCGGTACGTCCATAGAACCCAGCTAGCTCAATTTTGGTGTATCCGTAGTCGGCTAGTGCTGCCAGCGTCTGGTCAACGCCTTCACCATTCATGATTGAACGAAGGGTGTACATCTGGATGCTGATCAGTCCCGGTGGTACTGGGCGGCGCCCGGTCGGTGCCGCAATTGCTGGGGCTACCCCCATTCCGGCCAGACCGATGGTGGCGCCTAGAGCAGCGGCTCCAGTGAGGAATCCGCGGCGGCCCACCTCCTTTTGCTCCAGTGAGCGTTTGAGGGCGGCGGGAGCATTAAATCCGAAGCACATAGTGACGCCTTTCTAGCGTTCCGTAAACGCTAGATGCGACAAGCACCAGCGCATAAATCATGTGACGGAGCTAACACTATTTTTGATCTCTGTCGCCTGTCAAGCAAAAGTTGTCGAAATTCGACGAAAGGTTGTTGATCTAGTCGGACTTAAGTCCGTTGACGAGCGCATCAATATGTTTTGGCGACATGGCATGGTGAATGGCGAGCATGCAGGCACCGAGCACTCCGGCATCGAGCCCGGGTCCTGACTGCACAATACGCAAATGCTGGGTGGCCACCGGGATTGCGCGTGAATAGACCACTTCTCGGATGCCAGCAATAAAGTGTTCTCCGGTAAGGGTCATCGAGCCACCGATGACAATAACTGACGGGTTGATCAGGCTCACGCAAGCGGAGAGAACCTCACCAACGTCGCGTCCAGCTTGTCGTACGGCGTGTACGGCCTCGGCGTTGCCAGAGCTGACCAGTGCAATGACATCGTCGCTGGTGTTGGCGTCATGACCGAGTGCACGCAACTTCTTTGCCACAGCAGGGCCGGAGGCAACGGCTTCGAGGCAGTCTAGATTTCCGCAATGACAAGGGATGCCGGTGCCGTTGTGTACGCGAATATGTCCGATATCGCCAGCAACACCGTCTGCACCACGTTGGAGTCTGCCGCTGGATATTATTCCGGAGCCAATACCGGTGGCGATCTTGACGAAGAGCATGTTATCTACATCTGGCCACGAGGCATTGCGTTCGCCCAGTGCCATGATGTTCACGTCATTGTCTACGAGAACTGGGACGTGGAAGTGATCTTTAAGTAAGCCGGGTACGTCAAAACCGTTCCAACCAGGCATGATCGGTGGGTTGAATGGCCGTCCGGTGCGATATTCAACTGGACCTGGGACGCCCACGCCGACGGACAGCAGATCGTCGGGGGAGTGCTTGGTGTCTTTGAGGAGTTTCTTACCCATCTTTACCGCGGTTTCAAGCACAATTTCCGGGCCCTTAGAAACCTCAATGCTTTGACCATCTTCTTTGAGCCTGTGCCCGAGTAGATCAGTTAATGCCACCCGGACGTGGGAAGCGCCGATATCAATCCCCAGAACAACCTTGCTTCCGGCCTTCAGTGCAATGCGCGTAGAGGGGCGTCCGCCCGTGGAAATGGCATCATCCACGTAACCCACGAGTCCGAGCTCCATGAGGGCTTCGATGCGCAGGGTGACTGTTGAACGAGCCAGCCCCATAATGTCTGCGAGTTCAGTACGAGTGCGTGGGCGCCCGTCGCGAAGGATCTGAAAAAGTTCACTTGCGCCTGAACCGCTGAGGCCACTGAAATTACTTATGTCATTCATCGACTCATTAGACCACGAAAATCGACGAAACACCTCGAAGTCATCCAAAAGTGTCGCCGTAAGTGTTTGCTGAACTACAACCCACGAGTGATCCACCGGCTGCAGGCGCGTCCAAGACAATTGCATGGCTAGCGCGGCTTGCCGCAAACCGAGCCGTGGCACCAGGACGTTAGGTCCGCTAATTGGGCAGGGATGTGTCCATGTATGGGTCTATGACAACGACGGTTTCAGGACTTCAGCGGTAGACGGAGAACTGGCCGAGTGAAGCTGCGCTTAATCCACAACGGGCCAACTAGGGCACGCACTTCCGTGCACGGCGCACCCAGGAACGATTTTTGGACTCGACATTAAAAGGCGCACCACCCACCGACGCATACGCTGGCTGATTCAAGACGTCGCGCATTTGTCGGTGGGTGTATTTGCAGTCCTCCAAGATCCTCGGCCGTTGATCAAGGGCCAGCCCCGATGGCGTGATCGGATATTCCGCGTGGATTGTTGGAAGCCAGGTTGGAACTATACCTTGAGCGGTAGCTTCTTGGCTTTACGGACCTTGCCGGAAGCGAAACGCTGCTGCAGTAGAACTGCCAAGACGATGATCGCTCCCTTGGCCAAGGCCTGAACCGAGGTGTCCATGTTGTTCTGGGTGAACACGTTTGTCAGCGTACTGAAGATCAGGACACCAAATACGGTACCCATGATGGTGCCTCGACCACCCACCAGAAGGGTTCCACCAACAACTACGGCGGCAATGGCGTCCAGCTCGTAGAGGTAACCGTGGGTTGAGGTACCCGAGGTAGTGCGGCCCATCATCATCAGCCCGGCGATACCTGCAGCAACACCAACTAAGACATAGAGCGAAACGATGTGGCGCTTGACCTTGATACCGGCAAGACGCGATGCTTCGAGGTTGCCACCGATGGCTACGGTGCGTCGTCCAAAGGTGGTTCGGTTGAGCAAGAACCACCCTGCGGCAGCCACCAAGGCGAAGATCCACACGAGTACGGGAACTCCGAGGAAGTCCGCGCGCATGAATTTGGTGAAGTCCGTATTGGTCACCAGCAAGGTGCGGCGTTCGGAAATGATTTCTGCCAGACCACGAGCAGCAACCAAGGTCGCCAACGTGGCGATAAAGGCCACCACATTGCCGTAGGCAATGATGACACCGTTGATTAGTCCCGCAATAGCGCCAACAAGTAACGACACCACAACCATGATGAGCCAGGTGGAATCCGAAGCTGCAGCCTGCACCGCGGTGAGGCTACCAACCACGGAGGTCAGGCCCAGTACCGAACCAACCGAAAGGTCAATGCCTCCCGCGGTAATGACAAACGTGACACCAATGCTCAGCACACCAATGATTGATGCGTGCCGCAAGATCACCAACATGTTTTCTGATGAAGTGAAACGATCACCGCTGGTAATCAGGCCGATGAGGACCAGCACTACCAAGGCAACCACCAAGCCTAAGCTCCTGCCAGCCGGTCCGTGCATCAAGTTCTGCACTAGGCCACCTGAACGGTGTGAAGTGCCGGAGTTCTCTGCTTGCTTCTGAGTAGACGCAGCGATGGGTTGCTCAGCAACCTCGATCTTCTGCTTGCTCACGCGGCACTTCCCTTCATGACGAGGTCGAGCACACCGTGCTCGTCGATTTCAGTTGCTGTTTTTTGTGCGAGAACCTGTCCGTTGTCTATAACCAAGACATTGTCGGAGAGGCCGAGGACTTCTTCAATCTCGCTGGAAATGATGATGATGGCTGTTCCTGCATCGGCCAAGCGTCGGATGAGAGTGTAGATTTCTGCACGTGCACCGACGTCCACACCACGAGTTGGCTCATCGAGCAGTAGCACTTTTGTGCCATGAACTAACCAACGGGCCAATAAGATTTTTTGCTGGTTGCCACCGGAAAGTGTGCGCGCCGGTCGCTGCGGGTCTGCAGGGCGTAGCTCTAGCGCCTCGATTTGTTCGCTGGCCGCACGACGTTCTGCAGCCTCGTCTAACAATCCAGTGCGTGAAAAACGTTCAAACGTGGATAGGGTGACGTTCTTGTAAATGGGTTCATCGAGGATCAAACCTTGGCTTTTGCGTTCCTCGGGGGATAAACCGATTCCCGCTGTCACCGCGGAAGTGACCGAACCAGCTGTCAGCCGCTTTCCATTAACGGTGACCTGTCCGGCGCTGGCCTTTCGGGCTCCGTAGATCGTCTCGATGATTTCGGAGCGTTGGGAGCCGACGAGTCCGGCAAAACCGAGGATTTCTCCGGCGCGTACGCTGAAGCTGAGTTTGTCGAAGTGCCCTGCGAGTTCCAGGTCAGTGACTTCTAGAACCACGGGGGCCGTGACGGAGATTGGAGTGCGTTCCGGGAAGACGTTGGATACGTCGCGACCGGTCATCCGACGGATGAGTTCGGCTTTGGGAGTGTCTGCAACGTCCATGTTGTTGGCGGTGCTCTGACCATCTTTGATCACCGAGATCCGATCACCGATCTCTCTAATCTCTTCAAGACGGTGGGAGATGTACACAACCGCAATGCCTTGAGCGGTTAGTTCGCGGACCACTCGGAAGAGATTCTGGACTTCGCCGGCATCAAGGATGGCGCTGGGCTCATCCATGATGATCAGCTTGGTGTCGCGGGACAGTGCCCGGGCCATGCTGACGATTTGTTTGTTAGCTGCTGAAAGTGTGCCGACTTCGCGCGAAGGAGAGAGGCTGCCGTGGCCCAGTCTTTTTAGGAGTGTGCGGGCAATGGCATTGGCCTTCTTCACATGAAGGACCCCGCCGGTTGCTCGTTCATGTCCTAGAAAGATGTTCTCCGTGATGCTCAGGCCGTCAACGACGTCGAGTTCCTGATACATGGTGGCGATGCCAAGGCTTAGTGCCGCGGTGGGAGTGGAGAGGTCAACCTTTTCGCCGTCCCAGAAGATTTCACCGCTATCGGGCTGGTGTACACCAGACAGTGTTTTGATCAGCGTGGATTTACCTGCGCCGTTCTGTCCCATCACGCAGTGGACTTCACCGGGTAGCACGGACAAGTCGACGCCTTTGAGCGCTTGAACGGCGCCGAATCGCTTTGTAAGCCCGCGAACATCAAGGAGCGGACGTGGATTTTCATCTTTCAGCATGTGATGAAACTAACACATTATGTCGGCAATCGGTAGAAGTTCGTCGATTTTCCCCGAACTTCTGTTATTGTGACACTAGTCACGTTGACGGGCGCCCGAACAGTTCGGTCTGCATGCGGCGTCGACGCACCTAACTCACTGAGGAGATAGACATGTTTGCAGTTCCATCCGGACGGAAAATGCTCGTCACAACCGGTGCCCTTCTGGCGATCGGCGCACTGATCACCGGCTGCTCGTCGGGTTCAGATGGCGAAAGTGCACAGCCATCAAATGCCTCCAGCGAAGGCAACGCCGCAACTGGCGACAAGGTAGTCATCGGTTTTTCGGGTCCGGCTGCGGATCACGGGTGGCTCGGTGCCATCAACTCGGCCGCCATCGCGCAGGGCGATTCCTTGGAAGATGTTGACCTGCGAGTTGCTGAGGGCACCAACGACGCCAACCTGCAGATCAGCCAGGTTGAACAGTTCATCAACGACAAGGTCAACGCGATCGTTCTGCTGCCAACTGACGGCGCAGCACTAACTGCTGTGGCAACCAAGGCCATGGAAGCGGGCATTCCGGTCATCAACGTGGACCGTGAATTCTCCAGCCCAGCTGCCGCTCGCACCACCATCCTGGGGGACAACTACGGAATGGGACGCAGTGCCGGTGAATACATCTGTGAACGATTGGGTGATAAGCCTGATGCCGTTGTCGCAGAAATTCCCGGTGTTGATTCTTTGCCACTGACCCAGGAACGCAGTAAGGGATTTGAGGAAGCACTCAAGGTCTGCGGACTCGACGTTGATAACCGCGTGCCAGCAGACTTCACCGTTGCAGGCGGCGAAGCAGCCGCTTCCCAGCTACTATCAGCCGCACCAAAGATCGACGCTATCTGGAATCACGATGACGACCAGGGCCACGGTGTCCTAGCTGCCATCGACAGCGCCGGACGCGACGAATTCTTCATGGTTGGCGGTGCAGGTTCAAAGAACGCTATGGACCTGATTAAGGGTGGTGAATCGGTGCTTGAAGCCACCGTTCTGTACCCATCCACCCAGGCCGCCGATGGAGTGCGCCTTGCGCGACTGATCGCCCAGAACAAGGCCATGAGCGATTTGGTCGAGGTCGAAGCTCCGAAGCGCATCGTTTTGAACGCTCCGGTAGTTACCAAGGACAACGTCGACCAGTATCTGCCGACCGCATTCACCTCCTAAACGGAGCCCGCAGTGATTCGGGGTGGCTAGCCACAGCAGGCAGGCCATCCCGAACATGACCCCCACAAGATCCATCGCAGGAGGAAGTACATGCCCAACCAAAAAGCAGTCTTAAAAGTAGCCCTGATTGGGCATGGATTTATGGGGGCCGCGCATTCACAAGGGTGGCGCGTTGCGCCTAGATTCTTTGATCTTCCACTACAACCAGAGATGACCCTGCTCGTTGGTCGCAATGCTACGAACGTTCAGGCGGCTGCCGCAAAATGGGGTTGGGCCGAAACCTCTACCGATTGGCGTTCGGCCATTGAACGCGATGACATCGACGTGGTCGACATCGTCACTCCCGGCAATTCTCACGCTGAGATCGCCATCGCTGCACTAGCCGCAGGAAAGCATGTGCTCTGCGAAAAACCGCTGGCCAACACCCTTGAAGAAGCCAAAGCCATGGCCGAGGCTGCGCAAAGCGCCGGCAATGACATTCAGGCGATGGTCGGCTTCACCTATCGCCGGGTACCTGCGGCCACTTTTGCTCGCGAGCTGGTGACCAGCGGCGTCATTGGGCAGGTGCGTCAGGTGCGTGCAGCCTATCTACAGGACTGGCTAGCTGACGCTAACTCTCCATTAACCTGGCGGTTGCAGAAAGAACATGCGGGAACCGGTGCGCTGGGTGATATTGGTGCCCATGCTGTGGATCTATCCCAATTCATCACCGGACAGAAGATCGTCGGGGTGAGTGGTGTGATGGAAACTTTCGTTCACGAACGCCCCCTGCAGGATTCACCGTCACAACTCGGGCAGGTCAGCGTGGATGACGCGGCAGCGTTTACGGCCCAATTTGATGGGGGAGCGCTAGGCACTTTCGAAGCCACCCGCATGGCCACGGGGCGCAAAAACTCGCTACGCATTGAAGTCTCCGGTTCAAAGGGTGCAATTTCTTTCGACCTGGAGAACTACAACTCACTGGGTTACTACGATGCCACCGCGCCTGACACCAGACAGGGCTTCGCCCAGATCATGGTCACCGAGCCAGCGCACCCCTACATGTCAGCATGGTGGCCCACCGGCCACACGCTGGGCTACGAACATGGATTTGTCCATCAGGCCAAGGACTTTATTGATGCCATTGGTGCAGGCCAGCAACCTGAGCCTTCCTTCGCTGATGGCCATCAGGTACAGCGTGTTTTGGACGCGGTCCAGAAAAGCGCGGCCAACAACAGTACGTGGGCAACCACCATCTAGGAATCACTGCAGTACAGTACGACGGAAGCAATCACAAGGAGTCAACGGATGGCACGCGATTTCACTCTATTCACTGGCCAATGGGCAGACTTGCCCTTGGAGGAAGTGGCCCGACTAGCTGCTGGTTGGGGATACGACGGGCTGGAGATCGCGGTCTCCGGTGAACATCTTGACGCTTGGCGTTGGGACGATGATGACTACATTGCCGAGCGCCTTGGCATTTTAGAAAAATATGGGCTGAAGGTCTGGGCGATCTCCAACCATCTGAAAGGGCAGGCGGTGTGCGATAACCCGATCGACTTCCGCCACCAAGCAATTGTGGGTGAAAAGGTTTGGGGCGACGGTGACCCGGAAGGGGTGCGTCAGCGAGCCGCCGAGGAATTGAAGAACACTGCGCGACTGGCCAAACGTCTAGGGGTCAAGACTGTTGTGGGGTTCACCGGATCCTCAATCTGGCAGTACGTAGCGATGTTCCCGCCGGTACCGGCAGAGGTCATCGACGCTGGATATCAAGATTTTGCTGATCGATGGAATCCAATTCTGGACGTCTTTGACGAATGCGGTGTGCGCTTTGCTCACGAAGTCCATCCGTCAGAGATTGCTTATGACTACTGGTCCACCGTCAAGACCCTCGAAGCCATTGGGCATCGTGAGGCCTTCGGGCTGAACTGGGACCCGAGCCACATGGTGTGGCAGGGTATCGATACGGTCGCGTTCATTTCAGACTTCGAGGAGAAGATCTATCACGTGGATTGCAAGGACACCCGCATGCGTATGGGCAACGGTCGCAACGGTGGGTTAGGCTCCCACCTTCCGTGGGGAGACCCGCGACGCGGCTGGGACTTTGTCTCCGCTGGCCGTGGGGACGTGCCGTGGGAAGACGCGTTCCGCGCCCTAACTGCCATTGGTTACGACGGCCCGATTTCAATTGAATGGGAAGATGCCGGCATGGATCGCCTGTTTGGAGCGCCGGAGTCACTTGCAGCGTTGAAGAAGCTGGATTTCCCCGCCTCCTCAACCTCTTTTGATGCAGCCTTTAAGCAAGACTGATACGAAGCAAAAGACCAACCCGCTGTAGCGCCCGACTCACAATCAGAGAGAGTCGGGCGCTACAGCGCTGTTTGTCATTTGTTATTCGGGGTGGACTTCTGTGTCCCGGAAGTGGCATCGGCACCACTCAGTATCCGTATGCAGAATTCCAAAGGGCCCGAAGCTTTGGTCAAGCCCAACCAGAGGCCAAAACCTGCGGTGACGGTAATCAAGATCCACCAAATCACGACCGGTTCAAGGAAATACTGCAGGGCTGGCAGCAACACAATATGTCCCGCATAGAGGGTTAGCGGTGCCCGGCCGGCCCCGGCGAGGATCCTTCCAAGCACGCCAAGGTGAGGGATGACAAGCAAGAGCAGACCAATGACTGCCACGGCGCAGCCGGCCGCATGCAGTGTGGCCAAGAGCGAGTTGCTGTGGCCGGTGGGCAGCCACAGGTAGTCGATGTTTGTCAGGTAGGGATCAAAATTGATCCCCGGTAGCCGGCCTGCCGCGATGAGCGTAGACACGGTCGAGGACGGTGTCCCTACGGCCTGGGAAATTTGCTCTGTATGCCCCAAACTCACTGCACGGCCAACAAGGTAGGTGCCAAGAGCTACGAGGGTGCCAATGATGCTTAGGCTGGCCGCGATCTTTTGGCTACGCAAATTGCAACGAGCTAGACAGATCCCCAGCAACCCGTAACCGAACCAAATCATCAGTGGGTAGTATCCGGTAACTAACAAATCTTGGAGCAGTGGTGCTGGAAGTAGGAGGTCAAAGTAGGTTGGATTATGGCCCAGAGATTGCCCCAGCCAGGCTGCTGCGAGTGGACGCCATAAAACCGGCATAACTATCACCCAAGACGCCGAGACTACCCAAATGGTTATTCTCGGGAGCCTGAGGGCTAGTGGAAGCAAAAGAAACAGTAGCCCATAGTGGACAAGAATGACTGCGATACGTTCATTTGCCGACCCAATTAGCATTCCGAGGCCTGCAATTATTAATGCTCTCCGTGCAAGGACTGAGTAAATCTTAGGGTACGAAAAGCCTTTACGAGCTAGCGATTCATGCATAAGACTCAGTGATAAACCCGCCAGCACCATGAACAAAACTGAAGCCCGCCCAGAAGCCACAGATCCGGTAAATGTAGGGGAAAATCCGCTGTCGCCGTTGGCCTGATAGAGCGCAAAAATGTGTGCCGCAAACATGCCAAGAATGGCAAGTAGACGTGCTGCATCAACGCCTAACAGACGCTGTTGCTTCCCCGAAATTTGCATAAAGTTATCGCACCACGGATTTGTCTGTGGATGCCATCTCAACATGCGCGCGTGTAGATTTAAAACCATGGCTACAAGTGCAATTGATAATCAGGCATACCCATTCGGTACTGTGCTTACCGCAATGATCACTCCCTTCGATGACGCGGGAGAGGTCGACTACGCGTTGGCAACAAAAGTGGCACAGAAGCTTGTCGATGATGGCTGCGACGGTTTGGTGGTCACTGGTACCACCGGTGAGACCTCAACCCTGAGCGATGAAGAGAACATCAAGATGTTCCGCACCGTTGTTGAAGCAGTTGGAGACCGTGCAGCAGTGCTGGCCGGTTCCACCACCAACGACACCCGCCACTCGATCAAACTGTCGCTGGCCGCCAAGGCAGCTGGCGTAGACGGTGTGCTGTTGACCACCCCGTACTACAACAAGCCAAGCCAAGCAGGCGTCATTGCCCACGTAAAGGCCATCGCTGAAGCGGTAGAGCTGCCAATCATGCTCTACGACATCCCAGGACGAACCGGAATCGCACTGGCTCCTGAGACCATTATTGAACTTTCCAAGATTCCTCAGGTCATTGCCCTCAAGGACGCAAAGTCGGACTACCAGTCAACCACCACCGTGCTGGCCAACACCGACCTTCATGTCTACTCGGGTGACGACGGACTGACCTTGCCATTGATGGCAGCAGGTGCTGTCGGCGTGGTTTCGGTTACGGCTCACGTTGCAGCTGCTAAGTACCGTACGCTTGTTAATGCAATGCATGCAGGGGATTTGGCTACTGCACGCACCACACACTTTGAGCTGGACGCGATTCAGCGCGGCATCATGGGCCACATACAGGGCGCCGTGGCCGCAAAATATGGACTTCACTGGCAGGGTGTCCTGCCGAACACCGTCGTCCGACTGCCGCTTATGGCACCGTCGGACGCAGAGCTCGATGCTATCCGCGCGGACCTACGTGAAGGCGGATGGGATCTGTAACGAAAGGGACTAACTACACATGACTGAGAGTTCAGTAGGTAAGGCTGATTCTGCACGTTTGCAGACTCCAGCCAGGCTGAAGAAGGGAACAATGCGAATTGTTCCCCTCGGCGGTTTGGGCGAAGTCGGCCGAAACATGACTGTATTCGAGCTCAACGGGAAACTGTTGATCATCGACTGCGGTGTGCTGTTCCCAGAAGAACACCAACCTGGCGTGGATTTGATCCTGCCGGACTTCTCGTACATCAAGAACCGCTTGGCTGACGTGGTGGGCGTAGTGCTCACCCACGGCCACGAGGATCACATTGGTGCTGTTCCATACCTGTTGCGTCTGCGCGAAGATATTCCAGTATATGGGTCGAAGCTGACCTTGGCCTTCGTTGAAGCAAAACTGGCTGAACACCGGATCAAGGCCAACACCAACATTGTGGTGGAAGGCGAGGTCGCGCAGATCGGCAACTTCGAATGTGAATTTGTCGCTGTGAACCACTCGATTCCAGATGCGCTGGCAGTGTTCCTGCGTACCGAAGCCGGTACCGTGCTGCACACTGGTGACTTCAAGATGGATCAGCTGCCACTAGATGGTCGCATCACTGACCTTCGCCACTTCGCCCGTTTGGGTGAGGAAGGCGTGGACTTGTTCCTGCCTGACTCCACCAACGCTGAAGTTCCAGGCTTCACCGTGGCAGAGCGCGAAATTGGCCCAGTGCTTGAAGCCAAGTTCGCACGGGCACGTCGCCGCATCATTGTTGCTTCCTTCTCCTCGCACGTTCACCGCGTGCAGCAGGTATTGGATGCGGCAGCAATGCACGGTCGCAAGGTGGCCTTCATCGGCCGCTCGATGGTTCGCAACATGGGCATCGCCGAACGTCTTGGCTACCTAGATATCCCGCAGGGTGTGCTGGTTGATCTTAAACAGATCGATTCGCTGCCAGACCACAAGGTCGTGCTGATGTCTACCGGTTCGCAGGGCGAGCCAATGGCTGCGCTGTCGCGTATGGCCAACGGTGAGCACAAGGTTCAGATCAACCCAGGCGATACTGTGATCCTGGCTTCCAGCCTGATCCCAGGTAACGAGAACTCGGTCTTCCGTGTGATCAATGGTCTGATGCGTCTTGGCGCCGAGGTCATCCACAAGGGCATGGCTAAGGTTCACGTTTCCGGTCACGCTTCGGCGGGCGAGTTGCTGTACTGCTACAACATCCTGCGTCCAAAGAACGTGCTTCCGGTCCACGGCGAAACTCGCCACCTGATTGCCAATGGCCGTTTGGCTGCGCAGTCCGGCGTTCCAGAAGAGAACGTCTTGCTGGCTGAAGATGGCTCGGTCATCGACATGAAGGACGGCGTCGCTCAGCTGGTTGGACAGGTTGAATGTGGCTACGTCTATGTTGACGGTTCAAAGGTTGGCACCATCACCGATGATGACCTCAAGGATCGCGTCACCCTGGGTGAAGAAGGTTTCATCTCGGTGATCACCGTGATCAACCGCCAGAATGGCACCATCATTTCCGGCCCAGACATTCACGCTCGCGGTGTGGCTGAAGAAGACTCAGTCTTCAACGAAATCAAGCCAAAGATTGCAGCTGCCATTGTGGAAGCGGTGTCGAATAACCCGAACCACTCCACACACCAGCTACAGCAGATCACCCGTCGTGTCATCGGCTCGTGGGTCTCGCGCAAGCTACGCCGACGCCCAATGATCGTTCCGGTAGTGCTCGAAGCCTAAGCTTTGTGACTAGAAAACTAATACCCCAAAACCACCGTTGCGTGGTTTTGGGGCATTAGTCGTTTTTGAGCAATTGTTTAGTTCCAGCCCAACAGCCTGTTCGGGGTTGAGGTAAATGACGGCGAGAGGGACTCGGGTGTTGCAATCATTGCGGGCGACGATTCAACAACTTTGCCAGCGCGGAATTTTGAACCGGTAGCCTCGGGCCAGTTAGTGCAATCCACCTGATCCAGCACCTTGCCTGTGTGCACTTCCATCATGATCACCGATGTGGTCTCGGGCGCTTCCAACCGCTGGAGTACTTTTCCGGTACCAACTTCCATGACCACCACCGAACCCCACTGCGGTGAGCTGTCAGCTGGCGTCTGGCTAGCCGAAGCTGGGGAAGCCAGCGCTACCGCTGTGACTAGTAGTGGAGCGCTGAGCCAGGCAAAGGTTCGAAGCTTCATGAGGATCCTTATAATCGGTGAAGAATCCGTCTAAATCCTACTGGTGACTAGAGCATTATTTGGCATTGATCGAGAGAATCAGCAGTAACGCAGAAAGATCCGTGCCGTACCAGTGTTCTTCGAGGTCCTTTGAGGCAGAATTATCTTCAAAGCCATCTATAGGAGTCGGCACATGATTGAATTCGAGAACATATCCAAGCACTACCCGGATGGTACGACGGCAGTCAAGGATTTCAACCTGCAGATTCCTGCACACAGTTCCACAGTTTTTGTTGGTTCTTCCGGTTGTGGCAAGACTACTTTGCTACGAATGATCAACCGGATGGTGGACCCAAGCTCCGGAACGGTGCGAATCGATGGGGAAGACATTTCCACTAAAAATGCAGTGGAGCTTCGCCGCAGTATTGGCTACGTTATGCAGAACTCAGGATTACTTCCGCATTTCACCGTGGCCGATAATATCGCCACCGTTCCACGTCTAATGGGGCAATCGCGTAGGGACTCACGCCGCAGAGCGTTGGAATTGATGGAGACCGTGGGCTTGCCTACTTCAATGGCAGATCGGTACCCGCACCAGCTCTCCGGTGGCCAGCAACAACGTGTCGGTGTAGCCCGAGGCTTGGCTTCGGACCCAAATATTTTGCTGATGGATGAGCCCTTTGGCGCAGTAGATCCCATCGTGCGCTCCGAACTGCAAAGCGAACTATTGCGGCTACAAAAGGAACTCGACAAAACCATCGTTTTTGTCACCCACGATATCGACGAAGCGTTTTTGCTGGGGGACCAAGTGGTCATCCTTGCTGCGGGTGCCCAAAAGCTTCAGGTAGGTAGCCCGAGCGAAATCATCGAAAATCCAGCCAATGATTTTGTCTCTTCCTTCATTGGGACAGACCGTGGCGCTCGCGCCATGAGCGTCAAACAAACACCACAAGGCCCGGTACTGGTGGATTCGCAGGGCCGAACTCAGGGCCGACTCGTTGAAGACGGGCCGCGGTAATGAGTTGGATTTCTGAGAATTTTCAACTGATAAGTTCACTGTCGATAGAGCACTTGCGACAGTCCTTGATCGCCATTGTCATCGGATTTGTGCTCTCCCTTCCCTTGGGTTGGGTGGCGTGGCGATACAAACTCGTTGGCGGACCGTTGGTGACCCTGACTGGCCTGCTTTACACGATTCGTTCGCTCGCGTTGTTGATGATTCTTCCGGTGATTACCGGAATGAGCGCGATTAGCGAAGCCAACCTGATCGTAGCTTTGAGCCTTTATGCTGTGGCCATCATGGTTCGTGGTGTTGTTGACGGTCTAAACTCTGTTGACCCCGCAGCTCGTTCGGCAGCTACCGCAATGGGGTACGGAACAACCCGCCGATTCTTCGCTGTTGACCTGCCACTAGCTGGTCCAGTGATTCTGGCGGGACTTCGGGTCACTGCAGTGAGCACGATTTCGCTGGCCACGGTGGGCATCCTGGTAGGCGTGACAAACCTGGGCTACTTGTTCACCAATGGTTTGCAGCGACGCATCATCGTTGAGGTATTTGCCGGCCTATTGGCGGTGGCGCTGATTGCTTTGGTTGTTGATCTACTGTTGATGCTGATCGGCCGTTGGCTCATGCCATGGAGCAGAACAGATAACCGGCGAAGCCGTTCGGTACAAGCTCAGGCTACTGCAGCGGTGGCCTCATGAACCTACTATCTGACGCATTCAAGTGGCTGGTCGCCCCAGAACAATGGGAAGGCAAAGATGGGCTGGCCGTACTACTGGGACAGCATCTGCTGTTCACCTTCATCTCGGTCGTGATTGCCGGGGCTATCGCGATTCCTGTCGGCTGGGCCATCGGGCATACCGGTAAGGGACGAGAGATCGCGGTGGGGGCAGCTGGTATTGCCCGTGCGGTACCGTCTTTTGGATTGTTGATATTGCTGGTGTTGCTTTTGGGCGTCACCCACAAACCAGAAGCGGCTGTCCTAGCATTTGTCGTATTGGCTATTCCGTCATTACTGGCCGGAGCCTATACAGGTTTCGAAGCGATTGACCGGAAAACCATCGACGCGGCCCGAGCTATGGGAATGACTGAATGGCAAATTTTGTTCAAAGTTGAGATACCTCTTGGGCTCTCACTATTAGTTGGCGGTATTCGAGCAGCAGTGTTGCAGGTAGTCGCTACGGTAACCATCGCAGCGTATGTAAACCTTGGCGGTCTCGGCTTGCCGATTATTACCGGGCTGAATCTGCGTCGCTTCGACATGGTTCTCGGTGGCGCTCTGCTTGTAGCCGTGGTGGCCTTGCTGCTCGACATGCTCCTTGCCATGGGACAGAAAGCGGCAGTGCCTCGCGCACTAGGATCAAAGCAGAGAAAAGTTAGAACTCAAGATTCGAAATCTTCACTCGCACAAGAGAAAGAACTGACATGAGAATAAAGCAGGCATCACGCGTTGCTGCAGTAATCACAGCTGGAGCACTAACCTTGGCTGGTTGCTCTAGCTCGGATCCATTGGCCACGCAGAGTGGCTCGGAAAACAGTGGCTCCGAGAAAATCGTTGTAGGTTCACAGGCTTACTATTCCAATGAAATCGTCGCGGAGATCTACGCGCAGGCTCTGGAGAATTCTGGGCTTGAAGTTGAACGAAAGTTCAACATTGGCCAGCGCGACGCATACATGCCGCAGCTCGAAAACGGCAGCATCAACGTGTTCCCTGAGTACACCGGTAACCTGCTGCAGTTCTTCAAGGAAGATACTAAGTCTCGCTCATCTGCGGATGTGTACAAGGAACTAGAAGGCCAGCTGCCTGACTCGTTGGCTGTTTTGGATGAAGCGGAAGCCTCGGACCAGGACTCCTACACCGTCACCCGCAAATTTGCCGACGACAATAATCTGAAAAGCATCGAGGACTTGGCAAAGGTCAAAGATGAATTGACTCTTGGTGGTCCACCAGAGCTTGCCGAACGTCCTTACGGCCCGAAGGGATTGGAAAGCACTTACGGAGTGAAGACTGATTTCTCTGCCACTGGTGATACGACGGTTGAAGATCTTGTGGCTGGCACCGTGAACGTGGCTAACGTATTTACCGCGGATCCTCGCATCAAGACCGAAGACCTAGTGGTACTTGAAGATCCTAAGTCCCTCTTCCTTGCCTCGAACGTTGTTCCTGTCGTTACGGCGGATCAGTCTGAAGAGCTTGGGAAGGTCTTGGATCCAGTGAGCAAGAAGCTCACCGCTGAAGAGCTTATTGACCTGAACGTGCAGAGCACCGTTGATAAGAAGTCAGCTGCGGACATTGCAAAATCTTGGTTGTCTGACCAAGGTCTTTAGGTCCTAAAGCGCTAACTTATTTACTGTTCACTTCAACGGTCATCTTTACGGGAGTAAATCCTCAAGGATGACCGTTGACGTGTTTTAACGCACAATCCAGATACCCAGAGGTCTTCAGCAAAGTGATAGCCTCCCGATAGGTAGTGAACGCCACCCTGTTCAGTTACCTGTTCAATCAGTCGCCGCGAAAGGGACCAAGCAAGATGACATCCGAAGCAGTAAAGGTAGACAAGCACTACGACCTGATCATCCTTGGCACCGGCTCGGGTAATTCAATTCCTGGACCCGAATTTGATGACAAATCAATTGCCGTCATCGAAAAGGGTGCGTTCGGAGGTACCTGCCTCAACGTTGGTTGCATTCCCACCAAGATGTACGTCTACGCAGCTGATACTGCTTTGGAAACAAGGGAGTCATCGCGTTTAGGGGTTGACTCCCAAGTGAATTCCGTCGACTGGTCAAGCATTGTTGACCGGGTATTTGATCAGCGGATTGATCTCATCGCCAAGGGTGGGGAAGAGTATCGACGCGGAGATAAGACTCCAAATATCGACGTCTATGATCAGCATGCACGTTTTGTATCCGAGCGTACTTTGCGAACAGGGCAAGGATCAGAAACCAAAACGATCAGCGCGGACCAGATAGTCTTGGCCGCTGGATCACGTCCGGTGATTCCCGAAGTGATTGCCGAATCAGGCGTGCATTTCCACACCAATGAAGACATCATGCGCCTAGCGCAGCAACCAAAATCCATCGTGATCGTTGGTGGCGGATACATTGCCATGGAGTTCGCTCACGTCTTTGAAGCGCTAGGCACCAAGGTCAGCATCATCGCGCGCTCGCAGTTACTGCGCCACCTCGATACCGAGCTTCGCGAATCCTTTAATGAATTGGCTGCGAAACGCTATGACGTGCGTATGGGGCGAAACATCACCGGCGTGAGCCAAGGGGACTCAGAAGTAACGGTGGAAATGGATGATGGATCCACAGTGAGCGGGGAAGTACTACTTGTGGCAACAGGTCGCACTCCTAACGGTGACCAGCTGGATCTGGAATCAGCCGGCATTGACGCTAAAGATGGGCGCATCAGCGTAGACGAATATGGTCGCTCCACTTCGGCCGAAGGCATCTGGGCGCTGGGGGATATCTCCTCGCCATACATGCTCAAGCATGTTGCCAATGCTGAAATGCGCGCGGTACGTCATAACTTGCTCAACCCTGACGCGCTGAAGAAAATGCCACACGAGCACGTCCCGGCGGCGGTCTTTACGCACCCGCAAATTGCCTATGTTGGCATGACCGAAGAAGAAGCCCGCGAGGCAGGGCACGAGGTGACCGTCAAGGTGCAGAAGTATGGTGATGTCGCGTACGGCTGGGCCATGGAAGACAAAACCGGCATCGCCAAGCTCATTGCTGACAAGCACACCGGAAAGCTGTTGGGTGCTCACTACATGGGGCCGCAAGCCTCATCGTTAATCCAGCAGATGATCACGGTCATGGCTTTTGACCTAGACGTACGTGAAGTAGCAAGCAATCAATATTGGATCCATCCAGCATTGCCGGAAGTCACCGAAAACGCATTGCTCGGGTTGGACTTTTCCTAGCTCAGCAAGCGCGGCAACGGTGTCAAAATCGTTACGAACAAATCAATAAAACTACTAGTGAACGCCACCTGAGCAACCTAGACTGAAGCCATGAACCAGATGACCGCTGCGCCAGTGTCCGACATGACCAAAACAATGTTCATGATCTCTGGCGCGGTGGGCATGGTCCTTGGCATAGTAGCTTTTTCTGCGATGTTCGGATCATTTGCAGTGGACGAGATTTCCAGCAGTGGCCTTTGGGCTTGGATCAGTGGCGGCATCTGGCTATGGGTTCTAATTGCAGCGTTGAGCGGAATAGTCATGGGAGTACTGTGCTGTTCCGCGATGTATGTGGCCATCGAGATCCACGCCGTGAAGTGCGCGTCAGATACCTCGGCTACACAATCAGTGGCTGCGGGCTTCGGCGCCGTAGTCGCAGGGGTTCTGCCAGCAGTATTGATTATTGGTCTAGGAATCAACGCGCAGGATCCGTGGCCGTCTACGTTGACTGCACTGGGATTCTTGCTTGTCTGTTTTGCTGTTGGTTTTGTGATCGTCGCCGGATTGAACCTGAACCACTCGCGTAGCCAGAGGGCTTAGAGCGCTCGGGCGAAGACTAGGTACGTGATCCTTCTCTAGCCCCTGCCAAACCCCGAGCAGACGTGTAAATTCGGGGTGCATACAGCCATTGGCGATACTCTAGAACTATGGCCCCACGTACTCAGTCTCAGGGGACGAAGAAGCCGACGACGCGCAAACCCAAAGCGTCCGGTACTTCGCCCTCCAAGAAAACACCCGAGAATCCGGAACAGGAACTCGCCCTACCCTTACGCGCCCTGCGCAGCGTCTGGATGGGGATCGCTCGGATCTTTGGTGGCGCATTCCGCCGTATCGGTGGAACGGTGAACCCTGACTACGAACTTCGCCGTGACGGAACCGGGCTCTTCCTTGCCCTCATCGCGGTCACCGTAGCGATCATCGAATGGTGGGGCCTGCGAGAATCAGGATGGTTCGGTCAAGGTGTGCATGCCGTTGCCGGTGGCACCCTGGGCTTCATGGCAGTCTTATTGCCAGTGATTTTGTTCGTCGGTGCCTTCCGACTGTTCCGCTACCCAGAAGCAGTGACCGCCAACAACCGTATTGGTATTGGCCTGCTGATCATGACCCTTTCCGGTTCATCCATTGCATCGTTGGCTAAGGGCTCTCCTTCAGTCTCGGATGACTTTGAACTTTTGTGGAACGCCGGCGGTATGGTTGGCTCCATTTTGGGTACGCCACTGGGCATGCTGATCACCGTGCCAGGGGCCATGGCAGTGTTCATCTTCTTGGCGTTTATGTCCATTCTGATTGTCACCGCAACACCCTTCACCCAGATCCCTGAACGGATCCGCGGTGGTTACAACCGTTTGCTGGGCCAAGACCCGAACGCTACTCGTCCGGCACGTCAGGCGGCTGTCCCTGAGCTTGACTCAACGCGCGAGGACCACGACCAGTCCTACCTCTACCCAGATGAAGAGGCCCAGACGCCAGCTCCAAAAAAGAAGAAGCCTGGCTTCTTTGAACGCCGTGCTGCTGCGGCCCGCCAGGTGACCGAGGTTTACGACGTAGATGGTCACGGTAGCGAGAGTACGGACCGTCCAGGTGATGTCGCCTACGACAAGGCAGTGATCGATCCTGCTGATGTCTCGGAAGCATCAACCACCTCATTGCCTGTAGCTCAGCGCAACTCGGGCAAGATCTTTGATGCCGATGAAGCGGCCACTCAGGCTATCGCTCGTCCAACCTTTGACGATGAAGCAGAAGACGCTTCTGAAGCTGCGACTCAGGCCATTGCCGAAACGTCGATTCCCAAGCCAGCTGGCCCACCACCTGGGGTGAAGCGCCCGACCAAGGCCGAAAGCGAAATGGCCGAGATCATGGCCAATATCGGCTTAAACGCTGAGCCGGAAGCTACCACTTCCGCCATGGATCAGGTGTCCTCGCGCGCCGCTGGCCTTTCCGCCGGCCCGCAGTCACCGATCCCTGCACGCAGCGAACAACTGCAGCTCTCCGGGGATGTCACATACACCTTGCCAGAGGACCACTACCTGCCTGCCGGCCCGCCGGCCAAGGAAGCGTCCGAAGCCAACCAGGTAGTAGTTGATGCACTGACTAATACCTTGCAGCAGTTCAAGGTTGATGCTCAGGTCACCGGCTTCTCCCGCGGACCTACGGTCACCCGCTACGAGATCGAACTTTCCCCGGGCACCAAGGTGGAAAAGGTCACCGCGCTGGCCAAGAACATCTCCTACGCCGTTGCTTCCTCTGACGTTCGTATCCTTTCTCCGATCCCGGGCAAATCCGCTATCGGTATCGAGATCCCGAATACCGACAAGGAAGTTGTCGCCCTCGGTGATGTGCTGCGCAGCAACAATGCGCGCAAGACCGAACACCCAATGGTGATGGGCGTGGGCAAGGACGTTGAAGGCGGCTTTGTTGTAGCGAATCTCGCCAAGATGCCTCACCTTTTGGTGGCAGGTGCTACCGGTGCAGGTAAGTCTTCGTTTGTGAATTCGATGATCACCTCCATCCTGATGCGCGCCACCCCTGATGAGGTGCGCATGGTGATGGTTGACCCTAAGCGCGTGGAACTTACCGCCTATGAGGGTGTGCCTCACCTGATCACCCCGATCATCACCAACCCGAAAAAGGCTGCCGAAGCCTTGGGCTGGGTGGTGCGTGAAATGGACACCCGCTACGACGACTTGGCCAACTTCGGCTTTAAGCACATCGACGACTTCAATAAGGCAGTTAAGGCTGGCAAGGTTCACCCGCCCGAAGGTTCCAAGCGAGTGCTTAAGCCCTACCCTTACCTTTTGGTGATTGTTGACGAGCTCGCAGACTTGATGATGGTCGCTCCACGCGATGTGGAAGAGTCCATCGTGCGTATCACCCAGCTGGCACGTGCTGCTGGTATCCACCTGGTGCTCGCTACCCAGCGTCCATCGGTGGATGTGGTGACTGGTCTGATCAAGGCCAACGTACCTTCGCGCATGGCCTTTGCAACCTCCTCGGTCACCGACTCCCGCGTGGTCTTGGACCAGCCAGGTGCCGAAAAGTTGCTTGGTCAAGGTGACGCCCTGTTCCTGCCTATGGGATCTTCCAAGCCGATGCGTGTGCAGGGTGCTTGGGTGACCGAATCTGAAATTCAGCGCGTGGTTGAACACGTCAAGACCCAGCTTTCACCTGAATACCGTGAAGACGTGATTCCGGTCGCCGAGAAGAAGAAGCAGATCGATGAGGACATCGGAGACGATCTGGATCTATTGCTGCAAGCCACCGAGCTTGTAGTGACCAGCCAGTTTGGTTCCACCTCGATGTTGCAGCGTAAGTTGCGTGTTGGTTTTGCCAAGGCCGGACGGCTCATGGACTTGATGGAATCGCGCGGCGTGGTTGGTCCTTCTGAAGGCTCCAAGGCCCGCGATGTACTCATCCAGCCCGATGACTTGCCGATGGTCCTTGCCGCTATGCGCGGCGATGATCCAGCCAACACGACCATGTCGGCCAGCGAGGCTGCCTTGGTCCAGGAGGCCAACGTAAACCACGCTGATCCGGTGGCGGAATACGCCGAGGATCTGGTGGCCAAGGACCTTGATGATCGAGAGCAAGCCGTGGACTACTTTGACGGCTCCGACGAACCTGGCGAAGACGCCTGGGACCTGACAGGAAGAAACTAATACCCATGAGCGAGCAAGCTGGCCCAGGCGCCCAGCCACCGGTACCGACGCTGAACATCGCCAACGTGCTCACCACCATCCGCATTATCATGGTGCCCTTCTTTGTGTGGGCACTGCTGGCCGATGACTCCGAGCAAGGCCTGTGGCGCTGGGTTGCTCTGGTGCTGTTTGTGCTGGCTATGTACACCGACAAGCTCGACGGGGATCTGGCCCGTAGTCGTGGGTTGATAACCAACTTCGGCAAGATCGCTGATCCGATCGCGGACAAGCTACTGACCGGTGCAGCGTTGGTTAGCTTCTCGATCTTGGCGGAGCTGCCTTGGTGGGTCACCATCGTGATCCTGGTTCGTGAGTGGGGCATCACCCTACTGCGCGTTGTGGTGATCCGTTACGGGGTGATCGCGGCCAATATGGGCGGCAAGATCAAGACCGTATTGCAGTCCGTGGTTATCGGACTGTACCTGTTGCCGTGGACTCAAGAGATTGCCTGGTTGCACACCGTGGCTTGGTACCTGATGCTACTGACCCTGGCGGTCACCGTGGTGACTGGCGTCGAGTACATCATCAAGGCCGGGCAGCTTGTTGCTGCCGCTAAGAAGCAGAAGTAAGGCGCCGGATCATGCTCAAGGCACAGGCACCCGCGGTGATTGCTGCCGCGATCGAACAAGGCGTACAGCTGGCCACTGCGGAGTCGTTGACCGCGGGGATGATCGCGGCGCGCTTGGCCGAAGTGCCCGGAGCTTCCGCAGTCTTGCGTGGGGGAGTTGTTAGCTATTCCTCGGACGTCAAGCGCGAGCTACTGAACGTGGATGCATCCTTGCTGCAGAGCAACGGCTCAGTGGATCCTGAAGTTGCACGCCAAATGGCCGTGGGTGCGTTGCGCGCATGCGGTGCGCAGCTGGCTATCTCGGCCACGGGCGTCGCCGGGCCAGAGGCTCACGATGGGAAGCCGGTAGGCACGGTCTTTATCGGATGGGCATGGGGTGCTGAGTCCGGGACTAAGGAGCACCACTTTGTGGGGGATCGCTCGCAGATTCGAGAGCAAAGCACTCAAGCGGCCATCCACCAGATGGCTGCCATGTTAGATAAAGCTTCTTCACAGTAAGACACGCAATACTATTTCTCCCGAGATATTTAGCAAAAATCGCCTTTTATGTGGCACGCGTCGCATTTTTCCGATTAGGCTGAGTTTAGGGAACAAAATCGTATGACCCACCGTTGTACGAATTACAGGGTCGCAAGGTTGGCCCCGTATTGAACAGATCTTCGAGATGGACCTAGGAGCAAAGGCTAAATTTATGGTCAAGCAACCCTTTACTGTCAATGGTGTTGTCCGTTGGCGCGATATGGGAGAAGCCCATACGGTCCAGCCCGAGAAGGAGGAGCACAAAATGGTAGTACTCCGTCATGAAATCGGCGATGTTCTGCGTGACGTCCGTCAACGCCAGGGTCGTACGCTTCGCGAGGTTTCGCATAGCGCCCGCGTATCCCTCGGATATCTTTCCGAAGTTGAGCGCGGTCAGAAGGAAGCCTCTTCTGAGCTGCTTTCCTCGATCTGCGTGGCACTAGAAATTCCACTGTCCCTGATGTTGCGCGAAGTTTCTGAACGCGTAGCCCTAGCCGAGGGTATTGCTATCCCAGATACCGTGCCAATGGACATGGCGAACGAATTCGCCGACAAGAGCACCGGCAAGCCATTGGCTTCGGTCTAAATTCAACAAGTCTTTTGGTTGCCGCAGCTCAGTAATCGGGTTACCGGAGCCACGCAAGGAGTCCACGTGTATTGCGTGGGCTCCTTGCCTATGTCATGGGAGAATAACTAGGTGAAAATCAGCGATTTCTGGCGCAATATGGAAGCCGAGTTCGGCCAGCGGTACTCGCATGTATTGGCCGACTCCATGGCACTGACCGAGTTGGACAGCCTGACGGCGTCTGAGGCAATAGACAAAGGGATCAAGCCTAAGCAGGTCTGGGAAGCATTGTGTCTGGCCCAGGACGTTCCGGCGGAACGCTGGCTTGGTATCGACATCGAACCCAAGGAGTCCTAGGAGGAAAATTCGAAAATTCTATTTTCGATCCTTCGAAAACCCTGTGTTGAATTTCGAACATCTGTTCGGATATGCTTATCCTAGAAGCAACGCAGGAAACTGCAACAAAAACTTACGCACTGAGATTGTCCACACTTGAGGGCTATCCGAGTCCAAAGTGTCGGTGGACGAGCATACTGTCTACAGCAGGACATAAATCATGAGCAGGTCGCTAGAGGCTTGCACGAGCAAAGGTGAACCATGGCAGCAAATAATGATCGAGAAAAGGCTCTAGAAGCTGTCCTCGGACAAATCGACAAGGCCTATGGCAAGGGCTCGGTCATGCGTTTGGGCGATGAAACCCGTGCACCAATTGAAGTAATTCCTACCGGTTCGGTCGCATTGGACGTCGCTCTGGGAATTGGCGGCCTGCCACGCGGTCGCGTGGTGGAGATCTATGGTCCAGAATCCTCGGGTAAGACCACCGTTGCCTTGCATGCTGTAGCCAGTGCGCAGCGGGCCGGCGGCGTTGCAGCATTCATCGATGCTGAGCACGCTTTGGATCCTGAATACGCCAAGAAGCTCGGTGTGGACACCGACGCCCTGCTTGTTTCTCAGCCAGATACCGGTGAGCAAGCATTGGAAATCATGGATATGCTCGTGGGCTCAGGCGCACTAGACATCATCGTCATTGACTCCGTTGCCGCCTTGGTTCCCCGTGCAGAAATTGAAGGCGAAATGGGCGACAGCCACGTTGGCCTTCAGGCTCGTCTGATGTCGCAGGCACTGCGTAAGATCACCGGCCGCCTCTCGCACTCGAAGACCACTGCAGTCTTCATCAACCAGTTGCGTGAAAAGATCGGTGTCTTCTTCGGCAGCCCAGAAACCACCACCGGCGGTAAGGCACTGAAGTTCTACGCTTCGGTTCGTATTGATATCCGTCGAATTGAAACCTTGAAAGAGGGCACCAACCCAGTTGGTAACCGCACTCGTTGCAAGGTTGTCAAAAACAAGATGGCTCCTCCTTTCAAGCAAGCAGAATTCGATATCCTTTACGGTCACGGAATCTCGCGTGAAGGCTCCCTCATCGACATGGGTGTAGAGCACAACCTGGTCAAGAAGTCCGGTGCTTGGTTCACCTATGACGGAGACCAGCTGGGACAGGGTAAGGAAAACGCTCGTCGCTTCCTGCGCGATAACCCAGATCTGTCTGATGAACTAGAACGTCAGATCTTGCAGAAGCTTGGCGTCATACCTAAGGACGAAGCTGAAGAAGACGAGACAGAACTGCGAGTTGTCGAGGGCGACAAGTAGTGAGCTCAAGCTTCCAACGACGTAGCGTCCGACCCGGATACAAATCCGGGTCGGACGCTACGTCCGTTTCCAAAGAGTTTCAGGGTGACTTTGAGGACATGCCAGACTGGGCCAAGCCTGATCCGGAAGAAATCCAATCGAAGCTTGCTGCCAAAGCCAATGAGCCGCGAGCTAGCACAGAGCAAAAGCCTGTCATTATTGCGCCTTTGCCTCAGGAGGATGACAAAAAACCTGAGAGCATCGACGAAATTCGCGAAGCCATGCAACGCATCGTTGCGGCACCGGTAACACCTGCGCCAGCAATACCTTCAAAAAAAGAACGACGCGAGACGCGTGCAGCGCGTAAGGCAGCTCGTGAATCGGGAGAACCCGAAGAGCTTAGCGATGATCAGTGGCGAGAAAAAGCTCGCGGTATCTTGCTTCGCCAACTAACGGCTGGTGACAAGACTGCCAAGCAGCTCAAAGATAAACTGCTGGACAAGGAATGCCCAGAAGAGATCGCTGATGAAGTCATCGAGCGCTATGCAGAGATCAATTTGGTTGATGACCAACGATTCGCCAAGTCCTGGGTAGTCACTCGTGCCCGTTCACGCGGACTTGCCCGCGGAGCCATCAAACACGAGCTACGTTCTAAAGGCGTGGACGATGAACTTGCGGCCGAGGCGCTCGAACAAATTGACGACGAGGCTGAGGAACAGCGAGCTCGTGAACTTGTCCGTGCCAAACTACGCCCAGAATCGATGGGGGTAGATCGAGATAGGTCGCTGCGCCGGTTGGTAGGAATGCTCGGGCGTAAAGGTTACAACGGCGGTATGGCCTTTAAAGTTGCTCGCGAAGAATGGGAAGAGCGCTTCGGATCTGAGATCTAGCGGTCACTCTCGCCGTTTGGAATGCCTGCTCAACCGGAAGATCCAATCATCCACGCTCTGGAAGACCCAGATGCTTATGACGCACACGCCAACAAGCACCGAGATCAGCCCAATATTAAAGAGCAATTTATCTGTTTTGTAATCGATCGGCGGGATGACACCGATCGTAATCGGTACGACCAGCACGAGTAGAGCCGTTAGCGAAGCCATCCACCAATGAAATTTTTTCATGCCCCGCGAGAGATTTGGCCGCGGTGGAGTGGAACTTGTTGACCGCTTTCGGGAGCTACGCATGCCCAAGTTTCCTCGTCTTAGATGATCTTGTACCCGACTACTCTGATTTATCTTATCTGGAAGATCAACGCAGGCGACGGCCCGACAAGATCACCGCCGTAGGTGGGGGAGCCGGGGTTCACCCTAGGGTTACCTATATTTCTGTACCACCGAAGTTTCGGTAATCTTAACGGGTGACTGAGCAACAAACCAATAGCAACTCGACCGCTGAAGAAGCGACGCGAACCTATGAAGTGCGTACCTTTGGCTGCCAAATGAATGTCCATGACTCTGAGCGTCTTTCAGGTCTGTTAGAAAACGCGGGACTGAACCGCAAACCAGAAGAGCGCGAAGATGAAGTCGCCGATGTCGTCGTCTTTAACACCTGCGCAGTTCGCGAGAATGCGGACAATAAGCTTTACGGAAACCTCGGTATTCTCAAAAACATCAAAGCAGAACGTCCAACCATGCAGATCGCTGTGGGCGGCTGCCTTGCCCAGAAGGATCGAGACTCGATCCTCAAAAAGGCACCTTGGGTAGATGTCGTTTTTGGCACCCACAATATTGGTTCTCTACCCACGTTGCTGGCTCGTTCAGAGCACAACAAAAAGGCGGAGCTGGAGATCCTTGAATCGTTGGATGTCTTTCCATCCACTTTGCCTACGCGACGTGAGTCGGTTTACGCCGGGTGGGTCTCCATTTCGGTGGGCTGCAATAACACCTGCACATTCTGCATTGTTCCTTCCCTGCGCGGTAAGGAACGAGACCGGCGACCAGGAGAAATTCTGGCGGAGATTCAAGCACTCGTTGATGATGGTGCCATTGAGGTCACTCTTTTAGGTCAGAACGTAAACTCGTACGGAGTCGAATTTGGTGACCGTCTAGCTTTCGGCAAATTATTGCGTGCCTGCGGAGAGATCCAGGGACTGGAACGCGTCCGGTTCACCAGTCCACACCCTGCTGCGTTCACTGATGACGTCATCGAGGCGATGTCCCAGACTCCCAATGTCATGCCACAGTTGCACATGCCACTGCAGTCCGGTTCAGACAAGGTGCTCAAGGATATGCGCCGTTCCTATCGCTCCAAAAAATTCTTGGGCATCTTGGACAAAGTCCGCGAACAAATTCCGAATGCAGCGATAACTACCGACATCATTGTTGGATTCCCCGGAGAAACCGAAGAAGATTTCCAAGCGACCATGGATGTTGTGGAAGCGTCGCGATTCGCCTCCGCCTTCACCTTCCAATATTCCAAGCGGCCCGGGACACCGGCAGCAACTTTGGAAGATCAGCTGCCCAAAGCAGTGGTCCAAGAACGCTACGAACGTCTCACCGCTTTGCAAGATCGGATCTCCAAAGAGGAGAACGCCAAGCAACTTGGCCGTACTGTTGAGGTTATGGTTACCGAACAATCCGGACGAAAGTCTGAAGAAACGCACCGCATGGCCGGTCGGGGACAGGACCAGCGTCTTGTTCACTTCTCAGTGCCGGCCGGTGCACCAACCCCTCGACCCGGAGATTTAGTGACCTTACCAATTACCGAAGTAGCTGCCTTCCACTTAGTCTCAGATCCGAGCCTGGAACAGTTTGAACTACGTCGTTCGCGCGCCGGAGATGCGTGGGATCGGGCGCAGGCAGAAAGCTGCGGTGTACCGAGTATAGGAACTAGCTCTACTGCTGGCCGTGCAAATTTGGGTATGCCAACTTTGAAGGTGCGCAGCTAGCCGAATGAGAAATTCTCAATTACCAGTCATCGCAGTAGTCGGTCCCACCGGCACCGGAAAATCCGATCTAGCCATCGCCCTCGCCCAGGAACTGGACGGGGAAATTGTCAACTCCGATGCGCTTCAGTTTTACCGCGGCATGGATATTGGAACAGCAAAACTTCCTGTGTCCGAACGTGGCGGAGTTGCGCACCACTTGATGGATACCTTGTCCATTACTCAGGAAGCTTCCGTGGCTACCTTCCAAGCCCAAGCACGAGAGCATTTTGCGAATATCCGGGCACGCGGAAAAGTCCCGGTTATGGTGGGCGGTTCGGGCCTCTACGTGCGTGCTGCCTTGGACGTGATCGATTTTCCGCCCACCGATCCTGATGTTCGTCAGCGCTTGGACGCAGAAGTTCAAGCTATGGGCGACGGAGACTTGCGCCGTAGACTAGCTGATGTTGATCCCATTTCAGCTGCGCGAAATCTTGATGTGCGTCGAGCTGTCAGGGCATTAGAAGTTTTTGAAATCTCGGGCCGACCCTTCAGCTCATACATGCCACAGCGCGAGTATTTTGCTCCCGCCATTCAGATCGGACTAAATTACGATCGCTCGGCGTTGCATGAAGCATTGGAATCACGCGTACACAAAATGGATGCGATGGGACTAGCCGAAGAAGTTGCAGGACTGCTCGAACACGGGCTACGTGAGGGAAAAACTGCTTCACGCGCCATCGGTTATCAGCAGTACACCGATTATCTCGATGGAGAAATCAGTAGGGCTGAGGCAATCAACCAGACTGTTATCGCCACCCGTAAATTTGCCCGTCGTCAGATCACCTGGTTCAACGCTGACCCGCGGGTGAGCTGGCTGAATCCCACTGAACCGGACCTGATTGGTAAAGCACTTTCCCTCGTTGGCTCGGCCAGCGAAGCACCAACACGCTAGGAGTATCGATGTACACCACCGAACTAGAACAATTAGCTGGGCAACCTTTCGCTAAAGGTCACGCCACGGGAAACGACTTTGTTTTGATCTCGGACCCAGAAGGCCAGCTAGACCTGAGCGAACAGCAAGTAGCAGCGCTGTGCCATCGGCGCTTTGGCATTGGTGGTGACGGATTGATCCGTGCAGTTCCCACCGCTCAGGTCTCTGGATACCAGACACAGGCCGTGGAGAATCCAGACGCTTATTGGTTCATGGACTACCGCAATGGCGATGGCTCGATTGCTGAAATGTGCGGCAACGGTGTACGCGCTTTTGCTCACTTTCTTATTGCAGAGGGATTAGTCGATCTGCAGGTAGGTCAGAGCATCCAGATCGGTAGTCGCGCAGGGATCAAAACCATTACCCGGATTGTCGATGGTTATGCAGTGAATCTTGGACCATGGGGATTGATCCATGAAGAGAAAGCTACGGCAGAGTCCGTCGATTCCATGGTTAAGCCTCGCGGCTGGGAGCAGGCCCTTCCAGCTTTGAGCATCACTATGGGTAACCCGCACACCGTGGTGGCATTACCTGACCTCGACATGCTTGAAAGCCTTGATCTATTCCAGGCCCCAGATGTGGCTCCAACACCACCTAACGGCACCAACGTTGAATTTGTGGTGCCTAGTGATCCGTTGATCGAAGAAGACGGTGTAGCTCAAGTGCGCATGCGAGTACATGAACGTGGAGTCGGAGAGACGCTGTCATGTGGCACTGGCGCGTGTGCGGCAGCAGCTGCCGTCCGCTACTGGGCTCGCGGCACAGCATTGATCAACCAATGGGCGGTGGCAGTTCCCGGAGGCGTAGTCGGCGTAGAGTTCCGTGAAAATGCGGCCGGGGGAGAAGACACGATTCTTTCTGGCCCGGCTGAGCTTGTGGGCCGCGGGGTAATCGGCGCTGCCTAAAGGTCTTTGAGCAAAGCAAAAAACTGCAGGACCTAGTTTCAACTAGGTCCTGCAGTTTTTCTGTTCAGCTTAGGCCGGACGTGAAACCTTCAGTACACGGAACGCTTTGGACGTCGCTTCGCGAGTCACCGACCATTGTGCTGGCAATTGCTCAACAAGCCACTTTTGCAAGGAATCACTGCCCAGGTTCTTTTGGACTACCAGCCAGGCATCTCCGCCCGGTGCCAAGCGCGGAAGCCACAGCAGCAACAGCTCGTGTAGTGCTTCCTTGCCGATGCGAATTGGGGGATTGGACCAGATCGTATCGAACTGAAGCTGAGGGTCAACGGAATCGGGGGTACCGACAATGACATTTTTCAGCCCCAAACTCTGCGCATTCAGTCGCGTCAGTTCGATGGAACGTTCATTAACATCTAAGCCATAAACTTCGGATTCGGGAGACTGCTCCGCCGCAGTCAAGGTAATCGGTCCCCAACCGCAGCCAATGTCCAATACGCGTCCGCGCGGGGTCGGGACGTATTGCAAGAGAACAGCAGTGCCCTTGTCTAGCCCGGTGGGTGAGAAGATCCCAGAAGCCGTCTGAACCTTGCGAGTCGAGCCATTAAGCTCAACCTCAATGGTGCGACGTTCGTCTGCCGAAGCCGGGCTGGCGGTGAAGTAATGATCCGAGGTCATGACCAAAGTTTATCGTTGTGCGTCGTCGGGCCAAAGACCAGCGCATTCAACGTGATCAAAGCGATATAGGCAAGCAGAATTTTCACTGATAGAGTTTTCCGTATGACTTTCGTATTCGTCTAAGACGTAACCGCTGTGGTTACCTCGTGATTTCCCTGAAGCAGGCGTGCCGATTTGGCGTGCCCGAACAGCGAATCAGTAGACGGCGAAGTCTTTTTTGTTTTCCGTAAGTTGTGCATCACACTCCTTGCCAATCGACTTTGCGCCTCGGTAACCCAGCATTCACCTGACTAACTGCAGATTTGATTGCCTTTGCAAAGGATTACGAATGAGTGATGAAACGACTGACTCCCAACGCGCCACGTCGCGAAGTGGGGGTCCTCGGCACTATTCTGGAAAGCGAAGTACTTCTAAGGAGACCATGACTAACTCCGAGTCACACGAGCACGATTCGGCATCAATGGATGATGCCCAGATCCAGGCCGCTATCGACCGGATCCTCGAAGCTGATGAAGCCCAGAGTCCACAAATCCAGCACTTCGGCGAGGAAGATTCTTCAATCTTCTCCGGCCAAGCTACAGCGCTGAACCGTTTCTCTTCTGGCCTGTCCCAGTTCGACGGAGACCAAGACGATCTAGCTGAGCGACGCGCTCTGCGTCGTGTTGCCGGCCTGTCTACCGAGCTGGAAGACGTTACCGAGGTTGAGTATCGCCAGCTGCGCCTAGAACGCGTAGTCCTTGCCGGCATTTGGAACGAAGGCACAGTTACTGATGCCGAAAACTCCCTGCGTGAACTAGCTGCACTGGCTGAGACCGCTGGCTCTGAGGTTCTTGACGGCGTCGTTCAGCGACGCAGCAAGCCAGACCCTTCGACCTTCCTTGGATCAGGCAAGGCTGAAGAACTGCGCGGAATCGTTGCCTCAACCGGCGCCGATACCGTTGTTGTTGACGCCGAACTGGCACCTTCCCAGCGCCGTGCGCTGGAGGATATCGTCAAGGTCAAGGTTATTGACCGCACCAGCTTGATTCTCGATATCTTTGCACAGCATGCGGCATCCCGTGAGGGTAAAGCTCAGGTCGAGCTTGCTCAGCTTGAATATCTTCTGCCACGCCTTCGCGGTTGGGGTGAGTCGATGTCTCGTCAGGCTGGTGGCCGTGTTGGTGCTGCCGGTGGCGGTATCGGTTCGCGTGGACCTGGTGAAACCAAGATTGAAATGGATCGCCGCCGTATTCGCGACCGCATGGCCAAGCTTCGCCGTGAAATCAAGGCGATGAAGCCGGCTCGTGAGGCCAAGCGCGCCAACCGAAAACGCAACGAAGTTCCGGCTGTAGCTATCGCTGGATACACCAACGCCGGGAAGTCCTCGTTGCTTAATCGCCTGACTAACGCTGGGGTTTTGGTGGAGAACGCACTGTTCGCCACCTTGGATCCAACCGTGCGTCAGTCCTCCACGGAAGACGGTCTGACCTACACCCTGGCCGACACGGTCGGTTTTGTGTCGAACCTTCCAACACAGCTGGTGGAAGCCTTCCGCTCAACCTTGGAAGAAATCGCGGATTCGGATCTGATCTTGCACGTGGTTGACGCTGCGCATCCGGATCCCGAAGGACAGATTCAAGCGGTACGCACGGTGCTCGGCGAAGTTGACGCACTGAACATCCCTGAAGTTATTGTGCTGAACAAAGCCGATGTTGCTGACCCATTTGTCATTGAACGTATCCGTAACCGTGAATCGAACACGTCGGTGGTTTCGGCGCACACGGGTGAAGGAATTGAAGAGCTGCTTGAAAAGATCAGCGCCTTGATTCCACGACCCGGAATTCAGCTTGAAGTTCTTATTCCTTACAACCGTGGGGATTTGATCGCGAAGCTACACCAGAGTGAATCTGAAATTCTGGAAAGTGAATATTTAGATGATGGCACTCGGATGATCGTCAAGGTACGTGATTCCTTGGCTGCAGAGTTGGAGAACTTCAACATTCATGGATAAGCAAGAGCAGGCCCTGGAACTTCTCGAGGCCGCGGTCACTTCCATGGGTGGTGCCATGCGCACGGGCCAACAGGAAATGGTCAAGCATGTGGTGACCGCCTTGGAAGATGAAGAACACTTGCTGGTGCAGGCCGGCACCGGAACGGGTAAGTCCATGGGCTACCTGATTCCGGCGCTGGCTCACGCGCAAACTAGCGCTAAGCCAGTGATTGTCTCCACCGCTACGCTGGCACTGCAGGCGCAGATTGTCGGTCGTGACGTGCCACGGTTACTCGAATCTCTCAAGGGCAAGCTCTCGCGTCCCATGGATGTCGCCCTGCTCAAGGGGCGCTCAAATTATCTGTGCCAATATAAACTCGGCGGCGGATACCCAGATGATGAAGGCACGCTGTTCACTATGGATGAGCCGGCCGTCCCTGCGGGCACGACCTACTCACCGCTAGCCAGCGAAGTCTTAAAGCTTCGTGAATGGGCTGATCGTACCGATACCGGTGACCGTGACGAACTGGTTCCTGGCGTCAGCGACAAGGCATGGAAACAGGTTTCAGTTTCAGCAATGGAATGCCTGGGATCTCAAAAGTGCCCCATGGCAGACGAATGCTTCTCCGAGATGGCTCGCGCGCGGGCATCTGAAGCAGACGTCGTGATTACCAACCACGCCTTGCTAGCCGTCTCAGCTTTCGAAGGCCTGTCGGTACTTCCAGACTTTGAAGTAGCAATCATTGACGAGGCCCACGAGCTTCAAGACCGAGTGACAAGCTCGGTCTCTGGAGCATTGTCGGCGCGTACCGTAATGACAGCCGCAGGCGGTGCTAAACGCCATTGCGGAGTCAACGTAGATGAGATGGTCAAGGCTTCCAACCGGCTTGAAAAGTCTTTGACCGGAATTCCTACCGGCCTGCTAGAACAGGGTCTGCGTGAGGATATGGGCATTGCCCTCAACGACATTGTGGAGCAGGCCCGGCTCATTCTTGCATTGTCCAAACCGGAAGCCAATGCACCAGCAGATGGCGGACGGCAGACCGCTCGATCCCAGATGCAGGCAGTGATGGATGATGCCATCCGTATGCTTGAATCCGAAGAACGCCGAGAAGTCCTCTACACAACTCGACCACGCGAATTTGTGGAAGGCCGCGGATATGTTGAAGCTGACGATTCGCAACCGGCAACACTCAACGTGGCACCATTGTCGGTGGCGGGAAAGCTCCGAGAGGGGCTATTCGACGGCCGCACTGTAGTGCTGACCAGCGCAACACTGGCTATCGGTTCGCAGTTTGATGCGGTAGCGGGTTCCTTGGGATTGATGGGTGCAGGAGCTCCGACCTGGACCGGCGTTGACGTAGGTAGTCCATTTGACTACCCAAAGCAGGGCATTCTCTACGTTGCCAAGCACCTACCCAAGCCGGGCCGGCAGCTAGCCGCGGAGACCTTGGACGAAATCGAGGACCTGATCAAGGCCTCGGGCGGTGGCGCACTGGCGCTATTCACTTCCAAACGCTCAGCAGAGGAAGCTGCCAGCATCCTTCGGGAACGATTGGACGTGGAGATTCTGTGCCAGGGCGAAGCAAGCATGAAATCCTTGGTTGAACAGTTTGCAGCTGAACGCGACACCTGTCTCTTTGGCACGATGACCCTGTGGCAAGGTGTCGACGTACCCGGAGATTCCTGCCGACTCGTGATCATCGACAAGATTCCCTTCCCGCGTCCGGATGACCCGATTTCTAAAGCCCGCACCGAGGATGTTGCTAAACACGGCGGCAATGGCTTTATGCAGGTCTCAGCGACTCATGCTGCCATCCGGTTGGCGCAGGGTGCAGGACGACTCATTCGCTCTATCAATGACCGCGGAGTTGTGGCGGTTTTGGATTCACGCATGGCCACTGCACGCTATGGCAGCTTCTTGAAGGCCACGCTGCCACCGATGTGGCCCACCGTGGATAAGAAGGTTATTACCGGTGTCCTAGAGCGGCTCAAACCCGAAGAAGAGAAGTAGGCGTAAGCACCTACGGTGCGCCATCTAGATTCATTTACGCCAGATGCTAATGTCTGTGCCAAGTAGAGGAATCTTTATCTCCGGAAGGCACTATGGAGTCTTGGAAGACACTTGCCCGCACCGCCGCGCAAGACACCCACTCACGTTTTGGGCAACGTCTTCTTGGACTGCCCGGAACGTGGATTGGGCTGCCGTACAGCAATGCGCACCAGCTTCGTGACGGCAGCATGCTCAGTGACCTCAACGGGATTTCGCATCCGCTACGCGAGTGGAATTACTGGTGGCAGGCTCATTACCTAGATGCCATCATCGACGACGGCTATGCCTACCTGGCTGACAATGACTTAGATGCAGCGCACCGGGAACTTCAGCGAGCCGTCGAGCTATTGCGGGGGATCCGGCTGCGGAACTTCGGTGTCTTCCCAAACTACTTTTTTGATGACATGGCTTGGCTAGCTTTGGCGAGCCAAAGATTACTTTCATTCTCACGTCGCCTTGATGGTCACAGCTCAGCTAATGCCAAACAGGCTGTCACCACTTTGAGAAAACAGCTCAACGGAGCCATTGACGATGTCCTAGATGGTGGAATGTATTGGTCCCGGAAGAAGGACTTCAAAAACGCGCCGGCTAACGCACCAGCCGCTCTATTTTTTGCCCGGAATGGTGAACGCGACCAATCACGGAAGCTACTTAGCTGGCTACGGGCAAGACTGTTTAGCATTGACAGCGGGCTGTACTTGGACGGGCTGCGGTTGGTGCCGGACGGGCACAGGATCGAGGACGCGCTCTATACCTATAACCAAGGGCCGGTTCTAGGCGCTTTGCTGGAGTTGGGATCAGATGCTGATTTAGAGCACTCAACAATGCTGATCCACGCCAGTGCACAATACTTGACCGACAGCACCGGTGCGCTTTCGCTGAACGGCGGTGGCGACGGCAACTTGTTTGCTGGAATCTTGGTCAGGTATCTGGCCCTGGCCGCTAATGATGTGCGCCTTGATGGCAGGACGCGGTCGACAGCACGCACGATGGTCGTGGCGACCGCCAACAGTTTGGTAGATCAGGAACCACGCAGGCTCTCGGCTGCAGTCCAGCGCTGGATGATATTCAGTGCAGCTGCTGCTTGTGAGTCCGACAGTCGAAATTGATTTAGCTAGACGATGTGGGGCAGATGCCAATGGCATCTGCCCCACATTGATCAGATCTCTATTTAGAGCGAACGCATTACCGAAACAACACGGCCCATGATCGTGGCCGCATCACCAAGAATAGGCTCGTAGCGGGAGTTCTGCGGCAACAGCCAAGTGTGACCGTCGCGCTGACGGAAAGTCTTTACAGTCGCTTCTTCGTCCAGTAAAGCGGCAACAATGTCGCCATTATCTGCAGTCTGCTGACGACGAACAACTACCCAGTCACCGTCGCAAATCGCAGCGTCGACCATTGAGTCGCCTGAAACCTTGAGCATGAACAGTTCTCCATGACCCACTAGCTGGCGTGGCAACGAGAAAACATCTTCCACGGACTGATCGGCAAGGATCGGACCACCTGCGGCAATTCGACCAACTAAAGGAACCATGGTGGTGTCGGCTGAAGTACTGAGCTCGATCACCATGGCATCGTCGGCAGCGGCAGTAGCGGGTACTTCCGTTGTCTGTGACTCGTCCTTATCGTCAGCCAACTGCAGCGGAAGAAGGATTTCCATTGCGCGGGGACGTCGAGGGTCGCGCCGAATGTATCCGAGCTTTTCGAGTTGGCTCAACTGATGAGTGACGCTAGACAAGCTCTTGAGGCCAACGGAGTCACCAATCTCACGCATCGATGGTGGATAGCCGTTCTTTCCGATAGACCGTTGGATCGTTTCCAGGATCTTCTTTTGGCGAATCGTCAGCGAACGGGCATTCGATCGCGGAGTGCGTTGTGAAGCTGACATGAGAGTTTGCCTTCCCTAGCAAGCAGTCGAAAGTTCGTGAGTCCAAACTGTCGGAGCTAGATGGTGTGATGTTTTCATTGCTCGTCTACTTCGAAATCTTAGTAGATAAGTTCCGTTCTTTCAAAGATTTGTTCGAAAACTTCTGGACAAGTTCGACAAAGCTCTGTTAGAACAGATGTACTAGATTCGAACAAGTCTTCGAATCTAAATCATCGAACACAACTTCGCATCACAACTATTTCTGAGGAGACATAGTCATGGCAACTGTCGCACTTGACTCAAACGAAACCCGTTCACCAATGAAGATCCGCATCAACCGCCGGGGCTGGGCCGTCCTTATCGGGATTCCAGTGTTCGCCTTAACTGTCGCCGCGGCCTTCTTCTTCTCGATGTTCGCGTCGGATGCTCACGCATCATCGGAAGTACCTGAGGGAGTTGAAACGGTAGACGTAACCGTCATCCCTGGCGATACGCTCTGGAGTCTGGCCAGCGAATACGCTGAAGGTTACGACGTCACCTCAGCCGTTAGTCACATCTCGGAAATGAACTCGCTTGATGGCACTCAGATTCATGTCGGCGACTCGCTGTCGATTCCAGTGCTTGCTGGCTAAAGGTAAAACGTGGTCAAGCGATTGTTACCTTGGTTCGTAGCGGATTCACTGCCCAAGCCCGTCCACACGTAGACTTGTTGCGTGAATGACCGCAGTGAACTTTTGAGTCAGCTGCCCTTGCGTGAGAATCTCCGCGGGCTATCCCCATATGGCGCACCACAAATCGACGTGCCCATCCAGCTGAATGTCAACGAGAACACCCATCCATTGCCAACTACGGTCGTGGAAGCCATCGCACAAGAAGTCGCCAAAGCTGCGACAACTCTTAATCGATACCCTGATCGCGAATTCACCGAACTTCGTGAATTGCTGGCCGACTATCTTGGCCACGGACTAACTGCAGAGAACATGTGGGCCGCCAACGGTTCCAACGAGATTCTGCAACAAATTTTGCAAGCATTCGGTGGTCCGAACCGAAGCCTAATGAGCTTTGGCCCAACCTATTCCATGTACCCGTTGCTGGCCAGCGGTACTGACACCGCGTACATCGCAGGAGAACGGGCAGAAGACTTCACGCTCTCTGCGCAGTCCGCCGCCGAACAGGTTCGCAAAAACAAACCGAACATCGTTTTCCTTTGTTCCCCCAATAACCCAACCGGCACCGCTCTCGGGCTTGATGTCATCACCGAAGTGTACGACGCAATGAGCGAACACAATGGTGTAGTCATCGTCGATGAAGCGTACGCCGAGTTCTCCCTGGCAAGTACTAAATCAGCACTCACCTTGCTTGAAGGCCGACAGCGTCTGATCGTTTCGCGGACCATGTCCAAGGCCTTCGGTCTGGCTGGAGCCCGCGTGGGTTACCTAGCGGCAGCGCCAGAAGTAACCGATGCGATTCGTTTGGTTCGATTGCCTTATCACCTCTCGGCAGTCACCCAAGCAACGGCCATCGCGGCCCTGAAAAACATTGAATTGTTGCTTGCTCAGGTTGAGGACATCAAAACCCAGCGTGACCGAATTGTTGATCGTCTCAAGGAATTGGGTCTCAAACCCTCAGTCTCAGACTCCAACTTTGTCTTTTTTGGCGGGCTCGCTGATCCCCACTCCATCTGGGAGGGGTTGCTGGAAGCTGGCATCATTGTCCGCGACAATGGGATCCCGGGTACGCTGCGCGTAACTGCCGGAACCGAATCAGAAACTACAGCATTCTTGGATCGTCTCGCCGAACTGCTCGGCGCGGACAACTAATCAGGATCAAGCGAAGGAAGACATGTCTGCCGAATTGATTGGCGCACGTCGCGCCCGCATGGAACGCGTCACCAGCGAATCGTCGATTTTTGTTGAGCTAGATCTCGACGGAACTGGCGTTTCTGAGATCAGCACCTCTGTGCCGTTTTACGACCACATGCTTACGGCGTTGTCTAAGCATTCGCTGATCGATCTCACCGTGCGAGCCACGGGTGACACTCACATCGATGCGCACCACACCGTTGAAGACACCGCGATCACCATCGGTGAGGTTCTGCGTGTAGCCCTTGGTAATAAGGCGGGAATTCGTCGGTTCGGCACCTCGTACGCGCCACTAGATGAGGCGTTGTCTCGTTCAGTGGTCGACGTTTCCGGTCGTCCGTACCTGGTGCACTCCGGTGAACCAGCTGGTCAGGAATACCACCTTATTGGTGGTCACTTCACCGGATCGATGACTCGCCACGTATTTGAAGCCATCACATTCCACGCTCAGATTTGTGCACACATCGAGGTCCTCTCTGGCCGCGACCCGCACCACATCGTTGAAGCTCAGTTCAAGTCATTTGCTCGTGCACTGCGCGAAGCAGTCGAACTTGATGAGCGCATGGGCGACAAGATTCCATCCACGAAGGGTGCCCTTTAAGTGGCAAAGAAAAATGTAGTAGTTCTCGACTACGGTTCGGGCAACGTCCGATCTGCCGTTCGTGCGCTGGAAGCTGCTGGCGCGTCGGTTGAACTCACGGCGGATCCAAAGAAAATTGTTGCTGCTGACGGTCTAGTCGTTCCAGGCGTAGGTGCCTACGCATCGGTCATGGAACAACTCACCGCTACCGGATCGCTTCGCTGGATTGGTCGCCGCATTGCCGGAGGACAGCCAGTCTTGGGTATCTGCGTTGGCCACCAAGTGTTCTTTGAACAAGGCGTGGAGCACGGGGTGAAAACCGAGGGCATCGGCGAGTGGCCGGGAACTGTGGAGCGTCTGAAGTCCGATGTTATCCCGCACATGGGATGGAACACCGTACAGCCTCCAGAGGGAAGCAAGCTTTTTGCTGGCGTTGAAAACGAACGATTCTACTTTGTTCACTCATACGCAGTGCAGAAGTGGGAATTTGACGTTACTCAGCCTGCCATGACACCACCGCAGGTCACGTGGAGTACGCACGGAACTCCGTTCGTCGCTGCAGTCGAAAACGGTCCGCTGTCGGCCGTTCAGTTCCATCCCGAAAAGTCTGGCGACGCTGGAGCCCGACTGTTGCGCAACTGGTTGGACACCCTCTAAACATGTGGACTATCGTGCTTGGGTTCGTCGGTGCTTTCCTCGCAGGTGGCGCCATCTCCCTCAAAAGCCAAAAGGCCCATATCTCTTGGGTTATCGCACTCTGGGTACTCGCAGGCATGAGCATCATCGCCGCGTGGATACTGACCCTTTAGAACATTCGCTACTTCACTAAGGACATTATGAGCGAGCAACCAATCCTCGAACTTTTGCCTGCCGTAGACATCGCCGGAGGACAGGCCGTGCGCCTAGTTCAGGGCGAAGCGGGCTCCGAGACTGGCTATGGCGACCCGTTAGAAGCCGCACTTTCATGGCAGAACGCTGGAGCTGAGTGGCTCCACCTCGTTGATTTGGACGCGGCATTTGATCGTGGCAGCAACGTCGAGATTGTCCAGCGCATCGCACAGGAACTGAACATCAAGGTTGAGCTCTCCGGCGGTATCCGCGACGATGCGTCCTTGGACCGTGCGTTGGAGTTCGGTGCCACTCGCGTGAACCTTGGCACCGCGGCACTTGAAAACCCTGAATGGACCAAAAAGGCGATTGCTCGCCATGGCGACAAAATTGCTGTGGGCATGGACGTGCGAGGCACTACGCTTTCAGGCCACGGATGGACCAAAGACGGTGGCGATCTATGGGAAGTTCTGGCACGTTTGGAAGACGCAGGATGCGCCCGCTACGTCGTAACTGACGTAACCAAGGACGGCACCTTGCGCGGACCAAATGTTGAATTGCTTCGCGAGATTGCTACTAAGACCAATAAGCCTGTTGTAGCTTCCGGCGGAATCTCTTCGCTAGAGGATCTGCGGGTATTGCGCGAACTTGTTCCTGAGGGTATCGAAGGCGCAATTATGGGCAAGGCTTTGTACTCTGGTCAGTTCACGCTTCAAGAAGCGCTGGACGTTGCCGGTCGTCGCTAACGCGAGCTGATCTTCACTATTGACGGTTTGAAAGCCTAGGCTTTCAAACCGTCAATTTTTTGTTCTGAAATTGAACTCACTGCAGCTGACCCAAATGACGGTAACTAGCTAGCGAATTGGGCAATTATTGACTGACGTCATCGACAAGTGGTGTTCAAGCTCATGAATGAAGAATCAAAACTACCCTGCACCAACATCGATTCCCCAGATAGCATGGACTTATGAGCACGGAGCACAACGAATCAGCGCCTAAACGCCACCTGCCGGGACACATCGTCGCCGCGCTGGCGCAGGCCGGTTCACCCGCCGACTCGGCAGGTCAGAGTTGGGATGGACGCGACCTTAGCGGTGAGGGCAACCCGCTACATAACTTTGATAAAGACGACGGCAGCGCCGACGCAAAAGTCATGGCGGCACTGACTGAGCTACAAGCCGGTCGCGGTTCCGAGCTGGAAGTTCACAAGGCCATGTCCTCAGCCCGAGTGTTTGTTGCCGTTGTAGCTCAGCTAGGCGAAGAAGCTATGGGTGACCACGGCTTCGCCGCTGATAAAGAAGCCGACATGGCACTGGTGAAAATCAAAGCACCGGATGGTCGTATGGCGCTTCCAATTTTCACCACGGTGGAACGACTTCAGGCTTGGCATAAGGAAGCTCGTCCGGTGGCAGTATTTGCTCCCCGCGCAGCACTCTCAGCGGTCAGCGAAGATTGCCAACTACTAGTTCTAGACCCTGGTAGCGAATTTACCTTTGTCCTTCGACGACCCGGGGTCTGGAACCTAGCCAAACAGATCGAATGGATTCCGAGTTATCAGAATCAGCAGATCGCCAACCTAGTCCAAAACGCCACCGAAGGTTTCACGCAGTTGCAGGCAGTGAAGCTGGCGCCGGGCAGGGGAGTAGGCTCAAGAACCAAGGACGGCCAAGTCGTTCTTGGCGGTGGTTCCGGACCAGAACTTAATTTACAGTTTGTTTTCGCACAGGGGACAAGCCCTAGCCAAGCGCAGGAAATTACCAGCGCAATTCAGGGACGACTGTCCCAAAACTCCGAATTCACCGAAGCGGTGGATTCTTTAGAACTTAGTTTGCACAGCGCGCCTAGCTAGACTCGGCGGGCTCCTTACCTAGCAAAGGAACACTTCGGGCATGAAAAGCTATTTGCAGATTTTGCGTCAGCCGCAGATTGCGCTGTTGTTGCTGATCGGCATGATTGCCCGACTTCCTCACTCGGCATTGAGCATGTTGTTGCTCTTGCACCTAGTAAATGACCTAGACCAGTCATGGGTATCAGCTGGCCTTGTCACCGCATTGATGACTGTTGGTATTGCTATCGGTGCGCCATGGCGTGGTGCTCGCGTTGACACCTGGGGCCTGCGCCGAGCCATGCTTCCCTCGGTGATCGTTGAGACCATCGTTTGGTGCACCGTACCGCACGTGCCGCTGGTCTGGGTTTATCCTTTGGCTTTCATCGGTGGCCTTTTCGCTCTGCCGGTATTCTCCGTGGTGCGTACAGCTCTGGGAATCATGACCACCGGAGAGCAACGTCGCACGGCCTTTGCTTTGGATGCCACCGCTACGGAACTCGTATTCATTGTTGGACCTGCCAGCGCAGGGATCGTCGCTACCCAGATCAGCAGCGTTATCGGACTGAGCGTTATTGGTGTTACCGCATCTCTAGCCGGTTTTGCCTTGATGATCCTGAATCCTCCAACACGAAGTGATGACCCGAAGGCCATAGCCTTGCGGTCTAACGCTCATGAAGAACGTCTCGGTGCGGAAGCCAGCTTTATCGCCGCAGCACCGATGGGTGTTCAAGAGGTTGAAGGCGAGCTGATCTTGGCCGGCTGGAAATCGGCGCGATCCCGCATCAAGAAACGTGGGCGGGCATTTAAAAGCCGGTTCAACTGGGTTAGCGCTTCGGTCCTGGCCGTATTCATTGCCTCGGCCGGTGCTGGCATGCTGTTGACCGGAACCGAAGTATCGATCGTCGCGGAGCTTGATGCATCAATGCAAAGCAACCAGTTGGGTCTGGTCTTCTTCTTCTGGTGCGGGGCCTCGCTGATCGGTGGACTCATCTACGGATCCATGAAGCGCGTTGTCTCGCCACTATTGCTCTTGCTGTTCATGGCGATCTTGACCATTCCCATGTACTTCGCGTGGGATACATGGTCCTTGGCTTTGCTCTCCGCTTTGCCAGGCTTCCTTTGCGCCCCGACATTGTCCGCTGCCTCAGAATGGCTCACGGATCTGGTGGCAGAAAAGCGCCGTGGCGAAGCCATGGGTTGGTATGGCTCTGCCATGACCGCCGGTACCGCTTTGGGCTCCCCGGTCACCGGACTATTTGTCGACAACGTCGGTCCTGATTACGCCTTTGTCGCCATTGGTGTCATGGCCGCAGTGGTTGTGCTCGTTGCGTTGGCTGCCCAGCAGATTCGTCGCCGGGTACGCCGTGCTCAGAAACGTCGTTGGGAAACCACCGTCTAATCGGCGGCATGACCGAAAGTTGTCAGCTCAGTCGTGAGTACATGTAGAGGTCCTTGGGTTTGCCGTTGATAATTTCCCAACCGCGAAGTAATCCCTCCCGTTCAAAGCCGCAGGCTTGCGCTGCGTGCCATGAAGCCAGATTCCACGGCTCTACATAAAGTTCGAGGCGATGAATGCCCGGATGCGCCAAACCCCAGATGCTGAGGGTTTCTAGTGCGCGAGTGATGATGCCACGGCCACGATGCTCCTTGGCGATCCAATACCCGATACTGGCCCGACCCCGGTCAGCGTTGCGTAGCCATAATCCAATCTGACCGACAACCAGATCAGATCCTGCATCGGCAATGGCGAAGGAATAGCCGGTTTTGTCGATGACCCGTTGGCGTTGGCGCTGAATAAAGCTCAGAGCTTGTTCACGCGTTGATTCAAAGGCAAGGGTAGTGATGTGTGAAATGTACTGATCTGCTGAAGCTTGCTGAACCGCCACAACGTCGTTGTCCAAAAAGGGACGCAAACGAAACGAGTTGGCATCGAGTGTTGGCTGTTCAAGGATCTTCATAATCCAACACTAGCGCTCACGCATTTGCAGGAAAGGCCGATTCGACGTGGCGGAGACAACAATGGGCCCGCTCCAAAGTGGAGTCGAGCCCATGATGTTAATCTCTTAAAAACTGCGAAAATTTCTTAGTTGACAGCGCCGGTGTACTTCTCGCCTGGACCCTTGCCGGGGGCATCTGGGATCAGTGAAGCTTCGCGGAATGCCAGCTGGAGGCTGCGCAGACCGTCGCGCAGAGGAGCTGCGTGCTGCGAGCCAATCTCCGGTGCGCCAGCGGTGACTAGGCCTGCAAGCGCGGTGATGAGCTTGCGTGCTTCGTCTAGATCTTTTAGTTCTTCGGCGTCTGCGCCTTCAGCAAGGCCGCATTTAACTGCTGCGGCGCTCATCAGGTGAACAGCTGCGGTGGTGATGATTTCTACGGCCGGAACTTCGGCGATGTCGCGCACCTGCTGATCGACGAGGTGCTGATGCGAGTTGGTGTCTTCGGTACTCATACTGCTAAGCTTGTCACAGACCGACTCGATGCCGGTACTTCTCATGACGTTCAGTTAGTTCTGGACAAGAGATTCGTACTAGTATTGAGCCATGCAAGTGGAGGCCATCTCCCACCCGCTGTCGCCGTTTCCAGGCTTCCGGGTACCTCGGCAGGATCGCAGTAATGCAATCTGAAAACGCAGGCGCAAATATTTGCGCCTATCGTTATGTCGTTTCTCTTTTGGCCTTCGCCTGCAATCGCAGACGGGGGCCTTCTTCGTTTGCGGTTATGATTACGAATTTCAGGAGTGACACATCAGCGATCCACGCATTAATGAGCGCATTCGCGTGCCAGAGGTACGTCTCGTCGGCCCCAATGGTGAGCAGGTAGGCATCGTCCGCATCGAGGACGCGCTTCGTTTGGCTCATGAGTCCGATCTGGACTTGGTCGAGGTGGCACCCAACGCCAAGCCTCCAGTGTGCAAACTGATGGACTTTGGCAAGTACAAGTACGAAGCCGCTGTCAAGGCTCGTGAAGCTCGTAAGAACCAGACCAACACGATCTTGAAGGAAGTACGCTTCCGTCTAAAGATCGATACTCACGACTACGAGACCAAGGTTGGGCATGCACTGCGCTTCCTGGGCGCTGGTGACAAGGTGAAAGCCATGATCCAGTTCCGCGGTCGTGAACAGCAGCGTCCAGAGATGGGTATCCGCTTGCTAGAAAAGTTTGCAGCAGACGTCGCTGAGGTCGGATTGATCGAATCCAGCCCACGCATCGATGGCCGAAATATGGTTATGGTTGTTGGTCCGCTGAAGAACAAGGCAGAGGCTCGCCGCGAACAACAGCAGCAGCAGAAGTCCGGTGGCCGTGATTCGGCTAAGCGCAAGATCCGCACCGACGCTCCAGCTGAGACCGAGGGCCAGAACGTTGCCGCTTCAATGGATGACGAAGCCCGCGCCAAGTTGGAGCAGGCGCGTCAGGCAGCTGAAGGCGACGCCTAGCCAAGCCTGTTGGGCTTTCGAGCCCGTCACCGTTTATGGTGAAGGATCTTCCTTTTCGGAAGATCCAACTACAAGAGAACAACAGCGGTCACCTCAACGGGGCCCGCTTCGGATGATCCCCATTCGGTAATTTTGCCGGATGGAGCACGTTAGGAGAACGGCAGCTATGCCGAAGTTCAAGACTCACAGTGGCGCCAAGAAGCGCTTCAAGCTCACCGGTAGCGGTAAGCTCGCTCGCCAGCAGGCCAACCGTCGCCACTACCTGGAGCACAAGTCCTCGCGCGTTACTCGTCGCCTGGCTTCTGACCAGATCGTCGCTAAGGCCGATGTAAAGACCATCAAGCGGATGCTGGGCCTCTAAGCTCTCCCTTTCGCAACACGGGGAAGTTATAACCCCACCACCATAGATTTCTCCCACCTTGCATAGTGCAAGCACTGGGGAACCGACTTGAAGGAGTACACACGTGGCACGTGTGAAGCGGGCAGTAAACGCCCACAAGAAGCGTCGCGTCGTTCTGGAACGCGCAAAGGGTTACCGCGGTCAGCGTTCGCGCCTGTACCGTAAGGCTAAGGAGCAGTTGCTCCACTCGTTCGTTTACAGCTTCAACGACCGTCGTAAGCGTAAGGGTGACTTCCGTCGCCTGTGGATCCAGCGCATCAACGCTGCATCCCGCGCCAACGGCATGACCTACAACCGTCTGATCCAGGGCCTGAAGGCTGCTGAGATCGAGGTTGACCGTCGTATGCTCGCAGAGCTGGCTGTTTCGGACTCGAACGCTTTCGCTACCTTGGTAAAGCTTGCAAAGGAAGCTCTTCCAGCTGACGTCAACGCTCCACGCGGTGCTGCTGAAGTTGCTGCTCCAAAGGCTGCTAAGGCACCTAAGGCTGCAAAGGCTCCAAAGGCTGCTGCAAAGTCCACCGAGGGCGAAGGCGTATTCAAGGCTGTTGAAGGCCAGGATGCTCCAGAAGGCTTCGTAATCAAGGGCAATGCCGACTCGAACAAGTACCACGTTCCAGGTTCGACCTGGTACGAGCAGACTGAAGCAGAGTTCTGGTTCAACTCGATCGAAGCTGCTAAGGCTGCAGGCTTCGAACCAGCTGGTGGAGAATCCCGCCAGCAGATGAAGTAAATCTTTTCTCCCTTTGAGCTAAGGCTCAGGTAGGACAGATCACACCGATGGGTGGGTACCGCGTTTACGCGGAACCCACCCATTAGTGTTTCTACCGGTATTCTCGATATATGAGCAGTTTTTCCGCTGAAGTGATGACCAATCCGCGCGCCGAGAAAGTAAAGGCCGTGGCCCGCCTGGCCAACCGCAAGGGGCGTGAAGCTACCGGGGAGTTCCTCGTCGAAGGACCCCAAGCGGTGCGAGAAGCACTTAAGGCCCACCTTGAGGACGATAATCTCGTCCAGGCTGTCTATGTAGTGGGCGGTTTCCTCGAAAGCCACGAGGAGTTTGATCAGCTTCTTGATCAGGCCCAAGTACCTACCCGGATTGTCACCGGCGAGGTACTGCACGCCATGGCTGGTACCCAGACCCCACAGGGCATATTGGCCGTTGCTGCCATCGCGCAACCACAACTGAGTGAAGTGCTGGCCACCAAACCAAAACTCATCGCAGTTTTGTGCCGCGTGCAGGATCCAGGCAACGCCGGAACCGTACTTCGTGCTGCAGACGCAGCCGGAGCCGACGCGGTAATCCTGACCAAGGGCAGCGTAGATATCTACAACCCCAAAGCCGTACGATCCACCGTTGGTTCACTGTTCCACCTGCCGGTGCTGAACAACATCGAATTTGAGCACCTCGTTGAAGCCGCTAAGACTACCGGAAGCCAAGTGCTAGCAGCCGACGGTTATGGTTCCCTAGACCTGGATGCCTTGCAAGACGCCGCCGTCTTGCGTGCACACGGCACCGGCGCTGCCCCGGCAGCTGGTGAGCCAGCTTTGGAAGCACCAACCCTATGGCTCTTTGGCAATGAAGGTCAGGGCCTAGACGAGGGCGAAAAGCAGGCAGCAGATCACAGCATTGCTGTGCCACTCTACGGAGTCGCTGAATCCTTGAACGTTGGCACCGCAGCCACTGTTTGTTTGTATGCCTCGGCTCGTGCGCAGCATTCAGCCAAGCAGGACTAAGCATGGATAGAGCACAAAACCTGAAGCAAATTGTCGCCGTAGCCATCGTTGATGACCTGCACTCACCAACCAAACTATTAGCTGCTAGGCGCAATCGCCCCGAATCTTTGGCCGGACTATGGGAATTCCCTGGCGGCAAAGTGGAACCGGGGGAGAGCGAAATCGCAGCCGTGCACCGAGAACTGCACGAAGAGCTAGGCGTAAAGATCCAGCTTGGTGCTTTGATTCCCGGACCGCACGCCCAAGGTTGGCAACTGAACGATTCGGCGGCCATGCGCATGTGGTTCGCTCAGATTATCGAAGGTGATGCCCAGACTCTGGACGGTCACGACCAGCTGGCCTGGTTGGACCTAGATCAGAGCATGCAGCAGCTGGTCCCATGGATCCCTGCTGATGCCCCAATCGTCACGGCATGCCTAGCCCAGGCCCGTCGAGGGCCCGTTGGCTAAAGACGCGTAAGCTTGAATGAATGCCCATTGAGACATTGCAACAAACTACCAAAAAATTCTGAGGAGCCCTTTTCAGTGAAGAAAGTGTTCAGCGTTATCGCGCTGGTCTTTACCGCAGTCCTAGCCCTGTCCGGTTGCGTCAACATGAACGCAGAAATCAACGTTGTTGGTCAGGACAAGACCACCGGCGTTGTTGAAGTAACCATAAACAAGGAAAATCTTCAGGGTCAGAGCCTGGACGAAGTGCTCGCTGCCACCGTGGACACCGCTGCCATGGAAAAAGAAATTGAAGGTCAGTGGACCTACAGCAAGGTCGAAGAGGGCGAGAACGTGGGCCTGCGCTTCGAAACCGACGGCACCAAGACTTACACCCAGTTGGCTGATGCCTTTAAAATCTTCGGCTTCCAGTTCGGCCTAGCCGACGACGGTAAAGAAGTTACCTTCTCCATGCCAGGGGACAAAGCCACCGTTGACCAAAACTTCACTGAAGCAAACTTGGAAGTAAATTTCCCCGGCGAAGTGACCTCTAACGGTCCAGGCGTTGTACATGGCAAGGCCGTCACCTTTGACCTGGTCAAGGGCGCCGAGGTCTACCAGGCCACCGGCAAATTTGATCACAGCCTGCTGTACTCGCTGGTCTTTGGTGGCGCATTGCTGGTCTTGAGCCTCATCTTCGTGGTGGTCTTCGCACCAAAGGGTGTCAAAGAGTCGCACTAAGCGAGCAAAAAACGCTTCGAGGTAAGAAGCTTCACGCCAAGGGCCCGTCATCGGTGAAACGATCACGGGCCCTTGGCAATAGAATGGAACCAAAGTGTTCTACGCGTAAGTACAAGATAAGAGTAAGGATCGATCGATCCCATGTCTGATCAGACAACTGGACAAGTTCCCGACGGGGAGTCAAATGTTCCGCATCCAACCGATGAAGCAGGAATTCAGCAGGCCGTTGAGGCTGCTCTAGCTGCCATCGAAGCTGCTGGAGACCTGAACGAACTCAAAGATGCCCGCCTTTCGCACACCGGCGAAAAGTCCGCACTGTCACTGGCCAACCGCCAAATCGGCAAGCTGGACAAGACGGAAAAGGCAATCGCAGGCAAGCTGGTAGGTTCAGCTCGCGGACGAGTCAACAAGGCCCTAGCGGCCCGCACCGTGGTGCTCGAAGAAGCCGAAGCTGAGCGCATCCTCGTTGAAGAGACCGTTGACGTTACCGCCGCACCGCGCCGCCGCTCGGTTGGCGCACGCCACCCACTCTCGGTGCTCCAAGACCGTGTGTCCGACATCTTTGTTGGCATGGGCTGGGAAATCGCCGAAGGCCCCGAGGTTGAATCCGAGTGGTTCAACTTCGACGCGCTGAACTTCAAGCCGGATCACCCGGCCCGCGAAATGCAGGATACCTTCTTCATTGAGCCTGCCGACGCACACCTGGTGTTGCGTACCCACACCTCACCGGTACAGGTTCGCTCCATGCTCCAGCGTGAGGTGCCAGTGTACGTATTGTGCCCTGGACGCACCTTCCGCACCGATGAGCTGGATGCCACCCACACCCCGGTCTTCCACCAGTTTGAAGGTCTGGCCGTGGACAAGGGCCTGACCATGGCCGACTTGCGCGGCACCTTGGAGCACTTCGCTCGCCAGATGTTTGGCGAAGAAGCCCAGATCCGTCTGCGCCCAGCGTACTTCCCATTCACCGAGCCATCGGCCGAGCTGGACATCTGGCACCCAGGTGCCAAGGGTGGGCCACGCTGGATCGAATGGGGCGGTTGCGGCATGATCAACCCGAACGTATTGCGAGCTGCAGGCATTGACCCTGAAGAGTACTCGGGCTTTGCCTTCGGCATGGGCATTGAGCGCACGCTCATGTTCCGTAACGATGTCCCGGACATGCACGACATGATCGAGGGCGACATCCGTTTCAGCCAGCACTTCGGGATGGAGATCTAAGTAATGCGTATTCCACTATCTTGGCTGCGCGAATATGCGCAGGTACCGGCCGACGCATCGGCCGAAGACATCATGGCGGACCTGGTAAAGGTTGGCCTTGAAGAAGAAGACGTGCACCGTCCCAGCGACGAGCTTTCGGGCCCGATCGTGGTTGGCCAGGTGCTCTCCTTGGAAAAGGAAGTTGCCTCCAACGGCAAGACCATCAACTGGTGCCAGGTCCGCGTGGTCCCAGAAGGTACCGAGCAGACCCTGACCGGTAAGGGCATCGACCCAACAGGTGTACAGGGCATCGTTTGCGGTGCGCACAACTTTGTGGAGGGCGACAAGGTAGTTGTCACGCTTCCCGGCGCTGTGCTGCCCGGTGACTTCAAGATTTCGCCACGCAAGACCTACGGCCACACCTCGGCTGGCATGATCGCTTCCTCGCGCGAACTGGGCATCGGTGATGACCACGACGGCATCATCGTGCTTTCCAACTACGGTCTTGACCCAGAAGTTGGCACCGACGCATTCGAGCTCTTCGGACTTGATGACCAGGCTGCTGAAATCAATGTGACCCCGGACCGTGGCTACTGCTTCTCCATTCGTGGCGTAGCCCGCGAATACGCACTGGCCACCGGCACTTCCTTCACCGATCCAACCACCACCGTGGTTGTTTCTGAAGCTAGCGCTGCGGGCCACGAAGTCACTTTGGCTGACGCTGCACCGATCTACAACGTTCCTGGCTGCAGCCGTTTTGTCACCCGCGAAGTCACCGGCATTAACCCGAGCTTGCCAACCCCACGCTGGATGGCTTCACGCCTACAGCTGGCTGGCATGCGTTCGATTTCTCTACCCGTAGACATCTCCAACTACGTCATGCTTGAACTCGGTGCACCACTGCACTTCTACGACGCTGACAAGCTCACCGGTGGTATCACCGTGCGCCGCGCCAACGCTGGCGAGAAGCTAACCACCTTGGACGACAAGGAGCGCGAGCTCTCCACCGAGGACCTGCTGATCACCGACGAGTCCGGAGCACTAGGCATTGCCGGTGTTATGGGGGGAGCGTCCACCGAAGTCTCGGGGACCACCAGCCGCGTGCTGATCGAGGCCGCTCACTTTGATGCGGTATCCATCGGCCGTTCACGTCGCCGTCACAAGCTACCTTCCGAAGCATCCAAGCGTTTTGAACGCGGCGTAGATCCACACATCATGCAGGTTGCAGCACAGCGTGCGGTCAACTTGTTGGTGGAACTAGCTGGCGGTACCGAAACCACCAACATCACCGACGCTGGCGCGCAGCCAGCCGACGTGCAGATTCAGTTGCCTGCTGGTTTTGCCGGCGCACTGATTGGTGTTGACTACACCGACGAGCAGACCGTTGCTGCCCTAGAGGGCATCGGTGCAAGCGTTGAGCAGAACAGTGCTGGCTTCTTGGTCACCGCTCCAAGCTGGCGCCCAGACCTGGCCATCAAGGAAGACCTGGTTGAAGAAGTAGCCCGAGTAGTTGGCTACGACAAGATTCCAGCAACCTTGCCAGTGGCGCCTCCGGGCCGTGGTTTGACTCGTGCACAGTCGCAGCGTCGTCGCCTGCTTCAGGGCTTGGCTGACGCCGGACTGACCGAGATTCTGTCCTACCCGTTTGTCTCCGAGTCGCAGAACAACACCTTCGGTGCTGCGCAGGCTGGGACCGAGGTCAAGGCCATCTCGTTGGCTAACCCGATCTCCAAGGAATTCCGATTCCTTCGCACCAGCTTGCTACCAGGACTGCTGGAAACCGCACGCCGCAACATTGGCCGTGGCTTCCGCGATCTGGCCTTGTACGAGGGCGGTCTGGTGTTCTTGCCAGGAGCGCAGCTCGGTTCCTCGGTACTTCCACCGTTGGGCGTCAAGCCTAGTGATGAAGTACTGGCCGAATTGTTCAATGGTGTACCTAACCAGCCATGGCACTTGGCTGCAGTCTTCACCGGTAACGAGGCTTCGGCTGCGGCCGGCTTCGCGCCACGTGCGTGGGATTGGGCTGACGCACTGGACGCGGCCCACACCGTGGCAGAAATCCTCGGCGTAGAGCTCGAAGTTGCTCAGGGAAATCACCAAGCATTCCACCCGGGCCGTGCCGCAACCTTGAAGGTTGCCGGCGAGGTTGTTGGTTACGCAGGTGAATTGCACCCACAGCTGCTCAAGGATTCGGACCTGCCAGCACGCACCGTGGCTATGGAACTGAACGCCGCAGCACTGATGGAGGCAACTCCTGCTGTGGTAGTTGCGCCGCAGCTTTCCACTCAGCCGCTGGCTACTCAAGACGTCGCCTTGGTCGTTGACCAGGACGTCGTTGCCGGAGACGTACTAGCTGCACTGCGCGAAGGCGCAGGGGAGCTGCTTGAAGATGTTGCACTCTTCGACGTCTACCAGGGCAAGGGTATTGAAGAAGGCAAGAAGTCTTTGGCTTTCGGTCTTCGCTTCCGAGCTACTGATCGCACCCTGACTGCTGATGAAGCTTCAGAGGCGCGGGCCGCCGCCGTCGCAGTGGCAGCAGACAAGTTTGGTGCTACTCAGCGCTAACGCAGGTTTGCCGATGCCCCGGTGTTTGTTTCGATTTTTTTATCTGAGCAAGCACCGGGGCATTCTTGTGCGCAACCGCGCCCGAAAGTGGCGACTACAATTAATCTTGAGAAAGCTCTAAAGGGCTACGAGATGCAAAGGTGGAGTGACCGGCAGTGAAGGGTCTACGTTCTTGTGGTGCGGTACTTCTAATTTTATTTCTTGGAATGCTCGCCATTGCTGCACTAATCGCTGCTGGCTGGGGTGTTGTAGTCTTCATCGAACGCGGCGCCGGGGCACACCTCAAAGATGAACCGACACCTAGTTACCAACCAACGGACGAGCCTGTTGATCCATTGCGTCCAACCAGTGGAACCATGGCGCCTTAACTATTTGATGGCGGCGACTAAACGACGCTTTGTCGCATCGTAATTAGCTCTGCAGTGTCTTCTTGGACCACGAACCCAAGGCGTTGTAGTACCTTGAGCGACGCTTTGTTTTCCGGCATCACGCGCGCCATCAGCTGGCTAAAGCCCACCGCATTTAGCGCTTTGATACCTAGTGCTACGATCGCTTTCGCCAATCCCTGACCCCAAAATTCTGGGGCAATCCAATAACCGATTTCGGTTGCCTGCTCGCGCTGCACGGCAGTAAACAACCCGACCCTAATACCGTCTCTTCGAGCGACAAACCAAGAGATTTCAGGACTGTTTATCGCATCCTCAATACGTTGCCCCGTGTATTGATCGCTCCATGGCTGACCGTCACCGATGTAGGCAGTAATCCTCTTATCGGCAGCCAATTGCGCGATAAAATCTGCGTCGGCTTCGGTCAGAGCGGTCAGCACAATAGATGGATCCATAGGCTCAGCCTAGGACATCTGCATTCGCGGATTCTAATGTTGCTTATTAGATGGTTGCTTATTAAACACTGCAGGGAACGACCATCAGATCGTTCCCTGCAGTGTCAGAAAATATTTACTTTGCTCCACCAGCGGTGACCGGTGGCAGATCCGACCATGGGAAAGTGATCCACTTGTCGGTGCGGCGCCATTCGTAGTCTGGAACCATGATGGTGCGTGGCTTGGTGTAGAGGCAAACGGTCTTGACCTCTGCGCCCCAAGCGGAAACCAACTCGACAACCTTTTCCAGGGTGCGGCCCGAATCCGAGACGTCATCAACGATCAGGATCTTCTTGTCACGCAGGTGGCCGTCATCCAGCATTGGAGGCAGAACTACTGGTTCTGGCAATACGGTGCCGATGCCGGTGTAGAACTCGACGTTGAGGGCGCCGCAGGCCTTGACACCCAGCGCGTAGGAGATCGATCCGGCCAAGAGTAGGCCACCACGCGCAACAGCCAAAACGATGTCTGGCTCAAAGCCACTATCGACAACGGTCTGTGCAAGTTCGCGGGAGGCTGCGCCGAAGGTATCCCAAGTAAGGATCTCGCGTTCCGGCTCTGAAAGGACGGATGCGCCTGAATCATCAATGCTAGTCATTCTGTAATATTAGCGCCGAATTCGGGGCAATGTTGCACGGTTCAAACCAATCGTTCACTTTTTCCTCCCAAGCCCGGAGGATTCTTATCCGCTGATTAGGCGTGAATAGGTATGCAATGGACCTGCTTGAGGAATCCATCACTTTTCGGGAAACCGGGGTTGGAACGAACACGTTGTGACCCTAATGCGCCAAAAGCAGCCTCAAGAATGATCGGTGCCACATTCTGACTCGCTAGGATAGGGGAAAGGCCATCGACCGGAGATAACCCGGAAACCCGATGAAGGAGACGCGACATGGGCCCACGAACTTGGAACATTTCACTAGTCGGTGCCTTAACGGTGCTCTCCTTGGGGCTGATCGGAGTCCTGCCTGCCGCGCAAGCGGCCAACTCAGTGCAAGTCGCAGCCGGGCAGAACCTAGAATCGGTCACCATCGATGACTCCACGGGAAAACTTAATAAGCAGCGGCTGCGCGACGCCTTGGAAGACCTCGATTTTAACGAGCCAACAGACGTTGCAATTTATGCCCGCAACGGCGAATACTCCGATGACATCAACACCAAAACTCTTGATTACGCTAAGTCATCACATCCGGAATGGATATCTGACAAGCCTGAAGACTACGGCGACTACTGGGCCGACGGACTATTGATCATCACCCTGTCCATCGAAGGACCGGGAGATGGACAGATCGGAACGTACTTCGGCGAAGACCGTAAAGTCTCCGAGAGCGCCATAGAGAGCATCCATGAAGCTGGCCACGATGACTTTAATCTTTCCCGTTGGACTGACGGCGTCATCGCTGTCGCCGACCAAGCATCCGTGATCATGAATCGCCCCTGGTACCAGCACCCGGCCTTATGGATCACCAGTGGTGTCGGTGGATTTGTCGCTCTCATCGTGGGTGGCTTTGCACTGCATACCCGGTCCACACGACGAGAAACTTTTGCAGAAGAACTGCAACAAGGATCCGTGCATCTGACCAACGTCACCATGGACTTAGAAGAAACCGAATTGGCGGCCCGTACACTGCCGTCCACTTCAGCGCACGCCTCCGAGCTGGAACAGCGTTTCAGCAAGTTCATGACCAAATACCGTGCCTGCTTCGAAGCCCAGCAGTCGCTAGAAAGTTCAAACAAAAAGGAACGTTCCAGCGCCGAAGGTGTTCGCCTTACTAAGGAGTTCCGGGAGTCAGCGCAGTCCCTGGATCTGACCGATGACGCCATCATCGCTGCGTCTGCGCTCTATACTCGTTCGGCCTCCTGGCAAGACGCATGGCATGCACAGATCAAGCCGCTGGAAGATGACCTGGAGGAGATCAAGGGATTGGTCCATGATCTCGAACCAGAGCTGCAGGGCAGTGCAGCCGCATTGACTTCCTACCGGGAAATAGCAATCACCAAACTCAACGAGCTGTCGGCACAGCTGACGCAAGAATCAATCACCGTGGATCAAGCGCTCGATGGATTATCTGCCTTGCGTGCCGAGCTGAGCGAAAAGTTGGATATCTTCGCTCAAGCGCAAATCGAAGTGTATGCACAAAACGTAGAAGAGAAGGCCGATATGCAATCGGCGCTTAAGAAATCCCGATATGAAACCGGCGCGTTTTCGGGTCGCTCGGGCACCATCTTGGACGTGCTGAATCCCGCTACGATGTATTGGCGCGTGGGTAGTTATAACCACGGATATTCCACGGGCGTCAGTGCAGTGACTGCCTCGCGTGAAGCAGCGAGTTCCTCTGGGGGAGTGTCGGGCGGATACTCTGGTGGCGGAAGCTTCTCCGGTTCGGGTGGGTCTTCCCACTTCTAATGAAAGGCAACGATATCTTCGCATCGCTCTTGCCGTCTTCGGTGTACGTAGTTCAGTCCCGTACCGAGCTGGAGGATACCGAATCCTATGGAGAAGAAGAACGGTATATCGCCAATGCGGTGCCTGAACGACAGCATGAATTTCGTACCGTCCGGGTCTGCGCTCGCCGAGCGTTGGGGCAACTGGGTCATGCGGGTATTGCCTTGGTTCCCGATGAAAAACGGGCACCGGTTTGGCCCGCTGGCGTTGTGGGGAGCATGACCCATTGTGTTGGCTTTCGGGCAGCCGCAGTAGCCTCCACCAACGATATTCGCGGTCTTGGCATCGACGCCGAATTACATGCTTCACTGCCTGCCGAAACCCTCGACATCATTTTGCTTCCCGAAGAACAACGGATGGTTGGCGAGCTAAATTCGCGCTATCCGGAAACGGCCTGGGATCGGCTGATTTTCAGTGCCAAGGAAAGTGTCTTCAAAGCATGGTTCCCGCTGACTAGGCAGTGGCTGGATTTCTTGGAATGCCGGATTATCCTTGATGCGCAGGCCCACAGTTTCCACGCTGAAATTCAGGCCAAAGGATCGGTTGCCGCAGAGCATGATCTCACGGTGATGAATGGGCGCTGGATAGCAGAAGGCCCGAGCGGCCAAGGGCTGCTGGGGACCTGCATTACCGTTCCGCTAGCGGCGGTGTGCTAGGTGCGGAGCTAGAATTCTTCACCGTGTGTGATGACATTGGCAGCGCGTCCCACGATGTGTGGGTCAGGGGAACCAACCAGGTCATGATCTTTTCCCTTGTAGTCAAAGAGATCAAGCACGTGTCGCATCGCTTGGAGTCGGGCTCGCTTTTTGTCATTAGACTTCACCACGGTCCACGGAGCATGATCGGTATCAGTCTTGAGGAACATTTCTTTCTTTGCTTCCGTGTACTTCTCCCATTTATCCAAAGATTCAAGATCCATGGGGGAGAGCTTCCACTGGCGCACTGGGTCAATGCGGCGAATCGTGAAGCGAGTGAGCTGTTCACTAGAAGAGACCGAGAACCAGAACTTCACTAGATCGATGCCTTCGTCGACCACCATCTTTTCAAAGGATGGAGTCTGCTCAAGAAAGTGATCTACCTGTTCCGGAGTGCAGAAACCCATCACGCGCTCTACTCCGGCCCTGTTGTACCAAGATCGGTCAAAGAGAACGATTTCCCCGGCTGAGGGGAAATGTTGCACATAACGCTGGTAGTACCACTGAGTTGATTCACGTTCGCTGGGTTTCTCCAGCGCCACCACACGAGCACCGCGCGGATTCAAATGCTCGGTGAAACGCTTGATCGTGCCGCCCTTACCCGCTGCGTCACGGCCTTCAAAAACAATCATGATGCGACGCCCGTTGGCCTTAACCCATTTTTGAAGCTTCAGCAGCTCAATTTGCAGGGCACGTTTTTCAACTTCGTAAGTATCACGGTCAAGCTTCTCGTTGTAAGGGTAATCTTCACGCCACGTGTCAACGACAGTTCCGTCGGCGCGCAACAACACTGGGTCGTCATCATCGTCGTCAAGCACCGAAAAACCGCGGAACGCTTCGTCAAGCAGGGGGACTTCTACACTCATACTTCTCAGCCTAAAATTTCAGAATGAACGGTTAGTGAACTCGTACTGAACTGGAATGGCGCGAGGCTATGCCGGGAAATCAGGCAACCTTTGTTCGGTTAACCAAGCAGTCAAGATTCCTTCAACGTCGACGTTCGTCGCATGCTTTTTTACGTGTTTGGCAAACTTCTCTGTGTTCACAGAAGCATGCTGATATGTGCTGGTCCAGTCCTGGAGCATGGCGTAAAAAGTCTTGTCACCAAGAGCCGTCAACAGAGCGTAGAGCGTGAGCGCACCGCGCTTGTACACGCGGTCATCAAACATGTCTTCGGGGCCCGGATCACCGACCTGCAGATCTTGGGGGAGGCCATCGAGCATTTCCCAAGCCGTGCGAGCACGCTGTTCGAGGGACATGATCTTTGCCTGATCTGAATAGACCCACTCGCTGAAGCAAGCGAATCCTTCGTTGAGCCAAATGTCTTTCCACCGCTCGGGGGTCAGCGAATTGCCAAACCACTGATGGGCAAATTCGTGAGCGATCAGTCGTTGGTCTTCCCATTCCAACGACAAATGGTTCCGGCCGAAAATGCTCATGCCTTGGGCTTCCAACGGAATCTCAAGGTCATCGTCAACAACAACAATCTTGTAATGTTCAAAGGGATAAGGGCCGAACTTCAGTTCAAAGATTTGTGCCATGTCAGCTTGCTTCGCAAAGGCTCCGCGCACCGCGAGGTCATTGCCCGGTACGGAGTAAGCCAGCAGGTGTCCACCACGGTCAAAGGAAATTTCTGCGTAGCGGCCAATCTGCAAGGTTGCCAAGTAGGTTGCCATTGGTTCACGTGCCTCATAAACCCACGTATTTCGGCTTGCCGAACGGCGATGATCCATCAACTCGCCGTTGGCAACAACCCGGTAGCCGGCGTCGGTAGAAACCTCAAAACGATACGAAGACTTGTGACTCGGGTGGTCATTGCAGGGGAACCAAGTTGAAGCGCCCACTGGTTGTCCGGACACCAAAATACCGTCGGTTAACTCTTCCCAGCCGACCTCGCCCCACTGTCCGTTATCTACGCTGGGGTTACCTCCGTAGCGCAATTGAAGTTCGATCTGATCCCCGGCTTTGACCCGGCTTGGGGTGGCAACAACTACTCTGTGGTGCTTTTTGCTGACAGAAACCTTGCGACCTTGGCATGTGGCTTTGACGATTTTTAGCCCGTTGAGGTTCAGTTCAATTTCGTTCAGGTCTTCGAGCGCTCGTATACGTAGGGTGGCTCGGCCATCAAGGTGATTACTGGCAAGTTTGACCACTAAGTTCACGTCGTAATGCTCTACCGTGTAGCTTCCGGAGCCATAGTGTTTGGTGTACTCATCCAAAATGCGATGGGGCATATCTCTACGTATCCTCAGGCTTCGTGCGCGACTGGTTGCGTTGGTTGTTCAACTGGCTTGATGTTCCAGCGTACTGCGGGGTTGCCCCGCCAATAGGTATTGGCAGGCAGTACCTCTCCGCGCAGAACCAAACTGGCTGGACCGGTGGTTGTACCTTCGGAGATCTTGGCCGCTGGCAAGATGACACTATGCGGGCCCAGGGTAGCTCCCGCACCTAGGGTGACCTTGTCGATGGACATGATGCGGTCGTGGAACAAGTGAGTCTGTAGGACCGAACCACGGTTGACCGTTGAATGGTCTTCCAGAGTGACGAGATCGGCTTCGGGCAGCCAGTAGCTTTCGCACCAGACGCCGTGCCCAATCTTGGCCCCTTGGGCGCGTAGGAACCAGACCAAGGCCGGAGTGCCTGAAGCCAAGCGTGCAAACCATTGTGCGCACACAAGTTCGGTGAAGGAATCGACCATTTCGGTGCGCCAGATAAATGAGCTCCACAGTGTGTGTTCACTTGGGCGGATGGCGCCAACTACAAGCCATTTGGCCGCCACTGCGATCAGTGCTGCCAATGCTCCGGCAGCTACGAGTACTGCGCCACTGAGCAGGATGCTCAGCCACACGTTGGTGGAGGTGATCAATGCAGCTAGCGCCCACAGCACTCCACCGGCGATGGCTACGGTGGTGAAGACCGCCAGCGAACGGGTCAGTTCCCAGAAGGAACGCATGATCTTTAGCTTCAACCCTGGCTGATAGGTCCGCTCGGATTCGGCTTCCACGGTGGTACGGCGCAACTTATGTGGAGGCGAACCGATCCAAGAAGTGCCAGCCTTCATCTTCTTCGGGGTAGCGGACAATACTGCGATCAACGAACGCTTGGGGACTCTGCGACCGGCATGCAAGATGCCTGAGTTGCCCAGGAACGCCTTTTTACCAATGCGGACCGGGGCGATATGCATCCACCCGCCACCTAGTTCGTAGGAGGCCACCATGGTGTCGTCGGCCAAGAACGCGCCGGAGGAAATAGTGGTCATCTTGGGAATGAGCAGAACAGTGGAAATTTCGACGTCACGACCCACCTTGGCGCCGAGCAAACGTAGCCAGATCGGGGTGAATAGTGAGGCATACAGCGGGAAGAGCTGATCACGAGCGGTATCAAGTACGCGTTCGGTGGCCCATGCTTGCCAACCCACGCGGGAAGTGACCGGATGCCATCCTTCGACCAGGCCGATGGATAGCAGGCGCACGATGATGATGGTGAGCACCATGCTGCTCAAGAACCAGACAATGGCCGCCACCACAACGGCAGGGATAAAGCGACAGCCGATTTCAGCTAACGAAGGTGCTGGCCGCAAGACTGGGGTGAGCGCAAGCAGTGCCAGAAGAATCGGGATCCACTGTGTCAGGTTGAGCAAGACTGAAGCGAGCCCGCCGAGTAGTCGCGGCAATTTACGATAGGCAGGTTCCTGCTCGGGCCATTTTGGTTTGGCCTTGGACTCTCTGGTTGCCGGGGAACCGGCATAGCGGGAGTTATCACGGGTCGTTCCATAGACGGCTGATCCCGCATCAACAATGGTGTTCGCCCCGATGACTGAGCCGGGAGTCAGGGTACTGCGTGCACCAATGGAGGCATGGGCGCCCACCTCGATGGTGCCCACATGCAGTTTGTCGCCGTCGATCCAGTAGCCACTGACGTCAACTTCCGGTTCAATGGTGGCGCCGGGGCCTACGGTGAGCATGCCGGTGACCGGTGGCAAGGAATGGATTGTCGCGGTGCGGTCAATTTTTGCGCCGAGCATCCGAGCGTACCAAGGCAGTAATGGTGCGCTGGAAAGGGAAATCGGGTCAACAACATCAGCGACATGCTGGGCCAACCAAAGACGCAGGTGCACGGATCCTGAACGAGGATAAGTTCCGGGTTTCAGTCCGCGTAGCAAGAGTTTATTGGCCAGGATTGACAAGCTCATGCGGCCAAGTGGAGTCACGAACACCAGCCACAGTCCGGCTATCACGTACCAAGGGGTTGGCAAGGGGTCTTCAAAAACGTTCATGGCCACGAGGACTAGGTGTCCGAGCAACAGGAAGGTGACCCAACGCAGTCCGGAGAGAATAAACAGCGGGAAGGCGACCAGGGTTTGCGCCAACTGGGTCAGGCGCTTGGTGCGAAGAACCGTGCGCGGTTCCACCGGTTCACTTGATACCTGTTGACCGCCCAGATACTCAACAAGAGCGCCGAATCGCGGGTAGTCGTAGAGTTCGGCAACCGTCAGGTCTGGGTAGCGAACGCGCAATGCCGAGACCAGCTGGGCAGCAGAGAGCGAACCTCCGCCGGAAGCAAAGAAGTCAGCGTCAATTCCGGATACGGGTGCACCGAGTGCCCCTTGCCATGCCTCGGCAATAAATTCGCCAACTTCATCCAGCGGGGGAAGATCTTGGGACTGTTCGGTGTTTTCAGATCCCGGTAGCGGCCAAGGCAATGCGTTGCGGTCTACCTTGCCACTGGTCTTCATCGGCAGGTTATCCATGACCGCAAGGATCGGAACCATTGGTGCTGGCAGGTCTTCTAACAGGGCGGTGCGTGCAGCGGACAGATCGTAGTCTTGGGATGCTTGCAAATAACCGACAAGGATCTTGTTGCCGGTAGCCGTTTCACGGACCGCGACAGCGGCCGAAGATACTCCGACCAGAGAGTTCAGCACTGCGTCGATCTCACCAAGTTCAATGCGCCGTCCACCGATTTTCACCTGATCGTCAACACGACCAATAAAGATCAAACCCAGCGGATCATTGATGACCATGTCGCCGGAACGATAGGCGCGCTTCCAGCCAAGTGTGGGCATCGGTGCGTATTTCTCTGCGTCTTTTTCAGGATCAAGGTAGCGGGCCAGTCCCACGCCGCCAATGATCAATTCACCAGATTCGCCTTCGGCAACCGGAATACCCGCAGGGTCAACGACTGCCAGATCCCATCCGTCCAGCGGCAAGCCGATGCGTACCGGAAGGCTGCCGTCCATGGTGGCGCCGCAGGCGACAACGGTTGCTTCGGTAGGTCCATAGGTGTTCCACACTTCGCGGCCTTCGGTGGCCAGTCGTGCGGCTAGTTCCGGTGGACAGGCTTCGCCACCAAAAATCAGCAGGCGAACCGAATCCAAGGCTTGGGCCGGCCATAGTGCTGCCAAGGTGGGAACGGTGGACACTGCGGTGATGGAACGAGAAATCAGCCAGGGCCCGAGGTCCATGCCGCTGCGCACGAGGGCGCGCGGGGCGGGGACGAGGCAGGCGCCATTGCGCCAAGCAATCCACATTTCTTCGCAGGATGCATCAAAAGCTACGGATAGCCCAGCAAGCACGCGGTCTGTGGTGTTTAGCGGATCAACCGGTAAAAACATCTTGGCTTCAGCATCAACAAACGCGGCCGCTGATCGATGGGAAACGGCAACACCCTTGGGCTTGCCAGTGGAACCTGAGGTGAAGATGATCCACGCGTCGTCTTGAAGATCTGGCAGACGCGGAACAGGAAATGGCTTTGGCCGGGCGGCATCCACCACGATGGTGTCCGTACCCTTAACGATTCCGGCAACTTGCGCTTCGGTAAATACCGTTTTGGCACGTTCGTCCGGGTCATCGGCGTCTACCGGAACGTAGGCGGCGCCGACCCAGAGAATCGCCAAGATCCACTCATATAGGTGACGAGTTCCGGACTCAACACGTACGCCAACGCGGTCGCCAGCTCCCAAACCTTGCTCGTGGAGGCGCAGCGCCTTGGCCTTGACCTCAAGGAGCAACTCTGCGTAACTCTCGGTGCGCTCGCCGTCGTCAATAGCCGCCGCGTCGGGGTGAGCCTGCGCGGTGTTCTGGAGAATGTCTATGAGGGTACGGGCAGCCGGAGCTAATGCACCGGAAGGAAATTGTGGGGTGTAAATTTCTTGATCCGGTACAGGAGTTTGATCGTTGTTCATTTTGAACGGATCCATCGCTTTCACAAAAATGTGTCAGTTGTGTCGGGTCGCTGGGGGAGTGCGTCCCGGAAACGAAATGGATCCTGGAGGGGTGGGACCTGCTGGTCCCGTATTCATTTAATACGCTTTGAACCTCGCCTTAGCCCAGACTTGCTTGAACTGTCGGCTATCTCTCAAAGGATTCACTGCTGCGACGCGAAAGGCCTTCGAAGCAATGGGTTTTATTGCTTCTCAGGCCTTATCGCTGGTACTTATTGCAACAGGATGACTTTGCCAGTGGTGGATCGAGATTCCAAGGCAGTATGCGCCGCGGCTGCCTCGGTCAGCGGATACTGTGCACCGATGCGCACATCAATCTTTCCGCTGGCTACCCAACCAACCATGTCGCCGAAGCGCCAGTGCATCTCCTGCTGCGAGGTCAAGAAGTCCACAAGCTTTGGACGTGTCACGGTCAACGAACCGCCGGCATTCAATCGCTGTATATCAAAAGGTGGGACCTGACCGCTGGCGCCACCAAAGAGAACTAGCGTGCCACGGCGGCGCAAGGCTGCCAGCGACGTATCAAAGGTGTCTTTGCCGATACCGTCATAGACCGCGTTAACTCCCTTGCCGCCGGTGACTTTGTCAACGGTTTGGGCCACCTGGTCGTAATCGACCACGTAGTCTGCCCCGGCTGCCTTAGCCAGATCCTTCTTTTCCTGGGTGGATGCGGTGGTGATAACGGTGGCACCCTTGAGTTTGAGTAGCTGGGTGAGGATCAGGCCTACTCCACCGGCGCCGGCATAGGTGAGGATAACGTCGCCGTTGTGAACCATGTAGCTGGAGTGGACCAGATAGTGAGCGGTCATGCCCTGCAAGGGAAGGGCCGCAGCGACATGTAAATCCACCGCGTCCGGGACCTTGCCGGTAAGCGCGGCATCCACCAATGCATACTGCGAGTAGCCCGCTTCTCCTGAGGCCGTTGCTACGCGATCGCCGATCTTGAAGTTCTGTACGCCTTCACCAATCTGCTCAACTACGCCAGAGAATTCTGAGCCGGGCACAAATGGGTAGTCCACGGTGTAGATGCCGCTGCGTTGATAGGTCTCGATGAAGTTCACGCCGGTCGCCGCGATCTTGACTAGGAGCTGGCCAGCACCCGGGGACGGAACTGGGATTTGAGTTAGCTTCAGTCCGTTGGCGTCGGTTGGTTCGTTAACTGCAATGGCTTGTTGCTCCATGTTGCATTACTCCTGAAATTCTCAGTGTCCCGGGGGTATTCCGGCGGGGTCTCTACGGCCAGTTTAGGACTTTGCTCTTCACGGTGGGGACAGCTTCGCAGGATGTCGGGTTACGTGACGAAGAATTTTATGAATATTTATTAGCGTGGGTGAATAATTCGCGATAGAATCTAGTCATGACGATTTCAGTAGCTGTCTCCGGCGCCAGCGGTTACGCCGGCGGTGAGGTCCTTCGCATCCTTGCGGCCCATCCAGAAGTAGAGATTGGCGCAATCACCGCGCACTCCCAAGCCGGGCAGCGACTCGGCTCGATCGCACCGCATCTGCATGCGCTCGCCGATCGAGTTCTGGTAGAAACCTCGGTAGAAAACCTCGCCGGGCACGACGTAGTATTCCTGGCCCTGCCACACGGTGCCTCCGGCACCGTGGCCGCAGCGTTACCGGAAAACACCTTGGTCATTGATGCCGGGGCAGATCACCGCCTTGAATCAGCAGCCGCCTGGGAAAAGTTCTACGGCTCCGAACACGCAGGCTTCTGGCCATATGGGCTGCCCGAACTACCTGGCCAGCGTGAAAAACTGGTGGGCACCAAGCGCGTAGCCGTACCAGGCTGTTACCCAACCGGCGGTCAGCTCGCCCTTGCACCGGGCTTCGCGGCCGGGCTGCTCGAGTCAGATGACGTGGTCATCGTCTCCGCTTCCGGAACCTCGGGAGCCGGCAAATCGCTGAAGCCAAACCTCTTGGGTAGCGAAGTGATGGGCTCGATGAGCACCTACGGTGTTGGTGGCATCCACCGCCATATCCCGGAAATGGAACAGGGCTTCTCCAAGCTGGCCGGCGAAGAGGTCATCGTGTCTTTCACCCCAACGCTGGCACCGATGCCACGCGGAATTTTGACCACCGCCACCGCCAAGGTGAAAGCCGGAGTCACTGAAGCGCAATTGCGCACCGCTTGGGAACAGGCGTACGCCAACGAGCAATTTGTGCACCTGCTACCCGAGGGCCAGTGGCCGACTACCGGCGCGGTCCAAGGCTCCAACCACGTTCAGCTACAGCTGGCCTTTGATACGCACGCCAACCGTGTGATTGTCACCGCCGCGCTCGATAACCTCACCAAAGGCACCGCAGGAGCGGCAGTTCAGTCCATGAACATCGCCCTGGGCTTGCCAGAAAATACCGGATTGCTCATGCAAGGAGTTGCACCGTGAGTCTCGCCCACACCAATACCTATCCTTCGGCACCAGCTTTAGGTGTCACCGCACCGGCCGGCTTCAGCGCTGCCGGGGTACCAGCAGGTCTGAAGTCCACCGGCAAGAACGACGTTGTTCTGGTCAAAAACCTTGGTCCAAACTTTAACGCCGCCGGTGTCTTCACCTCCAACCGTGTGGCCGCCGCCCCGGTGCACTGGTCCAAGCAGGTCTTGGCTGATGGTCGAATTGATGCGGTGCTGCTGAACTCCGGCGGAGCCAATGCCTGCACCGGCGCCGAAGGTTTTGGCAATACCCACCAGAGTGCCGAATACGTCGCTGAACTGCTCTCGGTGTCCGCAGGGGATGTCGCTGTGGCCTCCACCGGCCTGATCGGCATGCAGCTTCCTATGGATAAGCTGCTTCCCGGGGTGAAAGCCGCCGCCGATGCGTTGGCCACCGACCAGAATGCCGCCGATCAGGCCGCAGCCGGAATTATGACCACCGATACCGTGCCGAAGTTAGTTTCGCGCACGGTGGGGGATGCTGCAAGTGGCCAAGTGGTCATTGGCGGTATGGCCAAGGGCGCGGGCATGCTCGCCCCGGCGCTTGCCACCATGCTGGTTGTTCTCACCACCGATGCGGTGCTTTCTTCCGATCAGGCCGATCAGGCTCTGCGCGTAGCCACTGCGATGAGCTTTGACCGTGCCGACTCCGATGGCTGCATGTCCACCAACGACACCGTGTTGCTGCTGGCCTCCGGTGCCTCGGGCACCACCCCGGACTTGGGCGAATTCACTGCAGCACTGACCGACGCCTGCTGCGAACTGGCCGCGATGCTGATCGAAGACGCCGAAGGGGCCGATCACACCATCGCGATCCGCACCTACAATGCCGCCAGTGAAGCCGACGCCCTGGAAGTTTCCAAGGCCGTATCCCGCTCCAACCTGGTCAAGACCGCAGTGTTTGGCAAAGACCCTAACTGGGGCCGTGTGCTCTCCGAGGTTGGCACCACCAAGGCCGCCTTTGAACCAGATCAGCTTAACGTCTCGATCAACGGCGTGATGGTCTGCAAAAACGGCGGGGTGGGCGAAGATCGAAATCTGGTCTCTCTTGAAGAGCGCAACGTGTCCATCGAGATCGATCTGAACGCAGGCAGTGAGGAAGCCACCGTGCTGACCAACGACCTGACCCACGACTACGTCCACGAAAACTCCGCCTACTCCAGCTAGGAACGATCCACATGGCTCAAAGCATCCGCACCAACCTGGATTCCGCCCAATCCAAAGCCGAAGCGCTCATTGAAGCACTGCCGTGGATCCAGCGCTTTGCCGGAACCACCATGGTCATCAAATACGGTGGCAATGCGATGGTCAACGATGAGCTGCGACGTGCCTTCGCCGAGGACATCGTCTTCTTGCGGCATGCCGGAATCAATCCGGTGGTGGTGCACGGAGGCGGACCGCAGATCAATAAAATGCTTGATACTTTGGGCATCAAGTCGGAATTCCGCGGGGGACTGCGGGTGACCACGCCCGAGGCCATGGACGTGGTTCGTATGGTGCTCACCGGCCAGGTGCAGCGCGATCTGGTGGGGCTCATCAACTCCCACGGACCCTACTCGGTGGGCATGTCCGGCGAGGACGGCGCCACCTTGCAGGCCGTGCGGACCGGCACCATCGTTGACGGATTGCCGGTGGATTTGGGTTTGGTTGGTGAGGTCACGCGCGTGCGCACCGATCAGGTTGACTCACTGGTGGACGCCGGCATGATCCCGGTGATTTCCACCGTCGCCCCGGAATTTGATGACAATGGCGATCCAACCGGTGCGGTGCTCAACGTTAACGCCGATACCGCCGCGGCCGCCCTAGCCACCGCGCTGGGCGCCACCAAACTGGTGATCCTCACCGATGTGGAAGGGTTGTACGCGGCCTGGCCGGACAAGTCCTCGCTGATCAGTTCCATCACCAACGATGAGCTGCGCGGCATGCTGCCAAGTCTGGAATCGGGCATGATCCCCAAAATGGGTGCCTGCCTGAAAGCCGTCGATGAAGGCGTGGGCCAAGCGCACATCGTGGACGGTCGAGTCCCGCACTCCATGCTGCTAGAAATCTTCACCACCGCCGGGGTGGGCACCCAGGTGCTCCCGGGGGTAATCACCCACGCAAAGGACAACTTGTGAGCGAGCAATCCACGCACACCAACAGCGCTACCGATGTGGCCATCGATGAGGTGGCGCAGCTAACCCAGCTTTCTTCGGCGGCTCTTTCCGAGCGCTACTCCACCTCGCTACTTGGCGTTTTTGGCACCCCGCAGCGTGTACTCGTGCGTGGTGCTGGCTGCCATGTGTGGGATGCTGACGGCAACCAGTACCTGGACCTGCTCGGTGGGATCGCGGTGAATACCCTAGGGCATGCCAACCCGCTGCTGACCTCCGTGATCACCAGCCAGCTGGCTACCTTGGGGCACGTGTCGAACTTCTTCACTTCCCCGAGCCAGATCGCCCTGGCCGAAAAGCTACTGGAAATCTCTGCCGCACCGGCAGGTTCCAAAGTCTTCTTCGCCAACTCCGGAACCGAAGCCAACGAGGCGGCCCTGAAGCTGACCCGGCGCAACGCTGGCACCGACCAGACCCCGCGTACCCGGGTGATCGCCCTAGAACACGCCTTCCACGGCCGCACCCTAGGTGCACTGTCGCTGACCTATAAGGAAAAGTACCGGGCTCCTTTCGCTCCGCTACCCGAAAACGTCACCTGGATTCCAGCCGGCGATATCGAGGCGCTGCGTGAGGCAGTGGACGAAACTGTCTCGGCGGTGTTCATCGAGCCGATTCAGGGTGAGGCCGGAGTGAAAATGCTCTCGGCTCAGTACCTGCAGGCAGCCCGGGACATTACCCGCAAGGCTGGCGCCTTGCTGGTCTTCGACGAGGTGCAAACCGGCATGGGGCGCACCGGCGCATTCTTCGCCTCGGCACCGGTCATTCCCGACGTGATGACCTTGGCCAAGGGTCTGGGCGGCGGCTTCCCGATCGGCGCGATGATCGTCTTTGGTGAAGAAAATACCGGACGCCTAACCCCGGGCGATCACGGCACCACCTTTGGTGGTAACCCGGTAGCCTGCGCGGCGGGCCTGGCGGTCATCCACACCATCGAATCCCAGAACCTGCTTAAACAGGTTCGAGAAAATGGTCAGTGGCTGCGTCAACAGCTAGCCGGGATCACCGGCGTGGGACAGGTGCGCGGGGCAGGGATGCTCACCGCCTTTGAGCTTACCGAGGCCAACGCCCCGGCACTGGTGACCGCGGCGCTAGATGCCGGATTTATCATCAACGCCACCGACGAGTTCACCATCCGTCTGGCCCCGCCACTGGTGATCACCCAAGAGCAGCTGGGCAGCTTCTTGCAGGCGCTGCCACAGCTGATCGCCGCCGCCTAAAACTTCGCACAAATTCTAAGGAACAAACTGATGAGCACAACCCGCCACTTTTTGACCGACCTGGATTTCACCGCCGACGAACAGTCCAAGGTGCTTGATCTGGCCGCTGCGATGAAGGCCGACAAGTACGGCTACCAGCCATACGCTGGCCCGCAGACCGTCGCGGTCTTTTTTGACAAGACCAGCACCCGCACCCGCGTTTCCTTCCACGCCGGCATCGCCGAACTGGGCGGCTCCCCGCTGATCATCAACTCCGGCGAATCCCAGCTGGGCCATAAGGAGTCCATCGCCGACTCCGCCATGGTGCTCGAACGTATGGTCTCCACCATCGTGTGGCGCACCTACGCCCAGTCTGGCCTGGAAGAAATGGCGGCAAACTCATCCGTGCCGGTCATCAACGCGCTGAGCGATGACTACCACCCGTGCCAGTTGATCGCCGATCTGCTCACCGTGCGCGAGCACAAGGGCGCCACCCAAGGGCTGACCATGAGCTACCTGGGCGACTCGGCCAACAATATGGCCAACTCCTACCTGCTTGCTGGTGTCACCGCCGGCATGCATGTGCGCATTGCCGGTCCCGAAGGCTACCTGCCTGCCGAATCGATCGTCGCCGCCGCACAAGAGCGGGCGAAGCTCACCGGGGGATCGGTCACCATCACCACCGACGCTGCCGCCGCGCTGAAGGACGCCGATGTGGTGGTCACCGACACCTGGGTCTCCATGGGTCAGGAAGATGAGAAGGAAGCACGCCTGAAGCTGTTCACCGACTACTCGGTCACCTCCGAGGCGATGAAGCTGGCCAAGGCGGATGCGATCGTACTCCATTGTCTTCCTGCCTACCGCGGCTACGAAATTTCCGCCGAGGTCATTGACGGCCCACAGTCGGTAGTTTTTGACGAAGCCGAAAACCGCGTGCACGCCCAAAAGGCCGTCATGACCTGGCTTATGGTCGCTTCCGGCCTGGCCCAAGATCCCCGAGTGGAGCTGTAAAAAAATGTCCTCGCAGCCAAGCACCAAAACCGCTCGACAGGCCCGCATCCGCGCATTTTTGGGCAACAACTCGGTCAAATCACAGGCCGAGCTACTCGGGCTGCTCAAGGACGACGGGCTGGAAGTCACTCAGGCCACGCTCTCCCGTGACCTGGTGGAAATCGGCGCGGTGCGCATCCGCGACCACTCCGGCCAGCTGATTTACGCGGTGCGCCAAGAAGGTGGGGATCGTTCCCCGCAGACCGCGATTACCCAGGAAGTGCTCGACGCGCGCCTGGCCAAGATTTGCGCCGAACAGCTCGTCACCGCCGAAGCCTCCGGGAACATCGTGGTGCTGCGCACCCCGCCCGGCGCGGCGAATCTGCTGGCTCTGGCCATCGACCACTCGCAGATGCCGCTCATTTTGGGCTGCATCGCGGGAGATGACACCATCATGGTCACCACCCGCGACGTGGATGGGGGAGCCGAGGTGGCTGCCCGCTTCCTCGCACTGGCCGAACCGCGCTAACCCGCAGCCCGCCCGCTTCCACACGCCGCTTCCACGCGCCCGCTTCGGCTAGCCCAGGCCGCCACGCACTTTTCCACAGTGCGCGGCGGCCTGCGTTGTTAACCGCCCGATCGGCGCATCATCAACCCATGGACAAAAACAGTGTTACCAGTGCGCTGACCGAGGTCGCTTCGGCGCTGGCCTCGGGCATCACGCTGGAGCCGGCGCAGCTGCTGCACGCCGAAACACTGTGCCTGGAACTGGTCCAAAACCTGAGCACCCAGGCATCTTCCATCGCCGATCCACGCGTTGCCGTGGCTCACGCACAACTGGCCGAAGCGTTGAGCCGGCAGGCCACACGCGCCAGCATAGCCGCGGCCAGCACCGTGGAAACCACCGCCGCGCATGCCCTGCACGTGAATGAATTCGACGACCTGCGCGCCGGCGTCACAGATTTCAGCGCCGAGCCGGTTTTTGCCCCAGGCCGCACCCTCTACCAGGACGCGGCGGAGACCCTAGCCAGCGTGCTGGACCTGAACTATTTTGAGGCCGCCGGCCGGATCAGCGACGCACATTTGGTCCACGCCCGCGCCGATATCTCCGGCGCCGCCTGCGCCCCACGGTTCACCTTGTTGGCCGAGCATTTCCATCACCACGCAGCCCCTTCGGATCCTGACCTCTCTGCGGATTCTGCCGCATCGTCATCTTCCGGCTCTGCTCAGGGGTGGAGTTTGCCAGATCTGCATCAGCTGGCTGATCCACGCGAAGTGCTCAAAATTGCCCGCGCGCTCGACAAATTTGAACCCGCAGACACCACCTTCGATGGCAGTCCTACCTCGGCTACCGCCACCGCACCGGACGGCGTCCTGCTCGAAGTTCATGCCGCTGAGCACCTGAATATTCAGCAGGTCCGCACCCGCCAGAAGCAGTTGAATTCTTTGGTCAAGGCGTACAAGGACGCACACGGCGAAACAAAAGCTCCCAAGCTGGGGCTCTTTCGCGGCCCGGTGATCAATGGGGTCCACGAATTTATCGTCCGCGTCCGCTCGCTTGATGCAGAGGTCTGGGAATCGTTGATCGCTCAGGCGGACAACAAGCGCACCCAGGCTGGCGCCGCCGCCCGTCAAGCCGTCGATGCTTCCACCTCTTCCGCTAACGCCTCTTCCGCAGGTTCATCAGATTCCACTTCGGCCACTGGCAAAGCGGATCCGGAGGAAAAGACTGACGAGAAAAACACCAGCGAGGAAAAGACGGGCGACGAAAGCACCAACGAGCAACGCCCCGACGATGCGGATGAGGCAATCGACCCACTCTGGCACAGTGATGACCCGATTCCTGACTGGGCCCGCAGCGACGCTGCGCACCCGCCCAACGAAGACCCGCCGGAACCAACCGATCCACCTGATCCGTTGGCTCCACCCGCACCAAACAAAGCCTTGCCGACGATGCCCTCAACGTGCAGCATTCCCGAGCGCAGACTCAACGCGCTGAACGCGGTGCTTCGAAATGTCGACCCCGACAGCGCCGGCAAACGCGTGACCCCGGAAATTGTGGTGCATGCAAACTACGCTGACCTGTGTGATTTGGCGTCCCTGCAGGGGATTACCGCCCATAGGGTCAAACTCAGCGGGCCCGAACTGCGCACCATGCTGTGCGAAGCTAAGGTGCTCAGCCCGATTTACAACGCCGACGGGGTCATCATGGATATCGGTCGCGACGCCCGGCTCTTCCCACGGTGGATGAAGTTGGCCGCCCGGGACCGCGATGGTGGCTGCCTGGTACCAGGCTGCACCACAGAACCTGCGTTGTTGGAGTTCCACCACTACACGCCTTGGGCCAAAGGCGGGCACACGCGGTTACAAGACTGCTGTCCCTTGTGCACAAAGCACCACGTCATGGTTCATAGCGGATACCTGAAGCTGGTCAAGATTAAGGGTCTGCCCTACGTCATCCTGCCCAAACATTTGGATCCCGAGCAGGTCCCACGGCGCAATACCTACTTCGCGCGCACCTAAACCCGAGTAATACCCAAGCCCCACCAACCCGCAAGACCACACAAAAACTGCCACCTTGTTCGATCAGTGAAACACTGTGCGAACAACGTGGCAGTTTTTGTCTCTCGGCTTAGGCTGCCAATTCGGCTACCGCATCCAACGAGAAGGCCCGCTCAAAAGCGACCTGAACTTCATCGGTGTGGGCGACCAACACGATCTTATGGATCGGCGAAATATGTTTGTTGGTGTCGATCCACCGCGAGATTGCTTCAAAGGCAATGTCGGCAACCTGTTGCGGATCCCAGCCGAAGGCCCCGGCCCCGATCGCCGGGAAAGCGATGGAATGCGCGTCGTGGCGTGCGGCCACGTACAACGAGTTCACAAAGCAGTCGTTGAGAATTTTCGGATTTGGTTTGATCAGTGCCAAGTTCGGCGCTGCGGTATGGATGACCCATTTGGCGTGCAGATCACCGGCCTTGGTAGCCACAGCAATTCCCGAGGGAATCCCATCGGGATAGCGCTGGGCGCGAACTTCGCGACATGCGGCGAGCAGGCCGGGCCCGGCGGCGTCATGAATCGCTCCATCAACACCTCCACCGCCCAACAACGATGGGTTGGCCGCGTTCACAATGGCATCAACGTGCAGGGTGGTGATGTCGCCCCGGTACAACTGGATTTCCATTTCGTACCTCCGAAGGTAGTTCCGATTCGGTTATGGTCATCACCATACGCCCGGGCGACGTGGACTGGAAGAGATTAAATTTCGAGTTTCCTGTGTGTCCTGCCCGAAGCGAGGCTGCATGATTCAACGCAACAGTGAATATTTATGAGCAACATTGCATAAAACTTTGCTAGAGTGGGGTGCAGTGCAATTTTTTACCGGCAGAAAGGAACAGGCCATGGCCTCGTCAACTAATGAAGGATCGCTCTGGGGCGGTCGGTTCTCCGGCGGCCCAGCGGATGCAATGGCAGCGCTGAGCAAGTCCACCCATTTCGACTGGCGCCTAGCCAGCTACGACATTGCCGGTTCCCGCGCCCACGCAAAAGTCCTGAACCGCGCCGGCCTGCTCACCGATGCTGAACTCAAAGACATGATCGCAGCTCTAGATCAGCTTGAGGCCGACGTTTTATCCAAGGCCTACGTAGCCGCTGAGTCCGACGAAGACGTCCACGGTTCCTTGGAACGCGGATTGCTCGAACGCGCAGGCACCCAATTGGGTGGAAAGCTACGCGCCGGACGATCCCGCAACGACCAGATCGCCACCCTCGGCCGGATGTTCTTGCGCGATCACGCCCGCATCATCGCCACGGGCGTCATCGACACGCTTGATGCCATGGTTCAGCAGGTTAAAGCGCATCCTTATGCGCCGATGCCTGGCCGCACCCACCTGCAGCACGCCCAGCCGATCCTGCTCTCGCACCTTTTGCTGGCCTACTCGTGGCCACTGCTGCGCGATGTGCAGCGACTGGTCGATTGGGATAAGCGCGCGGCCGTTTCACCGTATGGCTCGGGCGCACTAGCCGGCCAAACCCTAGGTCTTGACCCGAATTTTGTGGCCGCAGAATTGGGCTTTGACTCGGCCGTACATAACTCCATCGATGGCACCGCGGCCCGCGACGTGTTTGCCGAGTTCTCGTGGATCGCTGCGATGATCGGTGTGGACCTTTCGCGCGTCTCCGAAGAGGTCATCCTCTGGGCCACCAAGGAATTTAGCTTCGTGAAGCTGCACGATTCCTTCTCCACCGGTTCATCGATCATGCCGCAGAAGAAAAACCCGGATATCGCCGAGCTGGCTCGCGGTAAGGCTGGACGTTTGATCGGCGATCTGACCGGCCTGCTGGCAACACTCAAGGCCCTGCCATTGGCCTACAACCGCGACCTGCAGGAAGACAAGGAGCCGGTCTTTGACGCGGCGGATACCTTGGAAATTCTGCTGCCGGCTGTGGCGGGAATGATGGGAACGCTGACCTTCAACACCGAGCGTATGGCCGAACTGGCACCCCAAGGCTTCGCTTTGGCTACTGATATTGCCGAATGGCTGGTTCGTCAGGGTGTGCCGTTCCGGGACGCCCACGAGCTTTCCGGCGCCGCGGTTCAGCTGGCAGAATCCCGTGGTGTGGAACTCTGGGACCTCACCGACGAAGAGTACGCCGGCATCTCCGAGCACCTGACCCCGGCGGTACGCGAGGTACTCTCCACCGAGGGTTCGCTGAACGCCCGCAACGGTCAGGGCGGCACCGCACCGAGCGCCGTGGCAGCGCAGCTAGTTGAGTTCGAGCGCCAGCTTGAAGAGATCCGCGCGTGGGTTAACCAGTAACCCGTTAGCGCTCAACGACCACGGTCGACGCATCACCACAAATGTGTGGCCGCGTCGACCGTGGTCTTTTTCTGCCCTCACCGCGCGGGCCTTGCACCGAGGTGAGACGGCTTTTGTTCGACCCGCACCAACGCTAGAGTGTGTGCCATGACATATGAACTTCCTCCGGGTGAACTGATCAAGCAGGTAACCTCCGCCTTAGATGAATTGCAGGCCCAGCTGGCCGCGCTGCCGGACGAAGTTTTTGCCAAGCCAAGCTCGTTGCCCGGATGGAGCACCGCGCAGCTCGTGGCGCACCTGCATTCACTCGCGCAGGCCGCGCACCGTCAGTTTGTCCACGCCGGACAAGCGCAGCTTCCTCAAATGTACGACGGGGGAACAACTGGCCGGACCGAAGCCATCAACATGGTGGCCTTACTGCGTCCGGAAAAGCTACGCGAACTTGTGGCCGCTTCGCTGGATGAATTGCGCGCCGTGCTCCCCGAAGCACGTGAACGCTGGGATGAACCGGTCGGTTACCGTCCCGGGGCCAAGGTCGCCGACATGATGTACGCAACCTGGCGTGAGATGCTCATCCACGCGACCGATCTGGACGCGCAGCTACGCCCGGCGGCCAGCTGGCCACAGGAATTTTCCGAGCACCTGTTGCGTGCCCTCGGTGCGCGTGTTCGGCCAACCGATCGAATCGTGTTGCAACCACTGGGGAAAAAGCCTCTGGTGCTCGGCGACGGACCACATTCGTGGGTGTTGGAAGGAACCGATTTTGACCTGGCCGCATGGTTGGCCGGACGACCGGCGGGCGGTGTGGTGCGGGCTACGGCCGCAGCCGACGGCGCCGAATTCCCGACCTTGCTCCCATGGCCTAGCGATCGGCTATTGCCTCGTTAGATCCGGCACGGCACAGGACCTGAGTATGCTGCCGATCCTGATCCCCACCAACATTAAGGCCTCGCGTTTAACTATCTCGACGTGTCTCGGAGTGATGCGCCAGTTTGTCGACGGGCGACTGAGCGGGTGCAGTTTTGGTCCACTGCGCCAAAATCTGCAGTCCATCATGCGAAGCGGAGCCAGGTTCGGCGGAGAAAATTAGCATCTGGTTCCCACGGTCCACCGACAAGTCCACCCCCACATAGGTCAGATCCAGATCGCCGACCAAGGGATGATGAACGCTCTTGGTTCCGGTGCGGTGCTCGCGCACATCATGAGCGCCCCACAATTTGCCAAAAAAGTTACTACGGGTGGACAGCTCGCCAACCAGATCGCTTAATTGCCGGTCATAGGGCGAACGACCAGCTTCGGCACGCAGAAGTGCCACAATTTGGTGCGCGTTTGCTTCCCAATCCCGGTAAAACTCTTGAGCTTTCGGATCGAGAAAAATAAAGCGCGCAGCATTCACCGGTTGTGATTGGTCCTGGAACATGGGTGAAAATAACGCGCGACCAAGATCGTTGGTGGCGATCGCGTCCAGCCGACCATTTTGCACAAAAACCGGGACCGTCGACATCGCGCTAATCGTCTGGAGCACGTCGGCGCTCAGCTGAGTTTTGCGTGGCGCAGCTCGACGCTGCGAACTGGCTCCCACATTCACTGCCCGAACCAGATCGAGCAAATGGGAGTGCTCAGCCGAATTAAGTTGTAGGGCCCGGCTGATGCCGTTGATCACCGATTCGGAGACACCCTTGGCGTTACCACGCTCCAGGCGCTTGTAATACTCGGCGCTCATGCCCGCCAAAAGGGCCACTTCTTCGCGGCGCAATCCTGGAACGCGTCGGCGTCCACCGTAATCGGGGAGCCCAACTTGTTGCAGGTTCAACTTGGCGCGGCGCGAAATGAGGAACTGGCTGAGGTCATCCTGGTGGTCCATATTTTCGACGATACAGCACCACTCACGCGCTAAAGGTGCCCTGCTGGGGAACCCATAATCAGGGTCTGGCTCAGCACTTCGGCCGACGATTGAATTGATGCATCGACCCTAGAACCTCAAGGTATTGCACAACGAAAGGCACCATTATGAGCAACGTTTGGTTTATCACCGGAGCAGCCCGCGGCATGGGCATCGAACTGGCCAAGGCGGCACTGAACGCCGGACACCGCGTGGTGGGCACCGCCCGCGACGCCAAAAAAGTCACCGCTGCACTGGGCGAGCACAAAAACCTTTTGCCACTCTCACTAGACATCACCAACGCCGAAGCTGCGGTGGCCGCGGCAGAAGCAACCGTAGAACATTTTGGAAGCATCGACGTGTTGGTCAATAACGCTGGTAACTTCTACGCCGGATATTTTGAAGAAATCAGCGACCGGCAGATGCGCCTGCAAATGGAAACCAACTTTTTTGGTCCGCTGAACGTCACCCGCGCCATTCTGCCCACCATGCGCGCCCAGCGCAGCGGTCACATTTTCACTATCACCTCGGCCGCCGGGCTGATCGGACAAGAATTCTGTGCCGCCTACGCAGCCTCGAAGTTTGCGCTGGAAGGCTGGATGGAATCCCTGCACTTTGATCTTGACCCCTACGGTATCGGGACCACCGTTGTTGAGCCAGGTTTCTTCCGCACCGAACTGCTAGTGGAAGGCGCCTCATCGATCTGGCCTGAACTGTCGATTAGCGACTATCAGGAACGAACCAGTTCAACGATCGCCGCGTGGAAGGCCATGAACGGAAAGCAGGGAGGCGATCCTGCCAAGTTGGGTCAAGCCTTGGTGACTTTGGCGGCGCTGCCAACACCTCCGCAGCGATTTGTGGCCGGCGCGGACATCGTCGCCGGCGCAGAGCAGAAGGCACAGCAGCTCCTGGCTCAGGTAGATGCCCATCGTGAACTCTCATCTGCCATGGATCTAGAGGATTAAGACTTCGATCCGCCGGTACATCACGGCGCAGCCAGTAATTTTTAGCACCCCAGAACATCTCAGAACAGGAAGTTGCACTCATGTTAACCGCACAATTGGGGGACCTAGAGGTCTCACAAATTGGCCTTGGTGCCATGACCATGGCCGGCACCTACACCAGTGAGGGCCAGCTGGATCATGCCCAGTCCATCCGCACCATTCACCGTGCCCTAGACCTTGGGGTCACGCACCTAGACACCGCCGAAATTTATGGACCATACTTGAGTGAGAAAATTGTTGGGCAAGCTCTCAAAGGGCGTCGCGACAAGGTAGTTTTGGCCACAAAATTTGGGCTGGTGTCACATGACGGCGGTCCGGGCACGATCGACAGCTCGCCGGCCAACGTGCGTCGTGCGGTAGAGGGATCGCTACAACGACTGGGAACCGACTACATCGATCTTTACTATCAGCACCGGGTAGATCCCAATACGCCGATTGAACAGACCGCTTCAGTCGTCGCCGAGCTCATCGCCGAAGGTAAAGTGCGCCACTTTGGGCTCTCGGAAGCGTCGGTGCAGACAATTCGCCGGGCGCATGCAGTGCAGCCGGTCTCGGCGCTGCAAACCGAATACTCGTTGTGGACCCGTGACGTTGAATCACAACTACTGCCGGTGCTGCGCGAACTTGGTATCGGGCTGGTTCCATATTCTCCGCTCGGCCATGGTTTGCTGACCGGTTCTATTCGCACTGTGGATGATTTTGCCGACGATGATTGGCGCAAAACCAATCCGCGATTCCTCGCGGAGAACTTCCAGAAAAACCTGGCGATCGTTGACGAAGTGCGCAAAATTGGTGCGGAAATTGGTGCGACGCCAGCCCAAACGGCACTGGCCTGGCTACTCTCGCAAGGAAATGACATCGCTCCGATCCCCGGAACCCGACGCGTGAGCCGAGTTGAAGAAAATACGGCCGCCGCAGAGGTGCGCCTGAGCGCCGGGCAGCTTGCACGCCTCAACGCGCTAGAACCGGCGGCCGGAGCCCGCCATGACGATAACAACATGTCCTCGATCGACCAGTGAGCCAGCGCGGAGCCCGCGCGCAGGGGCAAGAAAAATGCTCCGGTTGGGAGTACCACGCTCAAGGAACTAAAATCTTATGCGTGACTAATAACGAGAGCATTACAGACCTGCTGGATCGACTGTGCGCGGTAGTGCCCGATTACCCACAGCCAGGTATCTCCTTTAAGGACCTCACCCCAGTATTTGCCGATCCGATCGGACTACGACGCCTCGTTGATGAACTGATCGCGCCGTTCGCTGGCAGCTACGACATTGTGGCTGGGCTGGAAGCGCGTGGTTTTGTGCTGGCCGCGGCGGCAGCCTACGCATCGGGCAAGGGCATGTTGACCATTCGTAAGGCGGGCAAGTTACCGCGTGAGGTATTCCGCGACGACTACACCCTGGAATATGGGTCCGCCTCGCTGGAAATCCATAAGGATGAGATCGCACCGGGCACCCGAGTATTAGTGCTGGACGACGTGCTGGCCACCGGCGGCACGGTTGGTTCCTCGGCCCGATTGATCGAACGTGCCGGAGGCGTCGTCGCAGGCGTCGGCGTCATCTTGGAACTTGAGGAACTTGCAGGGCGCAAAAAACTGTCCGGTTACGACGTGCGCAGCCTGCAACTGGTCTGAGCTACCAATGCTCTGGGCTACCAATGCTCTGAGCCACCAAATTCCGGGCGTGATCTTGGCGCCGGGAAACCGCGTTGGTGCACACACTAAGTAGATGACGCCTAGGGTCCGCGAGGATTCGTTCCGAGCCACCTTAGGCGCGTATCATTATCTGTCCTGTGTTTTTGCGCAGGAGCAGATTTTAAGCGCGAGGGGAACTAGGTTGACCGAGACGATCGAACGCGACTTGTTAGCTGAATCCGACTATGTGGGCCGGCTGTATGCGCGACTTGATGAGTTGCGCGCCGAGAAGGTTGAGCAGCTTGAACGCACCCGAGCCCAGGGCGCCATCGGCACATTCCAAAATATGTCCGAACGCGACTCCTTTGCCACGTTGTACGAGGACCGGATCGCCCAATTAGACGCCGTGCAGGATCGCCTGGTCTTTGGCCGTCTTGATATGGCCGGCGACGAACAAACACCGCGCTACATCGGGCGTATCGGTCTGTCCGACGAAGAACTGAACCGGATGATGATCGACTGGCGCGCCACCGAGGCCGCCCCGTTTTATCAGGCCACCGCACTGAACCCGCGCGGGGTACGCCGCCGCCGCCACCTGATGCTCAAGGGCCGTGGTGTCGCAGGGATTGAAGACGACGTACTTGATGAAACCTGGCTGGATGAGGGACACACCCATCACGGCGAGGGTGCGCTGATGGCGGCGCTGCGTGAAAAGCGCACCGGTCGCATGGGAGACATCGTCGGTACCATTCAGGCCGAACAGGACGCGATCATTCGCGCCCAGCTGCCCGGCGCGGTGGTAGTTCAGGGCGGACCGGGTACCGGTAAAACCGCGGTCGCCCTGCACCGTGCCGCGTTTTTGCTCTACGAATACCGCGAACGACTCAAAAATGCTGGTGTGCTGATCGTCGGCCCATCAAATTCCTTCATGCGCTACATCGAGCGTGTGCTGCCCTCCCTTGGTGAGACCGGCGTGGTCATGTCCTCAGTGGGCGACCTGTACTACGGCCTGCATGCGATCCCGGAAACCAACCGCACCGTCGCGCGACTTAAAGGCCAGCTGTCCATGGCCAAGGTCATCGCCGCCGCGGTCCGTAACCGTCAGCGCCTCATTGATCAGAACCGCACCGTGGTGGTTGAAGGCACCCGCCTGACGCTGACCCCGAAGATGGTGCGCAACGCTCGGGAACGCGCGCGCCACACACATAAGCCGTACAACGAGGCGCGCGAAACTTTCACCAAGGTCCTTGTTGGGGATCTCGCGGAGCAGCTGCGTCGCAAACTGGAGGAATCGGCCGGTCAGTCCTCGACCACGGATCGTTCCTACCTGCCGCAGGAAGTGCGCGAAGCCTACGACGTGCGCATTGTGCTCAACCTATGCTGGATGCCGATGACTCCTTCGCAGCTGGTGAGCGAACTTTTTGCCAACCCGCACCTGTTAGAAGCCGCCGCACCGCATTTGAAGGAAGCCGAGCGCGACGCACTGTACCGTCGGGCCGGTTCACCTTTCACCGAGGCCGATGTGCCGCTGCTTGATGAAGCCGCGCAGCTGCTCGGCGAATTTGCGGACCCCAATATCGCTGCCCACACCGCCCAATACGAGGCGGATATTGAGAACGCGAAGGCCGCGTTGACCAATATGCATACGATGTTGGAGAACGCCGGGATCGACGGGGTGATTACCGCCGAACAGGTCGCCGGGGTCAACCAGGAAACCGCAGCGAAGCTTTCGGCTGCCGAACGTGCAGTGGCCGATCGCACCTGGGCCTACGGACATATTGTTGTTGATGAGGCGCAGGAACTTTCGCCCATGCAGTGGCGTTTGTTGGTGCGTCGATGCCCGATGAAGTCCTTCACCATTGTGGGCGACATTGCGCAAACTTCAGCTGCTTCCGGTGCGAGCAGTTGGGCCCAAGCGCTGAAGCCGTTCTTCGCAGATCGCTTTAATCTTGAAGAGTTGAGCGTGAACTACCGTACGCCGGCGCAGATCGCGGACGCGGCAGTTCGAGTGGCCCAAGCAGCTGGCCTACACATCACCACCCCGCAAGCCGTGCGTGAGGGGGACTGGCCACCGGTGCTCACACAAAGCACCGAGGAAAATCTGGAATCCACCGTCCTTGAGGCCTTGGCGCAGGAGTTGACGTATTCGGCTGGTGGCTTGCAGGCCGTGATCGTTCCACAACAGCATTTGGCCCGCATGCGCCAGGCGGTCAGCAATAAATATGGCGATCGTGTGGGAACCGGTTCGGGTGGTTTGAGCCAAGACATTGTGGTGATCACCGCGCGCGAGTCCAAGGGCCTTGAGTTTGATGGTGTGTTGATTCTCGAGCCGGCCCAGCTGGTCGCGGAAGTTGATGGTGGCGTGGGCGATCTCTATGTAGCCATGACCCGTACCACCCAACGCTTGCACGTGGTCCACAGCCAAGAGCTACCGCAGGGATTGCGCGCCTAGGAGCGAGTTGTTGAGTATCGAATTGTTGATTATCGACGGGCAAGGCAACTGGCACTTGTGTGTTGCCAAGCGATAATCTGGAAGTTGTGCGCTGGTGGGCAACCCCAACCGCGGCGCGAGAGCAAGTGCGCGTGAATTATCCACGCGTACTAGGGGCAGAACGAAGAGCGAAAATTGGTCACAGAGAGCATGTCTGAAACTAAGCAGAATCCGGTGATTGCCGGACAGAAGAATGATGCATCTTTCCAGAACGTCTGGCAGGAACTGAAGTGGCGCGGCCTAGTGCACGTATCCACCGACGAAACCGAGCTGGAGCGTGCCCTGTCCGAACAGACCGTGACCTACTATTGCGGGTTTGACCCCACCGCTCCGTCCCTGCACTTGGGCAACCTGGTTCAGCTACTGAACATGCGCCGTTTGCAGCTCGCGGGGCACAAGCCGCTGGCTTTGGTGGGCGGTTCCACCGGTTTGATCGGCGATCCGCGTCAAACCGCAGAGCGCACCCTCAACACCAAAGAGACCGTGAACGAATGGGTCGCCAAGCTCCAAGCCCAGGTATCGCGTTTCCTTTCCAACGAGGGGGATAACGCGGTCCAGCTGGTGAACAACTTGGATTGGACCTCCGGACTCTCGGCCCTGGACTTCCTACGCGATGTTGGCAAGTACTTCCGTGTGGGCACGATGATCAAAAAGGAGATCGTGGCCGCACGCCTGAACTCCGATGAGGGCATCAGCTACACCGAATTCTCCTATCAGGTCCTGCAGGGCTACGACTACCTGGAGCTAAACCGTCAGTACGGTTGCACCTTGCAGACCGGCGGCTCAGATCAGTGGGGCAACCTCACCAGCGGCACCGAGCTCATCCGCAAGGTCACTGGCAACTCCGCGTTCGCCTACGGCACTCCGCTGATCACCAACTCGGATGGCACCAAGTTCGGTAAGTCCGAGGGCAATGCCATCTGGCTGGATGCGCAAATGTGCAGCCCGTACACCTTCTACCAGTTCTGGTTGAATACTGCAGACGCCGATGTGGCTAATCGCCTCAAGGTCTTCACCTTCTTAACTCGCGAGCAGATCGAAGCCCTAGAGGTTGAAATCGCCGAGCGTCCGTTCAAGCGGGTTGCCCAGCGCACCCTTGCTTGGGAAGTCACTTCCTTGGTGCACGGCGAACAGGCTACCGAGCAAGTTATTGCTGCTTCGGCTGCGGTCTTTGGCAATGGCGATCTGAGCGCGATCGATTTGCCAACGCTTGAATCCGTCATCGCAGAACTCCCAACTGCCCAGGTGCGTGCCGAGGATCTTGGCATCCTCAACGTGCTGGTTGCTTCGGGACTGAGTAAGTCTCAGTCGGAGGCTCGACGCACTGTCAGCGAAGGCGGCGCCTACGTGAATAACGAAAAGGTTGAAGGTATCGACTCCGTACTTAGCGAGTCGGACTTCCTCCACGGTCGTTACGCAATTGTGCGCCGCGGTAAGAAGAACATGGCTGTTGTTGAACTGAGCAAGTAACCCTCAGCCGGACCCGTATTACACGAAACCACCAGAAAATGTTGTGAAGCAGCACACTTTTTTGGTGGTTTTGTTGTACATGGATACTAAAAGCACTAGTCGGAGTGGGAATAGGCCACTAAATACGACACGGAAGCCGATTTTGCGCCGGGTGGGAATCCGTGTAGAGTCTTATCTCGCGCCGCTGATCCGGACGGGCCGAAAAGGTCTGAAAGAAACAGTGGGGTAAACAAGCTGGAAACATCGAGTTGACTTTGGTTAGCGCGGTGGTAAGCTTGAAAAGTTGCTCCGGAGCGAAGCAGTCACTGAGAAATGGTGGTTGTGGTGTCGAGAGTGTTTGTTGTTTGAGAACTCAATAGTGTGCCAAGTTTGTTGATACCGAATATTTATTTTATTTGGTGAATACATAACATTTGCTTGAGGCATTGCACCCCCGTGTGATGTTCTTGAGTGTTTTTT
>NZ_SIHY01000001.1 GCF_004320535.1 Arthrobacter sp. S41 | reverse complement strand
AAAAAACACTCAAGAACATCACACGGGGGTGCAATGCCTCAAGCAAATGTTATGTATTCACCAAATAAAATAAATATTCGGTATCAACAAACTTGGCACACTATTGAGTTCTCAAACAACAAACACTCTCGACACCACAACCACCATTTCTCAGTGACTGCTTCGCTCCGGAGCAACTTTTCTAGCCTACCATGTTCCGTGACCCGGTCAAAACCGGTCGAAACGCTTCAGTGAAAAGTGATTTGCCACCGGGTAAACAACTCGTATATTTCGTGTTGTTTCCGTTCCGGCAACAGATAAAAACTATACAGAGGTTTCCAAGATGTTACAAATCGAGGGGCCGCGTTCTAGGTCACATTAACCTTGCTGTCCTACTGAGGCACATGAACGAACTTCAACGCACCTATGGCAGGAGCTGCCGGTGGCGCTTTGGCAGCGGCGGTTTCCTTAGCTGGCGGAGTCGGCATGATCGGAGTATCCGGTTCCTCAAAGGAAGAGTGGATCCAGGAACAAGTTGGGCACGTTGCCTCCCCTTGATACACCCTGGGGTGTTGGCTTTATGGCGTGGTCTCTGAAAACGAATCTATCCCCGCTGGAAATCTTCCTCGAATACGGTCCGACGCTGGTGTCTCTAAGTTTTGGCGACGTCAGCCGTGGGGCGCCCCTAGCTCACGAAGCCGGAGTGCTGACCGCAATGCAGGTAGGCAACGCAGCGGAGCTTGAACGGGCCATGGACGATGACATCGACATCATCATCACCCGTGGTAGTGAAGGCGGCGGGCATGGGCGCAATGAAGCCGGAACCTTGCCACTACTACAGCTGGCCACACAGCAACAGTTGAAGCCAGTAGTTGCTGCCGGTGGTGTTGGCACGGCCAGTGGGGTTGCGGCAGTGCTGGCCGCGGGTGCCCAGGCGGCGTGGGTCGGCACCCGTTTCTTATCTGCAACACAATCGTTGGGACATGAAAACGTCAAGCAGGTAGTGCGAGCATCCGGGATGGATGACACCACCTACACCCGGGCGTTTGATATTGCCCAGCAACTTGCTTGGCCCGCGCAGTTTCGCGGTCGAGCCCTGCGCAATGAGTTCAGCGCATCCCACGAGGATTTGTCCTCTTGGGATGCGACCGAAGAACTACGCGAGAAGATGGTGACCGCTCGCGCAGAGGCTGCCGTCGATATTGACCCGGTGTATGCCGGGCAGGCGGTTGAGTTTGTTACCGCGCCGCAGTCCGCCCAAGAGATCATCGCCGAGCTGGCGGGTTTCCGCCAGGTGCTTGCCGCTGCTTCGCGGCGTTTCCGCTAAGAACGCTTCGGCTAAAAGCTAGGCAGAGATCGGCTGGTTGTCGATCAAACGCACCTTGCCAACGGTGGCTGCCACAAGGATCAGGCCTTCACCGGTGAAGGGAGTGTCCTGGCAGTTAAACGCCAGCTCTTCTAAGGTGTTGGGATCAACCACCGTGAAGTAGTCAAGCTGAACCAATGGTTCCATTTGGAACAGGCCAATGGCGTCCTCGATGTTTAGTGGCTCATGGTTGGCCGCACGATCGGCGATGAGCTGGATGGAGCGGTGCAACACCATGGCCGCTTCCTTCTCTGCCTCGCTGAGCAAGGCATTGCGGCTGGAGAGGGCCAGGCCCTTTTCACTGCGTACGATCGGCACCGAACGAAGTTCAACCGGGTAGTCCAGGTCGGCAACCATACGACGGATCAACACCACCTGCTGGGCGTCCTTCTGCCCAAAGTAGGCGCGGTACGCACCCTGGCGTGGGTCAGCTAGGTGCAAAAGCTTGGAGACCACGGCAAGCATGCCATCAAAGTGGCCCGGACGTGACGCGCCTTCATACAGCTCACCCATGCGTCCCGAGGCCAGCTTTATCAATGGCAGACCTGCGTGGTAAATCTCCTGCGCCTCGGGGGCGAAGATGATGTCCACCCCGGCCTCGGCAGCCAGTTGCACATCGGCTTGGAGCTGGCGTGGGTAGCGGGCGTAGTCGCCGGCGTCGTTGAACTGCAGCTCGTTGACAAAAATCGAGATGACAACCAGTTCATTTTCTTCACGCGCGATACGGAACAGGGAACCATGGCCCTGGTGCAAGGCGCCCATGGTGGGAACAAAGCCCAACGATCGGGGATTAGCCTCGGCGATGGCCGCCTTCAGTTCCTGGCGGGTTTTACAAATTTTGGGGGTTTTCACCCCTCTATTCTAGAACTCGCAACAGTTCTTCGAGTGTGCCTTGTGAGATAAGCCCTCGATCGGCCGCCCGCAAGGCGGTAGCCCTCGAGAGGCTGCGGTAGGAATTGTTGGTTTCCGCCGGGTCGCTGGATAGCGCGTCGAGGTGTGCGGTGACGGTGCCGATATCCCCGCGAGCCACCGGCCCGGTCAGTGCGCCGGCTCCCGAGCGCAGGGCGTTATCTAGGCTGGCGCTCATCAGTGCGCGCAAGGTATTGGCCGGATCTTCCACCCCGATGCGGCGCAGAATATCGGCGGACTGCGCGGTGATGGTGTTCAGGTGGTTGGCGGCGTGGGCCAGGGCCGCGTGGTAGCTGGCGCGATCGGCTTCTGCAATGACCACCGGTTCGGCGCGCATTTCCACTACCAGCGCTTGGGCTACCGGCAGCATCACCTCATCGGCGGTGACCGCAAAAACGCAGTCGGTGAGCCGGGCCAGATCCATGCTCATTCCGGTGAAGGTCATCGCCGGGTGGATGGCTAGACCAAAAGCGCCAACATCTAGCGCCGGTTGTAAGATGCTGGTGCCAAATCGTCCGGCGGTGTGTGCGATCAGCTGGCCGGGTTGGATATGCCCGGCGGTGGCTAGGCCGGCCACTAATTCGCCAAGCACGTCATCGGGTACCGCAAAAAGTACCAGTTCGCTGCGTCGCAGAATTTCGGGCGGGTCCAAGATTTCAACCCCGGGCAGTAGTGCGTCGGCGCGGTCCTGCGATGCTTCGGAGACCGCGTGGATCCCGGTGATTCGGTGTCCGCTGGCGGCTAAGGCGGCACCTAGTACGGTGCCAACTTTGCCGGCCGAGATGATGCCGATTCCCAATCGTGGTGCGTCCACTTCTACCTTTCGACCTGGCGTGTGGCTTGGGCCAGGGTAAATTCTGCTGCGATCTGCGCATCAACCTGATGCAGGTGGCCGATGATATTGCCGCCCGCACAAAATAGGCGGACCCCGGCTAGTTTACGCTTTTGCTCCCATGGGCCCTGGCTAAATTCCATTCCCTGCACCCGAGAGTGCGGGACAAAGGTGGCAGTGCGGGCCAGCCAACCGTAGCGGGAGATCACGGTGGTGTCGGTGACTAAAAATCCTTGGTGCTTCCACGCTCCCGGGGAGAGTGACTTGGCCCGGGAGGGGGAGCCGATGAAGCCGTGCTCATAACCTGTGCTCACCGCGGTGGCCAGCACCTCGCGCTGGTTAATGACGCCAAGATCGGGCAACAAAATACCCATGATGCGGGTGACCGATTCAAAGTCGCCCACGGGCAGGACCTGAAAATTATCTGCGTCATCGTTTTTGGTGCCCAGCACGTTGACTTCCACCTTGTACCAGCCGACCAAGCGCCAGAGCAGCGGGGCGGTGACGCAAATGGCTTGGACTCGACCGGCGGGGATGGAGTGTTGCCGGGTGTCGGCCAGCCCGTAACTGATGCGCATCCCGGTGTCCATGGCGCTGGCGGTGTAGTTCCAGCCTTGGTTCAGTTGTTTGTAGAACCAGCTGCCAAAACTGAGCAGCACCGGCAAAACACCGGCGATGATCCCTTGGACGCCGGTGAGCCACAAGATGACCATGGTCAGGCAGGCCAGCGTGCCGATGACTATCGGAAGCTGGAGGAACAAGGAAGCTAAGAGCCGGCCGATCGGGACCTTGGCCATCAGTGGCAGGGTTGCTGGGTTTGGGTCCGCTTGGTTTGGGTCTGCCGGATCGGTCAGGACCCTGGCTTCGCTCGGCGTTCCTGAGTTCGCGCGTTCGAGGATGAGCTGGCGCAGGGCGTGAGCGTCGGCCTTGGAGAGGAAGGCTAGGCGCAGTACCGATTCGGAGGAATCGGCCACGTCAAAGCGGAGCTCGGCTAGACCCAGTAGGCGGGCAACCAACGGTTGGGCAATATCGATGCCCTGCACCTTATCGATGCGCGCCTGTTTTTGGCTGCGAAACAGCGTGCCGGAATTAACGTAAACGTGGCTTTCGGTGAGCTTGTAGCGGGTGAAATACCAGGACAGGAAATAGAAGGCGAGCACCACCAGTAGGGCCGCGCCAGCTAAGCCGAGGGTCCATAGCAGCCGGTCTCCGGCGAAGCGTTCGGCGAAGGACAGCTCATCGGTGTTCTGCCAGTAGATGTAGAGCAAACCAACGATGGCCAGCCAGCCATGAACAAAGGGGCTGGCCGGGTGCACCCGTTGCCATGTGTCGTTGTTGCTCACAGCATTTTCTCTTCGCCGGCCGAGACCAGCCGTTCACGCAGGGCTTGGCCTTGCTCCGCGGGCAAGCCGTACACGTGGGCGGTGGCTCCGGCGCCTGCGGTGTTTAAGGTCAGCTGGCACAGTCCGAAACGTCGTTCCAAGGGACCGCTGTTGACCTCAACGTATTGCATCCGCCCGTAGGGAATGACCACCTGCTTGCGCCACATCACCCCGGATCGGACAATAAAGTCTTCTTCGCGCTCTAGGTAGCCAAGGGCTAACACTTGGCGGCGCAGAATCCGCAAGATCAGTAGGGCAATCACCAGTGCCAACACCGGAGCGGCGATCGCCAACCATAGGGGCGTGGAAACCCCGGCCAGTAGGAGCACCCCCGGAATCAGCGTCACCAGCAGGATTACTCCCCAGGTGATCGCCCAGGTGGTGAGCTTCACTTTGAAGTAGCTCGGGTGTGCCGGGGTGAAGCTATTCGGTGACCACGGAGTCGTTGCTGTCATCGGTATCCTCTGGGGGTAGCTTGCACAGGTGTTGGACAATGTAGCCAATAACCACCATAAGCACACCGGCCCCGGCCAGGACCAATCCGCGGCTCAGGGTGGGGCTTTGACCGCTGGCCAGCCAGAGGGTCAGGATCGATGGCAGGTGCCAGCCGGTAATCACCGCTCCGGCGTAGGCCGAGGCTTGGGCCAGCACCAGGGTGCGGGCTGCGGCGATCGGCTCAAAGTGGGATTTTCCCATCGAGGATCGTTTAACCCGGATCCCCAAAAAGAGGATCACCGCGCAGACCGCAGCCAGGGAGAACAGCGCCGAGTAATCCAGTACCGGGGCGTAGCGCCCGGCGGCGGTCAGTGCGCTCAGTGCGATCCACCCAGCCACCGCGCCAAACGCGGCGCACAACAGAACCCAACGCAGCTTCAGCTTGCTCATAACCGGATGATGTCCTTGGTATCGGCGGCGTTGGCGGCCAACCGGGAAACCAGTTGGCCCTCAAGTACCGCGTCGGGGTCCATCCAGCTCCATGGGGCCAGCACAAAACCGCGTATCGCGGCCCGTGGATGTGGCAAGGTCAGCCGTTCATCGCTCAACCGCAGGTGATCGTAGGTGATCAGGTCCAGATCCAAGGTGCGTGCTTCCCAGCGAACCTCGCGGGTGCGATGGTGCTTGGCCTCAATGCTCTGGCATAAATCCAAGAGCTGATGCGCCGACAAAGTGGTGCGAACCTGGATCACCTGATTGGTGTAATCGGGCTGATCTGGTGGGCCACCGACCGGTTTGGTGATGGCCAATGGCGAGCAGCGCAGAATTTCTAGCTCTTGCGCCAAGTCTTTCACCGCAGCCGCCAAGGTGGCCTGCGGGTCACCCAGGTTGGCACCGAGGGCAATGATGGCGGTGTGCCGCTTCTGCGTGCGGGTCAGCGAGATGGTGACGTCGGTAAAAGGCACCGGAATCGGCGCCTGCGGCTTATGAACCACCACGTCAATTTCCAGCACGCTCAGGTAGGCGGCGAGAATCGCCTCGGCAATTTCACTGCCCAGCTTCTCGATCAAATCCCACGGCCCGGCCTGAATCTGTTCAACCACCAGCTCGCTGACTTCGCCGTAGTGCACGGTGTCTAAGACGTTGTCGCTGGCGGCGGCTCGGGTGATATCAACGTGGAGCACCACGTCGATGATGAACTTCTGCCCGTCGCGCTTTTCGTGGTCAAAGACCCCGTGATAGCCGGTGGCAGAAATGCCGTAGATGCTAATGCGATCCATAAGCCTGCACGACTTCAATGGCGTCGCGGCTGCCAATTACGTCGTGAACCCGTACGGCCCAGACCTGGTCTTTGGCGGCCAGCACGGTGGTTGCCGCGGTGGCGATATCGCGTTCAAGTGGCTTGCGGCTAGTACCGGCCTCGGCGAGCAGCGAACCCAAGAATCGTTTGCGGCTGGTGCCGATCAGTACTCGGTGACCCAGCTCTTCGATGGCCGCAACGTTGGATAACAGGGCCCAGTTGTGTTCCGCATCCTTGGCGAAGCCCAGTCCTGGATCGATGATGATCTGCTCAGGCGCCACACCCTTGGCCACAAATTCGTCACGTAGGCTACGTAGTTCATCGATAACTTCGGTGACAACGTCCTGATAATTTGCTTCGGCCACCATATTCTGTGCAGTGCCGCGGCGGTGCATCAGCACATAAGGTACACCGGTTTCAGCGATCAATTCCGGCATGCCCGGCTCATAGGTCAGCCCGGACACGTCGTTGATGATGTGGGCACCGGCGTTGATGGCAACCCGCGCCGTGCTCACGTGCATGGTATCTACCGATACCACCGCTCCGGCTTTCACCAGGGCTTCGATGACCGGGATGATCCGCGACTGCTCCAGGGCAGGGTCAACATCCTTGGCGCCGGGGCGCGTGGACTCTCCGCCGACATCGATGATGTCAGCACCCGAGTACAGCAACTTCAGCCCTTGATCGATGGCGGCATCGATCGAAAGGTACTTCCCGCCGTCGGAGAAGGAATCTTCGGTGACGTTCAGGATGCCCATGACCAGGGTGCGGTCGGTGCGAAGATCAGCCATAGTCTTCTTCTTGGACTTGCGGATCACTGGCAATGGGCTGGTGTTCGGGCCGGTGCCCGGGATAGCTCCAAGGGACAAGAGGTTCCTACCTTCCGAGGATCAGGCTCATGGCTTCGGCGCGTGTGGCGGTTTCCCGCAGCTGTCCACGCACCGCACTGGTCACGGTTTTTGCTCCGGGCTTTTGCACCCCGCGCATCGACATGCACATGTGCTCACATTCGATGACTACGATCGCCCCGGCCGGGTTCAAGTGCTCCACCAGCGAATCAACGATCTGCGTGGTTAAGCGTTCTTGAACCTGCGGGCGACGGGCGTAAACCTCAACCAAGCGAGCCAGTTTGGACAGGCCGGTGACCTTGCCGCCCTTGCCCGGGATGTAACCAATATGGGCTGATCCGTAGAAGGGCACCAGGTGGTGCTCGCAGGTCGAGTAGAACGGGATGTCCTTGACCAGGACCATCTCGTCGTGCTCGATGTCGAAAGTGGTCGACAGGTGCTCTGCCGCGTTCTGGTGCAAGCCGGCGAAGAATTCCGCGTAGGCCTTAGCAACCCGGTTTGGGGTGTCTACCAGGCCGTCGCGATTAGGATCTTCACCAATGGCTTCGAGAATCTCGCGGACGGCTGCCGCGATTCGCGGCTGATCGATCTGTTGTTGTTCACTCACGCTTCGATCCTAGTCGGTCGAGGAAGCTGCGCGCTCCTTGGGGCTTAACACCGGGCCTTGTGCGTGCACTGGGCGTTCCTGATTACTCAGCCACACATCACGAATTTCGCGCTTTTGCAGATCGGTGAAGATCTCCGCGATTTCCTTCTGGTTCAGCGTCTCGTGTTCCAGCAGGGCCAGGGCCAGGCGGTCAAGCACGTGGCGGTTGATCATCAGTGCTTGGTAGGCGTCGTTGTGGGCCTGCTCGATCAGCTCGCGCACTTCCTGATCCACCAGGTGGGCCATTTCATCCGAGTACTCCCGCGAGGAAGTTCCCATCTGCTGGTCCGCGGCCGTGCCGGCCAAGCGTACTGCGCCCACCTTGCCGCTCATGCCGTATTCGGTGACCATCTTGCGTGCGGTGTCGGTTGCCTTCTCGATGTCGTTTGAGGCACCGGTGGAAGGATCGTGGAAGACGATCTCTTCAGCCACACGACCACCCATGGCGTAGGCCATCTGGTCCAGCAATTCGTTGCGCGTCACCGAATACTTATCGGACTCCGGAACCACCATGGTGTAACCCAGGGCGCGGCCACGAGGCAGGATGGTGATCTTGGTGACCGGTGCGGTCTGGTTCATCGCCGCAGCCACCAGAGCGTGTCCGCCCTCGTGGTACGCGGTGACCTTACGCTCGTGCTCGTCCATCAGTCGGGTACGCTTCTGCGGGCCGGCCATGACGCGGTCAATGGCCTCATCCAGTGCGCGGTCGTCAATCAGGTTGGCGTTCGAGCGTGCGGTGAGCAGGGCAGCTTCGTTGAGCACGTTGGCCAAATCGGCACCGGTGTAACCCGGGGTCTTCTTGGCTACAGCGTTCAAGTCCACGGTGGCATCCATTGGCTTGCCCTTAACGTGTACTGCCAGGATCTGCTCGCGGCCCTTCAGATCCGGTGCTTCCACTGGGATCTGACGGTCAAAGCGGCCTGGGCGCAGCAGGGCTGGGTCCAGAACGTCAGGACGGTTGGTGGCAGCGATCAGGATGACGTTGGTGGTGGCGTCAAAGCCGTCCATCTCCACCAGCAGCTGGTTCAGGGTCTGCTCGCGCTCATCGTTACCGCCACCGATACCGGCGCCGCGGTGGCGACCTACGGCGTCGATCTCATCAACAAAGATGATCGCTGGGGAATTGTTCTTGGCCTGTTCAAACAGGTCGCGGACGCGACTAGCACCCACACCAACAAACATTTCAACAAAGTCAGAACCGGAGATCGAGTAGAACGGTACCTGAGCTTCACCGGCGACGGCTTTAGCTAGCAGGGTTTTACCGGTACCTGGAGGGCCGTAGAGCAGCACACCCTTAGGGATCTTGGCGCCCACGGCTTGGAACTTAGCTGGTTCTTGCAGGAATTCCTTGATTTCGTGGAGTTCTTCCACGGCCTCATCGGCACCGGCAACGTCCTTGAAGGTCACCTGTGGCATGTCCTTGGTGATCAGCTTCGCCTTGGACTTACCAAACTGCATGACCTTGGAGCCGCCGCCCTGGGAGCGGGCGAGGATGAACCAGAAAATACCGGCAATCAGCAAGAACGGAACAATCAAGCCGAGCATGGAAAGCAACCAGTTGCTTTCCACCGGCTGATCGGTGAACTTATCTGGCTCGGCCTTATTGATCGCGTTAACAACCTGACCAGCACGTGCGGTGGAGTAGTAGAAGCTCACCGACTTGCCCTTGTCTACGCCATCCACCTTGAGGGGATCGCGTAGTTTCAGGTCGACTCGCTGGTCTTTGTCATACATTTTGGCGTCGGTGACGTTGCCGCTGGTTAGCTGCGACATACCCACCGAGGTGTCTACCTTGGCAGAGTTATTGCCAAAGACCATCGGCAAGAACAGCGCAACAGCGATAACGCCAAGTAAAACCCAAATGATCCAGCTGTTAAAAAGCTTCTTCGTTTTCATTGATCCGCAAGGCCCCGCGCCTCACGCATCCCCCTCACGCACTACTAAGGCGTCCGGGTCACGCCACCTTCGATACTTCTCAACGCCCTAATGGCGAAAAAAGTTCCCTACTGGTAGATATGCGGAGCCAGGGTGCCCACGCAATCTAGGTTGCGGTACTTTTCCGCGTAGTCCAGGCCGTAACCCACGACAAATTCATTAGGAATGTCCATGCCGACGTACTTAACGTCGATTTCAACCTTGGCTGCCTCTGGCTTGCGCAATAGTGCACAGATTTCTACCGAGGCTGGGCCACGGGATTCAAGGTTCGACTTCAGCCATGACAAGGTCAAGCCTGAATCGATAATGTCTTCAACGATCAAAACGTGCTTGCCCATCAAGTCCGAGTCAAGGTCCTTGAGGATACGTACAACGCCGGAGGACTGGGTGCCCGAACCGTAGGAGGATACTGCCATCCAATCCATGGTCAGGTGCGACTCGAGCGCACGGACCAGGTCAGCCATGATCATCACAGCACCCTTGAGCACACCCACTACGAGAATGTCGCGGCCCTTGTAGTCCTTGTCGATCTGCGCGGCGAGCTCTGCCACGCGTGCCTGAATTTCTTCTTTGGTGTACAGAACATGCGCCAGATCGGCTTCGACTGCAGTGGAATCCACGAGGGTTCTCCTGATTCTAGAGGTGTGGTACTTACCTAGAGTGCCACATTTAATGATGTGTTGTTGAGCCGGTACTCGTGAAAACTATCACCGAGCTTCGCCTAAAGGCGCTGATTTTGCCATCCAGTTGCACCGGACCAGCAGATTTGGACTTAGGAACGCCGATTCCGCCCAGCGCGCACAGCGCCTGTGTTCGCTCATGGCCCACATTTTTTGCGCCAGATTCGATGGCGGCTAGGCGTAACACTCGGGAAGCCACCGCCACCGGCAACCGAGCTAGTTCCTCAAGTTTGGTTCCGTGAGCTGTCTTAGCTTCCTGCGCCCAGAGATCCAGAGCCGCAGCATCAGCGGCTGCCAGCGAGGCGGTTCGAGCCAATGCTTCAGACACATGTTCGCCAAGCTGTTCGCGCAGAAATGGCAGGACGTCATGCCTGATCAGATTCCGCCGGTAACTGGTATCAGCATTGCTCGGGTCTTCCCAGTACTCCACTGCGGCATCCTGGCAGATCGCCTCGGTCTGTTCCCGGGTCAGCTCCAGTAGGGGCCGGCGGTATGGTCCACGTTCCGCTGGCATCCCGGCCAAGGACCTGGTGCCCGAACCGCGCAGCAGACCGAGTAATACCTGCTCGGCCTGATCATCACGAGTGTGGGCTAACAACAATTGTTGGGCGCCAGTCTGGGCCAGCGCCTGCTCAAACTGTTCATACCGCGCTGCACGGGCCGACGCCTCATCACTGGAGGTCGACACCCTAAACACCAGCACCGGAGCCAAGCCCAACTCTCGGCAGGTTTGCGCAGTTTGCTGCGCAACCTGGGCACTGTCAGCTTGCAAGCCGTGGTCCACGATGACCGCCCCAAAGGCGGTAGGTAGCGATGCAGCCACAATGGCTAATGCCAATGAGTCAGCTCCGCCGGAGACTCCAATCAGGCTCAGCCCCGGACCACTGACCTGGGCGACAGCGCGACGGGCATCGTGAAAGGCTTGATTCATCGGGTGCGGGCCAACCAGCGTTCTGGATGATCTAATTCGTCAGCGTTGGGGAAGAGTTCACGGGCAGCAAAGATCTCGTTGAATCCCTCGTAGCCGATTTCATCAACTATGTGCCTGACAAACTTTGCTCCGCGCTTATATTGCAAAGCCTTTTCATCCATGCCCAAGAGCTTGCCCAATAGTGTGGCCCAAGCCGAACGGTTTTCTCCGCGGGCTTCAAAGCGTCGGCGGATGGTCTTGATGCTGCGGATCGAGGTGACATCATTCATCACCACCATGGCGTGACCTTCAAGCACGGACATGATGCTGGTCAGTTCACTGACCTCAGACTTCATAGACTTCAGTCGCTCACCGAGCTGACTCATTGAGTTCTGTCCGGCCATTGGCTCAAAGGCCTGAGCAAGGATAGATTTCATCACTTCAGGAATCCATGGTGCTTGCTCAAACTGCAGGCGGTGGGTCTGCTCATGGGTAGCAATCCACAGATAGAAGTCTCTGGCATTCACATTCAAGTCGCCGCGAATCTGGGTGATAGTTGGCGCGTTGAGCAATAGTCGTGGTCCAACAAACGGGTCAAACTGGCCCAGTACTCGGGTACCTAGTACCGAGAGCACTGCACCCAGTTCGGCTCCGGCTACGGCTGGCACCATGGCTGGTACATCAAGCTCAGCCGGCAGCATCGCAGCAAAGTTCTGGCTGACGGCTTTGGCCCAACCGGCTCGATCAACCACGAGGGTCTGGGACGGCGCGGTGGAGACCAGCTTGGAGATTTTCTCCGCTTCAACTAGTCCTTCGCCGGCTGCGATGCGCAGTTCTTCAACAATGCGGGCGGCATCTTGTTTAACGATTTTTGGCCCTGCAGGCAACAGCGTTTTGGCGGCGCTGGCCGCCAGTTTCCAATCAACAAGTTGTTTCATGTGCTATTCCTGCTCCTTCAGCTCTGGCAGCCACAACCGCGGATGGCGGTTACGGCTGAGTCGATGGTCGGCTTATGAGGTGCGAGTGTTCCGTTGGGTTGGTGGGCAAAAATTGAGAAGACCAGCAATCGCCCATCTTGGGTCACGGTCATTCCAGTTAGTGTGGCCACCCCGGTCAGCGATCCGGTTTTGGCGTGTACTAATCCAAGCGTAGATTCCTGACCTAAACGCTGCATCAGAGTTCCGCTATATCCGGCAACCGGCAGCGAATAAACCAACTCACGTAGTTCTGCTTTGGGACTGGTGGCTGCTGCGCGCAGCACTGCGGTCAGGGCTGCCGGCGAAATTTTATTATCGGCCGCCAGACCGCTGGTATCTCTTAATTCTGCGCCTTGCGCTCCGTGCTCCGCAGCGACATCTGCCACTGCTTGACCACTTTGTGCTGGTTCCAAACCACCCTTGATGGCGACCAAACGCCCCATGGTTTCGGCAATATAGTTATCGGAAACCAACAGCATATGTTTAATGATCTGACGCAGTGGCGCGGATTTCACTTCCGCAATCTGCTCACCGCCGTCATAGGCTCCGCGGCCACCTTCGTTGACCTTAACCGAGGCGCCTAGTTCTTTGCTGAACACCTTGCGTACTTGTTCGGCAGCATCAGATTGGTAGGCAGTGTCGGTGCTAAATCCGGCGCGTCCTGCATAGTGCGCTATCGGGTAGACCTCGGCAATGTTGTTTGAGGTGAACAAGGACTTGTCCCACGCGGAATTATTGTGGGCGTCACCAAACAAGGAGTCGTCAACCCACAAAGAGACTTCGCTGACCCCGCGAGATTTAAGTTCTTTGGCGGTCTGTTCGGCTAAGGTCGCTAATCCGGCGTAACCCTTGGCCTGGCTAGGATCAGACTTTCCATCCCCGAGCAGTACATCTCCCCCACCACGTAAGACCAGAGTGTTTCCGTCCAACAACACGGAGGTTGATAGTTGGCTATCGCCACCCAAGGTATCGAGGGCGGCGAGGGCAGTGACTACTTTCAGGCTCGAAGCTGGCGTACCTTTTGTGTCAGCGTTTCTGTCATAAAGAACATTTTGGCTGGCAACGTCGACAACTTGAGCATTAAAAGTGGTGCCGTCTGGATTATCGGCCAAGATGGCATCCAGTTGCGCGCCTAGTGCCGCCGAGTCCGGTACCGGGGCATTCGGATCAAGATCTGCCACCGCTGCGGGGTCTTCTTTTGCCGCTTGAGCACTAGCGGGAGTGTAAAACGCTTCAGGTTCTCCGGTGAAAAATCGAGGGGCCAACATCATGGCCAAAACCATGCCAATCACGGCCAGAACGACCACCCCCAGCGTAATCGCGCGTCGGGCGGCAGTGTTCATATGGTTACATTCCTCTCGAAGTTTTATCGAAGGGGCCCCAAGGGGCGATACGCTTATTATCGGATATCCCTAAGACTAGTTTAGGAGTGTGCTTTTCATGAGCCACGACGTGACCATCGAGATCCCTTCCGGATCACGCGTCAAGTACGAAATTGACCACGAGACCCACCGCTTGCGCCTGGATCGAGTGCTCTTCACTTCCATGCAGTACCCAACGCACTACGGTTACTTTGATGACACCTTGGGCGAAGACGGCGATCCATTGGATGCCCTAGTCTTCATCCCTGGTGTTGATCTGATCCCCGGTGTCATTGTTGAATCCCGCCCAATCGGCGTATTCAACATGACCGACGACGGTGGTGGAGATGCCAAGCTGTTGTGCGTTCCAGCCGACAAGCGCTTTGACCACATCAAGGAACTTGAGGACATTGACGAATGGCTGATCAAGGAGATCGAGCACTTCTTCACCCGTTACAAGGACCTGGAACCAGGCAAGTGGGTTAAGGCTGAAGGTTGGGAAGGTCGCGAAGCTGCTGAAGCTGAGTTGGCTCGCTCCATCGAGCGTTTTAAGGCCTAGTCACTAGACTTGAGCCGTAATGGCGGTGACCTCTTGGGGTCACCGCCATTTTTAACTTTCGGGGTCATCTTGGAAGACACGAAGTTCTTGCGCGCAGCGGCAAGCGGCAGCAAACTTTGCCGCCCAGAAAACCGCCTGCTCATAGGATGGGAGCTCTAACACCGCGTACCCTCCCTCAATCTGCGCAGTCTGCGGATAGGTGCCGGGATGGATGACCCTCTGCGCATCAACCATGACTGGCGCGATGCTCTCATCAATCCCTCCGCCAAACACCCAAACCCCTGCGGCCTTCGCTTCGCGTAAGACTTCATGGGCTGCCTGCGCCACCGCCTCCAAGTCCTCCTCAGGAAATTTCATGTCCGGGCTGGGAAATGAGATGAGGTACTTGGACATGTTTTCTCCTTGGGATAACGCCGCTATTTGCGCCTAGCGTAGTCCTGAGAACACGGCTGATACTAGGCTTCGGGAAGCAATCCGGTGAGAACGTCTTCTTGAGCGGAGACTTCCATGGTTTGCACATCGCGCAGCGTCTTTTCCAGAACCCGGCTTCGCGTACCTGCTGCGCTGACGGTGTTCTGTGCCGCGGAGAGTTGCTTGCCCAATTTGTCCCAGACATCTCCGTACTTACGGAATTCTTCCTTGGCTGCCGAGAGTACCTGCCACACTTCGCTGCTGCGTTTTTCAATGGCTAGGGTCCGGAAGCCCATTTGTAGCGAGTTGAGCAGACTCATCAGGGTGGTCGGGCCGGTGACCAAAACTCGGTGCTCGGTTTGTAGCTTGCTAGCTAAGCCCGGACTGCGAACAACTTCAGCGAAGAGCCCTTCGGTGGGCAGGTACATGATGGCAAAGTCGGTGCTGTAGGGCGGGGCGATGTACTTGCTGGAGATCAGTTTCGCCTGCTCGATAATTGCCCGGTCAAGCGCCTTGGCCGCAACGTCAGTTGCCGCCTTATCTCCCGATTCTTGGGCATCAAGCAACCGCTCATAATCTTCTTGGGGCAGCTTGGAATCGATAGGTAGATAGATGGTTCCTGCCTCACGTCCAGGCAAAATCACGGCAAACTCCACCACTTCACGGCTACCCGGAACAACCACAACGTTCTGCTCATATTGGTCTGCGGTCAGAATGTCTTCAAGCTGACGTGAGAGCTGAACTTCACCCCATGAACCACGGCTCTTCACATTGGTCAGTACACGCTTTAGTCCACCGACATCTTGGGCCAGAGACTGCATTTCGCCCAAACCCTGCTGGACCATTTCCAGTCGCTTGCTGACCAGCTCGAAGGATTCGCCCAGACGCTTCTCCAAGGTTCCCTGCAGCTTTTCATCCACGGTCTCGCGCATCTTCTCCAGCTTGGCCTCGTTACCCGCGCGCAACTTCTCCATCTCTTGCTGGAGTAGATGCTGGATCTGAATATGCCGGTTGGCGTTGGATTCGCTCATGGAGCTCAGCTTCACGTCAATCTCCGTGCGCACTTCACCCATGCCCTGGCGCAGTTCATTTCGCTGGGTCCCTAGCTCTTGGCGTAGCTCAGAGTTTCCGGCCCGCACCGAGTCCCGGATCTGGACTTCATCGTTGCCTGCCGTGCGGCGAATCAGCAGCAATGCGACACATGCCGTTGCGAGAATATTGAGGATGACGAGGACTAAAACCGCGATAATCATGAGCACCTATCCAGAAGCTATTGATCTGACGTACACCCAAGCTCTACCAGCATGCACCGACAGTTTGGGGTCATAATGGGTTCATGCATTTTTTGGTGACCGGCTTTGAGCCCTTTGGCAACGACCAGTTCAACGCCAGCGGCGAAGCCGTGCAGCTGCTTCCCGAACAAGTTGCTGGTCACCAAATCAGCACTGCCATCCTGCCGGTTTCATTCAAACGTTCAGGAGAGTGTCTCAAAGCGCTCCTGGCTGAACGTCAGCCGGACGTTCTGATCTGTGTGGGTGAGGCTGGCGGCCGAGCTGAAATCAGTATTGAAGTTCTGGGATTTAATGAGGATGATGCGCGCATTCCGGACAATGATGGCGCCCACCCTTCCATGGCGCCCATCATCCGTGGTGGAGAGCAAGTTCGAAGTGCAACCCTAGATCCCCAGCTAATCCTGGATGCGTTGCAAAAATCTGACCACGGCGCCTACCTTTCCGAGGATGCCGGAAGATTCGTTTGCAACCACGTCGCTTACCTTGCCTATGGGCAGGAAGTTCCTGCACTTTTTATCCATGTACCGGCACTTCGCCCCGAAGGGCAGAAAGCCACCGTGGGTGCCGAAACTGACGCAGGAGAAACTGCTACAAACGATAAGTTAGGTCCCGGCTATACCCTCACTGGACTAAGCGCCGCACTGACCGATGCGCTGTCGGCCCTGATCAGCCAGAACAAATAGACTACTGACATGATTCTCTTCACCCTGGACCTATTTGAGGCAACAGTTCTTTTGCTGTGGATTGCAGGAGTCATCTTCGTGGGCTGGGGCTACTTCTTGCATCGCTCAGCGAACCGCCTAATAATGCTGTTGGTGTCCCTATGCATTCCCGGATTTGGTATTTGCTACGCTGCCGTTCAGGCAGTTCAAAAACTCACCCTCAAGAAGAACTTGGGCTAGATCATGAACTCACCGACGCTTCGCTGGCTGGACTGATCCGGGGCTTGCCCGTTTCACGATCAAGGGTTAGCTCGTTCGCTAAACAGCCACCTTGTGCCATGCTTCCGCGATGGCCGGAAGCGCCTGCTCCAGTTCGACTCTTTCCTGGGCGAAGGGCAAGCGCAGATAGTGCTCCAAACCGTGGCCTTCCACAGCGAACGTAGAGCCCGGGGCGAGCAACACCGACTTGAGCTGGCGCGCCAAAGCACTAGATCGCGGCTGAGGTAATTGGCACCAGAGGCTCAGACCACCGGCTGGCTTGTTTGGTCTCCACGAAGGTAGCAATCGGTCCAGTTCATCAACCATCCAGTCCCGGTTTTCCCGCAAAGAATCTCGGGTGCTTTGCGCAAGGGTTGCGCCGGAATTCAGCAAATTAGCCAGCACTAACTGCTCCAGTACTGGCGCTCCCAAATCCATGCTCATGCGCGAGCGGGCTATTGCACCAGATAGATGCCTAGGCGTGCGCAACCAGCCCAAGCGAAGCCCGCCCCAGTGCGACTTGCTGGCGCTGCCGACGGTGATCAGGTTCTTGGAGAAAGCGGCCATGGGCAGTACCTCTGGCTCAGAATCAAGCCATAGTTCGGCGCAGGTTTCATCGATGATGCCAGTGGTTCCCGCGCGGTCTAGTTCTGCAGCCCAGCGCTCACGACGGACATCATCCAACAAGGTTCCGACGGGGTTATGGAAGTCCGGAAGGCATAGCATCACAGACGGAGACACCGCCTTCAGCGCCGCGGCGATCTGTTCTATATCGGAGCCATCTGGCCCAATGGGCACCTCGGCAGTGCGGGCACCGTGGGCTTTGAGCGCAAGTAATGAATTAGGGTAGGTCGGCGATTCAGCCAGCACACTTTGTCCGCGGGACATCACCGCACGCCCAGCGGCTGCTACCGAGGAGAGCGCACCAGAGGTGACAATGATCTGATCCGGCCCGGTGGGTAGACCTTTGCGCGTGTAGTAATCGGCCAAAGCCAGTCTTAACGGCTCAATACCCAGTGGGTAGTAACCCATGGTGGCGGCATATCTTGGCAACTGCTCTAGAGCTTTTTGGAACTCTTCGAGCATTCCCGTCGGAGCGTTCGGCGCCGCGCAGGTGAGATCAATTGCGGTACTGCCCGGCATCGGCCCAAAACCGCCTAGCGGCAATGGTTCGGCTCCACCTGCCACTGGTCCTCCAGGGATTTGTGCAACAGTTCCCGAGCCTTGGCGGGAGCTAGCGTAACCACATTCGCGTAGTTCAGAGTAGGCGCGTGAGACCGTGGTGCGGCTGAGCCCAAGCCGGCTCACCGCTTCTCGTTCACTGGGCAACACAGTTCCGTGCAGGATGCGCCCGCTGGCAATCAGCGAACGCAGGGTTTCAAAAAGCCACCGGTAAGCTGGCTGGGAAGAGTCTGCTGCTCCGAGCATGCTAGCGAGCGCAGCACCTGTGACGCGTCCCATAAGACCACCTCTTCAAAATTGGCTCTTTTTTCTATGTCCAATTTACCGGAGTATTTTATTCATGACCATCACTAACCTGACTCCGCGCCAACAGCTCGCCAGCGGACGTTTGCCACTGCGATTCTTTAACCTCTTTGTAGGTCTGTCCCTCTACGCATTAGCGATGGCCATGATCATCCGAGCGCAGCTGGGTGTGGATCCATGGGATGTGCTGCATCTGGGCATCGCGAATCATGTGCCATTGTCGCTGGGCACCATCATTATCCTAGTAGGCGCGCTGGTCTTGCTGGCCTGGATCCCCTTACGCCAATGGCCAGGACTGGGAACCATCGCCAACACGCTGTATCTCGGAATAGCACTGGACTTCTTCTTGCGCTTCCTGCCTGAAATCAACGGCCTTGGCTGGCAGATCCTCACCCTGGTGGTCGCGATCCTCGTCAATGGTCTAGGCGGAGCCCTCTACATCGGAAGTCACTTCGGCCCCGGCCCGCGCGATGGGCTGATGACCGGACTGCACCTGCGCACCGGACTGTCGCTTCGGCTGATCCGCACCGCGCTAGAACTGTCGGTATTGGGCATCGGCTGGCTGCTCGGTGGCCCGGTGGGCTTGGGCACAGTGGCCTACGCGGTCCTTATCGGACCGGCGACACAACTCTTTGTTTCACGTACTAGCGTGCGCTTGCCGCAACAGCAATAAGGTCAACGTGTCGCGCTGAACTCGCGACAAACCCGCCGACACAGGCAATACTGGAAATATGTTTGTCGTTGCGCTCAGCCCCCGACCCCGCTCGGTCACCGATGTTCTCGATGCCAGTGAGCAGTTGTGGCATCAGCTGGCGCAGGTTGATACCCACGCATCCTTCACCGCACTGAGCGGTCAACTATTGTTTGGTGTGCCCAAAGATCCTGAAGCAGCAGTGGATGCACTAATGCGCGTCACGAGGCTGAACTTCTGCAATATCGGGCTAGGCATTGGCAGCTTGTACGAGCCAGTGCCTACCGACGCGGACTTGGTTGAAGGTAAGGCCGCACGTCGTGCCCTGGGCGCTTTGGAAGCGGCCAGTCACCGTGGCGAGCGGGTACCCATTTGTGTCTCCTCAGGCAGCGAGCAGATGGATGCCGAGTTGGAAGGGCTACTGCGCATGCTCGGTCAATGGATCCGCACCCGCACCGAAGCCGAATGGTCGGTGGTGGACCTTCTCACCCCGGGAGTTCGTGGCCAGCAAAAAGCCGTGGCGGAAATCCTTGGTATTACCCCGCAGGCGGTGTCCGCCGCGATTGTGCGTTCGGGCTACAACGACGAACTCGGTGCCCGGGCAGCCATCGCCCGACTGCTGGAATTCACTGACCAGCTGTAGAACCCTGCGCGTGCTTTAGTTCGCGCTCTTTCCTTTTGCGCAGCCGACGCACTTCAGACTTGATTTGTTTTATCGGGATATAAAACGCTCCGAAAATGAAGAAAATGCCCATCAGGGCAGTCAACACCTTGAGGGATCCGTCGCGACCGTGCTCATCATCCGGTGTTGTAGCCACCGGCATGTTTTTTAATAGCTGGATCAAAGTACACCTGATCACTGATCTCATAAGCCGGGCAATCCGACTCTTCGCGGTCCCATGACGTCGCCCGCGTATATTTGGGCTCACCTCCGAGATGCTCGGACAGCCCTACATGGCAGGGCGAAGGATGCGAAACAACGTATCCGCGCTCAGGGCGCTGATATTGCCCTGAATCTGGAACCCCAATAATTGTGTATCCGAGTGCACCAAAACCCATGGCCAGAAACATCAGGCCGACAATGCACATCCAAAACACGTAAGCGACAAAGCCAAAAATTGCTTTTCACGTGGTGCGTTAGTCCTGAAGCAATCTTTCGAGAACGATTGCCAAACCGTCCTCGTCCACACCTTCGGTCACCGCGTCTGCTGCGTCCTTGACCTCATCCGGGGCTTGGCCCATGGCCACACCGTGGCCGGCCCACTGAAGCATTTCGATGTCATTGCGTCCATCACCGACGGCCAGGGAATCAGCCGAATCAAATTTGAGGATCGCGCGCAGACGTTCCAAACCACTGGCCTTGGTAGTTCCGTCGGCGGCGATATCAAGCCAAGCTGTCCAACCTACCGAGTAGGTCACCCCGGATAGTCCGAGCCCTTGAACGGCCTTGCCAAAGTCCTCGGCGGTATTGTCCGTTGAGAAAACAACAACGCGCACTGCCTTGTTGCTCAGCAGTTCTTCAAAATCTACTACCTTGGTTTCGGCGCCAAAGCTGGCGTCACCAAAAGTTTGGTTGGAAAGAAATTCGCCGCGCTCATTTTCTAGCGCGTACTTGGCCTTGGGCAGCTGCTTCCACAGGGCCTTGAGCGCCACCGAAGGATCAAAGACTTCGCGGTGGATCACTTCGACCTCACCGTTGCTGACCTTGGCCAACACTCCGCCATTGCTGACCACTACGTAGCCGTGATCGATGCCCAGCTCTTCCATCACTGGAAGCGCGGCCCCGAGGGAACGGCCGGTGGAAATAACCACCTCATGGCCTTGCTCCACTACCGCTCGGGCTGCTTCGCGTACCCGCTGGCTCATCTGTCCCTGATGGTTGACGATCGTTCCGTCCACATCAAGGCAAATCATCATTTTCTGCTTATCTAGTCGGTCGTCGTTGCCGATCTTTGTCATAACTGTCATAGCTCAAGTTAACCATCACCACCATATTTTCGCGATGACCCAAGGCACAGGGGAACCTGAATAGCTGGTTAAATGCAGTTGCCGGTCACCCTGAGCGGATGGCCGGCAACTAGTTGAGCCCTGATTTACTTGAGGACTTCGAGTCCGCCAAGGTAAGGCTGCAGGGCCTTTGGTACGTTGACCGAACCGTCTGCGTTCTGGTGGTTTTCCAGAATCGCTACGATCCAGCGGGTGGTAGCCAAGGTGCCGTTCAGGGTAGCTACTGCACGGGTCTTGCCTGGCTTGCCGTCAATGATTTCACGTTCGCGAATGTTCAGGCGGCGGGCCTGGAAAGTGGTGCAATTTGAGGTGGAGGTCAGCTCGCGGTAAGCGTCCTGGGTAGGAACCCAAGCTTCACAGTCGAACTTGCGGGCAGCGCTCATGCCGAGGTCGCCAGCGGCGGTATCGATCACGCGGTAAGGAAGTTCCATGCGTCCAAGCATTTCTTCTTCCATAGCCAACAGGTTCTTGTGCTCAGCTTCAGCGTTCTCAACGCTGGTGTAAGTGAACATCTCCAACTTGTTGAACTGGTGCACTCGGATGATGCCGCGAGTGTCCTTGCCAGCCGAACCAGCTTCACGGCGGTAGCACGAGGACCAGCCAGCGTAGCGGATTGGGCCTTCGGACAGATCCAGGATCTCGTCCGAGTGGTAACCGGCCAAGGCCACCTCAGAGGTGCCAACCAGGTACATGTTGTCACGCTCGAGCTTGTAGATCTCGTCGTCGTGGGCCACGTCGAAGCCGGTGCCCTGCATGGTTTCGGGACGAACCAAGGTCGGGGTGATCATCGGAGTGAAGCCGCGCTCCAACGCCACGTCCAGGGCCATGTTCATCATCGCGATTTCCAGGCGGGCGCCGATGCCCTTGAGGAAGTAGAAACGCGAGCCAGATACCTTGGCACCACGTTCCATGTCGATGGCGCCAAGCTTCTCACCGATCTGCAGGTGGTCCAGCGGTTCAAAGCCTTCAGCCTTGAAGTCGCGGATGGTACCCACATGCTTTACGACGGTGAAGTCGTCTTCTCCGCCGGCAGGGATGCCGTCGATGATCAGGTTAGGGATCAGGCGCTGCAGTTCGGTGCACTTGGCAGATGCCTCATCAGACTGAGCCTGAGCAGACTTGACCGAAGCGGCCAGCTCTTTGACCTCGGCCAGCAGCGCAGAGCGCTCCTCGCCTTTGGCCTGGCCGACCTTCTTAGAGAACGCATTCTGCTCGGCACGCAGGCGTTCGTAGGTGGCAATGGTTTCACGACGTGCCGTGTCAGCTGACAAAAGCTGGTCAATTAACGACTCGTCGGCACCGCGCGCGCGTTGCGAGGCACGGTACAAATCCGGATTTTCGGTGAGCATTTTCAGGTCGATCACACGTTAAGCGTAGCAATCATGAGTACGATGAAAGCACTATGCAGACAAATCGTGTGATCGTTTTCTCTGCCGTGGCCGCTGCAGCTGCCGCCGCGGCAACCAGTTGGTACTCGGTGCGTAAGCTTTCGCACTACCGAAAGCCATCAACTAATCAGCCCGTTGCGGCCGAACAGGCCAGCCCCGGCAAGGTGGCACTTGTCATCAATCCATCCAAGTCAGGCGCTGAAGAAGCACAGCAGGCTGTGGAGCGTGTTTGTGCTGAAGCCGGCGTTGAAGCGCCTCTAGTTTTGCACACCACCAAGGAGAACGCAGGCCAAGATGCGGCCCGCGAAGCTTTGGATGCGCAATGCGACACAATTATTGCCGCAGGCGGTGACGGAACGATTCGTGCTGTCGCAGAAGTACTTGAAGGCACCGAAGCTACGCTTGGTGTGCTTCCGCTAGGCACCGGTAACCTGTTGGCGCGCAATGTGGATATCCCACTAGATGACCTGCACACCGCAGCCTTGGCCGCAGTGCGTGGCATGGTCCGCCGAATCGATGTGGGTCATATGAAGCTGAAGCTGCTTGATGGCACTCAAGCTGACCACGCATTCTTGGTGATTGCCGGAGTCGGCACCGACGCAGATCTTTTTGATGACACCAACGAAGAACTGAAATCCAAAGTTGGCTGGCTAGCTTACTCAGAAGCTGGCCTGCGCCAGTTGCCCGGGAAGCGCAAGAAGATCAACTTCAAACTTGATGGTGATGAAAACTGGCAGAACCGTAAGGTTCGCTCGGTGCTCTTTGCCAACTGCGGCAAGTTGCAGGGACTGGATTTTGTACCGGATGCCAAGATTGATGACGGTGTGTTGGACGCCGTGATTCTTTCACCACGTTCGGCCGCTGGCTGGATGTGGATCTTGCTCAAGACCGCATTCCGCGCCAAGAACAAGATCCCGGTCATGAGCTTCTACCAAACACCAGGTATCGCCTTGCGTTGTACTGAGCCAATGAATACTCAGATCGACGGGGATCCCACTGGCCAGGTCAACGAGCTGGAAGTAAGCATTTCGCCTAGTTCACTGCGCCTGCGCACCCCATAAGCGCGAGCCCCAAAGGGTTAAGCGAAGGACCAATCAGTTCTGAACTGATTGGTCCTTCGCTTTATTTTTTTGCAAGACGTGATGCTTAGAGTCGGTCGCGCAGCGACTGAACCCAAGCGCGAGCCTGACTAAAGGCCTCATCAGAATTGTGCGTGTCCACAAAGGGTTGTGTGCCTTCGGCCGCCGGGTAGGAACCGAGGAAGCGCATTTCTGGACACAGTCGGTGAAGCCCAGAGAAGGCCGCGGCGACTCGTTCATCCGCAACGTGCCCCTGGATATCCACGGAGAAGAAGTACTGCCCCATACCCTTGCCGGTGGGGCGCGACTCAATGCGGGAAAGGTTCACTCCGCGTGCGGTGAACTGTTCCAAGATTTCCATCAGCGCACCGGGTCGGTCTTCGGTCAGTGGCAAGATCAGCGTGGACTTATCCACGCCGGCCGGTGCGGGGATCTTTCCCGGGCGGGTGACCAGAATAAAGCGGGTGACCGCTCCAATATTGTCTTCTACCCCGCTCACCAAGACGTTCAGCCCCCGCTCTTGGGCCACCAGCGGGTTGCAGATCGCTGCATCGTGCTGCGGTTCGTCGTCTGCTAGGGCCAAGGCCGCCGCAGCGGTAGACGAGGCCGGGGTGAAGGCCGCGCCGGGGATATTGGCTTCTGCCCATAACCGGCACTGTGCCCACGCATGTCCATGGGTGGAGATGAGGCGGATTTGATCCAGCTGCGTGATGCCTGGGCGCACGGCCAGCACAAAGCTGATTGGCACCAGGACTTCGGCAATGATCTGCAATGCCTCGCCCTGAGCAATGGCGTCCAGTGTGGCTGAGACGCCACCTTCAACCGAATTTTCGATTGGCACCATCGCAGCATCAGCACTGCCATCTCGCACCATGGCTAGGGCAACATTGACATTCGCAGCGGGGAGTCGCTGTGAATCAAGTGCCCCGGGAACCTGCAGCAGCGCCGACTCGGTGAAGGTGCCGGCAGGTCCCAGATACGCGTATTTCATCGGACGGTAGGCTCCTGACCGTTCTCCGCTTCCATTGGCAGTCCAGCTTCGATCCATGCATCGGATCCACCGGCGATATTAAACGCGGTGTACCCCATACCGGTCAGCCATGCTGCGGCCTGGGCGGAACGTCCACCGGTACGGCAGATCACGTAGGTGTCTACGTCTGGGTCCAATTCGCCAACGCGCTCCGGCAGGGTGCCCAGCACAACGTGGGTGGCGCCGGTAGCGTGGCCAGCTTCCCACTCAAAGTCTTCGCGAACGTCGAGGATGAAGGCATCCTTAGGGACATCATTGACGGTAACAGTCTCAAAATCGCTCATGGCTAGCATTCCTCACTCATAGGGTGTTTGCTTATAAGACTAGTCATTTCCTGCGTCGAAAGCTGACATGTTTCCCTCCAGCGCCCTGAAATTGCGTGACGACTTGGCCCGCGGTGAGCTTTCAAGCCGTGAGCTCACCGAGCACTACCTCAATCGCATTGAACAGCAACAAGACTTGGGCGCTTTTGTACACGTTGCACAAGATGCCATGGCTCAGGCCAAGGCAGCCGACGAGGCGCAGGTGCGCGGTGAGTTGGGACACCTGCACGGCTTGCCGACCGCGTTTAAGGATCTTAATGATGTGGCGGGAATGCCCACCACTTATGGATCAGCGGCCATCGATCACCCGGTAGCCAGCAGAGATCATTCGCTAGTTGAGCGTCTGCGTGCTGAAGGTGTAGTCATTCTGGGCAAAACGCAGGTGCCCGAATTTGGGTTGAGCAGCCATTCAGAAAATTTGGTGGGTGCCCCCTCGCGTAATCCATTTGATCCACAACGCTCCTCGGGCGGTTCATCGGGCGGACAAGCTGCTGCGGTGGCTGCGGGGATGATTCCGGTAGGTGCAGGCTCCGATGGTGGAGGTTCGGTACGTATTCCCGCCGCAGCCTGCGGACTGATTGGTCTCAAGCCGTCGCTGGGTCGAGTTCCCTCGGATGTGTTGGACGGTTATGTTGATCCGCTGGGTGCTCCAAAGCTCGCAGTCTCCGGGCCGTTGGCCAACGATGCACTAGATGCTGCGCTATTGCTTGACGCGATGCGCGGCAAGGACCACTATCTGCCACTGTTGCAAGGTAGCTACCCACAGAGGCTGAACGGGCTGAACATCGGCTTCAGCACCCACTCGCCCTTTGAATCGGTGTACAACATCTCGCTCTCGCCCGAAGCGCGCACCGCCTTTGAGCAAGGGCTCAAACTGCTTGGAGAACGCCATCGAGTCCATCCAGCCCAGTTGGAATACGCCTCGGACTACCCAGAAACCTTTGCCACGGTGTGGACCAATGGGCTGAAAAACGTTCCGGTCAACAACGAGTCCATGCTGGGCGAATTGGCTCGGGACTTCCGCCGCCGGGCCGCAGCACGCTCACTGGAACAGAACTTGCAAGGCAGCTCCCGGCTCAAGGCGATCGCGGCGGACTTTGTGCGCCAGTGGTCTGCCTATGACGTCATTGCTACTCCGGCCATGGCCACCATTCCGCCGCTGATCGGGCACTATACACAGGCCGGTGCGGATCATGATTATATGTTGCAGTGCCAGTACACCCCGTACACCTCCATGGTGAACGTCGCCTCAGTTGCTGCCATCACCATTCCGGTCACCACCACCTCCGATGGGTTACCTATGAGTATTCAGCTGATTTCTCCACGTTCTGACGAAGGACTTTTGCTGGCACTGGCCGCCCAGATGCAGCTGTGAGCTTTGACATATAAGTAGGTACTCGCGTGGGCAAAAGCGAAAAATATTACGTATGTCTACTGCAACAACGAGCACTTCTAACACCGGAAGGGCCTTCTTTGGTCACCCCGGTGCGCTCGCAAGCCTATTCAGCGTGGAAATGTGGGAGCGATTCTCTTTCTACGGCATGCAGGGCTTGCTGGCTTACTACATGTACTACAAGGTCACCGACGGTGGCTTGGGAATGGATCAGGGCCTAGCCCTGTCCCTGGTCGGCGCCTACGGTGGCGCTGTTTACCTATCCACCATCTTGGGCGCATGGCTCTCTGACCGTCTTTTCGGTTCCGAGCGTGTGTTGTTCTTCTCGGCCATCGGCATCATGATCGGCCACATTGCCTTGGCACTGCTGCCCGGTTACGTGGGCCTGATCATTGGTCTGATTCTGGTTGCTATCGGTTCCGGCGGCCTAAAGGCCAACGCCGTGGCCCTGGTTGGCTCACTCTATGCCAAGGATGATCCACGCATTGATGCTGGCTTCTCCCTGTTCTACATGGGTGTGAACATCGGTGGCCTGATTGGCCCACTACTGACCGGTTGGCTCCAGGTGACCTACGGTTTCCACATCGGTTTCGGCGCAGCCGCCATCGGCATGGCCATCGGCTTGGGTATCTACGCTGCCGGACGCAAGAAGCTTCCTGCTGGCGGGAACATCCCAAATAACCCGTTGCCTGCCTCCGAGCGCAAGCGCTACGTGGTCATCTTTGCGGCCGTACTGATTCTGATCATTGCCGCATTCGTGACCAAGATTGTCACCCCAGAAAACCTGGCGAGCACCATCGCCTACGTGGTTATCGTGGCTTCGGCCGTCTACTTTGCACTGATCCTGCGTAGCAACAAGGTCAATCCGACCGAACGCAAGCAGGTCTGGGCGTTCATTCCGTTCTACATTGGTTCGGCTGCCTTCTGGGCACTGTTCCAGCAGCAGTTCACCTTTATCGCTGCGTACTCGGATCAGCGGCTTGACCGTCACTTGGGTAGCTGGGAAATGCCACCAAGCTGGGTTACTTCCATCAACCCGGTCTTCATCATCGTTTTTGCTGGCATCTTTGCAGCGCTGTGGACCAAGCTGGGTAAGCGTCAGCCACACACTGCCATCAAGTTCGGCTTGGCTTTGGTGATTGTGGGTGCTGCTTTCCTATGCTTCATCCCACTGGAATCCTTCGCTAAAACTCCACTGTTGGCCATGGTCGGAATTTTGCTGCTGTGCACCTTTGCTGAGCTCTTGCTCTCGCCAGTGGGTCAGGCAATTGCTACCAAGCTGGCTCCGGCCGCGTTTGGCACGCAGATGATCGCGTTGTTCTTCCTGTCGGTTTCGCTGGGCACCACCCTTTCGGGTGTGCTTGCCGGTTACTACACTCCGGGCAACGAGATCCCTTACTTTATCGCCATGGGCGGCACGGCCGTCGTCTTGGGCGTAGCCATGATGGCTGCGACCCCAGGGCTAAAGAAGCTGATGGGTTCAATTCACTAACCCATCGTTTCCTTGACTGCAGGCCTCCACCTTGGTGGAGGCCTGCAGTGTTTAACGCAAAACCAGCAGGTCGCCAATTTCGCAGTTCAGTGCCTGACAGATCGATATCAGGGTGGAAAATCTGATGGCCTTGGCACGATCGTTTTTAAGGATGGATAGGTTAACCGCCGACACGTCTACAAGTTCGCTGAGCTGCACTAGGGTCAGTTGTTGCTCAGCCAAAATCTCACCGAGTCTACAATGAACGCGCTTAAGCTGCATAGATCTAAACCAGTCCTTCTTGATCTTGCTGAAGCTGCCTATTTTCGTTGGTCAGCCGGATGCCCACGGCGACCAGTTCAACAACTACCAAGATCACTAGGGCCATAAAGATCTCGGAAAATTCGATGTTCAGCGCAAAGGTAGGTTCCGGCCAAGGAGCCGATACCGAGGAGATACCGTCGGTGGAGAAGCCATCCACCCGCAGTGTTTCCTCGCCGGCTCGGCTTGCGCCGATGCCGTTGAGCACCTGACCTAGGAAGCTAGCAATACCAAGGACAAACGCTACTCGATAACCCAACCGGCGCAGTGATTTCGTGAACGGTTCTGCCGAGGTGACCCGTCGGCATAATGTCGCAACGCCTAACAGCACCGCAACAGTGGCGCTGGTTTGGAACAGCACTCCGGCGGTGAGCAGAATCTTCGTTGGCCACGAGAGCGCGTCACTGAAGATCTGAACCTCGGTAATCTGCGCATCTACCGTGGCAAAATCTTTCGGCTCTACATCGGTGATTTTTGGATGCTCCGGCCAGTAGGGTTGCACCGGCACACTGACCGGAACGTTTGCCCCGCCAAGAGTCTGGATCATCAACCAGAGGCCCACACCGCTGAGGATTATCGCCATCAGCAGGGCCACAATGTGCACGACTCGTGTAACGCCAGACAGGGTTGGACTGCGACGCACAACAAGCAAAACGATCAGGGCTGCGAGCACCAGAATCAGCATTAAGACCACAAGAGAAGCAACCTGGAACATCTGAAACCTATCGATAGTCGTTAACAACGAATATCGATAGGGTAGAGCAAGGAATCAGCTAAGGCAATGGCTTACGCGTAGTCGAGAAGTGGGGAAAAGTCCGCGTTCTGGTTAATAGTGTTGTAACTATCCACCGAAAACCAGATGACCCAGATGATCAATGCGTAGAGCAAAACCGCGAGAACAAGCCCAATCCATGACAAAATCAGCCCTGCAAGGGCCAGTGCGCGACTTGCGGGTTCACGACGATAACCCAGATGACCGGTGATGACACCGGCGAGTGGAACTAGGATGAGAGTACAGAAGCCAAGCATCGAAAGGATGCCCAGCACCAAAGAGGCCACGGACAAACCGCTGGACTCACGCGGGGCCTGGTATGGATTCTGTGGATACGGGTAATAGCTCATCGTTTTCCATTGTTCTACGAACCCATACGAATTGCACAAATGAATGAGGGGACTCCCATGGCTCACGAACGCGCCGGACAGCCGGCCATCGAAGCAGACCTAATTGATCTGGCGGCCGTACTCGACGCGTACAGCGCGATCGTTCCTTCCAGCGATAACCCTGACCAGGCAGTCATCTTCGGTACCTCAGGACACCGCGGTACCTCGCTGAACGGTACCTTCAACGAAGCACACATCGCAGCCATCACGCAGGCTGTTGTGGACTACCGAGTGGGCGCAGGGATCACCGGGCCAATGTACGTGGGCAAGGACAGCCACGCGCTCTCTGAGCCTGCCTACCAGACCGTCTTGGAGGTCTTGGCTGGGAACAACGTTGAGGTATTGGCCGAAGCTGGTCTGACCCCGACCCCGGCTGTCAGCCACGCAATCCTCGTACACAATGCCGAGGGTAAGGATCAGTCCGATGGCCTGATCATCACGCCATCGCACAACCCACCCAACGACGGTGGCATCAAGTACAACCCACCTCACGGCGGTCCGGCAGAATCCGAAATCACCGGACCAATCGCTGCACGCGCCAATGAGCTGTTGGCCAGCGGCGAGATCAAGCGAGGCGAAGCGGCAGCGAAGCCTTTTGACTTCCGCGAAATGTACATCACGGATCTGGCTGAGGTCATCGACTTTAAGATCATCGCAGACTCAGGAATCTCCATCGGCGCTGACCCACTCGGTGGTGCTTCGGTGCACTACTGGGGTGAAATTGGACGCCGTTACGGCCTGAACTTGGAAGTAGTCAACGAAGGTGTTGACCCTCGTTTTGGCTTCATGACCCTGGATAAAGATGGCAAGATCCGCATGGACTGCTCTTCGCCACATGCCATGGCCTCCTTGGTAGCCAACCGCGAGAAGTACGACATCGCTACCGGCAATGATGCGGACGCAGACCGCCACGGCATCGTCACCCCGGACGCAGGGTTGATGAACCCGAACCATTTCTTGGCCGTAGCCATCGACTACCTACTGACCCACCGTAAAAACTGGCCAGCAGACGCCGAGATCGGAAAGACCTTGGTCTCGTCGGTACTCATCGACAAGGTAGTGGCCTCCCATGGTCGAACCCTGCGCGAAGTACCGGTTGGATTTAAGTACTTTGTTGAACCATTAGCCTCAGGCAAGGTGGCCTTCTGTGGCGAGGAGTCCGCTGGTGCGAGCTTCTTGGATCTCTCGGGCAAGGCATTTAGCACCGACAAGGATGGGCTGATGCTCGCCTTGCTGGCTAGCGAGATGCGCGCCGTCACCGGCAAGAGCCCTAGCCAGTTGCACGCGCAGCTGGTGGAACGCCACGGCGGAAGCTTCTACGACCGCTTTGATGCCCCGGCTACCCGCGCGCAGAAAGCCGTGCTGTCCAAGCTGGATCCGTCGATGGTCTCTGCCACCGAATTGGCTGGCGACGCGATCACCTCCAAGGTGACCGAAGCTGCCGGTTTTGCCATTGGTGGACTGAAGGTTTCCAGCGAGCACGCATGGTTCGCGGCACGCCCCTCGGGCACCGAAGACATCTACAAGATTTATGCAGAATCAACTAAGTCAGCAGATCACCTGCAGCAAGTGCTTGCAGAAGCTCGAGTGATTGTTGATGCTGCTCTAGCGTAAACCAAAGAGTAGTTACCCTAGTGGTGGCCCGGTCGCGGAGAATTCCGATGCGACCGGGCCACTGCTAGTTTGGGGTGATTGATCATTAGAACGGTGAGACAGCGCCAGTAGTACGGCTTCACCATCTGAGCAGTGAACCCTAAAACGCACTGGCCATCTAGGTGGCGCTTCTCAGCAATCCGCAGCACCTCGGTTGGTTCCGCCCGCATGATCGGCGAGGCCGGACACAACAAAGCCGACAGCACCCACGGTCAACGTGGGTTCTGTCGGCTTTGTAGGTTTAAAGAAACGCTAGTTCAGCTTTGCTGTCCAAGGGTCAATGACCTCAGCTGGCTGCTTCCGGGTAATTAGCCAGTGGCCCAGCCACAGCAGGAGGAAGATCGGCAGACCGACGTAGCTTGATGCCATCTGCAAGAGGTTGCCATCGACAACAGCCTGATAATTCTGTCCGGCAATGACAACCAGCAGGATGACAAAGGCGAGGATTGGACCCAAGGGGAACAGTGGCGCCTTGTAGGGAAGGTCTGCCAAGCTCTGCCCGCTGGCCAGGTACGCCTTGCGGAATTGATAGTGGCTCACCGCAATACCAACCCAAGCGATAAACCCGGAAAGTCCCGAAACGTTTAGTAGCCAGGTGTACGCCTCGCCCTGACCAATAATGGCCGTCAAGAATCCGAAAAGTCCTACCGAAGCGGTCAAAAGCATGGCCGGTACAGGCACGCCACGCTTGTTCAGACGAGCAAAGATCTTTGGCGCTTTGCCATCTTTGGCCATGGAGTAAAGCATGCGCGCTGAAGCATATAGGCCCGAGTTACCAGCCGAAAGAATAGCTGAGAGGATCACTGCGTTCATCAAGGCGGCAGCAAAGGCGATGCCAGCTCGCTGGAAGACCAAGGTGAATGGCGAGGTGGCGATATCCGAAGCTTCAGCAGAAAGCAGGGACGGATCCAAGTATGGGATCAGCATGCCGATAACAAAGATGGCGCCGATGTAGAAAAGCATGATGCGCCAGAAGATTGTTTTGATGGCCTTCGGAACATCGCGCTGAGGGTTTTCTGCTTCACCGGCAGCAACACCGACTAGCTCAGTACCCTGGAACGAGAATCCAGCGATCATGAATACCGAGACGATGGAGAGCCAGCCGCCAACAAATGGGGCGTCACCGTCGGTCCAGTTACTGAAGCCAGGAGAGGTTCCGCCGATGATGCCGAAGATCATGGCGAAGCCACAAATCAGGAAGACGATAACGGTGATGACCTTGATGGCCGAAAGCCAGTACTCGCCTTCACCGAAGGCCTTGGCTGACAGTGAATTGAGTCCAGTAAGCAACACCAGGAAGATAGCAGCCCAGATCCATCCTGGGGCATCTGGGAACCAGTAGGACATCACGATGCCCGCGGCGACTAGCTCAGCGGCGACGGTGATGGCCCAGTTGAACCAGTAGTTCCAGCCAATCGCGAAGCCGAAGTGTCGGTTGACGAAGACCGTGGCGTAGGTCTGGAATGAACCTGCAACCGGAAGTCGCGCGCTCATCTCACCAAGCGACTGCATCAGCAGCAGTACCATGATGCCAATCAGTGCGTAGGCTACCAGTGCACCGCCGGGACCAGCCTCAGAGATGGTGCCGCCGGACGCGACGAATAGTCCGGTACCAATTGAGCCGCCGATAGCAATCATCTGCATGTGGCGAGCTTTGAGGCCACGCTTCAGGCCGTCCTGGGACGGTGCGGGCTCAGTCATGCGTTACATCTCCTGATGCTTAGAAAAAATCCAACCTTTCCATCCAAGCACTCTGACCAGTCTCAAAGCTATGAACCGCGCTACAGTAAGCGATCAATAATCTTTCGCTTAGCCCACGAATACGGAGGATAAATTGCGCTCAGCGTATCCACCACCGTGGTTTTGTTGAGTTCCGGGCGCATTTGTGAAAGCCGGTCAAATCCGTGCTTGCCATGATATGAACCCATGCCGCTGGCTCCCACCCCGCCAAATGGCAAAGTTGGAATGACCATTTGGGTCAGTGGAGCGTTGTGCACAATGGAGCCAGCGCGCACACGATCCGAGAAGATCGACTGCAACCGTGGACTCTCGCTCATCAGGTATGCGGCCAGTGGCGACGGGCGTCGGGCAATGAACTCTAACGCTTCTTCGAAGCTCTGCACCTCAATCACCGGAAGAATCGGACCGAAGATTTCTTCGGTCATCACGGTGGCTTCAAGATCCACATTGCGCATGATGGTCGGTGCGATGCGTAGAGTCTCTTCGTCGTACTCGCCGCCGAACACTACCTCACCCTGTTCCAGCATCGCTAACAAGCGGTCAAAGTGCTGTCGGCTAGCGATGCGTCCGAAGTCAGGATGCGTCAACGGCTCTTTGCCGTAGAAGCTGTTGATGGCTTGGCCAAGGCGACCAACCAGGGCGGAAGCATCACCGATGCAGAGGATGTAGTCCGGAGCAACGCAGGTCTGTCCCGCGTTCATGAACTTGGCGTAGACCAAACGTTTGGCGGTAGCCAGCGAGTGATTATCCACCACCACTGGGGACTTGCCGCCCAGTTCCAAAGTGGTTGGGGTCAGATGTTGAGCCGCTGCCATGGCGATGATCTTCGCAACCCGTTCACCGCCGGTGTAGAAGATGTGGTCCCAGCGTGCCACCAGCAATTCCGTAGCCGTATCTACTCCACCCTCAATGACAGCAAATACTCGCTCATCGAGGTAGAGCGGAAGGAATTTGGCTAGGGCACCTGAAGTGGCCGGAGCAAGCTCTGAGGGTTTAACAACTGCCGCATTTCCTGCGGCAATGGCGGCCACTAGGGGTGCGAGCACAAGTTGCAATGGGTAGTTCCAGGCACCAACGATCAAGACAACACCCAGGGGGCGTGGCTCGATCTTGGCCATTGCCGGCTGAAGCGCCAGTGGCACCTTAACTGTGGTGCTGTCCATCCATTCGGCCAGATGCCTCAGCGCAAAATCAATCTCTGCGCGCACCACATCAACTTCAGCGAATTTGGCTTCGGTGGCACTCTTACCCAGGTCATCGTTTAATGCCTGCAGGAAGTCATCAAGATGCTCTTCAAGCATCTTCTCCAGCGCGCGTAGCTGTTGGATTCGGAAGCGACGCGGGTGGGTGATTCGAGTCTCAGCTGAACGGCGCAGATGACTTAGTACCGAAGCGATACGTGAAGGATGCTCGTCCACCGGAGGAGCGGAATCGCCGACCGGTTCTGGCAACGGAGTGGAAGTAAACAGACCCATGATCTGAGCGTACGTTACTTGGCAGATTTTCTACCGATTAATTCTCAAGGAGATTCATTATGTATCAAGTGTTTGATACATTAAAACCTATGGATCAGATCTCGGCGAGCGCCTTATCGATAGCTATTGCGTCATCAGTAATCTACCTATGGTTACGCTCAGTAGCTGCACGCCGCGGATCCTCAGCGTTACTCAGGGCTCAATCACATTCATTCTGGTGTGCCCTGATTGCGTTTTTTGCCTCGACTTCTGGCGACCTATCTCGGGTTTGGTCCATTCAAGCACCATCAGAGTCACCGACAACGCGCGTCATCATTGCACTGGGTGCCGCCGGTTGGCTGACTTTGGTCTACGTCATCGGGTTGTTTACTTGGCCTGGAGAACTGCGCTCAGTTCGCGTCGCATCTTTGGAACCACGCACGTTGACCACGCCCTTTCCACGTAAGCTAGGTGCCCTAGTTGGCTCACTGGCAATCTTTGCATGTTGCATGTTGTGGCCGATATCCCGGGTCGCCGGCCACATCCCTGAAGGCAAAAGTACTGAATCCTCAGCGGCTGACTTCGAAGACGCAGTTGCGCCTACATGGGACAGCACATCCGGGTGGATTTCAGGCGCTGAAGTAGCTCCACTGTTTGCGCTGTGTATTTTCGCGGTTTTACTGGCCACTGCCGTGATCAGTGCAATCATCCTCAAACGCAGGCCCTTAGCCGGGATCTCCGCAACCCAAAACCAAGAACTACGCTCAATTTGGCTCAACCGGTTGCTACGAAATTGTGGTTGGCTGCTGACCAACATCATCGGTGCCGCAATCACCTACGCCGATCCGGTTCTGAGTTCCGGGTGGAACAAGGTGTCCATGTTTGCCGTCTTGGCTTTGGGCTTCGTGCTATTCGTCTGGGCTCCAAAGCATGCCGCACCGGAGGCCAATAGCCTGCCTAGCACCGCCTTCGCCCGGATGCGCAGCCACACGCTATCCGTTTCCTATTTTGCGAATACGTTCTTGATTATCGCCACGTTGATTATCTGGCTTGCGGCCAGTGAACTCGTTGACCAAACGCCAGAGCCATTCGGTGAAGCCGGGGCCCGTGCTGTTGGCGCTTCCTTTGCGCTGCCATGGTCAGCGGCGGCGGTAGTCCTGTACCTAGTAATCTCTGCCGGCTTCGCGCTCTATGCACATTCACGAGCAAAGCTGGGGGCACTTTCTGAACCGAAGAGCCAAAATCTTCCGGTTTGGGTGTACACGATTGCAGCGCTGTTCATCCTCAGCGGGAGCATCTTGCTTTACGCCCCACAAACACTGAGCCCAGGGGCACAACAGCTACTCTCGCCATGGGTCACCTCGGCAATAATCGTGGGAACGTTGGTAGCCGCGGCCGGTTACTTCTGGTGGATCCGCCATTGCGCAGTCCCCTGGGACCTCACGGACGAACAGGAAATCTGGTATCGGCAAATCTTGGAGTTCCGAGCCTTACGAGTGCTCTGCAGTGCGTATTTCCTCTTGCCGGGCTTGGTCTCTTCCGATGAGCCAGCGGTGCTAGCCATAGGCATTGGGCTCTTCTGCATCCCAGCCTTACTCGTGGTCAATCGCCCGAAGGCGCGCCTGACCACGAGCGTGCGCGCATGAGCACCCAGATCACGGTAGATCTTGAGGCGGCTACCGCTCCTTATGAGCAGATCCGTTCACAGATCGCGTCGCTGATTAACCTCGGCGAATTAGTGGCAGGTAGCAAGCTACCCACGGTCAGGGCGTTGGCCACAGATCTTGGGGTAGCTGCCGGAACAGTCGCTCGTGCCTACAAAGAGCTGGAAGCCGAAGGGCTCATTTCTTCAAGACGCAGGGCCGGCACGATAGTTAATGAACGCGCTACCCCCATCGAAGAGCATGAAGATCTGGTGGCGGCCGTAGACCACCTTTGGAAGCTAGCAGCAGCGCAACATGTCGATGCGGCGACACTTAAAGCGTTAGTGGCGAGACGTGAACGTTAAGAATTTGTTCTAGGCATTGCCACTGCGTACGCTCTAGATCAGTGACACGGGGTGTCGGAGAAGCCGACTGAGATGAAACCCGTCGAACCTGATCTAGTTCACGCTAGCGGAGGGATGTCGCATGACTCTGCCTACCGTTGCCCAAAAATACCGGCAACACTCCCCTTTAGTTTTTTGCCTGACGAATACCGTCGTCACCAATTTCACCGCCAATGTCCTACTGGCTTCCGGCGCTTCACCAGCCATGACTAATCTGCCTGGCGAAGCTGGCGGGTTTGCTGCCTTGGCTTCTGCAGTGCTGGTGAATCTAGGCACGCCAAGCACCGAGCAAATGGTGGCCATGGAGGAAGCGGTGCTCTCGGCGAGCGCAGCAGGCACCCCGTGGGTATTGGATCCTGTGGCTGTCGGCGCCCTGTCGGTACGCACCGACTTCGCCCGACGCATAGTTCAAGAACATCCCACCTTGATCCGTGGAAACGCTTCGGAAATCCTCGCCTTGGCGGGCAAGGATTCCAGTGGCCGTGGTGTTGATGCGGCAGATACCGTGCAGGCTGCCCTCGATGCAGGACGCGAACTGGCGCAAGAACACGGCTGCGTTGTTGCTATCTCCGGCGAAGCCGATGCGATCATCGACGCTACCCGTACCGTACTGGTACACACCAACGGTATCGGGCTGACCAGAATCACCGGTGGCGGATGCGCGCTAGGTGCCTTTAACGCTGGAATGCTCGCGGTGCACGAGGACCCCTTTGAAGCATCCATCGCCGCCCACGGTTTTTACGGTCTGGCCGCCGAAAAGGCACTGGCCGCAAGCACCGGACCGGGAAGCTTTGCGGTGGCGTTCCTTGATGCGCTGGCCGCCACGGAACCTGAAGAATTACAGACTTTGAAGTACGAGGAACTGAACCATGGATAATATCGGCGCCTACCTAGTAGCCAACACCGCCAGCTGCACTCCACGCACCACCTTGGAAGTTATCCAAGGAGCAGTAGCCGGCGGCATCGAATGGATTCAGCTGCGGGCCAAAGATGAGACTGCCCGCGAATTCTTTGAACTGTCCTGCGCTGCAGCCCAACTAACCAAAGGCAAAGCCAAACTATTGATCAATGACCGGATTGACGTGTTCTTAGCTGCTCGCGCGGCCGGAGCTGCGGTCAACGGTATCCATATCGGGCAAAAAGACATTCCGGTGCGACTTGCCCGTGAGATTATCGGCGAAGGCATCATCGGTTTGAGCGCTTCCACCGATGAACAACTGGCCCAGGCGAGTCTCGACGCGGAGGTCATCGACTATCTGGGTGTTGGTGCAGTGCGTGCCACTCCTACCAAAAAGGATCACCCAACCCCGTTGGGTCTTGACGGTTTTATCCGTGCAGCATCCTTGACCGAACTACCGTGTGTAGCCATCGGCGCCATTACCGCTCAGGACGCAGCTGCGATTCGCGCTGGCGGAGGGTCGGGCCTAGCGGTGGTTCGTGCCATCTGTAATGCCGAGGATCCGCAAACGGCCAGCGAGCTGCTCGTTTCAGCTTGGACGGTGGCACAGTGAAAAATATTCTCTCTATCGCCGGCTCTGATCCTTCCGGTGGTGCCGGTATCCAGGCGGATCTAAAAGCCATTGCCGCTAACGGTGGTTATGGCATGTGCGTGATTACGGCATTAACCGCGCAGAACACCCAAGGGGTCAGCGCAGTACAAGCCATTGATGGTGACTTTGTCCTAGCCCAGTTGGAATCCATTAGCGCTGATATACAGATTGACGCCATCAAGATTGGCATGCTGGCCAATGCTGAAGTAATCCGCGCGGTCAGTAGTTGGCTGAATACCGTAGATGCACCGGTCGTTCTAGATCCGGTGATGGTAGCCACGAGCGGAGACCGATTACTAGAAGATGAGTCGGCACTCGATTCACTGCTGGACCGCGCCTGCGTCATCACCCCTAACCTGCTCGAGCTCGCAAGCTTGCTACGCGAGGCTGCTGCCACACAATGGCCACAAGTCCTAGAGCAGGCACAGCGACTGGCCGCCAAGCACGACGTTCTGGTTTTGGCCAAGGGCGGGCACCTGGCTGGAGACTTCTGCCCTGATGCGCTAGTTAGTTCCACTGGAGTGCTGGCCGAGTTCAGCAGTCCAAGACACCAGACCAAAAACACCCACGGCACCGGCTGCACCCTCTCCAGCGCCTTGGCCACTATCTACGCCACAGACGGTGACTGGATACAGGCTCTTGAGAAGTCCAAGGCTTATCTGGTGCGCGCTATCGGCGCAGCCGACCAACTCACTGTGGGTAGCGGGCATGGCCCGGTGAACCACTTTGTGGACTTCTTCAGCGAAGCTGATCCCATGCAAGAGTGGTGGCAGCAAATTGATGGACTGCGCGGGTCCATCGATGGGTTGGAATTCATTACCCAGTTATCCGATGGCACACTGCCTTCAGCTGACTTTGAGTACTACCTGTCCCAAGATGCCTTCTACCTTCAGCGTTACGCTCAGGTATTGGCCGAGGCCAGTGTCTTGGCCCCAGATCTCGAAGCGCAACGCTTCTGGGCTAGCTCAGCCAGTGCAATCTTGGAAGGTGAATTGCAGCTGCATCGCAGTTACCTCGCTGAAGGTACCGCGAACCCCAGTGCGATCACGCTGAACTATGTGAACCACCTGGCGGCGTCCAAACAAAGCTACGGGGAACTGATTGCCGCAATCCTCCCCTGCTACTGGCTATATCAAGACATTGGCAAGCGCCTAGCCGCAGCCAATCACGATCAACACCCCTTTGAAAAGTGGTTGAGCACCTACGCATCAGAAGAATTCGACCTAGCTACCGAGCAGGCCATCAACATGGTGCGCATGGCGTGGAAGCAGTCTGATGGTGCTCTGCGTGAGCGGATGAGGGTGGCATTTGTGCGATCTTCAGAACATGAGTTGGCCTTCTTCGATCAAGCACGACAGAACCGAGTAGAATTTTCTACGGTCTGAAACGCGCGGGCCACGATCTGGAGGATTGTATGAGCTGGAGCATTCACGGCAACGGAAAGACCATCAACCCGGGCGAAGTTGTCGCCCCGGAAGAACGGTTGCACTGGCCACAAACCATTTCCATTGGTGCCCAGCACATCCTGGCGATGTTTGGCTCCAGCATTCTGGTGCCAACCCTCACCGGCTTCCCGGTCACCACTACCTTGCTGTTTACCGGCTTGGCCACCATCATCTTCTTGCTGATGACCAAGAACAAGGTACCTAGCTACCTTGGCTCATCCTTCGCGATGATCGCTCCGGTCATTTCCACCACCCAGTCGCACAGCATGGCTGGTGCCCTTGGCGGCATCGTCATGACTGGCGCGTTGCTCTTTGTGGTGGGCCTGATTGTGCAGGCTACTGGTACCGGGTGGATCCACGCTTTGATGCCACCGGTAGTTATGGGCACCATCGTTGCGCTGATTGGCTTGAACCTCGCCAGCGCTACCTTGGCACCGATGACCGATTTCCCGCTGACTACATTCTTGACGGTGATTTTCACGGTACTCGCTACCGTGGCCTTCAAGGGTCTACTTGGACGCCTGTCGATTCTGGTTGGTTTGGTTCTTGGCTACCTGTTGGCATTGGTCCAGGGCCAGGTTGATTTCAGTGCCGTGGGTGAGGCGAGCTGGGTTGGTCTGCCACAGTTCACGACCCCAACTTTCCATCTTGATACCGCATTGATGTTCCTGCCGGCTGTTTTTGTGCTGATTGCCGAGAACATCGGGCACGTACGCACCGTGGGTGTGATGACCGGACGAGATCTCTCGAAGTTCAACGGTCGCGCACTGATGGCTGATGGTGCGGCCAGCGTTGTTGCCGGACTCGGTGGCGGTTCTGCCACCACCACCTATGCCGAGAACATCGGCGTAATGGCTGCATCTCGCGTGTACTCCACTGCCGCCTACTGGGTAGCGGCCATTGTGGCCATGGCGTTGGCCTTCCTGCCGAAGTTTGGCGCACTAGTGGGCACCATTCCGGTCGGAGTTATCGGCGGCTTGGGCATCGTGTTGTACGGCATGATCGGTATTGTTGGCGCGCGCCTTTGGATCGAGGCGAAGGTTGATTTTGGTAATCCGATCAACCTGATGACTGCTGGCACCGGACTGATCATCGCTATTGCTGTGACCAGTGATATTGCCTTTGGACAGTTCCAGCTTGGTGGTATCGCCTTGGGTTCCATCGCTACCTTGGTGGTCTTCCACTTGATGCGCACGGTGGCGAAGCTGCGTGGCAATGACCTCGCTGACACTTCGAAGGAATCCTGAGAGTTTAAAAATATTTTTCAGCCGGCCGGTGTTGCGAGTTTGCTCGTGACACCGGCCGGCTTTTCTTTGCAATCTCCCTACTGGTTAGGCACGAGAGGTGAGTAGGGGAGGTCAATTCTGAGTGGCACATGTAAGGACTCCTTCCAAAATGTGATGGTTATCCCATCAAAAACTGAAAATTACGGATTTTGACCCCGTCTAAATCAGATAGCATGGCTCATTGTGACTGCGACAACATCAGACGGAAAACTCTCCGCGCGACTCATCTTCATCGCCCTTGGGGCGGCATTAGGTGGGTTCGTTTTTGGATATGACTCATCAATCGTTAACGGCACCGTGGACGCTGTCGAGCACGAATTCGGGCTCAACGCGGTAACCATCGGTTTCACTGTTTCCTGCGCCTTACTCGGCGCAGCTCTAGGCGCATGGATTGCAGGTGTGGTCTCCGAACGTGTAGGCCGCGTTCGCACCATGGTCTTTGCCTCCGTCCTTTTAATCATTTCAGCCATCGGCTGTGGCCTCTGCTTCAGCGCAGCTGACCTCATCGTATGGCGCATCGTCGGCGGTATCGGCGTGGGCTTCGCTTCGGTGATCGCTCCGGCCTACATCGCCGAAATCTCCCCAGCAGCCCACCGTGGCCGCTTGGGCACCATGCAGCAGATGGCCATCGTGCTTGGCATCTTCGTAGCCTTCCTGATCAGCGCCCTGCTGGTCTTCGTTATGGGCTCGGCAGACGCTACCGGCTGGTTCGGTCTGGCTGCTTGGCGCTGGATGTACCTCTCGCTGGTAGTCCCAGCGGTGATCTACGGTGCGCTGGCTTTGCGACTTCCAGAATCCCCTCGCTACCTTGTTGAGCGTGGACGCTTGGTTGAGGCCGCTGCGGTTCTGACCCGCGACATGGGCATGAACCCAGGGGTAGAAACCGAAAAGAAGATCGAAGAGATCCGTTCCACCGTGCACGTGGAGCGTCGCCAGAAGTTCAGCGACCTGCTGGGCCGCTTTGGCTTCCACCCACTGGTGTGGGTTGGCATCTTGCTCTCGGTCTTCCAGCAGTTTGTTGGTATCAACGTGATCTTCTACTACTCCACTACGCTGTGGAAGTCCGTAGGCTTCGCCGAATCGGATTCATTCACGATTTCGCTGATCACCTCGATCACCAACGTGGTGGCCACCGTCGTGGCAGTGCTGCTGATCGACGTTCTAGGACGCAAGCTGTTGCTGACTATTGGTTCGGCAATCATGACCCTGTCATTGGGCATGATGGCTATTGCCTTCGCTCAGTCGGTCACCATCGACGGCGCAGTGTCCCTGCCAGGTAGCTGGGGCATCATCGCCTTGGTTTCGGCAAACCTGTTTGTGGTCGGCTTTGGTGCCACTTGGGGTCCAGCCGTATGGGTATTGCTCGGGGAAATCTTCCCGAACTCCATCCGTGCAATGGCTCTGGGTGTGGCTGCTGCTGCACAGTGGATCGCCAACTTCATCGTTTCCACCACCTTCCCGGCACTTGCCGATGCTGGTCTGGCTCTGGCCTACGGCATCTACGCGGTCTTTGCCTTGCTCTCCTTGATCTTCGTGATCTTCATGGTCAAGGAAACCAAGGGACGCACCCTGGAAGACATGAAGCTGTAAAACAACAACGCTCAAAGCTGAGTACAAAAAATGTGGCTAGAACCTAACGGTTCTAGCCACATTTTTTTACCTAAAGAGAGGTGCTACCAAGCCTTGCGTGGCACATCGACTCCGGCCTCGCTTTGGACTTCAAGTACCTTTTCCAAGGTCGGACGTCCCTGACGTACCGGGCCTTGGTCAGCTAGCGCAATGGTGATCGACTCGCCAGGAATCAGGTCTATCTGCTGACCGCGGACCCAGATGGGACGTGAATGAGCCCCATCTAGCGTGAACTCGATAGATTCACTTTCCAAGCGCACCGCAATGCGCATGCCGTGCCAAGCCAGTGAGAAACTGATTGAACGCCAGCTTTCTGGCAGACGCGGGTCAAAGCAGAGCCGGTCATCGTCATCACGAAGTCCAGCAAAACCATAAATCAGCGCGGACCACACACCACCGGTGGAGGCCACGTGCACCCCGTCTCCAGTATTGCCGTGCAGATTCTCAAGATCCACATTCAGTGCATGCTCAAAGTACTCCCACGACAGTTCTCGGTAACCCACCTCGGCAGCCAGAATCGACTGCACCGTGGCCGAGAGCGTGGAGTCACCGGTAGTCAGTGGGTCATAGTAATTAAAGTCGGCAAGCTTTTGCTCAGCGGTGAAATCACTAGAACGCAACCACAGTGCCAACACCGCATCGGCCTGCTTGATTACCTGGAAGCGGTAGATCACCAGCGGGTGATAGTGCAGCAATAGTGGACGCTTATCCGGGCCGGTGTTTTCCAGATCCCACACTTCACGGTTTAAGAAGTGCTCGTCCTGCGGGTGAATGCCTACCGATTCCGAATACGGAATATGCATGCAATACGCGGCCTTGAGCCACAGGCTAATCTCGTCCGCTTCTAGACCCAATTGCTCAGCGAGCTTGGCGTAGTGCGCCGGACGTCGCTGGGAGAGCTCGGTCAGCAGCTGGGCGCTGCGGCGAAGGTTAAAGCGGGCCATGACATTGGTGTACAGGTTGTTATTAACTACCGCGGTGTACTCATCCGGGCCGGTCACACCGTGGATGTGGAATCGTTCGTTGCCTTCGTGGCCACGCCAGAAACCAAGTGAGGCCCACATGCGAGCGGTGCCGACCAAGATCTCGGCGCCGCCGGCAAGTAGGAACTCGTCGTCCTCCATCACGCTCAAATAGCGATTCAGTGAATATACGACGTCCGCATTGATGTGATACTGCGCGGTGCCCGCAGGATAGTAGGCACTGGCCTCTTCACCATTGATGGTGCGCCATGGGAAGAGCAGACCGGCTTCATTCATGATGCTGGCTCTGCGTGTGGCGGCCGGAATCATCGCGACCCTGGCACGCAGTGTATTACGAGCCCACTGTTGGTTGGTGTAGGTCAAGAACGGCATTACATAGATTTCGGTATCCCAGAAATAGTGCCCGGAATAACCGTTACCGCTCACGCCCTTGGCGCTGATGCCCAAACCGTCAGCACGCCCGGCAGCTTGCGCCAGCTGGAATAAGTTCCAGCGGATCTTGCGCTGCATGCTGGTGTCATCACAATCCACCAGCACATCACTGCGTTCCCAGTAGTCCGCCATAAACGCACGCTGGGTGCGTAGGTGCTCGTCCATGCCCTGGGCTACCAGGTGGTCCAAGGCTCGATCCGAACGTAGCAACATTTCTTGTGCCGGGTGGCGGCGCGAACAGTTGTACACCGCAAACTTCGAGACGCGGATTCCTTGTCCTGCTTCCAGACGGGCGCTGATGACCTCATCAGCACGCTCGTCGGCGCTGCTGCGGGTGATGAGCAGTTCTTGCTCTGCGCCGCCTGTGGTGCTCACCTGGTGCTCAACGACCGCCGCCACCGACATCCCGGAACCAGGAACCTGGTATGAGACTCCAAGCCTGGAGCCATGCACCGAGTGTCCGGCCGGGTGTAGCGCGTTGACGCTAGCCTCCTCGCTCTTGCGCGGATCGGGCACGCCAGCCTTGGAGGCATCGGTCTCTTCAGGGGAGGCTACGGTCCGCTGGGAGCTATAACCAATCACCGAAGACTGCACCAGTACTCGTGCTGGAGCATCAAGCAGGCGTACGTGGACATCCTGAAGGGCTAGGTGCCTGTCGGTAAAGGAAATCATGCTGCGAGCCATCACAGCCACCCGGTGACCTTCTGCAGTGCGCCACAGTGTGCGTGCGCACAGGGTGCCGTCGCGGAAGTCCAGGCGCAGCTCATCGTTCAGCATTTCGGTACGCCCTACTTCAAGGGCCTCATCGTTAATAAAAACGCGAAGAGTCCTGAAGTCCGGGGCGCTGATCATGGTCTGCCCGGTTTCGGCTAGGCCGAAGGCACTTTCTGCGTGCCGGATCTCCCATGCCTCATGCAGTCCATTGATGAACGTGCCCCCGGATTGGTCCCCCAGCCCCAGCTGGGCTGCACGCGCACCGAGGAATCCGTTGCCTAGGGAGAAAACGGTGTCCTGAGCCCCATCGGAGTCGCGCTGCTCATCGCGTAGCAGCGACCAGGAATCGGTATCCCAGGCTTGCGCCGAATCTTCGGTAGTCAGCTCGGCGAGGTCTTCAATCACAAAGTGCGCGCCGGCAGCGAGCAGCTCTTCTTCGTTATCTTCACGGGCTACGCCGATGACCCCAAAGCCTCCGGCGCGTGCCGCGGTCACACCACTGGTGGCATCTTCAATGACCACGCACTCTTCGGGACGCCAGCCTAAATCAGCGGCGGCAGCCAAGAAAGTATCCGGAGCTGGTTTGCCGGCCAACGAGCGGGCTGCGGCTTCTTGTCCGCCCATCACCAACGGGAAGTGCTCATCAAGGCCCGCGGCGGTAAGCACCATCCGAGCATTTCGTGAAGAGGACACGACGGCCACATCTAGCCCGGCGTCGAGCACCTGGCGTAAGAAGGCTACGGAACCTGCATAGGGTTCGATACCGTCGCGCACCAGCACTTCGGTGAACTTGTCGTTTTTCATATTGCCCAAGGCGCAGACCGTATCTTGACCGGCAGGATCATCCACGGTGCCCCAGGGCAGTTCTATTCCGCGAGAAGCAAGGGTGGCTTGGACCGCGTCATAGCGCGGGCGTCCGTCGAGCAAGCTGAAATAGTCTTGGTCGGTGTAGCTGGCCACGCCCGGAAATTTGTCAAAAAAGGCAGTGAAAAGTTCATGCCACGCCTTGCGGTGAAGCAAGGCCGTCGGGGTGATTACACCATCCAGATCAAAGAGGACGGCTTTGTAATCACGGTGTCGGTACTCAGGTCGATAAGCGTTCACGATCGAAATCCTTCGAAAGAGGAGCAAATTACTAGCCGTAGTCCATACGGTAGCAAGTGAACGCGTTTGCATCGACATACTACGATAAGAACGTGGCACAGTGGATAGATTTGTTCAACAGCGATACCTGGCGTGAGTCGACCGCCGCATGGATCGACTCGGCCTGCGAGTCCTACGGGATTAAGCGCACCGCTCCCCCGGAATTCTGGCCTGCCCAATTGCACCAGATTCAGGCCTCGGTGAAGACCGACGCCGCCGATCTGATTTTCAGCGCCAACGCGCCCGGGCTGGCCGCTGAGCCAGCGATCACCGTGGCGGCCGGCCAGTTTTTGCCCGACCGCGTGGTGATGCCGTTGGCCGTTGACCGTAGCGCCGGCTACATGCTCTGCCCCGACTTTGGCCACTGCCTTGCTGATCTGGGTGACTCGGTGGAGCACTGGGAGATGGCTTTGTCCTCCTTGGGTTCCTTCCAAGTAGCCCTTATGGGTCGCGAAGACGAATTTTTTGACTCCGGTGTGACCGTAGTTGATCCTCAGTTCCTGCCAGAGCAGTTTGAACAAGCGCTCATGATGCATGTTTCCTTGCCAGTAGATCACCCACTGCACATTGATGGGGCCCACGCGGATCGCTTGGCTGGACACATTGATCAGCTCACCAGCGCCTGCGCCACACTCCACGAGGGACCGGTACCGCTGAGCCTTGAGCACGGAAACTTTGATCTGACCCAGGTAGTAGTTCCCGGTGAAGCTGGGGAACACGGTCGCATCTTGAATTTGTCATCAGCGCACTGGGCCCACCCATTCTCCTCGCTGAAGACTGCGCTTGAAGCAATGACCGAGGCGTGGAATTGTGACACGGGTGATGAGCGGGTCATGCAGGCCTTGTTCGCCTACCTGGATCAGTTTGCCGCCTATGGCACTGCCGATGAGCTTTACGATCTGATCGATCCAGCGTGCCTGGTTGCTCCGCTGTCTCAGCACGAGACCTGGCTACGCCTACTGCTGGATGCCGACGATGAAAAGTTGCGCGAAAACGCTCCAGCCGTTTTGGCAACGCTGGATCTTCAATAGATTAAACGACTAATGGGCCCTCTTTCGGGGCCCATTAGTCGTTTAATTACTGGGATACTGCGGTTTCGATTTCCTTGAATGCGTTTTGTGCTGCATCGGCAACACTCTGTCGCTCGAAGAACACTTCCATCTCGTAGCGATAGAGGATGTCCTGAACGGCACTGAAGCCCATCGGTGGAATCGACTCTGTACCCTTCAGCTCTGGCTTTAGGCTCGTGACGAACTTCGCGGAGGCCGTTTCGACTGAGTCCAAATCGGCAACTACCTTTTTACGAACGTCGAGATTCGCTGGCAATCCGCGGTCCATTTGATTAAGCGCACCGGCTTCTTGCGAGTTGACCATAAAGTCAATGAACTTCTTGGTCTCCTCCGGGTGCTTGGTGCGCGCGAAGCCTGACATCATCATCGATGATTTGTACCAGAGCCCGTTGTCTTCGGCTTTGCCCGTGCTGCTAGGCAAACGCAACGGGACAAGATCCGAGCCAACCGCGGCCGACAAGCCACCTAGCTGGTTGCTCCACCACATGCCAAAAGCTGCGGTTCCGGTACCAGTCATCGAGCGGTCAGGCCCGGCATTCTGGTTTTCTGCCAATACCGAGGCTTTAGGGTAAGAGCCGGCGTCCAACAGGTCTCGATGGTGCTGGAAGTAAGTTGTGAGATCCTCTGCGCTGAATCCGAGCTTGCCGTCAGAGCCGGTGAGATGCTTGCCGTCTTGGCGCAGCCAGGTCTGCAGTCCAGCCGGTTCGTTGGGAGCTTCGGCGCCGTACTTTCCTTCTGCTTTCTCGCTGACGGTTTCGGTGATCTTCCGGTAGTCGTCCCAGGTCCAGGTCTTATCGTCGGGGATTTCTAGACCAGCTTCTTTCAGAACTTTAGGATTGGCCGTCAGGGTGAAGGAATTGATGCCGGTAGTAATGCCGACCAGACCATCGTCAGTGGTTCCGTTTTGAATGGAAACCTCTTCAAACTTGGAGACATCAACCCCGGTCAGATCCAGTAGAGCGCCGCGGTCCGCGTATTCGCGAAGATACTTGTCGTCCATCTGGATGATGTCAGGAGCATCGTTGGAAGCAACCTGGGTAGCCAGTTTGTCCCAGTAACCGCTCCAGTCCGAATATTCTCCCTGGACATCAATATCGGGATTCTCTGCTTCGAAAGCTTCGATGATCTTGTTCGTGGCTTGGGCTCTCGTATCGGATCCCCACCAAGAAAAGCGGAGAATCTTCTTGCCGTCCGCGCTTTCAGCACCACTGCTGCCACCGCAACCAGTTAGCGCCAGAGCGGCAACGGCGGCAATGGCTACGGACTTGCTCAGACGTGCACCGAACTTCTGCCGACTTTTTCTTGAGTTGTCCTGCTGGTCCATGGGTCTCCTCCTTGAGTGGGCCGATAAGAGCGAAGTTTCAACAATTGACCCTGCCGATCAACATTGCGGAAAGCGCTTCCCAAACAATCTAATTGTGACCCCAGTCACGAGTCAAGAGCAGAGGTCGAATCCATCAATTACATTTGAACATCGCATCATGCAGGTTCGGTATTACCGATTTTCCGCGCGGAGTTCCGATGATTCACGCAACACCGGAGTGCCAGTAACAACCATTTTGCGCGCGTCCCCGTGGCTTAACACCATCTCACCGGCCCATCGGCCAATTTCCTCCAGCGGCAATCGCGCGGTGCTAATCGAGGGGGTGACGTCCACCAGGGTGGGAATGTCGTCAAACCCCACCACGGCAATATCCTGCGGTACCCGAAGTCCGCTTTCTCGAATGGCGCGAATAGCGCCCAGTGCCATCACGTCGGAAACGCAAAAAACGCAGACCTGCTCCCGCGGCTCCGTTGCCTCGCACCCTTTCAGGTAATCACTCATGGCCATATAGGCGCCCTCGCGGGAGAATGCCCCGTGAATCACGTCTACCGCAACAAGTCCCGTCCGCTTCAGCTTCGCCATGAAACCCTGAGCACGGCCCCGAGAAGTCAGTAGATTTTCATCGCCTGCAAGCACAACAAACTTGCGGTGACCTGCGCGGATAAGTTCACCGGCGAGGTTCTCAGACGTGGTCTCGTTATCCACATGAATTCCACCGGTGCTAGCGAGTGGCTGACCGATAACAACAATTTGGCCACCGTTGTCCTGGTAGCTCTCGATCAAGCGCAACAGTCCATCATCTTCGGATAATGCCCTTGATCCGGAAAGAATGATTGCGTCGGTGCGCTGAGACATAAATGCCTTCACCGCCTCGATCTCTCGCTCGGGATCAGAATCGGTGCTGGCCAACAGCAGCTGGGTGCCACTATCCCCCAAGCCTCGCTGGACGCCTCGGGCAATAGTTGAGAAATAGGGGTCTGCGATATCACGGACCACCAGCCCGATCAGCTTTGTTGAGGCTCGGGCAAGCGCTTGCGCTTGCGCGTTAGGAAAATACCCAAGTTTCTCCGCCGCAGCACGGACCCTATCCGAGATTTCGGCCGCCGGTTTGCGGGCTGATCCATTGAGTACACGCGAAGCAGTCGCCAATGAAACTCCCGCCTCATTAGCGACATCAGTCAGTCGAATAGCCATCTGAAATCCTTTTCGTCCACGACAAGCTGGGACAAGCTTATCCCTCAAAGCCCGTGATGGTTGACACCCTAAATTTGCATCACTATCGTGGAAAGCGCATTCCCGAAATTGTTTCCCCTCTCATTTTTTAGCCGAGGAGTATCTCGTGACAAATACCAAAGTTCTCCGAATTGCCATGAACGGCATCACCGGTCGCATGGGCTATCGACAGCACCTGCTGCGTTCCATCTTGCCCATCCGCGACCAAGGCGGCATCACGCTAGCTGACGGTTCCAAACTCACCGTTGAACCGATACTCGTCGGTCGAAATGAAGACAAACTACGCGAGCTGGCAAACAGACATCAGGTGGAGCACTACACCACCGACCTCGATTCGCTGATTGATGATCCCACTGTCGACATCATCTTTGACGCATCGATGACCTCGCTGAGATACGACACCCTGTCCAAGGCCATCGCAGCGGGCAAGCACATCTTCACCGAGAAGCCCACAGCGGAAACCCTGAGTGATGCGGTGGATCTAGCCCGTCAGGCCAAAGCCAAAGGAATTACCGCAGGCGTAGTTCATGACAAGCTCTATCTGCCAGGGCTGGTCAAGCTACGACGCCTTGTGGACGAAGGATTCTTCGGAAGAATCTTGTCCCTGCGTGGCGAGTTCGGCTACTGGGTCTTCGAAGGAGAAATCCAAGAAGCCCAGCGCCCATCGTGGAACTACCGGCTGGCCGATGGCGGGTCCATGACCACCGACATGTACTGCCACTGGAACTACGTACTGGAAGGAATCATCGGCCGCGTCAAGACGGTGACCTCCACGACCGCCACCCACATCCCAACCCGCTGGGACGAGCAGGGCGAGCCCTACACTGCTACCGCAGACGATGCCGCCTACGGAATATTCGAACTTGAGACACCGGCAGGTGACCCGGTCATCGCTCAGATCAATTCTTCCTGGGCTGTGCGTGTGTACCGCGACGAACTTGTCGAATTCCAGATTGACGGAACCCACGGTTCCGCTGTTGCAGGATTGAACAAGTGTGTGGCCCAGCAACGAGCCCACACACCTAAGCCCGTATGGAATCCAGATCTGCCTGTCACTGAATCCTTCCGCGACCAATGGCTCGAAGTTCCAGCCAACGCGGACTTGGATAACGGATTTAAGCTGCAGTGGGAAGACTTCCTCGGTGACGTTGCTGCCGGTCGAGAGCACCAATTCGGTTTGCTCTCCGCAGCCCGCGGCGTGCAACTGGCCAGCTTGGGCCTGCAGTCCGCAGCCGAGCGACGCACGCTGGACATTCCGGAGATCACGCTATGAACGAGAACAATCTTCCGGAACTCGGATTGATCGATGAACATGGCCAGTCGTTCACCTACACCCTCAAAGGTCCAGGGGACTTCACACGCCCGCTCGCCCCCTTTGTCTCCCGCAAGGTCTACGCCGCGGCCCACGTCATCCCGCAGATGGGGGCAAATAACACCCCCGGAGCGCCGGCGATTATCGATTGGGATGCCACCTTGGCCTACCGCCACGAGCTCTGGTCCTACGGACTAGGCGTCGCGGATGCAATGGATACCGCACAACGTGGCATGGGCTTGGACTATGCAGCCACCTGCGAGCTGATCACGCGTTCAGCCCACGAGGCTGCCACGGTCATCGCAGAAAACCGCTACCCAGCACTGGGCGGCCTGACGGTTCGTGATATCCTCGCCTGCGGCGTAGGAACGGATCAGCTAACGGTTAACTCCATTAAGCCCGGACAGTTGCAGTTGGTCACCGATGCCTACCTGGAAATGCTGCGCTTAGTAGAAGGCTCCGGATCAAAATCTATTGTGATGTGCTCACGCGCCCTCGCTAAGGCAGCGCGCAACTCACACGATTACCTCCAGGTCTATTCAACTGTGCTGGAAGCTGCTCAAGAACCGGTCATCTTGCACTGGCTCGGTGAAATGTTCGATCCAGAACTGGCCGGGTACTGGGGCACCACCGATCTGGCCGAAGCCACCTCAATCTTCCAATCAATCTTGGACAAGTACGCCCACAAGATTGATGGCGTGAAGGTTTCACTGCTCGATGCCGAGCATGAGAAACAACTTCGTGCTGCACTTCCTGCAGGGGTCAGGCTCTACACCGGGGACGACTTCAACTACCCGGAGCTGATCGAGGGTGACGGCGAACTACATTCAGATGCCTTGCTAGGAATATTTGCGGCCATCTACCCCGCAGCCTCAACGGCTATGCAGGCTTTTGACGCAGAAGATTCGCAACGCGGACGCGCAATTTTGGATTCCACTAGGGAACTAGGACTGCATATTTTTAGCGCACCCACGCTCTACTACAAAACAGGAATTGCCTTCCTTTCATGGCTCAACGGCCACCAAGCCGGATTCCAGATGATTGGCGGCCTTCAGGCAGGACGTTCGCTCCCGCATCTGATCCGTACCTTCGTGCTCGCCGATACCGCCGGACTGCTACTGAACCCACACCTGGCAGCCGAACGCATGGAACAGCTCCTAGCTGTCTACGGCGTCAACGTAACCACCCAAACGCTGACTGGAGTCTCATGAGCTTCGAATTATCGCTGAACACCGGAACCACCCCCAAACTAAACCTGCATCAGGCGGTGGAGGCAGCTGCCCGTGCGGGTCTGACGCACATCGGTCCATGGCGACACTTGATTGAAGAAGTTGGCGGTGCGCAACGTGCAGCAACCATCATCAGAGAAGGCGGGCTTCAGGCCAGTACCCTGTGCCGCGGCGGCTTTCTCACCGGGGCTTCGCCACGGACTAAGCAAGAGGCGCTTGAATCCAACCAGAAAGCTATCGAAGAGGCCGCCACGATCGGCGCGCGCAACCTAATTATGGTTGTTGGCGGCTTGCCCTCGGCGGCGCACATTCTCGGGGGCTCTGGCGATCCTGCCGACAAAGACATCGTCGCCGCTCGCGACCGAGTTGCGCGCAGCTTGGATCAGTTGGTTCCGCTGGCGCTAGAACACGGCGTCTGCCTCGTGCTCGAAGCACTACACCCCATGTATGCGGTGGACCGGGCTGTGCTCTCGACCCTAGGCCAAGCTCTCGACTTGGCCACCGCTCACCCGGCCGAAGCCGTAGGAGTTGTTGTTGATACCTTCCATGTCTTCTGGGATCCGCAGTTGCAGCAGCAAATTCAGCGGGCTGGTCTCGAACGCCGTTTGGTTAGCTACCAGGTTTGCGACTTCAACTTGCCTATCGCCAGCAATGCACTGCAATCACGCGGAATGATGGGCGATGGACATATTGATTTCGCAACGATCTCCCGCTGGGTTGCCCGGGCCGGCTATCGGGGACCAGTGGAAGTGGAGATCTTTAACGATGAGATCAATTCACAAGATCCTCACCTGACTCTTGCCACCATGTCTCAACGTTATGAGTCGCTAGTTTTGCCCCATCTTGAGCAAGCTGCAGGCATCCATCCGGCGAGCGCCATAAACTGATCTGACTTCGACGATTCCAAGAAGGGCACCATGAACCAGCAAACCACCGTAGCGGCTGTCACCGGCACCAATTCCGCTTTGCCGTCAACCACACCAGCGGTGGTGCTGGTCGGCCTTAATGGTTTCGGACGCCAGCATCTGACAAACATTCATCGTCTTGTCGAGGAGGAAAAGATTTCCTTTCTTGCCGGCGTTGACCCCAAGGATCCTGGCAGCCTTGTTCGCGGAGAAAAGACGCAAATTTTCAGTACCTTTGATGATTTTCTGAAAACAGGTCTAAAGCCGGACATCGTCATCATTTCAACACCGATCAACACCCATGCCGACTTGGCCATGAAAGCTTTAGAAACCGGTGCGGACTTGTACCTTGAAAAGCCGCCCACGGCGACACTAGAGCAGTACGAAACACTGTTCTATGCCGCACATGAGGCCAATATCAACGTCCAGGTAGGTTTCCAAGCTTTAGGTTCTCGCGCGTTAAAAGCCGTGGAAGAGTTTTTCGAGGACAACAACAAAAATTCGCCTATTGGTGCACTTCGCGCGGTAGGCGCCAGCGGAAATTGGGTGCGCACCACCGGCTACTACAACCGCTCACCGTGGGCTGGGCACCGAGTACTGAACGGAATCGAAATCGCTGACGGTGTGGTGACCAATCCTCTGGCTCATGCTGTCGCCAGCGCACTGCGGATTGCTGGTGCGAAGAGATCTGAGGATGTTGTCTCGGTTGCCACCGATTTGTACCATGCTCATCAAATCGAAGCAGATGACACTTCTGTTGTTCGGCTGGAGACGCGCACCGGAATCCCGGTAGTCGCTGCGTTGACGGTCTGCGCCAAGGAGCAACAAGATCCATGGATCACCGTCTACGGGACCGAAGGCTCTGCAATCTTGTACTACACGCGCGATGAACTGGTCATCCGCCCCAACACGGAGTCCGGGCGCCCGGAGACTACTGAAGTTTTTGAGCGCACCAACCTCTTAGAAAATCTCGTGAACGTGCGCCGCGGAACAGAAGCGACACTGCTGAGCTCACTGGAATCTGCTGGCGCCTTCATGCGGGTGCTTGAGCAGATACGCATTTCTCCCACCCCCACTACTATCCGCGCAGAACACGTTATACCTACTGGTGCTGACGAAGAATTTCACCCTGTCATTCCAGATATCGAGCATTTCATCAACCGTGCCGTCGCTGCCCAATCAGACTTTGCCTCACTCGGTGCTCCCTGGGCAGCCGATGCCTCGATCAGCGGCCAACTGACCCTTGAGAATCCTGCGACTGCGCAGAAGCTGACCGTTGCAAAGCTGCGCACGGGCGAGGATATTTCCCGGAGCAATTCACCGCGTCCTTTCTTAGATGAGTTGAAAACATTTGGTGGGGTGCACATCAGCGACCAGCAGCCTCTGGATCACTCGTGGCACCTCGGTGTCGGGGTGGCGCTGCAGGACGTTAACGGAAATAACTTTTGGGGTGGCCGAACCTATACACGAGCTGACTCGCGTTATGTGTGGCGACAAGACCATGGGCATATTCGAACCGTTTCAAATTCATTTGCCCCCAGCGGAAATTCTCACTCTTCGCACCTGGAGTGGGTTGGCCATGATCAGCAAATATTGCTCGACGAAAAACGCGCTGTGAACGTGCGCGCCTTTAACCACGAGCCCACCGGAATCTCGGGTTGGATCATGGATTTCACTTTTAGTCTCTGCGCACGAGACCAAACGGTTTCTCTGGGCTCTCCCGGTTCCAACGGGCGGGTTAATGGCGGATACGGCGGCTTCTTCTGGAGGCTACCAAAAGCTGATAGCCCAGCAATTTTTACCCAAGACGCAACAGGTGAGGATCAGGTCCATGGCTCACTGAGCCCATGGTTAGCCTTCAGTGCCGAATTCTCCTCAGAATCGGTCAGTTTGGCGCAACGCGGAGTTGAGCACGGTGCAGCAACTCTCGTTTTCTGCAGCAACGACGGTGACCCGTGGTTTGTTCGTAGCTCCAGTTATCCCGGTGTGGGAAGTTCTCTGGCTTGGAATTCGCCGGTGGTTCTGGAACCCGGAGACTCCGCGACTCGTCGAGTTCGAATTTTGGTCACTGATGGTCGCGTAGAGGCAGCGGACGTCGCTGCGCTGTACCAAGAAATCGGTTCAGAAAAATAGGAGGATCGAATATGCGTACAGCGGTAGCCGGTAGGTACACGAAAAAACATGCTCAGCTGATGGAAATCATCCATAATCAGGGTGCGCAAGCATTGTTGCTGTCCACTCCCGCATCGCTTGCGTGGTTCCTTGACGGTGCGCGCACGCATGTTTCGCTGGCCGCTCCCCCGATCCTCACGGTTCTGGTTCATGCACGCGGATGCGAACTTGCTACATCAATCAGTGAAGCTCAGCGAATCCAAGATGAAGAAGTCACGGGTCAGAACCAGCTGACGATCCATGTCACCAAGTGGTATGAGCCGCTGGATAACATCAGTTCGTGGTTCCCCGAGGCCAGTGACTGGAATATTCTTGCCGAGGCCCAGATCGATCAGGAGCTTCGTGCCCTGCGCTCGGCTTTGTCCCTAGCAGAAGTAGACCGCTACCGCCGGCTGTGCCAAGACACCGCTTCGGTGATGACTAAGGTTCTAGCTGAAACTTCCAGTGACGATTCCGAATATGCCGTCGCAGCCCACCTTTCAGCCGGTGCAATTGCGCTGGGTGGAGATGTGCTCGTGGCACTGGTCAGTGGCTCCACTCGTGTCCAGTATCGACACCCATTGCCGACAATGGCCCCGTTGGGCCGAAAGGCGATGGCTGTACTGTGCGTCAGGCGCCACGGCCTGATTGCTAATCTCACGCGCTGGGTCCGCTATGCCCCGCCAACGGCGCAGGAGCTTGCTGGTGAAGCTGACATTCTTAAGGTTGAGGCAGAGATCATTCGCGGTATTGCACACGGCAAAGCACTGGGCGAACTACTACCCGCCATTGAGCAGGCATACCCGGCCCACGGATTTGATGAGGATGAATGGACACGACATCATCAAGGAGGAATAGCCGGATATAACGGACGGGATCCCCGATTCTCACCTGAGTCTGTCGACGTCTTTCAGCCGAATCAAGCGTTCGCATTTAATCCGAGTGCAGAACGCGATGGCCTCATGTTCAAGGTTGAGGACACCATGCTGCTCACGGATTCGGGTGACATTGAAGTGCTGAGCGTCGATCCACAGTGGCCAGCAACAATAATCAATGGATTGCCCAGGCCCCAAGTACTGCAACGATAACGTCGCGAAGAAGAAAACCAGTGAGTACGAGGAGAGAAAATCCTCGTACTCACCGGTTTGTCTTTACTCAAATTTCCTAGACTTTGATCTTGAGTTCAGTTCGCCAGCTTCGCTTTGGTTCCCAACCGATCACCTCGCGTGCTTTCTGGATACTGAAGGCCGGGCTCTGCCCAGTCAGTTCTTGTGCCAACTCTGCGAGTTCCGGATAGATCTCTGGAATGATTTCCGCCAGTGGACGTGTAGCCATGGCATCCTGGGCACCGACGAAGAAAACATCGCCACTGTTGACGCGATCAAATCGCTGAATAAGTAGCAGCAAGAAGTCCGAAACGTCGCGGGCATCGACATAATTGAACAGCGCCGGCGCCGATAGCGTTGGATCCGCCAAACGCTCGGCCACGGTGTGGCCTTGTTGGGTCAGCGCTCCCTCCCACTCTTCTTTTGCGATCACAAAGCACGGGCGGAACGACACAAATTTCACCGGGCTCTCGGGACCCAACTTGGCCGCGAACATTGCCGCGATCTGTTCTGCCACAAACTTGGATAGTCCATAAGCATGCCAGGGTCTCGGCGTTTCATTTTCGTCCAGTGGAAGCTTTTCAGGGACCCACCCACCGGGAGATCCGTAGCCCATAATCGAAGGGCTGGAGGCCAAGACCACCCGCGTCGCACCTGACTCTACGGCTGCAGAGGTGACGTTGTGCGCAATCGTAGCGTTGGTCTGCAAAAGCACCTCTTCAGGGGCCATGAACGGAACGGCCATGGCCGCCAACGAGACGACTGCCTGGGGGTTGATTTCTTTGAATAGTGTCTGTGTTGCTTCGGCGTCTTGTAGATCAATACTGCGGTAGTCAACGCCGGCCACTGGTTCCTCGGGCAATCCCCGATCCAGTGAAATAACTTCATGGCCTGCGGCTGCAAAACCATCGACAACCGACCGCCCGAGGCGACCTGAACCGCCGGTAATAATTACCTTTTCACGCATGGATTCAATTACACCTGAGCCTTGTCGACAGCTGAGAAATTAACGCCCAGTCCAGCAAAACGCACGTTCACTAGCTCGCCTGTTTCCAAAGAAGTGTTCCCGCAGATTCCCACCGCAATCGCTCGTACGCCATCAAGGAATCCGGCCTGCCGCGAATATCCGTCAACTTGCTGGCCCTGGAAGAGTTCTTGAAGCAGAAGCTTATCGCCTCCACCGTGCGAACCTTCGGAATTGATAATGGGAATTTCTTCCGCTTCTTGCCAATGGCGTTGAAGTATGAGCCGTTCCCCCTTGGAACGCACTTTGCTGCTCTGACCATCGTCGTTGTAAGAGGGATCAACTGGACGGCCGCCGGAGGCCGGTAGGACCGCCGCCCGCTCAACTACATCAAGTTCCAGACGCCCTTCGGTTCCGTTGATCGCAACTCGGTATCCTTCCCACGGACTGTGCGCATTAAGCGAATAGGAAAGAATGGTGCCTTTGTCGTATTGAACGGTCAGGCTCAGATTGTCTTCAATGGAAATTTGCCCATTAAAAACGCCTTGATCGCGGCGGTAACCATCCAAATGTTCATTAGCCAAGTACAACTTCTCTAAGCGTTCGTCACTACGCAAGTCCAGATCAAAGGGCTCTTGATCGCTTAGCTCATGCGTGCCGCGTTCGTGGGTCTGCAGTCCTCGCGCAGCGGCGTTTTTTGGGCCATAAAATTTGAGGCCGCCGGCAGCAAAAACGCTCTGAGGCGAATCATCAAGCCACCAGTTGACGAGGTCAAAATGATGACTAGATTTGTGGATCAGTAACCCGCCGGAATTCTCCTTGAGTCGATGCCAGCGACGGAAGTAGTCAGCTCCGTGAACGGTGTCGAGCATCCAGCTGAAATCTATCGACGTCACCTGACCGATCAGTCCATCATCAATGGCCTTTTTCAACGCCGTATTTCGCGGTGAGTAACGATAGTTAAAAGCGACGATCACCTCGCGACCGGTATCGTCTACGGCTTGCGCTATGCGCGCGGTACTCGCCGCATCGATGGTCAGCGGCTTCTCTACAATGACATCGGCCCCCGCATACATGGCGGTGCAAATCAGGGCGGCGTGGGTATAGTCCGGCGTCGTGATGATGACCCGATCAATGGAATTTTCGCGGATGAATGAATCCAGCTCGTCGGGGTCGAAGGAGCCCAAGCGTTCCCCAAAGCTCTGCTCGACAACGTCTTGGTAGTACTCGACCCGGCCTGGGTTTGTATCCGTTAAGGCAACCAATTCAGCTACGTTGCTGTGGTCGCCAAGGATTGAGGTGATGTACATTTCGCATCTGTTCCCGGCCCCGATCAGCACGTAGCGCTTACGTGTTGTTGTTCCCATCAGTTTTCTCCTTAGCTAGGTGCTGCAGTATTTGCCGAGATGACAAGATGCGATTGGCCCGGAGTCTGAAACGCCGGGCCAATCTCTTTCCTTATTTGATGCCGGTAGTAGCAATGCCTTTGACCAGATATTTTTGACCGAAGAGGAATGCTAGGAAGACCGGGACGAGCGTAACGATCGACATGGCGAACAGGGCTCCCCAGTTCGATTCACCCGTTGAATCAATGAAGGCGTTCAATGCCACCTGCACCGTGTAATTGCTTGGATTGGTCAGGTAGATCAAGGAAGTGAAGAAGTCGCTCCAGGTCCAGATGAAGGTGAAAATCGCTGTGGTCGCTAACGCTGGAACCATCAGCGGCAAGATGACCTGCAGGAAGATCCGGGGGTGTCCGGCACCGTCGATACGGGCAGCTTCGTCCATATCTTTAGGGATACCTCGAATGAACTGGATCATGAGGAAGATGAAGAAACCGTCGGTTGCCAGCAGCTTCGGGACGATAATCGGCCAGAAGGTGTTGACCCATCCGATCTGAGAAAACATGACGTACTGCGGCACGATGATCACGTGAATCGGAAGCATGATGGTCATCAGCATGAGCACAAACATGATCTTCTTGAATTTGAACTCAAGTCGGGCAAAGGCATAAGCGGCCATTGAACACGAAACAAGATTTCCGACGATGCATCCAATGACCAGGACGGCCGAGTTCAGCAGGTACTTGCTGAACGGCTCAGAAAGGGCGTCCCAACCATTGGGGTAGTTGTTCCAATCTACCTGCGAAATGACGAGGCCAGCTTCGCGGAAAATCAGATCATTAGGCCTGAAAGAACTGGCTACCATCCACAACAGCGGGTAAATCATTACCCCTGCGGCCAGCAGCAACAGTGTGTGTTTTACGACGGAACGAAGCGGTGTGCGCGCCTTTGGCCGATGGCCTTTAACCCTGCGCCCGGTGGCATCAGTTCCGCCGACCGGCAGGTTCTGGCCCATCATCTTTTCCTCGTCGAGAGCATGATCTTGCGGAGTTTGTTCAAGATCTTCTGACTGCGGTACCGAAGTTTGATTAGTCATCGTAGAACACCCAATACTTTGAAACTAAGAAGTTCACGGCGGTAAAAGCGCCGACGATGAGGACCAAGAGCCAGGCCATGGCCGATGCGTATCCCATGTCGAATTGCTTGAAGCCTTGCTGATACAGATACAGAGTGAAGAACATCGTGGAGTCGGCCGGTCCGCCCGAACCGTTGGAAACAATGAAGGCTTGGGTGAAGTTCTGGAAAGCTCCGATGATCTGCAAAACGAGGTTGAAGAAGATAATCGGGCTAATCATCGGGAGCGTAATGCTCCGGAACTGACGCCACTTGGATGCGCCGTCAATGGACGCGGCTTCGTAGTACATGGCAGGAACTTGGCGCAATCCAGCCAAGAAGATCACCATGGGTGATCCGAAGGTCCAGACGTTCAGCAGGATCAGGCTTCCAAGCGATGTGTTCGGATCCGAAATCCAGCCAATACCTTGGATCCCTACAAGTTCGAGCATCTGGTTGACCAGGCCGGTCGTTCCAAAGATCTGCTTCCACAACACTGCGATGGCTACTGACGAGCCGAGCATTGATGGGAGGTAGAAAACGGATCGGTAGAACGATAGTCCGCGCATTCCCCGGTCCAGCAAGATTGCAACAGCGAGGGCAACTGCAAGTTGCAGCGGGACACCGATAAGAACGTAGGTAAAGGTCACACGCAGCGAATTATGCAGTCGTTGGTCGTCCAACATCCGCTCGATGTTTGCAAACCCGGTAAATTCCGGTGACTGCAACAGGTTGTAGTCCGTAAAAGCGAGATATAAGGACATCGCCATCGGTCCCAAAGTGACCAGGAAGAGCCCTATCGTCCATGGAATCAGGAAGATATGGGCGGCCTTGTTATCTTTTGCAGGAGCCTTCTTACCTTTACTCTTACTCAGGCTTTGCAACTCGGCAATGGCGCTCACTGGCCATCACCTCCTTTCATCAGAACGCTAGGGTGCCCCTTGCGAATCGGGACCGACATGACTGACTCCTTGCTTTAAGAAATGCTTCGCCAACACACGTTGGAATGCGCTTTCCAATCTCTGTTCCATAACGCTAAACTAAAGACCAACGTGAGGTCAACCACATTCGTAAGATGAGTTGCAGTAGTGGCGCTTACATCCTCAATGCCAACTCTCGGGCCTCAAGGGTGCCCTCCAGAAAAATCAGTGATTCAATGAAGGATTCATAAATTGTCTCAGGTCAGAAGCGAATTTAAGGACATTGTTGAGTCCATAGAACTCTATCTAATTTCGCTGCCATTTGACGCGATGCGTCGCAAAACAGAAGATTCCAATGCGGAATCAATCGATACTTTCAATGCATCATCGCGGGCTTTCACCCAGATGGAATCCTTGATCGTAAAAATCACGACCGTCCAGGGACTTGTCGGTTGGGGTGAAGGCTTTGGGCACAAGGCGAATCCAGCTACGTGGGCAGCACTTGAGCATATTGTGGCGCCCTTCTTCTTGGGGCGAAGCACTGAGTTGGACGAGTGTCTTCCCGCCGCGGAATACGCCTTTCATGCATTCGGGCGTAGTGGTCCTGTTGAATATGCGCTGTCTGCTATCGACATCGCGCTATGGGATATTGCGTCGAAGCGGGCCGGCAAAACCCTGCGTGAGTACATTAATGCCAATTCTCGCCACGAGATCAACGCCTATGCATCGCTGGTTCATTACGCCGAGGACCCGGGAGAGGTTTCCTTCCACCTTTCCCGCGCTATGTCCCGTGGATTCAAGGCATTCAAATTACACGAATCCTCGAGACCAGCAATTCAGGCAGCACGGCAGGCCGTCGGAGACTACCCGTTGATGGTCGATGTGAACTGCAAATGGAAATTGTCGGAGGCCCGTGCGGCTTTTGAACAGCTTTCCGACATGAACCTCTTGTGGATCGAGGAACCAGTTTTCCCACCAGATGATTCGCAGTCACTGCAAGCACTGAATTCCGAATTCAGCAATGTTTCCGCAGGTGAGAATCACTCAGGTACCAATGGCCTCATCAATGACATGGCGCGCGGTGCCCTAGAGTTTGCCCAGCCAAGCATCGGCAAGATCGGTGGAGTCAGTGCAATGTTGCAGGTGCGCGAAGCCGGTAGAAGACTCAACGTGCACGTCATTCCCCATTGCTTCTACTTCGGACCAGCACTTCTAGCCAGCGCGCAGATCATTGCTCTGGATCCACCAGTGCGTCTTGAAGACGGGCACATTCGACCAGAGCTGGAAATTCCATTCCTCGATTGGGAAGTGCAACTGCATTCATGGCATGCGCCGCATCAAGCTCTGCTTAGCTCCGAGGGCACCTTGCCTCTTCCAACAGCGCCAGGAATAGGTTTTGAGCCAGAAACGGAAATAATGAATCAACATACGCTCAAGCACTGCACCCTCGGGGCAGGCAAGTAGATCCGCCTAGCAAATAGGCCGGTGAACTCTCGTGCGGATTTCTACCTAAACCTTTTTTGCTGACTGCTTTAGGCTTCCAGAACCTTCATCAGCAGCTCAGCCTCATCGGAAATAATCGCGTCAACTTCGCGTTCAACCAATAACCTCATGATTGGTTCGTCGTTGACGGTCCACACGTGCACCTGCGCTCCGGCGCGCTGTATGGCCTTGGTGAAGCGGTTGGTAGCCACCGGCAGTCCGTGTAGCTTAAATGGAATCTGAACGGCCCAGTACCCCTTGACCAGCTTCTTAGGTACCCAGCCTAAAAGATGGGCGCTGATCCACATCACTGTGATTTCCCGGCGTCCCGGCGAGCGCTTGATGGGTGCTGAGAGCAGATGTTGCACCGCGTGGGTGCGCGCACTTTGGAATGCGGCAATCGCGATTTGTTCGTGCGCCCCACGGCGTTCAATCAATTCCGCCAGTGGTCCAATGACCAGATCATCTTTGACATCCAAGTTGAAGATAGCTTCAGGGAAAGCATCCAGCACCTCATCCAGGGTGCATAACGGCTGACCACCAGCAAGGACTTCAGCCAATTCTGCGTCGGTGCGCTCAACAAATTTTCCGCTGGCATTGGTGACCCGATCCAAGGTCTCATCGTGGAACAGGAACACGGTGCCATCGGCTGAGGCATGCAGGTCTGATTCCAAATGGGTCACGCCCAAGGCAGTTGCACGCTGGAAAGCGATGAGCGTATTTTCTTCATCCCCGGTGCGGACACCACGGTGTGCAAAAGCGAAAGTCATTTCAGTAGTCCCTCAATGATTTGGGCGACGCCATCCTCGGCAAAGGATGGTGCTTGGTAGCGGGCACAAGCCAACGTGGTCGGGTGCCCCGAAGCCATGGCGTAGCCATGTTGGGCAAATTCGAGCATCTGAATATCGTTGGGCATATCCCCAAACGCCATAACCTCATCAGGGGTGATACCCAAGCGTTGGCAATACTCGTTCAACGTCTTGGCTTTGTTGATATCCACGTGGGCCATCTCTAAAAGGGAAACGTCAAAAGCCGAATGAGTGATTGATACTAGTTGATGTAATTCAGGCTGCACCGCAGCATAAAAATCATCCATCGTCAGTTTTCTTGAGCGAGCTAGGAACTTAACGATGCCTTCTTGATCAATTTCATCCGACGTTAGATCCAATTCCGCACAGTCATCAAGTCGATGATGGGGTTCGGCAAAACCGTCCGAGAGGTGCAAGCCCTTGGTGGTTTCGGCGGCAAAGCTAGCTTCCGGGTCCACCTGCAAAATGATTTCTGCAGCTTTACGTGCCAAAGCAGCGCTGAGCGTGCGTGACCAGATCACTTCGTCTTGTTCTAAGTCGTAGAGCACCGCGCCGTTGGAACAGATCACCGTGCCTAAGCCACCAAAGGCTTGGATGATCGGACTTAGCCAGCGAAAGGGTCTGCCGGTGACAAATACGATCTGGATTCCGGCTTCTCGAGCGTCTAAGAATGCGCGTCGAGTACGCTCGGAAATGGTCCCGTCCGGGGAAACGATAGTCCCGTCCAGGTCCGAGGCGATCAGCTTGATCACCCTAGAGCTCCTCGCGTCGTGGCGGGTTAGCGCCAGCTCGTTGCACCGTGACCGCCGATGCTTTGGCCGCAAATTCTAGGGCCTGCGAGAGTTCGTTGATCTGCAGTTTGGCCAGTTTTTCGCGGTTGGATGCACCGATCATGCCGTGCTCGGCAAGCCAGCACAGCAACGCCGCGGTGAAGGTATCGCCAGCGCCCACGGTGTCGGTGACTTCCACAGGTTCCGCGGTAAATTCTGCATCTCCGGCCCGGACGATGCCCCAAGACCCACGTGATCCTGCGGTGGACACAACGATGGCCGGGCCCATGTCTAGCCAGGCTCGCGCAGATTCCTTAACCGAACGCATCGGGTACATCCACTTTAGATCGATGCCTGAAACACGCACCACGTCTGCTTGCGCGACAAAGCGTTCCACCTCGGCCACGGTCTGGGAATGGTTGGTCACCAACGAGGGGCGCAGGTTCGGGTCATAGCTGATGGTCGCGTGAGTGCGGGCCGCCGAGAGCAACGGCAACAGCTCTTCTGGGCTAAAGAGGGTAGCGATGGAACCGGTGTGCACCAGCTCAACATCTTGAGGCAACTCAGGGCCGATGGTTGGCATCTGCCAGTAAGCGTTAAACGCGAACGCCGCACCGCCGGCCGGGTCCAAGATACCGTGGGCAATGACGGTGGCCTCGTCATCGGCGCCACCGATGTACTTCACGTTGTTTTCTTCGAGATAGACCTCGATCTTGCGGCCCTTATCGTCAGCACCCCAACGGGAGATCAGCGTTCCGGGATAACCCAAACGAGCCAGTGATACCGCGACGTTCAGTGGGCTTCCGCCCACAAATTCTTGGGCGGGGGTAATGCCGGAGGCCAAGACGTCGACCAGTGCTTCACCGATCACGGTCGGGTTCATGCTGCTCCTTCAATAGTGCAGGGGTGACAAGGCGGCCACGCAGGCAGCCCATTGGCTACTGTGCGGATCAATCCAAGTGTAATGATCTGAGGCAAACAGTGCGAAGCGATACTCCTGCCCCACTGCCGCTGCTTTGTCGGCAGCCAGTCGAGCAATTTTCACTGGAACATCTTGATCGTCTCGCCCATGAAAGATTACGACACGGGCAGTACTTGGCCATAATTCCACCGGACTGTACATAGCCATAGGTGCATCGGCCAACAGTTCATCCACTGCCCCGTCGCTGAGCTTTAGCCGGCGCGCCCACTCTAGGTCCAGCACTCCTGCCTGACTGATCACCTGCGACACCCGAGGATCACTCGCAGCCAATACGCAAGCCAGCTGGGCTCCAGCGGAGTGGCCGATCAAGGTGATCGGCCCTTCCTCTTTAATCAGCCCCAGCGCCAACCTGGCATCGGCCAACATCTTTGCCGCACTTCCCGGACCACGCCGGTACTCCAAGTTATAGGCGGGGATCCCACGCTGCGCTAAGTCTTGAGCCAGTGGCAGTCCTAGATCTGCACGGTACTTTTCACGCCAATAGCCACCATGGATGATCATCACCGCCCCCTGGGCCGTGGTGTGCTCTGGTTGGCAAAACTGCAAGTATTGATCCGGGTGCGGCCCGTAGTGCATCACACTAGTTGCCCGGGAAATTCGGCGAGCGCTTTTCCACAAATGCTGAGCGGCCTTCAACCGAGTCATTGGTAGCAAAGGCACGCTGGAAGGATTCGCCTTCCACCACGAGTGCGTCATGAGTGTTCAGTGCATCCATGGCTACCAACGCGGACTTGGCATTGGCTACGGCAGTGGGTGCGACAGCGGCAATTTCCTCGATGGTAGCCACCGCCTGATCGATCAGTTCCTCGGCCGGGACAACACGGTTAGCTAGTCCGATGCGCAACGCTTCCTCGGCCTTGATCCGTCGGCCGGTGAAGATTAGTTCGCGGGCCAGCGCGTTGCCAACTCGACGTGGCAGGCGTACCGATCCACCAAAGCCGGGCACCAAACCTAGGGTGACCTCTGGCTGGCCAAAGCTTGCCTTCTCGGAGGCGTAAATGAAGTCACAGGCCAGTGCTAACTCGCAGCCGCCGCCTAAGGCAAAGCCGTTGACCGCTGCAATCACCGGGACCTGCAAGGCTTCTAGACGTTCGGTCACAGCGTGCATTTGGCGTCCGTACGCCAAGGCGCCCTGGGCGTCCATCGCATTCATCTGCACGATATTGGCGCCGGCAACAAAGGACTTCTCGCCAGCTCCGGTGATGATCACACCACGGTATTCAAAACCGGTGGTTTCAAACCAGTCAACAAAGGCTTCGAGGTCATTAACCACCTCTTGGGCCAGTGCGTTCAGCGATTTGGGCTGGTCGATGGTCAGGATCAGTGCTGGGCCACGCGCAGACAGCGCGAGCGTATCAAATTGCTTCATGACTTCACTCTACCCATGCACCCGAGAGGTTCCTAGCGTTTTTTGCGACCCTTGGATCCGCCTGAGCGCCCCGGCTTGCCACCATTGCTTCGCGCCTGCTTCTTGGCCAGTTCCTTTTGCCGTTTGGCAGCGGCCAGGGATTTGACCTTGGCGTCCAGCTTCGCCTTGTCGTTAATGCGCTTGGCTTTTTGTTCTTCGTTGCGCACCGAGGCTTGGCGGGAGGAGTTAGCGCGGCGTCCGCGGACAATCCCAATAAATTCTTCTAAGAGTACGGTGTCTTCCACCGATGATGGCCAGGCGATGCCTACCTGGGTCGGGGAACCGTCTTCGATGAAGCGGCTGACTACGTCCTTGCGGGCAAAGAGTCGCGCGATGCTCTGCGGAACGCGCAAAACTTGGGCGCCGGAGGCCACTACTTCCATGGCGGTGGGGATGCCACCCACGGCTTCTGGGTAGTCTGCGAGGTCTAACTGCGCAAAGCCTTCCACCACACTGGCAGGGATGGATTCCTCGTAGTATTCAACCTCGTGGTCTTTAGCTGCACAGACCACTTCGAGTTCTTCATACAGCGGGATCACATGGCGGGTTTCGTCTTTTGGGGACTCGCCGCGGTAGCGCACGAAGACCGCGTCGGCCTCGTCGTTGGCCAAAAGGTCAAGAATCGATCCTTCGTCCTGGCGCCAGGCTTTAAGTTCCATGTCCGGGTAGCGCTCCTGGAAGCGATCCATCCATTTGCCGGGGGTGACGCCGGCGGCGTAGGCGATTCGAAGTTTTTGCACCCCTTAAGCCTACGCTGTAGCGGGTTAAATACCGCAGGCGGGCACCGAAGAATCGGTACCCGCCTGATAAGTAGGCCAGAAGTGGACTTACTTGTCGGTCTTTACAACCAAAACGTCGCACGGTGCGGAGTGAGCAACCGAGGAAGCAACGGAACCAAGCACTCGGCCCAGACCCTTCATGCCAACGTTACCGACAACGATCATCGAAGCCTTGCGGTCTTCAGCGTCGGAGATCAGAACGTCGCCTGGCTTGCCGTGACCGGCAGCAGCGGTGATCTTCACGCCTGGAACGGCGTTCTTCACGTCGTTAGCTACACGCTGTGCGAGCTTGCGAGCCTGCTCTGCGTCATCCAGGATCCAGGTATCGGAGCCGATGGAAACAACTTCGGTATTATCCGATGCGTGGGCGGTGATGACCACCAATTCGGCGTCGAGCTTCAATGCCAATTCAGCAGCACGACGTGCTGCGCGCTGAGCGGTTTCCGAACCGTCGACACCTACGATGATGGTTTCTGACATATTGTGCTCCTTTATTGTGAGTGATGCTGTTAAGTGATGGATAACACTTTATGGCCTTTAGGCCACTTTATCCTGTAAAAAGCCGACGGCGCGTTCCCAAGCTATAACTGCCTGCTCAGGGTCGTAATTTCCCGCGGTGTTTTCGTCATTGTGGAAAGCATGCTTGGCGTCGTAATAGAAGTACTTCACCTGAGCGCCCGACTGCTCACGGATCTGTTCTTCTTGAACTCGCGCCTGTTCTGGCGGGTACATTTCGTCAAAGTTGGCGTAGTGCCCCTGGATCGCGGCGCGTACGCCGGAGAAATCGTTGGGCACACCTTGACCTACCCCGTAGAACGGGACGGCGGCCGCAATTTTTTCTCCCTGCTGCGCGGCGAGCTGCAGAACAAAGCCGCCACCCATGCAGAAACCGATAGCGCCAAGCTTCTTGCTGGTGACATGTTCGCTGGCCAGCAGGTAATCCACCGCTCCGGCCAGTAGCTTTGCACCCTTGTCTTCGGGAAGTTCGGACATCATTTGCCCGGCTTCTTCCCCGTCATGGGTGATTGATCCGCCGTAAAGATCTGGTGCCAGCGCAACAAAGCCGAGCGCTGCCAGACGGTCTGCCACGTCGCGAATGTGGTCCGTTAGTCCCCACCATTCCTGAATGACAATGACCCCTGGGCCCTTGCCTGAAACAGGTACTGCGAGGTAGCCGTGTGCCTGCGCACCCGAGGATGGGAACGTCACGTTCTGGTGTGGTGTTTTTCCTGCCATTACGCCTCCTGATCTTCGTGTGACACCAGTTTATGCAGGTCTTGCCCCAAATAGCATTGACTTGCCCCACATTAGAGCCAAGTTGTTCTACTTTCCGGGTGTGACCTCGCCGATGCGCACCAATGCGTCGGTGACCAGGTTCCAGAATCCGTCATGGTCCAGATCTACCGCAACCGAAGTATTGCAGTTCTCATCGGCTGGGGCGCGGAAGTCGGTAACGGTCATACCTAAGGTCAGATCTCCGCGCAGTTCCACGTTCACCGGTGCCTTGACGGTCCGCACGATCCGCGGGTCAATGACATAGGCGACGGCGCAGGGGTCGTGGACCGGCGGAGCGTCGAAGCCCTGGTGATCACGGTAGGCCTGAGCGAAGAAGTCCATCAGTTCGCGGACAAACTTTGCCGGGGCGGTGCCGATGTTTTCAATGCTCGCCACGACCTCGGCAGTGGCCAGCGCCTGATGGGTCAGGTCCAAGCCCACCATCACTACCGGCCATTTCTCGTTAAAGACGATGTGGGCCGCTTCCGGATCAACCTTGATGTTAAATTCTGCAACCGCACTCCAGTTACCGGTGTGGTAGCCGCCGCCCATCAGCACCACTTCGCGAACACGAGAAACGATGCGTGGTTCTTTGCGTACAGCTAAGGCGATATTGGTCAGTGCGCCGGTGGGCACTAGGGTGATTTCTCCAGGTTCGTGGCTCATCACCAGATCGATAATGACATCTACCGCATGGCGCGAGTCCAACTCGATGGTGGATTCGGGCTGTTCTGGTCCGTCCATGCCCGAGTCACCGTGAACGTCGGCTGCGGTTTCAACTTCGCGCACCAACGGCCGGGAGCAACCGGCGGCAAATGGAATCCCGGTGATACCTGCGATAGTTCCCACGGCCAGCGCGTTGGCGGTGACCTTATCTAGGGTCTGGTTTCCAGCCACGGTGGTTACTGCCAATAGGTCAATGGCTGGGCTGCCGTGGGCAAGGATCATGGCTACCGCGTCATCATGGCCTGGATCGCAATCCAGAATGATCTTTCGGGGCGTAATGCTGTCCTGAGCCATGGTGCCATCCTCATATCTACCAGCAGGGGGCCGGTTACAGTGTGCGGTGCGGAGATGATTGTGAACGGAGACTTGTTGCAGACAAGTTCGCTCGAGCTAATTCTTTCCTGTTAGCTCGTTTACGTCAAGCGCTTAACTATGGGAGTGCTCGGGGAACTAAGCGACTACGATGGTGCCATGACCTATGGCGAAAAGACCGGCAATTCCCGCGAACCGCGACGCGTCACCGCGGCTATGGTTGCATCGCATGCCGGCGTTTCTACTGCAACGGTCTCGCTGGTTGCCAATGGAAAGTCTGCCGGGCGGGTCTCGGCTGTTAATGAACAGCGTGTGCGCGAAGCCATCCGCGAGTTGGGCTACTTTGTTGATAGCATCGGCAGCTCACTAGCCAAGGGTGTCAGTTCTCTGGTCATCATGGTGGCCCCAGATATTTCCAACCCCTTTTTCGCCAAGGTGATTGCCGGCGTTCGCTCGGTACTGGCCAACGACTACCAACTCATGCTCTCGGTCACCGATGCCGGCGTCTCCCCCAGCGCCAGTGAAACCCGAAAGATCATGGGCCTGCGCCCTGCCGGTTTGCTCGTTCACGCGCCTAGCCAAGAATTTCTTGATGAGATCTCCGGCAATCTACCTATGGTGGCCCTCGACGCCCCGGGCATTAGCGAGCAATTCCCCGCGGTGAACATGGACGTGGCCCAAGGCGCCCGCGATGTTGTTGCTCATTTTGCCGCGCTGGGACATCGCAAGGCCGCCTATTTGGACGCAAGCACCGGAACCGAAACCCTCTCCGTACGTCGCGAAGCATTTTTGGCAGCCGCAGCTGAATACGGCATTGAAGTCTTACCCGGCTCGGTAGCCAGCTCGAAGATCGATGTCACCGCAGCCTCCCAGGTCTTCAGTGAGAACTGGGAAGCATGGGAAAAAGCTGGTGTCACCGCACTGGGCTGCGCCACCGATAATCACGCCTTTGGCGTGCTTCATGCAACCCGTGCGTTAGACATCCGTATTCCTCAGCAGCTCGCGGTGGCAGGTTTTGATGACCTTCCGTATTCCGCAACATCTAATCCGGCCATTACCTCGGTGCAGCTCAACGCGCAGGAGGGTGGGCGACAAGCCGCGCTCAAATTGCTGGGTTTGATCAACGGCCAGAGCCCCGAGCCATTGCAAAGCATGCTCCCCAGTTCCCTGATTGTCCGCGGATCAACCCAACCTGAAGAGCAAAGCTAGCTCAAGGCTCACTATTCGATGAGCTTGCCGCTCTTTGCCAGTTCCGGATTGGTGCACGAGGACAGGTCAAAGCAGCAAGGCCGACGCTTTCCATCGCGCAGCTTGGAAATGCTCACTTCTACCCGGCGTTGACGAGTTGTTGGAGCCTTGGTGGATCCAACCCATCGGACCCACTCCCAGCGGGCCATCGGAGTCAAACTAGTCCAGGTCGATTCCAGATCGGTAGCCTCATCCAAGGCCTGCGCCAAGTCATCAGGAATTGCGGTCTCAGGCCATACCGAACTTGGCTGCATCTCCAGGTGAACGCGCTCCCCTAGCGCAGCATCAATGTCCGGCGCGTGTTCGTTCGCGAGATCAATCCAATGGCCACGTCGCCCATCGGGGTCGATAACGATCGTGCGGCCCGCAAACTCTCCGAGCAGATCAACCGCCACCTGGCCGCGGCTTGAGAGCAGGTCGCTCGATTCTTGGTCCAAGCGCAGGATCCGATGTTCATTAATGGAGTCAATCGTTCCGTGCACTTCAAATGGTTCTTTAGACGCCGCCATAATGTTCTGCCTTTCGAATTCTCAAAGGAAGTCTAATGCAGTAATGGATCCACGCTGCCGAACGAGGTGCGAATTCAACACGCGGTAACTAGGTATAGTCACGGCATTCTCGTGAATGCGCAGTGTGATTTAGGACAGCACGCAGACCGGACGCGTAGTAAAGGGCAAAGACGTTGCTGCCGATTTGTTCAACGCTGCCAGCGTTTAGTCACGAGTTACGGCTTCATCATCTGGTGTTGCACCGAGACCGTGTGCAGGCGCGGGCTGCCCGATGGCGGCCGCCGTAGAAAACAAAATAACCCCTGACATGAACTTTAATTCATTGTCAGAGGTTATTTTCATATGTGCGCGAGGGGGGACTTGAACCCCCACGACCTTGCGATCACTGGCACCTGAAGCCAGCGCGTCTACCAATTCCGCCACTCGCGCATATGTAATTTTTGTTGCCACGTGCTTTTGCAACAAGAAATAGCTTACACACAGATTTTGTGTTCGCCTAATCGAAACCTTTGGCTGTGGTCAGAGACACACGGTCTAGCCTCTGACTACTACGTCATTAAGCGGTCCATACTTCTATCACTCACGTATTTTTCGGCATTTCCACAGCTGAAAACAGTAAGATCAATAATGAAGTTCTGTGTTCACTGCTTTTGAGCTTGAATGCGAGACACTTAGATAAGCAATGGACCATCAAGGAAGGGGCACGAATAATGGGCTTTCTCGACAATGTCGAACGCGGCTTAGAGAAGGTCGTCACAAGCTTCTTTCGTGGAACCAGCACCGCAGACCTGAAGCCAGTTGAACTGACCAGCGCCCTGCGTAACGAAATGGACCGCGGAATCCTTCCAATCAGTGAAGGACGCAGCCTTGCTCCGAACGACTTTGTCATTTCGTTGAGCAGCAAAGACTTCTCGACCGCAAAAACCTGGGGACGTGCCGTAGTCAACGAGATGGCTAAGGTCACCGCGGAACACGCAACCGTCCAGGACTACACCGTTCACGGTGACATCATGATCCACTTTGTCTCCAAAGATGATTTTAAGCCTGGTGAGATGGAAATCAGCGGATCCGTCAAGGAATCCAGCTCCAATGTAGCGGCTTCCGCTCCGGTAAAGATGCCAATTGGCAAGCCGTCTTCCTCAGCTTCTTCAAGCGCCAATGGGCAGTCGCGTCCAACCGTGCGCCCGATTGAAGAGATCCCCAAAGTTCCAACGCAGAAGCAGGCAATCCTCGAGGTTGCCGGCCAGCGTTATGCACTACACCATCACTCCATCGTGCTGGGACGTTCGGCTAGCACCGACATCCCAGTTGATGACACCGGAGTTTCACGTCAGCACATCCGCGTGGAAACCCGGGGCAAGACTAGCTTTGTCGTCACTGATTTGGGTTCCACCAACGGAACCTACGTCGACGGCAAGAAGATTTCAGCCGAAACTCGTATTTTTGATGGCTCGATCATTACTATCGGTCAGACAAAAATCGTCTTCCGACTAATTACCTCGAATAATGGAGGTCGCGCGTGAACGATCTGGTTCTAAGCCTGTTCCGACTAGGCTTTCTGGTACTCATCTGGCTGCTCGTTTTGAGCGTTGTCGGATCGATGCGCCGTGATTTGGCCGTCGGAAAACGAGATCGCACCGGCAAGCCAAGCGCCCGTCAGCTCAAGAAGCACCCCGAGCTGGCTGAACCGGAAGCTCCAGCACGTAAGCCGGCTACCACCTTGGCCATCGTTGAAGGTCCGCTGGCTGGCAACAGCATCCCACTAAACGGTCAGCCGATCATGTTCGGCCGTGCTCAGGATGCCACCGTTGTCTTGGATGACGATTACGCTTCTGGTCGCCACGCACGCCTTTTCCCCCAGGGATCTCGTTGGTTCATTGAAGACCTGGGCTCCACCAACGGAACTTTTGTCGGTGAAACCCAGCTTTCACGCGCCCAAGCAGTAGAACTAGGACAGCGGATCCGCATTGGAAAGACTGTCTTGGAATTGAAGGCCTAGCCTATGGCCCTCAAACTCAAATTTGCCGCAAAGTCTGATGTTGGGCGGATTCGTAAGAAAAACGATGACTCCGCCTATGTCGGTGAATACCTTGCGGTACTCGCCGATGGCATGGGCGGCCATGTCGGTGGCGACGTCGCCTCGGCATCTACCGTCCTAGATTTAGTGCACCTAGATCATTCAGACATTGCAGATCCCCAAAACGCGTTGCCTGATGAAATTCAGGCCGCCAATCTGGTCTTGAACGAACTTGTTGGTTCCAATCCGAAGCTTTCGGGCATGGGAACCACGGTCACTTCATTGCTGCTTTCTGGCACCACTTTGCAGATGGCCCACATTGGTGACTCGCGAGCCTACCGGCTGAAGCACGGCACTTTTGAGCAGATCAGTCGCGACCACACTTTTGTGCAGCGACTTGTTGACGAAGGTCGGATCAAGCCGGCCGAGGCTGAGGTCCACCCCCATAAGAACGTTCTTTTGCGCGTTCTTGGTGACTCGGATGCCTCACCAGAACTTGATGTTCAGCAAATCGAAGCTGAGCCCGGCGAACGCTGGATGCTCTGCTCCGACGGTCTGACCGACGCGGTGTCACTGCCGGTGATTGAACAGATCATTCGCAATACCGCAAATATGGATGAAGCCGTCAACGATCTGGTGGCCATCACCCTGAAAAACGGTGCCCCGGATAACGTCACCGTCGTAATGTTTGAGGTCATTGAAGACACCGCCACTGACCACAGCGAACCAGCTGTCTTTGAGCCTGCGCCAGACACCGCCCAGCTAGCTATTGCTGCTGAGGGCGATGTTGAGGCTAGCGCTTCACTGCTTCGCCACGAGATTTCCCAGCGCCCACACTTGCTTGTGGGAGCGGCTCAGTTGGCCACGCAGACCGGGCAGATTCCGGTGGTCACCCAGTACACCGGTGAACGTCGTGCCGCGGCACTGCTCACTCACCGTTCACCAGCCGCAGGCCAGGTGCTCGATCCACTGGAGAGCCCAACTGCTCACCGTCGTTGGATGATGCCGATCCTGCTGACACTGGCTGCTTGCCTCGCGGTGGCCCTGGTCGTCTGGGGTTACATGTGGACGCAGACCCAATACTTTGTTGGCACCGTGGATAACAAGGTCGCCATTTACAAGGGTGTTCCGCAAGAGCTCGGACCGATTTCACTTTCGGAAGTCGACACCGTCTCCCAGGTTCCTGTTGAATCTCTGCCTGAGTATTCGCGCCAGCGAGTTGAAGCCAATATTTCGGCCGATAACCGTGAGCACGCGCAGATGATCATTCAAGAACTGTTGGTCACTGCCAAACAAAACTGTCCGGTGCAAGCCCCCGGAAATTCCGAATCATCAAGCAACCAAGCCAAGTTGCCCGCCTACTGTCTGGAGATCATGCAGTGAACGAAGTGCAGACCGCCCCGGTACCACGGCGCAATCTTGAGCTAGTCCTGCTCATCCTGGCTCTCGGCGTCGGTGCCGCGGCCTTCTACTTGGTCGGTAGTACCACCGAAGGTGTCGACAACTCCGACTTCTACGTACAGATGAGCATCATGGCCGCACTAGCTCTGGTTGTTCACGTATTGCTACGCATCTTTGCTAAATATGCCGATCCGGTAATACTTCCAATTACCATTGCTTTGAATTCTCTTGGCCTAGCCATGATTCACCGTATTGACTTGGCTAAAGGCACTTCTCAGTCGGCCCGACAGCTGCTCTGGACCGCTATTGCAATCGTCATTGCGGCCGCCGTTCTGTGGGCCGTAAAGGACCACCGCCTCCTGCGCCGCTTTACCTATATTGCATTGCTGGTATCCATCCTGTTGCTCTTGTTGCCTTTGATCCCTGGATTGGGCGTCACCATCAACGGTGCGCGAATCTGGATCCGCATGGGCAGCTTCTCGCTGCAGCCTGGCGAATTGGCAAAAATCACCCTGTCGATCTTCTTCGCAGGATATTTGTCCTCAAACCGCGACTTGATTCTGATGGCCGGCCACAAATTTGGCCCACTGCAGCTTCCCCGTTTGCGCGATATGGCGCCAATGTTGATCGCTTGGTTGCTGTCCATCGGCGTGCTGGTGGTCCAGCGTGACCTAGGTTCGGCCATCTTGTTCTTCGGCCTGTTTATCGTCATGGTCTACGTTGCTACCGCACGTATTTCTTGGGTACTGATTGGCCTGCTGATGGTCGCTGTTGGCGGTATAGTCGCCGGGCTAACCATGAGCCACGTGACCCGCCGTCTTGATGTTTGGCTTAATGCTTTTGACCCAGCGATCTACCAAGCCACTGGTGGCAGCATGCAGATTGTTGAAGGCCTGTTCGGTATGGCCGATGGTGGACTCTTTGGCACCGGCCTTGGCGCTGGTTCCCCTTACCGGGTTCCACTAGCAAACTCGGACATGATCATCGCTTCCTTCGGTGAAGAAATCGGTCTGGTTGGCGTCACTGCCATTGTGCTGCTGTACATGCTGCTGGTATCCCGCGGTCTGCGCGCAGCCTTGGGCTCGCGTGACACCTTCGGCAAGCTACTGGCGGCCGGCCTGTCATTCACCTTGGGCCTGCAGGCCGTGGTCATCATCGGTGGTGTCACCCGATTGATTCCACTGACCGGTTTGGCCACACCATTTATGGCTGCAGGTGGTTCATCATTGCTGGCGAACTGGATCATCATCGCGCTGCTGCTCTTGATTTCCCACAATTCACGGCGCCCAACGTCAGGCGTCTCAGGACCCACCGATGAAATTGCAACGCCCACAAAACCTAAAACTTCAATCACTAAGGCGGTGAAGAGCAAGTGAATCAGGCTATTAAGCGAGTATGGATCGCACTGACCATGCTCTTTATCGTTTGCCTTGGCGGGCTGAGCTACATCCAGTTCTTCGATGCTGACAAACTCACCGACAATGCGCTGAATAAGCGCCAGCTGTTCCGTGAATTTGATCTTCCCCGTGGCGCCATTTTGGTTGATGGCAAGCCAATTGCCGAGTCGGTCCCAACCGACGACGGACAGTTTGAGTACCAGCGTGAGTACACCAATGCTGAGATGTATGCACACCTCACCGGCTACTACTCGCTGGCTAACGGCACCACCCAGCTGGAGTCCTCGCTCAACGATTGGCTCACCGGCAGCAGCTCGGATCTGCTTTACGATCGTTTGCTGGCAATGTTCACCGGCAAGAAGACCGAAGGTGCTTCCGTCGAGCTCACTCTGGACGGCGATCTGCAGAAGACAGCTTTCAACGCCATCCCTGACGGCGTGAGGGGAACTGTCATTGTCACCGATCCAAAAACCGGCGACATTCTGGCCATGGCTTCCAAGCCGACCTATGACACCAACGATCTTGCGGTGCACTCCACTAGCAAAGCTGCCGAGAACTTGAAGAAAGTCAGCAAGATTGATGGCCTGAGCCCTTACCTGAATCCTGCGATTAGCAACTTGGAATATCCAGGTTCCTCTTTCAAGATCTTGAGTACTGTTGCTGCGTTAGAGTCCGGAAAGTACGATCTGGACACCTCGATCAACAACCCAACTTCGGTGCGATACAAGAATTCAACGAGGTCGATGAACAACTTCGGTGAAGGTGTTTGTGCCCGTGAGCCTCGCGCAAAGTTGGCATTCATCTTTGCCCAGAGTTGCAACACTCCGTTCTACGAGATCAGTAAGACCGTAGGTAATAAAGCCTTTGGTGATGTTGCAGAGCGCTTTGGCTTCGGCCAACAACTGAACATTCCGCAGCGCGTGACGCCAAGCCAGTTCCCTGCTCAAGATGCTGACGAATCCGAATTGGCCCGTATGGCCATCGGTCAGGGCAGCAACAAGGTCACCGCCCTGCAGATGAACATGGCCGCCATGGCCATCGCCAACAATGGTGTGATCATGAAGCCAAACATGATCGATAAGGTCATTGCCCCGGATCTTCGAGTCGTCGAAGAACCAAAGCCTGAGAAGTTCTCCACGGCCACCTCCAAGGAAGTTGCTTCGCAGCTCAAGGAGCTCATGGCAGGGCCCGTCACGCGCGGTACCGCCATGAATGCGGCTGTTGAAGGTGTGGACTTCCGTGCCAAGACCGGTACCGCTCAGTTGCGAACCGAAAATGGCGTCGCCTACGTGAACTCGTGGATGACCGGTTTCGCTCCAGCGGATGATCCTCAGGTCGCCATCACGGTCACCTTGCAAGACGTAGATTACGACACTGGTCACAACACGACCGGTGCAATCATGAAGAAGATGTTAAAGGCGGTGTTCAACAAGTGAGGCCAATAACCGGCACCACCTTGGGCGGTCGTTACAAGCTCACCGATCGCATTGCAATCGGTGGCATGGGCGAAGTTTGGAAAGCTCGTGACCAGGTACTTGGACGCCTCGTGGCGATCAAGATCCTCAAAGAGGAATACACCGACAACGAAAGCTTCCTGACGCGTTTCCGTGTTGAAGCCCGACACACCGCACTGCTGAACCACCCTGGCATCGCCGGCGTCTTTGACTACGGCGAGGAGCAGGGCTCGGCATACCTAGTCATGGAACTCGTTCCTGGCCCGCCGCTGTCCACCATCATCGAGCGCGAACGCAAGCTCGAGGTAGATCGCACCCTCTCACTGATTGCGCAGACCGCTCGCGCGTTAGCTGCCGCTCACGAGCACGGTCTAGTACACCGCGACGTGAAGCCGGGCAACATCTTGGTCATGCCTTCTGGCGTTGTGAAGATTACCGACTTTGGTATCGCACGCCTGGCCGACCAGGTGCCGTTGACCGCCACCGGTCAGGTGATGGGCACCGCCCAGTACCTCGCTCCAGAGCAGGCCACTGGACAGAACGCTACCGGCAGCTCCGATATCTATGCCTTGGGTGTCATCGGTTACGAATTGCTGGCTGGGCGTCGTCCGTTCACCGGCGAATCGCAGATCGCCATCGCACTGGCACAGGTCAATGATGCTCCCCCGGCATTGCCGGAAACCATCCCTGCTCCGGTTCGTCAGCTGATCATGTCGATGTTGGCCAAGAACCCATCGGATCGTCCAAAGAACGCCACCTCGCTGGCCAAGGCTGCCGACGCATTGCGCGCTGGCGATACCAACACCGCCACCATGGCGGTTCCTGGCATGCTGGCCACCGGCATTTCTGAGGACGCCACCCAGGCTTTGAACCTGGACGCTGACGCTACCCGCGCAATGAATCGCGCGGACCCTGCACCAACGATGACTAACTCCATGCCTACCGTGGCTGAACCTGTGCGTACCGCCAGTGGCTTCACTGCGGCCGCACCTCTGGGTGCCAGCGGTTTTGATGACGAAGATGCTGACGCTCAAGATCCTGCACCGCAGGAATCAAAGCGCAGTCCTTGGTTGATCCCACTGATCGTAGTTATTGTTCTGGCTGTAGTCATCGGTCTTTTGGCGTGGCTAATCCCTGCCATGAGCAGCAACAATGACCCTGCCGCGTCTTCCTCGACGGAAAGCTCTGAATCAATTTCTGAGTCTGCCAGCGAGAGTGAAAGCGAAAGCCCTGAAACTGTTCAGGTATCCTCGTCGCTGGTGGGCAAGGACATTGACGAGGTCACCGCGCAGCTCGAAGGCCAAGGCCTGAAGGTAAACGCAGTTGCCGAGGAATCTTCCGATACTGATCCGCGCAAGGTTATTAAGCTGAACCCCACCGGAAACGTAGAAGTTGGCGAGACTATCACTGTCACCTACGCCAAGGCCCCAGAGACCGTTGAAGTGCCATCTGTTGTTGGCATGAGCTACTCCGCTGCCCAGACGCAGATTCAGAACGCTGGATTGGCTGTATCCAAGGGTGAAGAACGCAGCGATTCTTCGGTGGCTGGCACCGTGCTGAGCCAGAGTGAGGCCGCAGGCAGCCAAGCTGAGCCAGGAACCACCGTGACCTTGGATGTATCCAGTGGTCCGAAGGAAACTGAATCGACTACTCCAACTCCATCGGAAACCCCGTCAGAGACTCCTTCAGAGACTCCGTCTGAATCGGCTACTCCAACCCCATCGGAGACGCCTTCAGAGACCCCGTCTGCTTCGGCTACTCCGACCCCGTCGGAGACCCGATCTGCAACCCCGTCCGCTTCGGCAACTCCGAGTGAATCGGCTCAAAGCGAAGCGCCATGAGCGAAGTTGACGCACTGCCGCCAGGTCTGCCGCGACTAATCAATGAACGATACGAGATCGAATCGCTCATTGGTCGTGGTGGCATGGCGGATGTCTACCTCGCCACGGACCACGTACTCTCTCGCAAGGTTGCCGTTAAGGTCTTGCGCCCTGATACCGCCAGCAATCCTATGGTGGTCAACCGTTTCCGTCGTGAAGCCAAGGCAGTCGCGGCGCTCGGTCATCCCAACATTGTCGCCGTATATGACACCGGCGAATTACCTGCCACAGACCAGCAGCGTGAACGCTTGCCGTTCATGGTCATGGAATATGTCACCGGCAAAACACTCAAGCAGGTTATTGCCCAAGGTGGCATCCAGCCAGAGTTTGCTGTCCGCATCACCCGTGGTGTTGCTGAAGCCCTAGGCCATTCGCACGCCAACAATGTGGTGCACCGCGATGTTAAGCCGGCCAACGTCATGGTCAGCGATGCCGGGCACGTCAAACTCATGGACTTCGGCATCGCACGTGCGACCGATAATTCGGCCACCATGACCCAGACTGCTGCAGTAGTGGGCACCGCCCAGTACTTCTCCCCTGAACAGGCTCGAGGCGAGCAGGTAGATTTCCGCTCCGATATCTATTCGACCGGTTGCCTATTTTATGAACTGATGACCGGACGCCCACCCTTCACCGGAGACTCCCCGGTTTCGGTGGCGTACCAGCACGTTGGTGAGATCGCTACGGCACCCAGCGACGTCAATCAGGATCTAGATCCCATCTATGATCCGATTGTCGCCAAAGTTCTTGCCAAAGATCGGGCTGACCGTTTCCAGTCTGTTGATGCGTTCGCAACGGCCTTGGAAAACGCCTTGCACGGGATCGAATTCCACGAAGATCAGGCTCAAGCAACCCCATATACTTTGCCTATTTATGGCATCCACGACAATACCGAAGCTGGTTTTGCTGCTGCGTCAGCTCCGATGACCAATGAGCACCCGGTATTCACGAGCGAACATGAGCCGGTACAAACTACACGGCACAAGTCGAACCGCGCTTTGATTATCTTGCTTTCGCTCATCGCTTTGTTGGCGGTAGCCGTTGCCAGTTTCTTGGTTGTCCGTTCGATTCAGGCGGATCAAGAGAAAAACGCTCCGGTAGCGGTCCCTGACGTAAAAAATATGTCAGAAGATGATGCCAGCAGCTTGTTGCGTGACGCCACCTTCAACGTCAAAGTGGAACACGAATTCGACGAAGATGTAGATACCAATAAGGCCACTCGTACCGACCCCACGTCGGGTACCGAGGTAGCCAAGGAATCTACGATTACTCTTTACCTTTCCAAGGGTTCAGAGCAGCGCGAAATCCCTGACAACCTGGCCAACCAGTCTGAGGCCACCGCTCGAGACGCTCTGAGCGAGGCTGGTCTGGAAGTTGGGAAGATTACCCGAGAGAACTCAGCGACCGTGGACACTGACCGGATTATTGAAACCAATCCAGAGCTTGGCTCCAAGGTTAAGGCCGGTTCAAAGGTTGATCTGATTCTGTCGACCGGACAGGTAGAAGTCCCCGACCTCGTTGGCATGACTCTAGACGAAGCCGAGCGGGAGTTAGATGACAAGGGGCTAGTTGAGCTGTCCATAGATTCTAGTGCCCCGGCTGTGGAAACTGACGAAGTCAGCCCTGACGAGATCGCTATACAGACTCCGGATGAATCTGCCACCATCGATCAAAGTGGAAGCATTTCCGTAATTCTGGCTAAGGCACCGGCCGAGCCGAGCCCATCGGAATCCGAGACTCCGAGCCCTTCCGACAGTGAAGAACCTTCTGAATCGGACAGTGAGGATCCTTCTGAGGATCCGACTGAAACGCCTTCTGAAACGCCATCCGAGTCTGCGAGTGAATCCCCTAGCGACTCGCCTAAATCAACCAAGGGTCCTAAGCAGGGCAAGCCGTTACCCTCACCAGGAAAGCCCGGTGAGGGCAATAGGTTCTAGCGGTTATTCACCACTGAACAATGGACTCAGGGTGGAGGCCTTCTCGGCCGCTCCCTGCAGCCCTAAGAATTCCAGCCAGTTACCAAGCATTTGGTAGCCCTGCTCAGTCAGAACAGACTCAGGATGGTACTGCAGACCCCATAGAGGCGCTTCTCGGTGCGCCAGAGCCATGATGACTCCCCCAGCGGTCTGCGCAATGATTTCCAGCTCTTCTGGGATGCTCTCGCGTACTGCAGCCAGCGAGTGGTAACGGGTAGCGGTGAATGGGTTGGCCACATTCTTGAAGACCGGGTGGTTCTCATGGTGGACGAGCGAGGTCTTGCCATGCATCAGTTCTTCGGCATGGGTTACCGTTCCACCGTAGGCTTCGGTCAGTGCCTGATGACCAAGGCAGACGCCCAACATCGGCTTATTCTGCTGCCCGCACCACTTGATCAAATCGATGCTCACCCCGGCACCAGCTGGATCACCGGGACCTGGAGAGATCAGTACACCGTCGTATTCAGAAGCTAATTCGATTGCTTCTTGCACACTGAGATCGTCATTGCGATGCACCGTGGTCTGCGCGCCAAGCTCCTGCAAATAGCCCACGAGGGTGTAGACAAAACTGTCGTAATTATCGATCACTAGGATCTTGGTGCTGCTCACGGGGTACTCTGGCCAATCGTTGAATCGGTAAAGGGGCTGATGTATTGATTCAGCCACGGAAAAACGTACACCATCAGTAATAGCACGATGGCGGCAATGACAATCAATGCTTCAAAAATGCGAAGCCATAGTGGACCGGGTAAGTTCCGAAAAATCCAGGCGTACATTTGTTCCTCCTAGCTCGTTGCTTCGATAACCATGTCGCGGATTTCCTTGGGTGGACCAGCGTCAAGGGGCTGCCAATCGGTCAATTCCGAATACGCAATCATTCGCTGTTGCGTCGTATATTTCGGATGGCAGGTAGTCATCGTCAAGATCGACTTGGTTGGCTCCACTCCCCATTTGTGCGGGGTAGGCAGAAGTACGTCGCCGTTGGATGGAGCAACCACTTCCGTGGCGTACCAGGTATAGGTGTAATAGCCTTCTGCTGTCTGCAGGTAGATCTTGTCGCCCTCTTGCAGCTTGTCTATGTCCCAGAAAACCTGACCGTGAGTTTGACGGTGCGCGGCAACGGCAAAGTTGCCTTTCTCCCCCGGTTGTTGGGTCGACGGGTAATGGCCGATACCCAGATTATCGATGACGTAGTCTTCGACTCCGGAGGTCACCGGGTGATGAGATCCATGGCTACCAAAACGTGGGAAATACATGATTCCGAAAGTGCTACCCGGAGCTATTTTGGTCACCGGCGCCGGCCCGTAGTCCTTGGTCTCTTCCTTTTCCTTCTCGGAAGAGTTTTCAGACGAATTCTCTGAGGAATCCTCTGGTTCATCCGGAATGACCACGTCGCCAAATTCTTGGATGAGTCCCTGAGTTACTTCTTTCTGAGCCTGCGCGGAATCAATATTTGTCCACCACAGTTCCCACGCGACATAGAGCATGAGCAAAATTCCTATAGTAATGAAGAGTTCACCGAGGAATCCTACGATGACATTTCCCGCAGACCGAGGGCGGCGCTCTGCGCGGCGGCCTTGTGCTGTGGCAACTCGATTCACTGCTCTGCGACTCCTCTGGGAATTCCTTTATCAGGATATGTCAATCTACATGGGGCCTCACAGGCCAAAACCCGGTAGTTCTCATGGGTTACGGCTAGTATGGAAGCTACGTAGGAATGCAACAAGCAGTTCTCAGCATCCTTGTGCCCAAGCCTACCGGGAAGACCTAACGTCTCCCACATTTACTACATTAAGCAGATGAAGCCGAGGGAGCATTCGAGTGCCGGAGTCAAAACCACGACGCAAGAACAAAACACAGGCCGAAACCGAGCGCCAGCGCACCCACTCCATTGATGCGCCAATGCCAGGTTGGTACAAACCTGTCATGTTTGGTTTGATGCTCCTTGGCCTGGTGTGGATCATCGTCTACTACATTTCTCAGACCCTGTTCCCAATCCCCAACATTGGTGGATGGAACATTGTTGTTGGATTCGGCATCGCGATGGTCGGATTCTTTATGACAACAGGCTGGAAATAGCACTTACGCCGATCCCTATGGGGATCGGCGTAGTTCGTTGAATCGATCAGTTCTTTAGTGGCTTACGGCCTTGAGTCCGATAACGCATCCGACCAGACCAATGATGAACACCACCTTGAGCACCGAAAACGCTTCTTGTCCGGTGGCCATTGAGTAGATCACCGCGAGTGATGCTCCGACACCTACCCAGATTGCGTAGGCGGTGCCAACAGGAATCTCTTTCATGGCATAGGCAAGGCCAGCCATGGAAACTAGTAAGCCAGCAAAGAAGACGATGCTTGGAAGAAGTTTCGACAAGCCTTCACTCATGCCCAAGGCAATGGCCCAAACGGCTTCGAAGACACCAGAAATAATAAGAACGGCCCAATACATGCCGGAATCCTTTTCTGGCCGTCTTGTCGATTTCCGGGTACGGCTCCCTCGTCCGGGTACAGACATTGATTGCCTGCAACGAGCTCAGGCTATCAAATGCAGTCCGAATTGGCGGGCGGCTGTGACTAATATGCCATCCATCTTGCTTAGCAGTTCTGAATCCACGGCCCATCGCTGCAGGTAGAGCGGAACATCGGCGAACCAATCCTCGTGAAGTACCTTCAGCCCCGTGGCTTCAGCGAGTTGTAGTTCGGGGATCATCCCCCAGCCCATCCCTGCTTCAACCGCACAGAGGTATCGCAGCGAGTCAGGGACGTGGTGCACTTGGGCTTCGGGCCGTCGGTCCTGGCCAGCAAGCCGTGCGACCATGCTGTATTGCAATGGATCCTCGCGATCAAAAACGACCATTGGTGTTTTAACTAGGGCTTCTGGATCCACGCGGGGCAGGTACCGTTCAACGATGCGTGGTGCTGCAGCTGCGCGATATCTCATGGCTCCAAGCTTTTTACTGACGCATCCTTGAAGTGCTTGGGAAGTCGTAGTGACTACGGCGCTGACTCGTCCGCTACGAAGTAGCTCCAATCCCCTGTTTTCATCGGTACGCAGAATCTCAACAGACAGATTCTCGATGTCTGCCAACTGTTCAAAGACCGGCGAGAACCACGTGGACAAGGAATCAGCGTTAACTCCGATGGCTACGTTCAAGGGTGCGTCGGCAGAAATTTCCCGGGTGAATTCCGCGCTGAGCAACGCCATCTGCCGCGCATACCTGAGCACCCTATATCCCTGTTCGGTAGGAATGACCGGACGACTCCTGATTACAAGGATCGCCCCGATTCGATTCTCCAAAGCCTTGATTCGCTGGCTGACGGCAGAGGCCGTAACGCCTAAGTCGATGGATGCATCATCAAAGCTTCCGGCATCCACCACAGCCAGCAGGGTCTCGAGGTGCTCAACGTCGATATTCACATTAGGAACTCTAATCTAGATGCAGAAAGTTAAGTTCGACTTAGCCTGTAGATTTTCATACGGTTTTCTCATGACTCCTGCACCATTTTTCTTCGGTATGACCACTGGACTATCGCTGATCGTGGCCATCGGCGCCCAGAACGCCTTCGTGCTCCGTCAAGGAATCAGAAAAGAGCACGTCTTCACCACCGCGCTAGTCTGCGCCCTGTCTGACGCCGTCCTCATTTGTGCTGGAGTCAGCGGAATGGGCGTCTTAGTTGAGCGACTCCCCTGGCTACTGGTCATCGCGCGCTTGGGTGGCTTCCTATTCCTTGCAACGTATGCGGCGTTCGCCTTTCGCCGGTCGTTCAAACCAGAGTCGCTGAAAATTAGCGATTCAACTCGTTCGGTGACGACCCTGTCAATAATCGGAACTACGCTGGCGCTAACTTGGCTCAATCCCCACGTATATATCGACACGGTTCTACTACTCGGATCGGTTGCCGTAGCCCAAGGCGACGGTGCTCCATGGTTTGCGTTCGGAGCCATCACTGCGAGCTTCATCTGGTTTTTTGTTCTTGCCTACGCAGCGCGCCTGCTCGCCCCACTGTTTGCAAAACCCAAGGCCTGGCAGATCCTCGACTTCATCATCGGCATCCTTATGCTTTTGTTCGCAACCTTCTTGATCTGGCCCCTTTTCACCAACTAATCCACAAGTTATCAACGTTATCCACATGCAATGTGCACAACTTTTACCAACAGTTGTTCACAAACTTATCCACAGCTGGGGACAATGTGTCGATTCTTGAATGGATATGCGCGTTATAACTTGTCAAGTGTACTTTTCGTTAAACAAATGACATGCTTGTAAGTTATTAACACTGTGGATTTCGACTGTGGATAGCGCTCGATTTTCGCTTATTCACAGCCACTCGCGCTAATCGGTTAAACTTTCGAACCTAAAGTTATTAACAGTTCGCTGGTTCGTATATGCGCTATCTACAGGGGTTGTTAAAAAGTTATCCACAACTGGGGACAAGGTTGTGAGTATTGCTTAGCGTCCTCGAAATATCCTTGAATACAAAGGTATCCACGCCTGTTAATATCTCCGAAGCTCCGGAAGTTACACGGATGTAAGTTATTAACAGTGTGGATAATCTGTGTGGATAACGAATACTGGGGTTTTCGAACTATGCTCCGGTCACTTTGCACCCTGGGCTGCAAGGTACACAGCGACAAGCAGAAGTATCGATAATGCGCTGAGCAGTACTAGCTGGATTCGCGAACGCTGTGGATTACTTCTAGGGATCAGCACGATACATGCTGAAGCAATAATGCCGGTTACGGCGCCACCCAAGTGTCCTTGCCAAGAAATTCCGGAAACGACGAAGCCAAGCACGATGTTTAGCACCAGAATGATGCCCATCTGGCGCAAGGCTTGCTTGTTGGAGCGGAAGACAACAAAGGTTGCTAGGAAGAGGCCTGCCAATGCGCCTGAGGCACCGAGCGTGGCACTCATCGGAGCGCTGAGCAATAAGATGCCCAAGGATCCGCCGATGGCGCTGAGCAGATAAAGCCAAGCGAAACGCAGCCTGCCTAGTCGGGGCTCGAGCAATGTGCCGAAGATGTAGATGCCGTACATGTTCATGGCCAGGTGCAGGATTGACCCGGTGGAGTGAGCGAAGGCGCTGGTGATCAAACGCCATGGTTCATAAGCGGCGATCACGGGCGCTAGGACCAATGAATTGGTCAGCCCCGGGATGATCCACTGGAATAGGTATACAAGGACGTTCAGTGCGATCACGGCGTAGGTAATCACCGGAGCACCGGAGCGTAAGCGCCCACCAAACTGTGTTTGCTGTTGCGGCAGGCGCCTGCTGGCCTCCGCGACACATTCCACACACTGCACGCCCACTGGGGCAGAGACCTGGCATTGAGGACAGATCGGGCGTTCGCACCGATTGCAAGAAACGTAAGCTACCGTGTCCGGGTGTCGATAGCATGTCGGAGCTGCTTGGCCCTGAGGGTTAATTTGCCCGTAGGACATCGGTACCTGCCTTGTATAGGGTTGGGTGCTTAAACTTCAGGCCCCGACAACACCACATGGTGGATCGTCGGGGCCTGCGGTTTTGGAGTCGGTTGTTACAGGGTCTCGATATCGACCGAGTTGATAACAACGTCTTCCAGTGGCTTGTCGCGGCCGTCGGTTGCAACAGCGTTCAGCGCGTCAACGATCTTGCGTGAATCTGCGTCATTAACTTCACCGAAGATGGTGTGCTTGCCCTGCAACCAAGTGGTTGGCACGGTGGTGATGAAGAACTGCGAACCGTTGGTTCCGCGGCCCATACGGATACCCGCATTAGCCATGGCCAGCTTGTAAGGCTCGTTGAAGTTCAGTTCTGGGTGGATCTCATCATCAAACTGGTAGCCTGGGCCGCCGAAGCCCTGACCCAGTGGGTCGCCACCCTGAATCATGAAGTCAGAAATGATGCGGTGGAAGATGGTTCCGCTGTACAGCGGGGTGTTGGTCTTCGTGTCACCGGACTCTGGGTGTACCCACTCCTGCTCACCGGTCGACAGGCCAACGAAGTTCTTTACGGTCTTAGGTGCGTGGTTGCCGAAGAGATCGACAACGATATCGCCCAAGGTAGTGTGAATCGTGGCTTTATGAGTTGCGTTTGCGGTCATGCCTACATTGTTCCATGATCAGGGCGTGACCCACTAAAAACTGACGTACGCGTTGAGTGAAAATTTAGAACAATCTCTGATGGCATCACAGCTAACACTGGCTTGCAAGACCGTATCTGCATAGTCTTGAACTGTCGGAGACCGAGATCGACTTTGAGTCTGGAGCAATGCATGAGCAAGAAGAGCAAAGTAGGAAAAGTACTAGCCGTTGGCTTGATTGCCGGAGTCGTCGCCATTTTGGTTGCCGTATGGAAAGCCTCGAAACCAATCGAAGATCCATGGGAAAACGAACCTACAACGGCCCTTCCACAACAGCCCATTGATTCACGAGAAGCCAGTGTGGAAGAAATCCGCGAAATCATCGAAGATGACAAATAAAAACTAACTACGCTTCACTTTTGGTTGGGCTTGCCCTCGTATGACGAGGGCAAGCCCAACGAGTATCACCACTAGGCCGGCATAGGTTGCCGGCGATACAACCTGCCCCAAGAAAATTGCTGCCAGTAATGCAGCACCTGGAATCTCGAGCAAGATCAGCATTGAAACCGTCAGGGCTCCCAATATATTGAGCAGATGGTTCATTGCGGTGTGGCCAAGAATCTGCGCGCAAACCGTCAGCAGAACAATGCCCCACCAACCATGAGCATCAAAACCCCACACAGGCATGCCGGTGGCAAAGCAGAGCACCAATAGAGCCAGTGCGGTAATTGCGTAACAGCTCGAGGTGTAGCTCACGGTGCTCATTGTTTGTCGAGCGACGGATCCTGCAAGGGTGTAAACAGCCGCCAAGACGCCACCTGCTAAGGCCAAAAAGTCACCGAGCAGAGCCTGCGAACCCAAGCTCATGTCGAACCCGGTGATCACAATCGCGCCACCTAGGGCAACCGCCATTCCGACAAAAACCTGTGTTCGATACTGAACCTTGCGCATTACTTGGAAGACCGCAATCCACACACCTTGGATGCAGACCAAAGCAGTACCGGCAGCCACGCTAGTGAGTCGCATCGAGTACATAAAGCAGACGAAGTGAAGAGCCAGTGCTGTTCCCGCAAGACCGGTGAACGTCCACTCACGAGCTGTCATACTCAGATACACCCGAGGGTTTTTTCGCAACGCCGGCACACTCAAAATTGCCGCTGCTGCACCATTGCGCCAGAAGGCCATGGACAGAACCGGGACACCCGGGAAAGCAGCAATAATGGGTCCGGAGGCAGAGACTCCGAGGATGCCGACCAAGGCGAGAAGGAACGTCACGAGCTAAAAACACCTTCGTTTCTTGTAGCTGTTTTCAGCTGGGACAAATCACGTTTTTTGCCCGTGGTTACGTATCAATATCCTACATTCCTCAATGGGAATATATCTTATTTGTCGGCCAAATTCCCCGTGTTTACGGTCTTTTTGCGTCGCCAGTAAGCAGCGATCATCGCTCCGGACAAGTTATGCCATACGGAGAATACAGCAGCGGGCAGAGCTGCTTCTGGGGTAAAATATTGCTTTGCTAGTCCACCTGCCAACCCTGAATTCTGCATTCCTACTTCGATAGCCATCGTTCGGCGGGCATCGGCAGGCACGCGCATCAGCACGCCGGCTCCGTAGCCCAGCAGGAGCCCCAATCCGTTGTGCAAGATGACGGCAACTAGTACCAGCAGTCCTGCATTCATGATGGCTTGCGAGCTGCCGGCCACAATAATTGTCACCACAACGGTGATGGCGAGAACTGAGATCCATGGAAGAACTCCGGTGACCTTAGTGACCAATCGGTTAAGGACCATCCGGATCGCAATTCCGAGCACCACTGGAATCAGAACAATCTGAACAACACTTAGCGCCATCGATCCGGCATCAACAGGCATGTACTGGCCAGCCAGCCACAGAGCCAACAGGGGAGTTAGCGCAGGGGCAATCAAGGTCGATACAGAGGTCATGGCTACCGACAGGGCAACGTTGCCTCGAGCCAGGTAGGAAACGACGTTTGACGCTGTTCCACCCGGAGCGCAGCCAACCAAGATGAGGCCGGCCGCCAGTGCTGGATCTAGGTGAAGCACGGTGGCCACCAACCAGCCTGCGCTAGGCATCACGACAAACTGGGCAACCACACCGCCAAGGACTGGCAGCGGGTTTTTCACCACCAAGGCGAAGTCAGGCAAGGTCAACGTCAAACCCATGCAGAACATGATGATCATCAATAAAGGATTGATCCACCCAGCCAAGCCAACAAAAGCTTGGGGGAGCAGCATGCCACACAGTCCACCCAGCAGAATCAATACAGGAAAGAAGAGGACCGCTATGCGCGAATCTTTGTCGATCTTTTCGCTCTGAACTGCGCCGTCGACGTCGCCGGAATTTTCGTTTACCACTTACGGTATCTTGCCACCAATGGCCTAAAACCAACAATAAACAACAGAAGTTAATGAACTGCCCCAGTCGTATTTACTTTGATGTCACCGTGGATCGCCATCCTGAAAGTGTGAAGGTCGCAATCGTCGCTGAATCGTTCCTGCCCCACTTCAACGGGGTTACCAACTCTATTCTGAAGACCCTGGATCATCTGGCTCTGACCGGACATGATGCAGTGGTCATCACGCCAGCTGGCTCATTGACCGGCGAACTGACGGGCCATGGGGTGCCGAAGCACTACCGCGGTTTCCGTATCCACACCGTGCCCTCAATGCCGTTGGCTAGCTACCCTGAGGTCAGGGTGGCTACTACCAGTGTGGGTCGGCTTCGTAAGATCCTGGCGTGTGAGCGTGTAGACGTAGTCCATCTGGCTAGCCCATTCATCTTGGGATGGCAGGGGCTACGTGCAGCTCAAGAAATGAATCTACCTACGGTGGCCCTCTACCAAACCGAGGTTCCCAACTATGCAAGCCGCTATAAGATGCCGTGGTTAACCCAGCGTCTGTGGGAGCATGTCCAAGCCATCCACACGGCTGCTGATCTATCGCTAGTTCCCAGCACCTTTTCTTTCCAACAGCTCAAGAACTTGGGGATCGACAGGCTCAAGATTTCGGGCAGAGGAGTCGACACCGTCCAATTCACCCCACAACGACGCAGCGAGCACTTCAGGCAAGCTGTAGCGCCGAATGGGGAAGTCATTATCGGATATGTTGGGCGTCTGGCCGCAGAGAAGCAGGTAGCTGATCTAAAGGCTTTAGCTGACCTGAAGAACACCAGACTCGTCATCGTAGGTTCTGGCCCGTTAGAGGCCGAATTACGGGCCTTACTGCCTACCGCACACTTCACCGGCTTCCTCTCGGGTGAACGATTGGCAGAGGTCATGGCTTCTATGGATGTATTTGTTCATCCCGGCTCCTCTGAAACCTTCTGCCAGACCATTCAAGAGGCTATGGCCTGTGGTGTCCCGGTGGTGGCTGTGGGCCGTGGAGGGCCGCTAGATCTCGTGGATTCCTCGCACACGGGCTGGTTGTATCAGCCGGGGAATCTTTCTGAGTTACGAAGCCGGGTCAGTGACCTTGTTTATGATGATGCCAAACGCTTGGCGTTTGCTAGTGCGGCGTTAGCCAGCGTTCAGGGTCGTTCCTGGTTCAACATTGGCGAACAGCTCGTCGACCATTATCAATTTGTCCGAATGGCTCGAATCAGCCGCTGATGTTCTGCGGCTTGGTTGCCTTGGAAATGGCGAAGGACGGAAAGCGAATGCTTTCCGTCCTTCAATACTGTGGAGCCTAGGAGAATCGAACTCCTGACATTCTGCTTGCAAAGCAGACGCTCTACCAACTGAGCTAAGGCCCCTTATACAGTTTTTGGTGTTCCACACCGATCAATCCGAAGCGGATCAATCAAAAAGAATTAGCGGAAAGCTGATGCTTTCCGCCAGTCTTTTTTGTGGAGCCTAGGAGAATCGAACTCCTGACATTCTGCTTGCAAAGCAGACGCTCTACCAACTGAGCTAAGGCCCCAAAAGCTTTAGGAAACTTTATCGGCTACCTGATGCCAGGTTTCCTTTGTTTCCGAAGAAGCCTTTACTTTCTTGACCAAGACTACCGTAGCAGTCGCAATCGTTGCGAGAACCAGGAACTTTTTCATTACTTCCTCTTTCTCTCTAGCAAGGTTTCCGTGGGCGTACCAAGACTTGAACTTGGGACCTCTTCGTTATCAGCGAAGCGCTCTAACCGCCTGAGCTATACGCCCTTGCTTTTGTTTGTTCCCTTTGGAACGAAATAAAACTCTACCGGGGATTTCCAGAACTTACAAATCGAGCCCGGGTGTCATGCATCACAACATGAATCCCGGGCTCGACTAGGGGTGTTTCTAGTCGTCGGTGAGGGTTACTCCGATGCCGCCAACCAATGAAGCAGCGATGTTGTACAGCACCGCTCCAAGGGTGGAAACCACCGAAATAACTACAACATTCACCACGGCGATAATCGTTGCGTAGGAAGCAACCTGACCCAGCGACATGGTCTGTCGTAGGTCGAAGCTGCCCTGAGCAATCGCATCACGGATCAGCTGGTTGAACGCATCGAAGGTTCCCATCAGGTCAAGCAGGGCCCAAATACCTACGGAAGCAACTACGGTGATCACACCGAAAGCTACCGCGAGCAAGAACGCGAGCTTCAGAACCGAGAACGGTTCAACCTTGGAGACCAGCAAGCGTGCCTTACGCACCTTGGCCTGAGGCGCCGGGCGAACCAGACGCTCCTGGGTGGTAGCCGGGCGCTGCTGGCCACCGGTAGGCCGTTGACCTGTTGGGCGGCTCTGGCCGCCTGCTGGTCGGGCACCGCCGGCCGCTGGGCGGCTACCGGTGTTGCTAGTTGCCGGACGCTTTACCTGGGCAGGTCGCGGCGCTTCGCTCTTCGGGGCACTGCCGTTGGGGCGTGGCGTCGAGGGCGTGCTCATGCGTTACCTCCGTTAGTGGTGTCATCGTCCTGTACGTCAGTTTCGGTTTCTGGCGCAGGTGATGACTGATCGATCGTGTTTTCTGCGTCCAACGTTACGGCATCTTCCTCCAAGTTCTCTTCGAGCTGGGTCTCGGAGTTCTTGGCTACCGCAATAATGCTGTCCTTCTTGTCCGGCTTTGCGAAGATCACACCCATGGTGTCTCGACCCTTGGCAGGAACCTGCGATGCGGCTGAGCGCACCACCTTGCCACCGCTCATGACAACCAAAACTTCGTCGGTTTCATCAACGATCAACGCACCAACCAATTCGCCGCGTTCCTCGTTCAGCTTGGCAACCTTAATGCCCAAGCCACCACGGGATTGAACGCGGTATTCAGCAACATCGGTGCGCTTGGCGTAACCTTCGTTGGTCACCGTGAAGACGAAGGAATCTTCGCGGACCACATCGGCGGCCAACAACTCATCACCTTCACGGAACTTCATGCCGGTCACACCAGAAGTTGCACGACCCATTGGACGCAGTGCGGTATCGGTCGCGGTGAAGCGGACCGACTGACCCTTGCGCGAGACCAGCATCACATCATCGGATTCGCTAACCAGCTGTGCGGAGACAAGCTCATCATCGTCGCGCAGGTTGATAGCGATCACGCCGGCGGTGCGGTTGGTGTCGTAGTCTTCCAGACGGGTCTTCTTCACCAAACCATTGCGGGTAGCCAACATTAGGTAGGCAGCATCCTGGTAGGTGCGTAGATCCAAGACCTGGGCGATGTGCTCGTCGGGCTGGAATGCCATGACATTTGCCACGTGCTGACCCTTGGCGTCACGACCGGCCTCGGCCAGTTCGTAGCACTTGGTGCGGTACACACGGCCGTGGTTGGTGAAGAACAGCAACCAGTTGTGGGTTGAGGTGACGAAGAAGTGCTCCACCACGTCGTCCCCGCGCAGGTTAGCGCCCTTGATGCCCTTGCCGCCGCGAGCCTGCGAGCGGTAGTTATCAATGCGGGTGCGCTTAACGTACCCACCGCGGGTGATGGTGACGACCATTTCCTCTTCAGGGATCAGGTCTTCAACGCTCATGTCGCCGTCGTAGCCCATAAGGATCTTGGTGCGACGATCATCGCCGTGTTTGTTCACGATCTCGCCAAGTTCTTCGGCGACGATTTCTCGCTGACGTTCAGGCGAAGCGATGATGGCCTGGAATTCGGCAATCATGCGCTCGAGTTCAGCGTGACGATCCTGAATCTTCTGGCGCTCCAGAGCGGCCAGACGACGCAGCTGCATATCAAGGATGGCGCGGGCCTGATCCTCATCGATGCTCAGCAGTTCCATCAGTCCGTCGCGCGCTGCCTCGGTGGTTGCCGAACGGCGAATCAGCGCGATGACCTCGTCCAAAGCATCCAGTGCCTTGAGCAGGCCACGCAAAATGTGTGCCTCTTCTTCGGCCTTCTTCAGGCGGAACTGGGTGCGGCGTACGATGACTTCGATCTGGTGGGTGACCCAGTGACGGATGAACCCATCCAGTGGCAGGGTGCGTGGCACCCCGTCAACGATGGCCAGCATATTGGCCGAGAAGTTGGTCTGTAGCTCGGTGTGCTTGTACAGGTTGTTAAGCACAACCTTGGCCACGGCGTCGCGCTTGAGCACGATGACCAGGCGCTGGCCGGTACGGCCCGAGGTTTCATCGCGCATGTCGGCGATGCCGGCGATCTTGCCGTCACGCACTAGCTCGGCGATCTTCACCGCGAGGTTATCCGGGTTGGCCATATATGGCAGTTCGGTAACTACCAAGCAGGTGCGACCCTGGATTTCTTCCACGTTGACTACCGCGCGCATAGTGATGGAACCACGGCCGGTGCGGTAAGCATCGGCGATGCCCTTGGTGCCAAGGATCATCGCGCCGGATGGGAAGTCCGGGCCCTTGACGCGCAGCATCAGCTCGGCGAGCAGCTCTTCACGGGTAGCTTCCGGGTTCTTCAGGTACCACTGCACACCCTCGGCAACTTCGCGCAGGTTATGTGGCGGAATGTTGGTCGCCATACCCACGGCGATGCCCGAGGAACCGTTCACCAACAGGTTAGGGAAGCGGGCTGGAAGAACCGTAGGTTCCTGGTTCTTACCGTCGTAGTTGTCCTGGAAATCAACGGTGTTCTCGTTGATGTCGCGGACCATTTCCATGGCCAGTGGGGCCATTTTGGTTTCCGTGTAACGCTGGGCAGCAGCACCATCGTTACCCGGGGAGCCGAAGTTACCCTGGCCCAGGGCCAGTGGGTAACGCATAACCCAGTCCTGGATCAGGCGAACCAGGGCATCGTAAATCGCAGTATCACCGTGCGGGTGGTACTGACCCATCACTTCGCCGACAACGCGGGCGCACTTGTTGTAGGCGCGCTCCGGACGGTAGCCGCCGTCGTACATCGCGTACAGCACGCGGCGGTGCACAGGCTTCAGGCCATCGCGCACATCCGGTAGGGCACGGCCAACAATAACGGCCATGGCGTAGTCCAGGTAGGACCGCTGCATTTCGGTCTGCAGGTCGATCTGGTCAACCCGGCCGCCTTCATGGATTGGCTCGATGACTTCGCCGTCCATGGGTTCATTCTCAGGGGTTTGCTCGTCGCTCAATGTGTTCCCTTATAAGTCAAAAAGTCTTCAGTGGATTTCGTCTTGGCCTAGGCCGATCAGATATCCAGGAAGCGCACGTCCTTGGCGTTCTGCTGGATGAAGTTACGGCGGGACTCCACGTCCTCGCCCATCAGCACGGAGAAAACTTCGTCCGCGGCTGCGGCGTCATCCATGGTGACCTGGCGCAGCGTACGGAATTCCGGATCCATGGTGGTGTCCCACAATTCCGAGTAGTCCATCTCGCCCAGACCCTTGTAGCGCTGGATTCCGTTGTCCTTTGGCAGGCGCTTGTTGGAAGTCTGTCCAGCTAGCAGTGCATCATCGCGTTCCTTATCGGAGAACACGTAGTCGTGCGGCGCATTGGACCACTTGATGCGGTACAGCGGGGGAGCAGCGAGGTAAACGTAGCCGTGCTCGATCAGCGGACGCATAAAGCGGAAGATCAAGGTCAGCAGCAAGGTGGTGATGTGCTGGCCGTCGACGTCAGCATCGGCCATCAGCACAATCTTGTGATAACGCAGCTTGGCCATGTCGAACTCTTCGCCGATACCGGTACCAAAAGCGGTGATCATTGCCTGAACTTCGGCATTGCCCAACGCACGGTCCAGACGAGCACGCTCCACGTTCAGGATCTTGCCACGCAACGGCAGGATGGCCTGGGTGTGTGGGTCACGTCCGCGCTTGGCCGAGCCGCCTGCGGAGTCACCCTCCACGATGAACACTTCGCACTCGGAAGGATTCTTCGAGGAGCAGTCCGAGAGCTTACCGGGCATACCGAAGGATTCCATCGGCGACTTACGTCGGGCATTATCGCGCGCCTTGCGGGCGGCCATACGCGCCTGGGAAGCGAGCTGTGCCTTGCGGATAATGTCGCGGGCAACGTTGGGATTGCGCTCGAACCAGTCGCTGAGTTCCTCGTTGACTACACCCTGGACAAAGCCGCGGGCCATCGAGTTGCCCAGCTTGGTTTTGGTCTGGCCTTCGAACTGTGGTTCGGAAAGCTTCACCGAAATCACCGCGGTCAAACCTTCACGGGCATCTTCACCGGTGAGGTTGTCATCCTTTTCGCGCAGGATTTTGTTATCCCGGGCGTAACGGTTCAGCAGACCGGTCAGCGCAGCACGGAAGCCTTCTTCGTGGGTACCACCCTCATGGGTGTTGATGGTGTTCGCGTAGGTGTGCACGGACTCGGCGTAGGCGTTGGTCCACTGCATCGCAATTTCCAGGCTGATGCCTCGAGCAGCGTCTTCAGATTCGAAGGCGATGACCTCGTCGTGAACCAGTTCTACCTTTTTGGCGGCGTTCAGGTGCTTGACGTAGTCCAGCAGGCCGTCCTTGTAGAGGTAGTCCACAGTTTTTGGCTTAACTACCTGGTTTTCGATCTCTTCGGCGACTTCGGCTTCTGGTTCAGCGTTGACTGGGGTGCGCTCATCGGTCAAGGTGATGCGCAGGCCCTTGTTCAAGAAGGCCATCTGCTGGAAGCGAGCACGCAGCGTCTCAAAATCGAATTCGGTGGTCTCGAAGATTTCCGGATCCGGGTAGAAAGTCTGGGTGGTGCCGGTCTTATCGGTCTCTTCACCCTTTTCCAGCGGGCTGGTGGTCACACCACCATTGCTGAAGCCGATACGCCATGCGTTGCCCTGGCGGCGAACGACGGTATCCACCTTGCGCGATAGCGCGTTAACCACGGAAATACCCACACCGTGCAGGCCACCGGAAACAGCGTAACCGCCGCCACCGAACTTGCCGCCGGCGTGCAGGATGGTCATAACTACCTCAACGGTAGGCTTGCCCTCGGTGGGGTGGACATCCACGGGGATGCCTCGACCATTGTCGACACAACGCACGCCACCATCGGCTTGCAAGGTGACGTTGATGGTGTCGCAGTATCCAGCCAAGGCTTCATCGACGGAGTTGTCCACGACTTCGTAAACCAAGTGGTGTAGGCCGCGAGGGCCGGTGGAACCGATGTACATGCCCGGGCGTTTACGTACCGCTTCGAGTCCTTCGAGGACGGTAATATCCTGGGCGCCATAGGTATGTTCGACTTTGGAAGTCATCGATTCCGCGGGAACCTGGCTTTCTGCCGGATCCTGCGGTGAAGCATTTTCAGTAGACACGGGTGCTACGAACTCCTCGAATTAAGCGCGCGATCACCGTTGCGCCGCAAAGTGCGTCTCGGGTGATCATGGTCTGGAGGGACATCGCCGCGGGGTTGACCCACAGCAAAATCATTTCACTGCTTCTAATTCTACCGCGCTGAGCAAAATAATCGGTGCTTCTGTGGCCTAAATCGGCCACATAAAGCTAGCAATTGACCTTCTGAGGCAGTTGCGGAGCATAAGTGAGGGGGGATCCACCCTCCGGGTGCGTTAGCGCGCCATATGCCGTGCCAGCTATTTTTATCCGTAGGTGTCTCTTGGACCGCGTCCAGCGACCGAACGCATGCCGTGACGCCACGACGGAGCATTGGGTCCTAAGACCTTGAGCACGGTAACAATTCCGGGGCCCAACTCTGCATCAAATTTTTTCAGAATATCGTGGCTCATTAGGCGCATCTGTGCCGCACGTGCGGTCGTATCACAACGCATCACCACCACCGTATCTTCAAAAGATTCGGGTTTACAGTGCTCTGCATTTTCCGCACCAATGATGTCAGCCCAGCGCCCCAGCACCGAGCCCACGGCAACTTGGGTGTTCCAGCCGCGAGCCTTGGATAGCCGCGAGACAACTTCACCAATAGCTCGAGGGTCGCGCACCACTCCAGGTTCGGAGGTTCCCTTTTGGTCCATGAAGCCGCGACGGGCGGACTGACGTTTGCGAACTTTTTCCATTCGCGCTGCATCTACGCGGCGTTCGCCGCGCTCTTCCGCGAGCCTACGCATTCGGTTCAGCAAGGCCTTCGCTGAGTCGATTTCTGGATCAAAGCGGTGTTCGTCCCGCTCTTCAGGCTCACGCATCGACAACCTGGCCAGGGGATACCTGGAAGAAATGTCCCTTCAGTGCTTCGGGAACATCTTCCACTACGGCCGCCGTGACCAAAACTTGCTCTGCGCCGGCAACAATATGAGCCAGCCGATCTCGACGAGTGGTGTCTAGTTCGGCAAAGACATCATCCAAAATCAAAATTGGTCCCGAACCCGCTCGAGGATCATCATCACCAAAAACTCTGTAGGCTGCCAGACGCAGAGCCAAGGCAAAGGACCAGGTTTCACCGTGGGAGGCGTAGCCCTTGGCGGGAGTTGGGCCTAGGATCAGCGCAAGGTCATCACGGTGGGGGCCGAATAGCGAGATGCCGCGGTCTAGTTCACGGCTGCGGTTCGATTCGATGGCACCAAGAAGAAGATCTTGGATCTCTTCTTGGTTCAGCTCCTCCAACGACGTCACCGGAAGGCTGTTCTCGTCGGTTTCGCCTTCCAACGAGGAACGGTAGATCGCCTGTGCCGCTTTGCCGCCATCAGCAAGATCCGCGTAGGCAGCCTGCATATATGGCCTGATGAGCATAAGAACATCAAGGCGGCCTCGGATGAGTCGAGCCCCGCAGGTGGCCAGTTGCAGATCCCATGCTTGCAAGGTGTTCTCTTGCGAAGCGGTGAGTTTGGATTTTCCACGAATGGATTTCAGCAATGCATTGCGCTGCTTGACGATTCGTTCGTAGTCATTTTTGGTGCCGGCTTCTATCGGCCGCAAGGCAATGAGTAGTTCGTCAAGGAACTTGCGGCGATTTGATGGATCGCCCTTAACCAAAGCCAAATCTTCAGGGGCGAACAACACCGTTCGCACCATGCCCAAGATTTCTCGAGCACGTATCGGGTTAGCTCGATTGATCCTTGCTCGGTTCAGTTTCCCGCTAGTGATCTCCACCTCGAGCGTGGTCTTTTGGCTTCCGCGGTGCAAAGTACCGCGAATCAAAGCTCGTTCTGCACCAAAATTCAGCAACGGAGCATCGTTGCTGACGCGATGAGACGCCAAATTAGCTAGGTAACCAATGGACTCAACGATGTTGGTCTTGCCCACCCCATTGGGGCCGATTAAAACGTTGATGCCAGGAGCTAGGTGCACGTCAGCCTGCGCATACGAGCGGAAGCTCGTGAGGGAAAGCTGCGAAATATACACCGAAGTCCTGACAACGTCGTGGTGGCGGATGAAATGTTCATCCGCCACTTTGCGGGTTTAGTTCGAGTTTGGCAAACGTACTGGCATCACAAGGTAGCGGTACTGATCCTGATCAGCTTCGTCCAGCTTCTTCTGACCGGTCAGCATCGCCGGCTTTGGAGCACTGGTGAACGAGAAACGAACAAAGTCAGTGGTGAACGAGTTCAAACCTTCAGACAGGAAGGTTGGGTTGAACGCCACAACAATATCTTCGCCGCGTAAGGAAGCAACGATTGCTTCTTCAGCCTGTGCGTCTTCGCCGGTACCAGCATCCAAGGTCAGCTGTCCATCGGTGAAGGCCATGCGAACTGGGGTATTTCGTTCTGCAACGACCGATACACGACGTACCGCTTCCATCAGTTCGCTCGTGCGAACCGTTGCATGGATCGGGGTGTCGCTTGGGAACAGCGATCGAATCTTTGGGTACTCGCCATTAATCAACAACGAGGTGGTGCGACGGTTGGAGCTTTCGAAGCCAACCATGTCACCGTTTTCGCTGATTGCAAGCTTCAGTTCGCCTGCACCCGAAAGAGTCTTAGCAACTTCGCTCAAGGTCTTGGCCTTGATCAAGAACGAAGTGGAAATCTCCGAAGTGTTTGGAGTCCAATTCAGTTCGCGCAGTGCCAAACGGTAACGGTCAGTTGCCAGGAAGGTGATCAGGTCGTTTTCAATTTCAACCTTGATGCCGGTGAGCACTGGGAGAGTGTCATCCTTCGAAGCAGCAACGATGACCTGAGAAACAGCAGCAGAGAAAGCCTGACCATCGATGGTGCCGGCAATTGCTGGAAGTTCTGGAAGCGTTGGGTATTCATCAACTGGCATGGTGGCCAGGTGGAAGCGTGAGCGACCACAAGTCAAAGAGATCTTGGTGCCATCGGTTTCAAGAGTCACCGTTGAGTTTGGCAATGAACGAGTGATCTCAGCCAAGAGCTTGCCTGATACCAGGATCGAGCCTTGCTCTGAGATGTCCGCAGGGATCTCAATGTGTGAGGAAATCTCATAATCAAATCCCTCGAGGCGAACTAAGCCGTCATGGGTAGTGATCAAGATGCCAGCCAGTACTGGTGAGGGTGGGCGTTGTGCCAAGGACCGAGCGGTCCAGGATACGGCGTCTGCCAATACATCCTTTTCAACGCTGAACTTCACGAAAAATCCGCCTTTCGGAACCCTTTGAAACTTAAGTCAGGCCAAGAAGGTTTTTCCCTCGCCAAGTTCTTAAGCATAGAGCAGGTAGTTGCACGTTCTCTCCATCTTAATCTTGCCACGTCTTGTTGATGCAAAGTCATCGCTCGGTCTCGGTTGTTGATGAGAGCTGCGAGAAAAAGATTTGAACAGGTTTGGCTCGAGGTTCAGGAGTGGACTCGTTATTTGGATGAATAAGTGTTTAAAGGAGAAGTGTTAATAACCCCTGTGGATACTGTGGACAACCCCCATCCACCGTGAAATGACGGCGATTGTGCATGTGAACAATCTGTGGTTGAAACTGACACTCAGTTCCAGCACCCTGTTGAAACTCAGTTCCACGATTTTTAACGTCCACATGGGTACCTATGTTTATCCGCAGGTAGTCACCAGATCATCCACAGTTTTATCCACACCTGTGATTTCTTGGGATTAATGCTCCCGCTGGCTCTGCTTAATGCGGTTAGTTAGCTCTGTGACTTGGTTAAAGATGGCTCGACGTTCCGCCATGAGCTCACGAATCTTACGATCCGCGTGAATCACGGTGGTGTGGTCGCGTCCACCAAGTTCGGCACCAATTTTTGGCAGCGACATGTCAGTAAGCTCACGCAAAAGGTACATAGCGATCTGACGGGCGGTGACCAAAGTACGGGTTCGGGACTTGCTGTTGAGCTCATCAATAGACAGCCCGAAGTATTCGGCGGTCTGCTTGATAATCGTTGACGGCGTGATTTCTTGGGCACCGTCTTCGCTGATCAGGTCCTTGAGTACGGTTTCTGCCAAGGCCAGATCAACGGACTGGTTATTGAGCGAAGCGAAAGCGGTGACTCGAATCAACGCACCCTCAAGTTCACGGATGTTGGTGGAGATGCGTGAAGCGATGTACTCCATGACGTCTCCTGGAGCCGAAAGGTTCTCAGCATCGGCCTTCTTACGCAGAATCGCGATACGAGTTTCCAACTCAGGTGGCTGGATATCGGTAAGTAGGCCCCACTCGAAGCGTGAACGCATACGATCTTCGAACCCTTGCAGCTGCTTGGGAGGTAGATCAGAAGTGATCACAACTTGCTTGTTGTGGTTGTGCAGCGCATTAAACGTATGGAAGAACTCTTCCTGCGTTGCGTCCTTATTGGCCAAGAACTGAATATCGTCAATGAGCAGGATGTCTACGTTGCGGTAGGTCTGCTTGAAGCTGGCGCCTTCGTCATCACGGATGGAGTTGATGAAGTCATTGGTGAACTCTTCTGAATTCACGTAGCGAACGCGAATACCTTTGTACAGGTGACGAGCGTAGTGGCCAATGGCGTGCAGAAGGTGAGTTTTTCCTAGCCCGGAATCGCCATAGATGAATAGCGGGTTATAAGCCTTGGCTGGTGCTTCGGCTACTGCCACTGCTGCAGCGTGGGCGAAGCGGTTCGAGGAACCAATGACAAAGGTGTCAAAAATGTACTTGGGGTTCAGCCGGCCGAATTCTTGCGAGTTCGATGGGGGCGTTGGCTGTGGTGCTGGCTGCGGCCGCGGACCTGGGGTCTCAGTAACGGCTGGTGCCGCGGGAGCTGGAGCAGTTGTTTCTGGAATTTCTTCTTCCAACTCGTCCGAAAGAGACAGATCAACGCTGACGGCACAGCGGATATCGTCTTGGAATACTTCGCGTAGGGCCTCATCTAGAGGTTCACGAAGTTGAGTCTGCAGGATGTCTCGCGTCAGGTCATTGGGAACTGCCACTAGCAACGTAGTTCCGATCAATCCTTGCGGCTTAGCCAACGATACGAAGGCACGGTAGCGGGCTTTGACGCGATCGTCGTCCTCGATCTTGCGAATGACCTGGCGCCAGGAGCTACCAATGCTATTGGTTTCGTCGCTGCTCACTAAGGGCGCCCCACTCTCGATAAAAATGCAATCTTGGTCACACGAATCTTGTTTCCAAGGCTCGAAAACGCCGTTTTTTGGACGACGTCTCCATTGATTCTATCCACCATCCACACAGTTATGCACAGCTAGGTGGAAAAAGTTGGCCACTAAACTGTGGAAAAGAGGTTTTCCCTTGAGAATAAGCGTTTTAAGCTTGGAGATGACCTGCGGTTTCGTGGCTAAATGTGAACTTTCTTTCGTTATGCACAGTAGTAATCCACAAGTTTGGGGTAGATTATTCACAGGCTAACCGCCTGCCGGGCGAAGTTGGTGGAACTGTCGCGCCAATTTGACCTATGGCGAACATTTTTCTATTGTTATTCAGTCCTGTGTGCTTCATTTGCGACTTGCTCATTTTTTAGAAGAGCCCGCGAAATACGCACACTTTTTATAAGTTACGAGCGTCATCCTGTTGTTCACTGCTAAATAGTCAACGGGAAGAACGCATCATCTAGATCGTCTTGGAGTGTCACCGTGAGCAAGCGGACTTTTCAGCCAAACAACCGTCGTCGTTCGAAGAAGCACGGTTTCCGTCTTCGTATGCGTACCCGTGCAGGTCGTGCCATCCTTTCGGCACGTCGTGGCAAGGGCCGCACCGAACTCTCAGCATAAATTTGCGACTCAGCTGTTGGCTTCATGATTTCAACGAGCTCAACTAAAGAGCTGGTTGAACCATCATGTTGCCAAAGAATCAGCGACTGCGCTTAGCGCAGGACCTAACAGTCACAGTACGTTCCGGCGTCCGAAGCGGACGCCGGAACGTCGTGCTATATGCACGCCGCCGCGAAACTGAAGAGTTTGCGGGGGACCGGTTTGGATTCATAGTTTCCAAGGCTGTTGGTATTGCCGTTAAAAGGAACCTCGCTAAACGACGAATGCGAGAAATCGCCCACGAGCTTCGGCGCGTAGAGGGCGATGTTGACTTTGTCGTACGTGCGCTTCCTGGCGCCTCGGAACTTTCTTGGGATGAACTTCGTTCCCAGATCAACGCATCATTTTCCGCTGCGTTAAGGAAGCTCGAGGATCGCTGATGCGTAAGGATTCTGCCCCCCGCACTGGGTTGCTGTGGATCATCATTGATATTCCACGCAACACCGTCATCGGGTTGCTAAAGATTTACCGAAAAATCATCTCGCCACTATATGGCGATGTATGCCGATACTTTCCTAGCTGTTCTGCCTATGGGCTCGAAGCGGTGACTCAGCACGGCGTTGTTAAAGGTGCCGGACTGACCACTTGGCGAATCCTTCGGTGCAATCCGTGGTCTCACGGGGGCGTCGATCATGTTCCTGAGGGACCAAGGATTTGGCCAGAAGGCAAACTGCCGAGGATCATAGTTCTGAATCATCCTGTGATTCCCGACGATGAAGACGCCGCGGATAGCGGCCGCAAGGAGCTCGACCACTGATGAACAACTTTCTAGACACCATATTGACTCCGTTTACTTATGCGGTGTCGTGGGTTTTGTGGGCATTCCACGAACTGTTCACTCGGATTGGCATGAACGAAGGTTCAGGCGTTACCTGGACCCTCTCGATCATCTTCCTTGTGCTGCTGATCCGTACGTTGCTGATTCCAGTATTCGTCAAGCAGATCAAATCGCAGCGCGCTATGCAGGCCTTGCAGCCTGACCTTCGCAAGCTTCAGGCGAAGTACAAGGGCAAGACCGACCAGATGTCGCGTCAGGCTATGGTTCAGGAGCAGCAAGAGCTGTTCAAGAAGCACAAGACTAACCCGCTGTCTTCCTGCTTGCCTCTGTTGATTCAGATGCCGTTCTTCTTCGCACTGTTCCGCGTACTGAACAATGCCTCGCACGCCAGCGAGAACCACCAGTCCGTTGGCGCCCTCTCTGTTGAGAACATCCGTAGTTTTGATAGCGCCGAGATCTTTGGTGCTCCGCTATCGGAAACTTTCTTGGGAACCTTCAACTCGGGCCATACCAACTGGGCCGTCGTAGTTGTTGCCGTCATCATGATCCTCGCGATGATCGCATCGCAGTTCTTCACCCAGCGCCAGCTGATGACCAAGAACATGAGCAAGGAGGCCCTCGAAGGCCCGTTCATGCAGCAGCAGAAGATGATGATGTACATCCTGCCGTTGGTCTTCGGTATCGGTGGTATCAACTTCCCAATTGGTGTTCTGATTTACTGGACCGCTACCAACCTTTGGACCCTGGGTCAGCAGTACTGGGTTATCCGTAACAACCCAACTCCAGGCTCCCAGGCAGAGCGTGAACTTAACGCTCGCCGCGCAACTAAGGGTTTGCCTCCAGTAGGTGTTAAGAAGGAAGACGCAGCTGCAGCCGCCGAAGAGGCAGCACTCCAGCAGGCTAAGGGCCAGCGTGACCAGCCAAAGCGAAATAACCGCCGGAAGAAGAAGTAGCGATGACTGCAACTGAGAATATTGACGCTCCAACCGTGGAGCCTCAAATCGTGGCACCACAAGACGCCCTCGACGAGGGTGAGGTTGCTGCAGACTACCTTGAAGAACTTCTGGATATTGCTGATCTTGATGGCGACATCGACATCGAAATCCGTGGCGGACGTACCTACATTTCGATCCTCACCGATGAGGACGATGACTCGCTCAATAGCCTCATTGGCGATAAGGGCGAGGTCTTAGACTCTCTGCAGGAACTGACCCGACTGGCAGTTCTTACCGCTACCGGTGAGCGTTCCCGTTTGATCCTGGACATTGCAGGGTATCGTACGGACCGTGCTGGGCAGCTGAAGAAGTTGGCTGAAGAAGCCATTGAGTCTGCTCGTTCAACGGGTGAAAAGGTCCACCTGGATCCAATGAGCGCCTACGAACGTAAGCTCGTGCACGACGTGATTGCCGATGCAGGATTGCACTCGGAATCCGAGGGTGAATCAACTCGACGCCATATCGTTATCTCGGTACTGGACAACTAAGCAACATCGCGCGCAAGCGTGCTGATCGACCTAAAGGACCAAGACCATGACTGAGGATCTCAGCCTTACTGCAGAAGAGACCCTGGCCGCTGAAAAGATCTTCGGCGACCGCCTGGATTTAGCTAAGCGCTATGTCCAGCACCTGGCTACCTCAGGCATTGAGCGTGGACTGCTTGGCCCTCGTGAGGTACCGCGCCTGTGGTCCCGTCACGTACTCAACTGTGCCGTGATTGAATCGGTCATCGAGCGCGACGTCGAAGTTGCTGACGTAGGCTCCGGAGCGGGCCTTCCAGGCCTCTGCTTGGCCATTGCCCGCCCTGACCTCAAGCTGACTCTCATTGAGCCACTAGAGCGTCGTTGCATCTGGCTTTCGGAAGTCATCGAAGACCTTGGCTTGGATAACGTGACGGTTATGCGTGGACGTGCTGAGCAGATGGTTGATGCCGTTAACGCTAGCTATGTCACTGCACGTGCCGTCTCCGCACTGACCAACCTCGCTGGCCTGACGATCCCCCTGCTCCACGGCAAGGGCCAACTTATTGCTATCAAGGGTCGCTCAGCCGCCGAAGAAATCGACAAGGCTTCCAAGGCCATCCGCAAGCTCGGAGGCAAGGAAACAGAAGTCCTCACCATCGGTGGAGAATTCCTCGCAGAGCCAACTACGGTGGTTCGCATTAAGGTTGGCTAGCCCAACGCGATAGTCTGTTTAATAGTTCTTGGGACGCTAACGGCAAATTTCGCGCGAGCTGTAGGCCTGAAGTTGTTTAGCAATTCCAATAACTTGTTTTGAATGTTTCACGTGAAACATTGTCGGTGTTGCCTTGAATATGGGTTGCATCAATTCACGAGGAGGAGTTTTACCTGTGTCCAAGACTAAGAGCTCATCGAGCAGCGCTTTTGACTTCAGTGACTCGTCCTCGCCACTGGCTACACAGATAGCTAGCGAACTTCGTCGTCGCGAAGCTTTGGAGGCCACCACGGTGCCAGCGCCTGATAAGACCCGCTATTTCACGATCTCAAACCAAAAGGGTGGGGTCGGTAAAACGACGACCACTGTTAACCTTGCTGCTGCTCTAGCGCAGGGCGGAATGAACGTTTTGGTGATCGACATTGATCCGCAGGGCAACGCCTCAACCGCTCTCGGAATTGAGCACCATGCCGAGGTCGACAGCATCTACGATGTGCTTATCAATGATCTTCCGTTGGCTGACGTTGTTGCAACCTGCCCAGAGCTTCCTAGCTTGCAGGTAGCTCCTGCGACGATCCACCTCGCTGGTGCTGAAATCGAGCTTGTATCCCTCGTGGCGCGCGAGCAGCGCCTACAGCGAGCCTTAGATGACTACGCACGTACGCGTCAGCGAGAGGGTCTCCCACGACTCGACTACGTGTTCATTGACTGCCCACCTAGCCTGGGCCTTCTGACCGTCAACGCTTTTGTTGCTGCACGCGAAGTTTTGATTCCTATCCAGTGCGAGTACTACGCATTGGAAGGACTGAGCCAGTTGCTGAAGAACATTGAGATGATTCAGAAGCACTTGAACTCCAAGCTGACCGTCTCCACGATTCTTTTGACCATGTATGACGGTCGTACCAAGTTGGCCGCGCAGGTTGCTAATGAAGTTCGCGAGCATTTCCCTGAGCAGGTTCTTGAAGCAGTAATTCCTCGGTCCGTTCGTATCTCCGAGGCACCTAGTTACCAGCAGACCGTCATTACGTACGATCCCAACTCAACTGGCGCACTTTCGTACAAGGAAGCAGCCCAAGAGATGGCCGAGCGCGGCGCTTAGTCTGCCTCAAGCCGTTCCACGTAAATAGATCGATATTTACGTATTTTTTTGTTTGTTTTTCGTGTTCACTTTAAGCGGTTTGAAGCGAAGTCAACACTGGAGCTAGGCTTTTGCGCGCGCATCCCCGTATGAAAGTTTAAAAACAGTAAACTAGTCTCGGGCTGAATGTTCGGACGAAAGGGCGTGCAATTAACATGGCAGAGAAGAAGCGTGGATTGGGTAGGGGACTAGGTGCTCTTATCTCGAGCTCGCCTGTCACGGAGATTGCCGAGGAGAAAGTCGATGTTTCACGTGAAACATCTTCGACTGAGACTAAAGCTGATTCCGCAAAAAGTAAGGCAGCACGTCCTGTAGACATGTTCTTTGAACCGGGTCGCAAGTCCTCGGCACCAAAGTCTGCTGCGCCAGCTGCAAGCAAGACTACGAAGCGACCACGCGCGACGATGCCAGGGTTGAATAGCTCGTTGTCCGCCAAGCCAGTGGTTGAACCCACCGAAGCTGAAAAGCCAGCTAAAAAGACTGCACCAAAGATCGAAGCACCTTCGGTGACAACCGATGAGACGTCCGATCTTGTTGAGGTGCCGGGCGCTAAATTTGCGGAACTTGATGTAACGCAGATTCATCCTAACCGTAAGCAGCCAAGAACCAATTTCGACCAGGAACACATGGATGAACTCATCCATTCCATCCGCGAAATTGGGCTTCTTCAGCCCATCGTTGTTCGTCCCTCACGCGAAGCTGATGACGCACCGTATGAGCTTGTCATGGGTGAACGCCGTTGGCGCGCGACGCAGGCGGCCGGCCTGGAAACCATCCCAGCAATCATCCGCGACACACAAGATAATGATCTTCTTCGCGACGCATTGCTTGAAAACCTGCATCGTTCGCAGCTGAATCCGCTTGAAGAAGCGGCTGCATATCAGCAACTATTAGAAGAATTCGACTGTACTCAAGAAGTACTTTCGGATCGTATTGGACGTTCGCGTTCGCAGATCTCCAATACAATTCGTCTCATGAAGCTGCCTCCACTGGTTCAGCGCCGGGTGGCAGCGGGAGTACTCTCCGCTGGACACGCGAGGGCATTACTTGGGCTTTCGAACAACGAAGCCATTGAGCAACTAGCCCAGCGAATCATCAACGAAGGCCTTTCCGTACGAGCTACGGAAGAAGCGGTAGCGCTCAGTGACGACAAGCCTAAGAAGACTGCAAAGAAAACCAAAGAGACTCAGCGTAACGAACGCCTAGACTTCCTCGCTACGTCGCTTGCGGACCGCCTGGACACGAATGTGAAGATCCAACTTGGCTCGCGCAAGGGTAAGGTCAGTATTGAATTCGCCTCCGTCGATGACCTCAACCGCATCATGCAGGTCATTGACCCTGAGATGAAGCAATAATTTAGCAGAAAAGGCGCATGTTTCACGTGAAACATGCGCCTTTTGCATTTAACGACGCGTTTCACGTGAAACATCATGGAGAGGAAGACGAACGGATGTTCTCGTCCTCAGTAATCCACAGACTCCAAGGGCATCGATAACTGGTGGAATCGACCGAGCCGAAGGAAATCCTATTCAGTCCTACCAGTGGTACCTGACGGGGCTGACGAATGCACACACCTGGGGTACAGGCCTCGCCAGTCTTGCGATCGAGGGGACAGACGATTGATAGGGTGATTAGCCGTGAAGTTTCACGTGAAACATTACGATTTCAACGTTTGACGACGCAGGACTACAGATTTATGCGACCGCAATCGGCGAAAGTTCGGTTGTAGGGGATCCGGGCTTAGAGCGAGTCTAGGAACGACAGAAGGATCCAGTCCGTCAGCCGCAAATTTGCCTCCAAGATGTAGCTCCAATATTGGGATGAAGAGGTCTCTGGAGGAATCACGGTGGAGATGTCAGATTCAAATGGGTCGGCGTTGAACTGCGAGTGTGTAGCTACAACGTCGGATGCAGCGTCGCAAACCACTAATGATCTTGCTGGCCGACTCAGTGTAGCTACCTGGCTTCTGCATACGTGGAGATATGCTTTCGCTCGGACTGCAACAACAGCATTGGGGAAGTGTCCCTGGGGTTGGAAAGATTGTCTGTCGCGAGGAATTGAACCACGGGCCTCAACTGAAGTACCGTAGCTATCTTCTAGAAACGGCGTTCCTGATTCGCTGTCACGAGTCTCCAAGGAACTACATAACTGTTCCACCTCTTCGAGATTGCAATACACGATGATCAGGGTTCATTAGATTAGAGATCGTTTTGGCTTCTCCACGGAGGTTCCGAGAGACTAGCGCGTCATCAGATGTAAGAGCGCTGATGCTACAAACATGAAACGCGATCACTGAGACGGATAGGGGATAGGAGCATCTGACATGATTCGCGGATGGACAGTTGCGGCGAGTAGGAATTGAAGCAATCAGTTGCGACTAGGCACGGGTTTCTGATCAGGATCGCCTGCGCTGAGTTACTGGTCTGTAGATTCAGCAGAGACGCACCATAAGTGTGCTCTCGACCTTCGCGACGAATACTGACGGTTTCTTCAAGCACCTGATGAGCTTCAGCTGGAGGGACTATGTGTCTACGGATCTGAATCAGTTCACCGAGGGGGAGTGGTTCTTGATCTACGTAGTGAGTTCATGCCTGTGTCTGGCGTCAGGCTTGAATGATTTCTCCGTGGGCGTGCCCCCGACTGCGGACACGTAGTTCGGTCCAGGTTCTGACGTTTCACGTGAAACATCCGTGTTCGGATGGCTTTCATAGGACTTTCTGAGACCTGCGGGGCGACGGGGCAGTTCAGGCCTTCCCATAAATAATTATTGGAGGCTCAGAAATTTCCTGTTCGATGATTATGTATTGGTGCTGATCAGTATCAGTGTCTCGTACTGTAAAGCTGAGCATCATGGGCGCTGCGGGTCTGTTGTTGAAACACGATCCATCCGTTGCCGCCTGTTCCTTGGCGTAGCAATGAACAGCAGGACTGTGAACAGAAGGGCGCGCCTCGAGTCGGTTCCATCCAGGCTGAGCAGTGCAAGTATTGGATGGGCACGACGAACTACATTGATGTTTCACGTGAAACAGTGGTGAAAAGTGCGTAATTGCGCAGGCACTTCCAGCGACGGATTGCCGTACGTTTCACGTGAAACATCCAAGCGGACTGGTGGCATAGTTCTTTAGAAATCCTGGAATGCAGTTTAGGTCGCCACGAGATTGGTATCCATCCAAGACAACATAGTGCTCACATTGTTCTGGGGAAGCCAAGTGAAGCTCAGTTAGCCATTCAACTGAGGACGGCAGGCTATATGGTGTCGAAGAATGAGAACAGGAAACGTGTCCAGAAGAGACGGCTTAGTACATAGAGACATGCGAGTATGTGACGGATGCGCGCTATGCCGAGCCCACGCTGAGTGACGGTCTCGCAGATCGAAATCGACGCCTGCCGCGCGATCAACGTTGTGGCCTCAGCGGTGGTCCCGACCTCATGTATTGACCCTTCAGAAGCGACAGGAGCTGATGCCGGAGTAGCCCCGGATCGGGCGACCATGATCGGGTGCGCCCAGAGAGACTTGCGCGGTTCATGGGCCGATAACTTCTGCTGTACAGCGTGACCTAGATAGAAGTTCGAGCTCGTAAGGAATGGATACCACTGGCCTGGTTTTATGCGAACAAAAGCGCCGAAGACACGTGTTTCAAGTGCCTAAATGCCCAACAGAACTCCTCTAGGGCAACCGAGCACCCCTTAGGTGCTCTACGGCCCCCTCAGGGGCCTCCAGAGCCTCCTCTCTCGTGAGAGGTTCCCCCACGTTTCCACGTGAGGCCCCTACGGCCTCTAGAGGCCGATTCTAGGCTGTCCAGTGATCCAGAGAGGTTCCGGGATGACTATAAGAACGAGTTTTGGGCCTATCGAGCGCATACTCTAGGCAATTGGTACCGCGATGAGTGCATGTCATGTCGGCAGAACGCATCAGGAGGCTGAACTCGCGGCGCTTGACGATGTATATCGAGCGTCGAAGGAAAGCTCACGAATTCTGGGGGAGAGCGAGCGGCTAGCTGACGTATGGCTCTCTAAGATCTAGTGAAGATCCGCTGAGTTTCAGGTGGGGTGTAGAGACTGTGTCCGGTCTTGAGGGAGAGCTCCTATGAGCGTGATGATCTCCTCGCCACCAGGTTGGTTGGACTGAAACTTGGACTAGATAGCTCCTATGGGAAATTTGAAAAGATTCGTTCAGTTGACTCTGTCCGTATGCTCCGTGTGGGTCGCGGACAGACACCGGGGCAGCAAGCTGAAGCTATAGACACTGAGGGCACGGACATTGCGAAGAGGATGTGTCTTTGACAGCTTGGGCGTTCAGGGGAGGAGCTATCGTTGTCAGCATCGGTGGCCAGGAACTCAAGATTCCATCTCGGTTCACAACATTTCCATGCGGGACTCGGAGAGCAAAAAAACCGACGTTTTAATCGATAACTACACATAGGTCTAACGCGTTGGTCTGAAAGAGTCGTGAATACAAAAACTGACGGGATCTACAAAGCAGACTTACACCGTGGAAGGAGGAGCTAGTTTTCCTCCCGAGGGAACCAACTGCAGTTCAAGGGGTTGCTCTGGCTGATTCGAGAGAAATGCAAATACCATTTTCGATCGTAGAGGATGCATCTTTGGCAATCACCGGCAGGCGCTTTGAACGAACCGCTCTCCTGAGCCCGGTGAGGACAGAATTCTAGTTTCAAGTAAGAATATCTAGAAAAACAAAGTAAATAACTTTCATACCGCATATCGTGCTCCAAATAGCTCTCAGGAGAGGCACCTAGTTCACCCTAACCCCAGCTAGGGTCTGAAAACATGCTGAGACAAGAAAAGGGGGATCGGCCGATGGCCGATCCCCCTTCTGGTAAAGCTAGTGACTTACAGGTACTCTGCAAAGTCCTTTTCGATGACAGCCTTTGGCTTAGCACCGATCGAGGTAGCTACGTGCTCGCCACCCTTGAAAACGTAAACAGCAGGGATGCTGGTGATGCCGTACTTAGCGGCGATGCCCTGGTTCTCGTCAACGTTGATCTTTACAACGTCTACCTTTTCAGCGTGCTCTTCAGCAATCTGATCCAGTACTGGACCAAGCTGGCGGCAAGGACCGCACCACTCTGCCCAGAAATCGACGATGACTGGCTTTTCGGAATCCAGAACTTCGCTCTGGAAGGTTGCTTCAGTTACTGCTTTTGCGTTGCTCATGAGAGACAACCCCTTTCTGAGAAATCTACTTAGACGGTAGCTACGGTTTCGGTGGTGATGTTGGCCAGGTAGTGCTCCACGTCCTGTGCAGCGGCGCAGCCGGAACCGGCTGCGGTGATTGCCTGGCGGTAAGTGGAATCGATGACGTCGCCTGCAGCAAATACGCCTGGCAGCGAAGTCTTCGAAGTACGTCCTTCGACGGCGATGGTGCCCTCGGAAGTCAGCTCGAGCTGATCCTTGACGAGATCAACGCGTGGGTCATTGCCAATGGCAACAAAGATACCGGTGACGTCCAGGGTGCTCTCGGCGCCGTTGACGAGGTTCTTCAGTGCAATGCTCTGAACCTTATCCTCGCCGTTGATGCCGACAACCTCTGAGTCCCAAACGAAGTCAATCTTCTCGTGGGCCAGGGCGCGATCTGCCATGATCTTTGATGCGCGCAGCTCACTGCGACGGTGTACAACGGTGACCTTGGCAGCAAACTTGGTCAGGAACAGTGCCTCTTCCATGGCTGAGTCGCCACCGCCGATGACGGCGATGTTCTGCTCGCGGAAGAAGAAACCGTCGCAGGTAGCGCACCAGGAGACGCCGTGGCCGGAGAGGCGCTTCTCGTCTTCTAGGCCCAGCTCGCGGTATGCGGAGCCGGTGGAGACGATGACGGCATGTGCACGGTAGGTGGTGCCATCAGCCAGCGACAAGGTCTTGATGTCGCCTTTCAGGTCCATTTCGGTAACGTCGTCGAACAAGATTTCAGCGCCAAAGCGCTCTGCCTGCTTCTGCAGGTTGTCCATCAAGTCTGGGCCCATGATGCCCTCTGGGAAACCTGGGAAGTTCTCCACCTCGGTGGTGTTCATCAGTTCGCCACCAGCTGTAACCGAACCTGCGATAACCAGAGGTTTAAGGTTCGCACGGGCGGTGTAAATCGCAGCTGTATAACCCGACGGGCCGGAGCCGACGATGATTACGTCGCGGATTTCGTCGTTCTGTGCTGAAGTCACGGGGATAGAACCCTTTCGTCCTAAAATTGCGAGGTGGATAGCGAGGCTTTACCTCACTATCCACCTCAACGTATGGCTTTGCTAAAAAATTCCGCTACTGTTACTTGGCGGAGAATTCACCGATTTGCAGACCGTATGGTCGCGATGAGTTGCTGCCCGATGCCTTACGAGGCAGGTCGGTGACATCGAGGAAGACGTAGGAGCCTTCCATGGAATCCTTATCCCCGTCCTTCACGGCCACGGAGACCGATGGGCCGGAGAATGAGCCCTTGGCTACAGACTTAGCATTGCCCAGATCATCGGAATCACCAACGAGGATCTCGTAGTCACCGCCGGTGCCATTCAAACCTTCCAAGTTCACCTCGGAGATGGCCGCCTTGTCCTTGAGCTCGAGGATGAAGACCATATTGGAGGCGAAGCCACCGAAGTTGCTGGTGGTGTAGGTGAAGGTGTCATAGGTGCTCGAGGCGTTGCCGTCGACCATGTTGGCCAGCTTGCCATCGGTTTCAGCATTCAACTGCTGGTTACCAGGAACCAGTCGTGAAATATCCGAAATTACAGGCTTTGGCAAGGCCGGCTCGGAGGATTCCTTCGGCTTGGCCGACTCGGAAGGAGCAGCGGACTGCTGAGGCTCGTTGGAGGTATCGGCAGTAGTTTCCTTATCGCCACCAAGGAAGTTGAAGGCGAAGACCACGGCAAGGATCAAGATGATCAGCAGAACCGCGCCAACCACAATGCGAGTGCCCTTGGACGTCGACTCATCATCTTCTTGCCCGGTGGCCGCAGCCTGGTTTGGGACGACAACGTTTTTGGCGGCGGCTGGGAAAGTTGATGCCTTGGCTGCAACAGCGGCTGCACCAGTAGCAACAGCGCCCGCGGCACCTGCTGCGGCACCGGCTACACCGGCACCCTTCTTCTTGGCGGGCTTCTGCTCGTCCTCAACAGGCTTGTTATCCGCAGCTGGCTTCTGAACTGGCTGCTGAGCTGGCTTTGCTGCAGCGGCACCTGCTGCGGTTCCGGCGGCGGCGCCAGCAGCGGCCTTAGGCTTGGTGGAATCTGATTTGGCGGACTCGGACTTGGCCGAATCAGACTGAGTCGAATCCGACTTTGCGTCAGCTGGCTTTGCAGCCGCTGGGGTATCACCCTTTGACTGGGCGGCGGCAGCTAAGGCTGCGGTGGCGGTGACGTTTGGCTCGTCGTCCTGATCATCAAGACGGGTAACCGCTGGCTGACCCTCGGTGGTCGGTGGCTCGGTGGAAGCCACAGGGTGGGCAGTGGTAGCCGGAACCTGCTCGTTAGGAGCGGTCTGGTCCGACTGCTGGCCATTGGCCTGGTCTTGGTTTTTCTTGCCGAAGCGGTTCTTCAGACCGGCAAAACCGCTGGAGAAGGCGGTGCCGAACTTGTTTTGTTCAGCAGGCTCGACCTCGTACTGGTTGTCGTCCTCGTAAGACTCTGGGGCGGACTGACGGGTCACGCCGAAGATCTCAGTGCCCAAGGTGTCGGTGAAGAACGGTTCAACGTAGGGTGCGTCGTCGGACTCGAGAACTAGGTCCAACAGGTCCGAAGAGCGTGCCACATTGGCCACGAGGTAGCTCTGGTTGGTGTCGGTGATGCCAAGGTCCAGTACCTGGACGTTGGAGGCGCGTTCACCCATCGCAATTTCGCGGGCACTAGCGGCCAGCTGAGAGGAGTTCTCGGCCGAAGCCACCATGATGCTGACGGAGCGATTAAGTACTTGGTCAATGCCTGCAAGTACCAAGTCACCTTCAGCTGATGAAAGGACGGTCTCAGTGACCTGGTAACGGCCGCTGAGGACAGAGCCGACATCGATTGGCTGCGCCACGTGCATCTCCAAGGGTTGATTGTTCTTCGGTAGCAGTACTCAGACCACCACCTGTCATGTTACCTGTCAGCGGGGCCGATTTGGTGCCAATCTTGCGCAGAATCACTGGCAAGTTTCCAAGGTTTTTTAGCGCTTGAATCCTGGGATTCTTCGAAGGATCGGACCGAGGAAGCCATCAAGCTCCGGCACCTTGGTTTTGTGGAGTAATCCGATGTAGACAACGCCCATGGTTCCGGCCACCGCAATGATCGAAATTATGGCGTTAATCAGCGAGGAGTAGGCAAATCCGAAGCTGAATCCACCCAGTAGCCACAGCACCAAGCAGCCCACTGCGCCGGAGAGCGTAGCCATCCAACCGATGCGAACATAGGTATCGATCACCGACTGCACACCGTAGTTTCCGTAGCGGCGCTTAACCAGGAAGTGGGTGCCGATGCAGGAGAGCACGTTGGTCAGGCCGTAGATGAAGGCAATGGCCGCAGCGATGTGCATTGGGTCAATCACGGCTGCTGCGGTGAAGGCCAAGATTAGGCCAACCGCCGCGGTGGCGGACTGGATCAGCATCGGGGTGCGGGTATCTTCTTCGGCGTAGAACACGCGCAGCATGAAGAACTGCAGGGACTTAAATGGCAGGCCCAAGGCGGTGAGAACCAACAACTGGCCCAGTGCTCCGGCGGCTTGCGCGGCGTTCTCCGAGGAGCCAGCAAACAGTCGACCCAGCGGACCGGCAAGCACGATAAACACGATGGTGCAGAAGACGATTGGGATGGCGGTAGAGCGCATGCCGCGGTTCAGTAGCTGGCCAACATCGGCGTAGCGCTTTTCGGTGAAGGCTCTTGCGAAGTCGTTAAACAGCACGGTGGCCACGGTCAGCGCGAACAGCGAGTGTGGCAAAACGGTGATCAGCTGCGAGGTATTCAGCGCGTACTCACCGGCCACCGACGCGGCCTGTTCGGGAGCCATGGAGGCACGAGCTGCGGTGGCACCAGAGACGATCTTGGAGTACAGCAACGAGGAGAGGTTGCCGATGACCATGGCGCCCAAGGTCCAGATGGCCAGCTTGCCCACGTGGCGCAGGCCCATGCCGCGCCAGCCAAAGTCAAAGCCCAGCTTAATGCCGACCTTCTTCAGTGGCCAGAAGAGCACCAAGGACTGCAACACAATGCCTAGGGTGGCGCCACCGGCAAGCCACATGGTTTTGACCGCGCTCCAGTCCTGCATCGGATCGCCCGAAGAGTAGGCGCCGAAGGTCAGGATGAAGGCGCCAATGACTAGTAGCTGAATGATGTTGTTGACCGCCGGGGCCCACATAAAGGCGGCAAATCGCCCGTTGGCGTTGAGTACCTGGCCTAGTACCGCGTAGAGCCCGTAGAAGAAGATCTGTGGAAGAGACCAATAGGCAAACGCGGTGCCCAGCATGATCATCGGGTCGGTCCAGTTGTTGGTCAGCGCGATGATCAACGGTTTAGCGCAGATGGTCAGAACCAGGGTGAGCAGCCCCATCACCACCACAACCAAGGTCAAAAGCTTTGAGGTGTACGCAGCACCTCGGTCTTTAGCTTTGGACGCCTTGATCAGCTGCGGGATCAGCACCACGTTGAAGACGCCACCGGCGAGCAACATGTAGATGATCGTCGGGATGACGTTGGCTTTTTCGAAAATATCGGCCACCGAGGTGACCGAACCAATAGCCATCGCCAGCAACGCGGTGCGAGCAAAGCCCAACAGACGCGAAACCATGGTTCCCGAGGCCATCAGGGCGTAGATCTTAGAGCGTGAGCGTCCCTGCTGGGTATGCAGCTGCTGGGGAGGTTCGGCGACTAAGTCCATGGCCCCGGTCATTGGCTGCTGATCGGAGCCCGCAGAAGAATTAGGAACCTGAGACATGCTTTGTAAGAACCTCGCGTGCCAGATCAGCGATCCGGCGTTCATTAGGGAAGGACAGGCGTTTGCCTAGGGCATCAAGAGGTACCCAGGCAACATCGACGGCTTCGTGATCGGGGTCGTTCTCGATCGTTAGTTGTCCGCCAGTAGCTTCCAGCAGGAAATGGTGCACAGTTTTGTGCACCCGGTAATTGGTCACGGTGAACCAGTAATCGACCGAACCCAACGGGGCAAGGATCTTTCCGGCGATGCCGGTCTCTTCCTCGATTTCGCGGATAGCCGCTTCCTCATTGTTTTCTATTCCCTCGGGGTGACCCTTGGGCAGGCACCATTCCAGCCGGCCGCCACGGTTATACCGGGCGATAATTGCGACGGGGAGTTTGGGTGCGTTGAAGTCGATCACAATGCCGCCGGAAGAGACTTCTTCCACCGTTGGCAAGCTTGTATGACCGCCAGTTGCCTGCGCACGAGCCATTGACGCAGTCAATGGGGTGCGCTTTGGGGCAGACGGGATCGGTCGGTTCATGGATCCACTCTATCGAGAAAGTGGCCTCGTTCGCTTTATCGACGTGGACAAGTAAGTTATATCGCAAGCAATTTCAGCGCATTTTCAAGCATTTTGCCCAGATTTCTGGCACGCTTAAGTAACTATGCATGCACTTCCCTCACCTGACGTATTACGTCAAATCCTGCCCTCGGTTATTTTCGACTTGGCCGACCGTTTTGTGGCGGCGGGCCATGAGTTGTCTCTGGTGGGTGGACCGGTCCGAGATCTCTACTTGGGTCGAGTATCCCCGGACCTAGACTTCACCACCAGCGCGCGCCCGGAAGAAACCATTAAGGTGATCTCCGGTTGGGCCGACAATATCTGGGATGTGGGTCGAGAGTTCGGCACTATCGCCTTCAAAAAGGGCGAGCATACTTTGGAAGTCACCACGTATAGGGCAGATGCGTACGACAGCCAATCGCGTAAGCCAATTGTTGCCTTTGGCGATAACCTGCACGATGACCTGTTCCGCCGTGACTTCACCATGAACTCGATGGCACTTCGATTGCCAGATCTTGAACTGGTGGACCCCTTTGATGGGGTGTCCTCGTTGAGAGATCAGTCGATCAGGACTCCAGGTGCTCCGGATATTTCCTTCTCGGATGATCCATTGCGCATGATGCGTGCAGCGCGTTTTGCTTCGCAGCTGCAGATTGAAGTCAGCGCCGAGGTTCGTCAGGCCATGAGCGAGATGACCGAACGTATTGAGATCATTTCCGCGGAGCGTGTGCGTGACGAATTGGTGAAGCTGATCAAGGGAGCAGATCCTCGGGCGGGCATCAACCTGCTGGTTGAGACCGGGTTGGCTGACAGAGTACTGCCTGAAGTTTCAGCACTGCGCCTAGAAATTGATGAGCACCATCGGCACAAGGATGTCTACCAGCACTCATTGACTGTGCTCGAGCAGGCCGTCTCGATGGAAACGGATCAAGATGGCCCAGTGCCTGGACCCAACTTTGTTCTGCGCTTTGCAGCGTTGATGCATGACATTGGCAAGCCGGCCACACGCAAGTTTGAACCTAACGGCGCGGTGTCTTTCCGCCATCACGACATGGTTGGCTCCAAGATGGTCAAGGCGCGCATGCGGGCCCTGCGTTTTGATAAGGAAACCACCAAAGCTGTGGCTCGGCTCGTTGAGCTGCACATGCGGTTTTATGGTTACGGCGAAGCAGGCTGGTCTGACTCTGCGGTGCGCCGCTACGTTACCGATGCCGGTGACTTGCTTGAGTACCTGCACCGCCTGACCCGTTCGGATGTCACCACGCGCAATCGCAAGAAGTCGGATCGACTGGCCTTTGCCTACGATGATCTCGAGGCACGCATTGCGCAGATTGCTGAGCAGGAAGAGCTGCAGTCGATCCGTCCAGACTTGGACGGGCAACAGATTATGGGCATCTTGGGCATTAAGCCTGGGCCGGTAGTTGGTCGTGCCTACAAGTTCTTGCTCGAGCTTCGTTTGGATGAAGGCCCGCTGGGTGAAGATGCTGCCATTGAGCAGCTACGAGCTTGGTGGAGCGAGCAGCCTGAAGCGCAGGAAGCAATTACCGAAGAGTAACTGCTGACAAGCACAGAGACAGAATGAGCACCCGGCACCCTCAAGGGGCCGGGTGCTTTTTCATGCTCGAAAAAAGTTCTTAAACTTTTTGACCTAATTAGTGGCGGAGCCTGTGCAATCAATGTATGCTGAATACTGTGATTGGGAAGTCTCAATGAGACTTGCGGATCGATGAAACTTATTAGCAGGCCCCGTGGCGATTCGCGGCTGGCCAACAAATAGATCTTAGGAGGTGGAGAAACGATGAATATCAATCTGGATATTTCAACTCATCGCACATGGCGAATTGACGGTGGCTTTATGTCTACCGGCAATCACGGCCTTTTCTCTCCAACCTCCGGAACAGTGGATTCCTAGAACACGGTGATCCCCACCCAAATTCCTGAGGTTGAAAGTCAGTAATCGACTCCCACCTTAGGAACTTTTTTCATGTCTAGCCTCCTGTTTTCCTCATCCGCTCAACAGGCTGTTCGCACCTCGGAACTTATCTTCGCAGGACCCGAAAGCCTCAAGGCTCGCGCAATCTCCACGACGCGACAAGATCTTCCCAACCCTTCGAAAGTTAACGAAGGGAGGGAAAACAAATGAAAAATCGACAAGCCAGTCGCAAGTTGAAAAACCTCGACAGCACAGAATTTAACCGTCGCATGCGTGAGCGTGAACTGAAAAACCATGTGCCCGTAGAGATGTACCTACGTATTCGTTGATCCGCGACAACGCCATTACCGTTGTCCGTCCGTCGAATCAGAGGTACCCCATAATGAACTCGCATATTAATGCTCAGAGGCCCGCCGGCCTGCAAGCCGGCGGGCTTCTCCGCATCTAAGGGTGTTTTGGTAGTGAGAACTAGCGTTCCACGTCGCCGCGGATGAAGGCCTCGACTTTGTTGCGTGCTGTTTCATCGTCGTACTGCTCGGGTGGCGACTTCATGAAGTAGCTCGATGCAGACAAAATTGGGCCACCGATGCCGCGATCCAGGGCGATCTTGGCTGCGCGTACCGCATCGATGATGACACCTGCAGAGTTTGGTGAGTCCCAAACTTCTAGCTTGTACTCCAAATTCACTGGAGCATCTCCGAAATTGCGTCCCTCGAGGCGAACAAAAGCCCACTTCCGGTCATCCAACCAAGCAACGTAGTCGCTCGGGCCGATGTGAACATCGTCAGCGGCCAGTTGAGCCGAAGTATTTGAGGTGACTGCCTGAGTTTTGGAGATCTTCTTTGATTCCAAACGGTCGCGCTCGAGCATGTTCTTGAAATCCATGTTGCCGCCAACGTTCAGTTGGTAGGTGCGGTCGAGCACTACGCCTCGGTCTTCAAACAACTTGGCCATCACACGGTGGGTGATAGTCGCACCGATCTGGCTCTTGATATCGTCGCCAACAATTGGGACGCCCGCTTCGGTGAATTTCGCAGCCCACTCGGGAGTGCCAGCGATGAACACTGGCAAGGCATTAACAAAAGCAACGCCGGCATCAATCGCGCACTGAGCGTAGTACTTGGCGGCCTGCTCAGATCCAACGGGAAGGTAGCAGACTAGGACGTCCACCTTGTTTTCCTTTAGCTGCGCAACGATATCTACCGGCTGCGCATCAGACTCTTCGATGGTCTCGCGGTAGTACTTGCCTAGCCCATCAAGGGTGTGACCGCGCTGCACCGTAACCCCGGTCGTAGGAACATCAGCGATTTTGATGGTGTTGTTTTCGCTGGCCAGAATTGCTTCTGCGAGATCGAGGCCGACCTTCTTGGCATCAACGTCAAAGGCAGTAACGAACTGAACGTCACCAACGTGGTACTGGCCGAACTGCACATGCATAAGACCTGGAACGCTGACCGCTGGGTCCGCATTTCGGTAGTACTCAACACCTTGGATAAGTGAAGTGGCGCAGTTGCCTACTCCAACGATGGCAACACGGATCGAGTTTGCTGACACATGGGCTCCTTTGAAAATGTGTAAGACCTTCGGACTTTAGGGCGCATCAAAAGCACATGCTGGAGATTGCCCTTGAAGCTATTAAGCCTTATGAAGACCAGAACATTCCCAACCAGCCAAGACATTACAAATCTAATGCTGAGTAGGGCGGACCCTGGCGACTACGGTCAACGGTTGATGGTCGAAGCTGAGCTAACAAGGACGGCCATTTTGTACAGAAGTAAAAAGACTTTTACTCGTGTCTCCTAGCTGGAAGTCAGGCCAAAATGTATGTCAGTATCAATTTAGCAGACACTCATGACATAGTTCTAGTGTTGCTACCACGTGAGCGTTGGTAGCTACGACGAACCTTCAGTAACACCTTGACCACCGGAGATGGCAAAGACGTGCGCAGGCGATGACGCAGAGGCTGTCGGCGAATAAAGGCCAACATCTCAGGGTCAGTGCGTAGCTTGCCCTCGTTCGCCCGCTGTGCCAACACCTCGAGGGACTGAATGAAGCTGCGATCCATGCGGTGGAAGTAGTTTTCCCTCAACCAAGCTTTGCTGGGTTCACCGAAATTCAAGGAAACAACGTCATTCAAATTCCCGATGATTCCCGAGGCAGTAAATACGGTATTGATCATCTGAGTACTGACGCCAAAATCAGAGAGCACCATCGTGGGTAAACCTCGATCAATGGACTCTAAAGCGGCAGTAGATGACACTGTGACCAATGCACTGCCCGGAACCAGGGCTTCGCTCATTGATCCCGCATCAAAGCGAATCCGTGATTCTGAACTGATCAGCTTTTGAGCTTTGAGGTTATCGAACAGACTGTCATAGGGATAGGCCTCCATATGCGTCTGCGGTTCACCCGCCTTGGCACGAAGCTTGATTAAAACCTCGAGGCCCGGATTCATCTGGCTAGCCTTTTCCAACGCTAACAAGATGGATTCACGCTGCTGTTCAGTCTCTGGAACCTTGGCCTGAGGTGCAAACACCAGACGACTGAACTGGTGCTCCTGGACCGGAGGGAAACCAATGGAGTGCAAGAACGGCAGCTTGCTGACCATGATGGTTGGCTGATGCCCCTCGCTTAGCTCGGTCATATAGGAAAAATCGCGAGCTTCGGCATGAGAATGACAAATAAACGCATCGCCGGCGCGACGGTAATTCCAGCCCTTACGAGTCGCAGGGTAGGCGACACCAGGCAGAGCAGAAATTAGTGCGGTGCAACGTCCGTCAATTGGTTCGGTACGTAGTATCCGTGAGTAAATTTCAGCGACAACAGGGCCAGTTGCCGAGGCAAAAACAAGGTTTTGCGCCACCGTATCGGCGTTGAGCTGAGAAAGCTGAATGACCTCGAGCGCAGCTGGATCTAAATCGGTTCCTTCGAAGGCTGCCGCGATTTGCTGCGCAGTTGGCATGACCGGGGTGCGTGCCAAATAGATTTTCCGGTCCCATTCAGGGCCTAGACGGTGCAAAAAACTTGTTGCCATTTTCAGATATGAATCTGAGTCGGCAATAGCAAGAATAGAGGGTTTCATTAGTGTCTTCACACCTTCAACGAACTGGATAGGTGCTCACGAAGTTCAAGTTCTGTATCGTCGGTCCACCAATGTTCAGGAACCGCCTGCGGGTAAAGGAATCGCGCATCAGATCCCAGCAGCAATCGCAGTGAAGGGATGACCGTGGAAGGAAGCGCCCGGATTTCCTGGCCGGGACGCAGCACACGAAGGCGCATTTCAATGGGCACCGTATGTTCCTTGAGTACTACTTGATCAATCTTGGCAATCTTTTCCAGCAACTGTGGGGTCTCACGTCGGTGCGGGAAATAGGCCACCGGACCTTCCGAAGCGATCTGTTCAACCCACTGCAGGTAGGGCTGTTCGTGAATCAACTGATCGGCAACCATGGCTGAACCGATCAAAAGGGTTGGTTCAGTGAAACTTTCGGCCACCGGCTGAGTAGCGAGCCACTCAAACTTGTGTTGAGCGAACTTGATTCCCAACGCGGTCATCTTCTGACGAGTCGGAGGATCAACAAAAAGCGCCGAGACGATCAACAGTCGCTCTTCACGTGCCAGCTGGCGCAACCGATGCCAGGTAGCAAGACCCATGGCAACCCGTGCTGCCGAATTCTTGGCTCGAGCGCGGACCAAGGGCACCGGAGTATCGCTAATGAGCTGCTTGATCAGTGCCAAGGTTGCTAGCCCGTCATCGATGATGATGATTTCTTTGGCTTTAACTCCGGCCAGCAAACTGCGCTGCACCTTTCCCGAATAGGCATCTCCGGTCACATAACGGTCCGAAGAGCTTTTAGGATGAGGTGGTTTGCGTGCGGCCGGTTCAAAGTGAACACCATCCGGTGCACGAGCCAGCAACGCTTCGGTGGTTGCCTCCAGAGGCATGCCCAAACGTGGGACGACCCTAATGTTCGTACCAAGGAGCCCTGCCGCGTGAGTTTCTACGGCAGAGAGTAACTGCAAGGGGGATTCAACCCACACGTGTGCCGTGCCAAAGCGAGGCCGTGGAACTTCGTGAGTATCATGCTGGGTCAGTTTCATCATGGTGAGGGTCATTTTGCCAGTCGGCCCAGGGATCTGGACAATTTATCAAGTCTCTTTGACCCTTTACGCAAGACTCGACGCGAGGCTGAACGAACCTTAGACGGCAAGGTACGTCGCGCAGGGGCCAGATGAACGAAGCGTGGTGGTAGATCCAACTTGGTGATGCGACGGCGCTTGAAGTGCTCAGAGAAATCAAGGTAGTTGGAAGCCAAGAACTCTTCAGCGGCCTCACGCAATTCAGACAGCTGATTAGGCTGCATGCAGTACGCCACGGCTGTCAGCAATGCCGAAAGTTGGTCATCAGTTTCGCTGTGTGTAGGAGCTGGCAGGCCCTGAACAAACAGGGCATGAATGATCGAGAGTGGAATACGGTTCGAATTCTCATAGGGAGCCAGCGCCTGGAGCATCATGCCGGTGCCCACGGCATGGACCTCGGTATCAAGAATGTATCTGGCCGTGGCCAGGCCGGTAGAGAAGCAAGAGATAACAACCTTCGGTCGCACCGCAGTGATCACCGTTTCTGCCAGATGATCTGTGTTCAACACTCGGAAATCTAATCCCAATTCGGCGCCGACAGTAGCCAACCGCGCAGCCGAGGTGGCACTGGCTGAAGGGTGCGCCTTAAACAAGACGGTACTCAGCCCACGGTCTATGGCAACTTGGAGCATCTGGACGTGAAGATCAAACTCCTCTTCGGAATCCATCAATCCAAGGGATCCGAGGTACTGTCCGAGGATCAGCGCCGAGGACGCAGGCAAATCAAAATGAGCATCGGTAGCGAGTTCAGTGAAAACTTGAGCCAACTGCTCGGTATGAAGTTCTTTGCGTGCTGGCTCGAGCTCGGCGAGCAGGTGCGGTTCCAATCCAGGAACTAGATCCACATGGATTGTTCCCATCAAACGTTGGCGCAACGGCATAGCTAGCCTGGAACGGGTTGGGCCATAGGACATGAGCCCGTCCGAGTGAACCCATAATTGTGCATCAAAGAAGATGCGAGCCAGGGCGCGGGCAGGGTTGACCTGAATCGATTCCAAAACCAAGGTCAGTGGTCCGTCACCGAGGTCCCACGCTTGGCGCAGCAGGCGCTCAAAAATGTGTAATTCGTCTTCACGCGGGTTGAACTGAAAAGGGCGGCGCGGGGCCAGCAGTGCAGCGAAGTCCACCACGCGATCAAAACGCGAGGCAAGTTTTTCGAAGCCTGGAACCTGATCTAACGCTGTGGTTAGCTCTGGAACCTGTGAGCCATTAACCAAAACTAAAACGTACTCATCTGCTTCTGGAAACAGTCCTGCATCGGCCATCGCGGCCAAAGAAGCGAGCTGGAAGTAGCTGCTGGCTTCAATCAGTGCGATCACTTGCTGACCCCGATCTTCCCTGGCTGGAGGTAGGAAAGGATATGCCGGCGCCGGGCAACATCCATTTCGAGTACTACTTGGTGGGCAACGGTGACGTCGATGTCGCTGAAGATTTCTCGCAGCTGCTGCTTGATGGTCAGTCGCACCTGCGGTGGATAGTTCTTGGAACGCTTCTCGTGGTGGCACACGATGGCGAAGAACTGCCGCAAAGCCTTGGGAAGATGGCGGGCGGAATCTGGGTGTTCTCGTACGGCAGCGAGCACTTGTTTGTAGGCCTCGAGGAAACCTAACTGGCGCTCGTCAAAAACCTGGCTGAGGGAACTTGGTAGTCCGCGTCGGTAGAAGACGCTGGGGGAGGAGATGACTGCATAGCGTGAGGTATCGAGGTGCAGCTTCCAGATCCACGGACGGTCCTCGGCAGATTGCAACTGCTCATCAAAGTAGAAGCAGCCGATGCTGCGCATGAGCTCGGTGCGGTACATCCCGGCCCATGAGTAGGGGTAGTCCACCATGGACGGTGAATCGATTGGCTCAATGTCATCAGCAGGATTTAGCACGATGCCACGCAAGGCTTGAGGAGCACGGAACATCACGCGGGTGGTGCCACTGACGCGGACGTGGTCGCAGCGTACAAAATCAACGTGCAAGTTGCTCAAGGTGTCCGCAAGGGTAGCCAGATGCTGCGGGCCATACCAATCATCTGGATCCAAGAAAGTGTAAAACTCGCCAGTGACCTGTTCCAACGCGATATTTCTGGCAGCTGAAACTCCGACGTTTTCTTCCAACGTGATCAGCTTAAGCCCGGGGACTGAGTCCAGGTACGACTGGACTAAGGCGTCGGTGGCGTCGGTGGAAGCATCGTCAACCACGAGCACTTCCATCTCCCAACGGCCCAGCTGTTGGCGTGAAAGGGAAGCCAGCGCGTCGCAGATGTACGCCTCCTGGTTGTAGGCCGGGATGACCACGGATATGCGGCCAGGGATCGGGCTCGTCATGGCGGGACTGGCTTCCTTTGGTTGGTGCTAAGTGATGAAGTGAAAACTAATGACACTCGGCGGCCGGACCGGGAAGGTTCGGCCGCCGAGAAGTCACGGGGAGAACTGAGATTATGCGTCGACGCGGCGCAGGCGGCTCAGTGGAGCCAACTCGCCTGGGAAGACCTTCTTCACGCCGTCACCCATGGCCTGCTCGAGGATGCGGATGTCGCGGATCAGCGACTCGAAGCCCTTTGGCTCAAGTGAGGAAGCCTGATCCGAACCCCACATGGTGCGGTCCAGTGTGATGTGACGCTCTACGGTCACAGCGCCCAGTGCCACGGCTGCCAGCGAGATCTGCAGGCCGCGCTCGTGGCCCGAGTAGCCCACTGGAACCTGGTAGCGATCGCGCAGGGTTTCGATCATGCGCAGGTTAGCCTCTTCTGGAGGCAGTGGGTAGGTGCTGGTGGCGTGCATCATGACCAGGTTGGAAGTACCCAAGGTCTCAACGGCCTTGTCGATCTGCTCGATGGTGGACATGCCAGTGGAGAGAATGATTGGCTTGCCGGTTTCTGCCAGGGCCTTGAGCAGCTCGATGTCGGTGACCGATGCCGAAGCTACCTTGTGGGTGACTGCACCCTGCTCTTCCATGAATTCAACCGAAGGAACGTCCCATGGGGAAGCAAAAGCGTGTAGACCCTTGGAAGCTGCGTAGGAGATGAGCTCCTTGTACTGAGCTGCATCAAACTCAACGCGGTAGCGGTAGTCCAGGTAGGTCATATCGCCCCATGGGGTGGAGCGGATCTTGTCACGCATATCGGTGGGGGTGGAGATTTCCGGGGTGCGCTTTTGGAACTTCACTGCGTTGGCGCCGGCCTCAGCCGAAACATCAATCAGCTGCTTGGCGATTTCGATGTCACCATTGTGGTTGATGCCGATTTCGCCGATGACGTAGACCTGCTGGCCTGCGCCGAGCTGGGATTCGCCGATGGCTACTGGCTTGATATCGGTGGTCACGGAGGTCATTGACTTGCCTTTCATTGGGTGAAACTTGGGAAATTTGTGGTGGAGCGTGCCGCGATCACTAGCTCTGCTAGTTCTCGCACCGCCCCATAGCCGCCCTTGCGGGTCAGGCGGTGGCGTGCAGCTTGGTGCACTTGGTTGTTGGCGTCGGCCACGGAAATGGGCCAGCCAACAAGTTTCATGGCGCCGAGGTCATTGATGTCGTTGCCGACATAGGCCACTCGTGCCGGGTTGATCGATTCATCGGCCAACCACTGGGCCAGGTATTCGGCTTTATTCTCGATACCGTGGGCCACTTCAACTTTTAGTTTGGCTGCACGGGCGGCAACCACCGGGTTGGCCTCCTTGGAGAGGATCAGGAACTTCACTCCTGCGGCCCGAAGCCGAGCCACGCCCATTCCATCGGAGCGTGAAACACGAACGGATTCGGTGCCGTGCTCATCCACATAGGCGGTATCCGGGGTGTGCACACCATCAAAATCGGTGATGACAGCGTCAACCTCGATCGGTGCCGGCTCATCGGTGACGCTGAGTTCGGCGAGCTTGAGATCTGCCTCGGTATCAATGTCGATACCGTGTTCGGCGGGAACCTCATGGACTCGAACCCGGCCGAAGAACCGGTGTCCGGCAGCTAAGAAGCCTGCGGTTTCCATCGCGTAGAACGCTCCGGTTTCAAGGAAGCGTGGTTCGCGGTCCTGGCGGCGTGGGCGGTGCAGCTTTTCGTGCCCGATGGCCACCGCCTCGCCCTGCTCATCAAGTCCCCAGTGGAATCCGTGGTCGGACACTGCTGCGAAGCTGACCTCAGCGCGCCCGGAGGTCACCGTGGTGATGGCAGCGTCGAGATCGGCTGGGTCGATAAACGGGCTGGTGCACTGAATGAACAGGGTCACCGCTGGCAACGTGTTGGTGTTTGCCAAGACATGTTCTAGGACTGACTCACTGCTGGCCGTATCCCCGGCGATATCTGCCGGTCGGTCAACAACTCGCGCCCCGTAACGAAGTGCTTCGGCTTTGATCTGTTCATGATCCGTGCTGACCACGACGTCGCTGACAGTCGCCGCAGCCTTTGCTGATTCAATGGCTCGACCGAGCAGCGACTTGCCGCCGATCTCACGCAGGTTTTTGAGCCGGATGCCCTTGGACCCTCCCCGTGCGGGGATGATCGCCATGGCACTTGGCTGATTGGTTTCGTTCACAAATACGACGCTATGGGCCTTAGTTAACTAGCCGGGAGTATTTAGGTAAACGAGGGGTGAAGTCACGGTGTAATCACCTGCAAATTTGCTGAATGTGAGGTCAGCAAGCGGTTTACGTGAATCTTATGACTGAGTTTTTGCCGCTTCGAACATCGTCGGCACTAGGTATTGGGATGAAACTTTGGTGTTCAAAGCTGTGAGCAAGGACAAAGCATTTAGGCTGGAGAGTATGCACGAGCCTAACCAGTCACCACCCAAGCGTGGACCTCTGCGTATCACCGTGCCATCACGGGCCGACGGTTTCCTTCGCCAATTCACCGCACTCATCGGTGGTCCCTTAGGACGGCGCAGTGATCCCGGACGAGTAGATCCAGGGTTCTTCAGCGTGGAAAGAGTCATCATTTTGATGACCACCGTGGGAGCATTGCTGATGCTGCTGGCCAAGAACCCCTGCCGAGTTAGCGGTTGGGGTGGCAATAATCCCTACGTTTATGCCTGCTACAGCGACTGGGTGCCACTATTTGGTGCTCGCGGCTTTGCCGATAATCCTTGGGCACCCTTTAGTTCCGGTGCCGAATTTGAATACCCGGTTCTAATGAGCGCGGTGGCTTCCGCCGTGGCTTCGATTGTTCCCCACTCGGTGGCTAACCGCTCATTGATGTACTTCGACATCAATCTCTTGCTGGTCGCGATTTTGTGGATGCTCACCGTGATTTGCACCGTGCGTATGACCGGACGCCGACCATGGGATGCGGCGATGATCGCCATTGCCCCGGGCATCATCCTGGCCGGAAGCATCAACTGGGACATGTGGGCTGTAGCCCTGCTAGCCGGAGGCATGCTTGCCTTTGCGCGTAAGCACACGGTACTTGCCGGAGTCCTGATCGGGCTTGGCGCGGCGATGAAGATCTATCCATTCTTTATCCTTGGAGCACTACTGGTTCTAGCCGTCCGCACCGGGAAATTCAAAACTTTCTGGGTTACCGCCGGTACTGCGGCTGCCACGTGGGTTCTGGTAAACCTTCCATATGCGTTGGCCTTCCCAGACTCGTTTATGCACTTCTTCAACTTCTCCTCAGAACGTGGTGCGGGTTTCTCTAGCTTCTGGCACGCCTGGAATGTAGTGGCAGGCAAGAACCCTGGTCTTCCAATCTTTGAAGCGGACCAGATCTCGCGCTACGGGCTGATCCTCTTCTTCCTGTGCTGCGTAGGGGTGGCACTGCTGGGGCTGTTGGCTAAACAGACCCCACGGCTAGGTTCCATGGCATTTTTGATCATTGCTTCCTTTGTCATGGTCAACAAGGTCTACTCACCGCAGTTCATCGTGTGGCTGATCCCGTTGTTCGTTCTGGCCTTGCCACGCTGGAGAGAATTTGTGATCTGGATGCTGGTGGAAATAGCGCACTTCTACGGGCTTTGGAACTATCTGGACTCGTTCTCCGCGGAAGATCCCATCAAGACCTTCCCGGAAACCGGGTACGTCTTCCTTGTGGCCGCGCATATGCTCATGCTCGCGTACTTGATGTATTTAGTGGCCCGCTCAATTCTGGACCCACGACGAGATCCAATCCGTGCCGTTGGCCAATTGGATCCGTTGGCCGGAGAGTTCGCTGGTGCACCAGACCGATTTACCCTGCGCGGATTGTTCCCGGGGGAAAAGAAAACTAAAAAATTTGCAGGGAGCCAACAGTGATTGACGTTGCCGTAATCGGTGCTGGTCCTAACGGGCTGGCGGCCGCCGCTGTGGCGGCTCGGGCTGGACTGAACGTTCAGGTGTACGAAGCTAATGAAACTATTGGCGGTGCTGCCAGAACCCAGAGTCTGGATGGCTCTGAAGCAAAGTTTGATTTGGGTAGCGCCGTGCATCCGATGGCGCTTCAATCTCAGGCCATGCGTGAATTGGGTGTTCACAACAAGGTGGACTTCATTGTCCCGGAGCTCTCCTTCGCCCATGTGCTTGATCAGGGCACAGCCTATGCCTACAAGGACTTGGACCGCACGGTGCAAGAACTGGGCGGCGAGGACGGGAAGTACTATCAAAAGCTAATTGCCCCGTTAGTTGAGCAGATCGACTCGCTCAGCGATACCTTGCTGAACCCGCTGCTCAAAGTCCCTTCTCACCCATCGTTACTGGCCACTTTTGCGCTTAGCTCGCTGGGCGGGATGGCGTTGAAGAACGTACGCTCCAGCAAATACGAGCGGGCTGCCGCCTTGTATGCCGGATGCGCGGCTCACGTTGCCGGTGGATCACGAGGGCCAGCCAATGCCGGAGCTGGGTTGTTCCTAGCTGCTACCGCGCACGCCAAAGGCTGGCCAATCCCACGAGGTGGCTCCCAAGCTATCAGCGATGCGTTAGCAGCCGAAGCCACGGCTCATGGCGCGCAAATTCACACCGGTGTACGAGTGAACCATATTGATGATCTGGCAGCACAGAACATTCTTTTTGATACCTCGGCCGAAGAAGCCGCAAAGCTCAGCGCAGGTCATCTTTCGGATCAGCTCTCTAGCGCTATGAGCGCCACCCGGCGCTCGCCGGGTAGTTGCTTGGTGCACTTTGTGCTCTCTGAGCCCGTGCCGTGGAGCGACCCGGCACTGGCAACGGCAGGCACCGTGCATCTCGGTGGAAGTGCAGCGCAGGTCGGCAGAGCAGAGCGTGCCGCGGCACGCGTTGGCTCGCAAAAGCCGTTTACCATCGTGGCCCAGCCTTCACTCTTTGATGACTCACGTGTGCCTGCTGGCCAGCACGTTATCTGGGCTTATTGCCACGTTCCGCTGAACTCACCCGCAGATATGAGTCAAGCGATTGAAACGATGATCCAACGGGCGGCCCCCGAGTTCTCTGACATCATCCACGAAAAACACTTGGTCAACGCGCAAGAACTTGAAAAGCAGAATCCAGCACTGATCGGTGGAGATCTCTCTGGCGGCACCATGGATCTTCTGGGCAGTATCAAACGCCCACGAATTTCGCTGGACCCGTGGTACTTACAATCCAAGGGACTGTATCTGATTTCCTCCGCAGCCCCTCCGGGACCATCGGTTCACGGCATGGGCGGATTCCTCGGGGCCAAAGCCATGCTCAAGCGCGAGTTTGGTATCAAAAACTGGAAGTCAGCAAAGTAAAACCTAGAGAAGGGCATGCACCATCTGGTGCATGCCCTTTTGGCTATCTGGCTGCGGTCTCACCCTTTGGAGGGAGACAAAGATCAGCACTCTGAGCGGTTCAATGCAACTGTATTTTTCGTAGGCTGGTTAAATGATCCAGGCACAGCAGTTGACGAAGACCTACGGTTCCAAAACCGTAGTAGATCAGGTGTCATTCACCGTCCAACCCGGACAAGTCACCGGTTTCCTCGGCCCCAACGGGGCTGGCAAGTCCACCACCATGCGAATGATCGTGGGACTGGCCGCGCCTACCCAAGGCCAGGTGCTGGTTAATAACCGGGACTTTAAAAAATCAAAACATCCAATCACCGAGGTTGGCACGCTGCTAGAGGCAAAGTCAGTACATAAATCGCTGACTCCTTCCTCGCACTTGCGTTCGATCGCCGCCACGGCCGGACTACCCAGCTCCCGTGTCAGCGAAGTCTTGGAATTGACCGGACTAACTGGGGTTCGCCGCAAGAAGATCGGCGGCTTCTCTTTGGGCATGGGGCAACGTCTTGGCATTGCAACCGCACTGCTAGGTGACCCGCAGGTCTTGATCCTGGATGAACCAGTGAACGGACTGGACCCTGAAGGTGTTGCCTGGGTGCGAAACCTAGCCCGACAGCAGGCCGCCGCCGGCAAAACCGTCTTCATCTCCTCTCACCTGATGAGCGAAATGGCGCAAACAGCTGATCATTTGATCGTTATTGGTCGAGGACGCATCATGGCTGATGCGCCGATTAGTGAATTCATTGATAACGGCCTTGCTCAGACCATCGTGAAATCGAGCGATATCGAAGTGCTGATGAACGCCCTGAGCAGCCAAGGTGTGCAACTTCGCCGGATTGACGCACAGACTCTGGAAGTCACCGGACCAGATTCTGAAGTTATCGGACGCCGCGCTTTAGAAACTGGTGTGGCCCTTAGCGAGCTACGCCCGCTGCAGCGCACTTTGGAAGATGCCTACATGGAATTGACCCGAGACGCCGTGGAATACCACTCGAACATTGTTGCCGAGAACAGCGGCGGGAAGTAATAGCCATGACAACTCAGATTCAAACCCCGCTACGCGGCAAAGTAACTCTGGCTGGAGTCCTGCGCAGCGAAGCTATCCGCATGTTCTCGCTGAAATCCACCGGGATCTTGATTGCCCTTTCCATCGTGCTCTATGTAGGCATTGCCGTCATCGCCACTTGGGCTATCGGATCTTTGCTTCAAGACATGAGCGATCCAAGCCAGATGGAAGGCATGGGAACTATGTCCCAGCCAGGCTTTGCCAGCGAAACGCTGGGCTCCGGACTGGTCTTCAACCAGTTGATTCTCGGAGTGCTCGGCGTACTACTCTTCAGCGGAGAATTCACCACAGGGTCCGCCGTCAGCACCTTTTTGGCCAGCCCGCAACGACTTCGGGTGATGACAGCAAAGATTATCTTCACCGTTGTGCTCACCGGTCTCACGCAGCTAGTCTCCACCCTGTTGGCGTTCATCATCGCCAAGCCGGTCGCTGAAAACTACAATCTGACCTTGGAGTTTAGCAGTTCTTCATTCCAATCTGTGCTCTGGTACGGCACCTTGGCCGTGATCATGGCGGCCCTGATCGGTTTGGCGCTTGGCGTTTTGCTCCGCAGCTCCGCCGGGGGCATTACGGTTCTGGCCGCAGTGTTCTTTGTCCTGCCGATCATCACCGCCATCTTTGGCTCATATGTGGACTGGCTACCAAACGTATCGGCATTCCTGCCAGACCAGCTGGGTCTGTCTCTGGCTACACCGCTGAGCGCGCCAAGCGATCTAGAACTGTGGCAACAACTGTTGGGCGTTGCCGGATGGATCATTGTTCCGTTGGCTCTAGGCGCGGTCTTGCTTGCCAAGCGAGATATCAAGTAATCAGCGGTTACTGAGAGAAAACTACACTGGAATCATGACCCAACAGACGCTGCAGGAAACTGTCGCTTCCTTTGATGCACTGACCGCCAAGCGAATGGGACGGTTGCGCCTCTACTTGCGCACCCATCCTCGCTTGGTGGTTGTTGGCGTCGTCGTCATCTATTTGTTGATCACGCTGCCTAGCGTCCTGATTATGGCAGCAATGCCGGACACCAACGCGACTGGTCTGTTGGTGGTCACTCTGGCCGTAGGCGCCGCACTGCTCTATCGGCGAAAAGCGCCGATGACCGTGATTATCTTGGTCTTCGTCTTTGAATGTGTTGCCCTGGTTATTGCCGGTCCGCAAGGCGGACTGGGCGGCGTGGGCATGATGATTGCACTGTACACGGTCGCCACGAGCTATTCGGCCAAACGCACCATTCCGTTGGCTATTCTTGCCGCCAGTTTTCAAACGGTCCTGATGGTATTGATGGGCTTCCCGGAAATGACCGACATGGATTTGGATCAAAGCGACGGAATTGATGAGACCACATTCAGCCGGATTCTCATTGGCGTTGCCGGAAGTTTCATCATCGGCTTCTATATCTCCGCAGCCGTACTTGGCTTGATTGTGCGCAATGCGCGAATCCATGAAGCAGAACTAAATCACTGGGCACGGCAGGTTTCCACCTTGGCCCAGGTTCAAGAACGAAACCGCATTGCCCGAGAAATGCACGATGTAGTGGCCCACTCACTCTCGGTGATGATTGCCCTATCCGAAGGTGCCCGCGTCGTGGCTAAACGGGATCAAACCCGCGCCGACGAAGTGCTCAATGAGCTCTCGGGCACCGGACGAGCCGCACTGGCAGATATGCGTCGCATGCTTGGGGTACTACGTCAAACCGAAACCGGTGAGCTGGAGCCACAACCTACCGGCGGAAATGTCGAGCAGCTCTTGGAGGGCTTTAGAACAGCGGGGCTTCCCATTACGTTTACCCAAACCGGGGGAGCACTGCCAGAAGACACCACTTTCCAGCTCACGGTCTTCCGGATGATCCAAGAGTCTCTAACCAACTCATTGCGCTATGCCCGTAACGTCAGTGATGTGCGAGTACGTTTGGAACGACGGCGTGATGAACTGAGACTGGAAGTCATGGACAACGGGGACGCCACCAGAGTTCCTAGTGTTGGTAGTGGTCGAGGGTTGCGCGGCATGCGTGAGCGCGCAGCGCTCTTTGACGGCACCGTAGAAGCTGGGCCGGTAGCCAGTGGCGGTTGGATTGTTAAAGCGGTACTGAAGCTACCCGAATGCAGCGTGAACAATGAGAAGCAGAAGACGGCGAAGGAATAGACGTGGACGAAAAAATTAAAGTCTTGCTGGTCGATGACCAGCCGCTGTTACGAATGGGATTCCGACTGATTCTCGAAGGCGAGGATGACATTGTCATTGTCGGCGAAGCCGCAGATGGGTTAGATGCCTTGACGCAGACGGCCGTGCTGAAACCTGACGTGGTGCTCATGGACGTACGCATGCCAAAGATGGACGGTCTCGAAGCGACCGAACGCATTGCCAAGGCGCATCCGGAAACCAAGATCATTATTCTTACAACCTTTGACCTGGACGAATACGCATTCTCCGGACTTCAGGCCGGCGCCAGTGCATTCCTGCTCAAAGATGTAGCCCCTGAAGAACTAGTGCAAGCTGTGCGTTTGGTAGCCTCGGGCGACGCGGTGGTTGCCCCGCGGGTGACCGCTCGACTGCTGGAAACCTATGTGCGTAATGGCGGTAAGTCAGCTGCTGGTCAGAAGCAAGAAATACCTCGAGATCCCTTGCTTGATGACCTGACTCCGCGCGAACAAGAAGTGCTCCGAGCGCTCGCCGAAGGACTATCAAATGCGGAAATCGCTCACCGCTTCTTCCTTTCAGAAGCTACGGTAAAAACTCACGTCCGCCGAATTTTGACCAAACTGCATTTGCGAGACCGTGTGCAGGCTGTGGTTTATGCCTACGAAACGGGTCTAGTGATCCCGTCTCAGGGTCTGGACTACTGATTCTGAACGCAAAAAATGGCCGCCAAACGTAGAACCTACGTTTGGCGGCCATCCGCGTTTTTAGCGTTTGCTAGTTTTGCGTTGCTTGCGTGCGGTGGCGCGTAATTGAATAACGCGGGCAACCCCGGCGATAGCCACGACTAGGGCTCCGCCGATCGACGCGATGAACAACGCCAGCCCTAGGTTAACTTGGCCCTCATAGGCGAAGTAGCGCAGGGTGACCTGATCTTGATTTTGCGCGATAAAAATAATCAGCAAGATCAGCACAATGATGCCTAAGACCGTGGCGGTCCAAATACGACCCAGCTTGGTTGCCGGAAGCTTTTCCTTAGCCGGTGGCACTTCCCGCTGGGAGTTGCTTGGCCTCGCCGTGCCCGGTTCGGCCACGGGCTCCACAGGGAAACGCTCCGGGTCCGGAGTTTGATCAGATGTAGCCATGATGATCTCGCTTTCGTAGTCTTCAAGTCTGCATTCAGCTTTGCCCACGCAAGGCGCCAAGTCAAGCATCAGATCAAGGTGTCCGGCTGGTTCGTCACCGGGCTGGCCGGAACTGAGCCATTAGTAATTACGCAGTGGGCTACTAAGCTGGAGAGCAACCCGAGAATTCAGGCGGGAACCGCATCCTGGATTTCAGTAAGACGATGACAGAAAGAAGTGAGTAACCAGCTATGGCACAAGCCGCAGCAATGGCCCACATTGCAGACCTAGCCGAATACGTCGCAACTTCACCCTCCAGCTACCACGCGGCAGCAACGGCTGCGAAGCGGCTAGACGCTGTCGGGTTCACCGGCCTGAACGAAGCTGATGCGTGGAATCTAGGACCAGGTTCTTACTATGTGGTTCGTGATGGTGCGATCATCGCGTGGGTGCAACCTGAATCGGCCACGGCTACCAGCGGATTCCATATCCTCGGTGCACACACCGACTCACCAGGCTTTAAACTCAAGCCCAAGCCGACCACCGGATCTAACGGCTGGTGGCAGGCAGGCGTAGAGGTCTACGGAGGACCGCTACTGAACTCTTGGCTGGACCGTGAACTCATCCTTGCCGGCCGTCTGGTGCTTAAGGACGGCACGGAGCACTTGGCTCAGACTGAACCGATCCTGCGCATCCCACAGCTGGCGATCCACCTTGATCGCCAGGTCAACGAGGGCTTGACCCTAGATAAGCAGACCCACACCAACCCCATCTTCGGAGCCGGGGATCTGGCTGATGCAGATATTCTTGCCGTCCTGGCCGAATCGGCTGGCGTGGATCCAGCTCAGGTAGCTGGCTATGACATCCTTACCGCACCAGCGCAACGTGGTGAGGTATTTGGCCAAGGCAAGAACTTCTTCGCCAGTGGCCGATTGGATAACCTCACTTCGGTGCATGCCGGAATCATCGCGCTGACCGATCATTCGAGGAAGCCGTCGGGTAAGCACATTGCCATGATGGCCGCCTTTGACCACGAAGAGTTGGGCTCCAGCTCACGCTCCGGTGCGTGCGGTCCTTTCCTTGAAGAACTGATCAACCGAATCCAGGCTTCGCTGGGTGCAGGGGTGGAAGACCAAGCGCGTGCGCTAGCCAATTCGGTGTGCCTCTCTGCTGATGCAGGCCACGCAGTGCACCCGAACTATTCGGAGCGCCACGACCCAGTCAACCGCCCGCAGGTTAATGCCGGGCCGTTGTTGAAGATCAACGCTAACCAGCGATACGCCACCGATGCGGTAGGCGCTGCGGCCTTCGCCAACTGGTGCGAGGCAGCCGGAGTTCCTTACCAAGAGTTTGTATCCAACAACCGCGTTCCTTGTGGCTCGACCATCGGTCCGCTGACTGCCACACGTCTGGGTATCCGCACCCTCGACGTAGGTGTCGCCCTGCTGTCCATGCATTCGGCCCGTGAAATGTGTGGCGTGGATGATCCTTGGTACCTGTCCAAGGTGACTCGTCAGTTCTTCGGAGCATAATCCCGATCTAGCTCAAGGCCAGCAGCGATGCTGGCCTTGAGCTTTCCCGGCAGGCTATCGGCGGAAGAATCACAATGGCATAATCATCAGCATGACGATATTTGCCCAAGATATGCTCATTTTTCAACAGACCCGAAACTTCTCGAAAAATGATTTTGCGATCCTTGACGCCGCTGGCATGCAGGTTGCTCATGTCGAAACCGGCGGAAGTACGCTGGGACGGATGTTTGCTGGTGCGCGTGAGCTGACGGTCTTTGACGGACCACAGCGACCGGTTATTAAGGTCAAGGACACCATGACCATGGGCCGCGACCGCTTTGAAATCTTTGATGGAAATGACGCTCCGCTGGCGAGCTTGGTCAAGCGGATCACGTTTTTCAAAACGCGCGTCACCATTTCAATGCTTGGCGAAGAACTGGATCTATTGGGCAGCATCTGGGATTTTGATTTCCAGATCACCAACTCCCAGGGCGTACTTGGCACCGTTACTCGTCAATGGTCAGGTATGGGCAACGCACTGATGGGTAAATCGACGTATGCCTTGCACTTGGCCAGCGAGTTAAGCACACAACATCGCCAAGCAATTATCGGTTCTGTCCTGGCCTTGGACCTTATTCGCGAAAAGCAACAGCGCAATTGATGTCCACGGTGAAGTCGTTCCTCCGAAATAACCTGCGACAGGCAAGAACAATAGTATTCCCTGTTTGGAATATTCCATCAGGACAGGTCAGTAGCCTGTTTAGCAATCTGTCGTGCGCTGTCGGGAAACAGTCGTGCGACTGTCGTGACAATGTCATGGTGCTTTCGTGCACTTCATCGATAGCTTTATGCCATGAATGAATCACGGGTTGCAGAACTTCGCCGCACTAAGGGCTGGACTCAAGAACGACTGGCCAAAGAGAGCGGAATTACTGTCAGAACTATTCAACGACTTGAAGCCGGCAATGATGCCAGCTTGGAGTCAATCTCGCTTGTAGCCAGGGCATTGGACGTACAAGTTGGTGAACTATTCCAAAGCGTTCAAACGCCCAATTTCTCCCAAGCTGTTGAAGGGCTTGAATCCAGAACTCGTATCGAACAGGAACGGCGAGACTCAATCAAACAGGGGATCATGATGATCTTCCGTGGCGTAGGTCTTTTGGTTACCTTTGGAACCGTCATCCTAGGCACAGCGGGAGGAGTCGGCTGGTACGTCTGGCTGATCATTCCTATCTACTGGGGCGCTGGCAAGGTCCTTCTTGACGCGTTGATGCGGTTGAGTCTTGATCCCAAATTGGATGCCAAATATCCACTGTCCGTGCCCAGCAGGGACGAAGATAGCTAAGCTTCCCATCAGTAGTTTTCTCCGCGGATACCGTTTGATTACCTGCTGTTCATCCCGAACTGGTCAGATCGAACAATATGAGTTCGAATTCCGTGCAGGTCAAAAATTTCAGACCAGAAATCCAAGCACTCCGTGCGCTGGCAGTCCTGCTAGTGGTTGCCTACCATCTGGAGCCCAACGTGGTCCCGGGCGGCTATATCGGCGTAGACATCTTCTTTGTCATTTCTGGTTTTCTGATTACCTCCCACCTGTTGCGCGAAGCCGAACGTAGCGGACGAGTGAAACTGTCGGCGTTTTTTGCCGGTAGAGCTCGACGCATCCTGCCCGCCGCCATGCTGGTGATTCTCGTCGTTGTGGCGGCCGGGGTCATGATCCTGCCGAAGACCCAGTGGGGCACACTGGGTACCCAGGCATTGGCCTCAGCCTTCTCCGTGCAGAACTGGGTGCTGGCCGCTGATTCTGTTGACTATCTGGCCGCCGAACAAGCGGCAGGACCGCTGCAACACTTCTGGTCCCTTGGAGTTGAAGAACAGTTCTATCTGTTCTGGCCATTGTTGATCTTGGCGGTGTGCTGGCTGGTTAAGCCCAACCTTCCCGGATCACATTCGGATCAATTTGCCACTCGCCGCAGATGGCTGTGGATGGTCTTTGGGACGGTGGCACTCTTATCCCTGGGGTACTCGGTGTACGCCGGATACTCGGGGGACGCCGCCGGGTACTTCCTGACCACCACCCGAATCTGGGAGTTGGCCATTGGCGGGTTGCTGGCGTTGGGTGCGCAAGCACATGCCAAAGATGCCCTTCGTCTGCCACGATGGGTCACCGCTTGGTCCACACGGAATCTGGCGGTACTACTATCGCTGATGGCCATCGGTATCGCCGCCTTTAGTTATGACGGCGCAACGGTCTTCCCCGGCATTGCAGCAGCCGTGCCAGTGCTGGGCTGTGCGGTAATCATTGCCGCCGGCAGTACCCGTGGCCCAGGTTCTTTGCACCAGCTCGTGAATTGGGCGCCGGTGCAGTGGGTTGGTCTCGCCTCGTATTCGCTTTATCTCTGGCACTGGCCACTGATCGTTTTTTACACCGAACTCTCCGGTGGCAAACCAAAACCCTTGCAATCCCTTGCGCTGTTGGCTGGGTCCCTGATCTTGGCATGGGGGAGCCTAAAAATCGTGGAAACTCCGATGCGCCGACTTCGCTTCTTGGCAGTTTCTCCGAGACGGTCATTGGTCGCCGGGGTGGCCATGGTTGCTGTGGCCGCTTCGGTGGCACTACTTCCTGGCCTGGCTCAAGAACGCATGGTTCAACAGGAGTCGCGCGTGGCAGCAGCACTGGCCGAGAAACCTCCCGAGGGTTTTGGCGCAGCATCCCTGTCGCACGGTGCTCCTGCCTTTATCACCGATGAGCACCAAGTAGTCCCGGTTCCCGCGGAAGCCGCCAATGACCTGCCTGACATCGGTAGTTGTGTGCAGAATCCACAGTCGACGCAGATCAAAGAATGCGAGTTCGGGAGCAAGGACGGGACCTTCACCGTGGCGTTGGTGGGAGACTCGCACGCGGCTCACTGGTTCGAAGCGCTGAACGACTACGCACTGAGTAAGGGGTGGAAAGTAGTCACTTACCTGAAGAACTCTTGTCCCTTTAACGCTGCTCAACGCAAAGCCGATCAAGACGGAAGCATTAACTGCCAAGAGACCTTTGAGCAGAGTATGGATGCGCTGACCAAGCGGAACGACATCGACGCGGTAGTGACCTCAAGCTGGGGTGGATCCACCTTTGTTTCTGATCCAGCAAAGGGTTTAGCTGCCGCCTGGGCTGAACTCGAGGACGCCGGAAAGCCGGTTTACGCAATCGTTGATACTCCGCGGCCTCCGAAAGATTCCTACGCCAGGGACTGCGTGGAGCAAAACATTAACAACCCGCAAGCCTGCTCGTTCCCGCAAAAGGGCGCCTACGAAAAGGGCGATGCCACCAAGGCCGCTGCCAAACTGGAACCGCGAGTGAAAGTCTTGGACTTCAGCGACCAGTTCTGCGTGAACGGCACCTGCCCAGCGGTGGTTGGCAACGTCCTGATCTACCGGGATAAGCACCACATCAGCGACACCTACATGAGCACACTGGTGCCGGTATTTGGGCAACGACTGCAACGAGCCATCGACTCCAAATAGGTAGTCCAGCCACAGCTGCGACATGCTTCAAGCCCCAAGAAACGTGCACCACCACTAGATCTGAATGCTGAGCTCAATCATTGGCCAGAGGCTAAAAATCGGCCAACCACGACGGCTAACACGCAACAGGAAACTTGTGAAGACTGGAGAAATAGCTCGTTGATTAGTACGTAAAGCAACGAAGTATATGTCGTTTTGTTGACCTGAGACTCCGTCTCATTCACGACATAGAGTCGATTCGTGACCTTGTAATGAGCTCTAGCATCGTCGCCGGTCATAAAGGCATCATTGGAAATTTCGATCATCAATACTCGGTGGAAAGCAAACAGTTTCCATCGGAGTCCAACATTGAGCCACGTAATTTTCGAGATTGACCAACAGGCGGGCCAAAAGTTCCGCGACGAGCTTTTGACCCATGACTCAGAAATTGAGGTTGTGGCAGGATCAGCAGCGACTGTTCCTTATCTCCACGACCGAACCGCGGATCCCACGCGTTCAGATCATCCTGAACAAGGACCCACAGTCGTTTTCCCAACCTCGGCATCGCAGGTGCAAACAATTGTCGCAGCGGCTGCGAAGCACGGGTTAAGCGTCGTTCCGCGCGGTGCAGGAACGGGGCTGTCTGGCGGTGCCAGTGCCACTGAATCACAAGTTGTATTGAGCACTGAAAAGCTTAATCAGATCATCGAGATCTCAGCTGCTGACGGTGTCGCTGTTGTTGAACCGGGAGTCCTGAATGGGGATCTGAACCGAGTCTTGGAACCGTTGGGATTGTTCTACGCCCCGGATCCTGCCAGTGCCGCCATCTCCTCCATCGGCGGAAATATCGCTACCAACGCCGGCGGGATGCGTTGCGCCAAATATGGGGTGACCCGCCAGTCCGTGCTGTCTTTGCAGGTAGTGCTCGCAGATGGTTCGTTGATCTCCATCGGGCACCGCTCGCTGAAAGGTGTCACCGGGCTTGACCTAGTCTCTTTGTTTGTCGGCTCAGAAGGAACCCTGGGAATTGTTGTTCAGGCGACCGTTCGGATCCTCCCGATCCCTGTCGCTCGTAGAACCCTTAGTCTCTTTTTTGATCAGACCCTTGATGCTGCCCGAGCCGTGGAACTGATCAAAACCTCCACGGTTCAGCCAGCAGTCCTTGAACTTATTGACGGTCCAAGTCTGGCGGCAATCGATGAGCATTCAGGCAGCTCGTTGCGTCAGAACGGGGCCGGACTGTTGCTCGTTGAGCTGGACGGCTACGGAATTGATGAGCAGGTTCGCGACTTACGAAAGATTGTCCTTCACTTGGGTGGCCGACTCAACGAGGTCAGCGATGAAGAAGGACAAGAGCTCTGGGAGCTGCGCCGTTCTGGTCGAGGATTCCCCACGCATAAGTGGCATATCGGAGAAGATATCGCCGTTCCGTCATCCAAGCTGGCTGACATTTTCGAGTTCTTCCCTGAAATTGAACGCCAATTTGGGGTGAGCGTCTCCGCGGTAGCCCATGCCGGTGACGGAAATCTACATCCGCTTCTTACCCAAAACCGCGACGAGGCCGACATCTCCAACCAGGCCCCGCCATCACTTGCACAGGCTGCCAATGCCTTGGTCAAAAAGACGCTGGAGCTAGGCGGAACGATCACCGGCGAACACGGTGTAGGCAACGTCAAGCTGCACTGGTCCGAATGGGAACTCGCCGAACGCGTCCGCAGTCTTCAGTTTGACCTCAAACATGTCTTGGACCCTTCGTCCCTGTTCAACCCCGGCAAAGCACTCTAACTTTCATCTCACTCACACACTTGATCCAAGGATTTTTACTATGAACTCACCTATCGTTAAGCGGCGCAGTTTCCTCACCGGAACCGGCGCACTGGCAGCATTGGCAATACTCACCGCCTGCGGCAACAAACCTGACGTTGAATCGACTGGGTCAACATCCCCAGTTCGTGGCGGAGCGCTAACCTTCCTGATCCAAGGCTTTGACGCTGGATGGATCTCTAGCAAAACTTCAATCTCCAGCTACGAAGGCAACCTGTGGGGGCACCTGACGGACAAGCTTGTCTATGTCAATGAAAAGGGTGACGTGAACCCGTGGATTGCTGAAAGTTGGGATGAAAATTCGGATGCTACCGAATTTGTTCTACATCTAAAGAAAGGCGTGACATTCTCCGACGGCACCGCGGTGGATGCGAAGGCAGTAGTCGAAAACATCAATGCGTGGGCCGTGGGAGATGCTGATCGGGGTATCGCCAAGGTCGGATTGTTCCCATCGGCCAGTTTTGAATCGGCCAAAGCTACGGATGCAGCCACTGTTAAGGTCCGCTTCTCTTCGTCGACCCTAGGATTTATTGCAACCCTGGGCTACCACGGTTGCATCTTACTTGCGCCGGCCACGCTGAAGAGCAGCACCGAAGAACAAGCAGATCTTGCCAAGAATATTGGTTCTGGACCATTTATGCTCAAGAGCTGGCAACAGGGAGAAAGCTACGTCCTGCAGCGTCGCGAGGACTACGCCTGGGGACCCAAAGCCCTCGGATATTCGGGCCCAGCCTATCTAGATACCCTGACCTACAAGGTGGTTCGGGACGCTTCGGTTCGTACCTCCACGGTTTTGTCGGGCCAAGCCGATGTTTCCTTCAATGTTGAACCTCAGGAAATTGATTCGCTCATCTCTCAGGGCTTCTCAGTTTCCACTCCGCGTTACTTGGGATTCGTCGATGGCTTCCAAGTAAATACTCAAACCTTCCCGACCAACCAAGCCAGCGTACGTCAGGCGCTTCAGCACGGTATCGACCGCCAAGAGATTCTCTCCACGATTTATACCCAGGACTGGCAAGCGGCTTCGACGTTTATTCAGGGCACTGTTCCCGAGGCAGGCGACTTTGCTGACCACTTCAACTTCGACCTGAAAAAAGCAACCGACGGTCTAGAAAAAGATGGTTGGACGTTGGAATCTGATGGATTCAGGCATAAAGATGGAAAGCTTCTTGAGATCACTATCGCTGCAAATCCTTATGTCCCATCAGATAAGGCGATGGATGAGCTGATTGCTCAGCAACTACAACGGGTGGGCATCAAGCTAAATCTGAAGGTCATTGATGTTGCCAACTATTCAGCGTGGCAGAACAACGAGCCACCTTTGCTTCACACCTCTCGTAGTTTTGTTGACGTCGGTACTGTCGCGGGGATCCTGACTAACCGGAATGGCGGCGAGGACTGGTTCAAGCTTGGAGACAGCGACGAAAAGCTCAACAAGCTCTCCGACCAGATTGCCCAGGCCAAAAACCGTAAAGACCGGGCAAAGGTAGCTAACGAACTACAGAAGTATGTTTTGGATCAGGCGTACTTCATTCCGCTGGTCCAGCTTGTTCAGCGGCTCTACTTGAGCAGCCCAAAGGTCCAAGGTATTCAGTACAACGGTCTGGCCTACGCGAACTTCTACACTGCATGGGTTACACAGTGAGCGTGCGGTTATCTGGTTATCGAAATCTGGTGCTTAGCCGCTTGGGGCAGGGAGTTCTTGTCATCTTCCTGGCCTATGTGCTGAGTTTTATTGTTGTGTCCGTGCTGCCTGGGGACGCAATCACCAACGCGTTGCACGACCCGCAGTCTGGGCTCAGTGAGGAAGACATTGCTCGTATCGTGGCGTTTTACGGGCTGGATAAGCCCGTGCTGATCCAGCTGTTGCTGGCCTTGGGCCGCTTTGTCACCGGCGACTTGGGGATTTCTTTGCAATCCGGTTTGCCGGTAACGGATCTTGTCTTTGACGCGTTGCCTTCAACGACGTTCTTAGCCTTGACCGCGTTGATATTAGCGCTCGTTCTTGCCGTGGCGATTGCTGTAGGGGTGCATTTACTACCTTCGGGCGCCGCAGGAATTTTACGATCCGTTCCCTCATTTTTCCTCTCGGTTCCGAACTTCGTCATAGGGCTGGTGCTGATCAGTGTTTTTGGATTTACCTTGCACACATTCACCATCACCGAACCGAATGCTCCAGTTGCGACCTTCTTTGCTGCGCTCACCCTGGCAATTCCGGTCAGCGCACCGTTAGCCGAAGTGTTGATTTCGAGTCTTGATGTTGAAGCACGTCAGGACTACGCATTGGTCGCTCGATCCCGAGGATTGAGTCGAGTAAATGTCTTCGCCCAGCATCTGCTTAAGCCTTCAGCCTTACCCTCAGTGACCATGGTGGCGCTGCTCATTGGTGAGCTGTTGGGAGGAGCGGTGATCACCGAAACGATCTTCGGACGTAACGGTGTGGGCACTTTGGTGCAGCGATCAGTGGGAGCCGGTGACCAGCCAGTCTTGCTTGCGGTTGTGGTGCTTTCTGCCGTGGTTTTTGTGCTGGTGAACCTGATTGCTGATTTGAGTGTTCCGCTGCTGGATCCAAGAACCTCCGTTACCAAGAAGAAGAAAGCGGTAGTTTCATGACTGGGATTGTTCAGCTTCAAACAGCTTTGGAAACTAAGAGCACACCCTCCGGCAATCGAAGCTCACTACCGGTCAGCGTTCTGCTGTCCTTTGCGGTGATTGTTTTTGCGGTGCTCTTCTCCGCATTCCCGTCCCTCTTTACCTCGCATAGTCCGGAGCTGGGGGATACCTCAGCGAAACTAGTGTCGCCCGGATTGCACCATTGGTTCGGAACCGACTACCTGGGCCGAGATGTCTTCACCCGAGTCGTTTATGGGTCGCTTTCATCGGTTAGTAGCGCACTGGCTGCGGTGATCATTGGGTTGGTTGTTGGGAGCGGGATTGGACTTCTAGCGGGCTTCCTTGGTGGATGGGTTGACTCCGCCCTGGGACGAATTGTTGACGTGCTTTTGGCAATCCCCGGATTCCTTCTGGCCGTTGTCATTGTCAGTTCGCTCGGCTTTCAGACCATCAATGCAGCCATTGCCACCGGTGTTTCGGCCATCGCAGTCTTTGGCCGACTGATGCGCGCAGAAGTTATCAAGATTCGCGGTGCCGCCTTTGTGGAGTCCTCATTCCTCTCTGGTGGAAACCGGTTACAGGCGCTGATTTTTCATGTGCTCCCCAATGCAGGGCGTTCAGTTTTAGTTCTGGCGATCTTGCAATTTGGAACCTCCATCATGGTGATCGCCTCACTAGCGTTCCTTGGTTATGGTGACCCACCGCCGTCCTCAGACTGGGGACTACTCGTAGCTTCAGGCAAGGAATATCCCACCGCTCCATGGCTGATTTACGCCCCAGCTGCAGTCATCGTGGCCACGGTGTTATCGGTCAATCGAATCAGTCGTTGGCTCAAGAAAGTGAGATAAGGACATGGTCAATCAAAGTCATACCGAGTCAGAGGACCTCTTGCTACAGGTCGATGGCCTGAACGTTTGGTACGGCTCGAACCAGGTTGTTCGGGATGTACATTTTCAGCTACGGCGAGGTCAGGCGCTGGCATTGATCGGTGAGTCTGGTTCTGGGAAATCAACGATTACCAAGGCCATTTTGGGGTTGCTTCCGGAAGGTCTCGGCCACGCGGAAGGTCAGGCTATTTTTGAGGGGCAGAACTTACTAAAGCTGTCTCAACGTGGCCTACGCCAGTTCCGTGGCACCGAATTGGGTTACATTCCACAGGATCCTGGCACGGCACTTAACGCGGTGCGAACTATCGGATCGCAGGCTCATGAAGCAGCGAGCCTGACTGGCGTGACGGATAACAAAGAGCAGCGGCAACTTATTCTTCAAGCTTTTGAACAGGTAGGTCTGCCGGAACCACAACGTGTTTATGACTCATACCCGCATCAGCTCTCGGGTGGCATGCTGCAGCGGGTGCTGATCGCACTGACGGTGCTGCCTAGGCCTGCACTGATTGTTGCTGATGAACCAACTTCGGCGCTGGATGTGACGGTACAGAAAATCATCTTGGATCTTCTTGATGAGTTGCGTACTTCTTTGAATATTGGGCTTCTGCTGATTACCCATGATCTAGCGCTTGCAGCACAGCGCACGGATCATCTGGTTGTACTTCGACAGGGTCAGGTTCAGGAATCTGGCACCTCCTCACAGATCTTTGAAAATCCTCAAACCGAATACGCGAGGAAATTGCTCGCAGATGTTCCGTCACTCAATACCGAGCGTTATCGAGATGCTCGTGGGCCCTTAAACGACTCAAGTGCGCACAAGAAAGATGCGATCTACGTTGAAGACGTAGTACGACACTTTGGCCACTCCGCTGAATTGGTGAAGGCCGTTGACGGGGTCAGTTTTGAGGTCAAACGGGGCAGTACCCATGCGTTGGTAGGTGAGTCGGGGTCCGGTAAGACCACCACGGTACGGATGATCGTGGGGTTGGAAACTCCTACTGCCGGCAGGATTTTCTTATCCGGGCAGGATCTAACTAAGCGCAGTACCAAAGATTGGCGCGAAGCCAGGCGCCAACTGCAATTGGTCTACCAGAACCCGTTTGCCTCACTTGACCCGGCCTGGTCGGTAGCCAAGATCATCGCAGAACCATTGGCCCGGCTGAAATATGGATCGCGGGCGCAGCAGAAGGTAAGAGTACGCGAGGTTCTGGCAGAAGTCGGGCTGGATGAATCTTTCCTTTCCCGCCGTCCAGCCCAACTCTCCGGAGGGCAACGCCAGCGTGTGGCCATTGCTCGAGCGCTGAGCCTGCGTCCTGAGATTCTCGTGCTGGATGAACCAACCTCAGCTCTGGATGTTAGCGTTCAGGCGGACATTCTTGACCTGCTAGCAGTTTTGCAGCGCGAACACTCGTTGACCTACTTGTTTGTCTCCCACGACCTAGCTTTGGTTCGTCAGGTGGCAGACACGGTATCGGTCATGCGTCGTGGAGTTGTTGTGGAAAGCGGAACGACGCAGAAGATCTTTGAGAATCCAGAACATAGCTATACCCAAACCCTTATTTCCTCCGTTCCTAGTTCACGTGGTGATGTCACCCAAGGTGTCCAGGAACAGAGCCCAAGCCACATTTACGCAGGAGCCATCGCATGACAACCGCTACCGCACTACCTGCCTCGGAACTCGTTGGACGGTTCTCCAAACCGCAAGGGTTTGGTGATGCGACCCTGCGCAGTCCTCGCGCTGATTCCATCGAACTCTTAGGTGGCATTCCTGACCCTCACGTTCTTCCTGTGGCCCAGTTGGCTGCCGCCACGGAACGTGTGCTGTTCAGATCCGGAGTCCCAGCACTGCAGTATTCAAGAACGGAGGGAATAGCCGAACTTCGCCAGTGGATAGCTGCTCGCGAAGGGGTTGCGGTTGATCGCATTATCATCACCAATGGAGGGTTCCACGGCTTGTCGCTGGCTATCCAGGCACTGATCAATCCGGGAGATCTTGTTGCCGTAGACAACCCGATATTTCCACTTTTCCTGCGCGGATTGGAACTGGCTACTACCAACATCCTGCCGATTCCGGTAGGGGCCGCAGGACTAGATCTGGACGCATTGGAAAGCCAACTGCGCGCTGGCGCACGGCCAAAGGCGCTCTATACAGTGCCAGACTTCCACAACCCAACGCAAGGCTCACTTTCGCAGGCGGACCGGCAACGACTTGTTGACTTGGCCGCCCACTATGGCTTTGTGCTCTTGGCCGATAACCCATACCGCGAGCTTTACTTTGGGTCAGCAGGTGCATCACACCGAGAATTTAATGACTCTGAAAACGTCATTCACATCAACACCTTCACCAAGACGCTTGGCCCGGGATTGCGTTTAGGTTGGCTTGTGGTGCCGAACTGGCTGAAGTCAGATATTTCCGCGTTGCGAAGCCGGCAAGATTCTCACTCCTCAACGTTGGTGCAAAGTATCGTTGCGGAGGCGTTGACCAGCGATGAGACTCTATTTGATGCAACCCTCGACAAGGCGCGAGCCACCTATGGCAACAGAGCTCAGATTCTCGCAACGGCCATCGAGGTCGAGACCCAGGGAGGACTGGAAGTACAAATTCCGGACGGAGGACTGTTCCTATGGCCCCGAATCGCCAGTGATCGGATCGATCCCGCTAAGCTCTCAGAATCCGCGAAAAGCCATGGTGTGGACTACCAGCAAGGTGCCTTCTTCCCCAGCGGACCGGGCACCGACGCTGCACGGCATCTCAGGCTCTCCTTTGGCCACGTCTCCGAAGAAAATCTCAAAGAGGGCGCTCGCCGGATTGGTTTGGCGTTTAAGGAGCAAAGCTAAAACCCGGAGAAAGTCAGCCTTGTCATGATGTGCACCACCATGACTACAGCTCAGAGCAACTCTGGGCTAAACTAGATAAGTCTGTGCAACCGCATGCCCGAATGTTGGGTGTCTGGTGCTCAGATAACGCAAGAACCTCCTGTTGCGGAAATACCGCGACCGTTTAGCCCAAAGGAGGTGGGTTCACATGCGTGCTTATGAACTTATGGTCCTCATTGATCCAGAGGTCGATGACCGCACCGTAGAGCCAACCATCGAGAAGTACCTCGAGGTTGTCCGCTCCAACGGTGGCACTATCGAAAAGGTTGATGTCTGGGGACGTCGCAAGATGTCTTACGAGATCAAGAAGAAAGCAGAAGCCACCTACGTAGTGGTGAACTACACCGCAGAACCAGCAGCTTCGGCTGAGCTTGAGCGTCAGCTTAAGATCAACGAACTGATCCTGCGCCACAAGGTCACCCGCCCGGAAGAGGCTCGCGTTTAATTACGCCAAACCTTCAGTCGTAAGAAATAACGTTCAATCTTTTTAAGGAGAGTCAATGGCAGGCGAGACTGTTATTACCGTTATCGGAAACCTGACCGCCGATCCGGAGCTGCGTTTCACGCCGTCCGGCTCAGCCGTAGCGAACTTTACGATCGCTTCGACTCCTCGCACCTTTGACCGCCAGTCCAATGAATGGAAGGACGGGGAAGCCCTGTTCTTGCGTGCATCGGTTTGGCGCGAGGCTGCAGAGAACGTTGCTGAAACGCTGACCAAGGGCATGCGAGTCATGGCTCAGGGTCGTTTGCGTTCACGTTCTTACGACACCAAGGAAGGCGAACGTCGCACCGTAATGGAGCTTGAAGTCGATGAAATCGGCCCATCACTCCGTTTTGCGTCCGCCAAGGTTACCCGTACCCAGCGCTCCGGCGGTGGCAACGGTGGCTTCGGCAATGCCAATGGTGGCGGTGGAGGATTCTCCAACGCACCACAGCAAGGTGCCCCAGCGCAGCAGCCGCGTCAGCAGCAGCCGCAACAGGGTGGTGGCTGGAACGCTCCAGCCGCTGACCCATGGAGCACCGGCGGAAACAACGGTGGCGGCTGGGGTAACCCAGGCGCAGACGAACCACCTTTCTAAAAATTATTTATTCACCATCCCGCAGATCACTCTGCGGGCTCCAAACCTAAGGAGCTCCACGATGGCTAAGGCTGAAATCCGTAAGCCCAAACCAAAGTCCAATCCATTGAAGGCCGCTGACATCACCGTCATCGACTACAAGGACACTGCATTGCTGCGCAAGTTCATCTCTGACCGTGGAAAGATCCGCGCTCGTCGAGTGACCGGCGTTTCCGTTCAGGAACAGCGCAAGATCGCACAGGCAATCAAGAACGCACGTGAAGTAGCCTTGCTACCTTACTCCGGCGCAGGCCGCGGCTAAGGAAGAGGGGATATAACATCATGGCAAAGATCATTTTGACTCACGAAGTATCCGGTCTCGGTGCTGCTGGCGATATTGTTGAGGTAAAGAACGGCTACGCCCGTAACTACCTTCTGCCACGCGGTTTCGCAATCGTCTGGACCCAGGGCGGTGAAAAGCAGGTGGAGTCGATCAAGGCTGCGCGTGCTGCTCGCGCCGTTGCAAACCTTGAGGATGCTCAGGCAATTGCAGCTAAGCTGAAGTCCCAGCCGGTTAAGATCACCATCAAGGCTGGTTCTAACGGACGCCTATTCGGCACCGTCAAGACCACCGATATCGCTGACGCCGTTGAGGCAGCCGGTCTGGGTAAGATCGACAAGCGCAACATCGAGGTCAACGACCACATCAAGTCGACTGGCAACTACACCGCAACCGTTCGCGTTCACGCTGACGTTGTTGCAAACCTGCGTCTGCAGGTTGTTGCTGCCGCAAAGAAGTAAGTCTTTTAGACTCACCTTCTGATCAACAGGTGGCGTGCATTCCTTAGGGAATGTACGCCACCTGTTGGCGTTTAATACAGTGTTCTGGCGTGTTTGCTCTGCGAAGTAGTTCAGTCTAGGCAAATGTCGCCCATGCGCGAGCTCCGAGCTTTCCACGCAGTTGCTGAACTTACCGGCTGGCCCGTGAACGGAGCAATGATCGGGAGAAGTCGACAATAATTCCGGCCGCGATCAATCCGAAGACTGGTAGCCAAGTGATTGCCCAACCCGAAAAGGCATTCGCCTGGCGGTCCCGGAAAATGATTGTCAGTACAGCCCAAAGGGCGGCCAGTAGTACGCCGACCACGAGGAATGCCGAGTGGCTCTTTGGGGATGCGGTGGAGGGGAAAGACGTCGCGTAGTGTTCGGGGGTTCCGAAGCTGGCGACGGCATCTTCGTAGCTAGTGGCTTCGGATTCCACTTCCCTAGCGATGTCGCGGATAGTTGCGGGCTCCACGTTGCGTAGTGAAAGGCTGTAGCGCAGCTCATCGATGTAGGTCTTGAGGGTGCTTTCCATGAAGGTCTCCTAGGTGAACTGTCGCAACCAGCTATTGAGGGAAGTCAGAGTCTGGTGGCCCTGGTCGGTGATTTTGAAGATCTTGCGTGCTGGTCCACGGTCAGCAATTTGCCAGTCGGAGATGATGTCCCCGGACTCTTCCATCGATCGAAGTAGTGGGTAAAGAGTCCCACTCTTGACGCCTGATACCCCGAGTTCTTCGAGTTTGTTCAGCATGGAATAACCGTGAACGGGTTCCTCGGCCAGTTGGCTCAGAAGAACAGCCGGAAGCATGGAACGCTTAATCTGTTGAAGTAGTTTGTTTTGTTCCATGAGCTAAGTATGAATTCTACATAGGTTCATTTCTATACTCCTTCAGGATGATCTTCGCTGATCAGCACTGATTGCAGTGCCATTCCTTGGTTCAACTGCGTGGAACGAAGAGCTCTGCGGCCAGACCGACTACCAGTTGAGCTAGCCGACCACAGTGCGCAAGACGTTGACCGGCCACCGCAAATAGCGCGCAACTCATCGAGAAAAGCGCCATCTACCGCTCTGAACGCCCGGACGTGGTCTCAGTGACAGGCGAGAACAGCTAAGGTAATCCGGTGAGATGCGGGTTATAGACCTACGTCACAAAGATGTTTCGAAGGGGTAATTTTGCACGAACGTATTCAACACCGGGCCTTTGCTGATCTCTTGATGAGCGCCGAGCAAGCGGCAACATTCATCAAGCCAGGCATGACCGTCGCCATGAGTGGCTTCACCGGTGCGGGATACCCGAAGGCCGTGCCCGGTGCACTAGCAGCGCAGATGGAACGCCAGCACGCTGACGGCAAGGACTTCAAAATCAACGTGCTCACCGGTGCTTCAACCGCACCAGAGTTGGACGGTGTGCTTGCCAAGGCTGAGGGCATGAATCTGCGCCTTCCTTACATGTCTGACCCAGAGCTGCGCCGCCGCATCAACGAGGGCAACATGGAATACATGGACATCCACCTGTCCCATGTCGCCCAGCACGCCTGGTTCGGCTTCTACGGCAAGATCGACGTGGCCATCGTGGAAGTTGTCGGCGTGACCGCCGAGGGCGACCTGATCCCTTCCAGCTCGGTAGGCAACAACAAGACCTGGCTGGAGATGGCCGACAAGATCATCATCGAGGTCAACTCCCAGCAGTCCGCCGCCATGGACGGCATGCACGATATCTACTACGGCACCGCCCTGCCGCCGCACCGCAAGCCAATCGACCTGACCACGGTGCGCGACCGCATCGGCCAGAAGTACCTGGACGTCGACGTGAACAAGATCGTCGCGGTCGTGGAAACCGACGCACCGGACCGGTTGAGCCCCTTCGCACCAGTAGACGAGACCAGCGAGAAGATCGCCGATCACCTGCTGGGCTTCCTGGACTCCGAGATCCGCGCCGGCCGCCTGTCCGAGAAGCTGCTGCCGCTGCAGTCGGGCGTCGGCAACATCGCCAACGCGGTGCTCGCTGGCCTGGCCCGCGGCGGCTACAAGGGCCTGACCGCCTACACCGAGGTGATCCAAGACGGCATGCTCCAGCTGATTAAGGATGGCACCATCGAGTTCGCCTCCGCTACCAGCTTCTCGCTCTCGGCCGACGGCATCGAGGAGTTCAACAAGAATGTTGAGCACTACCGCGAACGCATCTTGCTGCGCGCTCAGGAGATTTCAAACCACCCGGAAATCATCCGCCGACTGGGCTGCATTGCGCTGAATGGCATGATCGAAGCCGATATTTACGGCAACGTGAACTCCACCAACGTGCTCGGTTCGCACGTGATGAACGGTATCGGCGGCTCGGGCGACTTTGCCCGCAACGGTTACCTGTCGGTGTTCATGTCCCCATCTACCGCCAAGGGTGGCAAGATCTCGGGCATCGTTCCTTTTGCCTCGCACGTAGACCACACAGAGCACGACACCATGATCCTGATAACCGAACAAGGCTTGGCTGACCTTCGTGGGCTGTCTCCGAAACAGCGCGCTCAGGTAGTCATCGATAACTGCGCCCACCCGGACTACCGCCCAATGCTGCAGGACTACTTCGATCGTGCCCGCAAGGACAGCTACGGCAAGCACACCCCGCACCTGTTGGGTGAGGCCTTGAGCTGGCACCAACGGTTCCAAGAAACCGGTGACATGCGCCCGGCCAGCTAGGTCTTACTTTCCCTGACGGACAAAGACCTCATGGGTTTGATTGTTGTACAGCCGATCCTTCTGTAGCTGCGACGTAGTTACCGAAGGATTGGCCGGATCCTGGATCTTGACTCCTGATGAATAGATCATGCCTAGCGGCGCATCAAAGTAGCTCAGCACCGTGAAGCCATTATTTGTTGAGAAGGATAGGGTCTGCGCGTCTTCGCCTTTTCTGGTGGCATTTGGATAGTCGATAGTCAGACAGTCTTTTGTTGTGGACTTCCCCTTGCCGTCCAGCAGACACCAAGTCCCGTTGACCGTTGCAGTCTTCAACGTGCCATTTTGTGGGACTGCCAGATCCTGAATTGAGCTGGCCGCTAACTTCTTACCGTTCCATTTCAGTGTTGCTTTGATTTTTCCTGAGGCAGCCGCCGCGGCTTCCATCGGTAGCAGAGCTTGATCGATCACCACCAGCTGACCGTTGGCGTATTTTAGTGAGCTCGGTAGGGCGCGAGCGCCACCATTAACGTCACCCATTTGGAAGGGCTGGCCCAGCGGGGCGATGCCCTTGGCCGTGTTTTGGAACAGCTGGATATGGGTAGGCCAAGCAACACCACCCTTGTCGCAGTAAAAGGTCGCCGCCAGTTCTTTAACCCCATCACCGGTCAGGTCACCTGCCACCACTAACTTTTCAGAAACGAGCGATGGTGGGGTGGCGTTGGGATATTCGGAGTGCTCTTCCTTCAGGACACCGCCGACCAATTTCCCGGCCGGAAACTCGCACATTGACGGGATGCTGGCGCCCAGAACCATATTTGGTGTGAGGTCCTTGAGCGCTGTGGGAGACGGGGATGAACGGGGTGAAGAGGCAGAGGCTGAGGCGGACGAAGAAGTCGTCAGGGATGATGTGGAACTCTGGGCCGTTGATTCAGAAGCCGAGCAGCCCGTCAGCGACAAGGCTGCAATGACCGCGATAACTGTTGGGAATCTTTGATGCACTCTCAATGTCAGTCTCACCTTCAAATATTCAAACATGCAGAATGAATGGTTATTACCTAGAGCTCTGAAAAGCTCAGAGAGTTACGTGTTGAGTTGGCCGATAGGTCAATTCTTGGATACTGCCATCTAAAAGTCGCGAATCAATGAGTTCTAGATCGTAGTCTTCGCCGACATCCAGCACAGGGGAGTCTCCGTGAGCTCCGGTGAGTACCGGGAAAATGGTTATTTGAATAAAGTCCACCAGACCGGCGGCGAGCAGGGACCGGTTCATCGCCAAGCTACCGTGAGATCGCAGGGGCAACGCTGAGGTGGCCTTTAATTGCCTGACCACCTCCACGGCATCGGCCCGCTCCAAGGTGGCCTGTGGCCACTTCAGTGGGTCGCTAAGCGTTGTGGAGATGACCGTGGCGGGTTGCTCATGCATGGCAACGCCCCAAGGATCTTCAACTTCAGGATTCTGTTCAATCTCCTGCCAAAACTGGGAGAACAAACGAAAAGTATTCGCCCCAAAAACCATGTGGCACTCCTGGCCGTAGAGCTCAAGGCGTCGAGCAAGTAGCTCCGGTCCTTGTTTGCCCCAGTATCCTCCCCAGTCGCCACCGGCACTGCCGAAACCATCAAGACTACTGAACACATCAAAGGTATAGGTGGCACTCATAATGAGCCTCCCGAGGCTGATCCGCTAGATGCCATCAGATTACGCTCAAGATTTGGGCAAATCTACGTTCTGGGTGCGCAATTGTCCGCGCGAAAGTACTTTGCCCGTAGCCGTATCGGTAATAACAACGTCCCAGAGCTGCTGAGTTTTGCTTTGGAAAAGGGCCTTGGCCTCGACCTGCACATGTGCTCCGGTGGAGGGGCGGAGGAAGTCGGTGGCATTATGAACACCAACGGCAAACTGCTGGCGCTCGGCCACCGCGTAACTGGCTCCCACACTGCCAGCGCTTTCAACCATGGTGGCGTAAATGCCTCCGTGGACCACTCCCCAAGGTGTGTGGTGGTCTTCGTTCAGCTCCGCGTGCCCACGGACAAGTGTGGCTGAGACTTCATCAAAGATAAGACCGACACTATCGGTGAACCGGCTGGTCTTATCGGTGGTTGGTTGGTTGGTGGAACTCATAGCTGACTCCAAAACATTTAGTTCCTATTAAGCTGTTCAAGCGCTTGGGCTCGTAGTACGTTCTTTTGCACTTTACCCGTTGAAGTACGCGGCAAATCCTGCGGGAAAACGATGGTGCGCGGAACTTTGTAGCCAGCAAGTTTCTGCTTGGCGAAATCGATCAGATCTTGCGCGCTCAAGGTGGAGTCGCTGGCTCGGATCACGTAGGCCACGGGACGTTCGCCCCACTTCTCATCGGCGATGCCAACGACGGCCAGATCCAGTACCTCGGGGTGGGAAGCCAAAGCTTGTTCCACTTCGATGGTTGAGATGTTTTCGCCACCGGAAATGATGATGTCTTTGGCCCTGTCGCGCACCTGAATGTAACCGTCGGGATGCATGACACCTAAGTCGCCGGTGTGGAACCATCCGCCGGCAAAGGCCTGTGCGGTTGCTTCTTCGTCTCGGTAATAGCCGATCATGACGTTGTTACCGCGCAAGACGATTTCGCCCATAGTCTGGGCATCGGCAGGAACGTCGAACATGTTCTCATCAACAATGCGTGCCGACTCCGCGGTGATCATTCCGACGCCTTGGCGGGCTAGCTTGGCCGCGCGTTCGGCCGGCTCTAGCTGATCCCATTCTTCTTGGTATTCGCAGACTGTGTAGGGGCCATACACTTCGGTCAGCCCATAGACGTGAACGACTTCGATGCCCAGTTTCTGCAACTTGGAAATGATGGCCGGGGACGGTGGAGCTCCAGCGGTGGTGATGCGCAGCGGAGCCTGAAGTTGGTGCGCCCGAGTCGAGTCGGCGATGATCGAGCAAACAGTCGGGGCACCGCACAGGTGAGTAGTTCCGAGGTTCTCGATGGCATCCCACACTGCATCTTCACGCACTCCACGCAGGCATAGATGGGTGCCACCAACTGCGGTCACTGCCCAGGGTGTACACCAGCCGTTACAGTGAAACATCGGTAGCGTCCAGAGGTATCGGGTCGCTGAGCTAAGGCCCTGATGGTGCGCTTCACCCAGAGAGTTTAGGTAGCTGCCGCGGTGCGAGTAGAGCACACCCTTGGGCTTTCCTGTGGTCCCCGAGGTGTAGTTCAAGGCGATGGCAGAGCGCTCGTCCGCGATCGCATAGGGCAGTTTCTCGTCGCTGGCGGTAGACAGCAATTGCTCCAAGGTTCCATCAACTTCCACGTTCGGGCGTGGGGAGGTGAACTGGTCGTCGGTGATCTCAATCAGTGCCTGCAGGCCGGGGTTTTCGCCTCGCAGGGTTTTGGTGTTCTCCAATAATTCGGTATCGGCCAGGAGGAGCTTCGCTCCCGAATGGTCGATGATGTACTGCAGCTCGTGGGCGGAGAGTCGCGTGTTCAGAGCGATGAGCACACCCCCAGCTAGCGGCACGGCGTAGTGAGCCATCAACATCTCAGGAGTATTTGGTGCCAAGACCGCTACTCGGTCACCGGGTTCGATGCGCTCGGCTAGTACTTGAGCAAAACGGTGCACCCGAGTTTCGAATTCTTTGTAGGTATAACTACGAGTCCCATGAATGATGGCGGTCTTGCTGGGGTAGGCCTCGGCCGAGCGTTCAAGGAAACGCAACGGGGTTAGTTCTGAATGGTTGGCCTGAATTTCTACCATGGAGGCATCCTTCACTCATCATCTCTGGCAACGGCGGCAGGCAATGAATGGCGTGACCCATAACACTGCATCTTTTATCGTGGCATGAACCTGAACGCCAGAGAAAGGAACCCGGTTTCATTACGGTGGGCGGCCCCAGAAAAGCGTTGAAGTGGCCTTGGTGACCGAGCTGGGCAGGATGTCACCGATAAGCGGATTGCGTTATGGATCACACATCTTCTGAATAATTGACTGCCAGACACCTCGATGTAGGCCTATGCGTCGAATGAATCATTGAATATTGCGATTTACGAAGTGATTTGTTTGACGATACTTCGTCATGACCCATATCGTTTTAAACAGAATCAAGAGCATCAGCTATAAGCCCTGGCTTGCTGATCGGCAACCCTCTCTACGGTAGTGGGGTGCTCCAGGTGAGGATTCGGTTTCGCGCTAAATGGTGTTGAAACAAGTACCGCGCACTGCGTGAATGATCAGTGAGAAGTGGATTCGGGGACGCCGAACCGTTTGCTCGGGTCTCTTCAGCGCCGTGGGCAAGACCAGAAGGAATCGAGCCATGTCATTGAATCGTGAACTTGACCCGCTGACGCTCCGCAAGGTTTTCGCTCAGCACCCCTCAGGCATCGCAGCTCTTTGCGCCGAGATTGACGGTGTAAAAACCGGAATTATCGCTTCGTCGTTCACCGTTGGTGTTTCGTTGGAACCTGCGCTGGTGATGTTTGCAGTACAGAAAACTTCTAACACCTGGCCCAAATTACGCGAAGCTGGCCACATTGGCGTCTCAGTGCTCAGCGACCGCAATGGGGGAGTGTGCGCGCAGCTCGCCTCAAAGACCGGTGACCGCTTCCGTGGTGTAGACACTGCCGTCACTGATCGTGGCGCGCTGTTTATCGAGGAATCCACATTGTGGCTGGAGACTTCCATCTACAACGAAGTTGAAGCTGGAGATCACTGGGTCGTCTTCTTGGAAGTGCACGGGCACCACGCCTCCGAACATTCGCCACAGATCTTCCATGATTCACGATTTCATTCAATCCCAGTTCCTGAACTCGTCTAAAACTTCAGCTAGCTAGTTGCTCAAACGCTCCGGACGGAACACACGGTGTTCCACCCGGAGCGTTTTTGCGTGACGGCAGCATTTTGATGATGTGGTGAGTTATCCACGGGGACAAAAGATGCCTTGGGGCAAAGAAATGTGGACGACGTCGTTTTTGAGGGTCAAGTGAACCGCTTAACCTACGGTGACTAAGGGTTTTAGGAGAATCTCACTATCCACAGGGTTATCCACACGCTTGTGGGTGATGTGTGTAGAACTCTGTGCATATCGCTAATAACCCCGAATTCCGGGTGTTTTTGGCTGTTGATAACTCTGCGAAGGGTGCCGCAAGCTTCAACAAAATATTTTTCTGTCCACAGCTGTGTAAACACAAACACCCAAGTCAAAACATATTACCGAATGGTAATAGTTATTAATCCACAGGGTTCTCCCCAGTTAGTGAACAGGGCAGTCCACAAGTCAGGCCATGTTATGCACAGGCGCTGTGGATAACGAGGTTTACGTGAGCAAATAACGGTCTTAGTGTTGACTTTGGGACAGAAATATCCACAGACGCTTTTTCAGTTGTCGGTATCGACTGACATGATGGAGCGTTGCCATCTGGCAAGGAAGTTTTTCCCAGCGGTTCAATAGGGATGGAAGTGGCTGTAATGAGTGCTGAGCCGGTTTACGAGGCACGGGAATCCGACGCGGGGCGCAAGCCGCCACAGGACATCGAGGCGGAAATGTCCGTGCTCGGTGGCATGATGCTCTCCAAGGACGCCATTGCAGACGTAGTTGAAGCACTGCGTGGCACCGATTTCTATCGTCCCGCTCACGAATCCATTTACGAAGCAATCATCGATCTTTATGGTCGAGGAGAACCAGCCGATGCGGTGACCGTTGCTGACTTACTGACCAAACGTGGAGAGATCTCACGTATTGGTGGAGCCGCATATCTGCACAACCTCATCCAGCAAGTCCCAACCGCTGCGAACGCTGGATACTACGCAGAAATCGTACGAGAACGCGCAGTACTTCGTCGTTTGGTGGACGCCGGTACCCGCATTGTTCAGATGGGTTACTCGCCAGACGGTGAAGTTGATGCCATCGTCAACGAAGCTCAGGCTGAGGTCTACAAGGTTGCCGAAAACCGCAGCAGTGAAGACTACGTACGCCTTTCGGACATCATCGAAGGCACCGTTGACGAAATCGAAAACGCAGCCAACGCAGGCGACGGCATCACCGGCGTACCTACCGGTTTCTACGAATTTGATGAGCTGACCCAGGGCCTCAAGGGTGGTCAGATGATCATCATCGCGGCCCGTCCCGCCGTCGGTAAGTCGACCTTCGCACTGGACTTCGCACGCTCTGCAGCCATCAAGAACAATATGGCTACCGTCTTCTTCTCCTTGGAAATGGGCCGCAACGAGATCGCGATGCGCCTGCTTTCGGCAGAAGCCTCCATCCAGCTTCAGGACCTGCGAAAGGGTTCGGTGGAAGACTCGCAGTGGACCAAGATTGCAACCACCATGGGTCGCTTGAACGAAGCTCCACTATTCATCGATGATTCGCCGAATATGTCCATGATGGAAATCCGTGCCAAGTGCCGTCGACTCAAGCAGCGCAACGAGCTGCGTATGATTGTTCTTGACTACCTGCAGCTGATGAGCTCGGGTAAGCGCGTTGAATCCCGTCAGCAGGAAGTCTCGGAGTTCTCGCGTAACCTGAAGTTGCTGGCCAAAGAACTCGACGTTCCACTGATTGCACTGTCTCAGCTGAACCGTGGTTCCGAACAGCGAACCGACAAGAAGCCAATGATTTCCGATCTTCGTGAATCGGGCTCGATTGAGCAGGACGCCGACATGGTTATCTTGCTGCATCGTGATGATGTTTACGACAAGGAAAACCGTCCGGGTGAAGCTGACGTGATCATCGCTAAGCACCGTGCGGGTCCAACTAAGACCATCACCGTAGCCTTCCAGGGTCACTACTCACGCTTTAATAACATGTCCTCAGAGGGCTAGTTCCAGCCAGATTCGATTTGCTGGCTATAGTGAGTTCCATGATTGCTTCTTTGCAGGCTCTGCTGTGGGGTACGGTGGCCGGCTCGGCACTTTTGCTGGGTTCCGGTGCGGCCTGGTGGTTCAAGATCCCAAAAGTTTGGGTCTGCGCGATCATGGCTTTCGGCGCCGGAGTATTGGTTAGTGCGCTGAGTTTTGAGTTGGTGTTAGAAGCCTTCGAAACCGGTGGCCTGCTAGCTACCATCGCTGGCGTGCTGGTAGGTGCCGGACTATATTTCTTAGCCAATCGATTACTGGATTGGCGTACGAAAAAGCGTCAAGTGAAGTCAGGTAAAGGCAGCCAAGGGGAATCGTCAGGCACCGCCCTGGCCGTTGGTGCACTGATTGACGGTATCCCGGAGTCGGTGGCCCTGGGCCTAACTGTGGTTACCAGTGCGAGCATCAACCCAGCCATGCTTATCGCCATCTTCATCTCGAATGTTCCCGAAGGTCTGGCCAGCACAGCTCAAATGAAAGACGCCGGGCGCCAAGGCAAAACGATTGCCGCGCTATGGGGATCCATCGCAATTTCCTGTGGGCTGGCTGCCTTCTTTGGCGCACTTGTTATGCAATCCATGCCTGGGCAGGCTCTGGCTTTCGCTACAGCAGTGGCCGCTGGTGGCATCCTGACCATGATTGCCGACACGATGATCCCCGAAGCCTATTCCGTTGAGCATGACTACACCGGGTTGTTGGTTACCGCCGGTTTCCTCTCGGCCTTTGCCTTGCACGTGCTAGGCGGCTAACCACAAGCTGGCAAGATTGGACTATGCCTTCAAACCGTAGTTCCCGCCTGTCTGGACCCACTACAGAATCGATCTACGCACCGCAGTATCTTGCCACCACCATCGGCATGTTTATTCTGGTGTTCCTTGTTGCCTTTGAGTCCATGGCGGTTACCACCGTCATGCCGTTGGTCAGCGAACTACTGCACGGGCAACGCTATTTTGCGTTAGCCTTTGCCGCTCCGATTGCCAGTGGCATGCTGGGCATGGTCGCAGCTGGCGAGATTACCGACCGCTGGGGGCCAAAGTTTCCTCTGCTGATCAGTGTCACGATCTTCTGTGTGGGCTTGGTAGTCTGTGGTTCGGCCGCGAACATGCAGGTGCTTATTACAGGTCGCATCCTGCAGGGCATCGGTGGTGGCGCCATTACCGTAGCCATTTACGTGCTGATTGCACGCGCCTATCCCGGACACTTGCACTCTAAAATCTTTGCGTTGTTTGCTACCGCCTGGGTACTGCCGGCGATGATCGGTCCATGGTTGGCAGGTCTGATGGCGGTGCACCTGGGCTGGCGCTGGGTCTTTACTGGTGTCGCCGTTTTGGTGGTCGTAGCGTTCTGCGGGATCATTCCGGTGCTCAGAGCCCTGGGGTCTGAACGCAACGAAGACCTCGGCCCGATCTCGATGAAGCGCCTCGGGTTGGCAGGTCTCACCGGTCTAGCGGTGATCTCCATGAACCTGTTAGGAAATTCGCGCAGTAGCTGGTCACTGATCGGACTAGCGTTAGCCCTGGTGGTGGCACTTGTGGCCATTCGCCCGTTGTTGCCCGTCGGTACCTTCACCTTGCGGCGCGGTCTGCCAGCCACCATCATGACCCGGATCTTTGTCACCGGTGCCTTCTTTGGTGTGGAGGTTTATCTCCCCTACCTGTTGCGACAGGACTACCAGCTTGCCCCGGATAAAGCGGGGCTGATTTTGACGGCTTCGGCCTTGTTCTGGTCGGTAGGTTCGTGGTTGCAAGGCAAGCTGGGGGAGAAGGTCCAAGCCTCAACCTGCATTACCCTCGGGGCAGTGGCGGGCGCTGTGGCCATAGCCACCGCCCTGGCCACCGCAATCTTCCACCCGCCGGTGATCGTGTTGGTGTGCGGTTGGGCCGTGGGAGGTTTTGGTATGGGGATGATTTTCCCGCGGCAAAACGTCAATATGTTGGCACTGTCAGCCAAGGACGAGCAAGGGTTTAACTCCTCGGCGATGTCAGTGGCAGACTCCCTTGGCAATGCCGGTGCCACGGCGATTGGCGGCGTGATCTTTGCGATGGCAGCTATCGGCACGGGATTCATCTCGGTCTTCAGCTTTAGTTTGCTCCTGATCCTGATCTTGATCATTATTTCTGGGCGCACCAAGGGGACTGCCACCACGGTTGACTACTAATCGCGCGGCAAGATTCCCAGGTGGGCTTTTGTAGGCTCAACCAGATGCGCGTCGTAGTCGCTGTGCTTGGCCACATAAGCCTTGACGTAGGGGCAGACCGCTACGATCTTAGCGCCACTGGCAATTGTGTTCTCCAAAGCGTATTTCACCATCACGCTAGCTAGTCCCTGTCCACCGTATTCTTCATCCACGGTGGTGTGGAAGAAGATTCGCTCAACGCCGTCGGATCCTTCAAAGTCGCGGTAGTGCGCCTCGCCGATCAGCTTGCCGTCATCATCCAGGGCGAAGCGGCGACGCTCGGGCAGGAATACTGGCTTGATCTCACTCATGGGTGGTGTCCTTTGATTTAGGCAGGGTTTACCCGCGGGCGCAGGCGAACGGTAGGTAGGGCTGGGGCCGGTAGTGCTGCTGGAGTATTCGGCGGGAAGGGGCCAAAGCGGTCCTCTGAGGTGTCTGCTGGTTCTGCGCCAATTTCTGCTTGCCACTGAGCACGGAATGCGAGGACTTCCTCGTGGGTGCGTCCCACGAAGTTCCACCACATCAAGATGTCTTCATTCAACGGCTCCCCGCCGATGAGCAAGGCTAATACCGGTTCATCGCCTGAAACCAGGCGCAAGGTTTTACAACCGGCCCGGACAAAGCCGAGGTCACGCGCGGCCAATGGGTGCCCGTTGACCTGCAAGGAACCCGAGTCTAAAAGAATTCCGTGCTCAAAATGCTCCGGGACCAGAACCTCGATTTCGGTGTTCGGCTCCAAACGTAGTTCGGCGCCGCCCAGCTCGGTGTGAGTTGTTACCGGGGAGGCCGAGTGCTGTCCGAAAATTTCGTAGCTGCCCAGGAAGACTGACAGGCTCCAGCCTTGACCGAGCAATGGCTCAGGCCGGTAGTTCTCAAAAGTAGGGTCCATGTTCCTGGCCTGTTCCGGCAAGGCAACCCATAACTGAGTACCGTGCAGGGTGGCGGTGTCCTCGGTGAGAATTTCGGAGTGGCTGATGCCGCGCCCGGCGGTCATCAGGTTGAGTTCTCCGGGACGTACCGTTGCCTTAAAACCAGCTGAATCTAGATGGTTGATTTCACCGGTGAACAACCACGAGACTGTTTGAAGTCCGGTGTGCGGATGGCGAGGTACGTTCATTCCACCGGTAACTTGGACATCATCTGGACCGTAGTGGTCCAGAAAGCACCAGGCTCCGATGAGGCTACGCTGTTTTTGCGGCAGGGTGCGGAAGACGGTCATTGCCCGAGGCCCACCCAGAGGGACTTCGCGAGGTGTCAAGATTTCAACTTCAGCAGGGGATAGGGCGTTGCTGCAGTCGATTTCTTCTGGGCTTTGATCGGGGTTGCTCATGAGCCAAGGTTATTCACTGCGAGGGGCTTTGGCCACAAGCAACCCGCGCTCCGGGCGGTACGATCGAATCACCGGTATTGCCCCCATTCAAGGAGTTTGCAACAACGTGGACAGCGCTATTCTTCCGGAAGATGATCTTCTCAAGCTGGAAAAGCAGGTGTGCTTCGGTTTGGCGGTCGCTTCTCGCTCGGTGATCTCTGCCTATAAGCCAGTGTTGGATCCGTTGGGCCTGACCCACCCTCAGTACCTGGTGATGCTGGCACTGTGGGATTCTGGAGCGCTCAGCGCCCGCGAACTGAGCGATCAATTGCACCTAGATCCGGGTACTCTTTCCCCTCTGGTCAAACGCTTGGAAGCTGCAGGGTTGGTAGACAAGACTAAAAATCCGCAGGATGAACGGTCGGTCATCATCGAGCCCACCAAAAAAGGCGCTGATTTGCGCAAAGAGGCGTTGAAAGTACCGCTAGAAATGATGTCTCGACTCCAATTATCCGAGAAGGATGTTCTTGAGTTGAGGGGCATCCTGGACCGCCTGATCGATGCTGGTGGTAGCGCGCCAAAAGCGTAGCCACGAATTTAGTTGGTGCACCAACTAATGCAGTATGCTTGGAAAAGAAGAACTAAATCCCACGGATACTGCAGAGGACTATGAGCATGGATGAATCTCCGTTGCCTATCATCGCCGATACCACTGGCTTGAGTATCGGTTACCGCGTTCTCTGGCGTCTGAAGTACTTGGGTTTGAGCATCTTTGGCCCGGCGGAACGCCGCATAGAAGCCAGCCCTCGCGAGCGCATCAAGTGGGATCGAGCCATGAGAGTTAAGGCTGCGCATGACGCTGCCGGAACCCAGCCCGATGAGCAGACGTTGTACACGGTCAGCCGTCTGGAATCACGCCGTCGGCCCCAGTAGATGGCAAGCTAGTCGATCATTACTCTGGCAGTCACGCATTCTGAGTCGGTCACGGAATTCACGACGATGCCAATAACCCGCATTGGCGATGGAACAATGTCAGATATGAGAAAGTGGACTGCCTGGACCGCCGATATTAAGCCGCTACCCGGAGGTGTCGTTGGTCGCCTGGTGCCGATTCTGCTGGCCCTCGTCATGTACGTGGGGGACGTTTGGGTAGGCTCCGGGGACTCTTTTGGAAAATATGGGACGCTGAAATTAGCGTTACCCTATTTGCCGCTCGCGGCATTATTTCTTGGCGCTCTACCTGGCGCTATTCTCTGGCTCGCGTGTATATGTGTAATCGCTGCGGTGGGTATGCCAGGCGTCCTCTTGGCGGGACTGGTGTTCCCCTCAGTAATTGTCGTTGCAGGATGTTGCTACCTTTTGCCGTGGCGTCAGGCAGTGCTTTTTCCCTTGTTGTGTGAGGCCGTCCTATTCTTCCTGTATTTGTTGGTTCCCAATGCTCCGTTGTTCGCGGTGGTCATGGTCGGAGTCTTTGTTGCCTTCGCTGGTGCCGCGGGGCTCAGCTTGAATGCGTTCCGCCGTCGTCACGAAAACAGCGCTAAACGCATTGAGGCTTTGGAGGTCGAGCAGGCAAAAATTCGAGCCAACGAACGAACCTTGCTTGCTCACGAGTTGCACGACATCGTTGCCCATGACGTCACTATTATCGCGATGCAGGCGCGTCGCGCAGAGTTCGTGGACGACCAGAAAAAAACTTCAGAGATTCTGGCGGGAATCGGCAATTCTGCACAACAGACACTGCAGGATCTTCGGTCGCTAGTACTGCTGCTCAAGGAAGAAGATAAAGTATCTGACGCAGCTGGCGAGAGCGCGACAGTTGGTCCGAGTATTATCGATCCGGCAGAACTTTCTGGAGAAACTACGACAGCCGTGGGTCTGGTACATGATCTGGACGCGGTGGCAGATGCGCTTCAGAGTTCAGGATATGAAGTGAATCTCACGGTGCAGGGCGAAGTTGCCCGTATTCCAGCTAGTTTGCGACAGGCCCTCCGCCGAACCATTCGTGAGCTGGGCACCAACATTCTCAAACACGCGGTCCCCGCGAGCAGTGTGGAAGTGGGCCTATATGTTCGCGAAGGTAACGTTCAACTCGTAGCTACGAATAACATATCGGGCGAAAAGCCGATCATGTCTTCAAAAACTGGACTCGAGGCCATGCGTGCGCGTTGCGGGGTCTTCGGTGGGTTTGTGGAAGCGGGAGAGACTGAGGGAGTGTGGACAACCAGCGTCACAATTCCATTAGAAGGACTTTCTAAGGCAAACTAAGGGTGTAGCGCCGTGTTGTCATGGCGCCAGGTAAGAAGGAGAAGCCTTGAGCACCGTATTGCTCGTTGACGACGAAACTCTGACTCGCGAAATTTTGCGTGACTATCTTTCCTCGGATCCCACCATCCAGATCATTGGAGAAGCTGCTGACGGGAAAGCTGCGGTGCTTCAGGCCGCCGGGCTACGTCCGGACGTGATTCTCATGGACATGCAGATGCCGGTAATGGACGGGGTTGCCGCCACTGCGCAGATCCATCAAAACAATCCAGAAATCGCGATTCTTGGGCTTAGCACCTTTTCTACGGACCGTTACGTAGTGGACCTACTCCGTGCCGGAGCTAGTGGATATCTTGTCAAGGACGCTCAGCCCAAAGAGATCACCGAAGCAATTCACAAAGTAATGGCTGGCGAATCGGTGCTTTCCGCTGAGGTAACTCGCCACGTCGTTTCCGGGTTGGCAGACTCGATTCCAGCGCAGGTTGAACCTGATGCAAAATTATCTGAGGCCTTAACTGACAAAGAGCTTGAAGTCATCGTGTTGCTTGGTAAAGGGATGAGCAACAAGGAAATGGCTGAAGAGCTGTACGTTACCGAATCGACCGTGAAGGCGCGTTTCGTTAAGGTAATGGAAAAGCTCGGCGTTCGCGACCGCGTGCAAATTCTTGTTAAGTCTATGGAATATGGGCTGTTAGATATTAGAAGAGCGCCACGCGTCTAGTTAGTGCGTGCAATACATACCCTTAGCTTCGGCCGAGAACTTCCAATACGGGGCGTAGCAATTGATCCATTGCGTGATTCAAGTCTTCGCGCGTTACTCGATCAAGTTCTGACTGTGGGCTAGTGATCAAAGACTGTCCCCAGTCCATAATCTGGTACAGATTCGCGGTTTGTGCTAGTTCTATCGGTGAGCGCCACGCGCGACTAAGGTTGGCCAGGCCGAAGTGCTTCAGGCGTTGCACCTCGGCGTCATCCATGGCGTTGAGCTGCACTGGCAGGGTCTGGACGATCCTTTCGAAAATCTGCAATCCGCCGCTCCCTCGGCAAATTCCTTGCCAAGTGATGGCAGCACGGCGTTGTATGAGACCTCGGGAAATTTGGACTGTAGCCCCGTTCCCTATGCTCGCCACCGAGCTCGGTAGCAATGCCGAAGCTCCTCCCGATAGTAGGCACAGTGCCAAGAAGCAGGCAGCCTCTCCGACCTGCTGGCTTGGGTCTTGGCCGGTAATCAGTGTCTGCTGGTAGCCCTGAACCATGTTTTGCTGCATTCGGCTCGGTAACGCCGCAGTTTCTGAGTCATTTCTTGGGAACAAATCGCTAGCAGTGGCAAGGAAATTTTCGGCATCAATGAAGGTTCCGACCACAGCAATCGTCGGCCCGGAGACCAGCTTGGAATCGAGACACGAGGATTCGTGAGCCATAGATCGCAACCAACGTTCGAGCTGTGACTGTTCAGCGGCAACAGTCAGAATTACTGACCCGTTGTCGCCAGAGAACTGGTGCCAGACCGGGATCAGCCGGTCAGTTTGGCCGAAACTCTGAGTCAACAACCTTCGAGTTTCCTGTTCATGTTGCGGATCAGTGCGCCAAGCTAGCGAGAGCACCGGAAAACTGGAGCGGTCATCGGAGATTGTTAATATTCTCTTGGTCAGGGTTCTCATGCAATTTCCTGGAGGGTTGGGGTCACATCGATGGTATGCCACGGCTGAGTAGCTAAACGCTGCGTTGAACCTAGTAGCAGTTTGCGTAATCTTGCTGTCTGTTCCAAAAGAAGCCTCAATCGATCAACAAGTTCATGGGCAAAGCTAGGTGATCCTCGAAGAAGCATGTCGCGAGCGGTAGTCCGTGTCAGCCGTTCATCATCATGCACGGATTTTTCAGCGGTAAACAGTGCCTTTTTTGCCGCAGATAGCAAAGTTGCGTCATCAACAGTGGCTAATGCTCGCAGCCTAAGCATTGGAGCTAGTTCGAGGCCCGTGTCATCTACGAGGATGAATAAGTCGTTTTCGGTTAAGTCGGCCGGACCGAAGATACCAAGGCTGGAATCCAATCCGGTTTGCATTGAAAGCAGTGAAGCGACAATCAAATCACCAAGGAACGATTCGTTGATCGTCTGCGCGTCCGCAGCGCTGGTAGCGGCGAGCAGTCGTCTAGCAGGAAGGCCGGGTACATGAACTTTTTGGTTCCTCGCCGAGCTTGGACGGGCCTCTATGAGGTGCGATGCCATAGTTTCTTGTGTGGTTTTCTCAACTGAGATTGAACCCATTTTTTCAGCGAGGATCTCCAATATGTCGGACGGTTCTTGCGGCCCGAAAGCCACCAAAACAGCGTGTTCAGGGCGGTAGTGTTTTGCGTGTAGGTTTTGCAGACGCTCGACAGAAACTCTAGAAAGTAGGGTTTTGTCGCCTGTGCCATCGTGGCCATGCGCGTGATCTTCCCAATACTGGCAAGTCAGGTGTGGGAACGGCAATACTTCACCAGGTACGGGAGCCAAACGCTGGGTCCGTTCGGTGCATACAGCTTGGATTTGTTCATTAATCTGCTCAGGTTGAAATGCTGGATGAAAAACCTGTTCAATCACCCGGGCAACCATGCCAGACAGATCAGAAGGTAATACCGTTTCGTAGAACTCGGTGTAGTCCATGTGAGTGTGTCCGCCCAAGACACCGCCAATGCTGTTAAGTTCAGCTTCACGGTCGCTTGAGGTTATTGCCGCACTATCTTGGTAAATCAGATGCTCAAGTAAGTGAAGCATTCCTTCTTCACCCGGTAGTTCGTGCCGCATCCCTGAGGCAATGGCAAGAACGAATGTACTGTTTCGCGCTGCTGGGTTTTGAATGGCGATTGCGCGGGCACCCTGATCAAGTGTCATGCTGCGCATTTGGGGTGCTTTCAAGGGGGTCGAGTTCATGAGATTTCCTGATCAGTTCCTACCGGGTTAGATATGTAATTCGTTGCTAATCGCAAAAGCAATGTGGCCTGTTCAATCGATGCTCCGGCATAGTGGTGCCAATCAAAGGCATGGTGAACCAGTCGGAAGGCACGCGCCAAGTTCAGATCATTCAAGTTGGGCACACCGGGAAAGCAGTCGAGAAGACCTTCCTCTAACTGGTTCAACACAGGGCCTAACAAAGGGTGAAATGCCCTGAGCTCGGCAATTTCGCCCAGAATCCAGCCGAAATCATAGACTGGGTTCGCGACGCCTGTATCTTCGCCGGTGAGCAGACTTCCCGATCGTGCATCGGCAGTCAGGACCCAGTGAGCCATTCCAGGGCAACCGTGTACGAGTACACGATGATGGCCCTCGCTCATTCGAATAGCCCAATCATTCATGCGGTTCAGTCCGGCGGTACCAAGAACGGTACGAGCTGGTTTCCAAGCGCCGTCGAGCCATGCGGCAGCGCGTTGCAAGGTGCGAGGCTTGGTGAAAGCTACTTTGGAATCAGGACGAACATTGTGTATCTCGTTGAGTGCAGCGCCCCAGAGTTTCCCAATAACTCGCAACTTGACCGGTTTTGGGTCCAAAAGATGAATCGCAAGGGATGCGCCGGCATGGGTTCGGTAACTGCGATCCGAGCTGTCGCCTTGTCCCCATATGACCAATTCTGAATCGTGAGTCATGTTCGTTAGCCCTGACGGCACAAGGGTGGAAAAACTGAGCGGGGCATGTGCGCCCAGGCGATGTTGCCATGAATAGACGCCGTCATGACTGGTTACTTCGGTAGCCAGTAACCCTGTTTGCACCCTGAATCCTGCGGCCGGAGTGAAATTGGCTGTCGTCATTAGCGGTCCGTTGTCGAACCGATAGTTCCAGCAACTCGCAACGATTCGAGACGACGCATAACTGCTGGAAAAGGTGGAGGTACCCACGCCAGCGCGCTATCACTAGATTCGCTGGGGCCAGGTACCGGATCGATGACCACGAAGTTCTTTGGGGTGCGCAAGGCATCCAAGATATTTGTTACCAGCGGATTGGACAGCGCGCGGGGTGGCAACGAGGGAGCGATGCATACCGGTGCACTTGTACTGAGCGCAGCGAGTAATGATGGGGAATCGGTAATTCCGCTGGCGAGGCGCGATGCATAGTCCAAAGTTGCGGGATAGATCAGCATGAGATCTGCCCATTCAGCTAGCTCCACATGTGCCGCGATCACCTCGTCTTCCCAATGATCGGAATGTACACGAGCGCGTAAACGCGTTTCCAAACTGTGTCGAGTGATGAAGCGGCTCGCGGAGTCTCGCATGATGATTCTGAACTGCGTGTGGGGTGCTGCGGCCAGAATCCAATCGAGCCAGAATGGCATGACTTGGGTCGCAGCAGAACCTGTCAGAACCAGCGCAACTTTACGATAGCCGAAGCCGTCCAACGAAAGATCCAATGCCTGAGCCGGCGTGGTGCTGTGCGCTGTTGTCATGGTGTTCCTCTGGGGTAGCTGTGGAATGATGCGGCGGAGCGAACGGCCGTTGCCGGCCAAGCACCCCGCCGCAGTCACTGATTGAGGTGAGGCTTAGCAACCCACGGTCAGGGTTGCGCCGATCAAGACGCCTGCGCAGAATGGGGTGGTTGCGGGGGCTTCTGCGGCTGCGTCGGCGCCTAGTTCGCTTGGTGCGGCATAGGCAGTGTGGGCCTGGGCTAGATCGGTCAGTGCGCTGTTGTTCTCAACGATGTTGGTGTTGCTCATGATGGTGCTCCTTGATTGATTGGGTAGTGCTTAGTTTGACGGTTAGTTAATGCGTTCTCAGTGGGTTAGCAGCCGGCGCCGAGGGTAGCGCCGACGATGATGCCGATGCACAGCGGGCTGGTTGCCGGTGCTTCTGCGGCTGCGTCGGCGCCTAGTTCGCTTGGTGCGGCATAGGCAGTGTGCGCCTGGGCTAGATCGGTCAGTGCGTTGGTGTTACTCATGATGTTGCTCCTTAGTGATGCGCCAAAGAAACGGCATTTGTTGTGATGGGTGTGTGGTCAGCGGGGAAATTTACAGGTTAGTAGACGGCCGGTTAGGGTCAATCCGGGCCTCAGCCGCTTCTTGAATCCACGCCTGAGATAGACCGATCTTTTCGCGGTCAGCACGGAAAAGTGCATCGGCTAGAACCCGAGAGCGATGTTGCCCGAAGCTCAGGGATCGGTGGGACGGACGTTGATCGATACTCTCTTCGGCCAGGGTGATTCCCTTACCAAGCGGTTGAGTGAATATCGAAGAGCTATTTGGAGTGCTCGACAGGTCTTTCATGGCCCGACCAAGCAGGTCCGCAATTTTTGCAGCGTGCACTGCCGGTACATAGGCAACGATCGCGTCACTGCGAGGGTAAGCCAATGAGGATGACAGCGCCTTGAGGTGGTATCCAATTCCCGAAGCTGCAAGCGTTAGAAGTAACTCGGGAAAGAGCTCTAAGGCTTGAGCATGGGTTTCACAACCAAAATAGAGCCGAGCTGTATCGATGGAAGGCCCAGGGGAAAGCTCACCGAGAACCAGCAAATATCCTGGTGTGGTTCGGGCACGCCAGCTGGGCAGACGTACGGCCAACGTTTCCTTCACAGGGTCCCTACGTACGTCGGACTGTGGTACTAGAACCTTGACACCGCCGAGCTTCACGATGACGTGGGATTCTCCATTTACTGACGCCGAGCTTTCGAATCCACAATCCGCTACCTGCCAAATACTTCGGTGTGGAACCAGGGCGGTGAACTGCGCGGCTAGATCTTGTTCTCCGGTTGTAGGCTGGGTATCTATAATGGGATTGCGGATGTGCAGATGCTTATAAATCTGGGCACTCAGTTCGTTTTTGAGCTCCCCCGGACTTGATGCGTCAAAATGATGCCCATCGATCCTTGCCGTCATTTTCACCAGGTCCAACTGAACGGATTCTGAGATGGCCGCCAAGATGTCAGTGAAATTAGTTTTAGTTGCCGTAAGTAGGGCGTCCATTCTCAGTCCTTTCCGAAACCTAGTGCGTGGCTATATCGTGCGGGGTCTAAAAGGGCTCTACGGCCGATGCCTGCCGCTGCCCGTTCAATTCCGGGGAGCCTAGAAACCATGGCTGCCCTAGCCATTGAACGATCCACCAAGTGCCAGCCCAGCCGCGCGGTGACGCGCAATGCCAGTTGCGAGTCATCGGTGCTGGAATTAAGCCGATAGTGGTGCCACAGCTCCTGTAGCTGCGGAACGACTGCAGCTAGCCGGTGAGATATCAGGGTTGTCGCGCTGTTTTCGTCAAAGTATTCGGGTGGAGAATCGGCTCCGCCACGAGAGGTGACCGTGTCGAGCACCGCGCGATAGATCCATTCCCCGGCCAGTGTTCCTATGTCTCGTGCCGGGTCTCCCAGGCAGAAGTCTTCCCAATCCAACAGATTCAGTTGTGAATCGTTCACATGAAACTGGTCCCACCGCAGATCACCGTGAATCGGTGATTTGCGGTTTGTCTCCTCAGCATCATGTAGGGCTTCGAGCGCTTGAAGGAGTTCGCCGTCCTGTTGCAAAGTTGGGTACAGGCTGAGTTCTGCCAACGTGAAATCCAAGTACCTGGTATGTGTGACACCGAAGCGCAACGTCTGCACCGGGAGCGTACTGCCCGCTGGATCCAGTCCGTCAGTTGGGCCTGAATGTAATCGTGCCAATAACCTGCCGGAATCTGCCGCGAAACTCACGGGCAAAGCATCCTGGACGATCAGATGAGCCAGGCTAGTTCCGGGACAGTAGTCGAACAGCAACAGGCCAGTTGATTCATCCCCCGCTAACAATTTAGGGGTGCTAGGCGCATGCTGTGGATTGTTTCTAGCAAAGAACGAAAAATTCATTGATCGGGCAAATGCCTGCGGTGATGTCGCAGATGCATTGAACTTCTTGACGAATATCTGACTTCCGTCTGTTAATTCCATGATCCAGCTGCCATTACGACCGGCAAATTGTGTTGCTGAGACTGTGCGGATCGGTGCCCGACCAAGACCATCTAGTAGAGGTTGGGCCTGTTGCGCTGCCGTGGTGCCAGCTTGGGTCGCCGGAAGTGAAGGATTGAGAATGACGGTCATGGCGATGCGCTTTCAGGCTATGAGGTTTGGACAGCGGCTAGGCGAGGAAGGTGGTGATGGCGTAAGCCACGGCGATGCCCAAGAGGAGCAGGCCGAGATTTCGAAGGTGCTTCTTGAGCTTCGAGGATTTGGACGGGCTATTTTGCGCGGTGTTGTTTTCAGTCATTGTTCTTGTCCTTTCAAAGACGTAGTGACCAGGTTTAGGAACTAGCGTTAGTCGGCCGAGCTCAGGGAAGTACGCAGCGAGACTCGAGACCCGGTACGCAGGGCATTGTTGCGATAAAGAAGGGTTGCAACCCAGAACAGGACAGGGATTGCCATCACACTGAGGCCGGCGGCTGCAATCATTTGCCACATTTCAATGCCGTCAAGGCCGAATCGAATAGGCATCAAATAAGAGGAAAATAGCGGGACAAAGGACAGAGCATGAAGCCAGGCGTTATCTAGATGAGTAGGTAAGACGTACAGCGAAATAACCAAAAGTGCCATTTGCAACACCGACAGTGGCATGACTGCCGAAGCCAGGTCCTCCTGCCTGGCCACGGTGGCTGCCAACGCGGTGTTGAGCAGCGCGAAAACCGCATAGCCGAGCAAGAACCACACCATAAACCACACCAATGATGGACCCACTTGCATATCAAGAAGAGAGAACCCATCCACCACTGTGAACCCGAGTACTCCGGCCCCGCCGATCACTAGTAGTTGAGCCAGTGTGACCAGTCCGATGCCGAGTAGTTTTCCGGCAAGTAGCGGACCGATGCCGATCTTAGTGAGCAGGATTTCAACAACTCGCGAGGACTTCTCTTCCACCACTCCGGCGGTCAAGCTTTGTGAGGAGTAGACCAGAGAAGTTAGCAACGCACAGATCATGGCAGTGGCGAAGAGCATTCGAGGGTTCAAGCTGAACGTCTCAAGGCCTTGCGCGGAATTGACCAGAAACCAGCCTCCAACACCTGCTGCCGCACCGACGCCCAAGGCGAGTAGCCCGGTAGTCAATAGAATGGTGCGGTTTGCCGTTCTGGTGAGGATTTCCCTACGGATAACTAGTCCTGTTTCGCGTAATGCTTGTCGTGATTTCGAAACGGTGCTCATTTACTTGCCTCCGATGCTCTTGTAACTGGTTCGACTTCGGTCGGTGTGGCCAAACCAGCTGAAATGTATTGCTTCGTGAGTAATTCATCCAAAGAACGTTGAACGGATTCGATGCTGCGCAGTCCACCGTGTCTCTGCGCAATGGCTAGCAGCTGCGCAGGAATGTCGCGGTCATCGCCTTCCAAGGAGACCACAACACTGTTTCGATCAGTGGAAGACCTCGTTACGTCGATGGCCTGGAGCATTGCTGTTTCAGCTGCGAAGGCATCTGCATTACGAGAGAAGTTCAGTTGCCAACGGCTTTGACCTTCGGTTTTTAGTTCTGCGATGCTTCCGCTGGCCTTGACTCGGCCTTGATCGAGAATGCAGACCCGGTCACAGAGTCGTTCAACCAGATCCAGTTGGTGAGAAGAGAAAAGTACTCCGACTCCGCGGGCAGCTTGTTCACGGATCAATTCGCCCATGGTTGCCACAGCGCTGGGATCTAGGCCAGAAAATGGTTCGTCGAGTACCAGAAGTGCTGGGTTGCCCACCAGTGAAACTGCTAACTGAACACGCTGCTGGTTGCCCAGCGAGAGATCCTGAATGAGTGTGCGTTCCCTACCCTGAAGTCCCAACGAAGCGATGAGATCATCTGCCACCGTGCGTGCAGCGGGAAGCTTGTGACCTTCCAATAATGCAAAGTGGATGATCTGCTCGCGTACCGGCATCTGTGGGTAAAGTCCGCGTTCTTCAGGCATGTAACCGATGTTGCGTCGATCCTGGGTGGAGATGGGTTTGCCGTCCCACGTAATTTGTCCTTGATCGGCGCTCAGTAGCCCCAAGATCAGCCTCATGCTGGTTGTCTTGCCGGCACCATTGCCTCCGATGAAACCGACGATCTCGCCGCGCTGGACCGAAAGATCCATGCTGTGCAAGACGGTACGGTCCCCGAAGCTACGACTAACGCCGGTTAGCTGCAATCCGTTCATGATGGGCCCTTCCTGGTTTGGAATCGTTGCTGTTGATAACGACTGTATTAGCCGTTGAATCAACTGACCCTGTACTTCCGTACAGTCTTGCGGTGTACAAAAGTTCAACGATTCTTGGTCCAAGAAGGTTAGGCCGGTAGAGAGGAGTGAGGCCTTATTGCGTCAGGGGAGAAAGGAAGAATCCAGCCCGATTTACCGGGAGGGAATAAATCCAGCTGAAAGTAGATAGTTTGCGAGAACTGTTCTTTTGTACAGGTGCGAGACAGCGATCGCGATGAAAAGTAGTTAGTGGCATATGAATGCCGCGACAGATCATCATCGCATTCACGAGTACGGAGAACACCAAATGTCTAACCTACTTTTCACCTTCACCTTCGCCTTGAACTCGATTGCGACCAACGTGGCAGAACCGGCATTCTCGTCTGCCATCGTTTGTGGTACTTTTCCACTGTTTTGCTAAAAGAGTTGAAGGTGGCGTGCGGTCAAGGTTGGGGCTACAGCATCTTTAAGTAGCGATACCATTGAGTACATGGAATCGTTGACTGAACTGGTTATCGCCCGACAGTTTTCTGCACCGAAAACTGCCGTCTGGGCAGCTTTTGTAGAACCCGAAATCATCGCTCAATGGTGGGGTCCTCACGGCTGGGCAGTTAATGAAGATTCTGTCGTTTTTGAAGCCAAAGTTGGCGGTCGCCATGAACTGGAAATGGTGCAGGTCGACAACCCAGACTCAAAGGTTCCGCTCAAGGCAGTACTGACGACCTTTGATGAATATGAATGTCTGGTCAGCGCCGATGGTCCACATGAAATGACCTTGGACCTGATCATCGAAACACGCATTGAATTCAAAGAGTTCGCCGGCCAGACCATGCTTTCCCTGACCCAGGGACCGATACCCTATGAAGTCGTGGAAACAAGCACCAAGGCTTGGAATTCGGCCCTCGGCAAGCTTGAAGCGCTACTGGCAGAGTACTTCTAAACCGCCCGTTCAGCTCCCGGCTGTTCGACAAAATAGCTGCGGACCGCGGTGATTTTTGCGGCCTTACCAGCAGAAGCGAACTTGATGACGTGGCTGAAGTGAGTCACTGATTGCTGGTTGCTGCAGCTTTGGCCATCTGCACTTGTTTCTAAACCCTGCATGGACGGCCTGCCCGCGATATCCCACTGGATGTCCTTCGAACACCACTGCTCAAGTACCGGCAAATCCTTGCGGTAAACCGCGCTGAGCACGTCGGTGATGATCTGGAATCTCTAGGCGCATGGGGTTCGCCTAGCCTCGTCCGATGTACGGCATGCCACCGGCGGTAATTGTGAACTGATTGATAGAAGTTCCCAAAGGAACTCCGGCAATGTAGGCAATGGCCTCGGCGGCTTCTTCCAAAGGGAAGGACGGCTCTACAATTCGCTGTCCACTGGGTTGCAGGGCACCATCGTTGGCACCAAAATCATCAAGTAGGTCACTGGCGGTATTGCCAATATCGATTTGTGTGGCGCGGATCCGGTAGGGGCGTCCATCTAGTTCTAGCGACTTGGTCAACCCGGCGATCCCGTGTTTGGTCACCGTATAGGCCACCGAATTGACGCGTGGAACCTGAGCGGAAATGGACCCATTATTGATGATGCGGCCACCGGCGTGCGCTTTAAAATGAGCAAAGGCGCTACGGGCCGCATTGATGGCACCGGTGAGATTGATCTGGCATATTTGATCCCACTGTTCTGGGGTCAACTCGTCAATAGATACCGCTGGCCCAAACACCCCCGCGTTATTAAAGAGCACGTCTACTGATCCAAAGCGTTGATGGGTCGCGGCAAAGAGCTTGTCCACCGCACTCGGATCGGTGACGTCGGTGGGATGGATCAAGGCCAAGGGGTGGGACTGTGCCGTTTCTTCCAAGGTGGCCGTGGTGCGCCCGGCAAGGGCAGCATTCCAGCCCTGGGATAAGAGCAATCGTGCGGTGGCACGGCCAATGCCTGAACCCGCTCCAGTGATCACGATCGTGCGACCCTGCCCGCTTGAGTGGGGTGACTGCGCCATCATTTCTCCTTGCCTGGTTCCATCAACGGTGGTGAGCGTGCGTGCTCCCATCCTAGGAAGACCTAGCCATAATGCCCAGTTGAGGAACCGGCGAGTGTGCTCAAACTCTAGCGACATTGCGGTGAAGACGCAGGAAGATACTGGACCTCAAGCATTCGGTGCCGGCGCAGCTAATTCCAAAAAGGACACCGCGGGACCAATTTTCATCGGCCCCGCGGTGTCTTGAATCGTTGGTACGGCTACACCGTAACCGTCTCTTTCTGATCATCGATCAGGTGCTGGGCTTCGGCATCAATTTGATCTGCGCTCTGCGCAGCCTGCGTTGCCTTAGCTTCCAATGCGCGTCCTTGAAGGGCGGCTAGTTCCTCTTCAGGGATGGGGTGGCTGGTTGTTTGCACGACCTTAAGCTGGTCGATCACCAAGGTCAGGGCCAAGCACACCAGGGCCCAGATGGCTAGGGTGATCAAATGTGCACCGAGGCCTTCTGAATCGAAGTACAGAATTGATCGAATGGATTCAACGGCCGCTGGCATCGGAAGGATGTCATGCAGGATGTTGAACATGCGCGGTTCCATATAGATCGACAGTGCGCCGTTGGACGCTGGCACACCGAGGAACATCACGATCAGCATTGTTGGCAGCAGGCAGAGCATTCCGATCAGACGGTTGAATACCGTAGTTAGCATCGCCACGGCAAAGATGGCGAGCATGCCGACACTAAACAGCTTCCAGAAGTGTCCATCAACCGAGTTGGTGAACGGTCCGGCAATCAAATACAACACGACAGACATGAAGGCCGAGTACACGGCCAGCAGCGGGATGAGTTTTGGTAACGGACGGGTATGCGGTGCAGCTGTGGAACCAACCATGATGACCATGAAGCCTGCCATCACCCATCCCATGCCCAGATACATGGCCACCGTGCCCATATTGTCGCCCGCTGGCAGTGCCGCGAGCTCCTGATGATCTACGGTCATATTTTGGGACTGACCGATCTGGGTGAAGACCTGAACTACTACCTGCGAGGCGGCATTGCCTGAGGCTTGCGCGGTATAGATAGTTGCCTGCGGATCATCCTGACTTGGCAGAATAAATGCGCCGGTGAGGTCCTGAGACTCGACCATGGATTTGGCCTCAGCTGCATCATCCACGATGGTGAAGTCGAACTTTCCCTCCATTGATTCATTCAAGGAATCGGCCATCTGCTGTGCCTGTTGTGTTGTGGAACCAACCAGGGCCACTGGCATGTGGCGTGGAGTTGGTTCCTGCATGGCGCCGAGCATTGCCGAAAGCATGATGGCGATCATGGTGAAAGGTACTGCGCCCAGAGCGATGTAGCGCCATGCCCGGTTTTGCGGGCGAGGTCCCCCGTGGAGGGAGGCGACATTAATCTGGGTAGGGGTAGCGCTCTTACCCTTGCGAGTCCTCAGGAAGTCGATCAGCGTGGTCAGCAAGATAGCTGCCACCGCGCCAGCGATGAGAATCAAAAGATGTTTCGCGGCCCCGTTGCCATCAAAGTAGAGTACCGATCGCATGGCCTCACCCAGGGCAGGCATCGGTAGGAACTGGTGCAAGAACGGGAAGATCTTAGGCAGCATATAAACCGACATGCCCATATTGGAGGCCGGCTGACCGAGCACCATGAACAGGAACATGCCTGGGATGACGGCCATAGGACCAAAGATGCGGGTCAAAAGAACCTGCGAGGAACCGACGGCAAAGACGCCCAAGGCCAGCGTGCCCCAGACCGGGATAATGCTCGCTGCTGGAATGACGCCCAAAATTGGTCCGCCAATCAAGATGCCCAAACCTGAGAGCAGAAGTTACCAGCCGGCCAACAGTGGCAGTGCACGGCGGCGCTTGAGCAGTTCAGGAGAGTTGGAGAAAGCCAAAGACCATGGCATGTAACCGGCAGTGATCATTGCTGTGGACAGAAGCATCGCGCCCATGCCCATGGAGTCATTGGCAGGAAGTGGCACAAGGTCTTGGCTGTTGACCGTGAAACCCTGTTGCGCCAAAGCCGGGGTGAGCACTGCGGTGATTGCCGAGGAGCTGGAAACACCTGCGCCACTGGCGGTGTACAGGGTTGCAGATTGATCATCAAGCACCACCGCTGCCGTGACCTCGCGGTCAGTGACCTGTGTTCGAGCTTCTAATGCGGAGTCGAGAATCTTGATGTCCACCGCATCGCCGTCACTCTCTTCAAGTGACTCAGCAAATTTTTCTGCGGCTGTTGAGCTTGATGCGGTGATTGCAACAGGCATGTTCTTGGCTTCTTGATGGTGCATAGCACCTAGGTAGCCCCAAATCATCATGCCCACGATCATCAATGGCATGATGAAAACGGCAACTGTCCGCCCGATCTTTTCAGCCTTGGCCCGCTTGGCGGCGATCTCTTGTTCAGAGGTTTCGTGTGGTTCCAGTTTTGCTTCGCGCCGAGAAGGCGGCGTGCTGTGTGGATCGGTGGGTGCAGTGCTCAATTGCTCTGGCTCCTGAGGTTTAGACAGTCCGAGTTGCTTTGGTGGAACAACTGGCTTTAGATGAAGTACATCAACGACTTTACGCCACGTGGCGTAAAAATGACATTGGAAGCGCCATAGATCACCATTAAGATCACTGGACGTACCAGCTTTGAAGGGAAATATTCCGTGAGTCGACATAGCGACAAGGCGCGAGAAGTACTGCTAGATGCGGCAGAAGAGCTTTTTGCGTTGCACGGAATCGATGCGGTTTCTAACCGCAAGATCACCGAACATGCTGGCACGGCGAACCACTCGGCCATCAAATATCACTTTGGGAGTCGAGACGATCTCTTAGCTGCGATGGTTGGCCGTGCGATGGATGACGTTCGGGCCATCCGCGCTGAACTGCCGTTGAGCTCGGATGCATCAATGATGAATCTGCGTGAAATAGTCACGCTGTACACGCTGCCACTGGTCTTTTCTTTTGATGCACTGCCTAAACCTTCATGGCGAGCAAAATTCCTATTTCAGGCGTTGTTTCGTCCAGACCTGCGCGAGATGCTGGCCGGTTTGGTTGATGAGGACCTGCGGGGAAGTGAAGTGAAGAGGCGGCTGCCCGAAGAGTTAGAGGGTCTTCCTGAGGTTGTTATCAGCGCCCGCGCCAAGATCCTAGGTCCAATGCTGTTGGGACTCTGCGCCGAATATGAGGGCTCGGTTAATGAGGGTGAAGCGATAGGCACCTGGGAATCGGTGGGCTACTTCTTGGTCGATTCCGTGGTGGGCATGATGGCTGCACCGAGCACCTCGCCGGCAGACTTCATGGACTTCACGCGACGTTAATTTCCCGACGAAGGCTCGGTGGGACAGGGGTTCCGTGCGCTGCGCTTTGGCGCTCGCCGTGACCCTTAGTGCTCGGCGTTAGAACCAAAGATCTTGGTCCATGCAGAGGGTGCAGTGTGCGAGATCTTTGGGTGTCGCGCCATGTCTGGGTCCAGACCTTCGATCGGCTGAAACAATCCGGTTCGCAACGCATCCGTGCTGCCAGATGAATCATTTTCCTGCGTCTGAAATTTAATTTTTGTCGGGTCGACGGTGGTCATGAGACTCTCCCTCGTTCTCAAATTTTCGTATTGTGAAAATTATCTTTTATCTAGTGAAACCAGTATGTGAGCCACTCTGGGTCCTTGGCAAGGGCTACGAGGTAGTAGTTTTGGCCGCCCTGTGAAAAGTATTTAACAAATACGATCATGTAAATTTCTGGCGCATTCCCTTGACGCGCACTGCGTGAGTTGGCTTACAGTTGAGCCACAAGGTTCCACGAAACCAGCATCGAGTCGAAGCCGAAAGTAGTTTTTCGGTGGTAAGGGTGTTCAGCCAAGGTCCGTGGAATGTCGACCGATGAAATGAGCTGATCACCCAATGCACCTCGACGCGTTCAACGAACTATCCGCAGACCAAGCCGAAACTCTCTTACGGCCCTGCGTTGATGTGGACCGTTGGATCCATGAGCTGATTGCTGCCCGTCCTTTTGCAAACCGGGACGAACTTTCTTCCTATGCCCTAGACGGCATCGCTCCTTTTGACCCCCAAGAACTTGATGCTGCCTTGGCGCAGCACCCGCGCATCGGCGAACGGGCGCAGGGTCAAAGCAAGGAAGCCGAGATGTCTCGTGGCGAGCAGGCCTCACTGAGCCTAGATGGTGATGCCACCTCGCGTCTGAAAGCGGCCAACCAAAATTATGAACAGCGTTTTGACCGCGTTTTCCTCATCCGTGCAGCAGGTCGAAGCACCGAAGAGATTCTGGCCGAGTGCGAACGCCGGCTGAGCAACGATGAAAAAACAGAAGCTGCCGAAGTCGCCCGGCAATTGCGCGAAATAGCTGTCCTTCGGCTCAAAGACCTCATTACTAACTAATTCCCTCCAACGATTAGGAGATGACCATGGCAGATGACAGTGCAGAACGCAGCCACATCACCACCCACATACTCAACACCGGGACCGGGAGGCCTGCCTCCGGTGTTAAGGCCACGCTGGAAGCCAAAACGGCATCCGGCTGGCAAGAAATCGGAACGGGATTGACCGATGCGGATGGCCGTATCAAAAATCTCGGACCGACAAAGGGTGAAGCCGGTCGCTACCGGATTTCTTTTGAAACCGGCGACTACTTCGGGAAGCAGGGAACGGAAAGCTTCTTCCCCGCGGTAAGCATCGATTTTTTCGTAAACAACGTCGATGAGCACTACCACGTACCCCTTCTTATCAGCCCGTTTGCCTATTCCACATACCGAGGGAGTTAGAGAAATGACTACCGAAACCACCGCCCCAACCCAGACCAAGATCGTGCTCGGATCCAACCAGTACGGCAAGGCCGAAGTTCGCTTGGTCAAAATCACCCGCGACACCGAACGCCACCAGATCCAAGATTTGAACGTCACCAGCCAGCTACACGGTGACTTCAGCGCCGCACACCAAGACGGAGACAATTCACGAGTTGTCGCCACCGACACGCAGAAAAACACTGTCTACGGCCTAGCCCGCAATGGCGTGGGCGCCGTAGAGGAATTCCTGGTGAAGTTGGGCGAACACTTCACCGGTGAATTTGAATGGATCACCGGCGGTCGCTGGGCAGCGCAGCAGTTCTCTTGGGACCGCATCAACGATCACGACCATGCCTTCTCGCAGAACAAGTCCGAGGTCCGCACCGCAGTGCTGGAAATCGATGCTCAAGGCAAAAAATCCATCGTCTCCGGTCTTGAAGATCTCACGGTGCTCAAATCCACTGGCAGCGAATTCCACGGTTTTCCACAGGACAAGTACACAACCCTGAAGGAAACCACCGACCGCATCCTGGCTACCGATGTGACCGCTCGCTGGCGTTACACCGATCAGGCTATCGCTGAAGGAATCGACTTTGATTCTCTGTATGCCTCGGTGCGTAACCTGTTGCTGACCCAATTTGCGCAGACTCACTCCTACGCATTGCAGCAAACGATGTTCCAGATGGGACAGGCCGTTCTTGAAGCGCACCCAGAAATTGCCGAAATCAAGATGTCCTTGCCCAACAAGCACCACTTCCTCGTGGACTTGGACGTCTTCGGACAGGACAACCCCAACGAGGTCTTCTTCGCGGCGGATCGTCCCTACGGTCTGATCGAAGCGACCATTACCCGTGAAGACACCGAGGCTAATCACCCAATCTGGGCCAATATCCCGGCTTTTATCTAAACGAACAGCGTTGAGGGTGTGCCGGTGCGGACACACTGGCACACCCTTGGCAGCAACTGACGTAGGAGGTCAGCCTTGAGCGCTACACCTGATGAATCTATCAAAGCCATAAGACCCGAGGACACAGAACTTTCGGTTGGGAAAAGTCTGGCCTACGGCTTACAGCATGTCTTGACCATGTACGGAGGAATTATTGCTCCGCCACTGATCATCGGCAACGCAGCTGGAGTCTCACCAGAAGATATCGGCCTGCTCGTCGCTTGTTGTCTGTTTGTTGGTGGCATCGCCACCTTGCTGCAAACCATCGGCATTCCATTCTTCGGAGCTCAGTTACCTTTGGTGCAAGGCACCTCGTTCGCCTCGGTGGCTACCTTGGTGGCCATAGTGAACGGTGGCGGGGGACTGCCAGCGGCCTTCGGCGCAGTTCTTGTCGCAGCACTAATTGGGTTATTTGTTGCCCCGTTTTTCGCGAGGATTATCCGGTTCTTCCCGCCGGTTGTCACCGGCGTAGTCATCACGATGATCGGAATCTCGCTCACCCCGGTTGCCGCTAACTGGGCCATGGGCGGAGACGCAAAGGCCGAAAACTACGGATCGCTTAGCAATATTGGCTTGGCCGCCCTCACGCTCCTGATAGTACTGCTGCTCTCCAAGGTGGGCAACGCTGCGATCTCACGCATGTCGATTCTGCTGGCCATCGTGATCGGAACCGTGGTTGCCGCCTTGCTTGGCATGACCGATTTTTCCAAGGTAGGCCAAGGCGCCTTCTTCGCTTTCCCTCGTCCCTTCGCTTTCGGAATGCCGGTATTTGAAATTGGCGGCATCATCTCCATGACCATCGTGGTGCTGGTGATCCTCACGGAGACTACGGCTGACGTTCTTGCTGTAGGTGAAATTGCTGGGACAAAGGTTGATTCAAAGCGAATCGCTAATGGACTGCGTGCCGATATGGCCTCCTCCGCGATTGCCCCGATATTTAATACCTTCACCCAGTCGGCGTTTGCGCAAAACGTTGGCCTAGTGGCTATCACGGGAATTACCAGCCGCTTTGTTGTGGCTACAGGCGGCGGCATCTTGATGGTGCTTGGCCTGCTTCCTGTCCTAGGACGCGTTGTTGCAGCCATTCCAACCCCAGTCTTGGGTGGTGCGGGAATCGTACTCTTTGGCACCGTGGCGGCATCCGGAATTCGTACGCTCTCTAAGGTCAAGTACGACGGCATGAACTTGGTCATCGTGGCCACGTCGATTGCCTTTGGTTGCATCCCGATCGTCAAGAGTGATTTCTACTCAGGTTTCCCCACCTGGTTTGAGACGATCTTCCACTCCGGCATTTCCTCCGCAGCCATCATGGCCGTGCTGCTCAATCTGCTGTTCAACGAATTCACTTTTGGCAATACCAAGAACGCTTCGGTCTTCTCGGCGGCCCCTCCTCGCATGGTCAAACAAGACGAAGTTTGCGGACTGATTGACGGAGACCATTTTGAAGACGGAAAGCTGATTGATAAGGAAGGGTACGAAATTCCTGTGGTCACGCCGGATGATTATCAAAAGATTCAAACCGGAGAAATCCAGATGCCACTTCCCAAGCTGAACCAGACTGGTTCAGGGCACTAAAAACGGGAAATCAGTGCACCGCTGAAAATAGATGTAGCCGACAGCCTCAGGCTGTCGGCTACATCTATGTGCAAGGTAAACGTGGCTAGTTGGTGAACACGTTATTTATGGCGTCATTGGTTTTGTCCAAGGTGGACGCCGGCCTGCGGTTGGCCCAGAGATCTTCCAATGCTGGAATGATCAACGAGGTGACGTCGGCTCCGTGGTCAGTGACCGGAAGGTAGAACGTATTGCCTTCCTTCACTGGACCGGTGAAAGCTTCCGGATTCAGACCCTTTTCCGCGTAGATCTTTGAAGTGATATCCGTGGCGTCACGACGTGCTGGGAAGACCACGCCCGCCTTGGCGACCACGCTTTGGCACTTCTCGCTGGCCAGGTAGGCAACCCAACGTGCGGACGCTTCAGGGTTGTCACTGCTCTTGACTACCGAGTCGGCCAGTCCGTTAATGGCGGACTTGCTGGTTCCATCCGGACCCTTTGGCAAACGCGTTGCACCAATCTTGCTTTCGCTGGCTGCGTAGGACGCGTTCATCCAGGCTCCATCTGTCACCATGGCGACTGAACCGGAAGTGACCTGACCGATGACACCATCGGCGGAGTTGAACTGACCGTAATGTGGCATGAAGCCCTTGTCGGTGAGTCCAAAGTACCAGTCCAAAGTTTCATGAACTTTCGGATCATCGTAGTTGTAGTGGGTTCCCCACAGTGGCTGGTTGGTTGCCTGCCAACCGTTGGAAGCAGCGAAGCCTGCCCACTGGCTTTGACCCGCGTTATCGCCGCCGGAGTTGGACAGTCCTAGGCCATAAATCTTGACCTTGTTCTTGTCGAACCCAGGTTCATCGCCACGGGTTCCGTTGGCATCAACCGTCAGGTGAGCGACTACCTTTTCGAAACTACCGCCATCGGTTGGGGCCCACTGCGAGTTGGAAACCTCTTCGGGTTTGACCCCTGCGTCCTCGAAGATTTTCTGGTTGTAGTACACCGCGATGGTGTCCCAGTCCTTAGGCATTCCGTACTGTTTGCCATCTTCACCGGTCCACAAATCTTTGAGCCCGTCTTGGAACGCATCTTGATCTACACCCTGGATGTCTTTGAAATCATCCAGTGGTGCCAGAACATCTAGCGAAACGAACTGTGGGTATTGCGAAACGTGGTTGGTGAAAACATCTGGCCCGGTGCCGGCGATGAAGCTTGCGGTGAGCTTGCTCCAGTAGTCGTCCCAACCGTACTGGGTGATGTTCACCTTCAGCTCTGGATTGTCTTTTTCAAAGCCGCTGGCGCATTTCTGATATGCCGGAAGCTGGCTGGTGTCCCACATCCAGTAATCGATGGTGTTGGAGGACTGAGCGTTTTCACCGTTGCCTGCACAGCCAGTTAAAGCCAGTGCAGTGGTGGCGAGTACGGCGGTGATTCTCCGGGCGCGCTGTGAGGAGCGAAGTTCAGTGGATTTCATTGGGTTCTCCTATTTGATTCCGCTGAAGCCGATGGAGTTTACGATGCGCTTGGCGAAGACACCGAAGAGCAGAATCATGGGCAACGCTGCAATGAGTGTTGCTGCCATGAGCCCAGCCCAGTCAGTTCCCGATTGAGGGGACTGGGAACGGAAGACACCCAAAGCCACGGTGAGCACTCGCGAGGAGTCAGTGTAGGAAACCATCAACGGCCAGAAGTAGTCGTTCCACGAGGTGATGTAGGTCAGGATTCCCAAGGTGGCCAACGGTGAGCTGGACATTGGAAGCACAATGCGGAAGAAGATTCCTACTTTGGATACCCCATCAATCAATGCCGCTTCTTCGATTTCCTTAGGCACGTTCAAGAAGAACTGGCGGAAGAAAAATACCGCAAAGGGCGTCATGAACATCGTAGGCAAGGCAATGCCCACCAGGTTATCGATCAAACCGAGCTGCTTGATCAAGACGAAGTTTGGCAACAGGGTGAAAATCGAAGGGACCATCAGTCCACCGATGAAGATTGCAAATACCTTGTCTCGTCCCGGCCAGGTCAAACGCGAAAACGCGAAGGCTGCCATGGCTGAGAAAGTTAGCTGGCAAACGGTGATCAGGGTAGAAACAAACACCGAGTTGAGCAGGTAACGCCAGAAGTCTAGTTGCGTACCCGAACCGCCTTCAGCGATGGCCTGTTCGGTGCTCTGCAGCCCCAAAACACGTTCAAATGCGCCAAAAGTGAATTCTGGTGGTAGCCACGAAGCCGGGTTGGCTTGCAGGCCCTGGTTGGTGGACAGCGCCGTGCGGAGCATCCAGTAGAACGGGAACAAGGTAACGATAATGACCAGAATCATTACCACCCAGGCCACGATGCGTCCTGGGGATACACGTCGGCCAACCTTGATAGGTTCCGGTGCCGTGGTCTTTGTTGCGCGATGAGCTGCTGTAGTTGTCATGGTGGACCGCCGTTAGTTCATGTCGCTAGACCCGGCACGGGTCAAACGGAATTGGATGAAGGTGATGATGCCCAGTACGACGAGCAGCGCTACTGACATTGCTGAGGCGTAACCGAACTGGAAGCGCCCAAAAGCTACGTCGTAGATGTAGAGCTGCAGAACGTTGGTGGCGTTGGCTGGTCCACCGCCGGTGGTCACCGCGACCGTGTCAAAGACCTGGAAGGAACCGATGACCGTCATGATCAACACGAGGGCAAGAATCGGACGCAGTAGCGGCATGGTGATGGAGAAGAAGGAACGGAATTCGCCCGCGCCATCTAGTTTGGCTGCTTCAAAAACATCGTTGGGCAGCATCTGCAAGCCAGCAAAAATCAGTAGTGCCGTGTAACCGACGTGACGCCACACGTTGATCAACGCGATGGTAGGAATAGCCCACGTTTCACTCGAAAGGAAACCAATCTTCTCCACACCAATCCACTCAAGGATTTGGTTGGCCACACCAAACTGAACATCCAAGATCCACAGGAACACGATGGCCGTAACCACGTTTGAGACCAGGTAAGGCATCAGCACGATTCCACGCAATAGTGTGGACTGGGTCAGCCGGTGCATGAGCAAGGCAATGACCAGCGCTACCGCAGTCTGCAGTCCAATGTTGATCACCACGTACTCAATGGTGACCTTCATGGACTGCCAAAATACCGGATCACCAAACATGCGCTCGTAGTTAGCGAACCCGACAAACTCAGCCGGAGTGAGCAGGTTGTACGAGGTGAAGCTCAACCAGATACCGCGCAGGGTTGGCCAGACGAGGAAAACCAAAAAACCAATGGCCGCCGGAGTTAAGAAGATGATTGCCAGACGAAGGTCTTGGCGTGAGCGACGGCTTCGTTTAGCCTGGCTCAGCGAGCGGTAGGGGGCTGCGGAACTCATTTGGTTTCCTTAGTGCTGGTTGCGCGCAGGTGCAAGATGCGCAGAGATTCGGGGTTGAGCCAAGGGCTGAAGACTCCTGCTTTTTGCAGTCCAGCGCCACTGAGGATGACTGCTTCCGCAACGGGCCACCATGCGGGCAGACGCATATTCAGTTCACGGTGAGTCGACTGTGGATGGCGAGACTGGTACTCGGCGCTCGCCGGGAACCCAGGGGTGACATCGCGGATCTGGTAATCCAGCGAGTTATCGAGTCCAGCAAATCTGAACTTTCCGATAGGGTCAGTGTCCGCTAGTGCCAGGCTGACCACGGCGAAAAGTGCCTCGGTGCCGTCTTGGCTTACCACTCCGTGGATGTCCAACGATGAATCGAACTGGTCCACGCGCACCATACGACCGGTGTGTAGCAGCTCGCGGTGTTCCTTGTGGGATTCGATCCAGGCACGAAGTTCCTTCATGTCCTCTGGATCGGCTTCGGTCAGGTCCCACTCGATGCCCATATGTCCCCAGAACGCAGTACCTGCACGGTAGTGCAAGGAGTGATTGCGGTGGGTGGTGTGCGAAGCGCCGGAGGCAACGTGTGAACCCATAAGTTCAGCTGGGATCAGCTGCTGGGTCCAACGGTGTATCTGCTGACGCTCAAATGGGTCAATATCATCCGAAGCCCAAACACGGTCGGTGTGTTCCAGTACGCCCAGATCAACACGGGCTCCACCGGAGGAGCAAGATTCGATTTCCAATTCTGGGAATCGTTCCTTGAGCTCAGCCATCAGGCGGTAGGCTGCCTGAGTCTGCGCATGCACCGATGCTTTACCGGTCAGCTGATTGCCGGCTTCAAGCAGATCACGGTTGTGATCCCACTTGATGTAGGCGATGTTGTGGGCTTCGAGTACCGCAAGCATCTGCTCGCGGACGTGTTCGTAGGCTCCATCAATGGCCAGGTTCAGCACCTGCTGATGGCGGCTTTCAATGGGCAGTCGCTGACTTGGAGCCATGATCCACTCCGGATGCGCGTGGGCAACTTCGGAATCAACGTTGACCATTTCAGGTTCAAACCACAGACCAAATTCCATGCCCAGGGAAGTAACGTGATCAATCAGGGGATTCAGGCCCTGTGGCCAAACCTCTGGTGATACGGTCCAGTCGCCCAGACCTGAAGTGTCATCGCGGCGCGAGCCGAACCAGCCATCATCAAGCACATAGCGTTCAACACCAAGGTCGGCGGCGCGATCAGCCAGCAATTTGAGTTTGGCCAGATCGTGGTTGAAGTACACCGCTTCCCAGACGTTCAGGGTTACCGGACGTGGGCGTTGTGGGTGAGTGGGGCGGGCGCGCAACCAGCTGTGCAGACGGTGAGCCTGATCATCCAGACCGTTGCCGTAGACGCCGTAGATCCACGGGGTGTCGACGGTATCGCCCTGTCCCAGCTCAATTTCTCCGGGCATCAGCAGTTCGCTGGCGCCCAAGGCGCGGTTGCCATCGTAGAGTTTCTCGGCCCAGACGCGCTGGTTGCCCGAGTATCCGAGGTGAAGGCCCCAGAGTTCGCCGGTGGCAAAGTTGAAGCCGGGTTCGCCAACGTTGAGCACGTAGCTGGCGTCTGCGCCGGTGCGGCCCTTACGGTTTTCGCGCAGGTGAGTACCTACGGTCAGTTCGCGGCGCTGTGGGACGCGTTCTTTGCCCCAGTGTCCTGCAAAGTCGAGGATCTGGCTGGCGTTGCTTGGCAGTGGCAGTAGTAGGCCAAACTCGTGAACCTGGTAAGCGGTGGCTGCGGTATTACGCAGTGTTCCGCGAGCTCGGAACACACCTTGTGCGGTGAGTTCGAGGTCTAGACCAAGCTCCAGATCGCTTTCGGTGTCGGCAGCGAGGATCTGAAGTGTGGCGGCCGTTGCCGAAGTTAGTTCACCGTTGATGGTGATCTCTTGCGCGTCGGTGTTGCGCAGAACTGCGGAGGTCACCGTGAACTTAGGCGACCAGTCTTTGCCTGCACGGGTTCCGCTTAGTCCTGGGCGTCCTGACCAGCCTGCGTGTTGGGATCCCAAGATGTCGGTGCGTACCGGCAGGTCCTGATTGTTGGAAGTGACGTGGTTGGTGTTGGCGGTGGCCAAGGTGATCGCCTGCTGGGAAGTGAGCTTCCCTAGGGTGGCGCCCCAGTGGACGATGGAAGGTAGCTGTTGCCCGCCAAGGTCGATGAGCACTGACACGTCGCCGCTGTTCAAGTGAACAAGGCACTGTGCGTCAATGTTTAGCTGTTCTTCATGATGAATCATGTGCGTTCCTCTTTGAATGCCGATACGGGCAACGTTGTCAGGTCGTGTGCTTTAGATCATAGTAGAATGAACATAAGCAAACAACAAGACTGTTGAAATAAACATGTTTGTGTTTAGATTATGAAGAAGAATCAACACCGTCGCCGTGCGGCGAGGAAGAATGGAGCCCCCGTGAGTGAGAGCCTGCCTGGCCGTCGTCGCCAACAAATTCTTGAGCGCGTGCGCGCCGCGGGCGCAGCAAAAGTTGCGGACCTCGCTGCTGAATTTGGCGTATCCGACATGACAGTTCGCCGTGACTTGAACCAGTTGGTTAAGGACGGAGAGCTTCATAAGGTTCACGGCGGCGCCGAATTACAACAGGACTCATCAGCGGATGAACCAGGGTTCCAAAGCAAATCGCAGCTGCAACTACCGGAGAAAGCTGCCATCGCTTCGGCAGCAGCCAAACTGGTTGAATCAGGAATGTCAGTCTCACTGACTTCCGGAACCACGACCTTCGCCCTAGCTCGCGCGCTGCGCCAAATTCCGCGCATCACCGTGGTGACTAATTCGCCAAGGATTGCAGACCTTCTTCAAGACGCTCCAGTAGAAGGTCAGACCGTACTGCTCACCGGCGGCATGAGAACCGTTTCGGATGCATTGGTCGGCCCCCTTGCCACCGCAGCAATTTCTTCCTTGCATGTGGACCGCTGCTTTATGGGCGTCCATGGTTTCAGCGTTGAAGATGGTCTGAGCACTCCAAACATGATGGAAGTTGAAGTCAACCGACTCTTCCTTGAACGCAGTAACAGCAATGTGTTGTTGGCTGATCACAGCAAATGGGGGACTAAAGGTCTGTACCGTATTGCTGAACTTGCTGCCATCGACACCCTCATCACCGATGACGCTTTATCCCCTGCGGATGTGGACGCCATTACCGAGCACATTCATGATCTGAGACTGGAGAAAGCCTGATGGTAGTCAAAAACATCGAGTCCGAGACGCTCGCTGAACATTGGATAAGTCATCGCTTAGCTGACGGACGCGAGTCAGTGTTTTTTGCAGATCCCGGCAGCACACTCCCGCAACAGATCAACGACGAACGTGAACTAGATCCGCGCGGCGAGCCCGGAGAGCTACGTTTTGACCGTTTGACCGGAGACTGGGTGGCCGTGGCGGCGCACCGCCAGTCACGCACCTACCTTCCTCCCAAGGACCAGTGCCCACTGTGCCCGAGCGTCGGGGCGCGACACAGTGAGATTCCCGCCGAGGAATTTGACGTAGTGGTCTTCGAAAACCGCTTCCCATCGCTCGGCCCTGCTCTTGGCCGGGTGCCAGCACCTGCAGCTGACGGGACGCTACCTGAACAGCCACTGAGCGCTGTGGGGCGTTGCGAAGTGGTTGTATTCACCTCTGACCATGCCGGTTCTTTTGGCTCGCTGACCGATGATCGGGCACGCACCGTGGTGGACGCCTGGGCTCATCGAACTCGTGAGCTTTCAGCGATGGAGGGCATTGAACAAGTTTTCATCTTTGAAAATCGCGGCCAGGATATTGGCGTGACCCTGCACCATCCTCATGGCCAGATTTACGCTTATCCTTACGTGACCCCGACGGCAAAAAAGATCGCTGAACAAGCGCGCGAATACTACGCACAGACGCAAAAGACGTTGCTGGGACAGATCCTTGAATCTGAAATCGAGGATGGATCGCGAATTGTTGCTCGTGGGGAACACTTCACTGTGTTTGTTCCGTATGCAGCGCGCTGGCCGTTGGAAGCTCACCTGGTTCCGCACCGCCATGTTCCAGACTTTGCGGCGTTGAATAAGGAAGAAAAAGACGAATTAGCGATCATGTACCGCGATCTCTTGCGTCGTTTTGATGGTCTCTATGACACGCCTACCCCGTACATTGCCGCCTGGCATCAGGCACCGATTAACGAAGCGGACAGGGCTGCCACCCGATTGCACCTACAGCTGACCAGCCCACGACGTGCTGCGGACAAGCTGAAGTTCTTGGCCGGCTCTGAGGCCGCCATGGGTGCATTTATCAATGACATTACGCCGGAACAGACGGCAGCAAGATTGCGAGAGGTGTCGCTTTGAGCAACAGCGAAATCCACGAACCAGCAGGACGAATCGAAAACCTGCGTCAGAAGTTCTTGAAACTTTACGGACGTCACCCGGAAGGTATCTGGCGTGCGCCGGGGCGGGTAAATCTGATCGGTGAGCACACCGACTACAACCTGGGCTATGTGCTTCCTTTTGCCATTGATAAAAATGCGTTGGTGGCGATTCGTCGCAAGGCACAGTTTGAGCATTCGGCGAACGAACTGAACCTAGCGTCAACCTACGGTGCAGATGAAGATCCCAAGGTCACCAGCGTGCCACTTGATGGGCTGACACCTCAGTCCGTTTCTGGCTGGGCCGCCTATCCAACCGCTGTGGTGTGGGCACTAAACCAGTTGGACGACGTTGAGATCTCTGGCTTTGAACTGCTGGTGGATTCCGATGTGCCAGTGGGTTCAGGGCTATCGTCCTCACACGCTTTGGAAGTCAGCACCATCGTGGCACTGAAAGATCTGTATGATCTGGGGCTTTCACACACTCAGATGGCTCAACTAACGCAGCGGGCCGAAAACGAATTTGTTGGCGCTCCGACCGGCATCATGGACCAAAGTGCTTCGTTGATGTCTCGTGCTGAGAATGCCTTGTTCCTCGATTGCCGATCCATGGAATCTCGCGCGGTACCGTTGCCACTGGCACAGAACGACGCGGTGGTATTGGTCATCGATACCCGTGTGGAGCATTCACATGTAGATGGTGGTTATGCCGCACGTCGACGTAGTTGTGAACAAGCAGCTGAGATCTTGCGGGTCCCTTCACTGCGTGATGTGGGAACTGTTGATGAGCTACAGGTCATTGAAGATGAGCTGGTTCGTCGACGAGCAAAGCATATTGTCACCGAAAATCAGCGAGTGTTGGACACCGTGCAGGCGCTGGAAGCCGGGGATCTGCAGGCCGTTGGCAAGCTTTTGTACCAATCACACGTTTCGATGCGTGATGACTACGAGATTTCCTGCGAAGAGCTAGATACTGCCGTTGAAGCATCACTAGCAGCCGGGGCAATTGGTGCGCGGATGACCGGTGGCGGTTTTGGTGGAAGTTCCATTGCACTGATCCATCGGGAGCAGATCGAAACGGTTAGCCAAGCGGTCCTGGAAGCATTTGCCCAGGCCGGCTTTAAAGCCCCGAATATTTTCACTGTCGTTGCAGATCAAGGAGCGGGCCGCGCATGAGTTGGTTAGTTACCGGCGGAGCTGGATACATCGGATCGCATGTAGTGCGTTCATTGGAGCAGGCTTCAATGAACCCGGTCATTGTTGATTCCATGTCCAGCGGTGTCCGCGGATTTGTTGCCAACGAGCTACCTTTTTATTCGGTCAATGTGCTGGATACCGAAAAGCTCACCGAAATCATGAAGCGCCATGACATCACCGGCGTGATCCACTTGGCCGGTTACAAGTACGCGGGCGAATCGGTAAAAAATCCGTTGCTGACTTTTGAACAAAACGTCACCGGCACCGCCAACCTACTTCGGGCTATGGAAAACGCGCGGGTGCAGAATATCGTTTTCTCTTCATCTGCGGCTGTGTATGGCACCCCATCGGTTGAGCTGGTCACCGAGAACACCGGAACCTTCCCGGAATCTCCTTATGGTCAAAGCAAGCTCATTGGTGAATGGCTGATTCGTGATCAGGCCGTGGCGACGGGGCTGAAGCACACCTCGCTGCGTTACTTCAACGTGGTGGGTTCGGGCAGCGAAGAGCTGTACGACGCCAGCCCGCACAACTTGTTCCCGCTGGTATTCAAAGCTCTCAACGAATCCAAGACACCGAAGATCTTCGGTACCGACTACGACACCGCGGACGGCACCTGCGTGCGCGACTACGTGCACGTGGCCGATTTGGCGTTGGCGCACGTTGAGGCAGCGAAAAAGTTGGAAGCAGGCACCAAACTGGAACCGGTGTACAACCTGGGCTCTGGCGACGGTGTTTCCGTGCGAGAAATCATGGACGCGGTAGCCAAGGTGACCGGTATCCAATTCACCGCAATAGAAGAAGCACGCCGCCCGGGCGATCCGGCGCGAATTGTTGCTGACGGACAGTTGGCCGCTCGTGACTTGGACTGGCAGATGCGCCATAGCCTCGAAGAGATGGTTCAGAGCGCCCACCGGGCCTCACAATCCCGAGCGTAAATCGTCACCTAACAGTTAATTACAAAGATCATGCGAGCTGCCCCCGAAAGGGGGCACCTCGCATGATCTTTGTGGTTCCGCAGTTAGTTATTGCGGGACAGTTCAAATACCGCAACTTCCCGGCCGCCCAGGGTTCCCTTGGCACCCGGAGCATCCGCCGAACCAATGATCTGGCCTTCAACACCGTCCAGGCTCAGTTCGGTGTTGGTTCGGTTGATCAGGAAGGCAAAGTCCGACTTCTCGCCGCGGCGCAGGGCAAATTCAACCTGACCACGCAGGTGTTCTGGAAGTTCGGAGACGATACCTGCAGCGTCCAACAACTTGCCTAGCACCGCCGTGCGGGCAGCAGAATCTAGTCGGGTTGCAACGTAGCTGGCACTGCCAGATGCCAAGACGCGTCTGGTCACCGCTGGCCGGCCGCCGAGTTCCTCATCCTGCTCAAAACTGGCCAGCACGCTGACGTTTTCTGCGGTGATATCAACAATCTCGGTCCACAACTCGCCTTGGCCAGGAGCCGAACCCAGTGACACAGTTTCGCCTGGGTGCAGGGGACGGAACTCCTCAACACGGATGCCAAGTACATCGCGCAAGGCGCCTGGGTAGCCGCCGAGCCAGGCATGGTCGTTTTCATCAACGATGCCAGAGAAGTAGGTGGTGACAAGGTGTCCGCCAGCCTGAACATAGCCTTCCAAGCGTTGGGCCAGAGGCTTTGGCACCGAGTACAGCACCGGTGCGATGACCATGTCGTAACCGGAGAAGTCGTGGCTTACCGGCATCACATCGGCACGAACGCCCATGTCGATTAGCGCGCACCACCAGGCGAAGGCTTCCTCACGGTAGCGCAGCCGATCGGTGGGGTGTGAGTCTAATTCGCTGCCCCACCACGACTGCCAATCAAAGAGGATCGCCACCTGAGATGGCGCCCGGTTGCTACCCAACACGGGGCCGAGCTGGCCAAGTCGCTCACCGAGGCCCACCACATCACGGAAAAGTCGAGAGTCAGCGCCGGCATGCGGAACCATGGCCGAGTGGAACTTCTCCGCACCGGCAGCTGACTGGCGCCACTGGAAGTAGCAGACCGCGTCGGCACCATGAGCCACGTGAGTTAAGGAATCGCGGGTCAGTTCTCCCGGGGCCTTAGGTCGGTTGATCGGTTGCCAATTCACCGCACTGGTTGAATGCTCCATCAGGAACCACGGTTCGCCGTGCGCCACCCCGGAGGTCAGTGCGGCAGAGAAGCCGAGTTCATCGCGCGAACGCTCAGCGGGTTGACGGTAGTGGTCGTTGGAAACGAAGTCCACTTCTTGCGCCCAGTCGGCGTAGTCCGCAAATCCGGTCTCACCCATGATCATGAAGTTGGTGGTCACCGGAATCTTCGGGGTGATGCGTCGGAGCACTTCTCGTTCCGACGAGAGGTAGTGCTTCAATGCGTCGGAGCTGAAGCGGGAGAAGTCCAGCTGCTGGGTGGGATTGGGGAACGCGGCGGCTTGCCGTGGTGGCAGGATCTGCTCAAAGCTGCCGTATTGCTGGGCCCAGAAGGCGGTGCCCCAGGCGTGGTTCAGCGCTTCAATGCTCCCGTAACGTTTACGGAGCCAGTCGCGGAAGGCTACGGCAGCATCATCGGAATAGTCGTAGGCATTGTGGCAACCTAGCTCGTTATTTACGTGCCAGGCGACAATCGCCGGATGGTCTTTATAGCGCTCGGCTAACTTTTCTACCAGTGCGAGGGAGTACTTGCGGAAGATCGGGCTGGTGGGGCGCCAGTGCTGACGTCCACCTTGCCAGAGGGTGTTTCCTTCACTGGTCACCGGCAGGATTTCTGGGTGCAACATGCTCAACCATGCTGGCGGGGAGGCGGTGGCGGTGGCCAGATCCACGCCGATGCCATTGGCGTGCAGCAGGTCTATGACTTCGTCGAGCCATTCGAAGTCCCAGCTGTTTTCGGTTGGCTGTAGCTTCGCCCAAGAGAAAATGGCGACACTGACTACATCCACCCCTGCCTGAGTCATAAGTGCGACGTCTTCATCCCAGACCTCGCGCGGCCACTGTTCGGGGTTGTAGTCGGCACCGAATGAAAGGCGTGGTTGCTTTGAAGCGGGGGTGCGCAACCAGCGGTGGTGTTGCATGGAGTGTTCTCCTGGATCAATGTGTGTGATGGGGGTGGAGCGCCGTGGCCGGGACAGAAACTGTTCTGCCCCGGCGGTGGCGCGGGGTAGTGCGTGGTTACTTGGCGGTGAAGCCCTGGTCGGTGGCGTAGGTCTGCAGCGACTTCTGCCACTGGCCCAGTCCGTCACTCAAGGTGGTGTTTGAGATGTAGGCCTTGCCCGCGGTGTCATTAAAGATGCTGTTGGCGTACGCCTGGAATGGCAGGTAGGACCAGCCCGGAACCACGTTGGCCGAAGAATCGGAGAGGACCTTGTTGATCTGCTGTCCGCCGAAGTAGTCGAACTTACGGTTCAAGAATTCCTCGTCGTTCAAATCCTTGGTGGTTGCCGGGAAGGCGCCCTGGCTGATGCGCAGATCCGCACCTTCACCAACGGTGGCGAATTCTAGGAAGTCATAGGCCAAAGCGGCATTCTTGCTGTCCTTCAGGACACTCAAACCGCTGCCCCCGTTTTCTGCGGTGGCCATATTTCCGTCTTCCCACTGTGGCATGGGAGCAACTTTCCAGTCTCCGGAACCTTCAGCTACGCCAGATTCCATATTGGCTGGCATCCATGCGCCGGTCACCAAGGAAGCAATGGTTCCGTCACCCAGACCCTTGTACCACTCGTCGCTCCAGGAGGTGATGGGAGCGACCATCTTGTCATCGAGCAATGGCTGCCAGAGCTTGGTGACCTTTTGGGCACCTTCATCGTTCAGGTTGATGCCGACCTCGGTGCCTTGCGTGGTGAATGGCTTGCCGCCAGCCTGCCAGATCAATGAGGTGATGAAGCCAGCGTCGCCGGTGTCGTTGACCATGTAGGACTTGGGGTCTGCCTCATGCAGCTTACGAGCTGCCGCCGCGTACTGCTCCCAGGTTTTTGGTACGTCGATGTTGTGCTTCTTGAACAGGGCCGCGTTGTAGAACAGGGCCATCGGACCGGAATCCATCGGCAGTCCGTAGACCTTGGAGTCGGTACTCATCCCTTCCCATGGTCCGGTGGCGAACTGGTCAGCCAGCTTGTCCGCACCAAATTCGTTGAGTTCCGCCAGAGATTCGCTGAGCTCAAACTGGCCCATGGCGAAGTACTCGAGCTGGGCGATATCTGGGCCACCGGAACCAGCGCTGATGGCGTTTTGCACGGCGGTGTACTGGTCATTGCCGGTGCCGACGTTCACGAGATCAATTTTTACCTCGGGGTGTTCTTCCTCGTACGCTTCGACGACCTTTTTGAGTGTGGGTTCCCACGCCCAAATGGTCAGTTCCCCGCCCTCGGCGGCGGCCTTACTGGGGTCCTGGCCGACACCGCAGGCGGTGAGTCCGAGTGCGGCGGACAGTGCCAGGGCGGTGCCGGCGAGCAGGCGGCGGGTTGTCTTCGTTGACATGGTGGTGTTCCCCGTTCGTTGGGTTGAAAAACTCGGTATTTATTTGTTGGTTATTCCTTGACGCCGCCGGCCGAGAGGCCGGACTGCCAGTAGCGCTGGAGGAAGAGGAAGGCGATGATCAGCGGGACGATCGTTAGCAGTGAGCCCATGAGGACTAGATCAAAAATTGCTTGGCCGCCAGCGGTAGCAGCCTGCGAGTTCCACTGGTTCAGTCCCAGAGTTAGGGGGAACCAATCGGAATCGCGCAGCATAATCAGCGGCAGGAAGTAGTTGTTCCAGGTGGCCACCATGGTGAAGAGCAAAACGGTGACGGTACCCGGGGCCAGTAGTGGCAGGCAGACCTGCCAGAAGGTACGGAATTCGCTCGCACCGTCGATGCGTGCAGCTTCCATCAGATCTGCGGGAATGGATTCCTTGGCAAAGGACCACATGAGGTACAGGCCGAAAGGTGAGATCAGCGAGGGAATGATGATTGCCCACGGGGTATCGGTCAGGCTCAAACGGCTGAACATCCAGAAGGTCGGAACGGCCAATGCGGTACCCGGCACGGCAACCGCGCCAATAACGATGGCAAATACGGCTTTCTTCCCGGGGAAGTTGAACTTGGCCAGTGCGTAACCGCCGAGCACTGCCAGCAGGGTGGCACCGCCGGCTCCAATCACAACGTAGAGCAGGGTGTTGCCCAGCCAGCGAAGGAAAATGCCATCGTCGTAGGTCAGTGCGCGAGTGAGGTTTTCAAAGAAGTTGAAGTCGTGACCAAACCAGAGACCAAAGGTGGAGAAGAGATCGGCTTGAGATTTGGTGCTATTGATCAGCAGCCAGATCAGCGGAATGAGCGAATACACCAACACAATGCCGGTCACGATGGTCAGCAGTAGGTTGCGCTTGGGCTGACTGGGGGTTTCCAGTTTCCCGCGGCCGCGCGTCGTTGCGGGGCGCAGAGTTGTTAAAGACATGCTTAGGCGTCCTTCCGCATGCCACGCAGCTGCACAACGTAGGCGATCACCATGGTGATTAGACCCATGATGATGGCCACGGTGGCTGAGTAGTTCTGCTGTTGTCCGGAGAAGGACAGTGAGTAGGCGTAGAGGTTCGGGGTGTAGGTGGAGGTGATGGCGTTCGGGGCCAAGGCTTGCAAGATGCTCGGCTCGTTGAACAGCTGGAAGCTGCCAATGATCGAGAAGATCGTGGCCACTACCAGTGCGCCGCGGATGGCTGGAATCTTGATGGCGGTGATCACTCGCCACTGGCCAGCTCCGTCGATGGCTGCCGCCTCATACAGCGAGGAGGGGATGACACGCAACGCTGCGTAGAAGATGAGCATGTTGTAGCCGACAAATTCCCAGGTCACGATGTTGCCGATGGAAGCCAAGACGATCTGCGGACCGAGTAAGTCTGGGATGTCCCACCCGAAGAACTCGTTGAGTTGCCCGACCAGACCAAAGCGCCTGCCGTACATGAAGCCCCACATTAAGCTGGCGACCACCGCGGGAACGGCGTAGGGCAGGAAGATGGAAATTCTAAAAAAATCCGACCCATAAAGTCGTCCGGAGTCCACGGCTAAGGCCACGAGCAACGAGATGCCCAGCATGATGGGAACTTGGATGGCCAGGAACAGGGAAACTCGCAGCAGCCCGCCCCAGAAGACTGGATCACTAAAGGCACGAACATAGTTGTCGAATCCTACAAAGGAGGTGCCGCCAACCAATTGGGTGTGGAACAGGCTCAGGTAGATCGAGTAGATGATCGGTGCGATGAACACCAGAATGAAGACGGCCATAAATGGTGCGAGGAATCCCCAGCCGGTCCACCTCGTACGTGTTGCGAAAGTGCGTTGACGACGCCGCCTCGGGGTAACTGGTGCACCCGGTGAGGACGGTGGCGTGTGAGCCGTTGGCGTCGTGATGGTATTGCTCATGTAGATCCTTAGTTCGGCCCATTCGCCCTAAGTAGGCGAGGCGATGTTTACGTAAACATCCTAAAGTGTGATTTGGGTTACGCCAACCCTTAAAAATGTTTTCGACGGTAATCTGTGAGTTATGACTAGTGGAAAAGCCCCCCGTGAGGGACGAAAGCGCCATGTTTCCATGGGGGACGTGGCGCGTCGTGCCGGGGTCTCGGCCCAGACCGTGTCACGGGTTTCCAATGGCTATCAAGGTGTCATTCCGCAAACCCGGGAACTGGTGCTCAAGGCCATGGATGAGTTGGGATACCGGCCCAACAGTGCCGCTCGGGCACTGAAGCTGGGCTCCTTTCATACCATCGGGGTCATTACCTTTTCACTCGAAGCAGTGGGTAATCATCGAACCATCCAGGCGATTTCTGTCGCAGCGGCCAAAGCTGGTTATGCGGTCACCCTGATTCCGGTAGACCTTCCAACCCAAAGCGGCGTGGAGCATGCTTTTGGGCGCCTGGAAGAGCTGGCGGTTGACGCGGTAGCGGTCATTGTCGAGGTTCACCTGCTCGATCGCGCCAAGGTGGTACTGCCTCCCGGGGTGCCCACGGTGGTGGTGGATTCCGACGCGGGTGATGCCTACACCGTGGTGGACACCGACCAAGCTGACGGTGCACGGCAAGCAACACGTCACCTGCTTGAACTTGGGCACACCACCATCCGCCACCTCGCAGGACCGGAATCCTCCTACGCAGCGCAGCGACGTGTGGACGGATGGCGCGAAACCCTGATTGAGGCCGGGCTTGAAGTTAAGGACATAGTGCGCGGAGACTGGAGCGCTGCCTCCGGGTATGAAGCTGGCCGCACCCTCGTGGCTGACACGCAGTGCACCGCGGTGTTCTGCGCCAATGACCAGATGGCCTTGGGGTTGTATCGTGCGGCTGCCGAAGCAGGTCGCCGGATCCCCGAGGATCTCAGCGTTGTCGGGTTTGATGACTCGGCAGATACCCCCGCTTACTCACCTCCGCTAACCACCATCCATCAAGACTTTGCCGAGGTGGGTCGGCGCAGTGTGGCAGCGATTTTGGAACAGCTACGCACCGGTGAGCAAAAGCCGGGTACCTCCATCGTTCCGACCCGATTTATTCATCGCGCCAGCACCGCGCCGGTGCGTGTGAGCAGTTGAGCACAGCACATTTGATCCCCGGATATCGCTATAGGGTCTAAGCTGGAAAATTGTGAGTCCAGCAAATCTTTCCATCGGCGTTGATATCGGTGGCACCAAAATTCTTGCAGCCCTCGTGGATGAAGCAGGAACTGTCTCCGGTCAGATCTATCGTGAGACCCCTAATCATGACGTAGCCGGCATTGAGCGTGCCCTGGCCGAGGTCATTCGGGAGCTCTCTGACGATGACGAAGGGTTGCCAGTAGGTATCGGGGCTGCCGGATGGATGGACCGTAAGGGACAAAACGTACTCTTTAGCCCGCACTTGTCGTGGCGCAATGAGCCAGTGCGGGACCGCTTGATGCAATTAGTGGGTCACGAAATCACCCTCGTTAATGATGCTGATGCCGCTGGCTGGGCCGAGCACCGATTTGGTGCTGGCCGCGGAGAAAGCGACATGGTGTGCCTGACTCTGGGAACCGGCATCGGCGGTGCGGTGATCCTTGGAGGCCAAATCCACCGAGGTAAGTCGGGCATTGCCGGCGAATTTGGCCATCAGGTGATAGTTCCCGGCGGTCATCGTTGCGCTTGCGGTAACCGAGGATGCTGGGAACAGTACGCCTCAGGCAACGCGCTAGGCCGCGAAGGAGCCGAGCTGGTGCGCAGTAAGTCGCCGGTGGCCTTCCGCCTGCGCGAAGCGGTGGGCGATAACCCGGAGGCCGTCACCGGCGTCGCGGTGACTCGCCTGGCTGCGGAAGGTGATCCTGCCTGCAGCGACCTGATTACAGATATGGGGGAATGGCTGGGCTTGGGTATTTCCAACCTGGCTTCCGTATTGGATCCTGGAACCATTGTTATCGGTGGTGGCTTAGGTACTGCCTCTAAGCAGCTGGTTGCCACGGCCGAAGAAACCTACCGCCGTTCGCTTTCCGGTAGGGGATACCGCCCCTTTGCAAAGATCAAACAAGCCGAATTGGGCCCTGCAGCGGGCCTGATCGGAGCCGCTGACCTAGCTCGGTTTAATCAGCAACAATAGTGAAAACATTGACAGGACATTAGGTCTTATCTAGGCTCATGTTGTTAGGCAACATGAGAGCGAGGTATTGGCGTGATGCGGCCTGCTTTGCCAAACCGAGCTCGGGGTTGGTCCTTACCTTTGGTCTTGGTGACCTATGCGGTCGCCATGTGTGGCACCACTATGCCCACCGCGCTGTATCCAACCCTGCAAGATGAATACGGTCTGAGCACCGCTGCCTCAACTCAACTCTTTGCTATTTATGCCGTTGTCGTGCTCGCCGTACTGTGTGTCTTTGGTTCATTATCCGATGCCATAGGCCGCAAACCGGTCATGATTTTTGGGCTGTTGGCCTCGGCTGCGAGCGGGATTCTTTATGCCACGGCCACCGATGCACCCATGCTTTTTATTGCCCGCATCTTCTCCGGTATCTGTGCCGGATTGGTGACCGGTACGGCCACCGCGTATCTGACTGACTTGGTTTCTAGCTCGGCACGAGGCGCAAGTATTTCCAGCGTTGCCAATATGGTGGGGCTTGGCAGCGGCCCGGCGCTGGCTGCCTTTTTGACCTACTTTTTCCCCGCAGTTCCAATGATCGCCTTCAGCGTTCATGCGGTGCTTTCTGGGTTGTGCATCGTCGCTTTGAGCGTGATTCCCGACAGCGTGGTGCACCGATCAAACCGACTGAAGCTCACCCTTCCGCTGGTGCCCCGCTTCGCGTTACGTGATTACTGTGTCGGCGGATTGATGACCCTAGGCTTCGCGGTGATGGGTGGTTGCACCGCAATGACATCCATCCTGGTGGTCCGCGCCTTCGGCATTACGGACCTGCGGTTATTGGGTTTGATTGGTTCGTTGATTTTTGTCGCCACCACGGCGGGTCAGAAAATTGGCGGGAAGCTGGTGGCCCAGAAAGTTCATCTCGGTTTTGCTGGGCTGGCTGTTGGCACGGTGTTCATCGCGCTGGCGCCGAGAGTGGATGGGCATCTAGGCGTTGGCATCTATCTGCTGGGTCTCTTGGTTGCTGGCTTTAGTCACGGGGCATTGTTCCCGGTCGGGTTATCCATTGTTTTGCGGCGTATTGAATTGCGCCACCGAGCCAGCGCCAGTTCGGCCTTCTGGGTGCTCGGTTATGCGCTGACTGCTCTGGGTGCTTTAGGGCTTGGCTGGGTTGGTCAGCTCAGCGGCGAATCAATGGCGGTGACGTACTTTGGTGTGTTTATCGCGCTGTGCTCGATTGCCTGCGCGCTAGTGCACCGCCGTTTAGTTCGTTCAGGACAGACGCCGCTTTCACCCTAACCGTAGGGCGCAGGCCCTAGCGGTGTGTTGCAAAACACAATAGTTCGCGGAATGAGTGATCAGCTCAGCTGGTTGTGCACGGTAGACAAGATCCTCTGTCCGGTACCGGCCCAATGCCCGGCGCGCGGGCCGAACCGAAAGGTCATCTCATGACTGTTGCATCCCAGGAAAACCAGGTCGACTCAGCGACCATCAACACCATCTTTGGCGAAGCCCGCACCGCAAACGCATTCACCGGTGAAGTCACCGAAGCTCAGGCGCAGGAGATCTACGAACTGGCAAAGTTCGGCCCAACCGCCTTCAACTCCCAGCCACTTCGCGTGACCTACGTACGTTCGGCTGAAGCACGCGCCACCTTGGTTGACGCTATGGCTCACGGTAACCAGGCCAAGACCGCCGCCGCTCCACTGGTAGCAATCCTCAGCTACGACACCGCATGGCACGAACAGTGGGACAACTTCCTGCCAGGCTACAACGCCCCTAAGGCCATGTACGACGCAGACGCTGACTTCACCGCCGCTACCGGCAACAACAACGCTCACCTGCAGGCAGGCTACTTCTTGCTGGCCGCACGTAGCCTTGGCTTCGCAGTGGGCCCAATGACCGGTGCTAACTTCTCGGCTATCGACGCTTCCTTCTTCCCGGAAGGTGACCAGAAGAGCTTCCTTGTAGTCAACATTGGTCAGCCAGCCGAAGGCGAAATCGGTGCACCAAAGGCTCGCTTTGGCTACGAAAACGTAGTTCGCACCGTCTAAGTACAGACGCAAAGAAGCCCGGAATTCACCACGTGAATTCCGGGCTTCTTTGTGTACGCCCAGCATGGGCATTTACTTGGAGGTGAAAGTCCTCTGGCCGGGAAGATGGTTTAAGGCCTAGCTGAAGGCAACTGCGTCACCGCGAGGTGGGGTGGGAAGGAAGCCGGAGGCAAACCTCTGCACCGAGGAACACGAATCACATGTGAGGCATGTCTGTCGGGGTAAGCCAGCGCAAGATGGTGAAGCCCGCTCCATCGAAACGGCAGATGTGTATATGTGGCGGGCGCAGGGAGAAAGTGAATGCTCTTATCTGGGGAGGTCTGTCCCAGTGCACCACCTGTCTTCTGACTGAGTGGGGCGGTTCTGGCCGAGAGGTCAGTAACTGATGGGGCAGAAGTCAGCAGAGGTCATAGTACCTGCCTAGGAATCGCGTCGGGTGAGGAACCTGATCGTTTGCCTGAGACCCATTGTGGTTGATGAGGGAGGCAGGGAAGGGCTGAACGCTGGGAATTGATGGACTGAAGCATGAGTTCTCGTGCTCACATGATTATCGCAGAAAACCCACGGACGTGGTGGGGCAGAGAGGGGATGGTACCGGTGAATCCGGGAGAGTATTTTCTTGCGTGTAGCGTTGAGCCGGCGGCTGATGGGAAAGACATCAGGGATCAACAAGTTGATCTGTGGGAGCAAGTGTTCTCGCGAGGTAATTTGTTGATTGCATTGAAACGTGTTGAGCGGAATAAGGGTTCTGCTGGTGTTGATGGGCTTGAAGCGCATGAATTGCGTGATTGGTGCCGTGAGCATTGGATCGAGACTCGGAAGTCGCTTGATGCTGGAACGTATGCGCCGTTGCCGGTGCGTCAGGTGATGATTCCGAAGCCTGATGGTGGGGAACGGATGCTGGGTGTTCCGTCTGTGTTGGATCGGTTGATTCAGCAGGCTCTCGCGCAAGTGCTTTCCCCGATTTTCGATGAGGGGTTCGCACCGATGTCTTATGGATTTCGGCAGGGCAAAAGCGCCCATGGCGCTGCTTCGATGGCTCGTAAGGTTATTGAGCAGGGGTATCGGTGGGTTGTGGAGGTTGATCTGGATGCATTCTTTGATCGGGTGAACCATGACGTGCTGATGTCCAGGATTGCGCGGAAGGTGAAAGACAAGCGGGTTCTGAAGCTTGTTCGGAAGTATTTGACGGCTGGGATCATGGCGCAGGGTGTTCGTCGGGAAACGGTGGAGGGCACTCCGCAGGGGTCGCCTTTATCGCCGTTGCTCTCGAACATCATGTTGGATGATTTTGATCAGGAGTTCTGGTCGAGGGATCACCGTTTTGTGCGGTATGCCGATGACATCAGAATTTTTGTGAAGTCGAAACGTGCTGCCGAACGGGTGTTGGATCAGGCGACGAAAGTCCTTGAACAGCGCCTGAAGTTGAAGGTTAATCGGCAGAAATCAGTGATCAATCCGGCGAGTGTTGCAACGTTGCTGGGTTTTGGTTTCTACTTCGTCAAAGGTTCGAAGGTCAGGATCAGGGTTGCTCCGAAGGCGTGGATACGCATGAAGGAGCGGATTCGGAGGTTGACTTCTCGGCGGTGGAGTGTGTCGATGGAGTACCGTATCGAGCAGTTGAATCGTTTTGTTCGGGGTTGGATGGGTTATTTCCGGTTGTCGATGACGGCGGATAAATTTGCCACACTCGATCAATGGTTTAGACGTCGGTTGCGTCAGATCCGTTGGGTTGAATGGAAGCGTCCTCGTACTCGGGTGGCGAATCTTCGCCGTCTGGGGATTGTCAAGGATAAGGCTTACCAGTGGGGAAACAGTTCACGTGCGTATTGGCGTGTGGCGAAGTCCCCGATTCTTCATCGTGCCTTGCCAACTTCATATTGGGAGGAGTTGGGTGTGCTGTTCCTTCGCCGTGCTTGGGATCGTTTTCAGTGACTTGGCGAACCGCCGGATGCGGGCCCGCATGTCCGGTGGTGTGAGAGGCGGGGGCTAGACACCCCCGCCTACTCGATGCCAGCGAAAGGTTATTAAGAAGCTTTGGTCAGCGAGGCTTCTAGGGCTGCGTCGGCCTCGATCAGCACCTTGGCCGCTACTTCCAGCCCCTCAACGGCACCGAGTTCGGTGTCCTCGTGTTCGATGTTCACCATCATTTCTGGATCCACCTCGTGCAAAGCACGCAGGAATTCGGTCCAGAACGCGGTGTCATGTCCCTTGCCCAAGGCCACAAAGTCCCAGGCTGAGTTCTTTGGCCACTCGTTAGCCCACTCGTCGCCACCGAGGTTGGTGCGGGGCTCATCTTCGCCCAACTTGCGGAAGCTGTTATCCAGCACGCCCTGAACCGCGGCATTGGCGTTGATGCGCACATCCTTGGCCGCTGCGTGGAAGACCCACTGGCCGAGGTCACGGACAACGGCCACCGGATCCATCTGCTGCCAGAACAGGTGTGAGGCATCTAGTTCAATGCCGATGTTGCTGGTTCCAGCGCGCTTAAGTAGCTCGCGGAAGCTTGCAGGGTTAAAGACCAGGTTCTGCGGGTGCAGCTCCAAGGCGACCTTCACTCCGTGGGCAACAGCCAGCTCGTCGATTTCTTTCCAAAATTGAGCAGCGATCCCGAATTGGTAGTCCAACTGGTCCAAGGCTGCCGAATTCCAGGCATTAACTACCCAGTTTGGGTTGGTGCCGTTGTGCTCTCCAGCGGGCAGTCCGGACATGGTGACCACACGAGTCTGACCTAGGCGAGCCGCCAACTTGATGGAGCGGCGGATGTCCTCGGCGTGCTTTTCGCCGATTTCACGGTTGGGGTGCAGCGGGTTGCCGTTGCAATTCAGTCCGTAAATTTCCACGCCGGTGCCTTCAAATTGAGCGAGGAAAGCATCACGAGCGTCATCGGATTCTAAGATCTCATCGATATTTGGCACGTGTACTGGTGGCAAGAAACCGCCAGTGTTCAGCTCAACTCCGGTGAGCCCTTGGTCGGCTATGACCTTGAGTGCTTCGGTCAGCGGGTGGCTGTGGAGGATTGCGTTGTAGACACCGAGTTTCACAGCGAAACCTTCTTTCCGTCGTGGGTAGCGGACTGCACGACCGCCTGCAGGATCTGCATATTGTGCACACCCTCGTCGAATGATGCGTTGGTTGGAAGGGCGTTCTCTAGGCCGGCGACCTCGTCGAGGAAGGCGCGGGCCTGGTAGCCGAAGGCGTCATTCTGGCCAAAGCCAACACCTGGTGCGTCCATTGGTAGACCGCCACTGATGTAGGCATGCTCCGAGCCGAGGTTCACGGTGCGGTAACCGTTGGTTGCCGAGGGACCCTCGGTGAGCATGATTTCGATTTCCGAGGGGCGCAGCTGGCTGAAGCGTGCGGCGCCCTTTTCGCAAAAGACCTCGAAATTCAGTGTGTTGGGGTGACCGGCTGCCACGCGGGAAACTTCCAAGCTGCCCGAGGCTCCAGCGAACTGAACGCTGAACGCTGCGTAGTCGTCGTTTTCCACTGGCTCAGAAGTCTCGCTGAGTTCCGCCAGATCGTGGCCGGTGACGGCGCCGGCTGGAAGGAAGCGGTCGGTGATGCTGGTGCTCAGCTGGCCGCCGCTGACCGAGAGGATGTCTCCAGCCAAGAATTCGGCCACGTAGGCCAAGTGGCTTCCCACATCGGCCAGTGCGCCCGAGCCTGGCTTGCCCTTAAAGCGCCAGCTCATTGGGGCCTGTGGGTTGTGACCGTAGTCGGTCCAGTAACGGCCGGAGAAATGTAGAACCTTGCCCAGGGTGCCATCGGCGATGAGGTTCTGGATTGTGGCGATGCCTGGGGTGCGGCGGAAGGTGAAACCAACGCGAGCCACGGAGTTGGCGTTGCGGGCCGCGAGGGCCATTGCTTCGGCCTCTTCGAGGGTGTCAGCCAGCGGCTTTTCGCACAAAACGTGCTTGCCGGCAGCCAGTAGACCCTCAACTGCTTCGCGGTGGAAACGATTGGCAATAACTACTGAGACCACGTCGATATCTGGATCTGCGGCCACCTCTTGCCAGGAGCTGAGGGCCTTTTCGTAGCCGTAACGCTTGGCGACCTTGGCCGCGAGATCGGTGTTCACATCAGCTACGGCAACGTAGCGAAGTGGTGGCAAGTCGGAGCTGTAGAAGGTTGGTGCAGTGCGGTATCCAGCGATGTGGGACAGCCCGGCCATGCCGGCGCCAATGACGGCAATGCCGATGGTTTTTGTCACGGAATTCTCCTGTGTGAAAGTTGTTCATGGAATATTTTGGAGCGCTCCAAAAAAGTGTAAAGGCGAATCCGGACGGCGGTCAAGTGGTTGGCTGAGAAGAATTATTTAGCGGGTTCGAGGTGCGGCGCAGGTGCCACGCTCAATCAGCGTGGGCTCCATCGAAACGCTTTGCGCCTCGCGCTTGGGATCAGCCAGTCGAGAGATCACTTGCTGCGCTACACGAAGCCCAAGATCGCGGTTGCGGCTATCCATCGTGGTCAGTCGCAACAGATGCGTGTCGGATAGTGGCGAGTTATCGTAACCAATCACCGATAAGTCCTCGGGCACCGAGAGTCCCTGATCGCGGGCCGCGGCCAGGGCGCCCATGGCCATCGAATCGTTGCCGGCCAAGATGGCGGTTGTGGCCGGAGCCTGATCTAAGAGTTCAATAGTGCCCTGATAACCACTGGCTTCGGTGGTTTGCGGGCTCGTGGTGATCACCTGCGCGCTGAGCCCGGCGGCTTGCATGGCCTCCAGGTATCCGGCGCGCCTGAGCCTTGAGGCACCGCCACCGCCACCTACGTGACCAATGTGCTGGTGCCCAAGCGAAATGAGATGCTCGATGGCGCGGCGTGCACCGAGTTGGTCATCGCTCGCGGTGACATCGGCTCCGGGCACCTGGGTTTCGCGGTTACCGGCCACCACCACCGGAACGTGCGAAGGAAAGCGCATGGCGGGTGTGGGCTCGGTGGCGAGCACCAAAGCCTCAACCCGTGTACTGAGGAAGCCTTCGAGTGGATCGGATTCTACGTGCGCGTTCAGCGTGCGGTCCGAGACTGCGATGCGCAATCCGGCGCTACTTAGCCCTTCCTGCAGGCCGCGCAGCAATTCAACAAACCACAGGTTAGTGTAGTCATCGATAACCACACCAACGGTCTGACTGGTACCACCGGCCAGGGCAGTGGCGGCTTGGCTGGGGCGGTAATTTAATTCCTTGATGGCGGCAAGCACCGCCTCGCGGCGCGGGGCCGAAACGCTGGGCGAGTTGCGAAGCACCAAAGACACGAGGGATTTGGAGACACCCGCGGCCTGGGCGACGTCATAGATGGTCGCTCGTTGGCGTTCTGCTGCCACAGTGCCTCCTGAAGTTTGACTGGTCTTCTCGTTAAGAGCCTAGCGTTAGGGTCGGGTCAGTGTTTTCGCCTGAGGGCTACTTCTTGCAAATCTTGGCACATAGGCAGCTGATTGTGACTGGCTGCCTTGCTGGGTCAGGTTGCTGGTTTTGCGCTCTCGGCACACCCTGGGCGGGGCCGAGAATCGAGGCTTCTGAACACAAGACGTTGCTGACCTAGGTTGTTTTACGCGTAATTTTTTTCGTCCAAACAGGCTAACTTCCTTGAAAATCCGGGGAAACTCAAAGTGGGACAAAGTTAACTTGTAAATATGTCAGTACAAACCTTTGACAGGCCAAAGGGTTTTGATGCAAAGTAATAACTGTGCTTCCCCTCACATCGAGAAAAAACGGAGCACCGGCATACAGAACTTCAAGCTCGAAAGGACGTCGATCCGCGTGAACTACGACGTACTGACCCTCGGACGCATCAGTGTTGATGTTTACCCGAACGACATCGGTGTCGGCCTTGCCGACGTGACCTCCTTCGGCAAGTACCTCGGTGGTTCCGCCACCAACGTCGCGGTAGCTGCTGCACAGCACGGACGTGCTGCCGGCGTGGTCACCAAGATTGGTGATGACGACTTTGGCACCTTCCTAGAACGTGAACTGGACCGCTATGGCGTGGACCGCACCCAGGTAACTCGCGATGAAACCCTGCAGACTCCGGTGACCTTCTGCGCAATCCTGCCACCAGATGATTTCCCACTGTACTTTTACGGTCGCTTCCCGATGGCTCCGGACTGGAACATCAATACCAGCGACATTGACCTTGAATCGGTCAAAAATTCCAAGATCTTCTGGAGCACCGTCACCGGCCTGAGCCGTGAACCATCACGCAGCGCACAGCTGGCAGCCTATGAAGCTCGGCCGGTTGAATCCCTGGGTGAAGGCCAGTTCACCATCTTGGATCTGGACTACCGCCCAATGTTCTGGGATTCGGTAGAACAGGCTCGTGAACAGGTCACCCAGGCTTTGGCCTCAGCAACCGTAGCCATTGGCAACGACACCGAATGCACGGTGGCCGTTGGCGCGGGAACCCCGGATGAACAAGCGGACCGCTTGCTGGACGCAGGTGTGCAGATTGCCGTCGTCAAGCTCGGCCCAGAAGGTGTGATGGCTAAAACCCGCACCGAACGTGTGGTCTCCGCACCGGTTCGGGTACAGACCGCCAACGGTCTGGGCGCGGGAGATTCCTTCGGTGGAGCCTTCTGCCACGGGTTGCTTTCCGGATGGCCACTAGAGCAGGTATTGGATTACGCCAACGCTGCCGGAGCCATTGTGGCTTCCAAGGTCGCCTGCTCGGATGCGATGCCTAACCCAGAAGAAGTTAACGCACTGCTGGCCGAGCGTGGCCGCACCGTCCCGACCTCCCAGAAAGACCTGGTCTAGTCATGCAACAGGCACCCGAGTTGAGTGTGGACCTTGAAGATCCACGCCGCTACGAATCCATCACCCGCCGGCGACTAGAAGATCCGGCATCGGTTCTTCGGGCAGCACAGCTACGCCAGAAGCACGCCGGCCAGGTACTGGGGCGACAGAATTTTATTATCGCTGCCGACCACCCGGCCCGCGGTGCCCTCTCGGTGGGAAAGCGAGCCACCGCCATGGCAGACCGCCGCCAGCTCTTGGACCGACTGCAGATCGCCTTGCAGAACCCGGCTTGTGACGGTGTGCTGGCTTCGCCAGATATCCTCGATGACCTGCTGCTTCTTGGGGCGCTAGAGGGCAAATTGGTTTTTGGATCAATGAACCGTGGCGGACTGACCGGCTTGGTGAACGAGATTGATGATCGCTTCACCGGACACAGCGCTGCGGCGCTGGCCGCACTGGGCGCTGATGGTGGCAAGATGCTCACCCGGATCAGCTACGAAGATCCGGACACCGTAAAAACGCTGCAAGCTACGGCCGACGCAATCTCCGACTTGGCCGAGCACCAGCTGGTGGCCATGGTGGAACCTTTCATCTCCAAACGGGTGGAGGGCAAGGTAGTCAACGACCTTCGCCCAGACGCCGTGATCAAGTCCATGGGCATTGCTTCCGGACTCGGGGCATCCAGTGCCTACACCTGGCTGAAGATTCCAGTGGTCCAGGAAATGGAACGCGTTATGGCCGCTACCACCTTGCCTACCGTATTACTTGGCGGGGACCCAGCCGGTCAACCGGACGAAATCTTCGCCTCGTGGCAAGAGGCCCTAGCCCTACCTTCGGTGCAGGGACTGACCGTGGGACGAACCCTGCTCTATCCCGAAGACGGGGATGTAGCCGGCGCCGTGGCCACCGCTGCATCACTACTGAACAACAGCACAACTGCAGCAAACGCAGAAGGACAAGCTTGATGACTACACGCATAATGACCGTCGCACAGGCAGTGGTGGAATTCCTCGGCCGCCAGTACACGGTGGATACCATTGGCGGAACTAAGTACCGCGAACGGCTGATTCCTGGCATGTTTGGCATTTTTGGTCACGGCAATGTTGCCGGCGTAGGCCAGGCACTGAAGCAGTGGCAGGCCAAGGATCCAAGCCTCATGCCTTACTACCAGGGCCGTAACGAGCAGGCGCAGTCGCACCAGGCTGTTGCCTACGCACGGCACACCCGCCGCCGTGCCACCTACGCGGTCTCCACGTCCATCGGCCCAGGATCCTCCAACCTGCTCACCGGTGCCGCCCTAGCTACGGCTAACCGCCTGCCGGTGCTGTTGCTTCCTTCCGATACCTTTGCCACCCGCGCAGCGGATCCGGTACTGCAGCAGTTGGAAATGCCTCACGGATATGACATCACCGTTAATGACGCTTTCCGTCCGCTGTCCAAGTACTTTGACCGTGTCACCCGTCCCGAGCAGCTAGCAAGCGCACTGCATCACGGACTGCGGGTGCTCACCGATCCGGCAGAAACCGGTGCGGTGACCATCTCGTTGCCTCAAGATGTGCAGGCCGAAGCTTTTGACTTCCCGGAAGAGTTTTTTGCTGAACGTGAGTGGAAGATTCGTCGCCCAGAGCCTGAGGCGCAGGACATTGCCGAAGCTGCCAAGATGATCCGTGCGGCCAAGCGCCCACTGATTGTTGCCGGTGGCGGAGTGCTCTACGCCCTTGCTACCGAGGAACTGGCCGCGTTCTGTGAAGCGACCGGCATCCCGGTAGGCAATACCCAGGCCGGAGTCGGTGCGCTGCCATGGGATTCGAAGTACTCACTGGGTGCTATCGGTTCCACCGGAACCACCGCAGCTAACGCATTGGCTGAACAGGCGGATCTGATCATTGGTATCGGCACCCGCTACGAAGACTTCACCACCGCCAGCCGCACCGCTTTCCAAAACCCTGACGTGAAGTTTGTGAACATCAACGTGGCCGCGCTTGATGCCTACAAGCACGGCACCGTTCTGCCAGTAGTGGCAGATGCTCGCAAGGCACTGATCGCACTGCGCGAAGCGCTGAGCGGATACCGCGTTGAGGGTGCTTTGGAAGTACAGACCGCCAGCGAAAAGCAGCGCTGGAATGCCACCGTTGATGAAGCCTTCTCCGAACGACTGAGCCCCTTGGTCAGCCAGAACGCGATCATTGGCGCAGTCAACGAAGCCATGGATTCACGAGACGTTGTAGTTTGCGCCGCTGGTTCCCTGCCCGGAGACCTGCACAAAATGTGGCGGGTGAGCGATCCGTTCGGCTACCACGTGGAGTACGGATTCTCCTGCATGGGCTACGAAATTGCCGGTGGGATAGGCATTAAGCGTGCAGTGCAGGCCGAAACCGAGCGCGGGGATCAAGAAAACCGCGACGTGGTGGTCATGGTGGGCGACGGCTCCTACCTGATGATGCACACCGAGCTGGTCACCGCGGTGGCCGAGGGCCTGAAGGTCATCACCGTACTCATCCAAAACCACGGTTATGCCTCCATCGGTGCACTTTCGGAGTCCCTAGGATCCCAGCGCTTCGGTACCAAATACCGCACCTTGGATTCTGCCAGCCACAGCTTTGATGAAGGCGAAACCTTGCCTATCGATCTGGCGACCAACGCCGAATCCTTGGGTGTAAAGGTCATCAGGATTACCCCTGGACCGGATGCCATCGAGGATCTGTCGGCGGCCATCGCCCAGGCCAAGGCGGCACCCGAAGGCTCGGGCCCGATCCTGATTCACATCGAATCCGACCTGTACGCCGATGCACCATCGAGTGAATCTTGGTGGGATGTGCCAGTCAGTGAAGTTGCTGAACTTGAAAGCACCACCGAGGCCTACAAGAACTACACCAACAACAAATCTCGCCAAAAGCCCCTACTGGGCTAGCGCAGACACACCATAAACCTCAAGACCAAAGGATCTAAGCAATGACTACTATCGCCACTGACGTCGCAGAAATCTTGCACTACATCAACGGTGCCCCATCGGCAGGAACCGGCACCCAGACCCAGCCGGTTTACAACCCAGCCACCGGTGAAATCACCGGCCAGCTACACCTGGCCAGCAGCGAAGACCTGGAGCAGGTTGTTGCGGCAGCTCGCACCGCGGCAGATAGCTGGGGCGAAGTTTCGATCGCCAAGCGCACCAAGATCATGTTCCGCTTCCAGCAGCTGCTCAGCGAGCACACCGATGAGCTGGCACGCATCATCACCAGCGAACACGGCAAGGTTCTTTCCGACGCCGCCGGTGAGATCGGCCGCGGATTGGAAGTAGTGGAGTTTGCCTGCGGTATCTCCCAGTCCCTGAAGGGCGACTACTCGGATCAGGTAGCCGGCGGAATTGACGTCTTCTCCTTCCGCCAGCCACTGGGTGTTGTTGCCGGTATTACCCCATTCAACTTCCCGGTCATGGTGCCATTGTGGATGGCTCCGGTAGCCATCGCCGCCGGTAACGCATTCATCCTGAAGCCATCCGAGCGTGACCCATCGGCTTCCATGCTGATTGCCGATCTGTTCAAGCAGGCAGGCCTGCCCGACGGTGTCTTCCAGGTACTGCACGGTGGCAAAGAAACCGTAGATGGTTTGCTAGCCCACCCAGAGATCGATGGAATCTCCTTTGTTGGGTCCACTCCGATCGCCAAGTATGTACACGAGACCGCTACCAAGTACGGCAAGCGAGTACAGGCTTTGGGTGGCGCGAAGAACCACGCCGTAGTCATGCCAGATGCCGACATGGATTTGGCAGCAGATCACATCAACGCCGCTGCATTCGGCTCCGCCGGTCAGCGTTGCATGGCCATCTCCGTGGCTGTCGCCGTGGGTGAGGGAGCAGATGCTTTGGTCGATAAGCTGGCTGAGCGTGGCCGCGGAGTTAACGTCTCCCACGGTCTTGATGAGAAGGCGGATATGGGCCCGGTCATCACTCCAGCGTCCAAGTCACGCCTGCAGAAGATCGTCGGCGAGGCAGAACAGGCCGGTGCAGCACTGGTCATCGACGGACGCGACCTGGTGGTCAAGGACCACGAAAACGGCTTCTTTGTTGGCCCAACCATCATCGACAAGGTCAACCGCGAAATGAGCGCCTACACCGAAGAAATCTTCGGCCCGGTACTGGTGGTCCTGCGTGTAGATAGCTTGGAAGAAGCCATTGAAGTAGTCAACGCCAACCCTTACGGTAACGGCACCGCGATCTTCACTTCCTCCGGAGCTCACGCCCGCACCTACACCCGCCGCATCCAGGTGGGCATGGTGGGCGTGAACATTCCATTGCCAGTCCCTGTGGCTTGGCACTCCTTCGGTGGCTGGAAGGATTCGCTGTTCGGTGAGCACCACATCTTCGGCCCAGATGGTGTGCGTTTCTACACCCGAGGCAAGGCCGTGACGCAGCGTTGGCCAGAACCAACACAGCAGTCCACCGCCTCGTACAGCTTCCCTTCCAACTAGGTTTGCGCACACAAAAATAATTGTCCTTCGTGCCGATGCCGGCCAGTAATCGGTCGGCATCGGCACTGAGTATTGAAAGATTCTGGTTTATCCCATGGCACAAAACATCACCATCGGAACTGCACCGGACTCCTGGGGAGTCTGGTTTGCCGATGATCCAAAGCAGACCCCTTGGCAGCGCTTCCTTGATGAGGTGGCCGAGTCTGGTTACAAAACTATTGAACTGGGCCCGTACGGGTACCTGCCCACCGACCCCTCTCAGCTCGCTGACGAGTTGGCCGCTCGCGACCTCAACGTCTGCGCCGGTACCGTTTTCACCGCTTTCCACCGCGGGATCGACGGCAGCGCGAAGGCTTGGGAAGAAGCGTGGGAGCCAGCCCGTAAAGTAGCAGAGCTGACTGCCGCTGTGGGCGGTGAACATATGGTGGTGATTCCGGCGATGTGGCGTGATGACGTCACCGGGCAGGCACTAGAGTCTGGAACTCTGGACGTCGCCGCGTGGGATGCTCTGGCTAAGGGGCATGACCGGTTGGGCAAGATTCTGTTTGAAGAGTACGGCCTGAAGCAGCAGTTCCACTCTCACGCCGACTCACACGTTTGTGGTCAGCCGGATATCGAGAAGTTCCTTGAACTGACCGACCCGCAGTTCACCAACCTGTGCTTGGATACCGGTCACGCCGAATACGGTGGAGCTTCCAGCGTGGATCTGATCCGTCGTTTCCCGGAGCGCATTGGTTACCTGCACTTAAAGCAGATCAACCCAGACATTCTGGCTACGGTCCGTGAGCAGGACATGACCTGGGCTGCTGCCAACTTGGCCGGGGTTATGTGCGAGCCACCTTCCGGACTACCTGATCTCAACGAGGTCTTGAAGGAAGTTGAGAAGCTGGGCCGTCCGATCTTCGGCATTGTTGAACAGGACATGTACCCGGTGGCTGACTTCTCGGTGCCTTTGCCTATTGCCACGCGCACCCGCGATTACCTGCTGAGCTGCGGCTCCCGTAGTCACGTCTAAGCAATCTTCACCTAAAAAAGAACTTTTGAAAGGACATATCGTGCCAGAAATCCTGCGCGTTGCCGTCGTTGGAGCCGGACGCATGGGCGCTGACCACATTCAGCGGATCCACCACCGTATTTCAGGGGCTGAAGTGGCCGCTGTTGTTGATATCGACACTGATCGTGTTAATGCTGCCATCGAAGGCATCCCGGGAGCCAAGGGCTACACCGACTTGGCTGCTGCGCTCGCTGATGGCGACGTGAATGCGGTACTGCTGGCCACCCCGGGCTTCCTGCACCACGATGCATTGTTGACTGTGCTTGAGGCCGATATTCCGGTCTTGTGCGAGAAACCGTTAACCCCTGATGCTGCTTCCTCCTGGGAGATTGTTGAAGCCGAAGCGAAGCTTGGTCGAAAGCGTATTCAGGTGGGCTTCATGCGACGCTTTGACGCGGAATACCAGCAACTGCGTAAGGTTGTTGAGCAGGAGAACCTAGGCGAATTACTGGTATTGCACCACCAGCACCGTAACCCTTCCACCCCCGCAGGTTTCACCAACGAGATGCTGATCCATGACTCGGTGGTTCACGAGTTTGATGCTATTCGTTACTTCACCGGTGAAGAGATCACCTCGGTACAGGTGCGTTTGGGCAAGGCCACCCGCAATGCCCCGAATGGTCAGCATGATCCTCAGCATGTGTTGATCGAAACCTCGTCAGGGGTATTGGCTGACGTGGAGATCTACGTCAACGCAAAGTTCGGCTACGAGGTAGCAACACAAGCGTCCTTTGAAGACGGTATTGTCTCCATCGGCAATGACGCTGGCCCTTATGTCCGAACCGCAGGTCAGTGGGGCGGAAAGATTACCCCTGGCTTTGAAGAACGTTTTGGTGCCGCCTACGACACTGAGATTCAGTCGTGGGTTGATGCGGCGTTGGTTGGTGAGCTTGGCGGTCCTAGTGCATGGGATGGCTACGCTACTGCGGCCTGCTGCGAAGCAGGCGTTGAAGCCCAAGGCTCGGGCCAGAAGGTAGAAGTTAAGCTGAACTCCAAGCCGGATCTCTACAACTAGGGGCATCATGAAATATGCATTGGACCCAACTCCATTTCATTCCACGCACTCGGTGCTGGAATTCCCGAAGCTGGCCGCGGACCTAGGTTATGACTACATTCAGTTGACCCCGCACGCGGATATCATTCCATTCTTCACTCATCCAAAAGCGGATGATGACTTGGTGGCGAAGTTAGCGGCGGAATGCAAAAACACGGGTGTTGGGATTGCGTCAGTATTGCCGGTGCTGCGCTGGTCCTCGCCGGATGAAAACTTGCGCCAAACTGCGGTGCGGTATTGGAAGCGTGCCATCCAGATTGCCGTTGATCTGGGTGTGAACCAGATGAACACTGAGTTCACTGGGCGACCTGAACGAGCCGAAGAATCCGAGGCTGCGTTCTATCGTTCCATGGAGGAGATCGTACCGATCCTTGAGCGCGAAGGCATCAACGTAGCCATTGACCCGCATCCGGATGACTTTGTGGAAGAAGGCTTGGCTGCGTGGCGTGTGATCCGTGGGGTCAATTCGCCGAACCTGTCCTTTGTTTATGTGGCTTCGCATTCCTTCCATATGAAGGATGAGCCGTTGGAGATTATGAAGACAGTGGGGGACCGGCTTCGTGTGGTTCACGTGGCTGACACGATGAACCACCATGCTTCGCACGGTCTGCGCTACATCACCAATCCTCCGGGCAATGCTGTACGTGTGCACCAGCACCTGAAAATTGGTGATGGTGATGTGAATTGGGATGAGTTCTTCTCTGGCCTGGTGGACACCGGGTTTACGGACCGCGAGGACAGTGTCATGGTCTCTAGCGTTTTTGCTGAGAACGAGAACGCCATTGAAGTCTCCAAGTACCAGTTGGAGCAGATGCGCGCCCGAGTCGCTGCCGCCCAGTCGGCACGTTCATAAAGTGATATCTTTCGTATAGAGAAGTGCTCTCATGACATGAACCGAACCTAATAACAGGTTCGGTTCATGTCATTTAACTGACGTCTGAAACGGAGTCGAAGAGTGAATGACTCTCTCACAACTCAATGTTGACCTGTGTTTGTTCAGTGCATGAGCGACGCAGGAAAGGATTGAAAAGTTACGAGCGAGTATTTGTTAGGACAAATAGGCGTAAAAGCTTGCCCGTCCAACACTGATGACGTATTGTCCTTACATATGGGCTGTGAAGCCCATCACTTTCAGTTTATATGGCAGGGACCAAGATGATGCGAAGCAGCACCTTGTCAGAGCGAGCGAAGGGGATTGGATCATCGATGATCCGACGGCCGAGATTGGGTCGGCTAATCCTTCGCTTGAGCAAACCAAAGGAGTTTTCATGTCCAGTGCGCAAGCTGCATCCACCGCGCCGAGTCTACCGCCCCTGACTAAGGGGCCACATTCAAAACGACTCGGCTTGATTTCCATTGTTGCCTGCTTCGGCGGACTGCTTTTCGGTTACGACACCGGCGTAGCCAACGGTGCCGAGGGCCCAATGGCAGCAGAGCTAGGGCTTGGCCTTTTCCAAGTCGGTATTGTCATTAGCTCGTTGGTCTTCGCGGCCGCTGTTGGTGCGCTGGCCTGCGGCCGCATCGCCGATGCCGTGGGACGCCGCCGCGTCATCATGGCGCTTGCAGGGATGTTCCTCTGCGGAACGCTTTTGGTTGTTTTATCGCCGGCGTCCGCCGACTATGGCACGTTCTCACCACTGGGCTTTGCGGTGTTGGTTTCTGGCCGCATCTTGCTCGGTCTGGCAGTTGGCGGTGCCTCAACGGTGGTCCCGGTTTACCTAGCAGAACTTGCCCCGTACGAAATCCGTGGCTCGATCACCGGCCGCAATGAGCTGGCTATCGTCATCGGACAGCTATCGGCCTTTGTGGTTAACGCGATCCTCGCTGTGACCCTGGGGCATGTGGATGGCATCTGGCGCATCATGTTTGCGGTGTGCGCGGTGCCAGCGGTTGCACTATTCTTCGGAATGTTGCGCATGCCGGAATCACCTCGTTGGTTGGTTGAAAAGCGTCGTTATGCTGAAGCCTTGCGCATTCTCAAAACGGTCCGTTCACCTGAACGTGCATTGGCCGAGGTCCACGAGGTGGAAGTTATCGCCGAGCGGGAAAAGAAGGAAAATAAGCAGGTTGGCTGGAAAGCCATCATGGAAAACAAATGGCTGCGACGCATTCTGCTGATCGGCATCGGCGTCGGTATAGCCCAGCAGCTCACTGGTATCAACTCGATCATGTACTACGGCACCCGCGTGCTTGAAGAGTCGGGCATGTCTGCAGAGCAGGCTGTGTTGGCGAACATCGCATTTGGTGCGGTAGCCGTTATTGGTGGCGTGATTGCGCTACGCAATATGGATCTGATCGACCGCCGAAAGACTTTTGTAATCGGTTTGTCGCTCACCACCATCTGTCACCTGCTGGTCGCGTTTGCCGGAATGCTACTTCCTGTTGGAAACCCCGCAAGGCCAATCGTGATCATGATCCTTGTAGTGGCATTTGTGCTCTCGATGCAGACTTTCTTAAACGTTGCAGTATGGGTCTGGCTAGCTGAAGTCTTCCCACTACACATGCGTGGTCTGGGTATTGGAATCTCGGTGTTCTTTGTCTGGATTACCAACGGCTTCCTGGCCCTCTACTTCCCTACCTTGATTTCAGGAGTCGGGATCACCGGCTCATTCTTCCTCTTTGCTGGCATTGGCGTCGTAGCGTTGATCTTCGTAGCCACTCAGGTTCCCGAAACCCGGGGACGCTCGCTGGAAGACCTGGAGGAGGATGTCTCCACAGGCGCTATTTATCTGGTCAAAGCGCAGGCAGACGGATAATCCCAAACTGATTTTTGCGAGATAACCAAAACCAAGCTCGTCACTAGTAAGTGGCGAGCTTGGTTTTGTCATGGCCGCCGTTCGCCTGTACTGCCGCGTACCACGAGTTGCGGAGCGTGAATGCTGGATTTGCCTGAAGCATTCAAAGCTGCGTGGATTGCTGCTTCCGCCAACGCTGTGACATCCTGCCGGACACTGGTCAGATCTGCGTGCGCCAGTCGGGAGAATTCACTGTCGTCGTAACCGGTCAAGCTGATCTGTGCAGGAACCTGTAGAGCTGCCAGATCGATCGCCTGCCGGGCCCCTAAGGCTGCACGGTCATTAAAAGCCAAAACCGCTGACGCGCACTGTGTTCTTGGTGTTTGCTCTAGGTAGTCATGCAGGGCCTGGAAAGCGGTAGTTTCATCTGCTCCGGCCACTAAGACTTGGGCTTGAACCTTGGCGCTTGCCGCGGCGGCAACAAAAGCATCACGACGCTGCCGGGCTGCGACAGCGGAACCGCCATCGAGATGCAGCAAGCGAGTATGACCCCGTGCTACCAGGTGCTCAACTAGCTGCTTAATGCCTGCAGCTTCGTCGGTGATGATCGAGGGCAGGCCCTTGACCTTACGCAGCAGACTGATCACCGGAAGCTGCTTGGAGACCTGGGTGAGTTGAGCGGCGGGGAGTTCTGGGAAGACGCCAATTACCGCCTCAACGCCCGCGTCGATCAGGGTGTTCAGTACCCGGCGCTCGTCACGGTGTTTACCGGTGGCGCCCAAGATGATTTCGAAGCCATGAGCGTCTGCTTGGGCGTACAGTGCGTCTGCCAGCTCTGCGTGCAGAGGCTCGCCGAGTGCAAGCGCCAAACCCAACGTCCTGCTACGGGTACTGCGTAGCGATCTCGCGCGTGAGTCGGGGCGATAGCCGAGGTTTGCTGCTACCTGTTTGACCTTGGCCCTTGATTCTTCGCTGGCCCCTTCGGCGCCCCGCATCACGATCGAGGCCAAGGCGACCGATACTCCGGAAGCGCGGGCGACATCCGTAAGTGTTGGGCGTTTGGGCGGCCGCGATGCGGAGTTTGAGGACATTGGTCAAACTTTCTTCTAGAACGTTATAGACACCTGCTATCTAGTGTGCCATGATTTTTCTGAACACCATATCTAGAACGTTCTAGGAGAATCTTCATGGCTTACCAATCATTGCCAGAAACCGTTGCCCAGCCATTGCGTATTGCCGTCATCGGTACCGGCTGGATCGGCGCATTCCACGCCCGCACCGTGGCACAATACCTGCCCGACGCACAGCTGCATGTTGTCGCTGATCCTGCACCAGGGCGCGCTGCACAACTGGCCGCGGAACTCGGCTGCACCAACTACACCGAAGACATCGCCGATGTTTTTGCTGACGAAACCGTGGACGCCGTGGTCATCGGTGCGCCTTCAAGCTTCCACGCGTCCCTGATCGCGCAGGCCGCAGCAGCTGGCAAACACATTTTCTGCGAGAAGCCAGCTGCCCACGCCTTGGCTGACCTTGATAGCGCACTGCAGGCTGTCGATGACGCTGGTGTCTTGCTGCAGATCGGCTTCAACCGACGCTTCTCGCAGGACTTTGCCGCCGCCGCAGAACAGGTTAATTCCGGTGCTATCGGCACCCCGCAGCTCTTGCGTTCGCTGACCCGTGACCCAGAAGTGGCCGGTGGATTGCCCAATGCCGCAAAGATCCGCTCCCACGTGATCTTCACCGAGACGCTGATCCACGATTTTGACACCTTGAACTGGCTGAACCCGGGTGCCGAAGTTGTAGAAGTTCACGTCATGGCCGACGCCTTGGTTGCACCAGAGCACCGTGACACCGGATTGTTGGACACCGCGGTGGTCACCATGCGCTACTCCAACGGCGCGATCGCTGTGGCTGAAGCGAACTTCTCAGCCAGCTACGGCTACGACGTCCGCGGAGAAGTATTCGGTTCCAAGGGCATGGTTCAGGCAGGCAATCCAGTACAGGTAGCAGCTTCAAGCTTCGACGCTCAAGGTGCCCACGCTCCGACCGAGCGACTGAACATTGAACTCTTCGCTCAGGCCTACCGTGATCAGCTTTCGATCTTCACCCGCAAGATTCGTGGCTTGCGCGAAGGCAGTGCCGATGCGGCTCTGGCTGTGCCAACGGGCACCGATGCTCGTGCGGCCCTGCGTGTAGCACTGGCCGCCTTAGAGTCTTCCGAAACCGGGCTTCCGGTCAAGCTTGAGTCAGCAACTCGACTCGCGGTGAACGCATGAGTGCGCAGCTAGCAGTCTGCGCGGAAATGGTCTTCCTGGACCTACCGCTGCTGGAGCGAGTCAAAAAACTTGATGAAGCCGGCTTTGAAATTGAACTCTGGGATATCCGAGATAAAGACCTTTCAGCCTTAGCGGCCACCGGCGCTCGCTTCGGCTCCATGACAGGCTACAGCGAAGGTAGCTTGTGCGATGCAAGCAGTGCGCACGAAGTAGTACGCACCGCCAAAGAATTGATCCCGGCAGCCAAAGAACTAGGCATTAATCGTCTGGTGGTGCACTCGGCCCAGCTCGTTGACGGCCAAGCAGCAACCCCGCGGTTCCGCGCTACTGGTGACATGTGGTTGACCGCAGTGAAAACCCTAGAAGAATTGGGACGTCTGGGTGCGGAGCATAACGTGACGTTTATGCTGGAGAATCTCAATACGATTCTTGACCACCCCGGCATCCCACTAGGGCGAGCTAAAGACACGTTGGCACTGGTCAAGGCCGTTGATCACCCCAACGTCAAGATGATGCTTGATCTTTATCATGCGCAAATTGGCGAGGGGAACCTCATCGAACTGGTGCGTGCGGCCAGCCCTTATATTGGCGAGATTCAGGTCGCGGACGTTCCAGGACGCTGCGAGCCTGGCACCGGGGAGATCAATTATCAAGCCGTAGCCAAGGCACTAGCCGAGCTACGGTATTCCGGCCCAATCGGCATGGAAGCCTATGCCAGTGCGGATTCCGAAGGCGCTCTTGCGGCTTTCGCTCAAGCCTTTGAACCACTGGTGCAGCACACCAGCTAATAGACAGAACGAAGCGGCGGCTACCGGGACAACCGGTAACCGCCGCTTCGCTGTCTGACTTTGTGGACTACGCTGAGGGGCCAAACGGTAAGCGTGGATCCATGCTCTGGGAGTCCCAGGTCTGGCGGATCCAGCCGTGGTGTGGGTCATCGCTGATGAGCCAGTCTCGGACTCGTCCGGGCCCAGCCATAACGTTCAGATAGTAGAGGTCGTAACCAGGGGCCGCCATCGCTGGACCGTGCCAGCCATAGGGAACCAAGACAACATCGCCGGTGCGAACCTCTGCATTAACGTCGATGGGACGCTCGTCCGAGGCGTAGACGCGGGCATATCCCACGGGGTCGGTTTCCTGTGGGGCTGGCATATCTCGGGCTAGCTGAGTTTCGAAGTAGTAGATCTCCTCGAGGCTAGTCTCGCCTTCTTTTTCCTCATCGTGCTTATGTGGAGGGTAGGAAGACCAGTTGCCGGCCGGGGTGATAACTTCACAAACAATAAATCGGTCAGCTTCCAGGGCAGCTGGAGTTCCGAAGTTGTGAACCTGACGGGAGCAATTGCCAGCTCCGCGCAGTTCCACCGGAGTCTGCTCAGCCTTGATCAAACGCGTTGGGTACGACTCTTTGGCCGGGGCCAGGGTGATGGCGACGCGGCCACCCTGTGGAGCGCTGATGCTCAACGCCGTATTGATGCCTGTGTAGAGCACGTCTGCGGGGCCCGCGAATACCGAGGCGCGACCGGTGAGAACATGATCCTCGCCGTCAATGCTGACGGTGAATGACTCACCGGAGAGTGGAACCACGATGCGTTCTTCGCCCGCGGCCTCCAACCGGATCGTTTGTCCGACAGCCAGCTCGGTCACCTTGAGCCCAGTATGGGCCCAGCCGTCAACGCGCGTGGCGGAGTCGTGGGCACCAAGTGAGATGCTCCATTCTCCATCGGTGGCGGAACCTGCAGGGTAGATCCAGTCGGTCATTCTTAGTCCTTTCGACGGCGGTGTCAGGTGCTTAGCGTTGCACCAAGGTCATTTCAAAGCTGTATGCGTCAGCGCGGTAGACGTGAGACCCCGTCTCAACGTTGCGACCAGTGTCATCAACAGCCGTGCGCTGCATGGTGACTAGGGCTGATCCGGCCTCCGCATCCAAGGCTTTCGCTTGGATATCATCGGCAATAGTTGCACCAATGCGCTGTTGTGCGAGTCGGAAATTAACACCCGCATCACGCAAGAGTTCGTATAGCCCATGGGCGCGCAGTGACTTTTCGTCAAGCTCAACAATGTCGTCGCGTACCCAGTTTTCCATCAAGGCCAGCGGGCTGCCGCCGGCCGAACGCAGACGGGTGAAGTGATAGACCGAAACATCCTTGGGCAAGGAGAGCAATTCCTGGATCTGCTCTGGAGCCGGAATATGTTCAAAGCTGAGCAGAGTAGTGGAAGGCTTTTTCCCGGCGCGCTCAAGGTCATCATTCAAGCTCGAAAGTTCAAGGTGCCTACGGATCTGACTGGAGACAACCTGTGTTCCCACACCGCGCTTGCGGACCAAGAGTCCGGACTGGACGAGGTCATCCATGGCCTTGCGAATGGTGGGGCGAGATAATCGCAGTCGCTGGGCCAGCTCAATTTCGTTTTCTAGTCGAGTGCCCGAGGCGAGAGAACCATCGCGGATGGCACCTTCGATGCCCTGCGCTACCTGGTGGTAGAGGGGGATTGGTGAAGATCGATCGATCTTGATGCTCAGTGGTGTGCTCACAATTGCTCCTTGTCGGCGACCTTGTGGTTATATGTCGCCTTGACAGGACAAACTATATAGGAAAGTTGAGCCTTTGGGCATCCCTTGAGTGAAAATCCGCGTGATCTAAAGCTTGGGGCCTCTTTCCGCGCCATGCCTGCTTCCTGATCAACTGTAGATCCTGAGATTAAAAGTGGTCTATGACTAGGGAATTTGGACAGAATCGTTTGCTTGTCCAATTGTCCTGACAAGAAATCTTCCAAAAATCGTTGCCTGTGAATCGAAAGGGAGCATATGGTTTTTGGAACGGTCCAAAAAAGGATGCCCGTCGAGGCACCACGAACATTTCGGCGCACGTCGCCAGGATAAGAGGAGAAGTTCATGAACAAACAGCGCACCATTGGAGTTGGGCTGATCTCGGTGGGATGGATGGGGAAGCTGCATGCTCGCGCGTACAGTTCAGTTCCCTATGTATATCCGGAATTGGGTATCAAACCACGGCTGATTGTTGCTGCGGATACCGAACAATCGCGGGTGGACTACGCGGTGGACACCCTTGGCTTTGAACGTGGAACTTTGGATTACCACGAGGTACTGGCCGATCCCGAGGTAGACGTTGTATCCATCTGTGCACCCAACTTCCTGCACGCGCAGATGGCCATTGCCGCGGCTGAGGCGGGCAAGCATTTCTGGATCGAAAAACCAGCGGGCAGGAGCCTGGCTGAGACGCAGTCCATTCAAGAAGCGGTAGCCCGCAACGGCGTTGAAACCTCCGTTGGGTTCAATTACCGTCATGCCCCTGCTATCGAACGGGCCCGAGAATTGGTGCGTGATGGTCGGCTGGGTGAAATCACCAACGTTCGCGCCAGCTTCCTTGCTGGCTATGCGGCTGATCCGCGGGCGGCATTATCTTGGCGCTTCAACCGAGAGCTTGCCGGTAGCGGCGTACTTGCTGACCTATTTAGTCATGCGGCTGACCTGTGCAGCCATGTTGTAGGTTCCATCCAGAGCATTTCAGCCTCAACCAATGTCATGATTCCCTCCAGGCCAAAACTGTCGATGGGTCAAGGCACGCACTTTGATCTGATTGAAGGCGGTGAGATGGGTGAGGTGGAAAACGAAGATTATGCTGCAGCACTTGTTCGGTTCAACCCAGCAGGCCTCGCGCAGCGCGCCATTGGAACCATTGAAGCTTCCCGTGTGGCTGTTGGCCCACAGTGCGGTTATCGTTTGGAAATCTATGGCACTGAAGGCTCGGTTAAGTGGGACTTTGAGCGCATGAATGAACTTGAAGTGGTCCTTGGGCGAAGCAATGAAGAGCAGGGATTCACCACGGTGATTGGTTCGCCAAAGCATGGAGAGTATTCACGGTTCCAGCCTGGTCCGGGCAATGCCATGGGCTTTGATGACCTGAAAATTATCGAAGCCAAGAAGTTCCTTGTCGCAGTGTGTGGAGGGGAGAAAACGAACTCCACCATTGCTGATGCCGTAGCCGCGGCTGCCCTCGTTGACGCTGCTGAAATTTCCGCGTCCACCGGCCAGTGGCAACAAATGAGCTAATCAGCGCAGGACTGGAAGGAGCACGACTAACTGCCATGTCGCAGACGCCAAGTTCTCGCCCAACCATCCGTGATGTCGCCAAGCATGCGGGGGTTTCTAAGTCCCTCGTATCCTTGGTGCTCTCGGATCCGAGCAAGGTCAGTTCGCTACGGCGCTCAAGAGTTGAAGATTCAATTCGTGAGCTCGGCTATCAACCCAATTTGGCTGCCCGCTCTCTAGTCTCCGAAAACCGTCATGCCATTGGCGTGGTCTTGGGCGAACTGCATAATCCGTGGGTACTGGAAGTTGCTGAGGTGGTGCGTGAGCAGTTGCAGGCCGCAGGGTTTGACGTGTTGTTCAGTGCCGCCGCCATTCATGATGGGCAAGGCATTGGACCGGCGGAACTCCAAGCGCTACGCGATTTGAGAGTCAGTGGAATCCTCGTTGTGGGTTCCGCTGACGATGCGGTGAGCTTCGAATCTGTACTGGGTGAAACACCTGCGGTATTTGTTGGTAGTGGGCGCGAGTCGCAAGCGAATACCGCGGTGGTCTCCGTTGATGATGCGCAGGGATTTGGCTTGGTGATAGATCACTTGGTGGGTCGTGGTCATGTGCAAATTACCCATATTTCCGGTGGCGCTGGTCCAGTGGCTGCACTGCGCGAGTCTGCCTATCATCGGGCCATGCAACGGCATTCGCTGAGTCAGCATGTGCAAGTAGTTGAAGCTGGCCCGAGCCTTCAAGCCGGATACGAATCCGTGCGGCAGATATTGGCTTCTGGTGCGCGGCCTGATGCGCTGGCTTGCTTCAATGATTTGTGTGCCTTTGGTGTGATTCAGGCCCTGGATGAGGCCGGCGTAGATACTGCGGTGACCGGCTATGACAATATTTCTTTGTCATCATTGAAAAGAATTTCACTGACTAGCGTCGACTCGGATTTTCAAGATATGGGTCGCAGCAGTGCCCGGCTCTTGCTTCAGTTAATGCGCAATCCACACGGAAAATTCTCACGTCAGTTGATGATTTCTCCGCGACTTATCGTGCGATCTTCCTCCCAGTAGCAGCACCTAAATCGCGTTCTTTCCGGTGTCAAGTCAGGGTGTCTGATGGTGCCCAATCTCGTAATCACATCCTTATGTCTTTACAAAGTCTTGACGGATTCGATTCCGTCGCGCAGACTTTAGACATCTTGTGACTCGGATCACGAAATTCTTGAACAAACGGCTCGCCCACGGGGATGTATGGGGTGCGCCGGTGGATTCCTGAAGGGGAAAAATGAATATGGGAAAGCCTATGTGGCGCAAACTCGCAGTGTCGCTAGTTATCGTTCCGGTTCTTGGACTTGCAGCCTGCTCTTCCTCGGGTGGACGAGCTCCAGAGCCTGAAAGCAATTCAGCCGCTGGGACCGTCGCAGCAACCGATCGCATCAAAATCGCAGTGATCACCCACGCACCTCCAGGAGATACCTTCTGGGACATCATCCGCAAGGGCGCCGAAGAGGCTGCCGCCAAAGACAATGTTGAATTGCAGTACCTGGGTGATCCTGACGGTGGACGTCAATCCCAGCTGATTGAGCAGGCAATCGATCAGGGCGTGGACGGCATCGCCGTCACCCTAGCCAAACCAGATGCCATGGCCGGTGCGCTGAAGAGGGCCTCCGATGCAGGAATCTCCATCGTCAGCCTCAACGCTGGTGAAGACCGATTTAAGGAGTTGGGAGCATTTGCCCACTTCGGTTCGGATGAGAAGCTTGCCGGCGAAGCTGCCGGAGAAAAGCTCAAAGCGGAGGGCATCAAAAAGCCAATTTGTGTCATTCAGGACCAAGGGCACGTTGGTCTTGAAGCACGTTGTGCCGGTGTGAAAAAAGTCGTTCCAGGCACCGAAGTGCTCTACGTACAGGGCACCGATATGACTCAGGTTGAGTCCACAACCACAGCCAAGCTGCAGGCTGACAAGCAAGCTGATGCAATCATCGGATTGGGCGCCCCAATCACGATGACTCTGCTCAAGGCCAAGGCGACGGCAAATTCTGAGGTCGCGGTAGCTTCCTTCGACATGAATTCGCAGTTGGTAGGTGAAATCACCAAGGGCAACGTGCTGTTCACGGTAGACCAGCAGCCATGGTTGCAGGGCTACATGGCAGTTGACTCCCTCTGGCAAAACAAGCGTGGCGGTTTCACCATCGGAGGTGGCAAAGCAACTTTGACCGGTCCGGCCATCATCGATAAGGCCGTGGCAGAAAACATCACCAGTTTCGCCGAAGAAGGCGTCCGCTAGCCACGTCCCGCCGTTACGCGTCGCGCTGCAACTTTTAGCAGCGCGACGCGTAGCTAGGACACGGAGGAAAAACTCATGTCATCAATAACAGCTTCACCTTCGCATAAGAAAAAATCTGCCACGACAGATGAGCGAGTCGGCAAGAAGAGCACCCTGTCGATTCTTCTGGGCCGACCAGAAATCGGTGCCCTCGTGGGAGCCGTCGCACTGTTTATCTTCTTCGCTATCGTCGCGCCGGTGTTCCTATCGCCGGCATCCCTAGCTACGGTCCTTTACGGTGCATCAACCATCGGCATTATGGCCGTTGGTGTGTCACTGCTGATGATCGGTGGCGAATTTGACCTGTCTACCGGTGTCGCCGTGATTTCATCGGCACTGAGTGCCTCGTTGGTCTCCTGGTATTTCGGGCTCAACGTCTGGGTTGGCATCGTGGTTGCGCTGCTGGTTTCAATGCTCATCGGATTCATCAACGGAATTATCTTGATCAAGACAAAGTTGCCTTCGTTCATTGTGACGCTGGCGAGTTTCTTGATGCTCACAGGACTGAACCTCGGGCTTACCCGCGCCATCGGAGGATCCGTTTCCTCACCTTCCATTGCGAATATGGAAGGCTTCCAAAGCGCTAAAGCGGTGTTTGCTTCATCCGTGAATATCGGGGGCATCGAGGTCAAGGTCACCGTATTCATCTGGTTGGCCATGGTTCTTATCGCTTCCTGGATCTTGCTGCGCACCAAAGTTGGAAACTGGATCTTCGCCATTGGTGGCGACGAAAAAGCGGCCCGTGCTGTCGGTGTTCCGGTAGTTCGCACCAAGATTGGCCTGTTCATGGCCGTCGGATTCTGCGGTTGGGTGCTGGGCATGCACAATCTGTTTGCCTTTGACTCGGTGCAGTCCGGTGAAGGCATTGGTAACGAATTCCTTTACATCATTGCCGCAGTAATCGGCGGCTGCCTGCTGACCGGTGGTTACGGTTCTGCCATCGGCGGCGCCATTGGTGCCTTCATCTTTGGCATGGCCAACAAGGGCATTGTCTACGCCGAATGGAACCCAGACTGGTTCAAGTTCTTCCTGGGTCTAATGCTGCTACTGGCCACGGTTGTAAACATCGTGGTGAAAAAACGCGCGGAATCCAGCAAGTAGGAAGCCAAGGACAAAATGATGAAGACTCGAAAGAACAAAAAGACCGAAGAGCTCCTCGAAAAGCTCGAACCCAAAACAAGTGACAACCTGCTGACCTTCAAAGGCGTTGGTAAGCACTATGGCAGCATCATCGCCCTGCGTGATGTGGACATGGTGGTGGATCCAGGCAAGGTCACCTGCGTGCTCGGCGACAACGGAGCCGGCAAGTCCACGTTGATCAAGATCATCGCCGGGCTTCACCAACACGACGAAGGTGAATTTATGCTGCACGGTTCGGCCATCAAGCTCAAGAGTCCACGCGTTGCGTTGGATGCCGGTATCGCCGCCGTGTACCAAGATTTGGCCGTGGTTCCACTCATGCCGATCTGGCGTAACTTCTTCCTCGGATCGGAACTGACCACCGGTGTCGGCCCTTTCAAGAAGCTTGATGTGCAGAAGATGAAGGACATCACCAAGCAAGAACTCTCCGACATGGGGATCGATCTGCGAGATGTGGAGCAGCCTATCGGCCAGCTCTCCGGTGGTGAACGACAGTGTGTAGCCATCGCCCGTGCAGTGTACTTCGGTGCCAAGGTCTTGATCCTTGATGAGCCAACCGCAGCCCTTGGAGTTAAGCAGTCCGGCGTGGTGCTGCGTTACATCCTGCAGGCCCGCGATCGTGGATTGGGCGTCATCTTCATTACGCACAACCCGCACCACGCTTATCCGGTGGGCGACTCGTTCTTGCTGCTCAAGCGTGGTCGCTCTATTGGTTACTACTCCAAGTCGGAAATCACCGTCGGAGAGCTGACCGCTCAGATGGCCGGTGGTGCCGAACTAGCCGAGCTGGCTCATGAGCTTGAACAGCTGGGTGGGCACGATGAAGAGCTATCTGAGGCAGAGGCGGGCGCCACATCTCAGACAACAGCTTAAGAGAATCAACAGGTAAGGCCTGGGCTTCACTCTCGTGAAGCCCAGGCCTTACCTGTTGTCGAGATTAGAGCGAGTAGTCAATCACTTCGCTACGCCCACTGGCCACAGAACGTACTGCAGCCTGAGCGATGGCTTGAGATTTGAGCCCCTCACGCAACGTGATCGGAACTTCTAGGTCTTCTTCTAGTGCCTGAACGAAGGCACCCAAGCTCGCTGCATAGGTTGGCTGAACCCTATCGAACCAGTTGTTGTGCAAGCCATGGCTTTGCCTTTTCTCGCCGTGAAACAGCGTGACATTGCCGGAAGGATGCCGTTCAGATTCGACCATTCCCTCTGAACCTAGTGCTTCGATTCGTTCGTCGTAACCGTAGTTGGTATGTCGCACACAATCGATTTGCGCCAGTGCCCCGTCACCGAAGAGCAATGAACTAATGGAAGTATCAACATCACCGAATTCGGCAATTTCAGGGGCCGTTAGCGCGGAGCCAAAAGCGTGCATCTGGACGGGGTCCTGTCCGGTGATCCACCGAGCCAAATCGTAAAAATGCACCGCTTGATCACGGAACTGACCACCGGAGGTTCTCAGGTAGTCCACCGGTGGCAATGCCGGTCCACGGGAGGTCAGCTGAAGAAGCGAGATATCGCCAATCTTTCCCGTGCGCACACAGTCTTTGAGTTCTGCGTGGGCTCGGTCAAAGCGTCGATTGAAATTCACCATGGCTTTAATGCCGGAACGTTCAACGTAAGCAACCGTGGATTTGGCAGTCTCCAAGTCCAGATCGATGGGCTTTTCTACTAGCGCCGCCAAACCGGCATCGGCGGCAAGCTTAAGATTCTGCGCATGAGAATCCGTTGACGACGCAATGAATACTGCATCAAGCTCGCTATCGCTAAAAATCTGATCAAGACTCTGGGCGACCCCGGCCCCATGCTGATTGGCCAACATTGCAGCACGTTGGGTATCAAGGTCGTAGACCCATCTGAAGTCAACATTTGGGTTTGAAGCCAGATTTTGCGCGTGGACCGAACCGATAAAGCCAGCGCCGATAAGGGCAAATCGTTGCATTGCAGGTTCCTTACTGAGGTATTCGTGCTTAGGAAATCATGATGTCGAGCAGGTTGCGCATGGTGCTGGCGACCTTGTGGAAGTCGTGTTCATTGGCGCGATCCGAGAACATTTCCGAGACCCACCAGCCGTCGTAGCCGGTGGACTTCACCGCATCCACCCACTGTTGCAATGGGATGGCGCCGCCGCCGATCACCACATTGCGGTGCACATCTTGGGTGGGGACATCGCGTTCACGATCTAGGTCTAACCCGTCGGAGATATGGACGGCTTTGATGATTTCCTTGGGGAGGGCGGCGACCTCTTGCAAGGTGTCACCAACGCTCCAGAAGTGCCACGTATCTAGGGCGATACCGACGTTATCCTGACCGGACCGTTCAATAATTTCTAGGGCTTGGCGGCATCGGTTGATGTTGGACCATGCCAATGGTTCTAGGTAGATCTCTAGTCCGTGCTCGGCGGCGATTAGTGCTGCCGCCGAGACGTTGTCGGCTGCGATACTAAGTGCTTGCGATTCTGATAATCCAAGGGTTCCGCGGTAGCGCCCATCGGAGGCCGCAAGACTTCCGGACTTGAAATCCTTAACCACGTTCCAGTCCACTGGTCCGGTACACATTTGAAGGATTGGTGCTTCGACCACGGTTGCGATTTCGGCCATGCGCCTAACTTCCAGAAGCATTTCTTCCCGTGCCTTGCCCTGACGTTCGAGGTCCAGGACTGCACCAATTCCGGTAACTTCAAGGCCGGTAAGCATGTCTGGGAGCGTGTGTACCGAGTAGCCAGCATCGAGGTAGCGGTAGAGCTTTGGGCTCTGTAGTTCGATACCGCCGAATCCTGCTGACTTAGCTGTGGCGATATCGGTGGCCACGTTTCCATAAAAACTTGTGGTGACGTTCATGGACAGTTTTGCCATGGGTCCTCCTTGACTTTGGCAGCGATTACTTGAGGATCATATGTACAGTTGTCAGTACAAAGATTATTATGAATCTTATGCCCAGATGCCACCGGAAAGATAGACACTGATGAGCAATCTTTTGCTGGAACTGAGTGAATACACGCGGTGACAGATAATTCATGCGATCGGGTATCTGAAGGACGAGTTTGCACCCGAGGAGCGCAGCAGTTAGATCTTTGTTCCGGTTTCGCCGAAGTGAAATCTAGTCATCTCGATCTCCGCGTGATCAAGGCAGGGCAGTGAGTTTGGACGGGCCTGCGTTCGATGAAACTATTAGGGTTGGGCGAGACTGGGAAAACCAATCGTCGGTGAAGATCAGGGTCATGCTGAATGTTGCATAACAGGGTATTCAGACGAAAAGGTCAATCCTTCCCGCCCTTGTTGCACCGAGAGAAAACGACTGGATCGCAGAGGATCCAGTGAACGACACAGGCCGACCACGCTTTTCTCCGGGCCGTCCGAAGGAGTTTTATGTCCAGTGCGCAGAATCTTGCTGCCGAATCGAGTCTGCCGCGGCTGACTAAGGGCCCGCATTCCAAGCGTTTGGGACTCATCTCGATTGTTGCTTGCTTTGGTGGACTGCTCTTTGGCTATGACACGGGTGTTGCCAACGGTGCTGAAGGTCCCATGGCCGCGGAGCTTGGCCTAAACCTCTTGCAAGTTGGCGTTGTGATTAGCTCTTTGGTCTTCGCCGCCGCACTCGGAGCGCTCATCTCGGGTCAGATCGCTGATTCGTGGGGCCGGCGCAAAACCATCGTCGCACTGGCCATCTTGTTCTTCATTGGAACTCTTTTTGTGGTCTTCTCTCCGGCGGGCCCAGAATCAGGAACCTTCTCTCTAGCGGGGTTCAGCGTTCTGGTCGCCGGACGCATCATGCTTGGCCTGGCCGTGGGTGGCGCATCCACCGTGGTGCCTGTTTACCTGGCAGAACTGGCTCCCTACGAGATTCGTGGTTCCATTACCGGTCGTAACGAGCTAGCTATCGTTGCTGGTCAGCTTGCTGCCTTCGTGATGAACGCTATTTTGGGCACCTGGCTTGGCGGAAGTATGGACGGTGTCTGGCGCATCATGTTCTCTATCTGTGCGTTGCCAGCCCTGGTTCTGTTCTTCGGAATGTTGCGCATGCCAGAATCTCCTCGATGGCTAGTCGAGAAGGGGCACTACGACAAGGCACTCGGTGTGCTTAATACTGTCCGTTCACCTGATCGAGCGCTCGCCGAGGTGCAAGAAATTCAGATCGTAGCCGAAAGGGAACATCTGAAAAATAAGCCCGTAGGTATCAAGGCGGTGTTGACCAACAAATGGCTGATGCGCATTGTTTGTGTTGGTATCGGCGTTGCAACGATGCAGCAGCTCACCGGCATTAACTCGATCATGTACTACGGAACACGAGTGCTGGAAGAAGCGGGCATGACCGCGCAACAGGCGGTCTTGGCCAATATCGCTTTTGGCGTCGTTGCTGTGATTGGTGGCGTGATTGCCCTGCGCAATATGGACCGTCTTGATCGCCGCAAGACCTTCATTATTGGTCTGTCCTTGACCACCACGTGCCACTTGTTAGTAGCCTTCGCCAGCATGGTGCTGCCCGTGGGAAACGCGCTACGCCCAATTGTCATTTTGATTCTGGTCGTAGCTTTTGTGGCCTCAATGCAAACTTTTCTGAGCGTTGCCGTGTGGGTTTGGCTAGCTGAAATCTTCCCGCTGCACATGCGTGGTTTAGGCATCGGTATCTCGGTGTTCTTTGGGTGGGGCACCAATGGTGTGTTGACGCTCTTTTTCCCATCGTTGGTATCCGGTGTTGGGATCACTGGCTCCTTCTTTATCTTTGCAGGTGTTGGCGCACTGGCGCTGTGGTTCGTGGCTACCCAGGTTCCAGAGACACGTGGACGCACCCTCGAAGCACTCGAAGAAGATGTCTCCAACGGAGCGATTTACCAGGTTCGGTAAGTTCTCAACACGGCCGAATGTGCAGATCCGGACTTATTAATGCGTCCCGAGAATCAAGACTTCTATCCAGACGCAGAGTTCAGGCAAATCAGGGAAAATAACCGCGATCTAGAGGATATTGGCATGTAAATATACATATGCCTGACGAGGTATATAGTTCTATGCCGGGTTATAGAGGTCAGGGTTGCCCTGCTCGACAGTAGTCAAAGCGCTGGTCTTTGCAATAATGACCGTTGTGAACATTGCTCAGCCCGGTGAAGGCCACCCAAGTAACAGGCCCCCGTCAATGGCGGATGTGGCGGCCCTGGCAGGGGTGTCGCACCAGACTGTCTCACGCGTGCTCAACGACCACCCAAACGTCAGAGCCGGAACGCGTGATCAGGTGATGGAAGCAATCCGTCAACTTGGATATCGTCGCAATCGAGCTGCCCGCGCACTTGCCACATCGCACTCCAGCACCATTGGTATTTTGACCATCGGTAGTGAGTTTTTCGGACCGCAATCCACCGTCCTAGCCATCGAAGCTGCTGCCCGCGCGCAAGGCTACTTCGTGACCGTGACCGCCCTGGATCGCTACGACGCCCACAGCTCAACCGAAGCTTTGAATCACTTGGTTGACCAAGGTGTGGATGGCGTGGTGATGGTTGCGCCGTTCGAAAAGGTGATTGACGCCTTGGACGATGCGGCGCTCAAAATTCCGGTGGTGGTTGTCGCAGCTCGCACCACGGTGCCCGAATCAGATCCGGCCCATTACGTCTATGTTGACCAGCGTGAAGGCGCGCGCATAGCTACTGGCCATCTCTTGGCTTTAGGTCACCGCAAAATCGCCCATGTTTCTGGACCAACCGGCTGGTTTGACGCCACTGAACGCCAAATCGGCTGGCAAGAAAAAATGCTGGAAGCTCAAGCTCCGGTCATCGAAGTGCCTGCCGAATCTTGGTTGGCACCGAGCGGTTATGAGGCGGGCAAGAGGCTGGTCGATTCGGTGCGCGCTGGGGAAGTGACCGCCGTGTTTGCCGCCAATGATTATCTGGCCACTGGCATCTTGCGCGCCTTCTGGGAAGCCGGAGTGGAGGTGCCAACGGACGTTTCGGTGATTGGTTTTGACGATCTGCAGATTTCTAATTTCCTTATCCCATCGCTGACCACTGTTCGTCAGCCTTTTAGGGATGTCGGCCATGCAGCACTCACGGAATTGCTCGAAGGTGTCACCGCCGATAAAACCCCAAAGGTGATCGCTCCAACGCTGGTCATTCGCGCAAGCACGGCACCTCCAAAGTCTCAGTAATCGTCTTCTAGTTGCCAGTATTTTGAAATCGGTGTTGCGCATCACAAATTGTTAGCGCTAACATTGCATCGAGGTTCTGTTCTGCTCGACGCTGTTTTTTCACGCATCGAGCAGCGGACGATGGCAATGGCGCTGCTCAACGAGCTGTGCGAACGGAGAATTCATGGCAACACAGCTCAACGGGTCAACGGCCCGAGAGATCATCACCAACGGTCAGGCCGTGCTGGGCATCGAGTTCGGTTCAACGAATATCAAAGCCAGCCTGATTGGTCCTGATCACCAGCAGCTAGCCAGCGGCAGCCACGCGTGGGAAAACCAGTACCAAAACAAAAACTGGACCTACTCCCGCGAAGCGATCATTGCCGGACTTCAAGATTGCATGGCACGGGTGCTTACCGATGCCCAAGCGCGTCACGGGGTACGCCCAACGCAGCTTGGATCCATCGGAATATCTGCCATGATGCATGGCTACCTAGCCTTTGATTCCGAAGGTGAATTGCTTGTCGACTTCCGCACCTGGCGCAACACCTCGACCGCCGAGGCTGCCGCCAAGCTCAGCGAAGAACTGAACTTCAACATCCCGCAGCGCTGGTCCGTAGCCCACTACTTCCAAGCACTGCTTGACCACGAAGAACATGTCCCACAGGTAGCTCACCTGAACACTCTGGCCGGGTTCGTTCACGAGCAATTGACCGGAAAATTTGTGCTTGGCGTGGGCGATGCAGCAGGAATGTTCCCCATCGACTCAGCTACCGGTAGCTACGACGCCAGCATGCTGGCCAGCTTCGACGCCCTAGCGCAACAGCAAGGTGCTACCGGTTCACTTCTTGGTCTATTGCCTCAGGTCTTGCCTGCTGGCGGCGATGCTGGATCACTCACCGAGGCCGGGGCATTACTGCTTGATCCCACCGGACAGCTCAAGCCAGGAACCGCATTGTGCCCTCCGGAAGGGGATGCCGGAACAGGCATGGTCGCCACCAATTCCGTGGCAGTGCGCACCGGCAACATCTCGGCCGGCACCTCCATTTTTGCCATGGTGGTTCTTGATGCTCCATTGACCGAAGTGCACCACGAAATCGATGTAGTCGCCACCCCGGACGGAAGCTCAGTGGCCATGGTCCACTGCAACAACGGGGCCAGCGAATTTGCTGCCTGGGCCCAAGTTTTCGGACAGTTCGCCCAAGCCTTAGGACACAAGGCCGATGAGAACACGGTCTTCGAAACCCTCTTGGGTTCAGCCCTCGACGGAGCCGCAGATGGCGGCGGACTTTTGGCCTACAACAACCTATCCGGCGAACCGGTGGCGAACTTGGCAGAAGGTCGCCCAGCGATTCTGCGAACACCGGATTCAACGCTGAATCTGGCCAACCTCATGCGCGTTCAGGTCTACTCCATGTTTGCCACCCTCAGCCTTGGCATGCGTGTCTTGGCCGCCGAAGGGGTTGAGGTCAAACAGATGTTTGCCCACGGCGGCATCTTCCGCACCCAAGGTGTGGCCCAACGACTATTGGCAGCCGCGATCAACACCCCGGTACTGGTCGGCGAGAGTGCAGGCCACGGGGGAGCGTGGGGCATTGCGGTGCTCGCGGCTTACCGCCGCCGAGTGCTGGACGGCGTGGATTCAACTCTGCCGGAATTCTTAGATTCCGAGGTCTTTGCTGATGCGCGTTTGTCCCTGGCCGAACCGCAAGAAGCGGATCAAGCTGGCTTCGCTAGCTATCTGAATACCTATGAAGCCGGCCTAGAAATTCAACGAACCGCCATCACCGTCATCTAACTTTTGCCTCAGTTTTTGAACGAAATGAGTAATCAATGAATCAACAACTTTCCCTGGAACGCTACCCGCAATCCATGCGCGATGAAGTGCAACGGGTACGTCAGGTTGTTGCAGATCTGCACGCCGAACTCCCGCGTTATGAGCTGGTGGTGTGGACCGCGGGCAACGTCTCCCAACGAGTACGCCATCCAGAAGTGAGCGACGGCAGCCAGGACCTATTTGTCATCAAGCCGTCCGGTGTTGCCTACGATGACCTGACCGCTGAATCTATGGTGGTCTGCACCCTGGACGGTCAGCTTCTTGAGGGTAAACACGCGCCGTCCTCGGACACCGCAGCGCACGCCTACACCTACGAACACATGCCTGAAGTCGGCGGTGTGGTGCACACCCACTCCACCTATGCCACCGCGTGGGCGGCCCGTGGAGAAGAGATTCCCTGCGTGCTAACCATGATGGCTGACGAGTTTGGTGGGCCCATTCCCGTCGGACCGTTTGCGATCATCGGGGATGACTCCATCGGCCGAGGCATTGTCTCCACGCTGCGCGAATCACGGAGCCCCGCGGTACTGATGGCCAGCCATGGACCCTTCACCATCGGCAAAGATGCCCGAGCTGCCGTCAAGGCGGCAGTGATGTGTGAAGAAGTGGCTCGCACCGTGCATATCGCGCAACAACTTGGGGATCCGCAGCCCATCGATCCCGCACAAATTGACTCGCTCTATGAGCGCTACCAGAACGTTTACGGACAGTAAGGACATCATGACTAAGGCATATAACAACAAAGAAATCTGGTTCTTCACTGGAAGTCAGGACCTCTACGGCGAGGAAACCCTACGCCAGGTGGCCGAGCAGTCCACCGAGGTGGCCCGCGTGTTGGATGCTTCCAGCGAGGTTCCAGCAAAGATCATCTGGAAGCCGGTTCTTAAAGATTCCGAATCGATCCGTCGTGCCATGTTGGAGGCCAATTCGGATGACCAGGTGCTTGGTGTCATCACCTGGATGCACACCTTCAGCCCGGCCAAGATGTGGATCAATGGGCTTAAGGCTTTGCAGAAGCCATTGTTGCACCTGCACACCCAGGCCAATGTTGAACTGCCTTGGGATTCCATTGATTTTGACTTCATGAACCTGAACCAGGCAGCGCACGGCGACCGTGAATACGCCTACTTGGCTACCCGGTTGGGTGCAGCACGAACCACTGTGGTGGGTCACGTATCCAACCCTGCAGTTGCCCGCCGCGTGGGCACCTGGGTTCGCGGTGCAGCAGGCTTTAATGCCATGCAGAACCTGAATCTGGTCCGCTTTGGCGATAACATGCGCAACGTTGCGGTCACCGAGGGGGATAAGACTGAGGCTGAAATTCGCTTTGGTGTTTCGGTGAACACCTGGGCTGTCAACGACCTGGTTCAGGCCGTTGAGGCTGTGGCTGATTCCGAGATTGATGCACTGGTGGCCGAGTACGAACGCGAGTATGACGTCGTTGAAGAACTTCGTGCCGGCGGGGATCGTCACGAGTCGCTGCGCTACGCAGCGCGTCAGGAAATCGCATTGGAAAAATTCCTCGGCGAAGCCAATGCCATGGCGTTCACTACCAACTTTGAGGATCTCGGTGGACTGAAGCAGCTACCCGGTCTGGCAGTACAGCGACTGATGGGCAAGGGTTACGGCTTTGGCGCCGAGGGCGACTGGAAGACCGCGGTTCTGGTCCGTGCCGCCAAGGTGATGGGCGAAGGCCTGCCCGGTGGTGCCTCGCTCATGGAGGACTACACCTACGATCTAACCGAGGGTAAGGAATTGATCCTCGGTGCTCACATGCTCGAGGTTTGCCCCTCGCTGACTACCAGCAAGCCACGTGTGGAAATCCACCCGCTGGGCATTGGTGGCCGCGAAGATCCGGTCCGCATGGTGTTCAATGCAGATGCCACTCAGGGGGCCGTGGTGGTGTCGATGGCAGATATGCGAGAGCGTTTCCGCCTCACCGCCAACGTGGTGGATGTAGTGACCCCACCGGCTGATCTACCGCACCTGCCGGTAGCCCGTGCGGTATGGAGCCCACGACCAAACTTCAACGTGTCGGCAGAGTCGTGGTTGGCTGCCGGTGGAGCGCACCATACGGTGATGTCCACCGCTGCCGGCATCGAAGCTTTTGAAATTTTTGCGGAAATCGCAGGAACTGAACTGCTGGTCATTGACGAAGAAACGACACGACGAAACTTCGCTGCGCAGATTCGAGTGAACCAGAGCTACTACCGTCTGGCCCAGGGTTTCTAGTTCTTAGCTGATTTTTCAGGGTTTTTTGTGCCTTTCAGGCGCATTCTGTGGGCCTGAAAAACGCAATGAGTAAGGATTCTTAATTTATCTTCAATTAGGGCTGGCCTAACCCGCTATGTTAGCGCTAACATGGTGTGAGCCCCGTCTCACTCGCAGAGTGTGGCACATTTTCAAGGAGGAAAAGATGGCATGGAATAACTGGACCCGCAAAGCTGCGGCGACCATTGGTTCCCTCGCACTGATCGGTTCGCTGGCAGCTTGCGGCGGTAGCGGTGCAGGTGGAGGCGCAGGAGCAGGTGGCGGCGAAGAAACCAAAGCACCTGAGGACATGAAGGTCGGCGTAGCAATGCCAACCGAAACTTCCGAGCGCTGGATCGCTGACGGCAAGGCCGTCAAGTCACAGCTGGAAGCAGCGGGCTACGAAGTAGACCTGCAGTTCGCAAACGATGACATCCCTACCCAGCAGCAGCAGATCGACCAGATGATCACCAAGGGTGATGACATTCTGGTGGTGGCCTCGATTGATGGCACCGCACTTTCCACCCAGCTGCAGGCAGCAGCGGATGCGAATATCCCGATCATCTCCTACGACCGTTTGATCAACGGCACCGAAAACGTTGACTTCTACGTCACCTTCGATAACTACAAGGTGGGTGTACAGCAGGCAACCTCGCTGCTCACCGGCCTAGGCCTGTTGGACAAGGACGGCAAGAAGACCGACAAGAAGGGCCCGATGAACATCGAGCTCTTCGCCGGTTCCATTGATGACAACAACGCACACTTCTTCTGGAAGGGTGCAATGGATACGCTCAAGCCATACCTGGATGACAAGACCCTAGTGGTTAAGTCCGGTCAGACCGACATCCAGCAGGCAGCCACCTTGCGTTGGAGCCAGGAAGAGGCTCAGTCGCGCATGGAGGACTTGATCACCGCTCACTACGCCGGTGGCAAGACCAAGATCGACGGTGTGCTCTCACCATTTGATGGCATCTCGCGCGGTATCATCACCGCACTGTCCAACGCTGGTTACGGCAAGTCCATCAAGGGCGGCCTGCCAATCATCAGTGGCCAGGACGCAGAAATCGCTTCGGTAAAGCTCATTGAAGACGGCGTTCAGTACGCCACCATCTTCAAGGACACCCGCAAGCTGGCTACCCAGGCAGTAGAGGCCGTCAAGGCTTACGGTTCGGGCAACGAACCACAGGCCAACGACACCAAGAGCTACGACAACGGCAAGAAGGTCGTTCCATCCTTCCTGCTGGATTCGGACATCGTGGTTAAGGACAACATCAAGTCCTTGCTCGTTGACTCCAAGTACTACACGGCAGAAGAAGTTAAGGCCGGCCGCAGCAAGTAGTCTCCCACGCCCCGCGCTGGCCGCAACACCCTAGGTGTTGCGGCCAGCAACGGGCAGGGTGCTCACAGCACACACCAAGGACGTCTGCACTATGGACACCACCATCCTGCAAATGCAGGAGATCACCAAGACTTTCCCCGGGGTCAAGGCGCTAGACGGCGTCAACCTCTCGGTCCGCACCGGCGAGATTCACGCCATCTGCGGCGAAAACGGCGCCGGCAAATCCACCCTCATGAAGGTACTGTCCGGGGTTTACCCGCACGGTAGCTACGAGGGCCAGATCATTTTTGAAGGCGAAGAGCTCAAAGCCGCGAGCATCAAGGATTCCGAAGCCAAGGGCATCGTGATTATCCACCAGGAACTGGCGCTCGTGCCTTACCTGTCGGTGGCAGAGAATATTTTCCTCGGCAATGAAACCTCCCGCGGTGGCTTCATCGACTGGAACGAAACCAATCACCGAGCCGCCGATCTACTCAAGCGGGTTGGCCTGAATGAACTGCCCATCACCCAGGTAGGTCAGCTGGGCGTTGGCAAGCAGCAGCTGGTAGAAATCGCCAAGGCGCTAAGCAAAAACGTGAAGCTGCTGATCTTGGATGAGCCAACGGCGGCACTGAACGACGATGATTCCGAGCACCTGTTGAACCTTTTGCGCGGACTGCGCGATCAGGGCATCACCTCGATCATCATTTCGCACAAGCTGGGCGAAATCGAAGACATTGCCAATACCACCACGATCATCCGTGATGGCCAGTCCATTGAAGCCTTGGACATGGCCGACCCGGCATCTAACCAGAACCGCATTATCCGCGGCATGGTGGGACGCGAACTGTCCTCACGCTACCCAGAGCGCGAACCGAATATCGGCGAAGTGGTCTTTGAAGTCCGTGACTGGTCGGTACAGCACCCAGTGCAGCAAGAGCGCACCGTGGTAGACCACGCCTCACTGAACGTGCGTGCCGGCGAAATCGTGGGCATCGCAGGACTGATGGGTGCCGGACGAACCGAGCTGGCGATGAGCGTTTTTGGCCACAGCTACGGCCGCAATATCAGCGGCAGTGTGCTGATGGACGGCAAGCCGGTCGACACCTCTACGGTAGGCAAGGCCATCAAGGCGGGCATCGCCTACGTCTCTGAGGACCGCAAGAAGTTCGGGCTGAACCTGATCGAAGATATCCGCGTTAACACCACCGCCGCCGGTCTAGGAAAGATCTCCTCCAACGGCTTTGTGAACGGCAACAAGGAAATTCAGATCGCTGAGCATTACCGCCAGTCCATGCGGATCAAAACCCCCAACGTAATGGCCAAGGTCGGAAACCTTTCGGGCGGTAACCAGCAGAAAGTGGTGCTGGGCAAGTGGTTGCACACCGCACCAGAGCTACTGATCCTCGACGAACCCACCCGCGGTATCGACGTTGGCGCCAAATACGAGATTTACACCATCATCAACGAGCTGGCTGCCGCCGGTAAGGCAGTTCTGGTGATCTCCTCCGAATTGCCCGAACTGCTGGGCATCTGCGACCGTATCTACACTCTGGCCTACGGACGAATGACCGGGCAGCTACCGGCAGCCGAAGCCACTCAGGAACGCCTCATGGAACTCATGACCATCGAGAAGGAAAGCACCCGATGACACTCACAACCGAGTTGAAGGATATCTTCACCAAGAACCTGCGCACCTCGGGCATTTACATTGCCTTCGTGCTCATCGTGGTGCTCTTCAGCATTCTGACCAACGGGCTGCTACTGAGCCCAACCAACATCACCAACATTGTCCTGCAGTACTCCTACGTGCTGATCCTGGCCTTGGGCATGATCATCGTGATTGTCGCCGGGCACATCGACCTCTCGGTGGGCTCACTGGTGGCACTGACCGGCGCGGTCTCTGCGGTACTGATCATCAAGCACGACATGCCTTGGTGGGTTGGCATGCTTGCCGGCATCGCCGTGGGCGCCATCTGTGGTCTGTGGCAAGGATTCTGGGTGGCCTATGTGGGCATCCCGGCCTTCATCGTGACACTGGCAGGCATGTTGCTCTTCCGCGGCTTGACCTACGAAGTGCTCAACAACGTTTCGCTCTCGCCATTCCCAGGCGAGTACGGACAGATCGCCGGTGGCTTCCTGAACGGACTGCTCGGCGGCTACGGTTTTGATACCTTCACCTTGGTGATCGGCGTAATTGCCGTGGCCGGTCTGGTCTACTCGCAGTGGCGCAACCGTCAGGGCCGGATGAAGTACGGCCAGAGTGTTGAGTCCATGGCCATGTTCTTGGGCAAAAACGCGATCACCGCCATCATCATCCTCTGGTTCTTCTGGCAGATCGCTACCAGCCGTGGCATGCCGATTGTGCTGATCATCTTGGCCATTCTGATCCTGGGCTACAACGTACTGACCACACGAACCGTCTTTGGTCGTCACGTTTACGCCATTGGTGGCAACCTTTCGGCAGCTAAGCTTTCGGGTGTGAACGTCAAGAAGATCAACCTATGGATCTTCATCAACATGGGTCTGCTCGCCGGTGTGGCTGGCGTGGTCTTCTCCTCGCGTTCCAACGGTGCACAGCCTGGTGCTGGCAACATGTTTGAGCTGGACGCCATCGCCGCCTGCTTCATCGGTGGAGCATCAACCACCGGTGGTGTAGGCCGAGTTACCGGCGCCATCGTCGGTGGCCTGGTCATGGCGGTACTGTCCAACGGTATGCAGCTGATGGGTGTTGGTGCTTCCAGCCAGCAGATCGTCAAGGGTATCGTGCTGCTGCTGGCAGTAGCCTTCGATATCTACAACAAGCGTCGCGCTGGCGCAGGTAGCTAAGCCACGCAGACCAAGTAAGTGCTCGTTGGGCCCTTCCGCATCGGTGTGGAGGGGCCCAGCGTGTGTCACGACGTTGTCCCGGACTAGTAGAGAAACCTGACCAGCAGAGAAAGAGGAATCATGCACCGCACGAACGAACCTCAAGTGACCGACTTTAATGGTCAGGTGGTGAACCTGGTGGCTCACGGCTTTAGTGCCCAACTGGCCGCCGTTGGCGCCACCTTGGTTAGCCTCGAATATCAAGGCCAGCCGCTGGTCCGGGCCTTTGACCCACAGTTACCTCGCCCTGCATTTTCCGGCGCCATCCTCGCCCCGTGGCCCAACCGGGTGACCGACGGAAGCTACCGCTGGGACGGGACCGAATACCAGCTACCGATCACCGAACCCGAGCGCGGGCATGCCCTGCACGGGCTGGTGGCCGACACCAACTTCAGCCTCACCGACCACAGTGAGCAGAGCGCACAGCTGCGCACAATCATCACCCCGAGCGAAGGCTACCCCTTCCACATAGAGCTGGTCATCAGCTACCAACTGGAAGCCGAAGGCCTGCGCACCACGGCTACCGCCACCAACCTCGGCGACGCCGCAGCCCCCTTCGGTTGGGGTTCGCACGCTTACCTGGTGGCCCCCGGCGAACGGGTGAACCAGTGGACGCTGAGCCTGCCGGCCCAACAGGTGCAGCTGACCCAAGGCCAGCGCCTGCTGCCCACAGAGGTCGTCAACGTGGCCGACACCGAACTAGATTTCCGTGCACCTAAGACACTGGGCACCACCTTCATCGACCATGCCTATACGTCGCTGGAATTTGATGGCCAGAAGCAGACCCGGGCAATTCTCACCGACGCCCATGGTGTGGGTTCGCAAATTATCTGGGATGAAACCTGCCCCTGGGTTCAGGTGCACACCGCGGATCGTGATGATCCCCAGCTGGATCGCACCGGGCTTGCCATTGAACCCATGACTTGCCCACCGGGTGCCTTTAATTCCGGTGAAAACGTCGTCCGGCTTCAACCAGCGGCCACACACCAAGCTAGTTGGCTGATCGGTCCAGTACAGGCCGGCTAAGCGCCGCCCGATAACCAACAGCACCACATTCAAGAATTATCTGGAGAAATTTCCATGCCGCAGGGCAACGCAGCACATGTAGCAACCCACCGAGTTCATCACCTAGCTGACGGACGTCAAGCGATCTTCTTTGCCGACGCCTCGGGCATCGTGCCCGAATGGGTGCATGACGCCCGCGCCTTAGATCCGCGTGGTGAACCCGGGGAACTGCGCTATGACCGGTTGACCGGCGACTGGGTCGCGGTGGCGGCTCACCGCCAGACACGCACCTACCTGCCACCCAAAGACCAGTGCCCATTGTGCCCGAGCGTTGATGGACGCCAGAGCGAAATCCCGGCCGAAGATTTTGACGTAGTGGTCTTTGAAAACCGCTTCCCCTCCTTGGGCCCTGCGCTTGGCCAAATTCCAGAAGTGCCGACCGAACAAGTGCCGCAACCGGCCTACGGACGCTGTGAAGTTGTGGTTTTCACTCCTGATCACGCAGGATCTTTCGCATCGTTAAATGACGAGCGTGCACGCACGGTGGTTCAAGCTTGGGCGCAACGCACCAAAGAGCTTTCGGCGATGGAAGGCATTGCCCAGGTGTTCCCCTTTGAGAACCGCGGGCAAGATATCGGCGTGACCCTGCACCACCCGCACGGTCAGATCTATGCCTACCCGTACCTAACTCCCACGGCCCGCAAGATGGCAGATCAAGCCGTCAAGCACCTAGAAACCACCGGCCGAACGCTAATGGGTAACATCCTGGAATTTGAGCAGGCCGAAGGCACGCGCATGGTGGTGCAAGGTAAACATTTCTCTGTGTTTGTTCCTTATGCTGCACGCTGGCCGGTGGAAGCGCACTTAGTTCCACACCGTCACGTACCGGATTTTGCGGCACTAAACGAGGAAGAAAAAGACGAATTAGCGATCATGTATCGCGATCTTTTACGTCGTTTTGATGCCCTGTATGACACCCCAACTCCGTATATCGCCGCTTGGCATCAGGCTCCGCTAGCTCCCAAGGAACGCGCAGCCTCCCGGTTGCACTTGCAGCTGACCAGCCCACGCAGGGACGTGGACAAATTGAAGTTCCTGGCCGGTTCAGAAGCGGCCATGGGCGCATTTATCAATGACATTCCAGCCGAAACGACGGCCGCAAGATTGCGTGAGGTCACCCTGTGAGCATTAGCGGAAGCAAAGATCACGCTGCACGCGTAGCCGCCCTGCGTGAGAAGTTCACCAAGACTTTTGGGCATCACCCCGAAGGTATCTGGCGTGCACCAGGACGGGTGAACCTGATCGGTGAGCACACCGACTACAACATGGGTTATGTTCTGCCCTTCGCCATCGACAAAAACGCTCTGGTGGCGATCCGCCGAAAGTCCCAACTGGAACCGGAAAGTCAGAGTTTGGACTTCGCATCCACGTACGGGGGCGGTGAAACACTTCCCGTCACCTCAATCACCGTCGACGAGCTGGTGCCTCGGGCTGTGCCCGGCTGGGCGGCCTATCCGGCGGCCGTGGTGTGGGCGCTGAACCAGATCCAGGGCGTTGAGCTGTCCGGGTTTGAACTGTTGGTGGACTCGGATGTGCCTGTGGGTTCTGGCCTGTCCTCTTCTCATGCGATGGAAGTCGGAACTATCGTTGCCCTCAACGATCTCTATGCCTTGGGGCTTTCACATACCCAGATGGCCCTGCTGACCCAGCGGGCAGAAAATGAGTTTGTTGGTGCACCGACAGGCATCATGGATCAAAGTGCCTCGTTGATGTCACAGGCGCAGCACGCGTTGTTCTTGGATTGCCGTTCCATGGATGCCCAAAATGTACCGTTGCCATTGGCGCAGGAAGACGCGGTCATCTTGGTCATGGATACGCGCGTGGAGCATTCGCATGTTGACGGTGGTTATGCGGCACGTCGGCGCGGCTGCGAACAGGCCTGTGAAGTTTTGGGCGTTGACGCGCTTCGCGATGTGGCTAGGGTGGATGACCTTGTTGCCATTGACGATCCAGTCATCAGGCGCCGGGCAAAGCATATTGTCACCGAAAACCAGCGGGTGCTCGATACGGTGAAGGTCTTAAACGAGGCAGATCTGGCTGCTGTAGGGCAGCTGCTGTATCAGTCCCACATATCCATGCGAGATGACTATGAAATCTCCAGCGAAGAGCTTGATACTGCAGTAGAAGCAGCCATGGGTGCCGGCGCCATTGGTGCACGGATGACCGGTGGAGGTTTTGGTGGCAGCGCTATTGCCTTGGTCAAGCGGGACCAGGTTCAGTCGGTCAGCCAAGCGGTGTTGACCGCCTTTGAGCAGGCTGGTTATGTGCAACCGAATATCTTCACCGTGGTTGCTGACGAGGGCGCGGGACGAGCCTAAGCTGGCCGCGCCCTCGGGCGCAGCTTAGAGTTCCAGTTTTAGACCCACATGGCTCTTTTCGTAGCCCAAGCGTGCATAAAACTGGTGCGCCTTGAGCCTTGAGGAATCGGTGGTCAGCTGAGCAAGTCGGGCGCCTCGGGCCCGGCCGTGCGCGTGCGCCCATTCGAGCATTGACCGGCCCACACCTTGGGACCTTTCACTGGCGGCCACACGCACACCTTCGATCTGTAAACGTGTGGTGCCCTTGCGAGAGAGGCCGGGAATGATCGATAGCTGCATCGTGCCGATCACAGCGTCCTGCTCGTCACGCACCACCGCAAGATAGTGGGTGGAGTCGCGGCTGATCTTGTCAAAAGCCCGCTCGTAAGTTATTAGGTCATTGCCTTCGCGCGAAGCACCCAACTCATCATCCGAAAGCAATGCAACAATGGCTGGTACATCGGAGCGTTCGGCACGTTGCACACGGTAACGGCGCTCGCCGAGGCGAAGCAAGCCACCCACTGAAGCGCGCGCCTGCGCACGAAGCTTAAGGATCAGCGCATCCAGCCAGCCACCTACGTGCTCACGGCCCTCAGGGGTATCTGGGTAACGGCACCGTAAGTGCAGTCCGGCATCATCCAAAATGAACCACAGCATGACCCCGTCGGTGCGGATGGTCGCACCAATGTACTGGGCTTCAAGGCCGATGGAGTCCACTCGTACCGGCAGTCGGCGCAGATCCAACCAGGAGATGGCGAACATGCCCGGTTCTTCGGGCATCCCGCCCCAGGGTTCGAGGATGTCTTCCAATGGCCACGAGCCGAGCCGGACCGCCTCTTTAACCGCGGCAGCGCACGCCAGCGGTGCTGGATCTGCGGATTCAATGACCGAGTTGGTGATAAACCAGCCAACAGAATCATCCCATTGGTGATCGTAGCGACTGTGCACGGGGAAGACCGCGCGCAGCGGAGCATCGGCGAAGTCCAACGTCACCGAGGTCATCGCAGAGATCACCGCGGTCAAAGTGGAAACAGAATCTTCCTTGGCTTGGGCTGCAAAGGCAGCACTGTCATCCACATTGAGCACATCACGGACCTCTACCCGCTCCGCATGCGGTACTGGTTCACCCAACGGCAGCGGGAAGCGAGGCATGACCGATCCGCTAGCTTCCAGCACCTGCGCCCAGCGTTGGTGAACCTCTTGTGGGGCTCGTGGCCTTTCGACCATGGCACGGGTGTGCTCGGTGAAGCTGGCTGCGGGTAGTAGCTGAGGATCAACTTCGTCATCGGACAGGCCTAGCGCCCGTAGCAAGTCACGCACGATGACCAGCATTGACCACATGTCTACGTGTGAGTGATCCGAAGCAATGACGATTGTTGACTCTAAGGCGGTCTCTAGTAGGCACAGGCGATGTGATGGTGCGTTAAAAGGGGAACAGGCTTGATCAAACACATCGCGCAGCGCGTCGTTCATCGACTGACCGCTGGCTACCGGGTGCTGCACCCAGGCTCCGGGTGTCACATTGATTTCCTGCAACAGCAGCTCACCGTTCGCATCACGGCTGAATGCAGAGCGCAGTGTTCCGTGGCGGTTAATGACCTCTAACCAAGCTGTAGCTAGCTCATCAAGTTCAACTTTGGTGGGCAGCCTGAAACTGATGGCCATCCACGATCCCGGACGTTCTCCGGCCGACACGTGCCGGCGCTGGTCAAAAGAAATTGGGAGTGCGGCTCCGGTGCGCTGGATCGAAACGTCGTATCCATGCAACTTTCCAAAGGGCAGCCGTAACTGTGCAACGTTCGTCAGTCTCATGGCGTTATCCTATTACCCAAGACTGACTATGACGGAAGCGAACTCGGAATATGGCGAAATTTAGTGTTACCGGGGCTGACCTTGACGTAGAACTGAGCGATGAGGGTGGTCATCCGGTAGTTCAGCTGCATGGATTGACCTCCAGTCGGGCACGCGACCGGGTGCTAAATATGGATCTGGGTCGTGGCCTGAGTGGGACGAGACTGCTTCGTTACGATGCCCGCGGGCACGGTCAGTCCAGTGGCCGCAAGGTGGTTGAGGACTACGAGTGGAAGAACCTCGCCGATGACTTGCTGGCCTTGTTGCACGGGTATTTTCCGAATGAAAAAGTGTACGGTGTTGGGCCATCAATGGGTTGCGCCACCTTGCTGTACGCCGCAATTAAGGAACCTGAACGCTTTTGCGGGCTGACTCTATTGCTTCCGCCTACTGCCTGGGAATCGCGCAAAGCAAAGTCCCTTGCCTATATACACAACGCTGAGCTGCTAGAAGCTGAAGGTTGGGATGCTTTTATCCAGGCCGACATTGATATGCCAGTCCCACCGGCCACTATCGGTAATCCGGTGACTGTGCCGGATAATTCACTGGAATTGTTGCCCACGATTTTTAGAGGTGCTGCTGCCAGCGATCTGCCTCAGCTCGCAGATCTGGCGCGCGTCACCGTTCCCACACATATTCTTGCGTGGACTGAGGATCCGTCCCATCCGGTGGCTACCGCGCAGGCATTGTTGTATGCATTGCCCCAAGCTACGTTGCAAGTGGCGAGCACCCGCGACGAAGTCAACGCCTGGCCACAGATCCTCATGGACAACGTGGCTAAGCATGGTGCCCCGCACTCGGCGGAGCCAGTTCACTAATCCTTCGGAGCTTTCTTATACAGGTGATTAATCAGCGGAGCTAGAAGCAAGTACCCCAACACCGCAGTCAAAGCTGCAATGACGGCAGCCTCATACGTGGTCATGACCAAGCGGTAGCAGGCGAGCATCACGATAAAGGTCATGAGTGCCTGCAGGATGTGCACGGGGAGTTTGTGCGCTGTGTTGAAGACTCTCAGCACGATTCGATCGCTGATTTCACCGAGGGCCAGCACGAGCAAAACAAAAATAATGGTCAACAGTGGTGACCACGGAAGGACTCCGGGTCTAGGGGTGCCGTAGTGCGCGATCCAGAGCGGAGTGAAAAAACCTAGGAGTATTGGCAAGCCTGATGCTAAGGTCACGAGGGCCAGATAGAGCCCCAGTAAGGACCTCTGGTGAGTACTCAGTCTTTTCATTGGTGCCCAACTTAGCAGTTACGGATCCGCGTTGACTGCATCTTCCGGTGTATTAGTTCCTCTTGCGAAGTTCTCCAGCGATTTGGTCCATGGTCTGTGCAATGGCCAAGGACTCATCGAGTGGCATCACGGGAGATTCAAGTAGGCCTTCGCCGATGCACCGGGCAACGTGGGCAGCTTCCCAACCCAGACCTGTCGCAGCAGAATGCTCACTAAATTTTTGGCTGTCCGCAATGCTGCCATCGTGATGGCGCAGCACGAGTCGCGATCCAGCAAAAATAGGGCGCTCTACCTCTAAGGTCGCTTCTGTACCTGCAATCCAGGCAGCCTGCGGTGAATCCGTTTCAATGCTGCTGAACACGCTTGTGGTGGATCCATCCTGATTGGCAAGTACCGCAGTAAATGTCGCATCCACCCCGGTCTCGGCCATTCGACCGGAAGCATGCAGTAATTCTTTGGCAGAGGAAACCATGGCACTGAATGCGATGGGGTAGATGCCGACGTCTAGCAGGGCGCCGCCACCCAGCGCAGGATCATAGATCCGTGACCTGGGATCTACGGCAAACTTTGCGCCGAAGTCCGCGTTCACCGCCAGAACGTCGCCGAGAAGACGGGACTGAAGTACCTGCGCAATCACGTTGCCAATGGGCAAAAGACGCGACCACATAGCTTCCATAACAAACACCCCGGTCGATCTGGCAGCGGTGATTACTTGCCGGGTTTGCTCAGCGTTCAGAGTCATCGGCTTTTCCACGAGAACATGTTTTCCGGCGGCAATTGCTTTCAGCGCGAGTTCTGCGTGGCCACTATGGGGGACCGCTATGTAGAGCACATCCACGGTTGGGTCGCTAAGTACCTGATCATAGGAATCGTAGGCGCGAGTATCATCGTCCCCGTGGGTCCGGGCGAATTTAGCGGAGCGTTCTAGACTGCGTGAACCAACAGCGGCGATCCGGCTCTTGGTCAAAGTATTCAGCGAGATGGCGAATTGTTCAGCAATCCACCCGGGGCCCAAAATTCCCCAATTCAACGCTGGCGCCGTTGAGGGATTCAGTAGAGTTGACTTGGGCAGTACTAGGGACACGAAAGCTCCATCGGCAAGTGGTTGGGTGGCTGATAATCACCCTAGTGGCCTGTAGCTGTTAGCGGAAGAGCGGAGTGGTGTTGATAGCTGTTTAGGAAAACTAACTCACAACTATCCGGGCAAAACGCGTCACTTGCCGGCTCTCGTTGATGTACGAGAAATCTTGGGACGTGGCAAACGCGTAATGCTCACCAGCACTGCGCAGGACGGTTTCTTCTGTGGTTTTGATCAGCAGTTCTCCTTCGAGAACTAAAATCATTTCCGACCAACCTGCGGGGTCCGGCTCACCGACATAACGCTCTGTAGGTTCCAGGCACCAGCTCAGAAGCTGTGCTTCCTTATTGGCTGGAACGGAGGCCATCAGTGTCGCCACGCTTCCAGGATGCTGTCCTCTCCACACAACTTCGTTGATTGAGGAGCGCGGAGCCGAGGGCTCCGCGACCAAGTCGACAAATGTCACGCCCAAGGATTCTGCCAGGCGGTCGAGTCCGGTGAGGCTAATGTTCGCTTCGCCCGCTTCAAGCTTGATCACGGTGCGTCGGCTTACTCCCGACGCATCTGCGAGTGCTGCCTGACTGAGTCCGGCATCCAGTCGAAGGCGGCGGACATTTCTACTCACGTGTGCGAGTACCTCGGAACTCTCATCAGTTTGCATGTGCACTATTATTCACCATATAGTTGTGCATTATGTTGCACACTAGGTCGCGGCGGCGTTTACTCTCCCGTCAAGAAGCGGTACTCATGCTCGCTACGTGCGTATGGGGCGCTACTTTTCTGATCATCCACGTAGCGGTTCAATACACCGGTCCGTGGTTCTTCGTTGGAATGCGATTTATTACTGCGGGTCTTTTCAGTGCCTTGCTATTTGCCCGCGTCCTTAAGGGGCTAACGCTAAAGGAAATCGGGGCAGGCGTAGCTATCGGAGTGATGATCTTCTTCGGCTACGGTCTGCAAACTGCCGGTCTACAGACGCTTAATAGCAGCACGTCAGCTTTTATCTCCGCGCTCTACGTTCCGTTGGTGCCGTTGCTACAGTGGGTCGTTTTCCGCAAGAGGCCAGGGTTGCTCACCTGGATTGGTGTGGCGCTCGCCTTCTTCGGACTGATTCTTCTGGCAGATCCCGGAAGTGTCGGCTTCACCTTCGGCTCAGGGGAAATCGTAACCATTATCAGTACCTTGCCAATAGCAGGCGAGATCATCCTCATCGGCTGGTTCGCCGGGAAGGTGCATCTGGGACGGGTTACCGTGGTGCAACTGCTGGTGGCAGGTCTGCTTGGATTCCTCACCGTGCCTATCGTTGGCGAGCAGATCCCTGAATTCTCGTGGGTGTGGGTCATAGCTTCCGTTGCCTTGGGCTTGGCTAGCTGCATGATTCAACTCGCAATGAATTGGGCTCAGAAATCCGTTTCTCCAACAAGAGCCACCATCATCTACGCTGGTGAACCCGTATGGGCTGCGATTATTGGACGCATTGCCGGAGACAGGCTGCCTCCCATTGCCATTCTTGGCGCGCTATTCATTGTCATTGGCTCACTGATCAGCGAACTGCGGCCCCCAAAATCGAGCGACGCTTCAGCTCAAGAGAAAGCCACGAGTTAACAAGATAAGGTAATGCTGCTAAGTCGACGAGCAGCTACAGCGCTACGGTGTTGGCCAACACCGGCAATTGTTCACGCGCCTGTCTAACCAACGACAGCTCTAGATCCACCACGAGCAATTCGGGCTGGGCCCCGGCCTGCGCGATGACACGGCCAAGCGGATCGACAACCACTGAATGCCCCACGCCAAGCGGTGCGGTACCCGAGAGTCTCTCGCCGACGCTTACCGGATCAGCCTGGTCAACGGCCACAACAAAGGTGGTCGAGTCCAAAGCGCGGGCCTTGGCTAGAGTGGTCCACTGCTCAACCTTGCCTTCACCTTGTCCCCATGAAGCACAGACGATGTTCACTATGGCCCCTGCATTGGCATGATGGATGAACAACTGGGGGAACCGAAGGTCGTAGCAGGTAGCAATACCGATGCTCTGACCCTCATGGGTGAACTGCACGGGGGTAGTTCCTGGGGTGACCGAGTCAGACTCGGCATAGCCAAAAGCGTCGTAGAGGTGGATCTTGTCGTAGTGCGTATCTACCTCGTCGCCGGCAACCAAGAGGGTATTGCGAACCCTGCCGGATTCTCCGGGTGTGAACATTCCGGCGATGATGGTGATCCCGATTTCGCGTGCTTGCTGGCGAACCAAAGCAGGCCATGGGCCATCGATGGCTTCAGCAGTCGCGGCCAGATCATTACCAAAAGCCACTTGCATGGCTTCGGGGAAAATCACCAATGAAGCCCCGGCAGCTTTGGCCTTTTTTGCCTGGTCTCGAATGATCACCAGATTGCGTTGTGGATTTGCGGTGCTCAGTACTTGAGCGAGGGCAATCTTCATTAGTCGTTGCCTCCATTGATCAGCTGTGCCTCTTCGCGACCCTTGGATACCGACATGATGTCCGACTGGCGCTCGCCGTCGACCCGAGCTGCCAAGGTATCCAGTGCTGCCATCGATTCCGCTGAAAGTTTCACATTCATCGATTCCAGATTGTCGTCAAAGTGGTGTGCGTAGCGAGTGCCTGGGATAGGGGAGAGGGCAACGTTTTGGCTGCGCGCCTGTTCGTACACCCAAGCCAGGCTGACTTGTGCGGTGGTGACCCCTTCACGCTGGGCAACCTGTTCAATAATGGTGCGCAAAGGAAGATTGTGTTCCATCCGCGCATCTTCAAAGCGTGGGAAATTCCGGCGCACGTCATTGGCCTCCAGCCCAGCTAATGAGTCCACCTCCCCGGTGAAGTAACCTCGGCCCAAGGAGGCGTAGCTGACCAACCCAACACCGAGTTCGCTGGCCGCGGGCAGGAGCCAACGCTCAATATCGCGACTGAAAATCGAGTACTCCATCTGGATTGCGGTAATCGGATGCACCGCGTGAGCACGACGTAGTTCGTTAGCCGTTACTTCAGAGAGGCCAATGTGGCTGATTTTTCCTGCCTCAACTAATTCTTTGTAGGCGCCCATCGTTTCCTCGATGGGGATCAGCGGGTCAACCCGGTGGTAGTAATACAGGTCGATATGATCCACGCCCAAACGTTGCAGGCTCTCATCAAAGCACTTCGTGATGAATGCTGGATCGCCACTAACCCGTGGGTCACCCGGGTTCTTCGGGCGTACGATTCCAGCCTTGCTTGCCAGGGTGACCTCGTCGCGACGGGCCTTGAGAACCTGAGACAGCAGGGTCTCATTGTGTCCTGCGCCGTAGATGTTCGCGGTGTCCAAGAAGGTCACGCCAGAGTCGATGACGTGGTTGAGCGTGCGCAGTGATTCGGTGTCATCTGCCGAGCCGTAAGCGCTGCTCAGGGACATGCAACCAAAGCCCTGCCCAGTGACTTCTAGTCCCTGGCCCAGTTCGATGGTGCCAATGTTGTTGGTTTGTCCCATGCCAGTCCTTCGTCGAGAATTGATGTCTGTTCTTGAGCCTATCGAAGCTTCGTGCCCGAGGCATCAACATTAGGGATTTGTTGAGTATCATGAACTCTCGATCACGCGACACACCTGTCATAATCGCTATCTGATCAGTAAAAAGAGACAGAGTCTCAAGCGCGAGTGGTTAGCTCAGAGTAAAATTATTGTTATGGGTAGCGTGGTGCGTGATCGGGTGCGCGAGAAGATGAAAACCGAGCTTGCGCAGCAGGTGTATACCGTCTTTGCCGAACGCGGATTAGAAAACGTCACAGCGCAGCAGGCCGCCCAGGCTGTCGGAATTTCGCGGGCAACGTTCTTTAGATATTTCTCTTCTAAAGAGGACGCTGTGGTGACCGCATTGCTGTCCATGAATATGCATTTTTCGCAGATGCTTGAATCCATGTCCTCGAATCCAAGCGAGAGTTTGCTGGAACTGTTGCGTCGAAGCTTCGAGCCAACGGTGGTTGCAGCGGAGCAGGACCCGACGGTTATGCGTTCTCACATTGAGCTCGTTTGGAGTACCCCAGCACTTCGCGCTAGTTGGCAAGAATCTCGCAGGGAACAGCAGGTTGCTCTGGCCCAAGCGCTTTCAGTTTTCTGCGCTAACCCGCGGCTAGCCGAAACCTCTGCCTTACTCGCGCTGACCCTTTATGATCACGCGTTGGTTAGGTGGATCGAGTCGCCTAAGCAGTCGTTGCGCGAAATTCTGGATGAAGCTTTTGACTTCGCGTCCATGATTGACAACAAGTGGACTTCTGAGGCCCGAAACTCGCGCTAAACGCCTCAGGCACGTTAAAGGCCGAGCGGCCAGAACACACTGGATAACTCCACTTTGTTCTGGCCGAACACCGGGTTGATCTGAATTATTGTTGCGCTTTGGTTATTGTCTTAGTGCTGTGGGATTGAATGGTGGGATCCAAGGAGTGCTCCCACCGCATGTGTGCTTTCCGCTCCGCACTGTGAGCATTTGGGAGTATTGGTGACAGGCTCGTTCTCACCCACTGGCAGTTCAGCTTCATTTTTTTCAGTGACTTCTCCAGCAAAAGCCCGTTTCATGGCTTCGCGATCAAACTGTCCGTCCCATTTGGCAACCACGGAGGTTGCCACGCAGTTGCCCAGTAGGTTGACTACTACGCGCATGGAATCCATGATGCGATCTGCACCTAACAGCAATGCCACTCCGGCAACCGGGAAGATTCCCAGCGCGGCTGCGGTCGCGGATAATGCCAAGAACTATGAACCTGGAACGCCTGCCATGCCCTTGGAGGTAAGGAGCAGGACCCCCCAACGCCGCTAGCTGTTGGCCGAAGCTCAACGCATGTCCAAATGCTTGGGCGAGGAAGAGCAAGGCGATCGACAAGTAGATGGCTGCCCCGTCGAGGTTGAACGAGTAACCGGTGGGAACTACTAGGCCGGTGGTAGCCCTTGAGCAACCTGCATTGGTCAGCTTGGTCATGATTCGTGGCATGACCGATTCGGTTGAGGCAGTACCCAAGGCCAGTAAGAACTCTTCTCGGGTGTATTTGATGAACTGCCCCGAATGGAACGCGAGCAAACGCCCAGGCGACGATGAATAGAACGCCAATGAACAGCAAGGCCGCGGCATAACAGGCCAAGATCAGCTTTGCGTAGGTGCCGAGTGTTTCAATTCCGTACTGGCCAATGATGAAGCCCATTGCGCCAAACGCGCCTAATGGAGCGACGCGCATAACCCAGCCCATGATCTTAAAAATCAGTTCGAGAACATTATCGAAAATGCCTAGTAGTGGAGCACAGCGTTCCTTGCCCACTACGACAATGGCTGCTCCAAAGAAGACTGAGAAGAACAGAACCTGAAGCAGGTTGTTATCCGAGAAAGCGCCAAAGACGCTGACCGGGATGATTCCTAAAATGAATTCTGAGGCGCTTTTTGCTTCGCCGGTCTTCGCTTCGACAGCACCCGCGTCCAACGTGGATGGGTCGATGTTCATCCCGGCACCGGACTGGATGAGGTTTCCGACCAGTAGCCCAAAGACTAGAGCGAATAGTGTTGCGCAGGTGAAGTAGAGCAATGCTTTGACGCCTAGACGCCCGACTGCTTCGACGTCTCCTACTGTCGAAATTCCTGTCACGATGACGAGGAATATCAGTGGAGCGATGATCATCTTGATCAATGAGATGAACCCGTCGCCCAACGGGCGTAGCTGAGATCCGATGCTTGGCAGGGAATGCCCGATCAATACTCCGGCGACAATGGCGACTCCAAGCTGGAAGAACAAGGAGGTGTAGAAGGGTCTTTTGCGCGGTAATTCGGCGCCCTTAAAAGCGTCTGCGGACTTGATTTTCATGGCTGCTCCCGAGGAATTTTCGCTCCGAGATATGTGCCTGTGGCTTGGGTGTTGTCAACTGTAAGCCAGCCCACTTACTTCCGCAATAAAAAAACAGAACTTTCGCAATGCGGAATAAATTGATTCTGGATCGTGGAAAATATCGCGGTCTCACAAGTGCTTTTATGTCTTTAGTAGTGGAAGCGCGACCTTGCGTTTTTCGTATCCGGTCCTGCTGTCTGAAAGGGAGAAAAATAGCAGTGATAAGAGAAAATACGAGAACCAGCATGTGTAAGTGGGGTGATTAATCCAAAGGTGCGTCATTCAAAGTTTCAATTTCCGGCGGTCAGTGGCCGGTTTGTCATCTCTTCCGTTGGTGCCGTCATTTTTTAATCGCCTCACTGAGCCGGTTGGCTAGATAAGCTGAGCCTAGCTAGAAGTTGCAGGTGCCTTGCTGGGAAACTAAGTAAGGCGGAAATCGCTGACACCTTGAGCAGAATTGCGAGCAAATATTCATGAGCATGGAAACTGCCGCTTGGCATTCGCTGTGGAAACTTTCCGGCGACAAAGGCAAGGCCTACGCCTCCACAACGCCAAAGCGAGTGCTGAAATTTGCTGCCTCGTACAAGACCCGTCTGCTGATTTTTGTGTTCTTCTCCGTCATCGCCGCAGTTCTGGCAGTGGTGACGCCAGTATTGGCTGGCCGAGTAGTCGATGCGATTGTCGCGCAGTCGCCAGTGCGAAACATTGCCAATCTGGCCATCATCATGGCGGTAATCGCGGTTCTAGACGCGATTACCTCAGTCATTGTTCGTTGGTTCTCCTCACGCCTAGGCGAAGGCATCATCTACGACTTGCGGACCGCGGTCTTTGATCACGTACAAAAAATGCCAGTGGCGTTTTTTGCTCGCACCCGTACCGGCGCATTGGTTAGCCGTTTGAACAACGACGTGATTGGTGCACAATCCGCTTTTGCCGGAACGCTCTCAGGCTTGGTCTCAAACACCGTTGCACTGATCCTGACCGCAGCCGTCATGTTTACCACCTCGTGGCAGGTCACGCTCATTGCGCTGATTCTCTTGCCAGTGTTCCTGCTGCCTGCTCGTCGCTTTGGTAAGTCAGTGGCATTGCTGCGCCGCGAATCCGCAGAGCTCAACGCGAGCATGGGCAACCAGATGACCGAACGCTTCTCCGCTCCGGGCGCCACACTGATCAAGCTTTTTGGCAGTCCCAAAGATGAGTCGAAGGTGTTCGCGCAGCATGCCGGGCGCGTCCGCGACATTGGCGTAAAGATGACCATGCGTCAGTTCTACTTTGTCACCGCGCTGACCCTGGTTGCCGCACTTGCATTGGCCCTGGTGTACGGCTTGGGCGGTATGTATGCGGTTCGCGGTGACTTGGCCGCAGGTGATGTGGTGACCCTCGGTATGTTGCTGACCAGGCTGTACACCCCGCTTACAGCCTTGGCTAACGCACGGGTGGAAATTACCAGTGCACTGGTGAGCTTTGACCGCGTCTTTGAGGTGTTAGACCTTGAACCACTGATTACCGATACTCCAGATGCTCATCGTCTAGAAATAGGCGCCCCGGTTCCAGTGAAGTTTGATCACGTGAGATTCTCTTACCCGAGCGCGGACAAAGTCTCGTTGGCCTCGCTTGAAGAGGTTGCAGTGCTTGATACGCGCGGCGGCGAGGAAGTTTTGCACGACATCAACTTTGAGATCCCTGCCGGTCAGACCTTTGCGCTGGTCGGCTCATCCGGTGCCGGTAAATCCACCGTCGCCTCGCTGTTAGCCCGCCTCTACGACGTGGATTCGGGCAGCGTTCAACTTGCTGGGCAGGATATTCGCCAACTTAAGCTGGACTCACTACGCAAGTCAGTATCGATGGTGACTCAGGACGGGCACCTGTTCCACGAAACAATTCGTGCCAACCTGACGCTGGCGCGCCCGGAAACCACCGACGCAGAAATCTGGGAAGCCTTGGAGCGCGCCCGACTTCTGCCGGTGATCCAGTCCCTGCCTGATGGATTAGAAACTGTGGTGGGTGAGCGCGGTTACCGACTTTCTGGTGGCGAACGACAGCGCATGACCATTGCCCGATTGCTTCTGGCTGCCCCGCAGGTAGTAATTCTGGACGAGGCAACTGCCGCACTGGATTCCTCCAATGAAGCTGCGGTGCAAGCTGCTTTGGCTGAAGCCTTGGAAAACCGTACCGCCCTGATCATTGCCCACCGTCTGTCAACGATTCGCTCAGCTGATCAGATTCTCGTGGTGGAAGGTGGCCAAATTATCGAACGTGGAACCCACGCTGAATTGCTGGCCTTGGGTGGGCGTTACACGCAGCTTTACGAAACTCAGTTCGCGCAATAGCTAGGTATGCGAGACAAAGACTATGAATGAGCTGACGCGTAGCAAGGTCCAGCAAAGAACGCTGTGGGTCCTTGCTGTCTCTCAAGTCTTTGGAACCATTGGTGTGGGTGTGGCCCCGTCCATCGGTATTTTGCTGGCCGAGGAAGTTACTTCCAGTCAGGCCTGGGCAGGTCTTGCCCGCACCGCAAGCACCTTGGGCGCCGCCTTGCTCGGTCTTCCGCTAGGCAATCTAGCCGCGCGCTACGGACGTCGAATCGCCTTGAGCTCGGGTTGGTGGCTGGCAGCTGTCGGTGCCCTACTTTTGGTGCCCGCAGCTCAATTTCACTTGGTGATCCCGCTTTTTGTCGGACTGCTGTTGATCGGCGCTGGCTCTGCCATTAGCCTGCAGGCACGATTTGCTGCCACCGACTTAGCCACCGATGAGCGAAAGGGTCGCAGTCTCTCACTGATCGTTTGGGTGGGAACTATCGGGACCGTACTTGGCCCAAACCTTGGCATTCCGGCCCAACAAATCGGTGCCGCGACGGGCTTACATGTGTACGCTGGAGCATTCCTTATCGCCGGGATCGCGATGGTATTAGCCGGGGTGCTGGTGTTCAGCTTGATGCGCCCCGACCCATTACTTCTGGCCCAGCAACTCGAACGTGACGTCGAGGCGGCGGTACCTGTACGGCAGCGCGGTGGCATTCAACGATTTGTTGCGGAGCTGCGCACCAATAAGCGAGCCCGTTATGCGGTGGTGGCGATCCTCAGCGCGCAGGTGGTGATGGTGGCCATCATGACGATGACACCTATTCACCTGACTCATCACGGCGGATCGGTGTCTCTGGTCGGGGTGACCATCTCGCTGCATATTTTGGGCATGTATGTGCTGGCACCCGTGGTGGGGTACGTGGCTGACCGGTGGGGATATCGCTTCTCTATCGCAATCGGCTTGGTGATCTTTGCGGGCTCGTTCTTAGCTGGCGGAGCTCATCCACAGAACATGGGGTGGATTATGATCAGCCTGATTTTGCTTGGCGTGGGCTGGTCTTTCATCAACGTTTCCGGCTCAGCGTTATTTGCCAGGGTCATCACTAAACAAGATCGCGCATCGGTCCAGGGCGGCGTTGATGCGCTGTCGAACCTCTCTGGTGCCACAGCTGCTTTTGCCGCTGGGCCCTTGATGGCGGTCAGTTCCTTCTCGGTCCTGACCATCATCGCTGGCATCGTGCTGATCCCTCTGGCGTGGATGACCGTTCTGCCGCCAAAGGCTGAAGAGCTGAAAGGCTAGTCGGCGGCAGCAACCAGCTGCACACCAAGTTCCTTGGCAGCGGCCTGCAGTACGGGTATTGCGGTCTGCATAAAGGCTTCGTCGACGCGAGTAACCGGTCCGGAGACCGAAATGGCCATGGGAGTTGGGGCTCCAGGCACCGGAACGGCAATACAACGCACACCGAGCTCTTGCTCTTCTTCGTCAATCGCGTAGCCGCGTTCGCGCGTAGCCTCCACATCGGTGAACAGCTTGCCCAAAGTGGTGATGGTATTGGCGGTCTTCGGTGGCATACCCGCCTGAGAAACGAGGCGCTGCACCCGTTCGTCATCGAGTACCGAGAGCACTGCCTTTCCCACACCGGAGTTGTGCAGCATTGCGCGGCGTCCAACTTCGGTGATCATGCGCATCGAGTGAGCCGATTGCACCTGGGCGATGTAGGTGACCATGTCGCCGTCCAGGACTGCAATATTTGCCGATTCGCCGAGCTTGGCGACCAATTCCTTAAGCATCGGGGATGCTAGCGCCCCAAGCTGTCGGTTGGCGACTTCGCCAAGACGGATCAGGCGTGGGCCTAATGAGTAGCGTCGGTTAGGTAGCTGGCGAACGTATCCAACACCGACCAAAGTGCGCAATAACCGGTGAATGGTAGGCAACGGTAGGGGAGTGTCAGCGGCGAGTTCACTTAGTGCCGCTTCTCCACCAGCGCGGGCGATGACCTCAAGAAGTTCAAATGCGCGTTCAACGGACTGCACTCCGCCGGTGGTGGACTTGCTGGAAGCCTGCGTCATTTTTACTCCTTTGGTTAAGGCACTGATTTTGGAAGATTGTGGTCCGTAAGTTCTACGATGCGAAATCCTCGTCCCAACAATAGCCTAGAAACTCGCTTTTCTTCCACGATCCGATATTTCGCCGTCAAAAATCCGTGCCGAAGACCACAAAACCCTCTTGCCTTTTCATTTTGAGGATAATAGTATCCACTATACGGAAATCTTTTGAAGAGCTGTGATCGTTGATGGAGCGCCGAACACCCACCGGCGCAACAGGTTGCAGTGGAAAATCAAGGTGCACGTCAAAGCACCCGCGCATGGAACAGAGCAGTACTACAGAGCACAAGAGGTTAAGGAACAACTCATGAGTATTTCAATCACCAGCATCCCCGACGTAGCAGATGCCGGGCAGATCCTCTCCGATGATGCCCTAGCGTTCATCCAGAAATTGCATGAGAAGTTCGCCGGAACCCGCAACGAACTACTGGCCGCCCGTTCGGTACGCCGCCAGGAATTCTCCGACGCACGAGCCATCGACTTCGATCCACAGACCGAGTCGGTGCGCACCGGCGACTGGAAGGTCGCTGAAGCCCCTGAAGCATTGCGTGACCGCCGCGTAGAAATCACCGGCCCAGCGTCCCCAGCCAAGATGGCCATCAACGCTTTGAACTCCGGCGCCAAGGTCTGGCTTGCCGACCTTGAAGACGCCTCGACCCCGAGCTGGTTCAACGTGGTTGACGCCATCTCCAACCTTTCGGCGGCCGCCCGCGGCACCCTAGCCTTCACCGATGCCAAGTCCGGTAAGTCCTATGCACTGCGCACCGACGCACCACGCGCCGTTGTAGTAGTTCGCCCACGCGGCTGGCACCTGCCAGAAAACAATGTGCTGATCAACGGCGAACCAGCCGTCGGTGCGCTGGTGGACTTCGGGCTGCATTTCTTCCACAACGCCAAGGTCCTGGCTGAATCCGGGCAGGGACCGTTCTACTACCTGCCAAAGATGGAGCACTACCTCGAGGCGCGCCTGTGGAATGAGATCTTCACCTTCGCTCAGGCGGAACTGGGTATCGCCCACGGCACCGTGCGCGCCACGATGCTCATCGAAACCATTCCAGCCGCTTTCCAGATGGAGGAATTCCTCTACGAACTGCGTGAGCACGCTTCGGGTCTGAACGCTGGTCGTTGGGATTACCTATTTTCCATCATCAAGACCTTCCGCGAGGCCGGCGAAGCGTTCATCATGCCGGACCGTTCGGCCGTTTCGATGACCGCACCCATGATGCGCGCCTACACCGAACTATTGGTCAAGACCTGCCATAAGCGTGGTGCCTTCGCCATGGGTGGCATGGCAGCATTCATCCCGAACCGTCGCGAACCAGAAGTCACCGCCGCAGCTTTCGAGAAGGTCCGCGATGACAAGTCCCGCGAAGTGAACGACGGCTTTGACGGCTCCTGGGTTGCCCACCCTGACCTGGTGGATATCTGCAAGGAAATCTTCGACGCCAAGCTAGGGGATAAGCCAAACCAGATCGACCGCCAGCGCCCAGAGGTAGAAGTTACCGCCGCTCAGCTGCTGGACATCGCTAGTGCCCCAGGTGGCGTCACTGAAGCCGGCGTGCGCGCCAACCTCTACGTGGCCGTGAACTACGTGGCCGTCTGGCTTTCGGGTAACGGTGCGGTGGCCATCCATAACCTGATGGAAGATGCCGCTACCGCTGAAATCTCGCGTTCACAGATCTGGCAGCAGATCCGCAACGAAGTGGTAGCCACTGACACCGGCAACACCATCACCGCGCAATTGGTATCAACCATTCTGAGCGAAGAAGTAGAACGCCTGCGCGGTGAAGTTAATAATGAAGAGCACTTCAAGACCTACTACGAGCCGGCCGCCGGGTTGATCGCAACGTTGACCAGCGGCAAGGATGAGGACTTCGCAGACTTCCTCACCACCGGTGCCTATGAACTGTTGGAAAAGGAGTACGTGAGCAAGTCATGATCAACCCCTTCGATGAGTCCACGCTGGCCAGCGTAGAAACGCAATTGGCCGCCACCGATCAGCTACTGGAACATGCCTACCCGGGTGATTCCGGGGCCCGCCAACCGGTCCACACTGTATATGTCCCCGGAGATATATACACTGCTGAACTGCCGGTTGCTTGGGGAGCTAACGCTCTGAAAGCTGCTGGCAGTGAAGCCGGATTGGCTGACCTAGCGGCGAAGCTGAACCTGGCTGAACCACAGCGGCTGGCTCAATTGGTGGCACAAAAGCTGGCCAGCGAACCCATCGAAGATTTGCGCATTGACTTTGAAGACGGCTACGGCAATCGCAGTGATGCTCAGGAGGACGCGGACGTACTGGCCGCAGCCGACCGACTCGCTGCGGCCGTGGCCGCCGGCAAGGCTCCATCCTTCATTGGCATCCGCTTTAAATGTTTCGAAGCGTCCACCCGAGCACGCGGCATTCGCACCCTGGGTCTATTCATTACGCAGCTGCTTTCCCACGCGGAGCTACCTGCCGGACTACGTCTGACTCTTCCCAAGGTCACTACCGTAGACCAGGTCAACGCCATGGTGTTGCTGGCACAAAAGCTAGAGCAGACCCACGGCCTTGAAACGGGCCGGATCCGCTTTGAAGTCCAGGTGGAAACCCCACAGGTGATCATCGCCGCTGACGGAACCCACCCGGTGGCTCAGCTGATCCACGCCGGTCAAGGTCGAGTCTCCTCACTGCACTACGGAACTTACGACTACTCGGCTTCCATGGGTGTGGCCGCCGGTTACCAGTCCATGGAACACCCGGTGGCTGACTTCGCCAAGGACGTGATGCAGGTGGCCGTAGCTGGCACCGGGGTAGAGCTTTCCGACGGCTCAACCAACATCATCCCGGCCGGGGACCCAGAAAATATGGCCGAAGCCTGGGCGCTACACGCGCGATTGGTTTCCCGTCACCTGGCCCGCGGTATTTATCAGGGTTGGGACCTGCACGAAAACCAATTACCTACCCGCTATCTTGCCACCTTTGCGTTCTTCCGCGAAGGGTTGCAAGCGGCCGGCACCCGGCTGCGCAACTATGTTCACCAGATCAGCTCCACCATCATGGATGAACCTGCCACCGCTCGCGCCTTGGCCCGCTACATCCACCGCGGGGTTACCTGCGGCGCGGTGAGCGCCGAGGAAGTTTCTGAGCTGGCCCAGATTTCCCTGCCCGAACTCGAAGCGATCGCGCTGAATCGCACTCACGCCTAAGGATCACATCATGACTGTTCCAGCTGTTCAGAACTCATCGTCCTATTTCGCGAACTTCGGCGGTCACCCGCCACAAAGCGATCTGCTCACCGACCGCGCCATTGTTACCGAGGCCTACACTGTTATCCCCAAGGGCGTGCTGCGCGACATCGTCACTAGCGTTTTCCCCGAGTGGACCAATACTCGCGCTTGGGTATTAAACCGTCCGGTGGCTGGCGGAGCGACGACGTTCGCTCAGTCCATTGTGGAGGTCTCTCCCGGCGGTGGTGCCAGCAAGCCAGAACCTCAGGCCGAGGTCCAGGGGTTCATCTTTGTGCTCACCGGTGCGCTGACCTTGGTTATTGAGGGCACGGAACACGTGTTGGTAGACGGCGGTTACGCCTACCTGCCAGCTGGTAGCACCTGGTCCGCACGGAACGATGGCGCAGAACTCACCAGCTTCCACTGGCTGCGCAAGCGTTATGAACCATTGGCCGGCGTGGATGCCCCAGCTGCGGTAGTTGGCAACGAACGCGACGTTGAACCCGGCGAAATGCCGGGTACCGACGGCAAATGGCGCACCACTCGCATGCTGGATCCTAACGATGTGGCCTTCGACTTTGGCGTGAACATCGTGACCTTTGAACCCGGTGCCTCTATCCCGTTCGCGGAAACTCATGTGATGGAGCACGGCCTGTACGTACTGGAGGGTAAGGGCGTTTATCGCCTGAACGGTGACTGGGTTGAGGTTGAAGCCGGAGACTATATGTCTCTACGTGCCTTCTGCCCACAGGCTTGTTATGCGGGCGGACCAGATAACTTCCGTTACCTGCTCTACAAAGATCAGAACCGTCAGATCGCGTTGTAAGCGGATCTACCGACCGAATTCACTGGCCGGCACCTATCCATATTGGGCAGGTGCCGGCCTGGATTTTAACTACCAACAATTACACGAGCCTCAACCAACAATTACAACCAACCCGCTTGGATCCCAATAAACACGCGGATTCTGAAATTGTCCGGATGGGCATTACTTACAAATCGCTTCTCAGCTACTTACAGAATCGTCATCGTCGGACTGTTCGTTATCAGTGTCTGCAATCCGTGAACTCAGTATCAAGCGACGTGCTAGGCGCGTGAGATCTTGCGGGGTTGGTTCGGACATGGCCGCCTGCAACGCAGCACGTAAAACTTCACCCACCTCTTGTTCGTCCAAGTCCACACCGACTGCCACGAGCGCATCATCGGCAGGGTCAGAGCCTGGCGTGGCCAACTGTAGATGTGGCTGCCAGCCGACCATATTGATCAGGTAGCGCTGGGTTCCAGTGTCGGTTCGGATCTTCACATGACCCTTGAGGCGATAAGCTGCCTCCGGCGGATGCTCCAATAGGTCTAGCACCGCGCCCGGATCTGTGGCTTCACCGCAAGGCACGGTGACTGCGTGGGCATGCGGAGCATGGGCGTGGTGATGTTCAGCTCGCGAGGCGGCAGCTAAGGGAAGTTCGTCCACCGGATCCTCGGAACGTGCAATGTCAAAGACTAGTTCGGGATCAATCGCCGCATGACTGGCCGGAACGATGGTTACCTGCGGGTTGGCATCCCGGACCCTATTGCTGATCCGCTTTAAGGTCTCCTCGCGAGCATCTTCAGCGATCATGTCCAGCTTGTTGACGACCACGAGGCTGGCAGCAGTGAAGCGGGCAGGAGCCATAGCTGCGGTGTCCACCGTATGTTCGTGCTGCACCGCATCAATGACATCAATAATGCCTCCGGGGCGTACCCCGGGAACATTGCCGTAACGCAATAAGCGGTCCACGTTTATAGGGTCTGCGGCGCCGCTGGCCTCTACGATGATCGCATCCAACCGAAGCTTTGGCGCAGCCAACTTTTCTAGTAACTCATCAAGGCCGCCGCTGTCGGGCAAGCAACAGACGCAGCCACCGGCGATTGATTCGGTGGCATCAATCTGTCCAGTAATGAGCCCGGTATCAACGTTGATCTTGCCGATATCGTTGATGATCACGCCAACGCGGGTACCGGGCCGGGTGAGTAATCCGTTGAGCAGACTGGTCTTTCCCGCGCCGAGGTATCCGGTGAGCACAATAACGGGGATCACTGCTGGTTCTTTCTTCCTAGATTGATGACCGAAATTTCTACCAAGTAGGCAGTTGTGGGATCGGTCCGTCGGCCTCAATATCCCGGGCGTTACCACGGGCCAACCATTGAACTAAGGCTGCACGGTCGGCACGCACGGTCAACGAGCCATCACCGATCACCCATTGATCACCTTCTTCGCTAAGCAGTGTCATACCCGGAGCATTCTTAACGCGCATGGTGCGCACGGCGGCTTCCACCGCGTTTTCTTGGGAGTCCGGATCGGCTTCCTCGATGGTCCAAGCGGTATCAAGATCATGGTGGTGGATGACGATTTCAGAAATCCGCAGGGCAACCAGCGAGGTTGCAGGGATGATCTTGCCGTGCAGGTCCACTTCTTGGGCAGCTAGCTCGCCGCTAAGGCGTTCGGACTGCTGGGCAAAATAGGTAGCGGACTCATCAAAGGCAGCCAACAGTTCTTCGCGTGGCAACGCGGACAACTGGTCAATCTCCGAATTGCGGGCTTCCTGAGAAGCGTAAAGCTGCTGCGGTTCTCCGCTGGTGACCCAATCTATGAGCTTAACCAACGTGCGACCATTGGAGGTGAGGTGCGCAATGACCTGTGCTCGACTCCACCCTTCGCAAAGGGATGCGGCGGCTAGCTCATCAGCGGACAAGGTCTGCACCGTGGCGGACATCATCGCGGTTTCGCGACCCAGGCGGGACAGATCTGAATGCAACAGTGCGGTATCAATCATGATTTCACCCTACCAACGGCCCGGCTGAGCGTGGCGGTTAAATGTCATAGATATCAAAGTCGTCTGGACTCAGACCTTTATCGTTCCTTTCTAATTTTGTGGCTTGGATATGGCACGCCTGAAGTCCCGGGCAGCTCAAATGTTGGCTATCTGCTAGGAATGGAACGTAGCCTTGAAACTAAGCAAAGCAACGATGGGATAACAGCTCAGTGGCCAAGAAAAAGAAGAAGCAGAAGCCCAAGCAAGGGCACCCGGCGCGACTGCAAGGAGATGTCGTCTCCATTGAGCGCGCAAAGGTTAAGCGCGGATTAGATGCGCTGGCCGTTCAGTTCACCCGGTGGCTTGAAGCGCGACATGGGGATAACGAACTGGCGCCTATGGTTCTGGCCGTCGTGACCGAAACTTTGAGCTCCTACGCTGAGGCGATTGAACTTCGCAGCGTCACCGACTTTGATCCGCCACAGCTATTCACCGTGTTGACTGCGACCATCGAATTTGAAGAGGCCGAAGACCCGGATGATGACTCCGGAGAATTGCGCGATCTAGTCTTCACCGCGTGGACCGTCTACTTGGACTTCTTGCTCGACAGTGACCTGTGGGCTGGAGATCCAGCCAGCCTCGAGTGGTTGCTGGCAGCCATCGATGCCGATGACCCCTTCGACGATGAAGATGCAAAAAAGCCGTTGGATGTTCCGGAAACTGCAGAGGCTGCAGTGGCTGAAATTGCCCAAATGTCGGTCTCCAAAATGGGTCGGGAGCTTCTTACTTGGGCCACCACCAGCGGTCACGAATATTGGGCTGCGGGTCCGGGCCCTGAATACGTTTCTCAAGCCGCTCATGCGGTACGCGGGCTGTTCCCGAAGGACCTAGACTCAACAAGTCGTCACTACGTTGTTGCGGTGGTGCTTTCTGCCCTCGAAATCGCCGAGGCACTGGACACCAAAACGGCTGCGCTGCCGGAACTGGGCTCAACCTCGCGCGACCTCATAGCTCCGGACGAGGCGACCGCCTTCGAAAGCAATTACACCTACCTCAAGGCCATCCTTGATTTGCTTCTGGAACAGCCGAAACAAGAAGACGAGGAATCTCTTGAATCCTGGGGCCTAGCAAACCTTTGGCTGCTCGAAGCCATTGACTCAGAAGCGCATTCGGTCGCAGTCGCCCGTGATGAGATGTTCTCGGAAGCTGCTTGGGCCGGTGCGCATCAGCGCATGGAACTGCTTCGGGCTCTTGGCTTGGTGAGCGAAGGAAGCACCTACGACATTCCGGGAATTGTTCGCCTCGCACTGACCGATCTGGATAACGAAGAGCCGGAAGAAGAACCTGCAAGCCAAGCGGTGGTTGATCCCTTTGGATTCTCGCTTGATGATGAGCAAGAGCCTAAGCGAGAAAAGCGGACTGAACCGTACACCGGGAAAGTGCTGCAGCTTAAGCTCTCTCTGCGCGATGTAAAACCACCGATCTGGCGTCGCGTGCTGGTTCCAGCTGACTTGAACCTCGGGGACCTACACGACATCATCCAGATCAGCTTCGACTGGTCCGACTCTCACCTGCACCAGTTCTACGGGCAGAACCATAAGATCAGCTATGGACCGCAGAACTCCTATATGGAAAGTGACCACGACGAGTCGACGGTACTACTCTCCAAGCTCTTCAAAAAGCCTAAAGACCGCCTAAGCTACACCTATGACTTTGGTGATGATTGGCGGATCGGCATTGAAGTGGAGGACGTGCTTAAGTCCGATGATGGTCAGTTGCCTCGGTGTATCGGCGGGCGCCGAATGGGTCCGTTGGAAGACAGCGGTGGACCAGGGAACTGGTCCGAAATGGTTCAAGGGCCAAAAAATGATGCGCCTTTGACCATGATGCAAGACGTGATTCCCGAAGATGCGGCACTGCAGCCGGGTGAAGATTTTGACCCTGCCGTATTTAGCATCGAGGAAATCAACGAGAATCTGGATCTGGAGTTCTAAGCAGAAACCATTAACCGCAAAGGCTCTGGCTAGCCTTGCGATTAGTGGTTTTCACCGGTGACTTTTCCGGTTGAGTCAAGCTTTGATAGTTCTGGCCGAGGTTTAACTGAACCCCATTAACGTCAGCAGTAGTTGGCTTGATGCTTAGGTTTAGTGCCTTGGCCAGGGCTTTTGCTGTCTGTTGGGCCTCTTCGGTATCGGCAGTCAACAGTGTGGATTTGTCGGCCACTGCACTCGCGTTGGTCACCGAAGTCACGTTAAACCCCTGCTTTGCAGCCTTGGCGGAGTACTCGGCGGCAAGACCAGGAACCTGGGCGGCGTTGAAGATCTGCACCGGTGCATCGTGTGTGGTGTCTTGAGCTTGTGTGACTACCGGGGAATCCTCATTCAAACTCGCAAAGAGGCTCTGTGCGCCGGCGGAGGGAATCACCCGATTTTTGTTCTGTGGTGCTGGCTGCCAAGGCATGGTCATGAAGGTGATTTGATCCGTTGGCACCGCTTGGGCCCGCACTGCCAATGAGGTCAGGTCAGCCAGGGAACTCAGTCCAGGGTCGACCGTCAACGAGGATGTTGCCGCATCCAAGAACGAGTACAACCGGTCCGGGTGGGCCAGTGTTTCCTTGCTGGTGGCCTGCTGAACGATTGCCGACATCACCATCTGTTGATGGCCAAGACGTGCGATATCGCTACCGTCGCCCACTGCGTGACGGGTGCGTGCCAAGGCCAGTGCATCGCTGCCATTGACCGTTTGTTCTCCGGCTGGCAGATCCAAGTTCGCTTTGGAATCTTTCATCGCTACCGGCAGGCAGACGTTGATTCCACCGAGGGCATCAACGATGGACATAAATCCCTCAAAGTTGATCTCAATAAAGTGATCCAAATGCACTGAGGTTAGAGATTCAACAGCGCTCACCGAGCAGGCGGGCCCATAGTTCAACGCAGAGTTCATCATCGCAAGTCCGCCAGCAAATTCTCCGGCACCCGTGTCTGCGCAGGCAGGCATGTCAACCAGGGTATCGCGTGGGATCTGCACTGCGTCGATGCGCTTATTGCCGGCGGCAATATGCACCAGAACCATCGAATCACTGCGTGCTCCTGAGGCCTGACCAAAACCTGAACTTTCCATCTGACGGGTATCGGATCCCAGTAGGAGAATGTTCAGATCCATACGCGAGTCTGTAGGTGCGGACTCGGAACCACGCATGGCTGCGGTGGAAATGTTGCCTTGGAGTTTGAACCAGAGTCCACCGGCTGCGACCACTAATGAAAGCACCAAGGCTGCGATGACCAGTAGCGTGATGCGCCGGTGGCGAAGTTGTATGCGAAACTTGGTCATCGGTTTCTCCTGGGCATCTTCAGCTGGATTAGATCAAATTCCAGCGGACCATAGAACTACCGGTGCGTTCCAATACCTTGTCCGAGCTCACCTATGCATTCAGGCTATAAAAGGCTGAGAATCCCTTACTTCATCGGGTGAACAGCTCGCGGAATGGAGGCTTACAGGAAACGAAGGAATTCGGTGAGCGCGGGGTTCTGGAAGGAGCCTCGACGATAGATCGCCCCGATGATGCGCCCGGCACCCTGTGGCAGAGCAAGTTGACGCCCACCGTAAACTTCGGCTGACTTAGCCATGATGCTTGGAACCATGGTGATGGCGCCGGTGGCAATGCTTAGCTGCACTAAAGCATCGCGCTGAGTGGTGGTGATGACCCTGGGCGGGGTGCATCCAAACCCGCGGTAGACCTCGTCGGTGATCTTTCGAATGGAGGTGCCCTGCGGCAGGCTGACAAGGGTGAGACTGTTCAGCAGCTGCGCATCAACCGCTACATTCTCCGGAAGGTCAGCTGAAACTATTGCGGTGAATTCTTGGTGGTGGAGCAACTGCGAGTGCATATCCGCAGGAACGCTGTGGCTGACTCCCAGAGCGAGGTCCGCGCTACCCAGTCGGACCACCTCGATGAGTTGCTCATGGTCTTCGGCGCTGAGGATCTCGATGTGGATTCCCGGATGCTGTTGATGAAATGGGCCGAGGAACTCAGGCAGGACACTGCCAATCAAGGAAGGCAGTCCGGCCACCTTGAGCGAACCGGTAGTCAACTCCCGAGTGGAAGCACCAAGTGCGTTGATGGAAGAGAGCTCATCGAGGATGCGCCGGCCGGCCGGGAGGATGCTTCGTCCAGTATCTGTCAGGTGCATGGTGCGCCCGGCTGCACGGAAAATTGGTACGCCCAAACTGTGTTCAAGCGCCTGGATTCGGCGCGAAAGTGAGGGTTGTGAAATTCCAAGAATGTCAGCCGCTGCGGTGAAGGATCCGTAGTCGACAACTGCGATAACAGCTGATATCTGAGCGAGCGAGATACTGCTGATATCCAGATTCTTGGTCATGGATTCAACGCTAACATGGGCGCTAAAGCGTGACTGGGCAGTGATTAGCCAGTGAACAAACGGCGGGATGCACTCGTTGAGTGCATCCCGCCGTTGAGAAAAGTTTCTTAGTTTTGCTTAGCTCTCGGTACCGTCGATCGCCGCACCGGACGGCGTTGCGCCACCCTCGTCGGTCCAGTCTTGACCGACCTCGTCGTTCAGCGCAGGGTCGGAAACGGTATCTGGCAGTTCGGCTTCATTCTTGTTCAAGAAGGCGTCCGGATTATTTGCAGTCATAATTCCATCCCTTTCGTAGGCTGTAGTGCCAACCTAACAAGATTTGGGTGGTGAATGCATCCCGAGACCTAGTGTTTTCAGGGATTCATAAGCAAGTGATCAGCTTGCGTTATCTGCTCCCACAGTCGACTCACGAATCACCAGTTTGGGTGTGAAAACGAACTGTTCGCGAACTGCGTCCTCGCCCGCTTCGGCTTCACGCAATAGGACATCAACTGCGGTGCGACCAATTTCTTCGGCCGGCTGCCTCACTGTGGTGATCGGGACTACCGCTGATTCAGCAAAGGCAATGTTGTCATAGCCCACCAGCGCGATATCTTCCGGGACCGAGAGTGAACCGGACATCACCAGGGCCTGCAAAATCCCTAAGGCCAACAAGTCATTGGCGGCGAAGATACCGTCCGGACGCTGTTCTGGTTCCATGGCGAGAATGCGTTCGCCTACGGCTCGGCCTTCAAGGACAGTTAGCTGCGCAGTTGGCAGGTACTGCAGTACGGCGTCGGCGGTGCCGGCAATGATTGACTGCGCGCCTTCGAGGCGATGTTGGACCTGTTCGATGCTTTGTGGTCCGCCGACAAAAGCGATGCGCTTACGGCCCAGATCCACCAGGTGCTGTGCCGCGATGCGGCCACCTTCAACGTCATTAACTGAAACCGAGGAGAAGCTGCGGTCCCCACTTCCACGGTCTACCAAAACTACTGGGGTGCCGGAGTCGCGAATTTTCCATAGGCGACTCAGATCGCTATGCATGGGGGAGATGAGTACGCCGGCCACTCGTTGCTCTTCGAAGAGATCTAGTAGCTGGCCTTCGGTGGTTAGAGAGCTGTCGCTGGATCCCATCAATACGGTGTAGCCATTGTCTAGAGCTCGGCGTTGTGCGCCCTGGGTGACGTCCATGAAAAACGGGTTGCGCGCGTCAAGGACGACAAGTCCGAAATTTCGGCTGTGTCCGGCCCGCAGCTGTCGTGCCGCGTCGTTGCGGACGAAGCCAAGCTTCTCAATTGCTGCGGCAACCTTGTCGACGGTGCGTTCGGAAACGACCTGAGGGCGGTTGAGCACATTGGATACTGTGCCCACGGAAACTCCTGCTTCGGCGGCGACTTCCTTAACGCTGACGGCCACAGAGGATTCCTGTTCTTTTTGATGATGGTCTTCTTGCGAGTATATCCCGAGTAGCCCGTTTACAGGCTTACACAACCTTATTTTGAAAGGTTTCAAAAATATTTCATTGAGTGATCGATTCCGGCTTGATCTAACTCAGTGAAGTAGCTTACACTCAATAAATCGGGTGATTGAAACGATTCATTTTCATAAAAATGAGACTCACCCGAATCCACTTACAACGACGTTGGTAACCGAAGGGAAAACGAGTGCGAGTCTGCTTCCAGCTTCAAGTCGTCCCGAAGCTCATGGACCAGTACATCGAACGCCATCAACAGGTGTGGCCAGAGATGCTGACAGCCATCAAGGACGCGGGACGTCGCAACTACTCGCTCTTCCTTCGAGAAGACGGGCTGTTGATTGGTTATTACGAAACAGACGATGACCAGGCAGCCCAAGCAGCCTTAGACGCCGATCCGCGCACCGCGAAGTGGGAAGCGCAAATGTCAGAATTTTTTGTCAGTCTCGACGGCCGCGCAGACCAAGGGGCCCAACGGCTCACCGAAGTATTCAATTTGGAAGATCAACTGGCGCAATTTCCAGCAACCACGCACTAGTACAAAGCTTTAGAAATGGAGAGGTCAATGGGCACAACGTTGAGTCCCGAAAACCTGCAAACCCTGAACCGTCTAGCCATCGAAGTCCCTTCATGGGCCTATGGAAATTCCGGCACTCGCTTTAAGGTGTACTCCACCGCTGGCACTCCACGCGATCCTTTTGAGAAGATCGCCGACGCTGCCGAAGTTCATCGGCTGACCGGCCTAGCTCCATCGGTGGCATTGCACATTCCATGGGACAAAGTTGAGGACTTCGGTGAATTGCGTACCCATGCCGAAAACCTCGGCGTCCGCCTAGGAACCATCAACTCCAATACCTTCCAAGATGATGACTACAAGTTCGGTGCACTGACCCACGAGGATCCAAAGATCCGACGCAAGGCCATTGACCATCACCTTGAATGCATCGATGTCATGGACTCCACCGGTAGCCAAGACCTAAAGATCTGGCTTGCCGAAGGCTCCAACTATCCAGGACAAGCTGACATGCGCGGGCGCCAGGATCGGTTGTCCGACTCGCTGGCTGAAATTTACGCACGGCTACACGGCGAGCAACGACTGGTCTTGGAATACAAATTCTTCGAACCAGCTTTTTACCACACCGATGTCCCTGACTGGGGTACCTCCTATGCTCAGGTGGCTGCCCTAGGCGAGCGCGCCATGGTGTGCCTAGACACCGGACACCATGCCCCGGGCACCAACATCGAGTTCATCGTGATGCAGCTACTGCGTCTGGGCAAACTCGGCTCCTTCGACTTCAACTCGCGCTTCTACGCCGATGATGACTTGATCGTTGGCGCCGCAGATCCTTATCAGCTCTTCCGCATCATGGCTGAGGTGATTCGCGGCGGCGGGTTGGAAGAAACAAGCACCATTTCCTTCATGCTGGACCAGTGCCACAATGTGGAGAACAAAATCCAAGGCCAAATTCGCAGCGTACTCAACGTTCAGGAAATGACGGCTCGTGCCCTACTGATCGACCGCGTTGCGTTGACCGAAGCCCAGATCTCCGGAGATGTGCTGGTCGCCAACGAGATCTTCATGAACGCTTTTTACACCGACGTCCGCGCGCAGCTTGAAGCCTGGCGGGCCGAGCGTGGACTACCAACCGACCCGATGCAGGCCTTCCGCGAATCGGACTACCAAACACGTATAGAAGCCGAACGCACCGGCGGAGTACAAGCAGGATGGGGAGCCTAAATGGGTACCGTAGCAACGAAGCGCGGCATCTCCGGATGGAAAGCCACCATCGCGGTGGCGATGAGCAACTACATCGAAGCCGGCGCCATCATCGCGCTCGCCACCAGCCTGAGCTTGTGGCAGAACGCCTTCGGATTTGAAGACTCACTCGTTGGCGTGATCGCGGCAGTCTCGGCCAATGCCTTCGGCGCGGCCCTTGGCGCGATGATTGGTGGACCGCTCTGTGACCGCTTGGGTCGTAAGTTCATCTACACCTATGACCTGATGGTCTTTATGCTCGGCGCATTGCTGATCACTTTCACCTTCAACACCGCCCTGCTCGTCATCGGCGTAGTCCTCATGGGCATCGCGGTGGGCGCCGGTGTTCCGGCCTCCTGGACCTATATCGCCGAGGAAGCTCCGCAAGAATCTCGCGCCGCCCACGTGGGTACCGCGCAGTTGGCTTGGTCCTTTGGTCCGGCCGTTGGCTTCGCATTGGCGATCATGGTTGAACCGCTGGGAGTGGCCGGTTCGCGCCTGATCTTCTTCCATCTGTTTATTGTGGCCGCCGTGACCTGGTGGGTGCGCCGCGGACTGCCCGAATCTACTCGGTGGAAAGAGCAACGGGCGCAGGAGCTGGCCAACGGTACCAAGGTATCCTTCTTCTCCGGCATCCGAGGCCTGCTGGCCGAACGCAAAAACTGGTCCGCCCTGTTCTTCCTGATCGGTGTGTATGGACTATGGAATACCGTGGCCGGTCAGGCCGGAATTTTCCAGCCGCGAGTCTACGCAGCTGCCGGCGTGGTATCAGCCACGCAGCAGAACCTGCTGCAGGTATTGGTTTGGGTGCTCACCGCTGCCGCCACGTACTTCGGCTTCATGAAATACGGGGATCTAGTATCTCGGCGGTGGTTGTACTTCACCGGCGCCTTGCTAGGCATTGCCGCCTGGGCAGTGCTGATCTTTGTACCGCCTGGCACCTTCTCACTGCTGTTTTACGCAGTGGCATGGGGCATCTCCGCTGGTATCGGAGCGCAGGCGTTCTACGGTTTGTGGACCGCTGAGCTCTTCGCCACCAAATACCGTGCCAGCGCCCAGGGTGTCCTTTTTATGCTGGCTCGTGTTCTGGTCGGTCTGCTGTCGCTGGTCTTCCCGGTGCTGCTGACCAACATGGGACTGGAGAAACTCGGCCTGCTGATCCTTGGACTGCTCGCTGCAGCCTTGCTAATTGGAACCATCTGGGCTCCCGAAACCCGCGGCAAGTCCCTCGAAGAAATTGAAGTATCTCGTTACGGCAAGCTAGTGGCACCCGACAAGATCGACGCCTAAGCACCAGACCGCCTGATCACCATAACGCAGATCCCTGAGACGAACTACTGAGAGAATCATGACTCAAAGCATCACATCAACGAGCACCAGCGTAGCTGGGCAGCTCATCGAACGCTCCAACCGCCTAGGGCAAGACAAGAAAAACACCAACTACGCCGGTGGCAACACCTCAGCCAAGGGCAGCGCCATCGACCCGGTCACCGGCGAGAATCTTGAACTGCTCTGGGTCAAAGGCTCCGGCGGCGACTTGGGAACGCTCACCGAACAGGGACTATCCACCCTGCGCTTGGACCGTATGCGTTCACTGGTACAGGTCTACCCCGGGGTGGAACGTGAAGATGAAATGGTGGCCGCCTTCGACTACTGCCTGCACGGCAAGGGTGGCGCAGCGCCATCCATCGACACGGCCATGCATGGTCTGGTCAACGCCAATCACGTTGACCATCTGCACCCTGACTCTGGCATCGCCATCGCCACCGCCAAAGACGGCCGCGAACTGACCGCCAAGATCTTTGGCGACAAAGTGGCCTGGGTGGATTGGCGTCGTCCGGGCTTCCAGCTCGGACTAGACATTGCCCGAATCAAGGATGAAAACCCACAAGCGGTGGGCTGCATCCTTGGCGGTCACGGAATCACTGCTTGGGGAGACACCAGTGAAGAATCGGAGGCGAACTCACTGTGGATCATCGATACTGCCGCCGCGTACATTCAGCAGCACGGAGCACCCGAACCTTTTGGTGCGATAGTTGCAGGTTTTGAAGCCTTGCCCGAATCTGAGCGTCGTACTCGTGCCGCCGCATTGGCGCCAACCATTCGCGGTTTGGTCAGCACCGACAAGCCAATGGTCGGCCACTTCAGCGATGACGAGCGGGTATTGGCGTTCCTTTCACGCCAAAAGCTGGCACAGCTAGCTGCACTCGGCACCAGCTGCCCAGATCATTTCCTGCGCACCAAGATCAAGCCGATGGTTCTAGACCTGCCGGCATCGGCAAGCATTGAGGAGCAGCTGGAGCGGCTCAAAGAATTGCACGGGCAATACCGCGAGGACTACCAGCGCTACTACGAGAGCCACAAGGATGGAAACTCCCCGGCCATGCGCGGAGCGGACCCCTTGATTGTCCTGGTTCCCGGCGTGGGCATGTTCTCCTATGGAGCCAACAAGCAGACTGCACGAGTGGCCGGTGAGTTCTACCTGAACGCCATCAACGTGATGCGTGGCGCCGAAGCACTCTCTACCTACACCCCAATTTCTGACGCGGAGAAGTTCCGCATCGAATACTGGGCGTTGGAAGAAGCCAAACTGCAGCGTATGCCCAAGCCCAAGTCCCACGCTGGCCGTATTGCCTTGGTGACAGGTGCAGCTTCGGGCATTGGTAAAGCTGTGGCCAAGCGGCTGGCTGCTGAAGGTGCATGCGTGGTGATTGCCGATCTGGATCTGGCCAAGGCGCAGGACGCAGCCGCCGAACTGGGCAACAGCGATGTTGCCGTGGGTGTAGCCGCCAACGTTGCGGATGCCGACGCCGTACAGGCCGCCATCAACGACGCAGTGCTGGCCTTTGGTGGGCTGGACTTGGTGGTCAACAACGCTGGGCTCTCGCTATCGAAGCCCCTGCTTGAAACCACGGAAGCAGACTGGGATCTTCAGCACGATGTGATGGCTAAAGGTTCGTTCTTGGTGTCCAAGGCTGCGGCTAAGGTGCTGATTGAGCAAAAGCTTGGCGGTGACATCATCTACATTTCCTCCAAGAATTCCGTATTTGCTGGCCCCAACAATATTGCTTATTCAGCCACCAAAGCTGACCAAGCTCACCAGGTTCGTTTGCTTGCTGTTGAGCTGGGCGAGCATGGAGTCAGGGTTAACGGCATCAACCCTGATGGTGTGGTGCGAGGTTCAGGAATCTTCTCCTCGGGTTGGGGCGCTCAGCGTGCTGCGACCTATGGTGTGGCCGAAGAAGACTTGGGCCAGTACTATGCAAACCGCACAATTTTGAAGCGAGAAGTTATCCCTGAAAACATTGCTGACGCAGTATATGTACTGACCGGACCAGAATTAACCCGAACTACTGGGTTGCACATTCCAGTGGATTCTGGGGTTGCAGCAGCCTTCCTGCGATGAGTGAAGAGATTAAGCTCAGGCCGGTTGCGGCCATTGATTTAGGTGCAACTAGCGGTCGGGTCATGATTGGTGAACTGGTGGACGGGAAAGTTCAGCTGACCCTTTGCCACCGTTTTGCCAACGGGCCGGCGCCGTTAGACCAGCTTGAAGACGGCGCATCAGCCCAGGCTTTGGCCTGGGACATTGACGGGGTGTGGGCGCAGATTCGTATTGGCCTGAAAAAGGCCTTTGCGCTGCGTCCGGACATCGCCAGTATTGGCGTGGACTCTTGGGCCGTGGACTATGCACTGCTCAAAGAAGGTCAGCGTCTAGGCCAGGTGCGCCACTATCGGGACCCACGCAATGAGCAGGCGGTTCCTGATCTTGAATCTAAGTTCAGTCGCGCGGAACTATTTGAGCGCAACGGACTGCAGTACCTTCCGTTTAATACTGTGTATCAACTGCAGGCGGAACACAGCGATTCCCGGTTGGCTCAGGCGGATCAACTGCTGTTGGTACCCGACTACGTCAACTGGCTACTGACCGGCCATGCACGCTGCGAATGGACCAATGCCTCCACCACCGGGCTGCTTAACCAGCGAACGGAAAGCTGGGATGAGGATTTGGTGCAGCACCTCGGGGTTGGCGACTTGCTGGCTCCAATTATTCATCCGGGTCAGGAAGTGGGTTCCTTGCTGCCCGAGTTGGCCCGCGAATTTGGGGTCTCAAACCCGGTATCGGTGGTGGCGGTTGCGTCGCATGACACCGCAAGTGCGGTGGCAGCGACCCCGCTGACCAGCGAAAAATCAGCCTACATCTCGTGTGGCACATGGGGTCTGGTCGGTGTAGAACTGGGCGAACCGGTGCTGAGCCAAGAGGCTCAAGAGGCGGGGTTCACCAATGAACTCGGTTTGGACGGGTCGGTACGGTTCCTCAAAAACGTTACCGGCACATTCTTGCTTAGTGAGTCGGTGAGCTATTGGAATCAGCAAGACAAGTTGGCCGCAGGGCCTGAAGTTCAGTTGAGTGGCCTCCTTACAGAGGCCGAAATCCTGCCCGCTGCTGGGGTGCTGATTGATCCGCAACATAAGATGTTTCTCGCTCCCGGGCAGATGCCGGTACGCATCAACGAGGCGATTGTGGCTGCCGGTGGTAGGGCGCCGGAATCTCGTGCGGAGTTGATCCGCGTGGTCATCGAGTCCCTCGCTGCCAGTTTTGCCCGCCAAGCGCGAGAAGCCGCACGCTTAGGTGGATTCGAGTTAGCAGACATCCACATTGTTGGCGGCGGATCTCAAGGCGAATTGTTGTGCCAGCGCACCGCTGATCACGCTCAGGTACCGGTGATCGCCGGGCCGGTTGAATGCACTGCCCTGGGCAATGTGATGGTGCAGCTGAACGTGATAACGCAAGGTACCAACAAGGCCGAAGACCTGCGTACGGTCGTTCGCCGTTCCGTAGATTTGCGTCACTATCAACCAGATAGTGCGCTCAAGCTGGTTTAGATCCGTGTGGGAATCTAAACCATCACTGATCCTCCAGCCCCGCGGGCTGGAGGATCACTTCATGCTTATTTGTTTCGCTGAACAAACACCACGGAATCTTCCATAACCGCCGGTTCCCCGTTGGGTGCGGTGATGGTGCGTTCGCGAAGCTCAGCGGTGTGAATGCTCCACTGCACCGGGTCCAGGTCCAACGCCTCAAGTTCCTGCTCGGGGCTGGGGAAGATGGGCAGCTCATGCTCCGGAATCTGCGCGAAGGATGGCAAGGACGCATGCGATAAGGCCAGCAGGTGACCGCCGGGTGCAACAAAGCTTGCAGCCTTGCGCAAGAATTCAGCGCGAGGGAACTGGAATGGCGCCTGGAAGAAACTCAGGGTCACCAGATCAAAGCTCTGCTTTGTATCCCACGCATCCAGATCCGAAGCCACAAACTGTGCTGCGCTGGGATCAATTCCATGCTTTTTCGCTTCCTCAACAGCGCGAGAGATCGCGGTCGGGGAGATGTCCAGCCCGGTGGCCTGCCAGCCATTGGACGCCAGCCACAAAACATCGCCGCCTTCTCCGCAGCCAATATCCAAGGAGGTCCCTGGGGTTAATGGAGCCACCAGATCTTCAATGACCTTATTAACCTTGCCCGACCATACTCGTTCCGATTGCCCGTAGTGCTTTTCCCAGAAGGCAACGCCTTCAAGTTCTTCGGTATTGTGCTGGTGGCTCATTAGTGCCGTCCTGTTCTGATTCGTCAGTCTCTATTAACCGACCGTACCGGCAGGGGAGTGAAGCACGCGAGGTAATTTGCGTCAGCGGCAAGAATTGGCAAAGTTAGCGAGAACTGACCTTTCCGAAGAACCGTGCGATGGAGGCAAGGACCATCGGCCTGCAGGCAATCCATGCGCCGATGATGGCCAGCAAAGACAGTGCAAAGTAGAGCAATCCTGCCCAGTTGTCCGCGTACGCAGTGGGATCGGTCGAACCTTGCGCAGCGTACATATGGTTCAGATTGCGCAAAGCGCCGGTGGAGAACACCAAGATCACATGGACAAGTATGAACAAGACAAAATAGAGCATGGTGGGGAAGTGCAGTGCACGTGCCCACTCGATAGGGTACCGCTTGCTCAGTGCTGGGTTTTTAGGCCAGAACGCACTCAACCGGAATCCGGTGATTGCAGCCAACGGTGCAGCGATGAATACGGTGATGAAGTAGGCCAGCTGCTGCAACGAGTTGTAATTGACCCAACCATTTTCAGTTGGCCAATCCAAGCTCAGATACTGCAGAGCCGCCGAGAGTGCGTTCGGGAAAACTTCCCAAGACGTAGGGATGATTCTCATCCAATGTCCTGTTGCGAACAGCACGATGACAAAGACCAAACCGTTGATAATCCAGAGCAAATCCAGGCTTTGATGCAACCACAAGTTGATGCTGACCTTAGGGCTGCGCTTAGATGACCAATAGGCTGGCGGCTTTTTCTGGTGTCGGACCAGCATTCCTGAACGGATGATCAGCACCATCAGGAAGAAGTTGAAGAAGTGGTTCCATGCAAGCCATGCGGGAACGCCAACAGGAGCCGACTCAGGCAGGTGGTATTCGCCCGGGTAGCGATCGATGAACGCGGCAACTGCATCGATGCTGGCAATGCCGCGAGCCACCAGGACCACCGCGGTGGCCATGCCCAAGGCACAGAACGCACCGAGCACCGAAGCCAAAACCCATTGTTTGGTGGTCCATGGACCATGGCGTTTTGGCTCTGTTTTCGTTGGCGCTGGCGTTGCAGTTGGCTTTGAAGGCGCGGCAGCCGGTGCTTGTGCAGCTGGCTTTGCCGGCGCCTTGACTGGTTGTTCTGTTGGGCTTGGTGCTGGTGCGGTAGTTGCCGCAATAACTTCCGGCTGCGCTTGGGGTTCCAGAACCGGGGCCGCGGAGGTATCCACAACCTGTGCCGGTGGCGTAGCAATAGTCTTCGTCTCTTCAACCGGAGGCTGGATTGGAGCGGGCGACGCAGGAGACGACGGAGCAGAAGCGATGAAACTACTTGGTGGCCAAGCTTCACCGTCGGCTACCCGAGGCAGCCCTCGTCTGATTGTTGCGCTTTCCCCACCTGTTGCAATTGGGCTGGCAAGGGCAGTGGTACTCGCGGGTGCAACTTCTGCAGCAGCGGCGTCAGGCTCGACTTCAGCTTCAGCAGGTGCAGCAGAATCGGCTACCGGTGCCGCAACAACTGGCTCCGACCGAGCAGGCGCCGCGGCAGAGGTAGTAACCAGTGTTTGTGCCGGAGGCCAGGGTTGCCCATCAACGATCCGGGGTAATCCTTGGCGTAGCGACTTGGCAGGTGTTGCCGACGCAGGAGCAACATCAGAAATAACCGCAGGAGCAAGGTCAGCAACAACCTCGGAAGTGACTTCTGGGGCCTGTGGCGCGACATCGCTTTCAACCGCTACCGGCGGCGCAACGGGTTCGACTTGAGGCACTACCTCGGTAACCGGCGGCCACGGATCTCCACCGGCTACACGGGGCAAACCCTGGCGAAAGGTACTAGATGTTGGGCTCATGATTACTGCGCCTTGCGTGCTTCCAGCGCGGAGATCAACTGCGGAACAACTTTGAACACATCGCCAACAATGCCAAAGTCAGCAATTTCAAAGATTGGTGCATCGCTGTCTTTGTTGATCGCCACAATGGTTTTTGCCGTCTGCATCCCAGCCTTATGCTGGATGGCTCCGGAGATGCCGAGGGCAACGTAGAGCTGCGGCGCCACGGCCACACCGGTCTGACCCACCTGGGCTGCGTGCTCAATGTAGCCAGCATCAACGGCTGCGCGTGAGGCACCTACACCGGCGCCCAGCGCATCGGCCAGCTGGTAAACCAATTCAAACTGCTCGGCACTACCCAGACCTCGACCGCCGGAGACAACACGGGTGGCGGTACGCAGCTCGGGACGAGCGGAGTCGCTCGTAGCTTGTTGGATCTCGTGCACTTCGATTTCTGGGCTATCACCAGCGGTCAGTTCAAGGGCGGTAATGTTCGCTTCTTGGCTTGATGCACGAAGCTCGCTACTGCCCACCCGGAGGGTGATCACCGGGGCACCAAAGGTGGGCGCACTGAAAGTTGAATAGGCGCCACCATAAATTGAGTGGCTGGCCATGATGCCTTGCTCATCGCGTTGTACACCCAGCGCGTCCACGCTTACCGCTAGCTTGTTGCGTACCGCAAAACGGGCTGCGACCTCACGCGAGGTGAGTGTGTGGCCCAACAATACCGCTTGGGGCTGGACTAGGTCATAACCATTCTGCAAGGCGTCGGTCAATGGAGCGCTGAGGATGGTGGAGCCGGTACTGGCGGTCAGTACCGATGCGGCACCACCTTGAGCTGCCTGAGTGGCGAAGGACTGAAGTTTTTCCTCAGTTCCGGCCACCAGCGCAACCGGTGTGCCAATGCTGCTGGCAGCACCAAGTAGTTCGGCGTAGTTGCTGGCCAGCTCACCGTTGGACGTGGTTTCGAGGAACACCAGAATGGAATCCGGGGCAAAAGTTGTCATGATTTTTTCTCCGCTCACACCAGGTTGTTCTTGGCCAGGTACTCAACCAGCGCAGCCGCTGCCGCTCCGTCGTCATTCATGATCGTGCCAGCCTCACGCGGTGGTCGTTGCTCAACGGCAAGCATGATGGACCGAGCCGTATCCGTAGGCAGTGCTTCAACGCCAAGATCCGCAAGCGTTAGCACCTCGATCGGCTTTTTCTTGGCGGCCATAATGCCTTTAAAGTTGGGGAATCTTGCATCGGGCAAGGCCTCGGTGATCGAAGCGATGGCCGGAAGCTTGGCGCTAATCTGCGCGGTAGCCCCCTGAAGCTCGCGGGTTCCGGTGATCTGGCCCTCGGCGATTGATATCGCGGACAGTGAGGTAGCCGCAGGCAGGTTGAGCAGTTCAGCGAGCATCACCGGCAGCATCCCGGCCGAACCATCGGTGGACATGTTCCCGGTGAGGATCAGATCGTAGTCTTCCCGGCGTAGCGCGGCAGCCAAGACCTGCGCGGTCAGAACCAGGTCCGCGCCAAGAAGTTGTTCGTCGCTGATCTGCACGGCGGCGGCCGCACCCATGGCCAGAGATTTGCGCACCGTGGCTTGAATGGACTCTGGACCCATGCTCAGCACGGTGATCTGAGTTGCCGGATCTGCATCCAACACCTTGAGCGCCACTTCCAAGGTGCGCTCGCCGATTTCATCAAGCACCGACTCGGAGGCGGAACGTTGCGCCAGCCCGGTGTACATGTTCAGTTCCCGGTCCGCTCCGGTGTCCGGAACTTCCTTGATTAGAACGGCGATCTTCATTCGGATTCTCCCTCGTACCGCAAATGCTAGGACTTCCAAGTTTCTCTGTTGATCATCATGTCCGATTACCGCAGGCAGGTCAATGGTGGCGCGTGGGTTACCGCAAATCGTGGGTGCACCGTAGTCTTGAGACCGAGACCAGTATCGCTAACTCGAAGGATCACTCATGGGCAGCAAAAAGCGTCAAGGTAAGAAGAACTCCGGCGCAGGAAACCCTGCAAAATCCGCACCACGAGGACGTAGCGTTTACCGCATTCAGGTAGAGCAGTATCTGGAATCCTTGCGTGCGCCATACACCGCTTGGGTCACCACCGCGGTCCCGGCCTTCTCCCCAGAAGATGCCGCCACCGCCGCGTCCATCCAGCTCAACGTTGTTGGAGCAGTAGGCGGCGAATACGCGCAGCGCGCCAACAGTTCCAACCTGCACAACATCGACGTTGACCTCTTTGGCGAGACCCTGGCCGAGTACCTGGTATCCCTGGACGACGCAGTGGCGCCGGAGCCGATCTTCAGCGCCTGGCTGGATTACCTCAGCTTTGTTGAAGAGAACAAGCTCTGGGAGGGCGAATCCGAGGACTTCCAGGCTCTGCGCGAAATGCTCGAGGACACCCTTGATGGCTTTGCCGAAAGCGACGCGGAAATCTGCGAACTGCTGCGTGCCACCGAACTGTTTAAGCAGGTTAAAGCCTTCGCGCTGGCCCTGGGTGACGGGGTGGACATGAGTGATAGCAGCGAAGAGTCCACCGCGGCACGCACCCGCGTACTGCGCGCAGTTGGCGTGGACCCGGAATCCTTTGACAATGATGAGCCAGCACCGCTGGCCTTCACCTACGTTTGGGGCGCAGCTCGTCTGTCCGTCGTCACCTACGACGGCCCGGTCATGACCTTGGATGAAGAGTCCTACGACCTGGTGGTGGACGGTGCTGAAGCCGGCAGCGCTCAGCTGCTCTTCGAGATGGCCGTCGGCGCAGTCCAGGCCCACCTGAACCCCGCCTTCGACGTCACCCTGCGCGATGAGGCCCACTACCTGGTGCTGCGCAACCTGCTGGTTACCGCCTCTACCGGACGCGATGGCGACCTTGAAGGCCTGCGCCGCAATGTGGGACCGAAGATTTACGACGCGGTTCTGCCCGAAGCCCAGGCTGCCATGGAATCACTGGCTAACTATGGACTACTGACCAAGGATGGTGATAACTACAGCATCGACGAACGCCTGGTGCCAGTAATCTCCGCCGGTATTACCGAGGTGGAAACCTTCTTCGAAGAAGCCGAATAACACCGGTCGCCGTCCCCGCTTTAGCCCGCAGTTTGATCCGGGCGTGAAGCGGCGATGGCGATCAGTTTTTTAAGCACCTCAAGGTCGATATCCTCTAGTTTGCGCACGTACACACACCCCATACCTTCGGTGTATTTACCCAGTTGTTCCAGGAGCGCGGCCCCTTCGGGCATATCTTTTAGCCCATAAATGGACAGCTGTGCCTTGCGTGGAGAGAACCCGGTTTTAGGCCAGAGGCCAGTATTTTTTGGGTTGGACGGCGAAACGTAGGTATAGGTTCCGTAACCAACAATGCTCGGCCCCCACATCACCGGAGTCTCGCCGGTGACCTCACTGAAAATTCGCTCCAGCTCTTCACCATCTACCCGACGCTTTGCTGGGGTGGCTGCCGCGATGAAATCGTGGACATCAACGTCGGTGGGAAGGGTCTTCTGGGTTGTTGCCAAGTTCTTGCTCCTGAAGTGTTGTGGGCTCCTCTGCTTGGAAAATTGTGGAGAGCTTGCGGTACTGCTTGGTGCCCATAGCTAAGAATGCCACCAAGATCATGATCAGCCCTCCGACAAGGAAGATCAAGGCAATGCCACGGGCCTGACCGTCGCCGAGCAACCACCCCAGTTGCGTAGTTCCCTCGTCGCTACGCATGTACGGGATGATCCAATACTGCGCCAGCGGTGCAATGAGGAATGCGGTAATCGGCGCGGCCGCGGCCTCCATCATCTGGGCAAAGCCGAAGACTCGACCCTGCCTGCGGAAAGTCACCACTTTTTGTATCACTGTTTGTTCCGAGGCTTCAACGGCTGGAATGAGCATCATGTACAGCCAGATTCCCACGATGTAGAGCCACGTCCATTCGCGAATCGTGAATGTTGCGCCCAGTAGACCCATCGCTGCTACCAGCCAGAGCATGGTGCGAATCGGGTTTTTGCCCAATCCGAATTTGGCAATCAACAAACCGCCAACAATGAACCCGGTGGAAGCTAATCCAAAGGTCAATCCCCACGACTGGACGGACATGATGGTCAACCCGTAGGGATCCATCAACGCCATGTATGTGCCACCGATGAAGTTGTTAAACATCGAGAAGATGATCAGCGCGAACAGTCCTGGGATGGCCATTACCGTGGTGAATCCGAGACGCAGATCGCTGGTTTTGGTGCGGCCTTCTTCCTTTTCAGGTTCCTCTTCCGGAATCGAAATCCCCACCAAGTGCAGCATGGTCAGCACCACCATCGCGATGGAAATGACCAACGTCCACCCCATCCCCAACCAGCCGATGGCAAGACCACTAAAAACGCTGGTGATGATAAACGCGATGCCCTGCACCGTGCCAACCAGACCATTGGCGTTGGCATGACGTTCTTGGGGTATTAGCAGCGTGACCGTTGTGGACAGAGCGATTCCACGCATCTGTTCAACGATGGCCCCAAAGAGGATCACCAGGCAAAAGAGCCAGAACTGCCATCCGCCGACATTCAGGATGTCCTTTGTAGGTAACCAAAGATAGATCAGTCCGGCCAAGCTGAACGTGACTGCGGTGATCATTGCCGAGAATACAAACACGGACTTCTTGCGGTGGTTGTCCACGATGGTGCCAAAAACCATGGAGAACACGGCAATCAGCAACATGAACGCACCGCCAATAATGCCGGTAGCCATCACGTTTTGAGTTTCGAGATAAACCCAGAAGGTCAGTGCAAACCACAGGAAGCTTGTGCTGAAGTTGGCGATCGCGGTGTTGATCAGAATATGCATAAAACTACGCTGACCATCGGCCGGCACCACGCGCGTCGCGTTGTCGGGCGGTGTCGAATTGTCAGTTTGCTCGTCACTCATGAGGTGACCTGCTCTAGTTGGTGCCAGTGGTTGTAGCAACAGGATACTCTGGCCGGTCAGGACAGCGATAGCTGTTTAATGTGGATCCTCTAGCTCTCGTTCACTGACGGAAAATTTCCGTCATGCCGGGCAACGAGAAAAGTCCGCAGTAAAGGGTGGGATGAAGTGGGGACGATACTGACGGAAAATTTACGTCATCCGTGCTCGGCGCACTCAATGGACTCAACGAGTGAAGGCGTTGGGCACAGCACAATTTGCAGCAAGCACCGTTTTCTTTCCTGATGCTGCTGCATTCTCGGGTCGTATGGGAGATCTGGGTCAATCGTGATGACGGAAAACTTCCGTCACTGCACACCCCTCGATGGGGCTTGACGCCTAGGCCGCGTCCGGATGCTGTCCGGGCGGATCATTGTTGGGGTCGTCAATCGTGATTCTTACGTCGCCACCGCTAACCGTGGTGGGGTGGCCCAGCACGCGTAGCGTTGCCGGGGTCAAATGGACCTTGCGTTCGGGGCAGCGATCATTGGCGTGCTCAAAGTGCTGAACATTGTCTACGCTGCCGGGAACGACGAGGGAATTTAGGCCGTGCGGTGTGCGCCAGCACTTAGAACCGTCGGGGCGGTTGATGACCTTCCAGCCCAAAGCGTGCTTGAACATCTGGTGCTGCTTGCACAGTAATTCGGTGTTGGCACGGTTGGTGTGTCCGCCGGTTTCCCAGGCGTCGACGTGATCAACTTCGGAGTTATCTGCGGTGCGTCGGCATCCGGGGTAGCAGCAGTGCTGGTCGCGAGCGCGGAGGAATTCCTTGAGCACCCGAGTGGGCTTGTAGCGTTTGCGGCCAACATCCATCACGGCTCCGCTGAATGGATCGGTGAGCATCGGAATGATGGATGGAGCATCCTTGGCAATTTGTAATGCCGCACCCATGGGGATCGGCCCGTACCCTTCCAAGTCCGCCAGGGCACGGTCTGGATTGGCAATCATCTGCAGGGCAGGGATCGTGACGACTACCCGAGGCTTGAGCGGTGTGCCATTGGTGGTGGGCCATCCATTGATCAGCGCATCACAGAAGATGTCTGCTTCTAGCTGTGCTTGAGTGCGGGTGTCTTCGGGATCGTTATGCAAGGTGGCCTCGTACTTGAGCGTGTTCACTATGGACTTCACATTGACGCTTGGTGCCACGAGCTTCAACGCGGACATCCCATCCTGCAAATCCCAGCTACTTACCTTTCTAGCATCCGCGGCTTTCTTGTGGCGAGCGTCCGCGGACTCCGGGCGGACCTGATCATGGAAGCGACGGATGCGCTGCGTGATGGTCTCATCACTAGCGGTAGCCGCAATGGGCAACAGATTCTCCTGCATCAGGTTGATCTGTTCCTGCGTCAGGTCCTGCGAATACTTCACCATGGCCCGCGCTGCGGCCGCAGTGATCTGTCCAGCGGCCAAGGCCTGAAGGGTTTCTGGGCAAACGTGGCGCAGCCCTTTGGCCGTGAACATGCGTCCGCGAGCCTTTTCGGTTGTTTCTCGAAGCGCGATCGCAGCTTCAGCGACAAAGTTGGAGGTGATGACCTGGTCACTAGTTGGATCAACGCGGTAGTAGTTCGCGCAGAGCCGTTCGCGTCGTTCCTGCTCGGTTTCAAAGTGGGGTTTGGTGACGGTGTCCTCGGCGAAAGCTTGAGCAACCTGTTCCACACTGTCGGCCATGATCGCGGCGCTGACCGCGGAGAGCATGCTGTCCAGCTTCTGAACTTTCTCTAGTCGAGCCAGACCATCACCAGGGCCGTTGAGCGGACCGGCGTTGAAGAGCTCATCAACTAGTTCCTTCATTGGTCCGTAGAACATCTGGTGCTCTAGGTGGTCGGTGAAGAAGGAGTCTGACTGTGACTCGCTGCGTGTGGCAGGCGGGTCCAGCGGTAGGCGATGTTCATCATCGTCATCGGGTTCAAAATATGGATGTGTCATGCTTAAATTTTCCTGCTGCCCACCGACGGTTTGGACTGAATTTGCGCGGTTTTATGGCCTTGGGGCCGATGGTTATGGGATTGTTAGGTAGTGGCCAGAAAGTCACGGTTTGGCCACACGATGACGGCGCAAAATCTGCGCTTTTCGGTAAGACTTTAGAGGAGATACGACGATGATTTTTGGCAAAAAGGGCGATGAGGCAGTTCGCAACAAACTCGGTTCGGCGCCAGCACCTTATGGCCAGATTGCGCTGCGCTTGCACGAGCTGATTAGCCAGAGCGCTCCTTCGCTTGAACCAATCGTTCGCTGGGGCCTGCCGTTCTACGTTAAAGACGGAAAGGATGTCTGCTACATCAAGCCAGGCAAGGAATATGTGGTCTTTGGTTTTGGTGAAGTAGTGAACCCGGCGTTTGAAGAAGGTGCGCACATGCACCCTGTGGCTTGGACGATCACCTCACTTGACGATGCCACCGAAGAGAAGATTCGCGCGTTGCTCCAGAAGGCTGCCGGCTGATAGTTGGCAGGTTGATGGCCCCGGACTATTGTCTAAAATGTGACGCAGTGCACAATTTAGAACAGGTTGAAAGGTGTCCAGATGAAGTCCTATGCCAAGGGCGAGAGCGAACCGAAGCTACTAGATGAGACGATTGGCGCTAATTTTGAGCGCACGGTGGCCCGTCTGGGAACTGCCGAGGCGTTGGTGGAATCTAGTAGCGGGCGACGCTTCAGTTGGCAGCAGCTGGATGATCAAATCAACTCTCTAGCCAAGGGCATGATCGCCGCGGGACTCAATCCGGGGGATCGCGTAGGAATCTGGTCACCAAACTGCGCCGAATGGGTTTTTACCCAATACGCCACGGCAAAGATTGGCGTCATTTTGGTGAACGTGAACCCGGCCTACGGCACCCATGAATTCGCCTACGCGGTCAACCACAGTGGGCTGCGGATGCTGATGGCCGCGACCGAGTTTAAGACCAGCAACTACCGAGCAATGGTGGAGCAAACGCGCACCGATACTCCGGGACTAGAACGCGTGGTGTACCTGGATACCGATGACTGGCAGCAGCTACTTGATGAGGGTTCATCCGTCCAGGACGCGCAACTAGCGGCTCGACTGGCCGCCACCAAACCCGAAGACCCTATCAATATCCAGTACACCTCGGGCACCACGGGATACCCCAAAGGTGCCACGCTCAGCCACCGTAATATCCTGAATAATGGCCATCAGGTCACCGGCATGATCGATCTGGATGAGCACGACCGGCTGTGCATTCCGGTGCCGTTTTATCACTGCTTCGGCATGGTGATGGGCAATCTGGGCTGTACCTCGCGCGGTGTCACGATGATCATTCCGGCCCCGGGCTTTGACGCGGAAACCACCCTGCGTGTGGTGGCAGAGGAAAAGTGCACCGGCCTGTACGGGGTGCCCACAATGTTCATCGCCATGCAAAACCACCCCAAGTTTGCCAACTACGATCTCTCTGCGCTGCGCACCGGAATTATGGCCGGCTCCATCTGTCCGGTAGAAGTGATGCGCCGCTGCGTTGAGGATATGGGGATGGGCGCGGTATCTATCGCCTACGGCATGACCGAAACCAGTCCGGTTTCTTGTCAGACCCGCAGCGACGATGACTTTGAGCGTCGCACGGCCACCATCGGCCGGGTGCACCCCCACGTGGAAATCAAGGTGGTCGATCCGCTGAGCAGTGAAACGCTTGAGCGCGGGGAAACCGGCGAATACTGCACCCGAGGTTATTCGGTGATGCTCGGCTACTGGCGGGATGAGGAAAAGACCAAAGCGGCCATCGACGATGAGGGTTGGATGCATACCGGCGATCTGGCGGTGATGCGCGAGGATGGCTACTGCACCATCGTGGGCCGAATTAAGGACATGATCATCCGTGGCGGCGAGAATATCTACCCGGCAGAAATTGAGGAGTTCCTCTACCAGCACCCGGATATCGAGGACGTTCAGGTTATCGGTGTACCCGATGAAAAGTATGGCGAGGCAGTGTGCGCCTGTCTGCGCATGAAAGCCGGACGAGCACCACTGGATATTGATGCGCTGCGGGAATACTGCGCGGGGCAATTGGCGCACTTTAAGGTTCCGGCCTATGTGCAGATCGTTGAAGATTTCCCCACCACGGTCACCGGCAAGATTCGCAAAAATCAGTTGCGTGAGGTGGCCGCGAAATCGCTGCAGCTCTAGGGCGTGCCCCGTTCATCGGGTGCTGGGGGAACGCGGTGCTTTTGCCGGAGGTGAGTTGCGTCTCCGCCAGGTGCCGAGCCACGCAAAAAGATGCTAGCTTTGCTAAGTAACTTTCTTGGGCAAAATCGTCGGAGACGCCTGCGACAGGCCCGTGCGTGCGGTGCCGCACGGTGATCCCGTAACGTGAACGGAGCGCGTACGTGCAAAAGCATTTCAGCCGATGGGTGGGCATCGCTGTCGTCCTGATTGTCGTGGCCGCGGCCGCGCTGCTGTTGTGGTCCATCAGCCTCAGCGGCAAGCCGGTGTCGATGTGGAACCCAGTGGAGCTGCGGATCGGCGCGCTCTGGACCACGTTCTACAGCACAGAGCTGCCCGATCTGTCCATCCTGGTATTCGCGGTGTCGGCCGCGGCGATGCTGGTGCTGCTGGTGGTGCTTGGCGAGCGCTTCGTGACCTGGCGCTATCGCCGTACGCCAATCCAGAAATCGAGCCGACCGCTGGCGCCGAAAGCCGTGATGGCTCGCACCCGCGGTGTCCACGCAGGCGAAGTCACCGTGACGGTGCTGATTCCTGCGCACAACGAGGAAGCTTCCCTGCCCTTTACGCTCAAGGCCCTCGAGGAGCAGAGCTTCAAGCCATCGCGGATCATCGTGGTGGCCGACAATTGCACCGATGCCACCGTTGCGGTGGCCCGCGAGCACGGTGTCGAGGTCTTCGAATCGGTGGAGAACAAGCACAAGAAGGGCGGGGCGCTGAACCAGGCGCTGCAGGCCATTTTGCCGGCGATGGGCGATAACGACTGCGTCATGGTGATGGATGCGGATTCGCAGATCGGCGCCGGATTCCTGGAAACCGCGAAGGACCGGTTCACCTGGGACCGCGCGCTGATGGCGGTGGGCGGTCTCTTCCACGGCGAAGAGGGACATGGGCTGCTCGGCCAGTTCCAGCGCAACGAATACACCCGCTACCAGCGCGAGATCGAGCGCCGCAATGGCAGGGTCTTCGTGCTCACCGGCACTGCCTCGGTCTTCCGCACCGCGGCCCTGCGCACAGTGGCCGCGGCCCGCGGCACCACGCTGCCGGGCAACCCGGGCGAAGTCTACGACACCGCCGCGCTGACCGAGGACAATGAGCTGACCATTGCGCTGAAGACCCTCGGCGCGCTGACCACCTCGCCGACCAGCTGCACGGTGGTCACCGAGCTGATGCCCAGCTGGAAGATGCTCTGGGCCCAGCGCCTGCGCTGGCAGCGCGGTGCGCTGGAAAACCTGGGCGCCTACGGGGTGAGCGCGCAGACCTCGCGCTACTGGGCGCAGCAGATCGGCATCGGCTACGGGGTGATTGCCCTGTTCAGCTACTTCGCGCTGATGCTCATCATGATGGTTTCGATGGACACCTGGGTGTGGTTCCCGTTCTGGATGCTGCTCGGGGCGCTCTTCGCGGTGGAACGCATCGTCACCGTCTGGCATGGCGGATGGCGCGCGCGGATCGTCGCGGCCCTGGTAATCCCGGAGCTCGTCTACGACGCGTTCCTGGATCTGGCCTTCCTCAAGGGCGTGGCGGATATCGCCTTCGCCCGCAGCGCGGATTGGAAGCATGTCGAGCACGCAGGTGCCGCACGGAAGGAATTGGGCTGATGGTGGAACTTCTGGTGCACGTGCCGCGCGGGATCATCCTGCCCGAGAGCGTGCTGCTCAGCGACTGGTTCGCGGTGCTGGCCTCATTCGTCGCGATCAACACCGTGCTATACCTGGTGCTCGGGCTGGTGAAGCTGCTGCCGGTGATCCGCCTGAAGAGCACGCGGGGCCGCGAACGGCGTTCAGAAACCCGGAGTATCGATCCCGAGGCGTTGCCGTAGCCCGGCCATCGCTTCAGGAAGCTGCTGTGCGTCGAGGCCGGGGCTGAAGTAGAAGCCCTGGGCGTAGTCGAAGCCCAGATCCTGGGCCAGGGCCAGATGCTGCGCGGTTTCCACGCCTTCGACCAGCGTCTGCGCATTAATTTCGCGGGCTGCGGCCAGCAGCAGATCCACATGCTCGTGCGCTGCGGCCGATGACTGGTAGCGGATGAACAGCGACCGGTCCAGCTTCACGATATGGGGCTTGAGCATGGTGATGCGTTCGCGGGTTGCATAGCCGATTCCGGCATCGTCAACCAGCAAGAGGCAGCCGAGCTCATCGGCGCTGATCCGGGCCCTGCCGCACAGTTCCGGTGCGGAGAGCTCATGCAGTTCCAGGCCCCAGGCCAGCCGGGGATCCAGCTGTGGGTGCTGCTGGGCGAAAGCATCGATGGCCGGCCCTGAAGCGTTCATGGTGAGCAGCAGGCCATCGGGGATGGCCTGGCTGGCGTCAAGGATCTGGTCCAGGGCGCGCAGTTCGAGGCCAACTAGGCTGCCTGCAAGGCGCGCTTCATCGAAATGCGCCTGGGCAGTGCGGCCATCGCGGAACCTGGCCAGCGCTTCGAAGCCTGTCAGGGCATGGCGCTGCAAGTCGATGAGTGGCTGGAATACGAATTTCATGATGCGCCGATCAGGCCGAAATTGAAGGACTTTGCCGTTGCAGTGTTGCGCGGTTGGCTAGTGGAAATCTTACAATGGACTGGATATGGATACGCGGTTTCAGGGGAAAAAGGACCGGCGGGCCCGGGCGGCCGTCGGCTGGTGGTACCGGCTGCTGCCGCCCAGGGTTCGGGCCATCAAGCGCCCGGAAGTAGCGGTAACCGGGTTTATCGCCTGCTTCTTCATACTCTTCTACCTGATCAACTTGACCTACGACTTCGAGTCGGTGGTCAGGGAGTACCTGGGCTATGTCCGCTTTGCCGGGGCGATCCTGGTGCTCTTGCTGATCTACATCAAGATGGACCGCTTCCCGCTGTGGATCGGCTACCTCGGGGCGCTGACCGAACTTGTCGCCTTCGGCTACTTCGTGGGACTCTCCTCGGATTTCGAGCAAATCGCGTTCCGGCTCCAGGAGTTCCCGTTGATCACCCTGTATCTGGCCTGGCTCTTCGACCCCAGGCTGGTGCGGGGGACCATCTACCCGGTGCTGGCTGGGACCCTGTACCTGGCCTACTTCTACGGGCCGCAGTCAGGCATGGCGCTGCACAGCGGATGGCTCAATGTGCTCAGCCTGCTGCTGCTGACCATCGGCGCCTCCGTGATCGGCAGCTATGTGAAAGCCCGCTTCCACTACCAATCCGAAGTGGACGAACTCACCGGGGCGGTCAATCGACGGGGGCTGCAGCTGCGCGGGGAGCTCCTGCTCGCTTCCTTCCAGCGCTCCCGCCGGCCGCTGGCGGCGGCCCTGCTGGACATGGACAAGTTCAAGGCGATCAATGATGAAGGCGGCCATGAGGCGGGCGACCGGGCCCTGAAAGCCCTGGTGGCGCATCTTGAGGCGACCACGCGCCGAAACGACCTGGTGGCTCGCCTGGGCGGCGATGAGTTCGTGATCCTGTTCCCCAGCACCACACGCACCCAGGCGCAGCTCCTGATGGCTCGCGTGCAGGGCTCGTCGTCGCAGGCATGGAGCTTTGGGGTTGCGCAGGCGCGCAAGGACGACAACCTGAGCACGATGATCCTGCGTGCGGATCGGGACATGTATGCCTCGAAACGCGATCGGGCCGCGCGCGAAGGCTGAAACCCGGGCGACATCGGCGTGAAATAAAACCGTGGCACGCTGGAGCCATGGATATCAGGATGATCGAGGCCGATCCGCTCGCCGAATCGATGCAGCTCATGGTGCGGGAGCATTTGGCCGAAATGGCGCCCACCGCGCCACAGGAGAGCCGGCACGCCATGGACGCCAGTGCGCTGGCCGGGGAAGGCGTCACGCTGTTCCAGGTCTGCTCCGGCGACACGGTAATCGGCATGGGCGCATTCAAGGACCTGGGCGGGCAGGTGGCGGAGCTGAAAAGCATGCGTGTTTCCCCGGAATTCCGCGGACGCGGCATCGGACGACGGTTGCTTGATGAGCTGATCATTACCCCCGGGCAACGAGGTTTCTCGCTCTTATGTCTGGAAACCGGGACGCATGAGTACTTCACAGCCGCCCGGGCCATGTACGAGGCCGCTGGCTTCACCCAGTGCCCGCCGTTTGGCGACTACCAGCTCGATGAGAACAGCGTGTACTACCGGCTGGAACTAGCCTAGTTTCCCGCCGAGGCGGTCCTGCATCTTTTGGCTGGCCTCATTAAGCCCACGAATTTCCACGGTTTTGCCATAGTTCTGGTACTTGGTGCGGATCGAGTCCATCGCCGCGATGGTCGAAGCATCCCAGAGGTGCGACGAGCTGAGGTCAATGACGATCTGCGCAGGATCTTCGGCGTAATGGAACTGGGTGTACAGGTCGTTGGAGGAAGCGAAGAACAGTTCACCGTTGACCTCGTACAACACCTGATCGTCGGTGACGGTCCTGGTCACCGCGACCATATGGGCCACCCGGTTGGCAAAGAGCACCATCGCGGACAAGATGCCCACACCAACGCCGATAGCCAGATTGTGGGTGGCCACGGTGAGCACCACGGTGATGGTCATGACAAAGGTTTCGCTCTTGGGCATCAGCTTCAGCGTGCTGGGTTTGATGCTGTGCCAGTCAAAGGTGGTCGCCGAGACCACGATCATCACCGCAACCAGCGCGGCCATCGGAATCTGCGCGACGATGTCGCCGAGCAGCACCGCTAGCAGCAGCATGAAAATGCCGGCAAAGGCGGTGGAGATGCGGGTGCGTCCGCCGGAGACCTTAACGCCCACCATGGTCTGGCCGATCATCGCGCAACCGCAGATCCCGCCGAAGAATCCGGTGATGATGTTCGCCGTGCCCTGCGCCCAAGACTCGCGGGTTTTGCTTGACGGGGTGTCGGTGATGTCATCTACCAGCTTGGCGGTGAGTAAGGATTCGAGCAGGCCCACAAAGGCCACGGCAATCGCGTAGGGGGCGATGATCTTCAAGGTTTCGGCGTTCAGCGGCACCCCAGGAAGATGTAAGAGTGGCAGCGAATCGGGTAGCTCTCCCTTATCTCCCACGGTAGGCACAACAATTTTCGCGAAGATGGTGATCGCGGTGAGCACCACAATAGCGATCAGGGGAGCTGGCACCGCCTTGGTGATTTTAGGGAAGAAGCAGACGATGGCTACCCCGAGAATCACTAGCGGATACACTTGCCAGGGCACGTTACGTAGCTCGGGCATCTGTGCCCAGAAAATGGAGATGGCCAGTCCATTAACAAAGCCGATCATCACCTGCCGGGGGATAAAACGTAGCAGTTTGGCCACGCCCAACAAGGCGAGTATCACCTGGATGACTCCGGCCAAAACCACCGTGGCAAAGAGATATTCCACCCCATAGGTGCGAACCAGCGGGGCAACCACCAGTGCCACCGCTCCGGCGGCGGCAGAAATCATCGCCGGACGTCCGCCGGTGAAGGCGATGACTATGGACATGGTGAAGGAAGCAAAGATGCCCACGCGCGGATCGACCCCGGCGATCACGGTGAATGCGATGACCTCGGGGATCAGGGCTAAGGACACCACCAGACCGGCGAGCAGTTCGGTTTTGAGTAACCGAGGGGATTTTAGGGTGCGCCATACCGACTGGCGTTGCAGCGGGGTCAGTTGTGCGATCGCGGTGCTCACCGGGACTCCATTCACTTAGGCGTCCCACGGCATAAATCGTGTGGGGACCTATCTAAGTTACCGCACCGGGCGAGGCTACTACTTAAATTTGAAGCCCCAGCCACCGGAATACTCCGGAGAGCTGGGGCTTCTCGATCATCACTCGCACCTTCAATGAGGTACTTACTACTCTAGGGGTGCTCTCTGTGCGTCGAATAAGCATGGACTGCACATTGTCTTCGGGTGTTGTCGGCTGCCGCTTTGTTGTCGGCAGAGGGCAAAGAATTGGCCCTGTCGCAAGACCGACAGGGCCAGTTCTTCGTCATCACTCGCACCTTCAATGAGGTACTTGTAACTCTAGGGGTGCACTCTGTGGATGCAATAAGCATGCACTGCGCAGTGCCCATGTATCGGGGGAAAGAGCTTAAAGAAAAGTTCCCGTTGGGCAATATCCAACGGGAACTTTTACGATCATCACTCGCACCTTCAATGAGGTAATCTCTACAATAACGACGCTTTCTGTGCCGATCCTTTGGCTCAGCTTCGCATTGGCGATGATTGGGCACCGTGCACATAGCCGATGCGTTTGATGGGCTAGAAATACGGTCACCAGCCCATAGTCTCGCGCGTGCAAGCTACCTAAGCTGGGAAGCATGAACCCTCAGCAGAATTCAGCACCCGTGGCCGACGACGTCCTGCGGGTAGCAATTGTTCCCGATTCCTTTAAAGGCAGTGCACGGGCCGGCGATGTGGCCGCTGCATTGGCGCAGGGATTTTCCAAGGGAGCGCAGAGCCTGAAGCGCAAGGTTGATATCACCGCTGTTCCTTTTGCTGATGGTGGCGAAGGAACCCTAGAAGCACTAATCGATACCTGGGGCACCGAAGCACTCACACTAGAGACCACCGACGCACTTGGTCGGCCGGTCACCTCGCGACTTGGGCTTTCCAAAGATCAGAAGATCGCTGTGGTGGAAGCTGCCGAAGCCGCCGGCTTGCCACAGGTGAGCGACGTGGAACGAAAGCCGCTTGAAACAAGCACCTATGGGCTAGGTGTGCTGGTGTCTCACGCACTTGAACTTGGGGTACAACAAATCATCTTGTGCCTCGGCGGTTCGGCCACTACCGACGGCGGAACTGGGCTGCTCAGTGCGCTGGGTGCCAAATTCCTGGATGAACAGGGTCAGCAATTACCCGCAGGTGGCGGTGCGCTGGGCAAGCTGGCGAAGATTGATACCTCCGGGGTTGATCCACGAGCCGCCCAAGTGCGCTGGCAGATTGCTTGCGACGTGACCAATCCATTGCTTGGTGCACAGGGCGCGGCTGCGATTTTTGGCCCGCAAAAGGGAGCTGACAAAAACGACGTGCAGGTGCTGGATCAAGGCCTCGAGCGTTTGGCCGATGTCCTTGAAGCGGACACCGGGCGAAATTTGCGTCAGGATCCAGGCATGGGTGCGGCCGGCGGGCTGGCGGTCTGCTTGGCTTCCTACTTCACGGTGGAGCTAACTCCTGGCTGGGAGCTCGTCGCACAGGTACTGAATGCCCATGAAATTTTAGGCTCGGCCGACCTGGTGCTCACCGGTGAAGGCAGGCTGGATAGCCAGTCCCTGAACGGCAAGGTAGTTTCCGGCGTGCTTCAAGCAGCCGGCGAACATGCCGATGTGATCGTGGTGGCCGGGTCCGTTCAGCTCAGCGATGATGAACTGGAAAGCTCCGGCATCCTGGCCGCATACTCCATCGCGCCGGGGCCAGCGAGTCTGGCAGAACTTTCGGCCGATACACTCGGGTTGGTTCAGCGTACGGCGTTTAGTCTCGCACGGACCTACTTGCGCAGATAGTCCTCGAAAGACATGGGTGCTGTGCCGGTGATGATTTCGATATGGTCGCTGACCTTGGCCATGGTGGTGCTGGAGATCGCCGTATAGGTGCTAACCCAGGCGTCCAGCTGCCAAGATGGTGCTCCATACTCGGCACGCGAAGCGTAAGCCTCTTTGATGGATTCGTCGTAGAAGGTGATGTTTTGGCCACGCACTTCGCTCAGAATCCGGGCGACATCGCTCATGCTCAAGGACTGCGGGCCGGTCATCTCATAGGTGGCGCTGGCATGTTCGGAGGCCGAAGCGAGAATTTTTGCCGCGGTGCGTGCAACATCTGCTCGGGCTACCGGGGCGAAGTGTCCGGTCCCGGCCGGCCCACGGATCACCCCATCTTCGCCTACCAACGCGGGCAAAAAATCTAGGTAGAAGCTATCGCGCAAGAAGGTGAAGCGCAGTCCCGAAGCCCGCAGATACTCTTCGGTGGCGTAGTGTTCGCGGGCCAAGGTGAATTCCGCGTCGGGTGCCGCAGCGGTAAACGAGGTATAAACGATGTGCTTCACCCCGGCGGCTACGGCCGCATCAATAAAAGTGCTGTGCAGATCCATCCGGTGATCACTCTCCGGAGCGGAGACCATGAAGAGCACTTCGATGCCGGCTAGTGCATCTTTGCTTAAATCACGGTTGGCATAGTCGAAAGTGCTGGCTGTTGCTTCCGGAAGTTGCGGTGCGCGGGAAAGGTCGCGGACCAAGAGTCGTTGTGCAACGCCTAGGTCGGCAAGATTTTGCACAACGAGTGAGCCGAGCGCACCGGTCGAACCGGTGACGGCAATGTGCTGGGTGGAAGCCATGACAGGGTTATATCTGATTAGCTCTGGTGCGCCTGGGGTGTCGCCCGAGTGGCAACGTAGAGGCAGCTCAGGAAGCCAACCAAGCTCAGCGTCACGGCGATCGGGCCACTAATGCCGTGCAGGTATTGAGTCCAAGTCATATTCAGTGTCACCAGTAGCGCCACCAAAAATCCTCCGGTTAAGTAACTGATCGCCGAACTCATGGTGAACCTTTCGTCGCGATACTTGACTATGGCGAGACTAGCACTGTGAACGAGCAAGGTGAAGTAATTCATAGCAGTAAGCGTGCCTATGTTTTGGGGCTGACTCCTGATTGGTCCCACGGGCCTTGAGCGAGCGCGGACGGTTAGGATGATTCCATGAGCGAAAAGGAGCAACCTCGACTGGCCAGTGCATTAGCGCAAAAGGTTGTCGACACCATTGCCCCAACTATCAATCGCCATGTGAACATCATGAATGCGCACGGGATTATCATTGCTTCCAGTGATGCGTCCCGGGTTGGGACGCTGCACGAGGGCAGCGTTCAGGTGATCCGTCGCAATGAAATCATTCGGGTCACTCAGGCTGATGAATCTGCTGGAACCCAACCGGGAGTGAACCTTCCGCTGCGATTGAACGATCAGTTGTGCGGAGTGGTTGGCGTGACCGGCGCACCACATGAGGTTGAACCGCTGGCTGATCTGATTGCCTTAACCGTGCAGTTGCTCTTCGCTCAGGAACGCGAGCATTCGCACAGTGCTCGGAAGGCTGCCGAAGCCAGGGACATTATTTCGGCTCTACTCGCCGGACACGTGGCCGCTGAAGTAATCGAGCGAACCCTAGAAACACACGGGCTGCGCGCACCATGGCAACTTGAACTGTGGATACCGCGCAGCGAACAGGATCCTGAGTTGGAGCAGCCTGCGCTCGACGGGATACGCACCGCATGGGTGGGGCTATTTGGCGCTCACTGGCGACTTCGGAAAGCCGGTGGTGAGGCAGTCGACGCCCCGAAAGCTAATGATCGCTATCTTGTCGGGCCGGAGGCTTCGGACGCAGGGGAACTATTGGCGCAGGCCGAAGTGTTGCGTACTTTGGTGGCTCGTCCGGCGCTACTGCCGCAACACGGACATCAGGCAATCTGGAATCAGGATATCGCCGTAGCTGTGGCGCGCGCGCCCGCACGGAGCCTGAAGTATCTGGCCCTCAAAGCGCAGGTGCTGAACCAAGAGCAGGCCAAAACCCTGCTGGTGGTCGTCGCAGCATCTTCTATGTCAGAGGCAGCAGAATCCTTGCATATTCACCGCAATACGCTGGTGCAAAGGTTGGAACGGATCGGCCAGGTGACGGGTGTTGAGATTCGGCAGGCCGCCGAGTCGCTGCGTTTGCAGCATGCTGTGTATGCGCGGATCGCGCTGGATGAACTGCGAATCTTCTAGCCGGAGTTCTTGCAGGCAAGCGCCTTAGTAGTGGTAGCGGGCCTGACTCGTATGAGGCGCGTTAGTCCTCAAGGTCAGAACGGTCCAGTTCATGCTCGGTCCGTACTCCGTTGCGAACTCGCTCATAGGAATCGAGTAGTCGGCGAGCGTTTGCCGGGGAGTGAAAAAGATACGCGGATTCTTGCCATACCGCGTATTCGTCAGCGGGCATGAGCACCGCGTTGCCCTTACGGGAGACGATCTCGATAGCTTCTTGATCAGCATTAACCCGCTCGATTAAGGAGAATAGGGTCTTACGAGCTTCACTTGCGCTGATCGCCATGACGTCTCCTGAAACTAAAAGCGTTTATTAGAACCAAGTTTGCGGGACAACTCGATAAATGACTAGATGCACGAGTTGGCGCCCAGCGAGAAGCTGATCTTTGGATCTCGCGCACACATTTCACCCCTTGATCCCTATGAATTCTGGGCACATGCCCATAGGTTATTTTTTGTCTGGTTCCTAGTATTGGCACAATGGTTGCTCTTTAAGCACGGTCGCACCGAATGTTTTCGACTGCGTGTGATCGCGTAACCAAAGCTTGAGCCGCGTTGGTGAGCAACGAACTATCAATTTTGGCAAAGGAGCCAACCTGCCGTGTACGAACTTATTGTTCTGTTGATTCTTGTGGTCGCCATTGTGCTGGTGACCGCACGATGGAAAGTCAGCCCTTTCCTTGCCCTGATTGGCGCCGCGATTCTTGCCGCCTTTGCCTACACGATCCCCTTGGCTGAAGTAGCCAGTACGGTCACCACCGCTTTTGGTAGCACCATGGGCAACATCGGCCTGGTGATTCTTTTTGGCACGATGATCGGCATCATCCTGGAACGATCCGGCGCAGCCATCTCCATGGCGGATGCACTAATCAAGGTGTTGGGAACAAAATTCCCTAATCTGACGCTGACGATCATCGGCTATATCGTCTCGATTCCGGTCTTCTGCGACTCGGGCTACGTGGTGCTCAACTCGCTGCGCAAGGCCATCACCTTGCGCACCGGCGTCTCCGCGCTGGCTACGTCGGTGGCGCTGATGACCGGTCTTTACGCGACGCACACCATGGTTCCGCCAACTCCGGGACCACTGGCTGCGGCCGAAAGTATCGGCATCGCCGATAACCTCGGATTGATCATCGCGGTAGGTCTGCCAGTGGCAGCAATTTCTGCTCTAGCCGGGCTGGCCTATGCCAGCCGGTTTAACAAGTCCACCTGGACTCCTCTGCCTTCCGAAGACGAAAACGACCTGGCTGATCTGGACTACGAACAGTTGCGCGCTAGCTTCGGCAAGCTGCCGCACCCGGCTTTGGCCTTCTTGCCGATCCTGGTGCCGTTGATCCTGATCTGTGCGGCGTCGATCGCCAAATTACCTTCGCAACCCTTGGGTGCGGGAACGCTTGTTGAGCTTCTGTCATTTATTGGAACCCCGGTGATCGCGTTGATCTTCGGTCTGCTTTCGGCCACCTTGTTGTTGCGTGGGGACAATAAGCTCGCAGACTTCAATGAGCAGATGCATGAGTCGGTGCGCACCGCTGCGCCCATCTTGTTGATTACAGGTGCTGGTGCAGCATTGGGTGCTGTGCTGGCCGCGTCAAAACTGACCACGATTCTTTCGGATTCTCTCAGTGGTCTTGGTCTGGGCTTGGCGGTGCCGTTCCTGATTGCGGCGGCGCTGAAGTCGGCGCAGGGATCGTCCACGGTTTCCATGGTGACCACTTCCGCGCTGGTCGCGCCGATGCTCGGATCTTTGGGTCTGGATTCCCAGCTGGGCATGGTGCTTAGCGTTCTGGCCGTAGGCGCTGGTGCGATGGTAGTTTCGCATGCCAACGACTCGTACTTCTGGGTGGTTTCGCAGCTCAGCCGGATTCCGGTGATTACCGCGTACAAGACCCTCAGTATTGCTACGGCGATTCAGGGTACCGCCGCCTTTGTGACGGTATGGATCCTTGGGGCTGTGCTGCTTTAAGACGTGCTGCTCTAAGGTCCTGTCGAGTGCTTCGTACGCACCGCGCCTTCATTGCCCTTTGGTGTTGAAGGCGCGGTGCGGTTTTTAACTTCTAGGCGGTTGGGTACTGCTTGGCGACGTTGTTGGCCCGGAAGCCCGCGACGAGCAGAAGTGCCAGGCATGCAATAAAGCCGGCAGTAGCGACGACAAAAGCGGCGGGGAAAATCTTCAGCAGGCTAAAAACAGCCGCAATGACCAAGAGGATCCATCCGGTCCAGGCCGTTACGCGAAGCATCGGTGCCGCGTGATGGTGAGCAGCTAACCACGCTTCATCGCTGGAGAGGGTATGGCGGGTTCTGATGCCCACCATGGTATTTCGCTTGAGTCGCCCATCGGCGGATCGTGGTGCCAAGATGCTCGCAGTGAGCGCGAGGATAGCTAGACCGAACATCAAACTCAGCGTGCTGAATGAATCCATGGAATTTCTCTGCCTCTCGGTGTGCTTGTATTCAGTCTATACGGTTGTCATATTTCTCAAAACCCAAGACATCACCAAACTTTCACCACGGATATTCAAATACTCGCCGATTCACACGAGGTCATAGGCCGAAATACGGCGACGGTTTTTGGGTCTGATGGGGGCCCGGGCCATGACGTTTCATGACGATATTCCGGCAGGTGACGCGGGCTCTATCGTCGTCGGTTCGTCGATGTTTCACTGGAGGGACAAACCATCCAGAGCGGCTGACAGACCTGGTTCCGTGACGCCGCAGCAAGTAGGGAGAACGAAGATGACTGTACTAAGTACGCAACTACCACGCGTCCCTTACATCGGAACCGCCGATGACGCCGAGCTTGATCGCTGGCGCGAAGTCGCCCAGAACGTGGCGGACCAGCTGGCTGTTGATGCACTGGAACGTGACCGCAAAAACGAGCAACCATTCGCTGAGGTGAAGTTGCTGCGTGAAGCCGGTCTATTGGATCTGCTGGTTCCTGCCGAGTTTGGCGGAGCAGGAGGACACTGGGAAACAGGCTTCGAAGCGGTACGCATTATTGCTGCTGCCGATGGTTCGGTCGGGCAGTTGCTGGCCTACCACTACATCAACCAGTCGGGCATTGCGTTCTACGCGGCCCCAGAAACTCAAGGCCAGTGGTGGCAGCGCACGGTTGAGGGCGGCTGGCTCTGGGGCGACTCGGTCAACCCGATTGATCCCACCTTGACGCTGGTTCCCCAAGGTGATGGCTTCACCCTGAACGGTGGCAAGCGTTTCTCCACTGGTTCCGGTGTTGGTGAAGTCATCGTTGTGAATGCTGAAATCACCGAAGGTGAACGCGCCGGTGAGGTGCTGGCCTTTGTGATTCCGCGCGACCGCGAAGGTCTGGAAATTGTTGATGACTGGGATTACCTAGGTCAACGACTGAGCGCCTCAAACTCGCTGAAGTTCCACAATGTACAGGTGCAGGCCTCAGATATCCTCGGTCCGGTCACCGCAGAGCCGGTGTCCACGCTACTGACTCCGGGAATCCAGCTAGCCTTTGTGAACTTCTACTTAGGCATTGCCGAGGGCGCACTGGCTCGTGGCAAGCGGATCATCTTGGGACGCAAAAACGCTTGGCTGTTCTCCCAGGCAGAAACCTACTCTCAAGATCCGATTTTCCAGCGCACCATCGGAGAGCTTAAGGCGCGCACCGCAGCGGTGGCGGCGTTGACCGAAAAATTAGGGCGCAAATTTGATGCCCTAGTTTCCAAGGCAGGCGAGGTGACCCAGACCGAACGCGCGGCGCTCGCCGTAGAGATTGCAGAGGCCAAGGTGGTGTCCACCGAAACCGCTATTGAGGTTGCCAACCGCATCTTTGAGGTCACCGGATCCTCGTCGGCCGCGAGCTCGGTGGGCTTGGATTTGTTCTGGCGCAATGTGCGCACCCACTCGTTGCATGACCCGGTGGACTACAAAAAGATCGAGGTTGGTGCCTACTTCCTGCGCGGAGAATCCCAGCCACTTTCGCTTTACACCTAAACCACAATCACGGATAGGATCCAACGATGACTGCACTTGCTACAGGCAATTCTCGCGCGACACTCAAAGCCCGTTTCGCCCCGATTTTTGAGCAGATTGCGGCCGGCGCCGCCGAACGCGACCGAACCGGTGAGCTGCCCTATCAGCAGGTGGCCGACCTTGCCGCCGCCGGTTTTGGTGCGGTTCGTATTCCAGAATCGCATGGCGGAGCAGGTGCCACCCTACCCGAGCTCTTCGAACTCTTTGTGGATTTGGCTGCCGCTGATTCCAACATCGCCCAAGCGTTGCGGGCGCACTTCGCGTTTGTGGAGGATCGGCTGATCTCTGCTCCTGGTGCGGGCCGGGATAAGTGGCTGGCTCGTTTTGTTGATGGTGAGCTGGTGGGCAACTCCTGGACCGAGGTCGGAACGGTGAAGGTCGGCGACGTGATCACCAAGGTCACCCCGGATGGCGAGGGCGGGTTCCGGATCAACGGCACCAAGTACTACTCCACCGGTTCCATCTTTGCCGACTGGCTGGATACCTACGCAGAGCGCACCGATACCGGCAAGCGCGTGATCGCCGCGGTCAACCGCCACCAGCCTGGCGTGGAACTGGCCGATGACTGGGATGGTTTTGGTCAGCGCACCACCGGTACCGGAACGTCGACGTTTACCGATGCGATTGTCGCCGAAGAAGATCTGATCGACTTTGATACCCGCTTTAAGTACCAGACTGCTTTTTATCAGCAGGTGTTGCTGGCGGTGCTGGCTGGTTCGGCAAAGGCAGCGGAACGCGATTTTGCAGCAGAGTTAAAGGCGCGCAAGCGCACCTTCAGCCATGCGGCAGCCAATGTGGCAGCCGAGGATCCGCAATTGTTGCAGGTCATCGGCGAGGTTTCGGCAGTGGCATTTGCCGCGGCGGGAACGGTGGAACGTGTTTCGCAGGCTCTTGAGTCTGCCTATGAAACTGCGTTGGCTTTGCAGTCGGGGCAGATTTCGGTGGAAGAAGATGAAGCAGCCAATGATGCTGCCGAAGTCGCCAGCGCCCAGGCTCAGGTGGTGCTCACCCCGCTGGTGCTCAACGCCATCACCCATGCCTTTGATGCGTTGGCCGCTTCGGCCACCAGCGTTTCGAAGAACCTGGATCGGCACTGGCGCAATGCGCGCACCGCAGGTAACCACAACCCGTGGGTGTTCAAGGCGCGTCTGATCGGTGACCTTGCGGTCAACGGCACTGAATTGCCACGTGTGTGGGCCATCGGCGCCTCGAAGTAACCGTCAAAAATCTTGCAGGCCCAGCATTCTTTGCCGATGCCGGGCCTGCAGTATTTTGTGCGTCACGGCCGGGCTCTATTTAGGAGTGGTTGCCCGAGCTGTGGGTGGTTTGCGCTGCTGTTGTCTGGAGCCGTTGCGTGCTCTGTGAGAACTTTTCGATGCGTCGTTCTGGCCCAAGAACTGGTTCTTGAGTGCTGTAGGCGACCTTTTTCCATCCGCACGAGGTGCAGGTCCAAGCCACTTCACGCATTGTCATCTGGGAATCATGACGCTGGCCAGCGTCGTGGCCACCTTCGTTGTCCCAGCTTTTTAATTGACGTTGCTCATCGATGTATCGACGGGTTTCGGTTTCTACCAACGTGTTTCGATAACACCGTGGGCAGCTGATTGGCTTATCCATGACGGATTCTCCGTTACTGCGTAGCCCTTATTGCTGCGAGTATCGCAGGCTTTGTGAATTGATGTGGATGCCACGTCACGGTGGCTAAAGAGTGATATCCGGTTCAACACTGCTGCGTTAATCTGAACGCCGTCCCAGAAATTGAAGGACAGCACAAGAGCTTGATGCCGGAAGGAGGAAACCTCTAACGAGGAAAAAAGTGGAAGTAAACTCCAATTTCAGTTTACGCCGGTTTGACCAAGATGTACTGGGAGTTGTCACTGAGAGCAGGGCTTGGGCGCATCGGGTGCTCGCTCAGAAAGATAGCTTCCCTAACTGTCGTGGATCTCACGCACCAATGAGAGCCAAGGCACGGGGGTGCGAAATTAGACTTGTTGAGGACTTTCAACGATTTTGAGGAACACCATGACTGCTCAGGGACAACCAAATAGCCCTTTTAACTTCATTCAGGTCGTCATCGCCGCACTGGGCGCAGGCTACCTCAATGTCATCATCTTCTTCATCGGTATCGCTTCGGGCGCTTCGATGAAGGTTGGCTCTAACCCTGAGAAGGTTATCGGTTTTGATAACATCCTGCAGGCAACCTGGATCCCACTGCTGGCCTTTGGATTCATCGTGTTCTTGATCGGTCGTGCTAAGAAGGGCATCATCAAGGTTGCCCAGTGGGTCGGCTTGGTCATTGCAGTTGTATCGAGCATTTCCGCGATCATGACCGCTGCGGATGTAGCAACCGCCGTGACCTTGACCGTTATTCACATCGTGACCGGTGCTGCCTGGTTCTTCGCTGTTCACTACGGCAACAAGAAGCTGCACATTCCTGCTAAGGACGTTGTTGTAGCCTAAGGGTTCTCATACAAACAGTTCGGCACCGCAGAGACATTTCTGCGGTGCCGAACTGCTTTTTTAACGGGTACTATTTGGCACGTAACCAAGCTGTTGTTGCTGCCGGCAACCGGCCAGCTTCATCTAATGGTGCACTGGAAAGCAGAAGGGTGCCTTCGGGAAGCGTCTGCGGCTGAGCGCTGAAGTTCGTGACGCTGATCCAGCCATTTGGTCGGACAAAACTGAGCACACCTTCGCTTGCATCTAGCCACTGGAGGGACTCATCGCTTTGTAGTTCCCTACGTAGGCGCAGCGCCTCGCGGTAGAGCTCCAGAGTCGATCCCTGATTGCCATTCTGTGCCGCGACGCTTAGTGAGCCGAAGGACTCCGGCTGCGGCAGATGGGGCTGAACTTCGCCAAACCCGAAGGATGGGCCCTCGGCTTCCCAAGGGATTGGCACGCGGCAACCGTCTCGTCCTACCTCTACGCCCTTGTTCTTAAAGAAGGCAGGGTCCTGACGCTGTTCGTCAGAGATCTCGGTGACCTCTGGCAAACCCAGTTCTTCACCCTGATACAAGTACGCGCAACCGGGAAGAGCCAACTCCAGCAGTGTTGCAGCACGCGCGCGGCGAAGTCCTAGCTCCGCATCCATTACCGAAGGATCGGCCCCGTGTAGCAACCACTTCTTCGCCGAGTCTGGATCACCGGCAAGAGGTAGTCCATAGCGGGTGGCATGGCGCACGACGTCATGATTGGAGTACACCCACGTGGTCGAAGAGCCAGCGATATTCGCTTGGTCGAGATTGAAAGAAATGATCTTCTTGAAGGCCGCTGCGTCAAAGTCTGCCTGCAACAGATCGAAATTGAAAGCTTGGCCAAGCCCGGTTGAACGTGCGTAGGCAGGACGACGATCGGAGTTGGTCCAGGCCTCTGCCACGGCAATCCGGGGAGGGTCGTACTCGTTGAATACCTGGCGCCATTGAGCATAGATTTCGTGGACTTCATCGCGATCCCAGATGGGGTGGGTGCCGTCCCACGGGTGGGCATCAAGCTCCGCTTTACTGGGCAGATCTGACAACGCTACGTCTTTGGTCAGTGCGTGGGCCACATCAACGCGGAAACCGTCCACGCCACGATCGGACCAGAAACGCAGGGTCTTGAGGAAGTCCTCTCGAACCTCGTTGTTGGCCCAGTTGAAGTCGGGTTGTTCCTTGGCAAAGAGGTGTAGATACCACTGGCCATCTCCAACTGGCTCCCAAGCTGGGCCACCGAAGATGGATTCCCAATCGGCTGGAGGCAATTCGCCATTCGGTCCTGCTCCATCACGGAAGATATAACGATCGCGCTCGGCTGAGCCCTTGGGTGAAGCAAGAGCTGCTTGGAACCATTCGTGGAGATTCGATGAATGGTTGGGCACGATATCAACGATGACCTTAATGCCTGCATGATGAAGCTGTTGCGTCATCTGGTCAAAGTCTTCCAAGGTGCCTAGTCGTGGGTCCACGTTGCGGTAGTCGTCCACGTCGTACCCGCCATCGGCGAGAGCCGATGGGTAGAACGGCGAAAGCCATACGGCATCGATGCCCAGGGTCTTGAGATAGTTGACCCGCGAAGTGATTCCTTTCAGGTCACCTAGTCCGTCGGCGTTGGAATCCGCGAAACTGCGCGGATAGATCTGATACACGGCAGCTTGGCGCCACCAAGTAGCGTCCTTGGAAATGCTGGTGTTGGGGGTGGTGTCTTGCAGTGTCATGATGCTTCCTTTCAATGGTGTTTGCAGCCTAGGAATGGCTGGGTGTAGCGGTTAGTGCTGTTTAGGATTTGACGGCGCCTTGGGTCAATCCCGACATCACCCAACGTTGGGTGAAGAGATAGGCCACCACGCTGGGGGCCATGGCCATCAGGTACGAGGCAAAGGACACGTGGTAGTTGTTCGAGAACTGCGTTTGGAAAAGTTGTTGAACCACGGGAAGGGTCTGATCTGCCTGTTGGGAGATGATCAGCGAAGGCATCATGAAGTCGTTCCACGAACTGAGAAACGCAAAGATAGCCACCGTGGCGCTCATTGGCGCCAGGAGAGGGAAGATGATCCTCCAGTAAGTAGTCCAGTTGCTGGCTCCATCGATGCGTGCACTTTCTTCCAGCTCGCCCGGAAGTCCACGCAAGAAAGACGTAAATAGCAAGACGTTGAAGGACAGCCCGAACATGACATGCAGAATCGCAACACCTGCCGGGTTATCTAGACCGAAGATGCCGGTGAGCTTGACCTGCGATAGGGCCAAGACCGGGAACGGCAGAAACATTGCTCCCAATAGGTAGTAGAAGCTGAAGCGATAGAAGCGCCTATTCCAGTTCCGGTGGATTGCATACGAGGCCATGGACGCCACAAGTACTGCACCAAGCACTGCTACGAGGGTAATCACCAGCGAGATAGTGAAGGCCCGCGGGAAGTTTACTAAGTCCCACGCTGCGGTGAACCCTTCAACTGAGAAAGGCTTTGGCAGCGAGAATGCTTTCCCGTCAACGGCTTGCTTGGCGGATTTGAACGCCATTGAGATGGTGACGAACAGTGGAACCACGACGGCCAGTGCACAGATGCCCAAGATGCTGGTGGCCCACCAATTGATGCGTTCTCGTCCGATACGTGTGCGCGAGCGTTTGTTGAGTCGTTGCTGCAAGGTGAGGCTCATTTTGCTTGTCCCTTGTTGGTCAGGCGCAGTTGGAACAGCGCGATAATCAGCGAAATGATGAAGAAGACGGTCGCATTGGCCATCTGGTAGGCGTAGTCTCCACGTTCAAAACCGGTGAAAATTGTCATGGCAATCGACCTAGTTTTCACTCCGGGACCACCGTTGGTCAGGCCGACAATAATGTCGTAGGCTCCCAAGAAATTCTTGAATCCGATAATGATGTTGATACCGATGTATCCGGTCATCAGTGGAAGGGTGACATTCTTGAGCTGTCCGAAAGAACTGGCACCATCCAAAGACGAGGCTTCGTACAAGTCATAGGGGATAGCCATTAGACCTGCTATGTAGATGAGCATCGCCGATGGCACGGCCTGCCAGGCAGTAACGATGACGATGGATAGCCAGGCGAGGTCCGGGTTAGACAGCAACGACTCCTTAAGGAAGCCAATGCCAAGGTATTCACCTACGGCGGGCAAGGTATTGGAAAACAAGAAGTTGAAAACATAGGCAATGACGATGCCGGAAATGACCATGGGCATGACAAAGATTGTCCGCAGAGCGACTCGGGCACGAATTTGTGCGGTGAGCCCGACTGCCAGGAAGAAGGCCAACGCATTGGTGAGTATGACGGTGACGAGAGCGAACCCGATTGTGAAGCTGTAGGAGCCGATAATGGCTGGATCAGTGAACAAGGCGGCGTAATTTGCCAGTCCGACGAGGTTGTAGTCGCCAAATCCCACCGAGTCGGTGAAGCTGAAGTAAATGCCCATCGCTGCTGGCAGGGTGATGGCGATGGTGAAGCAGATCAATGCTGGAACGAGGAAGCCTAAGTAGGTGGCTTCGAATTGACGCCGTTTCACCGGTCGGGTGGGAGCCACAACCTTAGCGTCGTTGCTGGGTTTAGTGGGGGTAGTTAGTGCCATGGTGTTCTCCTGAGCTGGCTAACTGCGTTGGGCCAGTCGGGCCCAGTCCGCGTCGAGGGTTGCAAGGGTCTGCTCTACGCTGCCGCCGGTCACCAGGCCCTGCATGTAGTTTTCGAAGGGAATAGTTCGCGGAATCGCCGTTGATACTCCTTGATAGAGACGGCCGGAATCGATGTACGGCTGCATCTGCTTCAGGCGAGGGTCTTTGGTCGGCGGTGAATCGGTACGTACGCCAAAACCGAGAGCTGATTCGTTATAGGCATCTTGGATTTTGGGTTGGCAGAGGAACGCGAGGAGTTCACGTGCTTCGGCTTTGTGGTCGGACTGTTCCGGGATCCACAGCGCTAGGTCGAGATTGACCCTGACTTTTAGGTCGTTGGGGTCTTCTGTCATCGGTAGAGGGAAGGCGCCGATATTGGCATCAGGATTGGTTTTGGCGATTTCAGGCAGAGCCCAAGGCCCCTGCAGGTACATGGCTGCTTTGCCATTGGCAAATGCAAGGTTGCCATCTCCGTAGCCACGATTGGCTGCGTCTTTGTTGGAGAACTTGGCCAGTTCTTGCATCTTCAGTAGCGGCTCGGTGAATGACTTCGAAAAGGTGACGGCAGCATTAGGGGTGAAATCCGAACCGATTTCTCGTAGTGCAGCAAAGTGCTGGTTAATGTCGACAGCCCCGCCCAAGGAATAGTCGGCTAATCCCTGAGAAGCGGTCCAAGCGTCTTTGAACGTGGAGTAGATGGGCGTAACGCCTAGGTCGGTCAGCTCACCGCAGAGTTCTAATAGTTCTGAATAGCGAGTTGGGATGGCGAGATCATGTTTCTCAAAAATGTCTTTGTTGTATAGAACGGCGGCGCCCATCATTGAGTAGGGCAAGACCGATGTCCGTCCGGGATAGTCGGGATAGAGCGCCAGGAGCTCTTTGATGAATGGCGCATTCGTCTTTTGCTGGGGCAAATCAGAGAGATCTGAGAGGGCTCCACTTTCTTGGAATCTTGCCATCTCAAAGTTGTAGTTGAGGCAACCCAAATCCGGTGGATCGTTGCGAGCGAATGCTGCAGAGAGTCCTGCAGTTACCTCGTGGGTTGCGGTAGTAGTTTTCTGGGAAGCATTGAACTGCCCCAACAGATCACGAAAGTAGGGGATCACTTCCGGCTTGGACTGGTTGAACCGAATTGTGGCTCGGGGGTCGCTGGGGCTGCAACCGGCCAGGGCCATGGCTCCGGTTGCCATTACCGATGCAATGAACGACCGTCGTCGCAACGGCCGTGACAAGGCACTTGATCCAAGATTCATAGGTTTCTCCAGTGGGAAGTGAAGTGGGTCACTTTATTTTCTCAGTAAATTTAGCATCTAAATAAAGTCACGTCTATACTTTGAATGTGAGTTCACCGAGAAATATTGATGCACCGAGCGCCGAGTCCCTAGAAGGCGTTACTGCGATGCGTCGTCGCAACACCCAACGCGTTCTGGATGCTGCTTGGGACTGTGAAGCAGTGACCGCCAGTGAGCTCATCTCGCTCACCGGTTTAACTCGTGCGACAGTGCTCAACCAAGCAAAAGACCTGGTTGAATCTGGTTGGCTTATCGAGGCCCAAGACACTCGGGCTGTTGGAGCTTATTCCAAAGGCCGACCGGCGCTACGTTATGAATTGAACCGAACTCATCGCCTGATTGCTGGAATCGATGCAGGCCAACACCGCATCAGCCTCACTCTCAGTGATGTGCGAGGAAATCTGCAAACTCGCGCTGAGGCAAAAGTGGATCCACTGTCTTCGGGACAGCATCGAGCTGACGTTACCGAGAAGCTACTCGCAGGCGTGTTAGCTGAATTCAACGTAGACAAGCTTGCCGCGATGGTGATCGGGGTCCCCGCGCCAGTTGATGCCTTCGGCACGTCGCCGGATGACGACAATGGTTTTTGGGCAAATATGAACCCTGATTGGAAATCCGCGCTCGGCAAATATACGCACCTCTTGAGGGTTGAGAACGACGCGAACCTAGCGGCGATTGCCGAACTGGCACATGGCACTGAAGGTTCTTTTGCCTCATTGATGATTGGTGAGCGCATCGGTGCTGGGGTTGTGGTCGACAACCACCTGCTCCGTGGAGTTAAGGGGTTGGCCGGTGAAATGCGGTTCCTTTCGCAAGTTGCCGGGGTCGGTGATGCTCACGGTTTGGGATATTTGGCTAGGGAGCAAGCAAAATCAGCGTTGGCCGCCGGCGTCAGTAGTAGCTTGGCGTCTTTGGACGCAGAGTCCTTGCGTGCAGAAGACGTATTTCAGGCAGCCGCGAACGAAGACCAGCTGGCACAGGAAATCCTGGAATCCCTCGGTGCCCGATTGGCTCGGATCAGCGCTGTTATTTCCGGCTTTGTCGGGTTGGAGCGTGTGGTGCTTTCCGGTGCGATGGCAGAAATCGTGGGGCCAGTAGTTTCCATTGCCCAGCGCGAGCTAGCTCAGGAACCGGCGCTGACTTGTGTCCAACTGACTGCTTCTACTCTGGGAAATGAAGTCGTGATGAGGGGAGCCGTTGACCTCGGAGTGCAGCTCGTGCGTACGGCTGCACCTTTCTAAAACACCGAGGAATGCAGCCCTGCGCGAGTGCGGGTGTTTCTATCGCTCCCGATGCACCGGGTAGATGAGCATTTACAGCCAGGGCACGTCTATGACGGGACGGGTTCAATCACTGGCGACTCGACCGCCTGACGCATGCGGGGCATCAACAGCAAGCTGGCAGCAGCTGCAAAACACAACACTGCAGCGGTAATCCACGCGGCCAGATAACTTCCGGTGGTCTCTCGGGATAGGCCTGCAGTCAGGGATCCGGCACCTGCGCCGACCATATTGAAAGCGAACACCCAACCAAAAACGACAGTTGCTTTAACCGGGCCAAAGTACTGCCGGCACAAGGCCACCGTAGGCGGAACCGTGGCTACCCAGTCCAGGCCATACAAGACGATGAAGATCCACATCATCGGCTGAACTGTGGGGCCCATCAGGGTGTGCAAGAACAGTAGCGACATTCCGCGCAGCAGGTAGTACACAGCTAACAGCAGCCATGGGCGTATGCGGTCGGTGAGCCAGCCCGAAAATGCTGTTCCGAGAATGTCGAAGGCACCGATGAGTGCCAACAATCCTGATGCCGTGGTGGCAGGCATTCCGTGATCGTGCGCAGCAGGAATGAAGTGCGTCTGAACCAGGCCGTTAGTCGACCAGCCACAGATCCAGAAGGTCATCGCCAGCACCCAGAATGCCGGGTATCGAGCAGAGCTGAAGAGCACCCGTAAGGTCGCCGCAGCCATGGATCCTTCGGGCTTCGCAGCGGGAACTGCAGGTGCGGTCGCGCCGTAGGGCAGTACCCCGACCTCGGCTGGGGAGTTGGCAAAAGGCCAACGTAAAAGCGGAATGATCAGTAGGGCAAAGGCGGTGACCACGAGGGCCGCAATCCGCCAGGAGCCGTTTTCAATGATGGCAACGATGGAAAGTAAAAAGATCAGCTGGCCAGCAGCGTTGGCGCCAGAGAACAGCCCCATCACCAGACCTCGTCGCTTGCTGAACTAGCGGTTGGCGACTACTGAACCGAAGACCAAGGCCATGGCGCCGGTTCCCAATCCGACAAGCACGCCCCAAAGCAACCACAACTGCCAGTAGTGGTTGATAAAAACGGACAGTCCGGCGCCGGTAGCCACCAAGGCCAAAGCTGCCATCGCCACCTTGCGCATCGAATAGCGTTCCAGCAAGGTGGCAGCAAAAGGTGCGGCCAAGCTGTAAACCACCAGGTTGATGGTTACTGCCGTGGACAGTTGGGAACGCTGCCAGCCGAACTCTGCTTCAAGAGGTTCAAAAAATGCGCCGGCGGTGGACCGAAAAGCCGCTGCCACAACCAACGCCAAAGTGGTGACGATGGCTACCAGCCAAGCCCGGTGTACTCGGGGACGCCGGGCGGAAGGCGGAGTTATTGCGGAGTCGGGCTGATCGTTCATAAACAAAGCATCACACTGGCACGCACCTGTGGCCTTGTTCGTGACTAATCTTGCCTTGCGCAACAACAGCCCACGCGCCGCGTTTCCTGTTGGGTAGTCACTTGCTGGGGCACTGTGCAGTCAACCGAGGGGCGCGGATGACAGTGCGAACTGTCGCATTCCCTTGTCGTCAACGTTCTGAAATTGACATTAAGTTCTACATCAGAAAAATACTTACGTCTGTTTCATTATGTGAGGTCAATCTATCTTTTGACCCATCTAGTGATAATAAACTAAATATCATTTAAGAGGTACAACGATCGTCAGTCGCCCATTTTGCAGGAGTCTACTTTTGTTGAGCCACAAGCTACGGGCAAGCGCCCTAGCCGGAGTAAGGACTGCCCTGCCTGATGAAGAGCATTAAGATCTGTGCAGCTAGTTACGCATACTCGTCCAAGGCGAAAATTTTTCAAGATCTGAATCTTGAGTTCCACTCTGGAAAAACAGCACTCTTGGGCCCCAATGGCGCCGGGAAGTCTACAATGATGTCCCTTATGGCAAGCGTAGTGACGCCCTCCGCCGGAAGTATCGAGATTATCGAGGCCAGCGGGGAACGAATCAGCGCTCGCCACTTGGGAAAATTCCGACGGCTTGTGGCATGGTTACCGCAAGACTTTTCGCCCGTCGCCGGACTCACTGTTTTGGAACACGTCAGGTACTCTGGCTGGCTGAAAGGGATGTCTAGGAAGGCTGTCAAAGAAGCGGCGCCGCAAGCGCTTTTAGCCGTCGGGCTAGAGACTCTTTCTGAAAAGAAAGCTACTGAACTATCAGGCGGACAGCAACGACGACTAGGTCTAGCTGGCGCACTAGTTCACCAGGCGGGCGTAGTTCTCTTGGACGAGCCTACCGCAGGACTCGACCCTAGCCAGCGGGATCGGTTCCGTCAGATCTTGGCCTCCTTGAATGATGAGAACATAACCGTGGTTTCCACGCATCAGACCGAGGACATCGACGGATCTTTTGATCATGTAGTTGTGCTTGTTGGTGGGCGCGTACGGTTCAACGGATCGGTCAACGAGTTCATGGCAGTGGCTCCAGCGAGTGTTACGGATTCTCGTGATCGAGTACGGCTGGCCTATGCGGCATTAGTTGAAGGCGAGATCTGAGGATGCTTCCTATAACTCGTCGACCAGCGTGGTGGCTGTTGGCCCCCGGCATGATCTTGGCGGCATTGTATGTGCATCAGTATGTGTCAGCGGAGCGGGTCTTGGCCGATGCTCAATCAGCCGTGGCGGCCTATGCGCTACTGCTCATATTTGCTGCGTCATTGGTCAGCGTCTCAGCCGCTCTCGAAGTAGGGCGTGATAGTTCCAGTCGGGGAGTCACCGAGATCGCGGTACGGGGCAAAATAATAGTGGCCTTTGCGCGGCTCTGGCCCAGTCTTGTAGCCGGCGCTCTCATCCAACTTGTCGGAATTCTCCTATTGCTGGGCAAAGCTGGTTCTTCACCCAACAGATTCCCAGTTCTCATCGCCGTCGGTCTGTTCAGTGCTTTGTTCTTCCATGCGGGAATAGGGATGTTCCTCGGCACATGGCTACGAGCGCGCTTTGCAGTTCCTCTGGCGTTGGTGGTCTCCTATATTTGGCTTGGATTCGCCTGGAGCTTTGACTTTGTACCAGTGAGATATTTGGCGGGGCTCGCTTTGGAAGGTTGCTGCTCCCCGGTCGAAACCTTGGATGTCGCTGCTGTCTATTCTTTGATGGTGTTCTCGGTCCTAGGCTTCTTCGGATTTGTGCTCCTGGCCATGGGCGTCAGCGGTAGGAAGATCCTGCCCCGTGGAAAGGCCGCCTGGTTGCGTGTCACCGCAGGTCTGCTGGTGCTCGTCCTGGCGGCTTCGCTGGGCTTGTTCATTGCGCGTCAGGTGGCGGCGACCCCGGTGAAAGCTCGCCCACTATCAGAAGCTGAATGCTCCGCAACCGTTCCAGAAGTCTGCCTGTTCCCAACACAGCTGGCACGTGGAGATACTCGTCCGGTGTATGCCGATACTTTCGAGGCCTTAGAACACCATGGGATGCGAAAAATAACCAAGGTCTATTCAACTAGCACAGCACAAGTGCCGGTCCTCTCAGACGAGGGCGTTGCAAATGTCATGGCCGCACCAGGCCAATCGCGCACCCGTGCAGTTGAATCGGCAGCCAGCACTTACGCGGATGCTCTTACCTACATTGAGTGTCCTCAAGAAACCTCCGCTGATGTTTACGGATGGGCCGAAGTACTGAAGGCTTGGTCAGTTCAAACTGCGGCTCAGGAAGTACTTGCACCGGACGAACGGGCAGGCTTGCCGGATACGAGCATGCTGGAATCGGTCTCGATCCCGGACGAGACGGATTTTTTTGGGCAGTGGAGCAAACTGCGCAAGTTAGACGAAAAGTCACAGACTCAGTGGGTAACGGTAGCCTATGACCGACTAAGTACATGCCGACTTCCGGATGCGGTCAGCGCGGGTGTCCGGTGAAGTGGGCAATGAAGGCTCGACACTATCGGGTGGCAATGATTGGCGCCGCTATCGCGAGCATTCTGGGAACAATGGCAGGAAATATCAACCTACCAATTCCATTCTTGAGTTCGCTTATTGGCCCTTCGACGATGCCAGCGCCCGTTGTCCCCAGCGTGATTCTGGTGGTATTGACGGGAGCAATGCTTCAATCCGCTGAACTGTATTGGACAGAAGCCTCAGTGCGAAACGTGGTGGCTCATTCAATGCTGATGGCCGCGGGATTGGTTGCGCTGGTCTGCGCCGTTTCTCATCTCACTGGCATCGTGGTGCATGACAATGCTGCTGCTTGGCTGATGGTCAGGGACGTGCTTGGGCTCTTGGTACTTTGGTCGAGTGCAAGAGCCCTCGGTATCAACCGATTTGCTGGGCTTGTTCCAGTCGTCTATTTGCTGATTGCTTCAGCCTTTGCGCGAAATTCGATAGGCGAGGTCCGCGGATGGGCTTGGATCTTGGGTAGAAACCTCAGTGATCCGTGGGGACTGGCAACTATTGGTTCGGGCTGTTTGCTGACATTGTTATATGTTCTTCGACGAAGGCCGTTAGCTGGCACAACTGCCCGGTCAAGCAGTTAGCCCAGCTTCGCGGCGCTGGCGAGGGTAGCCCGAGCCTGACGCAGCAAGGGTTCATCCACCATTTTCCCGTCCAAAGAGAAAACGCCCGGATGGGTTTTGGCCTCGGCGAGGATGCGTTCGGCCAAGGCCACTTCGGCTGCCGTTGGCGCGTAGGCCTGACGGATAATCTGCATCTGGTTGGGATGGATGGAGGCTTTGGCCGCGAAGCCAGAGGCCTTGGCATCCTGAGATTCGAGGAACAATCCTTCGGCGTCTGGGATGTTCAGATACACCGAGTCGATGGCAGCCTTTCCGTTGGCTACCGCATGGATAAGCACCTGGGAACGGGCAAAGCTGGCGACCTGGCGGTAGCTGCCATCGTTATGGCGCGATGAGGTCCCGCCCAGCGAGGCAATCAGATCTTCGGCACCCCACATCAAGGCCACCACATTCGAGGCTGCCGCAATCTGCGCCACGTTGGCGATGCCGGCCGCGGTTTCACACAGCGCCACCACGTCGTAGCCAGCTAGCTGGGCAGGTTCCGCGGCCGACTGCGCCTTGGGCAACATGAGCGTGGTGTAGTTGGTACGCCGTACCGCTTCAAGGTCGCGGGCGAAGTGTTCGGTGTCTACGGGGTTCACTCGCACAATGGTGCGCGCCGGATCTAGGCTGCTTTCCACCAGTGCAGTGCGGGCTGCGTCCTTATTTTCATGGGCCACAGCATCTTCTAAATCAATGATTACCGCATCGGCCCGATCCGCGGCCTTGGTAAAACGCTCCGGCCGGTCCGCAGGGTAGAAGAGAATAGCCGGACCCATCTGGAAACTAGTCATCGGACTCTGCCTTCAACGATTCTTGGTGCGCCTGTTGGGTCCACATCAAACAGGTGCGGGTGGCGGTGGCGACAATCTCGCCGTGCTGGTTGCGTCCGGTATGCGTCATCGAGGCTAAGCCTTGGCCGGGTCGAGATTTGGAGGGGCGCAATTCGGTGATCTCGGTTTCGGTGTACAGGGTATCGCCGTGGAACATCGGGTGAGGGAAGCGCACGTCGTTGATGCCCAGCTGGCCAATGATGGTGCCTTCGGTCAGCTGCGCCACCGATTGACCAATCATGGTGCTCAGCGTCAACAGTGAATTAATCAGCGGCCTGCCGAATGGTTGGGTGGCGGCCCACGCGGCATCCAGATGTAAGCCCTGATTGTTCATGGTCATGGTGGTGAAGGCGATGTTATCCGCCTCGCTCAGGGTGCGACCGGGCTTGTGAACGTAGCTGGCTCCCAGCACCAGTTCATCAAAATACAGGCCGCGCTGTTCAAATCGTTGCTGGCTCATGCTCGGTGCTCCTGTTCAGTTTCTAGGATTGGTTCCACGGTGGCGATCACCTGTTTGGCCTTGACCAGATCTCCTGCCTGTAGCGCCGAGATGTGAACAATTCCGTCAACCGGAGCCAGCAGCTGGTGCTCCATCTTCATCGCTTCCACAATGGCCAGCACCTGGCCAGCGCTTACCTGTTGACCGTCGCTGACTTGCACAGAGATGACGGTGCCCGGCATTGGAGTCTGTACATCGGGGGAGTAGGTGCCCGATTCTTTGGCCAGGCTGGCCAACTGGCGTTCGAGTACTTCTTCACGTGACAGTTTGCGAAAGGCAGAGCTCCATCCCTGATCGCTGAGCCACAGGGTGCCATCGGGGGCAAAAGCATGTTCGATGCTTGTGGGCTCGGCTCCAACCGGCAGTGACGTTTGGACGTGAGTATCACCAACTTCGAAGTGCATGATGATCGGGCGGTGCACCCCGGCCCGCCAGCCATCGCGGACGCCCCACGGGGTGCGCAGTGTAGGTACTTGCTGATATTCCAGCTGAGCAGCCAGCGCCAATTCGCTGGGACCGATAGTGCGGAAGGTGAACTGATCCATCTTGCGCGCAATGAGATTAGTATCCAACTGTCCGGCGGCCACCTGTTCATCGGCCAACAGCAGGCGCAAATATTCGTTGTTGGTCAGTACGCCCAGTACAACGGTGTCCGCCAGAGCGCGGTCCAGCTTGGTCAACGCCTCGGTTCGATCCTGACCCCAAGCGATCAACTTGGCCAGCATCGGATCATAGTGGGCACTGATTTCTAGCCCTTCGCGCAGGGAACTATCTACACGCACGTTGACCGGTTCTCGAACCTTCAGCACGGTTCCGACCGAGGGCAGGAAACCGGCCGATGGGTCTTCTGCGTACAGGCGTGCCTCGATTGCGTGGCCAACGAGCAATACCTGTTCCTGAGTGAAGTTCAGTGTTTGACCGGCTGCGATGCGCACCTGCCAATCCACCAGATCCAGTTTTTCTCCGTTAACCCGCACCACTTCTTCGGTGACCGGATGCTCCACCTGCAAACGGGTATTCATTTCCATGAAGAAGAACTCGTCCGGATTTTCGTCGCTGACCAAGAACTCCACGGTTCCAGCGCCCACGTATCCGACCGACTGCGCGGCAGCTACGGCGGATGCTCCGATGCGTTCACGGATTTGTGCGCCGTGCTCCAGATTTTCGAACAGCGGGGCAGGCGCTTCCTCGATGACCTTCTGATGTCTGCGCTGTAGCGAGCATTCGCGCTCGCCGAGGTGCACGGTGTTGCCGTGCGAATCAGCCAGAATCTGTACCTCGATATGCCGGGGATTGCGCACCAAGCGTTCCAAGAACAAGGTGTCATCGCCAAAGGCGTTCAGCGCGGTGCGCCGAGCGCTGGATAGAGCTTCGGGGAGCTGATCTACGGATTCCACAGCGAACATACCCTTGCCACCGCCGCCGGCCGAAGGCTTGATCAAGAGCGGGAAACCTACATCGGAGGCCGCCGCCAGGAGCTGTTCATCGCTCAAGCCCGGTTCTGCAATGCCCGGAACCACCGGAACCTGATGGGACTGCACGTGGTTTTTGGAACGGATCTTGTCACCCATGAGATTGATGGAGTCCACCGGTGGACCAATGAAGGTGATCCCGGCAGCTTCTAAGGCGCGGGCGAATTCCACATTCTCGGAAAGGAAACCATAACCTGGGTGCACCGCTTGGGCCCCGCTGGTCTTGCAGGCATCAATGACCGCGTTGATGTTTAGGTAGCTCTCATTGGCGGGAGCACCGCCAAGACGGACCGCGGTATCGGCTTGGGTAACGTGTAATGCTTGAGCATCAGCGTCGGAGTAGACCGCAACGGAACGGATGCCCAGCGCTCGCAGGGTGCGAATAATGCGCACCGCGATTTCTCCGCGGTTGGCGACCAGGACCGTATCAAAAAGTTTGCTGTTCATGGTGATCTCCTGGGCCTACATCCTGAAGAGACCGAAGCTGGTCTCTGGTAATTCGGTTCGGGCGCAAACATCTAAGGCAAGGCCAAGCACCCGGCGGGTATCGGCTGGGTCAATGACTCCGTCATCCCATAAACGCGCGGTGGAATAGTACGGGTTTCCTTGAGTTTCGTATTGCTCGCGGATGGGGGCTTTGAAGTCCTCTTCTTCGTCGCTGCTCCAGGAGCCACCACCGGCTTCGATCCCGTCACGCTTAACCGTGGCCAGTACCGAGGAGGCTTGGTTGCCGCCCATCACCGAGATGCGCGCATTGGGCCACATCCACAAGAAGCGTGGGGAGTAGGCCCGTCCACACATTGAATAGTTGCCTGCGCCAAAGGATCCGCCGATGATAACGGTCAACTTGGGGACCCGGGCGGTTGCTACCGCGGTGACCATCTTGGCTCCATGCTTGGCGATGCCGTCCGCCTCATAGTCGCTGCCCACCATAAACCCGGCGAGATTCTGCAGGAAGATCAGCGGGATACCACGCTGGTCGCAGAGCTCGATGAAGTGGGCACCCTTCATGGCCGACTCGGAGAAGAGTACCCCGTTGTTCGCAATGATCCCGACTTGGTGGCCGTGGATATGCGCAAATCCGGTGACCAGGGTGGTGCCGTAGTCGGCTTTGAACTCATGGAATTTACTGCCGTCCACAATTCGGGCGATGACTTCGTGCACGTCATAGGGTGCGTTGACGTCTACCGGAACAACGCCGGATAGTTCGGTGCCTGGATAGAGCGGTTCCGTTACCTGCTCGGCAATGTTCCATGCCGGGGTGGGGTTGAGCGGCAGGGTGGAAACGATGTCGCGGATGATCATCAGCGCATGCTCATCGTTTTCGGCCAGATGATCCACCACCCCGGAGGTTTTGGCGTGCAGGTCTCCGCCACCTAATTCCTCTGCGGTGACAATCTCACCGATGGCAGCCTTCACCAGTGGTGGACCGCCAAGGAAGATGGTGCCTTGGTTGCGTACGATGACCGTCTCGTCGCTCATCGCCGGAACGTAGGCGCCGCCGGCGGTGCAGGATCCGAGGACCGCGGCCAGCTGTGGGACCTTCTTTGCTGAAAGCTGCGCTTGGTTGTAAAAAATCCGGCCGAAGTGATCGCGGTCCGGGAAGACCTCATCTTGCATCGGCAAAAATGCGCCGCCGGAATCCACCAAGTAGATGCAAGGCAGTCGGTTTTCTAATGCGATCTCTTGTGCGCGCAGGTGCTTTTTCACCGTCATCGGGAAGTAGGTGCCACCCTTGACGGTGGCGTCATTGGCAATGATCAGCACGTGTCGGCCGTGGACCAAACCGATACCTGCGATCATTCCGGCGCCGGGGCAGGCGCCGCCATACATGCCTTCGGCGGCCAGTGGAGCAATTTCCAAAAACGGTGAACCGTCATCGAGTAGTTGGTCCACACGCTCGCGGGGCAGTAGCTTACCGCGTGCTACATGGCGTTCCCGAGACTTTTGCGAGCCACCGCGCCCAGCGCGTTCGAGGCGTTGATGCAGGTCCGCCAGCAGGGTGGCGTTGGTTTGAGTATGGCTCGCAAATGCTGCGGGATCCGGTTGGGAACGAAGCGTCTTCACTTTTCAGTCCTTGGGCTCGGGTTCGCTGGCAATAACCAGCGGGGCAGGGAGTTCTTTGATGGCCAACGGGAATTCGTCGGTGACGGCGAGCATTCGCATGGCGAGGGAGACAAAATTTAGTTGCACTTCGGGCAATGACAGCCGTCCATCGCGGCGATACCAGTGGGATGCTCCGGTGCCCATTTCCATCATGGCTAGTCGGGCGATGCCCAGGTCCACGGTGTTGAACAGGCCTTGAGTTGTGCCGGTGGCCAGGATGGATGCAAAGAGCTGCTCGTAGTCATCGCGGAGCGCCTGCATGTCTTCGGCGTGCTCGGCGGACAGGGCGCGCATTTCGTGTTCTGCGACGCGGGAGGTTTTTGGATTAGTGGCGGTGAAGCCTACGTGGAAGGCAACAAGCAGGGCCAACTGACGTACTGGATCGGTGCTGTCGGCGATGGCCTGCCCGGCTCCTTTGATCATGGAGGTCAGACAATTGTTGATGATGCCAACGAGGAGTTCTTCTTTGCCCCCGACATAGTGATAGAGGGTGGCAGAGTTCAGATTCAAGGCAGTTCCGAGTTCTCGGATACCGGTCGCGGCGAATCCGCGCTGCGCAAAACAGGAGACTGCAGCCTGCTGGATTTGACCCAATTCCATGGACACCACCTTGTGTTCCCAATCAATCGATTGACAGTGTCTATCCAATCCGAGAACCGGTGTGGTGTCAATCACTTTTAGCTCAAGAGGCCGATTCTGGCGAGGTTCTGACAAGCGCGAAATATTTGGAAAATCGTTTATGAATCAAATGCATAACGGTAGGCTTCATGATGGTATTTACATTGAAATCTGAGTTAATGACATTCAGGTGCCCACGAAATACGACCGGAAAGCACTATGCCACAACCCACTGACACCGTCGTCACTGCCCATGTAACTAGCCGGCGAAAGCTCTTATCTGGCGCCACCGGACTGATCGCACTGGCCTCTCTGAACGCCTGCTCGACACCAGAGGCTACCGAAACCGCTCCTGTCGCTCATGCTGAAACACCCAAGACACCGGACGAGGTACTCAAAGCGCTGAAGGAAGGCAATCAGCGCTATCTTTCGAACGAGCTTCAGCACCCCAACCAAGATGAAGAACGGCGCGACGAGCAGGCCGAGCATCAAAGCCCTTTCGCCCTGATCCACGGGTGCGTCGACTCGCGCGTTACCCCGGAGCTGCTTTTTGATCAAGGAATCGGTGACCTCTTTGTCACCAGAACCGCAGGCGCAGTCCTTGATGACACCTTGGTGGGCAGCATGGAGTTTGCCGTCTCCGAACCTTACTCGGTTCCCCTGTTGGTGATTCTCGGACATACGGCCTGTGGCGCGGTGACCGGAACTCTTCAAGCCATGGAAAAGAATGCCGATAACCCTGAACTGCCCGGAGAGATGGATGACTTCGCGGAGCAAATTGCGCCAGTGGCCCGCAAGGAAAAAGTTTCAGGATCAGATGCTGATGCAGTGAACAAGGTGGTCAAAGCTAATGCGATAGCCGTTGCGCAGCAGCTGGTGGGACGCTCGGTCATTATTCGCAAGGCAGTGCAAGAGAAGCGGACCCGCGTGGTTAGCGCCGTTTATGATCTGCAGACCGGCGAAGTGAGTTGGCTGGAAAGCTGAGTTAGATGTCGGCTTAGATCTCAGGACAAGAAGTTAAAGTGAAATCCCCGTCGGCTAAGCCGACGGGGATTTCAACGATCATCACTCGCACCTTCAATGAGGTAGTTACTACGTTACCCAAGCTTTCTATGCTCGGGCTGAGCACAAGCTTCGCGGTTGCAGTGCGTTGAGACGGGGTGAGGAATAGTTACTTCACCAAGTTGGTGCGCAGATCATCAAGGACCTGGGATGCGCCAGTTGGGCCTAGGCCTAGGAACCAAACGTCGTCATTCACGCGCACCGCTTGATCGTTTTGAACAGCCTTGAGCTTCTTCCACAGTGGACCTTCAATCGCGGCCTTTTCACCGGTGGCTTCAGGGGTTCCGTAGGAAGTGTAGAAGATCCAGTCCGAGTCTGCCTCGGTGAGATTTTCAGCGGAAATTTCAGCCGCTAGGTCTTCGATGCTTTGGTTCCCTGGACGCTTCAGGCCAGCATCCTTGAGGATCACACCAATCAGTGACTTGTTGGCGTAGAGACGAATCTTTTCTGGCATGAAGCGCAGCAAGGAAATCTCTGGGTCGCCCTTGACGTCGTTGCCTAGGGCGGAAGCCTTGTCCTGATACTTGTTCAGTACGTCCACAGCCTGGGTCTCTTCGCCCAGTGCCTCACCGGCTAGCAGGAAGTTTTCCTTCCAAGGAAAACCTGGACGAATGGAGAAGACGGTTGGTGCGATCTCGTTGAGCTGAGCGTAGAGCTTATCCGCGCGCAGCTGCGAACCTAGAATCAGGTCTGGCTTTAATGCTGCGATGGACTCGAGGTTGAGTTCCTGGATGGTGCCAACGGTCTTGGCGTCCTTAACCTTGTCGGCAAGGTAGCTCGGGATTGGGCTGGAACCTTCGGTGGACGGAATGCCTACCGGGGTGATGCCCAGGGAGATCACCTCATCGAGTTCACCAGTATCAAGAACCACAACGCGCTTTGGCTTTGAGTCCAAGGTGGTGGTGCCGTTGGCGTGGGTGATGGTGCGAGGGAACTGGCCAGCTTCGGCGTCGGAGCCGAACTTTGCAGTCTCCTCATCCGCGGTGGTGAAATGTGCGCCGCCAATCGCAACATCTTTATTGCCCGAGTTGGTGTCGGTAGTGGTGGACGCGCCACAGCCGGCGGTCAGGCCAACCAGCGCTACGGCGGTGGCTGAGATTAGGGTGCGGCGCCATGCGGTGCCCATCTTCGATAAATTCACATCACAAATATACCTTATTTTACTAAGCCTACCCAAAGGTTATGACGCTAAACTTTGCTTGCGCACGGTAAAGTAATCTCGTTCCCTGCAGTACATCTGACGAAGGGCGCCGGTCATTAGCGCTAATCTCACCAGGCCCACCAAACCTGTGCCCAGCACCAACAGCATGAGTCGACAAGTGGCCCTACTCTGTGCGCTCGCGGCGATATTGCTGCTCTTGGTTGTGGCGTCGTTGGCCATTGGATCTCGTTCGTTGCCTTTGGGAAGCGTCATTCACGCTCTGCTTGATTCCGAACCCACAGTGGAACGAAGCATTGTGGTTGAGTCGCGATTACCGCGCGCGGTTCTGGCCTTGTTGGCCGGATTGGGCCTCGGGGTCTCTGGCGTCCTGGCGCAAAGTCTGACACGAAATCCTTTGGCCGAACCCGGAATTCTGGGCGTGAACGCAGGGGCATCGCTGGCCATCGTGATTTCCGTCGGATTCTTGGGAATCCAAAGCTTCAGCGGATATGTATTTTTTGCCTTTATTGGAGCACTGCTGACCACGGCCGTAGTTTATGTGGTGGGAATGCCTCGGCCTGGGTCCAGCGATCCGGTCCGGCTGGTACTCTCCGGCGTAGCTATCGGGGCGGTGCTCACCGGTGTCGGAACGGCCCTATCCTTGGTCAAGCCTCAAGCTTTTGATCAGCTGCGAGCGTGGACTATCGGCTCGCTGCAGGGCAGGGACCCTTCGATTATTCTCACCTTGGCTGGTTGCCTTGTCGTGGGACTAGTGCTGGCGGGCAGCAGTGCTCGCTCCCTTGATTCCTTGGCTCTGGGTGAAGACAGCGCGCGGTCTTTAGGGACCAATGTTGGACGCACTCGCGTGTTGGTTTTGCTGGCAATTACCGTTCTGGCCGGTGCCTCAACCGCAGCGGTTGGCGCCATCGGATTTATTGGCTTGATGGCTCCGCACGCTGCCCGTCGCTTGGCCGGGGCAAATACCGGGTGGATTATCGCTTTCACTGCGTTGTTAGCGCCGATGCTTTTGCTGTGCGCTGACATGCTGGGACGTGTTGTGCTGCCCGGTGAGTTGCAAGCCGGTGTGGTCGCAGCCTTCCTTGGTGCACCATTGCTGATCATGATCGCCCGCGGACGAAAGGCGGTGGCACTATGAGTCTGCGTTCCAAATTACGCGCACCTAGTGCGCTGCCGATCGTGGTGGTGCTCTGCCTGCTGGTCACCGTCCTTGCCATCTCCGGAGGTGAGTATCAGATGAGCCCCTGGAAAGTTCTTCGGGTGCTCTTCGGCGGCGGAGAAGGCATTGAAAACATGGTGATCTGGCAATGGCGGATGCCACGAGCCATGGCAGCTTTACTCTTTGGCGCGGCGCTGGCACTTTCTGGTGCGGTCTTCCAGTCGCTGACCAGAAACCCCTTGGGATCCCCGGACATTATCGGCTTTTCCACCGGTGCCTACACCGGTGCGCTGGTGGCATTAACCGTGCTTGGTGGTGGCTTTGTGGCCACCAGCATTGGAGCGTTGCTGGGCGGTTTGCTCACTGCGGTGCTGGTCTATGCGCTGGCTTGGCGCAATGGAACCGCTGGCTTTCGTCTCATCCTCGTGGGCATCGGTATTTCCTCGGTGCTGGCCTCGTTTAATCACTTCATGGTGCTGCGGGCCGAACTTGATGTGGCCATGGCCGCCGCGGTCTGGGGTGCAGGAAGCCTGAACGGGCTGACGTGGCAATCGGTGATTCCCACAAGCATCCTACTGGTGCTCGTTTCAATAGCTTTGCTGGCCAGTTCATCGCGGTTACAGATGCTGCAATTGGGTGATGACCTGTGTCGGGCGCTTGGCATGCGGGTGGAGCGCACCAAATTATTCTTGGTGGTGCTGGCAGTCCTTCTGGTCGCCGCAGTCACCTCGTTGGCAGGACCCATTGCCTTTGTGGCATTGGTGGCCCCGCAGATTGCTCGGCGTTTAGCCGGAGCTAACGGAATGCAATTACTACCCACCGCCCTTGTCGGCGCGTTACTGCTAGCCAGCAGTGATCTTCTGGCACAGCGTCTTTTTGCTCCGGTACAGCTGCCCGTTGGTGTGGTGACCGTCGTGTTTGGTGGCGTGTATTTGATCTACCTGCTGAACCGCCAAACCACCCGTCTTTAGAGTGAGGTCATTGTTAATGACCCCACCCGAAAACCGAACAACACAACTGCTAGTACGCGGACTAGTTTTCTCCGCGCAGTGTGATGGATTCGATGGCGTGACCGTGAAGGTCCTCGATCACCAGATCAACGACTAATTCATTCCAAGAAATCAGCGGACTGATCGCTTGAGAAACGTAGTCCAGTACCTGCTGTTCGATCACCTGAACCGAGCTGTCCTCGGCCATGCTCACATGGCATTGCGCCTTCCACGCGAGGTGCGGGATCGCGGTATCGGTGGCCTTAAATTCCGTGTAATTTAACTGCGCCGTGGACGAGCTGGAAAACACCGACCTGATGGCTTTGACCAGATCCAATGAAGACATTCGTTGGGGCTGGCCTGTCGCAGAATCCTGCACATCCCACACGCGTTGACGTGGCACAAAGCCTGCAATCTTGCCCAAGATGCCTTGAGAAAAGGCCTCGGACTGGTGCTCGGGCATTGAGCTTTGTAGTAGCTGGGTGATAAGCCCATTTTGATCTTTGAGTCGCTGGCGCTCGGCATGGCACCAGCGGCACTGCAACTCGTGCAGATCGGCTGGCTCATCGAGGTTCAGTAGGACGTCTTGGGTGGATCGTCCGCAGGGAAGGGTAGTCATGACACCGCCTCGCTGATTGCATTGCGTGCCCGTGCAAGTCGCCCTCGCACAGTTGATTCTGAAACGTTGGTTACTAGCGCGGCTTCTTTGTAACTCATTTCTTGGAGCGCCACCAAGACGAAGGTCTGGCGTAGTGCTGAGGGCAACGAATTAATAATCTCCCACGCATCGGCGATTTCCCCACGTTGTACGGCAATATTTTCAGGTAATTCGCGTTCGGGAACCGGGGTTCGCTCTAGTGCTTCGCCATCTACAGGTTGTTGATCGTTCGCCCGTTGGCGGATTCGATCCAGGCAGATATTTCGAGGCAAACGATAGAGCCACGTTTTGAATGCAGCGCGTTCGCGAAGTGAGTCCAAAGACTGCCAGGCGCGGATCCATGCATCCTGTGCTGCGTCTTCGGCGTCATGCCAACTGCTAAAAAAAGTCTTGCAGTACTGACGTAGCCCGGGAGTCACGCCTGTGACCAGCTCGCCGAAAGCCTCAGGATCGCCTTCCATGGAGCGACCAACAAGAAGAGCCAGTCGGGTCGGGTCCAAATACTCCTCCTAATGTGATCTAAGTCACGTGCAAAACGTGTGAGGATTTCTGTATAGCTCTCGTCTGTACGAGTGTAAGGCACAAAATATCCGTTCAATGAATGAGGAGACCATCATGGTGCAACGCGATTCACAAAGCCCGATCATCAAGCCAACCGGCGAAGAGCTGGAGCGTCAAGCAAAGGCCAACGCCGCAAATGAAGCGCAGAACAATGAAGAACTGCGCGGTCCACTACACACTGAACTGGGCAAGACGACCATTGAAGATCGTGTTGTTCAGAAGATCGCCAGCATCGCCACCCGCGAGGTTTCCGGCGTTTACGCCATGGGCAATGCAGCACGTCGAACCTTCAACTCACTGGCCGAACGCATCCCTGGTGCACAGGCCAACTCCGCTGGTGGAGTGAGCGTTGAAAAGGGTGAGCAGCAGACCGCCATCGACGTATCGATCGTGGTTTCCTACGGCTTCTCAATCGTTGAGGTCTCCAACGAGATCCGCTCAAACATCATCGCTCAGGTTGAGCGCGCCACCGGCCTGGAAGTTATCGAGGTGAACGTCGAGGTCACCGACGTACATCTTCCAGAAGACGATGACGACGACACCGAGCCCCGCGACGGCCTGAAATAACAGTCCGCACTTAAGGAGCAGAACATGTTACACGTCAAGTGGGGTTTGATCATTGGAGCCCTCGCCGGGCTGCTGATTGCCTTCGGTTCGTTTACCCAGTTTGTAGTGGTGGCATTCTTCGCCATCATCGGTGCCGCGGTCGGATGGCTCTTGCAGGACAGGGTTGATCTTAGCCAAGTGTTCAACAAACGTCGGCGGTGAATCAAATGACAGAGCTGTCCTCAAACCGTGGCAACACCACGGTGAATACGGCCGTCTATTCAAAAATCGCCGCTCAGGCCGCCTACAAGGTGCCTGTGGTTGGTTCGGCCGCCGGAGGGATCTTGGGGCTGGGCAAGTACAAAGATTTTGACAGCCGTCCCAAGGCCAAAGCTGAGGTGCTCGGAAGTGCGGTCATCATCGAGTTGGACCTAGGGCTGAGCTATCCGAGCAATGTCCAACAAGCCTGCGAAGACGTGCGGGACATGATCGCCGAGGATCTTTATAAGTATCTGGGCGTCGAAAACGTCCAGACCGACATTCGGGTGAGTTGGATGTCTTCACCGGATCAAAACACAGGGAACAGGAGACTGCGATGAGAAGATTCTGGCACGTGCGCAGTGCTCGCACGCTGGCCTTGATGATCACGTTCATCACCTTGTTGGCCGTGAGCATTCTCCTCGCGCTTTCCTGCATCCTGCGATTGGTTAGTGGCCAATGGACCGGCCCTGCTGAACAGGTTCTGAATACGCTCAGCGGTATGCGCCTCAATGACAGCCTGGCAGTTAGCGTCATGGCAGTTCTTGCGGTGCTCGGCCTTGTGCTGCTGCTTTGCGCGCTGATCCCGGGACGCCGCCAAAGCATCCTGTTGGACACCGATGATCCTGGAGCGGAATCGGAACAAGCAATGTCGTGCCGGGGCATCTCCACCTTGGTGGGCTCCGCGGTTGAACGAACCGACTCGGTGACTCGGGCCAGCGTAAAGACCACGCCGGCCTGGGTGCACGTCAGTGTTCAGACTCCGGCGCACTCGGTGGAACGCGTTCGGCAGAACGTGCAAACTCGGGCGCAAAGTGTGATTGATGGCCTGCCGTTGCAACAGGCGCCCAAGGTTAAAGTCTCGGTCCAGCAGCGAGGAGGGAACTAAGAATGTGGACAACACATGTAGTGCGCCAGCGAATCATCCTGGCGATCCTCGGACTGGCCTTGCTGGTCCTTGGTGGCTTGGGCCTGGCTGCAGCATTGCTTGGTTTTCCCGAGATCAAGGATCTTGGTCAAGCGCAGATTGGTGACAGTTTGCCGATAGACCAGCAGTACTTACTGCCACTGGGATTGGCTGTAGGGATCGTGGGCATTGTGCTTTCACTGGCCGTGATTATCACCGCCATTCCACGCCGTCCGGCGGCACACGAATTCAGATATGAATCGCGCAACGAGGGAGTCAGCGAGATCGAAACGTCGGTAATAGCTAGGGCTGCGGAATCCGCCGCTCAAACGCAACCAGAAATTGTGGATGCGAATGTTCAAATCGGTGGCAGCGCCACGCAGCCCGTACTCTATGCGCGATTCACCTTGCGCGCCGATGCACCGGCGAATCGAGGAATAGAGCTGGTTAACGGCCGGGTCATCCCTGACCTTGAAATGGTGCTGGGTGTGCCCTTTGCACACAAGCACGTTTCCTTCAGTTTCCAGAAACCAGAAAAACAGGATTCGGATAAAGCCGTGCTCATCTGAGCCGGCCTCCGGGTAATAAGTAGTAAATCACTAGCGGCACGTTTGTCGTGCCAAAAACACATGGGGAGTAACAAAAAATGGGCATTATTGGTTGGATCATCCTTGGACTCATTGCCGGCGCCATCGCAAAGGCCATCAAGCCAGGAAACCAGGGTGGCGGCTGGATCGCTACGTTGGTCCTTGGTGTAGTCGGTGCACTGCTCGGCGGTTGGATCGGCTCGGCAATTTTCGGCGTCGGAGTAGACAAGTTCTGGTCACTTTCGACTTGGCTGCTAGCTATCGGTGGTTCCCTGATCGTATTGATCGTTTGGGGCTTCATCACTGGCAAGCGCCGCTAAGCTAAAAAGTAATGGCAGTGGGCGCCGATCCTTTTTGGATCGGCGCCCACTGCCATTTAATGCTTGAAGCGTAGTTCTACATGATGCCGGTTGGTACCAGCAGGCCCCAAGCCAATGCCGGAGCGATAAGGACAACAGCACCTGCGTACATCATCAACTGCTTGTAGGTGCGCTGACGGTCTTGTTCCTTCACGTTGGCCACTACCAGTGCGCCAGCGGTGGAGAACGGGGAAATATCAACCACGGTGGCCGAGATGGCGATGGCAGCCACGGTGCCCGAAACACTCAACGAGCTCACCGACAACAGTGGTCCAGCCAGCGGGATGAAAGCGGCCAGCAGTGCGGTGGATGAGGCAAAGGCTGAACCAATACCGATGACGTAGCACAGCACCAAGGCGATGAGGATTGGTGCACCCAAAGCCAAAGCCATATGGGCCAAGGTATCAATCACACCGATGTGCGTCAGCAGCGAAACGTAGGTGATCATGCCGGCCACCAAAAGAACGGTGGACCAGGAAATCCCGGCGACAAACTTGTGCTGATCCTTGATGTTCAGCAAGGCCAAGAGCAGACCTGCACTCAGTGCGACAAAGCCGATCGGTAGACGCAAAACCAAAGCGCAGAAGAGCATCACAGCAATGAGTACCAGCGTGTAGATCTGCTGTCCGTGCGGACGGGTGCTGCGTGACTCTTCAACATCCGTATGTGCCACACCTTCACCGGAACGCAACTTACCCAGCGCAGCGAAGACGATCACGGTGAGAATCGAAAGAATCAGGTTGATGGCAAAGCTGGCGACAAATAGTGCGTTGGCAGAGACCGGGAAACCATTTTCCATGGCGATGTCGTGGACCAGAACACCGGAAACCGACAGTGGCGAGAATCCGCCTGCGTGCGCACCGTTGATAATGAAGGCGCCCATGAGCAGCGGGTGGATGCGCGATTCGTAGGCGAAGCCAATCGCAGCTGGGGCCAGCAGCGCCACGGCTGCCGGGGAGAAGGTTCCCAACGAAGTTAGCGCGGCGGCAACCAAGAAGAATACCCATGGAAGCAGCATGGTTTTGCCACGGACCAGGCGCACACAATTTTGCACGATGACATCAATGGTCCCGTTGTGCTGAGCCATGGAGAAGAAGTAGGTGACGCCGATAATGGTCAGCACAATGCTGGCTGGGAAATCCGCCAAGATTTCTTTGTCATCCATGCCGAGCATGAAGTAGCCGATGCCAAAGGAAGCAACCAGACCCATCACACCGATATTCACCGGCCACTTGGTGGCGATGATGAACATCAGCACCAGGACGACCAGTGGGACGATCTGTTCTAAAGTTAGGCTGCTCTGTGGGTCGGCCGGTGCCGCGGAGTTAGCCATTGAAGGGCCAACCAGGAGTGCAATGAGTACAACCACGGCGGCTACGGCGGCAACAATCAGGATATTACGACGGGTGCGACGCTTTTGGCGGCGCGGGTCAACGGTGTGGAAATCAACGTGATTGCGATCAGTCACTGGCGCAACGTCGAGCTCAGTTTTAGTCATGGTCTCTCTCCTTAGCGACTGGCGCTTGCTAGGTCGGTCCCGGCAACGCTGCCGAGGGACTCGGGGAGGTGGATAGTGCTACTGGCGATAGAGCGGGCGGTACGATCTGCTCCGACGAGCAATGAGCCTTCTCGCTCTTCACTCCAGGTTTCGATGATTCCCGCGGGAGTTCGCAGCCTCAGTGTGGCGCCGGTTGGATCCCCGGTAATACTGTGCAAAACCGTGCCGGGTGTGCGGGCACCGATGGTCAGTGCAATACTTCCGGTGATAGCTAAGGCGGGATGCGGCTTTCCCATGGAGAGCATCATGACGTTGATATCACTGCCGGATTCTACCTGTGGGGCTGCGGCGATGGCTAGCTTTGGAATGGCACGAGCGGCCTGCTCGGGTGTTGTGGCCAGCCCCATGCGTACCGCAGCTTCGCGACGTACCTTATCAAGGATGGGAAGCTGTAGTTCAACGGCGCTCATCCACGATTCGTAGTCATTGATATCTAGGCTCAAATCTTCGGCACGGACAACCACTACTGGTGCTCCGGCGTCCACCATGGAAACCCTCCAGCTCTGGCCTTCAATATCTAAGGTGTCGGTCGGATTGCCGGTAGGTAGCAGGGTGCCGGTGGTCTTGCCTGCTGGATCACGGAATCCTAGGCCGACTTTGTAGCCGGGAGTAGCGACACCCGGCATCTGAGCTTGGGGCACGATTGGCAGGGCGCCGTTGGGGGTGTCTACCCGCTGAATGATGATCTGTCCGGTGTTGGTATTGCGGGTGATAACCCGGGTGACGTCGCCTTCGGGGGTGACCCATCCCTGCTCAATGGCATAAAGTCCAACAACTGCAGAGCAGTTCCCGCAGTTGCTGCCCCAGTCCACGGTGGCCTCTTCGATACCGACCTGAGCGAAGGTGTATTCAACATCAACGTCTGCATCGGTAGAAGGGCTAAGGATGATGGCTTTGCTGGTGGTGGAGGTGGCTCCGCCGACACCGTCGATCTGTCGTGAATCTGGGCTTCCGAAGATCTTTGGGAGCAAAAGATCAAGGCTGATCCCTGTCTGCTCCGCATGATCGGATTCGAAGACCCAGCACTTGCTGGTCCCTCCGCGCATCCATTCGGCTTGTATGTTCATCGTCATTCCTACGTCTCGTTGTGCCCGCTTTGCTCCCGGTCACTCGGTCCGGAATAAGCGTCATCCGGCTACTGAACGAACATAATCTGGATCACATTTGAAGTCCACGTACATAAGGTTCAAGGGGATGTAGCAATGCTTAATTTGCTTGAATTGTGCTTATGTGGGGTAGGGATTCCGAGGATTCCGAGTCGATGGTTGAGGTGAATAACCTTGTTGAGTCCGAAGATTTAAGCGATTGAACCAAAAATGAAAATGATTGAAGTGTTGCTTACGGGTTGGTCGTGAAATCTGTGAAAAGAATTTAACACGGCGTTGAGGCGAAGCCCTCTGGGCTCAGTACCCGCAGCGATCGCTTGATATTGAAGTGCGCAAAGCGCTATTAAAGACGTCGCTGGCGCCACGAATTTCGTGGCGCCAGCGACGGTGGGTCTAGTGCAGGTGTCTCTGACTTAGTAGTAGACAGCCAGCGGTCCGTTGGGGCCGGGGATCACGTTCACCGGGGTTTCAAAAACTTCGGTGAGGATTTCATCTTGCATGATCTGCTCCGGGGTGCCGAACTCTACGACCTCGCCGTGTTTCATGGCGCAAATGTAGTCGGCGTAGTGCCCGGCGAAGTTGATGTCGTGCAGCACGATAACAATGGTGCGGTTCAGTTCTGCCGCAGCACGTTTGAGGTGCTGCATCATGACTACCGAATGCTTCATGTCCAAGTTATTCAGTGGTTCATCAAGCAAAACAGTATCGGTGTCCTGTGCCAGAACCATGGCAACGTAGGCGCGCTGACGCTGGCCGCCGGAGAGCTCATCAAGGTAGCGCCCTTCCAACTCACCAAGGTCCAGGAAGTCGATGGACCGCGAAATGATTTCTTCGTCCACCTGATTCAGCCGGCCCTTGGAATGTGGGAATCGTCCGAAGCCCACCAACTGTCGAACAGTCAGTCGAGTGACAAAGTGATTTTCTTGGCGCAGGATCGACACGATCTTGGCCAGATCCTTTGAATTGGTTTTAGTGACGTCGTAGCCCGAAACCTCGATAGTTCCTTCATCGATACCCAGCAGGCGTCCGACCATGGTGAGCATGGTGGACTTGCCTGCACCGTTGGGACCCACCAGTGCAGTCAGGCCTCCGGTGGGAATCTTGAGCGTCACGGGGCCGATGGCTACGGTGGAGCTGTACTTTTTGCTGACGTCTTTGAGGGTAATCACAGCCGTCCCTTTCGCAGGATGAAGATCAAGAAGGTAATGCCGCCAACGGCTTCGATGATGATGCCCACCACGCCTTGGGCGTAGAACAGGTTTTTCATGATGAAGTAGGCGCCGGCCAAAACCACAAAGGCGATGAGGAATGACAGGGGGTAGATGTAGCGGTGGTCGTAGGTGTCAGCTAATTGATAAGCCAGCGTTGCCACGAGGAAGCCAAGGAAGGTCAAAGGTCCCACCAACGCGGTGGTCACAGCCATCAAGATGGAAACAAAGAACAATGTTTTCATCACCTCGTGGCGATGATTGATCCCTAGATTGATCGTGGTTTCTTTGCCTAGGGCCAGGATGTTCATCTTCTTGGAAGCCAGCACCAAGTAACCGCCGGCGATAATGACCAGCGGGATGGCCACCGGCATATAGCTCATATCCGCGTTGGCCATGGAGCCAAAGAGGCGGGCGGTGAGTACATCAAATTCGCTCGGTGTCAGCAGGCGCTGCATGAAGGTAGAAATGGAACCTAAGCCGGTGCCGATGATGATGCCTACGAGCAGCATGATCTGAATATTGCCGAGTTTGCCCGAGAGTAGCCAGCCGTACAACGCTACGGAGAGCCCAACCATGATGGCGACCTGCACCACGAACTGGCTGACCCCGGTCAAGACGGTAACCCCAGCGGCACCCAAGACAAAGACCGCCCCGGTTTGCACCACACGGTATAAGGCTTCAAAACCCATGATGGACGGGGTGATGATGCGGTTGTTGGTCACCGTTTGAAAAGCGACGGTGGCAATGGACTGGCACAGCGCCACGATCACCATGGTCAAGATGTTGCTGGCACGAAGCTTCGCGATCACCCAGAACCCGATGGATCCCAGTGGCATCGGGTTATCCCAAGCCAAGAGTCCAACGGCAAAAAATACTGCCAGCGTTGCAAGGATCCACAGGGTCAGCCAGTAGCGTTTGCGCACCTTGACGGTCGGTAGTGGGCCCGATGAGCGGCCAGTATGATGAGCAGCACGTGCAGGGGAAGAAATGAGATTAGCCAACTTTGCGCTGCCTCAACAGAAGGAAGATGAATACGATCGCACCGAGTACCCCGAGGATCAGGGACACCGGAACTTCGAAGGGCATGATGATGGTGCGGCCGATGAGGTCACACACGGTGGTGATCGCGATGCCCAGCAGGCAGACCCATGGCAAATTGCTGCGCAGGTCATCGCCGCGCACCATGGAGATAATGTTTGGCACGATCAGTCCCAAGAACGGCAGGTTGCCAATCACTACGGTGACCACGCCAGTTGCAACTGCGATCAGTGCGGTACCGAGGAGCATCACGTGGCGGTAGTTCAAGCCCACGTTGGTTGCGATCTCTTCGCCTAGGCCTGCAACGGTGAAGCGGTCGGCCACGATGTAGATCGCGACGGCCACCAGGGCGACGATCCACAGCACTTCGTATTGGCCGCGGATCACCGAGGTGAACGAACCGGCCAGCCAGATGCCCAAAGACTGCAATTTGTCGGTGCTCAGCGCCAAGAATGTCGAGAACGCGCCGACCACCGAGCCGAGCATGATGCCCACAATTGGCACTGTCAACGAAGCCTTGAGTGAGACGCGTTGGAGGAAGAGGAAAAAGATCATCGTTCCGGCGAAAGCGAAGGCGATAGCCACACCCATTTTTGCCAGCAGGCTTGCGGTCGGAAACAGCACCAGCATGGTGAGTAATCCAAGGCCGGCCCATTCGGTGGTGCCCGTGGTGGTGGGTTCAACAAACCGGTTTTGGGTCAGTAGCTGCATGACCAAGCCGCTCATGGCCATCGCGGCTCCAGCCAAAACTAAGGCGATGGTGCGCGGGATGCGTGTGATGGCGAACATCTGTGCGCCGTCGTCTTGGCCAAAAATGTCGTACACGCCGGTAAAGAGCGAGAAGGCTAGGAGCAGTAAAACACCGAGGATGCCCAGTGTTAGTTTGCCGGTGAAGACCCTTGGTGGGGTTCGCCCCGAGGTGATTGTGCTTGTCATGTGGCCGCCGTGAAGAAGTGTGGTGGAAAAACAGCTTTAGTGGCGAAGCCGAATTCTGGCTTCGCCACTAAGGTGCTGAGACGTGTCTGGATGTTACTTGGCGGCTTCGAGAGCATCAGCGAATTCGTTGAGGAATTCGGTATAGGTCTGGATGCCCTCGTTGGTGTAGGTGTCAGCTGGCATCACCAGAACCTGGCCTTCCTTGGCTGCAGTCACGTTCTGCAGTGCCTCGGATTCTTCCAGCAGCTTCTTGGCTGGCTGGTAGTCAGGGCCGTCGGATGCAACGGCGGCGTCGCGGTCCATGACGATGATCCAGTCTGGGTTGGACTTGGCGATGGCCTCAACCGAGACGTCGTCACCTTCGTGGTCGGTGGAGGAGTCTTCAAGTTCCAGCGCTGGGGTCAGGCCGAGGAAATCAAACATTGGGCCAACGGTGCGTCCGGTCTTCGGCGCTGAGTAGCCAAGCTCGCCCCCCGAAGCGACCAGGCCCATGACGGTGTCATCGGTGTTGTAGGCAGCCTCGACGCGCTTTTGGGCTGCTTCGAACTGGTCAACAAGCTTTTTGGCCTCGTCCTGCTTGGCGAAAATCTCGCCCAGTGTGGTGACCTGGCGTTCTAGTTCAGCATCCAGTGGCTCGCCATCGCGAGGGTCTAGCGAAACGATCGTGGCCTCGGGGGCCAACTCCTTGAACTTATCTGCATACTGGGCGTAGCGCTGACCGTTGATGATCAGGTCCGGGTCTACGGTGACGACTGATTCAAGATTTGGTTCCTTGTGGCTACCCAGATCAAGAATGTCCTTGTCCTTGGTGTAGGAAATGCTGTCAGGCATCAGGGTGACGGCTGCTGCGGAGAGTTTGATGCCCCAGCTATCCAGGGTTTCGAAGGTTCGGTTGTCGGTTGCGACGATGGACGTGGCTGGTACGGAGACGTTCTTTTCGCCGTCGTTGTCGGTGAAGGAAACTTTCTTGGCATCATCCGCGTTAGCTTCTGCGGCGCTATCAGTGGAAGAGCCGCAAGCGGTGAGGGACAGGGTAGCGATGCTGAGAAGAGCAGCGGCGCGGAGCTTGATGGAGGCCATAGCGTCCTTTCTTATGACAACCTTCATTGGTTGCGCGAGTGGATGATCTGATAATTAGCTTAGCCTTATCTGACTATATTAAGCCAAGTCGGATTCAGGCCATCGGTACCCTTCCACTTCGAATGTTGCACGTGAAACACAGTAAACAACGTTAAGTACTTGCTTAGTTCGGGTATTCATTGCGAAAGACGAGATAAATACATGCTGTAGCAGTTCGCTATTTCACGAAACATGAATTGGCTTCACTGGATAAGATAGCTTCATGACTCCTAGCCTTGAGCAGATCCAGTGGCCCGTGCGCACCGAGAGACTACGCTTACGACGACTGACCGAACAAGATCTGGAAGCTACTTGGAGCTACCGCAAGTTGCCAGAAGTAACCCAGTGGATCACTGCCGGACCTCACGACTTTGAGACTTACCGAGAGCAATTTCTGGAATCGGGGAAGATCGATCTCGATGTCGCAGTAGAGCTGCAGACACCGGATGGCCAACTGCGCCTCATTGGAACCGTGATGGTTTACATCAAGGATGCTTGGGGCCAACGAGAAATTGTGGAACAGACTAAATCCGTGGAAGCCGAACTCGGCTGGAGCTTTGATCCCCAGTTCGCTGGCCAAGGTTATGCCAGCGAGGCGGTGCTCAAGGTCATGGAAATCTGCTTCGAAGATTTGGGGCTACGCAGAGTTGTTGCGGAATGCTTCGCAGCCAACAAACCCTCGGTGAAACTCATGGAACGGGTAGGCATGCGCCGTGAAGCTTCTGAAAAAGCTAACAGCCTGCATCGCAGCGGGGCTTGGATGGACAGTTATGCCTACGCGCTGCTTGCTGACGAATGGTCGGCTCACCGAGGCTAATGATCTTGTCGTGCGCTGTGCATAACAAGCCCTAGGATTTCTTGAACTTGTTCTGCACGAGATTTCCAGTAGCCGGTATCTAGGCTCATTCCGAGCATGGCTTCATCGGCACGCTTTTTGAAGTAATCCCGGTGGTCTTCTAAAGCGTTGGTGAGATCGGCGAATTGATCATTGGTCAGTTCCAGGTTTAGGGTTTTCTGCTTCATGAGCGTTCGTCCAAGGTTGAGGTTTTGTTTTCTGCATCGAGGCTACGCTCGGTGAGCATTGAATAAAACAGGCATTGAGCGGACTATCAGATTGGGTCTGTTTAGTGGTCTCTTGGGAATAGTTCACAACTCATCGTCGTTGTGCAGAATAAGACGATGAGATCAACGATCAGAAGGAGTAGTACATGTCTGAAGAACGTCGAGTAGTCCTTATTGGTGGCCATGGCAAGGTAGCTTTGCTCGCCGCACCAAAACTGGTCGAGCGCGGTTTCGCCGTAGACTCACTGATCCGTAACCCTGCGCATTCTGAAGAGATCTCCGCGACCGGTGCCAACCCAGTGGTGCTTGATATCGAAAACGCTGATGTTGAACAGCTGACCGAAGCCTTCACCGGCGCACACGCAATTGTCTTCTCGGCCGGCGCCGGCGGCGGTAGCCCAGAACGCACCGTCGCCGTGGACTTTGATGCTGCGGTTCGTTCGATGGAAGCTGCAAAACAAGCAGGTGTCAGCCGCTTCGTGATGGTTTCCTACTCCCGCGCATTAGTAGATGTGGACAACCTCGATCCAGAGAACTCCTTCTACACCTACGCCAAGGCAAAGCACGATGCGGATGCCGTACTTCGAGACACTGACTTGGAATACACCATTCTTGGTCCAGGCGCGCTGACCCTTGAACCAGCCACTAAGAAGCTGGTCATCGCTGATGAGTCCGGAAACATTGACGGTGCTCCGGCCAGCTCAGAGACCGGTAAGGCATCACGCGACAACGTCGCAGAGGTCATCACGCACGTAGTTGATACCAACGCAGCAGTTCGCCAGACCGTGAACTTCTACGACGGATCAACCCCGATTGCCGAGGTCATTAGCTAATCAGCTGATGCACTAAGCGATCCCTAGAGGGCAAAACACCTACGGTCGTCGTAACTCCTGAATTCTCAGGAGCTACGGCGACCGTTGGTGTTTAAGTTGGGTATTCACAGCGCAAACCACGAAGAGAGGAACGAAGATAGCAACGATATGACGCATGTTTGCGGGCAGAATTCGCAGCGTTACCCAGCTGCGCGATTTGTTACGTTAGCTGGTCTTTAGTACCCCGTCATCGAAATAGTCTCGCGTGCAGCCCGACGATTAGCATGCAAACAGGAGTTTCGAGTTTGCATGCGGTGGTGACTGAGCTGCACTTTTGCGAAGGCAGCCAAGGACGGCGCGAACCTCGCCTCCCCAAACCTGTCCGGAAGTAGCGAAAGAAAATTAGAATGACTCACCTGTTCAAGACTCACGGCCCTGACCGAATCAATCTCTGGTTGATGCTCGCACTGACCTTTACTACGGGAATCATTGACGCCGTTGGTTACCTCGGACTGGACAGGGTCTTCACCGGCAACATGACCGGCAACGTAGTAATCCTGGGCATGGCGCTTTTGGGCGCAGATGATCTTCCCGTGGTTGGCCCGGTTGTGGCACTGGCCGGATTTGTTGTGGGTGCCATGATCGGTGGTCGCGTTTTGAAGCGGGAACTAGCTGGCTGGAACCGACGAACTACACTGTTGATCGCTGTGGTGGGTGTGTGCCTCGCGCTGACTTCGCTCGCTTTGTTCCTAGACCTTCACCAAACATCAGACGTTGTGGCACTGTTGATCACTGGCTTTATTGCTGCCGCGATGGGACTCCAAGCAGCAACCGCGCGACACCTAGGCGTTAAGGACGTCACCACGGTCGTGGTGACTTCAACCCTGACCGGCCTTGCCGCTGATTCGCCACTAGGTGGTGGCAGTGGAAAGTTCTGGCAGCGACGATTACTGGCGGTTGTATTGATCCTCGCCGGTGCCGCAACCGGTGCCGCCTTCTTGCAGGTCCACATTGGGTTGGGAATTCTTGTGACCGGTGTGCTCGCCATCGCTGTGGCGTTGGTTGGAGAGGCATCACGCAAATACGCTGCAGATCAGGAAGCTGAGCAGCTGCTTGAGGATAGCGTGAACTCTAAGTAATCCGCTGACGCAAAAAGGAAACCCCGATGCCGAAGCATCGGGGTTTTCTTATGTCATCACTCGCACCTTCATGAGGTACTTACAACTCTAAACGCGCTGTCTGTGCACCAACTGGGATGCTCCTGCGCATTCACTTGGTAAGGGAATTGGCAGTGATTGGCCACCCGGTCAGGACCTTGGGACGTGGGGGAGCGTAGGTGCGAACCTTCGAGGTGTTCAGCCCCATTCGCACCAAGGAATCCGCGATAGTCACCGCAGCGCGGACCCCGTCAACAATCGGCACACCGGTAGCCTGCCGCACTTGTTCCTCCAGCTCGGCCATGCCACCACAACCAAGACAGATTACTTCAGCCTTGTCCTTTTCCACTGCGATTCGAGACTGCTCAACGATCGCAGCTACCGCGCGCTGTGGGTCAGATTCCAGTTCAAGAACACCCAGTCCGCTGGCGCGCACCGAGGCGAGGCGATCCGTGAGACCAGCGAGCTTCAGCCGGTCTTCAATCAGCGGCACCGCACGATCCAAGGTGGTAACCACCGAATACTTGTGGCCCAGGAATTGAGCTGTCGAGGCCGCTGCCTCGGTGATGTCTACAACGGGGACATCAAGGAGTTCTTGCAGCCCTTCGCGTCCATGTTCGCCATAGCCGGCCTGAATCACCGCATCAAAAGGTTCTGGATATCGAACCACTTTGTCCATGACGGCAATGGCAGCAAGGTAGCTTTCAAAGTTGCCTTCGCAGGAGTCCGCGCCGAAGTCCGGAGTCAGCTCAACAATTTCTGTGCCCGGTGAAGCTACCTGCCGAGCCGAGTCGCCGATGGCCTTGGTCATGGACGCAGTGGTGTTCACATTCAAAATGAGGATTCGCATGATGCTCCTAGTGAGTTGGAGCCACGGCGATAGGCTCACCGTCAATGTCGACAAGATCGTTGTGTCGCTTGGCTAGGGCAAGATACGCCAGGGCACCTGCGCCAGAACCGAGGAACCACGCGAAGGATCCAACGACGTGAAGTGCAGGAACAAAGGCCAAGACCAGAGCGATGGCTGAGCTGATCACTAGGGCGGTCACCGCGCGGTAGTTCACCCCGCGGGTGAAGTAGTAGGTTCCTTCCGGATTTGTCCGATACAGATCCATGACGTTGATGCGCGCACGGCGGATCAGCCAGTAGTCGGCCATGATGATGCCAAATAGTGGGCCAAGCAATGCACCGAGTCCACCAAGGAAGTAATTGATGATTTCCGGAGAGTTGTACATATTCCACGGCAGGATCACCAGGCCGATAACTCCTGAGATCATGGCGGCACTGCGGAAGTTCAGTTTTTTCGGGAACAGATTGGTTAGCGCGTAGGTGGGTGCCACAAAGTTGGCCATGAGGTTTACCGCAATGGTGAGCACCAGCAAGGCGGCGGAAGCTAGCAACAATAAGAAGGTGTTGGGAATGGCCCCGACAACATCAGAGGGTGAGGTGATGACCTTGCCATTGATGGAGAACTGGGTGCCGGTCAAAACCACAACGATAGCTCCGAAGAACAACATGTTCAGTGGGATGCCAAAGAAGTTGCCCTTGATGATGGCCTTCTTGGAGGAGGCTCCGCGAGTGAAGTCGCAGAAGTTCAGAACGAAGGTTCCGTAGATGGCGACCCATAGGGCGGCGGCACCAAACATCGCGGCCCACATCTGCCCGCCAGTTTTGGTTTCGCCGGTGCTCAGCGAGATGTTAAATCCGGATTCGAAGAGCATCCAGATGGCCAGTGCCAAGAAGGTTACCAAGATGACGGGACCGGCGAAGGCCTCGTACTTGCGGATCATTTCCATGCCATAGCTGACAATGACCAACTGGACGGCCCACAGTGCCACAAAGCAGATCCACCCGAGCACGTTGAGCCCAAGGAAGCTGGAGGGTTCAAGACTTGCAACACCCGGGGCGACGGCTACAACCATCACCGAAAGTACCTGCGAGGCCAGGTAGGTTTGAATGCCAAACCAGGCGATAGCCACTGCTCCACGAATCAGCGCAGGAATTTGGGCGCCATTGATGCCAAAGGCGATTCGACTCATGACGGGGAAGGGAACGCCGGTCTTTTCACCCATGTAGCCGGAGAGGCTAAGGAGGACAAAGAGTAGGGCCGCCCCGATGGCCAGTGCGCCAAGAATTTGGCCGGCACTCATGCCTAAGGCGAAGAGTCCGATGGCAAAGGCGTAGTTGCCTAGAGAGTGAACGTCGTTGGCCCAGAGGGTGAAGATGCTGTAGGCATTCCACGATCGTCCATTGCGGGTGGTTGGTGCCAAATCTTGGTTGTACAAGGTGGGGCTGAGCTCGTGCGGGTTGGCAGGATCAATTCCCTGGCTGGGTGTAAGTGCAACTGCTGGCGCGGCCAAGCCTGGCTCCGAAATGTTTTGCCTCATGGTGAGGTCCTCTTCTCAGAAGAATGCTGGAGGGCAGGGGTATGCAAAGAAAGAAATCTTTGGGGGATTGCCTGCACCTACAGCGCGCATGCACGAGGCATGCTGATCTATTTGTAGCGTGAGATTGCATCGGTCCGAATACTGGACCAGAGCCTTGGCTACGGGTAGATCGGTTGTCCGAAGTTCCGATAGAACTCGGACGGGGTGCCTACTACTGGCAAAGTCGCGGAGGGCAATTGCCCCCACGTCCTGCCAGCTGGACTCCCTATGAGACGTACGCTCATGGCTGCTCCTGAGTTAGAAAAAGTCACTCCGAGATGTGTGCCACATCAACTGGTTACCAACTGTAGGCTTGCGTTTTGGTTACCGCAATAGAAAATCCTGATTTCACTCAGTGGAAATATTTGAGAAACGCTTTCGCCATTCCGCGCAGGGGAATGGGCTGGCTAGACCCGGTTTCTGTCGATCATGTTTCGTGTATGAAGCAATCATTACTTGCCTTCCCGGGGACAAAAGCGTTCCGCAGCGGGCTATCGAGGAGTATGTAAAAGTTACTCCTCAAGGGGTTGACAGTGCTCCGAGTCGAGACTTACTGTTTTCATAAAGCAAAACCTAGATTCCACAAAGCGGAAATTTAGGAAGATGGTCTTGGAGGGAAATCCGGTGTCTTACACTCTGAATTGCTCGATTCTTCTTACTGAACTGCCACTGCTGCAGCGTGCTGCAGCAGCGCGTCAGGCGGGCTTCGAAAGTGTCGAATTCTGGTGGCCATTTACCCAGGCCGTGCCCACGGATCAGCAGGTTGATGAATTTGTCGCCTCACTGATGGACGCCGGAGTCCAACTCGACGGACTGAACTTCTTCGCCGGCGACATGCCAGATGGAGACCGAGGCCTAGTTTCCTGGGTGGGACGAGAAGCCGAATTCAAGGACAACCTCGACGTTGTTGTTGGTATCGCTGAAGCCACCGGATGCACTTCCTTTAATGCCCTATATGGAAACCGACTGCCAGATGTTGCCCCAGAAGCTCAAGATGCGCTGGCCTTGAACAACCTCCTGGCTGCAACCGCCGCGGTGGCCAAGGTTGATGGAACCGTGCTCATTGAACCGGTCTCCGGCATGGAAACCTACCCGCTAAAAACTGCAGCTCAGGCTCTCAACGTAGTCAAGGCGGTTCAAGCTCAGGGACAGTCAAATATTGCCCTCTTGGCTGACTTCTACCACCTAGCCGTTAACGGCGATGATGTCGCAGCGGTCATTGAAGAACATGCCAAGGACTTCGGGCACATTCAGATCGCTGATGCACCAGGCCGAGGCGCCCCGGGCACCGGAGAGCTACCACTGCTTGAATGGATCGCTCGCTCTCGCGAACTGGGATACACCGGAAAAGTTGCACTGGAATACAAGCAGGATGCAAGCACCGCTTTTGACTGGTTGGCCACCGCCCAAGCTTCGACCTATTCCGAGTCCACACCACTTTAGGAGCACCGCATGACACAGAATATTGCCTTTATTGGACTGGGAATCATGGGCCTGCCAATGGCCAAGAATCTTGTTCACGCTGGCTTCAACGTCACCGGCTATAACCGCAGCGACGCGGCAGTCGACGCACTGGCAGCCGTTGGCGGAACCAAAGCAACGTCCATCGCCCATGCAGTCGCGGACGCTGATGCAATTATCACCATGGTTCCAGATTCTCCCGACGTCCAAGACGTTGTCCTTGGCCAAGACGGAGTTTTTGCCAATGCCGAGGCCGGCGCCCTATGGATTGATAACTCAACAATCCGTCCAGATGTGGCAGTCTCGCTTGCAACCTCTGCCCGCGAAGCAGGGCTTCGTCCACTAGATGCTCCGGTCTCTGGTGGAGAAGCAGGAGCTATTAACGCAGCATTGTCCATCATGGTCGGCGGGGAATCAGCGGACTTTGAAGCCGCCCGCCCAGTGCTGGATGCAATAGGAAAGACCGTTGTGCTGGTGGGACCAGCTGGCTCCGGGCAGACCGTGAAAGCGGCCAACCAACTGATTGTCGCCGCCAATATTCAAGCGCTCAGTGAAGCAGTGGTGTTCCTTGAAGCCTACGGAGTGGACACCAACGCAGCGATCACGGTGCTCGGCGGGGGACTGGCCGGCTCCAAGGTACTTGACCAAAAAGCGCAAAAAATCCTGGACCGCGAATTCGAACCCGGATTCCGTCTTGCCCTCCACAACAAAGATATGGGCATCGTGACCTCGGCCGCCAGAGAAGCTGGAGTGGTGCTCCCACTCGGTGCTTTGGTGGCCCAACTGGTGACCTCCACCGTGGCCTGCGGCGATGGAGCGCTGGACCACAGCGCACTCTACAACGGCGTACAGCGCCTGGCCGGAAAGATCGACGCACCCCAACCGGCCTAGGCCTTCCTTATTTCCTACGGCGAGCAGCGCAGCCAGCGCCAGCTCCTCAGAACTTGGTACGAGCCACCGAATGATTCGGACAGCCGCGACTTTGGTACACGGTAAGTCGCAGCCAGTTCCGCCGGTGGCCCGTGAGGGCTACGTTCCAGCCCGCCACCAAAATCTGGTGCTCAAGGAGCAGATGCTGTGGTGACTCAAACGCCGCGCAGCTCGCCGTAGGTTCAATCTTTCTTCTCAAAGGACGTGTTACCCATGCCAAAGATGCGTGCAGTAGATGCCATCGTTCAGATCCTGGAAAAGGAAGGCGCCACCGAAGCCTTCGGCCTTCCCGGGGCAGCCATCAACCCGTTGTACTCAGCCATGAAAGACCATGGCGGAATTCGCCACACCCTGCACCGCCACGTGGAAGGTGCCTCCCATGCCGCCGACGGTTACTCACGGGCCACCGGCAAGATCGGCTTGTGCCTAGGAACTTCGGGTCCGGCTGGCACCGACATGATCACCGGCCTCTACGCAGCTATTGCGGACTCAATTCCAATGCTGTGCATTACCGGGCAAGCTCCGACCAACGTATTGCACAAAGAAGATTTCCAATCGGTAGATATCGTATCCATCGCCAAGCCGGTAACTAAGTACGCCTCCATCGTTTTGGAGCCAGGTTTGGTTCCCGGAACCTTTGCCAAGGCCTTCCAGATCATGCGCTCAGGACGTCCCGGCCCAGCACTTATTGACCTGCCGATTAACGTTCAACTGGCAGAGATAGACTTTGACATTGATGCCTATGAACCATTGCCCTTTGAGCGGCCCAAGGCCACCCGCGGACAGGCAGAAAAGATTGTTGATCTGCTGCTCAGCGGCAAAAAGCCAATCATCATTGCCGGTGGTGGAATCATCAACGCCAACGCCAGCGAGCAATTAATTGCGCTGGCTGAAGAGTTGAACATCCCGGTCTCACCAACGTTGATGGGCTGGGGTATCATCCCGGATGATCATCGTTTGCAGTCAGGCATGGTGGGCATCCAAACCCATACCAAATACGGCAACGCCAGCTTCCTGGAATCAGACATGGTGCTGGGCTTGGGCAACCGTTGGGCCAATCGCCATACCGGTGCACTGGATACCTACCGGGCGGGCCGAAAGTTCATCCACGTAGATATCGAAGCGACGCAGATTGGCCGAGTGTTTTCTCCGGATCTAGGCGTTGTCTCTGATGCCAAAGCAGCAATCGAAGCCATTCTCGAAGTGGTGCGTGAGCGCAAGGCCGCAGGCACCCTGCCGGACTACTCCAGCTGGGCCGATGAGTGCACCGCACGTAAGTCCACCGGGCACCGGAAGACCAACTTTGAGAACATCCCGATCAAGCCGCAGCGTGTATATCAAGAGATGAATGCAGCCTTCGGCCAAGACACCACCTACGTCTCAACCATTGGGCTTTCGCAAATTGCTGGCGCACAGATGCTGCACGTTTATGGTCCACGCAAGTGGATCAACGCCGGGCAAGCAGGCCCGCTGGGCTGGACCGGACCTGCCGCGCTGGGCGTTGTACGTGGCAAGCCTGGACAACGAGTTGTAGCCCTTTCCGGTGACTATGATTTCCAGTTCATGATCGAAGAGTTGGCCGTGGGAGCGCAGTTCAAGCTGCCTTATATTCACGTGGTCGTCAATAACTCGTACCTTGGCCTGATTCGCCAGTCTCAGCGACCTTTTGACATGGATTATCACGTCTCGTTGGGCTTCGATAACATCAACTCTCCCGAGACCAACGGGTACGGGGTTGACCATGTGAAGGTAGCTGAAGGCTTAGGTTGCAAGGCGGTTCGTATTGAGGATCCGAGCCAGCTGGCCGACGGTTTTGCTCAAGCTAACGCGCTGGCCAAAGAACATCAGGTTCCAGTGGTGGTCGAGGTGATACTGGAGAAGGTCACCAACATCTCCATGGGCGCTGCGCTGGATTCCGTCAATGAATTTGAAGACCTGGCTCTGTTGCCTGATGACGCACCAACCGCATTGGTGCCATTGGGTGCAGTAGCCACCGTGGGTGCGTGAAAGGCAGTCGTCGCTGACTTGCGAACCCGCAAAAAATATTGGCGCGGGGCACCGGTTCACCAATCTGGGTGTGCCCCGCGCCACTACCACCTAAACTGGCATTGAGCTGCCAAGCACAACACCACCAAAAACGAGTAGGAACAACGTATGAGCATCAATGAGACCGTTGACCGCAATTCCGCCGAACCCTCCACAACAACCGGTGCTTATGATCTGGTTCTTCGCGGTTCGCAGGTACTAACTGCGCAGGGAATTGGCCCGCGCGAAGTTGGTGTTCGTGACGGCAAGATCGTCGCCATTGAAGAACTCGGAGCTCAGCTTGTTGGTGAGCGAGTCATCGAGGTAGCTGAGGACGAAGTGCTTCTACCCGGGCTCGTGGATACTCACGTTCATGTTAATGAGCCGGGTCGCACCGAATGGGAAGGCTTTGAATCAGCCACCAAGGCAGCTGCCGCTGGCGGGGTAACCACCATCGTGGACATGCCGCTGAACTCCATTCCTCCCACCGTGAATCTTGAAGCGCTGAACATCAAGCGTGAAGCCGCCAGCAAGAATGCGTTTGTGAACGTGGGTTTCTGGGGCGGAGCGGTGCCGGGCAACAAACAGGATTTGCGCGAGCTACACGAGGCTGGTGTCTTCGGTTTTAAATGCTTCCTGTTGCATTCGGGAGTTGATGAATTCCCCTCATTGAGTGTTGATGAGATGGAAGAGGACATGGCTGAACTGGCCTCCTTTGACTCTTTGATGGTGGTACACGCCGAGGATTCAGAAATCATTGATAGTTCTCCTCAGGCTTCAGGCTCCACCTATTCGCGTTTCCTTGATTCGCGCCCGCGCTCAGCAGAAAACACGGCTATTGAGCAGGTCATTGACCGTGCTCGCAAGACCGGGGTGCGCGCACACGTGCTGCACCTTTCCAGCTCGGATGCGTTGGACATGATCCGCCAGGCTAAAGCAGAGGGCGTGAAGCTCACGGTGGAAACGTGCCCGCACTACCTGACGCTGTTATCTGAAGACATCCCAGACGGCGCAACCGCCTTCAAATGCTGCCCGCCAATTCGCGAAGACGCTAACCGCGACCTGTTGTGGCGCGGGCTTCAGGAAGGAATTATCGACTGCATCGTTTCTGATCATTCACCGTCAACGGTTGATCTGAAGGACGTGGAAAACGGTGACTTCGGAGTGGCCTGGGGTGGCGTCGCATCGTTGCAGTTGGGCCTGCCGTTGATCTGGTCCGAAGCTAAGAAGCGCGGGATCAGCTTGGAGCAGGTGATTTCTTGGATGAGCGTGAATCCCTCCAAGCTCGCCGGACTAAATAACAAGGCAGTGATCGAAGAAGGCCGCGACGCTGACTTCGCCGTCTTCGCCCCAGAGGAAAGCTTCGAGGTGGATGTGCAGAACCTTCACCACAAGAACCCGATTTCTCCGTACCAGGGCAAGGAACTGCAAGGGCTAGTCAGGCGTTCAATCGTCGCTGGCACCGACGTGGACTTCCAGACTCCACACGGTCAACTGATCCGTAGAGAAAACTAAGTAATTACCGTTCAAGGCCACTGCCCCGTTCTACGAAAATCGTTGACGGGCAGTGGCCTTTCGACATTTAACCGTGATCACATGAACGTATCGTAACGAACCCATATCAATTGCCTGAGAATGGCCAAGTTCACTGCGTGCGCACCATAGGGTGGAGTTCTATGGTGACGATGACGCGGTTGCTTACGATTTCAGGAACGAGTACGGATGCGAACTCTGCTCCGTCGTTGTTGACCAAAGAAATCAGTGATTTCACTCCCAACGACGTGCTGCTAGTTTCGGTAGTTTTTGGTGCAATACTCCTGAGCATTCTTATCGGCTTTGGAATCAAGACCTACCTTCACTTACGTCACTGCCTGAAGTTATCAACGGATGAAGATACTCCTGCGGTCCGTGCAGATCTGCCGGTAAAGATTGAACGGCCAGCGGCGACTCGCGAAGCCCCGCCAATGCCCGTTGGACTACGAAATTCGGAACCTGCCATGAGCAAGTTTGAAAACGGTAGCTGACCAATTTCCTGTCGCCCACCGTCGCCTCACTTCATTCCAGAACGCACTAGAAAATCCATCACGCCGTAGGATCAAGCTATGAATGAGAATCCTGTGCCAGAACTTCCACCGGTAAACACAACGGCTGCCGAAGCCATGTGGGCTGAACATCTGGCACATCGGGGCATCAATCCTGAAGCGGCACCGCACCATGTCGCAGAATCTTTCGGAGATCACCCAGCGCTGGCCGATGAACTGTTGAACGCCATTATGCATGGCACCAAGCGCGCTACGTCGTCATTGGCCAGTGAATACGCGTACTACGACGAACGCATTCCGCAAGTAGATGATCACTGCATCATCTGTGATGGTCAGGGTGAACCCAAAGCCATTCTTCGAGTGATCAGTGTGGAGCGTTCCAGCTTCGACGAGGTCGATGAGCAGTTCGCAGCGGCCGAGGGCGAAGGTGATCTGAGCCTTGGCTATTGGCAAAAAGAACACGAGAAATTCTGGCGACGAACTCAGAAGTCAATCGGTCGCGAGTGGTCACCGGCGGATACCCTGAAGCCCGGCGGTGAACTGATTTTGGAACGTTTTGAGATCTGCTGGCCAGAAGAATTCGCTGATTAGAAAGTCAATACGCGTCAAGGGCGTTGCACTGCGCCACGAACTGCCACCGGGGAAACTTCCGGCGTAGGGTGGCTTTGAGAAGCTTCTGTTTCGGTGAAGCACCGCTAAGAAAGGTTGAACATGTCGATTGTTGTCATCAATGCCCTGTCGGTTCCCGAAGGTTCCGGTGAAGAACTGGAAAAGCGCTTTGCGGCACGCAAACAGTCCGTGGATTACTCACTTGGCTTTGAAGGTTTTAAGCTGTTGCGCCCAGTAGCCGGCGAAGACCGCTACTTTGTGTACACCCAGTGGGCCACACGTGAGGATTTTGAAAACTGGCGAGATGAGCGTTCGGGCGCAGCCCATGCTGGCAGCGAAGGCAAGAAGTCGGTAGCTCACGGTGCTGACCTGATGGAGTTTGAGGTCGTCGAGCTCTAGCCTGAGCGCAGGAACAATAAGTGACGCCGAAGGATCTACGGATCTTCCGGCGTCACTTCTTGTTTGCTCCCGAGGAATTGATGCGGGTCGGTACCGATGCGGTTGCTGGTGAGGAACGGAGCGCCGAATTGATCAACAGCGCTATACCGAGGGTTATGCACAGCACTGCACCGATCAAGAAGGTCATATTGATACTGGTCGAGCTGGCCTCGCCATGCAACCCGGGATGGGTGGCGATGATGGCCGCAGAAATCGCGGTGCCAAATGAGGAGCCGACAGTTCGCAAGACCTGGTTAAAGCTGACCGAGCTACCCAGTTCCTGGACCGCCACGCTTCTGGCAATCAGCGCTGGCATCGCGGCATAACTGGCTCCCATGCCAAGACCGAAGACCAGCATGCTCAACAAGATTTCCCAGAGCTGGGAATGCAGTAGCCACAACAGGGTGCCGGCTAAGGACATGATGATGGCACCGACGGGCAGCATCACTTGAATGCCAATTTTCTTAGCCAAAACTCGGACAATTCTGTTGGCAGTGAAGCTACCAACCGAGAGTGGGAAGATGACAAATCCGGCCCAGAACACTGGCAAGCTCAGCCCGTATCCAGTGGAGGTTTCGGCCTGAGCAACCAGCGAAGAGACCGACATACCGATATACAGTGCTGCTCCGAGAGCGATGGCGGAGATATTGGCCAGGAGTACTTCTCCCTGCTTGAGCGTGCGCAGGTTGATCAGCGGGAAGGCGAGTTTGTTCTCGACGAGAACCCAAACGGTCAAGATGACCACGGCAAAAATAATCAATGTCAGGGTAGGCAACGACGACCACCCCCATTTAGGTCCTTCTGAGATGGCCAAGAGCAGCGAGCCTAAACCGAAGGTCAGCAAGGCAGTGCCGAGGTAGTCGAAGGGTCGAGACTCGGCGTGCGTATCAGGACCGGAAGGAACTACTTTCCACACCACGATGATGGTGGCCAAAACAAAGATGGCGCCAAACCAAAAGGCGAAACTGTAATCAAAGAGCCCTGCGATGATACCGGTCAATGGGTAGCCAACGCCAATACCCGAGGAGACCGTCACCGACAGGGTGGAGATGGTTGGCTGAACTTTCTTTTTCTCAACATAGCGACGGGCAATGGAGATCGTGATGGGCACGATGCCATAAGACAGGCCCTGCAAGGCCCGGCCGGCCAAGAACAATCCGAAGTTTGGTGCCGCGGCGGCCAAGACTGATCCGAGGAACATGATGCTCAAAGAAACTAGGAGCAGACGCTTTTTATGCGGACCGTCGCTAAGCCGACCAAGAATGGGAGTTGCTACAGCACCTGCCAAGAGATTGACGGTGAGCATCCATTGGGCTGTCGCCACATCCACGTCGAATTGGCTGGCGATGGAAGGTACTAACAACATGCCGAGTGAAGAAACAATGGCCGTAGCTAGGGCTGCGAAGACGAGTGTGGGCAGCAGGGTCGTACGTTCAGTTGCTAATTTTGTATCGCTCATCGGGCTGCCGCCGTCTTGATTTTTGTCAGTGCAGGAATAGCGTCGTGGATAAGTTTGAGCTCCTTGTGGTTTAGTTCGTTTCCAATAGCTTTCTTGAGTGCTTCGCGACCTTGTTGAATTTCAGAATCTAGTTTTTGCTGGCCCGCTTTGGTCAGGCGGAACCAGAGCTTGCGGCGGTCTACGTCAGCTTTGTGTCGTTCGATCAGCCCTAAGGATTCCAACTCTTTAGTGGACAGTGAGATGGCTTGTTGGCTGACTCCGATCACCTGACTTAGCCGAGTCGCGCTGACATGTTCGTCTGCCGCGAGGGTTCTGAGGATGCCAATTTTCCCCGGAGAGAGGGTGCGGGCTGCATGGACCAATCCGAGCAGCGGGAACAGCGCGTCGAAGAGCGCTTGAGGTAAGTCAGATTCCTCCGAAGAAATTTCCATAGCCTCAGAATACAATTAATTTGTACAAGTTTGTTGAAGAAGTCTTATCTCATCGATCACCCAGAAGCTGAAGACCAAAAAGGTTCCGCGTCTTGTTGATCAAATCAAAAGGACGCGGAACCTTGAATGGGACCGTAATTATTTTGCTAGACGCCTAGCCTAATCCTGAGCCTTCACTGCCAGCACCGGGCAGTCAGCCTCGATGAGGATGCGCTGAGCGACGCTTCCCATCAACAACTTTCCCACCCTGGAGCGTTTACGTAAGCCCAGAACAATGAGCGAGACTTGATGATCTTGTTCAGACTGAAGCACAAAGTCGGCGGGATCATGGACGGTGTCGGACTGCGGCAGGACCTGCAAAGGCACCCCGAAGTCCAACAACGCATTCATATCAATGCCAAGGTTCGCCTCAGAGATCGGTTCCCTATCGAGATTCGCGATCAACAATGAGTCCTGAGCCTTATGGGCTTCGGCCAGTGCCCGGCGTATTGCAGCTTTTTCTGCGGGCGTATTGCTAAAGCAAGCGAGAATTGCCATGGAGTTCTCCTAGGTAAAAGCGGAACAGAGCCACGAGGCCAGCAGGCCCTGTGGAAGATCGATGGGCAACAGAGAAGGTAGAGCCAGCATCAGCACAAAGAAGACAATTGTGTAGATGATGGTGGTTTTGAGCTTGGCGCGAGCCACGATCAACAAGAAGGTCGGAAGGAAGATGGAGATGGCAGCGAGGTAACCCAACAGTGCTGTCAGGATCAGGAAACCAGCCATCCATGCGAAGGTCCTTAGTGCGAAGGATGCATCGGCGGTCCACTTCGGACCCCACGAACCTCCGCCGCCGGGCATGGCAACACCGGGCAGGCTTGGAACCAAAGCATCCGTAGTTCGAGCTGAACCCACTACTGCTTCGTTAGTCAGTGCAGCATGCTTACCTGAAGCAGCTGATCCGCCGCGGACAGTGGTGGCACCGTCAGGGGTGACGGCCGCCTGTTCGTTCAAGAACGCGGTGGCATCAATGGGTACCTGCTGCGAAGTGTTTGCCGCCGCCTTGCGGGTGCGCAGCTCGGTCATCAACACAACCAGGGACATGATGACTCCGACCCAACCGACCAACTGCGGAACCAGCTTGGCATCCGGCGAGTAACTGGAGGAGAGCACCAGTGAACCGGCAAATACAACCAGTAGAACTGCGGCAGCGCACAGCGACCAGATGGAATTCTTCAGCGGAGCCTCAGCATCAGGAGCGCTGTCAGACTTCAGCTCATCATCAGCGCTGAGCTTGCGACGGGCACGGAACCACTTGAAGATATTCCAGAGGATCGGCAGAACCAGAATCGCGATGAACACCATGGCGCCGGGGCGCAGCATCCAGTCGAAGCCCTCGTACAGGCTGTCGGTAAGGAAGTAGTAGCGTTCCATCGGGATGGCCAGCACAAAGCCGATTAAAAATGGTGCGCGTGGGAAACCGGTGGACTTCAAAACCCAGCCAGCAACGCCGAGCAGCAACATGACCCACAGGTCTCCGAGCTGTCCACCGTCCTGGAATGAGCCCAACAGCATGATCACGACAAGACCGGCCGCCAAGATAGAGAAGGGAACCTTGGTCAGTGAGGACAACGGACGTACCGTCATAAAGCAGAAGAGCGCACCAAGTACCGAGGCAATGGCAAAAGCCCAAATGATCATGTACAGCAGGTCAAGGTGTTCGTTGATAATACTTGGACCAGGCTGGATGCCGTAGGTCAACAGCATGCCCAAGAGCATGGCCGAGGGAACACCGCCAGGAATGCCGAAGAGGAAGGTGGGGATCAAGTCGCCGGCCTCCAGCGAGTTGTTGGCGCTTTCCGGACCCACGATGCCTCGCGGGTCACCTTTACCGAACTGGCGCTTGTCCTTGGCGGTTGCCACAGCTTGACCGTAAGCCAACCAAATTCCAGCGGTTGCGCCCACACCAGGTAGAACTCCGGCCCAAATGCCGATCAGCCCACCACGAAGCACCTGAGACCAGTGGGTGAGCCATTCTCGGATGCCCGAGCCCCACCCACCGGTAACCTCTACCGACTGCTTGTCACCACGGCGCTGGCTGGCCCGCGAAGCAATTTCTGCCAGGCCAAAAATACCCAGCGCCACTGCTACTAGGGACAGTCCGTCGCCGAGGAAGAGTGAACCAAAAGTGAAGCGTTCTTCAGCGGTGCTCGGCGCGGTGCCAATCATGCCCACCAACATGCCAGCTAGCCCAGCGGTTAATCCTTTGATCACGTTGCCTCGAGAGAGCACCGCGGCCAGCGCCACGCCGAGAACGGTCAGCATAAACAGCTCAGGGCTCGTTTGGCTTGGCCTTTGCGCGCCATCGCGTACCCGTCAAGCATGGTGACCGAGGCAGAAGCTGAGCCCGGGGCACCAAGTAATACTGCCGATACCGTGTCCGAGGTATGTACTACGGCTAAGGCACCGATGAGCAGGGCCAGCGCGGACGCAGGTTCCATGCCAAAGGTGACCGGTAGCAGGATGGCTACGGCGGCGGTGCCGCCCAAGCCTGGGATCAGGCCCATAACCAACCCTGAGATAACGCCGATGAGCAGCATCAATAGCATGCTCGGATCGGCCCGCGAGGCCAAAGCGGCCAATGCGGAATCCAACATTGTCGTGCCTTCTTAATCTAATTCGATGCCGTAGGAGTCCTTGAGCAAGGTAGTGACATAGCTCTTGGTCTCATCGGTCACGGTGTAAACGTTTTTAACGCGTTCGGATAGGTCTTGATCAGCGACGATCGGGTAACCACCGAGTACCTCGGCGGCCTTTTTGTTGAATTCTTTATCGTCTGAAAGCTCATGGGCGGAGTCGCGCAGCAACGTCACTGCTTCTGCGGGTGCATCCTTGGGTGCCCAGAGTCCCTTTTGGTAGGTGTAGGTCAAGCCGAGCAGAGTTTTGTAGGCCTCAAATTTAGGCCCTTCAGGTGCTTTTCCATGCAGTTGCTGATACACCTCGGTCACTGTGGGCGTGTCCGTGAAGTTGGGATCACGGATAACTTTCCCATTCTCATCGAGCTGGCCAAAGGACATCAGTACGGTAGCTGACCCGTCCTTTTCGCTCGGCTCAACGGCGGACTGATACGAGGAGGTGGTGGTGTAGTCGATATCTACTTCTCCACGTTGTAGGGCTAAGTTGACTGGTCCGCGTCCTTCGAAGCCGAAGGTTGCCGAGATGTCTGCTTGCAAGAGATCGAAGGCAACCAGCGTAGTGAGATCAAGGCCGGTAGCTGAAATGCCGCCAAAGACCAATGGCTTCTGCCGGTCGGTCAGGTCCTTGGGGGACGTCACACCAGCGGCCGTGCGAGCGTAGATCACCCCGCCGGTGCCGTTGACCAGAACCGGTGTAAGATCCTCGAACGAGTACTTCACCACGTTTCGGTCCAAGACCCAAGGGACCACCGTAGTGGCGGTGCTGACCAGTAGCTCGGTCCCGTCATCCGAGGCGGAGGAGGCGAAGCGGTTACTCCCGGTAATGCCTTCACCGCCGGCCTCGTTGACTGGCGCGAATCCGGGCTGCCCGGGAATGTCTTGAGCTAGTTCTTGGCCGACAAATCGGGCCCAGGTATCGGTGCCTCCACCTTCGGCCAGTGGAATGACCATCTCAATGGTTTCCCTGAATAGTCACCGTCGGCCGTGGTGGCTGGTGGGTTCAGTAATCCTCCACCCACGAGGGTAGCTCCCAGACCGAGCACCGCGAAGGCTGTCACCGATGCGAAGACGGTGCGGCGACGATGAGGTTCTGGGTCGGGCAGAAGCTGATCTTCTGAGGCGTCGGGAAGTTCAAGATGAGTCACGGTTGGTTCACCATGTTCTGTGCTGATGGGGTCAAAACTGAGCGTAGATTCGGCTAATACTCGAGCGGTGCGGGTGGTGCCCACAACCAATGTGCCGTCGATCTGGCGCTGCCAGGTAGTGATCTGACCGGCAGGTGTTTGTAGTTTGAGGAACTCGCCGGGCGTCTGCTTCAGCAGCTTTGCCAGCACGGTTCCTTGATGTTGGGCTGCCAGGGTCAGCCCAATGCTTCCGGTGATGGCCAAGGCTGGATGCGGAGCACCCATGGAGAGCATCATGACCAGTAGGTCGTTGTGGTTCTGTGTGTCGGCGGCTTGGACGATGGCCAGCTTGGGGATGGCCCGTTCGGCTTGGGCTGGAGAGTCGGCTAGCCCCATGGCCACCGCGCCTGCACGGCGGATGCGGTCAAGGCGTGGCATTTCATCCAGTGACTCGGTGAGCCAGTGTGAAAACTCAATGCCTTCAAGTCGTGCGGACTGCGCATCAATGATGACGATGGGTGCGCCGGCATCGATGAGCGTTGCCTGAACTTGCTCCGACGTGTCGCCGTGAATGCTCAGCGTTGACGTTTCGTTTCTATCAGGAAACAGCTTCCCGGTGGTGGCACCGGCCGGATCGAGGAAACCTATCTCAACGCCTTGGGCGGTGAAAGGGACGCCGGGGATGAGGGCCGAAAATTCTGAACCGTCGAGGTTCATTTGTTCGACGAGCAGCTGTCCCGTATTGGTGTTGCGAATGTGCACGGTGACAAACTGGTCCTTGGCCTGAACCCAGCCCCGTTTCAGGGCGTAAGGAGCGATGACGGCGGAGCAATTTCCGCAGTTGCTTCCCCAATCTACGACAGCTTGGTCGATTCCGACTTCGGCAAAGGTGTACTCAACATCGATTCCTGGTTCCTGGCTTGGTTCCAGGATGACGGCTTTGCTCGTCGTTGAGCTGCCTCCACCAACGCCATCGATTTGGCGGGAGTCGGGAGAACCAAAGAGGCGAAGCAACACCTCATCGGTAGTGTACCCGGGGACTTGCAGTGCGCTTTTTTCGAAGACCCAGCATTTGCTGGTACCTCCGCGCATCCAAGTCGCTGTGACTGCTTGTTTCAATGGATTGAGCCAATCTCTTCAGAACTGCGCGCCAGCCTTGACCGTGACGGCCAGCACAATAATCTGCTATTGATGATCCGTGAGCAGTCAGTTAATGAGTAGCTACAAAAACTGCATATAGTTGTAGTAATGCTTAAAACTGCGAAATTACAAACTGTTTAGACGTGGAGAATTGCTGCTGGGGCTTGAAGCGGGCTGAAGCGATCGTTGTCTATTCGAGTGATTCCATGGCGTGTAAGCTTTCTGAAATATAGTTAAGTTTTACTGAAAGGTGCTGGCGTGCTCGACATCAAAAGACTGCAAATACTGCTCGCCGTCGTAGAAGGCGGATCGGTCACGGCGGCTGCTGATGAACTTTTTTACACTCCATCTGGCGTCTCCCAGCAGTTGCGAAAGCTGGAAGAAGAAGTGGGGCAACCGCTGCTGCAGCGACATGCGCGCGGCATGGTTCCCACGGATGCAGGACATATCCTTGCCGGTCACGCACGCTCGATCTTGCGTCGAATGGATGCGGCCATAGCGGACTTAGACCAGCTGGCAGGACTGAAAAGTGGCAGCTTGAGTTTGGGTACCTTCCCAACGCTGGGTAGTTCGTTCTTGCCTCAGGTCATCAGCAAGTTCCGCAAGATGTACCCGTCGATTAATCTCGACGTGCGTAGTACGAGATTGCAGGAGCTTATGGGGTTGCTCTCCCGTGGCGAAATCTCCCTTGGTCTGCTGTGGGAATATGACTGGATGCCGCTGAACCGGACGGACTTTGAACTCACCACGTTGTTTACCGAACCTACTGTTTTGGTTGTTGGTGCCGACCACCCTTTAGCTGAGTTTGATGAAGTGGATATGGCTGCCACGTCAGGCGATCACTGGATCGTCAGAGCAAACATGCATCCGGTTGCTGAGCTCCTAGAGCGCTCTTGCAACGCCGCAGGTTTCTCGCCAAAGATCTCCTTCCAGGCTAACGATTATCAAGAAGCTCAAGCGATGGTTTCTGTTGGACTGGGCATTGCCTTGGCGCCGCAGTCCGCGGTGATGAACCCACATCCAGGCGTCAAAATCCTTTCTCTTGGTTCGGGTGCCGCAGCGCGAAGTGTGGTCTTGGCTCAGCGCAGGGATCGTGTTCGCGCACCAGCAGAAAACGCGTTCCAGACGTTACTGGTTGACATGGGTAAGACTTGGATTGAATAGCACGAAACAACCAGGCGCGAGTTGAGTATTTAGGCTGCGCCTCATTGTCTGTTTGGGACTGGAAGTTAACGTTCGTGGAGGCTAGCGGAAAAGCTCTTGACCAGCGCGCGGTGGTGTTCTAGACTTCAATAAAGTGTGATATACCAACTGGATATTAAGCCCTATGTGTCGTATTCAGCATTCCTGTGGCCCATTATGGTGCGGGCTGAAGCAGCCAACACGGCCAGATCCGGTTGGTCTAGGACTGTCATGCCATGCACACTGAGCGATGGGATATTCCATGATCACCACTGAAACTGTCACCAGTTATCTTCAGCGGCTCGCTTCTAGAGCGCCCGCTCCAGGCGGAGGGGCGGCGGCAGCACTGCATGCGGCCCAGGGCGCCGCACTGGTGTCAATGGTGGCAGAATTTACCTCCGGCCCACGGTATGTCGAGGTTCAAGAGCAAGCTGAGCTCATCGCACAAAGAGCAAAGCAGCATATGCGAGAAGCAATACACGCCGCTGAAGAAGATGAGCGGCTGTTCGGACTGCTCAGTGATGCGTATTTTTTGCCAAAAGATGATGAAGAGCAGAAGCTCATTCGAAGTACAACGATTCGCAAGGCCACCATTGAAGCAGCCGCTCCTTTGATATCCACGGTTGACATCGCTTCTAAAATCATCAACCTTGCCCAAGACTTATTGCCTATAGCAAATCGCGCCGTTTCTAGTGATATTGCTGCCGCAGGGGAGTCTGCGCGCGCTGCTTTAGGAACCGCGCTGGTCACCTTAGAAATGAATATCGCTGCCATCAAGGATGAAGTAGAGCGGGAGCGCCTGGGTCTGGTCACGAACCTAGCCAGTGAGATGATCGGTCAAGCTCAAAAGCTCAGCTGCGAGGTGCGCTCGGCGGTGACGGTATGACGGCACAACGTTTGAGTGGGAAACCGGTAGCTGATGAGATTCGGGCGCGGACCGCTCAGTTGGTAGTCGGTCTGAACCGTGATAGCTTCAGTGCACGGTTAGCGGTCGTCCTCGCGACCCGGAACGAAGCGACCACATGGTATGTGCGCTCCATCGAGCGAGCCGCCGCTGCACAAGGCGTTGAATGTCAAGTGCTGGAACTGCCGGACGGTACCCAGGCGCAACTTACTGCCACCATTGAGGCCTTGAACGGGGACGAAGCAGTCCACGGCATCATCCTGCAGACCCCGGTACCCAGTGGCGTGGATGCTGCGGCGTTGGTGCAGTTGATCGACCCGACCAAACATATTGACGGGGCCAATCCATTGAGTCTTGGCCGACTAACTGTGGGCCAGCCTGCTTTTGCTCCAGCGACCGCGCGTTCGGTGATTGAGATTCTTGAGCATTATCGGATCCCGCTCGCGGGCCACCATGTGGCAGTAGTCGGACGCTCAGCGGTCGTGGGTAAACCCTTGGCTCAGCTGTTGTTACAGCGTGATGCCACGGTGAGCATCTGTCATTCGCAAACCGCAGAACTGCCCGAATTCACCAAGACGGCTGCGGTGACGGTCATGGCTGTTGGACGCGCCAACCTGCTCACCGCCCATGAAGTGGCTGACTCGTCGGTGGTTATCGATGTAGGAACGAACGTGGATGACGATGGGCAACTAGTTGGCGACGTCCACACCGCTTCGGTGCAACCCAAGGTTCGCGCGCTGAGCCCAGTACCTGGCGGTGTGGGAACGGTGACCACCGCCTTACTTTTGCTGCACACCGTGCAGGCAGCAACAAAAGTTTGCCAGACGATCATGTGGAGAGGAGAGTCCATGAGCACACGCCGGTAACTGTACGCCAGCGTTTGGGGTTGGCCATGGCGGGCAATCCAGTCCGTCGGGCCGCGTAGGAAGCTGGGAGGGCCGATGCCAGGCGAAGCGATGAATGAATAGGGGCTTTTCCGGCGACGTGGTGAAGTGGGATCTGTCGATCGGATAATGCCCGCCAAACCGCCGCATAGTTGATGTGGAGGTCAAACATGCGGCGGTTTTCGCCGTGGGCTCGCGGTGCCGCGTGAATTATTGGCAGGCCGGGTGCCGCAGCTGTTAGCGCCGGGGTTGACAGCACGCGTTGAGACCGGCCTGAACACGTGTTTGACTTATGGCAGCGCTGATCTGGAGCCAGGGTCCTGCTTGCTTGATTATCGACGCTGTGAATTTACTGATGCTCGACCGTCGATGATCCTCGTGCGCCTCGCCATGACAGTGAGCAACGAGGGTCGGCGCGCTCAGCCACCGACTCTCCGCCCACTGGTCAGCGTCCAAACAGCCGTGAACTACTACAATGCCGGGCACAAAGTGCTCACTCGAATGTTCGCGGTGGAAGATTCGCACTGGTGTGCTTCCATGATTCCGGGCATCGAGGCCAGCGGAATTCCATTGCCGCTGGGTGGCACGTCGAATCACTTGCGCTCTGCGCAACTGAGTGAGCTCGATGGTTGGGATCCGTGGAACGTTACCGGGGCGTTGACTTGGGGCTACGCGACAGTATGCGTGGATTCCGACTGGGGTTCATCGACTCGACCACGTGGGTGCAAGCCTGTTCCAAGGTCTCAGCGTGGGTCAAAGGTTATATGGTTACGGCCGCCGTGAATATGCGTCGTCTCCTGGGGTTTGTGCGGCGCACCTGTCTAGGGGAGCGGTGGGTATAGGTTGGCCTCATTGCCAGTGCTCCGCTCACGAACCTGTCCTACCCGCTGGTTCGCGGATTCACGATCATCACCTCTGTGGGTGTCTGCTTGATCGGGTTGCGATGTCGCGCAGGCCTCTTAGCCTTAGGCTGGGCGACCATGCTCTTGGGTAATGCAGAATGATTCTGTTTTCGGCACTGGTTTCGAGGCGCCGCTGTGGGACCAGGGTGGCAGTGTTCGCGGTGCTCAACCCCGCCTACTGGGTCCTACCCTCCATCGCTGCGTGTCTGGGCGAAGACCCCGCATGGGCTTGACTAGGACGAGGGAATTGCTAAGACAGCCACACGGGTTCGGTGAGCCAGTTATTTCCCTCTGGACGTGCCGATGGTGCTTTGGGCCACGGAGGTAAACAGCCCTGTTGGAATGTCCTGAGCGCAGATGAAACGGCACCGTTCACTGCTGGTACTCAGGTTCTCGGGCTGCCCGCGGAGAGTGATTTACGCTGGCTGCATGAACCCCAGCCATAGCCTCACCTCCGCCCAGGGATGTCAGCTAGTACTTTTCCGCGATGATTTGCGCACCGCAGACCATCCTGCACTGCTGGCGGCCAGTGCGATGGGGCCGGTGGTGGGGCTGTATATCCTTGATGAGAGTTCTCCCGGCATCAGGCCGTTGGGAGGCGCGGCCCGTTGGTGGCTGCACCACGCACTGCTCAGTTTGCGTGCATCGCTCAAAGAGCTCGGCATTCCGCTGTTGTTGCGTCGAGGCAGAACAGTGCAGGTCCTCGACGACGTGATCGCCCACGGTGCTGTGGCTGGGGTGCACTTCAACCGGCGCTATGGCCATGCTGAACGCGCCGTCGATGCCGAGCTTGAGAGTTCGATGCGCAAGGCTAGGATTCCCGCGCACAGCTACGCCGGGAGTTTGCTTCACGAACCGTGGGAACTGCTGACGCAGTCAGGGACCGGATACAAGGTTTTCACCCCCTTCCATAAGGCATTATGCGACACCGAGATTCGCCCTGCCCAGCCCGCGCCTGCCCCACAATCCGTGCCGCAGGGCAAGCTGCCACTCAACGAAGAGCTGCAGAGCTGGGAGTTACTGCCGACCTCTCCGGATTGGTCTACGGGCTTGGCTGAAACGTGGACGCCAGGCGAACCAGCAGCCCACGAGCGCCTGGCCATGGTGCGTGATCAGATCGCGCAAGACTATCAGGATCAGCATGATCGACCGGACCTCGACGGGACCTCCGCGCTGTCTGCGGCCCTGCGTTGGGGACACCTCAGCGCGCACCAGGTATGGAACGAGCTCAGTGTGTTGGCGAGCAGCACCCCGGGGTTCGCTCAGGGTGCGTTGGCTATGCGCCGCCAAATTGCGTGGCGGGATTTCTGCTGGCATCTCTACTACCACCATCCAGAAATGCCCACCGAAAATTTGCGCGTAGAGTTTGACGATTTTGATTGGGCCTGGCCCGAGGATTCGGCTCGGGCGGCGCACTTGGCGCAAGCGTGGCAACGTGGTCGCACCGGAATCGCACTGGTTGACGCGGGGATGGCGCAGTTATGGCAGACCGGTTGGATGCATAATCGCGTGCGTATGGTGACGGCCAGCTTACTGGTCAAGAATTTTGGGTTGCACTGGCGGGTCGGCGAGCAATGGTTTTGGGACACCTTGGTGGATGCGGATCTGGCGAGCAACACGGCCAATTGGCAGTGGGTTGCCGGCAGTGGGGCGGATGCTGCCCCCTATTTCAGGGTGTTCAATCCGGAACTTCAAGCCAAGAAGTTTGATCCTTCAGGTAGCTACGTCGCTGCCTATGCGCCGTTGGCCGTTGAGCCGGTGGTGGACCTGAAGGAATCACGGCAAATGGCGCTCGATGCTTATCAGCAGATGAAATCCGCCAAAGGTCAGTGATCGGGGCCCGCTCAGCCTTGAAAGGGACCGTCTTTCCAAAGCATGGTGCTGCGGATGCATCCACGGCAGAAACCACCCTGTGGGCAGCTGCTGGGGTTGGTGTTCAGTAGCTGCCCACAGGGTGGACTCTAAGGAGAAGAGCCTGCTGGCTATTTCGCGTCGGTGGTTGCCAAAGTGAGCCGCTGGGTCGGTAGCTGGTATCTCATGCCAGCGGTGTTTGGCGTCTGCATGGCAGGGCAGGAAGGAATCACGTGGGCTACGGCGGTGTGCTGCCAGAACCTCACACGAAATTCGACAATTGTCATCGAAGCGACACGGTCTAAGAACTCCCCAATGGTCATCGAGGAGGGTGCTGGGGTAACCACGCGTAGCGCAGGTTGCGGGGTGGTGATGTGTAGCATGCGCAGCTCCTCGCTCCGGGGATCGAGTGTGGCCACCAGCACCGCTCGACCGTGTACAGAGACCATCGCCATCACATCATGGAGAGGTTCGCTGGGGCGAGTAATCACAATGGGCATGCCCGGAGCCCAGCCAAAATACGTCAAATGGGACTTGCCCTCACGGGTAGCGAGAAAATCAGCGACCCGATCAGCGGTCTGGGTTCTAGCAAATCGACCTGGCATTGTAGATACTTCCCTTTCATACGTTACTCAGTGAATACGGTGCTGCAAAGGGTGCGCTATCGATGCACTGGAATGTCATCGATCGCGCTGGCCTTGGGATTCCTTAGGCCATGCTCAAATCCGCGTGCGCCCCTCTCGTCTCTAGCCGCAGGCCTTGGGCGGGGGTCAATGTCGGTGCAATGAAGGGGTTCTCTAGCCAATCAGTGGCGCGCTGCCCGCCGTGGAGGTGTTCGGGCTGAGCCAAGAGATTTTCCCGGCCAGCCACGGCGAACTGTAGATTCCGTACTTCAAACTGGATACCCAGGAGCTGCTCCATCTGCGGCAACAAGGTGTCATTGACGAAGTTCATGTGCTCGGTGACATGTTCTTCGCTCTTTGCGGTGCAGGCAAGATTGACGATCAGCTTTTCCGGCGTGCCTTGGATGGTGCAGATCGCCGAATGCACTGTGCTTCTCAGTCGGCATTGCTCTGTCCCGAACGATGCGATCTTTTGCATCCTGTCAGTCCATGCCTTTTTGACCGTAGTCCTGTTATCTGTGAGAACTGCTAAATGCTCTTTCATCTTGCACTCCGGCACTCGTCGATGTTTCGTAGTAGAATATGTTTAGACAAGCTAACTATTAGAAAGGCTACATTATTTTTTTCAAAAGATGCAAGGCGGAGTTTAACCGTGAGGTGTGAGCGGTCCTCAAAATTCTCAACTGTTGTGCTCGAATCCGATGAAAGGAGTTCTCATGAGCGGCCATGGGGCAAATGGATATTGGTATGGTGACGGCCATTGGGATCCGGACGCTGTTGACCTGTTGAACCTGATGCGCCGCTATCGTGATGCGGAGCGGAAAATGCGCGAGCAGACTCGCGGATCCATGGGGATGAACGAGACCGATATGACTGCCCTACGTTTTTTGTTGAGGGTACACCGAAAGGGGGAAGTGCCCCGTCAACGAGATTTCGCTGAGAAACTAGGTATTTCTAATGCCTCGGTGTCAGCCATGATCGACCGGCTGTGTCGTGACGGATACGCTGAACGGATCGTGCATCCGGCTGACCGCAGATCGGTGGGTATTGTCCCCACCCAGTACAGCGACACCGAGGTGCGAGAGACCTTGCAACAGATGCACGAGCGGATGATGGAAGCCGTTGACGTGCTCAGCGCGCAGGAGCGCAGGGCGGCGGGGAAATTCCTGCAGGGCCTGATTGACAGCGTGGAATATAGCGACCGCGAGCTGCACCATCCTGCGCAGGGCGATCACTCATCTGGCACTGATTCCCGGGGAAATCTTACTTCGTCTTAGCTCAATGGCAGGGGGATGTGAATGCCACTGAGGCGTATTGATCTGAGTGTCAGCCCAGACGAATTCGAAGACCACCGCAATGGATTGACGGATATGACGAAGGAAGTGTCCAACGGCTTTCGCCTCGAACCCGAATACTGGGTGGGCCGGGCCGCGGGAGTCCAAACCTTGCTCAAAAGATTCACCGAGCATAACTACGAAGAATAGGCAGAGTGCGAAGAGTCGAGTCAAGCTCGGGGAACTGGACAGTGCCTGGAGTGCAAGTAGCATAAAGAACCGCAAAACTAGGGCAGGCCCTTGCCTGGGCACGTGGAATTGCCGTTGCCCGTGAACGCACCCCTGAGCGGGGTGCGTTCACGGGCTATGGCATGAGGCCTAGGCGCGTCGGCGGGTCAGCAAGCCCCAAATGACCAGGACCACGAGTGAACCACCAATAGCCAGTAGCCAGGTTGAGAGTGACCAGAACTGGTTGATTCCCACATTGAAGATTGCGGAGCCGATCCATCCGCCGACGAGGGCACCGACGATACCCAGTAGCAGTGTCGCGATCCATCCGCCGCCCTGTTGCCCGGGCTTAATGGCCTTGGCAATAGCCCCAGCGATCAGTCCCAAAACGATCCATCCTAGAATGCCCATGGAGATTTCTCCTTTGTTCAGTGTCACGGTGCTTCGGTGGTGCCTGCTGGCACCGCCTTCCAGATCAGTAAGGTACTAGAGGCAGTGGAATCCTCGATGCCAAGCTGGGTGCTTCCTGGGAATCGACCCTTGGGGTACCCCGGGAATTAGCCATGGTCATTAGCACATCCAACAGGAGAGCTGCAACGTATCTTGCTGGAGCGGGCGGGTTCAGTAATGCACTGCGCAAAAATGCCCATTCGGTGAGAACACAGCGAAGGAACCTGATCGCTTCGGCACCGGCAAATCTCGACCCGGCAAGCAGGCAGCCGGGCCTCTTCTACTTCTTACGCCTAGCTGGCCGAAGTGGCCAGCGACAGGCCACGCAAGCGTTCCATCTGCGGATCGTACAGTGGATCATCGACCACGGTGGCAGTGATTGGCTTACCGAAGTATTCGATGTCTACCGAGTCTCCGGTTTCAACAGTGATAGGCAGCCAGGCGTAGGCGATCGGCTTACGCACCGTGTAGCCGTAGGCGGCACTGGTGACGTAGCCAGCAGGTTTGCCGTCCACGAATACTGGCTCCTTGCCCATCACCACGGAAACTCCGTCATCCACGGTCAAACAACGCAGACGCTTGGTGGCGGCAGCGGCACGTTCGGCCAGGGCCGACTTGCCGACGAAGTCCACGGTCTTGGCAGCCTTGACCGCAAAGCCCAGGCCTGCCTGTTCTGGTTCATGCTCGCTGGTCATATCGGTGCCGAAGGAACGGAAGCCCTTCTCCAGACGCATCGAGTTGAACGCCTCGCGTCCACCGGCGATGATGCCCTGTTCTTGGCCAGCCTCGAACAGTGCGTCCCAGAGTCGTGCGCTGACATCGGCTGAAGCGTAGAGCTCCCAACCGAATTCACCCACGTAGGACAGGCGCATGGCGGTGACCGGGATGCCAGCGATGGTGATCTGCTTGGTGCGGAAGTACTTCAATCCGTCGTTGCTCATGTCATCGTCGGAGACCTTGGCCATCACTTCGGGAGCCAATGGACCCCACAAACCAATGCACGAGGTGCCGGCGGTGATATCGCGGACCGCAGCCCACTGGCCCGGGTTGGCCGCGTTGTGCTTTTTTGCCTCACGACTCAGGTAGGCAACATCCACATTCGAGTTGATGCCGGCCTGGTAGAGCTCGTCGGAAATGCGGGCCACGGTGATATCACTGGTTATACCGCCGGCGGCGTCGAGCAGTAGGGTGTAGCTGACCATGCCCGGGGCACGCAGCATGTTGGCGGTGGTTAGACCCTGAAGCAGGGCGCCGGCGCCGGGGCCGGTGATTTCCACACGCTTGAGCGGAGTCATATCAAACATGGCCACCGCGGTACGGGTCTTCCACGCTTCTACTGCCGCGATCGGCGAGTGGAACTTGTTGGACCAATCATCACGTTCTGGGGCAGCCCATTCGGCGGGCAATTGATCAAGTAGTGCAGCGTTGGCCTCGTACCAGTGTGGACGCTCCCAGCCGGTACCTTCTAGGAAGAAGGCGCCGAGTTTTTGCTGGCGGGAGTAGAACGGGGAGGTGCGCACCGCGCGAGGCTTGGTGCGTGGTTCCAGCGGGTGGCGGACGTCGTAGATTTCCACAAAGTTCTGCTGTGAGGTTTCGCTGACGTATTCCTTGGTGGTCTGCACGTCTTCAAAACGGTTCAGATCGCAGTCGCTCAGATCGGTCTTGGAGGTACCGGTGATGATCAGCTCGGCCACGGCCTTGGCGATGCCCGGTGCGTGGGTGACCCAGACGGCCTCGGCCGCGTAGAAGCCATCAACTTCCTTGGACTGACCGACCAGTGAGCCGCCATCCGGGGTGAAAGAGAAGATGCCGTTAAAGCCGCGCTGGATCTGGGTGTTGCGCAGATCTGGCAGCAACTCTTGGGTGGCTTCCCACTCGGCGGCAAAGTCGTCTGGGGTGAACTCCAGCGAGGAAGGCATACGTTCGTGGGTGATCTCCTCTGGGCGGTAGGACTGAAGGGTATCCAGATCAACCGGCATCGGGCGGTGCGCGTAGGAGCCGATGCCAATGCGATCTCCCCATTCGCGGTAGTAGAGGTCGCGGTCCTGGTAGCGCAGGATCGGACGGCTGGCACCATTAGGCAACTCGTTGATGCCGGCCAGCGAAGGGGCCGGGGTGGTCCAGACAAACTGGTGGCCCAGGGGCAGCAGTGGGATGGTGGTGCCAACCATCTTGCCGATGTTTGGACCCCAGAAACCGGCGCAGGAGACCACCACGTCGGCCTCGAAGCGTTCGTCGCCACAGATCACCGCAGTGACCTTGCCGCCGGACTGTTCAATGTCGGTAACGATGGTGCGGTCACGGAATTCAACGCCGGCCGCCTTGGCACGTTCCATCACCAGCGCGGTGCCCTTGGCAGCCAGGGCCAGGCCGTCGCCCGGGGTATATAGCCCGCCAAGCACCTTGCCTTCGGCGAGCATCGGGAACTTCTTCAGGCACTCGTCCGCGTCAATCACCTCGGCTTCAACACCATAGGAGCGGTTCCAGCCGGCACGGCGGTGCAAGTCGTTCAGGCGCTCTGCGGTGGTGGCGATTTCTAGGCCGCCCACCGGCAGGAAGGATCCGGTGCCATCGGCGCCCACCAGAGAAGTGAGCTTCTTGATGGTGTACTGGGCAAACTCGGTCATCGACTTTGAGGAATTGGAGGAGTACACCAGTCCCGGAGCGTGCGAGGTGGAACCTCCGGGAATGTTCAGTGGCCCCTGCTCAATGACCAAGGTATTGGTGTGGCCCAGGGCGGCCAGTTCGTCGGCGAGGTTGGCTCCGACAATGCCGGCGCCGATGATGATGACCCGAGGGGAAACGGGGGACATGGTGACTCCTTAAGCTCTTGATGACTAAGTTTGTGGTGGATCTGGAAACTAGGCGTCGATGACCAGATCCGAAGAGGCGGTGGAACAACAAGGCAAAAACTTGCCGGCCGCAATTTCGCGGGCGCGGATGCCGCCTTGATGATTCATGGTGACCTCGCCGGAAAGTTTGATGACCTTGCATGAGCCACACATGCCTTCTTGGCAGTTGGCGGCGATACGTACCCCGGCATTTTTGGCCACACCGAGAATCTTCTGCTCCGGGTTGATCAGCACGTTGAGTTTGGAGCGCACAAAGCTCATGGTGATGTTGCCTTCACCGACGCACTCGTAGTCCGAGGTATCTGGCGGCAACAGTGGGTCAACCGGTTCTGGTGGGGGAATCGGTGCGGCAGAATCCACCGCGATCAGCTCTTGGCCAACCGACTGGAGGGTCCCGGTCTCATCGTATTCCGGTTCGTACATGCCAAGTTCTGGTGGTTGGCTCTCGTAGAACTCTTCCACCGACTCGGCCACTTCCTCGGCGATGGACTCGGCGAGCACAATTTCCTTCTGGTATTCCAGTAAGGTTTTGCGGTCGCCAGAGAAAAACTCCATAAAGACCGAGGTGTCATCCACGCCGACATCATGCAAAAGCTGGGTTGCGGAGTTTAAGTAGCCTTCGGGTCCACAGGCAAAAACCTTGCGTCCATTGGCATCGGGGGCCACCGCATCAATCATGGAAGCCGACAGTCGGCCGGTGTAACCCTTCCAATTTTTGGGTTTGTCGCGGTCTCCTAGGGAGTAGTACACCTTGATGCGGGTATCAACCTTGGAGATATATTCCAGCTCCTGCCAGAAGGGAAAGTCTCCTGGGACGGTGCCGTGGCAGAGCACAATCACATCGGCCTGGCCTGGCAGGGTGTGAATGGTGCGCACCATGGACATGATCGGGGTGACGCCTGCTCCTGCTGCCAAAAAGAGGTAGCGGGCTCGACGGTCCGAGTCACCGAGGTGGAAGGCACCCACCGGTCCGAGCATATCCAGCACCATGCCCGGGCGCAGGTTTTCGTGAGCCCAGTTGGACACCAATCCCTTAGCGTCGCGCTTAATGCTGATATTAAAGGTCCAGGGCACGGTCGGAGCGCTAGAAATTGAGTAGCTGCGATCAACCGTCTCTTCGTTTTCTCCGTAGACCGGGAAAGCGATGTTCAGGTACTGACCGGCGCGGAAGGCCAACGGGGCGCCGTCCACGCGGCGGAAGACAAAGGTCATCAGCCCGCCGGCTTCCTCGATGTTCTGCACACACTCGGCTAAAAATTCCTGCGGGTGCCACGGACCGAGCGCCTTGGCCGCGGTGGCTGGCTGCTCGGGGCTGCGCAGTACCCGGTTCCACGGCATTTCCAATCCGCGGATGCGCTGCGCGGTGGACGGGCCTACCACGGTCGTGCCTTTGTTCATGCCAGGTGCTCCAGCACGCGCTGGGTGTACCAGCTGATGAAGGCTTCGACCTGGTATTCGCTCTTCATGTAGGGGCCTTGCTGGTAGGCAGGGCTGCCGGCTCCGGTTTGGCACAGTTCCACAAAGGCCTTGTCCTGCAGGTTGGTCTGCTTCCAGGTGTAGGTCAGCTTTTCCAGGTCGTAGTCGACGCCCTCTACCGCGTCGTCGGCCACCAGCCAGGTGGTGCGCACTAGGGTCTGGTGTTCATTGATCGGGTAGGCGGCGAAGGTGATCACGTGGTCGGACTGGAAGTGGAACCACGAGTTTGGCTGTAGGTGCATGGAGCAGCGGCCCAGGCGGAAGTCGCGCAGGTCGCCCAGTAGCTTCTTGGACAGTCGGCGGCCATCGGCGGAGAAGGATTCTCCGTCTCCGTCCAAGGATTCGCGCGAGATGCGGATGCCGGCGATGCGGGTATCAAGTTCTTCTACCACTTCAAAGGGCAATCCATAACGGCGGCAGCGTTCTTCCAATGCGGCTTGGGCACTCTTGTTGCGTTCCCAGACTTCTTCTAAATGTGATGGGACCAGTTCGTCGGTGAGACCCCAGGTGGGGAACAGGGAACAGGCTAGCTCTGGGTGGCCATCGCAGTGGTAGCACTCGCGATTGTTCTCCATCACCAGCTTCCAATTACCTTCTTCAATGATGTCCTGCTGGTAGGCGACCTTTGAGCTGCCCAGATCATGAGGAGCGAGGTATGGTTCAAAGATTTTGGCGACATCATCAAAGTCAGCCGGTGGCGTGTCAGCGATGGAGACAAAGATTAGGCCAGCATGGATGCGGCCGTGGGCACGCTTGAGCGCAAAGCAGTTTTTGTCGAAGTCGATTTCACCCGGGGAGGAGGCGTGGATTAGGTTGCCTTCTGGCGAGTAGGTCCACGAGTGGTAGCCACAGACCAGATTGCCGGTGCTGCCCGAACTAGAGGTAAGTACGCGGGCTCCGCGGTGGCGGCAGACGTTGTGTAGGACGTTGACTCCGCCGTCATCGGTGCGCAGCACGATCAGTGAGTGGGGTCCGTAATCCAAGGTGACGTAGTCGCCGGGCTCCGGGAGTTCGGCAACGCTGGCGGCAAAAAGCCAGTGGGTGCCGAAGACGGCTTCCATTTCTACTTTGAAGATTGCGGGGTCGGTGTAGAAGGGGGCTTCGAGTGAAAAGCCCTTGCGCCGATTTGAGAAGAGTTCGGTAATCTCGGCGAGCTGTTGCGTGTCCAGTGTCGAAACGAGTTTGCCTCGCGAGCTTCGCGTGGCACCTACCGAAGCGGTCATCTGTACTCCTAGAAACACGGGGCGATGCGCGCCCTTTTGCTGTGGATATAGCGGTGAAGGGAACACCATTGTGATCTACCGCATGAATCGAGACTAGGGAGAATTAGTATCCATGAAAAGCGCAATATTTTGGATGAAATCGTGCACAATTAGTGCATGATTGATCCACGCCTGAGCACCCTGCGAGTCTTCTCTTCCACCGGAACTATCGCCCAAACCGCGGAATTGACCGGATACTCGCCCTCGGCGGTATCCGCGCAGCTACGCGAACTACAGCGCAGCCTTGGCCTAGAGCTGTTGGTCAAGGATGGTCGAGGGGTGCGATTGACCGCCACCGGTAGGCATTTTGTTGCAGGCGTTGACTCGATTGTGACGCAGTGGGAGCTGTTGATGGCTTCTTCGCGCACGGCTTCCGGGCAGCTGCAGTCCAGCTTTGGCCTTGGTGGATTCTCCACGGCAGCGGCCGAACTTTTGGCCCCGCTGGCGGCAAAACTACGCACCACCCGTCCCGAGATGGAAGTGCGACTTGTTGAGGCGCAACCCCAGCGCTGTCTAGATCTGCTGCTTTCTGAACGCATTGACCTAGCGGTGATTGTAGCCAGTCAGGCGCAGACTGGTTCCATGGTTCAGGCTCGCTTTGAGCAGACGGTGCTGCTTGATGATCCCTTGGATGTGGTGTTGCCTGCTGACCATCGCTTGGCCGGCAATAAGTCGGTGTCTTTGGAACAGTTGGCCGATGATCCGTGGATTACCGAAGCCGAGCACTCGGTGTACCGGGCACTGTTTGTTGCCGCGTTTACCTCCCTGGGCGTGACTCCGCATATTGCTCATGAAGCGGTGGAGTGGGAAACCATGATCGCGTTTATTGGCGCCGGATTGGGTGTGGGACTTTTGCCTCGCTTGGCCACCCTGGGCAATGTTGAAAACGTGGTGCGTCGACGGGTCAGCGGCGCGGCAAAGCCCTCACGTCGAATTCTCGCCGTCACCCGAAAAGGCAGCGTGGGCTCTCCGATGATTGACGAGTCTTTGAAAATTTTGCAGGACACAGCCCGCGGAATTATCTCCCAACGCTCGGCCGACGAACTGGACTGAGCTGGTAGGCCTAGGGCTCACCTAAGGGCACTTCTTAGTTCCAGCAACCTATTGACATGACTGACTCAGATGTGGAGACTTTCGTACATCCGATTAGTATCCAACTAATATTTCATTCGAAAGGTCTGGCATGGGCAATCTAGCAGTGAGCTATGCAGGAGCCGGAAAAGTCGAACTCATCGACACTCCGTACCCCGAATTTGAACTCAAAGACGGTCCGGGAGTGCATCCGGCCAACATCGGCAGAAAAGTACACCACGGCGTCATTCTCAAGACCATCGCCACCAACATTTGCGGCTCTGACCAGCACATGGTTCGAGGACGCACCACCGCACCGGAAGGCTTGGTCCTAGGCCACGAAATCACCGGCGAGGTGGTGGAAGTTGGTCGCGACGTTGAGTTCCTCAAGGTCGGTGATGTGGTCTCGGTACCCTTCAACATTTCCTGCGGACGCTGCCGCAACTGCAAGGTTGGCCAGACCGGCATCTGTTTAAACGTGAACCCTGATCGTCCGGGCTCAGCCTACGGTTACGTGGACATGGGCGGCTGGGTCGGCGGACAGGCCGAGTATGTGCTGGTTCCCTATGCAGACTGGAACGCACTGAAGTTCCCTGACCGTGACCAGGCCCTGGAGAAGATCTTGGATCTGACCATGCTCTCGGACATCTTCCCCACCGGCTATCACGGTGCCATTGGCGCTGGCGTCACCGTTGGCTCCACCGTTTACGTGGCAGGTGCCGGCCCAGTGGGTCTGGCAGCAGCAACCTCAGCCCAGTTGCTCGGTGCAGCAACGGTCATCGTGGGAGATCTGAACGAAGATCGTTTGGCCCAGGCACGCAGCTTCGGTTGCGAAACTGTGGACGTCTCCAAGGGAGATCCGGGAGAGCAAATTGCGCAGATCCTCGGTACTCCAGAAGTAGATTGCGGTATTGACGCGGTGGGCTTTGAAGCTCGCGGACACGGACACAATGCCGGCAAGGAACAGCCTGCCACCGTGCTGAACTCGCTGATGGAAATCACCCGAGCAGGCGGAAGCTTGGGCATCCCGGGCTTGTACGTCACCGGAGATCCAGGAGCCACCGACGAGGCTGCTAAGCAGGGTTCGCTGTCCATGCGGTTTGGTCTTGGTTTTGCTAAGTCTCACACCTTTGTCACCGGTCAGTGCCCGGTAATGAAGTACCACCGTGGCCTGATGCACGCGATCCTTTCCGACAAGGTTTCGATTGCTAAAAACGTCAATGCCACCGCCATTGCGCTGACGGATGCACCGAAGGGTTATGCAGCCTTTGATGAGGGTGCGGCACAGAAGTTTGTGCTTGATCCACACGGCATGATTGGCGCCTAAACGCCACGAAGAACTTCAGCAGGTGCGGGGTTGAGGCAGCGAAGCCTCAGCCCCGCAATACCTGTGGCAAGCACGTCATCGGAGCCGGTTGCCTGCCATTTCTAGCTTGGGCTGGGGCAATGATGCGCCCTCCCGACTCCCTCATCACGGCTCACCCCCGTGATCTGGCACTAGGCTAACCGCCACGGACCACACCCAGCCGGCGGGGCGCCAACTCACCGCAAAGGAAATGCTATGAAGAGCACAGAGCAACCTGAAGTAGACCTTGTGAGCGAGCTGCATACAGCGCGCAAACGCAAGCCACGAAGATATCTGAACAGCGGAACTGACTATTGGGTGTTCGGAATTGCAGGCATTCTCACTCTGGCGTTTATCGCCTGGGGATTCATCTCGCCCGAGGGGTTGGGTAGTGTCGCATCCACTGCCCTTGATTGGGTGATCACCAATACCGGCTGGGTCTTTGTTATCGCAGCCACCGTCTTCACCATCTTTGTTCTCGTGGTGGCCGCCAGGAACTTTGGCCGCATCCCGCTGGGTAAGGATGATGAAAAGCCACAGTTCAGCACCGTCTCATGGATCTCCATGATGTTTGCTACCGGTATGGGCATCGGGTTGGTGTTCTACGGTGTGGGCGAACCGCTGTACTTCTACATGGTTCCACCACCTGAAACGGTCGGCGGACAGACCTCGGCCGCAGTGGGAACCGCTATGGGAACCACGCTGTTCCACTGGACGCTTTTCCCTTGGGCCATGTACGCAATTGTTGGTTTGGGTATGGCGTACGGAAGTTTCCGATTGGGTCGCCCGCAGTTATTCTCTTCAATGTTTTCTTCGATTTTTGGCGAACGTGCCGTCAACGGTTGGGGCGGCAAAACCATCAACATCCTGGCCATTTTGGCCACCTTGTTTGGTTCGGCTTGTTCGCTGGGTCTAGGCGCATTGCAGATTGGTGGCGGTATTCAGTCCGCCGGGATCATGTCCTCAGTAGGCTCCGGCGTGCTGGTCTTGATCATCGCCATCCTCACCGCTCTGTTTGTTGCCTCGGCAGTCTCCGGTATTGAGCGCGGAATTCAGTGGCTTTCCAATATCAACATGGTGCTGGCCGTCGCTCTGGCCTTGGTGGTCTTCATTGGCGGCCCGACGCTGTTCATCTTGAACGTTATCCCGAACGCGGTTGGATCCTTCATTGCTGATCTGCCGCAGATGGCATCACGCACCGCATCATCCGGTGATGGTGACATGGCCAGCTGGTTGTCCTCGTGGACCATCTTCTACTGGGCTTGGTGGGTTTCATGGACCCCATTTGTTGGTCTGTTTATTGCCCGCATTTCCCGTGGCCGCACCATCCGTCAGTTTGTCACCGGCGTACTGCTGGTTCCATCGGCAGTGACCCTGCTGTGGTTCGCGATTTTTGGTGGCGGTGCCATCGGCATTCAGGAACGTGCTGAACGCTCGGGCGATATGGGCCAAGCGATCACCCAGATGGTGGACGGGGCTCCGGACATCAACTTCGACTCGGTACTCTTTGAGCTATTGGGCAGCCTGAACCTACCTGGCTGGTTCGCCTCGGCACTGATGGTTTTGACCGTCATACTGATTGCCATCTTCTTTGTCACCGGCGCTGACTCGGCCTCGATTGTGATGGGTGCGCTCAGCGAACGCGGAGCCGAAGAACCGACCAAGAAATCAGTGATCTTCTGGGGCGTCTCCGTAGGGGCGGTGGCCGCAGTGATGCTGCTGGCCGGTGGAGAGCATCCGGCAGAAGCGCTGAATGGTCTAAAGAACATCACCATTGTCGCGGCGCTACCGTTTGTGCTGGTCATGCTCTTGCTCTGCGTGGCTATCTGGAAGGACCTGAGTAAGGATCCTTTGGTGCTTCGTGGCAAGGTAGCGCTGGAAGTTCTGGAGCAGGCCGTGGATGAGGGTATTGACCGCCATGACGGTGAGCACTTTAGCCTGATGACCACCGAGCAGCCTATTGTTCAGGTTTCCAGCGATGAACCGGTGATCCTGCCAGCTGCTGATCCAGATCTAGAGGCAGAAGGTGTCGGGAAGTAAAAGTATCTGCTCACAGCGCCTCTTGGACCGTGAAAGATTGCGGACTAAGGGGCGCTGCGCAGCGCCTGCTCAAAGTGGGTCACATGCTCGGAGACCAACTTGGCGGCAAGCTCTCCGTCATTGTCTAAGATGGCTCGCAAGAGTGCCGAATGCTCTTTGAGGTGTTCGGCGATTGGTGGCATCTGATCGATAACGAGGCACCAGATTCGCGTTACGAGGTTATCCAGGCGCACCAGGGTTTCTTCCAGATGCTTATTGGCTGCGGCCTTGTAGATGAGTCGGTGAATCTGTACATCCAGTAGCAACAGTGAGCGCTGATCCAACGTCGGATCAAGTGCATCAATGCGTTCCAAATAACCGGCGAGCTGGGACTGGATCTCGGGATCCTTGTTCGCTGCCGCATTACGTGCTGCGAGCGGTTCAAGGGCTTGGCGCATCTCAGAAATGTAGTTCAGTTCATGGAAATCTACCGCGGTGGCGAAGGTTCCACGACGCGGATAAGAGACCACCAGGTGATCAATTTCTAAGCGCTTAAGAGCTTCGCGCATCGGGGTGCGTCCCACGCCCAATTCTTCAGCCAGCTGTGGTTCATGAATCGGGTGAGTTGGAGCGATCTCTAACAGCATCAGCCGATCACGTAGCGCCGCGTAGGCGCGATCCGCCATCGAACCTTGTTCGGTGATGGTGCTGGAGAATTCGGGGGCCATCGATATTTCGCTTTCTTCACTGTTCAAAACGCACTTGCCACTACACAAAGGGTATCGCCTGCAACCGCGAGGGGTGATTTTTGCCCCGCGGAAGCGGTGCGAGTGCTGCGGATGAAGAAGTTAAAAATCTGTTGAGAAATGTTGTTGACGCTGTCCTAGTACACACATAGTATTGTGATCAGCTATTGATATATCAGTCTCATGGTCAGACTTTCAGACACTTGCTAAGTCAGGAATCGACGGAGTTCTCAAAGATCTCTGACCATCACACGCCACCAATCTTGAACTCAGATACCACCACGAGCCATGGCGAAGCTAGCGCTAACTCGGCGAACGCAAGGAGCGGCACGATGACCGAACCGAACAACAAATACGTCTTGACCTTCACCTGTGCTGAGCGCGCAGGAATCGTGCATGCGGTCACCGGTCTGCTACTTGATCATCATGGAGATATTCGCGAACTCAAGCAGCACGATGATCAGCGCTCACGCACTTACTTCCTGCGCATCGAATTTGAGGTTGCGGACAGCGACAATAATGAAATCGCTATCGCAGACCTAGAATCCAACCTGAAAAACCTGGCTGAAGAACACGACGCCAAGTGGGGCCTACGCCCAGCGGGCCAGAAAAAGCGCGTGCTGATCATGGTCTCCAAGTTCGGCCACTGCCTGCATGACCTACTCTTCCGTGCCCGCATGGGGGAGCTTCCGGTAGAAATTGCTGCGGTTGTTTCCAATCACCCAGATCACCGTCAGCAGGTTGAATGGAACGGTATTCCGTTCTTCCATGTTCCAGTCACCGCAGCGACGAAGCCAGAGGCCGAAGACAAGCTGATGGAACTGGTGGATCGCTTTGACGTGGATCTTGTGGTGCTCGCTCGCTACATGCAGGTGCTCTCCGATGACTTGACCCGCAAGCTCAATGGCCGTGCGATCAATATTCACCACTCCTTCCTGCCTTCGTTCAAGGGCGCTAAGCCGTACCACCAGGCATTTGAACGTGGCGTAAAAACCGTGGGCGCTACCGCTCACTACGTCAACAGCGAGCTGGATGAAGGGCCAATCATCACCCAGCGTGTTCAGGAAGTTGACCACAGCTACGAACCCGAACACCTAGTTGCCGCCGGCCGCGATACCGAGTGCAAGGCGCTCTCGGACGCAGTGCGCTGGCACTGTGAAGATCGAGTCTTCCTCGACGGTTCGCGCACCGTAGTTCTTCGCTAGAAAGACGAAAAACAGCACAAGGCCAGCCGTGGCACACAGATACTGCGGCTGGCCTTGTGCTGTTCAGCAATCTTCTCTTTTCCCTTGCGGGGCAGGATTTATTCGACAAGGATGGGTGCCAGCGCCTAGTGCGACTGGCGTCACATCACTGCATTGATGGACCTGGACCAGGGGCGTCAACATTTTCATCACCCGTCACTATTGAGGAAGAACGAAGGAAGAACCATGCAAAGAAGTTCATCACTGTTCCCAACCCAAGCGATGAAGAAAGGAGCCTGCATCGTTGCCGGATCAGCGTTGATGCTCGGACTAGGTCTGGCTCCGGCGCAAGCCGTAGGTGAAGGGCCAAACAACAACCAGAATGGAACGACCAACACCTCGATCTTGCACACCTATGATTCGATGGTGGCCGAACTGAAGACTCAGGATGCCAAACAAGCGGCACTGGACCTCGAAGTTATCGGTCAGTCGGTTAAGGGTCGTGACCTGTACTTAGCAAAGTACATCTCGGACCCGAGTAACCCGACGATCCTTTTCCTAACTCAGCAGCATGGCAACGAACAACTGACTACCGAGGGAACTCTTGAAGTTATCAAACATCTCGGATCAGGTCGGATGAAAGACGTACTAAAGAACGTTAATATCCTCGTGGTGCCAATGCTCAACCCGGATGGGGCCATGGGAGACGTGGATTTCTCGCTGGATGACTACATAGCATCCGGCGACCGTCACCTCACCCGATACAACGCCAACAACGTTGACATAAACCGCGATCACGTGGCCAAGAGCCAGCCGGAAATTCAGGCTCTGCACAATAACGTGCTGTCCGCTTTCAACATTGATTACATGATCGACTTGCACCATCAGGGAACTCGCTCAGCCATCAATGGGGAATTGGTCTCGGGGTCGATACTGTATCCAACTACTGCCGACGTTTCGGAAGAAGTGCGCGAGGGGTCTAAGCGCCTTGGTTCCATCGTTTACCAAAACGTGGATTCCACGGGATGGGGCCACTTAGGAAAGTATGTTGGCGGTACGGCTAACACCATTGCTCGCAACGGCATCGCGGCCGAATACGGCATCTCGACTTTGCTCTTCGAAATGCGCGGAATGAGCGATCACTACAACGCTGACTATGTGCTGGGTCAGAAGTCCAACGGATATCTGCGCCAGCAGACCATCCTGACCTTGGAATCCACCATCAAAGCGGTGGCCGACGGCTCGGTTGAAACGGCAGACACTTCCGTCTGGGATACGTTGCCGGAGCAGTCGACGTTGCCAGGTGAAGAAGAAGCAGACGAATAGAAATTCAAAAATGCATGCGGGCCGGTTACGTTAGCCGGCTCGCAGTTCGTCCCGCTACTCTCTGACGGCATGCCACATTAAACTCGTGCACGTCCTGCGAACGATTCGGACCGATACTAAACACTGATGCAAGGACTTACCTCCCGACTGAAGCGAATATTCCGCTCCTCAAACATCTGCGCGACAGCAATACAAGTGAACCGTCGAGCACGTTGGGACCGCTGAGCCGCACGGTACGTTTTACCAACCAGGCACAGGGCAGTAAGACCGACGGAAAAGCACAGTGCACCAAGCACCTGTTCCTGCGGGATTCGACAGGCGAATCCTGCACACACCGCGCCGATTCCTAATCCAATGAGCAGCAAAGCCACAATCATGGACTGGATGCGGATGCGGCGTTCAAACTTTTGGATGTGTTCTAGGGCTGTCTGAAACCCTGAATGCAGTTCAAGAACTCTGGCGCGATTCTTGATGCGCCGGTTGCGACGCAAGATGAGCAGTGTCCTGTGCGGGGTGCGTTGCACGCAAGTTCAATTATCTGAGGAATCGTCAGGGACTACATCGGACCAATGAAGTACGGGCTAGTACTGCATTTGAAGTAGTTAAGAGGCCAGATCCGCAGTAAAGTTGAACAGGCTGAAGAAGTATCAGTTGGGGTGCCATGCAGCACCAAGGTAACTAGTGACCTTGGCTGTCGGCATTCTTTACAGGGCATCAGTAGTCGCCTGCGCACGAACCTGAAAGCAGGACCGGCAATGAAAAAGCATTCGGAGCTAAAGCTTCAGCGAAAGTCCAAGAAGCAACGGCTTGGCGCCTCATTGCTTGGAGCTAAGACCCATAGCGATCAACATGAGCGGCTGAACGTGGCGTTGGTGCTGCGCTTATTGGTTCAGGCCCTGCGGCTGAGCCACGCGCATGTGCCTCGCTATTTGGGTGCCATCATTCTGGCTCAGGCGTTTAACGGTTTTGTTGTGCTCCCTGCGGTCAAGGCGATCTTCTCGTACGCACTAAACGTCAGCGACCTGGCCAACCTGACGAACCGCGACCTGCCAACGATGCTGAGCCATCCGGGGGCCGCGCTCCTACTCTTGCTGATTGCATTTATTGTTCTGTTGGCTCTCGGGCTTCAGTTCTCCGTGCTCATCGTGATGGTCAATCGCCAGCAATCAGGTTTATCGCTGAGTACCAAAGAGGTAGTGCGGGAAACCGTGGGCACGCTGTGGCGTATGGTGCGCAGACCTCCGCTGCCACTGATGCTTTACCTCATTGTGGTGCTGCCGTTGGGTGGGTTGGGTCTTTCCTCGGTGTTGATTCAAGGAATTGAAATCCCACCATTTGTCAGCAGAGAGTATCTGAAGACTCCACTCAGTGGCGTGGGATATTCATTGCTGATCGCGGTGATCTTCTACCTGAATCTGCGTCTTATACTCAGCCTGCCGATGTTTGTTGTGGGCGGGAAAAAAGCTACGCACGCTATTTTTGAGAGTTTCCGTGCCACAAGCGGCAACTTCTGGGGCTCGGTGTTTATGTTCGGTATTCCGGCGCTGGGTTGTGCACTGCTCTCATCATTGATGGTGGAAATTCTGATCTGGATTTCCCGTACGGCCAACACTCTCCTGGACCTTCAGCGATCCGCGTTTGTGGCTTTGGTGTGCATCCAAGCCGGTTATGTTCTGGGCTTCTTACTTGTAGGCGTCACCACGGTGGTCATCATTCAAGTCCTCGTGGTCGCAGCCCGATCCCAGTTGGATCTTCCGCATGGACTAGCACGCGTATCGACACCCAACCACACTGCACGCTCAATGCTGTTCATGATTGTGGCGGTCGTGGTTTCCTCGTTACTGCTGGCCTTTAGCGTCCGTGCCGTGCCACTGATGGCTGGCACCACGTCCAAAGCAGAAGATACTGCGATCTTGGCCCACCGAGGATTCTCGGGTGGAGGAGTGGAGAACACTATTGGCGGTTTGGAAGCGGCCGCAAAATTGCATCCGGACTATGTTGAAGCTGACTTTCAAGAAACCAAAGATAAGCACTTCGTGGCCAGCCACGACACCAACCTCTTGGTAGTGGCTGGGCGCAATCAGAACATCTATGAAATGAACGTCGATGAAGTGACCTCGGTGAAGCAGAACGTCAGCGGGTTTACCGGGACAATCCCCACCATGAATGAGTATCTGAATCGGGCGAAAGAGTTGAAGACTCCGTTGCTTGTGGAACTCAAGGTCTCAGGACATGAGGCGCCTGGCTTTATGGACCGTTTCCTCAAAGAGATTGACGCGGCCGGCACCGCCGAGCAGAACATCTATCACTCGCTGGATCCCGCGGCGGTCAGTGAACTGAAAGAACGGCGTCCCGAACTTCGTGTGGGGCTCACCATGGCCATGAGCCTTGGGGCGATCCCGGAAGTTGAGTGCGACTTCATTGTCGTGGAGCAAGCGTCCTTTGACCCTGAACTGTTGGCGATGGCCAGGGAAGCGGACAAGCCGGTCTACGTCTGGACGGTTAATGAGGAACAGAAAATCCTAGAGCTCCTAAGTCTAGGAGCGGATGGAATTGTCACCGACAGCGTGGACGTCGCGCTGCGAGACCGGGACTTTGTGGCTGAGAACCCGAGGTCTGATTACCGTGTTGGTGTAGCTCTAGCGCACCTAGACCTCTTCAGATAAGAGCACCAACATTTGCGAGCTGTTCTGATTCTGTCTCCACCCTTGGGTTGATCCGGGCGCTCTAAAGTCGTCCTTGTATGCGAGGTATTGGAAGTGCCTACGGATCTAGGCTTGAGACTGTAGCAATTGCACACCTTGATCTCGTGAAGGAATTTCATGCGTGGATTTTCATCGTCCGACCTTTCTCGCAACATTGCCCGAATGTCGGCGAGCACAGCATTTTTAGCATTAGGCGTAGGTCTGGCAGGGTGCGGCGCAGTGGACTCCTACGACAAAGCAATTTCCGATGCGTGGTCTGTGACCTATGAAGTCAGCGTGGATGGTGCCTCCGACGACACTTTGAGCGAAGTCTCCTATCTTGAGGCGCAAAAGCGTGGCGAGGAGTCGGCTGAAGTCACCGAAGATACGGTGACAGCTAATGCCGACGAGAAGAAGAAATCTCGCAAGGTCTGGTCCTTGGAAAGTATGGTCACCGCAGAACAAGATGCGGCCATTGCTGCCACGCCGGGGAAAGACGCAACGGCAACCTGCAAGATTCTCCTAGACGGTGTTAAAGAAATAGCTTCTGAAACGGGCGCACCAGGCCAACGCGTGGACTGCGAAGCTACGACCCCAGCGTTTGGCGCAAAATAAATTGTTGCCATCCTTAACGCTTTTGAATCCAGAATCGTCCAGAGAACTCTAAGAATTCGGGGTTGTTTCTGAGACCCCCTCCACAGCGCAGAAAAAGAGACCGGGATAAGATAGTCGTTAGCCTTCTTTAGCTTTCGAAACGATTGGAACGGGATAAAACGCTGTGAACGACAGAATGAAATTCGGATCTACTTGCCCGGATCATTCTGCTCAGTTGCACCCGGCGACCCGCGAGGTGGCACCAACCTTTTCGCAGATTCCCGGATTCCTTCGTCGAATTTGGCGTCTTAGCCATGCGCGAGTTTTCCGCTACCTAGCTGTCATTAGCGTGATTCAGCTGATCAACGGACTAGGCGTCTTGCCGGCTATCAAGTACCTGTTTGGGCTGGCCCTTGAAGCTAGTCATTTGGAAAACGTCACCGACCGTACCTATACGGAATTGCTGACCCATCCGATCTCCCTTCTGTTGATACTGGCCATCGCGATCCTTGCTTTTGCGGCCATTAGTTTGCAGTTCGTGGCGTTGATCGTGATGGTCAATCGGCAACAATCAGGCCGCCCACCAAACCTGGCTGACATGGTCAGGGATACTCTTACGGTGATGCGCAAGTTGCTGCGCTATCCATCTCCACTGTTGATGGTTTACTTCTTCCTGGCGTTGCCAATGGGCGGCTTGGGCCTCTCATCGGTATTGATTCAAGGTGTGGGTATTCCGCCGTTTATCACCCGTGAGTACCTGAAGGTCCCGCTAAGCACGGGCCTTTATGCATTGATGATCGCCGCGATCTTGTGGCTGAACCTACGTCTGATTCTGACCCTGCCACTGTTGGTTATTGGCGAGAAAAAGTCATACGCAGCATTGGGCGGAAGCCTCAAAGCAACGCATAAGAACTTCTTCCGATATCTTCTGCTTGTGGGTCTGCCACTAGGGATAGCCGCGTTGAGCGCCTCGCTGTTGGTAGAAGTTCTGGCGTGGATCTCCGAGATGGCCACCAACATCATGACTGCGCAAAGCTCTGCGGTGGTTGCGAGCTTGTGCATCGGGGTAGGCCATACCCTAGGGTTCATGATCATCGGTGCTGCCACAGTGGTGGCCCTGCAAATTCTGGTCGCTTTGGGACGTGACCACCTCGGACTCACCTCCGTCTTTGAGGAGTACACGCTACGCAAGCGCACTGTGCAGGCCAAAGCTACCCGTGCCTCGGTAGAGGCGCTGGCTTTTGGTCTTGCGGTCTCCGCCAGTTTGTATGCCGCTCCGGCCTTGGGCCAAACAACCTCCAGTGCCGAAGACAGTTTGGTGATAGCCCACCGCGGTTATGCCGCCGGTGGGGTGGAAAATACGCTTGGTGCTCTGGATGCCGCTGCCGAAAACAAGGCCGACTATGTTGAAGCGGATTTCCAGCAGACCAAGGACGGAAAGTTCGTCGCAAGCCACGACACCAATCTGCTGATGGTTTCCGGCGTCAACAAGAATATCTACGACATGACCGTGGACGAGGTACAAAAGGTGACCGTCCGAGAGGGTGGCTTCACCGACCACATTCCCACCATGGCGGAGTACTTGAAGCATGCCAAAGAACTTGGAATACCGGTTCTAGTAGAGCTCAAGGTCAACGGGCATGAGCATAAGGGATACCTCAAGGAATTCCTCAAAGAAATCGATGCGGCCGGGACTGCAACCGATAATATCTACCACTCGCTCAACGCTCCTGCAGTCAAGGAAATTAAGCGCCAACGCCCTGAACTTCGTGTTGGTCTCACTGTGGCCATGAGTGTTGGCAGGCTGCCACAGGTGAACTGCGATTTCTACACGTTGGAACAGGCATCGTTCCGTCCAGACTTGCTGGATCAGGCTCACGAGCAGGGTCAGGAAGTCTACGTTTGGACCGTTAATGACGAGTCCAAAATTCGGGAGCTGTTGAGCCTGCCGGTAGATGGCATCGTGACGGACCAAGTTGAAATGGCGATAACTGACCGCCAGATGGTTGCTAGCGAACCAGCCAGCGAGTATCGAGTCGGCTATTCGTTGGCGTACCTGGACCTGTTTCGGTAATACCGAGACGGCTCTGTGCCCTCTTGTTTAATTGGTACCAATAGTGGAACTATGGTGTCATGCCATTGGTAGACGCCGTTGTGGCGCAGATGAGCCAAGGTCCCAATAAGGTTCGTTTCTCAAAGCTGACCAAAGCTTGCAGCGCATGATTTGGGTATTCCGCGTCAAAGTTTTTTGGCGTAACCCGTGGACGTTCAAAACACCAACGGGACAACTGGGTCTTATTAGGTGAAACTAGGGCCTCCGGTTATCAAGGAAATGGGGAACGGAAGATGGCAACTGAAGAATCAGTGCAAGTAACTCGCTATAAGTACAGTGTTGCGTGGTCCGCTGAAGATGATGAGTATCTCGCCACCGTGGCCGAGTTCCCGTCACTGTCCTGGCTGGCCGAGTCCCAAGCAACCGCACTGTCGGGGATGCTTGGTCTGGTGAGAAGCGCGGTTGCTGACTTATCCAGAGCAGGCGAAGAAGTGCCAAGCCCATTTGCCACACGTGTGTACAGCGGAAATATTCGACTGCGAGTGTCACCCCAAAAACATCGGGACCTAACAATCAAAGCTTCGGAGCAAGGCGTTTCGCTTAACCGCTATCTGAACGAACTGCTCTAAGTGCGCCAGTTCCGGTTGATCAGGACGGTTGGATTCCACTAGAGCGCGACGGTGTGCAGTTCATATGGCGTAGCATATATGTTACGCTAGAATCCACGCCGAGGAGGGTTCAATGGAAGCGTCAACAACATTTTGGGACGATCTAGCTAAGGATCTTGAGGATCCGGAATTCCTCAGGGAGTACGTTGTCGAATCGATCCGGATTGCCACTATCGACAGCATCGTGAATGGTCTGGATGAGGCTCGCGTTGCCGCGGGATTGTCGAAAGCTAGCCTGGCCCGCGCTATAAGTGCTGAGCCGGCAACAATGCGACGGCTCTTTTCTGGCAGTGCATCTAATCCGACACTTGGGACGCTCGCCGAAGTGGCTGCAGCTTTGGGCATGAGGGTAAAGCTTGAACCTCTACCTAAATCAGAACGCTCGGCGCTCACCCGGCCGCTACTCGAAGGAAGATCTGCCAACACGGAAGAATTGGCTGAATACTTAGAAAAACTCCGTCAAACTACGAAGGCTTCAAGAGCTGCGTAATAATGGACTCAAGCAAGAGGCCGTGGGTTTCGACTGAAATATTCGTCGCCTAGCTTGCGCACTGCAGCGTAGTCTTCATCTGAAAGCGTCGTTCGAATTGGTTTGCTTCGACCGTCAATAATTACAAGCAAAGGCTTGTCGAGTCCTTCTGCTTCGTAATCGAGTCTGCAGAAAAGACGGAAATGTTCTTTCTTCTTTGGGCCGTCGACGCGAATCTCAAACCATCCAGACATATCGCAGTGCATTGCTTCCCAGTATCCGCCGCCAGAGAAGCTTTTTGGAGGGGCCTCGGCCACTGCGATAAGTACTGCCCTCATGGTTGCCCGAACTTTCGGTGGGCAGGATTTTAGAAAATCTCGACCTGGAGAAGGTTGGTTCGGATCATCATCCTTATGGCGCTTGAAGTAAACCAATGAATGTACATCATCGCTGGAGGGCGCTCACTTTGCCTGCGAGGTTGCTTTTAGTGGCAAGCGTGACTGCTTAGAGGACTTACGTTGTCTCTTATCCGGACTCATGAAGCGAGATTCTACGCATCGCACTCAATGAATGGGCCAAATAGTATCTTTGGCGGGGATAAATCTGCCCTCTGTCCGGCGCATTGGCTCTACTAGTCTCGTGCACAAGGTGCTTGCGGTGAGGTTACTGGGTAGCGACTAGATGCCCCCCTGTAGGACCTTCGAGTCCTGCTTCTTGCTATGAAAAACAAGCCCTAAATCGCGTGCTGAGCAAGGATTGGTTTCTCGCTCCAAGTATTTACTTGGAAGCCCTAGTATTTAGTAGGATGTCCAACTATATTTGTGGCTAACCGCATCTTTGGAAGGCCCGAGCATGTTTGAAATTACCGAGGACCAGCGCGCACTAGTAGATATGGTGCGTGATTTTGCAACCACCGCATTGGAACCAAACGCGGCGAGCTGGGACGAAAATAAATACTTTCCCGTAGAGGTTTTGGCCCAAGCCGGTGAATTGGGAATGGGTGGCATCTACGCCACCGAAGAGTTCGGCGGCTCCGGACTGACCCGCAGTGATGCGGTGCTGATTTTTGAAGAGCTTGCCAAGGCTGATCCGACCATCGCAGCCTACATTTCCATCCACAACATGGTTGTCTGGATGATCGATACCTTCGGATCCAGAGAACTGCGTGAGCAGTGGATCCCGCAGCTGGCCTCCATGCAGTCCTTGGGTAGCTACTGCCTAACCGAACCCGGCGTGGGTTCAGACGCCGCAGCTCTTCGCACCCGAGCAGTGCGCGAAGGCGACGAATACGTGCTCAATGGCGTTAAGCAATTCATCTCCGGCGCCGGATCTTCGGCCGCTTACGTTGTTATGGCTCGCACCGCGGACACCGGATCGCGTGGCATCTCCGCGATCCTCGTCCCTGCCGATGCTCAAGGTTTGTCCTTCGGCCCTAACGAAAAGAAGATGGGCTGGAACGCACAACCTACCCGACAGGTCATCCTCGACAACGTCCGAGTACCCGCAGGCAACCTATTGGGAGCTGAAGGTGACGGTTTTGGCTTTGCCATGAAGGGTTTGAACGGTGGACGTCTGAACATTGGTGCATGCTCGCTAGGTGGCGGACAGAAAGCCTTAGAAAAGTCAGTTGCCTATCTCAAAGAGCGTGAAGCTTTTGGCGGCCCACTAACTAATCAACAGTCTTTGGTTTTCAAACTTGCCGATATGGAAACCGAATTAGAAGCCGCCCGCACTCTACTGTGGCGGGCGGCAGCAGCGTTGGATGCAGGCGCACCCAACGCAGTGAGGCTGTGTGCCATGGCCAAACGACTAGCCACCGACGCAGGATTTAATGCTGCCAATTCCGCCATACAGCTCCACGGCGGCTACGGATACTTGGCTGAATACGGGTTGGAGAAAATTGCCCGTGACCTTCGAGTGCATCAGATCCTTGAAGGCAGCAACGAGATCATGCGCCTGATCGTAGGCAGAACCTTGCTGGACTCATAGACTTCCGGGTTGCAGACTGAAACCCCAACGAATAAACCTTCAATGAAGAAGAGAGAATTTCAATGGTAAAGAACATCGCATTCATCGGTCTGGGCCATATGGGTGGTTATATGGCCGCCAACCTGGTCAAGGCAGGACATCAGGTAACAGGCTTTGATCTCTCGGCCCCAGCCCTAGAAGCTGCGATCAAGGCCGGCGTGAATATTGCCGAATCCGGGGCCCAAGCAGTGACGGATGCCGACGTTGTCATCACCATGCTTCCCGCCGGTCGCCACGTAATCGGCGCGTTCGAGGGACCGGACGGACTACTCGCAGCAGCCGCCAAAGGAACGCTGTTCTTGGAATGCTCAACCATTGCCGTGGACGATGCCCACACAGTGCATCAGATGCTCAGCGCCGCCGGGCATCGCGGTGTGGACGCCCCAGTATCCGGCGGAACCACCGGTGCAGAAAACGGGACACTGACCTTCATGGTTGGCGGCAGCGACGCAGATTTTGCCGACGCAGAAGTCATCTTCAAAGATATGGGCAAGCGAATTGTGCACTGTGGCGGCCCTGGCGCCGGACAAGCGGCGAAGGTCTGCAACAACATGATCCTCGGCGTGAGCATGATTGCCGTTTCTGAAGCTTTTGTACTGGGTGAAAGCCTCGGACTGTCCAATGAAGCGCTCTTTGAAGTGGCCTCCGCAGCCACCGGCCAATGTTGGGCGCTGACCAGCAACTGCCCAGTCCCCGGACCGGTACCAACAAGCCCGGCCAACAAAAACTTCGAGCCAGGCTTCGCCGGTGCATTGATGGCCAAGGACCTCGGCTTAGCGGTCCAGGCGGTGGACGCCGCAGGCGTTCAAGCCCGACTGGGAGTGGCCGCCGAAAAGATCTACCGAGACTTTGCTGCCGGTGAAGGCGCACGCAAAGACTTCTCCGGAATTATCAACGAGATCCGAGCTGCTTCCGCCGCAGCCAAGCCCGCCAACTGATCTGGTCAACCCTAGCTTTATTGAATACGAGGAACAATGAGCACTTCTAACACTGATCCACGCACCGAAAACCTGCTCAACGGTTTTGACCAGCCCATGTGGATAGATGGCGAAAAAACCGAATCGAGTACCGGTGAATGGCGCGAGGTCCGCAACCCGGCGATCCGTGAAAGTGTCATCGCCCGAGTGCCTGCCGCCGGTATCAAAGATGTGGATCGAGCGGTTGACTCAGCTCGCAAGGCGTTTGGTGCATGGCGCGGGGTGCACTTCACCGAGCGTGCCAGGGCACTGGCCAAAATCGCCGACGACATTGAAGCACGAGCCGAAGACTTCGCTAAGCTCACCTCCCTTGATACCGGCAACGCGCTGCGCACCCAGGCCCGCCCGGAAGTCACCACGCTGGTGGCCCTGTTCCGCTACTTCTCCGGCATCGCGGGCGAAGTCAAAGGCACCACACTGCCCGCTGGCGAGAACCAACTGCAGTACACCCGACTTGAACCGTTGGGAGTGGTCGCGTGTATCTTGCCGTGGAACTCACCGCTGATGATTGCCGGCTTTAAGATTCCAGCGGCGCTAGCAGCCGGAAATACTGTCATCCTCAAAGCGGCCGACGATGCGCCGCTGACCATCTTGCTACTTGCCGAAATCTGCAACCGACACCTGCCCGCAGGAGTGCTCAACGCGTTGACCGGTCGCGGATCCGTGATAGGTCAGGCCCTATCCGAGCACCCTGGCGTGGACAAAGTCTCCTTCACCGGATCAACCGACGTAGGTCGAGGAGTCGCCCGCACCGCAAGCGAACGCCTTGCACATGTCTCTCTGGAACTAGGCGGAAAGAATCCTTCGATTGTCTTCCCCGATGCCGTAGACGATGAACTGATTGATGGGCTGCTTGCCGCCTCGCGCTTCACCCGTCAGGGGCAAAGCTGCACCGCCGGATCGAGGCTTTTCCTACATGAAGACGTCTATGACGAAGTCTTGGAAAAGCTGACCCTTAAGCTCGGAGCGCTGAAGGTGGGTGACCCGCTGGATGAGGCCACTGACATGGGCGCGATCATCAATGCCAGCCAGCACCGCCAAATCAGTGACTACCTGCAAGAAGGTCGGAACAACTCGGCGCTGACCGTAGCTTTGGGTGGAGACGAGCCAACTTCAGGGCCACTGACCGAAGGATACTTCCACCAGCCCACCGTTTTTGGCGGAGCAAGCAATGACTTCCGTCTTGCACAAGAAGAGATTTTTGGGCCAGTGCTGGTGGCTATTCGTTGGAAAGAAGTCGACGAGGTCGTGAAGATGGCCAACGATTCGCACTATGGTTTGGCCGCCTACGTATGGAGTCACAACCTAGATAATGCGCTGAACACTGCCCACCGTGTGGAAGCAGGTTGGGTTCAAGTCAACCAGGGAGGTGGCCAAGTGGTGGGCCAATCCTATGGTGGCTACAAGCAGTCAGGCATCGGGCGCGAAGTATCTCTAGAGGGCATGCTGGCCGGCTTCACCCAGACCAAACAAATCAACGTAAAGTTGCGCGGCTAGAAGCAACAAAATGGGCCGAGTAAAAGCTAGTTCGCTTGGTGAAGAACGAATGATGCTTTGATAGAGGCAGGACTGATCAACTGGCCCAGAGCTGGGTCAGCACTAAGGGGCGGACTATGAGTGTCGAACAGCAACCGGATCTAACCGGTAGCCTGCGCGTAGAACGCAGTGGCGCGGTGGCAACGCTGTATATCGATAATCCGCGTCGACGTAATGCGGTGTCCAAAGATATGTGGGGACAGTTTGCGACCCTGCTTTATACCCTGGCTGAAGACGACTCGGTACGCGTGCTGGTAGTTCGCGGGGCCGGAGAGAACTTCAGCGCCGGTGCTGATATCAGCGACTTGCGCGCAATCTTGCATGATGCAGAGTCAGGCCGTCATGACGGTGGACATGTCAGCGCCGGAGAAAACGCGTTGGCAGCATTCCCTAAACCAACTATCGCGGCGATTGATGGTTATTGTGTCGGCGGTGGTTGGCAGATAGCCGGAGCCTGCGATATCCGCATCGCTAGCGAGCGTGCCCACTTCGGGATTACTCCGTCCAAGATTGGCATCGTTTATCCCACCAGTGGCATTGAACGTCTAGTTCATCTTGTCGGCCCTGGCGTAGCCAAGCAATTGCTGTTCAGCGCTGACTTCATCGACGCAGATGAGGCAAAAAACGTTGGCCTGGTTAGAAGCGTTTTGCCAGTTCAGGGATTTTGGGAAGAAATCGAAAAGTACGCACAACACCTGGCAGGGCGTTCAGCCCTGTCGATTCAGGCCATGAAAGCCATCGTAGACGCGATAGCTGTTGGTGGCATTGACCTAGAAGAGGTCAATGCCTATTGGCAACAGCAGATGGATGTCTCGGATGATCCAACCACGGGCATTACGGCGTTCCTAGAAAAGCGGGCACCGGAATTCACTTGGAACCGTACGGTTGCCTTGGATTAGCGTGTTGGGAATGAACGCTCGCCGAAAATCCGCACCAAATAGCGCCAGAACCCTTGGGAAGGATTGGACGTGGGGAAGACCAATAGCGCTGATATTCAGATTGCTCAGATGACCCAAGATCACTGGGAGTCGGTATCCACTATTTATGGGCAAGGGATCACAACCGGGCTGGCAACTTTTGAATCAGAGGTTCCGTCCAAGGAAAAATTCTTTGGTGCGAAGATCCCGGAGCTGACCTTGGTGGCGCTCGATCCCGAGGGAAATGTTGCCGGTTGGGCTGCTGCCGCGCCTATTTCAGAACGCTCCGCCTACCGTGGGGTCGTTGAGCATTCGGTCTACATTGATCCGCAATGCTCGGGGCGTGGGATCGGAACCATACTGCTTCAAGAGCTCATCAAACGGGCCAATGAGCAGGGTTATTGGACGATTCAATCAGCGATTATTTCCGGCAATGAAGGTAGTAGATCACTGCACAAAAAAGTTGGTTTCCGGGAAGTCGGCCGCCGAGAACGTATTGCGAAGGGCGCATGTGGTGAGGTTGCCGGACAGTGGATGGACACGTACCTGTACGAGCTGAGGCTTTGAGTGGACGGCAGTGAGCTGACCGGCTCGCTAGGGCGGGGTCATCTGAACTAATGAAGCTACTTTTTTGCCACCAAGGCTGCGCTTAGGGATTCCAGTGCGCCGGGAACCACGGAGAAGTAGGCCCAGACGCCACGCTTTTCGCGGTGTAAAAGCCCTGCCTCAACCAAGATTTTCAGGTGATGGGAGACGGTGGGTTGCTTCAGTCCCAGGGGTTCGGGCAAGTCGCAGACGCACGTCTCGGAATCCTTGTTCGCCGAGACAATCGAGAGAATGCGAAGCCGGTTGGGATCGCTGAGCGCCTTAAAATGAGAGGCGAGTAGCTCGGCTTCTTCTGCCTGAAGGATGTCTTTGCCCTCAGCTGGAACACAACATGGAGATTCGAAAGGCTGAAGGTTCAGGCCCGACTCGGTGCTTGTGTCCGTACTCATTGTTTGGGCCGCTTTCGTAGTTCCGTCAGAGATTGACAAACGTCGATATACGCAAGGATACTCGAAATATCGATAGTCGTCGATGTCTAATCTTGGAGTGATAATTCAGTGACACCCGCGCCAATGCCCGACACCGCCCCCGTGGCGGCGAAGCTCTCTTTCCTAGACCGATATTTGGCACTATGGATCCTGCTAGCCATGGCCATCGGGCTGGGGTTGGGACGCATCTTTCCTGCGCTGGGTGAACTGTTGGACCGCTTCACTGTCGGTGGGGTTTCGGTTCCCATTGCCATGGGGCTCTTAGTGATGATGTACCCGGTCCTAGCCAAGGTGCGTTACAACGAAACCTCTCGAGTTCTCACTGATAAAAAGCTCATGATCACTTCGCTGGTGATCAACTGGGTGCTGGCACCGGCCTTCATGTTTGTCCTGGCCTGGATCTTCCTCGCAGACCTCCCCGAGTACCGCACGGGGCTGATCATTGTTGGTTTGGCTCGCTGCATCGCGATGGTGTTCATCTGGAACGATTTGGCCTGCGGTGACCGAGAAGCGGCAGCCGTGCTGGTAGCCATCAACTCGATCTTCCAAGTCGTTGCCTTTGGTGCGCTGGGTTGGTTTTACCTCCAGTTGCTGCCTTCCTGGTTAGGGCTGGAAACCACCAGTGCAGAATTCTCCATAGGTGCCATCACCGCCTCGGTACTCGTCTTCTTGGGCATCCCACTGCTGGCTGGTTTCTTGACCCGAACCCTGGGTGAAAAAGCCAAGGGCAGGGATTGGTACGAGGGTAAATTCCTGCCAAAGATTGGCCCGTGGGCGCTCTACGGTCTGTTGTTCACCATTGTTCTGCTCTTTGCCTTGCAGGGAGATAACATCATCTCCAAACCGTGGGATGTACTGCGGATGGCGCTGCCGCTACTGACCTATTTTGTGGTGGTTTTTGGTGCTGGAATGCTCATTGGTCGAGCCCTGAATCTTGGCTACCCACGCACCACTACGCTGGCTTTCACTGCAGCTGGCAACAACTTTGAGCTGGCTATCGCGGTGGCCATTGCCACCTTCGGTGCAACCAGTGGACAAGCGCTCGCTGGCGTGGTTGGTCCACTGATCGAAGTACCAGTTTTGGTGGCACTTGTGTATGTGGCCCTCTGGACTCGCAAATTCTTCCCATCCACTGAACTCGCAACTACTTCGGCCTAAGGAATCAACTAACCATGACTGAGCTCCACAAACCTTCGGTACTCTTTGTCTGCGTTCACAATGCAGGACGTTCACAAATGGCTGCTGCGTACCTCTCCCATCTTTCCGAGGGCAAGATTGAGGTCCGTTCAGCCGGTTCCGCACCAGCTGATTCGGTGAACCCTTCAGCCGTGGCAGCCATGGCCGAAGAAGGCATTGACATGTCGGCTGAAACTCCAAAGATTTTGACCACCGAAGCGGTGAAAGAATCCGATGTAGTGATCACCATGGGCTGCGGAGATACCTGCCCGATCTTCCCGGGTAAGCGCTACGAAGACTGGAAGCTGGAAGACCCAGCCGGTCAAGGAGTGGACGCCGTACGTCCAATCCGCGACGAGATCCGCAGCCGGATCGAAACCCTGATTTCCGAGTTGCTACCAGCTAACTAGCCACCTAACGCAGTCCTTACGCTAAGGAGAATGCCATGAGCTCAACCTATCCGGTGATCGTAATTGGTGCAGGACCCATTGGCCTGGCCACCGCAGCACACCTGCGTGAACGCGGTCAGGAAGTATTGGTTCTGGAAGCAGGAGAGCAGGCTGGTTCGGCCATCAAGCAGTGGGCACACATCAAGCTCTTCTCTCCTTGGCGGTTTAACATCGACGCTGCCGCTCAGCGTCTGTTGGAAACCGCAAGCGAAGGCTATGCAGGGGAGTGGGAAGCACCGCGAATCACCAAACTTCCTACCGGCGGCGAACTGGTCAGCGAGTACCTTCAGCCGCTGGCCGCGCATCCCGAACTGGCGCCACGCATTCGTTACGGTCACCGGGTTATCAAGGTCAGCCGCATCGCCGCCGACGGGCGCGGTGTAGACAAGACTCGCGGTGCCAATCGGGACGAAACACTATTTTTGGTGCGCGCCCAAACTAACGAGGATCAAGTAGATCTCATTGGTCGCGCCGTGGTTGATGCCAGCGGAACCTGGAACCAACCCAGCCCAGTAGGCCGAGCAGGTATCGAAGCCATCGGAGAAGCGAAAGCCCGCGAACGCGGATATATCCTCGGTGGTCTTGTTGATCCGCTAGGTGCTGATGAGCAGGAATTGGCTGGAAAGTCCTTGCTGGTTCTCGGCGCCGGGCACTCGGCAGCCAACACCATCATTGCGCTGGGTCGATTGCAAAAGCAGTATCCCGAGACCAGGGTCGTGTGGGGCTTGCGTGGGGACGCGAATCCGATTCGCCTCTATGGCGGTGGCGCGGCTGATCAGCTGCCTGCGCGAGGACAGCTGGGCACTTCACTGCGCCGACTGGTAGAAAACGGCAACGTGCAGCTACTTGAAAATGTGGCTGTGGCTTCGCTGAAGTCCGAAGATCAATTGACTGTGTCCCTGTCCGATGGCCGGGAGCTTGTAGTGGACCGAATTATCGCGGCGACCGGTTTCCGCCCAGACCTGCAGATGCTTTCCGAGCTTCGTTTGGATTTGGATGAAAGTGTTGAAGCACCACGACAGTTGGGGCCACTAATTGATCCCGCGTTCCATAGTTGTGGCACGGTCACCGCGCACGGAGAAAAGTTGCTGGCTCATCCGGAAAAGAACTTCTACATCGTCGGAATGAAGAGCTACGGACGCGCCCCAACCTTCTTGATGGCAACCGGGTATGAGCAGGTGCGCTCCATTGCCGCCGCGTTATCCGGCGATAGCCAAGCCGCTGACCGGGTGGAGCTGGACCTACCGGAAACCGGAGTCTGCTCTACGGATCTGGGTGGCTCATGTGATGCCCCGGCACAGGAAGAATCTTCGTGCTGCAGTAGTGGACCGCAGCCGGTGGTCTTCGGGCTATCAACCGGAACGTTGCATGGGAATGCACAGTTGGTCGAGGGAACTTCAAGCGACTAGGTGCTTCTTCGGCGCTCCCCTTCGGTCCGTCAGCGGGGTGTCTGCAAAGAAGATCAGGACGCGCGCGAGAGGTACTCGTCCAAGGCGCGACGGATGACCTCGCTGGGCTTTATCTGGTCATGCTCTGCTCTTTCGATTAACTTCTCATCCATGTCTGCAGGTAGTCGTACAGATCTGGCGGGAGATATGCCGCGTCCACTGAGGGACGGTTTCCCAACGGCGCGATGCACCGCTATTTTCGAACCTAAGGCAGTTGCGAGTAGATCCATTCCGGCACCCGCAGCTTCGGATTTACTAATCAACGCATTTTCAGAGATCTGCGCAGTTTCTGCCCAAACCTCTAGCTCTTTGATCTCAGTTTCGCTCAACATGTCAAAGGTGCCTGAGCTCTTGATGGGTGGATTCTTCTTATGCATGTCTACTGAGTGCTTTCTCGCACAATATTCAAAATCTTCTTTCGAGCCTCCATGGCGTGAAAGTTGAAGACCTTGTTTGGCGGGGTAACTACCGCCATAACTTCTAGCAACTTTGAGCGGTCTCGTAATGGACCGATGAACAGGTCGGGGGACCGTGCGATCCGACACTGGGCTTGGCAAATTTCTCTTCGCGATACTGATAATTCAAAATAGCGTTCAATGCATCTCTGCGGTCTATGCCGTGTTTGTCCGCACTGTTAGAGAATTCCAATGACACAGGAATATTGTCACACAATATTGATTGGAATCAAGAAGATTTTTTCCGATGGGGAAAACTCAAGCGACGCTGAGGGGTGCCAGCAAAATCCCCAGCGAGACATAGCCTTACAGCGCAAGGTGAGCAACCCTAATTGCTCAGTGTTGTAACGATCTCTAACCAGAGGCAGGCCACCGGAAAACATCTAGCAAGCCATGGTCTGCTTGAAAGCCTTTGGTGGGCGTCCTTTGGTTTAGGGTGAAGCAAGGAACCGGCCCTCTAAGCATTAGCTCTGACAGTCGGTCTGACCCTAGGTGTAATGCTGCGGCAGCCTGGGGTTGCTTCTTCTAAAGTCTTGGATGTGGATCTATAGGACAAATGGGGGAGCGGGCTCAAACCTGGAAGGGTTGATCCCTTGAATCTTTCATCTCTTGAGGAAGCGCACCGACTGCCGTGCCCTTGATGACGAACAACCATGAAGCTATGGATAAAACAGGAGCCACGAGTTGCTAGTACATGAGCGCAATGTGAACTCGCTGAGGTGTCAGGCAATTAAAAATAGGTAACTGACTTGTTAAAAGGTGATTTCGTTCGGGTCTTTGATGCGCATGATCCACGTTGCTTCTTTATCGAGAACGCTTCGTGAATCCATCTTCCTCCGGGCATACCCGGAAGACTTTTTGGACTGGGTTTGGACGTACGTCGCGTTGATATCCCGCTGGATTCCGCGGGGATTCACAGTTGCATTCGGGATTGCGGCGGGATTCAAGTGAAGACGTCCAGGAGCCGCACTTGCTCGGTTCATTGGGCGGTCCAGATTCCCACCGCCACTCTGCATGCGTAGACACGCAATTTCTTCGCTGACAGCGAACCGTTTATGCTGAACCGTACGAAAAATCATTGCAGCAACGCGTGCAGATTGAACCTTTCTCTAGTGAGGCACCATGGCAGGAACACAAGATCCCTCCAGCACCCCAACCGGAACGACAGTTAAGCCCAAGCAGCTTCGCTCGCGCCACGTCATGATGATTACCCTCGGCGGAATCATCGGCGCAAGCTTGTTCGTCGGTTCGGGCAACGTCATCCGTTCGGTGGGTCCAGCGGCAATTATCTCTTACCTCATCGGCGGCTTGCTGGTATTTCTTGCCATGCGGATGCTCGGTGAGATGGCAGCTACCCGCCCTGCGGTCGGTTCCTTCATGGAGTATGCCCGAGTAGGGCTGGGCAATTGGGCCGCGTACCTGGTGGGTTGGCTGTACTGGTATTTCTGGGTCGGAGTGCTCGCCTACGAAGCGGTGCTTGGCGGTGAAACCCTGAACTCCTGGTTTGCTTTCCTCCCTGCCTGGACCTGGTCGCTGATCCTGATCCTAATCTTCATCGGCACTAACGCCATCTCTGTGCGTACCTTCGGCGAAGTCGAATTCTGGCTGGCAAGCATCAAGGTCTTGGCCATCGTGGTCTTCCTCGGCGCTGGTCTGCTCTTCGCGTTGGGCCTGTGGCCTGATACCGAAATTTCGGTGAGCAACTTGTGGAATCATGGCGGGTTTGCCCCGAATGGCTATGGGGTGGCGCTCACCGGTGTGGCACTGGTGATTTTCTCCTACTTCGGCACCGAGATCGCCGTGATGGCAGCGGCCGAGTCTGAGGACCCAGCCAAGGGAATTAAACAGGCGACCAGTACCGTGATCTGGCGTATCCTGCTCTTCTTTGTCGGAGCCGTATTTATCATCACCATGGTGATTCCATGGGATGAGCTGCCTGAACCAGTGAACGTAGCCGCAGCCCCGTTTACCAAGGTCTTTGAACTGCTCGGTTTGCCGGGAGCTGCGATCATCATGCAGCTGGTCATCTTCACCGCGGTGATTTCCGTGCTCAACTCTGGACTGTATTCGGCCTCGCGCATGTTTGCCGCGCTGGCTGATCAAGGGTTCGCTCCTAAGTTTATGGCCCGCCGTTCCAAGAACGGCGTCCCATTGTGGGCTTTGGTGGCTTCCACTTCCGGTGCGGTGATTGCGACTATTGTGAACTTCGCTGCTCCCGATTCGGGAGTCTTCGACTTCATCATGAACTCTGCCGGTCTGGTGGCGTTGTTCGTCTACGTCTTCATTTCGTTGACGCAGATGCGCTTACGCCAGAAGATGACCTCCGAAGAGGTTGCGAATCTTAAGCTGAAGGTGTGGCTGCACCCATGGCTGAACATTGTGCTGTTTGTTGCTATCGCGGGCGTGCTGGGAGTCATGCTCAGCTCCGAGAGCGGTCGAACCCAGGTGTGGACCAGCTTGCTGGCCACCGCGGTGCTCGTCGCCTTCTGGCCGCTGGTGCGCAAGAACCTGAAGAAACGCGGAACGTCTCAAGACGCCCTGGCGCTGAACAACGGCGTCGAAGGTGAGCGCGTCAGCGAACACTAGGAATCATTGAACAAATGAGAATCGCCCTCAACCATTGATCATGGTTGAGGTCGATTGCCGTTCTGGCCCGGAGTGAGTGACCCGAAGTGAGAACCAAAGGGCATCTGGTCGGTGCCTAGGAGTACGGTAAAGGCATGACCTCATCAAAGATTTCCTTGGGCGCAATCAACATGACCGCCGACAACCCACAAACACAGGCCACCTTTTGGGCAGCAGTAACCGGCAACCAAATTTCTGGTGGAGGCGACAGCTTCTACCTGGCACCTGCCAGTGCTGACGGCTTTGGAATGTTCTTCCAGCCTGCCACCGGGCCACGTTTGCAGTCGCAGGACGCTCATATGGATCTCACGGTCCCTTGGGGAACACGGGAAGAAGAAGTTCAGCGGGTGATCGAACTGGGCGCTACACACAAATGGGATGTCCTCGAAGAATTTGAGCACGTTCAGTGGACTACTCTGGCAGATCCAGAAGGCAACCTCTTCTGCATTGCGGAGCATCCTCCGGTTCACTAATTCTTGGCCTTTCTGGGCAGATAATAGAGGGGTATTTCTTTACCGAGTTCCTTGCCGGTGAACCCCAAAATCGACGCACCGTATCCCCAGCCTCTTGCTTTATCAGCGAGGTGGGCGTGATGGAAAGATGGGGCGCCTGCCGCAGCGTGAGTTTGCTCCGATTCTTGGTGTGACGCCTTTTGCCGTTTCAGCCCTCGCCATCCGCGCACGTGACGGTCAGCGTTAGGCGTATCTTGCGGCACATCTGAAGGATCCGTGCGTGCTGTCGCAGCGGGGCGTTGATGCGCGCAAGCATCTTCTCCCTTTGATCTTTGGCTCTAATAAAAGCAAAGAAGAGAAGGCATTAAAGCAGCACAGTAAAGTTTGCAAAGAATGCAGTACGGTTTTTGCTGAGCTCAATGAAGTGGGCTCGGGCCTGCGCGCCGTCATTCTTCCATTGGTTGTTGATGGCACTACAGCCCTGGGTTTTCCGGCGGCCGGCCAATAATTCGGCGGTGCTGGACGTATTACCGCGATGGCTTCGGCGAGTGTTGCCGGCAGTGCTATCCGTGACTATGTTGCAAACGAACAGAAAACGTTCGATCAGCTCTGACCTCCCGGAGAGTCCCCAGTCGTTCTCCGAGTTCAGGATCCGCTAGTTGGACTAAAGATATCGCCCAAGATCAAGAAGATCTTGGGCGATATCTTTATGCGAAATTGAGCAGTAGCCAACAAACTATTTTTGAGTTTCCAGCGGCAGATCTGACAGAGGTAAGTCATCGCTCGTGCGGCGCCCTCCGCGCTGTGCTCCGGCTCCGGCAGCGATCACGATAATGATGCCAAAGACTTGGAACCAGGTTGGGGTCTGGGCCAAAACGAGCAAGCCGATAAGAATGCCAAAGGCCGGTTCGATGGAAAGCAATGTGCCAAAAGCGGTGTGCGTCATCCGCTTGAGGGCCAACATCTCCAAACCAAAGGCGATGACCGGGGTGATGAGGGCAATGCCCGCTGCAGCGGGCAGAGTCCACCACGCAAAATCGTGGCTGATAACTTGTGGCAGGCCCACCGGCATCGTTGCGATGGCAGCCACGGGGATGGTCAATGACAAGCCGCTGATTCCCGAGAAGCGATCACCAACGTGTTGAGTCAGTATGTTGTATAAGCCCCAACAGGTTCCGGCGCCCAGTGCGAACATCACACCTACTGCGTCAATTTTCCCGTGCCACGGTTCGGTGAGCAGTACAACGCCTAGGACAGCCAATATTGGCCACATCAACGCCTTGCGGTTTTTGCTCATGATTCCCGCAACGGTGAGCGGACCGAGGAACTCGATGGATACGGCAGTGCCCAGGGGTATGCGGTCAACGGCTTCGAGGAACAACGCGGTCATGAAACCGGTGACCACACCTAGTGCGATCAACGCTGGAATGTCTTGCTTGCGAATAGAGCGGAAATTTGGGCGCGCTATGATCCAGAGGAAAACAACGCCAAAGCACATGCGAAGCCATGCCGTACCGCCAGCGCCAACCTGCCCGATGACAAAGACGGACGTGGCGTTGGATAGCTGGACTGCCAGCATCGCGGTAACCGCCAAGGTCCACGGAGGCAGGCCATTGAGTGTGGAGCGAGGGTTCACTGGGCACCTACCATCCGCGTGGACACTTGTACTGCGGTGCCCAAAGATTCCAAGGCTTGGCTCAAGGCTTCGCCGGTTGCCTCTAGCTCTTCATCGGTCATGGGTGCCAAAGCATCCAAGATGAAAAAAGCGGTAGTGGTGTCCTGGGACAGCGCGGTGCGCTTACCTTGGCGCCAGTTCCAGCGGCGGCAAGTCACCCCGGTATTATCCCGCCAAATCACTTCGCCTGCTTCAGGGTTCTCTAGCACCACTTCGCCACCGGCGGTCGTATCAAAGGATTCATCACCGGTGGCACGGGTGAGCATGGCCGGTCCGTCATAGAGATCAAAGTCTTCGCCACCGAGCGGAATTTGATGCAGTACGGAAATGGCGTTGTAAATATCAGTCAATGCATTCACACGCGGTAAGCCTGTGCCCGCGCGACGAGTGAGTGCTTCGAGGCTGTTGCGGGTGCGTTGAGGTTTGGCGCCAAACCCGCGGTAAGCTTCGCGCCAAGCGCTGATCTGCGGTAGCTGATCCACTGGGGTGGAGGCCAATAACTCATTGGCGTGAGCTTCTGCCTTGTTGATCAATTCATCAGCGATCTCAGAATTCGCCTGTGGGTCGATACCTTCAACCACCAACAGTAGTGCGCGGTAGTCGGTGCGTAGTTCTATGACCGAGGGGTCAATGGAGCAGCCGTAGAGGAATTCGGTGGGGGTCAGTCTATTCGTCATGGGTGTTCTCCGTCTTATGTGTGTGGCCCACGCCTGGTTCGAATACGCACAGGCTGAATATGGCGGTGGTCTTGTGAATGTTTGAGTAAGAGTGGGCGGTGTCCCCGTCAAAGGACATGGCATCACCGGCTTTGAGCTCATGGGCTTCACCATCAACGTCTACGGTGATAGAGCCTTTGAGCAGATGCAGAAGTTCGCGGGTTCCTGCAACATGGGCTTCGCTCTCGTGGCGCTCGCCGGGGGCTAAATTCCAGTCCCATAGCTCAACGACTTCAGGGGCTTGGGTGCCGGCCACCAGAATTCCTCGGCCGCCATTCTCACCGTTCCACAAGACAGCACCTTCGCCTGCGCGCGTCACATTAGAGTGGCGTGCTTCCGGCGGTTCAACCAGGGCGGGCAGTCCTAGTCCCAACGCATCAGAAAGTTTGAGTAAAATGCTGACGCTGGGGTTGGCTGTCCCTTGCTCAACGTTGATGAGCATGCGGCGGCTGACCCCGGCATGCTCAGCGAGCTGATCCAGCGTCCATTCGTGTTTTTTGCGTTCGTTTTTTACTCGCGTGCCGATGGTTTGAGCGAGCCGCTCCGCGCTGGTCTCCATTAGTGCATCATATTGCACTGAAAGTGCATAGTCTATATTTAACGTCCGAAATGTCTGTAACTTCGTGGTCATAGGGTGCTTGTCATAAGAGCGGAATTCATTGACCGGTGCCAACTGATCACCTAGGGTAAACAAAAAATGCATATAGGTAATCCATCTCACGCCATATGCCCACCTCGAAGCGTCCGAATCCGGACCTCATCCTTGGGAGAACCGTTGAGCACAGTTGCACCTACCGAACAAGACGTTCTGGCCGCCGCCGCCAAAATCGTGAAAGCATTTGGCACGACTAACACTGAAGAATACTTCTCACTCTTCGCGCCCGAAGCATCATTCATTTTTCACCCCGAAGCATCCCGCTTAGATGACCGCGCTAGTTACGAAAAACTCTGGGACAGCTGGCTCAGTGATGGATGGCAGGTCACCGGATGCCAGTCCACTGAGCAACTGGTTCATGTTTTCGTTGGCGGTGCAGTCTTCAGCCACACCGTGGCAACACAAACCCGCACTGGAAATGATCCAGAGAACTACACCACTGATTCCTATGTAGAACGTGAAACTATCGTTTTCCGCCACGAAACAGACGGCTCACTGATAGCCATCCACGAGCACCTTTCAACGGTGCCGGAGACAGCACCAGCTGAAGCCACCGGTGAGAACGCATGAATCTCTACCGCAAATTTGAACAGAAGCTAGAAGCCGGCGCCGAAAGCTCCGGCCCGATTCGCGGACAGCTGGGCACCGGCCGCATCGGCATGATCTGGCTAGCAGCAAACCTCGTGGTAACCACACTTCTGACCGGAACCTTCTTTGTACCCGGACTGAACTTCTCACTGGCGCTGGTGATGATCGTTGCCGGAACGTTGATCGGTGCCGTCATCTTGGTGTTGATCGGAAACATTGGCACCCGCACCGGGCTGCCGACCATGGCCATCACCCGCGGAGCTTTTGGCACGCGAGGCAGCTTGTTACCCGTGGCGGCCAATGTCATCGTGCTGATGGGATGGAGCTGGGTGCAAGCCATGCTGGCGGGCGTCACCGTCAACTATCTAATTGCCTCCACGACCGGGTTCAGCAATCCTGTCCTATTCTCAGTGCTTTGCCAAGTCTTCGTAGTGATACTGGCACTGTTTGGGCACGAAGGAATCTCGAGAGTTGAACCCTGGCTTGCCGTATTGATCTTGGCCATCATGGCCTACGTCTTTGCCATGGCCTTCGGCAAATACAATCCTGCAGAGTTTGCTGCGATCCCAGTTGATACCTCGCTAGGGTACACACCGTTTATCGTTCTGGATATCGTGATTGCCACGGCGATTTCATGGACTGTGCTATCGGCCGATATCAACCGCATGGCGCGCAATACTCGCGCCAGCATTGTCGGTTCAGGCATTGGCTATACGCTTTCCACCGTGTTGGCAATGATCCTTGGCGCCACCGCTATTGGGTACGTCATCCTTTCCGGTGACCAAGCAACAGAGTTTGATCCAACAATCCTTGTTGAAGCCTTTGGCGCCCCACTGGCTATTGCCATTTTCTTATCGGTGATGGCCACCAATACGATGGCGGTCTACGGAATGATCACCTCGGTGGTCAACTCTCGTCCCGAACGTAAACTGCCGTTCTTGGCTACAGCTTTGGTGGTCGGTACAGTTTCCATCCTCGGAGCCACCTGGCTAGCGTTACTGGATCAGTTCACTGATTTCTTGACGCTCATCGGTGCATTTTTCGTTCCAGTCTTCGCCATCATGATTGTGGACTACTACCTGCTCAAGCGTTCGCGCTACACGCGTGACATCCTGCGCCACACCGGTGGAGCCTACTGGTACCGCAACGGGGTGAACCCGATTGCCGTTGCCGTATGGGTGGCAGGTGCGGTTGTCGCCTACCTGCTGACCTACCTCTTCCCAAGCCCAATTGGCGCCACCCTTCCGTGCTTCTTCGTCAGCTTCCTGCTCTATCTGGGTCTGTCCTGGAAACAACGAGACCGAGGCCAAGTTGTAGCTCATGAGCACCTAGTAAGTGAGGAATCTCAGAACGCCAGCTGACCGGCAAGAGAGCAAGGTCTGGAGCTTATATCTGAATCTCTGGCACCGGTAGCCACCACTTCACTTCTACACATAGACTTGCTAAAAACGGGACGAGTCAAGCTCATAGCTACTGACATCGAAATGACCGCCAGCAGTGTTCTCCGCCGTAAGAATGTGAGTAGTGACTATGGAAGTTACCGGTGCTTTAACACCCTTCAATTCACCCATTGTGAAACTTGAGCGTCTCTTCGATGCCAACGAAATTGAAATATTCGCCAAACTGGACTCATTACAACTTTCTGGCAGCACCAAGGAACGCACCGCGGAATCCCTGATCACATCATTCCTAGAGACAGGTGAACTGAAGCCTGGCGGAATGGTGGTGGAATCAACTTCAGGTAACTTGGGGATTTCCCTGGCCCGGCAATGCATCGTGCGAGACATCAGATTTGTTGCCGTTGTTGATGAAAACGCCAACAAATCAGCCCTAGACATCATGCGTGCCTATGGAGCAACCGTGGACCTAGTGGTGGATCCACCCGATGGCAACAGACTTGCCGCACGCCGGAAACGGGTCGCTACCCTGTTGGCAGAAAACCCTGGTGCGGTGACCACCAACCAGTACGGGTCTGCGCGCAACCCCGAGGCTCATTACTCCACGACCATGCCAGAAATCATGGAGGCGATGGGTGGGGATCTAGATATGCTCTTTGTCGCCACCAGCACCACTGGCACGATTCTCGGATGCCAAAAGTACGTGCGAGAACATCAGCTCAAAACAAAACTGATTGCGGTGGATGCGCTGGGCTCGGTGCTCTTTGGCGGCCAATCGGCCGAACGGCGCCTGCCTGGTCTGGGTGCAGGAATCGTCCCTGAGCTGTCCCTAGAAGTACAGCCCGACGAAGTTTTACGTATACCTGAGATCGAAATGGTTCGTGGCTGCCGACTACTGGCCAAGCGGGAAGGCATCCTTGCTGGAGCATCTACCGGAGCAATCGTCGCTGCCATGGGGAAAATGCTCCCAGAAATTCCCCAAGGATCACGGGTTGCTTTCCTCGTGCACGATTCGGGGGTTCCCTATCTCCACACGGTCTACAACGACGAATGGGTGCAAAAAACTCTCGGTGAGTCGCCTCAGTCTGCAAATTTAGCTGAGTTAGAAGTTGATGCTGAACGATGATCCGCATAGCGATGATCGGAGGCGGACCAAAATGTTTGTTTGCTTTGCTGGAACTGAACGATGTGCTCAGCGACAACGAAGCCCAAACAGTTCAGGTTGATGTTTATGACCCATACCCGCCGGGAGCCGGACGGGTATGGAATACCACGCAGCCCAACGAACTGAGATTGAACGTCAACTCGCGCATTATCGACGCGTCATCCAGTCTGTGCGATCAGACGTTCAACGAATTCAGAAATAACGCATTGCAGGGAACTACCGATGAGGTCTTTCCGCCGAGGGCTCTTGTCGGGGAGTACCTCAGCGAGCAATTTCAACGATTGGTACAGCACGGGAAACTGCCGGTCACACATCGGGCGTCAGCAGTGCACAAAGTGGAACGCCAAGCAGGACAGTGGTTGGTGACCAGCGACTCCTGGTACGACCTCTATGACGAGGTAGTCATCGCCACTGGGCATGGACTCGCTGGCTACCAACACGAGCAGAAGTCGGCAACGACCATAACTGCGGCTGAACTAACGGTAGAGCGCTCGGCCGATGCTCAGCATAAGGTGCCCGACCGAAGCACGGTGCGGATCCGCGGTGCAGCACTGACCGCTTATGACGTGGTCATGACGTTGACCGAGGGACGTGGCGGGCAATGGGCACCTTCGGAGGACGGGACACCGGGCCGCTTGAGATATGTGCCCAGCGGAAAAGAACCACGGCTCATGACCATGCTCTCGCGTCACTGTATCCCGATGACACCCAAACCCATGGGCCTTCCGACCCAAGCGCAGGACATTCTTCATAACTACCGGTTACAACTGCGCCAGTGGAGCAACACTAGCGAACACCACACCGAGCAGATGTGGCGGATCCTTTTAGCTTGCGCCATGGACATCGCCGGTAGCGCCGGAGTTCCGGCGAACGAAGAATCCCTAAAACAAACGGTGGATAACGGGAGATCAGAGCAGTTCTCCACTCTGGCCAGTCCCTTTGAACAAATGAGATATACCCTTGATGCGCACCGTGGGCTGAAGCCGCAAACCCATGAATGGGTGTGGGCCATCGTTTGGTCTGGCCTGTATTCAGAACTAGTGACCGCACTGGCTAGATACCAGTGGGCCCCGGCGGACCGGAAGAAGTTCAACGCGGCAGCCACTAATCTTGAACGCATGGCTTTCGGACCGCCAGAACCGACGGCGCAGAAACTGCTGGCCCTGTACGACGCCGGAATGCTCCAGCACCAAACATCCGGCACGGAACATACCGGCGGCGTCCTAACCATCGATGCCGTGACCGCACCTCCCGGTGTGCTCGCAGCTGCCTTCCCTGACGGAGAACCCGCCAACGAATTGATCAGCTCGTTACTCTCTGCCGGCGAGGTCAAGATCAGGACCGGCGAGCGCGGGCTGCTCACAGATGCCGACGGGACCTGTATCAATGCCGAAGGTTCACGCAACGAAACCTTGAGTGCTCTAGGACGCCCCACCGAAGACCCCACCTTGGGCCATGACACCTTGAATCGAACCTTGCACCTGGAGTACCGGGGCTGGGCCCGGCGCATCATGGCGCAAGTGAACGCTCGAAGCCAGAAAGTAGCCAACTGATGCCACCGCTGATGCACGGAACCTTGCCCATGACTGCCCGACTAGAACCATGGATGAAGAGCCTGGTTCAGGATCCGGAGCTATGCAAAGAATTGCTGTCCGATTACGGGTCACCACTGAACGTTCATGATTACTCATCCATGGCCCGGAACGTCGCTGAATTACGGGATGCCGCGGCAGTGCATGACATTGATTTCCAAATCTATTTGGCACGCAAGGCCAACAAGACCCTGGGTGCCATCGACAAAGCCGTGGCCGAGGGATGCGGTGTAGATGTGGCGAGCTTCAATGAGCTGGATCAATGCTTGCGGCGAGGTGTCAGCCCAGAGTCGCTGATTGTCACCGCCGCGGTGAAATCTAGAGCGTTGCTGAAATTGGCGGTAGAAAATAACGTCGTGCTGAGCCTGGACAACACCGATGAAGTCATGGATCTCTTGGAATTGACCACGAGTGACGGAACGCCGGTGCCGGTGGCTTTGCGCCTGGCCTCAAGCAACCCGGCGATTGCGCCCACCAGGTTTGGGCTGAGCGCGCAGCAATGGCTGGACTTCTTTGCCCAGATACATAGTCCCGAAGTTTTCAGCATTGTTGGCGTGCACTTCCACCTTAACGGCTACAGCGGCGAACAGCGGGCACTAGTCTTGCAAGAGTCCTTGGAATTTGCAGACGCCCTGGCACAGCTGGGTCATAAGGTGAAATTTGTAGATATGGGTGGCGGTATTCCCATGTCTTATCTTGATGATTCGCAGCAGTGGTCTGGGTTCTGGGTAGCGCTCGCCGAAGTACCTGAGGGTGATGAAACATTAACTTGGAAATCTGACCGGCTGGGCGCCACTGGGCCACAGGCCAGCACCGCTTTGTATCCGTATCACCAAGACCTGATTCGCGGCCCATGGCTGGAGAAGATTCTCATCGCTCGGGGTGCTGATGGGTCCCAGACTGTAGGCCAGATGCTCAATGCCCGGGGGATCCAGCTGCGTTGCGAACCGGGACGTTCGCTACTTGATGGGTGTGGACTGACCCTGTCCGAGGTGGCGTTTACCAAGGAACGCAACGACGGGGTGAGCCTGGTGGGACTTCATATGAATCGCACGCAGTGCCGTTCTACTGCCGCGGACTTCTTGGTCGACCCGATTCTCATCAAAGCTTCGGGAAGGCATGCGCACGATCGTTCCCCATACAGTGGCTTCCTCGTAGGTGCGTACTGCATCGAGGAAGAACTAATCCTGCGCCGTCGCTTCGAATTCCCGCAAGGGGTAGCGAAAGGCGATGTGGTGGCTTTCCCCAATACCGGGGGATACTTGATGCACATTATCGAAAGTGCTTCGCATCAATTGCCGCTGGCCAAGAATGTTGTATTGGATGGTGCCAACGCGTGCCTTGACGATATTGACCAGGTCGGCGCCGGCCATTGATGGCTGGTACCGACCTGGTGCATGACGCGCAGAAGCGGATGATTTGGACTAGCCCACGTGCACCCAGGGCCGGCGCTGCAGATTAGGCTCTGCTTCGCGCAAGACTTCGCGGGTCAAGGGGGCAATCTCACCTTGTCCAAGGAAGATGAACTTGGCCAGGTTGAGCAGTGGATTGCCTTCGGTCCAGCGGAAGTAGATGTGTGGCATTACTTTGTACTGATCTCGAATAGCCATGGAGATGGCCGCAATCGAGGTAGAAACCGATGGGGCTGTCGCTTCAAGAATCCATTGACCATGACGGGTGATACCGCGAACTTCAATATCTTGGGCGAAGTCCGAGTAGTCACTGACCTTGATTTCCAGGAACACCACCTGTGCACGCTGCGGGATATGGCTGGCAAGGATAGCGTGCTGATGCTTGTGCAGGTAGCGCCGCTTGGAAATCTTCACCGGCTCGTGGGCGATCAGTCGGAGCAACCCAGCGCTGCTGGCTTTCTGGATGATGTCCACTGCGCAGTCATCAAACATGACCGAGGTGGCGCGAAGTTCAGTGGAGCGGCGGAACCTAGAAAGTATCGAGACCACGAGCACTCCTGCAATGAAGAAGGCAGCAATCTTCAAGCCATCCGGGCGCTCAACACAGTTGGCAATCGTGGTGTAGACGAAGACCAGGCTGGCAGTTCCAAAGAGAATTGTTTTGCCTCTTTCACCGTGCCGTCGTGCCGAGATGGTTACCGCAATGGCCGCGGAACTCATGAGCACCAGAACACCGGTGGCATAGGCGGCTCCCTGCGCATCAACACTTGCATCAAAATGAACGGTGATGCCAATGGCTACCAGGATGACAACAAGAACCAGGGGGCGCACTGCGCTGGCCCAAGCCGGAGCCATGCCAAAACGAGGCAGGTAACGCGGAATAAGGTTCAGCATGCCAGCCAACGCTGAAGCGCCAGCAAACCACAAAATGAGAATCGTGGAAATGTCATAGACCGTTCCAAATGCGTCACCCATCAGGTGGTGAGCTAGCCACGATAGTGCACGGCCATTGGCCTCACCGCCGGCTTGGAATTCTCGAGCTGGGATCAAGATGGTGGTCACGATAGATGACAGGACCAAGAAGCCGCTCATGATCAGCGCTGCTTTGGTCAAGAGCTTTTTTGCGCCCTTGATGCGTCCAGCAGGGTTCGCTTCGGTATCACCTGGAGCCTTGGAGATTTGGGGCATGACAGCAACGCCGGTTTCAAAGCCGGACAGGCCCAAAGCTAGCTTGGGGAACACCAGCAGGCAGACCAGCAACATCATGATCGGATCCCCGTGCGCGGTGAACAGTGAGTCCACCCAGTTGCTGACCGTGACCGGGTGTCCAATGATGTTGGCGGCCGAAACGATGATGATGACCAAGTTCAGTGCCAAGAATGAGAACACGAGAGTTACGGCAATCCAGATGACCTCGGAGAAGCCACGCAAGAACAGCGCACCGAGCAAGATCAGTAGAACTAGGGTGATCGGCACTTCCTTGCCGGTGAACCAGTCTGGGGTGAACGGGTTCTCAATGAGGTGTGCTGAAGCGTCCGCGGCCGACAGGGTCGCGGTGATCATAAAGTCGGTGGCTGCGAATCCTAAGAGGATGAGGACAAATACTTTGCCCTTCCAATGTGGCATGAGCCTTTCGAGCATGGCAATGGAACCTTGGCCGTGGGGGGACTCTTGGGCAACGCGGCGGTATACCGGCAGAGCGGCGCCCAAGGTGACGGCAACAAGTATCAATGTTGCAAAGGGTGCGAGTGCGCCGGCAGCAAGCGCGGCAATAGCTGGCTGGTAGCCGAGCGTAGAGAAGTAATCCAGACCTGAAAGGCACATTACCTGCCACCATTTGGCACCATGCTTGTCCTCGTTGCTGGTGTCTTCCTGGCCGACTGAACTGTCGGTCAGCCACAGGCGCAATCGAGATGGCACCTTGGCTGCTGGTGCCTGATTCGACCCTTGGATCTGCGCATTTGTTTTGTTCACGAAAATGTACAGTACGCCTCAATTGGCAAGTAAGCGCCCCATTGGGAGGAATATTTTTAAAAGCCCAGTCAACGTAGGAAATAGTGATTGTGCGCAAGTTAGGGTGAACGTTTACGAGGCGTCAGAAATACTCTATTGGTGCCCAAGCCGACCCGGAACTGTCCAGAGGAAAATCCCTTTGATCTATACGTTTAAAATCCATACGATTGGTTGATGGCGAGATTTGAGATCTCGGCATTGAGGGTCTTTTTTCTTTGGCAGTGGGAGCATTCAAACGAAAGAAATTGTGTCGTTGAGCACAGGGAACGCCGTGATGTGAAGCCATTATCAAGATTCCTCCAAGGCGCATTAAGACGGCGTTAAGAGCCGGTCTTGGCGGGGGCTTGGGGAGGTGCAATGGGAATGTATCAGCGTCATGCATTGGTATGACCAAAACTTCGCAGAGTGCACAAAGGTGGACAGCATCGTGTTCATGAGGGTTCAGGGTTCCCACGACGCAGCGCAGGTCATCAGTGCTCTGACCGGACCAGTTCGCAAAGCATTGCTGAATAATCCTGTCCGCCTGGTTCCTCTAGGATTTTTAGCCGCAATTGCGTTTGGAACGCTCATGCTGCTTTTGCCCATCTCGCGAGTTGACCCAGAGGTTGGCGGCTTCATGCCAGCCTTGTTCACTGCAGTATCCGCTGTCTGCGTCACCGGCTTGGTTACGGTAGATACTGCTACCTACTGGACTGAGATAGGTCAAGGTTTTATCCTGCTGCTGATCCAGGTGGGCGGTTTCGGGATCATGACCTTGAGTTCACTTCTGGCGTTGTTAGTGCGCAAACAACTGGGATTGCGCACACAACTGGTGGCCGCTTCCGAGACCCAAGCAATAAACCTAGGCGATGTGCGCCGGATACTCGTTTTTGTCGCCAAAACTACCTTCGCCATCGAATCAGCGATAGCCCTGGTGCTGACGGTGCGGTTCTGGGTGGTCAATCCCTCAGATCCGGCTGGCGCCATCTGGGGCGGTGTCTTCCACTCGATTTCTGCTTTTAATAATGCTGGATTCGCCCTCTACAGCGATAGCCTGATCAGCCACGCAGGTGACCCGTGGATTATGGTCCCGCTGTGCGTCGCGGTGGTTCTGGGCGGATTGGGATTTCCGGTGATCTACGAATTGCTTCGTGGCAATGGCTCAAAGAAGAGCTGGTCCGTACACACCACGCTGACCCTCTGGGGAAGTGTCGGCCTGCTGGTGATCGGTGCACTGCTTCTGGGTCTGTTCGAATGGAACCGGCCCGAGACCTTGGGGAACCTTTCCCCAGGAGGTAAAGCACTGGGCATGATGGGATTGAGCGTCTTTCCACGTACCGCAGGATTTAACAATATTGACTATGGGCAGGCTTCGTCTGAGTCCTTGCTGGTTACAGAGGTCCTAATGTTCATTGGTGGAGGAAGCGCAAGCACCGCCGGTGGCATTAAGATCGGCACCTTTCTGGTGCTCGCCTTCGCAGTGTGGAGCGAAGCGCGCGGCCATGAGCAGATCACCGTGGGACGTCGTGCTATTGGAACAGTGATTCAGCGCCAAGCACTATCCGTAGCCCTATTGGGCGTTGGCGCGGTGGTGGCCGGTTCGCTGTTACTACTGGTGCTCACCGAGCATTCGTTGGAAGAAGTCTTGTTTGAATGCATCTCGGCGTTCGCTACTGTCGGAGTAAGTATGGGAATTACTGCCGATCTGTCCACCGGCGCCCAACTGGTGATTATCAGTCTGATGTTCATCGGCCGTGTGGGGATCGTTTCGGCTGCCGCCGCGCTGGCCCTGAGCCACCGACGGTTGCTGTTTAAGTTGCCAGAAGAGCAACCGGTCATAGGCTGAGTGGGGCACCGTGTCTGAGCTACCGTATTCCGGTACGATCACTGGGTACTGGCTAGGATCCGGAACGCCAAGGAGCATCATGGACGTGTCGAACACCGGGCCACAGGTCCACCCGCTTCTGATCGTCGCGCTGTCGGGCCGTGCCGGGTCCGAGTCCCTGCTGCGCCGAGCACTGCACGAGGCCGTGCAGATGCAAGGGGCTGAGGTAATGGCGGTCCATGTTCTACAACGCGGCATAGGTGCAAATCAAGCAGGCCAAGAAGCCGAGCTTGCCAGATTGCGCACGGCCGCGGAAAGCGCCGGGGCCACCTGGCATATGGTGCTGGGCCAAGACATCAGCGAAGCGCTACTGGGATTCGCCCGAAGCACACAAGCCACACACCTGGTCATCGGAGCCCAGCTCCCAGGCTCTGGACGCCGGCGGATGCGCGATCAGCTGTCCCTGAAGCTTGCGCAGCAGGCCACCGCACCGGCTGATCCCAGCATCATGATCATTCCCAGTCCCGCACTTCCAGGTAGCGAAGGAAGGGCCATGCGTGATGTTTTCCAGAAACGCCAACGGCTTAACGGCACCCGGCGACTGCTGGGCTGGCTCTTAGCCGCTTGCGGACCACCCTTGCTAGCCAGCGGTTTTCTACTGGGCGGCAGTGAAAGCGAACTGCTGACCTTGATCTTCCTTAGCCAGCTCACACTGGTGGTCTTCGTAGCCCTGTTGGGAGGCTGGTGGCCAGCGCTGGCAACGGCCTTACTGGGCACCGCCATCCTGAACTGGTTCTTCACCCCACCGACGGGGCAATTGCATATCCATGAGCCATTCAATGTCGTGGCGCTGAGCCTTTTCTTGCTGGTCGCGGCCGGCGTGGCACGGGTGGTGGACATCGAAGCACGGCGCACCGCCGAGGCCGGCCAAGCCCGGCACCAGGCAGACACGCTCTTTGAATTATCCGGCGGGGTGATCCGCGAAGGGCTGCGCGTTCCGGCACTGCTCGAGTGGCTCTGCCGTTCCTACCAGCTGCGCGGGGCCGCACTGGTATGGCGGGGTAGTGAGTCCTCGCCGACTCCGGTCACCGTGGCATCGGCTGGAGTAGCGCCCGCGAAGGCAGAGACCAGCGACTACGCCATCACGGTAGATGCAGAACATCTGCTGCTGATCGATGGCATTCCGCGCGAAGCCTCGGATCAGGGAATCTTTGAGGCCTTTGCAGGGCGCATCGCCGCAGTGCTGCAACATCGAGCGCTCGCCGAGGCGCGTTTGCAGTCCCGGGAACTGGCCGCCGGTAATGCCATGCGCACAGCATTGCTCGCCGCGGTGTCCCATGACCTGCGCACACCGCTGTCGGGGATCAAGGCTTCAGCCTCCAGTCTGCGGATGCAGGATGTCGTGTTGAGTGAAGAAGACACCGCGGACCTGTTGGCCACCATTGAGGAGTCGGCCGACCAGCTCAGCGAACGAATCGAGGACCTGTTGAGCATGAGCCGGATCCAAGCCGGCGAGCTGGTGGTGCACCGAAGCCGGATCCAAGTTGAGGATCTGGTGGCTTCGGCCGTGCGCGATCTGGCCGGGCAGATTCGTCCGGCGCACCTGCAGGTGGAGATTCCCCCAGACTGCCCACCGGTGACCGCAGACTACGGACTGGCCGTGCGAGTGTTGGCCAACCTGTTGGAAAATGCGGTGCGCTATGGCGGGGAGAGCCCGTTGCAGCTGCGCGCGGTCCCCACCTCCACCGACGTGCGTATTCAGGTCATCGACCATGGGGCAGGGGTGCCGCAGGAAGAAAAAGACCGGATCTTCCGCCCCTTCCAGCGGCATGGCGATAGGGATAACACCACCGGGTTGGGGCTGGGATTGGCCGTAGCCCGAGGTCTGGCCGCGGGCATGGACGGGGACGTCCAAGCACAAGATACTCAGGGCGGGGGAGCCACGATGGTCTTCATCCTGCCGATATTCGAGGACAGAACATGACCACCACTGTATTGATCGTGGAGGATGATCCGCAGATCGCTCGTGCCCTGCTGGTGAATCTCAAGGCCCGAGGCTACCGTGCGCTGCATGCGTCCACCGGACTTCAGTGCCTGCAGTTGGCTGCGGACGCGCACCCGGACGTGATCCTGCTGGATCTGGGGTTACCCGATCTTGAAGGAGGGGATGTTATTGACGGAATCCGTGGCTGGTCAAGTGTGCCAATTATTGTCGTTTCCGCCCGGCACGAGTCCCACAGCAAGGTAGATGCCCTGGACCGTGGGGCGGATGACTTTATTACCAAGCCCTTTGCCATGGATGAGCTGTTGGCGCGATTGCGTGCAGCCCTGCGCCGTGCACTCCCGGACCCGGGCCAGGCCGTGGTGGAAACCTCGGACGGGCGGCTGCGCATTGATCTATCCAGCCATTCGGTGAGCGTTAATGGCGAAGCGGTGCGGCTGACCCGTTTGGAATGGCGAGTGCTGGAAGTGCTAGCCAGCAACCCGCATCGGCTGATCGGTGGTAGCGAGCTGCTCACCACGGTCTGGGGTCCCGAATACGGTGAAGAAGCGAACTATCTGCGGGTATACATGTCGCAGCTGCGCACCAAACTGGAACCTGAGCCTTCCAACCCCCGCTACTTTTTGACTGAGCTAGGGATGGGGTACCGTTTTACGCCGTGAGCGACGAGCACGATTAGAAGGTCTTGCCCGAATATCCCAGCTTGCGCGAAATTTGCGCTGCGGTAGTTCCCATGACCGTCTTCAGTGCCTTCATGCGTTCATCCGGCATATATGGATTGGTGGCCGACATGCTGATGGCGGCAATGATTTTTCCACTGCCATCACGAATTGGCGCAGCCACGCAACGGATTCCAGGTTCATTGTCTTCCAGATCCAAGGCGATACCTTCTTTGGCGTAGGACTTCATGCGCTTGAGGAAGGCTGCCTTAGTTTGGTGCGGTGCTTGCTCGATGGGGGACTCCGAATCGAAGGTTGATTCCCACCTGTCCGGGGTGTCTAACAGCAACGCCTTGCCAATGCCGGTGCGGCTTAGTGGCATTCGTTGACCTACCCGAGAGCGCATCTGTGCGCCACGAGTTCCGGGAACTTTGTCTACATAGAGCACCTGCGCTTCGTCTTCTACGGCCAGGTGCACGGTGTCCTGATACTTGCGGGCCAACTCTTCAAGGATTGGTTTGGCAATAACCGGAACCGGGCTTTGGTACAGCGCGTGGAAACCCAGCTCAATGAGCGCTGGACCCAAACTGAAATCAGTGCCATGAGTGCTGCGCAGGAATCCACGCTGCACCAAGAGCTTCACCATGCGCTGGGCGGCGCTTTTGCCAATGTTCGCTTCAGCTGAAACTTCATTGAGGTTAGTTGCACCGCGCCCAACAGCACGCAAAATGTCTAGTCCGCGTGCAAGTGTGAGGGTGCCGGCGGGCGGGGCATCAACTGAATTTTCGTCTTTGAGTTCAGCTTCGAGTGCCATTGACGTCCCCTTGGTTTGATAATCAACAAGATCCTGTATCCCACTATATGCAACGCTCTTTGAAGTATTGGGATGACTCAGAGAATATTCACATGTGAATGGGACCACATTCAAGTGAGCTCGTGCAGTGCACGAGATGAAACAGGAGTTATGACAAACATCGCCGAAGCCCAGCTGATTGCCCTTGACTGGGGAACCACCTCCGCACGTGCCTACCTCATGGGCAACGACGCGAGCATTGTGGCCGAACGAAGTGCAGCTCTAGGAATCATGCAGGTCGCGGCACGAGCTAAAGAACAGTCCCTGACACTGAATAAAGCATTCGAGCAGGCCCTGGCCGAACTATGCGATAACTGGCTGGAAGACTATCCGCAGATCCCCGTCATTGCCTGCGGAATGATTGGCAGCCAGCAGGGCTGGGTTGAAGCAACCTACCGTCAGGTGCCCGCCACCGTGGCAGACCCCACCTTTGAACTAGCCTCGGTCCAGATTGCCGAGAACCGACGAATGCACATCATTCCCGGCGTCCTAGACCTCAGAGAACTTCCCGATGTCATGCGTGGAGAAGAGACTCAGATTCTCGGCGCAATCGAGCTTGGTGATGCAGCTGTAGATAATGCGGCGGAGCAGCTCTTCTTGCTACCCGGCACCCACTCAAAGTGGGCCACAGTTCAAGGGCGGACAATCACCGGATTCTCGACCTCCATGACGGGGGAGACCTTCGGGTTACTCAGCACCCAGTCCATCTTGTCCAAACTAATCAAGCCAACAGACTCAGTGAGCTGGGATGCCTTTGAACGTGGGGTGAACATCTCCAAATCTTCTAATGGGGATGCGGACCTCATGCTGACGTCGTTCTCGGCGCGCACCTTGGTACTCACCGGACGTTTAGAGCAAACCGAAGTCAGTGACTATCTGTCCGGATTGATGATTGGTGCCGAAATTAGGTCGGTACTTGGCGCCTGGCAAGACTCAGCACTTCCAGCGCTGACCATCTGCGGCAACGAAGAACTTAGCGCCAGATACACACGGGCACTGAAGATCTTTGGTGTCACCGAAGTCCGCGCACTTCAGGGCACCGCGCCTCGTGGAGTCTGGGCCGTGGCCAGTGCGCTCGGCATGTTTCAGACCACCTCGATCTAAGTCATTTATCTCGCCAACAACTCTTATAGAAAGGCTCACGCCGTGAATGAAGATCCATCCTCGTTGCGTCCCTCAGGGCTTGTCGCCATCTTGCGTGGCCTTGACCCGGCTGAAGCGCAGGCCGTCGGTGAATGCCTCTATGCCAGTGGTTTTCGCTCTTTAGAAGTACCGCTCAATTCACCACAGCCACTGAAGAGTATCGAAATCTTGCGCCGCACACTTCCTGCGGACGCCGTTGTTGGTGCCGGGACCGTACTCACCGTGGATCAGGTTCGCGCTTGCCACGATGCGGGCGCACAGATCATCGTTTCGCCAAACACCAACGTCGCGGTCATCGCCGAAACCGTGGCACTACGGATGGAATCATTCCCCGGAGCCGCGACTCCGAGCAATGCCTTTGACGCCATCGAAGCTGGCGCCACAAACGTAAAGATTTTCCCGGCCGAGCAAGTTGGCTTGGCGGGCTTCAAAGCCTGGACCGCAGTGCTCCCCAAAGAGATTCGCCTGATACCAGTAGGCGGTATTACCGAGGAGAACATGCAGCAATGGGTTGAAGCCGGTGCCACCGGATTTGGTATTGGCTCCTCGCTCTACAAAGCGGGACGAAGCCTAGAAGATTTGAAAACCAGAGCGGACAAGATTGTCCACGCTTACCAAACGATCCATGAGATGAGGATGTCTGCATGAAAATCACCAAACTGACCACTTACATGGTGCCACCACGTTGGCTCTTCCTGAAGATCGAAACCGACGAGGGAATTTCCGGCTGGGGAGAACCAGTTCTTGAAGGTCGTGCATCAACCGTAGCTGCGGCTGTGGAAGAACTTTCTGATTACCTCATTGGCCAGGATCCACGAAACATCGAGGACCTGTGGACCGTGATGTACCGTGGCGGTTTCTACCGCGGTGGCGGAATCATGATGAGTGCGCTGGCCGGTATCGACCAGGCGCTGTGGGACATCAAGGGCAAGGCACTTGGTGTTCCTGCCTACGAGCTGCTGGGTGGCAAAGTCCGCGACAAGATCCGTGTGTATTCATGGATTGGTGGCGACCGCCCCTCGGACACCGCTGCCGCAGCGAAGGCCGCTGTTGATCGTGGCTTCACCGCGGTGAAAATGAACGGTACCGAAGAACTTCAGTACATCGATACCTGGGACAAGGTCCAGGGCTGCTTGGAAAACGTTCAGGCAGTTCGTGATGCCGTAGGTGAGAACGTAGGTATCGGCGTCGACTTCCACGGCCGAGTCCACAAGCCTATGGCCAAGGTCCTGCTCAAAGAACTAGAACCCTACAAGCTGATGTTCATTGAAGAGCCAGTGCTCAGCGAAAACGTGAACTCAATGCTGGAACCGCTGCGTAACTCCAGCACTCCTATTGCCTTGGGTGAACGCCTCTTCTCACGCTGGGACTTCAAGGATGTTCTGGCCAGTGGGGCAGTAGATATTATTCAGCCGGATCCTTCGCACTGCGGTGGCATCACCGAAGCGCGCAAGATCGCGGCCATGGCTGAAGCCTATGACGTGGCCGTAGCGTTGCACTGCCCACTAGGCCCAATCGCTCTGGCAGCAAACCTGCAGATTGACGCCGGCGCGTACAACGCCTTTATCCAGGAACAATCCCTGGGAATCCATTACAACAAATCCAACGATCTCCTTGATTACGTCAATGATCCGTCGGTCTTCGCCTACGAGGATGGCATGGTCGCTATCCCTGACGGCCCGGGTCTGGGTGTTGATGTAAATGAAGAGTACGTCATTGAACGCGCAGCTGAAGGTCACCGCTGGCGCAACCCAATTTGGCGTCACAAGGACGGATCCTTCGCAGAATGGTAAATCGAATGTCTCAGTCGACAGTGTCGTCAGCTGCCACACTTAAGAGCACTGACAAAGCAACAAAGATGCGCTACGCCGTAGCGTTGATGTTGTTCCTAACCGTAGTCATCAACTACATGGACCGTTCAAACCTTTCGGTTGCAGCTCCATTGATCTCCGAGGAATTCGGTCTCGATACTGCACAGCAAGGTCTGCTGCTCTCCGCCTTTGGCTGGACCTACGCCGCCATGCAGCTGCCTGGCGGATGGTTGGTAGACCGGGTACAGCCCCGCCTGCTGTACCCAATCTGCCTCGTGCTCTGGTCCGTAGCGACCATCTTTATGGGCATGGCTGGAAGCTTCGTTGCCTTGATCGTTTTGCGTTTGGCCGTTGGTGGTTTTGAAGCACCTGCGTACCCAATCAATAACAAGGTAGTCACTGCTTGGTTCCCAGAGCGTGAACGCGCCACAGCTATTGGCTTCTACACCTCGGGCCAGTTCATTGGTCTTGCGTTGCTGACCCCAGTTCTGCTGTGGTTGCAGCATGCACTGACCTGGCACTGGGTCTTTGTTGTCACCGGCGCTGTTGGCATCGTGTGGGGCTTGATCTGGTTCTTCATGTACCGCAATCCGGTGGACTCAAAGCGGACCAACGCTGCTGAACTGCAGTACATCCGAGAGGGTGGCGGACTGGTAGATTTGGGCAGCTCGCAGGCCAAGGCGCCTGCTGCGAAACTGAGCAAAGCAGACTTCGCTCTGGTGCTGGGCCGACGCAAGCTCTGGGGCATCTACATTGGTCAGTTCTGCTTGACCTCTACCTTGTGGTTCTTCTTGACCTGGTTCCCAACCTACTTGGTGACCTACCGCCACATGGACTACATCAAGACTGGTTTCTTAACGTCGCTTCCGTTTGTTGCAGCGTTGGTGGGTGTATTGATTAGTGGTGTTCTCTCTGACTTCATGCTCAAGCGTGGAGTAAGTCTGGGGACTTCTCGAAAGCTACCAATCATTACCGGGCTGTTGCTCTCCATGAGCATGATCGGTGCCATCTTCACCGACAGCACTGCTCTGGTTATCACGTTCATGTCCATTGCTTTCTTCGGTAATGGTCTGGCATCGATTACCTGGTCGCTGGTTTCTGCGCTGGCACCGTCGCGCCTGATTGGATTGACCGGTGGCATGTTCAACTTCATCGGCAACCTGTCCTCGATTGCCACCCCAATCGTGATTGGCCTGCTGGTCTCGGCAACTGACTTCGGTCCGGCCTTCATCTACATGACGGTCATTGCGGCGGTTGGCATTCTTTCCTACGTGTTCTTGGTAGGTAAGGTGCAGCGCGTCGAGGGGTAATCGCTCCTATCAGGTAGAGGCCACGCTTCGTTATTCATTCGGGAAAACAAGCGTGGCCTTTTCATTTTGCGAAGGTGTAAATGACGACCAGGGCTGGTGGCGGTATCGACGGACGACACCAATTCACGCGCAGTCCGCAATCTGTCCTTCTCGCCCGATATGATCGCAAGTAGCGGAAGGTTCTGATCAAAAGAGACGTCAATGGGGGATTGGGTTGAAGAAACAGATCAATGTTGTCGGGGCAGTAATTGTTCGGAACGACGAAATTCTCTGCGCGCAGCGTGGCCTTGGCGGCAGCCTCGGCGGAATGTGGGAGTTCCCGGGCGGCAAGATCGAATCCGGTGAAACTCCTCGACAAGCCCTTGAACGCGAAATTCAAGAAGAACTACTTTGCACCGTTACGGTAGCTGACGAGGTCACCAGCACAACTTACGAATATGACTTTGGGATCGTCACCCTTACGACTTTCTACTGCGAGCTAGTCGACGGTGAACCGCAGCTCACCGAACACGAAGACGCAAAGTGGCTCAAGCGAGATGAGCTCTCCACACTTGAGTGGGCCCCAGCTGATATCCCAGCTGTAGAGATTATTCAGGCTGCATGATGTCATCCAACCCCGATATCTCGTTCGCGGTCGGTCTTTCTGGCGATGTCACCTATGGATTTCTGGATGGAGCGAGGCAATCTCGCCGCCATCATCACCCACGGGTGGTTCTAAACGCTGACGGCAATACTGTTCTGCGTATTCTCCGAGAAGAACTAGCTCGATGCGACGAGTTCATTTTCTCTGTAGCTTTCGTAACTCCCAACGCAATCGCCATGCTCAAACAAGAATTGGTGGAGTTTTCTGGCCACGGCACAATAATCACCTCGGACTACTTGGGGTTCAATTCGCCCGCAGCATTTAGCGAGCTGTTGAACCTGGAAGCACTCGGCATTGACGTCCGAATTCATAGCGCTGATGCCTTCCATCCGAAAGGCTACATTTTTAAGTCGACTGACGTAGTCACGGCGATGATTGGAAGCTCGAACCTCACGGGCAACGCCATCGTCAAGAACCATGAGTGGAATTTGAAGGTTACTGCGGCGACCGATAGTGACTTAGCAGGTCAGCTAGCTGAACTGGCTGGTAACCAACTTGCCGATTCAGTGTCGCTGAGCCAGGACTGGATTGATCTTTATGCTGAGCAGTACACGCCGCCTCCACCGCGCAAAAAGATAGAGATTGCCAGAAAACTGAAACAAGCAGACGAGCAACTCATCGACGAAGTTGCCGCAGGACTTTCCGAATCCACTGGACTGGGTGGCGACGTCAATTGGGCCGACCAGCTCATGCCGATTTTTCCCAACCAGATGCAGTCTGAAGCGCTCAAAGCCCTGGAAGCGGTTCGACTAAGCGGCGAATCCAAGGCAATCGTAATTTCGGCGACGGGCACGGGAAAGACAATTCTGTCTGCTCTTGAAGTGCGAGCCGCCCATCCTGAACGATTCCTGTTTGTTGTTCACCGCGAACAAATTCTAGACAAGACGATCAAGGAGTATCGACGCGTCATTGGCGGAGATGCCCAACAGTTCGGCAAGCTCGCCGGCGCAGCCAAGCAAAGCGACCGAAAATATGTTTTTGCGACGGTTCAGACGTTATCTCAAGATTCAGTACTCCAAACTATCGAGTCTGATGCCTTTGACTATGTGATTGTCGATGAAGCTCATCGTGTCGGTTCGCCGACCTACAAGAAAGTCTTGGCTCACCTGGAACCGTCGTTCCTGCTCGGATTGACTGCAACCCCAGAACGCAGCGATGGCTTCAACGTATTCGAGTTTTTTGACTACAACGTTCCCTATGAGATTCGCCTGAGCCATGCTCTGGAAGAGAACATGCTGAGCCCGTTCCACTATTACGGAATTGCAGATGTGACTCTAGACGATGAATCGGTGCGTGACAGTTCCGAAGATCTTTCACATTTGGTGACTCCGGAACGTGTACACCACGTAGTCGATGCATTGACCAAGTACGGGCAAGCGGGCGTTGCACCAAAGGGACTGATTTTCTGTTCTCGAAAAGATGAATCCAACGCTTTGTCAGCCGCACTGAACCAGCAACAACTACGCGGAAAGACGCTGAGGACTTTGAATCTGAGCGGCGACGATTCGATTGAACGCCGGGAACAGGTCGTTGCGCAGCTGGAAGCTGGCGAACTCGATTACATACTCACCGTGGATATCTTCAACGAAGGCGTGGACATCCCGACCGTGAATCAAGTGGTCATGCTCCGACAAACGCAGTCAGCGATTGTCTTCGTTCAGCAGCTTGGTCGAGGCCTTCGCAAGGCGCCAATGAAGGACTATCTGGTTGTTATTGACTTCATTGGTAATTACGCGAATAACTACATGATTCCCATCGCCTTGTTTGGCGATGAATCGTTGAACAAGGAGTCTCTGAAGGAAAAGCTGATCGCAACAGAGCAAGCCGGAGTGATGGCAGGTCTGTCGAGTGTCCGTTTCGATAAGATCGCTCAGCAAAGAGTCCTAGACTCTATCCGCACGACTGTCTTGGACAGCATTCAAAAGCTACGTAGTTCAATGCAAGCAATGCAGAATCGTGTTGGGCAATCGCCTCGGCTGTTCGACTTCTATCGCTTTGAGTCCGTAGACCCAGTATTGCTCGCGACGAAAAAGGAAAACTATCCGACTCTCGTGAAAAGTCTCCTTCGGATCGATCATGATCTTGATCGGGATGAGCTGAGAGCCTTGTCGCTGCTTTCACACGAAGTGCTAACCGCGAAACGAGTCCACGAGTTCGTCCTGGTGCGAGAACTGCTTACACACGAATCAATTACGCTGAACCAATTCAAGATGGCTCTGCGTGAGTATGGCGTGGAAACCACCGAGCGTGAAATGCGCAGCGCGGTTGAGACTCTGAACCTGGCTAATCACGCTCAGGTGGACCAGACCCGGTACGGAACTCAACTAGCCTCAATTGAGAATGAAACCGTTTCGGCTAACCCGGGTTTCATCCATGCGTACCGCACCCATGGATCCTTCACCGAGGAGGTCGACGACCTTATCCAAACAGGTTTGGCTTTGGTCAGCGACCGGTATGTCGGCGGCAGTCCGTTCATCGTCGGCGGTCAATACTCGCGTAAAGAGGTCACGAGACTGTTGGGTGTCCCGCGAAAGTGGACTTCAACTTTGTACGGGTACAAGGTCGACATGGATTCAAAGACCTGTCCGATTTTCGTGACTCTCCACAAGTCTGACGACATCTCGGCTAGTACGGCCTACCAAGACGAATTAGTGGACCCGTCTCACCTGAGGTGGTTCACGAGATCACGTCGTACGTTGCGCAGTGATGAGGTTCGCCGCATCGTCAATAATGAAGTGGACCTTCATATCTTCGTTAAGAAAGACGATGCTGAAGGTACTGAGTTCTTCTATCTCGGCAAGGCGGACTCAAGAAATGCACAGCAAGCGCAGATGCCCGACAAGGACGGCGTGCCGCTGGACGTAGTCATCATGGACTTGCATTTTGAAGAGGCCATCGACCGCGCGTTGTACGACTATCTAAGTCCGAACAATGACCTCACGTAATACAGAAGCAGGTAGAAACGACAAGTTTCAAACGCGATTGGGTGATGAGAACGAAGGGACCTTGGCTCTGACCAACTACGCGGGTGCGCCGGGAACGAAAGACGATTTGATCCGTCTTCTTATCGACTGCGACACCGGCATCGACGATGCCTTAGCCTTGGCATATCTTTGCTCGCTCGACCACGTGCATATCCGAGCCATCACCAGTACTCCGGGCAACGTCGATGTTGAGCAGGTCGCGGCCAACAACCGCGCACTCCTCAAGCTCTGCAGCAAGCCTGATGTTCCGGTGCTCATTGGTGCGCGAAAGCCACTTGACATTCCGTTGGTGACAACTCCGGAAACGCATGGCCCTCAGGGCGTCGGTTACGCGACTCTTCCAGCTCCTGGTCCTGATTCGCTGGCGAACAACGATGCCGTTGATTACTGGATTCAAGCGGCCCGCGCGAACCCCGGTGAGCTAACCGTTATGCTGACTGCGCCTCTGACCAACTTCGCGTTGGCTCTCCGACGTGAACCAAGACTTCCTTGGCTTCTTCGCAAAGTAGTGATCATGGGTGGCGCCTTCTACTACCAAGGCAACACCACACCCACCGCAGAGTGGAACACCCACGTGGATCCGCACGCTGCCAAAGAAGTTTTTGCCGCCTACACCGCTGCTGCTGAGCAAGGCCTTGAATCTGAAAAACTTCCCATTCTCTGTTCCTTGGACACCACCGAACGCTTTGAGATGCAGCCTGAATTTCTGACCAAGCTTGCCGAAGAAGCCGGATGCGCAGAGCCCGAACTGGTTCAGCCAAGCGATGTTGAAGGAACGCTAAGCAAAGCATCAAATCCACTGGTACGCTACCTCTCGGATGCATTGCGCTTTTACTTTGAATTCCACCGTCACTATGACCAGGGCTATATCGCTCACGTACACGACTACTTCGCCGCCGGTGTTGCTGCAGGAACCTTGGATTACGAAACGCGTCCAGCAACCATTGATGTTGAGACAGAATCACAATTACTGTTTGGAACCACCGTTGCTGACTTCAGAGGTCTTTGGGGCAAACCAGCAAATGCGCACGTGGTCTCAAGAAATGATCCAGAAGCTGGCTTTGCGGAACTGGTGAAACGGCTTGGTACCTTGGCCCGGAAACTGAACTAAGACTCCTGAACGCTGAGTGTGGTGGGCTAGAATTGTCTACTGGGTCGAGGTGACATAGACCCGCAGCTCGCGCGCGCCAGTACGACCTTTGGTGCGCAGTCATACCCGTACCTCAGGACTGCCCCATCATGTCATCAAATCTTCTGTTGCCCGAAGAAACTTCGTCGCAAACTCTTCGCCGCCGGCTCATGGCTGTCGCAGGAACCGTAATCCTCGTTGCCACCTATCTGACCTTGATCATTACCCAGCCAATGGGAATCGTCGAGGGACTGGGACAGGGCGTTGCCCTTGGTACTTTCGCTGCTTACCTCATCTCTGCTGTTCTTCTTTTGCTTGCTGTATTGCCTGATCTTCCAGTCTCAACCCTGACCTTGATCCCAGTCGCCTTGGCACTGAATATCATTCTTGGTCAGTTTGTTGGCTCGGTCATGATTCCCCTCTACATTGACTCCATCGGTACTGTCATCGTTGGCTTCTTGGCTGGCCGCCGCGCCGGTGCGGCCACCGGTGTATTGAGCACTTTGGTTTGGTCCCTGTTCGCGCCAACTGTCTTGCCTTTCGCAGCAGGAGCGGCCCTTGTAGGATTCCTTGCCGGAACCGCAGCGCGATACGGTGCGCTGCGTCGTGTCTACCTGGCTCCGATTGCTGGCCTTGTTGCCGGTGTACTAGTTGGTGTGGTCTCTTCGCCGGTAGCTACCTTTGTTTACGGTGGAACCTCCGGCGTTGGCACCGGTGCCTTGGTTGCTGCCTTCAGCTCTATGGGTGATTCACTGCTCTCCGCAGTCACCAAGCAGGCCTTGATTTCTGACCCAGGGGATAAAGCAGTGGTCTTCTTGGTTGCAGCTCTCTTGGTTTACGCATTGCCAAAGCGTCTGAGCGGTAGCTTCGCCTTTGTTCGTCGCTACCGGGTCTTGGGAAAGCGCGTCAGCAAGTAAGCGAAAACTCCATGCCCCGCTCAAATAAGCTTCATCCGTTTACCATTCTGGCTATTGCCGTGGCAGTCGTAACTATGACTACCGCAGCAAGCCAATGGTGGTTGAGTTGCGCCGTCATTGGACTGTGCTTTCTCATCACGGGATGGGCGGGGCACACCAAAAAACTGGCATTGCTCAGCGGTGCCATGTTGCTACCAACGTTCCTTTCTCTGTTGTTGATTCATGGATTAATCCCCCGAGTCCCGTCGCCTGCTGTTGCACAGTGGGGACCACTGCGGGTTACTGTTCATGGACTTGAAGTGGCGTTGTCTTTAGGGCTGCGTACCGCAGTACTCGTGGTGGTGGGTCTGCTGTGCGGGCTACTCATTGATAAGCATCAGCTGGTGGCAGCGATTGATCTATCACCCGTGCCACCTCAGGTGGGCTATCTGCTGGCGGCGACATTGTTCTTGCTGCCGCAGATGACTGAGAAACAACGGCAGATTGGTGAAGCCCAGACTCTTCGCAATGCGGGCATTGGTACGGGCCTGACAGGATGGTTTCAGCGGGTGCGGTTACGGGCTGTGCCGTTGGTGCTGACTTCTATGCAAGACGCTCAAGACCGAGCCGTCCACTTATCCGCCCGGGGATTCCCAGCCACTGGAGTTCGCACCCGCTTGCGCGAAGTTCCAGATACTTCGGTCCAACGCGGAATCCGCTGGGCTGCTGTGATCTGCGCGGTGCTTGGTCCAGTCATGATCTTGGCTCCCACCTGGTTTGGGATTAACTAATGATGGACCGTAATCTCTCCGCACAGTCGACCACCGTCCTCGGTCTGGACCTGCACAGCTACACATATTTGCACGCACAGAGCTCCGTCCTGAGCGATATTCGTCTAGAAATTCAGCCAGGTTCTTTGACTGTTATTTCCGGTCATTCAGGTTCCGGGAAATCAACGTTGGGCGCCGTCTTGGCTGGCCTGCTTCCGCGTTATGACATGGATCAGCTTGTCGGCAGTGTCAGTGTGAACGGCACGAAGGTTGAGTTTTCTGATTCGTTGCAGCCTCGCGTTGATATCGCGCAATGGTCAAAGCATGTAGGTCTACTGCCTCAGGAAGCAGGGCACTACCTATCCGGGATTCGCGGGACAGTTTCTGAGGAACTGGTCTTCTGCCTAGAAAATCAAGGGATGCCCCGTGAGCAGATGCATCAACTGGTCACTGCACTTGCCCAGCGGCTTGGTTTGGAGCATCTACTAGACCGTCACCCGCAACAGCTCTCTGGCGGACAAGAACGACTTGTTGCGATGGCCGCATTGGCCATCAGTGAACCAGAAGTCCTAGTTCTTGATGAGCCTCTGGCTGGCTTAGATAAGCAGGCTACTGCGTTGGTTTCGCAGATGATCAATCTTTTGCGCGCTCAAGGAACTGCCTTGGTGGTCCTTGCCGATTCAGTACACTTCTGGTCTCATGAAGCAGACGCTCTTTGGTCCTTAGAACAGGGGACTCTCCAACGACTTTCAACTGTGGATCAACAACACCAGGCGAAAACCTCGAAGGTTGAGCGTCAGCCGGCGTCGGACGATTCTCGCGTGCTGCTGAACATGGCTTCAGTGCAATTGGCATACCCTGGAGCTGCTCGCCCTGCAGTCCAAGATCTTGATCTCCAGGTGCGTGCGGGGCAATGCCTGGGTCTGGCCGGAGCCAATGGTTCAGGCAAAACAACCGTGCTCAAAGCTATGGCCGGATTGCTGAAACCCACAACAGGAACGCTGGACACCGTTGGACAAACTGGGCTATTGCTGCAGAATTCTTCTGATCAACTCTTTGAACGCACAGTTCTTCGAGAGGTGTCCTTTGGAATTCCAAAGAAGAGTCCTCTGCGCAAACGCGTCCCGGAGGTTCTTGCCCAACTGGGTCTAGAACACTTTGGTGATACACATCCGTACGAGCTGCCAGCTTCTGCCCGCAGGCTTGTTGCTCTGGCCACCGTGTTGGTCCGCGAACCGCAGATCCTGCTTCTAGATGAACCAACGGAAGCCTTGGATGAAGCTGGCGAGACAATCCTTCAGGAAGTCATTAACTCGGTGCTGGAACGTGGGGGAGCCGTGGTCCTGTCTTCTCATGATGAGCAGTTCATGCAAAGAACTGCCGACCGCGTCCACGTGATGAACTAGCGGAACTCTAGCGTTGTTGTGCCTTCCCATGAGGTTGGCACTCTTAGGGGCTTCGCTGTCAACCAAACGTGAGTCAACTCAATTTTTAACCACAAGTGGAATACCTCAGCGGTTGCCTTGGTTGCACCAAGCAACTGCAATTTTCCAATTCCACTTAAGGAGTTCCACGCATGGATCTGTTTTCCCCGCTAACCCTTGGCGACCTCAAGCTCTCTAACCGTTTGGTCATGGCACCACTGACCCGCTCGCGTTCCGGTGTAGACGGCGTGCCAAACGATGACGTTGTTGAGTACTACCGTCAGCGCGCAACCCTCGGCCTGATTGTCAGCGAAGGCACCTACCCAAGCTTTGTTGGCCAGGGGTTTGTGCGCCAGCCAGGTCTGGTTACCGAAGAACAGATTGCCGGCTGGAAGAAGGTCACCGATGCAGTGCACGCCGAAGGCGGACTCATTGTCGCTCAGGTCATGCACGCAGGACGTGTAACCCACCCAGAGACCACCGGCGTTGACCACGTTGTTGGCCCAAGCGCCATCGCAATTGAGGGACAGACCCGCACCTACACCGGCAAATATGACTACCCAGTGCCAGTGGCACCAACTACCGATGAGCTACCAGCCATCATCGAGGAATTTGTCACCGGCTCACGCAACGCAATCGCTGCCGGCTTTGATGGCGTAGAACTTCACGGAGCCAACGGTTACCTACTGCACGAGTTCTTGGCCCCATCGGCTAACACTCGTACGGACAACTACGGCGGATCACCTGAAAACCGTGCCCGCTTTGTCATCGAGGTAGTTACCGCTGTTGCTGAAGCAATTGGCGCTGGCAAGACCGCCCTGCGTATTTCGCCAGAGCACAACGTGCAGGGCGCCGTGGAAAATGACCGCGAGGACGTGTTGGCGACTTACACCGCACTGTTGGAAGGTATTGCTCCGCTGAACCTAGCGAACTTGAGCATCCTGCACCACGATCCAGCCGGCGAGCTAGTTCAATCGCTGCGTAAGTCCTTCGGTGGTCCAGTCCTGCTGAACACCGGCTTCGCAGAGATCACCACCTATGAAGAAGCGGCACGCGTTGCTGGTGAAGGTTGGGGAGACGCTGTAGTTGTTGGACGTCCAGCAATTGCCAACCCGGACTTGGTCCGTCGTTGGAAGGAACAGCTACCTTTGAACGAACCAGACTTTGCGACCTTCTACACCGAAGGTCCAAAGGGTTACATCGACTACCCATTCTGGGAGAACTAACCTGCAAAACGTCTAACAGTGATTAGACAAAGCCACCCTTGAACTACTCCTCAAAAGGTGGACTGCCACATGAACAGTCAGTCCAACTTTTGGGGAGTTTTTCATTTGCTTAAAAAGCAATTGATCGCCGTCGATGATTTCAGCATTGGAGCAGATGTGTGGATTTGAAGGCCTCCAGAAATGCTTTTGGTACTTCAGCAGAGGGAACCTGAAAGCCGGTTAGGCGTCATGAGAGCCAGTCATGGGTCCCTCCAAAGTGATAGTAAGGATCGGTGTTGCTATCACTTTCAGTTTGGTGGTTCATGGCCTAGAAGGATCCTGGCAGGAAAGGGGCCCGCCTCGGTCAGGATAGAGTGACGCAGGATTTCATCCGGGCATTATGCACAGTTGATCCAAGGCGCTTTAGAGGCTCTTCGCAATCTAAGGTGTAAGAACCTCAACAGATCCCGGGCATCAGGTAGCGTGTCACGGCATGGACAAGGCCGGGAGCTTCACGAGAATGAAAGTTCCTACACAACCACCGTCGAAAGCTCCCGGCCATGCTCAATGCTACCTACTGCACCCCGGAGTTGACGGCATTCTGCGGCCTTCAAGACCTCGGACTGACCGCCACCGGCCAGCACATCACCGAAACCCGCGCAGTGATCGAGTGCCGAGTCGTTGATGATGGCAAGTTCTGCCACCGGTGCGGGGCCCAAGGGTACTACCGCTAACACATGCATCTGCATTGATATTTCTTTACGTCCGGACTCAAAATCGATGTCCAGAACGTAGAGGCTAATCTGGCTTGATGAAGAATCATTCGATGCATCACAGACTTACTTCGTGCCGCTTAGGCGGCACATGCTCAAACCATCGTTTACTCGCTGGTTAAGATTTAGGAATACACATGGCTACTGGCACTGTAAAATGGTTCAACTCCGAAAAGGGCTTCGGCTTCATCGCTCCTTCAGACGGATCCGCAGACGTTTTCGCACACTACAGTGCGATCCAGAGTTTCGGCTTCAAGAACCTTGAAGAAGGCCAAACCGTTGAATACAAGCTTGAAGCTGGCCCTAAGGGTCCTCAGGCTACCGAGATTCAGGTGCGCTAAGCACGCCTAGTAATTCTATGAAGAGTGGCGGGATGGGCTGTGAGCCCATTCCGCCATCTTTATTTGGTTGATTCTTTCAGGCTCTTCCTTCCATGAAGCTACGTGCCACGCCATCAAGATTTAGGGCGTGTAGTGTCTTCAAATCTCACAAATCTCGAATTCGCAGGTACCCTTCGGGTTGCTAAGATCTGTGGCTTGCCGGTAAGGAATCCCAGCTAGGTGTTGTCGGCTTCTGATCCCTTCCCATGCAGCAAGTCGTAGAACAGGAACCACTCCCTGGGCTCAACGGACCTTCGGGAGTGACCGACGGAGAATCGACCGTTTCCCCGCGATATTGAGCCGCCCGCTCCAAGGTAGCATCGACAAGCCCCGACACAAATATCGGGTCAACCCCAACAGTCGCGGCCCGCACATAATCAAGTCCAAGATCTTTGGCAGTCTGTGCTGCCTCGGTATCAAGATCGTATTTTACTTCCATATGATCGGATACGAATCCCAACGGAACAACGACCACACCTTCCACCCCTGAGCTAGCGAGCTCCTCAAGTCGATCATTGATATCAGGCTCCAACCACGGAGTTCGCGGCGAACCAGAACGAGAACAAAAAACAAGCTCAGCATTCAACGGTTGCTTTTCTCCCAGTTCTTGATTGATCCATTCGATCAGCTGCAGATGCTGCTCCCGATACCCAACAGTCTGACGCTCCGAGGCTTCTTGCATTGCTAGAGGGATCGAATGGGTGACATAGAGCAAGCTGTGCTTCTGCGGATCCAAGACCCCGACTTTCTGGATCAAGTCTGTGAGCCCGCGATGCACGCAATCCAATTCCGCATAAGCAAAGCCCGGATGGTTATAGTATTGGCGGATCTTCTCGAAAGATACCTCGATACCTTCTTGAGCTAGCACATTTTGGGTGTGGGCGAAATCTTCGCGATACTGGCGGCACGAGGAGTAGCAAGAATATGCGGAAGTGTCGATAGCAAGGAATCGCGACCCTCGCGTCCTTTTGGCGAAGTCGCGCACGGTGTCTGTGAGATAAGGATCCCAGTTGCGGTTGCCCCACAATACTGGCGTCGTGATTCCACGTTGTTCGAACTCTTGACGTAGGGCTTCTAGTAGCTGGCGGTTCTGGTCGTTGATGGGGGACTTTCCGCCGAACCCGTAATAGTGTTCACCTACTTCGACTAGTCGCTCATCGGGGATGCCTCGTCCCGCAGTGACATTCTGGAGAAACGGAAGAACATCTTTATCTTTCTCCGGTCCGCCGAAGGACATGAGGATGACTGCGTCGAAGGGTGCTAGGTTGTTGATTTCCATGCCTGAATTTTACGTACTGTAGAAAAGACTGTGCCATTCGTTCAGGATATCTCCAGCTTTGCTCAGCTCGTCGCTTCATTCTTGAAGATGGTCTGAGAGAATAACTAAAGTCGTACCATATCTAGTACCACTAGGAGGCGGTATGGCAATTACCACTGGTTGGGTCCCTTTGAGCAGCCCAGCAACTATGCGATAGCTAACTGATTCTCTCTGACCCATTCATCCCAAAAACGGGACGGCGTCGACCCATCCAAGGAGCCATGGGGACGTTCCTGATTGTAAATGTCCTTCCATTCATCAGCCAAATATCTCGCCTCCGCCATGGTGTCCATGATTTCTCCGGAGAGTTGTTCACGTCGGAACTGCGCATTAAACGACTCAATAAAACCGTTCTGCCAAGGCGAACCCGGATCAATGAACGCAGTAGAAACTCCAACAGTGTTGCACCAGTTCACCAACGCACCGGCAGTGAATTCAGGCCCGTCATCACACCGCACGAATGTTGGTTGGGTCCCTGTCTCGGCGATGATCCCTTCCAAAACTGCCACCACGTCCTCAGCCTTGAAAGACCGCCGCGGAATAATCGCCAATGCTGTTCTCGTGTACTCATCAATGACATTGAAAAAGCGGAAGTGACGTCCGCAGGAGGTGACATCCGACTGAAAGTCGAAACTGAGCACATGCATTGGATACGTTGCGATCAGTCGCTTCTGCTCCCCGGCATCTGGGCCGGTATGGCGCTTCTTTCGACGCTTGGGCTTACAGACCAAGCCTTCCTCGCGCCACAACCGTCGGACACGCTTGCTGTTCAAGGCTGTGCCTGCCCGTCGTTCAGTGCTCAATAGATGCCAGCGGGCCTTGCGCCAGCCCCAGACCGGATAGTCGGACGCGACGGCGCGCAAATCGGCCCTCAGCTGCGCTTCGTCAAAGCTCATCGGTGATTTCTTCTTACGCAGCGCAGAACGGTTCTGGCCCAGAACTTGGCATGCGAAGCGTTCGGATGCCCCGAATTTTTCCATCGCCGTCCGTACGGCACGGCGGCGTGGTTCAGGGTTTAGAATTTTCCCTTAGCTACCTCGGTCAAGATGTCGTTGGCGAGCATCTGATCGGCGAGCAGCTTCTTCAGGCGGGCGTTTTCCTTTTCCAGCTCTTTGGTACGTTTGCTGGCTTCAGCGTTTTTCTCGGACCCGTACTGGTTGATCCAGCGGTACCAGGTCGCTTCGGTGATCTGAAGTTCCTTGATGACCTCGATCATCGGGTGGCCTTCATTGAGCATCTTTTGTCCTTGGCGGACTTTAGCGATGACCTGGTCTGGTGTGTGTCTGCGTGCCATTGTTTCTGTGATTCCTCCTGTGTCCATTGTCGGACACGAGTACTCACATAGTCACTGGACTACTTTCCCGGGACCCAACCAGTGCATTGGGTGGAAGCTGAAGAGCTTCGCAGGGAGCTCGAAGACATGATTGGTGACGAATACCGGATAATTCTCACTCGCTCATACCGATGAATCCTCCAATTGCCGGACCGTGAAGCACTGGCACATGGAATCAGCTTTGAGGATAGCCAATCTGTGGCATTCCAACTCGTGTTTCCATTGCCACTCTCTTTGTGAAGGCTGCTTCACGCCCGCATTGCCGCGGTGATATTTAGCGCGGCCACTAGGTCCTTGCTGTGCGGATGTTCCGCATTGGTCAAGAATTCGTTGAGTGGGCGCTGCTCCACTAGCTCACCCTCATAGAACACGGCCACATCATCACTGACATAACGGATCACGTCCATGTCATGGGAAATGACTACAAGGCTCAGACCCATGCGCTCGCGTAGATCCAGCAACAGATCAAGGATGTGGCGCTGCGCCACCGAGTCCAACGCCGAGGTTGATTCATCACAGATCAATACCTGTGGATCGGTCAGAAGCGCCCGGGCAATAGCTAACCTTTGTAGCTGTCCACCTGAGCATTGGCCCGGATACCGGTCCAATAATTCATCGGGTAATCCAACCTGAACCATCGCTTGTGCCATGCGCTCCCGGGCCTGATCTGCAGGTAGCCGGTGCACTGCGGCGCTCATGCTGGTACGGATAGAAAGCCGCGGATCAAATGAAGAGAACGGCTCCTGCGCAATAATCTGTACTCGCGTTGCCGTAGCACCCTCGTGCTTATCGATGATCTGTCCGGTAGTTGGCTGCTCCAGTCCAGCAAGGAGTCTGGCAAAGGTGCTCTTGCCAGAGCCGGAACGTCCCACAACGCCCAATACCTGCCCGCCATGGAGGCAAAGGGTAGTGGGCTTCAACGCTGCTTCACCCTTGGCTCGGCGCCAATAATTCTTGCTCGCATCCACTGCTTCGAGCAGGCAGCCGGAATCCTCGGACCGTGGTTCACGAACTGCAGGCAGGCTGGCCTCAACTAATTCACGGGTTTTTGCGTGACGGTCTTTGGAGAAGATCTGTGCGGTGGGGCACTGGTCAACAATCTGACCGTCACTGACCACCACTACGCGGTCAGCAATATGCTGGACGCTGGCGATGTCGTGGGTAATAAAAAGAACACCAACGCCACGTTCTTGCTGCTTGCGGCGCAGTAGCTGCAAGACTTCAGCCTTGAGAATTGAATCCAGAGAAGACGTCGGCTCATCAGCCAGAATGAATTCTGGATCCGCGGCCAAAGCAAGGGCCAACATGGCACGTTGAGCCATCCCGCCAGAAAGTTGATCCGGGCGCTGGCCAGCAATCTGCGCGGCAGGGGACAGTCCAACTTCTTCTAACAGAGCTAGGACCTCAGCCGCATGCTTTCGGGCCTTGCCCCAACCATGGGCACCCATGGCCTCAAGCAAGTGCGCGCGGATGGTCATCCGAGGATTCATGACGCGCTTAGGCTGTTGGAACAGCATGCTGATACGGTGCCCACGCACCTGGTTCATGGCTTTATCGCTGAGCTGATCTAGCCGCTGGCCATCGAGCAGGATCTGACCCTCGGCCTGCAACTGTTCTGGGAGAAGTCCCATGATCGCTTTGGTGAGCAGCGTCTTGCCTGAACCGGAGCGCCCCACCACGGCCACCAGTTCTCCGGAGCGCAGTGCGCCACGAGCCTTGGACAGCAACATTTTCTGTCCCGAGCTGACCGATAGATCAATGAATTCAAGTTCTTCAGCCATGGGCTTCCGCCTTGGTTTTGATGTACAGAACGTCGTTTCCGCCCAGCACGTGGGTGATGCGGTTGCCCAGCAAGGTGACGCAGAAGCTGACTAAGAAAATGGCAGCTCCAGGGACAAGTAAGCCCCAGGGGGAGCGGATGGCATGTGGTTGGGCTTCGGCCAGCATGGATCCCCAGTCGGACTGCGGTGGTTGTACGCCAATGCCCAGGTAGGACAGCGAACCGAGCAAAACAAGGAGCAAACCAAAACGTAATGCGGCCTGGGCTAGCACCGGTCCAGCAACGAAGGGCAAGACGTGGTGGCGCAGGATGAACCAGCGTGAAGCGCCCACATGTTTGGAGGCTTCCACATGGTGCGTGGACAAGGCTTGGGCAGCAATGGAACGCACCAACCTTGCGGTGGGGGTCCACGCCACCACGCCAACGGAGAGCACCATGGTGAAGAAGCCAGGACCCATGACCGCAATAATCAACAGGGCAATGACGATTTCGGGCAGCGCGAGCAGCAGGTCATTGATGCGCAGGAAGATCTCGTCCAGCCATCCGCCACGCAGTGCGCTGAGCAATCCCAGCACCGTGCCGACCAACAGTGAAAACAGCGTGGTGATCAGTGCTACGGACAGGGAGAACTGTCCGCCATGCAGCACCCGGCTCAAGGTATCGCGTCCCAGGGCGTCGGTGCCCAAGAGGTGCGCTGCACTTGGGCCCTGCAACCTATCTGCCAGCGACTGAACGTCAGGGTCATAGGGAGAAATCAAGGGAGCTGTGATGGTCAAAAGAACTATCACTAACAAGATGAACGCTGGAACGGAAAGAAGAATCTTTGAAGCAGTGCTCTTAGCCATGTCGAACTCCAATCCTCACGGTGGGATCACTGAGCTTGTGAATCAAATCAATAATTCCGGTGACCAGAACGGCGCAGGTCACCACGACCACTACGCCACCTTGGGCCACGGGAATATCGGAATCAACAATTGAATCAAAGATCAATCGCCCCATTCCGGGGATGGCAAAGATGACTTCAACAATGACTGAGCCACCAAGCAGTCCAGCAAACCAGACACCCACCATGGTCCACATTGGCAATAATCCGTGGGGAACTACGTGGCGGGTCAATGCCTGAGTGCGGCTTAGACCGCGGGCGCGAGCTGCGAGTACATGTTCAGAATCCAAGGCTTGGAGCACGCCTGAGCGCACCGCAACAGTGAAGAAGCTGATGGGCCGCAACGCCAAAATGAATACTGGAAGCACCAGCGATGCAGGGGAGTCGTAGCCTGCTGAAGGAAGCAGTGACCAGCGCACCGCGAAGAGTAAGACCAGTAGTGGTGCCAGCGCGTATTCGGGAATGGCGATTAGTGCGTGGGTCACTGAAGTGATGAGTTTATCGGTCCACTTCCCGGCATGAGTAGCTGAAATGACACCCAAGAAAATAGAAACAAGTATCGCCACCAGCAGTGCGCTGCCGGCCAGCGATAGGGTGACGCCAATGGCCGGGAGGACTTGGTCAGCTACTGGGGTTCCACTGATATGAGAGAGCCCCATATCTCCGGTGAAGAACCGTCCAAGCCATCGCCCGAACTGCACCAGCATCGGGTCGTGAAGTCCAAACTGCTCTGCATAGGCCTGCACTGTAGCCTCATCTGCTTCGCCGAAGTCCATTCGCGCGCGCAACAAGGCACGCACCGGATCCCCTGGGGAAACGAAGGGGACAAGAAACACCGCAAAGGATGAAAGCAGAACGGCTGCGCCGAGTCCTACAACTCGGCGCAGCACGGCAGTTAGTGGGGACACGTTACTTGGTTTTCGCCAGATCCTTGGTCAGTACGTAGCGGGTCAGTGGATCCTGGACGTAGCCCTGAACCTTGGAGCCCACACCGTCGATGGCCTGCTCATTGACCAGCCACACGTTGGCGGCATCCTTAGCCAAGATATCTCCGGCCTTGCGGTAGATGTCGTGGCGCTTAGTTTCGTCCTTCTCACCCATTGCCTGGCTGATCAGTTTGTCGTAGTCCTTGTTGCAGTAGTGGCTCAGGTTGTAGCCACCTTCGCAGGTGTAGTCCGCCTGCAGGAAACCGATCGGGTCAGCAATATCAATCATGCGGTTGCGCTGGCTGAGGATCATGTCGTACTTGCCGGCCAAAACATCTGGCTCTACAGCACCGTAGGACTTGGTCACCACATTGGCCTTCAAACCAATCTGCTTGAACTGCTCCTGGATGATGGCACCTACACCAGCAAATTCAGCACGTTCGGTGATCGCAATGATCTCCAGAGGCTTCTCTTGCTTGTAGCCGGAGGCTTCTACCAATTTCTTGGCTTCGTCGATGTTCACTGCAGGTACTGCCAGATCTGGGTTGGCCCATGGCTCACTCGGAGCAAAGGGTCCGGTGGCAGGCTGTGCTGCACCTTCATAGATGCTGGCGGCCATAGCTGGCAGATCCAGAGCCATGGTGGCTGCCTTGCGCAGCTCCACTTTGTTGAATGGTGCGCGCGAGTTGTTTAGGTACAGGGTCGAGGTGCGAGGAGAGTCGGCCTTGAGCACGCTGATCTTCTCGTCTGCTTCCAAGGTAGCCAAGCTGGTGGCCGGGATGGACATGGAGATGTCCGCTTCACCGGTCTGTACCTGGGTGGAGCGGGTGGCGCCGTCGGTGATGTAGCGGATTTCGCCGCCGGCCAGTTTCACCTCACCATCCCAGTAATTCTTGTTGCGGTCCAAGGTCAAGGACTGTCCGGCCTTCTCTGAAACCGGAGCGAAAGGCCCGGTGCAGTGATTCATCGGATCAATGCCCTTGTCGGTGTACGCAGCACCCGAGAGCACGCCGGCATTCACGCTGGCCATGCGATACGGCAAGAGCGGATCAGCTGCCGGGGTAGTGACGCGTACGGTATCAGCGTCGAGGGCTTCTACCTTCTTGATGGTCTTAGGGTTCACTGCACGTGCTGGTGCGGTGGCATCAAGAACATGGTTCAGTGAATTAGCAACAGCCTTGGCGTTGAAGTCGGTGCCGTCCTGGAACTTTACGTTCTTGCGCAGGTCGAATTCCCATGCGATATCCGAGGTCTGCTTCCAAGAAGTGGCGAGCATTGGCTCTACCTTCTTCTCGGTCTGGTCATACTTGGTCAGGGTTTCCAAGCAACCGGCGATTGAGAGCACATAAGCGTCATCGCTTTCCAAAGCCCAGTTGGAAATTGGGGCACGGAAGTTCGCTACAACTACGCGGGCTTCGGCATCCGCTGCTGCATCCGGAGCGGGGGTGGCGGTGGAACTGCAGGCAGTTAGTGCGAGGGCTACCGCTGCAAAACTTGCAGCTACGCTCAATCGTCCAAGGTTCATGGAAATCCTTCGGCAATACGTGATGAATTGGCATCCAATGTCTTAGAGCCTTGGTAAGCGTACCCTAATTCCTTGATTTCTCATGAAGCAATAAAAGGCCATGAAAACCCCTTTAGAACTTCGGGATTCTGGACTGCGATAGAACGCTAGCTGAGTAGTAGAAAGTTGGTGTCAACCGTGGAAGTTCTGAGGACATTTTGCGTTATGTGTCGCAGTTCACGCACTGCGTGTGCGTAGCATGCGGTCACGAACCAACCGAGAACCAAGCCACGAAGCCAGCAACAGCGGAATGATCATGACTAGCCAAGGGATAAAGGACAACTCGGCTGCTCCTGCGGTGTGTGAGAGTAACCAGCCAAAGAGCATGTTGCCTAGAAGTACTGCTAGGCCGCCGCAGGTGGAGAGTAATCCGAAGTAGGAGCCGGTAGCGTTGAGCCCGGCAAATTTTGGAACAAGACTGAGCGCGGTGGGATGAACACTCATATGACCCAGGGTCATCAGGGTGACTGCGCAAAGAATTCGCACCAAGCTGGTTTCCTCACCAAAGGCTGATGAAGGGATGAAGGCCAAAACACTAAACCCCAAGGCGCTGAGAATATAGCCCATGCGCAACGTTGCAGCTGGGCCGATTCTTGCAGCAAGCCACGATAAGGGAATCTGCAGGCTCAGGGTCAAAATGGAGATCCACGCAAAGATCAGCCCCAACCACTGGGTAGGCATGTCTTGGCGTTCAAGTTCCAAAGGAATAGCTAGATACAGCTGGTTGTAGGCCAATAGGTCCGCGGCATGCAGCGAACAGAAGGCCAAGAACTGGCGGTCGCGCAGACATTCTCGGAAGCTACTGTGAGGCTTCGATGCTTTAGTTCCTGCACCGGTAGCAGCCGACAGTGCGCTCGCCGTGTCAGTCTTGCCAAGAGTGAGCGCCAAGAAGATTCCGATGGCCACAAAGAATACTGCGCCAAAACCTGCCACGGTGGAAAATCCCCAGCCCCACAGGGCCGAACCCATCAAAGGTCCGGTGACGGCGCCAATTTCACCCGTGATGCTCAGCCACGCAAAGAGCGTAGCCCGCCGCACGTGCTGGACTTGTCCTTGATCCCGCGCGCTTTGGGCAGCCGCCACCAAGATGTTTAGTCCCGGGGAGAATAGTGCCCCACCAAATCCGGTGAGCAGTGTGCCAAAAATGAACATTCCCAAGTGTGGAGTACTAGGCCATAGGGATGCGGCCAAAGTGAGGAAACCTGCGGCACGTACCGCGCAGCCGATCAGAATCATGGTGCGGGCGCCGAAGCGATCCGCCAGAGTGCCACCAGCTAAGAACAGTCCTTGCTGGGCAAAAGTTCTGATTCCTAAGATCAGACCCACCGCGGTAGATGCCAACAGGAAATCACTGCTGAGGACTACCGCAAGGAAGGGGACTACAGCGTAGAAGCCGATATTAAACAGCGTCTGGGTTCCCAGGAGCACGGGAATTTCTAAGCGTTGCGAGCGAGTTTTCATGGTCCTCTGGGACGCGGTGATGATGACCAGTCTGATCTTAGCTAAAGGATGGTCAATCACTTGTGTTCAAACTGTCGGTGCATTGTCCTATGGTTGAAAACAGGTTCAAGAGTTACGACGTAAAGTACCTGGCTAGTCGTACGGCAACCCCTCTCCGGCTCACGGGGTGCCTCAGGGGAAGAACCGTTCCGAGGCAAAAACCATCGGTTCAGTTAGCGGTTTGCCTCGTCCAGTATTCGGTACGGGGCGGCACCGCTCTCACGCTAGGAGAATTTCCATGACTGAGAATTCCTCAGAAAACCTGTCCCACGACGACTTCAAAAAATGGTCGGCCGAGCTCAACAGCGAATCGACCACAATACAAAACCTTTGCCGAGACCTAGGGAATCTTGCGATCTTTGGCAGTGGCGGCCCTGGACTGCATCCGAACACGGACTTTGACGCGCCGGAAGATGAGTTTGGCCTTCCACAGTTGCCCCACCATGCATCGCGCACGGAGCAAGAACTAGTCGATCTGCGCTGGGACTCGGTCCTTCTGGACTATCCGTACACGCCACCGAGACTGCGTGGAATGAAGTTGCCATGGACCTTCATCTTGCCCCATCGTGCTCAGAAGCTTAGACAAGGTCAAAGCTATCGAGACTCGGAAATCAACCAATACGTCAAAGAGTGGGAGGCCTTCGGCTTCAGCCCCGAAGCTTATGCGCTGCTTTGCTCTTCGGTTCGCGGTGCAGTCGAATATCTGCGTATTGCCTACAAATCAGAGGCACAACAAGCAGCCATTTCGCGTCGGCTGGACGAGCTAAACATCGATCTTGAGAGCCGAAATCTAGCGCGTTGGAACCTGAACCCAGAACAGTGGTCACGGCTGCCAAACCTACTGACGCGAGTGCGTCCATCGGTGGCTGTGAAGTGGATTATCTACATGGATGATCGCGACAACCAGGGATAGTCGAAGCACAAGACTCACGGCTGCGTCTTAGCTAGTTGTGGCCTAGCTAGAAGTCTCATGTCTAGAGGCATCGTTACCACCCGGTGTCTCTAGACACGGATACCATTTGCGCCTGTTTGCCCGTGTACTCGAATTTCCTAGCCTGCTCGGTTGGGCCCTGCTGAAACAGGCTCTGTCAGTACCTGCTTCAATAGACCCTGCCAGAAAATAGTCGATAGGTATTTACTTGGATGTATTCCCACCACTAAGGAGTGCATCGTGAAAGCAACGCTCATCTATTGCGCCGGTGACGTACGTGTAGAAACCGTCCCAGACCCTGTTATTAATCTGCCTACCGACGCAATTGTGCGCATTACCGCAGGTTGCATTTGCGGCAGTGACCTGTGGCCATTTGGTTCTAAAGAAGCCTCCTTAGAGGGCTCGCGCATGGGACACGAATTTGTTGGTGTGATCCAAGCTCTCGGCTCCGAAGTCACTGACTTGGCCGTTGGTGACTTTGTTATCGCTCCGTTTGTCGCATCGTGCGGAACCTGCGACTTCTGCCTCGAAGGATTGCAGACCTCTTGCCGCCACGGTGCTCACTGGGGCGGAACCGCAGATGGTGGACAGGGCGAACTGGCTCGTGTCCCGCAAGCTTCAGGAACCCTGGTGCGTGTACCTGCCGGATTTGATGAATCCCTGATCCCATCATTGCTCGCCCTCTCTGACGTGATGTCCACCGGATACCACGCGGCATCAAAAGCCAATATCAAGCCGGGCCAAAGTGTCACCGTCATTGGTGATGGTTCGGTCGGACTGTGCGCGGTCATCTCCGCCAAACTTCTAGGTGCCGGACGCATCATCCTGATGGGACGCCACGAGGCACGCACTGCCCTCGGACAAGAATTCGGGGCCACCGACGTGGTGGCCGAACGTGGCAGCGAAGGCATCAAGAAGGTCAGAGAACTCACCGGTGGCGACGGTACCCATGTAGTCCTCGAAGCTGTGGGCCTAGCTCCAGCCTTGGACATGGCCATCGGGGTAGTGCGAGATGGCGGAGTCATCAGCCGCGTTGGAGCACCTCAGTTCCCCACGGTCCCATTGGGCTTCACCGAATTCATGCGCAACGTCACCCTCACCGGCGGTGTGGCCCCAGCCCGTGCCTACATTGACCGGCTGTTGCCGCTGGTCCTGAACGGAATCATCAACCCCGGCAAGGTATTTGACCAGAGCATCAGCTTGGATCAGGTCCCTGCCGGATACCAAGCCATGGCAGATCGCACCGCACTCAAAGTACTAGTTCGCCCTTAAATCAAGGAGAAAACTACCATGAATCTCACCCTTAATAACTCAGTTACCATGCCAGCGATTGGCCTCGGCGTCTTCCAGACGGCACCGGAAGAAACTACCGCCGCTGTAGTTGAAGCACTCAAGGCTGGTTACCGTCACATCGATACCGCTGCCGCCTACGGCAACGAACGTGAAGTTGGCGAGGGAATTCGTCAATCAGGAATTCCGCGCTCAGAAATCTTTGTTGAGACGAAAGTCTGGATCAGCGACTACGGGTACGAACAGACCGTGCACGCCTTTAAAAAAAGTGCTGGCAAGCTGGGGCTAGATACCATTGACTTGTTCATTTTGCATCAGGCATTGCCAAGCGACTTCGACAAGACCATCGCAGCCTACCGTGCCATGGAAACGCTTCTTGCCGACGGCAAGGTCCGTGCCATTGGCGTCAGCAACTTCATGCCAGAACACCTACAGGCATTGCGTGAACAGACCAGCATTGTCCCGGCGGTCAACCAAATTGAAGTGCACCCCTACTACTCGCAGGCCGCAGTGCGCGAGGCCAACGCGGAACAAGGAATCTTGACCCAGGCCTGGTCACCTATGGGTGGAATTACCTCCTACCGTGGCACTGGTGAACAGAGCACTTTTACCGACCCAGCCATCACCAGCATTGCCAAGGAGCTAGGTAAAACCACAGCACAGGTCATGCTGCGCTGGCAGCTACAGCTGGGCCACTCGGTCATCCCGAAATCAATTCGCCCAGAACGCATCAAAGAGAACTTTGACGTCTTCGATTTTGAACTGACTAACGAGCAGATGAATATCCTGGCCGGATTGGAAACTGGCGTGCGCGGTGGACCAGAGCCAGAAGAGATCACCCTTGAAACTTTTGGCCGCGAGATCCCAGAAGCTTAAGCATCCATCTTCCGAGACCAAGAACTTCTCAAGACAGACAAAGGATCACTGATGGGACAACTTTCTTCAAAGCCAACAACGGTACTCGTGGTTGGCGCCACCGGTAGCGTGGGACAGTACGCGGTGGCCGAGTCTATCGCTCAGGGCTACACCACCCGTGCACTGGTTCGTTCTGGATCATCAACCTCCCGCATCGCAAAGGGTGCCCAGATCGTGGTTGGTGACCTCACCAAAGCAGAAACGCTCACCGATGCGCTCGCCGACGTGGACGCCGTAGTTTTCACTCACGGCGCATCCTATGGTGACGCCGGCGCGTCCGAAGCGGTGGACTACGGAGCGGTGAAAAACGTCCTGCAGGCGCTGGATGGCCGAAAGGTCCGGATTGCCCTGATGAGCTCCATCGGGGTGACCGTCACCGGCGGTACCCACGACTGGAAACGACGCGGAGAACGATTGGTCCGCGCCAGCGGCAACTCCTACACCATCGTGCGTCCTGGCTGGTTTGACTACAACGCAGATGACCAGCTGGCCATCACCTTGCTGCAGGGAGATACCCGACGTGCGGGCAGTCCGGCAGATGGGGTCATTGCCCGTCACCAGATTGCCCGGGTGCTTATCGACAGCCTTTCGGCACCACAGTCTCAGCGGCTAACCGTTGAACTGGTGGCCGAGTACGGACCTGCACCGGAAGATCTCGGCCCAATTTTTGCTGCACTGGATCAAGACCTAGCTTCCAGTGTGGACGGAATTCGCGACCCGGAAAATATGCCCTTATCCAAGGAGTCAGCCTCCGTGCGCCAGGACTTAGAGAGAATTCAAGGCCATGTTGCTTAGCCCCAGGACTCGGTTCAATAAGAGGAAGGCGTAGCCTTGGACACTATGGATCCCCGTGAAGAAATTCGTGAGTTCTTAGTTTCACGTCGCGCAAAAATCACCCCACAGCAGGCGAAGCTTCCGGCCTACGGTGGTAACCGCAGGGTTGCCGGGTTGCGCCGAGAAGAAGTGGCAATGCTTGCCGGGGTGAGCGTGGACTATTACACCAAACTTGAACGCGGTAACTTTGGCAGCATCTCCGAAGGAGTGCTGCACGGTTTGGCTCAGGCCTTGCAACTGGACGAGGCCGAAAGTGAGCACCTATTCCATCTGGCGGCCAACAATGCCACGATCAAGCCGGGCCGTCACCGGGTGGCACCACAAAACGTCCGTCCCGCGGTACTGCGCGTGGTGGACAGCATGGTTGACGCTCCAGCATTCGTAAGGAATAACAGCCGAGATCTGTTGGCAGCCAATGCGATGGGCAAGGCACTGTATTCGGTGCTCTACAGCAGCAACGTGGCAGGTCCAACGTTTAATACCGTCAAGTACCTTTTCCTTGACCCCAGTGCACGTGAGTTTTTTGATCATTGGGAGCAAGCTGCCGCAGACATTGTGGCCAACTTGCGCACCGAGGTAGGCCGGGATCCACACGATAAAAAGCTTCAGGACCTCATCGGTGCGTTGAACGCGCAAAGTACTACATTTGCCAGCCTGTGGGCAGCGCACAACGTAAGATTCCACGACAGCGGAACCAAGACGCTCAACCACCCAGAGGTGGGAAAGATGGAACTTTCCTATGAGGTCTTAGAGCTTCCGGCTGACCCCGGTCAGGCGCTGATCGTGTACGGAGCCGAGCCAGGTTCAGCAACCGGCGAAAGGCTAAAGCTGCTGTCCATGCTCTCGGCCACTAGGTCACAGCAACAAGTTCATGGGCAAGCCGATAGTCGTTCCTGACGTGGTGGATTAGGAGATCCTGCTGAGGGGTACCGGCATTACCCTGTTAGGCAGGATCTTCCTGAATATCCGGATGCGCGGTGGACTTAAAGACATGCAAACCTCTACTCAGCTAAAAACTAGTCCAGATAAATCTCGGCCCACCCGCAATGCCATGGTGTTGGCAATCGTGCTCGTAAGTTACTTCATGATCGTCTTAGACAATTCGATTATCTTCACCGGTCTTCCGCAAATCCAAGCGAGCATGAACCTCTCGGCTAGTGGCCTAGCGTGGGTGCAAAACGCTTACACGCTGGTCTTTGGCGGTCTGCTGCTCTTGGGAGCGCGGGCCGGAGATCTACTTGGCCGTAAACATGTTTTTGTGGTCGGCCTTGCGCTCTTTGGCGTCGCGTCATTCTTGGTGGGAATGGCCCAGAATGAAACGTGGATGATTGCAGCCCGCGCGTTCCAGGGCATTGGTGCGGCTATTGTTGCTCCGGCGTCACTGTCACTGATCACCGCAGTGTTCCCAGCTGGCCCGGAACGTACACGGGCCATCGCAGCCTATGGAACCACCGCTGGTCTAGGTGCAAGCCTTGGATTGGTGGCCGGGGGAGCCCTAGCAAGTTGGGTTTCGTGGAGGGCAGGATTTTTCATCAATGTTCCTCTAGCGATTCTGATGATTATTGCGGCTATTAAATATCTTCCGCAGTTCTCAACTCAGCGGGGACGCTTTGACCTCACCGGCGCGGTGACCTCAACCCTTGGCATGGGTGCACTGGTCTTTGGCATCATCAACTCCTCGGAACGCGGTTTTGGCGACCTGTTGACACTCGGCCCGGTGATTGCTGGCCTGCTGATCCTGGCGCTCTTTGTCTTCAATGAGCACCGAGCCAAACAACCAATCATGCCGTTGCGGCTCTTTGCTCACCGACAGCGAGCAGGAGCAGCCATTGCCCGGTTGCTGTTCGCCGGCACCATGATTGGTTTTTTCTTCTTCACCACGCAGTTCTTCCAGGACGTCTTTGGTTGGACTCCGTTGCAGGCGGGCCTTGGTTTTCTTCCGATGACATTAGTTCAGTTTGTGTCATCACTGTTTGTTTCAAAACTGACCCGAAAGTTTAACAACGGGATCCTACTTGTCACCGGACTGGCGCTAGTGCTCACCGGCATGGTGTGGATGACTCAAGTTAATTCGGCAACATCACCCATCGCAGGGATTGTTGGTCCGCTCCTCGTGATCGGGCTGGGCCAAGGGTTCTCCTTCGGACCACTAACGTCAGCCGGATTAGTCGGCGTGCAGCCAGCAGATTCGGGTGCAGCCTCGGGGTTAGTCAACACCGCACATCAGTTGGGCAGCACCTTGGGCGTCGCAGTTCTGACCTCCTTCGCCGCCGGGGCAACAACCCAACAGGCGCGGGTGACTGACGCCTATCTAGGTGGAAGCATCATGGTCGCACTGGCCCTAGTTGCAGTGATTGTCCTAGTTCTTCCATCCGAGCTTAAGAAACAACAACGCGTAGAAACCGGATTAGCTTCAGACGTTTTGACAGGAGAAAAGTAGTGAGTGCAATGAGCCGTCGAACGGCCTTACGTACCACCGCGCTTATTTCCGGTGCCGCCGTTGCTTCACTAACCGGGTGCGCCCCGGAAGAGCAGAGCACGCGGTCCACACCGGTGGAACAACCAACTGCCAGCGCTTCGGTCAAAAGCTCCAAGACGTTGCTGGTTTACTTTTCCAGGGCTGGCGAGAATTACTTTAATGGTGGACGGCGAGTGCTGCAGGCGGGTAACACCAAGGTAGTCGCTGGCATGATCAGCGAACTGGTTGACTGCGACGTCTATGAAATCCAAGCTGCCGAACCCTACTCGGATTCTTATGATGAGACGGTGCAGCGTAATAGGCTGGAACAAAGTGACGACGCAAGGCCGGCCATAGCTGGCGCGTTGCCGGATATCAGCAAATACGACACGGTGATCCTAGGGTCTCCGGTCTGGAATGTTGCAGCCCCAATGATCATCTCTACATTCTTAGAGAAAGTAGATCTTGCAGGGAAAACAGTGCTTCCCTTTGTCACCTATGCGGTCAGTGGCCTTGCCGGCATTGACGAGGACTATCGTGCAAAGCTGCCCTCCAGCACAGTCTTGAACGGACTGGCGGTGCGTGGAGAAGAGGTTGAGCAGGCGTCAGCTGAGCTGACGAGCTGGCTACGTCAACATCAACTGATCAAGTAGTCGAAAGCCGCTGCCATCAAATCATGGTAGCGGCTTTAGTGCATCAAGCTGTTGAATCTTAGATCCCTAGCTTCGCGTTTAGGCGGGAAGTATTTTCCTCAGTTACTTCGCGAGGGCTTTTTTAGCTGTCAGTCCAAGACCCACGCAGGGGATGGCAACAGCGATGGTCAAGACCAGGCCAAGTGCAGGGACTCCTTGTTCTGCCAGCGTTGAAGCGATAGCAACTCCACCCAAGCCCGAACCGAGGGCGATGCCAATGTTGAAGAACGAGTTGCTCAGGGCAATAGGTAGTACTCCATCTGGTCCAGCTACGCGCATGGCCTCAGAAACCAAGATGGGGTTTGCTGCGAAGCCAAAGAGACCCATGAGGGTAAAGAAGACGATGGCCACGGTCAGGTTGTCGCCCCAAAGGAACAATACGGTCATGGTGATGATCAGACCTGCCACGGACAGACCGATGACGGTGTACGGATTGCGGTCACCGAAGCGTCCGCCAAAGGTGGTGCCGGTCAGTGCTCCAATACCGTAGGCAATCATGATCAGTGGCACGATCCCTTCAGCTGCCCCGGCACGTTCGGTGAGCTGCGGAGCGATATAGCTGTACACACCAAGGAAGGCTGCCTGAATCAGTGCCGTGGCAACGTAGACCGTCCACAACCGGCCCTTGCGCAGGCGAGCTAGTTCAGCACGAACGTTGGCGCTGGTTTTCTCCATAGGTGAGGAAGGAAGCACCTTCCAAAGCAGTGCTGCGCAACCGGCCGAAAGCACTGCCAGTGCCCAGAACGGGCCCTGCCAGCCAAGGAGCTGACCGGTGGCGGTGCCAAGTGGTACACCGATGACGGTGGCCAGGGTAACCCCGCCAACCATGATGCCCATGGCTTTGGCTCCAGCCTCTTCGCCGGCGGCATTTGCTGCTACTACGGCGCCAATGGCCCAGAACGTTCCGGTGGCGATGGCAGCTATGAAGCGCGAGACCAATAGGACGGTGAAGCTATCGGTGGATGCAGCGACTACGTGCGCGATAGCAAAAACCAGCAAGGCAATGATCAGGGTTGCTTTGCGTGGAAGACGCAGGGTGAGCACCGCCATGATGGGTGTTCCAATTACCATCCCCAAGGCGTAAATGGTGATCATCAGGCCGGCTTGGGCAATGCTCACATCTAGTGCGCCAGCAACTTCAGGTAATAGGCCAGCGACAATCATTTCGGTGGTGCCCATGACGAAGGTGACAACACCAAGCATCCACACAATCAGTGGCAGTCGTTGCCGGCCAGTGGCAGGGGTAGAAGCTAAACCTGTCGATTCTTTCGACTCGGTTTGATTGGTTGGCATGAAGATCCTTTCACAGATAATTTCTTCGGAACCGGCCAGAATGATTACTCATGGCTGTCCCTGAAGTGCCGTACTTTTGGTGGCCCATCATCTAGTAAAACGAGAATTTTGTTTTGGTAGCAGTGCTGTGTTTTCCCAGGGTCTGCCAGTACCTGCCAGCGTGATTTACCCGTGTGTATTCTTGAGGCCATGGACCAGCAAGCAGAGCTCAGAAGCTTTCTCACCACGCGTCGTGCACGCACCACACCCGAGGAAGCTGGAATGCAGCCGTTCCCGGGAACTCGACGCGTTGCCGGAATGAGGCGTGAAGAAGTGGCGTATCTTGCCGGGATCAGTGTGGATTACTACACCCGGCTGGAACGCGGACGAGTGACCGGGATTTCTGAAGAAATTCTCGAGGCCGTCTCGCGGGCGTTGAAACTCAACGAGGTGGAGCATGAGCACTTGTTTAGTCTGGTGCGGGCACTGCGTCCACGCTCAAGTTGGCCGCCACGCACCAAGCCAGCTGCGACTACGCAGCATGAGGATATTTTGCAACGAATCGTGGATGCCATTGATGTGCCGGCCTTTATCCAAAACCCGCGACTCGACGTTGTAGCCTCAAATCCAATTGGTTGGAAACTGTTCCCCTACGCGCAGCAGTATCTGGACCGAGGGGAGAAGCGCAGATTTAATCACATGCGCTTCCAACTCTTGGACCCCCGGGCGCAAGACTTCTACGTTGATTGGGAGGGGTCCATTCGTGGCGGGGTGGCCTTGCTTCGCCAAGCCGCTGGGCGAGATCGCGAGGATCAAGAATTATTCACCTTGATCGGAGAGCTTTCGGCAAAAAGCGAACTATTCCGCACCCTATGGGCCTCACACGACGTCCAAAAATATCATCGAGCAACTAAACGTCTCCGCCATCCGCTGGTAGGTCAACTGGTTTCTGACTCTCAGTCGCTGACGGTGGACGGCGGTTCTGGGTATAACTTGGTGATCTATACGGTTGAACCCGGATCGCCCACTCACGACGCACTGCAAATCTTGAACAACTGGAGTACGCAGGAGGAGACCTCACTGGCTCTAGATGAGCAGCAAGCAGAGTAGAAGTTGGGACAGCTGTGCTGAGCGCTGATGCGAGTCGCTGGTTTTTACAGAAGCGGGTCAGCGGCGGTTCTATCGGCTGGTCCTTGGCACGCTGTTCGCTGGCCATGAACATTTGCCGATAGTTGCACTGCGGGACTGTCGAAGACGTGCCGGACGTGAAAGTGTGGAATGCAAGTGGCATAGCTGAACCAAGCCAGTAGCTCTGCCGCCACCAACACACCTGCTACATGATCAGGAGCAACTAATGAGCACCTACGCAGTGACCAACCCAGCCACCGGAGAGGTGGAAGCAGAATTCCCCACCGCAACCGACGAACAGATCCAGCAGGCGATGACCACTGCTCATCAGGCTTACCGCGGCTGGTCGACTTCTTCCTTGGATGAGCGTGTAACGCTACTCAATCGTGTTGCAGACATCTATGAATCGCGTGCTGATGAACTGGCAGCGATCATCACCCGCGAAATGGGTAAACCGATCAAGCAGTCACTCGGTGAAATTAGCATTGTGGTGGCCATCTACCGCTACTATGCCAAGAACGGTCCCAAGTTCCTAGAAGACGAAGAGCTGGAAATCGCTTCGGGCGGTCGAGCCCTGGTGCGCAAGGAATCCGTGGGTGTGCTGCTGGGTATCATGCCGTGGAACTTCCCTTACTACCAGGTGGCCCGCTTTGCGGCTCCAAACCTGATGAACGGCAACACGGTTCTGCTCAAGCACGCACCGCAGTGCCCTGAATCGGCTGCCGCCATGGAAGAGATCTTCCGCGAGGCTGGTGCCCCAGAAGGTGCCTACGTGAATATCTATGCCACCAATGATCAGGTTGCTGACATCATTGCTGACCGCCGGGTCCAGGGTGTTTCGCTGACCGGTTCCGAGCGTGCAGGTTCGGCCGTGGCCGAGATTGCCGGACGCAACCTGAAGAAAGTTGTACTGGAGCTGGGCGGCTCTGATCCATTCTTAGTCTTTGACGATGCTGATATCGCTCGCACCGCCAAGCTAGGACTGCGCGCACGTTATGGCAATACCGGTCAGGCCTGCAACGCGGCCAAGCGATTCATCGTGGATTCCTCAGTGTATGAAGACTTCTCTTCTGCACTGGTTGAGCAGGTTGCCGGCATCAAGGTCGGAGACCCAACGGTGGAAGAAAACTTCGTGGGCCCACTTTCCTCGGTGGCAGCTCGCGACGGATTAGCTGAGCAGGTACAGGATGCCATCGATAAGGGAGCAACGGTACTGACCGGCGGCAAGCCAATTGATGGTCCGGGCGCTTTCTATGAACCAACGGTATTAGCTGGTGTCACCGAGAAAATGCGTGCCTTCTCCGAAGAGCTCTTTGGCCCAGTCGCCGTCCTGTACAAGGTTGACGGCGAGGAACAAGCCGTAGAACTGGCAAATAATTCGGACTACGGATTGGGAGCCTCCATACATACGCAGGACGCCGAGCGCGCACAACGTATTGCCACCCAGCTGAGCAGTGGCATGGTCGCCATCAATGAACCATCCTCCACCTCACCTGAACTGCCATTTGGTGGCGTGAAGCGTTCTGGCATCGGCCGTGAACTGGGCAAGTTTGGCATGGATGAATTTATCAACCGCAAGCTGGTGAAGATCGCCGGCCGCTAAACTCGGCGTCAATAAGCAATGGCCCGGTCTACAGGAAAATCTTCCTGCAGACCGGGCCATCGTTGCACTTATTTGCGGTTAGTCGTTAGATGCCCAAGGCTTCGCGCAGTCGGGCTACGTGGCCCTTGGCGTCCACACCGTATTCAATCTGCGAAATCTTGCCTTCCGGATCAACCACCGCGGTGGAGCGCAAGGTGCCAACCGATGTCTTTTCACCAAACGTCTTGGTGCCATAAGAACCGTAGGCCTTGGCCACTTCATTTCCTGGGTCTGAGAGCAACGGGAAATTCAATGATTCATCGCTGGAGAAACTAGCCAAGGCTTCTGGCTCGTCTGGTGAAATGCCCAGTACTGCATAGCCGGAGCTACGTAGAGAATTCAGGTTGTCACGGAAGTCGCAGGCTTCGGTGGTGCAGCCAGGGGTGGCTGCTTTCGGGTAGAAGTACACGATGACGTTCTGCCCCGCGTAGTCCGAAAGCGATACGGTCTCACCTTCGGCGTTACGCAGCGAAAAGGCTGGTGCTTGCTGTCCAACGGACAGTGCGGTGGATTGCTCTGACATGATCCCAACTTTCGGATTGTGATATTTGGTTCTCATCCTATGGCTTGTTGCTGTCCGAGGCTAGAGGGGAGTGCTTGAATAGTTTTTATGTTCAAGAGCAAGGCGATACCTTGGCATTGCACTGCGTAAACCTCCGCGCTACCTGCCAATCACGAGCAGTTGGCGACATTCTGTTGATAGAAGTGTTCCACTGAATCGGCAGGAATGGGCGATCAATTGATCACTCTAGGACGGATGGGAGCTCGATGACTGAGAACATGACATCGATACGCACAGTAGGGCTAATCGCGGACCCAGGCATTGCCCGGGCCCTATCAAACCGTGTCTCCAAGCGCTTAGAAATTAAGCTCAACAACGGTTATGACAGTGACTACCACTGGCAAGTTAATACTGATACCTATACCTTGCCGCTGGGTGAGAGCGGGCGAGTGGCTTTGAATGAAAAAGTCCCTGAACTACGTGAAAAGCACGGCTGGAATTTCATTATCTACCTCACCGACGTACCGCACTATGTGCAAGAACGCCCGGTGCGTTCAGTGATCAGTCCCAATGACTCCTCTGCGGTGCTCAGTGTGCCCACCATGGGTTTTGCACGGATCAGTGTCTTGGCAAATCAACTAGCAGAGCTAGTCCATGAACTCGCCACTGGTCAAGAACCCAACCGTCGTGGGTCACAGCTGGCCAAGGCGATGAGCATTCAAGGCAGTCTTGCTGACGGGGATGAGTCCCAGGATCGAGTCTCCAGTATCGAAGGACTACGTGGCAGGATCTTGCTCATTGGTGGCATGGTACGTAGCAACCGTCCTTGGCGGTTAGTGCCAAGGTTGTCTTCGGCAATGGCCGGTGCCGTAGCTACCGGTGCCTTTGGTGTGTTCTACACGAGCATCTGGTCCATGGCTGACTACTCGTCCTCGCCTCGACTAGCACTGATTACAGTCTTCAGCATTCTGGTGCTGACCATCTGGCTGGTACTGCATAACCGATTATGGGAGAGCCCTCAGGGTAGCCGCCGACGAGAAAAGCTCGTGGTCTACAACCTGGCTACGTTGCTCACTGTATCCATTGCTGCCTTCACCATGTACATACTGCTTTTCTTGGCGCTATTCCTTGGTTCGCTGATTGTCATTGATCAGGAATACCTCGCCTCGGAACTGACCCATCAAGTGGGGCTGGCCGAATACTTCAACCTAGCCTGGCTAGCTTCCTCATTGGGTTTGATGGGTGGTGCGGTCGGCTCCAGCTTTGATGACGTGGCACGAGTGCAGAGGGCTACCTTCAGTCAGCGCGAATATGAGCGCCGCAATATGGACTTCAGTGTAGATGGCACAAACAAGGACTCCGCCTAAGTGCGACGGAGTCCTCGAAAGGCACTATCTATGGCTGGTTCTTGCCACCGTTAACATGCACGGTGGAACCCACCATGTAGGAGGCCTCATCACTGGCAAGGAATACATATGCCGGTGAAACTTCCACCGGCTGTCCAGCCCTGCCCAACCAGGTATCGTGCCCAAATTCGGGCAGGGCTTCGATGGGCTGACCATCACTTGGCTGCAGCGGAGTCCAAATTGGACCCGGTGCCACAGCGTTCACCCGCACCCCCTGTTTGGCAGCTTGTGAAGCCAAGGACTTGGTGAAATTACTGATGGCACCCTTGGTGGCCGCGTAATCCATCAAATGATCCGAAGGGTCAAAAGCCTGGATGGAGGTGGTGTTGATAATGGAGCCTCCTTCGCCGATGACCTTCAGCGCGGCACGCGACAGTGCAAACATCGCAAAGATATTCACGTCAAAAGTCGCCTCGACCTGTTCATCACTGAGATCCTGCAGGGACTCAACGCTGATCTGCTTACCGGCGTTATTTACCAAGATATCTAAGCCACCCAAAGCGGTGGCGGCTTCATCTACCAATGAATCCCGGTAGCTTCTGTTCCGTAAGTCTCCGGGCAGATGCTTAACTTCCACCCCAGCGTCTTCTAGTACTTGTGCCACGGTGAGGGCATCAGAGGTTTCAACCGGAAGATAAGCCAGCGCAACGTCGGCACCTTCTCGGGCAAAAGCGATGGCTACCGCTGCCCCAATTCCTGAGTCACCACCGGTGATCAAAGCACGCTTACCTTTTAACCGGTCATGGCCCTTGTAGCTGTGCTCGCCGTGATCTGCCTTGGGCTGCATCTTGCTATCAAGTCCTGGTTCAGGCTGGCGCTGTTCAGGTGGGCTGATGCGTTCTTTACCTGCCCGCTGAGTATCTGCTGCTGGATCTGTCATGAGAAGTCCTCCTTCAGCTGGTGGATGATGCCCGGAGTTTGACCCAAGGCATCTTCGAACAATGCCCAGTCTTGGCTTAATAGGTGCATAGTGACAGCTCCACTGCTGTTTTTGTAGGCAACGGCCAGTATGCGTCCGGTTCAAATTCAGCGTCAGGCACCAAGAAATTCAATGTGTTAGTGCTCAATTCTGAGTCCTGACACAAAACCACGCTTTACCCCTTTCATCTGATCGCTCACTTAGCTAGCGTGGGTCGCGCAGGGAACTTGTTGGTATCGGCAGCATTGGAGGTTCAAGATGGCAGGGAAAGCACAAAGCCCTATCAAAGACGAAGAACTCTATGAAGAACTGCGCGAAGAGGGCAACTCCAAACAGAAGTCAGCACGAATCGCTAATGCCGCAGCTCGCGACGGACGTTCCGCGGTAGGTAAGCGAGGTGGAGAAGCTGGCGACTATGATGACTGGAGCGTTGCCGAACTTCGCAAGCGGGCCGGTGAGATTGGCATCAAGGGTCGTTCCAAAATGGTCAAGAGTGAATTGATCAAAGCTCTACGCAATTCCTAATTCTCGAATCTAGTCAGACAGATCAGGAGATCGTGATGGGTGACCGCAAGAATCCAGAAGAACCAGCACGCACGGCAGAAATTGATGAATCTGTAGAACCCGGCGACGAGCGCGTTGTACGTCGTGGCGAAGTGCAAAGCGACAACGCAGAATCAGCAACCTCAACCGACGATGATCGGTTTGATGCCGGATAGCCACTACGGTTCTGACAAGTAAGCACCGAAAACACCGACCACAGATGCCACTTGTGGCATTGAAATAGATGATCTGCACGCCCCACAGAAATGGAGAAAGATCATGGGATTTTTGGATAAGGTAAAAGATTTGTTCGGCAGTGCTAAAGAAACGTTGAAAGACCCAGACAAGAACTTGGTTGAGAATACCTGGCCAGCCGGGGAGCCAGATGACGAGCATGTCCCTGAGGACGGCGTAGAGCTCACCGAATACTCCGAGACCGACGCAGAACCGGTCACCCCTGATCACGCCGAACCAATCACCGGAGTGGATCCCGAGCTGGACGCTCCAGATGAGGCACAGTACAGACGAGACGAGCGGTAACCCTCTCTGGCGGTAGGGGATAGGTAGTTTCGTACGTAGGTAGCTCCCAGAACATAGCGTTCTGGAATGCCAAGCTGATCCGCCGCTAGTGCAGTGGCGGATCAGCTTTCTAACTTCCAGCTATTTGTCACGGAAAGGATAACCATGAGTGACAACGACATTCTTGATAGGCAACAGGTAAATCAATATCTTGAGGAGCTGCCCGAATGGCGATTAGTTCCCGGAGCTATCGCCGCAGTTTTTCAAACCAAGACTGCAGCTGCAGCCATTGAGCTGTTTGCAGATATTGCCAGCGCAGCGGAGCTAGATAATCATCATCCGGACGTCGACTGGCGATACAACATTCTTTTTGTCACCACAACATCCCATGATGTTGGCTCACAAGTCACCACCCGTGATATCGCCTTGGCGAGCAAAATCTCTGAGCGCGCTGCAGCCTTGGGAGCCTTCGCACGAACCGACCTGATTGGTGTTGTGGAGATCGCGGTAGACACTGCAGACGTGAATGAGATTAGTGCTCAGTGGGCTGCCGGTCTTGGATATAAAGAGAAGGGCGATGGCAGCTTGGCCGACCCTAATCATCGACTGCCAGCCATCTGGTTCCAGGAGACCCAAACGCCGAACGATAACCGTCTGCACCTAGATGTCTGGCGCGCCCATTCCGAGAGCCAGCCGGTGCTTGATGAACTGCAACAAACCGGAGCCAAACTTGATCACGAAAGTGCGCCCAGCTTTGTAGTGGTCACCGATGCTCAGAACAACAGATTCTGCATCTGCACGGAGAAGGACCGGTAACTAACTAGGGTGCCATAAATAGTTAGAGAAGCAAGATCAGGTGCTTGATTAGCGCCTATGATCGGCACCACCAGACCCTGAGATCATGCGGTCTTTTGAGTGACAAGATAGCGATTGACAAAAAACAATCGCAAGGATGATTCTACTTGTCGGTGCACCGGGTTAGACTGGCAATCGCTCTTCAATCATCGCGCCCTTAAACCGAAGTGGCCCCGGTGCCGGAGACCCTGATGTCAGCGAGGATTTTTCCACATGCTTCTCAAGCTCATCTTGAAACACTCCAAGCCTTATACAGGCTGGATTATTGCCGTAATCATTTTGCAGTTGGCGACCACCATGGCCACTCTCTATCTCCCTAGCCTGAACGCCAAAATCATTGACGTAGGCGTGCAGTCCGCAGATATTGACTACATCTGGCGTACCGGCGGACTGATGCTCATTGTTGCTCTCGTTCAGGTAGTCACCGCTGTGGCTGCCGTGTACTTCGGAGCCAAAACCGCCATGAGCGTTGGCCGTGACATTCGACAGTCTGTTTTTGAAAAGGTCTCCACCTTCTCGGCTCAGGACGTCAACAAGTTTGGTGCCGCCACCCTGATCACCCGTGGCACCAACGACGTGCAGCAAATCCAAATGCTGACCTTGATGGCATTAAACTTCATGATCAACGCACCAATCATGTCCATTGGTGGCGTCGTCATGGCTATCCGCGAAGATCCCGGATTGTCATGGCTGGTCTGGGTTTCGGTGCCAATGGTACTGATCGTTGTTGGCCTGCTGGTCATTAAACTGATGCCGCTGTTCCGTGACATGCAGGTACGAATCGATGGGATCAACGGGGTACTGCGCGAGCAGATCACCGGTATCCGTGTTGTTCGCGCCTTTGTCCGTGAAGAGCACGAAACCGAACGGTATGCTGACGCCAACCAGAAGCTGACCAACCTTGGTGTGAAGGTCGGTAACCTGTTTGTGCTGATGTTCCCAGCCATCACCATGATCCTTCACCTTTCCACCGCAGCAGTGCTGTGGTTCGGTGGTCACCGTGTAGATAACGGCCAGGTGGAAGTTGGCGCGCTGACCGCCTTCTTGCAGTACATGCTGCAGATCCTGATGGCCGTCATGATGGGCACCTTCATGGCCATGATGATTCCACGCGCCATGGTTTCAGCTGACCGTATTTCTGAGGTCCTAGATAGCGAGCCATCGATGAAGGACGCGGAAGATCGCGAAGTGGCTCTTCCAGAACCGGGCACCGTTGAATTCAAAAACGTGAGTTTTGGCTACCCGGGTGCAGAAGCCCCGGTGCTGTCCAACGTTTCCTTCACTGCCAAGCCTGGACAGACCACCGCAATTATCGGGTCTACCGGCGCTGGCAAAACTACCTTGTTGAACCTGATTCCTAGGCTCTACGACGCTACCGAAGGTGAGATCCTCATCGGTGGTGCGCCACTGACGGAACTGGGCCGAGAGGCAATTTCGCAGAATATTTCCTCTGTGCCACAGCGCCCGTACCTGTTCTCCGGAACCATTGCCAGCAACCTGCGCTTTGGTGCTCAGGACGCGAGCGATGAGCAGCTCTGGGAAGCCTTGAGAATCGCGCAGTCAGCAGATTTTGTTGCTGAACGTGATGGCCAGTTGGAATCCACCATCGCTCAGGGCGGTACCAACGTCTCTGGCGGTCAGCGTCAGCGACTATGCATTGCCCGTGCCTTGGCTGCCAAGCCAAACACCTACCTCTTTGATGATTCCTTCTCTGCTTTGGACGTGAACACCGACGCCAAGCTTCGCGCGGCCTTGGCTGAACCAACCAAGGAAGCAGCGGTCATCATTGTGGCCCAGCGAGTCTCCACCATTACTGAGGCGGATCAAATCCTCGTCTTGGATCACGGAGAAATTGTGGCCCGAGGAACCCATGAAGAACTCTTGGAATCCTCGGAAACCTACCAAGAAATTGTGACATCCCAGCTGAGCGTGGAGGAGGTGGCCTAAGTGGCGAAAAAACAGAAAAATGTGGAACCAGAGCAACTTGATAGCGAGCTCGCCGCAATTGATGAATTTGAAGTCGCCGCCGGTGCAGACGACTGGAGCGGTGGTGCTCCAGCGCGTAAAGCTGAGCGCTTCTGGCCATCGGCCAAACGCCTGGTAGGACTGATGTCCCCCTATAAGTGGGGCATGGTTCTCGTCTTTGCACTGATCACCGTGTACGTAGTGCTTTCGGTGATTGCCCCTCGCGTTCTGGGTAAAGCCATGGACGTGATCTTTGCTGGTCTGATCGGCAAGAATCTTCCTGCCGGAACTCCTGCCGACGTCATTGTTCAGCAATTGCGTGACTCCGGTCAGGACACCCAAGCTGACATGCTGTCTAAGGTGAATTTTGTCCCCGGTCAGGGCATCGACTTCACTCAGCTCTCGCAGTTCATCCTGATTGTGCTGTCCATGTACTTCGTGGCCTCAGTCTTCTCTTGGGCTTCAGGTTGGTTGCTGAACAAACTGGTCATGCGCGTGGTTTACAACCTGCGTAAGGATGTTGAAGACAAGATCAACCGTCTGCCACTGAACTACTTTGATACCCGCCAGCGCGGAGACATTCTCTCTCGCGTGACCAACGACGTGGACAACATTCAGAACGCATTGCAGCAGGCATTGAGCCAGTTGGTGCAGTCCATCATGACGGTTATTGGCATTGTCATCATGATGTTTGTGGTCTCTTGGCAGATGGCGTTGATCGCGTTGGTGGCGCTGCCACTATCCGGTGTGGCCGCAGGCTTCATTGGTTCCAAGGCACAGAAGCTGTTCACTGCCCAGTGGAAAAACACCGGTGCACTGAACGGCCAGATCGAAGAGTCCTTCTCCGGACATGAGCTTATGAAGGTCTTCGGCCGTGAAGAGGACATGGTTGCACGTTTCACTACCCGCAACGAAGAGCTGTACAAAGCTAGCTTCGGTGCACAGTTTGTCTCAGGCATGATCATGCCAGTGATGAACTTCGTGTCCTACCTGTCCTACGTCGGCATCGCCGTGGTGGGCGGGTTGCGCGTAGCCTCGGGTGCGATGAGCCTTGGTGATGCCACGGCATTCATCCAGTACTCGCGCGAGTTCACCCAGCCACTGGGCCAGATCGCTGGTGTGGCAAATATGCTGCAGTCCGGTGTGGCTTCGGCAGAGCGTACCTTTGAGCTGTTGGATGCCGAGGAACAAGATCCGGAAGACGCGCAGGTAGCACTGCCTGAACGCACCGACGGTCACGTCTCCTTCCAGAACGTCTCCTTCTCCTACGCCCCACAGCAGCCACTGATTGAGGACCTGTCCTTTGACGCTGATCCTGGGCACACCGTGGCCATTGTCGGACCAACCGGTGCCGGCAAGACCACCTTGGTGAACTTGGTGATGCGCTTCTACGAGCTGAACTCCGGGAAGATCTTGGTTGATAACCATGACATCACCCAGCTCTCGCGTGCAGATCTGCGTTCCAAGGTGGGCATGGTGCTTCAGGATGCGTGGCTGTTTGGCGGAAGCATTATGGAGAACATCCGCTACGGACGTCTGGATGCTACCGATGAGGAAGTCATCGAGGCAGCCAAGGCAACGTTCGTTGATCGATTTGTGCGTGCGCTGCCTGATGGCTACGACACCATTATCGATGAAGAAGGTACCAACGTCTCGGCCGGCGAGAAGCAGCTGATCACGATCGCGCGCGCGTTTGTGGCCAATCCATCCTTGCTGATCCTTGATGAGGCAACCAGCTCGGTGGATACGCGTACCGAGTTGCTGGTGCAGCAGGCCATGGCCGCCTTGCGCAGTGACCGCACTAGCTTTGTGATTGCTCACCGCCTGTCAACAATCCGTGACGCCGACACCATTTTGGTGATGGAATCGGGAAAGATTGTAGAGCAGGGCAACCACGAGTATCTGCTGAAAACGCAGGGTGCGTACTACCGGTTGTACCAGTCGCAGTTTGCTGGTCCGGCTGAGGATGTGGATGGAAATCCAGATACCGCCGCCGTTCCTGCAGTAGCTGCTGGTGCTCCGGTGGCTGCTGAGTTGGCGCCGGAAGCAAAGGAAGAAACCGAGTAGGTTTTCTTCGCTTCTAGGACCCCGATATCTGACAGATTTTCTGTCAGATATCGGGGTCCTTTGTTATATCTGACAGTGTCCCGGGCTCGATTGGTATGGCACGCCAGTAGGTCACCAATAGCGTTTCTCATCCCGATGATGATGCAATGTGATCATGATGCTTAGACAGCTGGAATATCTGGTGGCCTTGGCCAATGAAGGGCATTTTGCCCGGGCCGCTGAAGAATGCTCGGTGTCCCAGCCGGCCTTATCCGAGGGGATCCGAAAACTTGAGAAAGAACTCGGTGTCCCATTGGTTAGGAGGAACCACGCGTTCCAGAGCCTGACCCCCGAAGGGCAGACCGTGCTCAAATGGGCGCGAAAACTCTTAAAGGACCGTGAGTCGCTGAAACAGGAAGTTTCTCATCATCTTCATGGTCTGAACGGCACACTGCGCATTGGTGCTGTTCCCGCCGCCTCTTCCACGGTCGCGATGCTCACTGACAAGTTTGCGCGAGCCTATCCCGAGACACGCATCAATGTTCAAGCGAGTCTGCGTTCACAAGAGATTGTCCGACAGATCAGGAACTACGAGCTTGATGCGGGCCTGATCTACGCAGAGCCACAGGATGTGGCCGGGTTGCTGGTGTACCCGCTGTATGCAGAGGAGCATGTGCTGCTCACCGCGACGGGCATGCGTAAGAAAGATGCTGTTGAGTCATGGGCGACAGCATTGGAAATGCCGCTGTGTCTTCTCGATTCTTCTCTTCGCGGACGCCAAGTCTTGGACCAGACCCTCAGCCAGCATTCTTTGGAGGTTTCACCACGAATTGAATGTGATTCGATAGTGACCCTCTTGGCGCATGTGTCGACCGGGCATTGGGCCAGCATTGTCCCTCGCCAATGGCTGCCTCCATTGGGCGCCCTTCCAGGAATCGAGCTAACTCGGCTGGACAATCCGCAAGTCACCTCTCAAATCTCTGTGGTCATGGTCGATGACAAACCGTTAACTTTGATGACGCAGGCGTTAAAGGAGATTATTTTTGACACATTTGAGTTGAGCGATAAGTCAACCACTAGTGATCATAATGAATGATTATTGAATCATTGATTGTGATTGTTGGAATTGATCAAGTCTGATCCTTGATCCTAGAGGCAGACCCGAGCCCCAGAAACGAATCGGGTCATGCAACTAGATGCGGGGACAGTACAGTGGGACAAGTCAGTTCAAACAAGCGGCCAAGTGCCGTGCAGACTAGGTCTACGTGATGCCGGCGGGAAAACCGGCCGACGTTTTTGCGGCCATTCCAAAGGTCAAGTCGAAGATGGCTTCACTCGTGGACTGGCAACTCTTCCTCATCGCGCACAGCCCTGAGATCCGTCCGGCCCTGCGCGTAGGCCTCGGCTTGGGTATCCCAGGCAGTTTGTTGTTGCTGATGGGTCGGGTGGATCTACTTGCCTATGCGGTCTTTGGGTCAATTGTCGGAATGTACGGGCGCGATCCGCATCGTTGGCAACGGCTGAAGAACCAGCTGATTGCCATGGCTTTGATGCTCGGCGCCGGAATCTGCGGGATCGTTGTGGCCCCGATGGCAATACATGGGTGGCGGTTGCTTGCCGGGGCAATGTTTTGGGCTGCCTTCAGCTCGCTGGTCGCCGATCGATTTGGGATCAAACCAGGCGGCGCCTTCTTTCCGCTTTTCGCGTTTGGCGCCTTGGGAACCTTGCCGGTGAAGGACCTGCCCGCTGTGGATGGACTTATGGCGTTTGTGGTCACCGCGCTGTTCAGTGTCTTGCTCGGCCAAGCGACGCGATTCGACCGAGCCGCGCAACGGGTAGTAGCCGTCCACGATATTTATTGGCCAGGCATCCTGCGCAGGGTCAGAACCTACCTGATAGTCATTTTCCTAGCTGGGGCGTTGGGGATTTTCCTCCAGGTTGAGCACCTTCAGTGGACACTGGCTGGAGCGGCCGTTCCTCTGGCCGTCGGCAACGCCCGAGGTCGACTGCAACGAGGAGCCAACCGCATCGCCGGAACCCTAGCCGGCATCGTGGTGTTGATGGGAATTAGCTATCTTCAGCCCAATGAAGTCGCGGCCGGGTGCCTGATTATCGGACTGATGTTCCCGACTGAAGCCTACATGGTGCGTAACTACGGTCTTGCTCTCAGTTTTTTCACCCCGTTGGTCATCTTGATGCTCCAAGCAGCGAATCCGTTGGCAGGATCCCAAATGTTATGGGACTGCGCTATGGGCAATCTCCTTGGCGTTGTGGTCGGTATTCTGGCGGCAGCCATAGTTGAACGTCGGCCTGTAGTCGCATAACTGTCGGTTAGTTCCACCGCTAGTGAGGATTTGTCTTTTGTTACCAGCGTTTGTCACAAGCAACCCCAAAACTGCAGGCAAGCGACCTGACAAGAGAATACTTCGCGAGATGCATCGGAATAATTGGTGAAATCTCTATTCAGGTGTCCTTCGATGGACATAAGCTGACAGTGAACTCGCATTATTCATCGAGGAAAGGGAAAGAACGGATGTCAGACATTGCCGTGCCCACTGTGGGCGCAAAACTCTCGGCAGAATTCTTGGGCACATTTGTGCTGGTCTTCGGTGGCTGTGGTTCGGCCATCTTCGCCGCAAAGGTCATCGCGGATGAATCGGTCAACATGGGGATCGGATTTGTCGGTGTTTCACTGGCCTTCGGTCTAACCGTGCTGGTCATGGCCTACGCGGTCGGCCATATTTCAGGCGGACACTTCAACCCAGCGGTCACCCTCGGAACAGCCTTCGCCGGCCGTACCCCGTGGAAGGACGTTGGACCATACATCGTTACGCAGATTGTTGCCGCTTCGGTAGCAGGTGCCGTGCTGTTCGCGATTGCCTCAGGCAAAGACGGCTTCAGTGCGGTTGAATCAGGATTTGCTTCCAACGGTTATGGCGATCGCTCACCAGATGGCTATTCGCTGGTAGCAGCATTGATTGCTGAAATCGTGCTCACCGCCATTTTCCTATACGTGATTCTGGGTTCCACCGACGAGCGTGCACCAAAGGGCTTCGGTCCAATTGCTATTGGTCTATCTTTGACGTTGATCCACTTGGTTTCCATCCCGGTCACCAATACTTCGGTTAACCCAGCGCGTTCGTTGGGTGTTGCTTGGTTCGCCGGGCCAGAAGCCTTGGGTCAGGTGTGGCTATTTATCCTCGCTCCAATTATTGGTGCGGCCATCGCAGGCGTAACCTACAAGATCCTGTTCCCAGCATTTGTGGACAAGGGTCGCGAAGGTTTCGACCGCAACTAGTTTTGCATTGAGCTAGGGCTACGGCCGTGGCTCGAAGCGACCCCGGGATGAGTGCTGTGCACACAGCACCAGTTCCGGGGTCTGTCATGTCTGCAAGTTCTACGTGAAGCGATTCATAGGCCAGACAGCCTACAGTTTACGAATTCCATAGCTAACGACAGTAGGCTTGTACCATGCAACAGTGGCCCGAACACCCGACTCAGTATGCACCGCTCAGGCCCAAACAACGTGTCTTCAACGCTGGAAAATTCAGCAAGGGCGACCTGTTCACCGTCTTGGCCTACCTGATTTTCTTCATCGGGGGAGCAGCGAGCCTGATCGCCCTGATCCCTGGGTATATGGATGCCTTCGACACCCAAGATCAGGCGTTGTTCGGGATCAACCTGATCCTGTATGTCACGTTCTTTGTGCTGGCCATGATCCAGTGCGGGCCGCAATTTTTCGAGTCCTTCAAGACCATGCGCTACCACTCGTTAGCAAAATGGCTGATGCTGCCCGGTGGCTGGCTGCTGACCATCATGCTCAACGCGCTGGTGGCAGGGCTTACCGGTCAAGCGGTCACCAGCGAAAACCAGGCTGCCCTAGAAAGCATGGCCGGAACCGTCCCATTACCGGTCATGTTGGTTGTCACGGCGTTCTTTGGCCCCTTTGTTGAGGAATACTTCTTCCGTCATCTGCTCATCGGCAAGCTCTCTCGCAAGCTTAATGTCTGGATCACTTTACTGATCTCCACACTCTTGTTTGCCGGAATCCACTTTGTTGGAGCTGGCGTTAGTTCGTGGCTAGAAGTAGTTCCGTACTTCATGCTCGGAATCATGATGGGCCTTGCTTACATCCTCAGCGGTAAGTCGATGGCCTATTCCTACATGTTCCACGTGCTGAATAACACCGTGGCTTTGTTAGTTGTGTATCTGATCTACCCATTACTTCCTGCAGGAGTCTAAAGAAGTGTCTTTTACCGGACATGTTCCACGCACCCCGGCCTATCGTGGCATGCTGCTGGCATTATTTGCTAGTGGTGTTGCCACTTTCTCTCAGCTATACGCGGTGCAGGGACTGCTTCCAGTCATCTCCGACTACTTCCAGATCAGCTCATCTCAAGCTGCCTTGGCCGTCTCTTCGGCCACCCTGGGATTAGCGCTTGCGGTCACCCCGTGGGCCATCATCTCGGATCGAATTGGCCGGCGCAAGGTGATCTGCGCGGCGCTGATCGCGTCGGTTCTACTTGGCTTGCTCAGCACCCAGTCACCTAATTTTGAAACCCTAGTTGCCATTCGATTCTTTGAAGGGCTTGCCCTGGCCGGCGTTCCCGGATCGGCGTTGGCCTTCCTCGTTGATGAGGTTAATCCAAAAGCAGTGGCAGTAGCTAGCGGCACGTACATTTCAGGTACCACCCTGGGCGGGCTGGCCGGACGTCTGGTAGCCAGCTTTATCGGCGAACCCGCAGGATGGCGCTGGGGAATCGCAGCGGTGAGCATTATGGCCGGATTGGCCACTTTGTTCTTCTTGCTCAAAGCCCCGCCGGCCCGAGGTTTTGCCCCAATCCGAGGCCAAAACCTCAAGGGCATCGCCGCGAAGTTTGGGCGGGCACTGCGCGGCAAAATGGCTTTGGTTTACGCCCAAGGCTTCTTGCTGATGGGTGGCTTTGTCGCCGTATACAACTACCTCGCTTTCCGCCTGGAAGCCCCACCGTATCTGATCCCATCCTCGCTGGCAGCTCTCGTATTCTTGGCTTACCTTTCTGGCACCTACACCTCGGTGGCCAGTGGCAAAGTGGTGGCCAAAATAGGACGGCGTAATACCCTTCGCCTGAGCATCCTGCTCAGCGCGCTCGGCCTAGCCTTGACCCTGGCCGGAAACCTCATCGTGATTGTTGTCGGCCTGTTGATCTTCACCGCCGGATTTTTTGCAGCGCACGCGGTGGCCAGCGGCTGGGTTCCTGTCTTGGCTGCGGACGCTCGGGCCCAAGCATCCAGCCTGTACAACCTGTTCTACTACGTTGGTTCATCGGTGCTCGGATGGCTCATCGGTATTCCGTTCATGCACTTGGGCTGGGGCAGCGTTGTCCTCAGCGTCATCACGCTGCAGGCGCTGGCCATGCTTCTGGCGTCCTTCTTATCCAAGCGGGATCCATCCTTGGGTAAGGCCTAGTTTTTCAGCGATCCCCAGCGGACGAGCACTACCAAGAATTGTCTTGCCAGCTGGGCATGAATGGTGAAAGCTAGCGGTGCTTCGTAGAGTGGAGTCTGTGAGCTCATCAACCCCCATCGATTCCCCGAAGAACATCTCGCGGCAGATCCTTGCCCTAGCAGTGCCCGCCCTCGGTGCGCTCATTGCTGAGCCACTGTTCTTGATGGCGGACTCTGCCATCGTTGGCCACCTTGGAGTGAACGAGTTGGCCGGCGCAGCCCTGGGCACCACGGTGTTGCAGACCGCTGTGGGACTGATGATCTTCTTGGCTTATGCCACCACTCCGGCGGTGGCACGTGCCATCGGTGCCGGACGACCAGCCCAAGCCATGGCTGCCGGACGTGACGGCATGTGGTTTGCGGTTGTCATTGGTGTGCTGCTTTCGGTCCTCGGGTACTTCGGCGCCCGACCGCTGGTTCTGCTGATGGGTTCAGATGGGGTGACTGCCGACTTTGCGGTGGACTACATCCACTACTCGTTGCCGGGGTTGACCGCCATGCTGTTGGTGCTCGCTGCCACCGGTGTATTGCGCGGAATGCAAGACACCAAAACGCCACTCGTGGTTGCCACCGTGGGCTTTGGTCTGAATATCGTGTTGAACTTCGCCTTGGTTTATGGCGCCCACATGTCGGTGGCCGGTGCGGGCTTAGGTACTTCAATTGCCCAGTGGTTGATGGCGGCCGTCTACCTGTGGATGTTGCTACCGCGGATCCGTGAACAAGGGATCTCGCTGGCGCCGAGCTGGGCAGGATTTATCTCCACCGGTCAAGTTGGATCCTGGCTAATGCTGCGTAATCTGACCATGCGTGCGGCCCTGCTGCTCACGGTTCTTGTAGCGACGTCTTCGGGGACGCAGACCTTGGCCGCACACCAATTGGTCTTTACCATCTTCAGTTTCCTCGCCTTTGCCCTTGATGCTTTGGCGATTGCTGCTCAGGCGATGATTGGCCAAGAACTAGGCCGCGGTGATGCACAGCGCGTCCGCAAACTCACCGGCATCATGAGTCGTTGGGGAATCTACTTTGGAGCGGCCACCGGCATTCTGCTGCTAGCCACCTCATGGATCTTCCCGATGATCTTCACTCCTGATGAGCAGATCCGTCAGCTAACTACGGTGGGATTGTGGGCTCTGGCCTTGTCGCAGCCGTTGTGCGGGCTGGTGTTTGTACTTGATGGGGTACTGATCGGCGCTGGCGATGCCCGCTACTTGGGGTTGGCTTCCGTGGTGAACCTGGTGGTGTACCTTCCGATGCTGTGGGCTGTGCTGGCTTTGGCGCCCGAACCAACATGGGCAATTTGGTGGATCTGGGTGGCCTTTGCCCTAGGGTTCATGGCCTCACGCGGGGTGACCCTCGCGGTGCGCGCCCGCGGAACGGCCTGGATGCGCTTGGGCGTGTAGCGGAGGTAATTCGCAGCTTTGAAGATGCGAAAACTGAAACTGTTGATGTCCCTCGGCGAGAAGCATCATCACCCTAGGATGTGAGGAACCCCGGTCCAGCTGGCAGTTAGTTCTATGAACGGTAGAATAGAAATTGTGCCTGCACCAACAACCACCCCAGTTCAAGCCCAAGAAGTATTCCGCCCAGTCCTTATGCGCGGTGTCACTGCCGTTATCTACGCTCTGCTCTCCATCTTCTGGATCGGAGCGGACCAGAATGCTCTGGCCTATGTAACTGCAGCGTTCTTCGTGGTCACCGCCGCATTGATGTGGCAATACGTAGCGGTGGAAAGCGCGCCTGCAAAGTCGCGTAGCCCTTACGTTCTGGGTGCTGGGTTGATGATGTTGGCAGGTATCGCGACTATCTTTGTTGATTCGGTCGCCTGGATCAGCTACATTGCTGCATTCGCTTTCCTAGTCTCCGGTATTGCCGAGCTTTATGTCTTTACGAAGCTGCGCGAGCAGTTCCCGCCGTTTAGAAACCAGCTGGTATCCGGTGCAGTAGGCGTGATCTTGGCCATTGCACTGAGCCTGTCCGGGGGCATGGACGCCCATGCGCTCTTCGGCCTGATTGGTGGCGGCACCATTATTCTGGCGGTCTTCGAGCTGATTGCTGGCTTTGGGCATCGCCACGAAATGAAGGCAGCAACCGCGAACGCAAGCGATACACCAGAGCCGGAAAGCAACTAGTCTTAAGGCCTGCACGAAAAGTAGAAACGGAGTTCTTGGTGGGAAACGACAAGAAGAAGCAGCCGTGGAGCCAGTCAATCAAGGGTCCACTGAGCTTTTCGCTGGTCATGGCGCTCATCGCAGGAGTTGTCGGCCTGGTTAGCTCCACCGGCGGATCACAAAATCCTTTGCGCTTTGATATCGGCCTAGCATGCTTCGGCATCGCCTTTATCGCTTGCCTGCTGGTCATCTCGGTGATGACCATGGCCGGCAAGGAGAATGATCCAGATTTGGGCAAGGGAACCGGCGTGAACCGATCTTCCTCGAACCCGGACAAGAAGTTTGAAGACTGATAATAAAGCTTAACCACGCATCACGCGCTGGGACTGTCCACCATAGATAGTCTCAGCGCGTTCTCGTTTGCCGTAACACGTTCAAGGATTCCCCGTGAGTAGCACCAGCACCACCGAGCCATCAGGCAGCACCCCTCTGGGCAAGCAGTTGCGCCGACGCAAATCCATCAAGGCGATGAGCAACGACGCAGCCAACAACGCAGGGCTCGGGCAGCTTAAGCGCTCACTGGGCGTCTTGCAGCTGGTGATGATCTCCGTTGGTGCAACCCTCGGAACCGGCATCTTGGTGATCCTTGGATCTGCCGTTCCAGTGGCTGGTCCGGCGATCTGGATTGCCTTTGTGCTTGCCGGCATCACGGCGCTTCTTTCGGCAGTGTCCTATGCCGAGATGGCTGGCATGGTTCCGGTTTCCGGATCTAGCTACTCGTACTCCTATGCCACCTTGGGTGAAGGTGTGGCATGGATCTGCGGTTGGTGCTTGGTCTTGGAGTACGCAGTTTCAGCGGCCGCCGTTGCCGTGGGCGCTGGCGCGTATGTCAACCAGACCCTGCAAATCTTTGGCCTGTCCTTGCCTGATTCTTTGGCAGGCGGCCCGGGCGAAGGCGGGGTTATCAACCTCTCCGCGCTGATCGTGGTGGTTCTTGCAACCCTGTTGCTGGTACGTGGAGCGCGTGAATCTGCGCTAGCAAACACCGTGATGGTGTTGGCGAAAATCGCCATCCTGATCTTCTTTGTCATTGTTGCTTTTACCGCTTTTGATGCGGGAAACTTTGCTCCGTTGTTACCGATGGGCGCTGCCGGAGTCACCGGTGCAGCCTCCATGGTGTTCTTCTCTTACATCGGTTTTGATGCTGCCTCCACCGCGGGCGAGGAAGCAAAAAGCCCGCAGCGTGATCTGCCCCGGGCCATCATGATCGCCATGGTGCTGGTGACCGCGATCTATGTACTGGTAGCCGTTGCCGCTATTGGTGCCCGCCAGTGGGACTGGTTCGCTACTTCTGAAGCGGCGCTGGTTCAGATCGTTTCGGAGATCACAGGACAGAAGTGGCTGGTGCTGGCCTTTGCGTTAGCTTCGGTCATCGCGATTATCTCGGTAGTGCTCACCACCCTGTACGGACAGACGCGTATCTTGCTCTCCATGGGGCGCGATGGGCTGGTGCCAAAGTTCTTCGCCAAGGTTTCACCCAAGACCCACACACCGGTAGTTGGTACCTGGGTTACTGGATTGGTGGTGGCAATTGCCGCCGCACTGATCCCCTTGGGTCAGCTGGCCGAAGCAACCAGCATCGGTACGCTCTTTGCCTTTGCGCTGGTTGGTGTCTCGGTGATGTACCTGCGTAAAACTCAGCCAGATACCCCACGTACTTTCCGTGTTCCGCTCTACCCAGTCACCCCCATTCTGGGCATCGCAGCCTGCCTGTTCTTGATGTTCAACTTGGCCGGAATTACCTGGGTTGTCTTTGGGATTTGGATGCTTGTGGGCATCGGGATCTACGTTGGTTACGGCCGACGCCATTCACGCCTAGGCGCACTGAACGCTAAGGCCTACCAAGCAGAACTGGATCTGTAACAACTAACTTGTACTGGCTGGTACGTGGGGCACCGATATGCTGTGTTGTGGAACACCTTCGCAGATTCTAAGGAGCCCGAATGCAGCAGGAACCGATTAGCACTGCAGACCTCTATGACCAGCATGGTGAGGCTTTACAGTCCGTTAGTGTGCAATTCCAAGACTTCGGCGGACGCCTATCGTTTAACGGTCCAGCGCGCACAGTGAAGTGCTTTGAAGACAACGGGCTGATCAAGGAGCTCTTGAGCTTCCCCGGTGAGGGTGCAGTCCTGGTCGTTGATGGTGGGGGATCCCTGCGCTTTGCACTGATGGGCGACATGATTGCCGCCAGTGCGGAGCTTAATGGCTGGGCTGGCGTCATTATCCACGGCGCGGTGCGCGACCGCGCAGCGCTGGCGGAGCTTGAGCTGGGCATCAAGGCGCTTGGTAGCAACCCACGCAAGACGGTCAAACGTTCACATGGTGCGGTAGATGAAGTGATCACCATTGGGGACGTGAAGGTGCGTCCAGGTGCGATGGTCCACGCAGACATCGACGGGATCCTTGTTGAGCATTAACCTCAGCGAGCGCTAACCTCGGTTAGTGCTCGCTCACGGCTAGCGTTCTTGGTCGCCTGCGGATTCCCACTCATTACGGAATTCCTCCGGGCTGAGATTTTCTAAGTCTTCGCGAATCTGCACGATCAGGCGTTCGGCCTCTTCCAAACTGGAAGTGGTCATGCGCAACAGTACCGAATCATCCACACGTGAGTGCACAACGACCTGTGGCTCATTGGCTTCGAATTCACCGTCGCCAAAACTTGCTGAAGCCAGTGCCACTACCCAGCGACCAGCGGCCATCAACGGATTGCTGTGACCGGCTTCCAGACGTGCCTCGTAGTCATCTGATGCGTGCGTTCCTTGTGACATGACCTGTCCTTTCAGCTACTACAACTCCGGTGTACTGGTGGTGTGTTCATCATAGGGTGCTGATCGGGTTAAAGGCGAGGAATCACCGAGTCAAAACCGGTGATCACCGTACACAAGCGCAAATTGGGCCGCAGGTGCGTCGCTGGATGTGGTTGCTTAGGCGCCTTCGGTAGGCAGGGCACTGTCTACCTCAGTGATCACAGGACGAGGCTTGCGCCAGGTGCGGTTCACCGTCTTGTGGTGCGCTTTGAGCAACGCTGGGACGGTGATGTAAACGGTCAGCGGAACGACAATCATCGTCAGCACCAGGGAGCGAAGAACTGGATGCCACGGGGGAGCAAGCCACGCCAACACCAACATTCCCGCAGACACCATCGGGAAAATGGCTAGCCATGTTAACGCCGCTCTGGTGTGTACGGAGGGGAGTTTTGGTGGAGTCAGCAAATCTGCATAAGTCTCGTCGGTCGCTAGCTCGTTGCTCGTGGGGGTCATGAATCTCCAACTATATGTGTGAAGTCAGTTTACGTGTCCGGCGGAATAATTACCAAACAACTGTTTGGAGATACGATTGGCTCATGAGCTGGGATACGGAAGCGACTCGTCAAAAATTGCTCACCGCTGCGGTTGGAGAATTTGCAGACCGTGGGTTTGCTGGCGCCCGAATTCGAGAGATTTCAAATAAATCGGGATGCAACCCAGAGCGGATTTACTTCTACTTTGGCAACAAAGAGGGACTCTTTGAGGCGGCCTTGGTGCACGAATTGTCCACGGCCCTTGACGCCGTCACGGTGGTGGGTCAGGGCATCGAAAGTATCGTGGCATTCGCTGAAAAATACTTTGACTTCTCCTCAAAGAACTCAAAAATGGCACGGCTTGCTCATTGGGAAGGTCTTGAACATGGCAGTGCAGCTGGCGCCAAAGAACGCTCGGTGCGAGCTGAATCCAAAGTTCAAGAGATTCGCAATGCTCTGGGTATCAGCAACTTAGAGGACGCGCAGAACCTGCTGTTTGTTGTAGTGTCGCTGTGCAATTCTCTGCTGGCCACACCCAACGTTCACCAAGTGATCTTGGGGAAAAAATCAGTGGCTGGCCACAAGAAAATCGTGGCAGACACGATTCGTTCGCTGGCGCAGGACCTTGTCGAGAACGAATCCGAAGGTCAAATGGGCATGGCCGACAACGCGCAGAACCAAGAGCTCTCCAATGACTGAAGAAGTCAGGTACTCAGGGTAAGAGTACGAGTTTGCCGCAAGCCTTATCTGATTCCATTAGGGCATGGGCATCCTGAACTTCGCTGAGCTCAAAAGTCCGGTCTAGTGGAACGGTGGCGGAACCAGCGGCAACCTGATCCAAGAAGCGTTGCAGTACGGTGGCTGGAAGATCCCTCGATTCACCAGAATAGGCGGAGAGTCGCACACCGCGAGGCAGGTAGTCGATGGGGTAGAAGTCCTTCACTGTCCACTGGTTAGAAAGCATGCCGGTGAAACAAACGGTCCCGTGCATCCGTGTTGCCAAGAGCGTATCGCGAAGTGTCGGGGTGCCGACAAGCTCAACGGCCGCATCAACTCCTTCCGGATAGATTTCCCGTACTTGCTCCGCAACGTTTCCATCATCAATGATGATGTGGTCCACTCCAAGCTCACGCAACCTATCGCCCTTGGTTTTGTCTCGGGTGGTTGAAATGACGGTCATGTTCATCAACTTAGCCAGCACTGCAATGGTCATGCCAATTGAGGATGTTCCGCCCCGAATGAGGATGCTTTGTCCAGGCTGGGCATCCAGACCTACACTCAACGTTCCGTAGGAAGTTTGAAGCATCTCCGGTACTGCGCCAAGAACTTCCCATGGCAACTCGGAGGTAAATGGAATCACCTGGTTGACTGGAACGCAGGTGTATTCGGCGTAACCGCCGTCAAAGGTGCGTCCCATGCCACCCATCATGGTGGCCACCTGAGTTTCGGTGGTAAACGTGCCGCTGGGATCAAGGTCCACTGTGCCAACCGCTTCAATGCCTAGGACTCGAGGCATCTGCACTGAGTCGCCGGCCAACCCAAGCCGGGTGTGAAGTTCTGACCGGTTCATTCCCGCCGCGCGAACGCGGATGCGAATCCAGCCCTCGGTTGGTTCTGGAATGGGTAGGGATTGAAGCTGTAAGTTGGACACTGGTCCGGGCTGAGATAAGACGACTGCACGCATGGTCATTTGGATCATTTTCCTTCGTTGTCATTGAGAAGCTCGCGAATCCACTTGCGTTCTTCATTGCGCAAGGCGCGGGCGCTGCGCTGAGCACCTCTCCGGTATGGATCCGTCATGTCTGCAATCTTCACGCGAACTCCCTCATTTGAGTAGAAGCTGGCTGGTGCTTCGAGAAAGTCCAAGCGTCGCTGAAGCACTGCGTTTCTTTCTTCGGCATCAGGTAAGACAGAAAGGAAAGTGAGGACGGTGAAAAAATGTGTCAGGTCGGTGATGGCTAGTCCGGAAGCGTCCCGCAGAATTGCCAGAAGGCGAACGTGCCCAGCCTCGGTGAGGCCTAAGGTTTGCCGCTGAGCGCCCGCTACTCCGGGTTCGCTTTCTTTAGTCACGTACCCAGCTTTGGCAAGTCGGGTGATGGCTGGATAAAGGGTGCCGTCACTGATCTTGCGGGCGTGCCCACCGAGCTCTTCCATTCGACGTCGAAGCTCATAGCCGTGGAGACGGCCTTCAGACAAGAATCCCAGAATCATCAACTCAATCACGTGAACATCATACCTCGATTCGTGGTATATCGGAACGAGGTATAGAATTATCTGACCGTCTTGACCGGAAAGGTGATCCGGTAGTCAGGTATCGGAAACTGTTGAGCCGAGCTTGGGATCTGATCCTGAACTTGGCGTCACCGTCCAGGAGTGAGAAGGACCAATGGCAAAACCAGCCGGAAATATTGAACCAAAACCAATGCGCTGGGATGCTCAGAAAGACGCCGTTGAACGAGACGTCATCACTGGAGCTGCCGTACTAAAACTCTCGGGAGTCACCCGCACGGTTCGTACGCCGGAGTTCGCAGGAATCGAATTTCATGAAGTCGAATCCAAATCAGCACTGACTAAAGTGCCAGAAACCTCGCGAATGCCGTTTCGCTGGACCATCAATCCTTACCGAGGATGCACGATGGGCTGCCGTTATTGTTTTGCCCGCAGCACCCACGAATACCTGGGGCTCAATAGCGGGCCAGATTTTGACCAACAAATCATCGTGAAAACAAATATTGTTCAAGCGCTGGACCAGGAACTGAGAAGAAAACGTACGTGGAAGCGTGAACTGGTTGCGCTGGGATCAAACACTGATCCGTACCAGCGTGCTGAAGGACGCTATCAACTCATGCCGGGCATCATCCAAACGCTAGCGGCACACGATACTCCGTTTTCCATCCTGACCAAGGGCAGCTTGATTCGGCGGGACATCCCTCTACTCAAGGCGGCACGGGAGCGCGTAGATATTAGTATCAGCATGTCTATTGCGATCTTTGATGAAAGCCTGCGCGAGCTGATGGAACCCGGCGCACCAAAGGCCGAAGCCCGACTAGAGACGGTCAGGTTACTGACCAACGCGGGATTCGACGTCACCGTCTTCTTGATGCCCATCATTCCGTTTCTCTCGGATTCAGCGGAACACTTAGAGCGCGCTATGGAACTGATTGCCAGCTCCGGTGCCAAGGCTGTCATGCACGGGGTGATGCATCTTCGACCGGGCGCTCTCGAATCGATTCAAGCGTGGGTGCGCACGCATCGCCCTGAACTAGGCCCGCAATTTGAGAAGCTGTATGGGCGCTCTTCTAATGCACCGGTTGAGTACCGCCGGCGCATTAGTGAGACGGTACATGTCTTGGCGCACAAGTACGGGTTACATTCACTGGATGATGCGGATCAACCACTCGGACAGTGACTACGAGTGTTTTGCTGCCTTGCGCGCACGATAGGCGCGAACATGCTCACGGTTGGCACAATTGCCGATATCGCAATAGATCTTTGAGCGGTTTCGTGACAGATCTAGCAGGGCGTTGTGGCAATCGGAAGAAGCGCAGATTCGCAGTCGATCTAAACCGCCAGCACGAATGACCTCAGCAAGTGACATGGCTGCGTCCACTGCCAACCGGTCGTAGAGCGGAGTGCTGGTGGTTGTGGCGTGCAGGTGATATCCGAGGTTTTCACTCTTGATCAACTGTGGCTGGGCGTTGGCGTTACGAAGGATCTGATTGACCCTAAATACTGCTTCTTCCTCATCTCCAGTCCAGATGCTCTTGAGCTGGGAACGCAGCTGACGAATGGAACGAAGTTCGGCCTGGTTGTGAGCGCGGGAGCCTTCAAAATTTTCAGAGTCAAGGAACTCATCCAGATCAGCCACGGTGGAGAGCATGTCGATTATTTGCACCTCGGTGTTCAGGAGGTTCACGACGGTCTTAAGTGAGGCTTCGATGTCTGGAGCAAAGGTCATAATTCGTTCCTGAATAAGGGTGGATTGACTGCCTTACAAGCCTAACCGCATCGTGATGCCCGCGTGTTTGGTTGCCCTTGTGTGGGGCGGAAAATTCTTCCCAAAAGTTGTCATTAGGCATGAATGAAACCACTGATCCGAGGTTGCCACCATTGCTGGCACGTTGTTGCCCTTGCTGAGTCTGGCAACCGTAGAGTCCAGGAATCGAGAGGTGCTTTCGCGGAGGTTTTCTTGTGAGTCAACGAAACGTTGAAATTCTGGGTGAAGCAGGAATATAGTTAATGGCGCAGACCCCCCTCATATTCTTGAGATCAAGGGGGTCTAGCTGTTTAACTTTCAGATTTCTTTGCACATCAGGGTTTTTACCTTGCGCTCATCCCTCAGCGTTGCTGTTGCCGTCATGCGGATGTGACGTTCATTCGATTATCGGCTCAAACGGAAATAGTTTCGGGTTGAAATGATATTTTGAAGGGATGAACGACTTTCTGATTCCTCAGTTCCAATGGAACTCCCTGAGCTACCTGACCTCGCGGGCTGGACGTATAGGCACCCAAGAACTCACCGAGCTCATGGAATCAGAATCACTGACACGCAACCACTTCATGATCGTTTGCGCGCTCGCCGAGTTCGGGCCAATGTCGCAAAATGACTTGGCCAAGCATTCAAACCTGAACCGCGGGCACCTAGTGGCCTACTTGGACGAGCTGGCCGAACGAAAGATCTTAGAGCGCAGTGTTGACCCGGCGGACCGCCGGCGCAACATCGTCACACTGACGAACGCCGGCAAGAAGTTCACCGCACGGGCCACCGCCGTGGCGCAACGTAGCGAAGCTGACGTCTTTGGTGCGCTTGACGCCAAGCAACAAGCAACCCTGCGCTCATTGCTTCAGCAAGTAGCCACCAAAGATGGCGAGGCACGCTAATGAAACAACATGTCAAAGAAGTCCTCGCACGCAGTGTTGTTGTCGCGCCACCTAAACCCTCGGTGATCCCGGCCGCTAAGGCAGCGCTGGCACTGACCGTCCCGCTGGTGTTGGTCACCATCACCGGCCACCTGGACTGGGCAATGTATGCCGCCTTTGGTGCTTTCTGTTCGGTCTTTGGACGTTACGATTCCTACGCGCCACGTTTTTGGCAGCAGCTTTCCGTAGGTCTGGTGCAGCTGGCTGCCATGCTGCTCGGAACCTATTTCTCGTACATCCACGCGCCATTTTTCATCTGCGTCGTCGTGCTGGCGCTGATTGGTTTTGGCGCGCACTATGTTTCTCACGCAGCCCGATGGATGCCACCAGGACCTGTCTTTGCGGTCTTCGCAGGTGGCGCTTGCATCACCGTTCCCGCTACAACTAACTCGTTCATCGGTGTGCTGCTCGTTGGTGGCGGAACGATGATCTTCAGTCTGCTGTTCATGCTTGGTCTGTCGCTGCGTCGGGCGCACCTGTTCCACACGTTGGGTCGAGGGATCTCTTGGGCCCCATCGGCACGCGCCCTGCCCGAATCACTCCAGATGGGATCCGGCGTGCTACTGGCAGGCATCGTCGCTCAGCTGGTTGGTGGTGGGCACTGGTACTGGGCCAGCCTTGGTGCCATCGCAGCCGTAACTGGAATTGATACCTATGCGCGGGTGGCCAGAGGGCTACAGCGTAGTGTCGGAACCTGCGTTGGTGTACTGCTGGCCGCCGCGGTTTTTGCCTTCCAGCCGCCCATCTGGGTCATCTTGCTGGTGGCGATTATTGGTCAGATCTGCATTGAGCTGGTCATCTTGCGCAACTACGCCGTTGGCATGATCTTCATGACCGTCACCGCGCTATTGATGGTTCACATGGTCAGCCCGGAACCGGCTTCTAGCTTACTGATTGACCGGATCGCGATGACCGCACTGGGCGCCGGGGTTGGCGCAGTGCAGAGCATCGTGATCGGAGTATTAGCGAGTCGCCGAAAGACCGCCGCGTAGTACTTCCGGTTTGCCCTTGGGTTGGGCAGTGGTTTCTTGATTCAGATTGAGCACCACGCAGCTCAGTCGGTGCGCGTCCGTGGAAATGCGGCGGGCCAGTGAAAGATCCTGCTCGGTAATTTCGGTATTCAATTCATGGGCCAAACGAAGCGTGACAACATCAGCACGCCAATCCACCAGCGGGTGCAGGTCCACCTTCTCAGCGAGCAAGCCCACGAGGGTAATGAATTCTAATGCGGTGCTGCTGGATTCAAATCGGTAGGAAGCTCTGAATGAATCCTCGTCTGCTATCCAATCATCAAGAGCGGCTAAACGCTGCTTCAGATTTAATGCTGTTGGTGATTCATGAAATGGAATCTGTCGAAGGACAGTCATGGTGTATCTCCTGAAGGCGGAGGGTCATCCCATGGTGCTGGCCAGAGGCCGCCAAATTTCATCATCGCAGTAATTAGTCCCGAGGTACAGCGTCCACAGTGAATACGCAGGCTGCCCCGGACCCTAGGCCTAAGGTCCGGGGCAGCCGGCTGTCGCGCTGAGGTACCTTGGGCTACTTATGCGCCTTTTGCTCCAGAACCTTATCCGTGGCTGGAATATCGCGATGGCCAAACGCCTGAGCATCTCGGTAGGCCGCGGCTTCATAGCGTTCGTGGGCCACCTTGCCCACGTGCGCCATACGTAGCGCTTGGTGCCTCGGGTGGCGGCGGATCACGAGGTAGCCAATACCCAGTAGCAGGAACCAGATGGGTGTGACCAGTAGGGCAACAAGAGTATCTGGCTGAGTGGTCAAGGCCCACAGAATAAATCCGAAGAAGCCCAGAACTATGTACGGCATCACTCGACCACCGGGAACCTTGTAGGCCGACGCATCGTGCAGGTGAGGGCGGCGGGCGCGGAACACCAGGTAACTGAGCAGAATGATCGTCCATACAAACATGAAGCACAAGGCCGAAACGGTAGTAACCAACGTGAAGGCTCCCATCACCGAATCGCCACTGTAGAGCAGGACAACCCCGGCCAGCAGGAACATGCACGAGAACATCAGGGCGTTCTTGGGAACTTTGCGGTGCGAAAGCTCGGCAAAGCTCTTTGGAGCATCGTTTTCTAGGGCTAGGCCGCGCAGCATGCGGGAAGTGGAGTAGATGCCGGAATTGGCGCTGGAGGTCGCGGAAGTGAGCACCACAAAGTTGATGATGCCGGCCGCCCCAGCCAGCCCGGCTAGGGTGAACATCCCGACAAATGGCGAGTTTTCCGGGGAGAACAGCTTCCATGGTTGGACAGTCATCAAGATGATCAAGGCGCCGACGTAGAAGAACAGAATGCGGATCGGGATGGAGTTGATGGCCTTGGGCAGGGTCTTCTCAGGATCCTTTGTTTCGGCGGCAGTTGTACCCACTAATTCGATGCCCACAAAGGCAAATACGGCGATTTGGAACCCTGCGACAAAGCCCATGAAGCCCGTAGGGAACATTCCGCCATTGGCCCACAGATTACTCACCGATGCGGTGGCACCATTGTGTTGGAACCCGGTGATGATCATGACTAGCCCAATAATGATCAGTGCGCCGATGGCGATGATCTTGATCAGCGCGAACCAGAATTCGGTTTCGCCGAAGGCTTTCACGGTGGCCAGATTCAGCACGAGTAGTAGCGCGATGCAGCCCAGAGCGGGAATCCATAGTGGTAGCTCACCCCACCAGTAAGCAACGTAGTGGGCGATGGCCACGACGTCGGCAATGCCGGTGACCACCCAGCAGAACCAATAGGTCCAGCCGGTGAAGAACGCCGCCCAGGGGCCCAGCAGGTCTCCTGCGAAGTCGGCGAAAGTCTTGTAATTGAGGTTGCTCAGCAGTAGCTCGCCCATCGCCCGCATGACGAAGAAGAGCATGAAGCCGATGATGATGTAGACAAAGATGACTGACGGGCCGGCGACGGAGATCGTTTTACCCGAACCCATGAACAGGCCGGTGCCGATGGCACCGCCAATGGCGATGAGCTGGATGTGTCGGTTTGATAGTCCGCGTTTAAGTGTGGGATCAGAACTGGTGGTACTCATGCTGGTTGCCTTCCAGGAGTGTGGCGTGACGCCTAGCAACTTGCTTTGCTCAAGACGCCAGATTCGCCGGCTCCGGGAAGGCAACGTCAGCTCGCTGCGCTAAGAGCAGCTACTGCCTATGCCACTGGAGAGAGCCGTCGAATCTAATGCGCACAAAACGTCACTGTTCGTGGTCCCTCCCCAATCTGTATATGAACCTGAGAGTTTTCGCTTCAACCCGACTACTGGGCGAAGCTTGCTCCTTCGGTGAGCGCAGTTCATTCTGCGCTGCTTTCCAGAGTTGCCTTCTCGTGGCGGTACGGGGGCCTGAGAGTTTCCCGGGGAGGAAATTGCTCCTACGGCGCCCGCCCTTGCTGAGGGCGGGACTCTCCCGCCACGTATCAATGGCATTGTGGTGATTACCGTCACAGTATGCCCTGAGCGGTGAATGTGACGCAAGTCTCATGGCGCAAGGTTTCTTTGGGGGGCGTACCGAGGCATTAGTGATACCAAACCGAGGCAGTATCTTTATATCCGGACTCTTGATTAAAGGTCGGGTCAGTTTCATCATTGTGGACGGGAGAGAGGACCCCACAATGAAACCCATTCTCAAGTCGCTATCCAAGGGTGGCGCAGTACTGGCAGCGAGGCTTCTGCTTACCAGCAGTGCAGTTGCCATCGCAGCACCACCTGATCATGCAGGACGTCCGGATCATGTCGGCCCACCGGGCCATGCAGGTCCGCCGAGTTGGGCGCCGGCACCGGAGCATGCCGGACCACCAACTGCCAAGCCAACTCCGACACCTGAGCCAACGGAACCAACCGAAGATCCGGGGGTACCTGGCGTACCGTTTCGCTGTACAACGTCACCTTTGACCTGCCGCAAGACTGGGAAATCGTTGAAGATTGTGAATATGGATGCCAAGACGAGTATTCGGTCTACAAGATCTTGGATTCAAAGAAGAATCTCGCATTGGATCTTGAAACGACTAGTTTCAGGGACACTGACAACCCGAACACCTATAAGCGCGAGGTGCTCGACTCGGCCCCAGCGCCTGATTTGCAGTACGCACCGACCAGTGTGGTCTCCTACTACCGGGAAGCCAGCCTCGGCGACAGGGATTTGAGTGTTGCCGTCATCATCGATGATGTATGGCAAAACTGGACCGAAGCACCGGCAATTGATTACTTCAAAACCAGTGCCGAGGAAACCCCAATCATGGCCATGAATCCTGAGTACCTGCACGCACTGGGACTTGATGAGGACGGGGATACCACCCTCGACGAGGCCAAGACTTTCGTGGCAAGTGAGCAGTACTCAACTCTGAAGAAAGTCCTGACCAGCGTCAGGGAGACTCCGTAACCGCCGGGCTATTTGCCAAAGCTGCGAAGGCGCAGTGAGTTGGCAACCACCAGAACGGAGCTGGCTGCCATAGCGGCACCAGCAATCATTGGATTGAGCAAACCCAAGGCCGCGATCGGGATACCCGCAGTGTTGTAGGCGAAAGCCCAGAACAGGTTCATCTTGATCGTGGCCAAGGTTTTGTCCGATAGATCAATGGCGGCAGCGACCTGATGAAGGTCATTGCCCATCAGAGTAATATCTGCAGCTTCAATGGCAACGTCGGTGCCGGAGCCCATGGCGATGCCGAGATCGGCTTGAGCCAACGCCGGAGCGTCGTTCACACCGTCACCCACCATGGCCACAACCTTGCCCTGCTCCTGCAGCGAAGAGATAGCCTTGGCCTTTTCGCTTGGCAGTACACCAGCAAAAACATCGTCAGACTTGATGCCAACTTGTGTTGCCACCTTGGCGGCCACCGATGGGTTATCACCGGTAAGTAAAACTACCCGCAGACCACGGGATTGCAGTTCATTGATCGCTTCTGAAGAAGTTTCTTTGACTTGATCACCAACGGAAATCACCGCTTGGAACTGGGCATCGACCGCAACCAGAATCGCAGTGGCGCCGGCTGCTTCAGCCTCTTCGAGCAAAGAGCGGGCCGAGGAATCAAGTAGCGTTCCCTGGGCTTCAAGCCAGCTGGGCCGGCCAACAACAATGGTCTTCCCAGCCACGGTTCCCGATACTCCGCCACCGGGCTCCGAGCGGAAATTACTCACCTCGGGAAGCGTGCCAACGTTGGCACCGGCGGTGGCGATAGCCTGGGCAATTGGATGTTCTGAATGGTGTTCCACTGCTGCGGTCAACAGCAAAACTTCAGTTGCGTCCACTCCAGCGGCGGTGGTTGTGCCCGTATGTGTCATCACTCCGGTGGTGACGGTGCCGGTCTTATCTAGAACAATCGTGTCCAGTTTGCGTGTGTCTTCCAAAACCTGTGGGCCACGGATCAAGATACCCAGTTGAGCTCCACGGCCGGTACCCACCAACAAACCGATGGGGGTGGCAAGACCTAAAGCACAAGGGCAAGCAATGACTAGCACAGCAACAGCTGCACTGAATGCTTGATATGGATCAGCGGAAACCAGCCACCAAATAACAAAGGTGAGTACTGCGATGCCCAGAACAATCGGCACAAAGACGGCCGAGATACGGTCGGCAAGCCGCGCAATGGGTGCCTTGCCGGACTGTGCCTCGGAGACTAGCTTGCCCATCTGGGCCAGGGTTGTTTCTTCACCTACGCGGGTGGCTTCAATTACTAGACGGCCAGAAGTGTTCAGGGTTGCCCCGGTAACTTCGGAGCCCACGCGAACCTGTTGCGGTACGGATTCGCCAGTGAGCAATGAGGTATCTACCGCGCTATCACCGTGGGTGACCGTGCCATCGGTGGCGATTTTCTCACCGGGGCGCACCACAAAGTGATCTCCTGGCTGCAATGCACTGGCCGAGATCTTCACTTCTTGGCCATCACGCAGCAGTACAGCTTCCTTCGCTCCCAGACTGAGCAAAGATTTCAGCGCGTCAGATGCTGAGGTTTTGGCGCGATGCTCCAGAAAGCGTCCAAGCAACAGCAAGGTAGCCACAACGCCTGCGGTCTCAAAGTAGAGGGCATGCTCGCTCATGGGCATACCCACGTGTGCCGTCATCTGCGGATCCAGAACAAGCTGGGTTGCCGAGAAGAGATAGGCGGCCAGCACACCGAGAGACACCAAAGTATCCATGGTGGAGGACAGATGCCGGGCGTTGATTGCTGCTGCCTTATGGAAAGGCCACGCACCATAGAAGACCACTGGGGTGGCCAGGGCAAAGGCTACCCATCCCCAATGCGGGAACTGCGCGGCTGGGACCATGGAGATCACAAACAGCGGGATGGTGAAAGCCGCCGAAATGATCAGCCGTCGCAACAGATGGTTGGGGACCAAATGCTCATGACCCGAATGTTCATCCCCTTCGTGGTGATGCTGCTCAGGCTGCGCTGGCTTTTTTACCGAGGCGCCGTAGCCGGCAGCTTCAACGGTATTGATCAGCGTTTCGTCGCTGACATCCACCGGTACCTGAACCTTTGCTGTTTCCAGCGGGAGGTTTACCAAGGCGCTGACACCGGGCAGCTTGCCCAGTTTGCGTTCCACTCGGTTCACGCAGGAAGCGCACGTCATGCCTTGAATATCAAGATCGACGGTACGCAGTTCTGCGATTGGCTTCTGAGGTGCGTGGGAGCTCATTATTTCTACCTTGCACTTTCTGGCCCGTTGTTTACGGGCTGTGCCTGGCGCGGGTGGCTAGGCGTTGATTGCTTCGAGGGTGTAACCGGCCTCGTCGATCGCTTCGCGCAGGCTTGCTTCGCTCAGCTGCTGCGTTGCGGTGACGGTGGCCGTGGAGATGCCCTTGGCATCGAGTACGACGTCGACGTTTTGTACGCCGGAAAGTTCCTTGAGTTCTTCGGTGACCGAGGCGACGCAGTGGCCGCACGTCATGCCGGAGATCTTCAGTTCCGTTTGGATGTTTAGGGGAGTTGCCTGATCACGAGTGGTGATCTGTAGGCCCTGGGAGGTCTTCGAGTTGTTCTCATTGGAGCATCCGCAGTTGCATTCGTGGCTCATGATCTTGCTCTCTTTCGATGAATTTTGTGTGAATCGGAAATCTAGGCGAAAAAACGCTTAGCGGACCAGCCTCGATATTGCGGCGGTGGCCTCAGAGATTTTCTCCTGCACAATGCTCGGGTCCCCGGTTTCCAGCGAAGACTTCGCCGCATCAACCACACAATGGCCGATGTGGTCATCGATCAGCTGCACGCTGACCTTGTGTAATGCTGCGTTGATCGCCGAAATCTGGGTCAAGATATCGATGCAGTATTTGTCTTCATCAACCATCTTGGCCACTCCGCGAACTTGGCCTTCAATACGTTTCAGTCGGCGTTCCAGCGCGGCTTTATCCGCGTGGTAGCCATGATGTTGTGCATGCTCATCAACGCTCTGCGTGGTTTCCATACTCCTAGAATACCCCTATGGGGTATTAAGTCAAGTACCCCCTAGGGGTATTCAACCTCCCTACTTAAGTCCACGAAGCACGATAAGATTTCACCCGTGAGCCACAACGACCTGCACGTGCGTCCGATTACCAGCGCCGAACACTCAGTTTTCCTTGAGACCGCCCTCGACGTCAGCTTTTTGCAGCGTCCAGAATGGGCCCGAGTCAAGGGCGGCTGGCGTGGTGAATCCATCGGCTGGTTTGACCAAGACGAACTGGTAGGCACCGCGCTAGTACTGCACCGCGCTGCCCCAGTCATCAAGAAGACCCTGGCCTATGTGCCGGATGGTCCAGTGATTGACTTCCAGGCGCACCCAGCCGAAAAGGTCATCCGCCCGCTGGCTGCGTACCTGCGCAACCGTGGTGCCTTCCAGTTGAAGATGGGCCCAGGCCGCGAAGTACGCACCTGGGCAGCCGGCGATGTACGCAAAAACCTTGGCAAGGAAGGCTTCGCCCAGCTTTCGGACCTAGAGCTGAAAAGCTCCTCGGTCCAAGCGTTGGCCTTGAACGATGCCCTGCTAGATTTGGGCTTCACCAAGGAAGACGTCGGCCTAGACTTCGGCGCAGGCCAGCCCGAATACGTCGCTCGGGTAGCCCTGCAGGATGAAAATGGCACCCAGCTGGACGTTGAACAAGTGATGGCCAGCTACTCCGCGACCACCCGCAACGAAACTCGCAAGGCGCTCAAGAGCACCTTGGAAGTTGAAGTGGGAGGCACCGCGGACATGGCTCGATTCCATGCTCTGTACAACACCACCGCAGACCGCCAAGACTTCACCGGCCGTCCACTGAGCTACTTCGAGACCATGCACAAGGTGCTCAACGAAGCCGTTCCAGGTTCTTGCACCTTGTACATCGCGAGTAACGAAGGCGTGGATTTGGCCGCCTCCATCGTGATCCGCTCTTCTAACCTGGCCTGGTACCTGTACGGTGCCTCCTCCAATGAGCAGCGCAAACTCTTTGCCCCTAAGGCGATTATGAACCGCATGGTGGAAGACTCCATCGCTGCCGGTTGCCGCTACCTTGACCAGGGCGGCGTGAGCGCAACCCTGGATAAGGAACACCACCTCTCGGGTCTGACCAAGTTCAAAACCAATACCGGCTGTGACATCGTGCAGACCAACGGCGAATGGGACCTAGCGCTGAACAAGCCGCTGGCCTGGGCCTTCGAAAAGTACATGAACTGGCGCAAGAAGTAGGGAAAACAGTACTCATGGCAATCGAAGAAACCCAGCCATTCGTCCCCGTCATTCTCGGCGGCGACATTGGCACCTACACACTGGCGCGCGAATTTTATGAAGCCTACGGAGTTCGCTCGGTAGTCCTGCCCGCAGCAGGTAACGGAGTTATCGAGCATTCGGTGGCCATCGAACTGCGCCCCATAGGCTCCATGGCTGATGAAGACAGCGTCGTGTCAGCCCTGATCGAGCTGGCCGCCGAACTCACCGCAAACACTGCGCGCCCACTGATGCTCTTCGGCTCGTTGGACTTCCACATCATGCTCATTGCCAAGCACCGTGAGCAGCTCGAAGCACACTTCGTGATTCCCTACCCAGAGCTGGAGATCATTGAAGCGGCCGCGCTGAAGGAGAACTTCTACGCACTGGCGGAAAAGTTTGAGATCGCGCACCCACGCACCACCGTGTACTACCCGAGCAATGACCTTGAATTGATGGCCAAGGAGTTCACCTATCCGGTGATCGGTAAGCCATCAAGCTCCGCGGATTGGATCGCTGCGAAGTTCGAGGGTAAGCAGAAAATCCACACCATCAATAACCGTGATGATCTGGAAACACTGTTGTCCAAGATTGACGCCAGCGGTTATGCCTCCGGCTACGTCCTGCAGGAATACGTGCCTGGCGGGGACGACGCTATGCGTTTGTGCACCTACTTCGCTACCAAAGAAGGCAAGGTCATCTTTGCTGGCTATGGGGAAGTCGTCATTGAAGAACACGCCCCGCTGGTACTGGGCAATTCCGCGGCAATCGTCACCGGTCAAAATGATCAGATGGCCGCCGATGGTGCGCGCATGCTTGAAGAACTCGGATGGCGCGGTATCGCAATGATTGATGCGAAGTTTGATCGCCGTGATAACACGGTGAAATTCTTCGAGATCAACCCACGCTTGGGCCGCAACCACTTCTATCTGACCGCTGCTGGGGTGAACCCGGCCCGTTTCTACGTCACCGAATTCTTGGGTCCTGAATTTGATAGCGGTGACCCACAAACCGATGCAGTCATGGAAACGCCTGCTGGCGTGCTGCAGTTGCGTCGTGAGCACCTGTTCACCGTCCTGCCACACCACCTGCTGGGACGTTTCTTGGGCAGTGCAACCGGGAAGAAGGCAGCTGCCCTGCTCAAAGCTGGCAAGGTATCCAACCCGTTGAAATTCGCTGCAGAGAAGCACCCACGCCGTAAGGCTTACCTAGTGCTCAATGCGATTAACCACTACCGCAAGTACAAGAAGTTCCCGCCGCGCGAGCAGTAGTCTGCGCAGTTCGGTACCCCTAGATGGCTGGCCGCTAACCGGAAGAATCCGGTAGCGCCCAGCCATCTAGTGCTTGAACCCACGGGCTCTGGCTGACTTCGCCGCCGTCTAGAATGTCCAAGCTAGTTGCTGATTGTTCATACATACTGGCAAGCTCGGTGGCGCTAAAACCTGAAGCTGCGCTGATGCGCAACCTCGTAGTTTGATCCGGGTCGTTGGCCGTGGACATGGCCTTCCACTGCAAGGCAGACAAGATGCTTTCACCAGCAGGAATCACAGCGCGCTGAGATTGAATGTGTGGCATCTTAGTTAGCGTGACGTCCTGCTGTGGCTCACCGTCAGCGTTGAGAAATTGAATCTGCGGATAGCCATTAACTGCGCAGGCACCGCCAGAAATGTTCTTGGCATATACGGCCATGTAGCGTGAACCTGTTGCTGCATCGGGAGAGCCGAGGCTTAGGGCAAGATCTTTGTCAGTGCAGATTTGAGCGGCAGCATCCTGCGGCCAAGGCGTCACAGCTTCAGGCAACCGCGCAGGCCTAGCAATCAGGGATTCAGGAATTTTGTCTCCAAGCCAACCTTGGATGATGTCGGCAAAACCGGGGCTGGATAAGGTGAATGCCATCGGTTCTTTGAGAGGCTCATGCTCGGTCAGCCACTTCTTGATCTGAGCGGTTTCCTTCGAATCAGCAGCAGTTTTGGTATGCACCGAAAGCCCAGACGAATCCATGATTGCCGATTCCACGGGTCCAAGGCCTGCAGCTTCAATAGCTAAAGCAAGCTGGGCAATATCAAACCCTGTGGTGGGCGTATACCGAATGGAACCATCGGCTAGTTCTAAGGTAATTGGAGCACCCTGGTTCGAAGCGTAGTCTGCCAAGGCCGTCAGCACTTGAGTATTTTCGGCGGTCGCGGAATTCTGGCCGACTTTTTGTGCGCCGAGCTGATGTAGCGCAAAGCCCCGTGCGACTTGAGCCTTGGCCTCTGAACTATCCGAGACGTCCAACGGATATAACTTGAAGTCAGGAATCGATGATTCTTGGGGTTCTCCAGCGACAAAACGCAATGAGCTTTGTACCAACGGGCGAGAAGCGATGAAGCTTTGGACTTGTGCCGAAACAGCGGAAGCGAGTTCGCCGGCCTGCGCACTGTCAAGATCTTCAGCTAGCTCAACGGTCCAACGGACCGTTGAGCGGTCGCCATCTTTGGCATCAACGGCAGTAACTTCATAGTCCACAGCGGTTGCTTCGACGCCATCCTTTTCTTCAAGCTGGGAAGCTAAAGCGCAGAATTCATCGGGAGCATGACAACTATCTAGCAGCTTCCATGGTTTGGTGATCACGATGAGCGCCACTACGAGGATGAGGGCCGCGACTATCGCGCCAGCACGCAGTGGTTTCATGAAGTCACCATACCAAGAAGCAAAAATGCGGTGGCTTAAAGCGAGTAGAGTTTCAAGCACACGTACTTTGAAAGCGAGTCCCCATGAGTTTGAAAGATCGCCTGCGCGAAGACAGCATCGTCCACCTGAAAGCAGGCAACGAGCTGGAGAAGACCACCCTACGCAATATCCTCAGCGCTATCGGCACTCGTGAGAAGTCAGGGAAGAACCCTAGCGAGCTGAACGATCAGGACGTAGAGAATCTGTTGCGCAAGGAAGTTGGCAACCGCGAGGAAACTGCTGAATTGGCTGCCAAGGATGGTCGCTCCGAGCTGGCCGAACGTGAATTGGCAGAAGCAGCATTCATTTCTACCTACCTGCCAAAGCTGCTTGATGAAGCCGAAGCTCAGGGCATCGTTGACAGGGTGATGGCAGAACTTTCTGCTGATCACGAGTTGACCATGAAGGATATGGGACAGGCCATGAAACTGGTCGGTGCCGAAATTGCTGGCCGCTTTGACGGCAAGGCTGTATCGCAGATGGTTCGCGCCAAGCTGGGCTAGTAATGCCGAGAAGTAGTGATCAGGGTCGTTCTTCGGAACGGCCCTCTGTCATATCTTCCGTTGCGTAGGGCGAAAGAAGGCAGGGAACGGGTAGAAGAAATTTCCACTTAGAAAATCTGACTCGGAATTTTGGGGCAATATTTCCAGTAAGAGGCCTTAGCTAGCTACTTCTCCCGCAGGCCCGTTGGACTCAACATCTTTGCCAAAGCCGAGATCCGCACGACTTCCCGCCACCCGGCCGGCCAAGGCAGCGTTCAAACTACCGGAGGCCGCGCGATTACGGCTGCGACGCAAGGATGGATATTTGTCGCTGACAAATTCGTCAACCTGTTCCTTGCGACTAACGAGCACAAGTTCAGTGCCGCTGCCGCTGTGTTCGCTTTCCTCTTGGTAAAGCCCGCGAATGCGCTCAGCAACTTGCAGATAAAAACTTCGCTGGAATTCGCGGCGCTCAATGACCTTCTCAGAATCGGTTCGATCCCAAGCGATGTGTCGGCCTTCTTCACTCCACCAGTGACTCATCGCGAGGCTCGCCTGAATGACTAATGAGGAGAACAAGTTTTTCACGGTACTGACGTCTGACTCATGACCAATGATGTACAAACGACAGAAGTTCGAATAGTTCGTTTGCAGCAGTGTCACGGTGCGGAAAGCATGCCCGACGGTAGCTAGCCCGTCGCGTTGTCCTAAGCGGTAGGTACCTCTCATGTCGAAGCGTTCTTCAATGATCGGTTCTTTTTTCTTGTCCGGGCCGGTGGCCATCGCATCAAGTTCTGCGCGACCAATACCGTAACGAACCATGAGGCGCTCAGCATGCTCTTGGAAGGTCTGGGCTTCAGCGGGGAAGTTGGTGTTTTCAGCCTTATTAAGCAGTAACGCGATGCGTTCTTTGAGTCGCTGAAGCTTGTGTTCAGAGGTGCTCATGACGCCTTCTTTCCGGGCTTTGCTTCGGGCAACGAAGCAAGTTTTGTGGGTTCATTGCCCCAGTGTGGCAGGAGAGTGAAAATACTGCTTGACGGGCTGTGGGTAACTGTTTGGCAACGGCTCTAGCCGGTAGTGATATCCGCGCGTAGAGTGAAGGCACCAAGCAGGTCCAGCATGCCCCGCGACCCTGGTTCGGGGCCATTTGAGAAGAGGTTCTGATGGGTGATTTTCGGACGTACACCATGGAAGAGCGGGGCACTTACTTAGCTCCTTCCTGCCAACGTTGTGGACAGCATCGCCACATCGTGTGGGAAAAAGTTGAAGGCACCGAAACCTACAGGCCACGTGATGCTGGATGCTCCAATGAGGCCTGCACTGCCTAGGTGCAGATGAATCAACCCATCACTCAGGTGCTTAGTTCAACCGAATCCCTAACGCCTGTGAAATGCGTTCGGAAGCGTTGGTGAGCACCTGGGCGATGTGCTTCTCATCCAACTCTAGTGGCGGATAGATGACCGCGATGGCTGCCGGTTTATTCTGCGGCAACAACAGCGGAACCGCAATGGAGGTCAGGCCCGGGATGACTTCGTCGTGGCTGGATTCAAAGTCCTTGGCTGGATACTGTTCAGGGTTCAGTTGCGAACGGATCACTCGGCCAGGCGCACCATTATCAATGGGGTGACGAGTCCCGGGGCGTTGAGCCACCGTGGCATCGGCCATCCGGGGTTCCGCGGTACTCAAGGTGACAGCAGCTTCACCATCAAAGACCACCAGTATGGCGGTCATGCGCAGTTCATCAGAAACCGTGGCCAAGTGCGGCGCCGCTGCGGACTGCAACGACTTGGCGACATTGCGTGCCAGCGCGCCGAGGCGTGCTCCGAGTTCAAGATCGCCTGAGGCCAAGCGTTCTACAAAGCCGTACTGTTCAAAGGTCTTGACCAGGCGGTAGGCCATGGAGCGGTGGATCCCGAGCTGCGTGGCAAGCTCAGCGACACTCAGTGGCCTCTGCGATTCACCGATGAGGGTCAGCGCTTCGAGTCCGCGGCCCAAAGTTTGGGACCCGCCTTCGGTGGATTTGGTCATAACTTCATCATTTCATCTCGTCCGCGCCTTGAGCGACAAGCTACTTACTCGTCCGAACTATATTTGCTCACAGCCTAGCTCAATGCTTTGGCATGGCTTGCTTTGAACTTAATCAGAAGCCAAAGGCCCGCCCCACCAAAACTTGGTGAGACGGGCCTTATCTGCGAAGCGTGACCGAAAGGAAGCTGTTAGCGGATGGGCGGATCGGCTGGCAATAGGTGCTCGCCGGTTCGGTCCGTAGCCAGTGCCAGTGAGGATATGTACTGCAGTTCTCCGTTCGGACCAGGGACCGCCGAGGCCAGCATGTCTGGACGCTCGAAGCGCAAACCGGTCACGCAGCAGGTGTAGAGCTCATCGCTCGGGTTGCCTTCAGCATCCAGTAGTGGGCTGTTGATACCGTCGTCGCTGCGGCGCAGGTAGTAACGACCCTTGGTGACGATGGCCAAAATTGGTGGCAGGAACAAGGCCAGAGCTACGGCTACCAGTGGGCTGAACGGCTGGAGCTCAGGGCCGAGCAGTCCGAAGAAGACCGCGATGGAAGCGATGGCGGAGACCAGCATCGAAACGAAGCCCACCGGGTTGACCGCGTAAAGCATGCCGCGACGGAACTCTGGCACCTTGGGGGAGAGCTTAAGCAGGTACTTGTTGATCGCAATGTCGCTGGCCACGGTGACCACCCAAGCCATCGCGCAGTTCGCGTAGAAGCCAAGCACGGTATTGAGGAAGTCGAACATATTCGATTCCATCAGGATCAGGGCGATGCCCAGATTCACCAGCACGAAGACCATGCGGCCGGGATAGGTTTTGGTCACGCGGGTAAAGGAGTTGGTCCAGGCCAGTGATCCCGAGTAGGCGTTGGTGACGTTGATCTTGATCTGCGAGATGACCACAAGAACCACGGCCAAGCTCATGGCCAACCAGGCCGGCATCATTTCACGGTAGACACCGAGGAACTGGTGCACCGGCTCGTTCGCGGTAGCCGAGGCCTGCGGATCCAGCGTGGCAATCAGGTAGACGGCAATGAACATACCGGTGATCTGTTTGATCGCACCGAAGATGACCCAACCCGGTCCGCCAAGAATCACTGCGGTCCACCATTTGCGTGCGTTGGCTGAAGTTTTTGGTGGCATGAATCGCAGGTAGTCGATCTGTTCTGCGATCTGCGCCATCAGCGAGAGGCACACACCGGCGGCCAGCATGGCCGAGGCGAAGTTCACGCCCTCGCCGGTGCCCTGTGCGCCGGCGTAGTTCACAAAGGTATCTACGGATTCGGGGTGGCTAGCCACAAGATACACCATGGGTACGACCATCAGGATGAGCCAGAGCGGCGTGGTCCACACCTGTAGTTTGGCCAAAGTCTTCATGCCGTAAATAACCAGCGGGATGACCATAAGCGTTGAAATTGCATAACCCAGCGCCTTAGGGATTCCGAGTCCCAGCTCCAGACCCTGGGCCATGATGGCACCTTCTAAAGCGAAGAAGATAAAGGTAAAGGTCGCGAAGATGACATTGCTGACGATTGAACCGTAGTAGCCGAACCCGGAGCCACGGGTGATCAAATCCAGATCAAGGTTGTAGCGGGCCGCATAGTAGGCCAGCGGGAATCCGGTAACGAAGATGATGACCGCTGCGATGAGCACACCGGTAATTGCGCTCGCCGTTCCGTGGGCCAAAGCGATATTCGCGCCAATGGAGAAGTCCGCGAGGTAAGCGATACCGCCCAGTGCGCTGGTGGCCACTACCGAAGGAACCCATCGACGGTAGGAGCGTGGGGCAAAGCGGAGGGTGTAATCCTCTAAAGATTCCTTGGCCGCGTTCAGTTGGTCTTGCCCGGCAGTAGCGCCGGTGACTACCGATGCCTGCTGTTGTTCATTCGTCGCTGTCATGTTTCTCAGCTTATGGATCTGATGTTTCGCCGATTGCCGTCGTTCTGTGTCCGGCACGTAAATTACGTCCACCCCACGTGAACCCTTGGTTACGTGAGTGACTGCCCAACTCCGTGTGCAGTCTGATTTATGGCTCACGGTTGTTTGCTCAGCAAAGAGGTCAAGGAGCATGGTGTAAGTGGTCGCATGAAGCTACACTTGTTTCTATAGTTAGAACAGTGTCGCAACTATAGAGACAATGACGTTTTGCGGCACAGAACTAGGAGTCGGGTAATGCAGATTCACCACCGGGGATATGTTTCGGGGGATCCACGCGTCAAAAAGGCCGCAGGTTATGGAATCAATCGATCAACAGATATTCCTGATCAAATGGACGTGCTGATTGTTGGCACCGGCCCGGCCGCCTCCGTGGTGACCGCTCAGCTTTCTCGCTTCCCTAGCATCAACGCTCGCGCCATCGAATTACGCCCCGGTCGCCTCGACGTAGGACAGGCCGACGGGATCCAAGCCCGTTCAGTGGAAACATTCCAAGCTTTCGGCTTTGCCAATGAAGTTATTGAAGAGGCCTACCGCAATGTGGAGATGTGCTTCTGGACCCCTGATCCGGAAAATCCAGCGAACATTAAACGTCACTCACGGGCAGCCGATGACGCCAACGGCATTAGCGAATTCCCTCATATCTATGTGAATCAAGCACGCATCCTTGACTACTTCCTGCGTGATGCAGAACGTGCCCCGGGCAAGATCACCCCGGACTACGGTGTGGAATACCTCGGCTGCGAAATCGACCCCAGCGCCGAATACCCGGTGACCGCGACGATCAAATATGTTTCCGGTGAGCGTGCCGGTGAAGAACGCACCGTGAAGGCTAAGTACCTGGTTGGTGGCGATGGTGCTCGCAGTCAGGTGCGCCGCTCGCTGGGCCACAAGCTGCATGGCGATTCGGCGCTACATGCGTGGGGCGTCATGGATGTCATGGTCAATACCGACTTCCCAGACATTCAGGTTAAGTGCTCCATCCAGTCCCATGATGCGGGCAATATTCTTTTGATTCCCCGCGAGGGAGGCTATCTGGTCCGCTTCTACGTTGACCTAGGAGAGCTGAGCGCCCAGGACGCTGGAGCGGTCCGTAATACTCCGGTGGAAGATATCGTGGCCACCGCCAACCGCATCATCCACCCGTACACCATGGACGTGAAAAACGTAGCGTGGTTCTCTGTCTACGAGGTGGCGCACCGTATCACCGATGGCTTTGACGATGTCTCTGACCAAGAGCGTGGAACCCGTGCTCCGCACGCCTTCATCATGGGCGATGCCTGCCACACCCACTCGGCCAAAGCCGGTCAGGGCATGAACGTTTCCATTCAAGACGGCTTTAACCTCGGCTGGAAACTCGCCGCAGTGCTCGAAGGCCGTGCCCCCGAAGCGCTGCTAGATACCTACGCTGAGGAGCGCAAGGTGATTGCCCAGAATCTTATCGACTTCGACAAGGAGTGGTCCTCACTGATGGCCAAGTCGGTAGATGACTGGGAAGACCCGGACGAACTGGAAAAGTACTATCTGAAGACCATGGAATTTCCTGCCGGCTTCATGACCCAGTACACCGAATCAACCATCACAACCGGTGTAGAACACCAGGATCTGGCAGTTGGATTCCCTATAGGTAAGCGCTTCAAATCTGCTGAGGTGATTCGCCGAGCCGATAACCGTTGGCAGCACTTAGGTCACCAGCATGAGGCCGATGGACGCTGGCGCGTTTATGCTTTCGCTGATGCCACAGCTCCTGCGCTTCAAGGCACGGCCATGGCTGACTTCGCCACCTGGTGGGAGGCGGATCTTGCTTCCCCGCGCAACCTCTACACTCCGGTTGATGGAGACCAAGACGCGGTCTTTGACACCAAGGCCATCTACCAGCAGGACTACACCGAGGTTGAACTGCATGATGTGCCTAAGATTCTCCAGCCGTTGAAGGTGCCCTTTGGGCTGCACGACATCAACCAGGTATTTGCTGCCGGACATGGACGCGACATCTTCAGCGAACGGGAAATCAACCGCGATGGTGCCATCGTCGTGGTTCGGCCGGATCAGTATGTCGCAGGCATCTTCCCGCTGGATGCCCGTGAGGAAATCAGCGAGTTCTTCGCCCGGAACATGCTGCCGGTGTCCTGAAGCTGAATTCGATACCTACCAAAGAGTCGTCATGCGCCATTGCGGATGGCGACTTTTTAGGACGAGGGTATCAACAGCTGTAGCTTCCTAAGCCATGAGAAGTTCAACTTCCACGCCTGCGAGGTAATCAACAATTCTGTCGAATCCCGGACCGGCTGCGTAGATACGTCCTTGCTCCGGCACAATATCTAAGTCTCTGTCGGTCACTCTGTCGCCAAAAAAGACGTAAGCGCGATCAGTATTTCTTCGATCGCTCATCCACACCAGTCCGTCAAAACCTGCGGCGTGGGCAGCTTGTGCCCATAAAACTGTGCGGTGATATTCCGAGGACATTGTTCCAGTTACGTGCCTTGCCTCGGTACCAAGTTTCCGCAAACCGTCGCCCATGAAGGACGCCAGTTTCAGGACTCGGGTAGGCGTTATTTGCGCGCAGACCTTGTTCTTGACGTCGTCATACAGCACATACCCTGGCCCCGGCGGCACATCATGCAATATGGTTTCGCAGATTGCGGCCTCTTCGGTTTCGGCCGCATACAGAACGGGGACTAGGGGATCGCCAAAGAAAGCGAAGCGGGTTGGGGACCCCAAACCCGGGTTGAATTCCAAGGGTCCAGTCCTCTGGTTACTGAAAACTCGGTAAAGCTGCGCATCTGGTTGGAGCTCATAAGTCATCGGATCAAATTGATCGCCCGGTTCACGATTCACCATTGGATTTCGAAGGCCTGTTTTGCGACCTCCAGAACTCTCTCAGGATCCGAGAATCTATCAACCGGACGGTCTCCGTCGAGATATCCGGTTGGCCGAATGATCCATAACGCCAAGCTCGATTCGCTCCGTCCAGCAGCTTGGGCCAGAGCGATCAGCTCTTCGATCACAGGAAGAATTGCGTGCTCTGACCTGTCGAATTGATAGCCCGGATAGCGCAGCCCCTTAGGACGTTTCACCGCAATCAACTTCCCTTGGGAACGCTGATTTGATGCATAGGAGCGATTAGGCGAATCGGAACCGACAAGATTGGACACCTCTGTGCTGGTGAGTAGACCGAACTCGCTCTCAAGCTCACGCCAAGCCTGTTCGGTTGCAGCGCTCGCGCGGGCCAGCTGCGGTGACACGGATGTTGGTATCTTCGCCAATGCTGGGCCCAACGAGGAAAGGCTTTGCTCCATCTCGACTGCGATACCTACGAACGATGGATCGCTACGATCTTCTATGCCTGCTTTATGGTCTTCATCCTGCAAACGATGATTGTGCCGGACCTTCACGGCTACACCTTCGAAAGCCTCGCTCGCTTTGTTGGTGATGACTGTTCTTTGCTTAACAGTGATCCCGCGCAGGCTTTGATCGTCCTGCGCCATTTTCTGATCCAGGGCAGAGCGAAACTCTCCAACTAGCTTTCTAACGCCGGTTGCTTTCGATCGCACGATGGCCTTGGGGGCCCGTCTTTTCGGAACTGATCGCTTTGGGGTGCTCATCGCATCCTCCTGACGGTATGTACATTTACTCTACGCGTCAGGAGCGTCAGTGAGAAGAGTTGGGGCGAGGAACGCAGGGTGAAAGTGCGTGAAACAGACTCGTCTTGTCATACGGGTTGGCATTCTCGGGGCATGAACCCGTTCCTTGATTTCTTGCCGATACGCCACATCGATGAGCATCCCAAAGAGCCCATGGACCGTACCGCTTGGGCGTCCTAGGTCCAGGGCGTGCGCCAGGTCTTGGGATAGCTACTCCCTGAAAGGAATGTCTGAGGAGAATTAAGTACAGGTCCGTGGCGTCAGTTCAAGAGTTCGTTGACAGCATCTACGGCTACTTATGCACACAATTTGAAGCTTGCCCTGATCAAACGGACATAACCCTGAGAGCATGAATTAAAAGCAGAACCCCGGCCGTCTGATCGGTCTACCAAAAGACTACAGGGACGGTTCCGGGGTGTTCTCTTCCATTCTAGACGAGGTGGTTATCGATGGGCAACCTACAATCCTGGGACTTTTACGAGTTTCACTTTGGGGCTGCGCGTCTCAAACACTATTTAGTTGAAAGCCATGACGTACAAAACCAAGCAATGCTCCTTTATGAATGGAACTCCGATATCTCCGCGGCTTTTTGGGGATCGCTGGGCCACCTAGAAGTCGGGCTGAGAAACGCCATTGATCGACAGATGAATTTACGACATGAAGCTAAAGGGCGATCAGGAAATTGGATTTTTGATGATTCCCGAGAGCTAGGACGTAACGCAGGCAGGGGACAGCGAAATCACGCCTATCCATACGCCGATATTGATACAGCAATTTCTCGTGTACGTAGGAACCGTATGCCTATTGACCCAGGACAGGTCATCTCTGAAATCTCGTTCGGGTTTTGGCACCAAATGGTTTCGAAAAGTCAGATGTTCCTGTGGCCGGACCTCGTTGCGGCCTTCCCCTATATGAAAGGACGCAATCAACTGCTAGTCAGCACCAAAGTTGGAGAACTACGCGAGTTGCGAAACAGGATTGGGCATCACCACCGAATCTGGGCCTCAGATCTGGATCAAAAATTTAAGGACCTCGTTGCTCTAGCCGGTTACATACATCCAGATTTCGGGCGTTGGATCAAGGTCGAAAGCCGAGTGCCACTTATTCTGTCGGAGCGGCCCATATAACGCGGGCCGATGTCATGCGGCAGGCCATGCAAGCCCCCAGTACCAACTTTCATTTACTGACAACCAATATGCAATGGCCCCGTCATATGCAGTCCCAGATCCGACGCCCGGCAACTCGTCCTGTCCTACGGGGCTGATATTCTCTGGGGCATGAACGTGTTCTTTGATTCCTTGCCGATACGCCGAATCTCAGAGCATCCCAAAGAGCCCATGGATCGTTCCGATTGGGCGGCTCAAATCCCAGCGGTACAACAAGTCTTGGACGAAGGTCTGGACTTGGGACAGCTGACCGTGTTGGTTGGTGAAAATGGTGCCGGCAAATCAACGCTGGTTGAAGGTATCGCGGGGGCCTTCGGGCTGAATCCAGAGGGTGGAACCCGCGATTCCATGCACCATACCCAAATGACCGAATCAGGGTTATCCTCACACCTGCAATTAGAACGCGGAGCCGGGGCTTCGAAGGCAGGGGTCTTTTTGCGTGCCGAAACCATGCATGGGCACTTCGCCTATTTGGGTTCCGTCGGCTCGCGCGGCAAGCACAACTTCCAGAGCCATGGTGAATCCTTCATCGAATTCTTCACTCAACGCTCCAGCGTCAACGGGCTCTGGGTTTTTGACGAAGCCGAATCCGCGCTCTCCTTTAACGGCTGCCTGATGTTGCTCTCGCACATTTCCGATCTGCTGCGCAGCGGATCCCAAGTCATTCTCTCCACCCACTCACCCATTCTCGCCTCGCTGCCGCAGGCAAAAATTTACGAAATCGGCCAGTGGGGGATCCGCCCGGCCAGTTATGACGACTTGGAAATGGTCAGTAACTGGCGTTTATTCCTTGATGCACCAGGACGCTACCTGCGCCACTTTGACGCGTAGGTTCATCGAATTGCCCTTCAGTTATTGAGGCAGGCGCTCTTCCCCTAAGCTTTAAGCAAAGGACAACGAAGGGACGCACCATGGCACAGAAGCGCTCAATTTGGGCTCGAATGTTCGGAATCGGCAAAGCCAACGCCAACGCGGCACTGGACGCCCTCGAGGATCCAAAGAAGATGCTGGACCAGACGGTCCGCGACTACACCAGCAACATTGCTCAGGCAGAGCAGGCCGTTGCCCAGACCATCGGCAACCTGCGCATGGCCGAGGACGACTACGCCAAGCTACAGCAGGAATCCACCGAGTGGGGTTCAAAGGCCGTCGCTGCCTCCAATAAGGCTGATGAATATGCTGCCGCAGGAGATGCGAACAGCCAGCAGAAGTTCAACCAGCTAGCCACCGTTGCTATCCAGCGACAGATGGATGCTGAGAAGAAAGCTACTTCGCTGCAGTCGACCATCGCCACCCAGCGCGACGTCGTAGATAAGCTCAAGACCGGTCTGAACACCATGCAGGCCAAGCGCCAGGAACTGGTGGCCAAGCGCGATGAGCTGGTGGCTCGTGCACGCAATGCCAAGACTCAGAACCAGATGATGGACACCATGAAGGCTTTGGACTTCAACGATCCATCCAGCGAAATCAGCCGTTTTGAGCAGAAGATCCGTCAGGACGAGGCCAAGGTTCGTGGTGCTCAGGAACTCGCAGCTTCGTCGCTTGACGCGCAGTTTGCTCAGCTTGAAGATCTGGGTGCGGCTTCCGAAATTGATGCCCGTTTGGCTGCGCTGAAGTCCAACAACAATCCTCAAGATGTCATCGAGCAGGCACCGGCTGATCCTCAGCTGGAAGCAGCTGCGCCAGATCTTTCAGAGGTTGAAGCACGTTTGGCTGCGCTGAAGAACAAGCAGGCCTAAGCTTTTCTTTAGACACGAACAGCATGGGCTGCAGATGATCAAATCTGCAGCCCATGCTGTTTGTGTTCTCGGATTAGTTATTCCAAGGACCAGGGCCAGAATCCTGTGGATGGAAGGTGGCATTGCCAGCCGAAACATTGACCGAGATCTTATTCGGTGAATCCATATCCGTTGCTAGTTTGTTGCTCACGTCCCCGGCTGAGACATCTTGACGCAGGTCATAGGTGACGTCGGGGAGCTCAAGTTCCAAGGAACCGGCGCTGACTTCAGCGTTGATTTGTTTCGGTGCCTTGCCGGATAGGGTGCCTTGAAGCTGCCCTGCGGAAATATCAAAGTCAGCTTGTTCAACATCCTCTAAGGACACTTCAGCGTCTCCTGCTCCGATCTGCACTTTGGCGTTCTTCGCTGTTCCGGACAAGTCCAAAGAACCTGCACCAACTTCAACCTCGAGATTCTTATAGGAACCGACAGCATCGAGTTCACCGGAGGAGAGGTCAAAGTAGGCATCCATACTTCCATCATTCATGGATTCAGGTAGCGTGAGCACCGCTTTATTTTCATAAGAACTGCAGCCAAAGAAGCACCAGTCACCCCATGAATCCGGAGAATCAACGGATAACTTGTTGCCTTCGCGCTTCAGCTGCCACTCCTGAGAATCCGAGCTATCCACTTCCAACGTAGCTTCTTGGACCTTGGCAAAGTGCAGGTCAAAGCGTCCAGAACCGGCACTAATTTCTAAGTTGGTGACACCGGCAATGTCGGCACTCTGTGTGGAGTTTTCACGGCTCAAGGTGGCAAAGGCGCTACGCGCGGAGCTGATCAACAAGGTGAGGATCACCAGCGCACCGATCACAGCGAGGATGATATTCAGTGCTGTGCCGTTGCCGTTGGACGTAGGGGGAATCGGTGGCCTCGTCGTGGTTTGTGTATCAGTCATGATCCGTTCCGATCTGTGTGGTTGGTGCCCAGGTTTTGTATATGTGCCAGGGCGGCCAGCACACGCCGGTTGCCCGTTCCGTCGGCCTCTAAGCTGAGCTTCTGGAAGATGGAGGTGATGTACTTTTCAACGCTGGCTTCCGAGAGGAAAAGCAACGCAGCAATTGCTTGGTTGGATTTTCCCTCGGCCACCGCGGCCAGGACGCTGCGTTCCCTATCGGTCAGTCGTTGCATTCGGTCATCATGATTGCGGCGAGTTAATAGCTGAGCGACAACTTCCTGATCCAAAATCGTGCCGCCGGCAGCGATCTGTTCCAACGACGCAATGAACTCACTCACATCAGCCACCCGGTCCTTGAGCAGGTAGCCAATGGCCCCTGACTGAGTGGAAATCAGCTCCGAAGCGTAACGCTCCTCAACGTATTGGGAGAGCACCAGCAACGGCAGATCCGGATAGGCTTTGCGCACTTCAAGAGCTGCTCGGATGCCTTCATCGGTGTAGCTCGGCGGCAGCCGAACATCCAAGATGGCGATCTGTGGGAAGTCTTCGGCATCCACCGATTCCAAGAAACTCATTAGCCCGGTGGCGTCGGGCAGATCCACAACCACGCGGTGACCGCTGTGATCGAGTAAGCGCACCAGTCCTTCGCGCAGTAGTACCGAATCCTCACAAATTAGTACGCGCATGGCACGCTCACTTCCACTGTTGTTGGTCCGCCGGCCGGACTTTGCAGAAGCAGGGTTCCACCGGCTGCCAGCACCCGGTTGTTGATTCCATCTAATCCGCCACCGGCAGTGATGTGTGCGGAGCCCACGCCGTTGTCTTCAACTCGCGCCCACAAATGTGGCTGACCGTTGGTTTCGCGCACCCTTACGGTTACTTGGCAGCGTTGGGCTCGTGAGTGTTTGGCCGAGTTGGTCAAGGCCTCAGCGATGGCGAAGTACACGGCTGCTTCTGCCACCCGCGGGTAGCGACCTTCTAACTGCACATCAAGCTGGACCGGAATATGTGAACGTCCGGCCACGGCCGAGAGTGCTGCGTCCAGGCCACGATCATCGAGCACTGAGGCGTAGATGCCTCGGGTCAGTTGACGTAGCTCGGTGATGGCGGATTTGGTGGAGGCGTGAGCTTCGGCCACCAGCTCCTTAGCCTGTTCGGGGTTGGAATCGATCTGCTGATGCGCCAGCCCCAAGGTCATGGCCACGGAGACCAGTCGTGGTTGGACGCCGTCGTGTAAGTCGCGTTCGATCCTAGTGCGTTCCACTTCGGCAGCACGCACCGCGCCTTCCCGCTGTACCGCGGTGCTGCGTACCCGTTCGGTGAGCGCGGTTTCCCGGGCTAAGGATCCAATGATGCCAACGGTGATGCTGCGGTGCAGGAAAGCTAAGGCGATGACTATGCTTGCGCCGGCGATGGCCAGGAGCATCAGCCATGGGGCCTGGTTTACAGGGGTGTCCACGTTGAACGGTCCGGACACTGTGTCTGTGCCGGTGAGCGGAGCGAAGGAAAGAATCGCGAAGTGCACACTCCACTGCAGAACTCCGAGCATGATGGTGCCGGTGATGCAGGAAAGCACCAAGCTGCCCAGCGCCGCCCACATGCGTGATTCGGAGACCGCCCGGCCCAGAGTACGGACATACCCGCCAAAGCCTGGACCGCGTCGAGCCGGCCAACGCAGTGGCACCGCATCTATTCCGTACAGTCCGCCGATTCGTGAAATTTCAAATCGGGCCACAACGAACATCGCGCCGAGCAAGCCAACAAGTACAAGCAGGCCAATACCGAGCAGTGAAATGAGCCCAATTCCTAGGGCCAGCCAGGTAACCAGCAGGCAAAGCCCGATGACACCGAAAGTGCCCATCACTGCTAGATGTAGCAGCGTGAAGCCTAATCTCAGTGGTGGGCGGGAGCGCGTAGTTCCCGGGGAAGACAGTGATGTCGAAGTCATAATTCAACAGTAGATTGCGCAGATCAGCGCCGATACACAGGGAACCATACAAGTTCATTATGGAAAACCCGAAGTATTTGGCTTCAGCGACTTGGTAGCCAGCCGGATGTCGGGACTGAACATGTCCAAGGAGTTTTTGACTGCGTGCTGATTCCAGCATTTACCCGGTGTTCAACTCGAATCTGATCGCCATGCACATTGACCCAATAGCGTCTTTAGTATGGGACGGCTATTTATGGCGCTAGGTGATTCCTTCACCGAAGGAGTAGGGGACTGGGAGCCTCGGTTACCTAACGGGGTGCGCGGCTGGGCGGACCGAGTGGCCAAACAGCTGTCTAAAGCGGATCCGCAGTGGCAATACATGAACCTGGGGATTCGCAGCCGCCGACTTGAACAAATCATTGAAGAACAGATCCCTGTGGCCCTTGAGCTCAAGCCGGACGTGATCACTTTTTACGCTGGCGGAAACGACATCTTAGAGTTCCGCAAAGACATGAGATTTTTCCTTGAACGATATTCGCAGGCAGTGGATGACCTAGTCTCCACCGGTGCCAAAGTACTGTTGTTCACCGGATTTGATATCCCAGTACATCCGGTGCTGGCACCGTTTAAACGTCGCAACTGGCGGTTTAATGACTGCGTGCGTACGTTGGCGCAAAAGTATCCGGAGAGTGTCGTGCTGGTGGATTACTGGCAATGGGATGCCTACCGAGACCGGCGCATGTGGGATATCGACAAGCTGCATATGAATCGTGCGGGCCATCGTTATATGGCCATCCGAATTCTTGAGATTTTAGAGTCTGAGCACCAGTTGGAATTTGATCCGCTGGCACATGCCGAGCGCGCGGGATTCTGGCAGGCCACCCAGCGGGACGTGGAGTGGTTGCGACAATGGGTGCTACCAATGTTTGGTCGACGGATGCGCGGAGTGACGTTGGGGGACGAGCTTGCACCACGTTGGCCGGAACCCATGTACCCGGCCAAGGGCATGAAAAAACAATTCCGCAAGCGCCGCGCCTCGTTCGTGGCGCAGCCTTTGCGGAATTCAGAAGTTTCTTGAGTACTTAGCCTGCTGGAGCTTCCATGGCTTCAGGGCTCATCCAAGCAATTTCCCACACGTGTCCGTCAGGGTCCTGAACTGCTGCCTGATACATGCCCGGGAATGGTTCGCTGGCTGGACGGTAGGTCTTGCCGCCGCCGGCCTGAGCGCGGGAGACAAAATCATCCACGCCTTCACGAGTCTCGGCTGTCAGGGAATTGAGTGCTTCGCGGAATCCTGAATCCAGTCCTGGCTTATCGCCATTGACTAGGAAAGTAGCGAAGAATTCTTGCTTCAAGCTCATCACAAAGATGTTTTCATCGATAACCCACGAGGTTGCATGATCATCGGAGAAGGTGGGGTTCTTGGTGAATCCAAGCGCTTCGTAGAACTTGTCTGCTGCGGCCAGATCTGCGGTTGGCAGATTGACGAAAATCATTTGTCCCATGGTGATGCTCGCTTGTCTCTATGCGGGTGATATCTAACGGCAAGATCTACTTTGCGGGATGCTGTCAGCTAGATCAAGTGCTTTGCCTCAACTGCCATGGACGAAGCACAAGACCTCGACCCGAACACATTAGATGTGTTCGGGTCGAGGTCTTGGAAGCACCCTGAATGCAGTGTGGGCTTAGGGTCTTTGGTACTGAAAGTTAGATGAGCGCAGTGGTGATTTCCAGCGGGATGCGATCCCGGGTGTAGGTGATGTGGTCGAAGCCGTGTGGCTGTGGCTTACCGTCTTCACCGATATTCACAAACACGATCTTTTCGATGGTCAGGATTGATTCCTGAGTGAAGATGTTGCGTACTTCTGCACGCAAGGTGATCGAGGTGCGACCGAAGTCGATGGCCGTGAGGCCCATTTCAATGAGGTCGCCTTCCTTAGCCGAAGCAATGAAGTTGATCTCGGACATGAACTTGGTGACAACATGCTTGTTGCCCAGCTGGATGATGGAGTAGATCGCCGCTTCTTCATCAATCCATCGCAAGAGGCTACCGCCGAATAGCGTGCCGTTTGCATTCAGATCTTCTGGGCGAACCCACTTACGCGTATGAAAAGTAATACCCTTAGCCATACTCAAAATGCTAAGTCAGATACGGGTCATTGCGCTGTTATGTGATCCACACTGTCGCCGAAAACACATAGCCTTACCGTGGAACCGGGCCTTGTGCTAGCGATAGCGTTCTTTAGGTTGCGACTTTTGGTGCCAATAGGCAGAGCTGTTGGTAGTCTCAAGTCAGATAGGCATGATTAGGCATTTTTTAGAAGCAGAGGCAGGTGGCATTGAACTATCCTTCGGAAGGCAATAACGAGACCATTCCTACGGATTTTGACGACGTAGTTCAGCAGGTATCTACCGGTGCGCTGAAAAATGACCAAATCGACAAACTGCTCAAAGAAGCCCATGAACGTTACGCAGATGTAGATGAAGGCCTGCTGGCGCACTACATTCCGATTCTCGGACAAGCGGACCCAGGACTCTTCGGTATCGCTATGTCGCACGTGGGTGGCTCGATGCACTCGGTGGGCGACTGCGCTCATCCATTCTCCATTCAGTCGATTTCTAAGATGTTCGTTTACGCGCTGGTCCTTCAGGAACATGGGCGCGAAACGGTTCGCGAACGCATTGGCGTGAACAACACCGGAATGTCCTTCAACTCGGTGATGGCTGTTGAACTCAATAATGGGCACCCAATGAATCCGATGGTTAATGCTGGCGCAATTGCCACCACCTCGTTGATTCCGGGAAAGACGGCAGCCAAAAAGTGGGAGAACGTGCAGGAAGGTCTCTCCGCTTTTGTTGGTCACTCGCTGAGCTTGGATGACGAGGTGTATCACTCCGAGTCCTTGGCCAATGAGCGCAACAAGGCTTTGGGACGTCTGCTCAAAAGCTATGGTCGGCTAGAGGATGACCCGTTCGACGCCGTGGATGTTTACACAAAGCAGTGCTCACTGAACGTCACGGCACATGACCTAGCCATCATGGGCGCAACCCTGGCCGATGGCGGGGTGAATCCGGTGACCGGCAAACGAGTGGTGGATGCCGATGTTTGCCGCGATACCTTGGCTGCGGTGGCATCCAACGGACTATATGAGCGCTCCGGTGAATGGCTCTTTGAAATTGGTTTGCCAGCAAAGTCTGGTGTTTCCGGTGGCATCGTTGCAGTGGCCCCGGGTAAGGGTGCTATTTGTTCGTTCTCACCACCTCTAGATATGGCGGGAAACTCGGTGCGAGCTCAGTTGGCTATCGGTCAGCTTTCGCGTGCCATGGGTTTGAACCTCTTCGCTTCTGCGCCCAGCCTACTGCGCTGAACTCAAGCAAGTGAGCTCTGAAGACCGTCCAAGATGATGTCCAAGCCGAGTCGGAACGTTTCCACGGAGCGGTCCTGAACATCTTGGCCTGAGTCCAAGGCTTGCCTGAAGGCGGTGGAGACCTCGGTGTCGGCAACCCAGACTTCACTCGGGGCTGCCGCGTCGAGGGCTGAGCCCAGGACGAAGGAATCAATAATGGTGATCGCTTGCAACCGCTGTTTTGGTTCAAAACCGGCAGCTGCGAGGGCTTCGGCCAAGGCATCGTAAACACGCAGTGTGGTGCTATCGCGCACCGTATAGCTGGTCATCAACGGGATGAGCCTCGGGTGCTTTGAATACGAAGCCCAGTACTCGATGGCGATTCCTTGAACGGTGTCTTGCCATGAAGAATTCTCTAGGTCAGGCAGCTTGATGGCAGACATCGCTTGGCCACGCATCAACTCAATGATTTCATCGCGACCCTGAACGTGGTTGTACAGCGAGGAAGCGGAAACCGACAAAGCCTTGGCTAACTGGGGCAGGGTGAAATCTCCGTGGGCATCCACTAATTTCAGGGCTGCCTTAGCGATGGCGTCGGTGCTCAGCTTGGGTTGTGATGGCCGGGCCATACTCACTCCTGTAGGTGGAAATCTCTTGACATGAGCATACACAAAATAAACGAAAAGCATTCGTTAAACCTCTTGCTTTCACCCCGCGGAAGCATCTACGCTATAAAACGAATCACATTCGTTTAAAACCGTGAAGGTGAACCATGCAAGAAATTCTGGCCCTAGAACCACCGGTGTCCCCGGCCCGCGCCGAAGAAGCCACCCGAGGCACACTGACCGTAGCGTTGGTCCAGCACCGCTGGCATGAAAACCCGGCAGACACCGAAGCCGAACTAGAAGAAGGCATCAAATCGGCAGCCAAGCACGGCGCCAAAATTGTCTTCCTTCCCGAGCTCACCTTGAGCAAGTACCCGGCTTTTGAAATCCCGGATGCCAACGCAGCGGACGCAACGGCGGAAGATCTGCTCACCGGCAGGACCTTTAGCTTCGCGAAGAAAATGGCCGCGATCTACCAGCTGCAGGTTCACATTTCACTGTTCCGCAAGGCCCCAGAGGCCGACGGTTTAGGACTGAACACCGCCATTATTGTTTCTCCGGAAGGTGAGCTGGTGGCAGCGACTAACAAGCTGCACATTCCGCGCACCGCTGGCTACTACGAGGACAAGTACTTCCGCGAAGGACCCAACGAAGATCCCTATCCGGTACACCGTATTCCAGCCCTAGGGGATGTGGCCATGGGCCTGCCCACTTGCTGGGATGAATGGTTCAGTGAGCCACCACGCATCTACTCGCTGGCCGGTGCGGATCTGCTTGCCTACCCAACGGCTATCGGCTCGGAGCCAGATCACCCGGACTTTGATACCGAACCACTGTGGCGTCAGACCATTGTTGGCAATGGCATTGCCAATGGTCTGTTCATGGTGGTCCCTAACCGGTGGGGAGATGAAGGAGCATTAACCTTCTACGGTTCTTCCTTCATTTCTGATCCCTACGGACGCATCCTGGCCCGCGCACCACGCGATGAATCTGCGGTACTGGTCGCTACGCTAGATCTTGACGCCCGCCGAGACTGGCTGACGCTCTTCCCATTCCTACGTACCCGCCGGCCAGAAACTTACGCAGCGCTTCGTGAAGCGCGCGAAGAGACTGGTTTGGGAGAACGGAGCAGCAGCAATGTCTGAGTTTTTCATGCCTGCAGAAACCGAAGCCCATGATCGAATCTTCATGGCCTTCCCTGCCAGTGGCTACACGCTGGGGGATACCGAAGAAGAAGCAGAAGCGGCGCGATCCACCTGGAGTCAGGTAGCCCGGGCCATCACCAAGTTCACCCCGGTGACCATGGTGGTGGATCCTTCGAGCGAAGCCGACGCGCGCCGCCACCTAGGGGACTCGGTCAGCTATTCGTTCCATGAACTAAACGATGCATGGATGCGCGATATCGGACCAACCTTTGTGCGCACCGCACACAATGAACTGGCCGCCGTGAACTGGAACTTCAACGGCTGGGGTGCCCAAAGCTGGGCGAGCTGGGACAAAGACCAACTCATCGCAGATCACCTGGCGCAGCTAACAGAACTGCCCGTTGCCCGCGCGAACATCACCAATGAAGGCGGCGGAATCCACGTTGATGGTGAAGGCACCATCTTGGCTACCCGCAGTGTGCAGCTTGATCCAGGACGAAATCCTGAGGCCAGTGAAGTGCAGATCGAGGAGGAATTCGCCCGGTTACTGGGCACCTCAAAGGTGATCTGGTTGGACCGGGGATTGACGCGCGACAATCAGGAGTTTGGTACTCGCGGGCACGTGGATATTGTGGCCTGCTTTGCCGCCCCAGGCGTGGTGCTCTACCACGATCAGCAGAACCCAGAACATCCAGATTTCCTGATTTCCCAAGAGGTGCGCACACGTCTTGAAGAATCAACGGATGCCAAAGGCCGAAAGCTCAAGCTCATTGCCGTGCCCGCACCCACGGTGCTGCGCGACGACGAAGGATGGGTGGATTACTCCTATATCAACCATCTCGTGACCAACAGTGGAGTCATCGCTTGTGCCTTTGATGATCCCAATGATGCGCAAGCAGCAAAGATCCTGGCCGAAGCGTATGAAGGCCGGGAAGTAGTCAGCGTAGATGCACGCGAACTATTCGCCCGCGGTGGTGGCATCCACTGCATCACCCAGCAGCTGCCACGCAGTTAGCGGATATCTAGTTAGCTGATCCCCAGCGCGCGCCGACGTTCTAAGAACAATGGCTCGCGCTGGGTCCGGCTGGCTGAGAACAATTCTTCTGTGCCGCGACTGCCCAAGGCCAGTTGGGCGAGGTACTCACCGATAGCCGGAACAAACTTGAAACCGTGACCACTGAAGCCCGCACCGATGGTGATCGGTCCAAGACGATCCAAGATGAAATTCTCGTCATCAGTATTGGAATAGGTGCAGGAAATCGATTCATAGATTTCCGAATCCACCCCAGGTAGCCAGCGCTGAGCGTAGTCTTGCAATCCGCGGATCTGTTCCTCGATGACCTGATGTTCACGGTGGTTAGGATCGGTCAGTCGCCCGGAGCCATGCCAACCGACCTTGATCCCCAGTCCCGGAGTATGCATGCCGTACACGGGACCGAAGACCGGGGAACCAATATCCCGCGTGCCGTCCAAAATATGGTTAAAGCCGGGGAACTTGGCCTCGGAGGAACGCAATGCGAAGTGCACGGGATGCTCTTCGGTGACGTGGATGGCTGGCAAATCATGCTGACCCAGTAGCTGATGGGTCCAAGCTCCAGCGGTGACGATCAAATGTTTGGCAAACACAGTGCGCTCGCCGGACTCATCACGAACGCGCACCGCTACCTGTTCGTCGTTGATCACCTCGATGCCTACGACTGGGTGCTCATGCTGGATTCTTGCGCCGGCCTCGGCCGCCAATCGCTGCATTGCGGCCACGGCGGCATCAGCGTTGATCTGCCCGCCCGCTGGAATGTGCAGCACTTCGGTTTCAAACTTCATGCCACTAAAGCGTTCTTGAGCCTCATCGATGCTCAACAGTTCGCTAGCAAAACCTGCACCGGCCAGTACCTCATGCATGTGCCGTTGTTCCGCGACAACGCCGTGGTTGACCAGCCCGGTACGAGTCAGCAGTGGGGTGTTTGCCTGAGCCGAGATGTCATCCCAGAGGATATTGGCTCGCTGTAGCAGTCGCAGGTACTCGGACCGTGCGTAAGCAGGATTAAAGTTGCGAGTGCTGCCATGGGAAGCGCCCTGCTGATGCCCCGGTTCAAAGCGCTCAAGTAACAACACTTCGTGCCCGCTCTGCGCCAAAGATAACGCAGTTGCTGAGCCCATGGCCCCGCCGCCGATGATCAAAAATTCTACGTTGTTGCTCACGTTTAAAGCTTAAAACCTTAGTCAGTGCCTAGCTGCGCAATGAGTCGTATTCTCGCTGGGCTAACGTAATAGTCAGGACATCCAAAGACACAGAGGAAGAGTGGGTTTGAGCGGGGAATTAGCAACGGTGCTTTTGCTGGTAGCAGCAGTATTCCTTGGAGCCTCCACTCAGCGCATCTCCGGAATGGGCTTCGCCATGGTGGCCTCCCCATTCTTGGTCTTGCTACTCGGACCGCATGCAGGAATTACCTTGGTCAACCTGCTCGGAGCGTGTAGTAGCCTGATGATTTTTGTTCAGGTCTTCCGAAAGGTGCAATACAAAAAGGTTGCACTGATCTTGATTCCGGCAATGCTCATGACCATTCCCGGTGCCTGGGTAGCAGCCCGAGTTCAGGGTCCGTGGTTATCCATTGGCATTGCTCTGATGGTGTTTTTGGCACTGGGTTCTAGCTTTATGATCCGCAACCTTCCCGCGGCCCAAGGCAAGTCACTGGCTATTGGCGCCGGCGCAGTCTCTGGGTTTATGTCGGTGACCGCAGGGGTCTCGGGTCCTGCCATTGCCGGCTACGCGGTGGCCAGTCGTTGGCCACAACGCCAATTCGCTGTCTCGGTGCAGCTGTATTTCCTGGTGCTCTCGTGCACCTCCTTGGTAGCTAAAGGCGGACTGCCACATTTACCCGCTGGTCAGTGGATCGGTTGTTTCACTGCCATGCTGATAGGCATCTTGCTGGGTAATTATTTGGCACCAAAGATCCCGTCCAAATACAGTCGCGCATTTGTTGTGCTGATTGCCTTTGCCGGTGCGCTGAGTCTGATGGTTGAAGGAATCACCGCGCTCGCAGCTCGCTGATGGCTAGCGGTGCCACGACAGTTTCTCTACGGTAATGAGAGAATAGAACACGTGCCATACCAGTATTCCGAAGTCCCAGCTAACCGCCGGATCAGCGAGCTTGCTATTGAGCGGCGTGCGCTGTGGGCCGGACTGTTCTGTTCTCTTTTTGGCCTGACCGCGGCGCTGATCTTCTTTGCCGGTGAACGTCCCGCACTTTTTGGACGTTGGTCGGTGGGCTTTGTATCGGCGGTCTGCGGTGCAACCGCAGCAGCATCAAGTAGTGCCTATGCTTTCCGTTCGATCCTTAGATATCGCGAACCGTGGTTGCGGCGCATCCCGGTATGGCGCCAATTGGTCACCGGTATCGGGTTGATCCTGGTGCATATGGCCAGCTCAGCCATGATCATTTTGGTGGTCTTCCACCTGTTCCAACAAGCATTTTTTGGTTTGCACCTTGATGTTCTTGCTGGGGCGTTGGCGGTCAGCGCGGTGACTGGATTGACGGCCTACCTATGCTTGGTGGCCACCGCTCGTACGAGTGCTGAAACGCTCTCGGTGGTCTTGGGAATCTTCATGGCCGCCGGTGTTTTGATCAGCATGTTGCTGGCTGAAGAACAAGGCTGGTGGCGCAGCATGTTTTCCTTCTTGGGTACTGCGCAGGCTGGCCGAGGATCCTTCTGGACGTTTAACCTGACGCTGATCATTTCGGGTTTGGTCTTGGCGGCCTTCACCGAGTTCCTCACCCGTGATCTTATGTTGCTCTCTCGGACCTATCGCTGCCGACCAGCACTACGCAGATATAAACTTGCACGGAAACTACGTCCCCGTCCAAGGATTGTGCGCTGGTGCTTGGTAGTGGTGGCCGTGGGCATTATCGGGATCGGTCTGGTGCCGGTGAATGTGTCTATGGAAATACATTCGGTATTTGTGCAGCTCGCTTCGGTAGCAATGATCATCCTTTTGGCAGGTACGGCAGTCTTGCTGCCGGGTTATCCTGCCGTATTCCATCTGATGTCCTATGCGGCTGTTGGTGCAGTTTGGGTGGCCTTCCTGCTGTGGAATGACTGGGCTTACTACAACTTGACCGGGTTTGAACTCTCCGTCGTAGCCATCATGTTTGCGTGGATCTCGGTGTTCATTCGTACCACAGCGGCGATGACCCGAGATGGTGAAGAACGTGAACCTGCCGGTTTTTCGCAAGACTCTGCGACAAAAATTAGTTCCTAATATCCGTCGAAATGCTGAGGACTGAGCATTGGTCGGGTAGGTAGCCTGTAGGCATGCTGATCTCAGAAAAGCTCTACCTACTGATGGCCGATAATCAACAGAAGCCCGAAGCGGTGATGACAGCTGCCGGCTACGGGATGAATGCCGCAGTACTTTCTGACTTAATGATTGCTGGACGGGTTGCGCTCAGTGATGACACGGTTCCACGGATCAAACTCATTGGCGCCGGTCCTTGCCCGGATCCGGTCTTGGCTTCTTCGCTGGAAAAGTTGGAGAAAAAGGGCAGTCTCACCTTAGACGCTGCGGTCAAGATTCCAGGTCTGTGCAATGTTCGTCGGGTTACCGATTCTTTAGCCAAGCAGGGCATCGTTGAATACGGTTCGCGGACAATGCTCGGTTTGGGTAAAGAGCGGGTCAATATTCTCAACGAACAAATTGAGCGTCAGATGCGCGCGGATTTCAGCGCCCAGATCCACGGCAAGCGGCCTTCGGGGATCAGTGACACCACGGTGCTAGCAATCCTGCAAGCATTGGGAATCGCTCAAAAAGTACTAGCCGATGAGATCTCTCCGATGAGTTCCGGGCAAGCACAAACGCGTATCGCTGAACTAGCCCAAGACTCGCCGGCAGCAGATTCTGCCCAGCGGGCTGTGGCCGAGATGAATGCGATCATCACCAGCGCGCAAGTCATCCCTCCCGCGACGGGATCCAAGTAGAAAACCCCGGTGGCGGGTAACTAGGTCATAACAACTACGACTCGTTTTGATCACTTACGTGAACGGATCTGCCTTTTGGGTCCTCGCTCCCACCGGAATTCTCCCTGCAGTGGCCAGCCATGGATTCCACTGACGGGAGTCGAATGAGTGTCTTGAATCAGCGACGGAACTTCGTGGCTTCGAACCGACATGACGACGCGAAATTTAGTTATGCCAAATTCGCTTTTCTGACCGCTGGTAGGTCTAGGAACCGTAACTGTTATATCAATCTATTGCATTAATGGTGTGAGGAGTTGGAGACTGGCTGAGCCTACATTCGCGTGCAACGGCGCATGCGGAGAAAGAAGGGAATCAGCATGAATACGAAGATTCGCGGAGTTCTGTCCGCAGCTGGGGCGCTCGCGCTAGCAGTGACCGCATTCGCACCTGCCTCTGCAGCGCCACCTGAAAAGAGCAACGTCACCTGGGCCACTGCCGAGATTGCGCAGGTGGGGGAACTAGAAGGGTTCACTGGCACCTCGCACCTGATCGGATTTTCCGGGAACACCGACGGCTTTAGTGACGTTTCGGTGGTGAGCTTCAACTGCCCTGAGGGTCAACTTCCATCATGGGATCCGGACAGCGGGTGTGAAGAAGTGGGGATAGTTGGCATGTATGGCTACGCCGCTGATGTCAGCATCAATAAGAAGCTGTCACAGGCCACGGTTGATTCAACGGTTCGCGTCTACGAAGGTGAAACTGAATCAGGTGAGCCGATCTGGGGCCAAGCTCGACAGCTGAACTTCACCATGCAGGCCACCGGTGATCTCGTGACCACGAAGGACCGGCAGGACGGATACGTTCGCACCGATAGGGAACGTCCTGCCGTGGTCACCAGTGGTCAAGTCGGTGAATTGGACCTGGCTGGCAGCGTGGGAAAGATTGAACAGGTGAAAGAAACCTACAAGTACTAGCCGCTCGAATCAATTGGTGCTGCATTGTCGCTAAGCTGACGGTGCAGCACCATTAGCGCGTGCCCAAACTCACCGCCAAGACGCTTCCGATACGTGAAACAATAGGTAGTAATGACTTCCATCGATTCCACCCCACTTTCCGCTGACGAACGCAAGGCACTGCGCACCGAGCAGGCCGCAGCTCAGCGCGCCCAGCAGCTGCGCATCTCCAAGTCCCGAGCCGACGCCGAAGGGCGCGCCCAGGTCATCCCAACCGCTGAAGGTTGGAAGCAGGAGATGGGTGCCGATGGTCGTCCCGAACTACAGTTCGCGACCAAGCGCCGCGTCTCCCAGCCGCCAACGCACCTAGCCGACCTGTCGCTAGCTGAGCGTCAGGCCAAGCTGAAGGAACTGGGTCTGCCAGGATTCCGCGCTAAGCAGCTTTCGGTGCACTACTTCCAGCACTACACCACCGATCCTGAGAAGATGAGTGATCTTCCTAAGGAGCGCCGTGCGGAACTGGCCGAGGCCATGTTCCCGAAGCTGCTCACCGAGGTTAAGCGCCTAGAGACCGATGATGGCAAGACCATCAAGTTCCTTTGGCGTCTCTTTGACGGTTCGCTCGTTGAATCCGTATTGATGCGTTACCCAAACCGCATCACCCTGTGCATCTCTTCGCAGTGCGGTTGTGGCATGAACTGCCCATTCTGCGCCACCGGACAGGCGGGCCTGACTCGCAATATGTCCACCGCTGAGATCCTGGACCAGATCGTTCAGGCTAACCGCGTGATCGCCGAAGGCGGTCTGGGTGGACAGCAGCACCCAGAGGAGCGCGTTGGCAACATCGTGTTCATGGGTATGGGTGAGCCACTGGCTAACTACAAGCGCGTCATGAACGCCGTTCACCGCATGGTCGCTGAAGCTCCTGAAGGCCTGGGTATGAGTGCTCGCGGCATTACCCTCTCCACCGTTGGTTTGGTTCCTGCCATCCGCAAGCTGACAGAAGAGAACGTCCCAGTGACCTTCGCTCTGTCGCTGCACGCACCAGATGATGAGCTGCGCGATGAGCTGATCCCAGTGAACTCACGTTGGAAGGTCGATGAGGCATTGGATGCCGCGTTTGACTACTACGTGAAGACCGGACGTCGTGTCTCAATTGAGTACGCGTTGATCAAGGACATGAACGACCACGAGTGGCGTGCAGAAATGCTAGCCAAGAAGCTCAACGCTCGCGGTCGCGGATGGGTTCACGTGAACCCAATTCCGTTGAACCCAGTACCGGGTTCCATCTGGACCCGAAGCGAACCGGACATCACTTCCAAGTTTGTGCGTCGCCTCGATGAGTTGGGTGTTCCAACCACCTTGCGTGATACTCGCGGCAAGGAAATCGACGGAGCATGCGGCCAGCTCGCAGCTGACGGCGACAAGTAAGCAAAGAAAAAATCGGGACCCGAAAGGGTCCCGATTTTTTTTAGTTAAGCTCAGTGAGCTGGAAGCTACAGCTTTTCCTGCGAGTCAACGTTGCGAGCGGCCGCAGTGAAGCGACGCTCAAATTCTTCGGCGGAGACCAATTCGCGCTCAACGCGGAAGGACGATTCCGGAATACCAAGCACCGCTGCAATCAGGGTGCGGGTATAGCCAGCAATCTTGCGTGACTTTCGGGTGCAGGTTACCTGATCAATTTCCGGGACCCAGATGTTCCACCAGCCGCCTTCTTTGCCGACGACGGCTTGGAATACTTTTTGCTTGCTCATGTGTTGCCTTTGCTCTCTGCGTTGTCGGGGCAGAATCCTGCCGTCTGCGTTAATAGTCCACCATACTCGTCCTTGATGGTCAGTTGCCCGGCCGCAATAAAGCTCTGATCTCTACGCCTTGATAGATTTGGTGAAGTAGGGATAAGGGGATGGTATGAATCAGAATGATGACCAGAATTTTGACCCGATGATTTACGACGTCATGCGCGAATTGACGACACAAATTGTCGGCAGATATTCGGCTTGGCAAAGGGAAGCTGCAACCGAGCGTGAAGCGAATCATTGGCGCGAGGAATGGCTACGAGTCCGAACGGAAGCACGCGAGGTCGACCCGCGCAGCCGCGCAGCCATTGAAGCTAAAACGGCCGAACTTCGTCAGGTCCTGCTCGAGTTGCCTGTAGATGCGCCGACGCTTGAGTAGTGCTCAGGATCAAGATCTCAAGATGAAGTGGACGACTGATTGGCACTATGCGCTTGGCTCAAGGCCAGCCGGTGTAGCGTTGGAGGCTGAGAGTTAGGCGCAGGTCAAGCGCGAGTGCAAGTAGTGAGGACAAAAAGTGCAGGTATCCCAGCGCGCCCAAGTTGCTCCCTTTGAAGTGATGCAAATAGTTGATCAGGTTTCCACAATGCGCCAAGCGGGTCACGACGTGATCTCCTTATGCGTCGGCGAACCTGGTGGGGGAGCACCGGCTGCGGTCAATGGGCTTGCGGCGCAACTGCACGCTGAGCAGGCCGACTTTGGGTACACCTCTACTGCTGGTTTGGCTGAAACCCGCCAAGCCCTCGCCGAGCATTACCGCAATTCTTACGGCGTGCAGATTCCGGCGAAGAACTTCGTGATGACCACTGGCTCCTCGGGTGCTTTCCAGCTGGCGTTCCTCGCGGCCTTTGATGCCGGAGATGTCGTCGCACTGGCACGTCCGGGCTACCCGGCCTACGCCAACATCCTCAGAGCGCTGGGCCTGAAGGTAGTGGATCTTCCTACCAACGCAGAACAACGCTTCCAGCCGACTATCGCCAACTTGGAACAGGCCAAAAATGAGCATGGCCGTTTGGATGGGCTAGTAGTCGCCTCGCCAAATAATCCCACCGGAACCATGTTCAGTTCCGAGGAGCTGAACGAGTTGGCTACGTGGTGCGAATCCAATGGGGTTCGGTTAATCAGCGACGAGATTTATCACGGCATCGAGTTTGATCCTGAGCGTAAGGGGCACACCTCATGGGAGTTCTCCGAGACGTCCATTGTTGTCTCATCCTTCTCTAAATATTGGGGAATGACTGGTTGGCGGCTGGGCTGGATGGTTGTTCCCGACGATCTGCTGTCAGCCGTTGACGCCTTGGCTTCCAATCTTGCGTTGTGCGCACCTGCGCCAGCGCAGCGAGCTGCGGTTGCCGCATTTACGCAGGAGAGTCTGAAGGAAGCAAACCAAAGAGTTGAAGAGTTCGCTCGCACTCGCACTCTGGTTCTTGAAAACCTGAAGAGGCTAGGAATCGCTGAAGCCGCACCGGCTGATGGCGCGTTCTACCTCTACGGACGGTTGGCTCCGGAAGTACTGGAACATTTTGGTTCGGCTAGCGAGTATTCTCAGGCAGTCCTTGAGCACGCACATGTTGCTCTGACCCCTGGTGGAGACTTTGATCCGTTTGAAGGTCACCTGTTTATCCGGCTGTCTTTTGCCGCCGGATATGAGCAAGTAGCTGAGGCTCTGGAACGAGTAGATGCCTTCTTGCGGCAGAGCCTTGCTGGAGCATAGATGTCCACAACTCGTGAGCCTTAGCGTGCTGGGCCGGCTCAAAGCTGGAAAGTAATGGCAGGAGCAACAAATTGGTTGCTCCTGCCATTACGTCTTTAAGGAGTTCTGATGTCCCAGCTGCCATTACCGGTTGAACACGAATGTCTGCCTTGTTATCTGTACCGGGTTGCCGGGTCGCAGTCCTGCGATGGGACCCTGCAGATGCTCAGTCACTACCGGGACCAATGCGCCCCGCGGGCCAGTGCACTGGAGAAAAAGATGCGGTTGTTGGGCGGGTATTGCGACTGCGAGGTGTTGCTCAACGCGGTGCGGCCAGCATCTACCCAGGCCATGCGTTTGATTGATGCGGGCGAAGATTTGGTCTGTAAAGGAGTACGCCGCGGCACAATCCAACCGTGTGAGAACTGGTTGATGCGCCGCGGCGTACAGTGGGGTGGCGGTCGTTTTAGCCGCCGAAGTGCTTAGAAATTAGTCTTCGATGTTCTTGCTTGGCTTGCGGGACTTGAGCAATTCAATACCGATCGGGATGACCGAGACCAGCACGATCAAGATGAAGATGATGTCGATATTTTCTTCGATCCAGGTGAACTGTCCCAGCCAGTAACCCAGCATGGTGACGCCGATACCCCATAGGGCTGCGCCGATCAGGTTGAAGGTGGCGAAAGTCTTGTGGTCCATCTTCGCAACACCGGCAATGACCGGGACGAAGGTACGTACCACTGGGACAAAGCGTGCGAGGATCACTGCGCGGCCACCGAACTTTTCGAAGAATTCGTGGGCGCGTTCTACGTTCTTCTGCGAGAAGAAGCGTGAGTCAGGCTTGTTGAAGATTGCCGGGCCGGACTTCCTGCCAATCATGAATCCAGTTTGATCTCCTGCAAAAGCGCTGATGAAGATTGCTAGCGCGAAGAGCCACAGTGGGATGTGGATGGTGCCAGTTGCGATGAGCATACCCACGGTGAAAAGCATTGAGTCACCAGGTAGGAAGAAGCCAACTAGCAAGCCGGTCTCAGCGAAAACGATGGCGCAGACAAGCACGACGACCCATGGGCCGAGGTCTGGGTTATCTAGGAAAACCGCAGGGTTAAGCCAGTCCGGTAGGAACGCGGCACCCATAGTTGGTGAGGCGTAATTCGTCAGCGTGGAAAGGAAAGAAGTTTGATCAAGCACAGAAAAAATCCTACGGGAAGTCACTGTGAGTTTCCCATAGGACTCGGCAGAGAAAGGTTTGTTCGACCGGAGATTCACAAGGCAAGAGATCGGCCTTTTGATCGCTAACCGGCATTGATCACTACTTCTGTGAAATTCTCACTCCAACAGCCTCGGTCCACTTCGCGACCAACTGTTGTCTAAGTCACAGCGTTTATTAAAGCTCAGGCCAGATGGTTGTTTTGTTGCAACCAGTTTGTTGAAGCCATGACAACTGTCATGCGTAGGTCATGACATTCCGCTCTTCTGTGGTGTTGTTCTGAAGCAAAGAATAGAAATATGGAAACGATAATTGGGGCCAATGCCATTTCGTTGAGTGCGGTGGAGAAAACGTTCACGTCGGGAAAAAGTACGGTTCAGGCAGTAAGAGGGATAAACCTTCAAATCGAGCAGGGACAAATTGTCGCGCTACTGGGCCCAAATGGTGCCGGGAAAACCACCACTATCGACATGATGTTAGGGCTGATTTCTCCCTCGTCTGGATCCATCCGAGTATTAGGTAACAGTCCCCACCAAGCAATCTCTTCTGGAAACGTTTCGGCAGTACTCCAAACCGGAGGACTGCTGCGCGACCTGACCGTGAGGGAAACCATTAAAGTCATCGCAGCCATGCAAGAGTGCACAGAGCGAATCGACTCGGTAATGGAACGAACTAGTCTGAATAAGATTGCCAAGCGCAAAGTTGGCAAATGCTCCGGTGGCGAACAGCAACGCATCAAATTTGCGTTGGCTCTGCTACCAGACCCAGACGTGCTGATCTTGGACGAGCCAACCGCTGGCATGGATGTGATGGCGCGTAGAGAGTTCTGGCAAACGATGCAGAGCGAGGCTACAGCAGGGCGCACCATCATTTTTGCCACTCACTATTTGGAAGAAGCCCAAAATTTTGCCCAACGCACCGTCTTGATGAGCCAAGGACAAATTGTGGCGGATGGGGCAACAGAAGAATTGCGGCATCTCATCTCTGGCCGTGTAGTTAGTGCCAGTTTCACTACTGAATCCCAGGCAGACCAAGCGCGCAATTTTGACGATTCGGTCTTCATCACCGAACGTCAAGGGCTGCGCTACACATTCCAATGTGCCAACTCTGATCAGTTCACGCTGGCGCTGTTGCAACACTTCGGGGCGCGAGATATTGAGATCTCGTCCCCGAGCCTTGAAGACGCTTTTATCCAACTCACCAAGGTTGCATCATGATGACTACCTACATCCAAGTGGAGTTTGCTCGGCACTTCCGCGACGGCTACAACTTAGTTTTTGCATTGTTGTTACCGGCGGCAATGTACATCCTCTTCGGAAACATCCCGAGTTACGGACAATCCGAGCTTGGGGGAGGAAACGTCAAGTTTTATCTGATGATCTCCATGGCTGCCTACGGTGCAGCGGTGAGCACTGTTTCTATCGCAGGAACGGTGGCCACCGAAACAATGCAGGGCTGGGGCAGACAAATCGCGTTGACCAGAATGTCTCCTACCACTTTTGTTGCTAGCAAGATGATTGTCGCCGCCACCGTTGCCGCAATTTCTGCGGCCGTCGTTTTCGTTCTAGGTGCGGCCACCGGCGCGGTGGTTCTAGACAGCTGGATCTGGAGCGTTAGTTACCTAATCACCTTGCTCGGAGCCATGATCTTTGCATGCTACGGAATCGGAATGGGCATGATTCTTAAGTCGGAGTCCGCTTTAGGTCTGGCGTCAGGGCTGATGGTGTTCTTCGCATTCTTTGGTAACGTCTTCATGCCGTTGGAGGGAGTGATGCTAGATGCGGCCCGTTTCACACCAATGTTCGGTTACGTAGCCCTTGCCCGTTATCCGATGCTCGCTGATATTCCTGCTGACGAGCCTATGAGCTCAGACCCATTGTGGATGATCGCTACTAACCTAGTGGTATGGGCAATGATCTTCGCCGTCTTCGCGGTACTCGCCACGCGCCGGGCCAAGGCGCGTCAGTGAACAACAGCGCGGGTAACGCAATGGATGCCGAAGAGCAGTTCTGGCGCCGTTGGGGATGGATGCTATCCGGCGTATGGCTTCTTTTCTTGATCTTCCCAATTCTTCAGTTGTTGCAGAACCCGTACCCAAGCCATGTGCGAATTATCGGGCTCGGATTGCTTGTCATATTTTCCTTCACGTACCTGAGGGGCTTCAGAAAATATTCGCATCTTGTGGGGCAAGGAGGCACCAATGAGCCAGAAGCGCTACTCAGCTTCTTGCTCTTGGCCGTCTTAGTAGTTCCCGCGATTTTCTTCATCGAAGTCAATGCTCTAGGACTGCTCCCGTTCATTACCTCCTTTGCTGCCTTCTTGCTGACGAAGCGCTGGGTGATTGCCACCTATGCTGTTGCGGCCGCGCTGAGCATTGGACTACCAATATTTTTAGGTCAGTTCTCGGATGGACTGTTCCTCATTGGTCTAAACCTGGCAATGATGGTGGTGTATGCGGTGACCGTGGCAGCGATTAGCAGATCCGTTGCCTCTGAAGAGTTGCGTGGCGACTATCTGGTGATGGCTGAACAGGAGCGAGTGGCCCGCGATGTTCATGATGGAATTGGTCATTCACTCACAGCTCTGAATCTCAAAGCACAGTTAGCCCTGCGTTTGATTGATGCCGGACAAATTGATCGGGCCCGCACGGAAGTTCAACAGCTCTCGACATTGGCGCTCGATGCGCTTGCTTCGGTGCGGACCACCGTTCAAGGACTGGAGCGTCAGGACCTAGACGCGGAGCTGGCTCTACTTCGCAAAGTCTGTGACGATTCGGGACTGTCTTTCACTTTGGTGGGTAACGCCGAGCAGATTGAGCTACGGTGGCGTTCTCATACCGCTTGGATTGTGCGCGAGGCGCTCACAAACGTTCTACGCCATGCTCACGCTGGTGCAGTGCGAGTCACGATCACTGCCGTTGAGGTGACTGTTGATGATGACGGAGACGGGTTGCGGGAGCAGGATACGGGACACGGTATCCGGGGTATGGTCGAACGTGCCAAGCAGATCGGAGCAACAGCTACCGTGGGCCCATCGCCCTTTGGTGGAACTCGTCTTCAATTGATTTTTGCGAGCAGCATCAAGGAGCAACAGTGATTCGAGTATTGATTGCCGATGACCAGCACTTGGTGCGTGGCGCCATAGCGGCGTTGTTGAATCTGGAAGATGACCTTAATGTCGTGGCTGAATGCGCTGACGGTGACGAAGTGGCAGCTGCCCTAGCGACCCATCCAGCTGATGTAGCACTTCTGGATATTCAGATGCTTCGACTTGACGGGTTACAAGTAGCCGAGCAACTTCGCTCCACGCACCCTGAAGTGAAGGTGCTAATTCTGACGACCTTTGATCGGCCTGGATACTTCCGTCAAGCCTTTGAAGCTGGAGCCAGCGGGTTCCTCGTAAAGGATGCGCCGCCAGCTGAGCTGATCGCGGCGATCCGCAAAATCCATGCTGGTAATAAAGTAGTTGACCCAAAGCGAGCGATGCTGAGCGTGGAGAGCAAACGAAATCCGCTCACCGAGAGGGAACGCGAAATCCTTGAGCATGCGGCTACCGGCGCCCCGGTATCTCACATCGCCGCCAGCGTGCATCTTTCTACTGGGACAGTGCGCAACCACCTGTCTAACGCGATCGGCAAAACCAATACTGCCAACCGGATCGAAGCCGCCCGCAGGGCCAAGCAGATGGGCTGGCTCTAGCGGGTCGCGAAGTGCGCGATTAGCCCGATCACCCAAATGGATGAAGCCAAAAGTACGCAGCCGAATTCAACTACGATGCCTAGTCCCATAGCCTTCAGTGCGGCCCAAGAAGAACTGAACGCACCGGAGACTTCACGACGCCGCACGCTCTCTCCGAGGAACAGGCCCACAGCAAAGCCGATGAACAAACCCAACACGGGGATGATAAAGGCTCCGGCGATGGCTCCTATCACCGCAAAGAGAATTGTTCCCTTGGGAACCTGGTGCTCTTTGAGTTTGCGTCCGGTGAGGACTGCGGAGGCTGACCATCCCAAGAAGGTAATAGCCATACCTAGGCCAGCTGCCCACCATGAAGCGCTGGAACCTAAGAGCCAACCCCACGCAAGCAGGGTGCCGATGGTCAATAATGAACCGGGCAGCACCGGGAAAATGGTGCCGAAGGCCGAAACTACCAGCAGTAGTCCGGCAAGGATGGTGTAAATAATCTGTGTATCCATGAGCCAAGTTTCGCACGGTCAATGCCATGAGAAACTCGGTAACAAATGGAGAGTTCGCCTGTCGGATAATCTTTGACGAATCAAGGGCTGTTTCTTTTGCAATAATGAGCTCATGATTTCCTCGCAAACCGCAATCGATAATGACGCTCGGCGCCCTCCGTCGATGTCAGATGTTGCGGCGAGGGCAGGGGTGTCACATCAGACGGTTTCGCGAGTTTTGAATAATCCGGACCAAGTTCGACTTGATACCCGCGAGCGGGTTCAGCAGGCTATCGATGAGCTCGGCTATCGGCGCAATGGCGCAGCTAGGGCCTTGGCCACCGCTCGTTCGAGAACCATTGGTATCCTCACCATCGGCAATGCGCATTTTGGCCCCTCGAGCACGGTGAATTCCGTAGAATCCGCAGCGCGTTCGCGAGGATATTTCGTCTCCGTTAGCTCGCTGGAATCCTCAGGTGAATCGGCGGCGCACCGGGCGTTGGCACAATTGGTTGATCAAGGCGTGGACGGGATTATTGTGGTGGCGCCCTTGATGGATGTCGCGCAAGTGGTCGAACGGGCTGCTCCTAGTGTGCCGGTAGTGGTAGCGGCTGCAAATCCGAACGCTGAACCGACGAAGATGGTGCGCTACGTCTGCGTTGACCAGCGCGCCGGGGCGCGTCTCGCAGTGGAATACTTGATCCGATTAGGACATCGAAAAATAGCCCACGTGAGCGGGCTGGACTCCTGGATTGATGCTTCTGAGCGGTTGGCCGAATTCCGCAACGTCGCCAATGAGAATGACATCGAAGCGCTGGAATTCCCTGCCGACGGATGGGCGGCAGCTGATGGATACGCGGTAGGTCTGCAACGTGCAGAACAGATTCGCTCGGAGCAAGGGCCAACAGCAATTTTCGCTGCCAATGACTACATTGCCCAGGGTCTATTGCGAGCTTTCTGGGAATGTGGAATCCGAGTTCCACAGGATATTTCTGTCATCGGATTCGATGACGTCGAAAGCTCGGAATACTTTATACCGTCGATAAGTACAGTCCGTCAGCCCTTCGATCTTTTGGGGCAAGCCGCTATGGAAGCACTGACCTCAGTTCAGTTAGGTGATGCGCCAACTGGTGGTCGCTTTGAAGCCGTCCTTGAGCCTGAATTGATCGTTCGAGGAAGTTGTGCGCCAGCACCCAGCACGCAAAGTTAGCGTCTAAACTGGCGTCCTTTTTTCGATTACCCCTATCGAAAGACCAAAGATTTACCTAGAACGCCTAGTGGAGAGCTCCGGGAACTGGACTCAGAAATTTTTGGACATTTTCAGGCAAAAAAAGAATTTTCTCTCCGACTCTTCCCACCCTGAAATGTTAGCGCTAACATTGTGATCACCGACACAGTAATCCCGCATTCGGCACCTATCACTCGACAGTCGGCGGGGACCCACGAGAAGGAAATCTCAATGAAGCGAAAGACCTTTTTACGCGCCGGAATTGCAACGCTTTCGGTTGCAGCAATGGCGGCAATGAGCGCATGCTCGGGCTCAGCATCCAGCGAACCAGCTGCAAGCGGAGCCGCGTCAGAAACGATTTCGATCGGATTCTCGCAGGTTGGCGCCGAGTCAGGCTGGCGCGCAGCTAACACGAAGGACATTCAGGACACCCTCACCGAAGCCAACGGTTTTAAGCTCAGCTTCTCCGACGCGCAGCAAAAACAGGAAAACCAGATCCAAGCTCTTCGTTCCTACATCGCCCAAGGTGTCGATGTATTGGCTTTCTCGCCGGTCGTTGAAACCGGCTGGGATGCAGTACTCCAGGAAGCAAAAAACGCCAACATTCCCGTCGTCCTCACAGACCGAGCTGTCGACACCACCGATGAGTCGCTCTACGCCTCGTTCATCGGCTCCGATTTTGTTGAAGAAGGCAAGCGCGCTGGTGACTGGGTAGCTGAAAACTTCAAGGACAAGGAAATCAACGTGGTTGAGTTGCAGGGCACCACTGGCTCTGCACCGGCTATCGACCGCAAGGAAGGCTTCGAAAAGGCTATTGCTGGTTCGGACATCAAAATCGTTGATTCTCAGACCGGTGACTTCACCCGTGCAGGCGGAAAGCAGGTCATGGAAGGGTTCCTGAACTCGCATGATGACATCGACCTCGTTTTCGCGCATAACGACGACATGGGACTAGGGGCAATCGAAGCCATCCAGGCAGCGGGCAAGAAGCCAGGTGTTGACATCAAGATCGTCACCATCGATGCCGTCAAGGACGGAATGAAGGCCCTAGCCGACGGAAAGATCAACTACATCGTCGAGTGCAATCCGCTCCTTGGTGAGGACCTCGCGCAAATCGCCAAGAAGGTTGTCGCCGGGGAATCGGTAGAGAAGCGCATTGTCGTCGAAGACGCAGCTTTCAACCAGGAAGAAGCCGCCAAGGCCTTGCCAGATCGCAAGTACTAAGCGACAACAACCCCTCGAACCGGCGGATGGAATTTCCGTGCGCCGGTTCTTCACCTAGCGCCACATCACGCATCTTCAGAGGCAACATAATGATTGCATCCACACCTCAGCAACGGCCGACAGCGGCCACCGAAGCTGAGCACCAACCAACTTCTCCGATAGTCCAGATGAGTGGAATCACCGTCGAGTTCCCCGGTGTTAAAGCCCTGGAGAACGTCGACTTCAGACTCTTCCCTGGCGAAGTACACGCCCTCATGGGGGAAAACGGGGCAGGAAAATCTACCCTGATCAAAGCACTTACCGGAGTGAACCAGATAGCCTCCGGAAGTATCACCGTCAACGCGACACCAATCCGCTTTAGTGGACCTGCAGATGCTCGAGAAAATGGGATCTCGACGGTCTACCAAGAAGTGAATTTATGCACCAACCTGACCGTCGCGGAAAATATCATGCTCGGCAGCGAACCCCGCCGCTTCGGTGGGCTGGACTGGCGCAGTATGCGTCGCCAAGCAGCGGTATTCCTGAAGCGTATGGGACTAAATATTGATCCCGGCAGCTCCTTGGGCTCCCACTCCTTGGCCGTCCAGCAACTAGTAGCCATTAGCCGTGCCATGGTGGTTGATGCCAAGGTACTCATCCTCGACGAGCCCACGTCCTCCTTGGACACTGACGAAGTGGAACAGCTCTTCGCCGTCATGCGTCAGCTACGCGAAGACGGAGTGGCAATCCTTTTTGTCTCACACTTCTTGGACCAGATCTACGCGATCTCAGACCGAATTACCATTCTGCGTAACGGTGCACTTGTGGAGGAACGGCTGACCGGTGAATTACCACAGCGCGAACTCGTCTCCTTGATGATTGCAGGCACTTCAGACGCCACCGTCGGGCAAGTCATTGAACGCAACGTGGTCAGCGCGCGCAAGTCAGATGCCAAACCGCTGTTGCAGGCCGTGGGCCTGGGTCGCAAGGGTGCGGTGCAACCGTTCGACCTAGAGCTGTACCCCGGTGAAGTTATTGGCATGGCCGGGCTGCTAGGTTCTGGGCGCACTGAATTGGCCCGGTTGCTTTATGGCGCTGACAAAGCAGATGAAGGCTCAATCCAGCTACATGGTGTCCAAGCGAAACTGCGCACACCGCGTCAGGCTCTGGGGCATAAGATCGCCTACACCTCCGAGGACCGAAAGGGTGAAGGAGTAATCGGTGATCTGAGCGTTGCCGAAAATATTATCCTCGGTTTGCAGGCGGCCCGAGGATGGACCAGACCGTTGCCAGCTACTAAAGCGGCGCAGGTTGTCGATGCGTACATCAAAGCATTGGGTGTGCGTCCGGCGAATCCGCAGGCGTTGCTCAAAAACCTCTCCGGAGGAAACCAGCAAAAAGTACTGTTGGCTCGCTGGCTAGCCACCGCACCAAAGCTCTTGCTGTTGGATGAGCCTACGCGCGGTATCGACATTGGCGCCAAGACCGAGATCATGAACCTGGTTTCGGAATTGGCCGAACAGGGGATGTCCGTGGTTTTCATCTCGGCCGAACTAGAAGAAGTGTTGCGTCTTTCCGACCGCATCGTTGTCATGCGTGACCACACTAAGGTTGCCGAAATTCCAAGCAGCCAAGATGTGGATGTACCACGCCTAATCGAAATCATCGCCACCGGGGAAGAAAACACATGACCCGTATATATAAGCATCGGCTGTTCTGGCCGTTGGTAGCATTGGCAGCATTGTTGCTGGCCTGCAGTATCAAACGCCCAGATATTCTGGGGATTACCGTTCTGGATGGCCACCTATTTGGTGCACCGATCGATATTTTGCGCAACAGCGCACCGCTTCTTTTGGTGGCCCTTGGCATGACTTTGGTTATTGCCACCCGAGGAATCGACCTGTCTGTGGGCGCAACTGTGGCCATTGCCGGTGCCGTGGCGCTGACCTTCATTGCCAGTTCGGATCAGCCAGGCTCGTTGGGTACTGCGCTGGGTGCCATCTTCGTGGCCGTGGGATTGTGCTTTTTACTTGGCTGCTTCAACGGCTTACTGGTGGCCAAGTTTGGTATCCAGCCCATCATCGCAACGCTCATCTTGATGACTGCTGGACGTGGCATGGCCATGTTGATTACCAATGGGCAGATCACCACGGTCACTAGCGCACCCTTTAGCTCTCTAGCTTCCGGCTTCCTGATGGGACTGCCGGTGGCGGCAATCATCGCTTACGGCGTGTACCTTGTGGTGTCCATATTGGTACGACGCACCGCTTTGGGCATGCTGCTGGAATCGGTGGGCATTAACCCTGAAGCCAGCCGCTTGGCCGGTGTGAAATCCAAAACCTTGGTCTTCACCGTTTACGCTCTGTGCGGGTTGCTCGCCGGGCTAGCCGGACTGATCTTCGCTTCCAATACGATGGCGGCAGACGCTAACAATGCCGGCCTGTTTATTGAGCTGGACGCGATCTTGGCCGTAGTCATTGGTGGAACTTCGCTGGCTGGAGGAAAGTTTAATCTTTCTGGCACGCTGATCGGCGTGCTCATCATTACTACCTTGAGCCTTACGGTGACCGTACTTGGCGTTTCGCCGCTGGTCACTTCACTGTTCAAAGCAATCGTAGTCATTGCGGTCACGCTGATGATGTCCACGCGCTTGCGCACCATGTTAGCGGGACTGCGTGAACGTCGACGTTTCCAGGAGGTCAGCGCATGAGCGTTGCAACTGCCACGGTCAGTGGCCGCGTTACACCTAAGCTGTCCCTAGACCGGCGTTACCTCCCGGTCATTGGCACCGTCGTCGTATTCCTATTGATGTTGCTGGTCGGAGGGGTGCGTTACGAGAACTTCCTGTCACCGGCTGTGATTTCAAACCTCTTCATCAACAACGCTCACCTCATTGTGCTGGCCACCGGGATGACCTTCGTGATTCTTACCGGTGGAATCGATCTATCGGTCGGCGCAGTCCTTGCCCTGTCCTCGGTAATTACGGCTACCTTGCTGCAAGCCGGTATTCCGCTGATCATTGTTTTGCCGGTGGCTCTGCTCGCTGGTTCAGTGATCGGCTTGGGTATGGGAGTCATGATCCAATACTTTGAAGTGCAACCCTTTGTGGCTACGCTCGCCGGAATGTTTCTGGCTCGTGGACTGTGCTTCATCTTCGCCCCACAGTCGGTCCCAATTCGTGATCAGGGATTTGTTTCCCTGACCAACTGGGGCCTGACAGTTGGTCGCTGGCGGTTGACTGCGGCCGTGGTGATTGCCCTGCTGGTGGTAGTTGGCGCGTTGTGGGTACTGCACAGAACCCGCTTTGGCCGCACTGTTTACGCAGTTGGCGGTGGAGAACAGTCGGCAACTTTGATGGGGTTGCGAGTGGCAAGAACCAAAGTATTGGTTTACGTCATTTCTGGAACCTGCGCTTCACTCGCTGGCATTCTATTCGCGATGTTCTCCCGGTCCGGCTACGCACTCACCGGCGTTGGTATGGAACTGGATGCGATTGCCGCAGTGGTCATTGGAGGCACACTTTTGGTGGGAGGCATGGGATTTGTCGCTGGCTCTTTAGTCGGCGTCATGGTTCTAGGCCTAATCCAAACGATCATCACCTTTGAAGGAACCCTGAGTTCCTGGTGGACCAAGATCGTGATCGGTGTTTTATTGCTGGTCTTCGTGATCTTGCAACGAATACTTTCCCTGCGGCGAACCTAAATGCCGTAGCGAAAAAAGTTCAGGGTCCGGCATTACCGTGCCGGACCCTGAATCATATCCAGCCGCCTTCCGGCGGCGAATATCCCTTCCGAGAACGGTGTTTTATGTAGGAACCCGTCCTCGTCATCACGACGTTAGCACGTCGAACTACCTCACGGAGGTTTAAGTAAGTGATGCATCCTCGTCAACGATGGGCCGTGCCGTTAGCACTGCTCGTTTCTCTGTCTTTCCCTGCCTCGGCACTCGCCGCGGTTCCGCATGTGAGCAGGCCGAATATTGCGCTCACAACAACACCTGGCAATGAAGCCGATCGTGATTACGCGGCCTATGTTTTCCCCTATTTCACCGGTGAGAGCACCGATGATGGCGAGAAAATACATATGGCCGTCTCGCAAAAGAACGACCCCAATAGCTGGTACACGCTCAACGACGGCAAACCCATTTTGGAGTCAACACTGGGTACCAAAGGGCTTCGAGATCCATTCTTGATTCGATCCCAAGACGGTTCCAAATACTACCTACTGGCTACCGATCTTAAGATGTACGGGGGTGGCAGTTTTGGCGACGCCCAAGAAACCGGTAGCCACTCGTTGATGATCTGGGAATCATCTGATCTGATCAACTGGTCACAGCAGCGCGAGGTCAAAGTGGCCTCAGATAATTCAGGCAATTTGTGGGCTCCTGAGGCGCACTGGGATCCGGTCACCGAGCAATACATCGTGTATTGGGCCTCAGCGCTTTATCCGGATGATGTTCCAGCAGATCAGCGCGATATTAAGAACTCCTATCAGCGCATGATGTATTCAACGACCAAAGACTTTAAGGATTTTTCAGAACCAAAGGTGTGGATTGACGAACGTCAAGGTCCGGGCCTAGGAATGATTGATTCAACAGTGGCTGAGGTCGGTGATACTTTTTATCGTCTGACCAAGGATGAAGGCGACATGAGTGTGCGCATGGAATCTTCATCGGAACTCCTGCGGACCCAAGGGGTCAGTGAAGGGGACGGTTGGGATATGGTCACCGAGCACATCGGTGTGGGCCAACCTAATCCATGGGGCGGGACTTTCACATCCGGTGAAGGACCAACCATGTTCCCCTCGCTGACAGACGACAACTGGTATCTGATGATTGACCAGCCCTCGTACCACGGTGGCAAGGGTTATATGGTTTTTGAAACTGATGATCTCGCCGGAGGCGACTGGACGAGCGTTCCCGATGCAAAACTGCCTACGAGCCCACGTCATGGAACTGTTTTGCCGATTACCGCCGACGAACAACAGGCCCTGATTGCAGCCTACCCACCGGGCGAAGTTGAAGAGCCTCCAGGTCCGGTAGTTCCGGGTCCTGACCCGGAACTTCCCGATGGTACCTTCAGCGAAGAGTTTGATTCAACGGAGCTTAATCAGCGATTCTCAATCCTCAATGAGCAGGCTGGTGCGTGGAAGCTGGAGGATTCGGCGCTGAAGCTGACCTCTCAGCGAGGGGACACTTGGCAAGATTCGAATGACGCCAAGAACCTCTTCATGCTCGACGTTCCCTCCGGTGACTTCTCGGTGGCCACCCACCTTACTGCACCGGTCTCGCAAGACTTCCAAGGCGCCGGGCTGCTGGCATGGAAAGACTTCGATAACTATGTACGAGCTGGCCTGGCCCATGTATCCAGCGCCCCCAACGGACCAGTAGTGATTGAAAGTGCTGCCGAGTCAGCCGGAGTGTATGGTTCGCAGTTCACCGCGCGCCCCGGATCCACTACCGAGTGGCTTCGTTTGGATCGTAAAGGTAAAGAAATCACTGTTTACTACGGGGATTCCCAAGGGCAATGGGCAAAAGCCGCAAGTTTTAATTTGGATTGGAACGCTACCAAGGTAGGGCTTTACGCATTGGCAGCCCAAGATGGGACCGCACATACAGCGTCCTTCGACAGCGTCTGGCTTAACGAGGCTGGCCCTGCAGATCTGGTTCCTACCGAGCCGTTTACGCTGAGCGCCACAGGTGCCCAAAGCTATGTCACTACCGATAAACAACAACGGCTAAAGCTGGAGTCAACGCGACCAAAATCGGTACTGCGCTTTACCTCGCAGGCCGCAGATGGCGTGACCAGCGACGACCACCACCCACTGGTGCTCACTACCCCAGCAGGCAACATGGACGTTCGCAACGGGAAACTCCAATTAACCAAGGGCTCCACAACGTCTTGGCGTTTGGTGGATGCTGGTGGCGGAAAAAGCTATCTACGCTTGACCGGAGCCAGCGATGAAGATTCGGCCTGGGTAGTGCGCCATGAAAATGGTTCCCTGCGTCTAGGATCCAAAGCTAAAGCCGCAAGTTTTAGTCTTGGTTCAGCCACCGTTGGGCAGCAAGAACTGTCGATTGACGGCGATGGCACCAGCCACGAAATCAGCGACACAATGTACGGAGCGTTTTATGAAGATATCAACTACGCTGCTGACGGCGGACTGTACGCCGAGATGGTGCGCAACCGTTCTTTCGAGTTCAACAGCTCAGATAATAAGGACTTCACAGCACTGACCGGATGGAAAGCAGTAGGTACCGCCGGGAACCAAGTGAGTTCTGAACGAGATCAGTGGCTCAACGACTCCAACCGCGCATATCTACAACTCAATGCCAAGGCCAAGGGTGATGGTGTGCAGAACCTTTCCTTTAACAAAGGAATGGCGCTGAAGAAGGGAGCAAAGTACGACTTCAGTGTTTTTGCCCGAGCACAGAAGGATCAAAAACTGGAAATAAAGCTCACCGATGCTGACGGTTCCGCAGTGTTTGGATCCACCACCATCACCGTGGACGGCAACGATCAATGGAAAAAATATAGCGCGACGATGACTGCACTATCCACCGTTGACACTGGTCGACTAGAACTGCTGGCCGATACACCGGGGAGTGTGAACTTGGATATGATTTCGCTATTCCCTCAAGATACGTGGGTTGGACCAGTGAATGGTAAGTCCGTGCTGCGCAAGGACCTAGCCGAAAAAGTGGCGGACCTGAATCCGAGCTTCCTTCGTTTCCCGGGTGGCTGCGTGACCAACGTGGGTACTTTTGATACGTACTTGCAGTCCGATGGAAAGGACCGTCAACGCACCTTCCAATGGAAAGAGACCATTGGTGCCGTGGAGAGCCGGCCGACCAACTGGAACTTCTGGGGCTATAACCAGACTTACGGAATTGGCTACCTGGAATATCTGAAATGGGCTGAGGACTTGGGTGCCACCGCGTTACCGGTGGTTTCTGTAGGCGCCAACGGCTGTGGTTCAAATATTGCTGAGATGACAGATCAGCCGCGCATTGATCGTTGGGTACAAGACACCTTGGACTTGATCGAATTTGCTAACGGAGACACCACGACAACGTGGGGTGCTAAGCGTGCACAGCTCGGACACCCCAAGCCGTTCGATTTGAAGTACATCGGGTTGGGCAATGAAGAAGTCACCAAGACTTTTGAAGCTAACTTCCCGAAATTCCGTGACGCGATCGCTGCCAAATATCCCCAGATCACCATCATCTCCAATAGCGGCCCCGATGACACCGGAACCCGTTTTGATGAGCTGTGGAAGTTTAACAAGGCTCAGGGCGTGGACATGGTTGATGAACACTATTACAACGATCCCTCATGGTTCTTAGGCAATGACCAACGGTATGATTCCTACGACCGTCAAGGTCCGGAGGTGTTCCTAGGCGAATATGCCTCACGTGGTAACACCTTTGCCAATGCGCTTTCCGAAGCTGCATATATGACTGGATTGGAACGCAATTCAGACGTCGTGAAGCTAGCCTCTTATGCGCCGATGTTTGCCAACGAGGACTATGTTCAGTGGGCACCAGACATGATGTGGTTCGACAACGACCAGTCGTGGGGTTCGGCTAACTACTACAACCAGAAACTCTGGATGAACAACGTCGGTGAACAGGTGGTGCCTTCGACCCTTACCGGCAAAACTTCCACCGCCCCCGATCTCTCCGGTGGTGTTTTCCTGAGTAGTTGGCAGACGAAAACTTCCTACGACAACCTGCAGGTGACTGAGAACGGTACAGGGGAAACCCTGTTCAGCGATGACTTCACCAGTGATGCGAACTGGGAAGCTCAACGCGGGAACTGGGCAATTGCTGATGGGCGTTATGTGCAGTCCGATACCGGTGTGGAGGACGCACGTAGCCTGATCACCGGTGCCTATGACAAGGACTGGAAAAACTACACAATGGAGCTGACCGCACGAAAGGAAGCTGGGAAAGAAGGCTTCTTGATCGGCTTCGCGGCCGGGGCGGAAGATCAGTTCTACTGGTGGAATCTTGGCGGTTGGGGCAATACCCGCTCTGTGCTGGAACGTGCCGACTCGGCTCGTCAAGGCGAGGTCGCCGCTGGACCGAATACCACCTTGGAAACCGGCAAGGATTACAAGGTCAAGATTGTGGTCGATGGAAACACCATCAAGCTCTACCTCGATGGTGAATTCCAGTTTGAGTACACCGAGCCATCAGCCAAACCGCTCTACCAAGTGGTTACCCGCGATACCAAGAAAAATGAGCTGATCGTCAAACTGGTGAACCCAACGGCCACGGTTTCGCAGACCAAGATTGCGGTAGACGACGTCAAGGTTGGTTCCGTGGTCAAGGTTACCGAACTGGTCGCTGCGCCAGAAGCTCAGAACACCAAGCAGGACCCCACTAAAGTGGCGCCCCGTGAGTTCAAATTGAAGGCCGAAGCTCATGGTCTTGATTATGAGGTTCCAGCCTATTCAGTCACGTTCTTGAGACTGGCGGTGAAATAACAGTCGCCAAGAAATAGCAGTGCTCATGCCCTCTACCCGCGATGATTCGCAGGTAGGGGGCATGAGCATGTTCTCAAGTTTTGCCAAGTGAAGGGCGTGAGGATCGCGACCTGCCTGGGAGCGTTGTTCCTTGAGACGGCTATTCCTGGTCGAACTGCGCGATCAGTTCTCGCTTGAGGATCTTACCGCTGGGGCCCAGCGGGAATTCTTTGACTATCTCGATGAAGCGCGGGTACTTGTAGGCAGCCATCTGCTCACTGGACCAACGGATTAGCTCTTGGACACTGAGTGTTGAACCCTGCACCAAGGTCACCGAGGCAACTACTTCCTGACCGTGCTTGTCATGAGGTACTCCGTAGACGGCGGCGTTGGAAATTTCCGGGTGGCTGGTGAGCACCTCTTCAACTTCGCGCGGGTAGACGTTATAGCCGTTACGCAGAATCATGTCTTTGGTTCTATCTAGGATCCGCAAGTAGTCCTCTTCGTCCTTGGTTCCCAAGTCTCCGGTGCGGAACCATCCATCCACTACTGCTTCGGCGGTTGCGTCGGGGCGGTTGAGGTAGCCGGAGAAGAGGTTGTGACCACGTACCACCAGTTCACCCAGTTCTCCGCGTGGCATCAACCGGATCTCGTTGGGGTAGGCGGGGTCAGCAATTTCCACGTCCACGCCCCATACCGGGGTGCCTACGGTGCCTGGGCGAGGTTCCCGCCCGACATGGTTAAAGCAGGCTACCGGTGAAGTTTCAGTCAGTCCGTAACCCTCGTAGATCTGTGCGCCAAAACGCTGTTCAAAGGCGGAGAGTACCGACAGCGGCAGGGAAGCGCCACCGGAAATGGCATAACGGAGATTGGTTGGTTTGCCTTCGCGATTCGCGCCCGCCTCAACGAGCGCAACATACATGGTTGGTACACCGAAGAACACGTCAATCTCGGCATCCAGTACAAGATCCAAGGCAGCATCTGCGGTGAACTTGGGCAGCAACATAACTTCGGCGCCAATTCTCAGGCCAGTGTTTAGTACGCAGGTCTGGCCGAAGGTATGGAACAGCGGCAATCCGCCAAAGAGCTTGTCACCTTGTCGAACGTCCATGGTGTTCAACAGCGTGGAGTGGGTCTGCTCAATCAATGCCAGATGTGTCCCCAGGGCGCCCTTGGGTTTGCCGGTGGTGCCTGAGGTGTAGAGGATCGTGGCAATGTCTTCGGCTTTGCGAGGCAGATAGGTGGTAATCGGTTCGGCTTTGGCTGCCAAGTCTTCTAATCGAGTGGTTTGCCCTGCTTCAGGTTCCATTACGCTCAGGAGGTTTATCCCTGAGTTCTGTGCTCCCTTGGCACCCTCACCCAAGAGCCCCGCAGCGCAGACCAAGATCTTGGCTTCAGCGTCTTCTAAGACGTAGGAGATTTCGCGGGCCTTGAGCAGCGCGTGGATGGGAACTGCTGTGGCGCCGAGGGATAGCACCGCGTAGTAGACGCGGGCGAAGTCGGTGACGTTGGGAATGAGCACTGCTACTCGGTCACCCTCGGTGATGCCCTGTTCTTTGAGGGCTCCTGCGTAGGCTTTGGTTTCCTCCCAAAGTTCACGGTAGGTGGTGCTTACGCCGTTCATGGTGATGGCGTTCAGATCTGGAAAACGGGTGGCCCCCTCGGCCACGATGGCGGCTACCGAAAGGGTGAGGTTTGAAGTGGTCATAGAAGTCTCCTCGACGCTGCAGAGTGTAGGTGTGCCCCATGTCACAAACAAGCCTAATGGAACCGCGATTCAAATCAAGGTACTAAGTTTCGTAATAATGCTCGTTTCAGCAATGAACCGGAATAGACTCAGCGCATTGAGCTGGTATGAGCGCGAAATGGGGTAGCGATGCCGGTAGTCAGAGGTCCACGAGCCGAACCTTGCTGGGTGGATTTACTCACCAGCGATATTGATGGTGCCATCGAGTTTTACTCGGAACTCTTTGGATGGAAAATTCACGATGACCCGCAAACTCGCAGTGACGGATACCTTCCAGTCACGTTGGATGATCAACCGGTCACCGGCCTTGTGCTCAACGACCAAGATTCGGCTGCCCCGGATGCGTGGACCACGTATCTGAATGTGGCCGATATTCATGCGGCCGTCTTTGCCGCCCATTTACATGGCGGTCAGCGTTATCTGAAACCTGTGGCCATGCCCGGTCAGGGGACCGTGGCCCTAATTGGGGATCCCGCAGGTATCGGAGTGGGACTTTGGCAGTCCTTTGACCCGACTAACTATCCGGCACGGAAAATTCACGGTCACCGCATCTGGAATGAGCTGCATACCAAACACTTTGAAACCGCCTGCCGGTTTTACCGCGAAGCCTTGGGGTGGGATCTAAACCAGGTCGTTGATTCTCCCGGCTTCCGTTACTACACCCTGGGCCAAGGAGCCGATGCGGCCGCAGGACTCTATGACATCAGCGGCCAAGACTCTACCGAGGGCTGGCGAACCTACTTCGCGGTTGATGATGCAGATCAAATAGCGCAGCTCTGTACGAGCCTGGGCGGGCAAGTAGTGATCGCACCGCATGACTCGTACTTTGGGCGCACCGCCATGCTCAGTGATCGGGGTGGCGCCGAATTTGCGGTGATCGCACCAGCTCACAAATAGCTCGCGCGCAACTAACTACACTTCGCGATTCCAAACGTATGGCGTGGTGGTGGAAACTTTGAGCAGGCCCTGGCTTTCCAAAATAGGGCGCGAGTATTCGGTGGAGTCACTATGGACGTAGCGCAAGCCGTGGGACAAGGCGCTGCGTGCCCGAGCGTCGGTGAGCGCGCGGTAGATTCCGCGGCCGCGGTACTCGGGTAAAACGCCGCCACCCCATAGACCAGCAAATTCGGTACCCACTACCGGCTCCAAACGCCCCGCGCCCACCATGTGTCCACTGATGGTTGCTACCCACAACTCCATGCCATCGTTTCTGGCTGACCGAGCGACTAATGCATCAGTGGTGGCTGGGTCATAAGGTTCACCAAAAGCCTGGGCGACCATGCGACACATTTTTTCAATCTCGACTGGCGTCGTCACCTGCCTGACTTCCACACCTTCGGGCGTGGGCTGATCACTGATCAGCGATTGCATCAATCCGATCATGACTGACTCGGTAGGTTCAGCACTAAAGCCCAACTCCTCAAGGCGCTGAGCCAAACCCGGTGCGTGGTCGTGACCGCGAGTTTTGAATTCCACCGTACGGATCTCAGGTTGTTTGATGAAGTGGTCCAGTGCCGCAGGGGCCAGGTCCGCCAAGGACTGCGGTGCATTGTGCGTGATATGCGGATAGGTGATGAACCCGCGCCCGTGGGCAAAGGTAACCAAACGCAGTTCGCCGAGCATGGTCACGGACAGCGCACTGGGCGTCTCCGCGTCGGTTCGCAGCTGCGCGTCGTAGAGCGCTAGAAATTCTTCACTTGGTACAGGCATTTGCTCAGTCTACGATCGACCGGCCTACTGCATTGCCCAATTCACGATAATCGGCGGTAAAAACAGTATTACCAAAGTGTAGACCCACAATTCGCGGAACGAATTCGCGGCGGTCAAGGGTCACAATGAGATACTTGACCGCCACGTAATGAGCGTTTGAATATTACGGCGCGAACTTAGGCACTACTTCATCGATGAAGATCTGCAAGGATCGCTTCTTTTCTTCGTGGCTCATGGCGTTGTCGCTCCAGAAGCTGTATTCGCTCACGCCTAGTTCTTCATAGCGTCGCAAGCGGTTAATAACTACATCGGGAGTGCCGATCATTGCTGTCTCATGTAGCGACTCGGTAGTGAATTCTTCGCGTCCCGCAAACTTTTCTTCAGAACTCGGGGCAATGAATCCGTTGATAGGCGCCACCTTGTTGCCGAAGACGGCATCAAAGGTACGGTAGAACTTCTGGATGCCTTCGGCCGCCGGGCGCCATGCCTCTGGCTCTTCGGCGGAGTGCAGGTAGGTGTGGCGCAGGACCATTATGTCGGGACGCTGCTCGACCTCCGGGTGTGCCGCGATGGCACTCTCGTACTTCTCGACCAGAGCCTCGACTTCGTCATCCCCCTTCATTAGCGGCGTCACCATGACATGGCAACCGTTGGCCACGGCGTAATCGTGGGACTCCGGACTTCGGGCGGCGACCCAGACCGGAATCTGCTTCTGCTTGGGCTTCGGCACCGAGGTGGAGGTTGGGAACTGCCACACTTCGCCGTTATGGGCGTAGTCGCCCTCCCAGAGATTTTTCACCGCAGGGATGAGTTCCTGCATGGCCTGGCCACCGTCGGTGGCCTTCATGCCGTCGGTCATCCGATCAAATTCGAACTGGTAGGCACCACGCGCCACGCCCAACTCGGCTCGTCCGTTGCTAATAATATCTAGCAGTGCGAGTTCTCCGGCGGCTCGAATAGGAGTCCAGAATGGGGCGATAATGGTGCCTGCACCCAACCGAATGGTGGAAGTTTTGGCTGCAAGATAGGCCAACTGTGGGATCGGGCTAGGGGAGACCGTGTACTCCATGGAGTGGTGCTCACCGATCCACACCGTGGAAAAGCCGCCGGCTTCGGCCAACTGTGTCAGTTCAACGAGGTTCTCAAAATGCTGTTCGTGGCTGATCGAGTCGTCGTAGCGTTCCATATGGATGAACAGTGAAAAACGCATGTCTATCCTTCTTTCGGTTAACGGGAGCCCTTAGGCAGGAGTCTGGGTGTTATTGCGTTCGGCGATGGTGGTGTTGGTCCGTGACCAATGCTCATGCTCGACTTCGCGCACAATGACGGTGATGTTCTCGCTGGCAGCGTCCACGGTGTTTTCGGCCGCTTCGTGCAAGGCTTTGATGAAGGCCCGCAACTGCTGTGGGGAACGACCTTTTGCGATGGATACATCAATGAGTGGCATTTGTTGCTCCTTCGTTAGCCGCGCATGACGAATGGGTCAGCTACCGGGGATTCATCGGTATTGATCCAGACGCTCTTCAGACGGGTGTATTCGTTCATAGATTCCAGGCCATGTTCGATGCCAACACCGGAGCTCTTGAAGCCCTGACGAGGGGACATCGGAGACATCGCCCGATAGGTGTTGACCCAGATGGTGCCGGCCTCAAGTCGGCGAGCCATGCGATGGGCGCGTGCCAAATTTTGGGTCCAAACTCCTGCGGCCAGACCATATTCAGTGTCGTTGGCCATGCCCAGTAGTTCATCTTCGTTTTCGAATGGCATGATCGCGGCCACGGGGCCAAAGATTTCCTCGCGCACCACACGCATGTTGTTATTAACATCGGTGAGTACAGTCGGTGAGAAGAAGTACCCTGGCAGTTCTAGGCCCTCAGGACGCGTTCCGCCAGCCAAGACGGTGGCACCTTCATCGGCGCCGATCTTCACGTAGCCAGACACCTTATTCAGCTGATCGGCGAAGGCCAGCGGCCCGAGCTCGGTAGCGTCATTCAGCGGGTCGCCGATCACGATGGACTTCGCTCTTTCGGTAACTCGTTCAAGTAGCTCGTCGTACACCGACTTATGTGCGAAGACGCGACTTCCTGCGATGCAGGTTTGGCCGGCCGCAGCGTAGATTCCTGCAACTACTCCCATAGCTGCATTGGCGACGTTGGCGTCATCGAAGATGATGTTGGGGCTCTTGCCACCCAATTCCAATGTGCAACCGATGAAACGACTGGCGGCTTCGGAAGCAATCCGAGAACCGGTTACGGTGGAACCGGTAAAGGAGATCTTCGCTAATAGCGGGTGCGAGACCAATGCGGCGCCAGCTTCGGCTCCGTAGCCGGTCACCACATTCACGACTCCCGGCGGGAAACCAGCTTGGTCCGCTAGTTCTGCCAGCAACAGCACGGTACGCGAAGTGTATTCACTGGGTTTGATGACCACGGTATTGCCTGCGGCCAGAGCAGGGGCAATCTTAGAAGTGGTCAACGTCAGTGGCGAATTCCACGGCGTAATGGCACCAACGACGCCTAATGCCTCACGCTGGGTGTAGTTCAAAATGGCCGGGTTCATTGACGGAATCTGAGATCCTTGGACCTTGTCCGCTAAGCCGGCGTAGTAATAGAAATACTCGGGCAAAGTGGCCAGCTGACCGCGCATTTCGCGCAGTAGCTTACCGTTATCTAGCGATTCGTAGCGTGCTAGCTTCTCGGCGTTCTCTCCAATGAGATCACCAAGTCGGCGAAGTAGGTGTCCACGCGCTGTGGCGCTCAGCGAACTCCACGCGGTAGAAGTGAATGCCTTGTGTGCGGCTTTGACAGCCCGATCCACATCGTGCGCATTGCCGCGGGCAACCTCGTAGAGTTCTTCAAGTGTTGCCGGGTTGGTGCTGGTGAAGAAACGATCTTCGCTGGGAGCTACATGCTCACCGTTGATGAAATGCAGATACTGCTCACTCATGCGTGTTCCCCTTCAATGTCGCTGAAAAAGCTATTTAGTTCAAAAGCTAGAGCCGCCGGGTTCTCGACCGGAAGCATATGTCTGGCGCCTTCGATGATTCGCAGCCGTGAGTTGGGCACAGCGTCGGCCAACCGGCGGGACATCTGCGGCGTTGAACCTGGATCTTGTTCGCCGGTGATTGCTAGCGTCGGCGCCTTTATTTGAGCTAGTTCACCGGAAATCTCACGGTCCCCGTGGGCAAAGACCGCGTAGGCGTGAAGATATGATTCGAGGTCATTGCCGGACATCGTTGTTCGAATTCCCTTGATGATCTGCTGATCAACTTGGGTTTCGCCTGCCGGGAACCACCGCTCAATAGCGCGATCCACACCCTGAGCAAAATTCACACCAGCTGTTGCCAATCGTTGTTCGACGGAGGCTGCCTCTTCCTCGGTACGTTGGCAGACCGAATTTATGGCGCTCAGCGTGAGTACTCGCTCGGGTGCGAATCGCGCGATGTGTTGCGCGATCAGTGCGCCTAGAGAGAATCCCACCAAATGAACTGGTTCCACGGTTTCGAACCGCTCAAGGACATCCTCCGCCAGGCTCTTCAAACCCTGCGCGGAACGTAGCGGGGGCTGCGCGCCGTGACCTGGCAAGTCAATTGCATTCGAATCATGAACCAGAAGTTCGCGCAGTGGGTCCCACATCGTGCGGTCTAACCCCACGCCGTGCAGTAAGAGAACCTGCGGTCGTTTGGTGCTTTTCATCGGTGCTTTGCTCCGTGGTCGAATATTGCCGGGGACTACTGCTCGGTGCTCAGTGCGGCGAGGCGTTCTTGAGGACGTCCTCGGGTGGCACCGGCTAGAGCGATCAGAATTTCGCCCGAATGTGGAGCGTCGGAGATCTTCACTTCAATGCTCTGGTGGTGCGAACGGATGGTTGCGTCCGTGAAGTGCTTGAGCGGAATATCGAACTGGACTCCTGCCGGCCCACGCTTTTCAACAGCGGGAAGTAAGGTCGTTGCCTTAGCGGCGTCACGGAAGTGATTGCCGAATTTCAAAGTGTGGATAAGCGCTGAGCCATGCTCAATTTCGCCGTCTAACCCGACGATTGCTGCCTTCCCGTAGGCTTCGAGCGGCGCACCTAGAGCTTCAATAACCCGAGGCGCCAACAGTGCGCCGAGGCTCGATGCCACAGAGTCAATGCCTGGGTTCAGATCTTTGACGAATCCTTGGCCCGCCCATGGGTTATCGATAACTGCAGCGACGATGGCCACGCGTGCCACAGGGTCTACAGCTTGGCCACCTTCGGTGCTGATTTCTTCAACGATTGTCACTAGCTTGCGGTAGTTCATAGTTTGATTCCTTTCAGAATTGCAGAGGTAATGGGGCGGTCTGTGCTTCTGTCGCCGATGCGAGCGTGGGGTCGTGGCCCACCGGATGCTGCGGCGACGACGGCGATCTCTGCGGCATGCGGCGCATCAGGCAAAGAGATCTCGATGGTCTGGTAGTGGGTGCGGGTTGCCGCTGCGGTCTTGTGCCACATGGGTACTCGCAAGGTTTCGCCAGGTATCCCGCGACCGTCAACGAAGCAGATGATTGAGGTTCCTTGTAAGGCTTCGCGCAACAAATTGCCGAAGAACGGAGTATGGATCAGCGCTCCCGCGTGCTCCAATTCGCCCGCAGTGCCCACAATGGCGGCTTTGCCGAAGGCTTGTATTTGTTCGGCACCGCCGAGCGAATACAGAAGCCGGTCGGAGAGCAATTTGGCCAGTAGCGGAGCGATCGCTTCAGTGCGTTCGGACAAGTCATGTTCCGTGTTGGTGCCGAGCCAAGGGTTAGCGATTACGGCTGTAGCTGTAGCGCGAGTGATCGTTCCTAGCTGCGGGTGTGGAACCTCTTCTGCGGTGCTTGTGATTTTGCGAAGTCCGGTGGCAGTTGCAAGATCCGAATAATCCGTGAGCGTTGAACGGCGGCTCAAATCAACGGGCTGGGTTGAAACGACCAAGGGAGAGTTCATTTGATAATCCTTTGCGTGATGATCTGAGGATGGGGCTAGTTGGACTGTCCTTCATCCTCTTTCAAGGCGGCGATGGCTGCTAATTGGCTTGAAGCGGCAACATGTCTACGCATCACGAGTTCAGCGGCCAGCGGGTCCTTGGAACTGATGGCATCGATAATTGCTTGATGCTCCTTGACCGAATTTTGCAGACGGCCAGGCTGGCTTAGCGTCTGGGAGACTATTCGCTGGTAGGCAAGCTGATTCATTAGCAAGTCGTAGTGCTCGGAGAGTTTTCTGTTGTCGGCTCCAGCAACCAAAGTGCTGTGGAAGTCGTGCACTAGTTGCGAATACTCTTGTGCGTCACCGTGTTCCACTGCTTGCTGGCTGCGAGCGACATTCTCTTTGAGATGTTCAAGTTCAGGAACTGGCCCACGCTTAGCCAAAAGGCCGGCAGCAAGACCTTCGAACGATTCTTTGAGCTCAAACATCTCGTGGATCTCGCGCTGTGTTGGCTTTCGAACGAAGGTTCCGACCCTGGCGCGTACCTCTACTAGTCCTTCACGCTCTAGCTGCTTGAGCGCTTCTCGAATCGGAGTGCGGCTGACCTCAAACTCTTGAGCCAGTGCCGTTTCCGCCAAAAGCGCTCCGGGCATCACTGCACCGGTAACGATCATTTGGCGCAGCCGACTCAAAAGTGACGTATCTGTTGCGACGCTGCGTTTTACCTCAGCTACTGAACTCTGTTGCATACAAGAACAGTAACCATAGTTCCTCTTGCATGCAAGCAATCCTTGATAATTCGCTGAATTTAAAAGAAATTTGAAAATCTGTTGACTCTGTCACACGCTTTGCTAGCATTTCATGCATGCAACAAACCAATTATTCTCTCCAGCAAGTCAAAGAATCACTGCTCACCGCATGGGAGGCAGCATGGGATCGTGGCCACGTTGATTCGCTCGACAATGTTTTCCATCCTGACTTCCAGCGCATCAGCAACAAGTCCAAGAACATCTCGACCGCTCAGGCGCTGAAACAGGACATCCTGACTGTTCGCGAAGCATTCCCGGATCTGGTCACCACCATCGATCACCTATTGGTGGATGAAAGCAAAGAGTCAATCGCGATTTTCTGGCGTACCAACGGAACCTTCACCAATGACCTTCAAGGCGTACCTGCCACCGGAAATAGCGTTGAGACTCGCGGTTCAAATCTCATGAAGGTCAAAGAGGGAAAGATTATTTCCGAAGAAGTGACTTGGGATCAGAGCGAATTATTGGAAGACGTCGGAGTCCCGTCACTAAAATCGGCATTCGAGTCCGCCGAAAATGGCGTGGTGGTAGATGATCTGAGCGGAGTCCCCGACCTGGCCGCGCTCAAAGGCTTCAACCGTCAGTTCATCACTGGGGTGACCGTAGTAACCACCAAAGACGAATGTGGAAAGCCACGAGGACTGGCCGCAAATTCCTACGTTTCGGTTTCGTTAGAACCGCCTCTGGTACTCGTCTGCGTACAGAAGACGACCAGTACCTATGCGTCGCTATTCAAATCCACGCATTTGGGAATCAACATCATGAGCAACGATCAGCGCGAAACGATCGGTGTCTTCGCCTCCAAGGGGGACGACAAATTTGCTGACCTGCAGTGGCATGAAGGTCCGGACGGTAGCCCACTGCTCGATGGCTCAGCCGCTTCAATCGAGGCCGAGATCAAGGAACGTTTCCAAGCCAAAACCCACACCGTATTTATTGCGAAGGTCAAGCACTCGGAGGTCGCGGAGCTGGAACCCATGATCTACAAGGCTGGTCGGTTCTTCGACGGTGCCGAATTGCAAGCTCTCTAAAACAGCAATCAGAAGGCTCCACCAATTTTAAGGAGTGCCAGAGACATGAATACGGACATCGATGAGAATCAGGGCCAAGGCCCTCGTGGAGGGCCCACGCTGACCGGCGGTGAGCTTCGCCGAGCCAGTAGCCGGATCGAATCCAAAAAGGTATATCAGAAACTTTATGGTCCGGGCAGCGTGCTGGTCATCTCCCTAGTACTAGTTGCGGTATTCGTGCTCTGGGCAGCATTCGCACCGGAGCAGCTCAATGGACTAATGTCCACTGCCTCCACCTGGTCCGCGCAATATATAGGCTGGAGCTATCTGCTGGTCACACTGGGCTGCATTTTACTGATGCTGTTCTTAGCCTTTTCGCGTTTCGGCGGCATCCGGCTCGGGAAGGACAAAGACCGTCCAGAATTCTCCACATGGGCCTGGATCGCAATGATTCTAGGGGCCGTGATGGGTATCGGATTGATCAGTTATGGTGCCGCCGAGCCCATGAGTCACTTCATGGATCCTCCACATAACCGAGCTGAGCCAGGAACCATGGATGCCGCGGTGCTAGCGCTGCAGTTCTCTTACTTCGACTGGGGGCCGAACGCTTGGGCCTTGTTTGGTGTCTTTGGGCTAGCTATTGCCTACTCAACTCATCGGCGTGGAAATTCCGGTCTCGTGTCGGTGATGCTGCGACCCGTACTTGGCAAGTCCATGGACGGACTGTTGGGCAAGGCTATTGACGTGTTTACCGTCCTTGCTACATTGTTCGGCACAACAACTTCCTTGGGATTGGGAGCTTCACAAATTGCCGAAGGTTTTAACCGACTGTTCGGTGTTCCGACGGACATCTTCGTGAAGATCGTCATCATCGCCGGTGTCACCATTATCTTCACTCTCTCTGCCTTGTCTGGTGTGGGTAAAGGTATTAAATGGCTCAGCCAAGGCACCATGATTGGTGCTGCTGTGATCGGTGTATTTGTTCTTATATCTGGTCCCACGGGCTTCATCAGCAATATCTACTTCCGATCAGTGGGTCAGTTCCTTGCAGAATTTCCTGCCGTCGCGCTACTGACTCCGTCGAATGCGGAAGATCTGCAATGGATGCAGTGGTGGACTTACTTTATGATGGCTTGGTGGCTGAGCTGGGGCGCATTCGTCGGAATTTTCTTGGCACGCATTTCCAAGGGGCGCACGATCCGAGAGTTTGTTATCGCCGTAATGGGTGTTCCCTCGCTAGTTTTCAGCATTTGGTTCAGCATTTTTGGTGGTACTGCTATTCACCAAGAAATGAACGGTTCCACAGGGATTGGACAAGCTACGCTCACTGATACGAACAGTACGTTCTTCGCAATGCTCGCGGAGCTACCGATGCCTGCGGTTACCTCAGCTTTTACCGTGATACTCGTTGTTTTGTTCTTTATTACTGGTGCAGATTCCAACACCTATGTCCTGGGAACATTGACCTCGGGCGGCAACATGTATCCAAAGCGACCGGTGCTGACAGTGTGGGGATTGCTAACCGGTGTCTGCGCGATTGTGCTGCTCCTGGTGGGCGGGCTCGAAGCGCTGCAGCAAGCAGCCATTCTTTCGGCGGTGCCGTTTACGATCATCGTGACTCTGCTCGGAATGTCACTGGTCAAAGAGCTACGGTGCGACACGAGACTGCCTGTATCAACGGTCCTGATTCAAGGCGAAAAGTAGCACCGGAACTGCGTTTATGCCCGCGGTGTGCGAGTATTGCCCTGAGCACTGTGAAGCACCGCAAGGAGCAACCAAATGGGTCGAAAGATCGTTCGCCGTCGAGTTATTCGTGCAACCCGTGAAGGCGGCTGGCGTACCCGCGAGGAGAAACTGGCGGGCGAAGAGCCGCTGGAAATTCGTTTTGGGCACACCTCCTACACCACTTCTATGCGCACCCCCGGGGACGACTTCGATATGGTCTCTGGCTTTTTGGTGGGCGAAGGGGTTATTCGCAGCGCAGAACAACTCGTTTCCATGCGCTACTGCGCGGGCACCGATGAAGAAGGTAACCAGACCTTTAACGTCATTGAGGTGCAACTGGCTGCCGGAGCTACGCCGCCAGATCTAGCGGCAGCACGCAATGTGGTAACCAGTTCTGCCTGCGGGATCTGCGGAACCAATTCCATTGATGAGGTGCGAAAAAAGGCCGGATTTAAGCTGGCTGATCGCAGCGGGATCATTGATGTCAACACCTTGCTGGACCTACCCGATACGCTACGTGAATCCCAGCAACTCTTCTCTTCCACCGGGGGAGTGCACGCCGCGGGGCTGTTTGCAACGGACGGTGAATTACTGATCCTGCGTGAAGACGTAGGTCGGCATAATGCGGTGGACAAAGTCATTGGCGCAGCTTTGCGCCAGGGGATGCTGCCATTAAACGATGCGGTGCTGCAGGTTTCGGGGCGTGCATCTTTTGAGCTGGTTCAGAAGGCAGCGATGGCCGGGATCGGATTGCTCACCGCGGTGAGCGCACCGTCGTCTTTGGCGGTAGATTTGGCTGAAGAAACAGGTCTAACGCTGGCGGCATTTTCGCGCAGTACCAGCGTGAACATATATACCCATGCGCATCGCGTGATCAAGGCGTAGGCTTGTAATATGTGAGCTGGATATCAGTATTCGTTCGCACAACCCAGAGGAGGGCCCCATGCATCGTTCGGCACCGAAAAAAGACATCAACGAAGATGAGCTGAAAGTCAGCGAACCAGCCCATGCGGCGGCGGGACTCAAAGCCGTCATGGTGTCGATGGAGCGTGGATTCTCTCAGGCCGGCCCGAGCCGCACCCTGCGCTCAATGCTGCGGGTCAACCAACACAACGGCTTTGACTGCCCGGGCTGCGCTTGGCCCGAATCCATTACCGAACGCCGCAAACCTGCAGAGTTTTGTGAAAACGGCGCCAAGGCGATCGCAGAAGAAGCCAGTTCCCGCACCGTCACTCCACAGTGGTTCGAAGAGCACCCAATTTCAGTACTGCAGGACAAGACCGAATACTGGTTGGGGTCACAGGGCCGCATCACCAACCCCATGATCATCCACGAGGGTGAAAGCCACTACCAGCCGATCAGCTGGGGCGAAGCTTTTGAGACCATCGCACAACACGTGCATGACTCCACCCCTGAACGTTGCGTTTTTTACACGTCCGGCCGTACCGCCAACGAGACAGCATTTATGTACCAGTTGTTGGCTCGCAGCTTGGGGACCAACAACCTGCCAGACTGCTCAAATATGTGCCATGAATCTTCGGGTACCGCACTGAACCCAACGATTGGTATCGGCAAGGGCACGGTCAGTCTTGAAGACTTTGAACACACCGAACTGATTTTTGTTGTGGGTCAAAACCCCGGCACCAACCACCCACGGATGCTCTCGGCTCTCTCCGATGCACGCAAGCGCGGGGCCCGAGTTGTCGCGGTTAACCCACTGCCAGAGGCCGGATTCTTCGGATTCAAAGATCCCCAGACCGTTAAGGGAATGCTGGGCACTCCTGACCCAGTGGCCAGTGATTTCCTGCAGATCAAGGTGGGCGGTGACTTGGCACTGTTCCAAGCCTTCGGACATCTTTTGCTCGAAGAAGAAGCCAAGAACCCTGGCACCGTTGTGGACCACAAATTCATTGATGAAGTCACCGATGGTTTTGACGCCTACCAAGAAGCTCGCGCAACCCTGGACTGGGACGCTACTGAGCAAGCCACCGGTCTCACCCGTGCAGAAATCACCGAAATAGCCGGGCTGCTGATCAAGTCCAAAGCAACCATTATTTGTTGGGCTCTGGGACTGACCCAGCAGCCGCACTCGGTGCCGACGCTCAAAGAAATCATCAACCTTCTGTTGCTTCAGGGCAACTTCGGCAAGCCCGGGGCCGGAGCCTGCCCTGTGCGTGGTCACTCCAACGTTCAGGGCGACCGCACCATGGGCATTTGGGAGAAGCCGACCGAACAACTGTTGGCTTCCATTGATAAAGAATTTGGCATCACCTCACCACGCGCGCATGGTTATGATTCCACCGAAGCGCTACATGCCTTTGAAAAAGATGAGGTTGATGTTTTTGTCTCGATGGGCGGAAACTTTGCTCTAGCCAACTCGGATACCGAGGCGTTGGAAGCGGGCATGCAACGGGCCAAACTAACCGTGCATATTTCGACCAAGCCCAACCGATCGCACGTGGTGCATGGCAAGACTTCGTTGATTCTTCCTACCTTGGGGCGCACCGACAAGGACAACAAGCACCCGGGCGGTGCGCAGTTCCTTTCCGTGGAAGACTCCATGTCGGTCATCAAATCAACCCAAGGGCGGCTGGCCCCGGTCTCTGACCACCTTTTGGCGGAACCCGTAATTGTGGCGCGTATGGCGCAAGCAATTCTGGGCGAAGAGCACCCGATCAACTGGCGCGCCATGGCTGAAGACTATGACGTCATCCGCGACCACATCGAAAAGGTGTTGCCCGGATTTGAGGACTTCAACCGCCGGGTGCGCGAGAAGAATGGCTTTGTCCTTCCCAACCCGCCACGCGATACTCGGTCCTTCGCCACGGACATCGGCAAGGGACGCTTCACCGTCTCGGACTTTGAAGCGCTGGAAGCCCCCGAAGGTCACCTCATCTTGCAGACCATGCGAAGCCACGACCAGTACAACACCACCTTCTACGGGCTTGATGACCGCTACCGCGGCATCAAGGATGGGCGCCGTGTCATCTTGATCAACCCTGAAGATCTGGCGGATACAGGATTTGTCGACCGTGATTTGGTGGACGTGATTTCCACCTTCGCCGGCACCGAGCGTCGTGCCAATCGATTCCGTTTGGTTTCCTACCCGACTGCTAAGGGGTGCGTTGCTGCCTACTATCCAGAAGCTAACGCACTAGTGCATCGTGACTTGGTGGCCCGTGAATCCAACACCCCCGGCTTTAAAGCAATGATGGTGCGTTTCGTCGAACATACCCAACAGCCGGGCGCAACATTGGACTCCTAGCGCCTAAGTTCCACAGGTCAGCGGTGGTGATGGGCGAGAATTGAAGGCATCATCCACCGCAGCGACCTGAAGAGGAACAACCCCATGAGTGCTGCCAGTAGCCAACCGGTGCTGAGTGCAAGACCTGAAGATGAACGCCTGAGCCCCGGTCGCACGGTGGCCTACGGCTTCCAACACGTGTTGACCATGTACGGCGGAATCATCGCCCCGCCACTGGTTATGGGTGGCGCTGCAGGAATGGATACGGCACAAATGGGTGTGCTGGTTGCCTGCTGCTTGTTTGTTGGCGGCTTGGCTACCATCTTGCAGACCTTGGGCATTCCATTCTTCGGAGCTCAGCTGCCATTGGTTCAGGGCACCTCGTTCTCCGGTGTGGCAACGATGATCGCCATCATGAACGGTGGCGGTGGCATGCCGGCGGTCTTTGGTGCGGTGCTAGCAGCCGGTGCGATCGGTATTGTGATCGCACCATTCTTCGCCAAACTCTTACGGTTCTTCCCGCCGGTGGTCACCGGAGTGGTGATCACCATTATTGGGGTTTCGCTCTTCCCGGTGACTGCAGACTGGGCCATGGGCGGAGCCGCTGCGGGGGAGAACTACGGGTCGATGAAAAACATTGCCCTAGCTGCCATCACCCTAGTAATTCTGTTGGCTCTGTCGAAGTCCGGGGTCGCAGCTCTTTCGCGCTTATCGATTCTGCTCTCCATCGTCTTGGGTACGATTGTGGCTGTTTTTATGGGGATGACCGATTTTTCTCAGGTGCTTACCGGTGACATTTTTGCGGTGCCAACACCCTTTGCTTTTGGTGCTCCGGTCTTTGAGATCAGTGCCATTATTTCGATGATGATCGTCATCCTAGTTACCTATACCGAAACCACTGCAGACATGCTCGCGGTCGCCGAGGTGACTGGATCTAAGGTTGATGCCCGTCGTATCGCCAACGGCCTGCGCGCCGATATGCTTTCCTCCACCGTTGCCCCAGTGTTCAACACCTTCACCCAGTCAGCCTTCGCGCAGAATGTTGGCCTGGTGGCAATCACCGGTGTGAAGAGCCGCTTTGTTGTGGCTACTGGCGGTGGCATCCTGGTCATTCTGGGCTTACTGCCGGTACTTGGACGTGTTATCGCCTCTGTTCCGCAGCCCGTACTCGGCGGCGCCGGAATTGTGCTTTTTGGTTCGGTGGCGGCCGCTGGTATTCGCACCCTGGCCAAGGTCAAAGATGACAACATGAACATGCTGATCATCGCGACCTCGCTGGCCTTCGGCTGTATCCCTATGGTGAAAGCTGACTTCTATGCTGCCTTCCCTACTTGGGTGGGCACTATCTTCCAGTCCAGCATTTCGTCGGCCACCATCATGGCGGTACTGCTGAACATTATCTTCAACGAACTGTCCTGGGGGAAAAAGACAATCTCCCAGCGTGCAGTCTACAAATATCAGATTGCCGGGCTAGAAGACGGTGACCGTCTAATCGATGGCAAACTCTATGACCACCAGGGTCTTGAAGTGCAGATCATCGCCGAACAGCCAGGCCAAGCCGGTGACCGGCCGATGCCGCAAGGCTAGAGCCTCAGTATCTAGGTACAGCAATGGCTCCAACAAAATGTTGGAGCCATTGCTGTACCTGCGTGAAGTTACTTGGACTTCTGATCACCGGTCATGGTGATGGGCTGAACTCCCGAGTTAGGGAAACAACCGATAGGGCTCTGGTTGGATTCAGCAACGATGTCCAAACACTTGGAAGTCAGAGTCTCAGGAGTCAAGGAGCGTTCCAAGATCTTGTTGGCCTCTGCCTCGGCGGTGCTGGTCTGCTTACGCTGTTGCGCTACGCGAGTCTTAGCAGCTTCTGACTGCAGCTCATTGATTCGGTTCTGCGTTGGCTCATCAAAATTGATGATTGGCAGGGTTACCGAGCGGATCGCAATCTGAGTTTTGACCTTGGCCTGCATCTTTTCCTGAACGGACTTAGCTAGTCCTTCAAGGTCCTGACCGCCCTTGGACGGTTCGGTGTAGGCCAGTGGATCATAGGTGGCCATCACTTCATTCAATGCGGCGCGGAAGTTTCGATCAACAAGGTTCGACTGAATACCTTCAAAGGTGCGGTAATCCAGGAACACGTCCATGGCGTCGTCGGTCTTCAGCTGCCATTGGATCGAGGCATCAACGTCGGCACGACCGTTGTTTCCCAAACGAACTGGAATGCCACTATCTGCGGAGTAGACATCGTTCTGGACCGAACCGTCTAATTTCTCGACCTTTTCCCAAGGCCACTTCAGGTGGAAGCCGTTGCTAACCACCGAGGTCGGCTTGCCCAATGCAACCTTCACTCCCACGGTTCGTGGCTGAACGATGGTGACACACATAAACGCGAGGACAATCAGCGATACGAAGAATATGCCAAAGCCGGTGAGCCTGGTGGAAGTGCGGTTTTTGTTTTCAGGCTTCAATGCCTTGCCGACGAGCATGACAATCACGCCAATGAAGGCGCAGATGATCGTTAAAATTGCGAGAAACATGATCTCCTCAGTGTTGTGATGACAACCAATATTCTATCGAATGGAACATAAAGTTATTGGTTGAAACACCGCCGTTGGTATCGTTAATAGCTAAGGCACCATAGACTCGGAGCTATGCAAAATAGAGAACTTGGACGCACTAACCGCACGGTATCCGTCATTGGCCTAGGAACGTGGCAGCTTGGAGCTGACTGGGGATCGGTCGATGAAGCAGACGCCCTAGCAGTATTAGATGCCGCCTACGAGGCTGGCGTGAGCTTCTTTGATACTGCGGATGTCTACGGCGACGGACGCAGCGAAGAGGCGATTGGTAAGTGGCTCAAAGCAAACCCAGAAGCTGGCATCACGGTGGCCACCAAAATGGGCCGCAGGGTTGAGCAGGTACCGGAAAACTACAACCTTGATGCCTTCCGAGCTTGGAATGACCGCTCGCGTAAAAACCTTGGAGTGGACACCCTGGATTTGGTGCAGTTGCACTGTCCGCCAACTTCGGTGTATTCCACCGATGCCGTCTATGACGCGCTGGACACGATGGTGGATGAAGGCCGCATGGCCAACTACGGCGTTTCGGTAGAAACCGTGGATGAAGCATTGGCTGCCATTGCTCGGCCGAACATCGCAACAGTGCAGATCATTATCAACGCCTTCCGACATAAGCCTTTAGAAGTTGTCCTGCCAGCAGCACGCGAAGCCGGCGTAGGAATCATCGCTCGTGTTCCTTTGGCCAGCGGGCTGCTCACCAATCGATACAACTTGAACACCGAATTTGCCCAAGACGATCATCGAAACTTCAACCGTGACGGTTCGGCCTTTGACGTAGGCGAGACGTTCTCCGGCGTGGACTACGCCACCGGGGTAGAGGCTGCTGGTCAGTTTGCACAGTTAGCCAAAAATGAATCCCCAGAATCTACCAGCGCGCAGGTTGCGTTGGCTTGGTTGGCGGCTCAAGAGGGAATCAGCACCATCATTCCCGGGGCACGCAATGAGCAGCAGGCACGTGCTAATGCCGCGGCCGGTTCACTAGAGATCTCCAGTGAGTTCAACACTGCGGTTCGTGATCTCTACGATGCCAAGCTGCGCGCACAAATCCACCCGCGCTGGTAACAGCTCGAAACTGTAAGCGCGGGTGGATTTGGGGGTACTTAGTGCTGGGTTACTTAGTGCTGGGGTGCTCCGATGGGGATGTGGGTGCCTAGCGCCACCGGCTCGGCCGGACGCTTCTGGCCACGCTCTGGAACGTAGGCCAAGTCGGTATCTGGCTCTGCGGTGTTCACGAAGGAGCGGAAGCGCTTGAGCTTGACTGGGTCAGCCAGGGTAGCGGCCCACTCATCCTCATAGTTGGCAACGTGGCGTTCCATGGCCGCTTCCATCTCTTCGGCCAGACCCAGGGAATCGTCGATTACTACCTGCTTCACACGATCCAGTCCGCCATCCAGATCCTGCAACCAGTGCGCGGTACGCTGCAGCTTGTCTGCGGTGCGGATGTAGTACATCAGGTAGCGGTCGATGTATTTGAGCAGGGTGGCGTCATCTAGGCCACCGGCCAGCAGCTGAGCGTGGGCCGGGTTGGCTCCACCATTACCGCCAACGTAGAGGTTCCAACCTTCGGCGGTGGCGATCACGCCAATGTCCTTGGCCCGAGCCTCGGCGCATTCACGGGCGCAGCCCGAGACACCCATCTTGAACTTGTGCGGGGCTCGCAACCCGCGGTAGCGCAGCTCCATTTCGATGCCCATGGCCACCGAGTCGAGCATGCCGTAGCGGCACCAGGAGGAACCGACACAGGTTTTCACATTGCGTAGGGACTTGCCGTAGGCCTGACCGGACTCGAATCCGGCATCCACTAGTTCGCGCCAAATTTCAGGCAGCTGGTCGAGTCGGGCGCCAAACATATCGATACGCAGGCCGCCGGTGAGCTTGGTGTACAGGCCGTATTTCTGTGCCACCGTGGCAATCACTGCGAGCTTCTCTGGGGTGATTTCACCACCTGGAATACGTGGGACTACCGAGTAGGTGCCATCCTTTTGCATATTGGCCAGTGCGCGGTCGTTGGTATCCTGGGCGCCGGCTAGACCTGCATCCATTGGGTGCACCGAGGTCTGCGAAGAAAGGATGTTGGCGATGGCCGGCTTGCAGATATCGCAACCTGGCCCGGTACCGAATCGTTCCATCACTTCATCGAAGGTGGCCGCACCGGCAACGCGGATGGCTTCGAAAAGTTCTGGGCGGGAGAAGGAGATGTGTTCGCACAGATCCGTGGAAACCTCGGCTCCGTCCTTCTTCATCTGGGATTCCATCAGCTTTTTGATCATCGGGACACACGAACCACACTGAGTTCCGGCACGGGTGCAAGCCTTCAGGCCAGCCACCGTGGTGACTGGATCCTTGCCCTCACAGCTGCCACAACCGGAGACTGCGTCGCGGATGTCTCCAACCAAAACATTGTTGCAAGAACACATCACCGCGTCATCGGGCAGTTCACCTTCCGGTGCTTCTCCGCCAATTGCGCTCAGGTAAGCACCGGGTTCGGCAGCAAGTTCACGGCCAAGCATGGGACGCAGGGACTGGTACGGGGTCGCATCTCCAACAAAGATGCCACCGAGCAAGGTTTTTGCGTCGGCAGAAACAACAAGCTTTTGGTACAGGCCACGCGGTGCGTCAGCGTAAACAACTTCCAGCGCACCTTCGGATTGTGCAAAGGCATCACCGAAGCTGGCGACATCTACTCCGGAGAGCTTGAGCTTGGTGGCGGTATCAAAGCCAGGGAATTCTGCGTGGCCGCCGGAGAGCTGTTCGGCCACAATTTCAGCCATGGAGTTGGCTGGAGCGACCAGACCGACGCACATTCCGTCGAAGTTGGCGACTTCACCGATGGCCCAGATGTTCTGGATCCCGGTTGAGCAGTTCGGTTCGATAACCACACCGCCACGTGGGCCCATGCCGAAGCGGGGAGCTTCGCTGCCGGCCTGATCTAGAGCGTTGTTGTAGGTGCGGGCCAGCTCATCACGCGGGGAGACACCGATGGAAGCGATGACCATATCTGCGTCGATAACTTTATCGTTGGTGAGCAGGACGCCGGTGACCGCGCCGTCGTGGGTGATGATTTCCTTAGGGCGGAACCCGCCGTGCACGGTGAAGCCGGTTTCCTTGATCAATCGGCCCATCGCCTGACCGGCACCTTCATCGAGCTGGGAGCGCATCAACCAGTTACCACTATCAATAACTAGCGCTTCGGCACCTAAAGCCTGTGCGCCGGCGGCAGCTTCCAAGCCGAGCAGACCGCCACCAACGGTGGCTACTACTGGAGTACGGCCAAGGGTAGTTTTGAGTTCCTCGATCTTTTCCGCGATAGACCAAACATCTTCTAGGGTGCGGTATACAAAACTGTGCTCGTTGCCTGGGATTTTCAGTGCGGTGGCGTCGGAGCCGGTGGCGAGTACTAGTTCGTCGTAGCCGAAGGTTCGGCCGTCCTCGGTGGTGACGATGCGCTGGTCACTATCGATGGCTACCGCTTTAGCGCTGGTCTCCAAAGTGACATGCTCTGCTTCCCACAAGGTGGTGTCGCCTAAGGTGAGATCAACAGTGCGGTCGGTCAGTGCCTTAGAGAGAGCAACTCGATCATAAGGTAGGTGGACTTCTTCGGTCAGCACCGTGATGTTTAGGTTCTGTGGTGCGCGGCTGGACAGCGACTCCGTGAAACGGTGTGCTGCCGGTCCGCCACCAATTACTAGGACGCGGCGTGCGATGTTCGTTGTACCCATGATCAAATTCGACTTTCGCTTGGAAACGAGGAGTTTCAGGCTGATAGCTCTACTGTAGAAAGTCGTTTTTGCAGTCCAATTTCTCTTGTGTTTCGGTCGATGTAACTTTCTTCCCCAACAGATTTTGGGGCAGTGAAACTCATGAAACATCGTGGACTCATTGCACTGATGATCGCCTTACTTGGGCAGGCCGCGACAGATCAAAAACGTGGAAATGACGGTAATTTTGCGGTCTCACTCTGCCAATTGTGAATGTTAGTCAGGGTTTACGACCTAGCAACCGCTCACGGCGTTGAGCGAAACATGAGACTTCTATGCTCGGTATATCAGCGAACGTCCACTAGTAGAGGAACAGGTTCATGAGCACGCAATTTGCCGAAGAAACCCTAGAGAAGTCAGTCAGCTTCGCGCCGGTATGCCGTAGCGAAGAACTTGAAGCAGGCTGGGGCGAAGCCCTCTTGCTTGATGGTGCTCAGCTGGCACTCTTCCGCACCGAATCCAATTCTTTTTACGCTGCTTCACACCACTGCCCGACCACCGGCGCCAAGGTGATGGCTCGCGGAATTCTGGGTGGCACCATGGTTGATGGTCAGTCTGTGGCAACGGTTGCTTGCCCGCTGCACAAAGAGGTTTACCGTTTGGATACCGGCTCATGCTTGAACGCGGATTCACCGGCACTTCAAATGCATGAACTGGTTGAGGTCGCCGGCCAGCTGTGGCTGGAGAAGACCAAATAAACGTCGCACCCAGGAATCACAAACCACCAGCCAACAACGACATAGCAAAAAGGAACGCAGGGACTTCGGTCCCTGCGTTTTGGTTGCGTAGAAAGTACTGATTCGGTGGTATTGATTCCAGGCACAGAGAATTCACGCTGGTCGTCAATGGATAGTGACGACGTACGTGAGCTCATTTGTCTATGTTTTACGCGCCCAACCGCGAGCGGGTTTAGGCCAGCGCGGGAGCCTTCTTGAGTAGTTCCTCAATCTTGGATTTGCAGCCACCGCAACCGGTGCCAGCACGGCAAGAGTCACCAACCTGCGCGACAGTGGTGCAACCTTCACCTACTGCATGGGTAACCTGCCCGTAGGTAGCTCCCGAACAACGGCACAACTGATCTTCATCGCTAGGAACTACGGAGCTCAAGTCCAAAGCGGCAGGATCATCCAGGCGCAGAAGCGTTGAGCGATCAACAGGCAATTGATTTCCGCGCTCATAAGCCAAGACCAGCTCGGCGCTAGTCTGTGGCAGTCCGATGGAAAGGAAACCAGTCACCACACCATCGCGAGTGACCACTTTGAGATAACGTCCGGCCGATGGGTCAGCAAATACGGTGGCCTGTAGTTCCGGTTTATCCCAGAAGCCAGCGCTGACATCTCCGGCGGCGGCCACCTCAATACCTTGACCTTTGAGCATCAACACATCAGAGGCAGAAAAATCTGGGGCCGGAACTTCGGTAGGTGTGGATAGGTGCTGGGCAAGCCAGCTGGCTTGGGCCCAGCCCGGAGCCAACAGGCCGACAGGGGCTTGGCCGTCCACTTCGGCGCAGTCACCCAAAGCGTAGATGCGCTGTTCGGTATCGGCGCAGAGGAATTGGTTGGTTTTGATTCCGCGTCCTACCGCCAGGCCACAACCTTCGGCCAGTTCGGTGCGTGCGCGAACACCGGTGGAAATCAGCAGCGCACCGCCGAGGATCTCTCCATGGGTGGAGGTGGAAAGAGCGGCAAATCCATGTTCATCTTTGCTGATACCGGTGGCTTTAACTTCAGAGATCACTTCAACGCCGGCGTCTTTGAGACAGCGGGTGAGCAATGCTCCGCCGTCACCATCGACAACTCGGCCTAGGGGAGCGGCCCCGTGGTGAACCAGTACGGGCTTGCCTCCGCTGGCGGCAATGGCTAGGGCAGCTTCGATGCCGAGGATTCCGCCACCGAGGATCAAGATTCGTCCGCCGATGCTCAGTGAATGTTGCAGCTTTTGGGCATCATCCACGGTGCGTAAAGCGAAGACTCCGTCAGGCAACGCGGTATCGGCGTGCGGGTCAAAGTTCAGTCCATTCAGTGACGGGATCATTGCCCTAGCGCCGGTAGCAAAGACCAGACGGTCATAGGACACCGGTTCGTGATCGCGGACCAGCACCCGGCGGCGTGCACGGTCAACACCGGTGGCCTGAGCGCCAAGCAAAACGTTCACTCCAGCGGCATCAAGACGTGCGGCATCCACCATGAGCAGGTGCTCAAGTTCTGCAGCCCCGATAGCTAGTTCGGCCAGAAGCACACGGTTATAGGCCAGGTGCTTTTCGGCGCTGATGACGGTCAGTTCGCAGTCGCCAGCGGTGACCGAGGGCAGCAGCCCTTCGATCAGTGAGGCTGCTACCGGACCGAAGCCGATGATGACAATCTGTTCAGGACGCTTCATGATTCCCCTTTAATCGGGTTCAGAGACACATGGGCATGTTTAAACTCGGGCATCTTGCTGAATGGATCCACACTTGGATCGGTCAGCAGGTTGGCGGTGCCGGTATTCGGGAAGTGGAAGGGCAAGAACACCGTGTCCAGACGCATATCCGTGCTCAGCTTTGCACGGGCAATGCTGGTGCCACGCTGGTTGGAAACCTTGACCATTTGCCCGTCACTGATCTGGTGGGCCAGGGCAGTGCTCGGGTGGATTTCCAGGGCTGCCTCAGGTGCGGCGGTAGCCAGCTCATCAACTCGACGGGTCTGCGCCCCTGACTGGTAGTGCTCCAGCAGGCGACCGGTCACCAAGGAAATCTGCTTGTTTGGCAGCTGGTTAGGTGCGTAGACGGCGATGATCTGTGCCTTGCCATCACTGTGCGCAAAGCGGTCGAGGAACAACCTCGGGGTGCCGTTGCGCTCGCCGGTCTTGGTACTGATTTCACTGCCTTCGGGGCAAGGCCAGTAGATGGCTGCACCCTGATCCACGTCCTCCCAGTTCACTCCGGAGTAGTCGGCAATGCCGCCGGCGCTGGCAAGCTTTAGCTCGTCGAAGACCTCAGAAGCATTGGGGGAGAAAGTGCCTGGGGCATTGAGGCGTTGGGCCAGTTGGGAGAAGATCCACAATTCGCTTTTGGCTTGGCCGGGGGCTGGCATCGCGGCGCGGCGGCGAAGGATGCGGCCCTCTAGATTGGTCATCGTGCCTTCTTCTTCAGCCCACTGCAACACCGGCAGGACCAGATCCGCCTCGGCGGCAGTTTCGGAGAAGAAGAAATCGCTGACTACCAAGAAGTCTAGGCGGCGTAGGGCGGCAAAAATCTGGTTGGCATCCGGTGCGGAAATGACCGGGTTGGCACCGTGAACCATGAGCATACGTGCCCCGGACTTGGTACCCAAAGTGTTCAGAAGTTCAACGGCTGGGATCCCTGGACCGGGAATGATCTCTGGGTCAACGCCCCAGACCTTGGCCACGTGGGCGCGGTGTTCCGGGTCAGAAATTTTGCGGTAGCCAGGCAGCTGGTCGCACTTTTGGCCGTGTTCGCGTCCGCCCTGTCCATTGCCCTGACCGGTGATGGTGCCGTAGCCGCCCGCCAGTGTTCCTGGCAGGCCCAAGAGCAGTGCAAGGTTGATGGCTGCGGTGACGGTATCGGTACCGTTGGCATGCTGTTCAATGCCACGTCCGGTAAGAATGTAGACAGGGTTGCCACCGTTTTTGGCGCTCTTGGCCGCAGCGGCCAAGGCGCGAGCGGTGCGACGGATTTGATCGGCTGGAATACCGGTAACTTTAGCGGTGCGCTCCGGCCACCAGCTGGCTACCGAGGAACGCAGTGAGTCTAAGCCGACGGTGCGCTCTGCCAGGTAGTGGGTATCGGCCAAGGACTCGGTAAGCACCACATGAGCTAGGCCCAAAAGCAACGCTAGGTCACTTGATGGGGTGGGCTGCAGGTGCCAGCCGGCGCCTTCATCGGCCAGCTTTGCGGTGGCCGAACGGCGCGGATCCACCACAATCAGGCCACCGCGTCCACGCACCGTTTCCAGGTGGCGGACAAAGGGTGGCATGGTGTCGGCTACGTTGGAGCCAAGCATCAAGATCATGGCCGCGTTATCAAGATCGGCCAAGGGGAATGGCAGGCCGCGGTCCAGGCCGAAAGCCTTGTTGGTTCCCGCAGCTGCCGAGGACATGCAGAACCGGCCGTTGTAGTCGATCCGTGAGGTGCCTAGGGCCAGCCGGGCAAACTTGCCCAACTGGTAGGCCTTTTCATTGGTTAGTGAGCCTGAACCAAACATTGCCACTGCGTCTGCGCCAGACTCGGCGCGGATTTCTAATGCCTTGTGGGCAATCAAATCCAGTGCGGTATCCCAATCCACCGGCGCAAAACTACCATCGGCTTGGCGTTGCATCGGGTTGGTGATGCGTTGCGGGTGCTCTAGCAATTTAGCGGCGCTGAATCCTTTGCGGCACAGTGCACCACCATTGGTCTCGAAGTCCCGGCCACGCAACGAGGTTTGCGCGCCGGTGCCTTCGAGGGTGATGCCGCACTGCAGTGCGCAGTAGGGGCAGTGGGTGTCGGCCATTTTAGACTCCATGCTGGGCGAAACGGGTCCCGCGACGAGCGTAGTTGAACCAAGTCATCAGCATCAGCCCGAGGTAGGCCACGATGAAGACGATAAACGCTGGGGTGTAGGAACCGGCGTTGGACATCGATAGTCCCAGGGCCTGCGGAATCAGGAATCCACCGTAGGCGCCAATGGCTGAGATCAGGCCCAGGGCAGCTGCCGACTTGCGTGATGCTTCGGCACCCTTGGAGCCGACACCGAGGGCAAATACTGCGGGGATCATGCGGTAGGTGGAACCGTTACCGATACCCGTGGAGGCGAAGAGCATCAAGAACAATACAAGGAATAGCCAGAAGTTCGCCAGTGGCAAGGTCACCACAACCAGTGCGGTAATCAGAGCCATGGTGGCCAGGGCGGCCACGGTGACCTTTGCTCCACCAATGCGGTCAGCCAGCTTGCCACCATAAGGGCGGGAGAGCGAACCGACCAGTGGGCCCAGGAACGCCAAGGTAATGGTTGCGGTGCCCAGTGGCAGGTGAGAGAAGGCCGGGAAGGTATCAACGATCAGCTTAGGGAAAACCGCAGCAAACCCGATGAAAGAGCCGAAGGTTCCTACGTACAGGCAGGAGATGATCCACAGGTGCTTTTCCTTCAGGCAGGCAATCGCTCCACGAACATCTGACTTAGCTGAAGTCAGGTTGTGCATGTAGCGCCATGCGCCATAAGCGGAGATGAGGATCAATGGAATCCAGATGACACCAGCTAGTGGCAACTGCAGAGATCCGGCTGCAAAAACGGTGATGGCGATGGGTACCAACAGCTGAGCTACCGCGGCACCGAGGTTACCACCGGCCGCGTTCAGGCCCAGCGCCCAACCCTTTTGGGCTGCTGGGTAGAAGTGGGTGATGTTAGCCATCGATGAGGCGAAGTTGCCGCCACCAAATCCGGTGAGGGCCGCCAGGAGCAGCATGACACCGAATGGGGTGGAGGTGTTGGCCAGAGCCAAGGACAGTCCGACCGCGGGGATCAGCAGCAGCAGAGCCGAAACGATGGTCCAGTTGCGTCCGCCGAAGCGAGCAACCATGAAGGTGTATGGGATGCGCAGGGTGGCGCCGATCAGGCTTGGCATGGAGATGAGCCAGAAGAGCTGGGAGGTGCTGTAGGTGAATCCTGCCGTTGGCAGGTAGACAACCACGATGGCAAAAAGCTGCCAGATGCTAAAGCCAAGGAACTCGGCGAAGATGGACCATTTGAGGTTACGGCCGGCGGTCGTTTGACCAACGCCGTTCCAGAAGTTGGAATCTTCAGGGGTCCAGTTGTTGATCCAGCGTCCAGGGCTGATATCAAGGGATGGTGCGCTGGAGGTGCGCAGTTGCGTACCTGGGTCGACTTGTGAACTCACGGCGGTTTATCCCTTCGCAGATGACTGATGCTTAGAGCATGACAAACCGGTATTTCACTTACGTGCGGTGGGTGTTGCACCGAGGGGAACTTAATCTCACCGACCACAATTTTGGGCCGATAGAGATTGGTAATCCGTTGGAAACGCAAAAAACAGCGATTTATTCATAATGTGAAAAAACAATCTCAAAAAGATTGCGAGCCCCAGATCACACTGATACTCTCATACGTGTCTATGGCGGGCACCCATCAATGGGTCGCTATCTACCGGGCGTGCAACTGATAAATTTCAGCAGCCAAGTACGGTCGGGTCGTGGTGGGTTACCTCGTGATGCGTCGTGCTTGACGAAAGCATGAGGAGACACGCGATGAGCGTTAATACCACTGGCCAGGACTATCTTTCGATGGCCATCGACCTTGCCACCCAGAACGTGAACAATGCAGGCGGCCCCTTCGGCGCCGTAGTGGTCACGGCAGACGGACAGGTCTTCGAAGGAGTCAACCGCGTTACCGCAACCAACGACCCATCGGCTCACGCCGAGGTAGTTGCCATCCGCACCGCGGCCGCAGCACTAGAAACGTTCGACTTGAGCGGCTGCGTTCTCTACACCAGCTGCGAACCTTGCCCCATGTGCTTGGCCACCTCATTGTGGGCTCGCATCGGTAAGGTGTACTTCGCCGCTGACCGTCACGATGCTGCAAAAGCAGGCTTTGATGACGCAGTCTTCTACGAATATTTCGAACAGGAATCAAACCGTGCGCTAATGCCGGTGCAGCACTTCGAGCACGAATCAGTTCAATATCTCAAGCCTTTCCAGGCTTGGGACTCCTTGGAATCCCGCACCGATTACTAGGCGCCGGTCATGACAACGCTTAGTCGTCAGCAAGCCCCTGTCGCATCCGCACCAAAACCAAGCGGACCAAAGAAGATTCTCGATTCCTTCTTCAACATCACCGGCCGTGGATCCACCGTCGCCCGCGAGGTCCGCGGCGGGCTGGTGACCTTCTTTACGATGGCCTATATCGTCATCCTCAACCCGCTGATCCTTGGTGGATTCAGCACCGATGCAGCACCGCTGGACGTGGCAGGAAACTGGTTGCCGGCAGCCCAGGTGGGAGCGATGACCTCGCTGACCGCTGGGGTGATGACCATCCTGTTTGGCATGGTCGCCAACCTTCCCTTCTCACTGGCCGCCGGGCTGGGGATGAATTCCTTCCTGGCCGTTTCGGTGGTCCAAGATGTCACCTGGCCAGAAGCCATGGGACTGGTAGTGATCAACGGTGTATTGATTGTCATCTTTGGAATGACCTGTATCCGTACTGCGATTTTCCGGGCCATCCCCAAGGACCTGAAGGCTGCCATCACCGTAGGTATCGGACTGTTTATCACCTTCATTGGCTTTGTAGATTCCGGGTTTGTCACCCGCACCCCGGCCGGACCTCCGGTGCAGCTAGGGGAGGGTGGATCAATTGTTTCGATACCGACCATGATCTTTGTCCTCGGACTGCTGATCATGGGGGCGCTGGTAGCCCGCGGAGTACAGGGCGGGATCCTGATTGGCATCATCATCTCTACGGTGCTGGCGGTCATTGCTGAACAGGTCTTTAAGATCGGACCGAGCAGCGATAGCAATCTGCACGGCTGGCATCTGAACATGCCCATACTTCAGGGCAATATTGTTTCGCTGCCAGATCTGTCATTGGCCGGGAACTTTGACTTGCTCGGCTCCTTCAGCCGAATCGGAGTGTTGGCAGCCACCATGCTGGTCTTCACTCTGGTCTTCACGAACTTCTTTGACGCCATGGGTACGATGACGGGTTTGGCCAAAAACGCCGGACTAGCCAGCAAGGACGGCACGTTCCCACGGCTCAAGGCAGCCTTTGTGATCGAAGGTTTGGGAGCGGTTGCTGGTGGTGCTGGATCTAGTTCGTCCAATACGGTGTACGTTGATTCGGCCGCCGGCATTGGCGAAGGCGCAAGGACCGGACTGGCTTCGTTAATCACCGGAGTATTGTTCCTTGGCTCCATGTTCTTCACACCGCTCACCTCGGTGGTGCCCATGGAAGTGGCCGCCGCAGCGCTGGTCTTGGTAGGAACCATGATGTGCGCGCAGATCCGAGAGATCAACTTTAAGCGGTTCTCTTCAGCCATGCCAGCATTCCTGACCCTGATCACCATGCCGTTGACCTATTCAATTGCCAACGGAATTGGTGCTGGGTTCATCGCCTGGGTTGTGGTCAATACTGCAGCAGGGCGCCACAAGAAGGTGCATCCACTGATGTGGGTCGTGGCCTTCGGATTCCTGATCTACTTTGCCAGAGGACCGCTCACGCTCCTGCTTGGGTGATGTGATCCGGGTTATATTTGAGTTCAGTACGCAGTTGAAGGAGAAACAACCCATGGGTGAAACCACCGCCTGGTCCAAGGGCCAGATCGCGCACGGACACTAACCGCGGTACGTCCCGCACAGTATCCATTTCATTCATGGTGCACCCATTTAGCTGGGTGCAGGAGGTGTTAACGGCATGAGTGCCGAAAATTCACTACAAACCGATTGCCAGATCACGGTCAACGGCAACCCACTGGACTTCAATGGTCCGCCACACAGCAACGCACTAGATTTTTTGCGCAACCAAGGTTTGGTTGGCAGCAAGGAAGGCTGCGCTGAAGGCGAGTGCGGTGCGTGCGCCATTTTGGTGGCACGCACCGATGCCGACGGCAGCCGTTGGACCTCGGTGAACGCCTGTCTAGTTCCAGCCGCGGCCCTAGACGGCCAAGAAGTGGTCACCTCTGAAGGCTTGGGTTCTGTTGAAAACTTGCACCCGGTCCAAGAAGAGATGGCTGATCGTGGAGGGTCGCAGTGCGGTTACTGCACCCCGGGCTTCATCTGCTCGATGGCAGCTGAGTACTACCGTCCAGAGCGTTCGGCGCAGGGCACAGCGGAGCCAGACCATGAATGCGGACCCAACGGTTTTGACCTGCACGCACTATCTGGGAACCTGTGTCGTTGCACCGGCTACCGCCCGATTCGCGACGCCGCTTACGCACTGGGGGAGCCTGCAGCAGATGATCCGTTAGCAGCCCGCCAATCCAACAGCGCACCGGCACCGGTAGCCACCGACCTGTACACCGCCGATACTCCCACCGGTGAACTTGGACGCTTCCGCCGCCCAGCCTCACTGAGCGAAGCGTTACAGATCTTGGCCGATGAACCGCAATCCACCGTCGTGGCTGGCAGTACCGACTGGGGTGTTGAGGTCAATATTAAAGGCGCTCGCGCTCGCAGTGTGGTGGCGATTGACCGGTTGGAAGAATTGCGTCAAATTCGTTGGGAGGATGACTTTCTTGAAATTGGTGCAAGCCTGACCTTGAGCGAGGTGGAACGGCACCTCGCTGGCCGCGTGCCGTTGTTGGGTCAGCTCTTTGGACAGTTTGCGTCCAGATTGATTAGAAACTCGGCCACCATTGGCGGAAATCTTGGCACCGGCTCGCCCATTGGTGACACACCACCGGCCTTACTGGCCTTGGAAGCGCAATTAGTTTTGACCAGCGTGCAAGGTCAACGAGTGGTGGAGCTAGCCCAGTACTTCACCGGCTACCGACAGACCGTGCGTAGTGCAGGCGAGCTGATTACCGCGATCCGCATTCCGCTGCCGCTGGCTACACACACCAGTTTTCAGAAGATTTCCAAGCGACGCTTTGACGATATTTCATCTGTTGCCGTGGGCTACGCGCTGACCGTGGTGGACGGAGTGATCAGCACAGCTCGAATCGGTTTGGGCGGTGTGGCCGCAACCCCGCTCCGTGCGGTGGCCACCGAGGCCATGCTGGAAGGCAAGGCCTGGAATATCACCACGATTCGTGAAGCGGCCGCCATGATGGCTGAAGAAGGCACACCAATGGATGACCATCGGGCCAGCGCCAAGTATCGCAAAGCGATGCTTGCCTCGTCGCTTGAACGTTTCTACGCCCAACAACTAGCGGTGCAAGCCCCTATGAAGGAGGCGAAGTAATGAGCCAGCTATCTCAACGACCCGAAGCGCCCATTGTTGGTCAGCGTCAACGCCATGAATCGGCCGCTGCCCACGTCACGGGCACCGCGCTGTACACCGATGATCTGGCCCACCGACTTTCGGGAGTATTACACGCCTACCCAGTGCAATCCACCGTGGCCCACGCCAAAATCTTGAACCTGGATACCAGCGAAGCGCTGCATATCCCGGGCGTTATCAAGGTCATCACTGCAGGGGATATTCCCGGAGTTAATGACCAAGGCGCCAAACACGATGAGCCACTGCTGCCGGTAGATGAGGTCATGTTTTATGGCCAACCGGTGGCTTGGGTACTCGGCGAAAATCTGGAAGCAGCCAAGGCCGGAGCCAAAGCAGTTTCCGTGGACTATGAGCCGCTGGAATCCTTGATCACCGTGCAAGATGCCATCAAAGCCGGTAGCTTCCACGGTATTCAGCCGGTGATCCAAAAGGGCGATTGGGATGCAGGTTTTGAACAGGCAGCACACGTGTTTGAAGGTGACTTCGACTTTGCTGGGCAGGAACACTTCTACCTAGAAACGCAGAACTCGTTGGCGCTGATTGATGAGAGTGGACAGATTCTGATTCACTGCTCAACCCAGCATCCCACCGAAACTCAAGACATCGTTTCGCACGTGCTTGGAATACCAGCGCACGAGATTTCCGTGCAGGTGCTGCGCATGGGCGGCGGTTTTGGTGGCAAGGAAATGCAGCCACACGGTTATGCAGCGGTAGCCGCTTTGGGCGCCAAACTCACTGGGCGTCCGGTGCGGGTGCGGTTGGACCGCACCTTGGATATGACCATGACCGGCAAACGTCATGGCTTCTATGCCAGCTGGAAAATCGGTTTTGATGACCAAGGCCGAATCCTTGCCTTAGACGCGCAGCTCACCGCTGATGGCGGGTGGAGCCTGGACCTGTCAGAGCCAGTGCTGACCCGCGCCATGTGCCATATCGACAACTCGTACTGGATCCCTAATATTCGGGTTGCCGGGCGGGTAGCTAAATGCCACAAAACCTCGCAGACCGCATTCCGTGGATTTGGTGGGCCCCAAGGCATGCTGGTCATGGAAGATATTTTGGGACGGGTCGCCCCGCAACTTGGTATCGAAGCCAGAGAACTGCGCCGACGTAATTTTTACACCGAAGGCCAGGACACTCCCTACTTCCAGCCGGTGCGTCATCCAGAACGTATTGATGCTGCCTGGCAGCAGGTGCTTGATTCGGCAGATATAGCTGGGCGTGAAGCAGAGATTGCCCAGTTCAATGCCAATAATCCGTACAGCAAGCGAGCGCTGGCTATCACCCCGGTGAAGTTCGGTATCTCGTTTAACCTCACTGCCTTTAACCAAGGTGGGGCACTGGTGCTGGTCTATAAAGACGGATCAGTGCTGGTTAATCACGGTGGCACCGAGATGGGTCAAGGCCTGCACACCAAGATGCTGCAGGTGGCCGCGACCAGTTTGGGTGTTCCGCTATCCAGCGTGCGCATCGCTCCCACACGTACCGACAAGGTGCCCAATACTTCGGCCACCGCCGCCAGCTCCGGCAGTGACCTTAACGGTGGTGCGGTCAAGGACGCTTGTGAGCAGATCCAAGCTCGACTGGCTCACGTGGCGGCCGGAAAGTTTGGGGTTCCAGCTGCAGATGTTCGTTTTGCCCACGGCAAGATCACCGCGTTGGGCAAAACCGAAGAACTGGAATGGAATGACGCTGTCCGTGATGCCTATATGCAACGCATCCAGTTATCGGCTGCCGGGTACTACCGCACCGAGGGACTGCACTGGGACCTGGCACGCATGACCGGCAGCCCGTTTAAGTACTTCTCTTATGGTGTAGCAGCCAGTGAGGTAGAAGTCAGCTGCTTTGATGGTTCCTACGTCTTGCGTCGAGTCGATATTGTGCATGACGTTGGAGATTCGCTCTCGCCCATGATTGACCTAGGACAAATCGAAGGTGGGTTTGTTCAAGGCACCGGTTGGCTGACCCTTGAAGATCTACGTTGGGACACCTCTGATGGTCCAGGGCGTGGACGGGTAGCAACCCAAGCGGCCAGCACCTACAAGATCCCGAGCTTCTCCGAGATGCCCGAAGTCTTTAATGTTGCCTTGCTGGATAAGGCGCATGAAGAAGGCGTGGTGTACGGTTCCAAGGCCGTTGGTGAACCGCCATTGATGTTGGCCTTCTCGGTACGCGAAGCATTGCGCCAAGCCGTTGCCGCTTTTGGTCCGGAAGGTAGCTCGGTCACCTTGGCGTCCCCGGCAACTCCCGAAGCGGTGTTCTGGGCTATCGACTCGGTGCGTGAGTAACAGTGGAATCGTGGATTGATGCGGTCAGCACTTTGCGCAACCAGCGCCGGGCCGCGGTCTTGTTGACGCTCACTTCAGTGCGTGGGCATGCCCCGCGCGAGGCGGGGGCCAAGATGGTCATCTCCCAAGATAAAACCTTTGGCACGGTCGGTGGTGGCAACCTGGAAATGGCGGCCATCACCCGTGCCCGTCAGCTGATCAGTGAAGGTGTAACGGGACCGGAAACCATGGAGCTGCGGCTTAATGACAAGACCCCGGCCACCTATGGTCGGCAATGTTGTGGTGGGGAAGTGAAGCTTTTGCTTGAACCGTTGCCGGTACCAAAAACTGTGGCGATTTTTGGGTTGGGACATGTGGGCATGGAGCTGGCCCGTATCCTCTCCCGCCACCCGATTGACCTGTATCTCACGGACTCGCGTCCTGAAGCGATCGAAGCCGCTTCCTTGCTGCAACCCAGTGTTGCTTCAATTCAGGCTCAGGTGGCGGTCATGGGTGAACAAGTGCTCAGTACTCTTCCGGAGGGAAGTCATGTGCTGATCATGACTCATGATCATGCAGAGGACTTCCACCTCAGTGACGCTGCGTTAGCTCATCCTTCGCTGGGTTCCATCGGGTTGATTGGTTCCAAAGCCAAATGGACCCGTTTTCGCAAAAACCTGAGCGACAGTGGACACAGCGAACAAGAGATTTCACGGATCCAGTGCCCCATTGGCATTCCTGAGGTCACCGGCAAACAGCCTGCGGTGATCGCGGTGAGTGTTGCCGCGCAGCTAATGCAGCTCTTGGGAGATCACCATACGCAAAGCCATTCTCAGAGCCACAACGTGGTTGAGCTGCGCGCCTAGTCGCCGGCCGGATGCCCAACAAGGTGAGCAGTACGTGGTTTCTGCCTAGAGGTACTGGCAACAACCACGTACACCACCAAGCCAAGGACGGTCATGGCCGAGGCTGCCAGATTTATTGCCGTGAAGCTGCCGGAGGAATCCAGTATGAATCCACCGAGCAATGAACCGAGCATGATCCCTGCGCCCAATGCTGCGGTGTTGGCCGTTCCGACCAAAGGGGAGTCTGATCCTGCAAAACGCAGCACAAAAGTTTGCAACGGAGTGAGCAATCCAAACCCGCACGCACCAAGCAAGAATAATGACGGAATGACCACCGTTTTATGGGTGGCGCCAAAAGCCAAGACAGCTAGTACCGTAGCCAGCAAAAGTAATAGGACCACCGTGGTGCGGACCAATGCGCGGTCTGCGGCTTTGCCTGAGAGCGAATTGCCCACTACCAATCCAGCGCCATAGATTCCCAATAGCCAAATCACCTGGCCACTGCTGAACCCTGAAACCTGTGTCAGCATCGGTTCAATAAAGGTAAATGAGGCGAATAGTCCTCCGAAGCCGATCGCAGTGGCGCTCAAAGCCACCCAAAGGCGAGGATTCGTGAAGGGGCGCAAACTGTTTCGGTAGCTAACCGGTTCGAGACTGCGATCGGCAGGCAACAACAAGGCCAGGCCCACCAAACTGATCAGGCTAATGATGGTGACTACTACGAAGGACGCTCGCCAGCCGGCGGCCTGACCGATCAACGTGCCTAAGGGCATGCCCAAGAGCATCGACAGGGTCAACCCGGTGAATACCAGCGCGATGGCGCTGCCCTGCTTTTTGGCTGGAACCAAGCCGGAAGCGGCCACGGAGGCAACGCCGAAAAACGCTGTGTGGGACCACGCGGTGACAAAACGGCTGCCCAGCAAAAATCCGAAGCTCGGGCTTAAAGAGGCGAGGAAGTTGCCCACGGTGAAGATCGCCATGAGTATGAGTAGGGTGCGTTTTGTTGGAAGACGCAGCAACGCCAGCGCCAGAACTGGTCCACACATCTGACCCAACGCGTAAGCAGTACTGACCATGCCGGCTTGCGCAATGGTGACGTCGAATTCGCCCGAGAGCGATGACAACAGTCCATTGGTCAGAAATTCTGTGCTTCCGATGGCGAAAGCGCCAAGAGCTAAAGCGAGCAGAGCCAGAGGCATAAGAGTGCGGGATCCTTAATGGGTAGTTATTGTCTTAGAATCCATGCTCGCTGGTTTTTCCCGGCGCAAACAGACACCTGCTTTTGGTACTACTGGCAGGGTTACCTTGATCTTCGTCCGGATGCTAGGTGGAGGACTAGACTGTCCGCGTGACGCAAACCAATGATCTAGGAACCTTCCTCAAACACCGCCGGGCCGCCGTTTCGCCAGCAGACCATGGCATTTCAGTGCGTGGAGGACGCCGGGTATCGGGCCTGCGACGAGAGGAAATTGCCCACCTTGCAGGTGTGAGCGTTGCTTATTACACACGTTTGGAACAGGGCAGTAGTACCAACGCTTCGGAACAGGTACTAGAAGCGCTAGCTAAGGTGCTGATGCTCGACGAACCTGAGCGTGCACATCTGAAGGATTTGAATGGTGCGCGGCCCGCCGTAAAGTTGCGCCGACCCAAGGCGGAAAGTGCACCGGAACCGATGTTGGATTTACTGGCTGCGATGCCGCAGGTGCCGGCACTCTTGTTGGGCCGTCGCAATGACATCCTTGCGTGGAATCAGCTCGGGCATCAATTACTTGGATGCCATTTAGACTTTGACGCACCGTTGAACCCAGCAACGCGTCCATCGACAACCCGCATGCTGTTCCTTGATTCCCAGACTCGTGCCCAAGAAGGTCAATGGGAGCACTATGCCGGGCCCCATGTCGCTTTCTTGCGGATGCTCAGCGGACGTTACCCCGAGGACCGGGACTTAGCCGAGCTCATTGGTGAGCTGATGATGCGCAGCAGTGAGTTCGCAGAATTTTGGGCGAGTACCAAGGTCCGCGAATGCAGCTTTGGACAACGCATCTTGCATCATCCACAAGCAGGAACCATCGAGCTGACCTATCACGTATTGAGCCAGCCGGCATTCCCGGATTATCGGGTCGAGTTCTATACCACCAAAGCTGATAGCCCAAGCCGACTAGCGATTAACACGCTTTCCGGGCGTTAGCCTTGTTGTGCTGCTTCGCGCACCCGGGTGATCTGTTCTGGGCTGACCTGGCAGCAACCGCCGATCAGCCGGGCGCCAGCGGCGATGAGCGCAGGGACAGCGGAAGGAAGGTCGTTGCCTCCAGTTCCCGGAATCCAGACGCGTGCTTCATGATCCCAAATCTCACCGCTGTTCGGGTAGGCGGAGAGTGGAAGATTAGTTTCTTCGCCAAGAATTTTCAGGGCGTCCACCGCTTGAGGCACTGGGCAACAGTTCACACCCACACCTGCCCAGACACCAGAGTCTTCAATCAGCTTGGCAGCTGCGCGAAGATCGGTGCCATCACCCAGCACCACATTTCCATGCTCATCGGCCCGAACCGCAAGGCTGAGCCAAACTGGCAGCGTCAGCTCCTTGGCCACTGAGGCTAAGGCTTCCACCTCGGCCAGGCTAGGCACCGTTTCAAAAATGATCAGATCCGCGTCGGACTCGGTCAGAATTTCTACTCGTGCGCGGTGCCATTGAGCCAGCTGCGCAGCATCTAGATCATAGGCGCCATCGTATTCGGTGCCGGCACCGGGTCCTGCACCGTAGGGTCCGACCGAGGCGGCGACCCAGCGTGGAGTTTCTGAAGTTTCAGTCGCGGCCGCTTCTTTAGCCAGTCGCACGCTGGTGTGCAGCATGGTTTCGAACTTGTCGGAGGAACCGACACCCGCCAGCCCCTCGAGGCTTACTTGGTAGGAGCAAGTGGTCGCAACTTGCGCGCCAGCAGCAAAGAAGTCTTGGTGTGCAGCGCGGACTTCTTCGGGACGGTCCATGAGGATCTGTGCTGACCAAAGTTCCCCAGTGACGTCATTGCCACGTTCTGCTAGATGAGTGCCCAGACCACCATCGAGGATGATCGGTGTGGTGCCTTCGGCACGCAGGGCTTGAAGGAAATCGGCGGGATGCACAGTGTTATTCACGTCCTCGAGGGTACAGCCCAAGGCGCTGAAAGACTGAGTTTGACGTCGCATGACTGAAGATGACGTGCACAGCGAAACAAAGTGATAAATCCCGATATTCTGGAACGCATTCATTTCAGAAGGAGCCCTATGACCGAGAGCACCATCAGCAACCAAGAGACCTCAGAATCTGAGTCCGGGCTGCGAAGAACTATGACCTCGCGTCACCTGGTGATGATCGCTTTGGGCGGTGTGATCGGCTCGGGTCTATTCGTATCCTCTGGTTACACCATCGCTCAAGCTGGACCACTAGGTGCGGTGCTGGCTTATGCGGTGGGCGCGTTGGTGGCCTACATGGTGATGAGCGGGTTAGGTGAGCTGTCGGCACGCTATCCGGTGGCCGGCGGCTTCCACGCCCACGCCACCCGAGATCTTGGTCCGGCTTGGGGCTTTGCTACCGCATGGCTCTACTGGTTGTGCTGGGCCGTAGCCTTGGCCAGCGAGTTCACGGCGGCCGGTCTGCTGATGCAGCGCTGGTTCCCCTCGGTTTCGGTCTGGGTCTTTTCACTGATCTTCGCCGCCATCCTCTTTGCGTTGAACGCCATTTCTTCACGTGTCTTTGGTGAGACAGAGTTCTGGTTTGCGCTGATCAAGGTTGCCGCGGTGCTGTTGGTGATCGTTGTGGGTGCTGCGACCATCTTTGGAATCAACCCAGCTAGTGACGCCGGGACTATTGGTCTGTCTAACTTCAACACCGAAGACGGTCTGTTCCCCACCGGAATCTCCGGGGTGCTGGTAACGATCTTGTCGGTGTTCTACGCCTTCAGCGGTACCGAGCTGATTGGCGTGGCCGCCGGAGAAGCCAAGAACCCACAGTTGAGCATCCCTCGGGCCATCCGTACCGCTGTGGTTCGTCTGACCATTTTCTTCATCGGTGCCATTGTTGTGATTGCCGCGATCATTCCTTTTGCTGAAGCTGGAGCGAATGAGTCTCCGTTTGTCACCGTCCTAGATGTGGCCGGTTTACCTGCCGGAGCTGACGTGATGAACTTTGTCATCATCACTGCGTTGCTCTCCGCCGGTAACTCCGGGTTGTACTCCTGCGCTCGAATGCTGCACTCGATGGGTGTTGCCGGGCAGGCGCCGAAGGTACTGTCCAAGACCAATAGCCGTGGCATTCCAATGCTGGCGTTGAGCCTATCCATGCTCGGCGGACTGGTTTCACTGTTCTCCAGTTTTATCGCTGCCGAGTCGTTGTTCCTCGCCTTGGTCTCTGTGGCGGGTTTTGCTGTAGTGGCTGTCTGGATAGTCATCTGCGCTTCTCACCTGTCATTTAGACGCCACTATGTAGCGGTTCACGGCTCTACTGATTCTTTGCCTTACCGGGCTCCGCTGTTCCCGATCCTGCCAATCATCGCCCTAGTCTTGCTGACCGCTTCACTGGTAGGCGTGGCCTTTGATCCGGTCCAGCGTCCTGCGTTGTGGTTTGGTATTCCATTCACGTTGGTCTGCCTTGGGTACTACCGCTGGCGCCATGGTGCCGGAGTCTTCACCCCAGAACGTGAAGTAGCACGCGTTGCCCAGTAAAAGGGAACTTAGTTCACTGCTGAGGAGTTAAAAGGGGAAACGCGGGCGCAGAGCGCTCCGCTTTCCCCTATATGAGGAGTGATAGTCGTGTCCATGTTTAATAAATTGATCCGCAAGGGCAAGCAAATGGCCGGCGAGTACGTGCGCGAGCAACTCAATGAGCGTAGCTCTAATGGGTCGCAACGTTCGCGTGGCAATGCTCCGACTTATGGACAGCAGCAGCAGTCAGGCTACGGCAATCAGGGCTACTCCAATCAGAACTACGGCAACCAGAATTATGCCGGTCAGCAGACGGCGGCTTCTGGGGTTTCGCGAGAAGACCAAGCAGCTATCGAGAAGTACAAGTACATGCTGCGCACCGCTCCACCTCAGGATATGGAGCGTGCCCACACTGAAGCTTTCTCACGGCTGACCCCGCAACAGCGTGCGTTGTTGCAGAATGAACTTTCCGAACAATTGCCGGCGGCAGAACGACCAGTTAGCGATCAGCCTCAAGACTTGGCCCGCGCTGCTACTCGCGCCGAGGTATCGCGTCCAGGGTTCATGGAGAAAATCCTAGGTTCTGGCTCGGGACGCTCACGCATGGCAGGTGGCTTGGCTGCCGGTGCCGGTGGACTCGGTGTAGGTCTGCTCGGTGGTGTCGCAGGTGCCTTCATTGGCACCGCGGTTGCCGGACCATTGCTGGAAGGATTCTCCGGAATTGGTGAAGAATTCGGTTCGCTCACCGAAGGCTTGGGCGACACTATCTCGGGCGCAGGAGAACAGATTTCCTCTGCTGACTCAGGAATCTTGGGTGACTTCCTCGGAGATACTGGCGGAGATTTCGGCGGTTTTGAGTTCTAACCAGCACTAGTGCAAAGACAATAAAAATGGAACGGTGCCGCAGCATTAGCTGCGGCACCGTTCCATTTAACGACTTAGTCGTAGAAAATTACTTCTTCAGGTGGTCAACCAGCTGCGAAGCAATGCCGTTGTAGGTGCCAGGAGTCAGTGACTGCAGGCGTTCCTGCGCTTCTGCGGACAGACCCAGCTCGCCAACAAATTCCTTCAGGCGCACTGCATCCACACGGTGTCCGCGGGTCAGGTCCTTCAGACGCTCGTATGGGTTGTCCATGCCTTCAACGCCGGCGATAGCCTCGGCGCGCATAACCATCTGGATAGCCTCGGCAAGAACTTCCCAGTTGTGGTCCAAATCGTCAGCCAGTACAGCCTCGGCAACGTCCAAACGGTCAAGACCCTTGGCAACGTTGGAGATAGCAAGCACCGAGTGACCAATGGCGGTACCGATGTTGCGCTGCGAGGAGGAGTCGGTCAGATCTCGCTGCCAGCGGCTGGTGACCAAGGTGGAACCCAAGGTGTCCAGTAGGCCGTTGGAGATTTCCAAGTTCGCTTCAGCGTTCTCGAAACGGATTGGGTTGACCTTGTGTGGCATGGTCGAGGAACCGGTGGCACCTGCCACTGGGATCTGTACGAAGTAGCCAATGGAGATGTAGCTCCACACGTCGGTGCAGAGGTTGTGCAGAATGCGGTTGAAGCGCGCGATATCTGCGTAGACCTCGGCCTGCCAGTCGTGGGATTCGATCTGGGTAGTCAGTGGGTTCCAGGTCAGACCCAAGTGCTCAACAAAGCTGCGGGAAACCTGCTGCCAGTCGGCGGATGGAACCGAAGCGTAGTGAGCAGCGTAGGTACCGGTGGCACCGTTGATCTTGCCCAAGTACTCGGTCTTCTCGATACGGTCCAGCTGACGGGTCAAACGCCATGCAAGTACTGCCAGTTCCTTGCCCAAGGTGGTTGGGGTCGCTGGCTGGCCGTGGGTACGCGAGAGCATTGGAACTTCGCGGGACTCTTCAGCCATCTTGGTGATCTGAGCTACCAGGTCGCGGGCTGCTGGCAGCCAAACTCCGGTGACGCCGCCCTGAACACCCAGTGCGTAGGAGAGGTTGTTGATGTCTTCCGAGGTGCAACCGAAGTGGACCAATGGCTTGAGGTTGCCAATGCCAATAGCTTCTAGACGGTTAGCGATGTAGTACTCGACTGCCTTCACGTCGTGAACGGTCACTGCTTCAATTTCAGCCAGTTCCTTCACGGACTCTGCGTTGAAGTCGGTGACGATCTTGCGTAGGGCCGCCTTCTGCTCATCGGTGAGCGGGGAGGTGCCCGGAAGAACGGAGTTGTCGGTCAAATGGATCAGCCATTCAACTTCAACGTGAACACGATCGCGGTTCAGAGCCGCTTCGGATAGGTAGTCAACCAGCGGTGCCACGGCGCTGCGGTAGCGACCGTCTAGGGCAGTTAGTGCTAGTGGTTCATTAGCAAGGGAAGTGCGCGCAATCTCAGCCATACTCATATTCTTCCATCCCTCGCCGTCCATCACATCTTTTACATCCGACAGGTTTCCACAACGGGGAGCATTCCTTGGTTCTAGCTAACCTCTCGCGCTCATGATGAGGATCAAGAATCGATTGATAAGGAGCAAGAAAATGATGTTCTCGGCGACGTTGGACTCGATGGCGTTTCAGCTGGATGATGCTCAGAAGACTACGAGATTTGCCATTACTCAGCTTGATTCCATTGGGTCATTGACTTGGCAATCTCAGGCTGGACAGGCCTTTTATGATCGCGTAGTTAATCTGAGCTCATGGCTTGAGAAGCTCAACCAGGTGCTGGCTGACGCCGAGGGTTACATGAGCAGTGCGACACGTGAGATTCAGGAGCTGGAACTAGAAATCATGAAGCAGAAATTGGTCTTCTGATCATGGGGTATGAAGTCAGTTACAACGAGTTTGATTACGCCAAGGCCTATCTGGTGTGTCAGAAGGTCACCCGAGATCTTGAAGAAGTTCAAGAGCGGGTCAAAGCAGCGCAGCGTGCTGCGGAGCAAAGTCAACATCGGCTCAGCGCGCTGGGCATGAGTGTGTGCAAAGTTGTGCGTAGCCCGAGCCTTGACGTCCTGGCCTCCAAATTGGTTGGGGGACTGGCGCTGGTTAACCTCTCCAGTCAGGACAGCAAAGACATCACCGCGACTATTGGTCAGGCCCGCGGGAATTACGAAGCGGCGGAGGCCAGAGTTGAGCATGAGATTCTCTTGACCTCCGTTCCACACGCGATCGCCGAGATTTTTTCCGGGATGAAAGACAACGACATGCGCCCGCCCACCGAAGATATGGAAACGGCGCTCCGGCTGATGATGTTCTTCCGCATAGATCTGACTTCGGGATGGGGGCAGACTTTTGGGCAGCAAATCGTGAACCAAACCAAACATCTTGCAACAGTGCTTCGGCATTTCAGAAACCAGCAGAACAAAGAAATCGTGATTACGCAGAAAGATCCACCTGAATACGTCAGCGTGGACGGCGGGTTAGACAGCTACTACGAGTTACACAGCATGCTTGAAGACCAAGGACCTGAAGAAAATGGAAAGTTCATGGTCGTGCAGACCGATAAGGACAGTTATATCGTTATGCTGCCGGGAACTCAGGACGGACGAGAATACGAGTCGCCGTTTGATGATGTGGGCGTAGGGGATGGCTTCGGGTATGAGTCCGAGAACTACGCAGATGCCATAGCTCAAGCTCTAGAAGACAGCGGAGCCAAAGATGGGTCCGAGGTGACGTTCTCGGGTTATTCTCAAGGCGGTATTCACGCCGCGCAGCTGATGAAGAACAAGAAACTGAAGGGCAAGTTCAAACTGAACAAGATGATTACCTTGGGCTCGCCAATAGCCAGTATCGACATCCCGGATGACGTGCGCAGCTTGTCCCTTGAAGATAAGAAAGACATGGTTCCAGGCCTAGATGGCACCCCGAATAAGAATCGTGGGCGTCACCACCTCACCACGATTTTTGATGGGCCAAGCGAACGAATCAAACGGCTCACTCGTGAGGAATCCACTTTCGGGACACCCCACAAGCTCATCAACTATGGAGATCACCTACAAGAACTTGATCTGGACACTCGGCCAGAAGTCAGGGAGCGGCTTGATGCTTTTCACCTGCCGAGAACTCCGATCAAGACACAAAAGTTCAAAATCCAGCGAAAGCCCAGGACGATGACTAAGGAACAGCAAGAAAAGGTCGTCAAACATCTCGGCACCATCTCGCCCGGGCACTAAATAGAGGACGGCGTGAGGAGGCAAAAAAGAAGGTGGCTTCCAATGGAAACCACCTTCTGTGCAGCTCAGCGAAGTTGCTGTGTTTAGTTTTTGCCGTTTAGTTCTTGTCGCTCTTGACGAACAATCCCAGCACTGCCGAAATGATCGCAATGATGATGGTGCCGGCAATGGCATCCCACCAGAAATGTTCGATAACAAATTCGATGGGCGTGAAAGTTGTCAGCCATGAAGTCAGCAGCAGCATCAGTGCGTTGATCACAATGGTGAACAAGCCCAAGGTCAAGCAGGTGATGGGCAGGGTGAAGAACTTGACGATTGGGCGAACTAGGGCGTTCACCAAACCGAAGATCACTGCGACGATCAGGTACGCGATGGCGGTGTTTACTGCACCGTCGCCTACGGCGCCAATCTGCAGGCCTGGGACAATCCAGACTGCCGCGGCCAAAGCCAAAGCATTAATGATGACTCGAATCAGGAAGCTCATGCTTTAACTCTGGCATAAAAAGCTGAGACAAGAATGTGGGATGGGTGTAATCAGCCTTGAATTGCGTACTAGGCTTTGAAGCATGACTGAGAATCCGGTGACCCCAGGCCAGGTGCAGCCACGTCCCGTTGTTGCACGTTTACCAAAGTACGCAGCGGGCAAGCCACCAAAAGTGGTGGAAGGCATTACGCCCTACAAGCTCTCGTCGAATGAGATCCCTTTTGGACCGCTTGAAGCGGTGCAGCAAGCGGTCATTGAGCAGAGCAACTTGAACCGTTACCCGGATCCGCTATCGAGCAAATTGCGCGAAGCACTCTCTGATTACTTGGATGTGCCAGCCGAAGATATCGTGACCGGGGCTGGTTCCCTCGGTGCGCTGACTCAGATCCTGAATACCTTTGCAGGACAGAATGAAGATGGCATCCAAGATGAAGTGATCTACGCTTGGCGATCCTTCGAGGCCTACCCGATTCTGGTTCAGACTGCGGGTGCTCTTCCTGTTGAGATCCCGTTGCTTGAGGATGGTCGCCATGATCTTGAATCAATGATCGCGGCCGTGAACGAAAACACATCGGTGATTCTCTTATGCACCCCAAATAACCCAACGGGTCCAATTCTGACTCAGGCCGAAGTTGATGACTTCCTGGCCCGGGTGCCCAAGAACGTCCTTGTGGTTTTGGATGAGGCTTATATCGAGTTTGTCCGTGATGAGAAATCCGTGGATGGAATTCATACCTACAACGAGAATGAAAACGTGGTTCTGCTGCGTACTTTCTCTAAAGCTCATGGTCTGGCTAATCTTCGCGTGGGTTACTCGGTTGCCCACCCATCAATCACCAACAACATTCGTGTGATGGCTACGCCGTTTGCGGTATCCAGCGTCGCCGAAGATGCAGCGGTGGCGTCGCTAGAACATATTGATCAAGTTCTGGAACGCGTTGAAGCGTTAGTTCAGGAGCGCGAACGAGTGGTTGCTGCCTTGGTAGAACAAGGCTGGAATATTCCGTCAACACAGGCAAACTTCGTCTGGCTCCCACTGGGCGAAAAGACCGGGGAGTTCGTTGAGCGAGCTAATGCTGTGGCGCTTTCGGTGCGCGGTTTTGCGAACGAAGGTGTGCGAGTATCCATCGGTGAAATCGAAGCGAATGATCGATTCATTGAACTGTGCAACGAATCACGGGATTTGGCGGACAGCTGATCGGACTCGTTATCTCGCGTTTTAGCGGTCAATAGCTATAGGCTTAGGAGTTAGACAAGCCGTATATGTCCCATGCGGAATGTATTCCGTCTGGGGCATATTTATGATCAAAGGAAGATAAATGACGCGTGCTGCTACCGAGGCGACGGAGTCGGATCTAATTCAGATCCTGACCCCGGACGGCCAGCGTCACTCCCACGAAACGTATGACGCGTATCTGGGTGACGTTGACGATCAGATGCTGCGCGGTTTCTACCGCGACATGGCAATGACTCGCCGTTTTGACCAAGAAGCCACGGCGCTGCAGCGTCAGGGCCAACTGGCGCTTTGGGTTCCGCTGCGCGGACAGGAAGCAGCCCAGATCGGTTCGGGTCGTGCCACCCGGCCGAACGACTATATCTTCCCTACTTACCGCGAACACGGTGTAGCGCTGACCCGCGACGTTTCATTCTCGGAGATGCTCCGCCTCTTCCGCGGCATTTCCGGTGGCGGTTGGGATCCTCGGGAAAACAACTTCCACATGTACACCATGGTCCTTGCCGCACAGATGCCACATGCAGCTGGCTACGCCATGGCGATGAACATGGAACAGCATGGCTGGGACGAAGAGCGCCGTGCAGCCGAAGGCAACGCAGTCGTAGCGTACTTCGGTGACGGATCATCCACCGAAGGTGAAACCCACGAGTCCATGGTCTTCGCCAACTCGTTCAACGCCCCAGTGGTGTACTTCTGCCAGAACAACCAGTACGCCATCTCTGTGCCATTCGAAGTGCAGTCCAAGGTCCCATTGGTCAACCGTGCCATCGGCTACGGCATGCCTGGTGTACGCGTTGACGGCAACGACGTCTTGGCCGTTCTTGCAGTAACTCGTTGGGCACTGGAACATGCCCGCAGTGGCAAGGGACCGGTATTGATCGAAGCGGTGACCTACCGACTCGGTGCACACACCACCGCCGATGATCCCACCAAGTACCGCATGAGCGAAGAGGAAAAGCAGTGGGCTCCCAAGGATCCGCTGATTCGACTCGAAACCTACCTACGCGAAAACAACCTCGTTGATGAAGCGTTCTTTGAACAGCTTTCCACCGACGCAGACGCAATGGCAGCCAAGGTCCGTGAAGACGCCATGGCCTTCCCTGTTCCACCACTGGCGAAGTCCTTTGAACAGGTTTATGCAGAAGCGCATCCACTGATCCAGGAAGAACTGGCCTGGCACTTGGAATATGAAGCAGGATTCGCTGATGCGGCCGAGGGAGAGCAGTAAATGACCACCACAATGACCCTGGCCAAAGCAATTACCTCCGGCCTGGACAAGATTCTTGAGAGTGATGACAAGTCGTTGCTCATGGGTGAAGACATCGGACGTCTTGGTGGCGTTTACCGTGTCACCGACGGACTGATCACCAAGCACGGCGCACATCGTGTGATCGATTCACCACTGGGTGAAGCGGGCATTGTTGGCACCGCGGTGGGCATGGCCCTTCGTGGATTCAGCCCCATTGTTGAGATCCAGTTTGATGGTTTTGTTTTCCCTGCCTTTAACCAGATCACTACCCAGCTGGCCAAAATGCACGCACGCTCCGAGGGACGCTTGACTGCTCCGGTCGTCATCCGCATTCCTTACGGTGGCGGCATCGGTTCCATTGAGCATCACTCGGAATCCCCGGAAGCGCTCTTTGCCCACACCGCAGGCCTACGCATCATCACCCCATCCAACGCACACGACGCCTACTGGATGATCCAGCAAGCTGCCGCTTGCCAGGACCCGGTGATCTTTTTTGAACCTAAGCGCCGTTACTGGCTCAAAGGTGAAGTAGATACCGAAACTCCGGCCTTGGATGCATTCAAAGCACAGGTAGTTCGCCCAGGTACCGACGCCACCATCGTGGCTTACGGTCCACTGGTACCAATTGCCTTGGCTACCGCGGACGCTGCGCTGGAAGATGGCCGCAGCATTGAGGTCATTGATCTTCGCTCGATTTCACCGATCGACTTTGACACCATCACCGAGTCGGTGCAGAAGACCGGACGCCTGATCGTCACCCACGAGGCTCCGACCTTCGGCGGTATTGGTGGCGAAATCGCTGCTCGAATCACCGAACGTGCTTTCCTTTCATTGGAAGCTCCGGTACTGCGTGTTGGTGGATTCCACATGCCGTATCCAATTTCCAAGGTGGAGTCCCAATACCTGCCGGACATCGACAAGTTGCTTGAAGCCCTCGACCGGTCCTTCGCTTACTAAAGCGGAACCCAAGGAGTAAACATGACAGTCTTTAATCTCCCCGATGTGGGCGAAGGCCTGACCGAAGCGGACATTGCTTCCTGGAAGGTCAAGGTCGGCGACACCGTCGAGGTCAACCAGATTTTTGTGGAAATTGAAACCGCAAAGTCACTTGTTGAATTGCCGTGCCCGTTTGCCGGTGTCGTCACTGAACTGCACGCATCTGAGGGTGACACCGTATTGGTGGATCACCCGCTGATCAGCATTGACCAAGACGGCAATGCGGCGGCTCCAACTGGCATTCCAGAACGTGCCGAAGTGCAAAGCGCCGAAACGCCTCAGGCCTCGGAAGAACCCGGCCCGTTGGTGGGCTCCGGTCCTACCGCTGATTCGTCGGTACGCCGCACCCGAACCAGCCGCCCAGCACCATCGGCCGCTGCACAGCGTTCGAATGCTGTCCGGGCATCAGGATCTGCACTGGCTGACACCATCTCGCGTCGTGCCCAGTCCTTGGGTACTGCAGTACGCGGAGAAGTAGACCGTCGTAAGCCAGCAGTGGCCAACTTTGTTGACCGCGTGCTAGCTAAACCACCGGTGCGTCGTCTGGCCAAGGACTTGAACATTGACATCAATGATGTGGTGGGCACCGGAACCGAAGGCGAAGTCACCCGCGATGATGTAAACAGCTACCAGGCTCAGCGCGAGGCCGAGCACGCAGCAGCACCAACCTACTGGGCTCACGGCCAGTTGGCTGACGCCCGCGTAGAGCGCACCCCGGTGCGCGGTGTCCGCAAGGCAACCGCCAAGGCGATGGTTGACTCAGCCTTTACTGCTCCGCATGTATCGATCTTTGTTGACGTGGATGCCAGCCGCACCATGGAATACGTGCAGCGACTGAAGAAGTCTCGCGACTTTGAAGGCATCAAGGTTTCACCGTTGCTGGTGCTAGCTCGCGCAGTTATTTGGGCTGCAGCACGTAACCCGTCGGTGAACGCCAGCTGGGTTGAGACCGAAAATGGTGCAGAGATTCACCAGAAGCGTTTCATGAACTTGGGCATTGCTGCGGCAACCCCACGTGGGCTGTTAGTTCCAAATATCAAGGATGCCCAGGACCTGAACATGAAGGAACTGGCTATCGCACTGAACGATTTGGCTGCAACCGCTCGTGCAGGCAAGACCCGTCCAGAAGATATGCGAGATGGATCGCTGAGCATCACTAACATTGGTGTGTTGGGCATCGACACCGGTACCCCAATCATCAACCCGGGTGAGGTGGCCATCGTTGCCTTCGGTACGATCCGCCAAAAGCCTTGGGTTGTTGACGGCGAAGTGGTCCCACGCTGGATCACCACCCTGGGTGGTTCATTCGACCACCGTGTAGTGGACGGTGACCTGTCGGCTCGCTTCATGGCTGACGTCGCATCGATCCTGCAAGAGCCAGCCATGCTGCTGGACTAGTTAGCCCAGAACAGCCCCAAGGAAAACTTTCAAAAAGTTTTTCCTTGGGGCTGTCACGTTTAATGCTTCTGAATCGACGGAGTTATAGAAGGCAGAAACCTGCCGGAGAGTCGATTTCCAGGAGGCGCACCATGCGCATGAACCTCAACAAAACCCACAACAAGGGCTACGCCGCCGTACTCGGTTTAGAGTCCTACGCCAGTACTTCGATGCCTAAAGACCTCTACGAACTGGTCAAGTTACGGGCTTCAATCCTTAACGGTTGCTCCTTTTGCACAGACATGCACTCACATGATGCATTGGAAATAGGCATCTCCGCAGCCAAGCTCTTTGCCGTCGCCGCCTACAACGATTCACCACTATTTAGTGATGCCGAACGTGCTGCCCTGCGCTTGACCGATGAGGTGACCCGGCTAGACCCGTCAACCGGAGTCAGCGACGAGGTGTGGAACGCGGCGGCCGAGGAATTCAGTGAAGAAGAAATCGGCAACTTGATTTTTGCGATTGCCACGATCAACGTCTGGAACCGCATTGCCATCACCACCCGAATCGAACCACCAGTACGCGGCTAGCTGCCTTCATGACTGATACGATCGGGCGCGTGGAGCAACCAGAGACCGACGCAGTACTTGCGCACTGGCAGGCTGAGAAGCCTCGGCTGACCGTGCTGGCCTACAACATGCTCGGCGTCTGGGCCCAAGCCGAAGACATCGTCGGTGCCGTCGGTGAACAAGTGTTCACCATGGCGCCGACCTCGGCAGCACAAGTGCACAATTGGCCCGGATTCCTCACCACGCTCACCACCAGACGAGCCATCGACGTGCTGCGTTCGGCCCAGCACCAACGAACGCAGTATGTTGGCTCGTGGTTGCCCGAGCCAATAGATCGGGCAGTGCTGCCGGAAGACGCTGCAATTAACGATTCAATGCTCAGGCTGGGAGTTCTCCATTTACTCGAAGAGCTCCCTGCTTCATCAAGGGCCGCATACGTGCTGCACCACGCCATGGGGTATACGGCCCTGAACATCGCCGAGGTGCTCGAAACCAGTCCGGGCGCGGTGCGCCAAATGCTCAGCCGGGCTTCCAAGAAGCTAGGTCAATCACCAGCGCCCGAACGCGAAGACACCGGGCTATCGGCAATGCTCAGTCAGATTGTTCAAGCGATCCACCAAACAGATGCTGAAGGCGTAGTCAGGCTATTAGCCCAAGACGCGGCGCTCTACTCTGATGGCGGTGGAAAGGTGCGAGCTGCGATTAACCCAGTATTTGGAGCGCGCCGGATTGCTCGTTTCCTCATTGGTATTGAGCGGAAGAACCCGGGACGGAACATTTTCTCGGGACAGGTCAACGGTGAACCAGCGTTGCTTTTCACTATGGAAGGCCGACGAGACGTTGTGATCATTGATATCGCTGAAGGTGTGATTCAACGAATTTTGCAGGTATCCAATCCTGAGAAGTTAGGTCAAGTAGGACGCAACTGGACTCCACTTCCACGCTAGATCTGGCGGTTTGTCATGACGCCGAGTTAATCAACCTCTTGTTGCTACAGTTGAGTCCATGACTCGCACTCGTACCGCTCTGCCGTTTCGTTTCTCAGCGTGGCTGGGCAGCGCCATCATCTTGCTCGGCGGTGGCGTCGGGGCAGTTGGTATTCCTGCTCAAGCCAGTGTCCCTGCAGCGAGCTCAGAGTCTTCGCAGCCCGTCTACCCCTCGGCTTCGCCTAGTGATGAAGAAGAAGACGATGAATCAATTCTGATCCCTACTGTCACTTCGCAAGAGGGCAAGTTCTATCTAGCGGTGACAGATGCGGCCATCGATAACGTTGATTCAGAAAAAATCATGAACGAGGTCCGGGCCGCGGTGGATGACCAGCATGCCAAGATTCTTCTTGGCGTGGATCAGAAGCCAAATAACCTCAAGGGCGCAGGCCAATTGGTGCGCGGCATGCTGCTGTTTGGCGACACCGACGCGCTCAGTGATGACTGGCTGGAAGATGGCAAAACGCAGGGCTACGTCGGTGCCGGGTGGATAGTCATCGGTGTGATGCTTCCGGAAAAGCCCGGAGGTGAAGTTGAAGTATCTGTTGACCCCGGACGCAACGTAAGTGAAGTTGATCCCGGAAGCAAACAAGAAATAGTCGACGCAGGCAAAGAACAATTTGCCGCCGGAAACTATACGGAAGGAATCAGTGCGGTAGCACTGTCTTCCACCCAAGAGCTCGACGCACCACTGGATCAGAAGATCTCGTTGAGCATCGCCTTGGGTTTTCTTGCCGTGATTGCCTTAGCCATCGTCTTTGTTGCCTTGAGATCTAAACGCCGCAAGGCACAACAGGTTGCAATCGAACAACTCGGTAAGGACTCAGAGCGGTGGGAAAACTCGATCCAGCGACATCTGAAAAAACTGCGCGATTCCAAGATGGAAAGAATAGAAACCACGCAGAATCTCAGCAGCTCTAGGGCAATCGGTGAGGTTCAGTCACAGCGAGAGCAAGCGTTGCACGAAGGTCCTGGAACTAGTGTGGTGCACACTGATGAGAACTCAACAGAGCAGCTATCTCCAACGCAGGCACGCGCGCTAGAACAAAAAGCTGAAGAGCTCAGACTCCTAAGCCGGGCAGTAGAGGTGTCCAACAGTTTGACTGGTGGGCCGCGGGCAGCGCTGCCTATCTGGAATCAAATTATCAGTAAGCATCAAGAAGGAATAGAACTGCTTGTTGCCTTCCTCGACGGTTCTGGAACAAGCCAGCTAGAGGTCTCCCGTGCTGCGCGCACCATCATCGTTACCCACACCGATGAGCTAGAACAACTTCGTGCACTGACCAAGGAAAAGTCCGCAACGCAGTCGGCATTGCCACTTCTTCAAGACTTCTGGGTCTTGCGAGATGAACTCGAAAATGTGCTGGCCTCCTGCCTAAATGAGGCGGCTAGCGGGCCAGCGAGACTAGAACCCAAGCTGGCTGCGAAAATTCGCGGGCTACTGACAAACTCTGAAGTTCAGGATGATGATCCGATTTCAGTGCTCCGCAGGTTCGTACCGGAAAGCCGGGGCAACTGATGCGAGCACGGTTGATGCATGATTCTGAGGGTCGGCGCCTGCGCCGGCCCGTCCATTGGGCCGCGATTGCTTCGCTCTTCATGGCGCTCATAACCGCACTGTTGGGTGTGCGTGCCGCCGTTGCGGTGCACGCGGCGAGCGTGCCGCTTCCTTATGAAGTGACGGTAGAGATCCAAGGCAAACATGACTACAACATCACTCAACAGCGTGTTAATGCGCAACTGGCCGCACACCCGGTTCGATCATCAAAGCCATTAAAATTAGTTCTTGTTGATCGCTGGCTTACTGCAGATGAAACCCAGCGCGCAATGGTCCCTAACGGTCAGGTCCTAATTACCTCGAAAATGGATCATCTGAAGACCGAGAACTACAAGATCGATGAACGTTTCAGCGGTGTCGGGATAGCTCATGACCTGGCGCCAAACGATGATAAAAACTCAGACATGCGTTATGACATCCACGACGCATTCAAGTCCAACGTATCGGTCGGTCATGGTCCAAAGGCTGTCATTGCGGCGGCAGACACAGCAGCAGTGTTACTAGATGATTCGCAGACAAGCTCACCGATTTTCTGGTTTTCTTTAGTGGGCTTGAGCGCCATGGTGACCGCTGCATTTCTAGTGACAGCACTGCGTTTCCGATCTCGCTGGGAATCACGCCGTCGTCGGTTGACCGTGGCGCAGCGAAAATTGGCCCGCGTGGTTTTGGACCTTGAAGCCTTGGAAGCAACCTATGTAGCTGCTGAAGAATCTCGTCGCCCGAAAGGTTTCACCGAAGCCTGGGAACAGCTACAAGAAATGTCTCTTAGCGCAGCACGTGGTGAAGACCCGCTGGTTATAGCTGTGTATGACCGCCAGACATCGCTGAGTCAAAAGACCGGTGACGAGCTAACTGCTTTCGAAGCGATGGCACGCAAGCTGACGGCCTTGGCGGATAGTCTCATGGGTGCCGGCTCGGTGCATGCGAAGTTGGCCGGCACCGGATCCACCATGGACAAGCTGAGCACTCCGATCAATGATGCGGCCACCGAACTTCTCATCAGACTCGAAGATGCACCGGGCAAGATGATCTCTGGCGAGGATCTTCAAGGATTACGTGACTCGTTAGGTGCACTTCTCGATGCAGCCCAAAAGGACTCACCGCAGAGCGACGCCGTCAAGGCCTGGTCTGCGGCGGAGAAGAATCTGGCCCGGCACACCAGTCAGATTATTCGGCGTCTACGGCGCTATCCTCACGGCACGCGCCCTGCGGTTCAAGAAGTTAGTGCTGAACACAATCAGTTGCGTTCCACCTTGGGCCTGCCGCCGGTTTCCGCCAACGGAGCGCTGAACCAGCTGAAGACCGCAAACTCCTTAGCCAGAGCCATTCTCGGAGACACCCTGAGTACGGATCAGGCTTCTCAACCGGCTCAGGATTCATCGGCTGGTTGGCTGAGGAAAGTGGCCGGGCAGATCAGCGCACGAGCTAGTCGAGGCGAAGAACCAAGCAAAGCCCGCACCATCAAGATCGTTGCATGGTTATCAATACTGTTCTGCGGTTCTTTGATAGCAGCCGGAATCATTACCTATCAGGTGAGCAAAAAACCTCAGAGCAACTATGACGGTACTGGCCGGGGCATGGTCTTAGAGATTGATGACAAAGCAGGACTGGTCGATGAAGCCGAAATTCGACGGTACATGGAGGAAGACTTTGATCAGGAACAGCACCTGTTGGTTGCTGTCCGTGATGCAGAGTCCTACCTGAAAATACAATCGATCGAAGGTTCAGAATACAGAGAGTCAACGGCTGAAAGTGTGCGTTCAGCTATTTGGCGAATCAGGAACGAATATCAGGATCGTGCGGATTCACAAAGTAAAGAGTTGCCCGAAGGCCTAACGATCATTCCCTTGTTGATTACGGACAAAGGTCGAGGGATCGTGCCAGGGCTGATCTCTGGCACGGTGCTCAGCGGAAACGCATCGTGGGGCTCAACCACCGCGTGGGATTTCGGAAGTATCACCGAATCTAGATATCCGTCCATGGAGGTTTCAAATGAAGCCGGGGACTTCGCCAGGGTGCTGGAACGAGCAGAATACGAAAAACCCGATTTCAGCGTAGCTTTACTGTTCTGGATTCTGACTTTCATGCTGTTCTTCACCGTGCTCAACCTTTTCCAGCTGATCCAATTCATCCTCGGCGCCAGTGGTCAGTTCACCCGATTCACTCGTGGCTCCCGTTCGCTGGAAAAGACTCGAAAGCGCCTGGAACATCTGGCACTGGGGCTGGAGGATTCACAGATCAATGCAGTGGCAGTCCTAGGAGCTACAACTTCCAGCCGTGCCGACGAAGCTGGGCAACGACTCTCTGAACGCGCCTTGATGATGGCATGGAGAGAAGCTGAAGAACTCTCATCAATGAGCCTGTCCCAACGGATGGGCTCGGGCTTCGCGGCTCGAACCACACACCTAGAACGTCTCGTGGCTTTGCTCGATGAGCGAGATGCTGATGTTGCCAAGCGGGCGCGTGAACTGGTGGTAGCCAGCCGCGGCGCCGGTGGAGATATGCCTGGGCAAGTAGTGTTGCCGGGGCAGCCATAACTGCCACCCCGGCAAGTAGCTAGAGAACTCGGGAACTAACTAGCCTAGAAGCTCAGGTAGTTCGCTTGGCTCATTTCCCAAGACCTTCTGGGATAAGAATTCGGTGACCACTTGGTACCAGATCTTGGCGTGCTGCGGAGTAAGGATCCAGTGGTTCTCATCCGGGAAGTACAAGAACTGGTGCTCGGTACTGCCATCTTCCTTTTGTGGCAAGCCTGAGTCAGCAAGAAGTTCGTACCAAAGACGAAGTCCTTCGCCGATCGGAACGCGGTAGTCCTTGTCTCCATGAATGACCAGCATTGGGGTGACAATATTTCCTACCGAATGATGCGGGGAATTCTGCTCGCGCATTTGTGGGCTCATCTCGCGAGTCCAGTAGAACGCCGCATCGGTGGTCTTGCCAAAACCTTCCAAAGCCCACAGGCTGGCGTGGGTGACGATGGCCTTGAAGCGGTCGGTATGCCCGGCCACCCAGTTGGCCATGTAGCCGCCGAAGGAACCGCCCATTGCGGCGGTGCGCGTTTCGTCGATATCCTCGCGGGCTTCGGTCGCATCGGTGATGGCCATGAGATCCGTGAAGGGCTCCTGGCCCCAGCGGCCCCAGCCGCGCTGGATGAAGTCCTGGCCGTAGCCGGTGGACAGGGCGGGGTCCGGCAGCAATACCGCGTAGCCTTGGGCCACCAGCAACCAGGGGCTCCAACGCCAGCTCCAAGCATTCCACGAACCCAGCGGACCGCCGTGGATCCAGAGCAGCAGTGGCGCCTTGTTCTGCGCCGAGGCCGTCTCCGGCAGGGCCAGCCAGGCGCGGACGGTGGAACCATCCTCGGCCGTGGTGCTGACCTCGGTCAGAGTGCCGGGAAGCGCGGGGCGCTCGGCGGGGGAGATCAGTAGCGTGGCTTCGGCGAAGTCGCCGGCTTCGAGCTCGTGGACGTGGGTCAGGTCCACGGCCACCGGCTCTGCCGGGTAGAGGTAGCTGGAACGCAGCGCGTAGGCGGTGCGTGAATCGCTGCTGATGGTGACGTCGGTGAAGCTGCCGTCATCGGTGAGCCGGGTGATCTTGTCGTTGTACAGGCTCAGGTGGAAGATCGGGCTGTGCCCGTTGTCATCCGCGGTGAGCAGCAGCGAACGCCCATTGGGCACCCACTGGATGTCGTTGACCCAGCGGTCCCAGCCATCGGCGATCTGGTGGGTTGAACCATCGGCCAAATGCATCAGCCACAGTTCGAAGACCGGGGCGGTCTGCGCAGTGGAACGGTGCCAGCGTGCGTAGGCCAGCTCCTTGGAGTCTGGGCTGATCTTGCCAATGGTGTATTCGTAGGTGTCATCCGGGCTCAACAACATTTCTTGTGCGCCGGTATGTAGATCGATACGCATCAGACCCGGTGCGCTGGAAGCTCGACCTTCAGGAACTTGCCATTCGGTGATCAAAAAATCACCGTTCGAGGCAACATCGAAGGCTGTTTCTTGCAGGTTGGCACCGATGCCTGGTGTCAGATCGGTGAGTTCTGCGCGCTTAGAATCTTGGACTTCAGGAAGGTTGCCCGAATAGAAGTGGGCAGTTGCTGGACCCAGATCATGGTCCCAATAACGCACCGGGTATCCGGTGTGCAAAATGGCGGAGACCTTTTTGTCTTTGCGGTCCGTGCGCAGTTTTTCTTCGGCTTCAAGGTCTTTGGCGCGGCTGTGGCCGCTGCTTTTTAACACAATGGTTTGCGGTGACTTACTGCAGACGCTTAGTGATTGCACGCCGGCCGGGTGAGAAATGGCCGGACGGGCTTCACCACCTGCCGCTGGTAGTAGCCATCCTTCAGGTTTGGCGTCGTCCTTGCTGGAACGTTTGGCCACGAATAGTAGGTCGCCGTTAGCGGTGAACTGAGGTTGGAATTCGCCGTGTTCGCCGAAGGTGAGCCGGCGCGCTGGCAACTGTCCTTTGGGGTCGATAGACCACAGTGCACTGTCGTAGCTAGTTTCATCCTCGGACAGGGTGCTCATGGTGGTGACCAATTGTGTTCCGTCGGGGGAGAGCGTCAATCCGCCGACGCGGGCTAGTCCGATGTAGCTGTCTAAATTATGAAATGAATGCTTAGAGTGTTCCACCTCACTCATCTTGCCACTGATAAGAGCCCGAAACTACTGTCGGGGCAAAGTTACGCTAAACCGATAATGTGCCAGCCGATTGAGGCGAAGGATTTCTGGACGATTCACGTAACCCACGCCTTGCCCCGATGTTGTTGAGTAAATGATCTTGACCTCCCGATTTCTGTCCAGAACCTGTGGCCAGGAACCTACAGTTAAGAACTTCTCGGCTTCTGTACTTTTGTACAGATGGAACCAGGCTGTCCGCCGGTAATTTTTACAGTATCCAGAAAATCTAGTTGGAGGATAAGTGAGAATTTCAGTCAAAAAAGTGTCAGTTGCCGTTGCTAGTTGCGCATTAACAGCGGGTCTCGCTGTCAGCATGTCACCGGCCTACGCAGCCACCTCAACAGTCCAGTCATCGCAGGCAAGGATCTCTGATGCGGAATCGCTCTTGGGCGCGGACGACCTAGAATATATCGAGAAATCATTCGAAAAGCTGAATATCCCTGTTGCTAAACAAAGTGCTCTTCTCGAAAAAATTTCATCAGGAAGAAAATTGGATTCTGAGACGATGAAATCGCCTGTGAAGGTCACCAAGGCATTAAATCCTGATGGTTCGCAAACCGTTACCAAATCTTGGGAGGATGGTTCGGCGATCAGTGAAACCGTATTTCCTGACAAGTCTGCCGCTGCTTCAACGGGTGGTTTCCCGCTAGCATTGCCTGCTAGCGTCAAGGGATGCACAACCAAGTACGAAGTAGGTATGACGCATAAAAGCAGTTGCCAGGTGTGGCACCAAGCAGTAACTTGGTCAGCAGGTTTTACGGCCAGCTTCCGTTATAGTCTGAGCAATGGTCATTACATCAAAAGTATTAGCAACCCCAAAACAGGCGGAATCGGGATGGGAAAAGGCTCGTTGAGCTACATCAAGCGCTCTGCATACTCAAGTCAGACGGCCAAAGCTCAGTTGAAGGCCCGACAAACCGTGAAAATTGCAGGAATACCAACTAGTCGCGATGTAGGAGTGATCCTAAACGTCAATACTGGTGGTGGCTCCACCTCATCGTTCGGTTCATGATCGAAGCATATTGAAAGAGAGTATTTGAAATGCAACCGTGGCAGATTGTCGTTGCAATAATCGCTATTGCTATCGTGACGTTCGTTGTCTTTTTGGTTCGACAATTTTTGGTGGGTTTTTCAGCTCGAGAAACGTCTCATCTGGACCGCGATTCACAGCGCCAGGAGTAGGACCACGCAATAGGTTCTGTTGAAGAAGGTTGGCGAAGTTTTCGACGAAGAGACGCCAGCCTTCTTCGATAGGTAGCGAGCGAATTTTTCCCTGCCAAGTGACCTTGTCAGACAGGTGGAGCGAACTAGCTTCTGGTAGACCAGCGGTTCCAAGAAAATCTGGACTTGCGATGAACACTCTGAGGACCAGCGGCGCTTCGAATAGCTTCGCAAAGCGCAACATCATCTTGTGCCGATTGCACCAGTAAGTCGGGGTTATGCGTCGCGGGATTCAACGCTTAAAACAAGACCAGCAATTATCGGAGTCAGTACCTTGGCGGGTCTTTCAAAACAAAACAGCGGCCCGGGAAATCAGCTTGAAGCTGTGTTTCCCGGGCCGCAGTTTACGCGGTAAAAGCGAAGTCGCTTAGACCTCGTTCGCCGGCGCTTTGGCGTTCATGCGAGCCTGTGCCAGCTCGTTGATACGGCCACGGCATAGGTACCAGCCACCGATGATCATCGGAACGATGATGACCAATGAAGCGATGGTCCAGGTGCCAACAGGGGTATCGAAGGCCATCATGACCAGCACCATCACCAAGAAGGCCAGCGTGACCCAACCGGACACCGGTGCCCAAGGCATGCGGAAGCTTGGTCGATCTTGCTCACCACGCTTGACGGACTTCACCAGGGCCATCTGGCACAGCACGATCATGCCCCACGAGGCGATGATGCCAATGGCAGCAAAGTTCAAGACGATCTCAAACGCCGCAGCCGGAACAATAGCGTTGAGGATAACGCCGAGCACAGCAACTACCGCGGTAATCACGATGCCACCGTATGGAACGCCAGCTTTGTTCATGCGGCCTGCGAACTTTGGTGCCGAACCGTTTAGCGACATGGAGCGCATGATGCGACCGGTGGAGTACAGGCCAGCGTTCAATGAGGACAGCGCTGCGGTGAGCACCACGAGGTTCATGATGACGTCCATGCCCTTGACGCCAATGGAACCAAAGAAGGTTACAAATGGTGACTCTCCGGAGCTGTAAGCGGAGTAAGGAAGCAACAGCGAAAGCAGAACCAGCGAGCCAATGTAGAACACAGCTATACGGATGATCACGGTGTTGATGGCCTTAGGCATAACTTTCTCGGGGTTCTTTGCCTCACCGGCTGCGGTACCAATCAGCTCGATCGAAGCGTAGGAGAAGACCACGCCCTGCATCAGAACCAGCACCGGCATAAAGCCGTTAGGCAAGATGCCACCGTTGCCGGTGATCAGTGAGAAGCCAACTTCTTGGCCCTCAACCGGGGTACCGAAGATGACAAAGTAGCAACCGATGATCAAGAAAGCTACCAGTGCGATGACCTTGATCAGCGCAAACCAGAATTCCATCTCGCCAAAGGCCTTGACCGAAATCAGGTTCAAAGCCAGCACCACGGCCAGCGCTGCCAGCGCCCAAACCCACTGTGGCACCGCGCCGATCCAGGCGACGTACTTGCCGAAGAAGCCCATATACAAGGCGACCGCGGTGATGTCGACAATCGCGGTCATCACCCAGTTCAGCCAGTACAACCAACCGGTGGCAAAGGCAGCCTTCTCGCCGTAGAACTCACGAGCATAGGAAACAAAGGAGCCGGTGGATGGTCGGTGCATGACCAGTTCGCCCAGCGCACGCAGAATCAGGAAGGCAAAAAAGCCGCAGACTGCGTAGCTGACCACGATGCCCGGGCCGGCATCGGCCAGTCGGCCACCGGCACCCATGAACAGGCCAGTTCCGATGGCGCCGCCCATGGCGATCATCTGCATCTGTCGCGAGGACAAGCCCTTGTGGTAATCATTATCGCCAGCGGTGAGCGCGGCATCAGGCACGTGCGGCGCTGTGGCGTGCGGGGTAGATGAGTCCATGAGGATCCTTGAAATTAGTCGGAGAGGTTTGCGAGGCGCTCAGGGGAGAGCAACTCATTGAGGTCTTGTGCAGAAAGCAACCCGCGTTCGAGTACTAACTCTGCCACGCCACGTCCGGTAGCCAATGCCTCCAGAGCCACCGAAGTGGATGCGGCATAGCCTAGGCGTGGGTTCAGCGCGGTCACCAGACCGATGGAGTTCTCCACCTCACGGCGTAACGCTTGCTCGTCAACGGTGATGCCGTCGATGCATTTCTCGGCTAGGGTTAAGCAACCATTGGTCAGGTGCTTAAGTGAAAGTCCGATGGAATGTGCGATCACTGGTTCAAAGGCGTTCAGCTGTAGCTGACCACCTTCGGCCGCCATGGTGACGGTCAAGTCATGACCGACCACCTGGTAAGCGATCTGGTTAACAACCTCAGGGATCACTGGGTTGACCTTGCCGGGCATGATCGAGGAGCCGGACTGCACCGCTGGCAGCTGGATGTCGTTCAGGCCAGCGCGCGGACCGGAAGAAAGCAGGCGCAGGTCGTTGCAGATCTTGGAGATCTTCAACGCCACACGCTTAAGCACACCGGACAGGTGCACAAAGGCGCCCACATCGCTGGTGGCTTCGATTAGGTCAGGGCTGGTGGTCAGCGGCAGACCGGTCAGTTCACGCAAGTGACGGCAGACGGCTTCGGCGTAACCGGCCGGTGCGTTCAGACCGGTACCGATGGCGGTAGCGCCCAAGTTGATTTCGGTCACGAGCGACAGTGACTCAGCTAGTCGTGCCCGGTCTTCACCCAGGGTGACGGCCCAACCGTGGAACTCTTGGCCCACGGTCATTGGCACAGCGTCCTGAAGCTGGGTGCGGCCCATCTTGACCACGGTGCGGAATTCCGCGGCCTTGGCGTTGAAAGAATCTTCGAGCACCTGCATCGCTGCCAGCAGCGGCTGGGTAGCAAAGTGGGTGGCGATGTTCACCGCGGTGGGGTACGCGTCATTGGTGGACTGCGAGAGGTTCACATGATCGTTCGGGTGCAGGAACTGGTAGTCACCCTTTTGGTGGCCCAAGATTTCCAGCGCCAGGTTGGCGATCACCTCGTTGGCGTTCATGTTGGTGCTGGTGCCGGCACCACCCTGGATGGGGTCAATGATGAACTGGTCATGCAGCGAACCATGAGCGATGGACTCGCAGGCCTGATCGATGGCACGGGCACGTTCTGCATCCAGCAATCCCAACTCGTGGTTGGTGCGCGCTGCAGCCTGCTTCACGCGCGCCAGTGCGCGGATCAGGTGCGGGTTGCCAGAAAGGTCAGTACCGGTGATGTTGAAGTTCTGCTTGGCGCGCAGGGTATGCACGCCCCAGTAGGCCTCCACGGGAATGTCGAGGTCGCCAATCAGATCATGCTCGCTACGCGTTTCGTCGCTGAGCAAGGTTTCAGACATGGTGAATGTATCTCCAAAAATGTAGTTGTGTGAGAAAAAGAGAAATCTAGAGAGCCTTGAGCACACCGACGGGTGCACCGCCACCAAGTGCTGGGCTGGTGGCCAGTTCGGCCAGGGCCGCGGGTGCTGCTTCGCCGAGGAACTCGGTGAGTAGCTTGATGGTGATCGGCATGCGTGCACGGTCCCCGCCGTCGGCGATTTTTACTGCCAGCGCGGTGCCATCGGGTAGTGCGACCGCCTGGATGCCTTCGAAGCCGTCTTTGGCTACGGCCCTGGGAAGTGCACGCATTAGGGCGGTGACATCGCGGCCCTCACCGGCCACCAATTCTGGGTGGGTGGACATCGCTTTGGCCACGCGGGCCTCGGGGGTGCCGGCCTTGGCAGATGCCAGGCGAGCAAAACCGCGGGCCAAACCAACAAGGCTGATCAGGTACACCGGGGTGCCGCAACCATCGGTGCTCACCCCGCTGATCTTTTCACCGGTGAGCTCTTCGACGGTGTCCTGCAGCATCTGTAGCAAACGCTCATCGTGCAGGTAGTTGGCGGTATCCCAACCCTTTAGTTCGCTCAGCGCTACCAGAGCTGCATGCTTACCCGAGCAGTTCTGTGCCAGCTGGGTAGCGGTGCCGCCCTGTGCCACATAGGCTTGGCGTTCGGCCACACCGTAGGGCAAGTCGGTGGAATTGCCCAAGGCCGTAGCGTCGAGGCCAGCAGCCTTCAGTGTGGAAGCGGCCACCTGCTGGTGGATCGGGGCACCGGAGTGGCTAGCCGAAGCCAGGGCCAACTGCTGGTCATCAAGTTCAAGACCGGCACGCAGCATGCCTACCGCGAACAGTGGCTTCAAGGCTGAGCGTGGGTAGTACGCAGCCTGCGGTTCGCCATAGCTGGCGCGGACCTCACCGTTGGCATCAAGCAGAACTGCCGAGCCATAGTGGATGGACTCCACTGCATCACCACGGGTAGCCACCACCAACGGCTCATGTTTGGCCAGCACCGGGTTTTCTAGCTGGGTGGTCTGCGGCTGGGACGGGGCGGGGTTCACTGATTGCTCCTGACGATGGTGGACACTGCGTGTTGTACTGCGGAAAGGTGATCACTCATGGCTTGGTTGGCGCCATCAGGATCTTTGGCTTCGATGGCCCGGAAAATGGCCAGATGCTCGTTTTTAGAAGGGTCTCGGCGACCGGCCACGAGGTTCACGGTTTCGGACTGGCGGGCCATGGCTTCGCGGATATCGGCTACCACTTTGGTGAACACCGAGTTGCCGCTGGCTTGGGCGATGGCGGCGTGGAAGGCTGCGTCTAGTTCTACCCAGGCGGCCGCGTCATCTTCCTGATCCATCTGCTCAATGAGCCCGCTGATGCGTTCTAGGTCTTCGGAAGTACGTCGAGTCGCGGCGAGCGTGGCGGCCGGAATCTCGATATGTGGGCGGGCTTCGAGTAGATCATCGGAGGAGAAATTACCCAGCTTGAGTTCGCGGGTGGGGCAGTGCGAAATAACAAACGTGCCACGGCCGGTTTCGGTCCGTGTCAGTCCAAGGGCTGCGCAGGAGCGAAGGGCTTCGCGAATCACCGAGCGGCTGACTTGGTAGCCGGCAGCGAGGGCGGCTTCTGAGCCTAACTTGCTGCCAAGTGGGATTTCTTGGGCTTCAATGGCCAAGCGGAGTGCGTGGAATACGGCTTCGGCAGCAGAGCGTCGCTCAATCGGCCGTTGTCCGGGTGTCCAGCTGTCTGACAGGTTCACGTTTACCAGTCTGCGGTGTGATCCACCCAACGTCAAGTTCGCTGGGTCACTAATTTTTTGCACAAAATTAGGGACTTGGTTCACGGCACGTAAACCAAGCCCCTGATTTGGGTAGATAGAAGAAAAGTCTTTTTCAGCTACTTACGGGATGGTGATGATTTGACCTGCGTAGGCCAGTCCGCCACCAAAAGCGAAGAGCAATACCTTGGAACCGGATGCCAATGGCTCATTCGATGCCATCATCTTGGACAAAGCCAGCGGCATGGAAGCAGCTGAAGTATTGCCCGAGTGAACCACGTCGGTAGCGACTCGTGCGTTCGGAGCACCAATCTTTTCGGCCAGGGGCTCAATGATGCGCAAGTTAGCCTGGTGCAGGACGATAGCGTCCAGCTCCTCTGGCTTCAGACCTGCACGGTCAATGATCTTCGAAGCGATCTTTGGAAGCTGGGTGACGGTCCAGCGGTAAACGCTCTGACCGTTCTGCGCGAACTTCATGTTGTTTTCGGTTTCAATGCGGACCGCGTCCGACAGGGAAGGAACCGAGCCCCAAACAACTGGTGAGATGCCGTTGTCTTCCGAAGCGGTGATGATGAAAGCGCCGGCGCCGTCTGCGGTCAAAACGCAGGTGGTGCGGTCGGTGAAGTCGGTGTAATCGGTCAGCATTTCCGAACCGATAACCAATGCCTTGGTGGCTGAGCCTGAAGCAATGGCGCCCTGGGCTAGACCAACTGCGTGGGCAAAGCCTGCACAAGCGACGTTGACGTCCAGTGCGGCTGGACCCTGGTCCATGCCCAATGCGTTGGCCACACGAGCTGCCATATTAGGCGAGCGGTCGGTGGCGGTGCAGGTGGCGACAATAACCATGTCGATATCAGCAGCGGTGATATCGGTGGCGTTGCCCAATGCCATCTCGGCGGCCTTGATAGCCATGGAGTCTACGGTTTCTACTCCGGTGCCCCAACGACGTTCTTCAATGCCAACGCGACGAGTGATCCACTCGTCGCTGGTTTCCACCAACTTTTCCAGCTCGGTGTTAGGGACGATGCGCTCTGGCTGGAAATGGCCAAAGGCGACGACTTTGCTGCCGGTCATGGATATAGCTCCTCGGTGGATTCAAATCTGCTCTTCTAAGGTTAGTCGTTTAATGTGCTACTCGCTGTTCATGTACCTCAGAATGCATGTATTGCTGGATACATCCGTGTATTTTGTCCTAATTCGTTCGGTTATCGAGAAGCTGGGATTTGTTAGGACTTCACATCGTGTCAGTTCCTTGTTCATCTCTTCTTTAGAACAGAACAGTTCAATGGAATGAACAGCAGCACGACGCGGGGAGGGAACGATGAAGCCACTGACAGTTATTCATCTGAGCGACACTCACCTCTGCCGCGACGGGCAATTACTCCACGAGACCATCGACTCGTGGCAGCAAATTGAACTTGCGCTAGAAGCAGCACGGGCGTTCTCGCCCGACGCGATTGTCCTCACCGGGGATATTGGGGACCGCGGAGCACCCATTCACTCTCGGGCAGCCAAACTGTTCAACGAGTTCCAAGAGGAACTGGGTTGTCCGGTGATCAGCATTCCAGGCAACCACGATCCAGCCCGAAGCATTGGAGCGGAATTTAATACCCGAAGACTTTCAACTGGACCTCACCCGGCCAATACCGTGCACGAGGTTATGGGCCTAAGAATTATTGGTCTAGTCAGTGGTGGGTACCAGCAAAGGCAAGGAGAGCTGGATCGCGCCCAGCTGCAATGGCTCGAATCGTTGCTGACGGTTCCAGCTCCGCGCGGTTCGCTCCTACTGATTCACCATCCCCCGGTGGAAGCAACCAGCGAGTTTAGAACCGGCCGAGGACTCAAAGATCCCATGGCATTGGCCGCGGTCATTGCGGGCAGTGACATCAGAGCCATCTTGTGCGGGCACTACCACCAGGCCGCAAGCAGTCAGCTACTAAATACTCCGGTATTCATGGCGCCGGCTGTCTCTTACAACATGAATCCATTTGCTTCAGATGAAGTTTTGGAAGAATCCGGAGCGAAATTTGCGCTCCTGCAATTGGGACTGAACACAGTGAACTGGTCCGGTGCTTCAAGCGATCAGTTCACCGGTATGCCACGGGACGTGGCCTTACCCGCTCCAGTCAGTATTCACGAGAACACTGACTGATCCACAGAGAACTTCGCGCCGCAGGAAAGAAAACTAGCGGTGCACGCCAGAAAGAAGAAGACGATGAGCGAACAGAAAATTGTATTGATCCGTCACGGACAGACCGAATGGAACAAAGCAGGCCGACTTCATGGACGAAGCGACTTGCCAATGAACGAAACCGGCGTACGCCAAGCCCAACAGCTGGCTCAGGAATTTGCCATACGGGGCCCGTGGGCCGCCGTGTATTCTTCGCCGCTCTTCCGGGCATTACAAACTGCTCAGATTATTTCCAAGGGAATCGGCACCCGTGCACTGTACGAAAACCCTGAACTCATGGAACAAGACTTTGGCGACTGGGAAGGCAAGCTTGTTGGCCATCCTGTTGATGAGCAGCGACAGCTACACATTGGTTCCGGCGAAACTGAGAAGCATCTTGTGGAGCGAGCGGTCAACGCCTTGTTCAAGATTTGCCAGCAACACGCAGGCGATAATGTTTTGGTAGTCAGCCATGGAGCACTGATCAGCTCTGTACTTAGCGCATTGACCGGTGAATCTGATCCGCAGGTAGCCAATGGAACCTATCGCGAACTAGATGCGCGGTTGCTGAACAACTACGTGTCCCGAGAACCACTGAGCCACTAAGAGGGACTGCACTAAATAGGTCCGCGGGCTGGTCAGGAGACCAACCCGCGGACTTATTTGCTAGTGGTTGTTACCACCAAGATGAATCGGTGACGGTAACAACCGGTTGTCCGGTGCTCCAATCGATGTTGCCCGTGAAGCTCCGTTCGATTTCTTCCTCGTCGTAGTCGATGTACTCTTTGTCCGTTTGCTTGTATTTGAACGTGACAGGCGAGCTTTCGAAGGTATCCATTCCTTCAAGCGCTACTTGCTCGGCCTGTTTCTTCACCGAGAAGGACTCTAGATCTTTGGCCTGCAACTCATAAGGGCAGCCCTCATCGAGATTGGTCGGTGCGGTGACACAAGCGGTAGAAAACGCTCGTACCTTCTCCAGCACAAGTTGATCAACCTTTGCCGTGGCCACGGTGCTCAGAGTAACGGCGGCTTCCAGATCATCTGGGTGATTTGCGCGCAATTGCTGAACATCAGTTTCTTGGTATTCAGTGCTTGGGGCCGTGACGTTGTAGATGCCAGGGTAAACGTAGTAGTCACCGCTGTAGGAGGAGGAAGTTTCATCAAAGAACGATTCGCCCTCACCAAGGTGAACCTGTTCCTTGCCAACGGTGACATCCGAGACTAGACCCGAACTGATTTTTACTGGCACCAGTAGCGGTTCGTTCAGTTCCCAGGTATCAAGCAGCCCGAACTCTTTGTCCCCGCGGTCTACGCTAAAGACTTTTTCATGCTGTTCACCGTTAATGGCGTAGGTCGCGCGGATAGTTGCTGAACTGTCGTCCTTGGACTCACGTTTAACATCGACAACCTCCAAACGCTGCTCGGCCCCAGCCATTGCGTCATCTGTGAGCAGAACGCGGGAAGCATTATCAATGCCCGGGTCAACCATTTCCCCGGCCTTGTCTGCTTTTCCATCAGCCAGCAGGGATAGATACTGCTCGACCTGTGCCTCTGGTTTTCGCTGAGAATTCAGGTAGGTCACGGCACCAATGCCGAGACCTACAAGGACCGCCAAACCGAGTACGCCAAATCCAACAGCTTTTGCCTTCGTCTTGGAAGCTGCGGAGGCTGGCTGAAGTGCAGGCGCTGGGCCTACAGGGGAGACCGGTGCGGTGTTGGCGCTCGCAGCTGGTGCTGCGGCAAACGAAGTTGTGGCCGGTTCGGTGGTGGTGACCGGCATGGTGGTGGTCGGAGTAACTGGCGCTGGTGCTACTGAGGCTGCTGGTGCTGCAGGTGCCGTCGCGACTGGAGCCTGTGACTGTCCGGAGATCCAGCGTTCCGTAGCAGCTTTACCACCCAGAACGCCGAGTAGCGCTGGGAAGTAGCGGTAGACCTGAAGCGGCAGAAGTTCGGCGAGCACCGAGACGATAGCTGCACCGATGGCTAGGAAAATCACGGAATACCAAGTGATGCCGAAGGAGACATCTGCGTTCATGTTGCCCAGTTCGCCAGCGCTGATCTTGCCGCCCAAGGAAAGGCTGGTTAGCCACGCGAGAATCATCCATAGGACGAGTGTGACAACCGGTAGCTGCCATACCCGCTGCCAGTTGATTCCACTGGTACGGGTGCGGTGAATGCCGACTCGAATCGCCACGGCAACAACCAAGAGAACAGTAAGGACAATCAGCCAAGCGCCCTTACCGTCGGCGAAGTCCCAGATCCGGTACGCGGAGGTTGGGATGGAATCTCCGGTGAAGTTTTCCAGGGTCGAAGCGGCACCAGAAATGTTTGGAGCCACCGCACCGAGGAAGCCCAAAGCACCAAGGTAGGCGCCTAGGGTTCCAAGCAAAGGAAGCAACATCAGAGTCATGCTCCACGGCATGTCTTCGCTCTTGTTGACCAATACGATGATGACGCCGACTACGGCAAAGACCGTCAAGACAGCAACAACAAGAGTAATTGCCTCACGTACACCGTTCATCAGCGGAGTTTCAGCGCTGGATCGAGCTGGGGCAGTGGCAATGAACTGTGAGAAGAATACAGTGAGCAGAACAGTGAAGAAGACGCCAGCGTACCGCGGCGAAATCGTTGCACTCACGAATTCCATGGCTTCCATACTGAGCTTGCCAAAGAGCGAAATGATCAAGAAGACCAGTGCAAGAACCAGTGCGTGCAGTCCCGAATTCAGAGCGGCGCTCTTCCAACCACCGGCAGGAACGCCTCGCTTGAGTTTGCGAACTACCAGGTAGTTTGCAATGCAGATTGCGAGAATCGCAGTGATCGAGACAAGCGAGAGCGCTAGGTGCGCTTCTCCGGACATGCCGAAGCCACCACCGTTGCCCGAAATCTTCAGGCCACCGCCGAGCATGGTGCTAAATAGCAAGATGAAGGCTTTGAATGAGTTGAGTTGCGAGGCTAACCCTGCGTCTGAGTAGTCAGAGTAATCGCTAGCCCCTGATTCCTTAGCCGCGGATGCCAACGGAATAAGGTAACAAAGGGCAAGTACGATAGCGATAACCGCAATAGCGCCGGCCTGAATTGCGAGCAATTGAAGGCTAGCTTTGGACTTGAGGTCCACTAGCGCGTCAATAACCTTTTTTACCTGCGGATTTTGTCCGGCTGGTGCCAGCGGTGGTGGCGGAGGATTGGAGGGCGTTTGAGGCGCCTTTGGTTCATCCGGTTGTTGCAAATTTTCCAATGGAAGTCCTGACGTGGTGCGATGATGATCAAGCAATGGCAAAACTCGTCGCATTAAAGTCGAACGAGTTGAAATTTGGCCTACCAATTTCATATCACAGAACGCGGACAAAATACCTCCGAATAGAGACTGTGACGCTGTTTCAAAGCCTGAATTCGCTTTTCATTACGCACATAAAAAGCCGGGGTCAATGAATATCAAAATTCATTGACCCCGGCTTGGTCACCGGAACTCCGATTTAGAGAGAACGAAGCAGTACCGCGGTGCCTTGTCCGCCACCACCACAAATACCAATGGCGCCCAAGGAACCGGCAGGTAGCTCCTGCAGCTGTCGAGCCAAGGTGCCAATGATGCGAGCGCCCGAAGCGCCGATCGGGTGACCCAAAGCGGTGGCTCCACCATGCTGATTTACGATGGACTCATTGATGCCCAGAAGTTTGGTGGACTCAACAACTACCGCGGTGAAGGCTTCATTGATTTCAACCGCCTTCAGGTTTTCAGCCTTTTCGCCGGCCTTCTGCAAGGCGGCGGCAATCGCATTTGAAGGCTGCTCATGCAAGGTGCGTCCTGGGCCAGCGACAAATGCGTGCGAGACGATTTCGGCCGAAGCGGTCAGGCCAAGACGTTTAATGGCGGCGTCGCTGGCCAAGACCACGGCGGCAGCACCGTCGGTGATCTGCGATGAGTTACCTGCCGTGATCGTTCCGTCCTTCGAGAATGAGGGGCGCAACTTAGCTAGGGTTTCTACAGTGGTGGTGTCACGAATGCCATCATCTTCGGAGTAGGTTGTTTCGCTTTTGCGGGTGGTGACGGTGAACGGAGCAATTTCACCGGCGGTAAATTCGCGAGAGGCCGCAGCCTTCTGGTGCGACTGCGCGGCAATCTTGTCCTGGGACTCACGGGTGATGGAAAGTTCGCCGTTGTGCTCTTCGGTCGAAGCACCCATGGAACGTTTTTCTGCCGCGTCGGTCAGACCATCGTGGGCCATGGTGTCAATCATTTCGATGGCACCGTACTTAACACCAGCACGAGCTCGTTGTGCGTGGGGAGCAAGAGTCATGGACTCCTGACCGATGGCAAGAACTACATCTGCTTCACCGCTATTGATGAGTCGGGCACCGGCAACTACTGCCTCGGCGCCGGAGAGGCAGACCGCGTTCACCGCAATGGATGGAACGTTCAGGGGAATACCTGCGCCAACTGCAGATTGGCGCGCAGGGTTCTGACCGGCTGCCCCCTGAAGTACCTGACCGACGATAACTTGCTCTACTTCTTTGGGGTCAACACCGGCGCGTTCCAACGCGGCTTTAGCCGCGTGTGCACCAAGCTCTGTGGCTGGAACATTGGCGAAAACGCCGTTGAACTTTACAAAGGGTGTGCGGGCGTAACCAACAATTTTTGCGCTCATGCGTTCAGATCCTCCAGGATGTCGACGGCAAATTTAGCTGCCGTGATCTCTTTAATAGTTTCTACGGTTTCACCGGGGGCCACTGCGCGCAAGGTCAAGGCGCCGTTCTCAATGTCGAACACTGCCCGGTCGGTGATAATTCTGTTGACTACGCCAACGCCGGTCAGCGGTAAATCGCAGCTCTCCACGATCTTGCTGGTGCCGTCTTTGGCTGTGTGGTCGGTTAGCACGATCACTCGTGGCGTTCCAGCAACGAGGTCCATGGCGCCACCCATACCTTTGACGAGTTTGCCAGGGATGGTCCAGTTGGCGAGGTCGCCGTTGGCGGCTACCTGTAATGCACCAAGAATAGCGGTCTGTACATGGCCTCCACGGATCATTCCGAACGAGGTTGCTGAGTCGAAGAAGCTGCCACCGGGCAAGATGGTAACGGTTTGTTTTCCGGCGTTGATTAGATCTGCGTCTTCTTCACCCTCGTATGGGAACGGGCCCATGCCCAGCAGACCATTTTCACTTTGGAGTTTGACCGAGACACCTTCGGGTAGGTGATTGGCGACCAAGGTAGGAATTCCAATACCGAGATTGACGTATTGTCCGTCGGCTAATTCGCTGGCTGCAATGGATGCCATTTCATCACGTGTCCACATGTTTAGGCCTCCTGCTTGCTGCGTACGGTGCGCTGTTCAATGTCCTTGACTCCGTCGGTGGCCACCAAGGTCTGCACAAAAATACCCGGGGTCTCTACCAATGAAGGGTCAAGATAGTCATCAAGAATTTCTTCGGCTTCGGCGAAGGTGTGGCGGCCAGACATGGCAGCCAACGGGTTGAAGTTCTTTGAGGTCATGCGGTAGCGCAGATTGCCTTCGGCGTCTGCTTGGTAGGCCTTGACCAAAGCGATGTCAGCAAAAATCCCGCGCTCTAGGATTGCAGGCTTTCCATTGAATTCCATGACTTCTTTGCCTTCAGCCACCGGCGTTCCGACTCCGGTCGGAGTGAAGAACGCAGGAATGCCCACTCCGCCAGCACGCAATCTTTCGGCTAGTGTCCCTTGCGGGCAAAACTCAACTTCAAGTTCTCCGTCGAGGAACTGTTTGGCAAAGAGTTTATTTTCGCCAACGTAGGAGGCCAGAACCTTGGATACCTGATGATTTTCTAGAAGGATCCCTAAGCCTTTACCGTCCACGCCCATGTTGTTGGAGACGATGGTGAGGTTGGTTGCTTTGGAATCCCGCAATGCGGTGATCAGTCTGTTGGGAATGCCGGAAAGGCCAAAGCCGCCCACGGCGATGGTCATTCCATCTTTTACTACTGCGGCTAGTTCTGCTGCCGCGTCTTCTCGAAACTTCGTTGTCATCGATTTCTCCCTGCGTCCACTATGTGGAGAGCGGTTATGTCTTGCTATAAACCTACGTAGTCGCAGATGAGCATTCAATAGTGATCACTGGATTGGACGCATATTGATCGGATAGTGAAGAAAGTTAGACAGCTTGTCCATAATATGAACGCAAGTTTTGAAGCTAGACGACGTCAAATTCGTTGCCTTCAGGATCTGCCATGCAAGCGGCGAAATGATCCATCTCCGGTAGATCCATCACGCTGCGGATGCTCGCGCCGAGAGCCACCAAACGTTCGGCTTCTTTGTTGACCTGCGTCTTGCGTTCTTCAAAAGGGACGCTGCGTCCTCCGCCAACTAAGAGATCAACATGCAGACGATTCTTGATGCTCTTGGATTCAGGAACCTGCTGGAACCACCAGCGCGGTCCGTGCCCTTGCGGATCGATGAGCGACTCGGGGATATCGCCGGCGCCTGGTGGCAACTCTTCGGCGGGCACGCCCATGGCCTGCCAATATGAACGCCAGGTGGTGTGGGGGCTTGGTGGTGGTTCGGGGATGTAGTGCATTGCCTGTGACCAGAACTCGACCATTACGCGCGGATCATTACAGTCAATTACCAATTGCCATGAACTCTTCATGCCCCACAGTATGCACCTAGTTGGCGACATAAAAGAGGGAGAGTCAAAAAGAATCGTCCATAATATGGGCATGAGCAATTTACCGGCCGGAGCCCAAGTGGTTGGCCGACTGGCTACCGTACTGAGAACGGTGAGCGCCTCGATGCCGCAGGGCATCACAACCAGTGAGGCCGCACGTGCCGCAGGCTTGGCCAGGCCTACAGTGCATCGACTGCTATCGGCCTTGGCCACCGAGGGTTTCTGTGACCACGACCGAAAGACCGGCAAGTGGCTACTTGGCCCGGAGCTCTACCTCATGGGAGCGGTGGCCGCCGAGCGATACGACATCAGCGAGCTGGCTCGTGAACACGTCACGGCATTGGCAGAAGCTACCGGAGAATCTGCCTTTCTTTCTGCGCGACGCTCAGATGAAACGGTGTGCCTCCTACGTCAAGATGGCGCCTTCCCCATTCGTTCCTTTGTGCTTTACGAAGGGCGTCGCTTCCCGCTGGGTGTGGCATCGGCGGGCATGGCCATCCTTGCTTTCCTGCCCGAGGAGAGTATGAAGCGCTATCTCGCTAGAGCTCAGTTAGAGGCCGAATACGGTTCTGCGCACAGTGCTAAGGAATTGCGTAAGAAGATCGCCGAAACCAGAAAAGCTGGTTACTCCATCAACCCCGGACTCATCGTTGAGGGCAGCTGGGGAATGGGTGCAGTGGTCTTTGATAGCTCTGGACAACCTGCCTGGGCGTTGAGCTTGACCGGCATACACACGCGCTTTGAACAAGATCGTCGCGAGGAATTGGGGCAACTTCTTTTGCACCACGCCCATGAGCTCTCGACCAAGCTGGCCGCGCGGACCAGTGGTGCTCGGATGTAGCGCTTAGCTGGTTGCTAGAAAGCTGCGGTAATCTTTTTGATCGGCGGATTCAACAAGACACGACCGTCACCGCGACGCAGTACAAGTATTAAAGGAACGGTAGACGTGGTCTCAATCCCTGCTGGCATCAGCACGCCACACATCATGATCGATGTGGCCCAGCTGGAAAAGAACATTTCCAAAATGGCCCAACGGGTCGCCAGCCAAGGTTTGAAATTACGCCCGCACGCAAAAACCCACAAGATGCTGGAAGTCGCTGGCCGTCAACTAGACTCTGGTGCCGTCGGGCTGACCGTGGCTACCGTCGGTGAGGCCTTAAGCTTTGCGCTGCAGGGCGTGGCCAAGATCTTTATTGCTTATCCGTTATGGGTTGATGAGTCTCAAGCAACTCGCATTGTGGAGTTGATGCGACGTGCGAAGCTGAGCATCGGTACTGATTCGGTCGAAGCCGTCCAGCAGATGTCCCAGATGCTGGGGGAGAAGGCCGCAAAAATCAGGCTCATGATTGAGATTGATAGCGGGCATCACCGCAGCGGTGTGCGACCACAAGATGCGGTGGCCATCGCCCAAGCCGCCAGCGCAGCTGGCATGCGCGTGCACGGAGTCTTTACCTTCCCTGGGCACAGCTATGATCCCGATGGAATCGACGCTGCGGTTAATGATGAATTTAAAGCGTTGGCCGAGGCGACAAGGTTGTTGCGTGAAGCCGGATTTGAAATCAAACGCATCAGCGGTGGCTCCTCACCGACCGCTGCCTTGAGCGATAGCTCTGTGCTGACCGAAGTACGTCCAGGTGTTTACGTTTTTGGGGACGCTCAGCAATTTGAACTTGGACGTATTGGCTTTGACGAGATCTCATTGACTGTTGCGGCAACCGTGGTGAGCCGTCATGAAGGAAATGAGCAGATCCCTCGCCGAGTAGTACTGGATGCCGGTAGCAAAATTCTTGGCAGTGACCGTCCTAGCTGGGCCACCGGGTACGGGCGCATTGTGGAATGTCCGGACGCCAGAATTAGTGCACTCTCCGAACACCACTCCACGGTCCTGTGGCCCGAAAATCTTGAGCTGCCTGCGCACGGCACTCGCCTGCAGGTGATCCCGAATCATGTGTGCCAGGCAGTGAACCTGGTTGATTCTGTGTTGGCCGTGCACCCCGATGATTCCACCGAGGTGTGGGACGTGGCTGCTCGCGGGCTGAACTACTAAATACTTCCCTAGCTCTCTAAGGTGGTTTGGCGGTTAGCTGACCCCAAAAGTGGGCAGGGAAGTTTTTTTGCCAGCAATAAACATCAAGTGATGTTTATGTGTTACGCTGAATTCATGATCAAGCCATACGCCACCGTTGCAGCCGGATACACGGTCTACTCCGACGTTGAATTCATGAACTTTCCTGCCGGGGAAGCACACTTCAAAATTGGATCCGCAGCCAACGAGCAGACCCCAAGCCACATCATCATCACCGGTACTGACGCCAACGACTTCATGCGAGCTGGTCTCTGGATTGACTACGCACACCAGCATGGTCACAAGGTCAGTGCGGTCATTCCATATCTGCCAGCAGCGCGGGCCGACCGTGGAGAACCCTTCGGTGCCAAGGTCTACGCAAATATGATCAACGCGCTTGAAGCTGATCGGGTGATCTGCTTTGATCCACACTCACCAGTGATCACCACCTTGGTCAATAACCTGACTGTTATTGATCCAGCTGAACCGCTAGCCAAATGGCTGGGGCACTTCGACCAGCACTACGACGGCATTATCGCTCCGGACGCCGGAGCGGTGAACCGGGCAACTAAGGCAGCCAAGGCCTTCGGACTGCCGGTCTATAAAGCAGGAAAGAAGCGCGACTTTGAAACCGGGAAGCTCACCGGCTTTCACTGCGAAGAGCTTCCTGTTGGCGGCCGCTACCTAGTAGTTGACGATATCTGCGACGGGGGAGGGACCTTCAGAGGTCTAGCCGCTGCGACCGGGCTGCCAAAGGAAAACCTGGATCTCTGGGTTAGCCACGGGGTGTTCTCGGGAGCCGCCGGTGAACTGAAAAATCACTTCGGACAGATCTTCACCACCGACTCTCACCCTGGACATACCAACCCAGAGGTCAACGCCCGCATCTTGCCCATCGCCTCAATCATCCCCACCTACCTCTAATCCTCAAGGAGTCATCATGAACCTGCTCGCCGACACCACCACCACTGCCGCGATCACCGCACCGCTGTTCCTCACCGACTGCTACAAGCTCGGACACAAGGACCTCTACCCGACCGGCACCACCAAGGTCTACTCGAACTACACCAACCGTGCCTCCCGCATCGACGGGGTAGATCACGTAGTGCATTTTGGTCTACAAGCCTTCATCCAGTCCTACTGCGTTGAAGCCTTTGCTCCCTTCTTTGCCGCTGATGAAGACGAAGCTATCGCCGAGTATGAAAAAACTTTAGTGAGCGTCTTGGGCCCGGAGCACGGCATTGATACCAGCCACATCCGCGAATTGCACCAGCTCGGTTACCTGCCGCTGGTCTTCCGCTCGTTGCCTGAAGGCACACGAGTCCCATTGCGTGTACCAAGCTTCACCGTGGAAAACACGGAAGCTGACTTCTTCTGGTTGACCAACTACATCGAGACCATCCTGTCGGCTGAAATCTGGCAGGCCTCCACCTCGGCAACCACCGCAGATGTCTACCGCCAGTTACTGGACGCGGCAGCGCAGCGCACCGGCGGCGACTCGGCTTTTGTGAATTGGCAACTCCACGACTTCAGCTTCCGCGGCATGGGTGGAGCCCACGCGGCAGCCATGTCCGGCGCCGGTCACCTGCTCTCCTTCACCGGGTCAGATTCACTGGGAACCATCGACTGGGTCAACCGCTACTACCCATCAACTGCTGGAAGTGAGAACGGACAGATCCTTGGATCCATCCCGGCCACCGAGCACTCGGTCATGTGTGCCGGAATTGCCCACGAAGATGAACAAGCAACCTTTGAACGCATCCTCGAAAAGCACCCGGTAGGCAATGTGTCGGTAGTTTCGGACACCATGAATTTCTGGAGTGTACTGGGAGAAATCCTGCCAACGCTTAAGAACAAGATCATGGCCCGCGAAGGAAAACTGGTGATCCGCCCGGATTCGGGAGACCCCGCTGACATCGTCTGCGGTACCCGAAGCAACCCCGAGATCCCAGAGCCCGAGCAGGATCAAACACCTGAACAAAACCCCGCCTACTTCGGAGCCGTGCAACTGCTCTGGAATGAATTTGGTGGCACTATCAACGCCGCAGGCTTCAAAGAACTCGATCCGCACATCGGACTGATCTATGGGGACTCCATTACCCCGGCTCGGGCCAAGGACATCACCGAACGGTTGGAAAAGGCCGGGTTTGCCGCCTCAAATATTGTCTTTGGTGTTGGCTCATTCACCTACCAGTACGTCACCCGCGATACCTTCTCTTCGGCAGTCAAGGCCACCTGGGCAGAAATTGATGGTCAGGGGTATGACTTGCTCAAAGATCCAGTCACTGACTCGGGCATGAAAAAGTCCGCAACGGGTCGATTAGCGGTGCTACGTGATGAACAAGGGGAGCTGTACTTGGTAGAACGTGCAGATGCCAAGGCCCAAGCAGCCTCACTATTGGAGGCTGTGTGGAAGGACGGCGGGTTCCTCAAGACCCAGTCCTTCAAGGATGTCCGCAACGTCTTGGGCAACATCGCGTAGTCGGCATTGAGCACAGGACAGGAGCAGGCGAATAAGATGGGAGTTATGCCGCAACAGCCCCTGGTCTCCATTGACGCCGTACCCTTTATCGTCGTGGACGATTCACTGCACGTGATCACCGCACGTCGCCAGTGGGACCCATTTATCGGGCAGTACGCACTGCCAGGTGTTTTGCTCAACGCGCACGAACGACTCAATGAAGCCGTGGCACGGGCACTGGCCGACAAGGCCGGAGTCACTGAAAAAGTCACTCCCCAGCTGGTTGCTGTCTTTGACGACTTTGAGCGTGATGAGCGTGGGCCCACGTTGTCCATGGCGCACCTAGTGATCCTGAGCCACATGCCCGCGGATGAGAACGTTGCAGCGGAACCCCTGCTGAACCTGCCAGTCCTTCCGTTTGACCACAACATCATCATCACCCGCACCGCAGCAATGTTATTGGACTCGCTGTGGATCAATCAGGAAGTGACTAGGGCTCTGCTGGGTGAGCAATTCACCACCGCAGATGTGGTGGCACGCATGAAAGAGCTGGCAGTAGCCGCCGGCCGACCCGAACCAGTGATGAACAATGTTGGCCGCGCACTGGCCACCAACAAGTCGGTAGCCAAACTACCGGCCGTGGCCGTGGGCACCGGTCGCCCACCGGCACGGTGGCAGTGGGCCGAGAACGCATAAAAACCTGCATAAAAATCGCAAGGTTACCGCCGCGTAGGGCATGATAGAGGCTATGGAGAAAAGCGCTGCGCCCGCTTGGGTAGCTAATTATCAGCCCGGTGTCCCTGCCGAGATCGATCTGCCTACTGAACCACTGAGCCGTATGTTTGAGCAGTCGGTGGCAGAAGCCGGAGCGAGTCCAGCCACTGAATTTTTCGGTCGCCGCACCAGCTACACGCAACTAGGCGAACAGGTTGAACAGGCTGCCGAAGGCTTGCGCAAACTGGGAGTGCGTGCCGGGGATCGCGTGGCGCTGATCCTTCCCAACTGCCCACAGCACGTCATCGCCTTCTACGCGGTATTGCGTCTTGGCGCAGTTGTAGTGGAACACAATCCGCTGTATACCTCCCGCGAACTTCGCCACCAGTTTGAGGACCACCAAGCACGTGTGGTCATTGTCTGGGACAAAGTTGTTTCAACGGTGCAAAAGTTCCCTCAGGACGTGCAGATCGACGCCATTGTGTCGGTCAACCTACTTGACGCGTTCCCACCGATGAAGCGTTTGGCACTAAACCTTCCGGTCAAAAAACTGCGTGAAACCAAGGCTTCGCTGACGGTGCGCACTTCGGGAACCACCAGCTGGAAAGAGCTGCTCAGCGGCGGACGTCTGGATGCGAGTCATCCACACCCTGGGGTAGATGACCTGGCTGTCATCCAGTACACCTCTGGAACGACCGGCCATCCCAAGGGCGCAATGCTCACCCACTTCAACCTTTATTCCAACGCCTTGCAGGGTGAAGCGTGGATGCTAGGGGCCAAGGAACGCGAAGAAATTCTCTACGCGATCCTGCCAATGTTCCATGCCTTTGGCATGACCCTTTATCTAACCTTCGGGGTGAAAAAACAGGGCCTGCTGGTGCTCTTCCCGAAGTTTGATGCCGAAATGATTCTTGATGCCTGGAAGAAATCTCCAGCCACGGTCTACTGCGCAGTTCCACCAATTTATGAGCGCACCGCGTTGGCTGCTAAGGAACGTGGCATGTCGCTCAAGAGTGCCAAGTACTGCATCTCTGGCGCGATGAATCTTCCAGACCACGTAGTGGAACTGTGGGAATCGATGTCCGGCGGCCTATTGGTTGAGGGATACGGTATGACCGAGTCCTCCCCGGTAGCACTGGGCAATCCTTTCCACCCAACCCGTCGTACCGGAACCATTGGTGTTCCATTCCCATCAACCCTGATGAAGGTTGTTGACGTGGAAGATCCCTCCAAGGAAGTAGCTCAAGGTGAAGCTGGCGAGCTGATGATCAAGGGACCGCAGGTCTTCCAAGGCTATTGGAACAATCCTGAAGAGACTGCCAAAACCAAAACTGCCGATGGCTGGCTACACTCAGGTGATGTGGTCACCGTGGATGAAGATGGTTTCACCCAGGTGGTTGACCGTGCCAAGGAACTGATCATTACCGGTGGGTTTAATGTTTCCCCCACAGAAGTTGAAGTAGCCCTGCGCCAGCACGCCGATGTGGTTGACGCGGCGGTCTTCGGCAAGCCTTTGGCTCGCGGTGGCGAGATGGTTGTAGCGGCGGTCCAGCTGGAACCAGGTGTTGAACTGAACGAAGACGGCCTGCGGACCCATTGCCGTGAACTACTAGCTGCCTACAAGGTACCCAAGCGTGTAGTGGCGGTCGAGGAATTGCCCCGCTCATTGCTTGGCAAGATCCTTCGCAAGCAAGTCAAAGACGAGCTGACCGACACGATCTAACGTAAGCGTGGCATCGCCGAGAGCAACTTCTGGGTGTACTCGCGCTGCGGGGAGCCGAAGATCGACGCGGTATCACCGTGCTCGATGAGCTTTCCTTGGTGCATCACGGCCACGGTGTCGCTCATGTGTTCAATGACCGACAGATCATGGCTGATGAACAGGTAGCTGGTTCCGGTCTCCAACTGGATCCGATCCAGCAGATCCAGCACGGTGGCCTGAATGGACACATCCAACGCCGATACCGGTTCATCAAGAACTAACACCGAGGGTTTCGGTGCCAGCGCACGGGCGATAGCTAAGCGCTGGCGCTGACCCCCGGAGAGCTCGCGTGGGTTGCGGGCCAAGAGGTCTGCGGAAAGTTCTACCTGTTCCAAAAGCTGAGTTATGGGCTTTCGGTATTCGCTGGCGCGCTTGGATTTTCCGCGGCTCAACGCATCGGTGAGCAACTGTCCTACGGTGTAGCGCGGATCAAATGAGCCCAGCGGGTTCTGATAGATCGCACCCATCTGCTCTCGCAGGTTCTGTCGCTGTGAGGCAGTGCTGGGGGAGAAGCGCTCGCCGAGCAATTCGACGGTGCCGCTATCGGGCTTTTCCAGACCCAAAACCATACGCGCGGTCGTGGTTTTTCCCGAGCCTGATTCGCCCACAATGCCCAGCGTTTTACCTCGCGGTAGCTCAAAGCTGACCGAGCTGACGGCTAGGTGCTTGCCGAAGCTCTTGGATAAGTCTTTTACCGACAATGCCGGGGAGTGTTGTTCGGAGTCCTGAATCTTTCGTGCCGGACTTGTTGTTTCCTCGGCTCCAAGATCCGAGAGCGCGGTGAAGCGAGGGACCGAGGAAGGCACGGCCCGTAAGAGCTTGCGGGTGTAGTCATGTTGCGGGTGTTCCAGGATTTGCTGTGTAGGTCCGGACTCAACAATCTCACCGTGGCGCATCACTGCAATGTCATCGGCGAGGTGGGCTACCTGGGCCAAGTCGTGGCTGATCATGAGGATGCCACGGCCCTGTTGTTTCAGCGCGCGAAGCTGCGAGAGGACTAGAGCGGTAAGTTGCGAGTCCAACGCGGTGGTGGCCTCATCGGCAATGACCACCTGCGGGTTGCCAACCAAAGCCTGCGCAATCAACGCACGCTGACGCATACCGCCCGAGAGTTCGGTGGAGCGCTGCTTGGCTCGCACGTCAGGTTCTGGCATGCGTACGGATTTGAGCACTTCGAGAACTCGCTGTTTGCGTTCTGCGGATTTCAACGCAGTGTGTTCTTTGAGCCCGTCATTGATCTCGCGTCCCACCGGGCGTAAAGGATCCAACGCCATTAAGGCATCTTGCAAGATCAGGGAGAGAGTATTTCCGCGGATTTTCTGCCAGGCTCGGTCCGAAAGCGAACGAGCATCGTGCCCACAGATGTCCAAGGTACTTGCGGTGACGGTGCCACCGGAAAGTCCGAGAAGACTTCGTGCGGTCACCGATTTTCCAGACCCTGATTCGCCCACCAAGGCAAGGACCTTTCCCGCCTGAACGGTAAAGGAAATGTTTTTTACTGCCGGTGTTCCGTCAAAACTTACGGACAGATCTTTGACGGTGATCAGAGTTTGCTCGCTCATAGTGACTTCACCTTTCCGCCCAAAGCGCGGCCAATCAGGGTTGCAGAAACTGCCACGGCAACGATGGCCAAGCCAGGGAACAGACTCATCCACCACGCGAGGTGAAGGTAGGTGCGTCCTGCCGACAACATGGCGCCCCACTCAGGTGCTGGAGGGGGCGTGCCCAAGCCGAGGAAGGATAGCGCTGCCGCCCAAATCACTGCTTGACCGATGCCCAAGGTGACCAGCGCCAACAGTGGTTTCAGTGCGTTCGGGATTAAGTGGTTGCGCGACTTGCGCCACGTGCCACGTCCTAGGACCGTGGCAGCTTCAAGCATCTCTGAATTCTTCAGACTACGGATTTGGCTGCGTACCAGTCGGGCATAACCAGGGGCCGTTGACAGGCCCACGGCAACAATGGCCGGTCCGACGCCGGGCCCGGTGAAAGCAATGATCAGCAGGGCCATCAACAGAGATGGAATAGCGTAGAGGGCCTCAAGGATGCGCAAGATGATCTCATCAAGCCAGCGCGGAGACAGCGCAGCAATGGTGCCCAGCACGATGGCTAGTCCCATGCCCAATGCCGTCGCGGCCAAACCAATGGCTAGCGAATCGCCGGCCCCGTGGATGACGCGAGTATAGATATCGCGGCCCGATTCGTCGGTACCGAAAAAGTGGGCCAGCCCTGGCTTTGCAAACGCTTGCGTTGGGTTGATGGCCAGTGGGTCACCGGGAGCCAAAACAGATGGTGCCAACGCCATCAGTAGCCATAGGCCGATAACCAGTAGGCAACAGATTTTTGCGGTGCGGCTCATCGTGACTCACCTGCTGGATTGATCATTCGTTCAATGCCTTCGGAGATGGCCATAACCACGATGTAAACCAACGCAGAGAACAAAGCGATACCGGTAACCATGGGAATATCCCGGGCCAGCACCGCTGAGAGTAAAGAACGTCCCAGTCCCGGGCGGGCAAAAATCGCCTCAACCACTACCGCGCCGGAGAGTAATGAAGAAAATGCCCAACCGGTCAGGCTCAGTGCGGGCAGGGCGGCATGGCGCAGGCCATGGCGCCAGAAGAGTTTCAGTCGGCTTTCACCGCGAGCTCGGGCGGCCAGCGCAAACTGGCTACCCATCGCTTCGCTGAGTGAATCTCGCATTAGCTGGGTGAGGAATCCAGCCAAAGGCAGAGCCAGGGTGAGAATCGGAAGTACCAACCCGTGGCCGGTGCCGTTATCCACCGCTGGAAGCCAACCCAGCGCTGAGGAGAAGAGCATGATCAGCACGGCACCAAGCCAGAAGTGTGGAACCGCAGCAGCAATGATCTCTAGCAGGTTACCCACCTGGGATCCGATGCGGCCTGCACGCATGGCCAGTGCAGAAAAACAGAGCGCCAAAAGCCAGGCGGCGGCCAGCGCCATCAACGATAGCCATAAGGTGTTGGGCAGTACCTCGCCCATTACCTGGGTCACCGGCTGTTTCAGCGAATAGGAGGTGCCAAAATCAAAGGTGGCGAGCTTGCCTAGGTACAGCAAGTACTGGGTGATGACCGGTTGGTCCAGTGCATACTCGGCTCGGGCCGCGGCCAAAGCTTGAGCTGAGGCTTGAGAGCCTGGTCCACCCATAATTGCTTCGGCCGGATCGCCGGGGATCAACCGGATGGCGATGAAGATGGCCGAAGCCACCAGCCATAACACCACCAACGCCCCGCCGACCTTGCGACCGACCCAAGCAAGCGTGTTCATTAGATGTTACTGATCCAAGAAGGTGTCGAAGTAGATCGGGGAGGACACCGCAGTGGTGGCGCCGACACCGTGCACGTTCTTGCCGTAGAGGAAGTGGTTCTGCTGGTCATAGAGCGGCAAAACGTAGTAGCCCTCAAGCACAATCTTCTGTGCCTGCTCGTAGAGCGATGCGCGCTGCGCTTCGTCCTCGGTCTCCTCGGCCTGCACCAGCAACTTGTCTAGTTTGTCGTTTTTCACCTGTGCATTGTTGGCGAAGTAACCCGACGGTGCTGGAACGGTGGAATCGGAGTGGTACAGCACGCGCAGTACCGATGGGCCAACCTTGGTGTAAGGAGCCGAGACTAGGTTGTACTCATGCTTGGCCAGTGCGCCGTACCAGCTGGACAGGTCAAGCAAGTCGATCTTCACTTCAAAGCCCACGGCCTTGGCCTGTGCTTGGAACTGCTCAAACAGGGACTGCTCGGCAGGTACAGACTGGTTGGTGGATACCGGGAAACGCACGGAAAGGCGCTTGCCATTCTTGGTGCGGTAACCCTGAGCATCACGTTCGCTCCAGCCGGCCTCATCAAGCAGGGTATTGGCCTTGGCAGTATCGGTGCCAAAGAGCGCTTCATCGGAGTAACCCAGTGGTTCTACCGAGGAGAGCAACGAGTAGCTACGCTTCGCTGTGCCGAAGAATAATGCGCCAACACCGGTGTTGGCGTCCACTGCGCGGATAAAGGCTTCACGCACTTTTTGGTCATTAAATGGTGCCTTGGAGCTGTTGAGCTCAATGCGGTTTGCCGAACCCGGACGCGGTGCATCCAGGTGGCCTAGGCCAGCATCTGCTGCAGACGCGATGGTATCTGGCTGGGCGTTATCAATGACATCAACTTCGCCGGACTGCAGGGCCGCATAACGGGTGGCCGCTTCCGGGATGAAGCGCCAGGTAATGCCGTCGAGGTAAGACGTGGAATTAGCCCGCTGATCATTAGGGACCGGCAAGACGTAGTCATCGTTGCGGACCAAATTGACGGCCTTCTGGTGTTCCCACGAAGCCACCTTGAAGGGACCGGTGCCAACTGGCGAAGTGCAATTGGTGGCCTGATCTCGCTCTAGTGCTTTGGGGGACTCGATGGCGGTCCAAGGCATAGAGAGCGATTCAAGCAGAGCGTTATCTGGGGAGGAGAGTTTCAGCGTCGCGGTCAGCTCATCTTTAACCTCAACCCGAACAACCTTGCCCACCGCGAGGTAGCCGGTGGAGGAAGCGGTGTTTGGGTCCTTGAGGTGTTCAATGTTCTTTTTGATTGCCTCGGCGGTGAGCTTGGTGCCGTCGGTGAACTTGATACCGTCATGCAAGGTAATCGTGCGGGTCAATCCGTCTTCGGAGACTTCGGTCTTTTCGGCCAGCCAAGGGATGATCTTGCCTTCAGAATCTTTGGTGAACAAGGATTCAAGGAATTGGCTTGCTACCAGGGCTTGTGGGTAATTGCCGCCCACATGCGGATCGAGGCAGCTTGGCTCGGCATCGCCCGAAGCGTAAACCATGGTGCCGCCGGTGACCGGTTTTGCATCTTGTGTTGATGAGCCGGTGCTGCCCGCAGATGAGCAGCTGGCCAGAAGTGCGCCGATCAGAGGCAGGGCAAAAGCCCCGGCCAGAATGCGCGAAGAGCGCGAGTTGCGTTGCATGAGAAGTGACTTACCTCGGTGAGCTAGTGGAATGACCATTCCAACTTTAGCCCTGTGCAGAGAATTCGTCAGATCGGCGCACTATGGCGCCGATCTGACGAACTTCAACGCAGGTTGGGCAACGCCAGTTTTTACTTTTCGCTGGCTACGGTCAGGCGACGGTTCTCGTGAGCTGGAGTTTCGATTTCGTCGAGAATTGCGACGGCGAAGTCCTGGCTGGAAACAAAATCGCCAGCAGGTGAATCGGTGCCCTGCGCGTAGCTACCGGTGCGGCGACCTGGTGCAATCACTGGAGCTGGTGCAACAACGGTCCAGGTGATTCCAGAGACCGAGGTGAACATGTCATAAACAGCTGCTGCGGTCAGTGCTTCAGCCTTGTAAGCTTCTGGGAAGTCTGGGCTTTCGACCAAGCGAACACCGTTAACTTCGGTTGCGCCTGCGCCGCCAACAACGATCAGGCGAGCTGGGATGAGGGTTTCGGTGATTTCCTCGAAGGCATCCAGGTATTCCTGGTGGTCCCCGCCCGTGCGCGATGGTGGCACGGAAATGACGATAACGTCATTGTTCTTGCCTAGATCGCGGTAGGTTGCGATGTCGTTGAGTTCAGCTGCGACGGCGGTGGTGCCGGCAACTTCGTTGCCTGAACGAGTTACCGAGGTGACTTCGTGTCCGCGGGAAATGGCTTCTGCAACAACTTCAGTGCCGACCATGCCAGTGGCTCCGTAAACTGCAATCTTCATAGTGAATCTCCTTGGTAGTGGAATGCGTTATGACACGATGGTATCCTTTGAATACTGACTACTACAACGAAACTAGGTTTCCTAATGGATAGCCATGAGTCATTTAACGTCTTCGTGCAAAACTGTCCTTCACGTGAAATTATGCAACGACTAGGGGATAAATGGACACCTCTGGTGCTGCTCGCGCTTGCTGAAGGACCACAACGTTTCTCTGTATTACGTTCGCGGATCGGTAGCGTCACCCCAAAGGTACTGACCAGCACCCTGCGCACCTTAGAACGCGACGGACTGGTCAAGCGTACGGTTTTTGCGCAGGTCCCGGTCCGTGTGGACTACGAGCTCACCGACATCGGCCACAGCCTCTTGGGTCCGATGGAAATACTGCGCAAGTGGTCCGAGAGCCACGCATCCAAGGTGCTCCAAGCGCGAGACGAGTTCGATGCCCGCGATGATCTGATCCGTAGCTGACCTCGCCCTTGAGTTGTCGCCCAAGTCACATAGACTGTGCTCACATAGAGCAATAACGGGCAAAGGAGCCGGTGGTGTTTGAAATAAGCGACGACCAGAAATCGCTGATCGGCATGGTCCATGATTTCGCGGAAACCAAGATCGCACCGATGGCCCAAAAATGGGATGAAGAGCAGCATTTCCCCATTGATGTCCTCGCCCAGGCAGGACAACTGGGCATGGGTGGCATTTATGCCTCGGAGGAGCACGGCGGCTCGGCGCTCACCCGCAGCGACGCGGTGCTGGTCTTCGAGGAACTGGCCAAGGCAGACCCGACCCTTGCCGCCTACATTTCCATCCACAACATGGTGGTCTGGATGGTCGATAGCTTCGGCAACGACGAACAACGCGCAAAATGGCTGCCGGACCTGATCAGCATGGAACAGCTCGGCTCGTACTGCCTGACAGAACCGGGTATCGGCTCCGATGCCGCGGCCCTGAGCACCCGCGCCCGCAAAGACGGAGACGAATACGTGCTCAGCGGTGTCAAGCAATTCATCTCTGGTGCCGGAAGTTCCGGACTCTACATCGTCATGGCCCGCACCGCGGATACCGGCGCTCGTGGCATCAGCGCCTTCCTGGTTCCAGCGGATCTGCCGGGACTGAGCTTTGGCGCCAATGAGAAGAAGATGGGCTGGAAGGCGCAGCCCACACGCCAGGTCATCATGGAAGGCGTGCGCATTCCCGCCGAAAACCTGCTGGGCGAGGAAGGCCAAGGATTCTCCATGGCCATGAAAGCCCTGAACGGCGGGCGCCTGAACATTGCCGCCTGCTCGCTGGGCGGCGGCCAGCTGGCACTGGAAAAATCGGCCGCGTACCTCAAAGAACGCCAAGCCTTCGGCGGCCCGCTGGCCAAGCAGGAAGCGCTGGTCTTCAAGCTCGCCGACATGGACATGAAACTCGAAGCGGCGAGATCACTGCTGCGCCGCGCGGCCAGCGCATTGGATGCCAAAAGCCCCGATATGGTACGACTGTGCGCCATGGCCAAGAAGGTTGCCGCCGATGCCGGATTCAACGTGGCCAATAGCGCCATCCAATTGCACGGAGGCTATGGGTACCTTGCGGACTACGGCATGGAGAAGATCTTCCGTGATCTGCGAGTGCACCAGATCCTGGAAGGAACCAACGAGATCATGTCCCTGATTGTCGGGCGCAGCCTGCTCGATAACTGAGCAGGAATCAGGAACCTGGTGTGCCGATTTCGCTGGCGCGCACCGGGTGCGCGGAATACGAATCGCGGGGGTCTGGATGCACCGCGGTGATCACCGCATCATTGGCGATAATGGCCTGCACTGTTCCCAGCTCCATGGCATCAAGCAGGGTCCGCTGGGTTGGGCGCATCATCTTCAGCTCACCGCGTTCAAGCGCCGCAAAAAGCTCCTGCGGCTTAGCCCAGTCGGAGCGCACGGCTTCGGTGGTCTGGTGTGCAGGTTCCTGATCCGCAGCCAGCGCCGCGACAAAAAAGTAGGTATCGAACCGGCGAGGGAAGCCCGCGGGAGTCACCCAATTGGCCCACGGGAAGAGCTGGCCGGGGTCGAGGACCAATCCGGTTTCCTCGAACACCTCGCGCAGGGCGGCGGCCAGGATTTCACCGGCCTTCTGCTGGGCGTTGGCTTCGCCCTGATCCCAAACGGAGGTACGCGCCCAGCGTTCGGCGTGAGTCCTGATGATCATCGGATCCAGCTGGCCGCTGCCGGCCGTTTCGCTGTCCTTGGGATCAACCCTGCCCCCGGGATAAACCACCATGCCAGCGGCAAAATCCATGGTGGCTACGCGATGCTGGACAAAAACCTCAAAGCCTTCAGCGCCTTCGCGCAGCATCAGGACACTGGCTGCGCGCCGAATTGGAACCGCAGGTGCTGGATCGTTGGTCGGTAAAGTCGTCATTGGCTGCCGATTCCTTTGAATGATGTACGGCCCTGACTTGTGAGGCAGGGGCAGGTGATCTTGTTTCAGCATATCCTCCGGAGGTTGACCGCTGTGTGCTGCCTCGGATCCTTCCTTGTGCATGAACGCACATTGACCTGCGGAATCTGCACAGCGTGAATCGTTGACCCGTGTCGGGAACTGGCCATAACTTTGCAGTAAACACCCGAGGTTCGGGTGCCTGCCGCAATGGTGCGCATGAAGGGATATCACCGGCCATGACTCAAGAATCAGAACTGCCAACGAGCACCACGGGCGGATTGCACGGCCGGCGCGCATTGGTCACCGGGGGAGCCTCGGGAATCGGTTTCGCCTGCGCCCAGGCCTTGGCCCAAGCCGGTGCCAAGGTGACAATCGCTGACCTGAACGAGGAAGCAGCCCAAAAAGCGGCGAGCAAGATCGGCGGAACAGCGTGGGCAGTGGATCTTTCGGATACCGCGGCACTGGAGCAGCTCAGCATTGATACCGACATCTTGATCAACAACGCCGGCATCCAGAAAGTGGCCGCGATCCACGAATTCGAACCCGAAGCCTGGCGGCTGATCCACCGGCTGATGCTGGAAGCGCCCTTCCTGTTGATCCGCGCAACCCTTCCCGGAATGCGCGAGCGCGGCTTCGGGCGGATCATCAACATCTCATCGATTCATGGCCTGCGCGCCAGCGCTTTCAAGAGCGCCTATGTTTCGGCCAAGCACGGTCTGGAAGGGTTGTCCAAGGTCACTGCGCTGGAAGGCGCGGAGCATGGGATCACCAGCAACTGCATCAACCCGGGCTACGTCCGTACGGCCCTGGTGGAAAAGCAGATCGCAGACCAGGCCAAGCTGCATCAGATTCCGGAGTCGGAAGTGGTACAGAAAATCATGCTCACCGAGTCCGCAATCAAGAGGCTCGTCGAGCCTGATGAAGTCGCTTCCCTGGCTGCTTGGCTCAGCTCCGATAAGGCCGGCATGGTTACCGGTGCCTCCTACACCATGGACGGCGGGTGGAGCGCGCGGTAGATTCAGGGGGCGTTTCCCCGAAGCAGGCCTGTGCGTACTTGCTTAGTGGGTCGCTACTGGCTCTTTCTTCGGTTCCAATACGTTGGCGGATGCTAGGCAGATAACCATGCCAATGATTGGCAGGATGAAGGCGTTGTTGATTCCAAGCTGGTCGGCGAGCCAACCGATGATCGCGGGACCGGCGAGCACCGCAATATATCCAGCGCCGACGACGCGGGCTAATTCTTTGGCATTTGAACCATGAAGGTTTCCTGTTGCGGTAAATACCTGCGGGACACAGCCAGAGAGGCCTAGCCCCGTAGCAGCCCAGCCAATGCACGCAAGCGGAAGGACTGGAGAGCAAATGACGGCTATGAGCCCGGCGATCGACAGGGCAGCGCCATAACGGAGAATTCGCGCGGGACCGATTCGTTCCGCGAGACGGTCGATTGTGAATCGTCCAATTGTCATTGCGCTCACAAAGCACGCCAAGGCTAGTGCAGCACCGCTGGATGTCGCGTCCAAGTGCTCCTGGGCGTGAAGGCTGCTCCAATCCATGGCAGATCCTTCGGTCAGCAAGAGCAGGAACGCCAAGCATCCGTAAGCGATGAGCTGCATCGTATGGCGTTTGCTTCGGTGAACCTTGCTTGAGGTAGCGGTTGAGCCGGTCACAATTGGTGGAGTCGGGTCTGTCTGAATTGTCATCAGCGTTTTTGCTGAGACAACAAGCAAAATGAGCACCATTAGGGCAATGGTAGGCAGCGTGAACCGATAACTGATGTTTAGAGCAAATGCGCCGGCTCCGATCACTGAGCCCAGCACACTGCCTACGGAAAACATGCCGTGGAAAGACGACATGATGGGCCGTTGGTACTCGCGTTCAACTTCTACGGCGGCGGCATTAGCTCCTACTTCAATGATCCCCACGCTAATGCCCAATGCCAGTGAAGCTATCGCTGCAGATGCCCAGGTCGAGCAGAAAAGTGGAGGAACGATGGTTATCGAGAGCGCCAATGAGCCGATGGCTGCGACTTTCCCGCTCCCGAATTTGTTGGCGGCATATCCGCTGGCCTGCATTCCGAAAAATGCGCCACCGCCCAGTATGAGCAGGATGATCCCTAATTCGGATGTACTTGCGTGTAGATTGAATTTCAAAATTGGCAGGTGAACTGCCCACGACCCCAGAACCAGACCGAAAGCGACAAATGCCGCGAACACGGCGCGCCGACGTCGAGTCAGTTCGCCTCGTGCCGGGGAATTCGAAATGTGCATTGCAATTTTAACCTTTGAAGATTGTGGAAGCCGGGTGTGGCATAACGCTTGAGAACTTGTAGGGGAGTGGTTCAGTGAACTTGGAAACTACCGGATGCCTTCAGCGGAAAACATCAGCAGTTTTCAGTTTCTTGGGAATTAGGCCCAGCGGGGCAATGCCATTCGTGCCTGCGTCGTTGATTCGTAAGGCATTCCAGGAGACCACTGAATGAGTTCGAGTACTAACCCCCATGTGGTTCTGAAATAGGCCCACCTTAGTCCTTCCATATCCTGTTCTTCCTGGATGATGTCCGAAATTTGAGTGGTGTCTAGACGACTTGCTAATTCGTCGCTTGCCTTATCAATGTCGTCGACATGCAGGCATAGGTGCCAGCCTCCTGGATCCGCAGGTCGAGGCGCTGCATCAGGAAGGGTGGCAGTTCGATTCGTGTACTCAAGTAGCTCGATATTGAATGAATTACCCAGTACCAGGTTCGCTTGTCGCAGTGTTCCTGGCTCGGGTTCCAGCTCACCAGGCCAGACATATCCAAAATCATCAAACGGACCTGCCTTGATAACCACTTCGAATCCTAGGGCATCGACAAAAAAGTCGACTGCTTCCTCAAGATCGGGGACAGACATGCCGATATGGTCGAATGCTCTTTTAACTGTGATCATTTATCTCTCGATGTCTAGGGTTGCGAAAGCATCTTCTGCTAACTAACGGTCGGTAGGCAGAGATGGATATAAGGATTTGTGTTGAGAATTGGACAAAGAAACTAAGTGTTGATTCTGGTGGTGATCGGGCCGGTTAGGAAGCGGCCAATCCGAGAATTTGACGGGCGATGGCCACGGCTTGATCAGCGCCTCGAGACAGGCCCTTGGCTGTCTTTGTAGGTTCGAACCATCTGGTTGAACCCTCCAGCAGTGTGTTGACCATTTTCACCTTGATCGAGACATCTTCGAGTCCGAGGTCACGAGCAACCGCAATGTACAGCGATTCGTATAGATCGACCCAATGCGCCACTTGCACGCTGAGATCCACAGGAAGGATTTGCACTGATCGGTCGATACCAACAATCAAATCCCACAAATTGCTTTCGGGCAATTGAACCTGGCGTACGAAGTGGAGCCGGATCATCGAGTCGAGAAAGGACGAAGCGTCCTTCGCGGGGCGAACTGCATCAACAAGGGCGCTGCAAAAATGATGGAAGTGCCAGCGCAGGGATTCCGCGATGATTTCGTCGCGACCACCTGGGAAATGCGAATAAATTGTAGGTGCCTTGATATCAAGTTCTTTTGCCAACGTACGCATGCTAACGGACTGCATCCCGTGTACTACGCACAGCCTTAGGAATGCTTCGACGACACGACGCTTAGCAGGAGACATGTCGTCTATATGAGCGGTATCGAACTGACGCGCGAATTCATCCAACGCAAGCTGGCGAAAAGTTGTCGCCATAGGCTCTGACGTTGTCTTTTTCTTTTTTGTCGTTGCTCCATTAGCGGTCATAACCATCATCTTATCTGTTTATCCTGCAAATCTAACTTGCTCGCAGCTTGCTCTGCTCCACTGTAAAAACTGTTGTCTCCCGTTCGAATGTACTGTTCAATTCGAGATTGCGAGTTTTCGACGCAATGATCTTTCCTACGTAAAAGTCGAGTCCAGTTGGAGCTGATCATTAGACCTTCATTGAGGCAAAAGCTGACTAGTTTGCGTTGGTGCGATCAAGGCGATCGCTTGGTGGAGAGCTTTGCGGAGCTCTCCACCAAGCAAAACGGGTTACTACGACAGAGTGACAGGCAACTTGTCGTATGCGACTAATCGATCCGTGATGACGCGAATTGGCTCCTGAGCAATCGTGACTTCGGTAAATCGCTCCGCAATCATTGTGAAGATGATGTCAATTTCAGCACGGGCAATCAACTGACCTGCACAACTATGGGTACCCAAACCGAAGGTAAGGTTTCGGCTCGCATCGATCGGCCGCGTGAAATCAAACTTGTGTGGGCTGTCAAAAATTTTCGGATCGCGATTCACGGCCCCGATAGGGAATTTGACCATTGAACCAGCCGGAATGGAGATGCCCGCAATTTCGATGTCTTGGGTCGGGAATCGGGTAAGCAGGAGTTCGACGGGATTTAGCCGAGCGATCTCGTTGACAATCTGTTCGCGGGCTCCTGGATTATCCCGGTACTCTCGAAGGACTTCTGGATGCTCGGCGAAGATCTCAAGTCCGGCGCCTACTAGATATGCTGGATTCGGGGCGCCTGACATGTAGAAAAGTACCATATTTTCCAGAACTTCTCGTTCGGTGATTTCACCCCGTTTGCTTGCCGCTAGCAGCTCATCTGCCAAACCGTTGCCTGGACTCTCTTCCTTTTCCTTGAGCAGCTTCGCGGTTGTGTTAAACATGTAGTCTAGGCTTTCGATGGACTTTTCGCGCGTTCCAGGGGCAGGATCAGTTGCCTGAATCAACATTGCATTCCACAGTGCCCAGAACAGCGGCTCTACTTCGCCGTCTGGGAATCCCAGTACCTGCGCCATGGTTGTATGAGTCGGAACAACGCCCAAATCGAAGTGGCCGTCGATTACCTGTCCTGGCTTGTACCCAGCGAGGATTTCCTCCATGGAAGTCTTCGTCGCTTCGACCCACTGCTTGATCAGCTTCGGGGTGAACCAGCGAGAAAACAATCGACGTGCCTTTGTGTGATTAGGCGGGTCAAGAGAGAGAACGGTATTTCCAAAAGCCTTCCATGGATTCTCTTGAATCCAATCTGGCTCACGGATGCTCATGCTTGGTTCCTTGACGAATTTCATCGCCTCATCGTAGCCAAGAACGACGAATGTCGTGTCGTCAGTCTGATGAACGGGGCCCAGTTCGCGAGCTGCGTCGTACCAGGGATGAGGATTTTTTTGGAAGTCTTCGTTGCTCCATGGGAACAGGTCTGAAGAGTGTGAGCTTTTTTCCACTTGTTCGGATTCACCTTCGGCATTGAGGATGGGCAGGATCTCGTTCGTGAGCCATTCTTGGGCAACCTGCGCGGGATCGAGTCCGGTCACTGCGTCATGCTTTCCGGTTGGCCCGATTTGTTCAGCTCCTAGGTCGATCAAAAGCGTAGAAACTGTTGCTACCGCGTTGTTGTAGTTTTCGTAGGTGCGATCTCCCAATCCGAAAGCGGCGAACTTGAGTCCGCTTAGATCTGGGCGTTCAGCCGACAGCGCGTCGTAGAAAGGTTCTGTCGTTGCCGGCAGCCCGCCCTCGCCGTAGGTGGAAGTAACGAAAATGGTGAGTTCTGCGTTGGAAACGTCTGAAACACTGGTGTCGGGCAGTTCGCCTAAATTGCTCGTGAACCCCGTGGAGGAAAGCGCTGCGGCGATCTCATCTCCCACCATTTCTGCGTTTCCGGATTCTGTTCCATACCAAACGTTGACTCGAGTCATCGGTGTTTCCTTTTGTGATTAGGTGTTGGTTGATTAGTGCGGTGAAGCAAGAAGTTATTAGCTGCGCGTCTGTGCGACTACGTCGCTCATTTCGGACCATGATGTGAACTTTTGCCTGATGCGACCGGGCCGTGCCCTAGTTACTTCAGCTTCATCAATGGCTTTCCAATCAGAAAACGAAACCGGAGTTTGAGCCAGGAATGGTGCAACGCCGGCCAAACCCGTGAGTTTAGATTGTTTTCCCACCTTTGCGGCGACCAGTTGCGCAGTCTGTTTTGCAAGCGCTCGGTTTTCGGCGAGGTTTCCTAGCCGGCCGGTAGCGCACCCGCCGGCGCGAAATACATTGTCGGCAGGAACTTCGCCAAAACCGATACGACGCTCTTCGAAGCCAATCGCAGTAATGACAGCCGATGCCCGAAAGGACGTTTTGGGAGACTCTGCGGACAGGTGAGCGTCAGATGTTCCATTTTGAGTTCTGACAGTTATTTGATTGGCATAGGCATTGTCTTCTTGGAGGTCGATTTCGCGCAGTTTCTGGTTGAAGAAAACTTCGACGCGAAGTCGTTGATGGCGCGTTGGCCCCGAGAATGTGTCAGTCCTTTCCGTGGAGCGTCTTCCGTCCAGATAGACCTCAACACCGGGGATGGAGCACAGCTCCTTGAACATCGACGGGTCCCAACGAACTTGTTCGTAGGGGCTTCGGGAGAGCAACGTGATGCGAGTGATTTTCGACGGCGCTAACGCTTCTCGAGCCGCGTCATCGACATCCGATCCATCAAAACCCTCATCTGACTTGGCGAGTAATCTCGCTACATCCATTGCGACATTTCCTGAGCCGATGATGAGAACAGAGTCGCCTAACTCCACAGTTTCTTTTGTGCGAAGGTCACTGTCTGGATCGGCGTTGAGGTAGCGAAGCAACTGGCTGGCACCCCAAATCTTGGCACCGGGGTGGACCGGCACAGGAAGTGCCCGTTCAGAAGGAAGCCCTGTCGCTATGACTACAAAATCAAAGTTTTCCTGGAGGACTTCAAAAGGGAGATCTTGCCCGATTCGAACGTTGCCTACGAATTCGACTTGGTTCGATCCGAATAACCGCTCAAACTGCCGAGTCACGTTTTTCATTCCTTGATGGTCAGGAGCCACTCCGTAGCGTAAAAGTCCGTATGGAGCAGGCCTGGCTTCGAAGACTGTAATGCGTACTTCGGGGATACATTTGAGCATTGCGAGTGCGGCGAAACATCCGGTTGGGCCGGAGCCAACAATCGCAACGTGGGCTGAAATTTTTTCATCATTTTGTCCACTGTCCGGCATGATGCCTGACAAATAATTTGTAGAAATGGACATAATATCTCCTAATGAGACTATAGACACGTCTAGTATCTATGTAGAACATGATTCTTGATTACCATAACGCTACCTAACGTTCGTTAGGATGTCTAGGGTGAATTTTTCGGAGTTCGTAAACGTCTTGTAAACAAAAACAAACAACCTCTTCCCTAACTTACGATCGTTAGGTAGCGTGGTGACAATCGCACCGGTGCTGCGCATCACACGACCGGCAAGTGCGGTTCGTTCCCTCCCTCTCTCCAAGGAACCCACCATGACTAAAACATCCAAGGATGTAGGGGCGTTGCCTACGCAACTCCCGTCATCAACTACTCGATTGTCAGGAAATCTAGGTGCAACGTCGCTAGTTCTGAGCGTCCTCGCCTTTTCCGCTCCCATTGTGACCGTTTCGGGATATATTGCCTTCGCAATTGGCTTTGTTGGTGAAACGGCGCCTCTGGCCTGGGTCGTGGCAACTATCGGTCTAGCGATCTTTTCGGTTGGCTACACCACCATGACTAAGCACATCAAACGCCCAGGAGCTTTCTACGCCTACATTTCACTGGGGCTCGGGAAGACGCTTGGACTTGGCGGAGCCTACCTAGCAACGGTTTCGTACATGCTGATTACGGTTGGCATCTATACATTTACCGGGACAATGGTTTCTTCTGCTGTGGAAGCCTTAGGCGGACCAATTATCCCGTGGTACTTGTGCACTGCAGCCAGTTGGATTGTCATCACCGTCCTTGGCCACTTCCAAATTGAACTTTCCGCCAAGGTACTGGGCATCGTCATGGTCCTGGAGATTATCTTGGTAGCAATTTTCAACGTCGTCGTTCTCGGCAAGGGCGGTGAAAGCGGGCTGTCAGTTGAGCCCCTGAACCCAGCCAAGTTCTTGAATGCCGGCACAGGCATGGCATTGTTGTTTGCTTTCGGAAATTTCGTCGGATTTGAAGCAACTGCTCTGTATCGGGACGAAGTTCGAAATCCAGGAAAGACGATTCCTCGGGCAACGTATATGGCTGTCTTCCTCATCGGCGGGTTCTACGCGATTTCTGCGTACTCAATGATTACCGCCTATGGATCAAGCGCGGTCTCGCATGCGGTTGATGACCCAACAACGATGTTTGATTCAGCGATGGCAACTTACGTCAGCAACAGCTTGGCCACAGTGACGCTGGTTTTGGTAGCAACTTCAGCGCTGGCATCGGTGCTATCTACACACAATGTGGTTGCACGATACCTTCAAAACCTCGGTGCAGATCATGCTCTTCCGAGCTTCTTGGCTGCTGTACACCCGGTTCACAAGTCGCCATACAAAGCGTCGGGAACGAACTCCGTTCTGGTTGGCGTACTTCTCATTCTTGGTGGGCTCATCATTCACGACGAGGACCTAGTTATCGGAACTGGCAGTGGCTTGGGAACGGCAGGGGTTCTGTCCCTGATGGCCTTGGTGAGTTTTGCAGTGGTCCGATACTTCGCTATGGCTGGCCGCCCGGCAGGCGAATCAGTGTGGAGGGTGAAAACTGCGCCTCTGATCGCCGCATTCATTCTTTGTGCAGTCGTAGTGTTTGCGCTTGTTCGATTCGATCTTCTCGTCGGCGGAGAGCCAGGAGAACGGCTTTGGCTCCTGCTGATCCCGATCCTGTTCATCAGCGCGGGCTGTCTGGTTGCGATTCGGATGAAACGTCTGCATCCCAATTTGTATGGCTGCCTTGGCCGTGCAGAAGGTGACCGATCCTAGCGGAGCTTTCAAGCTCGGAAATTTGAAGTGGGCTAAATCGCTCATTGAATTCATTGCATTGCGGAAGACGTCGACTGTCTCCGCAATGAACAGAAACAACAAAAGAAAGTAGGACAAGATGACTGCAGTAAAAATTGGACTCGTTGGCGCCGGCCCGTGGGCAAAGATTTTTCATGCGCCAATGATCACCGGAGGCCCTGAAGCGGAGCTTACGGCTGTCTGGGCTCGTCGACAAGAAGCTGCCCAGGAAATCGTTGATGAGTTCGGAGGCGTGGTCTCCGGCTCCTTCGAAGACTTGGTCGAGTCCGTAGATGCAATTGTCTTCGCCGTCCCGCCATTCATTCAGGCGGAACTGGCGGCAAAGGCCGCGCCGGCCGGCAAACCGATGTTGTTGGAAAAACCACTTGGTGTGGATCTTGAACAGGCCGAGAAATTAACGAGCACCCTGAACGAAGCCAACGTAGCTACGCAGGTCATGTTCACTAACCGGTTCAGCCCACGCATTCGTGAATTCTTGGCTGATGCACGGAAACAGAAGCCGATTGGCGCTGTTGGAAGCTACATCAATCAGGCAGCACTTCCAGGTGGCACTTTTGCAACTCCTTGGCGAATTGAAAAAGGCGGCCTCCTCGATCTTGGGCCGCACGTTCTGGACACTTTGGACGCGGCAGTTGGGCCTATTACCCAAGTTCGCGGTGAAGGCGATCCACAGCGCTGGTACATCTTGACGGCTACTCATGAGAACGGGGTTTTGAGCCAGGCCGCTTTGTCGCTCACTAGCCCCGTCGTCACTGACGTAGCCGGCGTCAAGGTATATACCGAAGACGGCGAACTCGAATGCGAATTCGTGGGCAAAGACGGTGACCCTGAGACGCCTCACGTTATTCGCCGAGAATTCGCCGAAGTCGTAAGGTCTGGCAATTCTCACGAGATTGACGTGAATCGAGCCCTCTATATCCAGCGATTGCTTGAACAAGCAAAGACCGCCAACTAAGTAATTCGGATTGCCTGGTGCCATAGGCGGTATCCGAAGATTTACAAAATTGGACGCGGGCCCTTGATGGCCACTCAAATTTGAAAGGTGGACACATGTCTCAGAACGTCATTGCCACTACTATCAACGAACTGCTTGGCCCGAACGCGCCGAAGAATTGGGGCAAGTGGGGCGAGCAAGATGAGGTCGGCAGCCTCAATTACTTGGATGCAGCCCAAATTCTGAAAGGAATTGCATCAGTCCAGTCCGGTGAGGTTCATACGCTTCAGGTACCCATCGGTGACCCCGACCTTCCTGATCCGGTGTGGCCCGGCCGTGAGCCCGCAGTACGCACCCCAGTCATGGACGAAGGTTATTTCATCAGGGGTGAAGAAGAAGAACCGTCCGATGGCCATCATTGGGCGGACGACAAGATCGAAATGTTCACGCAGGGGTCGACGCAGTACGACGCGCTAGCTCACTACTGGTACGACGGCAAGGTCTGGAATGGTTATCCGGCGGAAAGCACTGTGGGCGAATTGAGCAAGGCATCGGTACTGCCAATTGCTGAACGCGGTGTCGTTGGCCGAGGTGTTCTGATCGACGTGGCGCGTGCCCGCGGCAAAGATGCGCTTCAACGCGGTGAAACCATCACTCTGCAAGATCTTTTGGATGTCGCCAAGCTTCAAAATATCGAAATTTCCAATCGCGACATATTGCTGATTAGAACCGGCTGGATTGGCTCGTACTATCGGACCCAGAGCTCTGAGTTCTTTGACGATTGGAACGAACCAGGATTGATCTACAGTCCCGAACTAGTGGATTGGTTCCAGGAAATGGAAATCCCGAACTTGGTTACTGACACCATTGCGAACGAATTGAGCTTCTACCCCGGGGGGCTCCAGCTTCCGCTGCATTGCGCCTTGATGCGCAATCTCGGGGTCGCCTTCACTGAACTGTGCCAATTGGATTCGTTGGCTGATGCCTGTGCAGCAGACAAGCGGTGGAAGTTTCTCTACACTGCTGCGCCCCTCAAGATTGTTGGCGCAAGCGGCGCCCCAGTTAATCCGGTGGTGATCCGATGAGCGCTCATATCGAAGAAACAAGCTACGAGACAAATGTCGATCCTGTCCCACGTGGCCCAATCGATGTGTTCCGTGATGAGTACGGAATGTTCAGTATGGTCGCAGTAGATCAGCGAGGCTCGCTACGTCACATGCTGAGTGAAGGCCGGCAGGGTGCTGCAATTGCGGACGATGAATTGTCCAGTTTCAAGACTGACTTGGCTCTGGCTATCGGGGACCAGGCAAGCGGCCTATTGCTTGACCAAGATTACGGGCTAGCAGCAGCGAGAAACGCACAGTGCCCGGTAATCCTGGCCGCCGATATCTTGAGCTCCAGCCAGCCTGGTGGTCCCATGGACATCGCTCAACTTGATGATTCTGTGACTCTCGAAACTGTTCAAGCTTTTGGCGCGAAGGCTTTGAAGTTTCTACTGCCCTGGCAGCCCAACCGCAGAACCGAAGCCGTCGAGCTTGCTCATGCCTTCATGGAGCGGTGCCGCGAGTTTGGAATTCCGGGAGTGCTCGAGGGCGTTGTCAGGCCACGCGAGGGGCATCTGGAATCGGCCGAAGGCTTCTCGGAAGCGCTCATCATGGCCGCATCGGACCTGTCCAAGGTGCAGCCAGACCTATATAAGACCGAGGTCCTCTATGGTGGCGAACAAGATCGAGCACTGGCAGTAGCAACAGCCAAATCAATCACTCGCGAACTTGACTGCCCTTGGGTTGTTCTTTCCTCCGGCGTTTCTGCCGAAGAATTTCCTGAAGCGGTTTTGGCAGCAGTGACGGGTGGAGCAAGCGGGTTTCTGGCTGGTCGGGCTGTTTGGAGCCGTGCAACGAGGGCGGCAGATCCTGGCGATTACCTGCGCTCTCATGCGCCAAAGAACTTGCAATCAATAGCAGAGCGAATTCGAAAGACAGAAGAACGATGAACAACAGGATGGACCAAAAAGCCGATGTCGTGGTGATAGGTCGAGTTTGCATCGACCTGTATCCGGAACAATTCGGAGTCGGGCTTGAGGAAATCACCAGCTTCAGCAAGTCGATTGGAGGCAGCGCAACGAACGTTGCGGTAGCTGCAGCACAGCTCGGAAATTCCGTACGGCTGATCAGTCGCGTCGGTGACGACCCGTTCGGGGAGTATGCCAAAAATGAAATTGCCCGCCTTGGTGTAGACAACACGGGGATAACAGCCGTAGCCGGAATGAAATCGGTGCTGACTTTTTGCGAAGTCTTCCCACCGGATAATTTCCCTCTGTATATCTATCGCGAGCCTACTGCTCCGGATATGTACATTAATGGTGACGAACTGCCTTTGGACCTCATTGCGAAGAGCCCTATTTTCTGGGCAACCGCCACGGGCTTGTCTAAGGAACCGACGCAGTCTGCCCACATCATGGCCTGGGAAAAACGCGGGCGTAAGCCCAACACCATCTTGGACCTGGATTATCGTCCGATGTTCTGGAAAGACGAGGACCAAGCGCACCAAGCCGTTTCCAAGGCGCTGGACCATGTCACGGTGACAGTTGGAAATCTCGAAGAGTGTCGAGTTGCAGTAGGGGAAACTGACCCGGACCGGGCAGCAGAGGCCTTGCTGGATCGTGGCGTGGAATTGGCGATCGTCAAGATGGGCCCCGAAGGCGTAATGGCAAGAACCCGTACGCAACGCGTTGAGTCCAAGCCGATTCCAGTAGATGTAATCAACGGCCTGGGAGCAGGTGACGCATTCGGAGGCGCATTGTGCCATGCGCTGCTCAGAGGGATGTCGTTGCAGGAAACACTGGACCTCGCTAATGCCGCAGGCGCTCTGGTCGCGACGAGACCGCAATGTTCATTGGCCATGCCGAGCTGGGACGAGCTCCATGAGTTTTCCGTTCAGGCACACGGCATTCCAGCCAACTGATGAACGACTCTGCAGGATTACCAGGTGCATTCCCATCTGATCTGCATAAAACAGAAATAACGAGCATAAGGAAAAACAATGAACGAGATTAGAGTTGCAATTATCGGTGGTGGCGGCTTCATGGGGTATGCCCACAGCCTTGGATGGGCATTGGCTCCCATCACAGCCGATGCAGGTGCAGTCGTTCGCAAGGCCGTACTTGTTGAAGCCGATGAAGAACGGGCAAAGTCGGCAGCGCAACGACTAAATTGGGAAGAATGGTCGGATGACTGGCGTGCTGTTATCGCCAGGGACGACATTGATGTTGTCGATATTGTGACTCCTCCAGGGTCGCATGCAGAAATCGCTGTGGCAGCTCTGCAGGCCGGTAAGCATGTGTTCGTCGAGAAGCCCATCAGCAATACGCTTCAGGACGCAGAGATCATGCAAGCAGCGGCCGAAAAGAGCTCATCGGTGAGCCAAGTGGGCTTCAACTATCGCCATGCAGCTGCAATTACCTTGATCAAGAACATGCTTGACGACGGGACCCTGGGCCATCCATTGCAATTCCGTGCTCACTACACGCAAGATGTCGGAGCGCTCGGACGTGTCTTGAGCGGGTGGCGCGCCAAGAAGTCTGCCGGTGGATCTGGCGTTACAGGCGATATCGGTTCTCACATCATCGATTTGGCTTCGTATCTCGTTGGAGACATTGAATCGGTTAACGCAATTGTCGGCGCAAAGAATCCGAAAAGTAACACTGCGTGGCTTTCGGACGAAGAAAGGAAAGCCGGAGACCATCTCGATGACGCGGCTTTGTGGATGACCAAATTCGAAAACGGCGCAATTGGTTCATTCGCGGCGACGGTGTACGCCTCGGGGCGCAAGAACCGGCTATTTTTTGAACTTGAATGCACGGGCGGCACCGTTGAATTTGACTGGAACCACACTGACGAAATCAAGCTCAGCTTGGTCAGTGATGACCCAGACAAGCAAGGCTTCCGGACTATCACGTTGAACGAAAATCACCAGGATTACTGGTACCCATTGGGCGGTATGGGAACGGGTTATGCAGATGATGCATCCCTGCAGCTTCAAAAGTTCGTACGTGCCATCGTCGAAGGACGGCCGGGTACGCCAGGGTTCGCGGAAGCGACACGTACTCAGCGCGTCATTGAAGCTGTAATGCAATCTGCTGATAGCCACCAATGGGTAGCGGTAGACGAGGTGACGGCATGAGCCTGGACTTGAGATGGAGCACTGACATTGTCACTTTTTTCAACCCTGAATATTGGGATATGCCCGCTGAGCAGGCCTACAGCGAGTGGGAAAGAAAAGTTGACGAGGACCCTCATCGGTTCTTTGACAAAATGCTGGACGGCGCTGCCGAAGCACAACTTAGCGGCATCGAATTAGCGCCAGCACCCGGTGGTTGGGTTAATGCGTTGCGTGCTTATGGGACCGCTACTGCTTTCAAGAAGGAGCTAGACCGGCGCGGCCTCGTACTTTCATCGAGCTATGTGTTGCCGATAGCGCTCAAGGCAGTCGTGGACGCCCCAGACGCCAAGAGCAGGGCCGTTGCCCTGAACCGGCTTCATGAGGAGACGGCGCAACATGCCGAATTTCTTCGTGAGGTGGGATGCCAAACGTTGATTACTAGCACCGTGCCCAGGGCAGAGTTCTCGGAAACGGCCGGAGTCGAAGCATCGGCCGATTCATTCGCGAAGCCTGCCGATCCTGATCTTATGGGATCCATCGCTGACGTGCTGGAAGGCGCAGGGAAAATTGCTTCCGAGAGCGGAGTGCATCTCGCGATTCATACAGACGCCTATTCACTGGCATCACGAGTCGAGGATATAGACACCCTGATGAGCATTACGGATCCGAATTTGGTGAAGCTGTGCATAGATGCGGGGCATATCGCTCTTGACGGAAGCGACGCGGTGAGCGTGGTTCGCAAGCATGCTCTACGTGCGCCGATACTTCATTGGAAAGACTGTGCAGCACATTTACCCCCGCACAAATTGAGCGGAACACCGATGGAACGGCATGACGTGATGATCAAATCGTTCCGAGTTATGGGTGAAAAGGGAATTGTTGATTGGCGCAAATGGACCATGACTCTGAAAGAACAGCAGTGGTCTGGCTGGGGTGTAGCGGAAATCGATATGTCTGTTGATCCGATTCGTGAAATTCGTGATGGAATCGAATACTACGATTCTGAACTCTCCCAGAATTGATCACTAATGTTCCGGTCTCTTAAGGCAGTTCGGTAATTTCATAGTGCCTGAGGAGCAAGGGTTAAGAGGCATCACCATGGCTTACGAAGATGTAGTCATCAATACTCTATTACGTGCTTTGGATCCCCAAGGCGTAAATGCTGCAGGCGAGCGAGGCATACCAGCCGCGGGGCGTAGCCGGCAAAATGACGAAGAAGTCGTCGAGAGAGAAGATCATGTAGATTTCGAATTCCTTGCCACTCCTGCGGAAAGGATTTTGTCGTTCTTCAAGAGACAACATCGCGAGATAGCGTCTGACTAAACGACAACGGAACCAGAGGGTTAGTGGGAAAGGTTTACAGCGGACCGGCTTGGTGCGCCATCGTGATCCTTGGTCTTAAAGTGCGCGGCAAAGGGACTTGTCCAGGATTCAGAGCTTCGGATGATCGAGTTCTGAATTCAGGCAAGTTCCTTTGCCGCATTCTCTGGAGACTTCAAGAGGCAAAGTCGTGCCGCTCCCAGAAGGTGACCCGCAATCCGTGATGAAGGGTCCTAAAAGACAACTTGGCTTAATATTTGCCAATAGAACTAGCGCGTCAATATTGGCTTTTGGCCAAGGCCCGTTTCGAGGAAAGTCTCGCGTGGCCGACGTCCTCTGCTGGCTACAAAACTAGGCCGGTGGGAAAAGCACGGTTCCGCTGGCTGCCACCGTGATGATGATGAGTGTTGCGATCACGCCCAGAAGCAACGCCTTGACGCCGGTAGTGAAGATGCTGCGCAGGTGGACCCCGAGCCCCAGGGCAAACATGGCCGCAGACAAGAGCAGGGTTTGCACGGTGGAAGCGCCGTCGATGAACACCTCGGGGAGATCCATGGTGGTGCGCACCAGCATGGTGGCCAGGAAACCAATAATGAACAAGGGCACCAGCGGCGGATTCTTGTCGCCGCGAACGCTGTGCTTGCGCCGCATATAGATTCCGACTCCGGCAACCACCGGAGCGAGCAGGAGAACCCTGGCCAGTTTCACGGTGACGGCCACGGCCAAGGCGGCTGCCGACACCGAGCCAGCGCCGGCCACAACCTGTGCCACCTCATGGGTTGAAGCGCCCACGAGCATGCCGATGCCGCGTTCATCCAAACCCAAAAGCAGGCCCAGCGCGGGCATGGCCGGAATCATCAGGGTTCCGAAAAGCACCACTAGGCCAACTGCTGTGGCTACTTGATGCTCCTTGGCCTTGATTGTTCCTTCAGCCCCAGCCACAGCTGCCGCGCCGCAGATGGAAAAGCCAATGGCAATCAACAGCCGTTGTTCCAGGTCCAGACCCATCAGCTTGCCGATCCAGGCGGTGAGCAGGAACGTGACGGTCACCGATGAAACCACCACCAGCAGCACGCCGGGGCCAAGAGCAAGGATGGATTCCAAGGACAATTGGAATCCCAGAAAGACGATTCCCCACCGCAGCAGCTTCTTTGCCGAAAGTGCCACTCCGGAATCAACAACATGAGGCACTGGCGCCAGGTTGCGCCACAGGGCGCCAAGCACAATGGCGATGAGCAACGCGCTCACGGAACTGGTGAAATGGCGGGCGAGCATGCACAGCGCGCCGACGGCCAGGCACAACAGCACGCCAGGGACCGGGCCGGAGAGCAGCCGGGTGGCCAGCGGCGTTCTGCTGGCCATGCCGGCATCGGAAGCAGAAGCAGTGCTGGTCGAGCCCGAGAGGCGGTTCATGCTCACCATTCTCCGCCGATGCGCTAGCCAGCGGTATTCGCCTCCTGGCTATCGCGGGCATATGATCATGATATGGATAGCGATTCGCCAGCAGGGCAGAGCCTGTCTCATTGGCTGCAATTCTCATCATTGGAGTTGCTGGTTGGCATTGCCGATCACGGGAGCCTCAGCGCAGGCGCCCGGGCGGCCGGCATGGCGCAATCCAACGCCTCGCGGGCGCTGAAAACCCTCGAGCGCCGATTGGGATATGCGCTGGTGACCAGGAAAACCAGCGGATCAACTCTGACCGCAGAAGGAGTGCTGACCGTCCAGTGGGCGCGTGAGGCGCTCGCCGGGTTGAACGCATTTTCCGCCGGTGTGCGCTCGCTGGCCGAACATGGCAACAAGGAGCTGGAATTCGGGGCCAGCATGACGGTGGCAGAATACCTGGCCCCGTCATGGATCGGGCAGCTGCATGAGAAGCTGCCCAGCGTCATTCCGCGAATGAGGATCATGAATTCCCACGACGTGATCCAGGCGGTGGAACAGGAGCAGCTCGGCTTCGGATTTGTTGAAACACCTCAGCTGCCCACGTCTCTCAGGAGCCGTGAAGTGTTCCGCGATGAAATGCTGGTCGTGGTTTCGCCTACCCATCCTTGGGCAGCGCGGAAGAATCCGGTGACCTTGGAAGAGCTGCAGGAAACCGCGCTCATCGAGCGCGAGGAAGGCTCGGGGACCAGGGCCTTTTTGAATTCCTTGTCCGCCGTTGAACGGGCCAAGCCGATTGCGGAATTCAATAGCAATGCGACCATCGCCCAGCTGGTAGCCGGAGGCATGGGGCCGGCAGTGCTCAGCCAGCTGGCGGTGGAGAACCTGCTCAATCAAGGGTCGTTGGTTGAAGTACCGTTTGCCGGCCCGGCGTTAATGCGCGAGTTGCGCGCCATTTGGCGTGAAGAGCGTGCGCTGAATGCCAATGAGCGGACGCTCCTTGGCATCGCCATCAACGAGTCTCCCAACGCTTGAGATCCAGGCGGTCCCGGGCGGCATTCTTGCGTCCCTTAAAATCAGTATCCCGGCCGTTTGGCATTCCTTGAAGGGAAGGCAGGCCAAACGGGCCGGGATGCTTGCAAAGACGGCTAGGAGACCTTCTCGACCGCGTGGCCCAGCTGCTTGGTGGGAACCCGATAGGTCTCGCGTGCAGTCAACGCCGAGAGCGAGGAAATGACGGCGATCGCCGCGGTGAACAGGCTGATCTGGACCCAGCCATTGGCTTCAAGCCCGCCCAAGGCGGCGACGATGGACGGCGCGAAGCCCGCCATCAGGAAGCCCAGCTGGGTGCCGATGGCCAGCCCGGAGAAGCGCACCTGCGAGGAGAACATCTCTGCGTAGAAGCTCGGCCAGACAGCGTTCGCTGCCGCATAGGCGCAGGAGAACACCAGCACCGAAAGGGTGAACTGCGCCAGCGCGTTGCTCGACTCCATGGACCGCAGGTAGAACGGCATGATGGCCGCCGAACCCAGCGCGCCGTAGATGAACACCGGCTTGCGGCCGATCTTGTCTGCCAGCATGCCGAACAGCGGCTGCGAAATCAGGGCGCCGATATTACCGGCGACAACCAGCCAGAGAGTAATGGATTCGTCCATGTTGCCGATGGTCTTGCCGTAGGAAATAGCCAGGGTTCCATAAACGGTAGAAACGGCTGCGATGAAGGCACAGAATACGACGCGCAGAACGTCCTTCCAGTGGAAACGAAGCAGTACAGCCAACGGAAGCTTGGCGATTTCATTGTTCTTCTTGGCTTCTTCAAATTCTGGAGTCTCATTCAACGAACGACGAATGAAGAAGGTAACGATAACAACCAGGGCCGAAAGCCAGAACGGGATACGCCAGCCGATGCCGTACTTGATCTCATCAGGCAAGGCCACCACAGGAATAAAGATCATGGCGGCAAGAATCTGACCACCCTGAGTGCCCGTCAACGTCCACGAGGTGAAGAAGCTACGGCGGTTATCCGGCGCGTGTTCCAGTGACATAGAGGAAGCACCTGCCTGCTCGCCAGCTGCCGACAGTCCTTGGCAGAGGCGGGCGAAGACCAACAAGATAGGCGCCAGCCAGCCGACCTGGTCAAAGGTAGGCAGGCAGCCGATAAGGAAGGTTGAAGCACCCATCAAGATGAGGGTGAACATCAAGACTTTTTGCCGTCCAATGCGATCACCAAAGTGGCCCACAAAGATCGCGCCAACTGGCCGGGCGACATAGGCGAAGCCGAAGGTTGCCAGCGACATAACGGCGGCGTTGGTGTTTGTATCAGGGAAGAATATGTGCGGAAAAATCAGTGCAGCCGCTGAACCGAAGATGAAGAAGTCATAGTATTCAACAGCGCTTCCCATGAAGCTAGCGACGGCAGCTTTGACCGGGGTGCGGCCCTGACTGCCTGAATCGGCTGATGCGTTGAGGCTATCTGGAGATGGCATCGGAGGTACTCCTCGTCGAGTGTTTAAAGCTGAAGCTCAAGAACAGTGTTCGCTATGCGTACACTTGTTCGGAATGTGTTCATTGCATTACAGTAGATGTAAATCACATCTCAGGCAATACCTGAAGTAAACAAGAAGAGTTGCGGGAGAAAATGAGTACACGTGCGGAGTCTTATCTGGTCGGTTTGATCGGTGATGGTGTGATGCCGTCGCTCACCCCACCGATGCACGAAAGAGCTGCCGAGGTTCACGGTCTGCGATACCTCTACCGGCCTATTGACCTGACCGAACTGAAACTACCGGCCAGCGACATCGGAGAATTGCTCATTGCCGGAGCAAAGCTTGGTTTTAACGCATTCAACGTTACCCATCCTTGCAAACAACTCGTACTTGATCACTTAGATGACATCTCACCCACCGCCAAAGCCATCGGTGCGGTTAACACCGTGGTCATCACCGACGGCAAATTCCACGGGCACAACACCGACGCCTCAGGATTCTCTCGCGCTCTCGACACCGGTCTTCCCGCAGCTAACAAGCAGCGCGTCCTGCAGCTAGGAGCCGGCGGCGCCGGTGCCGCCGTCGCGTACGCATTGCTGGATTCTGGAACCCAAGAACTGCATATCGTTGATCTTGATGAAGAGCGCGTGAATCATCGAGTCCAAGAACTTCGCAAAAACTTCCCCAAGGCCAGCATCCACGCTGCCACGCCAGATCAGGTGCCTGAGTTGCTGGCACAAGTTGATGGGCTACTTAATGCCACGCCGATTGGCATGCATCACCACCCAGGGGTGCCACTAGATATTGCCGCTCTGGAAGCCCGACACTGGGTCGCAGATTGCATCTACCGCCCGGTGGATACAGAACTGATCGTGGCCGCTCGAAACTTGGGCTGCCAAGTTCTGGACGGCGGACATATGGCTGTGGGACAAGCCGTGGACGCTTTTGAAATCATCACCGGCATCAAGCCAGATGCCCAGCAGGTGCGCGAGCACCTGCTGGAACTGCTGGAAAAGGGACTGTAATGCGTACATCCATCGCCACCGTATGCCTCTCAGGAACACTCGAAGAGAAACTGCTGGCCTGCGCCAAAGCAGGGTTTGACGGCATCGAAATCTTTGAACAAGACCTCCTGGTTAGCCCGATGTCACCAGAAGAAGTCAAAGCCATGGCGCAACGACTGGGGCTAACCTTGGATCTGTTCCAACCCTTCAGAGATTTTGAGGGAGTCACCGAGAGTCAGCTGAAAGCTAACCTGCATCGGGCCGAAGCGAAGTTCCAACTCATGAATCGACTGGGCATGGATTTGATGTTGTTGTGCTCCAACGTTGGCACCGCAACCATCAACGACGACCAAGTGTTTATCGAGCAGATCCGACAGCTCTCGGATCTGGCGGCAAAATACAATGTGCGCATTGCCTATGAGGCGCTGGCCTGGGGCAAGTACGTTGACACCTATCAGCACTCTTGGGAGATCGTGAAGCAGGTGGACCGCGCGAATGTGGGCCTGTGCATCGATAGCTTTCACATTCTTTCGCGCGGGGATGACCCGGCAGAGATTGCGAATATCCCTGGCGAGAAAATATTCTTTGTTCAGTTGGCTGACGCCCCAGTGCTTTCGATGGATATCTTGTCGTGGTCCCGCCACTACCGGCTCTTCCCGGGGCAGGGTGGATTTGCACTCGATCAGTTCTTGGCGGAACTGGTGCGCTCGGGATACAGCGGCATCATTTCCCTTGAAATCTTCAATGACGTATTCCGTCAGTCCAACGTAGAGCGTACTGCCATCGACGGCCTGCGGTCCCTGCAATGGCTTCAGTCTCAGACGGCACAGCTACTAAAATCCAACGGCGAACAGTACGCGCTGGAGCTCAAAGAACTTCCGGGCATTCAAGACGCCACCGGATTCGACTTTGCTGAGATTCGTACCGAGGATCCTGAACTTGTCGGCGGGATGCTGGCCCAACTGGGCTTTAGTTTCCGCGGCCAACACCGCCGTAAGCCGGTGCAGCTATGGACCTCGGGGGACGCGCGGATCATCATCAACTCGCAGCGCAGTCGCGGAGTTGAAGCAGCGGTGTCCGGTTTTGGCGTTCAGGTACTAGATCCCGGTGCGAGCGGCGAACGGGGCAACAGCTTGTTGGCCACCAAGGTCCCGCGCTTGCGAACCTTTAATGAACAAGAACTTCCAGGATTTGTTGCCCCTGACAGCACCGAGATTTTCTTTAGTTCGCCAGAGAATACACAAAACTGGATCATTGAATTTGAAGAAGCGACGCTGCCTAATACGGGCGTCAACGATGGGCCCATCCTGTGCATTGACCACATCAACCTGGCTCAACCATGGCAGTGCTTTGATGAATCCGTGCTGTTTTACAGCAGTGTCATCAACCTCAAAGCACAGCCGGGAACCGAAGTTCCTAGCCCCATGGGTCTGGTGCGTTCGCAGGTGCTTTCCACCGAGGATTCCAGCGTGCGTCTGGCGTTGAATATTGTTCCGCATGGTCTGGAGAGCGCCATCGAGCGCAACCATGAATATCCAGAACATGTTGCCCTGCGCACCGAGGACATTATTGGGTTGGCCAAGGATGCTCGCGCACGAGGCATGGAGTTCTTGCAGGTTCCGGCGAACTACTATGAAGACTTGGCCGCACGCTTTGACCTTGATTCGCAACTGCTCACAACGCTCAAAGAATTGCACCTGCTCTATGATCGTGATGAAGCGGGGGAGTTCTTGCATTTCTACACCAAGACCATTGGCAACATGTTCTTGGAGGTAGTTGAACGTCGTTCTAGCTACGATGGGTATGGAGCGCCTAATGCTCCGGTGCGACTGGCCTCTCAGTTTGAGAGCAACCGCTGGAGCAGAAACCTATAAAGCTGGGGAGAAATACACGTGGCAGAGCGGCCAGATTACTTTGTTAAGTCTGCGGATAAGACTTTGGCCGTGCTGCTCGCATTTTCAGCTGGCAACACCGAATTGACCGTCTCTCAAGTGGCTACGGCAACGGACCAGACCCGCGCTTCGGCTCGCCGGTTCCTGCTGACCCTTACGGACCTTGGCTATCTACAAGCTAACGGCAACGCGTATCGGATGACCCCGCGCGTTTTGGATATCGGTGCTGCCTATTTGTCGGGACTCACTCTGCCACAGGCAGCGGTGGGTCACCTACAGTCTCTGGCGCGCGACTTGGAAGAGACCGCTTCATTATGTGTGCTTGAAGGCCAAGACATTCTGTACGTTGAACGCGTTACTGCACCACGACTGCACGCGCTAAACGTCTCCATCGGCAATCGACTGCCGGCCTGGGTGACATCGATGGGCCGTGTGCTGATCGCTCACCTAGAGCCTGCCGAGCAAGAGGCATTCCTTGAGCGGGTAGATCTGCACCCGTACACCGAACACACGGTGGCTGATCTTGCGGCATTAAAGAAGGAACTGGCAAAGGTCCGCGAGCAGGGATGGTCACTGGTTAATCAGGAACTCGACGAGGGACTGCGCGGACTGGCTGTTCCGGTGCTTCGCGGTGGGAAACTTCTAGGCGCGCTGAACATCTCGGTACAGACCAGCCGGAACAACTCTGAAGTCATCGAAGAAGAGCTGTTGCCAAGGCTGCGACGTACCGCCAAAGAAATCGCTGATGACTTTGGCGGTCGCCTGAGCTAAGCGAGAGGCGGACCCTAGCTAGCGTTTGCTTCGATAGCGGAAGCTAGCAGGGTCGATAGACGCTGCACACCTTCAGCGATGGTGGCCTCATCAACGGCGCAGAACGCTAGACGAAGCTTGTTATCTGCCTGTCCGCTTGGGCTGAACGCCGCTCCTGGAATGAAAATGACTCCGGCCTTCACGCCAAGTTGCAGCAGTGCATACGTGTCGATTCCTTGGGGAAGAGTCAACCAGATGAAAAATCCACCTTCAGGTCGCGTGTAGCTGACCTCTGCTGGTAGGTACTTTTCTAGGGCATCAAGCATTGCGTCGCGACGGGAACGGTACAGATCGTTGTATTTAGTGATCTGTCCCTTCCAGTCATGCTCTTCAAGATAAGCACTGATGATCATCTGATTCAGGGTTGGTGGGCACAGCGCCACAGCTTCGCCAGCCAAGTAGAAACGACGGAACAGATGGGTAGGCACTGCGGCCCAGCCAATGCGTAGACCGGGTGCAAAGATCTTGGAGAAGGAACCCATGTAGATGACGTTCTCGGGATCCAAGCTGCGCAGGGTTGGCGCCGCTTCTCCCTCGTAACGCAGCATTCCGTAAGGGTTATCTTCCAGAATCAGAATGCCTTCTTCACGGCAGATGGCCACGATTTCTTCGCGTCGCTCGGCTGCCAGCGTGATGCCTGAAGGGTTGTTAAAATTCGGAATGGTGTAGAGGAACTTGATGCGTTCCCCGGAGGCTCGCAGCTCAGTGATGCGCTCACGCAACGCTTGAGGAATCAGACCATTATCGTCGGTGCCTACCGGACGTGCTTTGACCTGGTAGGCCTCAAAAGTATTCAGCGCACCAACATAGGTCGGGTCCTCGCACAGTACGGTATCCCCAGGATCGCAGAAGACCTTGCAGGCCATATCTTGTGCCGATTGGGATCCGTTGGTTACCACTACGTCTTCAACTTTGACGTTGGTGATTCCTTCTGCGGCCATGACATCGAGGATCTGCGCGCGGAGTTGAGCGGTGCCCAAACCGGAGCCGTACTGTAACGCTTCAGGCCCCTGCTCGGTGATGATGCGCTGGGAGATTTCACCAATCTTTTCCAGTGGCAGTAATTGCAAAAAAGGATTGCCGCCAGCAAGGGAAACCAATGAAGGATCCAAGGAGAGTTCAAAAACGTCTCGTACCGCAGACTGTTTGATACCTGCTGCCCGCTCGGAGAGCAATTCTTCGTGGGCAGATGTTAGGGACTGGGGTGCGGTGCTCATGGTCCTCCTTGGCCAAGGCTCCTACTGATGTAAGGAGCGCGCTCCTCGCATTCAGGCTCCATGCGAGGATGTGTTTTCAAATAGAATACTTTGGTATTCCAACAGGAAAACTCGCGGTTGGCAAGAACTTCAGCAATGTGCGGCCATTGCCCTTAACCTAGGACAGGTATTCGTCCGGCTACTTCTCGGATTCGGCGCGAGAATCTAACCAATCCTGAATGGAGCTAGGGCGGATACGCCGGTGTGTGCCGCGGTATTCCACCTCGATAATTCCTGCATCAGCAAGCTTTCGAAGGTAGCTATTTGAAATGCCAGCCATCTGAGCTGCCTGAGAAGTGTTCAGCAGTAACTCTGGAGTTCCGATGCTGACCGACTCTCCATTGGCAAAACGCGCGAGCACTTCAATGAGCGCCTGATGAGCTTCCTTAGGTAGCTGTAGTGCAGTGCCATTCACAAACACCGTGGTGTCGTTTGATTCATCCAGCGCGCGTCGTAACCGTGTGGTGGTCTTTTCGTCGAGTGACTCGAAAGTACGTACTCTGCCCAAGGCTGAAGTCGGTGATGCCATGGAATTCATTTTGCCTCAAGATGCGCACCAAGTGCGTGCAATGAGCACCAGAGGTGGATATTGCTACGGCAAGTCATATTAGAGCTCCACGACGAAAGGGGGTTGTATTGCGACAAACGGTTCCCGTATGGTGGAAATTGTAGGTCTAAAGAAAGTACTGACCAGCCATCTTCCGGCACACCACGACGGAACCTTCAGCCTTACCCGGCTGAGCTCCTCGGGGAACTGTGTACATAGAAGCTTGATGCCCTCCTTAATTGCGTCGGGTCAAGCTCTGTTGCGGTCGGATGAATGGTCATGCGCGTTCCTACGCTATGCCACAAGCTTTGTGGGTACTGCGTTTTCGTCGTTCAAAACTTTCTTGAAAGAAGAATCATTCAATGTCGATTGAATCCGCCAAAGACCTGTCCACCATCACCGATGCAGAAGTATTCGACGCTCACATCGGTGGCAAACTCACCGTTCAGTCGCAGATGCCACTGAAGTCCAAGCGTGATCTGTCCATTGCGTACACTCCCGGAGTAGCCAAGGTTTCCCAAGCGATCGCTGACAATCCAGCCATGCACTCCACCCACACCTGGGCCTCGCGTCTGGTTGCCGTCATCTCCGACGGCACCGCAGTGCTAGGCCTAGGCAACATCGGTGCAGCAGCGTCGCTGCCGGTGATGGAAGGTAAGAGCGCACTATTCAAAGAATTCGCTGAACTAGATTCCATCCCGCTGGTACTGAACACCACCGACGTTGATGAAATCGTTGAGACAGTGATTCGTCTACGCCCAAGCTTCGGTGCGGTAAACCTCGAAGACATCTCGGCGCCTCGTTGTTTCGAGATCGAAAAGCGCCTCATAGAAGCGTTGGATATCCCAGTGATGCACGATGATCAGCACGGCACCGCCGTGGTGGTCCTGGCTGCACTTATTGGGGCCGCTCGTCAGACCAAACGGGACATCAGCTCGTTGAAGGTTGTTGTCTCCGGTGCGGGTTCAGCCGGTGTAGCCGTGACTAACCTGTTGCTCAAGGCAGGAGTGGATGACGTGATCGTTCTCGATTCGCGGGGAACCATTCACCGCGAGCGTGATGACTTGAACCCCATCAAGGCCGAATTGGCAGGACGCACCAACCGTGATGACGTGATGGGCGGATTGGCTGAAGCCTTGGAAGGCGCTGACGTAGTGGTGGGACTATCTTCGTCGAAGTTTGACGAAGCAGCATTGGCCAAGATGAACAAGGATGGCATCATCTTTGCGCTGTCTAACCCGACTCCGGAAATCATGCCGGATGTGGCCAAGATGTATGCGGCAGTGGTTGCCACCGGACGAAGTGACTTCCCAAACCAGATCAACAACGTTCTGGCCTTCCCTGGAATCTTCCGTGGTGCGCTGGACTCGGGCGCCACGAAAATTACCGAGGAAATGAAGGTCGCCGCGGCTCATGCCATCGCTGATTTGGTCGGTGATGACTTGGCTGAGGACTACATTGTTCCTTCGGCTCTGGATGATCGAGTGATGCCAGCTGTAGCCGCCGCGGTGGCTGCTGAAGCACAGTCGGCTAAGTAGTCTCGTAGGCACCTGTCGGTGTCGCACCTAAGGCGTTGCCTGCAATCGATGTGATTGCGGGCAGCGCTTTTTTGTTGTCCACACCGAGTTTGATTCTTAACCTCCAAGCCTGATATCAGCGTGAGACTTGCTGACATCACATCATGCAAGGAGGAGTAGTAGTGAGAGACTTCGTAACGAAATGGTGCACGATCAGAAGCACCTTATCCACTGCGGAAGAAGCGGCCTTTCTGGCCGAATTAGAGATAAAGCGCCGCGGCTATGCGTTGTTTGCCTACCGTATTCCTCTGTCGCCGCTTGTCATGGCATCAACCAAGGGTCTTGAGGATTCGGGCCACGCTGAAATCGCCACCCTTGCCGGCAGTGAAGACGAAGCCTTTGGCTTATTGAAGTACCTTGCTGAACAAGTCCTCGACCACGGCCGACATTTCACAGAGGGAACCAGCGGAACAGCCTTCTTTGGAGAATTGAAGTTCCACGACTTGTCTGCCGAGGCGTATCTCCTTGATGCCTTTGAGGATTTTGACGACTTTGAAGACCCTGAGGACTTTGACGATCTTGATGACTTTGACGACGCGCTGGGCGAGTATCGTCCACGTTTGTTAGTTTGCGAGTCTCCATCGCGCAGATCAACGCCGGCACGCAAGGCGCTGCACCAGGTCCAATGCAAAGCAGCCTGAGCTCATGGACAGCAATCGAAGTAAGAAGGAGCGCAAGCATGTGCGATATGTGTGATGGGATGAGCCTTGCAGATGTGGAGGTCAGAAGCGATCAGTGCATTCGTGATTTTGGACGTCAGGTACTTTTTGTAGAACCGGGCCGATTCAGCCAGCCCTACGCCTACACCATCGGGCTCAGCCTGCGAGGGCATCCAGAATTTTGGTTCGTGGCCTGAACTTTGCCGATAGTTTGTACCTGCTCAACGGCCTTTCAGGATCAGTGTTAGAGGACAATGAAGTTTTTGCGCACGGCCATAACTGTTCGTGGAATGAGACCGCGTTGTTGTACTTCTCGAAGATTTCCAGAGGGATCAGGCACGAGGCACCATGGGCTTTTAGTCGGTACGGCGAGAATATGAGACTGCTAGAAGTGCTCTTTGTGAGTCGAGATCTTCCCTTTGGCGCGATGATATCCCCAAATAATTGACCCGTTGCAGTCCTTGCCTGGATAAAGAAAAGCCGTGATCACCCGAATGGATTCGGATGATCACGGCTTTGCCTAAAAAGGAAGATTGATCCTTATTAGTGCTTCTTCGAAGCGAAGTAGGCTGCTGCCTCACGCTTCTCTGCAGCTACACGCTCCACATGTGCTTGACGCAGCTTATGATGCTGAGGATTGTTGCGCAGCAACAGATAGCCGATACCAACCACAACGAACCAGATTGGCGTTGCCAACAGGCCAGTTAAGGTGTCTGCATCCTTAGTGAAAGCCCACAGTAGGAACACGAAGAACGCCATGACTACGTACGGCATGAAGGTGCCGCCCGGCATCTTGAAGACCGACGTGTCATGAGCCTGCGGACGACGCTTGCGGTAGACCAAGTAGCTGATCAAGATGATCGTCCAGACGAACATGAAGCACAGCGAGGAGATCGTGGTGACTACCGAGAAGCCGGTGGACTTATCCAGACCGAAGACCAGCAGAACAATCGAACTGAGCAACACAACGCCGGAAAGGAACAACGCATTGCGTGGAACCTGACGGCTGGTGAGTTTGCCGAAGAGCTTTGGTGCATCACCGTCGGTTGCCAGTCCGAAGACCATACGCGAAGTTGAGTAGATGCCCGAGTTAGCCGATGACGTCGCAGAAGTCAGCACCACGGCGTTAACCAGGTGAGCTGCAGCGCCAAGGCCTGCCAGCGAGAAGAGCATCACGAATGGCGACTGATCAGCGGTGAAGCGATCCCAAGGAACGACCGACATCAAGATGGCCAGCGAACCTACGTAGAAGAGCAGAATACGCACTGGGATGGCGTTGATAGCCTTTGGCAGGTTGTGTTCCGGGTTCTTTGTTTCAGCAGCTGCGGTACCAACTAGCTCAATACCAACAAAGGCGAAGACGGCGATTTGGAAGCCCATAACGAAGCCCATGAGTCCGCCACCGAAGAATCCGCCTTCACCGTTGAATAGGTTCAGGAAGGAAGCCTGAGCGCCATCGTGCTCGAAGCCGGTGACGATCATGACCAGGCCGACGACAATCAAGACAACAATCGCGACAATCTTGATCAATGCGAACCAGAACTCGGTTTCACCAAATCCGCGTACTGAAGGTAGGTTCAGCAGAATCAGCAGCACGATGACTGCCAATGCTGGGATCCACAGCGGAATGGTTGGCAGCCAGTAAGTGACGTACACCGAGGCGATCACAATTACGTCGGCGACGCCGGTAACAATCCAGCAGAACCAGTAGGTCCAGCCGGTGAAGAAGCCAGCCCATGGTCCAAGGATGTCTCCGGCGAAGTCGGAGAAGTTGCGGTAATCGGTGCGGCTGAGCAGTAATTCGCCCATAGCGCGCATCACGAAGTACAACATGAAGCCGATGACCATGTAGACCAGGATGACCGATGGGCCAGCAACAGAGATGGTTTTTCCCGAGCCCATGAATAGGCCAGTGCCGATTGCACCGCCAATGGCAAGGAGCTGAATGTGTCGGTTGGACAACGCTCGTTTAAGCTCGGGTCCAGTCTCTGCGGGATCAGTAGTTTCTATATTTGCCACGCAGGGTCCTTTATCGTGCAGCTTCATCGTGAAGCATAAATCTTTGTGGAGACAGATTCGCCTAGTGCCACGTCTAGTGACATTACCGGAAAACGTCTCGTTGTTTGTAATTGTCCTCACATCAGACTGTGTTGGTCGGCTCAATTGAGGCAAATAGTGTACATACCTAGTGGAAGCCCTCAGGCCCAAGTGAGTAGTCTGGGAACTATGGCAATTCGAAATCGTCGAGCAGCGGCTCTTCCGGCAAAACTGTCCCGTTCCTGGCTTTTGGTGAACGCAGCAAAAGAGGAGGACTTTGCGCCGGCTCTCGCGAGCGAGGCCGACTCAGTCATCTTCGATATGGAAGCTGCTGTCCCTGATGACAAAAAACTTCAAGCTCGCGACAATGTAGTCCGCGCGCTGTCCAATGGCATGACCGCATGGGTGCGCGTCAACGGCATTGATACCGACTTCTGGGCCGATGATCTTGCAGCCCTGTCTGAGGCACCAGGTCTGCGCGGCATTATGCTGGCCATGACCGAGCAGCCAGAGCAGGTCACCTACAGCGCCATGCGTCTGCGCGCGGGCACCCCGGTGCTGGCCTTGATCGAAACCGCATTGGGTATCGAGAATGCTACCTCGATCGCATCGGCTCCTGGCACTTTCCGTCTAGCCTTCGGCGTGAATGACTTCCGCAAAGACACCGGTGTCTCCGATGACCCACTGGCGCTGGCCTATGCTCGCGGCAAGCTGGTCATCGCATCACGTGTTGGAAAGCTTCCCGGCGCCATTGATGGTCCACCACCAGCTGGTTCTGATGCGGCTAAGGTTTCTGAGGAAACTCGCGTCACCGCATCCATGGGTATGACCGGCAAGCTCTCGCTCTCCCGCGACCACGTGGACGGCATCAACGCGGCCTTGGCTCCGAGCGAAGACGAACTGTCATGGGCCATGGAACTGCTCGAAGCCCACGCCGCTGGCGCTTCGGTGGGTGACGGCTCGTACTTGCCGCGTTTGGCCCGTGCGCAGAAGATTGCGGATCTGGCTGACTCCTACGGACTGTGGAACGCCTAAGCTTTCCGAGGGCTAGTTGCGAACCTGGTTTAACAGCAAATGATCTCGGTGAGGATCCTGGAAACAGGATCCGCACCGGGATCATTTTTTTTGCATCAATTCAGGCTTAGCTCATTAAGCGAGGTGTTATCCGCTATGTGCTTGACGATGTTGGGAGGAACCAACAACGTCACCGGACTTCCACTCGCTCCAGCCATCGCGGTCCTTCATGAAGTCCTCAATCTGTGCCTTGTTGGCTTCCAGCTTCGGATCATTCTTGAGGTACCAGCGGGTTTCACGAGCAATCAAACCGGACATGATGAGCAAGCCCACGAGGTTTGGTAGGGCCATAAGACCGTTCATCATGTCGGAGAAGTTCCATACGGCGGTCAGCTCGGTGGTGCAACCTACGTAGACAATCAACGAGAAGAGAACGCGGAATGGCATCACTGCGCGTCGACCAATCAAACGCTCAATATTGCGTTCACCGTAGTAGCACCAGCCAAGGATGGTTGAGAAGGCGAACATAACCAGGCCGATGGTGACAACCCAGTGTCCCCACTGGCCGGGCAGGCCGTGGGTGAAGGCTTGGCCGGTCATCAACGCGGCGGAGACTTGCTCGCCGGTGGCTTCATCAATCTTGTTCCAAGTACCGGTGGTGATGATCACCAATCCGGTGCAGGTAACTACGATGATCGTGTCGATGAAGGTCTGAGTCATGGAGACCAGACCCTGACGGACCGGGTGGGTGGTCTGTGCCGCGGCAGCCGCGATAGCCGCCGAGCCCATGCCGGATTCGTTGGAGAAAATACCGCGAGCAACACCGTACTGTACGGCGATGATGATTGCAGACCCGGCGAAGCCACCTACGGCCGAGGTGCCGGTGAAGGCGTCAGTGAAGATCTCTGCAAAAGCGGCGGGGATGCCACCGACATTGGCAATCAAGATGTAGATCGAAGCAACCACATAGAACACGATCATGATCGGCACGAAGCCGGCGGTGACCTTGCCGATGGACTTGATGCCACCAACAAGGACAGCCAGTGACAGAATGGTGAGGATCAGGCCCGTGACCCACGGGGTGACGCCAAAGGAATTATCCAGGTTGGCGGCGATCGAGTTTCCCTGGGTCATATTGCCGATGCCGAAGCTGGCCAGAGTCGCGGCGACAGCGAAGAACAAAGCCAAGAATTTACCGAATGGGCCTTTGATACCGCGCTGCAGGTAGTACTGCGGTCCGCCGGATTTTTCACCTGCAATATCCGTGCCGCGGTAGCGGACGCCGAGGTAAGCCTCGGAGTACTTGGATGCCATTCCCAGCAGGCCGGTGACCCACATCCAGAACAGCGCGCCCGGTCCGCCAATGCCGATGGCTGTTGCCACGCCGACGATATTGCCAGTTCCAACCGTGGCGGCCAAGGCCGTCGTCAACGCTTGGAACTGCGAGACGTCGCCTTCAGCACCATCATCTTTGCGTTTGAGCAATCCTAGGCGAAGCGAAGCGGCGAGCTTGATAAATTGCAATCCGCCGAGGCGAATGGTCAGGTACAGGCCAGTGCCTAGTAGCAACGGGATCAGACAGAATGGTCCCCAAATAACTGATGAAATATCTCCGAAGAGAGTTCCCAGAGCTTCCATGTATACAACATCCCTTGTGCGAGTGAGTGACAAAGAGAAAGCTTGTAGCTCCCATAGCTGACATCTTATGGCAGAGTGCGATGTGTGTCACTGAATGCTCTGGTGAGCGGGGTAATCATCACGATGGACGGCGCCTTGCCGGCATCGAAGACGCGATGCCGGCAAGAGAGGACCGTTAGCCCTGACGAGCCTTGAGTCTTGGATTCTTTTTATTGATGACGTAGATACGTCCGCGACGCCGAACCACTTGGGATCCTGGCGCATTTTTGAGGTCGCGAAGAGAGTTGCGAACTTTCATTTTTCACCTCCTTTGGGGCAGGTCATGTTGGCGGTAACTCAGGATGCGGAGAATAGCCCTTGCAGCTCTTCCTCTGTCACCTGGCATTGGTGGAATAGGTTAGTAATCTCGTTTGCTTCGTGTTCTGAGCCGTAGACCAAGAGCTCGGAAGCGGCGATTTCAGTTGACCATGAGCCGGTATTTTCCATCCAGAGACGCGGTCCTGCACTTCCGATGGCTACTCGTTCACTTAGTGCACTGGCCACCCAGAGTCGTCCCCGGATGCAGGTACAGGTCGCGGCTAGCGCAGGGAGCGCTTCACGGAACCGTTCGGGATGAAGGGGTCGTTCTGCGATTAGGTGGATTGGTGCGTGTTTTGTTGGTGACGAGGCTTCTGAGATATCAGGTATGTGCCCAGCACTGGTACGTTGCTGGGCGGCACCGGGATTGAACGAGCCGACCTGGCTGTCATGACTGCAGATAGTGGCGTGTGGGGCCATCTGTTGAACCACGCCAAGTCCGGTGTCAAAGTCTTCGCCGCCAATGCGACGAGGCCCCTTGGGGGATTCCAGCAGCCGTGTGTGCATCCCTTCTACGGGTAGGACCGTGTCAGCTTGCATGAGCTCGGTGAAGAAAAACTCTCCGGCGGTGCGTTGGTCGCGCTCCATGGAGCTGAATCCTGACTCCCATAAGGAGTGCTTGTCCCACATGTGATCTTCAAGTTCAGTGGGGTCCAGCGAGAGTGCGATGCTGTTGATGCTGATGTCAACAGTGGCAAGCTTTTGGGCCAATGTTTCCAGCACCGACCCGCTATGCCACGTTGCGGGCCGACCTAGGAGCATTGTGGCTTCGTTATCCTCGGGCGCCAGCCGTTCAATAGCGGGAAAGATTTCGTATTTGACGGCGCAACCGATGCACGGATGTTCGAGGACCGCTTCACCATGCTCGACTGCAGCGTTCCCTGCAACGGTGCGTACCAAACGATTTCCCTCGATGAAATCGTAGGAAAGGATTATGGCCTCTGGATAGTGGCGCCGTAGGTGTTCCAGCCCAGCATCGCGGCAGGAGGTGTCGAGGGCAGAGAGGACGATAACATTCACGTCTTGAAGACTATATGAGAATGAGTCTCAATAACAAATAATGAAGCGCGGACAAAAATGGCCTGCCAGTTCTAACTGACAGGCCATGAGGGAAAGCTAGCTAGTGCTGTGCAGCGTTGAAGGTTGTGCGAGCAACACCTAGGCCATCGATGCGAGTTTCCAGCACGTCACCATGCTTGAGCCACGGGTGACGACCGTTTTCGTCGCGACGTCCCAGTGCCACTCCAGCAGGAGTACCGGTGAGGATGACATCGCCTGGCTGAAGTTCGTTAAACGTCGACAAGTAGGACACCAACTGCTCAGCGTTGAAGATCAAATCATCAATCTGGCCTTCCTGGACGATAACTCCGTTCACGGCACTGGTGATTTTTGCTGCCGGATCTAGCTCATCTGGCGTCACCAGCCATGGACCTAGCGGAGTGGAGTGGTCCCAAATCTTTCCTTGAAGCCATTCGGAGCTTCGTCCTTGGAAGCCTCGCATCGACACGTCACTGGATACGGCGTAACCCGCGATATGTGATGCGGCATCTTCTTCGGCGATACGCCGGCCCGGCGTACCAATGATGATTGCTAGTTCAGCTTCATAGTCCACCCGGTGATCTTCGACAGGGATTTCTACTTCGTCGTTTGCGCCGCACAGCGACGAAGCGAACTTCGCGAACACTGTGGGGTATTTAGGCAACTCTTGACCAACTTCAGCAGCGTGGGACTTGTAGTTCAGTCCGATGCAGTAGATCTTTGACGGGTTAGGAATCAGCGGCGCGTAGTGAGCTTCACCTTCAGCAATAGACTCACCCACCAGTGCACGAGCGATGACTTCCTGCTGCGTTGGCTCATCCAAGCGCAGGAATCGCTGGACGGTATCAAGGTTGTCTAGGTAGTAGGCTCGGCCATCTTCGATGACGGCTGCGGTGGTGTGTCCTGGTTCGCTGGTGAGGCGGAGCGTTGCAAGTTTCATGGTTCCATCTCACTACATTTCTCGTTGAAATCACACCCTGTTTCAGGTTCCCACAAGCATTGTTTTGAGCAAGCTAACTGCCCATGTACCAAGTCAGGAAACGCCGCGAACCTTGGTGAGCTAGATAACCCCCGGTAAGCTCAGGGCAGGAACAGGGCGATTTATGCGTCCTGAGATCGAGCTTGATACGTAACTAAAGTGAAGTAGGTTTTAATGTGGGTGAATTTTTTGAGGAGCGATATCGCAATATCCTCTTCTCCTCCTGGCAACACTTTTCGCTTGTCCTGCAGTGCCTGATTCTGGCAACCATCATTTCAGTAGTGCTTGCCGTACTGGTGTATCGCAATAAGGCATTATCTGGAATCGCGAACTCCGTCAGTGCCATCGGCCTGACCGTCCCATCCTTTGCACTGATCGGTTTGCTCATTGTCCCGTTTGGTTTTGGTGTCGCACCAGCAGTGATCGTTGTGACCTTCTTTGCCGCCTTGCCGATTCTGCGCAACGCCATCGTAGGCCTGAACAACATTGAACCAACCATTGTCGAATCAGCCAGGGGCATCGGCATGAGCCGAATGAAAACCCTTGTTTCCGTTGAACTGCCCATTGCTTGGCCAGTGATCCTCACCGGCGTGCGTGTTTCGGCGCAGATGGTGATGGGTGTAGCCGCCGTTGTTTCCTACGCCTTGGGCCCTGGACTTGGCGGATTTATCTTCCAAGGTCTTTCCCGTTTAGGCGGCGCTAATGCCCTTGAATCAGTGGTTACCGGCGTTGTCGGCGTCGTGATTCTGGCTCTCATTCTTGACCTGATTTTGCTCGGCATCGGCCGACTAACTACCCCGCGAGGTATCCGTGTCTGAAAATAAGAATTCCGAAACTTTGACTGCCCAGAATGTCACTGGCGCTTCGATCATGCTTGAAGAAGTCACCAAAACCTACCCCGGGCAGAAGAAATCTGCCGTCGGGGGACTCACCCTGGAAATTCCAGCCGGTTCAATCGTGATGTTTGTTGGTCCTTCCGGTTGTGGCAAGACCACCACACTGAAGATGATCAACCGTCTGATCGAGCCCACCAGCGGAAAAATCGTCATCAACGGCGAAGACGTGACCGGAATGAACGGCGATGAACTACGTCGTCGCATCGGTTACGTCATTCAGGCTGGCGGCCTGTTCCCGCACATGACCGTGGCAACTAACATCGCCATGGTTCCTAAGATGCTGGGCTGGTCAAAGGAAAAGATCGCTGCTCGTGTTGATGAGCTTCTCGAGTTGGTCTCGCTGGATCCCGAGATGTACCGCGACCGCTTCCCGAAGGAACTTTCCGGCGGACAACAGCAGCGTGTTGGTGTAGCCCGCGCCTTGGCCGCTGATCCACCGGTCTTGCTGATGGATGAGCCTTTTGGCGCGGTGGATCCGATTACCCGTCAGCGACTTCAGGATGAGCTTCTGAATATTCAGTCTGAAGTTCAGAAAACCATCGTCTGTGTCACCCACGACTTTGATGAGGCCGTGAAGCTGGGGGATTGGATTGCCATCTTCAACGAAGGTGCACAACTGGAGCAGTACGATTCGCCAGAACGAATTCTGGCCAACCCCGCCAGCGAGTTTGTCGAAAACTTCATCGGCTCAGGCGCCGGGCTCAAGCAGCTGACCTTGACCCGAGTCAACGAAGTTGAGCTGGAAGAAGCAGTCACAACCACTCCGGGCAAGCGAGCTTCAGAGGTGCTTTCCCATCTGCAGGGTGCCGGGCGCAAACACGCTGTGGTCTTGGACTCGCGTGGCCGCCCATTGCGTCGCTTGGATCGACGTCAGCTATCGCGTGCAGAAATCATCGATGGCACGCGTGATCAGAATCTGCCAGTAGTTGGCGAGCAGGCAACCCTGAATGACGCGCTGGATACGATGCTGGTAGCCAGTTCCGAGTCCGCTTTGGTCACCGGTCGTCGCGACGTGCTTCTTGGCGTCATCTCGGTGCAGACCGTTATGGAAGCCATTGCGGCAGCTAACGGTTCCCAGGATGGAGCCCACAACGCGCCGGTCGGTTTGAATTCTGGTGCGATCAATGTGGTGGACATTGAAAGTGAAGCCATCACGCCGGATGGTGAACCCGTATGAGCGGAGAAAAACGAAGCCTGATATGGCAGATCATTGGCATTGCCATCGCCTTCGCGGTGCTGGTTATCTGGCTGTTAAGCGCAGATCTCACCGAGACTGAGCGCCAGACACTGGATCCCGCCACCATTTGGGGCTACACGCTTCAGCATCTGCAACTGACGGTGATTGCAACGATCATTGTTCTGATTATCGCCATCCCGTTGGGCATCCTACTGACCCGTCCCTCATTGCGGCGCGCTGCCCCAATCGTTCGCGCCATCGCTAACTTCGGGCAAGCTGCACCGGCTATCGGTGTCATTGTCTTGTTAGCTTTTTGGCTTGGCTTTGGATCGAAAACTGCCATCGTTTCACTGGTGATCTACGCGATTCTTCCGGTGCTCTCCAACACCATCGTGGGATTGCAACAGGTTGACCAGCGCATCGTGGAAGCCGGGCGCGGTATTGGCATGTCTTTGATGTCTGTGCTGTTCAAGGTAGAGCTGCCTCTGGCAGTTCCGGTCATGCTTTCGGGCATCCGCACCGCGTTGGTCCTCTTGGTGGGTACAGCAACGCTGGCCACTTTCATCAACGGCGGTGGACTGGGCATCTTGATCACTACCGGCGTGAACCTGAACCTGAACGTCGTACTGATTACCGGTTCCTTGCTGGTGGCTTTGCTGGCTCTGACCATTGATTGGCTGGGGCGAGTAGTTGAACAGGTTGCACGTCCGAAGGGACTGTCATGAAACACGTACTAAAACTCTCGGTGTTGTCCGTTGCCGCCGTGATCGGTTTGACCGGTTGTGGCCTGAGTCCATCCACTGGCACCGTTCCAGAAGTGGGGCCCGGGAAAATTCAGCCGGTTGCCGACGCTGCTGATGCTCCGAAGGTGACCGTGACTTCTAAGTCGTTCACCGAGCAGCTGCTGTTGGGCAAGATCTCCGTGATTGCCTTGGAAGCTGCCGGATATGATGTCACCGACTTGACCAACGTTCCGGGATCTCAGCCTGCACGTCAGCTCTTGCTCTCTGGAGATGCAAGCATGCTGTGGGAATATACCGGCACAGCCTGGTTGACGTACCTCGGGCATGAGAAACCAGTGGTTGGCGAAAAAGCTCAGTGGGAAGCGGTGCAGAAGGAAGACGTGCCCAATGGCATCAACTGGGGCAAGCCGGCACCACTGAACAATACGTACGCCATGGCCATGAACGAAAAGACGGCAAAGCGTCTGGGCATCACTAAGCTCTCAGAGCTGAAGAGTTTGGATACGAAAGACCTAACCTTCTGTGTTGATCCTGAATTCAACTCACGTCGTGATGGTTTGACTCCAATGCTGGAACACTATGGCATTGATCGTGGGTCTCAAGTATCTGAGAACAACATCGGTCTCTACGACGTAGGTGCCATCTATCAAGCAACGGCTTCAGGAGCCTGTGACTTCGGAGAGGTGTTCACCACCGACGGTCGTATCAAGGCGCTGAATCTGACGGTGCTGGAGGACGATAAGAAGTACTTCCCAAGTTACAACGCTGCTCCGGCCTTCAACGAGGCATTCTTGAAGGAACATCCAGACGTCAAAAAGATCATGGGTGAGATCGCTCCATTGCTCACCGATGAGGTGTTGATGGAACTGAACTACCAAGTTGATGTGGTTGGGCGCGAACCGGCGGACGTCGCCTTTGAATGGATGGTTGGCGAGGGGCTAGTCTCCAAGCCGTAGGCCTGATCTTCTTACTGCTCAATGACAACTGCTCACTACCAAAGGCTGGATCCTGACACTTGAAAGTGTCGGGATCCAGCCTTTGTCATTGAAGATTCACGGGAAGTTATTCCCAACGGCAAGTGATGGGCGCATGATTGAAAAGGTGAATGAGACTGGTGTGGCTGTTCGCGGACACGTTCAGGGCGTCACAGGAGCCGAGGCAAAATAAGTTTTCTGGCAAACATTCAAGTCAGAAACGATTTATCGGGTTGAGTCTCTAAAACGAGGAAAATTTTTAGCAAAGTTGTTGACGCTTCAACTTTCTTCGTGCAATACTTGTATCAGCAAAACAAATTGAACCGTCAACTAATTGTTGGCGTGATGAAAGGACTTAGATATGACTGAATCTGCACTGACTTCCGGCACCTGGAACCTTGACGCTTCACACTCCGAGGTCGGCTTCTCGGTCCGTCACGCTGGTATCTCCAAGGTTCGCGGTAGCTTCACCGAATTCGATGCAACCCTGACCGTCGGCGAAACCCTGGCTGACTCCAGCGTTGTTGCCAACGTTCAGATCGCCTCGGTCAACACCAAGGACGCAAACCGCGATGGACACCTCAAGAGCGCTGACTTCTTCGACGCCGAGCAGTTCCCAGCCATGACCTTCAAGTCCACCGGCATCAAGGGTGACTCGGAAGAATTCGTCTTGGTCGGCGAGCTGACCGTCCGTGGCGTTTCGAAGGAAGTTGAATTCGACGTAGAGCTTGGTGGCCAGGCAGTGGACGCATTCGGTGCAACCCGCGCTGGCTTCTTCGCAAGCACCACCATTTCCCGCAAGGAATTCGGCATCACCTGGAACGCAGCTCTTGAAGCTGGCGGTGTTTTGGTCAGCGACAAGGTCAAGATCGAAATCGATGCTTCCTTCGTGCTTCCAACCGAAGCCTAAATAAAACTTCCCGAAGGCCGTCGCATGGGGTGACGGAATAGAGGGCCGATACAGACAAAGCCTCCGAACCATTCGTGGTTCGGAGGCTTTGTTGTTGTATGAAGCGTTTTCTGAGCTTAGTAACTGTAAGCGGATTCAGGCGCTTCCGGTGCCATGATCGCAAATACGATCACACCGACAAAACTCAGCACGTAGATGAGGCCAAGGATTAAGCCGATCCAGCCGGTTACCTTGCCAACGGTTGCTGGAGTATTAAACTCGCGCTCGGCCTGACGAGCCTTGATGATGGCGATGGGGCCGAGGATGATTCCGAGAAGGAAGAGTGAGATGGTGCCCAGAATCATTGAAGTTTGCGCGAGCTGGCTGCCTACGATCTGATTCTGATTTGGGTACCCCTGATTTGGGTAACCCTGATAACCCTGTTGGTACGGCGAGCTCTGATTAGGCGACTGTTGGTATCCGAACTGCTGATACTGACGGGACTGGCCATTCTGCTGATTTTGTCCTTGGTTTGGCTGGCCTGAAGTGTACGGATTCTGTGGTTCGCCATTCGGAGTCGACATTGCGGCCTGCTTTCAGACTAGGTGGTTAGTTCATTAAATCAATCATGCGGCCAATTCACCCAAATAGATTGTGTTTGGGTCAATGAGATGTCACTTCGAGGCGCTAAGAAAAGTCATCAGTTAGTCGGGCAAGCCAATTGGTTTCTAGAATGGTGAATCATGACTTGGGCTTCGTTTTGCGCGTATCTTGGCGTGTGCGTGATGGTGACACTTTCACCCGGACCGGATACTTTTTTGGTACTGCGCTATTCGCTGGTTCGTCAGCTACACGGAGTCATCGCGGCTCTCGGGATGATGGTGGCCATCTTTGCTTGGGCCACTCTGGCAGGGGCTGGGGCAGCTTCGGTCATTCAACGATTCCCTATCGTTGAGACGGTCATCTCGACTCTCGGTGGACTGTATCTGATCTATCTCGGGCTCTCTGGTTTTTTCAAATCACGAGCGGTCGCTAAAGCCGACAGCGCTATCGCTCGCACCGAAACCCGTTCCACCACCGCGCGGCAGGTTCACTCGCTGGGCAAAACTTTTACCGCCGGCATGCTCTCGGCTGCGCTCAATCCGAAGCTGGGCCTACTGTTTCTAGCGATGATGCCAAGCTTTATTCCCCAAGGTTCTAATACCTTCGTGTGGGGCATGGGGCTGGGCGCAATCTTCGCTTCGGTTGGATTCATCTACATGCTGATTTTGAGCACGGCAGCGTCAAAAGCGATGCACTGGTTCAAGCGCCCAGAGATCGCTTTGCGCTTGGAATGGATTGCTTGCGCAGCGCTATTCATCATGGGTGTGGGCGTACTTGTCCACGCGTTCTTTTAGAACGAGGCACGGCATAACACTCATATCGAGAAGGCATCCGTAGCATCGATAGCTAGCGTTAGGTGGCCAGGCTTGGTATTGGGCGCTGCGCAATAGCGCCGTCGCGCAAGGTAATGGTTCGATCCGCAAGCATTTGAGAATCGTGATCATGGGTCACCAGCACCACCGCTAGGCCATGGTCCGCTTCGGCGCGCAAAATCTTATGAATCGCATCCCGACTTGAAGTATCCAGCGAAGCCAGAGGTTCATCGAGCAGTAGTACGGGAGTTTGCTGGACCAATCCTTGAGCAACTAGCGCACGCTGGCGCTGCCCGCCGGAAAGCGTGGAGAAATTTCGGCGTTCAAATCCACTAAGGCCCACGCGCTCTAGTCCCTGTGCGACGATCCGATTGCGTTCTATTCGTGTGGATCGAGTGTGCCATGTCCCCATCGCTACAACATCGGCCACACTCAGTGGCAGAGCCGGGGGAGTGTTGGGCCTTTGAACCACCAGCGCAACTGGAACCGGTCGTTCGATGTGACCGTGGCTGGGCAGCATGACACCAGCAATCAGTTCAAGCAATGTTGACTTTCCTGACCCATTGGCGCCTGTGATGGCCAGTATTTCTCCCCTGTTGATAGTCAGTGATACTCCATGCAGTATTTCTTCCTGAGCATAGGAAAAATGCACCGAGTGAACGTGGATCAAAGTGTTGGGTGTTGTCATAGCTCCAGTGTAGCAATTGATAATGATTCTCATTTAAGGTTACTCTGTGTCATGTGTTGATACTTCCTTTCACTTCTGAGTTCATGGAGCGCGCCCTGATCGGCGGCAGCTTGGTCGCAGTTATTTGTGCCATCGCCGGTACATGGGTCGTGATTCGTGGGATGGCTTTTCTCGGCGAAGCGATAGGCCACGGCATGCTCCCTGGAGTTGCCCTCGCGACCGTATTGGGACTGCCGGTAATGCTCGGCGCTGCGGCCAGTGCCGTGGTGATGACTGGCCTACTTGGTGCAATGCAACGGAAAGGAAAACTTTCCTACGACACCAGCATCGGTCTGGTCTTCGTGGGCATGCTGTCACTGGGAATCATCATCGTCTCCCACTCACGTAGCTTTGCCACGGACGCCACAAGCATGCTCTTTGGCGACATCCTGGCCATCAACACTGCGGACCTGTGGCTTCTAGCCGGTGCCTTGTTGCTGAGCGTGGCCATTGCCGTGAAGTTTCACCGAGCCTTCGTAGCTAGTGCGTTCGACACTCGAATCGCCTTGACCTTGGGCTTCAAGCCAGGACTAGCACAAATCATGCTGGTGCTTTTAGTAGCGCTGTCTATCACAGCCTCCTTCCGGTCTGTCGGAACGTTGCTGGTGGTTGGCATGCTACTGGCGCCAGTCGTAGCGGCCAAGGTTTGGGTAGCGCGCATTCCCGCCATCATGATCCTGGCCGCCGTTTTCGGAGTGCTCAGTGTGAGCGGCGGACTACTAATTTCTTGGTACGCACAAACGGCAGCGGGGCCTTCAATCTCTTGCCTGGCCATTTCGTTGGCCGGCATTTCGGCCTTGATTCAAAAGCTTCTGAGTACTCACAAGTGCATGCCTGAAACGACACACAATAAATCGCTACTACACGTTGAAAGTGCCACATGAAGGCTCAGTCCTACTCACTTACCGCAGTACTACTAAGCGCAGTACTACTGGCGGGATGCGCCGCCTCTCCGTCCGCCACCAACGACGATAGCGCCGTGGAACCGGCAGATCACGGAGCCGTTGAAGGAGCACAAGAAATGCCCGAGGCACCACTACATCTAGTGACAGTGGACGCTAGCGGCACAAGCGGAATGCTGGATCTGCTCACCGATGAAGAAACTGAACTGAGCGAGCTAAAGAACATCCAGAACCTCCAAACCGAGGGACGCTACCTCTTTGCAGATACGGGGGCAGGGGTAGACATCGTTGATAGCGGGATGTGGAGCTGGAACCACACGGACCATTTCCATTACTACCGCGGCACACCGCAAACTGTCGGTCATCTCGATGGCGAGGGACCAGCGCAGATCATCGGTGGACCGCTCTCCACCGCAGGAAGTACCGGTGTTTATTTCCCAAAGACGGGAAGGGGAATTCTTCTAAAGAATTCTGAACTGGCCAAGGGTAACGTCAGTGAACAATTCACTACTCAAGCCTCACCTCATCAAGGTCTACTGACTCCGCTGGGAGAAGGTGCCATAACTAGCGAAGCTAAAAGTGAAACGGCTCCGGCACAAGTGCAATATTTGGACGCCGAGGGCCACCCGGTAGACGGTGCAAACGCTCCCTGCGCTAACCCGAGTGATGCCACACAGACTGCTGCAGGACTCGCTATCGCATGTGAAGAAGGCATCCTCGTTGCCAACGAAGAACAGCCTGGACACCCAGAATTTGAACTGGTGAAATATCCCCAAGGGACTACCGCTGATGAACGAGTTGACCAGCTTGAACATCGCAAGGCCCGCCCTGTGGTGGCTGGTCTGGCAGGGGAGCGAGGGGCTTGGGTTATTAATACCCGAGACCTGAGCATGAACAGAATTATGGAGGATCAGAACCTCCTGAAGGTCACTGCCGTGGGGGATAAAGACGGCAACGTGGTGGCTGTAGATGCAAGCGGACGGGTGCTGGTCTACTCCACAGAAGCCGGAAAAACTACCGGAGTCAGCAAGCCAGTGCTTCAGGAAACTGTGAAAAATCCTCAGGCCTTGGCGAGCACAAATTTGGTCGTCGATGCTCAGCGAGCCTACGTGAATGCCCCTGCGCAGAAGAGAGTGTTTGAAATCGATTTTGCTGATTCAGCACGGATCGCCCGCACCCTTAGCCCGCAAATAGATCCGACCTGGATGACTCAGGTGGGGAATTGATGAGCAACAATATAAGGCACTCAGGTAAAGCGCTGGCCTTGCTGCTGGGCGTATCGCTGTTACTGACTGGCTGCATCGGCACGGCACAGCAAGATGAGAAACCGAGCATTGTGGTCACCACCAACATTCTTGGAAATGTTGTGCAGAACCTAGTCGGTGACCAAGCCCAAGTTCACACGCTGATGCCACCGAATGTTGATCCGCACTCCTTTGAGATCTCCGCGCAGCAAGCCGCCTTGCTCCATGATTCAGACCTGGTGGTTTCCAACGGGTTGAATTTGGAAGAAGGCCTGCAACATCAGCTGGACGCGGTTGATGAGGCCGAAAACAACCACTTTGTCGCCAGCGATCATTTTGAGGTTCTAGAGGTTGCAGGGTCTAACGGTGCAGCCGACCCACATTTCTGGACCGACCCAGCAAAGATGATCCAGGTGGTTGACGCCTTACACCAGCAACTCAAGGATCTCCCCGGAATTTCTGCGGAACAGTTGGCTTCCGATACCCAGGGGTACCGCGCCGAGCTCACTGAGCTTGAACAGCAGATGACCGCTTCTTTCGCGCAGATTCCCGAACAGTCTCGGGCGTTGGTAACCAACCACCATGTTTTTGGTTATCTCGCCGAACGCTTCGGATTCAAAACCATTGGGGCAGTGATCCCTTCGGGGACAACACTGGCCTCTCCAAGTGCAGCGGATCTAGCGTCGCTGGCCGAAGCCATTCGTAGTTCAAAGGTCCCTGCGATCTTTGTTGAGTCGGCCCAGCCGGACAAGCTGGCACGCGCCCTGGCCGATGAAGCCCAAGTAGAGGTACAAATCGTCGAATTGTATTCAGAATCGCTCACGCCACCGCATCAAGGGGCCGATAGCTATCTGCAGATGATGCAAGTGAACACCGAACGAATCACCCATGCCCTGCGCAACTAAGCGCAACAAGAAAGGAATCATGAATCTCATCTCGCCTCGCACCCTCAAAGCCGGGTCAGCTCTAGCCGTCCTAGGTCTACTGGCCACCGCATGCACCGCACCCAGTGCTGCCGAATCCGAAACTGTGTCACCAACTAGGATCGCGGTGACCTATAAAGACGGCGTCTCAGTACTCGACGGGAAGTCACTGAAAGTACTCAAGAGTTTTGACACCGAAGAATTCACGCGATTGAACTCGGCAGGAGATGGCAAAAACTTCCTGCTCACCACCTCCAAAGGATTCCAAGTTCTGGATGCAACGGCTCCTGAACTGACCGAGACCACCTTTGACGCCGGAGCTGCTGGACATGTGGTTCCACATGCTGGCAAGACAGCGCTCTTTGACGACGGCAGCGGAACCACCACGATCTTCGACACCGATAAGCTCGCAGAGGCCGATGGAAAATTGCCGGAGGTTCAAACTGTCGAATCCCCAGCTCATCACGGGGTCTCGGTGGCCTTGGACGACGGTTCCTTGTTGACCACCGTTGGTGATGACACCTCACGTACCGGTGTGAAACTGCTTGATGACAAACAGCAGAAGATCGCCGAAAGCACCGATTGCCCGGGAGTGCACGGTGAAGGTACCGCTGCAGATGGCCGTGCAGTCTTCGGCTGTGAGGACGGGGCATTGGTATTTGCTGACGGAAAATTCACGAAGCTCACCGCACCTGATACCTACGGTCGCATGGGCAACGCCTACGTCTCACCAACCAGTGAATTAGTCATTGGCGACTACAAGGATGACCCAGATGCCGAGGGCAATTTGCTGCACCAGATCACCCTGATCGATACCGCCAAGCTCAGCTACAAGGTAGTAGATCTGCCCAAGGGAATTGAATACACCTGGCGCGGACTCACCCGTGGTCCACAGGATCTTGGTTACCTGTTAGGTACCGACGGTAAGATCCACGTGATTGATCCAAGCACCGGGAAGATCACCCGTGACATCGATGTTATTGACCCGTGGGAAGGACCGGCCGAATGGCAGGAAGCCCACCCGTCCCTGCGCATTGATGGCAACACCGCCTACGTCAGCGAACCAGCTAAGAAGTCGGTGTACGCCATCGACCTTGAGACCGGTAAAAAGACTGCGACCGTGAAACTGGACGCGGAGCCTAACGAAATGGCTGTGACCACCAAGTAGAGCTTGCAGAAGAAATAGTTGTGGCCGATTGCCCGCCCGAATCTGGGTGGGGAATCGGCCACAAGTCTGAGCGCGTCGAATTACAGACCGCGCACCATCAGTACATCCAAGGTTCGTGGACCGTGCACACCCTCAACACGTTCGAGCTCGATATCACTGGTGGCCGAAGGCCCAGAAATCCAAGTTAGCGGGCGGGTGATAGAAAGCCGTGGCATGGCTTCGGGCAGTAGCTGCACAATCGTGGAGATCGGCACAATGCACACGTGGTGATCCGGTACCAACGAGATGGCACGACGTCCCTGATCTGGCTGACCATCAAGGATGATGGTGCCCGACTCCGCGACGGAGACTGCTGAAGAAGTCACTACCGCGCTGGTGGCATCTAGTTCGGCCACACTCAAGCGGGCGCCGGGAGCATCAAGACGCTGTTCCACATCTTTGTCTAGCGCCGAAAGCCAGTTGCTATCTAGGCCCTGCGGGTAGACAACACTGCTGGCGTCCTTGAGCTTGGCTGCCACAAATTCAGGAATCTGCGCCGCATCGATGACCTCAACGCCGGCCTTGTAATCCACCAAACGGTCTACCAAGAGTTCGATGAGCTGCTCTTCATTCATGGCGGAGGTGGTGCGGTATTCGCGCGGCACTTCTTCGGTCACCGGGGTATCGGCTAGGGCCGTACGAATCCTTGAGAGGATCTCATCTTTGGCGCTCACTTGGACTCCTTTTCGTCGCTCCACCAGTCGCGGAAAGACTTACTTGGTGGTGCGGGAATGTCGCGGCTCTGGGTCCACCCGGCAGCGATGCCCGGCAGCTTTTTGATCTTCCTATCCTTACCGGCGGCCAATCGACCCAGTGGCAGTGCTTTTTCGAGCAGACCAATATTTTTGCCCTTGCCCAAAGCCCAAGATCCGCCCTTCATCAATAGATCCATCTGGGTAGGCAGTTTGTGCTTCTCACGTTTGGCATCCACATCTTCGCCGCGCAGGTGCACAAGGATTTCTGGGATGTTGATCTTTACCGGGCAGGCTTCATAACAAGCCCCACACAGTGAGGAAGCGTAAGGAAGAGATCCGTTTTCCTCAACCTCGATGCCGGTGAGCAGCGGGGAGAGGATCGCGCCGATCGGGCCCGGGTAGGTTGAACCATAGGCGTGACCGCCCGTGCGCTCGTAGACCGGGCAGACGTTCATGCAGGCCGAGCAACGAATGCAGTTCAGCGCGGTGCGGCCAAAACGATCGGCCAGGGCTCGGGTGCGTCCGTTATCGAGCAAGACGATGTGCACATTCTGCGGGCCGTCGTCTTCGGTGACACCGGTCCACAGTGAGGTGTACGGGTTCATGCGCTCGCCGGTGGAGGAGCGTGGCAACAGCTGCATGAAGACCTCGATGTCCTCCCACTGCGGCAGTACCTTCTCGATACCCATCACGGTGATCAGGGTTTCTGGCAGGGTCAGGCACATGCGGCCGTTGCCTTCGGACTCGACCACGCCCAAGGTGCCGGTATCGGCTAGGGCAAAGTTGGCTCCGGAGATCGCGACCTTGGCAGCCAAGAACTTCTTGCGTAGGTGGGCACGAGCCGCTTCGGCCAACTTGGCTGGCTCATCGGTCAGGTTCGGATCCACCACCGGCATCTCCTTCAGGAAGATGTCGCGCACCTCGGTGCGGTTTTTGTGGATGGCAGGAACCAGGATGTGGCTTGGCTTGTCGTGGCCTAGCTGGACAATCAGTTCGGCAAGGTCGGTTTCAAAAGCACTAATACCTTCGGTTTCCAAGTGCTCGTTGAGACCAATTTCCTGAGTGGCCATGGACTTAACCTTGACCACCTCGGTGGAGCCGGTGGCTTTAACAAGATCGGTGACAATCTGGTTCGCTTCATCCGCGTCACGGGCCCAGTGGACAATACCGCCGCGTGCCGTGAAGTTCTTTTCGAATTCCAGCAGACGCTCTTCAAGGGTGGCCATCGAATTGTTCTTGATGACGCTGCCCGCATCACGCAGGGCTTCCCAGTCGGGGAGTTCACCAACGACCTTCAGGCGCTTATCGCGGATGGTGTGGGTGGCATGGCGCAGGTTTTTGCGCATCTGGGTGTTGCCCAGTTCGCGGTGCGCTGCCTTGGGGAAAGGCTCGGATTCGAACAGGTTGCCCTGTCCGCCGGCCGGCATGCCGAGGAATACCTGAGTCACAGTGACACCGTCTCTTCCATGGTGCTGGCCAGGATGTCGGCCAGGTGCAGGGTCTTGGGCTTGGCGCCGGTGCGGGAGAGGCCGCCGCCGATGTGCATCAGGCAGGAGGCATCGCCACCGGAGCACGCTGAGGCGCCGGTGGAGCAGATGTTCTTCACCTTGTCATCAAGCATGGCCGAGGAGACATCCGCGTTTTTGATCGAGAAGGTTCCACCAAAACCGCAGCACTGGTCAGCTTCGGGAAGTTCATTGACGGTAATACCGCCGACGGTCTTGAGTAGGTCCAGCTGTCGATCGCCTAGTCCCAAGGACCGCATGCCGTGGCAGGACGGGTGGTAGGTGATGGTTTCGGGGAAGTAGCTGCCTAGTTGTTCGGCCGCATTGGTGATGCCAAGAACGTCCACCAGTAGCTGGGTCAGTTCATAAGTGCGCGCCCCAACGGCCTTGGCTCGTTCCTTGAGTTCTGGTTTGCCCAAGCGATCAGCTAGGTAGGGGTGCTGGTGCTTAACCGAGGCAACGCAGGAACCGGAAGGGGCGACTGCAACGTCGTAGTCGTCGGTGTCGAAGGCATTGATGTGGTTTTCGACCACGGGCAAGGCTTCGGGCATGTAGCCGGAGTTCATGTGCATCTGCCCGCAGCAGGCTTGTGCCTTGGGGAAAATTACCTCATGTCCCAAGCGTTCGAGCAACTTCACTGTCGACTTGGCGGTTTCTGGGTACATAGCGTCCACTATGCACGTGGCAAAGAGAGCGATTCGCATAATAAATGACTCTTTCAGAGTGTGGTCTGACCATACTATGCAGGATCTTTTGTAATAGTCAAGAGCTTGCCGTGATGGCGATCACCTTGTACTCTTGGTGGTCGGACCACATATGGTCAGACCATCTTCTAGTAAGGACGCCCACACCGTGTTTACACCATCCACCGAGCCGATAGCGGGCAGTGTCGCCCTCTCCGCGCTGGTTGCATTGATCCCGTTGATCACCTTTTTTGTGCTGCTGGCGGTGATCAAAACCAAGGCGCACTGGGCCGGGTTGGGATCTCTTGCCGTGGCCATTATTGTCGCCATTATTGGCTGGAAAATGCCGGTATTGATGGCACTAAACTCCGGGGCGATGGGGATGGTGTTTGGTGCCTTCCCGATTGTCTGGATTGTCGTAATGGCGATCTTCCTTTACCAAGTCACCGTCAAATCAGGACGCTTCGAAGACCTGCGTCGAGTCTTTGATGTGATCGGTGGAGGGGACGTAAGAATCCAGGCCGTGCTGATCGCCTTCTGCTTTGGTGGCTTGCTTGAAGCGCTGGCTGGATTTGGCGCACCGGTGGCCATTACCGCCACCATGCTGCTGGCTTTGGGGCTATCTCCGCTGCGTGCGGCTTGTGCCGTGCTGATTGCCAACACTGCACCAGTGGCTTTTGGTGCGGTGGCCATACCCATCACTACCGCCGGAGCATTGACCGGAATCCCGGCTCATGAAATTGGTGCTGTGGTAGGCCACCAATCGCCACTGTTGGCGTTGTTTGTACCAACCATCTTGGTGCTCATTCTTGATGGCTGGCGGGGTGTGCGCCAGACTTTACCGGCCACGTTGATCATCGGTATTTCCTTCGGCATCGCCCAGTGGTTGTGCTCCACGTACTTCTCCTATGAGCTCACCGATATCGTTGCCTCCTTGGTTGGTTTGGCCGCGGCGGTTATCTTATTGCGCTTCTGGACTCCTAAGGGTGCATCCGAAGCACGCCAGCGCGTGTTGACCGCTGAGGCTGCTGCATTGCCGGTGGAGCAGGGCACTAAATTGCACGGACTAAATACCTGGATGGCGCTGTTCCCATACTTGCTGGTCATCGTCATCTTCGGCCTGGCCAAACTGTGGAAATTGGGAATCGACATCCCAGCGTGGCTGGCTAGTACTGACATCAAGTTCGGTTGGCCAGGACTATATGGGGAAGTGGTGGACTCCAGCGGCAAGGCTGTCTCGTCAACCATGTACACCTTCTCGTGGTTGTCCTCGCCGGGTACTCTGCTGCTGATCACCGGCGTGATTGTTGCTTTTGTATATTCACGCAATACCTCCGGCGGCAAGTACGCCTTGACCTTTGGTGAAGGTCTGTCGGAAATCGGCAAGACTATCTACAACATGCGATTTGCCGCGTTGACCATCCTTTCGGTGCTCGGCTTGGCCTACGTGATGAACCTGTCCGGGCAGACCATCACCGTGGGCACTTGGCTGGCTGGAGCCGGTGGATTCTTTGCGTTCCTTTCACCAATTCTTGGCTGGATCGGCACCGCCGTGACCGGCTCGGATACTTCTGCCAACGCGTTGTTCGCCAAGCTGCAGCAGACCGCCGGTGTGAATGCGGGTATTGATCCGCATCTGCTGGTGGCAGCCAATACTTCCGGTGGTGTGGTTGGCAAGCTGATCTCCCCGCAGAACCTGGCTATTGCCGCGACCAGCGTAAAGATGGAAGGCCAAGAATCGGTCATCCTCAAGAAGGTGGCCGGTTGGTCAGTGGGCATGTTGCTGGTGCTGTGTTGCTTGGTCTATCTTCAGTCCACTCCGGTGCTTTCGTGGATGCTTCCATAGCCAGATGAACGGCTAAAATAGTTCCGATGCCAATAAACCCAGCTCCGCGTGCGTACCAAATCGTGCTTCAAGCCATTGAAGAGGATCTGCGTACCGAGAAGTTGTCTCTAGGGGACCAGCTTCCAGGTGAACGTGCGCTCGCGGAGCAACATGGGATCTCCCGTGCGTCGGTACGTGATGCCATCCGTATCCTCGACGTAATGGGAATTATCAAAACCTCTACGGGCTCTGGACCCAACTCCGGTGCCGTGATTGTTTCCAACCCGGCCGCCGGAATCTCTCAAGCCCTGCGTCTGCATTTGGCTGCCAAGGGCATTAACGTTCGCGAGATCGTTGAATCGCGCATTCTGCTCGAGACCTGGGCTGCGCAAATGACTCCGCGCGATCCAATCCAGGCACAGCAGGTCATTGAGCGCACTGCTGTGTTGATTATGCGTATGGATGACGCGCAACTGTCCCGCGAATCCTTCCATCGTATTGATGCCGAGTTCCACGTACTGCTGGCTTCCATGGCCGGCAATGCGGTGGTGGAGTCCATGATGGAATCGCTGCGCAACTCGATTAGTGACTATGTTGCGGCATCGATTCCTGACGACGAATCGTGGCAACCTGTGGTTAAGGTTTTACGCCGCCAACACAAGGCCATTCACCATGCCTTTGCTACTGGCCATCGTGAACGTGCAGCGCAGCTGCTCGAGGAACACATCACTTGGTTCTACTCGCAGACGCACTAGATCCCCAAATTAGTCCGGAACCCACGTCTTCGTCTACGGGCAATACCCCAAGGCGCAGCAGGAAGACATCGATCTTAAATATGTGTTCATGGTGGCGGCCCTGCTCTACTCCAAGCCTTTAGGGACCGCCCTGTTTGGTTGGCGATTATTCGGAGGCGCTGGCTTCTTGATTCCGGTAGCGAGTCGCGAGCTCAGATCCAAGATTTTCGCCCATGATGCGGCGTTCAATTCCGGTAAATTGCTCGACTAGTTGTTCATCTTCCAGTCCGGGAAGACAAACGACTTCACCGAGCGAGAATCCTGCCCACCCTGCCTGAGCTACGTCTTCGGCCGTCATGGCACGGGGGCCCTGCGACTTTCCACCGTTCCATTCCGTGGACACCAAACCCGGGCACACTACAGTTGCCTGCACCCCGGTGCCGTGCAACTCCGATGCGAGAACTCGGGTAAAAGCCATCGTCCCTGCCTTAGCTCCCACGTACAGCGCGCGCTGTGGCAACGTTGCACTTGTGCCGGGCGTTCCCGACGACGAGTTAGTACCCGGGGGTTGGTCGGCACCCGCACTAAATGCGAGGTTGGAGGCAACACTGATGATTCCACCCCGCCCGCGTCCCAGCATGCCGGGGAGTGCTGCTCTGGCCAGGACCGGTGTGACATCAGCATTTAGTGTCCAAGCTCGATCCAGCTCACCGGGGTCGATTTCTGCGAACGGCCCATAAGCGCTGACTCCTGCATTTGATACGAGGACATCAATGTCACCGGCAGCGGCACGTTCAACTGCGCGTTTCAGGCCTGCTTTCTCGGAGAGGTCTACGGTCAGGGTTTCTGAGCTTGCTCCCGCGTCGGAAAGTCGCTCGGCTAGCGCTGCTAGCCTGTCTGCTCTCCGGGCGACAAGTACTAAGTCGTGGCCCGCCTCGGCAAGAACCGTTGCCATGGCGGCGCCGATCCCAGAACTAGCTCCTGTGATGAATGCGATTGGTCGAGGCATATTGACTCGAAGTGTTGACGAGTATAAAGCGTTTGATAGATGACAATGAGTGTACATTAAAGTTATGAGTGAAAATTCTATGGCGGAGACCCCGGATCCCCGAGCCCGAGTAATTTGGGCGTTGCGCCGGGCGGAGCTGGCAGTGCAGAACCTTAAAGACCGTCAGCTTCGAGCGGTGGGTTTACGCTCCTCGCACCACACGTTGCTCGCATCGGTGAGCGCCGAACCGGGGCTTGCTGGAGCCACGCTTGCACGTCGACTAAACGTCACTCCTCAGGCAATCGCTTCTCTGGCCAACCGGTTGGAAACACTCGGCCTCATTGAGCGGAAGGTTCATCCGCGGCACGCGCAAGTGCAGGAATTGCATTTGACTGATGCCGGCCGCATCGCGCTGAACGCAGGCGAGGCTATCGTGGATGGCCTCGAAGAGCAGGTTGTTGAATTGCTCGGTGCCAAGGAGAGTGAGCATCTACGGGTGGTCCTTGAGCGGCTGGCGGAGTTATTGCCTGCAGAACGCATCGGAAACGAAGTGGCTAATGATTGACATCAGGGGCGTTGCTCAATGAGTTCCTTGAAGATCCGGAAGCATCTGAAAAGAATTACCTTGGGCGCAAACTTGCCGTCGAATTGACCTCACCTCGCGCGGGGCAAAGCATGTACTCGACGCCGGTAATTGAGGGGTCTGATCGACCGGACGGCGAGCTACTTGCAGTTTTTGTTCTTCCCTATGGCTCCAAAGCGAGAGCTTCGTTTCGAGCCCTGGAGTGTATTGCGCGAGGAAGCCGTCTCGTGATCACTGGCGAGTGTCGAATGGTGGCAGATGAGAACGTTCTGGTATTCGAGAACTGTTCCATCGCGAAAAGTTAGTTTTCGTGGACCCATAGTGTGACTGGCGGAAATGTGCGCTGCTCGACAGAGTGACCCTGCCGAACTTGCGGAAAAGCATTCCCAGCCACCCATGGCGGCTGGAGATTCTTTGAGCCATCAACTACTCGTCCAGCAATTCATAAATCGTACTTTATTGCAACGTGCGTCACATATATCTGATATCTTTTGAGGGAGCGACGGGGCTACTTTTTGGATACACCACTAGGCCAAGGCCGGTGATGGGTTCCCGTCGGTGAATTATCGACACTTCTTGCGAGGGAATTCATGAGTCAACTTTTTGACCTATCCGGACGTTTGGCCCTGGTCACCGGGTCCTCCCGCGGCATTGGCCGCGAACTTGCCCGAGCGCTAGCCGATGCCGGCGCCACCGTCATTCTTCATGGACGCGATGAGCAACGCTTGGCCCAAACCGTTGCCGAATTTAGCAGCCATTACGGCACCGAAAAAATTCACAGTGCATGCTTTGACGTCACTGATGACGCGGCGGTACGTGAAAATATCGAGGCCGTAGAAAAGAACATCGGCGCCATCCGCATCTTGGTCAACAACGCTGGAATCCAGCACCGCGTACCAATGCTTGAGCTTGAACTAGCTGACTGGCAGCGTGTCATTGATACCAACCTGACCAGCGCGTTCTTGGTAGGACGCGAAGTAGCCCGTGGCATGGTGCAGCGCGGTGAAGGCAAGATCATCAACATCTGCTCGGTACAAACCGACTTGGCCCGCCCCACCATTTCCGCGTACACCGCGGCCAAGGGTGGCCTGCGAAACCTCACCCGCGCCATGACCGCCGAATGGGCTGGTTCCGGACTGCAAATTAATGGCATCGCACCTGGCTACATCCACACCGAAATGACCCAGAACCTCGTTGACGATGAGAAGTTCAACTCCTGGATCTTGGGCCGCACACCAGCTGCCCGTTGGGGAACCGTGGAGGACTTGGCCGGCCCGGCAGTATGGCTGGCCTCTGACGGTTCCAACTACGTCAACGGACAAACTATCTTTATCGACGGAGGCATGAGCGTTGTCGTCTAACACCCTAGCTACTAGTACCGAAGCCGTTGTCGCCCACGCTGCAGGGGACCTACGTGTTGAGCAGATCGAGCTAGCCGCACCGGCTGCGGATGAAGCTCGCATTTCCATCGCCTACGGCGGTATCTGCGGATCGGATCTGCACTACTGGAGCCATGGTGCTGCCGGTGAATCCATTCTTAAAGCACCTATGGTTTTAGGCCACGAGATTGTCGGCACTGTGCTGCAGGCGGCCGCCGATGGCCGTGGGCCAGCGGCTGGCACCAAAATTGCCGTGCACCCGGCAACTCCCGGTGAAACTGGCGAACCTTATCCGACCGAACGTCCCAACCTGTCTCCAGGCTGCACCTATTTAGGATCTGCAGCCCGCTATCCACACACCGAAGGTGCGTTCGCCCGCGAGGTCAACCTACCTGCTCGGATGTTGCGCGCTCTACCCGAGTCCCTTTCACTACGTGATGCCGCGTTGGCGGAACCAGCAGCAGTGGCCTGGCATGCAGTTTCACGTGCGGGAGATGTTGCTGGAAAGCGCGCACTGGTCATCGGTGCCGGCCCCATTGGAGCTTTGGCAGTCGCCGTGCTCAAGCGCGCCGGAGCCGCAGAAATCATTGCGGTGGACATGCATGACAAGCCACTTCAGATCGCAACAAAGCTCGGTGCAACGTCTACCCTGCGAGCCGATGATCAAGAGTCCATTGCCAAGGTGAATGCCGACGTAGTGATTGAGGCTAGCGGTAACTACCGTGGCCTGGCCTCGGCAGTGCGCGGCGCTACACGTGGCGGACGAGTGGTCATGGTTGGCCTGCTACCAACCGGTGAGCAGCCAGCACTGATCTCGCTTGCCATCACCCGTGAACTTGAACTCGTTGGTTCGTTCCGGTTTAACGACGAAATTGACCACGTGCTTGCTGCCTTGGCCGACGGGTCGTTACAGATCTCGGATGCTGTCACCCACGAGTTCCCAGTGGGCCAAAGTCTTGAAGCTTTTGAAACGGCCAAGGATGCTTCCACCTCGGGCAAGGTCCTACTGGATTTCCGTAGCGAATAATCCATCACTGTAAAGCGCACTGCGGTGGCCCTGAAATTCGGGCCACCGCAGTGCGCTTTTGGTTCAGCTGAGACTAATTATTGGTTTCGACAACGCGCACAGAGGTAGTCACCGGCACCGGGTTGGTGAACAAGTCCAACACTGGGCAATGGGCGTCCACTGCCTGGCGTAGTTCTTCATAACGCTCGGCGGCTTCAGGACCAGCGATGTGCACCTGCAAGTCCACGGAGGAGAAGCCCGGACGAATTGTTTCATCAATGCCAAATAGGCCACGAACATCAAGTTGGCCATCAGCGGTGATCTGCACATCATCCACTTGGATGCCCAAGTTTTCCGCGTACAGACGGTAAACAACTACTTGGCAGGAAACCAACGCTGCCAAAGCATATTCCACCGGGCTGGCCGCGATGTCGCTGCCTCCCAGTGCAGCTGGTTCATCAACGGTAAAGCTGTGCTTGCCGGCCCTGATGTTACTGGCAACAGAGCCGAAGCCTTCGCCACGAACACTAAACGTGAGTTGTGCGCTCTGTGGGGCTGCCGAAATGCGTTCACCCCACCCAGCGTCAGCTTCTTGCAAACGCGCAGAACGGTCTTCGGCTACGGAAAGTTTCTTGGTTGCGGTAGGCATAAGAGGTGTTCCCCTTTTCTGACGCAAGGGTGCGCCATCGTTTACGCTTCTTGACTCTCAAGATGCGTCGAATCTTCACCTGGGGCACCCCGCACAATGGCTAGAGGGTTGCCGTCCACTCAGCCAGGGCCGCAGTGAGTGGAACTCGTGATTCAGTGATTCATTTTTATCCTTGAGTACCGCTGCGAGTAAAGCATTCGCTTAACTTTTCGTCATTACGAAGCTGTCGGTAACCGTCGATAGGATGGAGGGTAGCAACCGGCTCTATTGCGTACACAACGATTGGCGGATATGGAATACCAGCTGACTATCAAAAACTTGGACTTGGTACTGGACCAGGACACGTTGGAGATTGGTGCGTTCTACTATCAGTCGGGAAAGGTCTCGCACGTTGAACGCCACGTTGAAGCCGGTCTTACTCAAGTGCGCGGACAGGTGCTCGGCGCGCAGGTGAACGCAACCTTCCGATTTGAAGCGCAAGGGATTTCATTTGAAGGTGGTTGCAGCAAACACCCCACCAGTACTCGCTGCGAAGAAGTCGCCGCGTTATTGATTGAAACCATTAACGAAGATGATGAGCCTCTGTACGTCACCGACGGTGCGGTGCGGCCGCATGACTGGCAACGTCAAGCGGTGCCGCAGTGGGAACGTAGTCTTAACCGCCTATTGCCCGTCATTGATGATGAACAGGACGTCGCCCAAGAGCCGCTGGGCCTCATTCTAAAAATCGTTAGCGAACCACGCTACGGTAGCGATGATGTCCTGACCCTTCAGGCTCGCCCGGCGCGACAAGGTACCAAGAGCCCATGGATTCAGACCGGAGTGAGCTGGAAGTCTGTGGCCTTTGACAAGCGGTTCTCCAAAGAACAGCGCCGCGCCATAAGTGAACTGGACCAGCTGCGAGAGCAGGCTGAAAAGCAAAAATACGGTTATGTCTGGGACGTCAAAGACTGGATCTCGCTAATGGATCTGCCGGGCAAAGATTTGCTCGAAGCTTTCGTTGCGCTGCAAGCAGCCGGAGTGCAGATCATCAACGGAAGTAGCAACGCCAAGCCCGCTGTGACCTTCAGCCCTGAGCCGGCGAATGCTTTTGTAGATCTGCGCCGGGGTGAAGATGGCTTGACCATGGAAGGGTTCATTTCCGCGCCTGATCCACAAGATTCACATGTACTCCCTGTCGGAAATCCACCGACATTTTTGGTGTACTCGGCTAAGCCGTTGACCAAGGCCAAAGACTGGGGACTGGCAGAATTTGCTGAGCCTGTTTCAGCGGAACTTGCCTCTTTTATTGCTTCTGGAGTTCAGTTCGTTCCAGCAGTAGATGTTCCGCGTTTTGAGGAAAAACATCTGGAACGCATGCGCCACTTGGCCCCGCTGAAAAGCGTTGACGTTAGCTATAAAATTCCTGCCCCTGCTCGTCCCGTCCTGCGGCTGGCTGTATCTAGCAGCCCAGAAGTTGTCGCCCTGCGCTATTCGTGGAAGTACCCGTCCAAGGCGCCACGGCAACGTGGCATCGAGAAGGAAATCCTAGCCTCGATCAAGGACAAGCTTGGCGACGACGCTGCCTTGGGACCAGCGAACTCTTCGGGCATTTTTGAAGATCAAGACCTGAGCATGTCTCAGTCCATCGACTTCTTGGTTTATACCCTTCCGCTGCTCGAAGAGCACCCGGACGTATTAATCGAAGCGCAAAACCGTCTGCCAAAGTACCAAATTAATGACGCGCCAGCCACCGTTGCCGTTGAAGCTGGAGAAAGCACCGGAGACTGGTTCGACCTTTCGATTGAAGTCACCATTGATGAGGTCAAGGTACCTTTCCCTCAACTACTCGCAGCGCTGACTCGGCATGAGGACTACCTTGTCTTAGATGATCTGACCGTCATTCCTATCGCCGGTGCTGACTTTGCTCAGCTACGTCAGTTGGTCAATGAAGCTGGGGAACTGGGCACAGTTGAAGGCGATACGATTCGCATCCACAAGCTGAGCATCGACTGGTGGCAACAACTGCTGGACTTGGGCATCATTGAAGCTCAGCACAACGCCTGGCTAGAAACCATGAACGAGCTGACCAGTGGCGAGGAACTTGCGCCCGTAGCTCTGCCAGAAAGTTTCAAAGCGAATTTGCGCCCGTACCAGGAGCAGGGACTGGCCTGGCTGAATTTCTTGCGTACCCACTCACTGGGTGGAGTGCTCGCAGATGACATGGGCTTGGGTAAAACGGTCCAGTTGCTGGCCTGTCTGGAGCAAGCGCGCACGGAAAACCCTGATCAAAAGTTCTTGGTTCTTGCCCCGACCTCGGTGGTAGGTAACTGGATCAATGAAGCGCAGCGTTTCGCGCCGAACCTTCGTACGCGGGGGATTAGCTCCACGTCAAAAAAGGCCGGGCAGAGCATCAAGGATCAGTTGGGTGACGCGCAGCTGATTGTCACTAGCTACACGATCTTCCGACTGTCCTATGAAGAGTTTGAAGCTGCCGGATTCTCCGTGATGATCATGGATGAAGCGCAACAGCTGAAGAACCACACCTCAAAGGGCTATAAGCAAGCGCGCCAGTTGCCGGTGCCTTGTAAGTTCGTTGTCACTGGTACGCCGATGGAAAATAATCTCCTTGAGCTGTGGGCTCTGGTTTCCTTGGCTGCCCCTGGACTGTTGGGCGGACAGAAGGCCTTCAAGGATATTTATCAGAAGCAGATTTCCGACGGTGATAAAGAAAGACTCGATCGTCTCAAGAGCCGGTTGCGTCCATTTGTACTTCGACGCACCAAGGAACAGGTGGTTCCGGAACTTCCAGCAAAAACCGAACAGATTCTGGAAGTTGAGCTGGAACCAAGTCACCGTAAGGCCTATGACCGTCGCTTCCAGCGGGTACGACAAGAAGTGCTCGGATTGGTTGATGACGTAGATTCCAACCGTTTCAAGATTTTGCAGTCGCTCACGTTGCTACGCCAACTGGCCTTAGATCCGTCCTTGGTCGGTGAAGGTGACGGCCCGAGCGCCAAGCTTGAGCTACTACGAGAACTGATGGCCGACGCAGTGGCTGAAGGACACAAGATCTTGGTCTTCAGCCAGTTCACCAGCTTCTTGACCAAGGCGCGGGACGTTGCCGTATCGCTAGATATTGAGCACGGTTACCTAGATGGTTCCACTAGTGGAATCAAGCGAAAAGAAATGATCGATGGGTTCAGCAATGGGGACTTCCCGGTCTTCTTCATCTCGTTGAAGTCCGGCGGTTTTGGTATCAACCTCACCGCTGCTGATTACTGCATCTTGTTGGATCCTTGGTGGAATCCGGCTGCGGAAGCTCAGGCCATTGACCGTGCACACCGCATTGGTCAGGAACGACCGGTTTACGTGTATCGTCTGGTCGCCAAGGACACCATCGAGTCCAAGGTGCTGGCCTTACAAGCCAAAAAGACGCAGCTGTTTAATGACGTTTTGGGTGACGAATCGGAGGCTGGTCAGCAGTCTGCCTTGAGCGCTGATGACTTCTTAGCTTTGATGCAGTAGCTTGAATCGTTGTCTTTAGGTCAGCTCTTCGAAACTGATGTTCAGTCGGTGCAACAGCTGTCCAAAGTTTTGTAGTTCGCTAGCTTCCCATTCGGTGAGCTGGCGGCGCAGTTCCTGACGCAGGGTGTTTCCGCTGTCGCGCCACTTGTCTCTAGCCAGTGCCGTGGCAGAGACCAGTTGAGCGCGGCCGTCAGAGGGATCTTGGGTCCGGTTCACTAGGCCCAAGGACTCTAGCTGCTGAACCAGTCGGGAAATAGTTGCCTTATCTAGACGAAGCTTTTCGGCCAAAGCGCCCTGTTGCTGAGCGTCTTCGCGGATGACAAGACCGAGCAGGCGGTAACCAGGCGCCTGCAAATCGGGGTGGACCGCTTTTGCGCGGCGAACGATCATATCTCGGGCGTGCAAAAGTATGGCAGTGAACTCATCTTCGACCGTCTGCAACAGCGTTTCATCTTGCATAGTCACTATTCTAGGGAGTTGAGGCCACCTCGGGAGAATTTAGTCCTTTGTGCTGTTCAGCTACCGAGGCAAAGTCATTGATATTGGAGCAGATTTCCTTCACCCGTGAAAGAAAAGTTTCTCGCGAGTGCCCCGAATAATGTGGTGTGGCAATGACCAATGGATGTGCAGCCAACCGTTGGGTTAGCGCGGGCGCAACGGTGCCTGTCGGGGCGTCCCACCAGACGTCTAGTGCTGCTCCGCCAATGAGCTGTTGATCTAATACGTCAATGAGCGCTGGCGCGTTCACTATCGGTCCACGCGCAACATTGACCAACAGTGCGTCACTACGCATCATCGAGAGTTCAGTAGCGCCGATAAGATCTCTTGTTGCATCAGTCAGTGGTAGGCAAAGAACCACCACATCGCTGCATTCAAGAAGTTCGGGCAGATGCTCCATGGATTTCACCCAGTGAAGATTTTGGTTATCAGTTGAAGGCTCGCTCGGGTTTCGGCGCACCGCTACCGCTTTGGCCCCCAGGGCTGTGACTGCCGCGAGGGTGTGTTGGCCAATTGCCCCCATTCCAATGAATCCCACGGTTAGGTCCTTGACGGTACGGAACATGGAAATGTTGGGATCTGTTGCGAGAGTGCGCCAGGTGCCCTCGGTCAATTCACGGGTGATGCTGAGCAGGCGCCGTTCGTGGGCGAGGATGGCCATCACTACGTATTCTGCGATGGAACGTTCGTGGTGGGAGGTCGTCGCAACTTGGGTGGACTCGGGCAGGTACTTCAGCGCCACGCGGTCAGTGCCGGATCCGGTGACATGCACTAGACCGGCTGTACAGCGTTGTGCGTCTTGGTCGGAAAGTCTTGCGCACACCAAAACGTCCGCCTCGGCGATCTGCCTTGACTGTTCGTGGGGGTCAAGCGATGCAACAAACTTCCAGTTGTGTCTGGTGCCCAACTGACGGAAAAGGGATTCAAAGCGGCTGACGATGGGGTCGGTCACCACGATCTGTAGTGGCCTTACCATCGTGGACTCTTCAGCTCATAGGTGGGATCGATGGACTGCATGTAGCTGGTATCGTCACGTTGCTTCAGCCCACAGTCAAGGTATTGCTGATGCATCCGCTCAAGGGCTTGCGTATCGAGTTCCACGCCCAGTCCAGGACCGGTTGGAACTTGGACCTTACCGTCTTGAATCGTCAGTGTTCCGGCCACGATGACATCGTCTTCCTCGAGTTTCCAAGGCCAGTGGGTATCGCAGGCGTAGTCAATATTCTCGGTGGCCGCCGCTAACTGAATCATGGCCGCGAAGCTGATCCCTAAATGAGAATTCGAGTGCATCGAAAGGCTCAGACCAAAGGTCTCTGCGATGCCGGAAAGTAGTTTGGACCGGCTCAAGCCGCCCCAGAAGTGATGATCGGACAGGACGATGTCTACAGCTTGCGCTTTGATGGCTGGCTGAAGATCAGCAAAAGAGACCACGCACATGTTGGTGGCGATTGGCAGGTTGATGGCTGCGCGCACGGCAGCATTATCGGCAATCCTCAGGCAAGGATCTTCCAAGTACTGCAGGGATGCTTCCAAACGGTGCCCGACTTCTATTGCCGTTGGCACGCTCCACACACCATTGGGGTCTAAACGCAGTGGGATGTCGGGAAACTCTTGGTGTAACGCCTCGATGGCGGCAGCTTCTTGGTCCGGCGGGAAGACCCCACCCTTGAGTTTCAATGCCTTGAATCCGTAGTCAGTGACCATCTTGCGGGCTTGGGCCACGATCCCTGCAGGGTCTATGGCCTCGCCCCACTTGTCGCTTTCACGTCCGGGATGATTTGCCCACTTGTAAAAGAGATAGCCACTGAAATCAACGTATTCGCGTATTGCGCCGCCGAGCAACGTGCTGACCGGTACTCCCAGGACCTTGCCTTGGATATCGAGGCACGCAACGTTGAATGCGGACAGTACTCGGTCATCTAACGAGGTCGTTGTGACCATGCCTCCGGTGCCGTGTCCGCCTTGTCCGTTGTCCTGCACTAGAGACTCAGAGACGAGTCGTGAGATGAGATTCAGATTAAACGGGTCGGCACCTTGCAGAGCAGAAGCTGCTCGACGTAGCCGCGCGACGTGGGCCTCGTCGCCGTAGGTTTCACCTAGCCCGTAGTGTCCTGTATTTGTATGCACCACCACGATTGCTCGCAACGCAAATGGTTCGTGTACTCCCACGGAATTAAGCAAGGGCGGATCCGCGAAAGCGACGGGAGTGACTTCAATTCTTTCCACTCGGCATGATGTTGGTTCGCTCTGCGGCGATTGGCTAGAGACTTGCTGCGTCGTTGCATCCAGCATGGCGGGCTCCCTTGGTCGTGTAGGTCTAGACTCACCATAGAAGCCGTTATTGATACCTGTCCAAGCTAATTTATGCAATCAACGATTCAAGGAGAGCATTGATGTTTTCGCTCATTCAACTGGAGTCCTTCGTCGCCGTTGCTGAAGAACTCCACTTCGGTGCTGCCGCTGAACGACTCAACATGACTCAGCCGCCGCTGAGCCGACAGATCCAATTGCTGGAACGTGAATTATCCGCCAAGCTCTTCACCCGCACCTCGCGCAATGTGCAACTAACCGCTGCTGGCGAGGTGCTGCTCCCCAATGCCCGCAGACTTTTGGAGTTGAGCCGACGCACCAGCATGGAAGTCTCCCGTGTGTCTACCGGGGACTCTGGAACGGTGATCGTTGGTTACACCTCAGTGGCTGGCCAATCTGTTCTGCCGGCCTTACTGTCTACCGCTGCCCGTCATCTGCCGGATGTCACGCTGGTTCTGCGAGAAGCCGTCTCCATTGACCAACTCGACGCGTTGAGCAGCGGAAATATTGATGTTGGTCTATTGCGCCCAGTCGTCAATCGGGGCGGAGTGCAATCATGTCTGGTGAAAAAGGACCGACTGGTGGTGACTCTTCCAGCAGGACACTATTTGGCCACCGGCAAGGGTGTCTTGATCAAAGAATTGGTGGGGCTCCCACTGATGATGTATTCAACCAATGAAGCTAGGTACTTTTACGATCTGGTGATTCGGCTCTTCGATTCCGTGGGAAGCAAACCAACCATTACCCAAATTGCCAGCCAGATTCCTGCGCTCATGGCTTTGGTTGCCGTGGGGCTCGGGGTGTCGTTGGTGCCGGCCAGCGCCATGGACTTTGCGCCACCTGGAGTGGTTTTTGAAGAACTAACTAGCCCTGACGGACTACAAAATTTGAACCATTCTGACATCTTTATTGCTTGGGAAGAAGGTTCGGTGAATCCGGCTGCGCAACGACTACGAGAAGTCTTTATTGACTCTCTGGAAAATGTTGAAGGAACAGCGATTCCCGACAAGACTGCTTCAACCGATCGGCCTGAGTAGGCCAAAGCTGTGTTGCCGGGTCATTGGTGAATTAGTGGTGCAACAAACCAGCAAAGGCCAACATGACCGGAATACCTAGAATCGTGGTGACCAGAACGGTGTCCTTGGCAATGGTAATTCCGGCGTTGTAGCGATCAGCGTTGACAAAAATATTCTGCGCGGTAGGCAGTGCCGCCATGATAATCGCGATGTATTGACCGGTGGCGTCGAGCCTGAACACCCAGGCTGCCAGAACCCAAGCTAGGAGTGGGTGAACAACCAGCTTGAGTGCTGTTGCCACCCATACTTCGGTTCGGCGTTGTGTTGCCTTTTGCAATGGTTTAGAGCCCACTAGAGAAATGCCGAAGCCAAGAAGCATGGCCGGAATCGAAGCTCCGGCAAGCAGTTCTATGGGTGTCAGCAACAACTGTGGTGGCATCCAATGGAAGATGGAACAAGCCAACCCGGCTGCCGAAGCAATAATCATCGGGTTTGATAGCGTGCGAATCAGGAGGCTTCGCGCACCGGCTTCCCGGTTGCTTGTAGCCTTTTCCATCATCGACAGTGACACCGGAGTCATGATGGCCATCTGAAACAGGGCCACGGGTGCAGCGATAGAGATATCCCCCAACGCATAGAGCGCGATGGGCAGGCCTAGGTTCCCGGCATTCACCGTGGAAGCGGCCATGGAGCCGATTGTTCGTTCTGCAGCAGAGCGTTTAAAGAGCCACCGCGAGAGAAAATGGAAAAGTACAAACACAACGCTGGCCGAAATTCCGGCGATAAACAGCTGAGAGCCGAGGGCTTCTTGAGGATTGGCGCCGGCAATTGTGGTGAAAAGCAAAGCGGGCGAGGCAATGAAGAAGGTGAGACGATTGAGGATCATTCGCCCTTCAGGGCCGAAGACATTCTTCTTTCCAGCCCAATAGCCAATGCCAATAATGGCCCAGATACCGAAAAATCCCTCGAAGACACCAAACATGAGACGGGCTTGAACTCCTAGCTCAAAAGGAACGTTGCTAGCAATGCTACCGGGATGGATAAAAATGTACTGGCCAGAATCACTTCACGAGGAACCGTAGGTTTCAGTGAGAACTGCTGACTGAACAACAGAACGTTCTGCGCGGTGGGCAAAGCGGCCATGACAACTACACCCATGAGATCCGTTGACTCAAGACCAAAAACAAACCGACCCAAAGCCCAAGCAATGCACGGCATGAGCAACACTTTGAACGCGCTACCCAAAAAGACTTCAGGCCGTCCTTCCTTTTCAGCCAATGGCTTTTGCCCATACAAGGACATGCCAAAGGCCATCAGCAACAACGGAATGGAGGCATTACCGAGCATCTCCAAAGGTGCGTGCAACACTTCGGGAAGTCTGAGATGGATGAAAGAAAAGCAGGCACCAATGGCGGTTGCGACAGTCACCGGGTTAGCGATGGATTTCAAGACGGTTCGGCCCAGCGGAAGGTTCTGCGTATCTGGGTTCAGTTTGCGCGAGATCACCGCAAACATACATAGGTAGGCTGGCGCGATGATCAACAACTGAGCTATCAAGACGGAAACTGCAGGGGTAGTACTACCCACCGCATACAGCGCCAGGGGAATGCCGATGTTCCCGGCATTGACGTAACTGGTTGCCATGGCGGCCGCCGGGAGATGGCGGGCCGGAGTCTTGAGGAAAATTCTGGAGACCACCGCGAAGAGCGCGCCGGTGAGCACGGCAGTCAACAGCGCTATAGGTGTGAACACACCCAGAACTAATCCAAGGTCGGCGTCTGCGAGCAAGATGAACATCAAGGCAGGGTTGGTGATGTAGTAGATCAGCGGGGTCAGCCCGGTGGAAATGGCTTGCCGCTTACTCGGGAGAAATTTTGCTGTCGCCAGACCTACCCCGATAAGGATTAGGACTATCGCGAACCCTTGCATCACGCCGTGCATATCTTCTCCTGCTTACACTTCTCTATGACTGCGTTGAGGCCTACCAACACCACAGTGGGGACAGCCGGGACAACATCAAATGTTGTTCCAACCGCCCCCCATGGTCATCACTTATTCAGAGTCAATACTTAGCGAACCAACGCTGGGCTCTTGGAATCAAAGCTCCAGCCTGGAATCAGATATTGCATTGATACCGCGTCATCGCGTGATCCGAGTCCGTGCTGCAAATACAGCTCGTGAGCCTCGTTGACACGCGCTCGGTTCAGGGTGACCCCAAGACCGGACTTTTGCGGAACTTGGATTTCTCCGTCGCGAATCTGCAGTGGTTCTTCGGTCAGCTCTTGACCGTCCTGCCAGATCCAGTGGGTATCCAACGCCGTGATTTCTCCTGGCGCTGCAGCCCCGGCTTGGGTGAACATGGCCAAGGAAATATCAAAGTGGTTATTTGAGTGAGAACCCCACGTAAGCCCAAACTCGTCACACAATTGGGCAACCCGAACGGAACCGGACATGGTCCAGAAGTGCGGATCCGCTAGTGGAATATCCACCGCGTTGGTTCGCACTGCGTGGGACATTTCGCGCCAGTCGGTGGCAATCATGTTGGTAGCGGTCTGCAAGCCGGTGGCACGACGGAACTCGCTCATCACTTCGCGTCCCGAGAACCTGCCCTCAGGTCCACAAGGATCCTCAGCGTAAGCTACAACTCCGCGCATACGCTTGCCCAAACGGATAGCGTCTTCCAACAACCATCCGCCATTAGGATCCAAGGTAATACGCGCATCAGGGAATCGTTCCTTGAGCGCAATCACCGCATCCACTTCAGCGTCGCCTGCCTGGACACCGCCCTTGAGCTTGAAGTCTTTGAACCCGTAACGTTTCTGAGCGGCTTCAGCCAAGCGGACCACAGCTTCTGGTGTCATAGCCTCTTCGCGGCGAACTTTCTCCCAGTCATCCGCGCCATGAGGTTCGCGAAGATATGGAAGATCGGTGGCGTCGGGATTGCCCACGTAGAAGAGGTAGCCCAGCATTGGTACTGCTTCACGCTGCTGACCGTCACCCAGTAGCTCTGCTACCGGCACACCAAGGTGTTGTCCGTGCAGATCCAACAGCGCAGACTCAACGGCGGTAACTGCGTGGACCGTGGTGCGCAGATCAAAAGTTTGCGCTCCACGTCCACCCTTGTCGCGGTCTGCGAAACGGCTGGAAATCTGTCGCAGCAAGGAACGGTATTTGGCTACTGGTGCCCCATGGATGAGCTTTCCAGCTTCTTCAATAGTTGAGCGAATTGCTTCGCCTCCAGGTACTTCACCTAAACCGGTGCGTCCATCAGAGTCGGTGATGATGGCAATATTTCGGGTGAAGAAGGGGCCGTGGGCACCGGAAAGATTCAGCAACATCGAATCGTGGCCGGCGACCGGAATGACCTCTACCGAAGCAATAGTTGGTTGTGCACTCATAGATTATTCTCCTGCTAACTTCAGCGTGCCATCGATGCGACGATTCAGATTCCATGGATTCTCATCTGCCAAAGGCTGGGGCAAGAGCGAATCAGGGAAGTTCTGGTAAGCCACAGGACGCAAGAAGCGTTCGATTGCTAACGTGCCAACAGAAGTGGTCTGTGGGGCAGAGGTAGCCGGGAACGGACCGCCGTGGACCATCGCATCGCCAACTTCAACACCGGTAGGCCAGCCGTTGATCAAGATACGTCCAGCCTTGGTTTCCAAGACGGGAAGAGCTTGGGCAGCAACCGGATAATCCGACTCGTTGAGCTGCAAGGTCGCGGTGAGCTGGCCTTCGAGCTGAGAGAGCGTGCTAACCAATTCTTCAGCGCTGTTGTAGCGGATGACCAGCGAAGCTGCTCCGAAAATTTCTTCCTGAAGGACAGGATTGGTCAAAAGCTGTTCTACACCAGCAGCGAAGATGACCGGTCCAGGTGCATTTTCGCTGTCACCTTCGGCACCACGTCCGAGCAGTTCTACGCCGTCCTGCTTTTCAAGGGCAGAAACACCCTCGGTCCACGCGTTGTAGATCCCCTCGGTCAGCATGGTCTGGCCGGTGCTAGACGTAGTAGCTGGAGCAATAGCCTTTACAAAGGCGTCGCCTGCCGCACCCTGTGGAGCAAAGACCAAACCTGGAGCGGTGCAGAGCTGACCCGAGGACCCGGTGACGGATCCTAGGTACGCCTTGGCATGGCCTTCTGGATCTTCAGCCAAGACACCTTCGAAGAAGATGACAGGGTTGATGGCGCTCATTTCTGCGTACACCGGAATTGGTTCAGGTCGTGCTGCTGCGGTGGCCATCAACGCGGTACCGCCGGAACGTGATCCGGTAAAGCCAACAGCCTTGATCACTGGATCAGCTACCAGCGCCTGACCGATGGAGGCTCCGGGACCATAGATCAAGGAGAAGACACCGGGGTGCAGGTCAGCGTCGGTGACCGCCTGGGTGATGGCGCGGCCAACAATTTCACTGGTGCCCGGATGAGCATTGTGCGCTTTGAAAACTACCGGGCAACCGGCAGCCAAAGCAGAAGCGGTGTCGCCACCGGCGGTGGAGAAGGCCAGCGGGAAGTTCGAGGCACCAAAGACGGCCACTGGACCCAGCGGGATCTTGCGCTGTCGAATATCTACGCGAGGCAATGGGGTTCGCTCTGGCAATGCTGGATCGATGCGCACACCACGGAAATCACCCTGGCGAACGACCTTTGCGAACAGACGCAGCTGGCCGGTGGTACGGCCGCGCTCGCCGTTCAGGCGCGCTGCGGGCAGGCCGGTTTCGGCCATGGCGCGTTCCACGAGCTCTTGACCGACAGCTTCGATGTTATCGGCGATGGCTTCGAGGAAAGCTGCATGCTTTTCTGGATCCAGAGCACGGAAGGAATCAAAGGCTTCGGCCGCCGCGGAGGTGGCAAGCTTCAGTTGCTCGGTATCGATCAGGCTGTAGCCCGGTTCTAGCGGCTGGTTGGTGGCAGGGTTAAAACCGTTAACGGTCCGTCCGGTGCCGGTAGTACTTTGACCTGCGAGAATCGACTGCCCGGTGAGTTGCTCGATGTTGGTAGTCATGGTGCTCCTTGCGATTCGAAAAATTGCCAGTTCAGTTTTTTACAGTGCGGCGCCGGCAGGAACGATGCCGGCCTTCTGGATCAGTGCCGAAAGATCCGCAAGATCAGCTTCAGTCAGGTCCTGCAGTGGTGGGCGCACCGAGCCGGAATCGCGACCAATGGCTTTCAGGCCACCCTTGACGATGGACACTCCGTAGCCCTTGACGCGGTCGCGGATGTCCAAGTACGGCATAACAAAGCGGTTCAGCTTTTCGTTGATTGCCACACGGTCCTGCGCGCGAACGTCCTTGTAGAAGTCCAGTGCAAATTCAGGAACGAAGTTGTACATGGCTGAGGAGTAGGTGCTCATTCCCAGCTGCAACAGTGGTAGTGCGAAAGTCTCTGCGGTAGGCAGGCCACCGAGGTAGAACAGGCGGTCACCGTTCTTCGCGTAGACCTTGGTGATCTGCTCAATGTCGCCCAATGCGTCCTTGAAGCCAATGAAGTTTTCGTGGTTATCTGCCAGTCGCGCCACGGTGTCTGCGGAGTAGACAGCGTTGGCACGGTTGTAAACAATCACGCCAGTTTTGGTCGAGGAGCAAATTTTGGAGACGTGCTGGTACAGGCCTTCCTGGTCACATTCGGTCAGGTAAGGAGGCAGGAGCAGCAGTCCTTCGGCGCCAGCAGCCTCGGCGTCCTGGGCGTTCTGGATGGCCTGCTTGGTTGATCCACCTGCCGAGGCTAGAACTGGAACACTGGAACCGGCTTCTTCAACGGCCATGCGAACAACCTTGGCTGATTCTTCCGGGGTCAAGGTGAAGCCTTCACCGGTGCCACCGGCTGCGAACAAGCCCGCCACATCGAAGCTGGACTGCCACGCTAGGTGCTTGCGGTAGTTGGCCTCATCGATTTCGAGGTTCTCATCAAAGGCGGTGACTGGGAATGAGAGCAGTCCGTCTTTGAGCTTGTTTGCAAGTTCGGAAGGTGTGTACTGAGCCATGGGGGTTTCCTTTGATTCCATTCCCGCATCAGGTAGCTGCAGGAAAAAGTGAGAGTTGATCAGCTATTACCCTCAGCCTAGGAACACTCAGTGATGCCTGTCCAAGCCCATATTTGTATTGTTTGATACCTACTCGGCATCATTGTCGTGCAAGCTTCCGCGGACTATGGAGACCAGTCGTTCCAGCGCGGGGTTTTTGGAAGTCCTACTCCAGATGGCGTGCAGCTGCACCGGGTCCTCGCGGACCTCGGGTAGGCGCAGATAACTCACGCCGGAAACGCCGAGAAGTTTGGCGCTCTCTGGAACAAAAGCGATTCCACGTCCGGCTGCGACCAAAGCGATCATGGTCAAAATCTGGCTCACGGTATGCCGCACGTTTTTATGCTCGATATCAATCATGCGCACAACGAGGTCATAAAAGTAGCGGGCCTTGGTAGGCGAATGCATGATCAGCGGTTCATCGCGTAGATCTTCAAAGGTGAGACTTCGATTCAGTTGAGCCAATGGATGATCCGATGGCACTGCCACTACCAAACCTTCCGAGAACAGCAGGGCAGACTCAAATAAGGTTTCGTCAAAGGGTGGGCGGGCTAGTCCAAGGTCTAGGTCGCCATCAAGTAATGCGACTACTTGTTCGCTGGTCACCATTTCAGATAGGTCCACATGAACCTGCGGCATCTGTGCCGAAATTTCCCCAAGCATTGGCCCGAGCAGGCTGAAGCCAGAAGCGGCGGTAAAGCCAATGCGCAGTTCGCCGAGTTGGCCAGCTGCGATCCTTCGCGCATTATCCGGAGCACGTTCGGCTGCGATGACCAGTCTTCGGGCGTCTTGCAAAAATGCCTGGCCCGCCGCGGTGAGGGCGACCCTGCGGTTATCTCTTTCCAATAACTCGACGCCAACGGTGCGTTCCAGCTTCTGGATTTGGCGGCTCAACGGGGGCTGAGTCATGTTCAGCCTCTCGGCAGCGCGGCCGAAATGTAGTTCTTCTGCCACCGCAACAAAGCTTCTGGCCTGATCCAGAGTAAACATTCAATACCTTTCGGGAATCACTCCATGCACATTCAACCTTGGACATGCATCACTTCAAGTTTCTACGCTATACCCGAGACCAACAAGGTGACTTGCCTCACGTAAGGATTCAAAATTGGTCGCTCGCACTCAAACTCGCAGGAGAAAAACATGAAAAACCGTATGGCTCGTCGCACGCTACTTGCCCTTTCGTCCGCCGGTGTTGTGCTGGCGCTCAGCGCTTGCGGTGGAAACGTTGGGGGAGGGAGCGCCGACTCGGCGCAATTCCCATCTGGCCCGGTCACCCTCACCGTAGGACAGGCTCCAGGCGGGTCTACGGATTTGATTGCCCGCGCTGCCGCTGAAGGAATGGCCGATTCCCTCGGTGTATCAATGCCAGTGGTCAACAAGCCAGGGGCCAACGGCGCATTGGCTACTAAAGAGGTAGCTGCTATGAAGGCAGATGGCCAGAACCTGGTCTTGCTCAACGCTTCACTGATCACCATCACGCCGCTGGCTGTTTCTGAAAACGAAACTGTTTCCCTTGATGACCTCGATGTTCTGATGGGACTTTCGCAGGACGACTACGTCATGGTTGCAAGCAAGGCCTCGGGCCTGAAGAACATTGACGACATCAAGAAGAGCGAGAAGAAACTGTCCTTCGGCACGACCGGGGTGGGAACCGGATCGCAGCTGGCCCAGGAGCTGTTGCTCGCTCAAGCTGATATCGAAGGCACCACCGTACCGTTCGACTCAGGATCACCGGCATTGACCGCAGTCATGGGTGACCAAGTCCAGGTATCAACCATTCAGCTGGGCGAAGCTAAGCCACAGATTGATGCTGGCACCGTGGTGCCAATTACGGTCTTCTCCAAGGAACGCAATGAGTTTCTGCCCGATGTTCCGACTGCTGTCGAATCCGGCTATGAAGTTCCAGTCTCGCAGTACCGTGCCATAGCGGCTCCTAAGGGCTTGAGTGATGAAGCAAAGGAGAAGTTGGTAGCTTCCATCAAGGACGCCACCGCAGCTGATAGCTACAAGTCCTTCAACAAAAAGAACCTGCTCAGCACCCACGAGATCAGCGGCGAAGAGGTTGTCTCGGAATGGACGGAGTTGGCAGAGACCTATAAGAAACTAACCGATGAGCACGAGATTTCCCTCGCTGGCAAGTAGCCGGTAGACACCGATAGGAAACTCGAAAGCGAGAATCTCAGGATGAAACTCATGGACGCGAAACACTCGCGGCAAGATTCAAAAGAGCAAGCTACCAGCGCGCAACCGGCAGAACAGGTTCAGGAAGCTGAGGCGCTCACACCAGATGAATTGGCAGCTCAGTGGGAAGCTGAAGCGGCTGAACCAGCGGGACCAATCGCCAATTTGCTCTCTTCGTTGGTAGTTCTGGGCCTGAGCATTGCTGGCATGGTGCTGTCCGTGGGTCTGGGCCTAGGTACACCAGCTGCGCCGGCGGCGGGCATGTGGCCCTTTGTCATTTCACTCATCGCAGCGGTCATGGCAGTCGCGCAAATAATTATTGGGCGCGCTGGTGGCAGAGACGGCGAGAAGTTCAGCGCAATGAGTTGGTACGCCGCAATCGGGTTCGCAACGCTGATCTTGATGGTTGTACTGATGCCAGTCATCGGCTTTGAAATCCCATCACTACTCCTGTGCTTCGTATGGATGCGATGGCTAGGCGGTGAACGCTGGAGGTCCGCAACGATCTACTCAATTCTGATCGTTGCAGCCTTCTACGCAATCTTCATCGCTGCCCTGGGCACAACGATCCCTCGACTCTTCTAAAGCACGCAAAGGCTGACTCGCATGGAATTCTTTGGACCAGTCCTAGACGGATTTAACGTCGTCCTGGACCCCACCAACCTTTTGTACTGTTTGCTGGGCGTTGTTGTTGGCATGCTCATTGGTGTGCTGCCGGGCCTGGGCCCGGCAGCTACAATCGCCATCTTGCTTCCCATGACCTACGGCGTTGAACCAGTCACCGCCATCATCATGTTGGCCGGAATTTTCTACGGTGCACAATACGGCGGAACCATTACCTCGGTACTGCTCCGCCTGCCCGGTGAAGCCAGCTCAGTGGTCACTGTCTTTGACGGTTACGTTATGGCTAAGCAGGGTAGAGCAGGGGCGGCCCTAGGTATCGCTGCCATTGGCTCATTCTTTGGCGCCACCGTCTCGATTATCGGTTTGACCTTTCTGGCGCCACTCGTTGCCAGCTTCGCTCTGGATTTCGGTCCGCCGGAATATACGGCTCTGGCGATGCTCGGCATCCTGCTGGTAGCAACGATCTCCGGCGGAACCAAAATCAAGGCAATCATCGCCGCTGCTGCTGGCTTGTTCCTGGCAACAATCGGTCGCGATGGATTTACTGGAGCCGAGCGTTTTACCTTCGGTAATCTCTCGCTGGCCGATGGCATCGACTTTGTTCCCATCGCCATGGGCCTATTTGGTCTCGGCGAAATCCTATACAACCTTGAAGAACGCCATCGTGCAGCCACTGCGCCGGTGAAGGTTTCAAATGTTTGGCCGAAAGGCAAAGACATCAAGGAAGCATCCGGGGCCATCGGTCGTGGCTCAGTTCTCGGCTTCTTCCTCGGCATTCTTCCTGGTGGTGGGGCAACCATTGCTTCGCTAGCTTCCTATGCAATGGAGAAGAAGACCGCAAAGGATCCTTCGCGCTTTGGAAGGGGCGCCATTGAAGGCGTTGCTGGACCAGAATCGGCCAACAACGCCGCAGCTACCAGCTCATTCATTCCTCTGCTGACGCTGGGCATCCCGGCCAATGCGACGATGGCAATAATCTTTGGTGCACTGCTAATTCAGGGCATTACCCCTGGGCCGCAGCTGATCAATGATGATCCTCAGTTGTTCTGGGGCGTTGTGAATTCGATGTATATCGGCAATATTCTCTTGTTGATCATGTCGATTCCGCTCATTGGTGTATTCGTAAAAATCCTCCGTGTGCGCGCTGCAATCTTGGCTCCGATCACTGCCCTGATCACCATGCTTGGTGCATACACCATTCGAAATTCAATGTTTGACGTGTTGCTAGTCGTGCTCTTCGGTGCCATTGGTTATCTCATGAAAAAGTTTGGTTTTGAACCAGGTCCTCTGGTGTTGGCGTTCGTGCTCGGTAGCTTGCTCGAATCGAATCTTCGTCGGTCATTGCTTGTGCTTGAAGGCGACCCAACAGGATTCTTCACCCGTCCGATTTCGGCGACCCTGTTGGTGCTGTTTGTCTTCGTCGCCATTTGGCCAGTTATAAAGAGCGCAATTGATAAGCGAAAGACGAGCTCAACTACCAGTGCTGTAGTTGCAGACAAAGAAAAGGAAAACGCATGAGTATCATCGTCGGATACGTTCCTTCGAATGTAGGGGAAGCCGCCGTGGCTGCGGCGATCAAAGAAGCAAGTCTGCGCGATGAGCAGTTGCTCATCGTTAATTCCTCTCGCGAGGGATCGTTAGTAGACAAGAACACTGCTTCAGAAGAAGACCTGGCCCGTGTCTTGGACGCGGCACTTAGTGCTGGAGTCAAAGCACAGGTCATCGAGTCAACTTATCGCGATGATCTAACTGAAGAGTTCTTGGGGCTTGCTGACAAGCATCAGGTCTCGCTCATTGTCATTGGATTGCGCCAGCGTTCTCAGGTCGGCAAATTCATCATGGGATCCCAGGCTCAGCGGATCCTACTGCAGGCGGAGCACCCAGTTCTGGCCGTCAAAGCGTCATGACTCGTTAGGCGTAGTCAAAAGGTATATTCGGCAGGTCGTGGGCTCTCGGTTGGAGAGTCCCGCGGCCTGCTTTTTTGCGTCAAAAACGAGGGCGACTAACTGTAGAGAAGATTCAAAAAGTATGGTGATACTGATCACAAAACTGCGGAAAATTGGCGAGGGTGGAGGGCGAGTCGAACGGTAGGCGGAGGGGATTTCTTGGCTTATCTGCGCGGATTTCAGGAGTCGGCGACCTGAGTTCGAGTCGCACTGATGCCAGCTAGGTATCAATGAATGCGGTTCGAGTCTTGGACGGACAGAAATGAACTCACTAACGTGATTGGTGGCACATGGACTTATGCGCCAGCTCACTTTGTAGCACTGTGAACGCAGTCCATTCGATGCCCAGATTCTTTTCCTGCCCCTGCTCTAGATTGGAGCCTCAATGCCATTGCTCATCGTCGCGCTGGCTGTCGTTGTTCTGTTGATCCTTATGATGAGGTTCAAGCTCAACGGATTCATTTCCCTCATTCTTGTCGCCACACTTGTCGCATTCTGGGCGGTGGCTACTGACTCGCTCACCATCGACGGCGAGGCGGCCGGGATCGCAGATATCCCCGATATCATCGCGGACGGTTTGGGCGGGCAGCTTGGCGGAACGGCTATCGTCATTGGCCTTGGCGCGATGATTGGCCGTGTCATGGGTGACGCAGGCGCAGCGCAACGCATTGCGAAAAAGATTCTCTCTGTTTTTGGAGAACGTGGTGTCCAGTGGGCCATGGTCATTTCGGCGATGCTGATCGGTGTCACCATGTTCTACGAAGTCGCGTTCGTGATTTTGGTACCGGTGGCATTTACCCTTGTTCGCGCCACCAAGGTCAATCTGTTGTGGGTGGGATTGCCTATGTCGATCTCGCTGTCGACAATGCATTCGTTCTTGCCACCGCACCCGGGTCCAACGGCCGTTGCGGGGCTATATAACGCTTCAGTAGGTCTGACTCTTGCGTACGGGCTGATGATCGCTATCCCGGTCGGTGTTGCCATCGCGATGACCTGGCCACGTCTGGCTTTCGTGAAGAAGATGAATCCGCAAATGCCCGCTGGTCTGTTGGCGGAAAAAGAATTCAAGGATGAAGAACTTCCGTCCACTGCGATGTCCTTTATCGTTGCTCTGCTTCCCATCGTGCTGATTGCCGGATCGGAAGTAGCGCGTATGACGCTGGAGATGAGTGAAAGCCTCAGCAATGTTTTGGAGCTTCTTGGTTCAGCTGAGATGGCCTTGCTGATCGCATTGATCGTCGCAATTTTCGCTTTTGGGCCGATGAGTAATCGCAGCATGAGCCAAGTTGCTAAATCCATGAGCGAGGCAGCCCGTGCGATGGCCATGATCCTCTTGGTTATTGGTGCCGGTGGTGCATTCAAGGAGGTTCTGGTCTCGGCGGGAATTGCCGACTACATTGCGGAAACGACGTCTGGGTGGGATCTTAGCCCGTTGGTCCTTGCGTGGCTCATTGCCGTGATTCTGCGTATTGCACTGGGCTCGGCAACTGTTGCTGTCTCGACCGCGGCCGGCATCGCCGCTCCACTGGTTGTGGCCACCGGGGCCTCGCCGGAGCTGATGGTCCTGGCTACGGCTTGTGGTTCCATTGCATTCAGTCACGTAAATGACCCGGGGTTCTGGATGTTCAAAGAATATTTCAACCTCAACGTGGGCCAAGCCATCGCGGTGCGCACTACCTACACCACCACGTTGGCGGTCTTGGGCCTGGGTGGGGTTCTGTTACTCAGCCAGTTCATTGCCTAAAAAATGCAGAAACCCTTTGTGGCCTGTGCGGAGAACTCCGCACAGGCCACGAAGGGTTTGTCTATAACTGGGGCTGCCGCTGAAAGCAACGTGCTTTGCTCAGCTCGGCTTAGGCCTCAGCCTGTAGTCGCTTCACTGAATTTGCTAGGTGCAATCTCATGGCCGCAGAAGCCAACTGAGGGTTGCCCGAGGCGATGGCTTCATGGATAGCGCGGTGCTCGGCTGCGACAGAATCTAACCTGTGGCTGTCGATAGAATCTGTGGCATCTAGTCGGCGACGAGGCATGGCAATCATGCCGGGGCCAAATGTTTGAACGGCTTGAGCAAAGTACGGATTGCCGGTGGCCCTAGCCACGGCAAGATGGAATTCATAATCGCAGCCCATGCTCACCGAGGCGTTGCCCAAGGAAGCTTCAAAACCCTGAAGCGCCGATTCCATTGCCGAGAGGTCTGACTCAGAAGCGCTAAGCGCTGCACTGGCCGCGGCTTCGGTTTCAAATCCCATGCGGAATTCGATCAGTTCTCGGCGTTCATCCAAGGTGCGTGGGATCAGTGGCTGAGTTTCAGCCATGGCAGCAGGTGGGGGAGTCAGTGCAAAGCTACCGGCTCCGCGCCGAGTGTAGATCAGACCTTCAGCCTGCAGGCGCGTAATGGCTTCGCGCACCACGGTACGAGAAACACCATGGGAAGCGATCAACGTGTTTTCACTCGGAAGCTTTTCGCCAGCGACTATGTCTCCAGAGCTGATTCGTTCACGTAGGTGCTCCACCAACGAAGAGGCCAGATTGGGTTTCATGCTCTGCATCCTTAAAGCATAAGCGCCGATCCCCGCGAGAGGCGGGCATCGGCGCTGGTGGAGGAGGAACTATGGGCGTCCGAATTCAACGGTGTCCGTGGTCCACGCGCGAGCTTGGTCGCTGAAGGTGAACCCGAGGCCTGGGCGGTTCGGGACCAGCATCCGACCGTCCTTGGTTTCCAAGTGTTCGTTGAATAGTGGGTCCAACCAGTCGAAGTGCTCTACCCATGGCTCGCGTGGGTAAGCTGCCGCCAGATGAAGGTGGATCTCCATGGCGAAGTGAGGTGCCAAATCCAGGCCGGCTTGATCGGCGAGCGTGGCTAAGCGCAGGAACTGGGTGATGCCACCAACGCGTGGAGCGTCCGGCTGGATGATGTCGCAGGCGCGGGCTTCGATCAAGCGTTCATGCTCAGCGACCGAGGCCAGCATCTCGCCGGTGGCGATGGGAGTGTCTAGGGCTGCGGCGAGAGCCGCATGTCCTTCAGCATCGTAAGCATCCAATGGTTCTTCGATCCAGACCAGATCAAACTGCTCTAGCTTGCGGCCCATGCGAAGTGCGGTGGCGCGGTCCCACTGCTGGTTGGCGTCGACCATGAGGGGCACGTCGGGGCCGATGTGTTCGCGCACGGCAGCGACACGACGCAAGTCCTCGGCACTGTCTGGCAGGCCGACCTTGATCTTGATGCCACCAATTCCTTCCTCGATGGACTGGCTGGCGCGTTCCTTGACCTCTTCGATTGAAGCGTTAAGGAAGCCGCCTGAGGTGTTGTAGGTGCGTACCGAGTCGCGGTGCGAGCCCAAGAACTTGGCCAGTGGAAGTCCGGCACGCTTGGACTTCAAATCGTAAAGTGCGATATCCAAGGCAGCCAGGGCCTGGGTGGCAACACCTGAGCGTCCAACGGAAGCGCCGGTCCAGAGTAGCTTGGTGTAGAGCTTGGCGATGTCGTTGGGGTCCTCGCCGATCATGGTTTCGGCGACTTCCTTGGCATGAGCGTACTGAGCTGGACCGCCAGCACGCTTGGAGTACGAGAACCCCATGCCTTCATGGCCCTGCTCGGTGGTGATTTCTGCGAAGAGGAAGACGACTTCGGTCATCGGCTTTTGGCGCCCGGTGAAGACCTTGGCATCTGAGATCGGGGTGGCCAGCGGCAGTCGTGCCGTGGAGAGCTTAACGTGGCGAATGGCGTCTGGGGTGTAAGTCATGAAATCTGTGCTCCGATGAACAGGGGTGAACATTGCTTTCAACTTATCGTATAAGTTGGCAACTTATCTCACAAGTGTTTTTTGCAGAGAAATATCTTTGATTTTTTCTACCCGGTAAATTGGCGCGCACGAGTACTAGCCCATCCGTATTTTCCGGATGGGCTAGTACTCGAAGGGGATCTGTGGCGCGCTTCTTGGTTATGAAATTGGCGTAAGCAGCGAACGATCCGCAAGGTAGGAACGCAGGTTATCTAAAGTCAGTGCGGCCATATCGGCTCGTGTTTCGTTGGTCCCGCTACCAAGGTGGGGGAGCAGGACAACATTCTCTAATTCCAAAAGCTCTGCCGGCACATGTGGTTCGTTTTCAAAAACATCCAGCCCGGCGCCGGCGATTTTCCCAGTGCTCAGTGCGTCAATGAGGGCTGACTCGTCAATCACGGTTCCGCGGGCGATGTTGATGACAAAGCCTTGTGGTCCAACGGCGGATAAAACTTGGGCATCCACCAACTTGGCCGATTGTGCTCCTCCGGCCGCTGCCACAATAAGGACTTCAGTCTTGGCTGCGAGGTCAACTGCTGAGTGGTGGTAGGTGTAGTTCGAGTCGGGCTTCTGGTTGCGGTTGTGATAGTGGATTTCACACCCAAAGGCTTCCAGCCTGGTGGCAATGGCTTGGCCAATGCGCCCCAGCCCAAGGATGCCGACCTTCTTTCCGCTGGCGCGGGTGGCGAGGGGAAAATTCTTGCCCGGAACCCATGAGCCATTGCGGACAAATCTCTCGGCTGCACCCAAGCTGCGCAGGGTGACCAGGTAGAGACCTAAGGCGGTGTCGGCAACACAATCATTGAGTACCTCGGGGGTGTTGCTGATCTTGATCCCACGAGCGATGGCCGTCTTGGTGTCCGTGGCGTCGTAGCCGACACCAAAGTTGATGATCGCCTCCAGCGCAGGTAATCGAGATAAAAGATCGGTGTCCACGCCAAAGCGTCCAGAGCAGACTGCCACGCGGATCTGCTCGCCGTGGGCCGTGAGGAACGCCTCGCGTTCCGGCTCGGTTTCCGGAAGAACAAGGCTGGAGAATTCTTCGGACAAGCTTTGGGCCACAGTGGGATTTACTGGTCCAACGCGAAGGATCTGTTCGCCGGCGATGGGTGCGGTGACTTGTGGCGCGGACGCGCTGATATTCGTGGGCATAACTGCATCGTAGGGATCATGATCGATTCACGTCCAACACGCAAATTGGATAGATCAATGCTCTTGAGGCATGGATGCCCCGTAAGCCTTGGAATGTAGCGCAAGTAACACTTGGCCTACTGTGCGGTACGCACTCCCGTGCCTCATCAGGCGATTCCTTGGACGGCCCAAAGCCTTGACCGGGCCCATCGAGCGGTCAAAGCTGTGCTTACGAACTTCGGCGGAAAACCCGCCTGATCACCCTTGCTCATCGCACCGTCGCGAAGGAAACGCAATGCTCTTAGTAACTCCACGCTCCCGCCGCATCCCACTGGCCTTAGCCGCCTCTGCGCTACTTGGCACCACTGCACTGTCCGGTTGCTCGGTCGCCAACTCTGAAGATGCTGCCGGTGGGTCATCGGCACCCAGCGACACCCTGCGCGTTGTGCTCCAGCAGGAGCCACCTACCCTCGAAGCCTGCGAGTCCAACCTGACCAGTACCGGTGTGGTCATTCGTTCCACCATCACCGAACCACTGGTAGAAAGAAACCCAACCAGCGGTGAACTGGAGCCCAAGCTTGCTACCCAATGGTCCAGCAAAGATGATCAGACCTGGACGCTGAAGCTACGCGAGGGTGTGAAATTCCATGACGGATCTGACTTCAACGCAGATGACGCCATTGCCACCATCGACCGCGCGGTCAATTCCAAGCTCGGCTGCAACGTCGAAGGCTACGTCTTTGGCGACGATGACCTGAAACTCAAAAAAGTCGATGACTACACTATTGAAGTGACAGCAGCCAAGAAGGACCCGATCCTTCCATTGCGCCTGTCCTTCCTAGAAGTTGTCCCTAAAGAGACATCTACGACCGAAAAAGTACGCGAACCAATTGGCACCGGCCCCTACCAGATTGAAGACTGGCAAGCAGGGCAAAGCATCAATGTGGCAGCGTTCGCCGACTACTGGGGCGAGGCCCCTGCCTATTCCAAGGCCAACTATCAGTGGCGTTCGGAAGGTAGCGTCCGGGCAGCCATGATCACCTCGGGTGAAGCCGATATCGCAACAGGGCTAAGCCCAGAAGACAACATTGGGGATTTGGGAGTTTCCTACCCAAACAATGAAACCGTGGCTCTGCGCATGCACGCCGACACTGCACCATTTGATGACATCCGCATCCGTCGTGCGGTGAACTACGCGATCGATAAAGAATCGATTGTCGCTTCCCTCTACGCAGGACGCGACAAGGCCGCGGCCCAGCTGGTACCTTCCGGAGTAGTTGGACACAGCGATGACTTGCCCGTCTGGGAATTCAACCTCGACAAGGCCAAGGAGCTAGTTGCGGAAGCCAAAGCTGATGGCACGGACGTGTCAGCTCCAATCAACTTGGTAGTTCGTACCGCACAGTTCCCCAAGATTCAGGAACTAGCTCAGGTGATCCAAGAACAGCTTACCCAAGCCGGACTCACCGTGAATTTGAAGATGCTTGAGACCAGCCAGCACCTGACCTACCAGGTTCGTCCATTCCCTACCAAGGATGATGGGGCCATCATGCTGATGACCCAGCACGGAAACCAAGCCGGTGACGCAGCCTTCACCGTGGATCAGTACATGACTTCCAAGGGCGCGCAGTCAGCCTTTGGTACCCCGGAACTGGACGAGCTCATTGCCCAGGCTGATGCCGCATCAGGTGATGACCGCCAAGCTGCCTTCGAAAAGGTCTTCAAGTACCAGAATGACGAAGTTGTTCAATTTGCTCACATCGCTCACCAGACCGGCATGCTCGGTATTTCCTCTTCGGTAGCTTACGAGCCGAATTCTTCCAGTGGAGACGAATTGCGTCTTGCTGAAGTCACTGCGGCAAAGTAACCAACGGCAACTGAAAGTACAGCAACATGCTTACCTATTTGCGTAAAAGAATCATCGCCTCGGCGCTGCCACTGGTGGTTGTCATCGTTGGTGTCTTCGCGCTGGCCAGAATGACCGGTAATCCGGCAGCACTGTATCTACCGCTGAATGCCACTGACACAATGCGCGCAGAATTCGCTGCACGAAACGGGCTAGACCAACCGATCTGGGTGCAGATGGCCCAGTATTTCGGTGGGATCTTCCGCTTCGATTTTGGAACGTCCATGCGCACCGGACAGGACGCTGCGCAGATGGCGCTGCGGGCCTTCCCGGCAACCCTGCAGCTGGCGGCCACCACGATGATCATCGCCATCATCTTGGCGCTCATCGTTGGCTCGGCCGCTGCGATGAAGCCCAACGGCATCCTGGATCGTTGCAGCTCCTTCATCTCCATGACCGCTGCCTCGATCCCGGACTTCTGGTTGGCCATCGTAGGCATCTGGGTTTTTGCCATCACGCTAGGGGTGGTTCCAACCTCCGGTGTAGTCGGTGCAGCAGCCTGGTTCCTGCCCGTAGCCACCTTGGTCATGCGCCCCTTTGGCACGCTGGTCCAGGTGATTCGCGGGGCCATGGTCTCGGCGTTATCTGAACCGTATATCAAACTGGCACGTTCCAAAGGCGCGACCGAGTATCGGGTTATTGCCCAGCATGCCTTGCGCAACGCCGCCGCCCCTGGGCTGACGGTGGCAGGGGACCTGACCGTTGGACTGGTCAACGGTGCCGTGGTGGTTGAGACGATCTTTGGCTGGCCGGGAATCGGCAAGCTCATGATCGACTCAATTTTGCAAAGAGACTTTGCAGTGCTCCAAGCCTGTGTGCTGCTCACCGCGGTGGCCATCTTTGTGCTCAATATCCTGATTGATCTTGGCTACGCGCTACTAGATCCTCGGGTCCGGCCAAGCGCCGGCGCACGTCAACGTCGCAAGGCACGCGCCGCTCAAGGTCCAACCCATGGATCTGAAAACCGCACGCTGGCGCCAGTTGGACCAGCGCTGAGCACGAGCGAATCTTCGAGGGGGAATCACTGATGTCAGCACTAGAGATGGCACCGCCAGCTAAGGATGAACGTCCCGAGCCGAAGAATCGGCGCAAGGCGAAGACTCAAAGTGAGAGTCGTGTTTCGATGTTCACCATGTTGCTACGCGACAGATTCGCCACGGTGGCTGCAATTTTCCTCAGCTTGGTGGTGCTCACCGCGATCTTTGGTCCCGCACTGATGGGTGAACACGCCACAGCGCAGAACTTGATGTTCATGAATAAGGCACCTTTTGACCCGGCCAACGGATGGCTTTACATCCTGGGCTCGGATTCTCTGGGCCGTTCAGTACTGGCCCGCATTGTGGTTGCTACCCAAACAACACTCCTAGTTGCCGTTCCTGCAGTATTGGTGGCCCTGCTCCTTGGCTCATTGTGGGGTGTCTGGGCGGGTTACCACCGTGGACGTCGCGAAGCCATTTCCATGCGCATCGCAGATATCATCATGTCCTTCCCTTCATTGTTGCTGGCTGTGGTGGTGCTCTTTGTCTTCAGCCCTTCGGCAGCAAATATCGTGCTGATCCTGGCGATCACTCGCATCCCGATTTACCTTCGTACCGCACGAGCAGAATCGGCAGAACTGCAGTCACGAACTTTTGTGGATGCAGCCCGCACCTTCGGAACAAATCCCAACGCGATTATTGTTCGCCACGTCATTCCAGTGGTCACTCCGACACTGTTAACCTTGGCTACTTTGGAATTCTGTTTTGTCATGCTCGCCGAGTCCTCACTTTCATTCCTTGGAATTGGTATCCAGCCACCAGACGTCTCTTGGGGACTGTTAGTTGCCCAAGGGCGACAATATCTGCAGACCGCCTGGTGGTTATCTATCCTTCCCGGTTTAGCCATTGTGCTCACCGCGGTCGCCGCCAACGTGCTCGCTGCATGGATGCGTATTGCTACGGATCCAGCCCAACGCTGGCGCCTGGAACTGGACCGTAAAAGTACCAAGGCGTTTGAAAAGGCCACGCGCCAGGCTGCAAAGATGCAGACCAAGAAAGGCAACGACAAATGATGACCGAAATACTTGAACCAACCTCCCGAACTCAGTCAGCAGACCAGGCCGTTCTTGAAGTCAAAGGTTTGGATGTCGACATTCGCACACCCAAAGGAATTGTCCGTGTGGTGAGCCAGGTCGGCTTCAGTGCACGTCGCGGCAAAACGCTGGCGTTGCTGGGGGAATCTGGCTGCGGTAAATCAATGACAGCCAAGGCTATCGCCGGATTACTTGACCCGGTGGCGTCTGTTGCTGGAGGCGTTGCGCGTCTTGATTCAAAAGATCTCTTGTCCATGACTGCTAAGCAGCGCCGGAAAGCGGCGGGAGAAGGGCTAGGGATTGTTTTTCAGGATGCCCTTGCCGCACTCAACCCGGTGTACACCATTGGAACCCAACTCGGAGAAGCGTTCAGGATCCACCGTGGGGCCAGCAGAAAACAGGCCAAAGTTGAGGCCATTGAACTAATGCGCAGGGTTGGTATCCCGGAACCCGAGACACGGGTTAATTCGTACCCGCATCAGTTCTCCGGTGGCATGCGCCAACGAATTCTGATCGCCATGGCGGTGGCCTTGAGCCCCAACTTGTTGATCGCTGACGAACCAACAACGGCGCTGGATGTCACCGTTCAGGCGCAGATCATGCAGTTGTTGAGAAATCTTCGCGAGCAAGAAGATATGGCGGTGGTGCTCATTACCCACGACCTCGCTGTGGTTGCTGAAGAAGCTGATGACGTGTGCGTGATGTATGCAGGCAATGTGGCGGAACAAGGAAGCGTTGACACCGTATTCACTCGGCCAACGCACCCCTATACCAAGGGTTTGCTTTCATCAGTGCCCACCGATTCGCAGCGCGGAGCAGGCCTGAATTCCATCCCGGGCAGTCCACCAGAACTGAGCAAGATTCCCTCGGGGTGCGTTTACCAGGACCGCTGTCCGTTGGTTGCGGCCGTCTGCCGCGAGCAACGTCCGGCCCTGCGTGAAACCGGGCCGGGGCAGAGTGCTGCTTGCCATTTTGCTGAGCAGGTCGCCACGAGCCAAACCACTGAAGAACGTCTTGCTGTAGGAGATGATGAAAAATGAGTACTGTTCTTGAAGTTCAAGATCTTGCCAAGACATTTCATGTGGCCTCCGGCGCCGCGGGAACACGAGAGCTCAAGGCACTAGACGGAATCAATCTGAGCGTAAAACGCGGAGAGACCCTAGGCCTGGTTGGGGAGTCAGGCTGCGGAAAATCAACGCTAGCTCGTACCCTGATGATGCTGGAGCAGCCCGATGGTGGGACGGTGCGTTTTGATGGGCAGGACCCCTTTGCGCTGCGCGGCAAGCAGTTGCTGGCATGGCGGCGTAGGGTGCAAATGGTGTTTCAGGATCCCTTTGCCTCGCTGAACGCACGAATGTCCGCCGGGCAAATTATCACCGAACCTTTTGCTACCCACAAAGATCTGTATCCCAGCGCTGCAGCTCGAAAGCAGCGCTTGAACGAACTGCTTGACTTGGTGGGACTGCGCGCCACCGATGCTGATAAATCACCGCAGGAGTTCTCCGGCGGACAGCGTCAGCGCATTGGTATTGCTCGCGCTTTGGCCTTGGGTCCGGATTTGATCATCTTGGACGAACCAGTTTCTGCCTTGGATCTTTCGGTACAGGCTCAGGTGCTAAATCTGCTCAACGATCTTCAGCAGCAACTTGGCGTCAGCTATATCTTCATTTCCCATGACCTGTCTGTAGTTCGCCACGTGACGGACCGAGTGGCTGTCATGTATCTGGGACGAATTATTGAAACCGGGTCTACCGAGCAGGTCTTCGATTCACCCCTGCATCCTTATACGGCCTCGTTGATGTCGGCCTCGCCAAAGTTGGACCCTGCGCTACGACCCGTGAATCGCATAGTGCTTCAGGGTGAATTGCCTTCTCCTTTAGATCCGCCCTCGGGTTGCCGATTCCGCACGCGGTGCTGGAAGGCGCAGCCGATCTGCTCGGCAGAGCGACCGGAAAGCCGAACCCGCGAAGCTGGTGGCAAGATCTTGTTGGGCATGCCCGGCGATAGCGTCAATGCCGGGCAACAGTTTGCGGAGTGCCACTTCCCGGTCGAATCGGCCGCGGAAGCCGGACTGGCAGTTTCTGCCTAACTCAAGGGGCAGTGGGAGCCAAGTCTTGAATACAAGAATAGTGAAGCCGGCGCTGACCGGCTTCACTATTTTTTGGTTCTTGATACTTCTTTAGAGGACTAGCTGGTGGCTAGCGAGGTGTCGTCGATGCGGAAGGTTGTTGCCTGGGAGCTGTCTTCAACACCCCTGAAACGCAAGGTGACGGTCTTGCCGCGGTAGTTGTTCAGGTTGATGCTTTTCTGCGCGTAGGACGAGCTTGCGTCGAGGTTTGACCATGTACCGACGTTGTAGGTGCTTGAACCATCGAGTACCTGAACGGTGAGCTTGTCGTATTGGGTAGACGCAGTGGTTTCGTCAGTCAGCACCCGCAGGTAGAACTTCAAATCTGCAGTGGTAGCAGTAGAAGGAATGGCGACCTGCTGATCCAGGGTGTAGGTGCTTGCTGTACCCCATCCGTTGAGACCGGCCAAACCGTTGCCGGTGCGAGCAGCTGTTCCGGTTTCAAAGGTGTCGGCACGATTGGCGGTCCAGGAGTCGGCACCGCTTTCAAAGCCTGGGTTCTTCAGCAGATTGCCGCTGGGCTCGGGAGTTGGCTCCGGGGTGGTTCCACCCAGGTTTGTCATGATCTTCGTGGCATCGACCAAGCCTGCACCACAGCCGATGCTGCAACCGCCTGGCATAGCGCGGGTGCCGTTCTTCAACACGGTTTCCACCTGAGCAGGGGACATGGATGGGCTGACGGACTTCATCAGAGCCACCATTCCTGCCACGTGTGGTGTAGCCATGGAAGTGCCTTGGTAGAAGGTGTAACCCTGGCTTGATGGGGTGGTGGTGCCGGTGTTGATAGTGGAAAGAATGCCTTGACCTGCGTAGCGGGTGTCGCCACCAGGTGCGGTCACGTCAACTGCAGAGCCGTAGTTTGTGTAATACGACGGTGCTCCCGATGGGTTGCTGGCAGCTACCGTAATCACGTTGTTGCAGTTTGCTGGGCGTGAGTTCGAAGCGTTTTGGCTTTCATTACCTGCCGCTACCACTACGGAAGTTCCACGAGATACTGCGCTATCGATAGCTGCTTGGTACGTGGTTCCGCAGACTCCACCGCCACCGAGCGACATGTTGATGGTGTCAGCCGGGGTCGAGTTGGCTGGGATGCCAGACACGGTGCCACCGGAGGCCCAGATGATCGCATCTGCGATATCCGAGAGGCTGCCACCGCACTTCGCTAGGACGCGTACCGGTTGGATCTTGGCGTTGGGTGCAACTCCGGCGACGCCGCTGGAGTTGCCGGTGACTGCCGCGACGGTGCCAGCTACGTGGGTGCCGTGCCATGAGGAGTTTCCGGCGTAACTGCTGCCGCATTCGCCAGCTGCGTACCAGTCGCCCTGGTCTTGTGGGTTGGAATCTCGGCCGTTGCCGTCACGCGCCGAAGTTGAGCTGGAAACGAAGTCATGGCCTGAAATCACGTTGGAGTTCAGATCCGTATGGGAGGTGATTCCGGTGTCCAAGACGGCCACAATACTGCCGGTGCCGGTGCCGGTGCCGATGTCCCACGCAGAAGGGATACGCATGCCGTTGGTTCCGTGGAAGTCCCATTGTTCGCTGTAGCGGGTGTCGTTGGGCGATAGGGAGATCTTCATCAGGGCATCAGGCTCGACTGCTTCAACCAGTCCAGACTTGGCAATTTCTGCCATAAACTCTTCGGCGTCTGCGCCCTTGAGTTTCTTGTCAGCCTTGAGAACAAAACCTCCGGTGGCCATGGCGCGCAGTTCCTTGACCGAAACTCCGGCGTCCTTGGCTGCTTTGCCCCAAGCCTTGGCCCGGCCCTGCTTGTCGGCGCTCTGGGTTGACACCTTGTAAGTGACGATGAACTGGTCGTAGGACTCACCGGACTGGGGTGAACCGATCGTAACCTTCGCATCGTTGCTTGGTGCGGGAGCGGACTTTTCTGCCGGTGCCGTTACGGGCTGTGCTGAGGCGGGCATTGCGCCGGCCCCTAAGCCGGCCAAACCGATCACGACTGCGGTGGACGCAGCCAAGGATCGTCGAAGTGGGGTAGAAAAACGTGCCATTGATGTTCTCCTTAGTGGGTTTTGGGCGCACAAGGTTCGGTGATCAAGCGAAATGGGGTGTGCCGATATGGAGCGTAGCGCCTGCGATATCCAGAAAGGAAGTAGTTCTCAAATAAATCTTTTATATTCCTGCATGTGCTAAAAACTCACTTCACACTTTCATTGCAGGGAATCCAACGATTTTCAAGGCTTTGAAAAATGAATGCCAGTTACTTGCACGATAAGGTGTTCTAAAAATTTCAGATTCGCGCTGACTATGGCAAACGCATAACTATTTTTCGTTACTCATGGAATTTATTCGAGACGTACCGTGGGTCAGGCCGAGAATAAAGTGAAAGTTTCGACGACTTCTAGCGCGGAGAATCGGGTCTATGATTCATTGCCTAATTCATTGAGTAATCTGTGCAGTGATTTTCCTGAGGATGCTACGTCAAGTAGTTACGACTGCTCACCTGACGATTGCGTGACTCGCAGCGAAGTCCTCGGTCCAAAAATGCGAGCTCTTGGGGCACCCGGACGGGTTCTCAAAGTAATCTGAAAACCAAGCACAAACAGGAGCAGGTAGATGACAACTGGATTATTGGCCGTTGACGGTGGGCAAAGCGGGATCAAACTTCGTCTTGAATTTGATGGTGAGCGCACGGAATCGAAATTTCCTGGTGTCCAAACCGACGAGCCGGTCCTGCCCCAGTTGGCACGTGTGATCAATGAGTTCATCGCATCAAGCACGGTGGACATTGGCACGGTAACCGTAGGCACCACCGGGTTGGTCAAAGAAGAACACGACGCACATCAACTCTTCAAGCTGATCGACTCAGCCACAGTTGAACGTGTTGCCTTGGCCCATGACTCGGTCACCAGCTACCTCGGCGCCTTGGGCAACGAACACGGCGCCGTGGTTGCTGCCGGTACAGGAGTGGTAACCCTCGGTGTTGGCCCTGGCAGCGTAGCCCGAGTTGATGGGTGGGGCCATATTATGGGCGACGCCGGTAGTGGTTACTGGATTGGCCAGCAAGCACTGATCGCAGTGATGCGTGACTTTGACGGACGCGGACAAGCCACCGCACTCACCGCTGCTGTGCAAGGACGTTGGCCCGATCTATCCGAGGCCTACATTGACTTACAAGCACTTCCCGACAGGGTTTCTACGGTGGCCTCCTTTGCCACCACCGTTGCCGAACTTGCTTTCAGCGATGCCATTGCTGCACAGATCTGTCGCAGAGCCGGAGAAGAACTGGCTGATTCGATTGCCACAGCCTTGCGACGTGTGGGCCTAGAGAAAGCCGACGGGAACGTTCCGGTCGCTGCAATCGGTGGTGTGTTTGAAGGTACGTATCTGAAAGCTGCCTTCGAGGAACAGCTGCACCGACTGCACCCCGGGGCGCAAATTCAGTCTGTCACCGGATCAGGGTTGGACGGAGTGCAACTGTTGGCGCAACTACCCGCCGATCATGCCCTGCAGGAGCTGGTCTCGCGCTACGGCTTTGGGAACTAGTCAGAAAAGCACAGTCATCGTGATCTGCCAGCTAGGTGCTGGCGATCAATAGATGACAAGATGAGACTGATCAGTATTGAGCATTAAAGGAGTCATCGTGAGCTATCGAGTCGGTCCCGTAGATCTAGTCCCAGAAGGCGAATCCCTGCTGGTAGATTCCAAGGACAGCGGTGCCACCGAAGACATTGCGATCTTCCATGCCGAAGACGGCAACTTCTATGCCCTTCAAGACGAGTGCACCCACGAGGTTGCGTCCCTCTCCGATGGGTGGATTGAAGACTGCTCGGTGGAGTGCCCAATTCACTCCTCAACCTTTGATCTAAAGACCGGCCGAGTGCAGTGCATGCCAGCAACGGTAGACGCGCGCACCTACACGGTGAACGTCGTGGATGGTTTTTTGGAGCTCGAAGTCTAAATGCCTTCGGTCCACATCATCGGCGGTGGCGTTGCCGGTTACACCTTGGCGCGCGAACTGGTGCAAAAGCAGTATGCCGGTACCATTACGATCAGCGACGCCCAGGGCTTACCCTATGATCGTCCGGCGCTGAGTAAAGCCTTGCAGGTTGAGCCCTTTGCTCCGGTTGCTTGGTACCAGCAGCACCGTATCAACCTCATCCAAGAAACAATCACCGAGGTGCAACTGCCAGATTCGGAAACGGATTGGGTTGTCCTCGCTACCGGTACCGTGCCGAATCGGCTAAGTCTGCCCGGGGCTGAACACGCACACACGCTGCACACCGCGGCCGACGCTGTGGCACTGGCAGAAATTATCGATTCGGCCATGTTTGGCTTCCAAGTGGTGGTCATCGGGGCCGGACTGATTGGTGCCGAATTTGCTTCCACCGCTAGCATGCTCGGCGCACAGGTCACCCTGATTTCTAATAATGATGCTCCACTAAGCGCCATGCTCGGCCAGGATTTGGCCGAACAACTACACGCTGAACATGCACAACGTGGCATTCGAACTATCACCGGAACTACAAGCAGCATCGCTGCGGATCATGTAGTTGTGGACGGTGAGCGCATCGAAGCTGACTTGATCGTTAGCGCCATCGGTGTCCAACCAGATACCGCGTTGGCTGCTTCCATGGGATTAGCCGTGGACAACGGCATTGTGGTCAACGCGCAGCAACGCTCCATCACACAGCCACAGGTACTGGCCATCGGGGATGCGTCGCGACACCAGGGCGCTCGCCGGACCGTGCACTGGGAAGCTGCTATGGAAGATGCGGCCCAAGCGGCAGCAACCATCCTCGGCACGGACCCAGTAAAGCGTTCGGTGCCGTGGTTCTGGTCCGACCGCCATGAGATGCATGTGGAAAGTGTCGGCGATTTTGATCAAGCGGTGCGTACCGTTCATCGATACAACCGTCGCGGTAAGATCCAAGTGACCTTCGGGCTAAATGCTCAGGGTGCTTTGGTGGCAGCTAGCATGATTGATGGCGGGCTGATGGCCAAGGCCGTGAAGCGGCTGATCGCTCGGTCTGCCTCGCTCAGCGTTGAAGAATTGGAGGACCCGAGTGTGGGACCTCGCGAATTAGGGCGGAACTGACAATGAGCACAGCCGAACCAGCGAAGCTACCTTTGGCTCTGCAGGTACCTACACAGCGAGTGAGCCGCGGTTGGATTGCTGCGGTGGTCACCGTCCACATTGGTATCAATATCGGCTTTTTCGCCCCCATTCAGGTGCTCCTTGGGCTGCATGCCGAGCAACTGGACGCTAGTCAAAAGGGTGCCATCTTGTCCTTGGTGACCGGTGTGGGAGCGGCCGTGTCCATGGTTGCTAATCCACTCTTTGGTGCCCTCAGTGACCGCACTACCTCTCGGTTTGGCCGTCGAATTCCGTGGGTATTGTGCGGAACCCTGTGCGGGGCCCTCGCCCTGTTGCTCATGTCAACGGCCCATACCGTAGGGCTTCTGGTCCTTGGCTGGGCTTTGATGCAGGCCGCTGGAAACGCTGCGGTAGCTGCCATCTTTGCTGCCATCCCGGATCGTGTCCCGGTAGAACAACGCGGCATTGTGGGCGGATTAGTAGCGCTGGGACAAACTTGCGGTTCGCTCATAGGTGCGGTCATCGGCATGGTGGCCGCTGGCGATCTAGTCTTCGGTTACGCGTTGGTCGCCATCGCTATGGCCATTTGCGCCGTCCCTTTTGTCTTGATGCGCAAGGACTCAGTGCTACCCAAGGCAGCACTAGAACCCATCACGGCGTTGCAATTTGCTCAAAGTTTCTGGATCAACCCGGTCAAGCACAAGGACTTCGGCTGGGCCTGGCTGACTCGGTTCTTGCTCTACCTCGGCAGCCAGCTGTGCCTGGTCTACCTCTTGTACTTCCTGCAAGACGCCATTGGTCATCCAAACCCGGCACAGGGTGTTTTGGTGCTGACCGCCGTCTATGCGTTCTGCGTTATTTTCTCTTCGGTGATATCCGGAAAACTTTCGGATCGCGATGGTAAGCGTAAGAAGTACGTCATCATTTCTTCAGTGATTGTCGCCTGTGCAGCAGGGGTTATGGCAGTCTCATCTACCTTTGCCATGGCACTGATTGCTGCGGTGCTGCTAGGCATCGGATTTGGTGCCTACCTTGCGGTGGACTTCGCCTTGCTGACGCAGGTGCTTCCTACAGCCGATTCACGCGGCAAGGATCTTGGCATGATCAATATTGCCAATTCCTTGCCTCAGGTGGTCGCCCCGCTGGTGGCTTGGCTGGCAGTGACTTGGCTTGGTGGCTATCCGACCTTATTCCTTTGCTCGGTAGTCGTCTCGCTTCTTGGCGCAGTGCTGGTGCGAAAAATTAAGTGTGTTCCATAGCCTTGGGTGACTCTATCTCGTGGTTGATCAACGACGCACCTTTTGGGGTGACGTTGTTGTTCTTCTTTCTTGGCACCTTCACTCGTGGCAACGCGACGTACTGGGTGGGCCGCGGGATTGCCAAGGGTGTGGAGCGTAGCCGCTTTGAGAAGCGGCTTCACGCTCCGGGGTATCTCAAAGCCCAAAGGTTCATCCAACGCTGGGGTGCACTAGCGGTTCCGTTGAGTTTCTTGACTGTGGGTGTGCAAAGCGCGGTCAACCTCTCTGCTGGGATAAGTAAGATGCCACTGCGTCGATATGTCCCGGCCGTGGCACTTGGCGCGGCATTGTGGGCCTTGATTTACACAAGTATTGGTATGGCTGTGTTCTACGCGTGGTTGGCGTTGGACTGGCCATGGATTGTGGCAGGCATTGTCCTGCTAGCCATAGTCGCGTTTGTTGTCCTTCGCTGGCGCACTCGCGAGCGCGAGAAGCAGGCGCCGGATGCAGAACAACCTTCAGAAATAAAGGGCTGACCGGCCGTATGATGAGTGGGTCAAACCGCGAACACTGAGAGTAGGTACGGCAAATGTCGCTGAACTTATCCAAGTCAGAGAATAGTCCTGTGCAGCTCGATGAAATCGACCGCAAGCTGTTAGCTTTGCTGAGCAAGAACTCACGGCGAACAAATAACTCGTTGGCGCAGGAGCTCGGTATCGCGGCTTCGACCTGTTTGGCACGGTTGAATGCTTTACGCGATTCCGGAGTGATTTCTCGCTTCACCATCGAGGTGGATCCGCAGGTCTTGGGGCGCGAATTGGAGGCGTTGATCTTTGTGAAGATCCGCCCGGGCGCCCGACATCTTATGTCTAACTTTGCTAGTGAAATGCGTTCCAAGTCTGGGGTGCGCCAGCTGTTCTTCTTGGGTGGTGCCGATGACTTTGTCTTGCATGTGGCGGTGCGCAACTCTGCCGACGTGCGACAGTTTGTACTTGATAACCTTTCAGCTAATCCTGCCGTTGCGACCACACAAACTTCTCTGGTGTTCGAACACGGGCAGGGAAGTGGCGAATTTTAGGCCTTAAGCTCAGGCGAAGTACCCCGCAGATTTTCGTAGGAGTGATCCACGCAATGGGCCTACTTCGAAGAAATGTGCTAAACTTGTTGTTCTTCTCTTAGCAATACCGCGGTCCTCTGGCCGTCAAAGATTTACTTTGACCAAACGGATGGACCACATACGGAAGCGACTGAAGAATGGGGAGGTCGAGAAGATAATGAATTTGGAAACAACAATCGTAACGGCCGTGGTGACTCTGGCGGTTTTGGCCATCGTGAGCATCGTGATGGTTCTTCGTTACAAGCAAGAACACCAGACAGAAATTCGCCAGGCTCTGGTGGCCAAGGCCTATAAGTATGGGATTGCCTCGCCTGAGGACCTATCAAACCATGATCTGAACATGCAGATCCGCGAGGCCAAGCGCCAGCGCAAGAACAATGAGAACGATTTGAAAACTGTCTAAACAGATTCATCGTTAGAGCATTCGGCCCCAGGTTGATCAAACAGCCTGGGGCTTTTGCATGCCAAAAAGCTGCCACAAAAATGTAGGTCAATTGTTTTGGCGCTATGTCCCCGGTCACCGAAAAACTCGATTTAGCCCCAGAACCGTGCGGATTGCATCACAAGTGCGTGTGTGGTTCTCGACAAAAGACTTCCGCAGCTAAAACGGTTCAGAAATGATGGTTATAGCTGGAAAGACGTGATGGAAATGAACTAGGAGCAACAGGTATGGCAACGATCCCTTTGGGCGAAGATATTCTTTTGGCACGGCACGGTGCCAACATCGTTAAGCTTCGCCAGGATCGTAAGACCCGTTCAACTGTTGCTGTGTTGCGTGATGGTCAGATGGATACCGCATCCAACTTGCTCACCTTTTCCACCCCATCACTGAGCCCGGCCGCCAGCTTTGGTCGAGGTGCGGTGCGGTACCTGAATGATGAAGCTGAAGTGAGCCGCGGTGAGGTCCGTTCTTTGATCAAGATTTCCTTTGGCTTCAGCGCTGTGATGGGCATTGTTTTTGGCGGACTGGTTTTGGCTCTGTACAAAGTCGGCGGAAACGAAGCGATCCAGTCGCTGACATATATGGGTGGCGCTCAGTAGACCCTGCGGTGCGAAATTGATGGTGAGGTTCCAAGATAACTTGGGAGCTCGCCATTTCTTTTTTGTGGGCAGAAAACTTTGAACGCGGCACGCCTTATAGCTCTCGTTTTTCTTCACCCGCAGGCATAGGATGACCAGAACTAGGCGAACAAGGAGCAGGCCATGCGTTTTGTTTTGGAAGTCAACTTCGATACCGAGAACATGCAACTCAAGCCGCTAGAAGAGCTTCAACGGATTCTGGGGGACTGGTCGCAACGCGTGGCCATGTATCCGCTGGAACCGGGGTCTCAAGAAGATGTCTACGACTCGCAGAATGAAGAAGTCGGAGAATGGGCAATCTTAGAAGACTAATCTCGGCGCTTGGAAATCCATCCGATCACATAGCCGACCGCCAGGGTTACTAGTAGGACCAGCCATAGTGGTGCCGCGGAGTGGATCAAGAAAAACTCCACACGCACATAGGTCAGGTTCTGCAAGATAAATACCAGAGCGAGAATCACCAAGGCGATGGCCGTGATCTGCTTGGCGTTTAGCGCGAATCGGCTGGGCTTGCGCTCCGGGTCAGTCATTGCTTTTTCCTGTCGCTAAGAGCCCATCGATGATGGCCGCGAGACCACGCTGGAATGAATCATCGCTGGTATTGAGCTGTGTTTCGCGTTGTGCCGCCACCGCTTGGGTGAAGTGTGGGGTGAGATCTTGGTGGTTGCTGGTATCAAAAATATCGTGGGGTGCTGCGGTGTCCATGGCCGAACCAAAGATAAAAGATTCCAAAGCAACAATGGTCGGAATGATCGTCTTCTCGGCCAGTCCGAAGTCTTTGAGACCTTGAGCTACACGCTCATACATGCCCAAGGTGCGTGGCGAATCCGAGACTGGAAGCACCGCAATAATGGGGATGAGCGGAATGTGCCGACTGAAAATATTACGGTAGTTGGTCGCCCAAAGAACTAAGGCATTTCGCAGTGGTTCTGTATCAAAAACTGACGTATCGATATCTGCCATGATCAGTTCCTGAATCCACTGCATCAGATCATGTTTTGAATCCACATGGTTATACAAAGCCGAGGGTGAAACACCTAATGACTTGGCCAGGCGCTGCATTGTTAGTGATTCATAACCACCATCGGAAACCAGTTCCAACGCGTTGACGGTAATACGTTCCCTGTTGAGCACCGCCTTGCGTGGTCGCCCTGCGCGCCTGGTTCCGGATTCTGTCATTCGTTCTCTCCCTGACGTGGGTTGCTTCACAACTCGATGTTCTTCCCCTATGCTATATGACAAGTAAATGAACCGAATTCATTTTATTGTTTGAGGGAGCTTTTCATGGAACATCTGGAACGCGACGTAGTTGTCATTGGCGCTGGCCCATCGGGTCTGACCGCAGCCTACGAGCTGAACAAAGCAGGCAAGTCTGTCGCCGTACTCGAAGCTCGAGATCGTGTGGGCGGCCGCACCTGGAGCGACCAGATGCACGGAGCCACCATCGAAATCGGCGGTCAGTGGATCAGTCCCGATCAAACTGGTCTCTACTCGCTGATCAACGAGTTGGGCATCGAAACCTTTGAACGCTACAAGGCCGGCAAAAGTGTCTACCTCAACGAGCAGGGTGAAGCCATCGTTTATGAGGGCGAAGACTTCCCCGTCTCCGAAGACAGCGTGGCCGAAATGAACAAGCTCATCGGCATCATGAACGAACTGGCCGCACAAATGAATCCAGACAAGCCATGGGAACACCCACAGGCCCAAGAGCTGGACATGGTTTCCTTCCACCACTTCCTGCGTCAGCACTCCTCGGACGAACTAGCCTGCAACAACGTCGGCCTCTTTATTGCCGGTGGCATGCTCACCAAACCAGCCCATACCTTCTCTGCACTTCAAGCAGTATTGATGGCTTCCTCGGCGGGATCCTTCGACAACCTCGTTGATGAAGATTTCATCCTTGACCGCCGCATCGTTGGCACCATGCAGGGCGTATCCAAGACGGTTGCTGCGCGGCTGGGTGAAGAAATCGTATTCCTGAATAACCCAGTGCTGAAGCTGGAATGGAATGATGACGGGGTGGTAGCTCACGGTGAGACCGTCACCGTGTCCGCCAAGAAGGTTGTGGTGGCAATTCCACCTAACCTGTACTCGCGAATCACTTACGTTCCTGCGCTTCCACGCAAGCAGCACGTCACCCATCAGCACCAGTCCATGGGCTTGGTCATCAAGGTGCACGCCGTTTACGAAACCCCGTTCTGGCGCGAAGATGGACTGTCGGGAACCTGCTTCGGGCCCAACGCACTAGTCCAGGAACTCTACGACAACACCTACACCGGAGAAAGCACCGGAACCTTGGTGGGCTTCATCTCGGATCTGAAAGCTGACGAGATGTGGGAACTGGACGATGAGGCACGTCGCGAAGCCATCCTGCAGGGCATTGCCGACTACCTTGGCGAGAAAGCGCTAGATCCAAAGGTCTTCTACCTCTCGGATTTCGCTTCTGAAGAATGGACCCGCGGAGCTTACGCAACCAGCTATGACCTAGGTGGCCTGCACCGCTTTGGCCCAGTCCAGAACGATAACCTCGGACCAATCTATTTCTCCTCCTCGGACTTGGCCGGCGAAGGCTACCAGCACGTGGATGGCGCGGTACGTATGGGTCGCCGCTCGGCCGCACGCATCATCGCAGAACTTGATGGCACCAGCTACGACGAGAACTACGATGGCGTGCAGACACTGACCTCTACCGCAGATAAGGTCAACGCCTAAATCATGAAATTGCTTGTAGGTTACACCGCCGAAGAACGCGGTGCCGAAGCTATCGAACTGGCCAGCGCGCTTGTTGCATCCACCCCGGATGCGTCCTTGCACATTGCCATTGTGCTTCCGGCTGCTGCACCCTTTAGCGCTGTCTACCCGGGTGGAGATCATGGATATTCAACCATTCTCTCCGCTCAAGTAGACCAGTGGGCAAAACACGCCCTGACGCTGGTGCCCGAAGGAATCCAGGCCTCGGTGGTGGCGAGATCAGTCTCCTCCGTGGCCGAAGGGCTGATTTCGCTGGCTCAACAGGTTGATGCTGACGGCATCGTGCTCGGCGGCCGCAAACGTCACCGGGCAGGGTTCTTCATGCCCGGGGCAATCGCCAACGCGTTATTGCACTCCTCGCCAGTTTCGGTGTTCATGTCCTCACCGACTGCTATAGAAACCTTGCGAGCTGCCAACGGCAAGCTCACCAGGCTGACCGCCTTTGTGGGGGACCGGCCCGGAGCTAAAGACGTCATTGAACTCTCGGCCCAAATTGCTACAGCCTGCGCAGTACCACTTCGAGTAGCAACCCTAGTTTTGCCCTACGACGTTCAAGACCCAGACCGGGATCTTGATGCCCACGTTCAGGCAACCAGCGATTACCTTTCGCAACTGACAGCGTCCATGGAATTGGACGCCACTATTGACGTTGTTGTTGGGCGCAACCTCGATGAAGCAACTGGCCAGCTTTCCTGGCAAGACGGCGATCTCGCCTTGCTTGGCTCAGCACGCTTAGCGGCTGCCCGCAGGCTCTTTATCGGGCCTAAAGCCCAACGTATCCTCGGCAAGCTTTCGGTGCCCATGGGTGTTATCCCTAACCCGGGATCAGGCAACTAGCTTCACTTTTTTAGATCTTGAAGGAAGGGTGGCTCGGTACTTCTGACCGACGCACTTATCGCCTCACTAAAGCAAAAGGTAAACCAACATGTCGCAAGACTTGAGGCAGGATTCTAATCCTGCAGCCGCTGAAACCGGTTTGCACGAAAAAGGGCTCTCCAAGGGCACCGTAGGCGTTATGGGCCTGGTGGTCATCGGAATTTCCAGTATCGCCCCGGCATACACCCTCACCGCAGGACTGGGCGCAACGGTGGCTGAAGTAGGCACCAGTCTTCCAGCTATCTTGCTAGCAGGGTTCTTGCCCATGCTGTTGGTGGCCTTGGGCTACCGAGAGCTAAACAATGCCATGCCCGACTCAGGGACCTCGTTCACCTGGGCTACCCGTGCCTTCGGACCAATGATTGGTTGGATGGGCGGTTGGGGGCTGGTGGCTGCCACGGTGATTGTCCTTTCAAATCTGGCCGCTGTCGCAGTTGATTTCTTCTACATCCTGCTGGCCCAACTGACCGGTCACGACGAGATCGCTGAGCTGACCACCAATCTGTGGATCAACATTCCCACTACCTTGATCTTCATCGCTGTTGCCGCCTTCATCTCCTATCGAGGCATGAACGCAACCAAGGTCTTCCAGTACGGTCTGGTCGCGTTCCAGGTAGCGGTGCTGTTGCTGTTCGCGGTGATGTCCTTTACCTCAAACCAACCTTTTGACCGAACCCCGATTACCTTGGAAATGTTCAACCCAGCTGGCGTTGAGAGTTTCTCGGCCTTTGCCGCCGGCATTTCACTGTCTATCTTCGTTTTCTGGGGTTGGGATGTCACCCTGACCATGAACGAAGAAACCACGGATCCTAAGAAGGTTCCGGGCCGAGGTGCGACGTGGACTGTTCTGCTGATCATGGCGCTGTACGTAGCAGTATCCCTCGGTGTGCTGTACTGGGCGGGCGTGGGAACCACAGGCTTAGGCGCTGGAAACCCGGAAAATCAGGAATCAATTTTCGCTGTGCTCTCCGGTCCAGTGATGGGTCCGCTGGCCTTGTTGATGTCTTTGGCAATCCTCTCCTCCTCGGCAGCCTCGCTGCAGTCCACCATGGTTTCCCCGGCACGTACTTTGCTGGCCATGGGCTACTACAAGGCCTTGCCCACCAGCTTCGCAAAGATCTCTCCACGATTCATGTCGCCTTCGGTGGCTACCTTTGTTACTGCTGCCGCAGCTGCAGTGTTCTACGTGGTTACCCGTCTGGTCTCTGAAAATGCCCTCTGGGATACGATCACCGCGCTTGGCCTGATGATCTGCTTCTACTACGGGCTGACCGCACTCGCTTGCGTTTGGTATTTCCGTGCAGAGCTCTTCAGCAGTGCAAGAAACGTCATCTTCAAATTCCTGGCACCACTCATTGGTGGCGTGGTTTTGCTGGTGTTGTTCTTCGCCACGGCCTTCGAGTCGATGGACCCCGACTACGGTTCAGGATCCAACATTGGGGGAGTAGGAATGGTCTTCATTCTTGGCGTCGGAGTTCTGCTGCTTGGTGTCGTAGTCATGATCTACATGCGGATCACCCAGCCATCCTTCTTCAAGGGAGAAACCATCAAGACCTACAAGCCAATCAAGTAACTACAAAAAGAATCTTTGGCATTGAACCACCCACGAAACTCTTCGTGGGTGGTTCAATTGGTTCATGGCTAACTCGGTGCTTTTCATCTGCTCACGCAATGCCGGCAAATCTCAGATGGCTGCCGCGCTCATGGACTATATTTCTGACGGCAAAGTCACCAGCTATTCGGCTGGCACTAATCCGGGCTCTGGCATCAATCAAGAAGCTGTGGCCGCGTTGTCGCAGGCCGGGGCCGACATGTCAGGCGGAACGCCGAAGCCTATTGATCCGCAGATTGTGGATCAGGTGGACCGGGTCATCATCTTAGGTACAGATGCGCACCCGAACCTTGCCCCGACGGTGAACGCGGAACGCTGGGTGACCTATGAACCCAGTGAAGATGGAATCACCGGCGCCGAGCGCATGAATCTCATCCGAGATGAAATTGCTGAGCGAGTCAGGGAACTCTTCCACGAGCTGGAAGACTAGTGCTTGTCTTTGCTGAGTTTCTTTAGCAGTTCAGTGGTGCGGTAAGGAATTACGTCGCGCAGAATCATTGAGGTTGAGGTGCGGGTAATGCCCGGGCACAGTCGAATCTCTTCACTGACGCGGTAGAGATCATCTGGATCCGTCGCCGAAACACGAATCAGTAAATCGGTGTCGCCAGCAGGTGCAACACATTCCAAAACCTCAGGGATCTGGCGAAGGGCTGCGATGGCTTCATTCAGGCTGGCCTGATTCAGTTCAGCACTGACAAAAGCACTGACACCGCGCCCCATGGATGCAGGCAGGATGCGAGCGGTGTTTGGACGCAATGCACCGGAGTGGGCCAGACGTTCCAAGCGAGTCTGAACAGTGCCTCGGGCTAGGCCCAGTTGCTGCGCCAACATCATGATCGGAACACGTGGATCAGCATCAAGCGCCAGCAGGATACGTCGGTCGGTTTCATCGAGCTGATACGTATCCGAATTCATATACTGGTCTCCTGTGACAGGTTGTGATGCACGTGCGTAAGTACCTTCTTAGGATTTTAGTCAATATGACCAGTTGAGCCCAAATGTGTTGCGCGGACTGCCCGATAATGTTGCGTAAAAACCGGCGCTCCATGCCAGTAAAAGCGGTTTCGCGTCATCCGTGATCTCTTGTCCACATAAGCGTGCTTCACCGATGTTTTGGGAAGTAATCCAAGTACCCTATTGCTATGAGGTTTATGCGCTTGGAAGATGTTGCTGAGGAGCTTAATGTAAAGCTTCCTCAAGTCCGCGCCCTAGTAAAAAGCGGCGAGCTACCAGCAATCCAAATTGGTGGCCGTGGCATGTGGCGCGTAGAACGCGTCGAGTTGGAAAACTATATTCAGCAACGCTATGCGCAAGCTCGCGAAGAGATCACGAACGACTCCACTCTTAGGGCTGAGTAGTGTTCTTCAGATAGAACTTCAGGGCGTCACGTACCAGCGGCGCATGTCCGCCATAGTTCTTAGCAAACCGTTCGTCGGCGACGTACATGTCGGCCAAAGATTCAATGTATTGAGCATGTTTCTCAGGATCTTCAGCACCCAGTGGCGTTCCCGGAACGGAAGATAACCATTGCACGTGACGTGCGGCCAGCGACTGGGCCACCTCGCTTTCTGCACTCACTTGGTCGTTGCCGGCCTGGATCCACGCGTCGTTTAGTTCTTGAACCAGCGCGAAGAATTCACTCTGCTCTTGCTTAGTCTTACTGCGCCACCATTTATTTGAGCTGTTGTAGGCCTCGGACCCCCAACGCTCGGTGACTTCTTGTTTGTACTGCTCATTGAATCCGTCAAAGCTCGTTTCGGGTTTCATAGTCTCTCCAGTTTCTAGTGCGGTAATTGAGTGCTTCAGGGCGAGAATCTGCCGGTCTAACGTTTCTCGTTGAAGCTGCAGCTGCTCGACGTGCTTCTTGAGCGCCTCACGTTCATCGCTTTGGCGCTCTAAGATCTCGGCGATATTTTCTAAGCTAAGTCCCATGTCCTTGAGTACCAGAATTCGTTGAAGTCGAACCAGCTGGTCTTGGGCGTAGAAGCGGTAGCCGTTTGAAGCCACGCGGTGCGGGCTAAACAGTCCGATGTGGTCGTAATGGCGCAGGGTGCGGCTGCTGATCCCTGCAGTCCGAGCCAAGTACGCAATAGAGAATTCGTCAGGCTCTTCAAAGTTCGTTGGCTCGTTCATATGCCACACGCTACCGGTTGACGCTACGTCAATGTCAACGGGTAGCTAAGAATCTGTTATTCACAATCTGTGATTCAGGCCTCTCGGCAAAATGGCGGAAAATTCTAGGTAAAAGTGATTCTCATTGATCATATTGACTACTGTGTCGACTGCTCATTGCGCACGGTGAATCATGTGTAGTTCAATGAAATCAGACGACGTTGGAAAGGTAATCGCCGAATCCAATTACGACCTAACGTGTTTGTAGACCACCTGCATCTACATCGCTGAAGAAGAACTGGCCACCCACGCCAGGACTTGGTGAAAGAACTTTATCGATGGCTCGTGAGCATTCCTGTTTGCTGGAATGCTTGCGGGCCATCTTTTTGTGAGCCCACCTAAACTGCGAACATACCTCGTGCCCTTCGCGCAGTGCCCGGTCGGCTCTGGAACAATGAGCCCGTAGGTACATGAAGGAGCATTGTGGGTTCAATGAGGCGCGTCTGGCAAAACTGGTGGATGCAATTAGTCGGTGGCATTTTGATGGCGGCCATCGCTGTCTTGCCGTGGTTGTGGATCGGTGAAAAAGACCGAGCGATACTCCCGGTAGCTAGTGACGATGCTCTTGGATTGATTATCGTATTCGCTTTGACAGCACTGCTTGGTAGCTGGTGTGTTCGCCGAATAGGTCGAGGACGAACCGGATTCGCGGTGGTGACCGCGGTAGGAATGTTCCTGGGCATGCTTGCCCTTGGTGCTCAAGGAATTCAAGCGACAAGCCCGGCGGCGTTTAGTGGAGATCTGTCCAAAGCTTCAGTACACCAGCTCTGGGTATTTGGTTCGCTTTTGGTCATTAGCCAAGCGTGGTACTTCTTGAGCGCAAAGTTGCGTTTACCCGTGGCAGCACTGTTCTACGCCATGTTGGCGGTCAGCCTTGGGTACTGGTTGCAGATCGTTGCTTCGCTCATCGCCGGCGCCCAAAGTTATGCGATCTATCTGGGCTATGCAGGTGCTTTGATCTTGGGCCTCATCCTTGGTTTTGTTGGATTCCTGCGTGCCTCGAATCTGATTTTTTGGGTACTGTCCTTAGCTATCCAATGGGTCATGCCCGCGGTAGTGGACAGTGCAGCGCGCGTCATCCAATCAGAGGTTGGTTTCGCCAAGGGGCTGCGTGCTTTTGGTAAGAACTTCAGCGCAACCGTGCTTGAGGTGCCATGGCAAACGCCATTGATTATCAGCCTTGCTACGGCCATGCTCACCAGCGTCATTATCGTGATCGTTCGCAAGGCACGTAGGCGCTAGGGCGATACGACCTAGAATGAACTTATGGATGAACTGCGCGAACGCGATCCCGAAGAACTGGTCCAACCCATAATCTTGAGGATCGACAAAGAAGATCCTTCAACTGAAGATGAGGGGCTTTCGGCAGTTTCTCGCGCAGCGGTCATTGCATACCTTCAGGACCCGCATAACGAGGACTGGCAGAAGTGGGCGGAACAAGCTTTCGCTAAGTCGGTGCGGCGAGCGAATCCGAAGATGTTCGCCAAGGTCCTTGAGTTGTTCCCAGAGCAAATGGTTAGCGAAGTGGGCAAGGCTCAAGCTGTCGGTTTGCCACCGCTTCCGGCCGCGGATCTTCCCAAGCTGATTGCCAAGCTTCAGGTCTCAGGCACGCAGCTACCCAAGAGCGATGAAATCCTTGATTCTAAAGTAATCATCGCCGTCAATGCCTCCCTTGAAATGTCTACCGGCAAGGCAGCCGCTCAGTGTGCCCACGCGTTGTTTGCATGGTTGACCGAAAGCAGAGGTCAAGACATTGAGGGATGGCTCAAAGTGCATGCTCCGGTAGGGATTCGACACCTGCCTAAAAAGGACTTTGAAGTATTGTCACGGCGAGCAAGTGGGCCGGTGATCCAGGATGCCGGCCGTACCGAGATTGAACCCGGATCTACTACCGCATTTGTTCTCGTTCAAGCCGACTAGCAAGAACGTCTGCTGAGTCTGGAATGTCAGACAGCGTCTGAAACAATGCTCTGGTTGATTCCAGTCGAGTCTGTTTTGCTGTAGTTATGGGCGAACTACCAGAAGCACAACAAAACTCCGTGGACCGAGTCGCACCAAAATGGGCTGGTCGAGTCGACGCAGATGGTCCTGAGCATACGCGCTGGCATCAGCGTGTGAGTGAACAGGTTCAGTCAGATCTTCCTGGTGCAGTAGCGCTGATCGGGTTCTGCTCGGATGCAGGGGTGCAACGCAATCAAGGACGCACCGGTGCAGCTGATGGCCCCGCTAGCTTGCGGGCCGCGCTGAGCCCCTTGGCCATCCATAGCCAGCGGGCACTAGTGGACTTAGGCGACGTTGTGGTTACCGGTGACGATTTGGAGCAGGGCCAGGATCGGTTAGCAGCAGTGGTGGAGCAAGCCTTGGATGCTGACGCTCTGCCGATAGTGCTCGGTGGTGGGCATGAAACCGCCTACGGGACAGCCAGCGGATTACTGAATTTCCTGGCTACGCAGACGTCGAAACGCATTGGCATTCTTAATCTTGATGCCCACTTTGATCTGCGTGATGAACCTCGGCGCAGCAGTGGCACACCGTTTCTTGACATTGCCCGAGTCATGGAAAAATCTGGGCGAGAATTCAACTATGCCGTTGTGGGGATCAGCCGTCCGAGCAATACCTCGGCTCTCTTCGCCAGGGCTGACAAGCTAAGTGTTAGCTACTTGCTTGATGAGCAGTGTCAGCCAGATCGCGCGCAGCGTTTTGTATCCGAATTCTTGGATCGTATCGACGTGCTGTATCTGACCATTGACCTTGATGTATTGCCCGCAAGCGTGGCTCCCGGGGTCAGTGCTCCCGCCGGATTTGGCGTCGCTTTTGAAGTCATTGATGCCGTGTGCCGTCAGGTTGTGCAAAGTGGAAAACTAGCGGTCACAGATGTTGTTGAGCTCAACCCGAAATTTGATGTTGACTCTCGAACCGCGCGTAGCGCAGCGCGACTGATCTACGATCTTGCAGTGGGGTAGCGGCGTCATTAGATTGATTGTTTGACCCCTCAAACATTATCCTGTGAGTAAGCGAAGTTTGTCGCTCGCGTTCTCTTGCAACGAGGCAGGAGCAGCGCCACGAAGCTCAGGATTTGAGGACACAAGTGCTAATAATGTCTGGACTGCGCAAGCCATCGCGCATGATGGCATTGCTTGTTGTGTCGTTGTTGGTGGTGGCTACGGGATGTACTCCGGCAAGTGAGTCGCAGCCGGGTATGGCCGAATCAGCTGACTCCCGTCCAGTGGTGATCACGACGTTCACCGTGCTGCAGGACATCGCTCAAAACGTTGCAGGCGATCACCTGCGGGTGGAATCGCTGACTCGTCTCGGAGCTGAAATTCACGGCTATGAGCCAACCCCCGATGACCTGCGCCGTGCCTCCCAAGCTGATTTGATCTTGGATAACGGGCTAAACCTTGAAGCGTGGTTCGCCCAATTTGTTCAAGAGAGCCCGGCACCGCATGTCACCGTCAGTGACGACATCACGCCGATTGGAATTGTTCAGGGGGAAGGTGCTGGCAAACCAAACCCTCACGCCTGGATGAGTCCAATGAACGTGCAAAAATACGTGAACCGGATGGCAGAGGCCTTCAGCAAACTTGATCCAACCAATTCCGCTGACTATCAAGCTAACGCCAAGCGGTATCAAGCTGAACTACAAAAAGTTCAAGATGATCTTGCCACCGAACTCAAATCAATTCCCGCGCAGCAACGGGTCTTGGTTACTTGTGAAGGTGCCTTTAGCTACCTAGCTAAAGATGCCGGGCTCAAAGAAAAGTACCTTTGGGCGGTCAACGCGGAATCTCAGGCCACGCCACGCAAGGTCGCCTCCACCATTGACTATGTACGAGAGAACCACGTTCCGGCAGTCTTCTGCGAATCAACCGTATCTGATGCGGCGATGCAACGAGTGGTGGAATCTACCGACGCAAAATACGGCGGAACACTGTACGTAGATTCACTCTCAGAAGCTGATGGACCAGTGCCGACTTACCTGGAACTAATTACGCACGATACCCAGCTCATTGCCCGATCGTTGAAAGGCCAAACGCCATGATCGCCACAAGTACTACTGAGCTGGCCGTTGACGTATCGTCGGCCACCGTTCATTACGGTCCCGTACTGGCCTTGGACAACGCATCGTTGGCGCTGGCCCAAGGCACTGTCTGCGGATTGGTGGGCATGAACGGATCCGGGAAGTCCACACTCTTCAAAACGATCATGGGCCAAATCAAGCCCGACAGTGGGAGCGTAAAAATCGGTGGTACCGATCCGCTCCAAGCGCGTAAGAGCGGAATGCTCGCCTATGTTCCACAGAGCGAAGCGGTGGATTGGAACTTTCCCATATCAGTACGCGATGTTGTGATGACTGGACGGTACGGACAAATGGGATGGAGTCGGCGGGCCAAGAAGAAGGACCATGCGGCAGTCAACGAAGCGTTGGAACGGGTGGAACTGACCGAGTACGCAGACCGGCAAATCGGCCAACTTTCCGGAGGTCAGAAGAAACGTGCCTTCGTTGCCAGATGCATCGCCCAAGGTGCCAGCATCATGCTGCTAGATGAACCGTTCGCCGGCGTAGATAAACGCAGTGAAGCAACCATCACCACGCTACTGCGCGAAATTGCCGATGATGGTGGAAGCATCTTGATCTCCACCCATGATTTGCAGGCCCTGCCACAGCTCGCTGATGAAGCGGTGCTGTTGATGCGCAAGGTCCTGATGCACGGTGCACCCGAGGTCGTGCTGCAGGCAGAGAACTTGGCGTTGGCCTTCGGGCTAGATCCGATGAAACGAGATGTCTCATGAACCTACTTGAACTGCTCGCCGAGCCCCTGAGCTACACGTTCATGATCCGCGCCTTGTCGGTGACGGTTATTGCTTCCGTGCTCTGCGCGGTACTTTCTTGCTGGCTGGTGCTTATTGGCTGGTCCTTGATGGGTGACGCGGTCTCGCACGCAGTATTGCCAGGGGTCGTCTTGGCCTACATCGTTGGAGCGCCGTTTGCACTGGGAGCATTGATCTTTGGATTCTTAGCGGTGGCGCTCATCGGGGGAGTGCGGGACACAACCAAACTGAAAGAAGACGCAGCAATAGGCATTGTCTTCACCACTCTGTTTTCCTTCGGGCTGGTTCTCATCTCTGTCACTCCAAGCCACATCGATCTCAACCACATTATCTTCGGCAATCTATTGGGTGTCTCTGCTGAGGATCTGTGGCAAGTATTGATCTTGGGAGCGGTGACCTTCTCAATTCTGATCTTCAAACGTAAGGACTTCACGCTCTACGCTTTTGATCAGACGCACGCACACGCATTGGGAATGAACCCACGACTGATTGGTGCAGTACTTCTCGGGTTGCTGGCCATGACATCCGTGGTTGCATTGCAAGCTGTCGGAGTCATCTTGGTTGTCGCGATGCTGATCATCCCCGGGGCCACAGCCTTCTTGCTAACTGACAAGTTTTCAAAGATGTTGATCATTGCACCGGCGCTCGCTGCGTCTGCCGGGGTACTGGGCGTCTACGTAAGCTACTTCCTCGACGCATCCACCGGCGGCATGGTGGTTCTAGCTCAAGGTCTAATCTTTACCGTGGTCTACCTGTTCAGCCCTCGGCAAGGATTGATTGCCGCTTACATAGCAACAAAAAATCGACGCAAGTCGTTGGCGGCAGCTAGCTAGATCAAGTTCTCGAATATCAACGAATCGGTTGTCGCTTCAGCAGAAATGAACGTGGCGGAGGTCAAGGACCTCCGCCATGTTCATTTCTTGATTATGCGCGCCAGCGAAGCTTTCCGTTGGCATCGTATTTGCAGGTGTACAGCTTGCCTGCGGCAGATTTTCCACGCTTGCCCTTGTCCACGTTCTTGCAGTAAGAACCGGGATGTACGGTGCCCTTGACCGTGCCAGGGGACTTTGTGGTCTTCTTCTTTGGAGTAGTTTTTGGCGTTGAACCAGCAGGCTTAATTGCGGTGACTTTGGCGCCCTTTTGGTTCCTGCAAGAGTTCAGCACCTTGGTCATGGCGTTCTTTTCGGGTTTTGTCACCGAAAGCGCGTACTTTTTCTTGACGCTAATTTGTGTGGCCACGTATTGGCAGCGGAAGCTCTTATTCTTTGGCAACCACTCAGCTGTATTCTTCTCGCCCTTCTGGCGATTAGCGGACGCATCAGCAGCAATAAGGTTCAGCGGATCGTTAGCTAGGGCCTGACGCTGAGATTGTGAAAGCTTCTGCGCACCGGAAATCCACGCATTTTTCAGGGCGACCACGTGGTCGATATCGACGCTGCCAGACTTGACCTTCCAATTGATCCTCTTGCCGGTGTACTTGTCGTTCAACGTACCGGAAGCGACCGTGCACTTCTTTCGGTCCTTGAACTTCACCTTAGACATATCTCGTGAGAGTGTGTCTTGGCGTTCGTCGCATTTGTCCTTGTCGAAGTCTTTCCAACCGTTGCCGAATTTCTTGTTTCGGTTGTATCCAGTAGCGGCAGCTTTACCCTTGACCGGTAGCGATTTGAGCATAGTCGTGGCCTTGGGACCGTTGAGCTTGGGTCCGGCGCTGACCTTCTTGGAGCTGGTCGAAGCGCGTTCGATGACCAAGGTCTGACCTGTGGTCAACGGTGCTGGAACTGTTTCAGAAAGGCTGGCCAACGACGGCGAATCTGCTGGGGCGCTGCAACCGGCGAGAACCAGAATCGCAGCGCAGAGAAGGGCAAAGATTTTCCTTGGCAAGGTGAAGTCTTTCGGCAGGAAGGAATACGAGTGATGACCAAAACTCGGTGGATCGATCCAAGGAAAAGAAACTTGAACTTTTCAGTAAGTTTGGTTGATTCTTACTCTAATCCACATTTCGACAAATAAGCCGTTCGAGGATTGTTACTTGTGTTAGCGCAGCATTTGAAAGCTTCGACAAATGCTTTGTAGGTACCGCATCAAGCTACGTGGGAGACCCAAACTGCGGTGCTTGCACGGGTTCCGAGCTGAGCGGTTGATTTTTTCCCAGCGACCTTGACGGTGACGGTGTCAGAGAAATCTTCTGCAACCGAAACGCTGAGCTGAACTCCAACTCGGATGTCTTGATCTGAGAAATACTGAAGCAGCTGCGAATCATCATCAGCAATGCGCTCAACTACGACGCGGCTGCCGTCGACGGCGTCACTGAGATTGATCGCTTCTGGGATGTTGATGTGGCCTTCTGCGGTGGGAATGGGATCGCCATGAGGATCACGGGTCGGATGATCTAGAAGATCGTCAATGCGCTCAATCATGAAATCAGAGACGGCGTGCTCTAGATTTTCGGCCTCGTCATGCACCTGGTCCCAGCGGTAGCCAAGCATCTGGACAAGGAAAGTCTCAACTAATCGATGGCGCCGAACCATGGTCATCGCGTAGCCACGGCCTAAGTTGGTGAGGGTGACGGCACCGTATGGAGCATGGTTCAAAAGACCCTGCTGTCGCAGCTTACTCAATGCGCCGGAGACCGTGGAAAGCTTCATGCCAGCTTTGGCCGCAATGACGCTGGCTGTCACTGGATCGCTGGACCACTCAGTGAGTCCAAAGATGATCTTGAGATAGTTTTGCGCGCTATCTGAGAGCTGGTTTACCGACACGTTTTCAATCATAGTCATCGGTCGGTGGCGTGGTGTGAAAAGTAGTGAGTTGATTGTCGTTTTTGTGCGTGAATAAATCTGAATTATTAAGTGCGCTGTGCGACATGCGTGATAAAGCCTCAGATCAACATCAATAATTTTGGAGATGATCGCTGGGCTAGTTGGATCTTGAGATCGTTGGTGTTGACAATGTTTTCCGCGTGGTGGAGACTGTGTAATCGATTCCATGGAATCGATTACACGTAAGCAAAGGGGCTTAACGCGATGAACGCCGTCACCATCAAAGACGTGGCACTGGCAGCCGGAGTATCTTCGGCCACTGCCTCGCGCGTTCTCTCCGGACACTCTGCAACTTCTGCCGATTCCCGCGAAAAAGTTGAAGCCGCTGCCAAGAATCTGGGCTTCGTTCCCAACGCTCAGGCACGTTCCCTTCGCTCCACCAAAACTGACACCATCGCACTGCTGATTTCTGATGTGCGCAACCCCTACTTCTCTGATTTGGCTCATGCCGTAGAACAGCAAGCGCTGGCGGCCGGCATGATGACTTTCATTGGTAACGCCAATGAAGACACCGCCCAGCAGGACCAGTTCCTCGCTGCAATGCTTTCGCGTCGAGTAGACGGTCTCATCGTGGTTCCTCAGGGACTGGACGAAGAAGACGAACGCCCTAGCGAAATGATGCAGCGGATCATCAGTTCAGGTACTCCAATGGTCTTTGTGGACCGCACACTTCCTGAACTGAACGTTCCTTCCGTTTCAGCATCAAGTAGCGAAGCATTGGGGGAGGCAATTGGTGAGCTCAAAAAATTGGGCCACCGAAATATCGCCTTCCTCGGTGGACCAGCCCACGCTTCCACCGCTCGTGAACGCCACCGTGCCTTTGATGACGCGCTGCTGGCAAATGCTCTGGAATCAAACGCAAATCTGCACTTCGCCGGTGACTTCCAAGCCGAGTCAGGCGCGGACGGAGCTCGCTGGCTGCTGAACCACCCGCTGAAACCCACTGCGGTCATCATCGCAGATGCGCCTATGGCTATCGGTGCTCTCACAGTTTGGCGCGAGGCCGGAGTTCGGGTGGGCCCGGAACTATCGGTCATCGCTTTTGACGAGGTGGATGCGATGCTCATGCACCATCCGCCGATTGCAACCATCAGCCATGACCTGCGCGCAATGGGTCGTGCAGCAGTCACTGCCTTGCAAGCTGTGATGGGCAGCAATGAACCAGAACCCCAAGAATTTATTAGCCAATTCGCCAACCGGGCGTCCCTCGCCCAAGCCCCGGAAACTACCGGCGCGTAGGTGCATGGAAGGAACAAAAATGAGTAATGACGCTCTGCTGGTCCTGGACAAGGTCTGCAAGTCGTTCGGCCCAGTACAGGTCATCGAGGACGTGACAGTCGAAGTGTATGCCGGCAAAGTCTCGGTACTGCTCGGCGAAAACGGTGCAGGTAAGTCCACGCTGATCAAAATGATCGCAGGCGTGCATGAACCTGATGCGGGGCAGATCCTGTTCAAGGGACAGCCCGTAAGGATCCGCGACACCAAGACCTCCGAGGCGCTAGGTATCGCGACCATTCACCAGGAACTAAATCTGGTCCCGTCGATGACTATCGCCGAGAACATCACGCTGGGACGAGTGCCCCGCAAATTCGGTATTATCAACCGCCGTGAAATGCGTAAGATTGCCCGCGATGCATTGGCCAAGCTGGAACTGGACCTAGACGTGAACACCCCGGTGGGGGAGTTGGGCCTAGCCCAGCAGCAATTGGTGGAAATCGCCAAAGCCTTGAGTCTTGATGCGCGAGTGCTGATCTTGGATGAGCCCACCGCAGCATTGACCACCACGGAGATCGAGCACCTGTTCCGTGTGGTCAACCAGCTGAAAACCCAAGGTGTTGGCATGGTCTTCATCAGCCACCACCTCGATGAAATCGCCGCCATCGGTGACTACGTCAACGTACTGCGCGACGGTAAATTTATCGCCACAGTTCCTGCGGACACCGACGAAAATGAACTTGTTCGTCTGATGGTCGGCCGGGATATCGATGCACAGTTCCCACGCGTAGCCACCGATGTCAGCGGACAGCCGTTATTGACCGTTGAGCACCTGTCAGAAGGAGCGCTCAAGGACATCTCACTGCAGATTCGTCCCGGTGAAGTTGTCGCACTGGCTGGGTTGATGGGCGCTGGGCGTACCGAGTTGATTCGGGCCATCGCAGGGGCTGACAAGTACGCATCGGGCACTGTGAAGGTGTCGGGTAAAAAGCTAACCAGCTATGACGTGGCGGCCGCTACCCGCGCGGGGATCGGACATGTTCCTGAAGACCGCAAAACTCAGGGATTAGTCCTTGATGCGTCGGTAGCCGAAAACATTGGTTACGCCACCATGGCTGCCACCGCAAAAAATGGTCTGGTGGATCGCAAGGGTCAGAAGGCTCGTGCACAGAAAGTCGCTGAGCGCCTACGCATTCGCATGGGCAGCATCGATGCGCCAATCCGTTCATTGTCCGGTGGCAACCAGCAAAAGGCAGTGTTTGGCCGCTGGTTCACTGCAGGGGCGAAGGTGCTACTGCTCGATGAACCCACCCGTGGCGTGGACGTCGGCGCCAAGGTAGAAATCTACGAACTAATCAACGAAATCACGGCCTCCGGAGGCTGTGTCTTAATGGCTTCCAGCGAGCTGCCCGAAGTACTGGGCATGTCTGACCGCATCTTGGTGATGAGCCAAGGGCGGATCGCCGGAGAACTATCCACTAAAGAAGCAACCCAGGACGCCATCATGGCCCTGGCTATTAGCAATGTGCATCGCGAAGAAGAGATGGGAATTAAGTAAATGAGCAGCGTAGCTACTGCCCCGAAGAAGGGCTTCGATTTCAAAGCATTCTTGGCCAATAACGGCGCGCTGGTTGGTTTGGTAATTCTCTGCCTAGCCCTCTTCATCGCCACACCTCGATTCTTGACCGGGCCTAACCTGCTGAACATTGGCATCCAGGTTTCCACCATCGCAGTGATGGCCTTTGGCATGACCTTCGTGATTGTTGCCGCCGGCATTGATCTCTCGGTCGGTTCGGTCGCGGCCCTTTCTGCCATGGGTTCTTCCTATGCAGTGACCACCTCCGGTCTGCCAGATGCTCTGGCTATCCCCGTCGGTTTGGCCATCGGTGCTCTTTCGGGTTGGGTCACCGGCGCAATGAGCGCCTACGGTAAGTTGCCTACCTTCATCGCGTCGCTGGCAATGCTCACGGTGGTTCGCGGTTTGACCTTGGTCATCTCCGACGGCCGTCCAATTTCCACCGCTTCCTCGGTGTCTTGGCTAGGTGATGACCTTGGTCCGATCCCTATGCCAATCATCATTTTGGTAGTTTCCGGTTTGCTGGCTGCCTTCGTATTAAACCGGACCGTCATGGGCAAGAATTCCTTTGCGGTAGGTGGCAATACCGAAGCGGCTCGACTCTCGGGTATCCCAGTCAAGCGTGTATTGGTGACCGTCTTTGTGATTTCCGGACTGTTCGCCGCACTGTCGGGCATGATCTTGGCTGGTCGTTTGGATTCGGCGCAGCCAACCTTGGCATCAGGCTACGAACTGGACGCCATTGCAGCCGTCGTCATCGGTGGCGCTTCGCTTTCAGGTGGCGTCGGACGAATTTCCGGCACGCTCATCGGTGCCTTGGTCCTAGCCGTCATTCGTAACGGCCTGAACCTGCTCTCAGTTTCCGCTTTCTGGCAGCAAGTAGTTATTGGCGCGGTTATCGCGATTGCCGTCGGCTTTGACGTGCTGCGCCGTAAGAACGTCAAACACTAATTTTTCAAATACTCAGCCTCTGTTCAAAGGAGAACAACTCATGAAAAAACTGATTCGCACCACCGCAGCCATCACCCTTTCACTCGGCCTTGCTGCCTCTTTGGCAGCCTGCAACCGTGGCGAAACCGCAGCCGACGGAGCTTCGGCGACCTTGGCAGTTTCCACCTTGAATAACCCATTCTTCGTGGACCTGCGAGACGGCGCTCAGGCTGAAGCCGATGCTTTGGGCATGGATCTTTCTGTAGTAGATGCACAGAACGACTCCGCTACCCAGGCCAACCAGCTGGCTACCGCTGCAACCAACGGTTCCGCTGGCGTCATCATCAACGCTGTTGATACTGAAACCGCAGAAGCCGGCCTGGCCCCAGTGGTGAAGGCAAACTTGCCAATCGTTGCAGTGGACCGCGCGGTAGGCAACACCAAGGTCGCTTCCTTTGTCGCCTCAGATAACGTGGCCGGTGGTGAACAGGCAGCTAAGGCGCTGGCCGAGTCGCTCAAGGGCAAGGGAAAGATCATCGTTCTTGAAGGCGTTCCTGGTGCCTCAGCAACCAACGAACGCGGTGAAGGATTCACCAAGGGTCTCAAAGAGTTCAAAGACATCGAAGTTGTTTCCAAGCAGACCGCTAACTTTGACCGTGCCGAAGCCCTGGACGTAGTCACCAACCTGATGCAATCCAACCCAGACGCCGTTGGCGTACTGGCCATGAACGATGAAATGGCATTGGGCGCAATTCAGGCTTTGGGCGATAAGGCCGGCAAGAGCGTAAAGGTCTTGGGCTTTGATGGCACCGAAGACGGATTCAAAGCAGTGAAGGCTGGCAGCATGGTGGCAACCATCGCGCAGAACCCAGCAGAGTTGGGCAAGCAGTCGGTGCAGATGCTCTCCAAGGCTATTAACGGTGAAGACGTTGAGGCTAATGCGCAGGTTGCAGTAGATACTGTTGATTCGAAGAACATCGCAGAGTACTCCGGCAAGTAATCTTCAAGTAGCAGTATCAAGCTAAACACCGGCATTCAGCGGCCGCCGGTTGAGAGAATCAGAAGGAAATAACCATGCAGCAGGACATCCAGGTCACCATCGTGGGCTCAAGCAATGTAGACATCACCGCGTTGATGGCACGTTTGCCCAGCCCAGGAGAGACCGTGCTGGCTAATTCCTACCAACTCTCACCCGGCGGCAAAGGTGCCAACCAAGCCTTGGCTGCTCAACTGGCCGGAGCGGCTACCGAATTCATCGGCGCTGTAGGCAACGATTCACACTCTGAAGTTGCCTTGGGTCAAATGCAAGAAGCAGGCGTGAAACTGGACCGGGTGGCCCGAAGTAGCGAACCGACCGGTGTGGCCATTATTCAGGTGGACTCGGCGGCAGAAAATTCCATCGCCGTGGTCTCAGGAGCCAACTCCACCGTCACCGAGGAGGCGGTCAAAGCAGCAGGGGCTATTAACGGCATTCTGGTTCTACAAGGTGAAATCCCTGCTTCCGGCATCAAAGCCGCGATGGATGCGGCCACCGATCGCATTGTGCTGAACCTGGCACCAGTGATTGAACTGGAACGTGAGTACCTGCTCAAGGCCAACCCTTTGGTAGTCAACGAGCATGAGGCTGAAGCGGTGCTCCAGCAGCTGAACCCGCACCCAGCCCGTGAATTTGATGGCAAGTATGAGCGACTGGCCAACATGCTGGTGGAAGAGGGCATCGCCAGCGTGGTCATCACGCTCGGGGCCAACGGCTGCCTAGTTGCGGACCGTGTGGCCCTAGACAATGGTGGGGTCCAAGTTCGTGCACTGCCCGCGGTAAAGGTCAAAGCAGTAGATACCACCGGTGCCGGTGATGCATTCACCGGTGCCGTGGCGGCACGGCTAGCTCATGGTGACGACCTTGCTCAGGCCGCAGAATTTGCCGGTAAATTTGCGGCCCTGACGGTACAGGCACACGGTGCCCAAGCTTCCTACCCGCGTTCGATCAAGAACCTCTAAAACAACTTTTTAAGCAAGACTCAAAGGAAGCCTTCGTGCTGAAATCTGAAATTCTCAACGCGCCATTACTTGGAGCGCTGGCTACCTGTGGCCATACCGATACCGTGGTGATTGCCGACTGTGGTTTGCCGCTTCCCAAAGGACCAACGGTGATCGACCTGGCTCTGGTCCAAGGTCTATTGAGCTTTGAGCAGGTGCTTGATGTGCTGGTCCGCAATATGGTGATCGAGCACAGCACTTTGGCTACGGAAGCCAAAGACAGTTCAGTCCAAGAGCTCTGCGAGAGCAAGGGGCTGGAGCCTGGATTCATCTCCCATGAAGAGCTCAAAGCAGAACTGCCTGCAGCCAAAATCATTGTGCGCACCGGGGAATCAACTCCCTACGCCAACGTGATATTGCACTGTGGAGTCGCTTTTTAGTACTCCTGGCATGCCGGTGACTACGATAAAGGTACCGGCCCATAAAAGACTGGCAAGATGGCTTGTCGTAACTTGTGGCACCAATGCATAGGGCCGAACAGCGAAGTTGCCGATTAGATGAATCACAGCTGTTCCGCATATTTTGAAAGGTCCACAGGGTTGGAAACGTACGTTAGAAACCGACTCTATGCGCAGATTCTGTCGTTGCCGGTTTTCACACTTTTAGCATTATTTGTCGATCTGGGAGTAAGTAAGTCGCAGGACACTCCGTTTGGTTACTACACCCTGTGGGGCGGCGTCCTCATTCCCTTTACCTCTGTCATGTTTTTTGCTTTTGCGCCGACAATTCTTAGAAAGACTCGCTCGGTGATTCGTGATCTTGTAGGAGTTTTTGCGGGCGCGACGCTATTCGGTGTAGTGGTCAGTATTGCCACTTGGAATCCGAGCAGCCATCAAGCTGACACAGCCGATTGGAATAACAGCCTTGGCCTCGTCTATTCACCGATGCTTGGCATTATTGTCATGGCATTGTTCGGTGTTATCGCGGGAGTCATTGAATACTCACTGCAGCGACGGGCTCGAATCCGGCATGGTGCAAACTAGTGCTACTGAGCTACTTTTCTAATCTGACAGAACTAGTTCGCAGCTAGTTCTTGCTCTTCCAACAATGCCGTCAGCTCCTGGAGAGTTGGTGGCATGGCGCCCGAGCGACGAACAGCTACGGCGCCTGCGGCGACGGCACTGCGGCCCAGCTTTTCGAGCTGCGTAGTTGTCAGATTTGCCGTTCCGAGTGCGAGCAGGCCATGAAGCAGGGCGGACATGAACGAGTCTCCAGCGCCGATAGTATCGGCCACTTCGCTGAGAATTGCAGGGATCTGCACTTGCGAAGTATTGCTGGTCAGTTCTGCTCCGTCGCCGCCACGAGTGAGCACGACGAGCTTGGGGCCAAGGGCCAGAATAGTCGTAGCTACCTGCTGCTGATCTAGTTCTGGGTACAACCATTCGGCGTCTTCATCGCTGAGTTTCACCACATCGCACAGTGAGGCCATACGTTCAAAGGTGGACAGGGCCAAGTCGTGTTCGCCCACCAACGCCGGACGGATATTCGGATCATAGGTGACCAATGCCTGACCCTTGGCTTGGGCCAACAGTGCCGCCACGGCTTCAGCGCCAGGCTCTAAGAAGGTAGCGATGGATCCGGCATGAACAATCTTTGGCATCGGGTCAATGGTGTGTGGTGCGAGATCCCAGTTGATATCAAATTCGTAGCGGGCCGAGCCATCAGCTGCCAGTACCGCGGTCGCCGAAGCAGTGCGCTCTAGGTTCACCGAACCGGGCAGCAACTGTACGTCGGCGGCAGCTAGATGTGACTGAATTTTTGCGCCAAATTCGTCATCACCCAAGGCGGTAAGCAGTGCAACAGGTACACCGAGTCGACCTAACCCAAAGGCCACGTTGGCAGGCGAACCACCCGGGTGGTCAACAGAGCCTTGATCGGTGGCGACAATGTCGATCAGCGCTTCGCCGATGACCAGGATCTCGTGCGATGGGGTTGGTGCGGCGTTGGTAGTCATTATGTCTTCTCTTAGCTGGGCGGTGGGGCGAAAATGGCGGAAATTAGGGCACTGGGCACGGTGTGTGGTTCCGTGCCCAGTGCCCCTAGATAGTACAGGGCGTTAGCCCAACTTAGGCCGTGGCGGCACCGGTCATGATGGCCACCGCATCGGTCATGCTGTGTGACTGCGGGGTGATGGTGGCAGCGCACTTGCCCAGACGCTGAATGTGAATTCGGTCTGCCACGTCAAATACGTGCGGCATATTGTGGCTGATCAAAATCACTGGCAGACCACGCTCGCGCAGATCTCGTACCAGCTGGAGTACCTGGTTGGATTCACGTACACCCAGTGCTGCGGTTGGCTCATCGAGCACCACAACCTTAGAACCGAAGGCAGCGGCACGAGCCACCGCCACCGCCTGACGCTGACCACCGGAGAGGTTTTCTACCGGGACAGTGACATCCTGCAAGGTGGAGATGCCCAAACGGGTCAGCTCCTCGCGGGCTTGGGTGCGCATGCCCTTGCTATCTAGCATTCGCAAGACGCTTCCGAGCAGTCCTGGCTTGCGCAGTTCGCGACCCAAGAACAGGTTGGAAGCCACATCAAGGGCGGGGGAGACGGCCAAGTTCTGGTAGACCGTTTCAATGCCATGGATCCTAGCGTCCTGGGGACGCTTAAAGGAGACCTGCTCACCGGAGACATAAAGCTCACCGGAGTCTGGGATCTCGGCGCCGGTCAGGCACTTGATCAAGGTGGACTTACCGGCACCGTTATCGCCGATGACGGCCAGTACTTCACCCGGGTACAGATCCAGGCTGACACCGTCTAGGCCAACAACGCGGCCGAAGGTTTTCACCAGATTGCGGGCTCGCAGGATCGGTTCGCGAGTTTCTACGTTGGGAGCTACTGAATCAGTCATGGTCATGACTTCGCCTTTCGAATCCACTGGTCAACGGACACAGCAACGATGATCAAGATACCAACGGCCAGGGTTTGATAGAGCACATCCAGTCCGGCAAGGGACAGGCCATTGCGGAAGACGCCCACGATCAATGCACCGAGCAAGGTGCCCCAGACCGAGCCGCGCCCACCGAAGAGGCTGGTACCGCCGATCACCACTGCGGTGATCGAGTCGAGGTTCAGATCAAGACCTGCGTTCGGGCTAGCCGAGTTGGTACGGCCAATCTGCAACCAAGCGCAGACTGCCAGTACTGCACCAGCAAAGAGGTACACACTCATCAGTACCTTGTTCACCGGGATACCTGCCAGGCGGGCAGCTTCCTTGTCATCACCCACGGCATAAACGTGGCGGCCCCAGGCGGTCTTGCCCAGGATGTAAGCGATCAGCAGGTACAGCGCGATCATCACAATCACACCGGTGGAAATGCGTACCGAACCGATAGGGAAGGTCTTACCGGTCCAGGTCAGCAGCCCTGGCATATCGCTACCGCGTACGGTGGCACCGTGCGAGTAGAGCAAGGTCAACGCCACGTACACATTCAGCGTTCCCAGTGTCACGATGAACGGTGGGAGCTTAAACTTGGTGACCAAGAAGCCGTTAATCGCTCCGGTAGCTAGACCGGTGAGCAGACCCACCAGCAGTGCAACCAGCCCTGGCACACCCTGGTTCACGGCCAGCTGGGCCATGACCATCGAGGCCAGAATCATGCCCGCACCCACCGACAGGTCAATGCCGGCGGTGAGGATCACCAAGGTCTGGGCGATGGCGATGGTGCCCACCACGGAGACCTGCTGGGTAATCAGTGACAGGTTTTCTACACGAAGGAAGCGTTCGTTCAGAAGCCCGAAGACGATCACCGAGACAACCAGCACCAACGCTGGGCTCAAGGCTGGGTAGCGGTGCAGGGCTTGGCGTACTTTTCCGAGTGTGGTCTGGCGATCCATGAATTCTTCTGCCAGATCGCCCTTCCTTGAACTCGGAGGGCCGGCGGTTTTTTGCTGAGTCACGATAAATCCTGATCTTTGTTGGTACGTGGCGATGAATCGTTGGGGTTACTTGCCCCAGCAAATCTTTGAAGCTGCAGCTGCGTCGATGCTGTCAACGCCGCTGACCTTCTCTTCGGTCACAAGCTTGCTGCCGGTGTTGAAGAAGTCCAGGCCATCGGTGGTTTCTGGCTTTTCGCCGGTCTTGGCCATTTCGGAAATAGCCTTGACGCCCATTTCAGCCATCTTCACTGGGTACTGCTGTGCGGTGGCATCGATGATGCCTTCCTTGACGTTTGAAACACCGGAGCAGCCACCGTCGATGGAGACAACCAAGGTGTCCTTTTCCTTACCTGCAGACTTCAGGGCCTCGTAGGCGCCGGCAGCTGCTGGTTCGTTGATGGTGTACACCACATTGATGTCAGGGTTGGCGGTCAGCAGGGTTTCCATTGCGGTACGGCCGCCGTCCTCAGCGCCCTGGGATGCTTGGTTGCCGGCGATTTCGTAGTCGCCGCCCTTGCCGCCGGTGTACTTGCCGGACTTCTCTTCGTCACCGTTGGCCTTGTCATCCTTGGTGTCGATGCCCATGCCCTTGAGGAAGCCCTGGTCGCGGTTGTAGTCAACGGAGACCAGCTTGTCATCAAAGAGGTCCACGAGGGCGATGACTGCCTTCTTGCCGTCCAACTTGGCGGCGGTCCACTGGCCGATCTGCTCACCGGCAGCAACGTTGTCGGTGGCGAAGGTGATGTCAGCTGCGTCAGCTGGGTCTGGTGGGGTGTCCAAAGCGATGACGTACAGGCCGGCGTCGCGGGCCTTCTGCAGTGCGTCAACTACTGATGGGCCGTTGGGGGTGATCAAGATTCCCTTGTCGCCATCGGAGATGGCGTTTTCGATGGCCTGGATCTGAGTGGCTTCGTCACCATCAGACTTTCCTGCGGCCAGCTTCAGCTCAACACCGTCGGTTTCTGCTGCCTTCTTGGCGCCGTCTTGCATGGAAACGAAGAACGGGTTGGTGGTGGTCTTCACGATCAGTGAGACGCCGACTTTTCCATCTGCGGAAGCTTCACCGGAGTCGCCACCTGAACATGCGGACAGTGAAAGGGCCGCGAGCCCTAGGACGGCGCCTGCTGCGAGCATGCGGGTGGTGCGGGTGCGACGTGCTGGGAAACTTGCCATTTGGTGCTCCTTTGCGGGTGGGCTTTTCTCAAACCCTGACAACGTGATCATGTAGAATGTAATCTGGATCACATCGCATAGTCAATAGAAAGAGGGAAGATTTTGACAACGATGTCAAAACCGGGTGTCGGTGCCAGTGGCAAGTCCCGGCCAACCATGCGGCATGTAGCGGCATTAGCTGGTGTTGGAGTCAAGACGGTCTCGCGGGTCATGAATGATGAAGCGGGCGTCTCCGAGGCAACGCGGGAAAAAGTTCTCACTGCCTCAAAGCAACTGAACTATGAACTCGATGTCACTGCCGGAAGCTTGCGGCGCTCAAGCAGGCGAACCCAAACGGTAGGCCTACTTCTGCCCAGCGTTTCTAACCCATTTAGTGCCGAGATTCATCGCGCTATGGAAGACGCATTGGTGTCTAAAGGGGTAGCGGTATTCGCTGCAAGTCTTGACGATGAGCCAGAACGTGAAGAGTCGCTGGTCCGTGCTTTCTTAGGTCGACGGGTTGATGGCATGGTGCTTACGCCTATCGCTGCGAATCAGGCTCATATCATTCCTGAACACTCAAGAGACTTGCCGGTGGTCTTTATTGACCGTGAACCCGTAGGGCTAAGTGCGGATGCCGTAGTCACCGACAACGCCGTCGGAGCAGCTAAGGCAGCGGAGCATCTCTTTGACATAGGCCATCGAAAGATTGCTTATCTTGGTGACCGTACGGATATTCAAACTGCACGAGAACGTCGCCGCGGATTTGTTGAGGCGCTAGGGGAACGAGGTATCAGCACTTCCAGCATTCCCGTGCGCGAAAACCTGCACGATGTTGAAAGCGCGCGACTGGCGGCTATTGAAGTTCTTAGCTCTGATGACCCGCCGACCGCACTATTTTCCAGCCAGAACCTGGTGACTTTCGGGTGCATGCACGCCTTGCGTGAACTGGGATTAAGCCACAAGGTGGCCCTGGTCGGGTTTGATGATTTCACCCTTTCGGACATGGTGGACCCAGGTGTCACCGTGATTGCTCAGCATCCGGAAAAAATCGGCACCCTAGCTGCCGAACGCTTGCTGGCCAGGATTGAAGGCGACACGCAACCTGCACGCACCTACGTGGTTGAAACAACCATGATCGTTCGAGGGTCCGGCGAAATTCCACCAGCAGCCACGAAGTAGTACCCACTAAATTTTTCTTGAACCACCACTTTGAAAGGTCTTAACCATGGAACAGAAAACCTTGTACGCAGAGTTCACCGTCAAAGAAGGTCATGAGGCGCGCGTTGCCGAATTGATGAACGAGCTCACCGAACATGTTCGCAACGAACCAGGCAATGTGTTGTTCCTTCCGTACGTGCGTGAAGAGCGTCCGCGCGAGTACTTCGTATTTGAGGTCTATGAAGATGAGCAAGCGTTCCAGGATCACATCAGTGCTGACTACGGGGCCGTATTCAACGGCGAACTCGCCGAGCATATTGAGGGTGATGGCTCTGAGCTGACCTGGTTGCAACCGGTCGAGTAACAACTTCTAGGCGAAGATAAGAGCCTTGCTGAGAACCGTCAGCAGGGCGTATTTTTGCGCCAAAAACCTTAGTTGACCTGAATAAATAGTATTTGATTTTGACTCTTGAATTGTCCTCTGGACTTCGCCTACAGTCCTTGCTGTCGACAACGTTGTCTGCAACGTCGCCCTTCCACCAGAGAGTCCCAGCAATGCCCACATGTACTGCTCGAACTAAGCAATCAATCTCGCTTGTCACCGTCGCCAGCCTGAGTTTGGGAATGACGCTTCTTAGCTCTCTTCCTGCCGCTGCTGCCGATTTGGGAGATGAAACCTACCGTCCCGGAATCCACTTCTCTCCAGAGAAAAACTGGATGAACGACCCCAACGGAATGGTCTTCTACAAAGGTGTTTATCACCTGTACTTCCAACACAATCCCTTGGGCAACGTGTGGGGAAACATGTCTTGGGGACACGCCACCTCAAAAGACCTGGTGCATTGGGAACAGCAGCCTCTGGCCATCGCAGGCGATGCAGAAGAAGATGTCTTCTCAGGCAGTGTTGTTGTCGATACAAACAACACCTCAGGATTCGGCACCAGCAAAAAACCTCCACTGATTGCCATCTACACCAGCGCCTATAAGGCCGGCTCACCGCACGCAGGTCTTCAAGCCCAGTCACTGGCCTACAGCCTGGATGACGGCCAGAGTTGGACCAAGTACAAAAACAATCCTGTAGTTAACCGAAACTCGGCAAACTTCCGTGACCCTAAGGTCTCTTGGTACACCGGCAAAGACGGCAAGGGCTACTGGGTCATGACCGCAGTGGAAGCCACCGAACACAAGGCAGTGCTCTACAAGTCTTCGAACCTCAAGGACTGGACTAAGCTCAGCGAGTTCGGACCAGCCAACGCCACCGGTGGCGTTTGGGAATGCCCGGACCTGTTCCCACTGGCCATTGATGGGGACCCGGAGAACGTCAAATGGGTTATGGTCATGAACATCAACCCAGGCGGCGTCGCCGGGGGATCTGCAGGACAATACTTCGTTGGAGACTTCGACGGAACCACGTTCACCTCCGACACCACCAAGCCAGTGCCAACCATGCCTGAAGGAAAAATTCTCTCAGGCTTTAACGACGGCAACTACTCAGAGTGGACCGTCACCAACGACTCGACCAGCGATCAGGATGGACCATTTGGTGCCAAGCCGATGGCCGGAACCGTCCCTGGGCAGCAGGAAGTGACCGGATATAAGGGAGCCGGGTTGGTGAATTCCTTCCGCGGCGGGGATCATCCCATCGGCACCATGCTCTCCGATCCATTTACCGTTGATCAGGATTACCTGAACTTCCTGGTGGGTGGTGGTAAACATGCGCGAGTGAGCGACAAACGCGACAATAAGGCTCCGGTCGGAGACCTGCTCTTTGACGGTTTTGAAGTTCCTGAAGGATCAGATCTCTCGGCGTTTGGTTGGACCGGCACCGGCGCACTGGTTCCGGAAAACCTACCGTACAAGGGTGGGAACATGGCCTTGGGCTCGCAGGTACTTAATACCTTTGAAGTGGGTGCCGGTGGTGATGACCAGGTCGGCACCGCCACCTCCCCAGAATTCACCATCTCTAAGGATCGCATTGGCATGCTCGTTGGTGGTGGACACCGGCGTAATGACCCTAGCCAACAACTAGAAGTGCAGTTGTTGGTGGGCGGCAAGATCGTGGACACCATCGCCGGAGACAACGCCGGGGCAATGAACTGGAAATCATGGGAAGTGGCCCAATACAAAGGCCAGAAAGCCCAGATCAAGGTCGTTGATCAGGCTACCGGCGGTTGGGGACACCTCACCTTGGACAATCTAGTTCAGACCGATGAACAAGTTATTCCACGCTCAGATGAGACCACAGTGAATCTGGTGGTTGACGATAAGACCGTGCGCACCACTACAGGCTCAGATAGTGAGAGCCTGGACTTCTCCTCATGGAATGTTAAAGAGTTCGCTGGCAAGCAGGCCCAAATCGAGATTGTTGATAACAATCGGGACGGTTGGGGGCATATCCTTGCCGATGAATTTACGCTTTCGGACACTGCAGCAAAGTCCTCTTTGGAGAGCTATGACTGGTTGGACTACGGACGTGATTACTACGCGTCGGTTTCCTTCGGGAACATGCCACAGGACCAGCGAATCATGCTTGGTTGGATGAACAACTGGGACTATGCCAATGACATTCCCACTGATCCGTGGCGTAGTGCAAATTCGCTGCCACGCCAGGTAGGACTGACTCAAACCGCAGAAGGACCTCGGCTTACCCAGAAGCCGGTTGACCAGGTCAAGACCTTAGGAAGCAAGCCAAGCTACATCGAAAGCAATCGCTCGATCGCTGAAGGAACCCGCACGCTACCATCCCAGGCCTCAGGATCTATCGCCAAGGTGGATCTGACCTTTGATCCAGGAACTGCAAAGACTTCGGGCATCACCGTACATGGGGATGCTAAGAGTTCAACAGTGATCGGTTACGACGCAGATTCAAAGAAGGTTTACGTTGACCGCACCAATTCAGGGAACGTGGGCTTCAACCCTAACTTCGCTTCCGTTGAAGAAATGCCGGTGAAGCTCAACAGCAATGGCGAGGTAACCCTACAGGTTTACCTTGACCGTTCTTCGGTAGAAGTTTTCGCTCAGAACGGGCAGCGCACCCTCACCGACCAGGTCTTCCCGAACCAGGGAGCAGATCAGTTGGCGCTCTTTGCCAAGGGAGGCACTGCGAAACTCAAGACACTGAAGGTCACCCCATTGCAGCAATCTATGTTCACCAACACCGATAAATAGCAACACATCGGTGTAAACCAGTGTGGATGCTGCCACGAAAGAAATTCGTGGCAGCATCCACACTGCACTTTTAAGCGAACCATCTATTTTGACGCCTAAAATCAGAGTCATGAGTCAGCAAGGTTCTGAAAGCCGAGGTCGCGAGCAGTTCACTCGAATTGCCCCGGAAGCCGGCCTGCTACTAGGCGCTGGACGCGCAATCCTCATGCAGCTGGCCCACCCGCAGATCGGCCAAGCTATCGCAGAACATTCGGATTTTGCCAGCAACCCACTTAGCCGGCTAATTCACACCTTGGGCTACATTTATGCGCTCAGTAATGGCACCGCCGAACAACAGCGCAAGATGATCCGTCATGTAGATAACGCACACCGCAACGTGCGCGGCACGAGGGATCTGGGCAAGGGAACGCCGGCCTATTCTGCCTTGGATCCCAAGTTGCAATTGTGGGTTGCCGCTACGCTCTACGACTCAGCCCGAGTGATCGCCGCTCAAGTGTTGCCTCACGAAGTTGAGCATGACGAACAGCTGTATCGGCAATACGCCCAGCTAGGTGATGCCCTGCAAATGCCAACGGACTATTGGCCTTCAACGCTTCAAGAGTTTGACCAGTACATGACCACAACGTTGGCGTCCTTAAAGGTCACTGATCAAACAAGAGCCTTAGCCAACGAATTGTTTCTAGGCCGCAATGCGCCGTGGTGGATTCGGCTAGGGCTACCGCTGATGCGGGACGTGACTATCGCTCAACTGCCGCGGGCAGTGCACGAACAATTTGGGTTTGATCTCACCCAAAAAGTCCAACGACGCAACCGGGTGACGGTGAGTTTTGTGCGCATGGGTACGCGCATCTTGCCTGTTCGGCTTAGGCACTTACCCATGCGCATGATGCTACGACGAATCGATCGTATGGTTTAGCTTCGGGAATTAGTCGCCAGATTCGCGTGCGTGACTTGGAATCAAAATCCGTGGCAGTGCGAGCAAAAGGAACAGGGTGACTACAGCCAGTGAGCCACCGACCCACGCTCCAAGTTGCCAACCAAAAAGCACCTGCAGGACAAACCAAACACAGCCCGAAACTAGCAGGCCCACGCCTATGCCAACGATTTTTAGCACAATGTGGCCCAGCTGGACGGTCTGATCCTTGAGGCGTTGACCGAAGAAATAACGGTGGACAGCCACAGGGGTAATCATCAGAAGAATTAGTAACGTTGCAGCGATCAATAGCGCTATGTAGATCATCTCCTCGGGCCGGTTGAGAATGTCAAACCTAGCCTGGAAGGGCAGCACAACCAGGAACGCAGCAAGGATCTGCACGCCGGTCTGCATCACACGCATTTCTTGAAGTAGTTCGTTCCACTTGCGGTGCGAATCGCTATCTTGGCTATCCGGGTAAGAAGGTGTGTTCATTAGAAGACTCCTGAGAAGTATCGTCAATTCGAAACTGCCATCTGATCTCAAAGACTATGTTAATTGTTGGCACCTCACCTGCTAACAAATATAGTCGGCGAGCCTAAAGTGTCGGCGCTCACGGCTAGATTGGGCAGACCCGCATCAACTAACCAGGGAGGAAACGATGGCGCCGGCAAATAGCTCAAGTAGCCGCCTTGATGTTTGGAGCATGCCTAGCCGAGGGATCACGTGGTGTGACTGCGGAGCGGACCACGAGCTAACCGAAGAATTTGTGTTCAATACCTTGATAGATATCGGGCTGAACCCAGCCCACATGCTCACCCACAGTGAGCTTGTTGAGTTGACCGCAGAAGTTTGGAGCTACGACGAAGTCTGTCGCTTTTTCCACCTTGCACTCGAAGAATCAGCACAACGGATTCATGGTGGAATCGATGAAAGATATCCACTGCGCGAAGCCCTATCCATTGTTGGATACTTCTCCAAAACGTGGCAGGGCTGTCCAGAGGCAGACTGCACCAGCTGGGACGATGAGCCTGGGCACTGAGCTGCAGACGCAGAAATTGGGCTGAGTTGAACCGGACGGATACTGTGGAGAAGATGAACAGCTTTGCATCGCCTCAGCCAACGGCCACGCAGGACGGATTTATCCATGTTCGTGGTGCCAACGAAAATAACTTGGACAACGTGGAAGTGCGGATCCCACGAGATTCAATGGTCGCCTTCACCGGGGTCTCCGGGTCGGGAAAGTCATCACTGGCTTTCGGGACAATTTTTGCCGAATCCCAGCGCCGCTTCCTAGAATCGGTAGCACCTTACGCACGTCGACTCATCGCCCAGGGCCACACACCCAAGGTTGAGTTCATCTCCGGTTTGCCTCCAGCGGTCGCATTACAACAGCGACGTGGTGCCGCAAGCTCTCGCTCAACAGTAGGAACACTGACAACCCTGTCGAATTCGGTGCGCATGCTGTTCTCTCGTGCGGGCACCTATCCTCAGGGTGCTTCCCGGCTGGACTCTGATGCGTTCTCTACAAATACTGCGGTGGGTGCCTGCCCCCAGTGCCACGGTGTAGGCACAGTTCATTCAGTCACCGAGAAGACTCTGGTTCCGGTTCCCTCATTGAGTATTCGAGACGGGGCAATCGCGGCTTGGCCCGGAGCATGGCAAGGAAAAAATCTTCGGGACATCACCTCACACCTGGGCTATGACATTGACTTGCCCTTTGAACAGTTTTCTAAAGAAACACGAGATTGGTTGTTATTCACTGAGGAACAGCCTGTCGTAGAAGTCACCCCAGAGCGAGACCGTGTTGCCAAACCCTATAAGGGAAAATTCTGGAGCGCTGAACGCTATGTTCGCCATACCGTCGCGACGTCCAAGAGCGAGAACCTCCGGGCAAAAGCACTGGAATTCATGATCTCTCAGGACTGCCCTGAATGTTCCGGGACCGGTTTCCGACCAGAAGCACTACGGGTCAGCTTTGCTGGGCTGAACATCTCTGAATTCAACAATGAATCCATGCAGGCACTGGCGCAGTTGTTGCGTCCTTTCGCCCACCAAGCCGGTGGTGAAGCGAAAGCCGATGTGGTGAGCACCATCAGCGCTGATCTGCTGGGTCGGATTGAAGTCCTTGTAGATCTCGGATTGGGTTACTTGAGCTTGGACCGTGCCACCCCGACCCTGTCGCCGGGTGAGACTCAACGATTGCGTATCGCCACCCAGCTACGCGCAGGTCTCTTCGGGGTCATCTATGTCCTTGATGAACCATCGGCAGGATTGCACCCGGCTGATGTTCAACCGCTCATTGAGGTACTTTCTGCACTCAAAGCGGAAGGAAATACCGTCTTTGTGGTGGAGCACAATATGGATGTGGTTCGCCGTGCACAGTGGATAGTCGATGTGGGCCCTGGAGCTGGCAGTGGAGGTGGCCGCGTTCTCTACAGCGGGGACGTGGCGGGCCTTAATAAAATTGAAGAGTCGGTGACTCGAAAATTCTTGGATCCAGAACCGGTTGCACGCCGTGAGCTCAGGACGGCAACACAATGGCTTGAACTGCGCGGGATCAATCTGCACAACCTAGTGGACGTGGAAGCGAAATTCCCCTTGGGAGTTTTGTCCAGCGTGACTGGGGTATCAGGTTCAGGAAAATCAAGCCTTGTCACCGGAGCATTGGCCCAAGCCGTTGGCGGGGCAGCTAGTCAAGCTTCCGACGACGACGCCGAGGTAGTTGAGCACGCATCCATTACAGATATCACGGGTGCTGAGCAGGTTAATCGTGTGGTGCTCATGGATCAGAAACCTATTGGCCGGACCCCACGTTCAAATGTGGCTACTTACACCGGGCTCTTTGACGCGGTCCGGAAAATCTATGCGCAGCTGCCTTTGGCTAAGGAACGGAACTACAACGCTGGCCAATTCTCATTCAACGTTGCAGGGGGACGCTGCGAAAACTGCCTAGGCGAAGGATTCTTGGAAATTGAGTTGCTCTTTTTGCCAGGAACTTACGGCCCCTGCCCGCAGTGTCATGGGACTCGCTACAACGAACAAACTTTAGAAGTTGAATACCGGGGCAAGAACATCGCGCAGATTCTTGAACTCAGTGTCACCGAAGCCGAGGAATTTCTGGCTGATATACCTGCTGCTGCCCGAGCACTGGCGACCTTGCGAGAAGTCGGATTGGGCTACCTTCACCTTGGCCAACCGGCAACTGAAATGTCCGGTGGTGAAGCCCAACGCATCAAGTTGGCTACCGAACTGCAACGTCAGCGCCGTGGTCATACGCTTTATTTGCTTGATGAGCCGACTACGGGATTGCATCCTGCCGATGTTCAACTTCTGGTCTCCCAGTTGCAACAGCTTGTGGATCAAGATAATACGGTGATCGTGGTTGAGCACCATATGGATGTGGTTGCTGCCAGTGACTGGGTCATTGATATGGGTCCAGCAGGTGGCGACGGCGGTGGACGCATCGTTGCTGAGGGCACACCAGAACAGGTGGCACAAAACAAGGCCAGCCGAACTGCGCAATATCTTGCGCGTCGACTGGCCTCGTAAACGTAGTTAATTGCTGCGTAGCTGAGCGAATGGGGGAGTCTGCACACCATCGGCTACAGCTTCAGCCGGGTCATCACCGAGGTGAATGATGCGGTTATCAGCATCTACGTGAACCACGCTAGGCACGTAGTTGCGGGCCTCGGCATCTTCCATTTGTGCGTAGCTGATCAAGATGACTAGATCGCCGGGGTGAACCAAATGTGCAGCAGCACCATTAATTCCAATGACACCACTGCCTGGTTCACCAGCGATGGTGTAGGTTTCCAAGCGTGCGCCGTTGGTGATGTCCACGATGCTCACCAGTTCTCCGGGCAAAATATCCGAGGCCTCCAGCAACTGCGAGTCAACGGTTACTGAGCCGACGTAGTGCAGGTCGGCTTGGGTGACGGTTGCCCGGTGGATCTTGGACTTGAACATGGTGCGTTGCATAAGACGTTTCTTTCACATCAGGTGAGTGGTTTCCCAGTAGTAAAGTTTACGCTTCTTCTAGTGCACAGAACTTTTCTGACTGCGAAATCACATCCCTGGGCTGCTTCTTTAGGCGGGAAGGTGCTCTCGCAGTACTCGGTGCACCGCACCGGTTGCCAGTAGCTGATCTGCAGCTTCTAGCTCAGCGGAAAGGAAGCGGTCCTCGCCTGGACCTGCAACTTTGGTGCGCAACAGTTCAAGTACCGCGCCGGTGCCGGCGCCCGGCTGCAGCGGAGCTCGCATGTCTAGTGCTCGGCCAGCAATGAGCATTTCCACTGCCAAGATACGGCGCAAATTTGCTACCGAGGTGCGCAGTTTGCGAGCTGCATGCCAGCCGAGGGACACGTGGTCTTCCTGCATGGCAGAGGAGGGAATGGAATCAACGCTGGCCGGAACTGCCAGACGCTTGTTTTCCGCGACCAGACCAGCTTGGGTGTATTGGGCAATCATCATGCCCGAATCAACTCCGGGATCATCGGCCAGGAAGGCTGGCAGGTCACGCGAACGGGCAGGATCAAGCATGCGGTCGGTGCGACGCTCGGCGATAGAACCCAAGTCGGCTACTGCAATGGCCAGGAAGTCCAAGACGTAGGCCACCGGTGCACCGTGAAAGTTTCCGTTTGAGGTGACTTCTCCACTAGGAAGAACCACTGGGTTATCAATTGCTGCGGCAAGTTCGCGGGTGGCAACCATTCGCGCGTGGGTGATGGTGTCGCGCACCGCGCCGGTAACCTGCGGTGAGCAGCGAAGTGAGTAGGCGTCCTGAACTCGGCCATCACCTTCACGGTGGGAATTGACGATAGGGGAGTCGGACAACAACGCATACATGTTGGCAGCGCTTCGGCCTTGGCCCGGATGCGGGCGAAGCGCCTCATGTAGTTCAGCGCGGAATACCTGTGCGGTGCCCATCTGAGCCTCAACGCTCATGGCTGCCGTGGCGTCAGCGATGTCGGCTAATTCTTCAAGATCTGCCAGGGCCATCAATAGCTGACCGAGCATTCCGTCGGTGCCGTTGACTAGCGCCAGACCTTCCTTTTCGGCCAATTCAACTGGGGTGATTCCGGCTTCTGCTAGCAGCTCGGGCACTGGGCGCTGCACACCGAAGCGGTCGGTTGCTTCGCCTTCACCCATGAGTACAAGGGCGCAATGGGAGAGTGGGGCGAGATCCCCTGAACATCCCAAGGAACCGTATTCGCGCACAACTGGAGTGATTCCAGCGTTGAGCAATCCAATCATGGTTTCTAGCACTACAGGGCGGACGCCGGTGCGGCCCGATGCCAGAGTCTTGGCGCGCAGGAACATCAGTGCGCGCACGACCTCGCGCTCCACTGGTGCACCCATGCCCGCAGCGTGGGAACGAATCAGTGAACGCTGAAGCTTGGCGCGGTCTTCTGGCGCAATGTGGCGTGTTGCTAAAGCACCGAACCCGGTAGATATTCCGTACACGGGAGTGTCTGCGGAAGCCAGAGCATCAATATGAGCGCGGACAGAAGCGAGTTCTTCAAGTACCGAGGCGGAAATCTCGATGTGTGCATCAAGGCGGGCTACTGCGATGACATCCTCGGCCGTGACACCGCGAAGTTCAAGGGTTACTGGGGTCGAAGAAGTCATGAAAATCAGTCCGTTCGTTACTGTACAAGGTGGTCTCCAGCTTCTATTGTTCGGCAGTAACGATTGGTTGGTGGGGGATAATCAGGGGTTATGTCTGAAATACCGGACGTGGTGTGATCGGTGTTTAGAAACCTTGATCTACGCGAGAATGAGCGTTGGGGTCAAGAGTATTGGACTGGCCACAGTCTTGTCCCGAAGCATTCCTATTTCGCCAAGCCACTGTTCTTCACCTGCATGCAGTTCCCAACGAGTCTGAAGATCTGTCCATCGCCATTCAGGTTCATTCTCGAGAGCGCTTTTTCTCGGTGGCTTGAGACTCGTCCCGCTTAAAATTCTTCCGGACGGAATCCTCTGAAGTCTTTTTGGGAACAATACCCGTTCCGGAAGCCACACCTTCTGGATTCTTGCGGCGCTCAGTTACAGTGCCTTCAATGGGAGCTGCACTGCGAACAATAGTTTTTGCAGAACTTGAGGATGATGGCTCAGATTCGGAGGAGCTTTGAATTCTCACGCACCCTGCAAGTGAGGTTGCGAGAAGTCCGATCGCTACTGCGAGCCCGTAGTGTCTTGCTAGGGATGAGTCCATGGCCAACCTCCCGGTTCAGTAGCTTGTCGTTTAGGTTTTAGCGTCTGAATATTCATTGTCCATCTGCGCTGAGCTAAAAGATCAACGATGTAGAAATCAAATTGGCGTTTGCGGGAAAGCGCAGGTCAAATGCCACTAGTTCTGCGCAGTAAACAGGCCTACCCTGTACCTATCATCAACTCTGTGTGCCAAGTGCGCGCGAACGGGAGGCAATGTGGGAACAACAGTCCAAGGACAGCCTGGTGAACTGTAGCCATCACGAGTTACGGCGTATCCAGTGGTCCATTCAATGATGAATTACCTTGGAGCGGACAGATGCCTAAAAAAATTCACGGGATAGGTCTTGTTGTTGGTGGAGGACTCATCGCCACCTTGTTTCTCTTATTCATATTCACCGCCTCAGTAAGCGGGGCCGGCGCCTTGACTCCAATGTGGCTCGGAGTCATTTGGGGTGGCCTGGCCATGGCATGGGGAATCTTCCGGATGGTCGCCGGTCCTTCAACGTTGGACCGTGTGAACGGTGGAACCGACGCCGGAGCATAACGATCACTGGCGAGCAATTGTTGCTCGCCAGTTTTTTGAGTCTTGACGCGTTATGGCCACTTGCTGAATGTCTTCTCAAAATTGTTGATTCAATTCGGAATCGCCGTGCAGCGGAAGTAACGTGCAAAGAAGTGCACCGGAACTCAACCGGTGTCGGCAACGTCAACTTCAATGCAAGGGAGATGCCATGACAGACATCAAGAAAACCACAGCTAAGAAAACGACGAAGGAAAATGCCGAGCAGGGCTTTATCGCTCCAGCCTCACTTGGCGACGCTTTGCAGAACGTGCTTGTCCAGCTTCTTGACCTGCAACTGGTTGGCAAACAGATCCATTGGAACGTAGTGGGTCCAAACTTCAGGGATCTACATCAGAACCTCGACGAGATTGTAGACATTGCCCGCCGTGGCTCAGACGAAATTGCTGAGCGCATGCGTGCACTTCACGTCACTCCAGATGGATTGGCTGCAACGGTCACCAAGTACAGCAAGCTGGAGCAACCAGTTAACACCGAAATCCTGACCACAGATGCAGTTGACATGGTGGTCAAGGCACTGCAGAGCACAGTGGGTGTCATCCGAGAAGTGCATGATCCGGTGGATGAAGCGGATCCAACCACCGCTGACATCTTGCACCAGTACATTGCTGATCTAGAGCAGCAGGCATGGTTCATCAGCGCGGAAACCCGACGCCCATAATTAGCGCCATTCCGACCGGTCACTGAAACGAATGCCGCTTAGATAGTAAAATGTCGCCTTGTCTCTGAAACGTCAGAGACAAGGCGACTTCTTCTTGAACTGTTTCCGTAGAGCTTAGCTCTACGGAAACACCGCAACTGCAATCAGTGAAAGCAGCCGAGTGCTAGAGCGAAGATTAGAACCCCTCGTTCTGGCCCTGGTTGCCGAAGCCTTGTTCTTCGTTGTCGTCACCGAACGATCCGCGGTTGGACTGTTCGCTGTCATCACCGAGGGACTGCTCGCTGTTGCTGTCACCGTACGAGCCCTGGCTCGACTGCTGGTCCTGGCCTCCGCCATAGGACTGCTCGCCGGACTGTTCGTTACCGCCGCCGAAGGAGTCCTGGCTCGACTGCTGGTCCTGGCCACCGCCGTAGGACTGCTCGCTCGACTGTTCATTGCCGCCGCCGAAGGACTGCTGGTCCTGGCCTCCGCCGAAGGACTGCTCGCTGGACTGTCCGTTACCGCCACCGTACGACTGCTCTTCGTTGCCGCCGCCGTACGACTGTTCTTGACCGTTCTGCTGGTCATTCGACGAGCCGAAGCTGTCGTTTTCTTCCGACTGGTTGTTCTCGAAATTTCCGAACTGCTGGTTTGAATCCTGCTCAGACATGATGTCCTCCGTAGGTCGGTAGTTCCTGACCTGACCCACGCTATGCAGGAGTAAATTCTCCTTCAAGGAATAATCGGAAGCTTTGAGGTATTCGTCATTACACGTTAAGGAACCGTTCATTGCGTCCATGTCAGACGCAATGTTTCGTTCTTTGACAGCTGACGAAGCAAGGGGTTAGCGTGCATTGCCAGTAGATCAACAGGCAATGCACGCTAACTAATCATCAGATCATTTACCGTTCATAGGAATACGCACGGAGCGCTCTTTGGCGACTTCAATGGCCCGGTCGTAACCGGCGTCCACATGCCTGATGACACCCATGCCTGGGTCATTAGTGAGCAAGGCTTCCAGCTTCGCGGCTGCTAGCTCGCTGCCGTCAGCCAACGACACTTGGCCGGCGTGGATCGAGCGACCCATGCCAACTCCGCCTCCATGATGAATCGATACCCACGATGCGCCTGAGCTGGCAGCGGTCAGCGCATTGAGCAACGGCCAGTCCGCAACTGCATCGCTGCCGTCCTTCATCGCTTCAGTCTCACGGTAAGGCGAAGCTACAGAGCCTGAGTCCAAGTGATCGCGGCCGATGACGATTGGTGCTGATACTTTGCCCTCGGCAACTAGCTGGTTGAACAGTAGCCCTGCCTTTTGGCGCTCGCCGTAACCCAACCAGCAGATTCGAGCGGGCAGCCCTTCAAATTCGACATGCTCTTGAGCGGCGTCGAGCCAACGATGAAGATGCTCATTGTTGGGGAAGAGATCCTTCAGGGCTTGGTCGGTGACCTTGATGTCTTCCGGATCACCGGACAGAGCCACCCAGCGGAATGGGCCAAGTCCTTCACAGAAGAGCGGACGAATGTAGGCAGGAACAAAACCAGGGAACTCAAAAGCGCGGTCGAAACCACCCTTTCTGGCTTCGTCGCGAATGGAGTTTCCGTAATCGAAGACTTCGGCGCCGGCATCTTGGAAGCCAACCATGGCTTCGACGTGCTTGGCCATGGATGCTTGAGCTTTTTTGGTGAAGCCAGCAGGATCCGCCGAGGCCTGCGACTGCCACTGATCCAGAGAGAATTCCAACGGAAGATAGCTCAGTGGGTCATGGGCGCTGGTCTGATCGGTGACGATATCGAAGGTGAACTCACCGGCCTTGTGGCGTTCGAGCAAGGCGGGGAAAATCTCTGCCGCGTTGCCAGCGTAGCCAACGGACAGCGCCCTGCCCTCGGCCTTGGCAGCAAACACCTTTTTAAGAGCTTGCTCCAAATCCAGTTCTACATCGTCTAAGTATCGCTTGGACAAGCGACGGCGCAAGCGTGCCTCATCAACATCGATGATCAGTACGGCACCGCCATTGAGCGTCACCGCTAGTGGTTGTGCCCCGCCCATGCCACCGCAACCGCCGGTCAGCGTGAGGGTTCCAGCAAGAGAACCATTAAAACGCTTGTCAGCAATGGCAGCGAAGGTTTCATAGGTGCCCTGCAAGATGCCTTGAGTTCCGATGTAGATCCAAGATCCAGCGGTCATCTGCCCGTACATCATCAGGCCTTCGGCTTCCAGCTTGCGGAAGTGCTCCCAGTTGGCCCAATCACCTACGAGATTTGAGTTGGCGATGAGTACTCGTGGTGCCCATTTGTTGGTCTTGAAGACGCCAACAGGTTTACCCGACTGCACCAGAAGAGTTTCATTGTCTTCAAGATCCTTGAGCGTTTCCACGATGGCATCAAAGGCTTCCCAAGAGCGGGCTGCTTTACCGGTGCCGCCGTACACCACTAGATCATCAGGGCGCTCTGCCACCTCGGGGTCAAGGTTGTTCATCAGCATGCGCAAGGGGGCTTCGGTGGCCCATGACTTTGCATTGAGTTGAGTACCCCTGGGGGCGCGGACGACGCGGGCTTCGTGGCTCATGACAATTCCTAACAATGTAATGTAGCTAACTATTTACATCATTGGTCATGGGGCATCCGCTGAGTACCTCCGAACAGGTAGAGCTGTCCGGTATTTCAGAATGCGTAAGAATTTGGGTCCGCTGAATTGGACCAGCCAGGATTCGTTGGCCGGTCAGATCAGCAAAGCGACGTCGTGCCAGGAGGACCACATGCCTACCAGCATGTGGTCCAACAGATCACTTGAGCTAATGACCAATAATTTGGAGCTTCGAGTTCCATACGATGCCGAACTCCTAGCAGGGGCCGCACTCGCCGCCAGTGGGGCATGAACTAGGAATGGGACCATTTTTGACGCCGTGGACTGAACTAGCCGGCTCGAATCAGGCCAGCGTCTGTGCTAAATATTGCTCCTTGTCGGTGAACACTAACCGTCCTTGGGCTCCGTTGATGATGGCTAGATGTGGTGGAACGTGACCGCATTCAACGTTACCGATGATGGGAACGTCGAGCGTTCCCAGAGCGTCGAGAACTGCTTCGTTTTGGGTGAGAGTGTCAGAATCTGGTGCGCCAGTACGTCCGACAATGATGGCGGCGGCACCGTCAAAGAATCCAGTCAAACGCATGCCGTGCAGATGACGGCAGATCGTGGTGGCCTCGACGCCGGAGGCTTCAATGTAAACGATTAGCGGATCAGCCGGGTCGTTCCGCAAGGATTCGGTTCTCAGATACGGAGTGCCGGCAAGATTGGCCAGCGTTTCGATGCATCCGCCAATCAACCGACCTGACACGCTCACTTCATCGAGCCCTGCATCCAAGCGCTCCCAAGTTCCCTTGCCGTTCCATGCATGTTCGGTGGCTTCTGGCTCCACGCTCCAGTCATCCCAGTCGTTGATTCTGTAAACGCCTGGTGGAGACTGCTTGAAAGTGTCACCAGCAGATAATGAAGCGACATCAAGCCAGGACCGCAAAGAATCGGGAACCCGATAAGGCGTGTCCATCAGGTTGCCGCCGTGGATGGTTGCATTTCCGGTTAGCAAGGTGAGGGGCGCGATCAACGTTGAAATGTCGGAGTATCCCACAATCCAGGTCGGCTCCGCCGCGGAGATTGCCTCAAAATCCAGATGAGGCAATATGTCGATAGCTGTGACTCCACCCCAAGGCGGAACGACGGCCTTGATTTTCGGATCAAGGAGCATCCTCATGAGTTCTTCGGCGCGTTGTTCGACCGGCGCACTAATGTGTGTAGCGCCATCCATGCAGTTACCAAGATCCACCACAAAACCCAGATCTCGCAGGTGTTGTAGAGCGAAGTCAAGACGCCCCACGAGCTCGCTTGGAACACCGCTTGATGGTGATGTAACGCCGATGATGTCACCGGTCATGAGCGGCTGCGGGTATCGAATCTCCATGGATTCATACTTCCATGCCAATCCAAGTGAGCCCAGAATACATTCCACGTGTCGTCTTCTTAAGCTGACGTTAGTGTTGAATTTGAATACGTAGCTGAACCACCGCTTTCGGCATGAATCCCTGGCAAGTGTAAACCTTGACTGCCGGTCGTATTTACGCCTGACTCAGTCGGCGTCCTTGGATCCGTGTGGTCAAGGCTGCCGCCGTGGACCGGATCTGTGTCAGCAGTTTGTCCCATTGTTGCTCTGGGACCCGGTCTGCGAGGAAAGTGACTGCGATAGCAGCAACTGGCCAATTATTCGCGTCACGAATTTCCACTGCAAGAGAGTGGAAGTCTGGGGTGACGTCCCCGCGTTCTATTGCATATCCGCGTTGCGCACACTGTTCTAGTTCGCGCCGCAATTGCGAATAGTTGGTGATCGATGAGTGTTCTACTCGATCCGAAAAGCTGGCCGCATTGGGGTAGAGGGCACGAGCCTGGGACTTGGGCAGCGCCGCCAAAATGGCACGCCCCGAAGCGGTAAGGTGCGAGGGTAGACGAACACCTACGTCGGTGACTAGCGAGGGGCGGCCCTTGGCGCGTTCTTCCACGATGTACAGAACGTCCGAGCCATGGAGGATGGCCAGATGCGCGCTTTCTCCGACCTTATCCACCAGCTGCGCGATTAGTGGTGCCCCAAGTCGAGCCAGAGGTTCCTGGCGGGTGTAGGCGCTTGATAATTCGAAGGCGGCAATGCCTAAACCGTAGGATTTTTCTTCCGGGTAATGGGTGATAAATCCTTGATCAAGCATGACCGAGAGTAGCTGGTAGACGCTAGAACGTGGAAGTTCCAACAAGGTGGCAATCATCGCGGCCGGAGTGGGAGTTTTCCTGCTAGCTAAAAGCCTAAGAATCCTCAAGGTGTTATCAGCTGCGGGGACCTTACTGCCCATGGGACCTCCTTAGTACATGGTGCTCTGCAAGACACTCTAGTCTTGGGCAGAGCTCAGGTAGCTATTGAGGTCCCGTCAATGGTTTATACGTTCAGCCGGTAGCCGCGTTTGATCACGGTGGTGATGATTTCCGGCTGTGGCAAGGCCCGGCGCAAACGACTCAGGGTCATATCCAAGGCATGACGCGAGCTCACCTCAGGCAAAGCGGCACCTAGTTCATCACGTGAGAGCACACTGCCGCCGGCCTCGATTAGGGCCCGGACCAATTCGGCCTGACCGGGAGTCAACTCGCAGTTTTGATCATCAATGGACAGCGTTCGTCCGCGTAGTTGTACCTGCCCGTGGACCGTTTCTGCTTGCAAAGTACCTAGAGAGCCGAGGTGCTCAACGAGCTGACCGATCATCGCACCCATGCGGTGGCGTTCGGGAACCAAGGGGCTGATGCCGGCTTCTTCCAAAGGCGAGGCAGTGACCGGCCCAACGGTGGCCACGGCTACACGCTCGGCTAGTGAGCGCTGCAGGGCAGGCAGGCGATTGCGAGCATTGGCTGCCGCAAACAGTGCGTGCACACTTGGTGCACTGGTGAAGGTCACCGCATCAAAGTGGGCGGCGCATAGTCCTTCAACCAAGGCGGAGATCCCGGTGTCGCTGCTGGTGTCTTGCCAACGGTAGGGTTCAACCTTGATCACTCGCTTGGCACCTAGCTCACGAAGCTGCTGCGGCATCCCGTGATCCGAGTCAGCGTGCAACTGCAGGGCCACCGTGGCGCCTTCAAGCTTGCCCTTAAGCAACTCGATGAGTGTGGAACTGCGTCCATCCTTAGCCAACGCGGCAGGTTCAAGACCCAGTGCACGGACCGAACCGTGGGCTTTGGCCCCACGAACATAGAGATCGGACTGGCTGAACGCGGTAATCAGTTCATCACCAATACCAGCAGCCTCAGCGGTGTCCAGCCAGCGGCGGAACCCGTAAGCGGTGGTAATCACCACAACTTGAGGTTTAGCCTCGATGAGTTTGTGCGTCTGGGCAAGCAGCTGTTGTTCATCATCTAGCGGGGCCAGGCGAAGCAGGGGGGTGTGCGTGACTTCGGCGCCACGGCGTTCAAAAGCTTCAATCAGTTCAGCTGAGCGACGGTCACTGGTAACCGCAATTCGGAATCCGGCTAAAGGTTTGACGATATTCATTAGGCGGTCTCCAAAATTTGTTCTGTAGGTACCGCTTGAACCAGTGATTGTGGCAAGGCGGCAACTTCACCAATGACAATCACTGCAGGATTGGAGTGATTGCGGGCTGTGCCAGCCAACTGATCAAGTTGGGTGTGGCTGGTGCGTTGGATGTCCGTAGTTCCGGACTGGATGATGGCACACGGCATATCCTTGGGCATGCCTACTTGAAGAAGTCCAGAGACGGTCTGCTCCACGGTGCCCATGCCCATCAGAATCACGATGCTGCCACCAAGCTTGGCAAGGTGTTCTAGCTGATCCAGGCTCAGCGGGTCATGGCCGGAAACGACGGTAAACATGGTGTTCACCCCGCGTGCGGTGACCGGGATACCGGCTGCGCCAGGCACAGTGATGCAGGAGCTCAACCCTGGAATCACGCTGACTGGAACATTAGCGTCGGTGGCCGCAGCAACTTCTTCAAATCCGCGACCGAAGACAAATGGGTCTCCACCTTTTAGTCGAACCACTTTGGCTCCGGCCTTGGCCGACTGAATCATCTGGGCTTCAATTTCACGTTGGGTAAGTTTGTGGTGCCCCGGCAGTTTGCCGGCGTCAATAATTTTTGCCTGCGGTGCCAGAACGGCCAGGTGCTCGCTAGGACCTAATCGGTCAGCATAGATCACTTCTGCTTCGGCCAGCGCACGCACTCCGCGAAGGGTCATAAGATCCAAAGCTCCGGGGCCTCCGCCGAGCAGAGTAATTGAACCGGCAGGAGCAGCTGGCTGAGCGCGCATCACCGGGATTCGCGCGGTGCTCACCACAGCGTCGAAGCGTTCTGGCTCTGCATCACAAACCACCAGCAAGCCGGCCTGGCCGATTAGCTCAGCGGCCTGCTGCGGATCCTCGGCGAACAGCAGTGTGCTTCCCTGGGCCAAAAAGCGCTCCGCAACGGTTCTGTTTGCGATGCGGTTACCAACAATCAACACCATGCACTGGGCAAGTTCGAGGTCAACGCCGATCATGATTGCCTCGATCCTTGCCGGAATTTCGTGTATGACATGGTGTGCTCCTTGGAATAAGTAGGTGCTTTCCAGCCTAGAGTGCCAGCTTTTCCCAGAGGTATCGCAAATGTTTCGGCTGTAATAATTCGAATAAAGGTTAACCTTCTGGAAATCTTCGAGTCGGTAGGAAGAAACACAACGACATTAGTGTGATTAGTGTTGCAAGGCACTGGGCCGGTCAACCTGCAAAATTCAGTGAGCGAATACACGGGAGCTTGCCGGTCGATGCCTGCAACAGGCACGCTGGGTACATGGAGTCACTATTTGATGACAGTGCCTTTGAACGCACCGGGGGACAAGTTCGTCCCGGAGCGTGGCACCTGCCCGGTTGGCTAAGCCCTACCGCGCAGGATTGGATTGTCGCACGCTTTTTCCAGTGGGGACACGGACCCGTTCCTCCCCACCGCACGCAAATTAATGGTCATCCCATGAGCGTGCAATCTTTAAGTTTGGGCTGGCACTGGAGTCCCAACCGGTACTCAAAAACCGCCGATGACCTCGGCGGTGCACCAGTGGCACCCATGGAACAATGGTTGGTTCGTTTAGGCCAGCAAGCACTCGCAGAAGCTACCGGTGATGCCGCACGTGCTGCCGCCTACCAACCGGACGCAGCCATTGTGAATTTTTATGATCAGCACGCCACGATGGGCATGCATCAAGATGCCGAGGAACGTATCAACGCCCCGGTGGTATCTCTTTCCATCGGGGACTCGGCAACCTTCCGGCTTGGCAATACGGAAAATCGCAATCGTCCCTGGCAAGAACTGCGCTTGGCTTCAGGAGACCTATTCATCTTTGACGGCCCGGCGCGCTTTGCCTATCACGGGGTGACAAAGATCCATCCGGGTACCGCCCCGGCCGAATGTCAGTTGGGCGCCGGACGCATCAACATCACCCTCCGGCAGACCGGTCTGAGCGACAGTTAGCTGCTTTAGCTATCCAAATCGACGGTGGCTTGCAGGGCGTAATGGTCAGAATCGCCAATCTCTAGGCGTTCAAGTCCGGCAGAATCCACCCCACGCAGCATCACGTGATCAATGCCCAGCATCGGGAAGGGGGAGCGCGGCCAAGTCAAGGCCAGTCCCCACTTGCTGTATTTGGCCTCATCCATGGCCTTGGCAATGGGTGCAAAGTGCCGGTCGGTGCTGGTGGCGTTGAAGTCGCCGGCAGCAACAATCCTCGCCGACTGATCTTTGGAGACGAAGTTAGCAAGCGACGCTAGCATCATGTCGCGTTCATCGTGTCCGGTGGGACGTGCCGAGGCAGCATGAACTGAATACAGCCGCACGGTACTTTGCCCGGTATTCACATCAACGCGTAGGGCTCGATTCCAACCCAGCCCCAAATCTAGTGGTTCCGGGTTCTCCAGCGGGTAGGCGCTCCATACACCTACGGTACTGACCATGTACTTGTAGGGATGAGATTTGGCCAGTTCTGCACTGATCTGGTCTTCTTGGCCTTCGCCGATTTCTTGCAGAGTAATAACCTCTGCCCCTGCGTCAGCTAGCTCCTTGGCTGCCTGCACTCCGGCTGATTCGTGCACGTTTTGGGTTGCGACCTTCAGGGCAGCCTGCGGTGCATGTTGGGTAGCGGGGATGAAGTTTGGCCCAAACAGGACCGCCCAGACAACCACAGGAACAAGTAGGCCGATGAAGCTAGCCCGGCCTCGCACCACCAGGGCGATAAGGAATAGCACCGGGATGCCCAGTCCCGCCCAGGGAGCCAAATTATCTACAACAAGTCCAAGTCCCAAGACATCGGGGATCTGTTGATGGAATACCAAAAGCCCTGCCAGCGCTAGGCAGAGCAGAACAAAAAAGATCCTCGCGATAATCAGCGAGATCGGAAGGCGTTGGTGCGATGCATGAGACATAGGACTTAAACAGTGGCACAAAATACTGTGGGATTCGTAATTTTCAGCTGGAGAAGTACCCCGGCGATTCGACACAGTCACTACGATAGGAATAGAGCGCCGAGGATGCCGCGATCAAGCAACAGCCTAGAATTGAGTACTAAATGACTGCCTACCTGTCCGGCGGAAAATTATTATTGGCGATCCTCGCTCTGGCCATGGGTGGCTTTGGTATCGGCGTTACCGAATTTTCAATGATGGGCCTGCTTCAAGAGGGCGCGAGTGACCTTCAAGTGACTAACTCGCAGATGGGTCTGATGATCAGTGCCTATGCCATGGGTGTTGTTATTGGCGCCCCCGTATTGACCGCTATGGCTGCCAAGATCCCACGCAAGCGTGCGGTGCAGCTACTGATCCTTTTCTTCACCCTGGCAAATCTTTCCTCGGCTTTTGCTCCTGATTACAACACCATGCTTATTACCCGTTTCCTTGCTGGGCTTCCCCACGGTGCGTACTTTGGCTTGGCCGGTGTGCTGGCCGGTAGCTTGGTTCCAGGAACCATGCGTGGCCGCGCCATTGCGTGGGTCATGCTCGGGTTGTCGGTAGCCAACGTCGGTGGTGTTCCGCTGGTAACCATGCTTGGACAGCAAGCTGGCTGGCGCTCAATGTTCTACATTGTTGCCTTTATCGGATTGGTGACCGCGGTACTGATTACGCTCTTTGTTCCGTGGCGCAGGGTGGAATCCGGAGCAAGTATTCGACGGGAACTTACCGCTTTGAAGAGTCCCCAGATCTGGTTGGCCATGGCCACCGGAATCGTGGGCTTCGGTGGTTTCTTCGCGGTGTATTCCTACATCTCACCAACCTTGACCGAAGAGTCCGGGCTGGCCATCAACCTAGTACCTATTGCCTTGGCGCTGTATGGCCTGGGCATGGTGATTGGTTCTTTGATTGGTGGCCGCTTGGCTGACTGGTCGGTGTTTGGTGCCATCAAGCTTTCGAGCATCCTAATGGCTGCAACCATGCTGGTCTTCGCCGCTGTGGCTAGCTGGGTCATCCCAACGATGATCATGGTCTTCATTTTGGGTGCCGTTGGGTCCCTATTAATTCCAAGTTTGCAGACCCTGCTGATGGACTCGGCACCGCATGCCCAGTCGCTAGCGGCATCGCTGAATCACTCGGCACTAAACGTGGCTAATGCCTTGGGCGCTGCCTTGGGCGCGGCAGTGATTTCCGCTGGCTTCGGTTACCGTGCACCGTCGTTGGTGGGCGCAGGGTTGGCCGTCTTGGGCTTGCTGATTGCTTTGATTACGCAGATGCGTGCCAGGAAGATTGGCCTGCTCGTGGGCCGAGACGCTGTCGCAGCCCGCGAACACACCGTTGCTGATTAGTCGCGAACAGCTGAAATGTTGAACATCCAGACCACGCCGAACTTGTCGCGGAGCTGACCGAAGGAGTCGCCCCACGGGGCCTTCTCCAATGGCATTTCGATAGTGGCACCTTCACCGAGGGCTTCCCACCACTTGTGGAGCACGTCGTCGTCGGCGGTGTTGGTGGCGTCGCTGCTTAGAGCGATGACGCCGTTGCCGGTGACGTTCATTTCTGGCGGGGTATCCGAGGCCATCAGGTGGATGCCACGTTCAATGAACAGTGAGGAATGCATGATCAAATCAGCCGTAGCTGGATTGCCATCGTTCATTCCCTCCTGGAAAGTCATCATCGATAGCTCGCCGCCGAGGGCTGCGTTGTAGAATTCCATGGCTTCGCGGGCATCACCGGCGAAGCGAAGGTATGGGGTAATTCCAATGGCCATGTGAACGCACCTTTCACTCAATGTCTGTTGGAACCGATCGGCCCCGAGATCATTCTTACCACTGTGCACGGACAAATAGAATAGTGGCCTGTGATTAGGATCTCTGAGAGCGGATTTGGTGTTTTTCGATACCCTCCGGTAGAGTTTTATCTCGGTTCAACGATAGAAATATCAAAGAATCCAAATCTTTTGGGGGTATGGCGCAGTTGGTAGCGCGTCTGCATGGCATGCAGAAGGTCAGGGGTTCGAATCCCCTTACCTCCACAAATTTGAATAAAATTCTCCCGGTCATCTGACCGGGAGATTTTTCTTTTCCTCGCGCGAATCCCAAAGATCTCTTCTGGTTCAACTCGTAGGACCTTGAACGTAGGCCTACGGCCTCGGATTCTTTGTGTATGCAGGATGACAAGAACACTCATTGCCCGGAGTGAATCATCCGCAAGTAGGGTGTACTTCCCAAGTGAAGGTGTGAAAATAGGAAAATGAATTCACGCTCGGGTCTCATCCTTTCAGGCGCATTACTTCTCGCTGTTCCATCGTTGGCTGGGTGTTCTATAGCGGACCCGCAGCGTGCTCTGACTCTGCAGGAGCTTGTAAATTCCGACAGCCAGGGATCAGTAGATGTCACGACTCAGCCGGAAGAAAATACTGAAATTGCCTGCGCAACATCGGTGGATTGCGTTGAAAGCTACAGCACCACAGAGGCCAACTATTTTCGATTTGAGAGCAAAGACCGCGCTAAGGAATTCGGCGATACGCTTCAGGACGGGTTCACAATGAACTACATCGTCATGGACTTTGCGGGCAAAGACGCTTCTGTGGAGCACCAGCTATGGGCGATGCAAGAACTAGCGGGTACATGGAATGACTACGAAGGAGACTTTCCAGACCGTCGCTAGTGATCCTGCTTGATCGCTTCCCATGATGAACCCGAAATCGTGGCGAGGGGCCCAAGAGAATGGATGGTTCACGCGAGGCAGGTGAGAGGCGCCGACAGGCGGAACCTAGAGTACTGCGCGCACCGAAGACTCGAAACTGGCGATATGTTCGCGGGCAAGCTCGCTGGCGGTAGATGGGTCTTGATCCAGTACGGCCTGTAACAACGCCTGATGTTCGGCGATGTGTTCTTCAATGCTTGGCAAGCGATCCAAGGTCAGGCACCAGATGCGGGTAGCTAGGTTGTCCAACCTGATCAGCGTCTCTTCCATGTGATGGTTTGCTGCAGCTTGGTAGATCAGCCGGTGTACGGCCAAATCATTTTCCATCAGCGTGCGCCGTGACTCATCACCTTTGAAGTTCGTAATGGCGTGCAGGGTCTGTTCAATCTGGGCACGTAACGATCCGCCGCCTAATGCTGCCGCGCGATCAGCTGCCAGTGGCTCTAGGGCAAGGCGGACTTCGGTGATGGCCGCAAGCTCAGTGATGTCCACCCGCGTGGCAAAGGTTCCGCGACGCGGATAAGAATGAACTAGATGGTCAACTTCCAAGCGCTTGAGAGCCTCGCGTAGGGGAGTGCGCCCGATGTTCAGTTCTTGCACCAAGGCAGCCTCATTGATCGGCTCACCTGGAGCAATGTCCAACATGATTAAACGGTCGCGCAGTATCTGGTAGGCGCGATCTGAGAGAGATTCACTCACTGAAGTCCTCCTGCTGTGCGTAGCATCCACGTAATTTTCGCCAACCCATTGACCGGGTTTCGTTTTCTATCATACAGTGAATTGCAGATTGATATATCAGTTGTCGGCAATTCATACATTGAAATGGTCCTGGCGGAGATTGGAGATTCATTGTGGCTGATCTGTTACCTGAGCACCCGGAGTTCCTGTGGGCGAACCCGGACCCTAAAAAGTCTTATGACGTAGTTATCGTCGGCGGAGGTGGCCACGGCTTGGCTACTGCGTACTTCTTGGCGAAGAACCACGGCATCACCAACGTGGCAGTCATAGAAAAGGGTTGGTTGGCTGGCGGGAACATGGCCCGCAACACCACCATCATCCGCTCGAACTACCTCTGGGATGAATCGGCTGGCATCTACGAAAAGTCACTGAAACTCTGGGAACAGCTACCCGAAGATTTGGAATACGACTTCCTCTTCTCCCAGCGCGGTGTCCTAAACCTGGCTCACACCCTGGGCGACGTACGCGAATCTGTACGTCGTGTGGAAGCTAATAAGCTCAACGGGGTAGACGCAGAATGGCTTGACCCATCCCAGGTCAAGGAAGCCTGCCCCATTATCAATACCAGCGACAACATCCGCTACCCGGTCATGGGCGCCACCTGGCAGCCACGCGCCGGTATCGCCAAGCACGACCACGTTGCCTGGGCCTTCGCCCGCAAGGCCAACGAAATGGGCGTGGACATCATCCAGAACTGTGAAGTCACCGGGTTCATCAAGGACGGCGAAAAGGTCACCGGCGTGAAGACCACGCGCGGCACCATCAACGCCGGCAAGGTCGCGCTCGCCGGCGCGGGGCACTCCTCGGTGCTGGCCGAAATGGCCGGCTTTGAACTGCCGATCCAGTCCCACCCGCTGCAGGCTCTGGTCTCCGAGCTGTTCGAACCGGTGCACCCGACCGTGGTCATGTCCAACCACATCCACGTCTACGTCTCCCAGGCCCACAAGGGCGAACTGGTGATGGGCGCCGGGATCGACAGCTACAACGGCTACGGCCAACGCGGTGCCTTCCACGTGATCGAAGAGCAGATGGCCGCGGCCGTGGAGCTCTTCCCAATCTTCGCCCGGGCGCATGTGCTGCGCACCTGGGGCGGCATCGTGGACACCACCTTGGACGCGTCGCCGATCATCTCCAAGACGCCGATCCAGAACCTGTACGTGAACTGCGGCTGGGGCACCGGCGGGTTCAAGGGAACCCCGGGCGCCGGCTTCACCCTGGCCCACACCATCGCCCACGACGAGGCGCACCCGCTGAACGCCCCGTTCAGCCTCGAACGCTTCGAAACCGGCCACCTGATCGACGAACACGGCGCGGCAGCCGTCGCACACTAGGAGCAGCCACCATGATGCTAATCGACTGCCCGCACTGCGGGCCACGCAACGAAAACGAATTCGGCTACGGCGGCGAAGCCCACGTGGCCTACCCGGAGAATCCCGCGGAGCTGACCGATAAGGAATGGTCCCGCTACCTGTTCTACCGTGGCAACAAGAAGGGCGTGTTCGCCGAACGCTGGGTCCACTCCGGCGGCTGCCGCAAGTGGTTCAACGCCCTGCGCGACACCGTCAGCTACGAATTTTTGGCCGTTTATGGCGCCGGTGAGGCGCAACCTGAGATCCAGCAGCTTCAAGGAGGCACCCGATGAGCAAGCCGCAACGTCTGAGCGAAGAACTCAGCTCACGTGCCCGGATCAACCGAGACGAACCGCTGAACTTGAGCATCGATGGTCACCAGATCTCCGCCTACCGCGGAGACACCGTCGCCAGTGCGATGTTGGCCAACCAGATTCGTGCCTGTGGTCCTTCGCTCTACCTGAAGCGCCCGCGCGGCATCTTGGCCGCCGGGGTAGAAGAGCCCAATGCACTGATTACCGTGGCTGCTCGTCACGAAGCAGACATCAACGAATCCATGCTCCCGGCAACCACCGTCTCAGTCACCGAGGGCGTAGCCGTTAGCCTGCTCTCCGGTTTGGGTGTGCTGGATCCAAACACCGACACTGCCTACTATGACCACGTGCACGTACACACCGATGTCCTGGTGGTTGGTGCAGGTCCTGCCGGTTTGGCCGCGGCGCGTGAAGCTTCGCGCTCCGGCGCCCGGGTGATGCTGCTCGATGAGCGCCCCGAAGCTGGCGGCACTCTGCTGGATACTGCCGGTGAGCAGATTGATGGCAAGGATTCCACCGACTGGATCAGCGAAGTGGTCGGTGACTTGGCCCAGGCCGAGGAAACCACACACCTGCAGCGCACCACGGTTTTTGGATCCTATGATGCCAACTACCTGGTGGCCGTTGAACGCCGCACCGTGCACCTAGATGCTGCGGCTGCACCCGGTGTTTCCCGTGAGCGCATCTGGCACATCCGTGCCGGACAGGTTGTGTTGGCTACCGGCGCCCACGAGCGACCGGTGGTCTTTGAAAACAATGACCGCCCGGGCATCATGCTTGCCGGTGCGGTGCGCAGTTACTTGAACCGTTACGGGGTTCGTGCAGGGGAGAAGATCGCGGTCTTCACCACCAACGACTCTGCCTACCAATTGGTCAGCGAATTAGCTGCCTCCGGTTCAGTGGTGGCAGTGGTTGATGCACGGCAGAACATTTCCGCCGCGGCCGCCCAAGCGGTAGCCGACGGGGTGCAAGTCATCTCGGGTTCTGCTGTGGTTGATACCGAAGCCAATGAAGATGGGGAGCTTTCGGCCATCTTTGTTGCCACCCTAGATGAACAGCGTGAGCTGGGCGAAGTCACCCGCATTGATGTCGACGTGCTGGCTGTGGCCGGTGGCTTCAACCCGGTAGTACACCTGCACTCGCAGCGCCAGGGCAAGCTGGACTGGAATAACAGCATTCATGCTTTTGTCCCCGCCAACGCGGTAGCCAACCAGCACTTGGCTGGAGCTGTGACCGGACTACTTGATACCGCTAGCGCCTTGTCCACGGGCGCCGCCACCGGTGCAGCCGCAGCGAGCGCTGCCGGTTTTGACACCGTTGCTCGGGTGCCACAGGCCCCGGATACAACGATGGGTGAAACCCGTCCGGTCTGGCTGGTGCCCTCACGATTTGGTGATGACGCAGCAAACTACAAGTTCCACTTTGTGGACCTGCAGCGTGACCAGACAGTAGCTGACGTACTGCGCGCTACAGGCGCTGGCATGCAGTCGGTGGAACATATCAAGCGTTACACCTCGATCTCCACCGCTAATGATCAGGGCAAGACGTCCGGTGTGGCAGCTATCGGTGTGATTGCCGCGGTTCTGGGCATTGAAAACCCGGCCACCGTTGGCACCACCACCTTCCGTGCACCGTACACCCCGGTGGCTTTTGCCGCCTTGGCTGGACGCAACCGCGGGGACCAATTGGATCCTGCACGGTTGACCGCCATGCATTCCTGGCATGTAGAGCACGACGCGGAATTTGAAGATGTTGGACAGTGGAAGCGCCCTTGGTACTACCCACAAGCCGGCGAAGACATGGAAACCGCGGTTTACCGTGAGTGCAAGGCCGTACGTGAATCGGTGGGCATGCTTGATGCCACCACCTTAGGCAAAATTGAAATTCGCGGAGCAGACGCCGCAGAATTCTTGAACCGCATCTACACTAACGGATACACCAAGCTCAAGGTTGGCATGGGGCGCTACGGCGTGATGTGCAAGCCCGACGGCATGATCTTTGATGATGGTGTAACCCTGCGTTTGGCTGAAGATCGCTTCTTGATGCACACCACCACCGGTAACGCGGCGGCGGTACTGGACTGGTTGGAAGAATGGTTGCAGACCGAATGGCCAGAGCTGGACGTGGTGTGCACCTCGGTGACCGAACAGCTAGCCACCGTAGCAGTAGTGGGGCCAAAGTCCCGCGAAGTAATCGCCAAGCTCGCCTCCAGCGTTGATGTCTCCAACGAAGCCTTTAAGTTCATGGCATTCCAAGACATCGTGCTGGATTCCGGGATCGAAGCACGACTATCGCGCATCTCCTTCTCTGGAGAATTAGCCTTTGAAATTGCCATCCCGGCATGGCATGGACTCAAGGTTTGGCAGGACGTGTACGAGGCCGGCCAAGAATTTGGTATCACCCCCTATGGCACCGAAACCATGCACGTACTGCGTGCAGAAAAGGGCTTCATTATTGTCGGTCAGGACACCGACGGTACGGTCACCCCGCAAGATGCCGGTATGGATTGGGTTGTTTCCAAGCTTAAGGACTTTGTCGGTAACCGCTCCTACTCACGAGCAGATAACCAGCGCGAGGACCGCAAGCACCTGGTCTCGGTGTTGCCGGTAGATAAGAACCTACTCTTGCCAGAAGGTGCAGCACTGGTATCGGTGGAGGAACTGGCCGCCGAGGGGATCACCCCAATGGACGGCTGGGTCACCAGCTCCTATAACTCGGCTGCATTGGGCCGAACCTTTGGTTTGGCGCTAATCAAAAATGGGCGCAACCGCATCGGTGAAACCCTGCGAACCCCGGTAAATGGCCAGCTTGTTGAGGTCACCATCGGTGAAACCGTCCTCTTTGACCCGGAAGGAAGCCGTCGAGATGGCTAATGACACTTTGATCAAAAATGAAACACGTGTTTCTCCTGCAGCGCACCTGTACCAAGAAATGGCTGACGCTTCGGTGCCCGGCGCATTGTCGTTGAGTGAAGTTGCCTTCAGCACCAAGGTCTCGGTGCGTTGTGCACCGGGCAGTGCTGGCTTTGACGCCGTGGCAACAGCTACCGGTGTGGGCTTGCCTCAAAAGGTCGGAGAGGTGCGCGGTGAAGTGGATACCGTGGCAGTGCTCTGGCTGGGCCCGGACGAGTTCTTGGTGGCAGCCCCGGAGGATGCGCAACTGGCGGCTAAACTCGATCAAACTCTAGGGGAAAATCCAGGACAGGTAGTGGACCTTTCGGCCAACCGCAGCGTGCTGGAACTTACCGGTGCTAAAGCCCCGCTGGTGCTGCGCAAGAGCTGTCCGGCAGATCTTCATCCACGAGCATTTGCGGTGAATCACGCGATCACTACATCACTGGCTAACATTCCAGTATTGCTCTGGCGTACCGGTGAAGAAAGCTGGCGGATCATGCCGCGAGCTTCCTTCACCGAGCACACCGTGCGCTGGCTCATTGATGCGATGATCGAATTTCGTACCGAAACAATCTAGTCGGATTAGCCTAGACGGACTACTCGTCTAGTGCGCGGTAGGTGCGTTGGGCATCCACCGATTGCACGGAATCTAATCCACGTAACTGTGTAGCAACCTGCTCGCTGCCCTGACCAATAACTTGGCCCAGGGCAGCGAGCACTCGTTTAACTTGTAAACCGTGAGATTCAAGTTCACTCACCGCACCGGTGGCTTCAATGCCCTCGGCCAGCGTGATGACATATACCGGTAATTCAGAGTCGGACATGAGCCTAGCTTTCTGCGCTGGTGGGGGCTTGGGCCAGGCCGGCACCCACATCGGTGGTCGGCAAGGACAGGCTGCGAGCTTCTTGGACTAACTTGTCCCACAGTTCTTGGGCACGTAACCCGGTGGATTCTGCCAGCAGTGCGGCAAGCCCGGCCACATGCGGGGTCGCCATGGAGGTACCACTGATGGTGTTGTAACGCTGGGAGCCTGGCCAAGAGGAATAAACATCTACACCAGGACCGGCAATGTCCACCTCGCCGCCCTCGGTGCTGATCGCTTGGGCCGAGAAGTCAGCAACCGCCAGTTTGGAGTCCACCGCAGCGACCGCCATGATGTACGGGCTATTAGCCGGTGCGCCCACAAAACCGGGGTTTCCCGCTGAACGCTGGGCATTGTTGCCGGCGGCGGCCACGATCAACGAGCCTAGTTCCAAGGCTCGCCGGCCGGCGGTGACGTAGGGCGGGTGCACGGTTTTTACATCGGCGCCCAGCGACATTGAAATGACTTGGCATTTGTTTTCCAGCGCCCAGTTGATGCCAGCGAGGATATTGGAGTCAGAACCTGAGCCGTCGGCGCCGAGCACCTTGCCGGCAAAGATATTCGCCTCGCTGGCCACGCCATAACCCGGGCCTTGCTCAGGAGTGCGTGGTCCACAGGAGGTGCCGATGCAGTGGGTTCCATGACCGTGGCTGTCGGCAGCATCTTCGCCGTCCACCAGAGATTTGGTGGTGACGTTGCGTCCGGCAAAATCCGGGTGGTTAGCATCAAAGCCGGTATCCAGAACCGCGAGGTTGATGCCCTTGCCGGTGTAAGAGCTGAGATCTGCGCCCACAGCTTGCAGTCCCCAAGTGAACTGCCCCGTGTCGCTGAAACTGTCCTTGGCTAAAGCATCCGGAAGGATGCGGTAGATCAGTTCGGGTACCACCTCGGCTGGCAATTGGTGGCCTGCGCAGCGTTGGCGGAAATCATCAAGCTGGTCAGCTTTGCTGGTGACCACCGCGATGCCCAACATTGGGAAGTACTCGCTGATGGAGTAGCCCTGTTCGGTTAGCAGTTGAGGAACTTGCTGCTCGCGAGTTTCGGCAGCGATGCCCGGGGTTGCCGGATCCGCCGAATCAAAGATGATCACAAAGCGGTCGGGAACTTCGGTGGCTGCTGAGCGTGGAGAGTTTTTGCTGAACATGTCGGGCTCCTTGCTGGTTCGTGGACGTTGCACCTGCGAGTGCTTCGTACTGTACAAGCAGGGCCCGACATGTCACCACGCTCGCCACCGAATACCCAGCGAGCTTTTACTTGGCTGTTTTTACTTGCCCTGCGCCAATTGTGGGTAGAGAGCTTCCAATGGTGCCGACAGTCCGGACTTCACCTGCACGGAGGTTTCGTCAGCGAGAACTTCAAATTCTCCGGCCTCGGTAGCGTCAAGTACCTTGGTCACCAGCACTGCTGGATCCAGCTTTGGATCGGTGCTTGCAGCGGCCATGGCGGTATCAACCCAACCTACGTGCACGCCGACTACCTGCACGCCTGCAGGCTGCAGTTCCAGGCGAAGCGAGTTGGTTGCGGACCACAGGGCTGCCTTGGTAGCCGAGTAAATACCGGCGACTGCATACCAAGCCAGAGCGGAGTGGATATCGATGATTGCGGTGTTCCCACCCTTGGCTGAGAGCAGTGGAGCGTAGGCACGAGCCAGGAACAGTGGGCCCAGGAAGTTGGTCTCTACGTTGGCACGGATTTCTTCGTCGCTGTGGCTCAGGATTTCGGAGGTGCTTGTCGAGGCGCCGGCGTTGTTGATCAACACGGTGACATCTGGTGCGGCTTCGACGGCGGCCTTGATGGACGCAGAGTCGGTGACATCCAGGGTCAGCGGTACAACACGCTCGTCATCCCAAACTTGTGGGTTGCGGGCCGAGGCATAGACCTTGGCTGCGCCACGGGCCAGAGCTTCGCGGACAAAGTGGCCACCGATTCCGCCGTTTGCGCCGGTGACTAGAACTACTGCATCTTTAAGTGAAGTCATGAGAATGCTTCCTACTTTCTTTTGTGAATTTGTTTCTGTTGGTTTTAGGCGTGAGCCAGGGTTGGGTAGTCGATGTAGCCCTTTGCTCCACCGACATAGAGTGTGGCTGGGTCCAAATCATTAACCGGTGCGTCGGTACGTAGGCGTTCAACAACATCTGGGATAGCTAGGGCAATGCGTCCCAGCGGTTCGATGTCTGCCAATCCTGCCTCGATGTCCGCACCGATAGTTTCGCGTTCGCGGCCATAGCGCACTACCAGCACGGCCGTTGGCCACGACTGGCGCAGGGAGCGCAGTAGTGCGTCATCGCCCAGGTGATGAACGTGCAGGTAGACCAGATTCAGTTTGGCCAATTCTCCGACCAAGTGTTGGTACTGGGCATGGACATCTGCTGGCTCGCCCTCGAACAGGCCTCCGAGTGGGAAAGCAGGCGAGATGCGGATGCCGGTGCGATCCGCTCCAATTTCTTCGGCAACCGCCTGAGCGACCTCAACGACAAAGCGTGAACGATTTTCTACCGAGCCACCGTATTCGTCGGTGCGTTCGTTGGCATTTGGGGCCAGGAACTGGTGCAACAGGTATCCGTTAGCGGCGTGGATTTCTACACCGTCAGCTCCAGCCGCGATGGCCGAAGCAGCTGCGTGACGGAATTCGCCAATGACTTCTTGGATATCTTCGCGGCTCAGTTCGCGTGGCACGGGAGTCTGCTTTTTACCCTCAAGGGTGAAGATCTCTTGCTCGGCGGAGATCGCTGACGGCGCTACCGGCTGACGATGATGTGGGGTGTTATCCGGGTGAGCCGAGCGGCCAGCGTGCATGAGCTGAATGAACAGGTGCCCACCTTCAGCATGAACCTCATCAGCGACCTTGCGCCAGCCTGCGATGTGCTCTTCGGTGTAGATGCCTGGGGTGTTGAAGTAGCCCTGGCCGTCAGCCGATGGCTGGGTTCCTTCGGTGATAACCAAGCCGAGGGATGCGCGCTGTGCGTAGTACTGTGCGACATGCTCGCCCGGGGTGCCGTCTGCATTTGAGCGGTTGCGGGTCATCGGCGCCAAAGCAAGGCGGTGGGGGAGTTCGATCCGGCCGAGAGTGAACGGCTGCCAAAGGGACGGGGAAGTCATAACGAGCGGTTTCCTTATCTACTAATTGTGGGCACTGTCCTAGGGTTGAGGCCTTGTTGCCTCACGCCATCGTGGAAGAATGGAAGGTGTAAATTTCCAACCCCAGCAAACGGTGACTATAATCAAAACTGAGTGTAGTCATAGTTTATTCCCGGAGGATAAAAAAATGTCAGTGGCGTCCCAGCCCCTAGGGCGGCGTGAGCGGAACAAGCAGGAAAAGCTTGAACGCATCACCGCGGCCGCCAGTAAGCTCTTCGCCAAGTACGGCGTAGACGAAGTGACCACGCAGCAAATTGCCGACGCTGCCGATATCGGCACCGGTACACTATTCCTGTATGCCAAGAACAAAGGCGAACTGCTACTGCTGGTGCAAAATCTGCACTATGCGCAGTCTCTGGAACGCGGATTGGCGGCAGCGAATAAGACCTCCACTGCGCTGGATGGAATTTTGGCCTTTATTGAACCAATCGTTGAATGTAACCGCGTCCAGGTAGAAAATGGCCGTACCTACCTGCGTGAGATGGTTTTTGGAGATCCGGAAGAACCTCACCACGCTGAAGCCTTAGCTATTGTTGAGCAGACTCAAGCGGCGACGGCGAACCTTCTAGTCGAGCGCTCCCATATGCCACAGGATCAGGCAAAGAGTTTTGCTTCGGTGATCTCATCGATCATGTTCTTGGAATTGTCTGCGACGGTCAATGCCCAGTCCAGCAACTCGGAAATCATGGGGCGACTTCGCACCCAAATTTCCTCGATACTGCCAAGCTAAGCTGAGGCAATCAAGCAGTGCACTAAGGCCTGCGCTATTCGGTCAGTGGGTTGGACTGACCGATTGGCGCAGGCCTTAGCAGTTTGCCGGGCGGCTAGGATTCGGGTGCTGCGAGAATCTCGCCACCCTTTACGTAGCGCGGGGTCGTTTCCACATCGTAGGCGTGAACGGCCGAGGTAAAAAGGCGCGATTAGCTCAGAGAGATTGGCAGCCTGACCTCCGGCGAAAAATTTCTCACGCGCCTCGTCGTCAACAAAGCCAAGAATCACCCAAGCATGTAGATGCTGCTCCTCGGGATTATCGTGCGCCACATTTGGGGTATCCCACAGCTTCTGACTCCAAGGCAGAAATACCTGGGTGCGCAGTTCAGTAAGCACACCGGTTTCTACTAGAGCTGGTACCAAAGTTTTCTTCACGAACTTATGGAAGGCCACCGTGCCGGTGTCCTTGCCACGGCGTAGGTACAGCACTGCGCGAGATCCCGGATGGGACCCAAGAGCCACGTCGTACCACCGGGAGGAACTCGGAGGTCCGGCGTAGAGCAAGGTGCGGCGGAAGACATTAACCTCGTCTGCAAAGGCCAATGCGGTTTGCTCGCGCCCGGCCAAAGGGGACAGAGCATTTTCGAAGGTTACTTCGGCGATGCCGTCAATCTTCCGATCCTCGGGAATGAGCGTCTCCAAGGACGGGTGGGCTGGCCACCGTCCAGGATTAGCTTCTGCCAGATGAATCTGCCGATATTCACTCAAGCCCGGAGCATTGGCGATAATCCCCGAATGGGGGCCTTTTCAATAGTCCATGCCGGTTTGGCGTGGCTGGTCCTTGCGCATCCACAGCAAGATCGATGAAGTGAAGTGCTTAGCGACCTCTGGTTTTGCTTTCTCACTCATTTTCATGCCTTCCAATTGATTCTTGCGAAGAAAACGGGACTACTCGGACAGGAACTCGGCGGCGACCGGCGCGAACTTCTCCCAGTACTGGAAGACGCCACCGTGACCGGAGTTCGGGTAAATGATCAGTTCGGATCCGGCGATGCGCTGGTGTAGGTCTACCGAAAGGATCGATGGAACCATCCGGTCATAATCGCCATTGGCGATCAAAGTTGGGATGGTGATCTTTGACAGATCTGAAGGTGCCGAACGGCCAAACTTCACGATGGCCTTGAGCTGGGTTTGCAGCGCTTTAAATGCGATGTCCTTGTCGCGGTCAACGGTGCGCTCCTTCAAACGCTCCACAAAAGCCTTGCCAGCTTTTTTGCCTTCCTTGTTGCGTTCGAAGAACAAGAATTCTTTAGGATCTGAGCGGGTGATGGTGGCGCGGAAGATGTCCCAGTAGGTCACCGCAACCACCTTGTCGATGTTCCGGCCGCCACGTGGTCCGGTGCCGGTGAGCACCAATTTCCGCACCAGATCTGGGTGCTTGACCACTAGGTCCTGAGCGATGAAGCCACCCATAGAGAACGAGAAGATATCGATCTTGTCGTAGCCCAGTGCGGTAATGAAGTTGTACGCGTCATCTGCGGCTGCCTCCAAGGTGTCGGGAACTGTGCCAGAAGATGCGCCTACGCCGCGCTGATCAAAGGTGATAACGTGGCGTTTTTTTGCGATGGCATCAACAATGCGTGGGTCCCAGTTATCCAAGGTTGCTGCCAAGTGGACAAAAAAGACAACCGGGATGCCGCCCTTAGGACCCAACTCGCGGTAGGCAAAATTGACGCCACCGGCACTGATGGTTTTTGCCGGTGCTTGCACGTAGGAAGTGATGACTGGTTCATTTGTGGACATGATTTCTGCTCCTCCTGAGCTTGGGGAATGCTAAATGGTATGAGAACTAGGCGCCGAGGATAACAACTTTGCCTCGGGCGCCACCCTTGGCTAGAGCTTCCAAAGCTTGAGGTGCCTGATCAAATTCAAAGGTCTTGCCAACTACCGGATTGAGCACATCATTGTCGATGAGCTTGGCGATTTTGCGCAGCTGTTCGCCGCTGGCATCCATGAACAAGAACTCGTAGCTGACCCCAAGTTTCTTGGCCTGCTTGCGGATTTTGGCGCTCAACGCGGTGACGGCCAAACGGAACACTACGTTCAGACCCGCCTTAGCTGCGAAGGCAGGATCTGGTGGTCCTGAGATGCCGATGGCCTTGCCGCCGGGACGCAGGATACGCAGTGATTTCTCCAGGTTTTCGCCGCCGAGTGAATCGAGCACTAGATCGTATCCGGAGAGTTCCTTTTCGAAGTCCTGGTTGCGGTAGTCAATAACTTCATCGGCTCCCAGCTCGCGGACAAAGTCGGCATTCTTGGCAGACGCAGTAGTGGCCACATACGCACCGAGGTGCTTGGCGAGCTGGATCGTGATTGAGCCAACGCCACCGGCGCCAGCATGGATCAGCACCTTCTGTCCCGGCTGAATATTTGCGCGGACTACTAGGGCCTGCCATGCAGTGAGCGCAACCATCGGCGACGAAGCGGCCTCTGCGATAGTGATTGTGGTTGGAGCCAAAGCGACGTCGGCCTCATCGATGGCGATGCGTTCGGCAAAGGTGCCAATGCGGAAATCGCGGGGGCGAGCGTAGACCGTGTCCCCGACTTTGAATCCGCGGACCTGGGAGCCGACACTGATGACAGTACCGGCAACGTCGTGGCCAAGGACTAGCGGAGTCTCGTAGGGAAGGATGGTTTTGAATTCGCCTTCACGAATCTTTTCGTCCAGCTGGTTCACGCCAGCTGCCAGTACCTTCACCAGTACGTCGTGCTCGCCGAGGGTTGGCTCGGGAACGTTGGTCTCGCTGAGCGTACCTTTGTATTTATCGATGGCGAATGCTCGCATGTTATGTGCTCCTCTTGGCTGATGTATGGATATTTGTCGAAACGTCGCTCGGTCAGCGACTCAAGAATTTAGTGATGGTTTGTGAAATTGATGCACGGTGTTGGGAGACAACACCATGCCCGGCGTCCGGGTAGATCTGCACCTGCGTTTGGGGGAGTACCCGCTTGAGCGCTTCGGTGTTTTCTGGGAAGACCATTGCGTCAGAATCGCCGTGCAAATCTAGTACGGGGCCAGCGAACCCCAAGGTTACGGGCGTTGCTTGGCCCCAACGCTTGACTGCGCGTAGCTGGGCCACTAATACGTTTGGCGCTACCGGCTTGTCACGACCGGTGGACCGGAGCATTAGCCGAGCCTGATACTCTTTGGCGGCTTGCTTGCCGTTGTCAGTTTTTGTGAAAAACAAGACGGAGGTGGGGTTGGTCAAAGTGATTGCCCCACGTAGGACACCGCGGATGAAAGTCTTGGTCATTTGCGTCAGTCCAGGACCGCTCCGCGGTCCGGTCCCGGCGAAGACTACGCGGTTCACTAATTCGGGTGCTTGGCGTAGGACTTCCAGTGCCACCATCCCGCCCATGGAGAGCCCAAATAGATCAATTTGAGCTAGGCCTAATGCTCGGATGGTCGCTATCGCATCTTGAACCATGGCCTCGAAATTATCTTGCGGTGTTCCGGTAGAAGCACCCACGCCGCGGTAGCCAATTAGGATGACTCGTCGCGTGGCGGCGATGGGGTCGATGAGTTCTGGATCCCAGCTATCGAGGTTCGCGCCCAAATGGGTCAGCCCGACCAGGGGCAAGCTCTCATCCTGAGCATTACCAAGTTCGCGGTAGATGAATTGTGCCCCGGCGGCATCCACCGTGCGATTTTCCGCAGCAACAAGCGATGCTGTGGCACCGTGATCTTCGTTAGGTTGCTTTGTCATTTGCGCTGTGTGCTTCCTGCCTTGTTCGCTGTGAGGATGAAAGGTTTTCATCTCGATGCTTCCGAGTATACTCAATTATGAGCAAGCTCAGATATTTTTGTCAAGGGAGGAAATATGAAGTCGGTCTATGCTCCCCGTGGTCGCAGGGAACGGGCTAAAGAAGAAAAACTTAAGCGAATTTTGTCCGCAGCCAGCTACCTGCTCGCTAAAGAGGGAATCAACAGTGTCACAACGCAACAGGTTGCTGACAAAGCAGATATCGCTATCGGAACCCTGTACCTCTACGCGGGAACCAAAGCGGAGCTTTTGATTATGGTGCAGAACCAAAAATTCGCCACCGCAATCGAAGAAGGGCTGGCTGCCGACACCTTGATTAAGGGGCCGGAGCCTCACCCCGTTCGAGACCTCATGGCTCTGATAGACCCGGTGCTGACCTGTATTCGAGAGCATCCAGAAAATGGTCGCACCTACATGCATGAGCTAGTTTTTGGCGACCCCGCAGAACCTCATCGAGCCGAGGGACTGGCCCATGCCCAGCGCTGGGAACAAGGAATGCGAAAGGTGCTCTCGGAGTACGCTGGCCTTGACGCAGCGATACTCGCTCGTGTGATCACCTCGATAGTCCATGTCACTGCAACGGCCACCATGTACCTAGATGACTCATTGCCTGTCATCCGCGCCAACGTTGAACAGCAGATCGCAGCAATCTTGCCAAGAGAAACAAATCTGTATCTAAAGGAGAACTTCCATGAACACCAGCACTAATCACTTTGACGTTGTAGTTCTCGGCGCGGGCCCCGGTGGTTATGTCGCCGCTATCCGTGCCGCACAACTGGGCAAATCGGTGGCCGTCATTGAAAAGCAGTACTGGGGTGGGGTGTGCCTTAATGTGGGCTGTGTTCCTTCCAAGGCCCTGCTGCGCAACGCTGAACTTGCTCACACCTTCACTCATCAAGCTGAACAGTTCGGCATCCGCGGAGAGGTGGACTTTGATTTCTCGGTCGCTTTTGACCGCAGTCGCACCGTAGCCGAGGGAAGAGTTAAAGGTGTGCACTTCCTCATGAAGAAAAACGGCATCACCGAGATCAACGGACTGGGTAGCTTCAGCGACGCTCACACCCTTCAGGTTCAGCTCTCCGAGGGCGGAAGCCAAACCGTCACTTTTGACAACGCCATCATTGCAACGGGCTCCACTGTGAAACTGCTGCCAGGGGTGGAAATAAGTAAGAACGTGGTGACCTTCGAGTCCCAGATCCTTTCCCGAGAACTGCCAAACTCCATGGTGATCGTCGGTGCCGGAGCCATTGGGATGGAATTCGCCTATGTCCTTGCCAACTATGGAGTCGAGGTCACGATTATTGAATACCTTGACCGGGCTCTACCCAATGAAGATCCAGAAGTTTCCAAAGAGATCGCCAAGCAGTATAAGAAGTTGGGTATCACCCTGCTCACCTCGGCCTCGGTGAATACTGTCGAAGATGATGGATCCTTAGTGACCGTGACCTATACACCGAAGGGTGCTGAACCCAAAAGCATCGTTGTGGACAAGGTGCTAATGTCCGTGGGCTTTGCTCCACGCACCGATGGCTATGGGCTGGAAAATACGGGCATCACATTGACCGATCGCGGTGCCATCGGTATCGACGACTACATGCGCACCAATGTGCCACACCTGTACGCGATTGGAGATGTGACCGCAAAGCTGCAGCTGGCCCACGTGGCTGAGGCCCAGGGCGTCGTGGCAGCGGAAACCATCGCCGGCGCAGAAACCCAGACGCTGGGAGACTACCGGATGATGCCACGTGCGACCTTCTCGCAGCCGCAGGTTGCCTCCTTCGGGCTAACTGAACAGCAAGCGCGAGATGACGGCCACGAGCTGAAAATTGCTAAGTTCCCATTTACCGCCAACGCAAAAGCGCACGGCCTGGGTGAACCCGGAGGATTCGTGAAAATCATTGCCGATGCCCAGTATGGTGAGCTGCTCGGCGCACACCTGATCGGTGCCGATGTGGCTGAGCTGTTGCCAGAACTCACGCTCGCTCAAAAGTGGGATCTGACCGCGACCGAACTTGCCCGTAACGTGCACGTTCACCCGACGTTGGGAGAAGCTTTGCAGGAAAGTTTCCACGGGCTTACTGGACACATGATCAATCTCTGAGTGAGTCGATTAAGTCCTTGCCAAGCACAGCGTCCGGGTGTGAGTATCGAGGTACATGGTTGTCGAGGAATCGGGTGCAGCATGGAATCGATCGTTGTCCTTGGTGGGGGTTTAGCCGCTGCAAGCGTCGTGAGCGAATTACGTGAGCGTGGTTATTCCGGGAAGCTGACTTTGATCAGTGATGAAACCGATTTGCCTTATGAACGTCCGCCGTTATCTAAAGGCTTCTTGCAAGGCAAGGAAGAGCCAGCGGACTTCATCGTTCATGACTCCACTTGGTACTCCGAACATGGGGTTGCTCTGCGTCTGGGTGTGGCCGGGATCAGCATTGAAGCGGAACAGCAACGAGTACTGCTAGCGGATGGCGATTCGGTGAGCTATGACCATCTGGTTCTAGCCACCGGATCGCGGGCCAGCCTCGGGAAAGAGGCTCCGATTGCCGGCTATGACTTGCCTGGTGTGCACGTGTTGCGGACGCTGAATGACGCAAAGTCTCTGCGTGAGGACATCACTGAAGGAACGCAAGTAGCCGTGGTCGGCTCTGGCTGGATTGGTATGGAGGTCGCTGCCTCGGCGCGTCAGAGCGGAGCGCGGGTCACCGTGTATTCGCCAACCGACGTTCCGCTGAGCAAGGTTTTTGGCGAGCGCTTCGGAAACTATCTCTTGGAGCTACATCAACGTCACGGTGTCGATGTGCGTACAGCACGGGTACAGGGCATCGAACAAGCGGACGGGCATCTGCAAGTGTATTCGGATGCTGGATCCTCCCGTGCTGACGTTGTAATCCTAGCGATGGGTGCGGTTCCGAATCTGGAACTAGCTGAAACTGCGGGGTTGGACGTGGACGGTGGCGTAGTTGTTGACCAGAGCCTACGAAGTAGTAATCGACAGATTCTCGCAGTGGGAGATATTGCCCAAGCTTTTAACACACATCTCGATCGCCACCTGCGCGTAGAACACTGGGATAACGCAATACGCCAAGGGAAGCTGGCCGCCGCAACGCTCACCGGCGCTGATGAGTCCTCTGACTGGTTGCCGTACTTCTTTACAGACCAGTTTGATCTGGGTATGGAATATGTTGGCCACAGTTCACCGGATGACACAACGGTGATCCGTGGAGATACTGAATCTGGAGAATTCATTATATTCTGGCAGCACGGCCAGACGGTGACTGCTGCGGCCAACGTGAATATTGGGGACGTCAACGATACGTTGCGGACGCTGGTGGGGCGGAACATCGACGCGGAACGTTTGGCCGATGTGCAGATTGATTTGACGCAACTTTAGTTCGGGATTTTTGGTGAATACCGGTTCGTTAGAAAGCAGGAACAGCTGATGGGCACGATGGTTTTGGGTGTGGAACCTGGAATGAATGCAGCCGTGTTGGCGGCCGCTGGAAAGCTGGCGAGAGAATTGCATGCACGTCTGGTGTGCGTTTATGCAGACTCTGGACGGATCATGACGCAAAAGTTGGCCGCCGGAGACCTGTTAACCTCGGCGGGCAAAGTCTCAGAGGAACTAGCGTGGGAGATTTCCTCGGTGATTACTGGTGTCGAATTCGAAACCTACACAGTTGCCGGCGACCCAGCAAAGGTGCTCAGCGCAGTAGCCGAGCAACTTGATGCTCAAATGATTGTTGTCGGTACTCGAAGAGCTGGCTTGCGCAACAGAATGACTGAAATCATTGACGGCTCCATTGCCGTCACCTTGGCGCACAAACAGCTGCGCCCCGTATTGGTTATTCCTCGACAGCCTGAAGCTGCGGAAGATTTCTAGGACGACAATTCAAAATACAGATTTTCGTGGAGTTTGCAGCCGGGGTTGAATAGCGCTTGGCAGTGCGGGCATGAAGATGAAGCACGGTATTCATCAATGCTTAGTTCGCAGCGGCAAACTCCGCAGAGAACTGCGGGTTGATCAAACTTATCTGCCGGCCAAAGTTGGGCCGGATGATCAGCCAATTCGGCGTGGCAGAGGTGGCACGGGTAATAGGTATCGCAGCAGACGTGCTTGAGCGCAATCACGTCGTTGAGCTGATGATAGTGAGCGCATCTGGTTTGTTCATCCATCTGCACACCACGCAAATTCACGTTTATCGCCACGGGACCTCCTAAGAACTTGATGGCCTGTGCAAAAAAGCACGCCGAATGTGCACAATCTGTTTCCTACTATGCACCGTTGCGACTATCTTTGACGATGTGATCCGGGTCATACTCTCTGGTGAAGCTGGTTCCGATGGGGTGACTGGCAAGGGCGTTAGGAAATAAATCGTGGCCAGTGAAACGTCAACAAAATCTGAACGCAAGGGATTGCGCAGGGTAGTAGCGGCTTCCATGGCAGGAACTGTGGTCGAGTGGTATGAATTCTTCCTCTATGCCACCGCCGCCACTTTGGTATTCAACAAGATCTTCTTTCCAGACAACGGCAATGACCTCGACAACATCATCAAAGCCTTCCTCACCTACGCGGTGGGATTCATCGCTAGGCCAATCGGTGGCATTGTCTTTGGACACTTTGGCGACAAGTACGGCCGCAAGCACCTACTACAGGTGGCCATCGTCTTGGTCGGTGCAACGACCTTCTTGATGGGCTGCCTGCCGACCTTCCATTCAGTTGGCTACGCAGCACCAATCATGCTGGTCGCCTTGCGCTTCCTTCAGGGATTTGCTGTGGGTGGCGAGTGGGGCGGCGCGGTGCTGCTAGTAGCCGAACATGCTCCGAGTAAGGAACGTGGATTCTGGGCCTCCTGGCCACAAGCTGCTGTTCCAGTCGGAAACCTGCTGGCAACCGTGGTGCTGTTGGTTCTGTCTTCCACCTTGAGCGACGAAGCTTTCTTGGCCTGGGGTTGGCGTATCGGTTTCTGGCTTTCAGTAATTATCGTCATTGTTGGCTACTACATTCGTACTCGTGTTTCGGACGCACCAATTTTCCAAGAAGCAAAAGCTGAGCTGGAGCAGAATGCTGCCGTCGGCTATGGTGTCGGAGAAGTATTCAAGCGCTACCCACGCGGCGTCTTCACCGCAATGGGACTGCGATTTGGTGAGAACATCATGTACTACATGGTGGTGACCTTCTCGATCACCTACATGGCCACTCAGTTGAAGATGGTGACCTCAACCATCTTGGGCCTGATGCTCATTGCCCACGTCATTCACGCAATCTTGGTTCCGCTGGTTGGACGCTTCACCGATACCCGCGGGCGCCGTCCGGTTTATGCCACTGGCGTTATCCTCATGATGGTCTGGGGTGTAGTGGCATTCCCAATGTTCAACACTGCCAACCTTGGCATCATCCTTGCCGCTATCGTGCTGGGACTTGCGATACACGCACTGATGTATGCTGGCCAGCCAGCCATCATGGCTGAAATGTTCCCAACCCGCATGCGCTACTCAGGTGTTTCCTTGGGCTACCAGGTCACCTCGATCGTGGCCGGTTCCATGGCACCGATCATCGCTACCTGGCTACTGAAGGTCTACGGATCTTGGGTTCCGGTGGCTGGTTACATTGTCTTCGCAGCACTGGTCACCTTGGTCGCAGTCTTCTTCATGCGTGAAACCAAGGGAACTGACTTGAGTGCCATTGACGAAGCGGACCGTTTGGCTACTGATGGTGAGGTTGAAGTAGCAAAGCATTTGAAGATGCAGAAGTAACAGCTTCTTCGATAGCCAAGAAGGTGGTCAGTTCATCACAGAGCTGGCCACCTTCTGTTTTTCTATTGCGTAGGTGCGGAGAACCCAGCGGAGCTTTCCGGGGCGCGGGCGTAGACTTTTCGTCTGGGAAAAACACGTCCAAGGAGAAAAAGATGCAACCGTGCCGACTGTATATTGTGGGCGCCAGCGGATCAGGAACAACGACGCTAGGTAGGGCCGTGGCCACTGCTTGGTCGGTGCCTCATGCTGATTCGGATGACTACTTCTGGCTCCCCAGCGTTCCGCCCTACGTTCAAGCACGGCCCGTCAAAGATCGGGTGGTTCTGATGCTTAGCATGTTTGTGCCACGCGCCGCCTGGGTCTTATCAGGCTCGGTTAATGGGTGGGCAGATTTGGTCTTACGACAATGTGATGCCGTGGTCTTTTTGTCCTTGGACCCTGCGGTGCGCCTCAGCCGGACCAGGCAACGCGAATTGATCCGTCGTGAGGGGGAGGATATCGACAGTGCTGCCTTTGACGAATTTATGCACTGGTCCCAAAGTTACGACGATCCACAATTTCACGGTCGAAACCGGGCTAAACATGAAGCGTGGTTGGATACGTTGAATTGCCCTGTACTGCGCCTTGATAGTTCGCGCAGCGTGCCAGAGCTGTGTGAAGCGGTGCTTAGTTGGGAGCCTGCTCAGGGAACGGAAGAATAAACCAATCCCCATTGGCTGCTGCATCATTCAGCGCTCGAACGGTCGCCTGCACGGCCTTGCTGCGCAGAGCTTCCTCGCGGCCGACAAGCCAATATTCCGAGAGATAACTGAACTGATCGTGCAGCACCGGAATCAGATTCGGGTAATGCTTAGATAAGAAAACGGGGAGTAATCCGAGACCAGCATGATTCATTGTTGCTGCGTACTGCACGGCAATGCTGGTCGAGGAAATTGCTCGCCGCATAGGCGGTAGATGACTGGTCGCCTCGTCGAGCTTGTCCACGGTCAGAGCGGTGTCGATGTAGTAGTTCAGGCTATGCCTAGCCAGCTCTGAAAGTTGTTGCGGAGTTCCATGGACTTCTAGATATTCGGCGGTAGCGTATAGTCGCAATTCATAGTCCATGAGTTTTGTGGAAGCCGCTTTACGGACGTTGGGCTGTCCAATGACTATTTCCAAATCCATGCCGGTGCGAGTCTGCCGCGCACGCGTGGTTTCCGAAACAATTTCAAAAACCAACTGCGGATGACGGGCCTGCAACTTAGCCAAAGCAGGGGCAGCAAGATGAGCGCTGAACGCATCAGGCGCTGCCAAGCGCACGTGACCGGCGAGCGCTGGGGAATCGTCCTCGGTGCTGATCGCTGCTACCGCCTGCTCGATGGCCTCGGCACTGGCCATGGCATGGCGTCCGAGGTCCGTTAGTTCCCAACCGTTGGGTGTCTGTGTCAGCAGGTGGCCGCCCATGGCCTTTTGCAGGGCGTCGATGCGCCGGGAGATTGTCGAGTGGTTCACCCCGAGTACAGCTGCCGCTGCGGTGTAGCGACCCAAGCGTGCCACGGTGAGCAAAGCAATGAGGGATTCGAGGTGGCGGTAATCGATCTGACGGTCCATAGAACCAGTCTGCCATGGGCAGTGTGCGCCAGCGCACACTGCCCATGCGCAATTAGATTGCTCCCAAACATTGAGTGCCCCTAGCAGAGCAACCTACTCTGGCTTGAGAAGACAAAACTCAATGGTGAGGGGATATTCGATGAGCACGTACGCATGGATTGGTCTAGGCAATATGGGCGGACCGATGACCGCCAACCTCGTTGCAGCAGGTCATCAGGTGCTGGGCTTTGATCTCAACGAGGATGCCTGCAATACCGCGGCCCAAGGCGGGGTACAGATCACCAGTTCGGTCCTCGAAGCCATTGATGGTGCCGAAGTAGTCTTCACTATGCTGCCCAAGGGGCAGCACGTGCGCTCGGTGTATGAAGGTGAGGCAGGAATCTGGGCCAACTCCACCAAGGACATGTTGCTCATTGATTCCTCTACCGTGGACATCGAAACTTCACGCTATATCCATGAAGGTTCTACCCAACGTGGTTTGAACTTTGTTGATGCCCCAGTCTCTGGTGGCATTTCCGGGGCAGCTGCAGGAACCCTGGCCTTCATGCTTGGCGGTGCGCAAGAACTCATGGAGCGGGCAACCAACTATATTGCCCCGATGAGTGGGCGGACCATCATCGCAGGTACGGCCACTATGGGCATTGCCGCCAAGATCTGCAACAACATGATGCTCTTTATTGATCTGATGGCTAGCGCCGAAGGCTCTCAGCTGGCCGAAAAGCTCGGACTGGAACCCAAGGTGTTCTGGGAGATCGCTTCGGTCTCGTCGGGCAAATCCTGGGCGCAACAAACCTGGTACCCGGTCCCGGACATTATCGACACTGCCGCGGCCAACAATAATTTTGAGGCCACCTTCCGTGCGGATCTAGCGCGCAAAGATATCGGCCTTGCCTTAGATGCCGGGGAAAGCACCGGGGTGAGCTTGCCGGCGGCGACACTAGCCCGGGAACAATTTGATGAGCTAATTGCCCAAGGGCTGGGGGATAAGGACTGCTCGTTGATCGTCAAAAACCTCTTGCCTGACGGTGCGGTCCGCGGGTGGAACCCAGAGCAGGCAGGCTAAGGGTGCGCTTGATCCAGGCCGCCGTTCTTGAACAACGAGAGAATCAGCAACCCTACGCCGAACACCAACCGCTTTCATTGCGTGAAGTGCAGCTTGATGAACCTGGTCCTGGCGAAGTGCTGGTGCGCATCAACGCCGCGGGGTTATGCCATTCTGATCTATCGGTGATTGATGGCAACCGGCCACGGCCTCTACCTATGGTGCTTGGACATGAATCGGCGGGCATTGTGGAACAGGTCGGTGCCGGGGTGCAGCTGGCAGTGGGCCAGCAAGTCATTTCGGTGTTCCTGCCACGCTGCGAGAAGTGCCAAGCCTGCGCCACCGGAGGAAAGCTACCCTGCACTGCCGGTACCGAAGCCAATACCGCAGGAACGTTGCTCACTGGCACTCGCCGGCTGCAGATGGATGGCCAGGGGGTGCACCACCATCTGGGTGTCTCTGCCTTTGCTACTTATGCCGTGATGGATGCACGCAGCGTGGTGCCGGTAGGAGCTGATATTCCCGCTGAAGTAGCTGCCGTACTTGGCTGCGCGGTACTCACAGGTGGCGGGGCCCTGCGCAATGCAGCCAAAGCTACGGGTGCAGAAGATGTTGCGATCGTTGGGCTCGGCGGAGTAGGCATGGCCGCTTTACTGGTGGCAGTAGGTCAACGCACCACAGGCAAGATTCTGGCGATAGATGCCAATGAAGACAAATTGACCACAGCCTTGGAACTAGGTGCTGACGAAGCCTGTACACCGCAGGACCTTTCCGGGCGTAGCGCCAGCATCGTGATTGAAGCTGCGGGACACCCACGAGCTTTTGAAACCGCGCTGGCCGCTACCGCTGTTGGCGGGACGCTGGTGACCGTGGGGCTTCCTGCACCAGGGGCGATGAGCAGCATTGAACCACTGTCGCTGACGGCTGGGGCAAGAACCATCATCGGCAGCTACATGGGCTCAGCCCTTCCAGCCAACGACATTCCCTGCTACGAAGGCTTATGGCGCGCAGGAAAACTGCCAATCGAGAAGTTGGTGCGTACCCGGCCGATGGCGCAGATCAATGAGGCGTTAGATGAATTGGCTCAGGGGCGTTCAGTTCGCCAAGTACTGCTGCCTTGACCAGTAGGATTGAGGGGTGACTGATTCGACCGCCGGTCCACGAGCACTGGCAACTCTGACCGACATCCGGGTGTTTGATTACCTGTGCACCGCACCGGCGACGCGCACCCAGATTTCTGCCGACCTTGGCATCTCCAAACCCACTGCTTCTCAAGCGATCTCACGATTGCAGGAGAACGGTTTGGCCCTGGCCATTGACCGTCCCTCTGAAACGAAGCGCGGACGTACCCCAGAACGCTACGCGCTACGCGCCGAGTTTGGTCACCTGCTCGCATTGTGCCTGCAAGCCGAATCCTTGCAGGTTCGCGCCACCGATCTGGCGGGCAACATTTTGGTGGATCGGCTCTACGCTTTGACCCCGCACAGTAGCGCCGAAGAAGTCGAAAAGATGGCGGCCACGGAGATCACCCGGGTACACAAGCAGTTGCGCTCGCCGTTGCTTGCTGCTGCAGTCAGTCAGGCAGCTCCGGTGCTCCGTGAGGATTCAGAACGCGTAGTTCCCACCGAGATTTTCCCTGCCTCAGGCGCCAACTTGGCTGGACTCTTTGATCAGAAGACGCCAGTGGTTTTGGACAATGACGTGAACTGGATGGCGGTAGCCGAAGCCGAGAACAGCGACGGCTCACTAATGATGCTCTACATCGGTGCCGGTCTTGGTGCTGGATTGGTCATTGACGGAAAGCTTCATCGCGGACGTCACGGTACTGCCGGCGAACTGGAGAACCAGCTGCTCGGTGAAAAGAACCTACGCGAAGTATTGGGTGAAGCTGGCATGTTCCAGACCCGCGTGCTCTGGGAGAAGCTGGCAGATCAGCGCACGTGGAAACCTTTCCTGAGGCCACTGAGCCAGGTGGTGGCGAATTTGGTCGGTTTTGTTGACCCGCAACAGCTGGTCGTTAGTGGGCCTGCGGTCACCGAAGAATTGTGCCAAGCACTGGCTGACGAGGTTAATGATCGATTGCTGGTTCCAGTGCATGTTCATTCTTCTGCACTCGGAGCCCAGGCTGCCGCACATGGAGCCATTGCTGGTGCGCGCGAAGTCGCATTAGATAAACTTTGGGAAAACTACCGCGAACGTTGACCAAACGGCGGAACCAATATATCGTAAAGAGTCCTTAAAATTTCTTTGCACCGCTGGGGAGAATCCTGATGGCATCATCTGACGCATCGGCAAGTAAGTCGCAGTACGCTGCCATCGGCCTTGACATGGGCGGATCTTCGATCAAGTACGCCTTGGTCGGTACCGACGGAAAACTTGTCGAAAGTACCGTGAATAAGGCGACCACCCCAGAGGGTGCTCACCCAGATGCTGTGGCCGAAGTTATGGCGCAGATCATCATCGATTTGCAGAAGGTCACCGGCGAGGATCTTGCCGGCATTCCCGTGGGAGTCACCGTGCCAGGCATCGTCATTGACGGTGTAGTGCACTCGGCAGCAAACATCGACAAGGCATGGATCGGCCTTGACGCCACCACCATGCTCGGCAAAGTCTTGGGCCGCGAAGTCCACGTGCTCAACGATGCAGATGCCGCAGGCGTAGCTGAAGTCTTTGCTGGCGCAGGTTCCAAGGACGGCATTCCACTCAAGGGCAGCACCTTGTTGCTGACCCTGGGCACCGGAATCGGTTCAGCATTCTTCCGTGATGGTGTGCTCTTCCCTAACGTGGAATTTGGCCACCTAGAAATCGACGGATTTGATGCTGAAAGCAAGGCAGCCGCACGCGTTATGCGCGAAGAGGACCTGAGCTGGGAGCAGTACATTCAGCGACTGCAGCGCTACCTGTCGCACGTTGAATTCTTGTGCAGCCCTGACTTGATTGTCATTGGCGGCGCAATCTCCGAGGACCACGAGCACTTCTTGCCTAAGCTGGAGTTGCGCGCAAAAGTTGTGCCTGCGCAATTCAACAACGCCGCCGGAGTGTTGGGCGCAGCGCAGCGCGCCATGCATCCAAACAACTAAGGAACTAATGCATACCATTGACCCGAACGCCCAAATTAAGCTCGTTGCCGTTGACATGGACGGCACCTTTTTGGACGGAGACGGTCAAATCCCGGATGACGCTTGGGGCGTGATTGACCAGCTTCAGGCTCGCGGCATCAAGTTTGTGCCCGCCTCAGGCCGGCAGTTCGCCACCCTGCGCGAGCAGTTCGCGCAGCTCGGCGAAATCGCCATCATTGCCGAAAACGGCACCGTGGTGATGGATGGCGACAAAGAAATCTACTCCAACATCATCGATTCGGCATCTGTGGATGCGGTCATTGATGCGGTCCGAGCACAAGAAGCGCTGGATGCTGGATTGGTGTTGTGCGGACGACGTACTGCCTATGTTGAACGCAATGACGAAGAATTCATGCAGGCAGTCGCACCGTACTACCGTGCAGTTGAGGTCGTTAAAAACCTCAATGACGTTGATGATGAAATCATCAAGATGGCAGTGAACGTTGGCACCAGCAAGGTCCAAGAAATGGCTGATGTGCTTGATGTTCCGCTGCAGGTTGTCATCTCTGGAAGCCACTGGGTTGACGCCATGAACCACGGTGTACACAAGGGACTAGCTCTTGGTGCGCTGCAAAAGGAACTAGGCATCAACGACGACGAAACTGTCGTGTTTGGTGATTACCCTAATGATCTGGAAATGATCAAGGCAGCCACCTACTCCTTCGCCATGGCCAACGCCCACTCCGACGTTGCCGCGGCCGCGAACTTCACGGCCCCAGCCAATACCGAACACGGTGTGCTGCAGGTCTTGCGCGCCTACCTTGACGGGCGCACAGCCCTCTAGCGCCCCAAGTAGTGCATTAATCCTGCCACCGCAGCACGAACTCCGGTATCCAGAGCTCCACGGTATTCCGGCAGGAAGAACGGCGAATGGTTGACCGCAGGTGAAGTATCTTGTGGGTCAGCGCCGCCAAACATCCAAAAGACATTGGGCACGCCGATGGCATCGGCCAGTGCGCCAAAGTCTTCGGATCCCATCGCTGGGGGAGCCAAGCGGATCTGATCTTCTCCGAACTCTTCACCAAATGCCGGTACCAGCTGTTCGGTGTGCTGCGGATCGTTGTAAAGACGAGGGAAAGTATACAACTCGGTGATCTTCGGTTGTGGCGCATCGGATGCCTCAGCTTCTGCATTGATGATGCGAGTGACAGCGGCAAGCACCTTGGCACGTACCGGGTCGGTAAGCGTGCGGATATTTAAGGTGAACACCGCGGAATCTGGAATGATATTTTCCTTCAGCCCAGCGTGGAAGGAACCACAAGTCACCACGGCAGAATCCAATGGGTTGAGCTCGCGTGAGGTGATGGTCTGCAATCGGGTAATGATGTTGGCGCCCAGCACTATCGGATCAATAGAATCCTGCGGCTGGGATCCGTGGGCTTGTTTGCCGTAGAGGGTCACCTCCAAGGAGTCGGCCATCGCCATGGCAGATTTAGGGGTCACCGAGATCGTGCCGGTGGCAAAGGGGAAAACATGCTGGCCCAGCACCACCTGCGGAAGTGGAACCTTCTCCCATAATCCGTCGGCCACCATGGCGCTAGCTCCGGCGCTGGTTTCCTCACCCGGCTGGAAAATGAAGATGACGGTGCCCTGCCACGAAGTGGAACTGCGGACCAAGATTCGTGCCGTAGCCAGCGCACTGGCCCTATGGGTGTCGTGCCCGCAGCCATGCATCACCGGTACCTCGGTGCCGTCGGAAAGCGTGCCGCGTGCGGTCGAAGCATAGTCGACCTTGGTGTCCTCCTGGATGGGCAATCCATCACTATCGGCCCGGAAAGCCACCACTGGTCCCCGACCATTTCGCAGGATGCCCACCACACCGGTGCCCCCGCACCGGAAGTTTTCGATGCCCATATCGGTGAGCTGTGATTCGATGAAGCTGGCGGTATTGTGCTCCTGCATCGACAGTTCCGGACTCTGGTGCAGGTGCAGGTAGTCCTGGTGTAGTTTGTTGGTATCGATCTCGGTGAGCTGAAGTGTGGTTTGCACGGGGAGTACCTCTTAGCTTTCTGAAGTGTAGGTTTTCTTGCGGTCGCGCAATACCCAGGAAAAGGCGGTGGAGCAGATAACCACGATGGCGGTAGCGAACATCGCCAAGGATGGGGCTAGAGGGACAAACACAAAGGTCATCAGCAGCGCTAATACGATGGCAATCACGGTGGGTCGCAACGACTTCATCGCCACAATGCTCTGGACCAATACCGCCCCCATCAGTGACGGCAGAATGTACAGTCGGGCCGCGTCGGTGATCTCTGCGGGAATCAGCGAAACCAGCCACGTTCCCAGCAGACCTACCAGAAGCAGCAAGCTGGTCAGGTGCACCGTTGCCGCACCACAGATAGCCATCACCGCAGCCAAGTCCCCGCGTTTGGTGCCAGGCTTGGCCAATGGTGGACTGAGCAACGATGGCCGCTGGCAGTAGCTTATTGGAGATGTTGCCGATCATGAACGCCTGGTACATGGCAGCAGATCCAAGAATCGGGAAGTACGTCAGTGGCTCGACAATCCAGAGCACTCCAAAGGTTCCGGCCACGGCGAGGAACGCCACCCAGACCATGGACCCGGTGATCTCCAGTCCGCTGAAGAACGCGATGTAAATTGGACCAATCAGTGATAGCACCAGTCCAATGATCATGGTGTTTCGACCATAGCGGCTGGTTTGCTTTTCAAAGCGCTCGATCGAGGCATCAGCGCTGGAAAGTTGTGGTGTCGCAGTCATGATGATTCCTTAAGCGGTGTGCAAGAAATAGGCGGCAATAATCGAGACGACGATGGAAATACCCAACGCCCATTCCTTCAGCCATTTGAGCTGAAGCGTCTTGGCCAGATAGAGGCACAAGCCCATCATGGCCGCGGAGATGAAGACCAGAATCATGTGGACGTTGGACTTTGGCAGTTCCGCGATGGTCAACGCGCTGAAAGCCCCGAGCAGAGCTGCGGTAGGCACCAGAGCCATCACCGCAGGGTTACGTTTGGCTAGATTATTTCCACCTTTTTTGAGCAGTGGAGTCATGATCAAGGTGCAGATCATCCACATTGCACCGGAAAGGCTCATGGCCATAAAGGCCACACCGAAGACCTGCTGGGTGTAAGTCTCACCGCCGAGGGCAGCTCCCATGGTGCTGGCCGAAATGCTGGCTGAGCCGGTTTCTGCAGCGGCCGATCCGATCAACCCGATGCGTACCAAAACGGCTGGGGTGCCGAAAAGCGCCAACATGCGATGGCTACTAGCACCACGGCGAGGGATGGGCCGATGGACGCAACAGCGCCAGCACGTAAGGATTCCTTGACTTCCGCCAAGGGCATGTCCACATGCGGTGCTGCCTTTTTTACGGCCCTGGTGTAGAGCACGCACTGTACAAAGATGACTGCAAAGACACCTAGTGCGCAGAACCAAAGTACTGGGGAGTTGGCAAGTGCCCAGATGTCTGTGGAACCCGGATCACCTGCCGCCATAATCTGTTGCGTTTTCATTAGCGCTTCTTGCCCTGCGAACCATTGATATGAGGCACGTCTCTTTGGGTCTCAACGATCCGCTATCACAGTACAGCTGACAAGATCTGAAAGGTTTAGCCAGATTCTTGTCTAAACACCCAGTTTGATGCGCAGTTCTCACCTGAAAATGGAGGAAATCGCGCCATTTCAGTTGAAACAAAATGGTATCTAGGCGCAAAAGTGATTGCTTATTGGGGAGTTTGGCCTGAAATTTGAATCTATGGCTGATATTCAAGTATTGGGTGAAGTGGAACGACGTATCGTCGTTGCGCTTCAGGTAGATGGCAGAGCAACATGGCGAAAGATTGCCAAAGTCATTGGTGAACCGGAAAGAACGGTCGCCCACTATGGTTCAGCATTGTTAGATGAAGGCAAGGTCAAAGTTGCAGCCATCGCTCATCGTAAGGCCGCGGTCATTGCTTCACTCAAGTGCGCGCCTGGAACTATACCTGTAGCCATTGAAGCTATCTCGCAGCGCTCAGATACTTCATTCACTTACATGGTTACCGGCGAGAGTGACGTGGTTAGCGAACTACATTATGACGGTGGGCTTGAAGACATTCTGACCTTGCAATTGCCGGCAACACCCGGACTGAGCAGCATTCAGAGTTATCCGATTCTGAAATACTTCAAGACTGTTCGAGCGTAGAGGGCAGGATCGCTCAGCGATGCTCAGGAAGCCGCGCTCACTCCCAGCGCAGGTGGGGAACTCACCACGTGGAATCCTGCCGATGGCATGACCGATATTGATCGCTTGATTGTTGAGGTCCTGCGCAACAATGGCCGGGCAAGTATCGACAGCATTTCTCGGCAGGTGAGGATGAGCGAAACTTCGGTTTCGCGCCGAGTGGACGCCCTGCTACGAGGAGAACATATCAGTATTCGCACGTTGGTTGATCCTGCGCTGATGGGGTTCCAAGTCGAAGCACTATTGCGGATTCAAGTTTCACCAGCCAGCGTGGACGCGGACGGGAATAAGCTCAAAACGTTGCCACAGGTCCGCTATGTAGCGGCAGTGGCTGGAGACGCTCAGCTGCTGGTAGAGGTCACTGTTGCTAGTCAGCGGGATCTTTACGAATTCATTGCCGCCACCGACTGGGGCGAGATGGTCCAGCTGCGCACTTCAATGGTGCTCGGAGCGCGCAAGCGTGGTGGACGAATGGTCGAAGAATTACGTTATAGGTAAGAGCGTAGCGTCAAATACGGCACTACAAAGGTCAAAATCTAATGAATGAGCCCCGCCACTCCAGCGTTCACCTGTGACTAGGTGAGAGCTGAAGGTGCGGGGCCAACGGAAGTGAAAAAATTTCAGATCATGGCAAGGCTTTATCCGGAGACGGTGGACGCAAAATCTGTCTCTTGGAATTCAAAGCCTGCGTGGGCAAGAACTTCGCTGGTGACCTTGCGTCCGGTCAATGCAACGCGTGCGTTGGAGCCCATGACCGCGGCACCAATCTTTGGCAGTACCGAGCCGGTAGGAATTCCTGGCAAGCCAGCGACGGAGCGTAGCGCCGCCATCACCTCAGCATTACGCAGCGGCGTAGGACTGGCGGCATGTACCAGTCCGGCAGGGATCTGCGGGGTTTCAAATCCAAGCATGCACCGAATGACCCGAAGCCAGTCCTGCAAGCCAATCCAGCTGAACCACTGTTGTCCGTCGCCCATGCGTCCGCCAAGACCGGTATTCACCAACATATTCAGTGGGCCAAGCAGCGGTGCATCGGGGTGCATCACCAACGAGGTGCGCAGTACATAACGCTGTGCTGCATTTACGTCAGCTTCGTCAAAGGCCTGTTCCCAGGCAGAGGCGACACCGGTCATCTCCGGCAGCGCGCGGCGGTCCGTTGGTAGCGGACTGGACTCGGTGAGATCCGCTTCGCCGGCATCCCCGAAGATTGCGGTGGTGCTGGACTGAATCCAGGTAGCTAGTTGGGGTGCGGAAGCTGCGGCATGCGCCAACGTCTGGGTGGTGGTCACACGCGAGTCAGTCAGCGCTGCGATATTTGCCGGAGTATTGCGCTTGTCCACTCGCTCACCAGCAAGGTTGATCAGATGCACCGGATGCTCACTATGAAGCACTCGGGTCCATGGACCTTGATGGACGCCGTCCCAGGTATATTGCTCTGCGGGGAAATCTTCTGCGGTTTTGCGGGTGAGCACAGCTACCGAGATGCCACGGCAAATCAGATCAGCCGCGAGGTTTCTACCCAGGAAGCCTCGGCCGCCTGCAATAACCACTTGGGCGTCTTTCTTGCGGTGAGCTGTCGGAGCGGTGATCTTATACAGTCGTGCTGCAGCTACCGCGAAGTCTTTGCATAAGGCATTGGCCACGGTGAATTTAAACGCGGTAGTACCGGGGCCGGAGAGGTTCACGGTGAAGTGCAACAGGGCGCCGCCCTCATGCTCATCAACCTGCCAGCGTAGGCTCATGGAGCCACCGGGCTGCGGCTGCGTGAACTCAACCATGCGGGTCTGGTGATTGCGTCGAGTGATCGTGCCGGTGGGCGCAGTATTCCGGTGTAACGGGCCAAAGATCTTGCCAGGAGGTAGAAGATCTACTTTGGTTCCGACGCCGCGCTGGTCGTCATGAACCACAAATCCGTCGAAGCTCTTCATCCATTGGCCGGTCTGCGACAGGTTGCCAACAATCGAATAGACGGCGTTGGGGTCGGCGGCCAGGAACTGGGTTTCGGTGCGCTGCCAGTGGGTATATTTATTCTGGGTGCTCATCGTGCTTGTTCCTTCCAGCTCGGTACATCGGGCATAGCTCAAGGCTACTGGGCGCGGCTATGTTTTCTACGTGCGACATCGGTGTGTGAAGGGCATGAAAAAGCTCCCCGTATCCTCAAACCGTGAAGGTAACGAGGACAGGGGGAGCTAGATCAACTAGTGCTTAGGCAGTGACCTTTGCGCCGACTTCCTGTTCCATCTCGGAGAACTCCGAATCGATGGCTGGATTTGGACGGTAGGTGGCCCGAGAGACCAACCAAGCAACCACCAAGGCTACGACAAAACCAGGAACGATTTCGTACATAGCCGAGGACAGTGGCTTGATATTTCCCCAGATAAAGACCACAACTGCGCCGGAAACCATGCCAGCAAAACCACCGACGGCGGTTAGCTTGCGCCAGTACAGAGCCAACAGAACGATCGGGCCGAAGGCCGCACCGAATCCGGCCCATGCGAAGGAAACCAGGTCCAGAATCGAGGAGTTAGGGTTCAACGCAAGCAACGCTGCCACGACGGCAATGAGCAGAACGCCTGCTCGGCCGAGGTTTACCAGCGCCGTAGGTGAAGCCTTGCGACCGGTGATGTTGTACAGGTCTTCCACCAACGCAGAGGAGCAAACGATCAGCTGCGAGGACATGGTGGACATGATGGCTGCCAACACAGCGGCCAAAACCAGGCCAGCAATTAGTGGGTGGAAGAAGATCTGGCTGAGCAGCAGGAAGACGGTTTCGCTGCTTGACTTATCCAGAGGCTTATCAGCAAAGTGCGCGACACCAATGAATGCGGTCAGTACTGCACCCAAGGTGGTCAGGAACATCCAGGTCATGCCAATTCCGCGGGCGGCCTTAGCTTCACCCGGGGAGCGCAGAGCCATGAAGCGAACGATGATATGTGGTTGGCCGAAGTAGCCCAGACCCCACGCTGCGGTGGAGAAAATTGCTACGGCTGCCACGATCCAGCTGCTGTCGTTGAAGGACGAGAACAGGTTAAAAGCCTCTGGATTCACGGTCGTGATTCGCGAACCGAGGGTCTGGAAGTCACCCATGCGAATCACGGCAACAATTGGCACTGCGATCAACGCAGCGAACATCAAAACACCCTGAACCATGTCGGTCAAGGAAGCTCCGAGGAAGCCACCGAAGAGCGTGTATAGCAAGGTAATGAAGGCAACAAAGAACATGCCAGAAAGATATGGCCAGCCGAAGGATGCTTCGAAGAACTTGCCTGCGGCAACCATGCCTGAAGAGACATAGAAGGTGAAGAACACCAGGATGATCAGCGAAGATCCGATGCGCAACAGGTGGCGGTTGTCCTTCAGACGCTTCTCAAAGAAGCTCGGGATGGTGATGGCGTTCTCGGAGATCGCGGTGTAGGAACGCAGTCGCGGAGCGACAAACTTCCAGTTCAGCCATGCACCGATCAGCAGGCCGATACCGATCCATGCTTCGTGCAGGCCGCCGAGGTAGATGGCTCCGGGGAGACCCATCAGCAGCCAGCCGGACATGTCGGAAGCTCCGGCGGAAAGGGCTGCTACCCAAGGCTTCAGGCCACGGTCAGCGAGCATGTAGTCGTCAATGTTGTTGGTTCGGCGATACGCGATATAGCCGATGCCAAGCATGGCGGCCATATAAATTGCGATCGCAATCATCTGGAAAGTCTGGTCGGACATTATTCCTCATTACCGTTGCTGTCCCGAAACGTAGATTGTGTTCGGGACGCGGATTCAAGTGGTGCGCGTCACCACTATGACACGAAAGGTGTGGTTTCTCGCAAGTGTCATAACAGTTGTGATGGTCGATACTTCTATTCGACCGTATCGAAATCTTTGGGCGTAGCCAAAATTACAGAGTTGTTTGCGTCACTCATTCCCGGTTGTGCATGGAGCATATTGCGCACGGCCTGAATGCCCGGGGATTTGGTGGATGAATGCCGCATGGCGGTGAAAATGGTGCGGGCCGGGGCGCCGGGTAGGTCCACGGTGCGCAGGGTGTGCTGGTTGGAACGCAACACTAAATCTGGCAACATCGCCACGGCATTTCCAGTTTGAACCAGTTCCACGTGCGCCTGTAGGTCGGCGGTTTCGTACCGCAGATCCGGTTCAAAACCTGCCAGCCGGCAAGCCTGCAAAGCCCAATGTCGGCTGGCAGCTCCGTCGGGTTCAACCACCCACGGCAAACTGGCCGCGTGTTCCAACAAGGTGACTCGATCAAAGTCTTCATTGCCAACTGATCCCAAGGCGGGCAGGGCCAGACGAATCGGGTCATGAGTCAATACCCTGCGGTCAAGGTTGGAATAGTGTGGGGCCGAGTGTCCTGAATATTGCTCAGCGACGACGAGGTCAAAGCTTCGACTGCTGGTTTCTTCCAGCGCGTCAGCCGGTTCTTGCTGGCTCATTTCAACCCGCAGCTGAGGATATTTTCGGCGCAGTTCGCGCAGCACCGGTGGCATGAGTGCGAGCATGGCGGTTTGGAAGACGGCCAGCCGTACGGTGCCAGCAACTGAGGACATGGTGCCAGCCAAATCTGCTTCGGCCTGTTCCATGGCTTCAAGCAAAGTTTCGGTGTGGGCCACCAAAAGCTGCGCCTGGGCGGTGAGCTTCAGGGTGCGGCCGGTGCGTCGAAGCAGTTGCACTCCGGCCTCGGCTTCCAACTGACTAAGCTGTTGCGAAACCGAGGAAGGAGAGTAGCTCAGCGAATCGGCTACTTCGGCAATGGTTCCGCGGATGCTTAGCTCGCGCAACAGTCGTAATCGTCGCAGTTCAAGCACGGGTTTTCCGCCGTTCGGTCGGGTTTGAAATGATGCGTAAAGATACATTAGCAAACCCGAACAAATATCTTCGGTTTTGTTCACTTTTGCTTAATGCAACTTAGGTTCATACTCGAAATTGCACACAGCTAATTTGTTCGGGAACACAGCAATCGCTACCCGCCAAAAAAGCCATAACGACTTACGCGTTCGGTGCCGAACCAAGACTGAAATAATTTGCATCGAAGGGACCAATAAGTGTCTTCTCTCTCCACCCAGCACACCGTGCCAGCAGCAGTAGATGTTGATGGCAATCCGCTCACCTCACCGGCAGATCTTGCCGATGAAGTTATTGCCTTGGTGCGCCGTTGGCTCACCGAAGCAGCTGACTATCCGGTGGATGCAGCGGCTGCCCGACTGGCAGGTGTGCTCAAAGATCCCAACGGCCTGGACTTCACCGTGGGATTTGTTGACGGCGTTATTCGCCCTGAAGATCTCAACGTTGCCGCAGCCAACCTGAAGAAGCTGGCACCAAAGGTTCCAAGCTTCCTACCTTGGTACATGCGCAAGGCCGTGGGTCTCGGTGGAGCCATGGCGCCGGTAGTGCCTCAAATCGTTGTTCCTATCGCGCGCAAGGTTTTGCGCGAAATGGTGGGACACCTGATCATTGACGCGTCCGAAGCCAAACTGGGCGGAGCAATCAAGAAGATCAAGCGTGACGGGGTGAACCTGAACGTGAACCTGCTGGGCGAGGCCATCTTGGGCGAGGGCGAAGCCGCCCGCCGTCTTGAAGGAACCACCACCCTGCTTGAACGCGATGACGTGGACTACGTCTCCATCAAGGTTTCTTCCACTGTCGCCCCGCACAACCACTGGGCCTTTGATGAAGCGGTGGAGCACATTGTTGAAAAGCTCAGCCCGCTGTACGCACTTGCGATCAGCAACCCTAAGAAAAAATTCATCAACCTGGACATGGAAGAGTACAAGGATCTTGAGCTGACCATTGCGGTCTTCACCAAGATTCTCTCGAAGCCAGAGTTTAAAGATTTGCCGGCCGGTATCGTCTTGCAGGCCTACTTGCCAGATGCCCTCTCGGCAATGATTCAGCTGCAGGAATTTTCCGCAGCACGTGTAGCCGACGGCGGAGCGCCAATCAAGGTGCGCGTGGTCAAGGGCGCTAACCTGCCGATGGAAACCATGGAAGCTGACATCCACGGCTGGCCACTGGCTACCTGGCACAGCAAGCAAGACTCGGACACCAGCTACAAGTCCGTTCTGGAATACGCCTTGCGCCCAGAGCACGTGAAGAACGTACGTATCGGCGTTGCCGGACACAACCTCTTTGATGTTGCCCTAGCTTGGCTACTGGCCAAGTCCCGCAATGTCACGGACGGCATTGAATTTGAAATGCTCCTTGGCATGGCCACCGGCCAGGCCGAAGCGGTGCGTAAAGAAGTCGGCTCCCTGCTGCTGTACACCCCGGTAGTGCACCCACAGGAATTTGATGTTGCAATCGCTTACCTGATTCGCCGCCTTGAAGAAGGCGCAAGCCAAGAAAACTTCATGTCTGCGGTCTTTGAACTCTCAAAGAATGAACAGCTTTTTGAACGTGAAAAGAACCGTTTCTTAGCTTCCTTGGACGCACTGACCGATGTGGTTCCTGCACCACACCGCGTACAGGACCGAAACATTGAAGATCCAGCCTTGGCGCAGCGCGTTGCTGGTTTTGCCGATGGAACCACCGAATTCTTCAACACCCCGGATACCGACCCGGATCTTTTGCAAAACCGAACCTGGGGCCGCGAAATTCTCTCCAAGATGCGTGACTCCTCGCTGGGCAAAGACTTGGTCAAGGCGAACACCATCAACGCCGCCGGCGAATTGGATGAAGCCATCGCCATGGGTGTTGATGCTTCGCAGGCTTGGCAGGCGCTGGGATCAGCAAAGCGTGCCGATATCCTGCACCGCGGTGGACTGCTCTTTGAAGAGCGTCGCGCCACCTTGCTGGAAGTTCTTGGCTCCGAGTGTGGCAAGACCATTGACCAAGGTGACGTTGAAATCTCTGAGGCCATCGACTTTGCCCACTACTACTCGCAGCTTGGCCGCGAACTGGACTCAGTGGACGGCGCAGAATACGTACCATCCAAGCTGACCGTGGTGACTCCACCATGGAACTTCCCGATGGCCATTCCTGCAGGTTCAACCCTTTCGGCGTTGGCTTCCGGCTCGGCAGTGATCATCAAGCCAGCGACTCAGGCAGCTCGTGTTGGTTCGGTTATGGTGCAGTGCCTGTGGGACGCTGGCGTGCCAAAGGATGTACTGCAGCTTGTCTTCGTGGGTGATCGTTCGTTGGGTCAGCAGTTGGTTTCCGATGAGCGAGTAGATCGTTTGATCCTCACCGGTGGTTACGAAACCGCAGAACTCTTCCGTTCTTTCCGCAAGGACCTGCCACTGTTGGCTGAGACCTCGGGTAAGAATGCCATTATTGTTACCCCAAATGCAGACCTTGATCTAGCTGCCCGCGATGTAGTGCAGTCGGCTTTTGGTCACGCCGGACAGAAGTGCTCAGCGGCCTCGCTGGTAGTTCTGGTTGGATCGGTTGCTGACTCACGTCGGTTTAACAACCAGCTGATCGATGCGGTCAAGTCGCTGAAGGTTGGCTACCCGTGGAACCCTGAATCGCAGATGGGCCCGTTGATCGATGAACCCGGCGAGAAGCTCAAGCGCGGTTTGACCACCTTGGGAGACGGTGAGCGCTGGGCAGTTGAGCCAAAGCAGTTGGATGACTCCGGCAAGCTCTACTCTCCCGGTGTGCGCTACGGTGTGCAACGTGGCAGCGAATACCACAAGACCGAATACTTCGGCCCAATTCTTGGTGTGATGACCGCGGCGACTCTGGAAGAGGCAGTGGAAATCGTCAACGAGGTGGACTACGGACTGACCTCGGGACTGCATTCCTTGGACCGTGGCGAGATGGCTTACTGGATGGATAACATCCAAGCAGGCAATATCTATGTCAACCGTGGCATCACCGGTGCTATCGTTCAGCGTCAGCCATTTGGTGGTTGGAAGAAGTCCGCTATTGGTGCAGGCACCAAGGCCGGCGGCCCTAATTACCTGATCGGTATGGGTAGCTTCAAGGATGCTCCGGTGAAGGACACCGCTGCTTTGTCTCGCTTTGATGAGCGACTACTCGCAGCGGCCGAGCTGGATGAGTCACAGCTGCAGTGGCTGACCGCTGCTTTGGGCAGTGACAAGTACTGGTGGAACGCTGAGTTCAACAAGGCCAAGGACCGTTCCGGTCTGCAGGCTGAGCGCAACGTTTTCCGCTACTGCTCGGTGGATGTCACCGTGCGCTTTGAGCAAGAAACCAGTGGCCATGGTTTGGCTGAGGCTTTGCGCGTTGTTGCTGCCGGCGTCACCGCAGGCTCCCGCGTATACCTCTCGGTGGATGCGCAGCTTTCAACGCAGGTTCGTGGCTTGCTGGCTGAACACTCGGTGACCGTGGTGCGTGAAACCAGCGACCAGTTTGCTGCTCGGGCTGCCAAGCTTGCGGCGAAGACCGGTCCGGATTCGGCAGCTCGGATCCGTTTGATTGGTGGATCGATCAAGGCGGTTGCCGAGGCAACCGACGGCAAGCCAGATGTCGCCATCTACGCTTCGCCAGTGACCGGTGCCGGGCGAGTAGAGCTACTGCCATTCCTGCACGAGCAGGCAGTATCTATTACCGCCCACCGTTTTGGTACGCCAAACCACCTCAGTGACGGTTTGGTCTAAGCGCTCATAACAAGAACTACGGACGGCACCTGCCCAAGGCAGATGCCGTCCGTAGTCTTATGTGGACGTTATTTCTTGAGGGGCTTGTACTTGGCCATGTAGAAATCGGCCAATGCAGCAAGCACCGCTGGTACTACATAGCGGGCCATGCTCACCAAGACAAAGGTAGTAAGGGATCCGTGATCCGAGGTCACCGTTGCCTGCGCGAGGAATCCTAGGCCAACGGCCGAGAAAAGACCGATGATCCATCCAGCAAGCTGGCGTGAGCGCAAAGTAAACCAACCGGCCAGGGCGAGCACTGGTAGCAGTAAGCCCCACACGGTGAAGTAGCCACTGAACTGGCCGGTGAGATCAAGCGCGGAAACCAGGAACCAGTCACCGTATTCGACAGTGTCCAAGACGGGTAACTTCAGCAAGATATCCAAGATCTGTGAGAGCAGAACCAGTGCCATGGCGAAGATCTTGGTGTCCTTGCGACCAGGCAGTAGCCAGAAGCTAGATATGGCCAGAACACGGATGACCCAAAGAGCCACAATGATCAGCAAGCTTCCGCCAGTGACATAGTGCGCTGTGGCCAATAAGGTGGATCCGGCAATGCCGACAATCAAGGCGAGCCAGACTCCAATAAGTCGGGCTGGCAGTTGAATCAGTGGTTTTTCTTCGCTCACTTGGTCAAGTCTAATAATGCTCGCTGTGCAAGTGCTGTTCTGCGTCATGGCTGGCGGCTGGGTGTGCAGCGTACCCAAGGGAAATTTCAGAGAACAGCGGACTAGGCAGAAAAGTTACTGAGCGGTAATGTGATGGTATGCACATGATCTTCAGAATTCTTATGCTCTTTGTTAACAGCAAAAAGTCCAGCAAGCTCACCATGTTTGATACCAGCTCCGTGCAAATGCGAGCCACACTGACCGACATCGACTTTGCTGGGCATATCAATAACGGAATGTACTTCTCGATCTTTGATTTGGGTCGTTTTGATCTGATGTTCCGCTCCGGGGTCTGGGACATCATGCGCAAGAACAAATGGACGCCAGTGGTTCAGACCGAAACCATTACCTTCCGTAAGTCTGTGCGCTTGGGAACCAAATTCTCGCAGGAGACCAAACTGCTGGGGCTAGATGACAAGTGCATCTACTTCGAACAGCGCATTGTCGTTGACGGAGAAATCTACGCCCGCGGTTACATTGCCACCCGCATGACCTCAAGCAAGGGTGCAGTATCCAACGAGCAAATCCTCGCCGCCGTAGGCTTGGATGTTCCTGAAGACCGTGTAGTTCCAGAATGGTTGCACCAGTGGCGCGAACAAGGAGCACTGCCCGGCTCGCGCAAACCGGCACCACATAACTGGGTGGGCTAGAAACTATTCAGCTTTCGCGGCGTCAAGGAACTGAGCAATCAGGAACGGGTCTTTGACGCCGCGTGATGATTCAACACCAGAAGAAACATCTGCTCCGGTGGCCCCGGAGATTCTCAACGCCGGGGCAACATTGGCAGGGCTTAGCCCGCCGGCTACTAACCATTTGCGTCCAGCAGCCAATTCACGCACAGCAGCGTAATCCCAACTTTCACCACTGCCTGGCACGGAGGCATCGATGAGCAAAAGCTCTTCGCCCCAATCAGTGAATTCTTCCGCAGTGGCATCACGACGTACGGCACGGATGACCTTAAACCCAGCAGCCTGGGCCTGAGCCACGTCCTCTTTGGTGCGCTGGCCATGAAGCTGAACCCAGCCCACCTGTGCTTGTCTCGCCCTTTGAACCACGGTAGGGATATCTTCTGAACGGAAGACCGCAACGGTGGCAATGTCTTTCGGAACCAGTGCAACAAGAGTTGCGGCGTCTTGCGGAGCAATTTCCCGAACGCTAGAAGTCAGCACAAAACCAATCGCATCTGCGCCGTGGCTTATGGTTACCTGAACATCTTCGGCAGTGGAAAGCCCGCAGACCTTGACCAACGGTTTTACATTGTTCATGAGGCGCTCGATCCTACCAGGTGCACTGGTGTGTAACCGCCAGGTGCGTTAGCTCGAATGGCCACCAACTCACGAGCGTGCTCCCACAAGCGCCGGTCCTCTTCACTGACCGGAACCCAAGGCTTGACCGGAACGGCAGTTCCCGTCTCGTCGCGGGTGACCATCACTGTCAGGCAGTAAGTGGTTAGATTCATTTCGCGTGATTTCGGGTCACCGGAGCGCACATGGACAGCGACGTGCATACCCTTGCTGCCGGTGTATACCAAGCGAGCTTCTACCTCAACCAAATGTCCAATAAACAGTGGCTGATAAAAACGCACGCCACCGGAGAAAACAGCAACAGTATCCTGCTGGCAGTAACGGGCAGCGCAAAGCTGGGCAGCCTCATCGATCCACTTCATCACGATGCCACCGTGGACTTTACCGCCCCAGTTCACGTCTGTTGGTGCTGCCATGAACCGAAGGGTAACGCGTTCGGCGGTGCCAGCATCCGTGTATTGCTGATCTTTCATCGACGCAACGATCTGTTCACGGATCTCAATGCGTGCCAGCGCGTCGTCGCGCAGTTCTATTTCACGTACCGTGCCCGGGCTGAAACTAGGCACCGCGGTTGGTTTGCCTGATTCATCCACAGCAACAAAAATCACCAGACAGTTACTCGATGCCACGGGGCGCAGTTCGCGTGGATCTCTGAAGGAAACTTCAGTCTGAATGTGCATGGAGCTGGTTCCGGTGTAGACCACTGAGGCTGTTACTTCTACAAGATCACCGGAGTGAATCGGATCAGCAAAGTGGATATTGCCAACGTAGGCGGTGACGCAATAGCTAGTGGACCAACCTACAGCGGCAGCGTAAGCGGCCTTGTCAACCCACTCAAGTACGGTGCCCGCTGGAACCATCCCGTTGACATCAACGTCAGTAGGGGCGGCAAGAAAACGCAGGGTAACGGAATGGGGGCGCTGTTTTAGCTCCGAAGTGCTCATGCACCAAGTTTCTCTCACAAGCGCTCTGAGCGGCAATGTGTGACAAAGCCCCTGCAATCCGCCCCTGAATCTGTCCTAGGATAGTGATGTGCGTAGGCTTTTTGGAATTCTCTCAGCAACAACGGTAATGGTCGTGGCTCTGCGTATCTTCGCTGCCGCAGCTACCGCCGGATTGGTGATCTTACTGGGACAGGGATTTGACCTGTTCTATCGAGGCGAATCCCCAGACACACGTTGGTACATCGGGGTTGCCGGTGAATTACTTGCCCTGGCACTATCAACGTTCTTGGTCCCTGTGGTTATTGCGCACGATAGCCAACAGCTCACCGCCTATCATCGTTCCAAGCTGCTCAAGCATTACCTGTCCATCGGTCCGCTGGCCGTTCGACGGGCCGGCGAGGGAGAGCTGGTGCACTCGGCCATGGATTTGGTGGAACGCTCGGTGAAATTCCGTTCAAGCTTCCTTGGCCCAGCCAGTGCCGCGGTGGCCACTCCCGTCTTAATCCTTGTGTTCATTGCACTGTTTATTGACCCGCTCAGTGCCATTTTGCTTTTGATCCCCACCGCTTTGGTGCCGGTCATCGTCTTGGGATTCCAGAAGCGCTATGGCGGATCCGCCGGTGAGTACCGCAGGGCTCAAGGAATCTTGTCGGCCACCTTCTTGGATGCACTTCGCTCACTAAATATGCTCAAGCTCAACGGTGGCAGTAGCTGGATGGGCGAAACCATTGGGTCGGCAACCGAACGGGTGCGCCAGCAGGTCATGAAACTTTTGGCCCGCAACCAACTCATCCTCTTGGTCATTGATTCCAGCTTTGCGGTGTTGCTCTTGGCAAGCTCCGCAGCTCTAGCTTGGTGGCGAACGAGTTCAGGGGCCATGAGTCCAGGTTTGGGATTCGCACTGATCATTCTCAGCTATTTGATGCTTGCTCCGGTGAACTACGTAGGTAGTTTCTTCTACATCGGGATGACCGGGCGGGCAGCAGAGAAAAAGCTAGCCGAAATTCAAGACATTCCGATGCACCCTTCGATGGCCAACCCACTGACCGTCAATCTGTCGCAGAACGGATTGTTTATCGAAGATCTCTGCGCGAGTTACAACAACGCCGATCTGGCACTGAACAAGATTAATCTCCAATTCCCCGTCGGATCCCGAACAGCTATTGTGGGTCCCTCCGGAAGCGGCAAGAGCACCCTGATTCGGGTGTTGCAAGGACAGCTGCAATCCTCGGCCGGGATCATTCATGACGGCCGCCAAGCCATGGGTCCTGCCACTCTTAAGGCGAATACCGCGGTGGTTGAACAGCAAGCCACACTATTCGGCGTGAGCCTAGCTGCGAACCTGCGACTAGGTGCACCTAACGCCACCGATGAACAACTCAGGGCGGTGATCAGCCAAGTCCGGATGGACTCATGGCTGGCAGATCAACCCCTGGGACTTGACCAACCACTGGGTGAAGGTGGGGCCCGGCTCTCCGGTGGCCAAGCGCAACGGCTTGCCTTGGCTCGTGCCCTGTTAGCACAGCGCCCAGTGCTCTTACTTGATGAACCCACCAGTGCCTTGGACGTGCACAGCGAAGCAGATATTCGCCAAAGCCTGAGAGAGCTTGGCTCATCAACAACGATCATCACCGTCACCCATCGTCTTGGACTATTAGCCGATTTTGACTACGTCGTGGTCATGGATCAAGGACGAGTTATACAGTCCGGGCCGCGCGAACAACTGGTGAATCAAGACGGTTATCTCAAAGGCGCATTAAACGATCTGTCGCAGCGCACCGCGCAGCTACAGGCTTCAGGTCTACGTGCCTTGGGGGAGGGGAAAGCATGAGTCAAGAAAAGAAGCGCACTGTCTCCACAGTCTTCTGGCTCATCGGTACCACTAAGGATCTGGTACCACCGTTGGCGTTAGCCAGTGTTTTCTCGTGCCTGACGCGTCTGGCTTCGTTGAGCATTTACGTTGTTGCCGGCATTGGGTTGAGCAAGGTGCTGGGCCTGAACAGTATTGAAGTGCTCAATTCTTTGAACTGGTGGTTGCTGGCAGGATCCATCGTGGTTCTGGGCCTTGCTAAGGGCGTGCTGCGCTACCTGGAACAATATGTGGGACACCGCGTAGCGTTCCTGTCGCTAGCGCGTCTACGGCGGCGGATGTACGCAGCCTTTGAACGCCAAGCTCCCTACAACGCGGCCACTAAAAATTCCGGACGCCTATTGGCCCGAGCCACCAGTGACATCGACAAGGTTGAAGTGTTCTTCGCGCACACGCTACCGCCAGCGGTAGCCGCGGTAGTGATCAGTGCACTGGCTACTTGGGCAACGTGGATTTACTTCGGCGAACTTCCCGCGTTGATCCTACTTTGTGCTTACACGCTGATAGGCCTGATCATTCCACTCATTGGGGTGCGCACACTACGGGCCAATTCGGCAACTACGGCTTCTGCAAGAGGAGCGCAAAACCAGCTGATGAATGAAGCGATGTGGGGCATAGAAATCCTGCACAGCTTCCGCGGCGGCAACGAGACACTGAGAAAACTGCGTGAGAGCACCAGCCAATCAGGGGCTGCCAGCCTACGCACCGGCACCATCACAGCGCTACGCGCGACACTCACCCAGCTGACCATCTGGGGAAGTCTGCTGGCCCTGTTCATTGTCCTGGGCGGCCAACATCAGTTGGGTGCTCTGGTGATCTTGGGCTGCGCCGCTGTGCCTTCCTATGAAGCGGTACGAACCGTTGATGGGTTTGTGCTTGGACTCCAGGATTCGCTGGCTAGCGCTCGTCGGCTGCATGCCACAGCCACCCAAAAGCCCGAAGTGGCCGAAGTGGCCAAGCCAAAAGAACTCCCTGAAGCTGGCGCCCTAAAGATCAACGATGTGGCAATCAGCTACGGGTCCCAGCAAGTGGTCAGCGGGCTAAATCTCGAACTGAATCCCGGGGGCATGGTGGCTCTGGTTGGCGAGAGCGGATCAGGGAAATCATCGATTGCTTCCGCTGTGGTTAGAGCGGTGAACTTCACCGGGTCTATCACCTTTGGCGGTGTAGACATCACCGAAGCTGCGCTGAGCGAACTGCGGGAAAAGATCATGTTGGTCTCCCAGGAGGCAGTGATGGTTCGCGGAACATTGCGTGAAAACCTGCTGTTGGGTCACGAAGGCATCAGTGATGAAAAGTTGGAAGAAGTACTCGAAGAGTTGGGCCTGAGCACTTGGCTACAACAACAGAAATCCGGGCTCAACACGCGCTTAGGGGATCGGTCCTCAAGACTCTCTGGAGGACAGCGTCAACGGTTGGCATTAGCTCGGGCACTGGTCCGTGAACCTGCGGTGTTGATTCTTGATGAGTCCACCAGTGCATTGGACACTGCCAGTGAAGAACTCGTGTTGCAGGCAATCGAACGCCGGCGTCAGCACTCAATGAGTGTCATCATGATAAGCCACCGACTGGTAACTGTGGGCCATGCGCAGCAGATCTTGGTGTTGGAAAATGGTGCAGTCGCTGAAAGCGGAAACGCCGGGCTGTTGCTGGGGCAGAAAGACTCGCTGTTTGCACAAATGGCCATTCGTGAGGCGGATCGAATCCTCCCTGCGTAGATGCCTGACAATCACGTCCTAAACTATTAGGCTCGCACCATGATGCGAATAGTGGTTCTCCTGTTCTTAGGTGTGCTCGCGACCGGTTTTGTGATCACCGCAATCCTGGCCAGTACCTCTGGAGGATGGGTCTGGTGGATCTTGGTGGCGCTAACCGGGCTTCTGGTCTTGCTTGGAGTTCGGGACCTTGTGCAGAAAAAGCATGCGATCTTGCGCAACTTCCCCATTGTGGGGCACGCGCGTTACCTCTTTGAATTCATCCGCCCAGAAATTCAGCAGTACTTCATCGAGCGCAATACCGATGGCAAACCTTTTGACCGTGATACTCGCTCCCTGATTTATGCGCGTGCCAAAGGAGCCGACAGCCACAAGGCCTTCGGTACTGAACGCAATGTGAACGAATTGGGCCACGAGTACCTGCTTCATTCGGCGGCGCCAGTTGCTCCTCCCACCAGTCAGTTCAGAGTCAAAGTTGGTTCCAGCCAATGTACTCAGCCCTATGAGATTTCGTTGATGAATATCTCCTCGATGAGTTTCGGCGCTTTGTCAGCTAATGCTGTTTTAGCCATGAACAAGGGTGCTGAAATGGGGGAGTTTGTCCATGAAACCGGAGAAGGCGGGCTGACTAAGTACCACCTGGAGTACGGGGCAGATCTGTTCTGGGAGATCGGGTCAGGTTACTTTGGCTGCCGTACCCCCGAGGGACGGTTCAACCCGGAAACCTTCGCCAAGAAGGCTAACCACGAGAAGGTCAAGGGCATCACCATCAAGCTCTCGCAGGGTGCCAAGCCCGGATTGGGCGGTGTGCTTCCGGCAGCAAAGGTCACCGCAGAGATTGCGGAAGCCCGTGATGTTCCGATGGGTGTGGATTGCATTTCCCCAGCTAGCCATGCCGAGTTCTCGACTCCACGAGAACTAATGCATTTTGTCGGTAAACTGCGTGAGCTTAGCGGCGGCAAGCCAATCGGAGTGAAGTTCTGCGTTGGTTCGCGTACCGACATCATGGCGCTGTGTAAGGGCATGCTAGATACCGGCATCCTGGTTGACTTCATCACCGTGGACGGTGCTGAAGGTGGCACGGGTGCAGCTCCGCTTGAGTATGAAGACCACGTTGGCGCACCGCTCACCGAGGGGCTGATGCTGGTGCACAATACGTTGGTTGGTGCGGGACTACGTGATGAAGTCCGATTGGCGGCCGCGGGCAAAATTGCCAACGGATCTGACATCATCAAACGCCTGATTCAAGGTGCCGATTTCACCTTCTCCGCGCGTTCAATGATGATGGCCACCGGTTGTATCCAAGCTCAGCAATGCCACACCAATCACTGCCCGGTGGGTGTGGCTACGCAGAACAAGCGGTTGATGCGAGCCTTAGACGTAGAAGATAAAGGGCACCGCGTCTACAACTACCATCACCTGACAGTTACTGAATCTGCACAGATCATGGCATCAATGGGGCTCACCAGCCCGACACAACTAAATACCCGAATGCTACGTCGCCGGGTCAACCTACAGTCAACCAGGTCCTATGCTTCGCTGTTCCACTGGCTTCGTCCAGGCGAACTGCTTGACGAAGCCCCCGGGTCTTGGAAGGAAGACTGGGAGGAAGCGGACTCAGATCACTTCGGCGAGCACGCACCATTGCATTACGAAGAACCAATGGGCGTGGGCATTGAAGCCAGCGTCGTGCGAGAGCCTCATGATGCGGTGAGCGCACCGCGTATTGAACCTAGGGAATCAGCGAAGGTTCGTCCGGTGCATTCGGACGTCACCCGACCCGAAGGCCGACCCGGAGTCGACAGCTAAAGCTGAGAATCACGCACCAAGGACCGTAATTCGTCCTGGTCAACTTCGCCTACCAGCGTAGGAGACCAGTGCGGGTTGCGGTCCTTGTCTATCACCTGAGCACGGATACCTTCAGCCAGATCAGGCCGATACATCAAGAACCGTGCCAAGCGTAATTCGCGGTCTAATGCGGAGCGCAGATCTTGTTCAACGCGGGCCTCTCGCACCGAATGGAACGCTGCACAAATGCTGGAGGGCGAATTAGCTTTCAGCAACTGTGCGGCTTGATCCGCCGCCGGGTGCACCATCTGCTCCAAACGACTAATAACTTCTTGCGGGGTATCGGCGCTGAACGCGTGATCAACCCAGCCTTGGATTTGTTCAACTCCGTGAGACTCGGGCGCCCCATGAAGTACCTCGATAGCTGAGATGATTTCTGCTGCGGAAAGTCCGAGGAATTCATCAAGCTCATCCAAGATGTTCTCGGCAAAGGAGTCGGTCACTACAACGTCAGCAAACCCCATGAAAACTGCATCCGCGCCGGCGAATGAGGTAGCGCTCATGGCGAAGTATTCCCCTAGGTGTCCTGGAGAGTTGGCCAGCAAATGACTTCCACCCACATCAGGGGTGTAGCCGATTTTGGATTCGGGCATCCCCAATTTTGCGCTTGCCGTGACAAGCCGGATCGGCGCATGAGATGCCAAGCCCACGCCGCCACCCATCGTGATGCCGTGAGCCAAGGTGATCAGTGGCTTGGGATAGGTGGAAATAAGATAGTCGAGATCAAACTCCAAAGACAGCAGGTTGATGAAGTCCTGATGTTTTCCGGTAGTGATCGCTTGATGGAAATCTGCAATGTCCCCGCCAGCACAGAAACCCCGCTCGCCGCACCCCGTCAAAAGAACCAGTTGGATCGATGGATCCTCGGCCCATACTTTCAGTACTCTCGTCAGCTCAGTGAGCATCTGAAGAGTTAGAGCGTTGAGCTTAGCGGGGCGGTTGAGCTCTATGTGCCCAATGGGTCCATAAACATGTGAGAGAACCGTAGATCCGTTGTTGGTTTGGTTGTGAGCGCTAGTCATCAAAAGACTCTCTTGATAAATTCTTAGGCACGTGCGGTGCCAAACGGTCAGGGCCAGGTTCTACTGCGCTTGGTCTTACTGCGCGGGTTTTACTGGGCCAAGATTTGGGCTAGTCGGTCTAAGACCAGCGCCACCTTTGGCTTTTTAGAGTTCTCTGGTTTCAGCGCAAAGATGGAACGTGCCAAACGGATCTCCGGAGCATCCACGATACGAATACCTTCCGGGGCGTTGGCCATGGCAAGGTCAGGAACTAACGCGGCACCCAGGCCTGAAGACACCAAGCTCAGCGAGGCATTAAAGTCATCGCAGTAGGCAGCCACCTGCGGGTGGATGTTGTACGAAGAGAACAGCCGGGAGATCAGGGTAGCGTCCGAGGTTCCAGGGTGGTGGAAGATCCACGGCCATTCGGCCAACTGGTCAACGGTGAGCTGAGAGTCTTCGGCGATAGGCCATGAGGCGGGAATGACCACACGGAATTGGTCGTCACCTAGCCATGTGCGTTCCAGGGATGCAGGCCACGATAGTCCGCCGGGACCCACCTGGAAGATCAGCGCGAGGTCGAGGTCTCCACCGGTGCCTAGACCGGCAACGGTCTGTTGCGGTTCACCGATCCACAAGCGCAAGTTGATTCCTAGCGAGGACCAGTCACGTGCTGTGAGGATTTGTGGCAACGCGTAAGTGGCCAGGGAAGGGAAGATGCCTAGCTTGATCTCTTCAAGGTCGGTGGCCTCGGTGGAGATCGTGGCGACATCGGCCATGAGCGCGTCAAGGTCTGTCAGCACACGCTTAGCGTGGCGAACCATGCGCATGGCCCCAGGCGTAGGAGTGATAGAGCGGGCGCCTCGGACAAACAAGGTTGTGCCGGTGCTCCGCTCCAGCGCTGTCATCTGCTGAGATACAGCACTGGCCGTGTAGCCTAGGCGGGTTGCGGCCGTGGCAAAGGAACGATGCGCCACTACTTCGAGTAGCGTGCGCAGATGAACTGGATTAATCACTTCTAAAGTCTATGGCCTTTAGCCCAAGTTTTGCTTAGCCGCCGTGTCAGTCGTCATCCTCAGGTTCAAAGGATTCGTCTTCTTCATCATCATCGGAACCGTCGTTGGAGAATTCGTTGTCCAGATCATCTTCGGTTTCTAGATCATCGTCGTAGAGGTACTGACGCTGGGCTAGCGGATCATGATTGCGCATGGTCTCCGGCATGTCGCTGGATCCTTCATAGGCCTGAGAGTCACGTCCGTCATCAGGCTCATAGATATCGTTGCCGTATTCCGTGCCAAATTCTGTTGGTTCGAATTCCCTGCTCATCGCGCGCTCCTTCGGTGATACGAGGGATCCACCTTCGAAGCCGGGGATACTCCTCGTGACTTCTCGTAGCACCAGCCTAGGACCACGCATCTGGAAACTAAAGACTTGTTTTAAATTTCTTTTAGGTGGTGGGAACTAGAGCATTTATTAGTGATCATGTTCGGTGTAGTGTTCCAGCAAAGGGGAGGAGCGGTAGGCCAGATGAGTGTGCAAAGCGAACGTGGTTTCCGAACGGGTGACTCCCTTGATGCGCAAGATCTGGCGCAGCGCAGACTGCAGCTGGTGAGTGTCGGTGGCAATGAGTCGAACCCACACATCTCCGCGCCCGGACGTCTCATGGATTTCTAAAACATTCGGGATCTGACGCAGAGCGGTGATGACCGTATCAAGGTCACGGTGGCTCACCTCCAAGGTGACAAAGGCCAGCACGTCGTAGCCCAACTTACCGAGGTCAATATCGCGACCGCCATCTCGAAGAATTTCTGAACGCTGCAATCGGCGCAAACGTGACTGAGCGGTATTGCGGGCGATGCCTACCTCATCAGCAAGTTCCGAAATTTGGATACGCGGGTCCTTGATTAAGGACAGCAGCACCTTGAGGTCTACTTCGTCTAAGCGCACTATATGCTCACTCCAGGGGTTGTTGCGGGGCGTTATTTTGACCAAACTGCTCAAATCCTAGCAAGAATTCTTTCGACCTGCTTTGAAAGGGTGGATATTAGTGAGTGAACGATCTGTTGCAGTAGACAAACTCAAGCAGAACGCTCAACTCACCGGTGGGGAAGCGAGTAGCCCCACCGGTTAAAACTTTTTCAGGACTGTTCCTGATCCCAAGACCTGATCTATTTTGCTACCGGGAGTGCACGTGTCCGTCATCAGTGAACTGCGCATGCAGCCCATGCAGCACCGGACGCTTTCCTGGAACCCGGGCTTGACCACACGTCTGGTCATCACGGTGGCAGTGAGCTTCCTCTTGTTGGTGGGCGCCAACCTAGCTACGCCGTTGTACCCAGCGCTTCAGGCCGAACTACATTTGGGCGCGATGGGAACTACCATCGCGTTCGCCAGCTATGTCTGCTCGCTGATGCTTTTCCTATCCACCGTTGGACACTGGTCCGATCACATTGGACGTCGAGCTGCCCTGGTCATCGCCGTACTGGTCTCGCTCATTGGCACGCTCGTCTTTGCTTCGGCCTCTAATCTGGTTGAGCTTTGCCTCGGGCGAGGACTCCAAGGAACTGGCGTCGCGCTAGCTACCGGTGCCAGCGCGGCAGCTCTGCGTGAGCTTTTGCCTTCCAAGCCTGAATGGGCCTCACGCTTCACGCTCTTGGCATCCTCGGGTGGAGTTGCTTTCGGACCGGTCTTGGGCGGATTGCTGGCAAACCTTCCCGGTGGGCGAACTACCGTGTTCTTGATCCAAGCCATTTTGTTGCTGTTGATCATGGTCCCGTTGGGTACCTTGCAAGCACGTCCAGCCATTGCCATGGCCGAACGAGGCAAGCGCGGCAAGGCACTAGCCCCTCGCCGTCTGGGCATTCCAAGTACTGCACGTTCCCAGTTCTGGCTGGCCGCACTGGTAGGGTTCTTGAGCTTCGCCGTCTTCGGCTTTGTGCTCTCCTTGGCGCCGGGCTACTTCGCTCAGGTCTTTGGGCTGGAATCAAAGTGGATCATTGGCCTGATTGCCGGGCTGCCTCTGGGAGTCTCCGCACTATCCCAGGTAGTAGTGCGTGGAGGGGCAAAACTTCTTCCCGTCGGTTTGGGACTCATGGCAGTATCTACCGTTCTGCTGGCCTTCGCCGCCGAACACCACCTATTGGTCCTTGCCCTGCTGGCTCTGGGCATGGTGGGTCTGGGCCAAGGCATGAGCTTCCGCACCGCTTTTGCTAAGGCAGTTGACTCGGTCAGCGACCGTCAGCACGCGCAAACCGTGTCCACCATCTACCTGGTGACGTACCTCGGCAGTGCAGTTCCAGTGATCGCACTGGGATGGGCCGTTGGTGTATTTGGCCAGGAAATTAGCATTCTGGTCTTTGCGATCTGCTGCTCTGTTCTTGCTGCAGTTCTTGGTCTCTGGGCCATCATTGGACAGCGCACCAAAGCTTAGATTTCAGAACTAAAGCGTAAATACTTCGCCCCCGAGTTCAACAGAACTCGGGGGCGAAGTGCGTCTAGGCATTACTGCTATTACTGCGCGGCGACCAATTCGGAAGCCTTGGCGGTGATCATGACCGATTCCAAACGTTCCCGCTCTTCAGTGGGGTAGTGAATGGTGATCAGTTCATCGGCCTGAGCTGCGGTAGCGAAGTGCTGAAGGTAATCAGCAACCTGCTCGCCGGTACCTACTGCGGTGTAGCGCATCATGTCCAAGATCTGCTCTGCCTGTGGGGTGTCCATCAGCATGTCGATCTCGGCTTCGGTGAATTCCTTCTTGGCGTTGCGACCCAGGAATGCAGCCACACGGTGACGCTTGGCCACGTTGAGCAACTCGTGGGCCTTTTCGGAAGTTTCTGCCGCGAGTACACCAACACCAGCAATCACGTATGGTTCGGACAGCTGCGCCGAAGGCTGGAACTCGTCTCGGTACACGCGGATGGCTTCATGCAAAGCGGCCGGTGCGAAGTGCGAGGCGAAGGAGTATGGCAAGCCAAGCTGGGCGGCGAGCTTTGCGCCAAACAGCGACGAACCCAAGATGTACAGTGGCACGTTGGTGCCAGCGCCTGGGGTGGCGGCAACGGTAGGAACCCGTGACTCACCGGCGAGGTAGGCCTGAAGCTCAAGCACATCGTGTGGGAAAGTATCGGCGGCTGATGGGTCGCGACGAAGGGCGCGAAGGGTGGTCATATCAGTGCCCGGGGCGCGGCCTAGACCAAGGTCGATGCGGTCCCCATAGATGGTGGCCAAGGTACCAAACTGCTCAGCGATCACCAATGGTGAGTGGTTTGGCAGCATGACCCCGCCCGAGCCCAATCGAATGGTCTCGGTGTGGTGGGCTACGTGGCTGATCAGCAGAGAAGTCGCGCTGGAGGCGATGGTCGGCATGTTGTGGTGCTCGGCGTACCAAACACGCTCATAACCATGACGTTCTGCGGTCTGGGCTAGGCGGACAGAGGACTTAAAAGAGTCGGAAATAGTTTGACCGGGAGCAACCGGGGCAAGATCCAAAATAGATAGCTTCACATTTAGTACAACCGGTCAGTGCGCCGAAGTATTCCAGTGATCTGCAACGCTCATAACAAAAAGAAGGTCACCCGCAATGCGGATGACCTTCTTTTGAAAAGTCAGGCGTTAGAGCCAAAGACCTTCTTTAGAGAGCGCGGATATCTGCAGCCTGCAGACCCTTTGGACCCTCAACAACTTCGAACTCGACCTTCTGGCCTTCGTCCAGGGTACGGAAACCCTGGGTCTGGATGGCGCTGAAGTGAGCGAAGACATCTGGATCTCCGCTGTCTGGTGCGATGAAGCCGAAGCCCTTTTCAGCGTTGAACCACTTTACGATTCCGGTTGCCATGTTTCTATTTGGTCCTTTCAGACGTTTCTCGCCAGTTCTATTGGCGATCTTGGTTGTAATCTACGTAAGGCCTCACTCCCTGATGGAAGAACAGGTCTTACGAAGCAGCCAAGTCATTCACTGCACGTCTAGAAGGGGGCTCGCGTCAACCGAGGTGGTTCGACATTCACATACTTCTAACGGGTACTTCGCGAATTACTTTGGAACTACACTGCCTAGCCTACGTGCTAGCCGTCAACAATTGAATAACTTTGAACCAATTAATCAAAAATTTGGTCAAGTGGTGCGTTCAGTTCACTTAATTGCCGGTTTGATGACGCGAAATACAAGGACTGCAGCTACCAAAGACAGTGTGGCAGCGATTGTCGAAGTAAGTAATACACCGTGATCGAAGGCCTGCGCCGCCGAAGCCAGCAGCGCTTGAGCATCACCTGTGTTCAAGGATGCCGCCACCTGATGCGCACCTCCCAGAGTTTCACCTGCCAGCTGTGCCTGCTCCTGGCTTAACGATCCTGGGACCAGCAACCGTGTGGAGTAGACCGAGTTTAAGATGGAGCCCAAGACCGCGACGCCCAACACCGAACCGACTTCATAGGCCGTCTCGGAAATGGCCGAGGCTGCACCAGCCTTGGAAGCGGGAACCGCCGCCAGTGTCATGTCATTGGACAAGGTCTCGGTCATGCCGATTCCAGTACCCAATACCGCGAAGGCAACCATCAGCACCGGTGCGCTTAAGTGATCTCCCGCCAGCAACACCATCAGGTAGGCCGCCGCGGAGAAGACCAAGCCCAGCGCCATGATGTTTGGTGAACCAAAACGACGCGACAGGGCCACTGCCACCAACCCAAAGAGCATGGTCAAAACCAGTCCGGGAGTCATCCACAAACCAGCTTGGATGGGGCTGAACCCGGTGATGAGCTGCAAATGCTGGGAGACAAAGTAGATAAAACCAACCAGCGAGAAGACACCGATGAGGTTCACCATGAGCGCCCCGGAGAAAGGCGCGTTCTTGAACAATCGCATGTCAAGCATGGGGGATTCACTGGCCAGCTGCCGGCGCACAAAGGTGATACCGCTGAGAACAGCCAACCCGACACTCGCTACTAGAACAAACCACGGTGCGGTGGCGAAAGTCTTGATGGCATAGGTAAAGGGCAACAGGGTGAGGATGATCAGCACAATGGACAGCGGATCAACCCGTCCAGGATTGGGGTCCTTGGATTCGGGAACCAAGACCAACCCGCCGATCAGTAGCGGCAACAACATGGGAACTGCCATCAGGAAGACCGAGCCCCACCAGAAGTGTTCTAGCAGTAGCCCGCCAACGATTGGTCCCAGTACCGCACCTCCCGAGAAGGCAGCTGCCCAGACAGCAATAGCGGTACGTCGTTCGGTGGCGTCCGGGAAGATGGTGCGGATCAGCGACAGCGTGGCTGGCATCAGCATGGCGCCAAAAATGCCCAGCAGGGCACGAGCTGCAATGAGCTGGCTGGCGTCGGTGGCGAAGGCTGCCACGGCTGAAACAATGGCAAAACCGGTGGCGCCGATCAACAGCAGGCGGCGTCGCCCGATGCGATCTCCGAGTGAACCCATGGGGACGAGGAGCCCGGCCAAAACCAGGGCGTAGATGTCAATGATCCACAGCAGCTGATTGCCGGTGGGGGACAGAGCTTCGGTCATCGCCGGTACAGCAAAGGACAAGACGGTGTTGTCCACGGAAATCAGCAGTACCGGGAAAATTAGAACAGACAACGCCGCCCAACGACGCGGCTTGCTTAATGCAGAAGCGCGTTCGGAGATGTTTGAGCTCATAACTTTCACCTTTGGGAGTTAGTAGAAATGTGTGGTTTGCCCACAAATGGTAACTGTACCGTCTAGACGGTACAGTTACAATTGACGATAAGGTTGAATTGATCACCGCCCCAACGAAACGGAGAGCCATGGCCCGCCCACCTGCTGCTCGCAACAAAGTGCTGGAATCCTACATATCGCTGTTATGCGAAGAAGGAGAACGCGCAGCAACGCTGGACGCCACCGCAGCACGCGCCGGCGTATCCAAAGGGGGACTGCTCTATCACTTCGCGTCGAAAGAAGCGCTAGCTGAAGCGGTTATCGAAGCCGCTGAAGTACACATTGCCCATGACGTTGAACTTATGAGCAACTCAGCAGAAGGCGGCGCTGCCTACTTCATCCGCACCAGCGCCGAAGTAGACACGGAACTGGACCGCCACCTTGTGGCCCTCCACCGGCTGGCGCAGGCTGGAGTCAAGAGCGCCACAGACAAAATCGAAAGCACCAACGAGCGATGGTACGGGGCTATTCTCGAAGATGTGGGCAGCAAAGATCTCGCTCATTTGGTGATGCTCACCGGTGAGGGACTCTACGCTTCTCTTTCACTTCCAAGCAATTGGTACCAACGTAATTTTGCTGGTGAGCTCGATCGCTTACTAGAGTTAGTCTCATCAATCAAAAAGTTGGGGAATCTCAACCAACACTAAGCAGGAAGACTTCAATGGCGAAAGACAGCGACTCCACGTCTTTACGCGGACGGATCGGGGCGCTTGTAGGCATCCTTATGCTCGCCCTGTCGCTTCGTGCGGCGGTAGTTTCTGTCCCGCCCCTGTTAGCCAGGATCAAGACGGACATTGAATTTACCGAACTCACCACCGGTCTGCTGGCAATGCTTGCCCCGGTGGTCTTTGCAGTTTTCGGCCTGCTCACTCCGCGACTGATCAAGACTTTTGGGCTTGAGAAGACCTTGATCATCTCGCTCGCCTGTGCCGTACTTGGACAGCTGGCACGAGTTTTTATGCCCGAGGTCTACTCATTCCTCGCCCTATCCATCGTGGCCTTGGCCGGATATGGAATGGGAAACGTAGTCCTGCCGCCACTGGTTAAGAAATATTTCCCAGAACGCATCGGGATGGTCACCAGCGGCTACGTCACCATGATTGCCGTGGGTACCTGGATGGCACCACAGTTCTCGGTCCCACTGGCCAATGTGAGCAACTGGCAAGTCTCCATCGGAGCTTGGGCGGCACTTTCGGGCATCGTATTGATCCCTTGGATCCTTCAGCTCTTTGCTGACCGCGGGGTCAAGCGCTCGGAGCATCTGGTCGGTGCCAATGGCGTGCCTCATCCGGTTATCAAGATCAACCCCTGGAAGTCCAAAGTCGCTTGGGGTCTGGCGATCTTCCTGGCAGGTAACTCAGCCCAGACCTATGTGTACTTCACTTGGCTGCCACCGTATCTGCAAGACCGTGGACTTGATGAACTCACCGCGGGCAACATGCTGGCACTCTTTGCCATCCTTGGCCTGCCGATGAGCCTGCTGGTTCCGCTATGGGTTCCAAGACTAAAAAACCCGATTGTCGCAGTACTGATTTTCACCGCCTGCTGGATCGTTGGGCACCTAGGTATTTTCCTCTCACCAACCCATAACACCGTGCTGTGGATCTGCGCTGCCGGGCTGGGTCAGGGCACCTTTGCTGTCGCCCTGCTGATGATGAACTTGCGTTCGCGAACCACCTACGGTTCGGGTGTGCTTTCCGGCTTTGCCCAGGGGCTGGGCTATGCGGGCGCAGCAGTGGTTCCAATGCTCTTTGGTGTCGTGCAGAAAGCTACGGACTCTTGGGGTGCTGCGTTCTCGATGCTCGGCGGTTGCCTCATCGTGATGCTCATCGGTGCAGTGATCATCAACCCATCACGGACCATTGAAGACGATGCGCCCACGACTGAAGAAATGGGCAAGCTCGAACGCATCGACTAGGGTTCAGCGCGAACCTAGAATCAGTGCGAACCTAGAAGTAGTGACGCTGCGGACCGTCTGACCCCGGTGCGCTGGGGTTCGGACGGTGCCAGTGTCCGGCGGCCAAAGGCACCGACCAACCGAAACGCAACGACGCAACACGGATGATAAAGGCCAGCGCAGCGATACCTGCTCCGACCGCAGCGTTCATCAATCCAGCGTGCCAGGCTACAGCTGTGAGAGCTGAACCCACCATGGCAGCCATCGCATAAATATCGCGGGGGTTGAACAGATCCGGGGTCACATTAGAAATGACATCACGCAGCAATCCGCCGCCCACACTGGTAATAATGCCTAGCAGCACGGCAGTTACCGGATTGAAGTGATGTTCCAACGCTTTGAGGGTGCCGGTGACACAGAATAGGCCCAGCCCTGCAGCGTCAAAAAGCTGAATGAGTCGGTGCAATTTCTTTACCGCCGGTGTGAAGGCATAAACGCACAACGCGGCCAAGGCTGGTGGCACAAAGTAGATCGGATGCTGGAAGGTCGCAGGGGACTCGTTAAGGATCAAATCTCTGACCACTCCGCCGCCCAAACCGCAGACTCCACCGAGGAAGGCAGAACCTAAGAGATCAAATCCGCGCCGGGCAGCCATTAAAGATCCTGCAACGGCGAAGAAGAAGATGCCGACGAGTTCGATCAGAATATACATTCCAGAGCCCTTAGCGGAGTCGGCGAAGTGTGGTCAATGCCCAATTATTGCCTGTCTGAGCCTTAGCCAACAATCTTGGCGATTTTCACCAGTGTGTTGTGGTTTCTTGTCGTGATGATTCTTCGCTTGGCTTGGGCCTGGATCAGCTTCGCTACTGGGTCAGTGGTGCTGGTTCCCTTAGAAACGATCCAGCAGATGGCCCGGCCGATGATCAATAATTCTCTGGAGTCATCTAACGTCTTGATGGCCTCGCCCATAGCTAGGGCATCATCTTCGCTCTGGCACAGCGTGAGATAACAGTGATGCTCTGCCACTGGATCAGGCAGAGGCATCCCAAAAGGTCCGGATAATTCTTTGATTTCTTCGGCGGTATAAACCAACGTGGGGATCTCGCGTTGGTAGTGCGTTGCCAGAAGTTCATTGCAAGTAGCTTGAATGATCTGCGGGTCAGACTCTTCTGATGAAAGCACCACGTTACCGCTGGCCAGCAAGGTCTTGACCTCGGTGAAGCCGGCGGATAGCAGTAACTGCGACAAGTCCTTCATAAGGACCTTTACGCCACCAACGTTCACTCCGCGAAGAAATACGGCAAATTTACTCATTGTTTTCCAAGCTCTTGAACATGAATCTTCTTAGGGGTCGTTCTGTATCCCAAAGATCGCTAGGATCAAGAATATGCCTATGCACTTGCCTTTCGGATCCTGGCCCTCATCAATCACAGCACAAGACGTTGCTGCAGGGACCAAGCCATTGGGCGGCGCCTGCTTCTACGGCGAGCGGATTATTGTCCAAGAAGGACGCCCCGCTGAAGGTGGCCGCATCACCCTGGTCGATTACGACAGCAACGGCCAAGCTGGCAAACAGCTGGTTGATGCCCCGTTCAACGTTCGCTCACGAGTCCACGAATACGGTGGAGCGAGCTGGACGCTCATCGAACAGGGCGCCGCACAATTAATCTTTGCTAACTTCAGCGACCAGCGTGTTTATTCCTTAACTATTGGCGAAGGCGAACCGACTCCACTTACCCCAGAAAGCATGGTTGATGCTGACCCGGCGCTACGTTTTGCAGAGTTTAAGCGTGGTCCCGAAGGTAGCGTCTTGGCCATCATGGAAGACCTGCGGGCAGAACCTGTACGACACATCGTGGCCATTCCCTTGGACGGCAGTGCTGCCCAAGACCTTTCCAACATACGAATTCTGAGCGCTCCGGCCCGCTTTGTAGCGGCTCCGCGCTTAAGCCCTAATGGTGAGAAGCTGACGTGGATCAGTTGGGAACACCCAAATATGCCGTGGGACTCCACCAACTTGCACCTTGCCGAGATGACTGAAGCAGGAGTGCTTAATAGCAATATCATTGCCGGTGGCGAAGATGTCTCAGTGATGCAACCTGAATGGCTTGATGATGACCGCATTGCGTTCATCTCTGATGCCAGCGGCTGGTGGAATCCCTACGTTTATCAGGATGGGTCTTCACGCACCACTCGACTAGTTGACCGTCCTGCAGAATTTGCAGGACCACTATGGCAGTTAGGTACCAGCTGGTACCTGGTGGAAAACCCACATAGCTTGCTCTGCTCATACGGAACTGGAACCAAATCCTTGGCACGAGTGCATTCGGTGACCGGGGGACTGGACGACATTTCCCTTCCCTTCACCGGGATCCGTCCTTTGGCACTCAAAGACGACTGGCTGTTGGCCGGCACCTCATCGATGACTCACGGTGAGCAGATCATCTTGATCAATATCGAAACTTTGGAACACCGCGAGATCACTCGTTCTATTCAGAGCTTGCCTGACCCAGCCATGCTGCCAGAGGTTGAAGAATTTGAATGCAAAAACCTGGCAGGCCAATCGGTACACGCGCTGCTCTACCGCCCAACCCAAGCAGGCTATGCCGGCGTAGAGGACGAGCTGCCACCATTTGTCACCTTCGTTCACGGCGGACCAACCAGTCAGGCGACGGCAACACTGAGTGCAGCGGTGGCCTATTACACCTCGCGCGGCATCGGTGTTATTGATGTGAACTACGGTGGCTCAACCGGTTACGGTCGCGAATACCGCAACAGATTGCGCGGCTCGTGGGGAGTTGTTGATGTTGCCGACACCGTTGCGGTGATCAACGCACTGATAGGTCAATCAATAGCTGACCCGGCGCGGATCGGCATTGAAGGCGGTAGCGCCGGCGGTTGGACCGTTCTTTGTGCACTGACCTTCGCTGACGTATTTACCGCAGGGATCAGCCGGTACGGTGTCTCAGACCTTGTAGGTCTGGTGCAGCATACTCACGATTTTGAATCCCAGTACATGTTCTCTTTGGTGGGCCCTTACCCAGAAGCCGCCGACCTGTATGAGAAGCGTGCCCCGATCAATCACGTATCAAAGATTTCTTGCCCGGTACTGCTGCTGCAAGGTGACGAGGACAAGGTGGTGCCACCTGCCCAATCGCAGGTTGTTGCTGATGCGCTCGCTGCCCGCGGTATCAAGCACGCCTACATTCTCTTTGAAGGTGAACAGCATGGATTCAGGAAGTCGGAGAATATTGTGCGGGCTTTGGAATCGTCGTTGGCGTTCTACTCACAAATCTTCAACTTTGAGACAGACGTGCCAGTCATCGAGCTGTCCTAGATCTAAAGAGTCATAAGAGAGCTACTGCTCGGAGCCGGGTTCCTGCCAGGAAGCACGCAAGCGATCCATCTCGCGGCGGTCCTTCTTGGTGGGACGCCCGGCACCACGCTCGCGCAAAGGAACTTGCGGGACCACCATCCGTTCACGCGGTGGAGAATGATCGATATAGCACTTGGTGGCTACCGGAGCTGAAACTCGTTTGGAGAGCAAGCCGGTGACTTCAAGGTCTCGGTCAAAACCGTCTTTGCGCACACGAACCCGATCTCCGGAGACCACATTTTGTGATGCCTTAACCGGATCTCCGTTTAAACGCACATGCCCAGCACGGCAGGCAGTAGTTGCCGCGGAGCGAGTCTTGTAAACCCGAACAGACCACAACCAAGCGTCGAGTCGTACTTTGCCACTGGTGGGAATTTCAACCATGACAAAATTCTAGATCACTGGCGTGGGAACTGATTTGTTAGTTGCTCTGGGCGGTGGCGTTGTCACAGGAGGTTTTTAACCGATCCTGGAGAGCTGCCGGGGCCTTATCCCCGGAATCAGCCAACTCGTTGAGAACGTTGACCATATCCTCCGGAAGGCCGCCGCCCTCTACAGACCCCACAATGGAGGAGAGCACACGAAGCTCACTGGAATTGATGGTGCCGTCTTGAATCGGAGCGCACGCCTGACGTACGAGTTCTTTGCTGGCAGCGTCGGTGAGTTGGTCTGACGCACGAGATGCGGTGTCTTCAACTACAGAACATCCGGCACTAAGCAGTGCTACTGATGTTATCGCAAATACCGATGCCACCTTACGAAATTTCACTTTCCCCATGGAACTAAATTCTAGCGACCGATAATGAATTTCAGCTGAATGCTAACCGAGTCGATCATCTGAACTTTAGAGCCGTTAAGACACAATGGATCGGTGAGTAGCGAGCAGAAGAACACAGTAAGTGACCACGGTGTGCAACAGCGAATCATCGCTCAGCTGGCCAAGGAACTGTCCACTGAATCCACGGTTGCCACGTGGCAGGTCAAGGCAGCGGTAGAGCTACTTGATTCGGGATCAACCGTTCCATTTATCGCTCGTTACCGAAAAGAAGTCACCGGAACACTCAGCGATAGCCAGTTACGTTTACTTGAAGAGCGCCTGCGGTACCTGCGCGAACTTGAAGACCGACGAGTTGTGGTGCGCGAAGCGATCGCCGAAGCAGACAAGCTCACCGATGAGCTTTCGGCCGCCATTGCAGCAGCGGCCACCAAGGCTGAGTTGGAAGACATTTACCTTCCCTTCAAATCCAAGCGCCGCACCAAAGCTCAGATCGCTCGTGAGGCAGGGTTGGAGCCGCTGGCAGACCTATTGCTTTCCACTCCTTCAACTGACCCGCAGCAAGCGGCAACAAAGTATCTCAATGCCGAGGCCGGATTTGCCGCCGAAGCCGACGTACTTTCCGGTGCACGTTCCATCGTCACCGAGCGGGTATCTCAAGACGTGGCACTGGCCGGTGAACTACGCGAACGCTTGTGGAAGACTGGCAAGATTTCTGCCAGCGTTTCACCCACTGCCAGCACCGAAGGCCAGGGCAAGTACTCCGATTATCTGGACTACGTTGCTAATCTGGACCGGCTGCCTTCACACCGGGTTTTGGCGCTCCTGCGTGGCGAACGTGAAGGCGTTTTGAACCTGCAGCTGGCTGAAGCTGATCCACACGATGAAGAGGCGGTAGCCCAGGCACGCCAAGGATACGAAAATGCGATCACCGCGTCGCTGGGTCTCAATGTTCCTACCGGTGCGCCAGCTGCGTCCTGGATCTCCCAGACCGTCCGCGTGGCCTGGAAAGCGCGCCTGTTAACCCGCTTTGAGTCTGATCTTCGCTCGCGACTCTTTGACGCAGCAGAAGATGAATCAGTGAAGATTTTCGCCTCCAATCTCCGCGACGTTTTGCTTGCTGCTCCGGCGGGAAATAAGGCAGTGCTTGGCTTGGATCCTGGACTCCGTACCGGCGTGAAGGTCGCGGTAGTGGATCTGACCGGTCAGTGTATTGAAACTGCCACGATCTATCCTCATGCTCCGGTGAAGAAGTGGGACGAGTCCCTAGCAACTTTGGTTCAGCTAGCCAAGAAGCATGGAACGAGCCTCATCGCCGTGGGCAACGGAACCGCTGGGCGCGAAACAGACCGTTTGGCGGCTGAGGTCATCAAGGCCTTGGGCGATTCGAAGATCAGTAAGGTGATCGTCTCCGAGGCCGGTGCGTCGGTCTACTCCGCCTCAGAACTGGCAAGCCAAGAACTACCCGATATGGATGTGTCCCTACGTGGAGCCGTGTCCATTGCTCGCCGCCTGCAGGACCCATTGGCTGAGCTGGTCAAGATCGATCCAAAGTCCATCGGCGTTGGTCAGTACCAGCATGACGTTACTGCTTCCAAGCTAGATCGTGCCCTGGATGCCGTCGTTGAAGACTGTGTGAACGCGGTCGGCGTAGACGTTAATACTGCATCCCCAGCATTACTCTCTCGTGTGGCTGGTGTGGGCCCACGGCTCAGCCGGAACATTGTTGATCACCGAAACGCTAATGGTCCATTCGCCTCACGCAAGGCTCTGCTCAAGGTTCCTCGCCTAGGTGCCAAGGCCTTTGAGCAGTGCGCGGGATTCCTTCGCATCACCGGAGGCAAGGAACAGCTAGATGCTTCGTCGGTCCACCCCGAAGCATATGACTTGGCCAAGAAACTACAGCAGGCGGCCGAAGCTCAAGGGCGTCGACTAGAAGAGCTTAGCGTTCAGGACTTTGTCACTGAACAATTCGGTGAGCCAACGATCCGCGACGTTATTTCTGAATTGCGTCGTCCGGCTCGTGACCCGCGTGGCGAATTTGTGACCGCTTCCCTCAAGGAAGGCGTTGAGAGCCTCAAAGATGTTAAGCCGGGCATGATTCTTGAAGGAACGGTTTCCAACGTTGCTGCCTTCGGAGCGTTTGTTGATTTAGGCGTCCACCAGGACGGTTTGATTCACGTGTCCGCAATGAGCTCTAAGTTCATCTCTGATCCGCGTGAGGTAGTTAGCTCCGGACAGATCGTTAAGGTCAAGGTTTTGGAAGTCGACAGTGTCCGTAAACGTATATCTCTCACCCTGCGTCTGGATGATGAGCTACCTGTAGCTGGAGAACCAAACAACAACGGTGCTTCGCGCCAGCGCAAAACGACCAGTGCTCCTCCTCCTTCTGCGCGCGGTGAAAATCAGCGTGGTGGACAGCAGAACCGTAAGGCTGGGGCGCAAGAACGGCAGCCGGCTGCTTCGGGCAACACTGCTATGGCAGAGGCGCTGCGCAGAGCTGGACTTAGCCGGTAGTTTAGGTGCTGTTCGGTTTACCTAACCTTGGTTAGCATCGGCTACGATTACTTGCTCGCAACGTGGGATGATTCCCTAATTCGGGTTGGACTAAGTGAGTGCAAACTTCAGTGACAAGTAGGGGAAATCGTCCTAGTCTAAAGACATGGAACTTACAGGAAAACTGGCAGAAGCCTTCAGCACTCAGGTAACTCTCGAACTAACCGCAGCCACGGTTTACCGTCAGCTGGCAGTTGAAATGGACGTTAAGAGCCTTCCAGGTATCGCTGGTTGGTTCCGCGCCCAGGCTGGCGAGGAAGTTGTGCACGCAGAAAAGTTCATCACTCACATGACTGACCGCTCGGCTCACCCGAAGATTGGCGAGCAGCCAGCACCAGAGCTGAACATCAAGAGCGTTGCTGATGCTTTTGCAGCATCGTTGGCTCATGAGCAGAAGGTCTCCGAAGCAATTCGTGAGCTTTACCGTCTGGCTCAGACCGAGGGAGACATTGACTCCCTTCCACTGCTGCACTGGTTCATCGATGAGCAGATTGAAGAAGAGGCAACCGTTTCTGAAATTCTGGATCGCGTGAAGCTAATTGGCAACGACGGTAGTGGTCTTTTGCGTCTGGATGCTGAGCTCGGCTCTCGTCCATCCGATGACTAATCGTGTAGGAAGTACGCATCTTCTGAAAATGGAATAAACTTAGGGAAGCAACCTTCGGTTGCTTCCCTAAGTTTTTATTTGAGGTGGTTGTGAACCCATTGGGCTTACCGCATAAGTCGGCTTTGACGTCGTCAGTAACGTTAACCCATCGGACTACTGCCTCGCTGAAACTGCGCAAGGGTGCCGGACGGCACTATGTTGTGCAGAGCAACCTTGCCGAGCTCACCGAGCTCGCCTTGATTGAAGTTCAAGGATCTTGGGCCCATGTGTTTGTTAACGGAATTTACGGCTGGCTGCCCAATATCTATTTGGAGCCAATCCCGACAGTCTTTGATCAGCCAGTTGTGGCCGAGAACGAAGACGAGGATGACTACGCCGAACCGGTGCTCTCCCGTTACTCGCTGATTGAAGCGACCCACGTAACCACGGCGACACTGAACCTGCGCAAGGGCAGCGGCACGGGATATCCCGTACTAAAGGTCATAGATCAGGGCAACAAGGTTCGTTCGATGCTCCAGCAGGGCCTCTGGTCCCAGGTTCAGGCAGGAAAACTTCTCGGTTGGGTACCGAGTATGTACCTGCAGGAGATCCCGGCACGTCCAGCGCGTGGCGGTCTGATCGCCGTACCAAATCAGCGAGCGCTGACCACGATTCGACTCAACGCACGACGCGGTCCGGGCGACCACCATTCGCTGGTACGCATTCTCCCGGCAGATACCGCGGTAATTATTGTTGCGCGACAGGGCGCCTGGCGTCAGATCGACCGCGACGGCGAAGAGATGTGGGTTCCCGCTAGCCAATTGCGGACCGTTTACTAGGCCAGTCATCGGCAGAATAGCTGAATACAAGATCCACTTGCCGTGTTTGAGGCTTGGGGCCCATGGAGCTGCATGCCGGGAGCTACTAGTTAGGCGTTGTTTTCGGTGCATCAAAAGTAGTCCTGCTCCAGGGCGTCTGCAGAGTCCTGAACCGGTCAAATCGTCTTAAAATCTGAGACAAATTTGATCTGGCTTTAAATAGGCAGGAACCCCTGTTAAACATGTGAATGTTCAAGCCCACATGTCAGCACAGGAGTTCCTACGTGCCATCGTCTCATTTGCATGCCTTCATTGACCAATTTGAAGGACTCCACCCCGACATCATTCAACCCAAAACATTCCTTCGCAGCTTAGCGGCACTCCCAGATCCCCGCGCCAAACGCGGCATCCGCCATCCGCTAGCCCATATCTTAGTCATCGTCATCTGCGCGGTCATCGCAGGAGCGAAAAGCCTGGTTGAGATCGCTGAATGGGCTCAAGACACAGCCCCCACAACAGCTGGCCAGATACGGCATCGGAGCACCCCACGCTACAACGATCGCCAGGGTACTTCAGCTCCTGGATACCCGAACTTTTGAGCTGCTCCTTGCTGATTGGGCCCGAAACTTACGTCACCGAACACGCCACAACACAAGAATCAGAGCGATCGCTATCGATGGCAAAGAGGTCCGCGGAGCGAAGAACGGAAACCACCCACGCGTGCATCTGTTATCAGCCATTGACCAAGACTCCCACGCGGTGCTCAGCCAAGTTTCTGTGGGAGTCAAAACCAACGAGATTACCCAGTTCACAACCTTGTTAGATCACGTGACGGACCTTAAAGGTACCGTCGTGACAGCCGATGCCCTACATACGCAAAAGGGACATGCTAGGTATCTGCATGGGCGTGAAGCGCACTATATTTTTACTGTCAAAGGCAACCAAGCCAAGCTTTTGGCTGAGCTTGAGCAATTCCCATGGGACGCTATGCCGGAAGGTAATCGTACTATTCAGACGAAGAATGGGCGTCGGACCATTCGCACAGTCAAAAGCGTCACTGTGACCACCGGGACTAGTTTCCCGCATGCGACCCAAGCAATGCAGATCACCCGTAAATCACGGTCGTTAAACTCAACGAAGTGGCATCTTGAGACGGTGCATGCATTGACGTCGTTGCCGACACATCTTGCAAGTCCCCGAGAGTTGGGCGAACGGGTTCAAAAGCATTGGGGTATTGAGAACGGCCTGCATTGGAGGCGGGACGTGACTTGGCTGGAGGATAAATCTCAAGTCAGGACCGGGAATGCTCCGCACGCGATGGCAACGTTGAGGAATATCGCGATTTCGTTACTTAAGAATCTCGGGCACAGTAATTTGGCGAAGGCTACGCGGAAGCTACGCAATCATCCTGACCGAGTGTTGTCGCTGATCGGTTTGGACACCAGTCACTGACTTTGCAGACGCCCTGGGCGCCTGGCATTGTTATTCGTACGTCTAACGGGATTGAACGATATTCAGAGCTCATTCGATCTGCTTGGCTGCACTCGCAGCAGCGGTTGGCACACCGAACTTCGCAGCGGCGTGGTTCCCGTGCCCGGTTCATCATCAAAAGTGGTTAAGCCCTTGACCCTGACAGCTCAATCATTGACCGCCGGTCTTTCAAGGCTACGGACGTGGTGGATGTTTTGGAGGGCATCATTGCCGAAAACGGAATCCAACCGACGTTCGTGCGGTGCGATAACGGGCCTGAATTCACTGCCGGCGTGCTGGTGGATTGGTGCAACAATGTTGGGGTGCGCACTGCGTTTATCGATCCAGGTTCGCCCTGGCAGAACGGTTTTATTGAGTCGTTTAATGCGCAGTTCCGGCGTGAACAGCTCTCTGGGGAAATCACGGATACCGTGGTGGAGGCAAAGTATGCGGCCGATGAATGGAAGGACATTTACAATCAGGAACGTCCCCCATGGTTCCTTGGATGGAATGACGCCGTCCCGGTTATGGGATGAATGGGTTAGAGAGAATCAGTGAGCTATCGCATAGATGCTGGACCGCTCAAAGGGACCCAACCAGTCTCAAGTCGGAGATGTTCCATGGAGAGCACTTTAGGGATCTTGGAGAGCCCAAAGTGGAAATTGAAGCGTACATCGATTGGTGCAACACGAATCGGCGCCATAACCTTGTAGCCTGAGCAGGGACTATTATTTAGCTAGTCCAACTTTCGGGACCCAGTTCACTGCGCAAGGCAGTCTTCCGGGGGTATGCAAATCCGTACAATTAGTCCGGGTAGTCGAACTGATACTGACTAAGCCTGTCAGGGTCGAGTCAGTACCTCCGGGGCGGAATTCGAGTGCATACCCGCCGGCCATGGTGGTGAGTCGCCGTATTCAAAGACCAGCAGCCGAAATCATGGAATAGGTCTCGTCCAAAAGTGACAGTTTAGGACTTTGAGATGGATTAGTGCTGGTGCAAGTCGTGGCGAGTAGAGTCTCGTTGCAGCTATCGACAAGAGTAAAGGCAGGTATCTGAGCAATACTCGGATACCTGCCTTTACCAGTGTGGTTATTCGCCGACGTAGAACAGTCGCTTGTTCACGAATTCATCCATACCCAGTGGTCCAAGCTCACGGCCGAAGCCCGAGCGCTTCACACCACCGAAAGGCATTTCTGCACCCTCGGCACTTGGAGTGTTGACGTTGGTCATGCCGGTCTGCAGCTTCTGGGCTACCTTCGAGGCACGCTCCACGTCGGTGGAGTGCACCGAACCGCCAAGACCGTAGATGGTGTCGTTAGCCAAGTCTGCAGCTTCTTCATCGCTGGTCACCTTGTAGACCACTGCTACAGGGCCGAACAGCTCTTCGTAGTAGGCGCGCATGTCCTTGGTGATGCCGGTCAGCACAGCAGGGGAGTAGTAAGCCGAAGGGCCATCGTGCAATACGCCACCGGCGTGCAGGGTTGCACCCTTGGATACTGCATCCTGAACCTGCTCGTGCAGGGACTCTGCTGCCTTGCGGGAAGAAAGTGGTGCGAAGGTTCCTTCTGCTTCTTCCATTGGGTCACCCGGCTTCAAGCCATCGGCACGCTTGGTCAGCTCTGATACGAACTCGTCATAGATGTCTTCCATGACAATCATTCGCTTGTTCGAGTTACATGCCTGACCGGTGTTATCGATGCGGTAGCCCCACGCGGTATCAACGATTGCCGGAACATCATCCGAGTCGAGAACGACGAATGGATCCGAGCCACCTAACTCCAGTACAGCCTTCTTCAGGTTGCGGCCAGCCTGCTCACCAATGATGGCGCCAGCGCGTTCGGAACCAGTCAAGGAAACACCCTGGATGCGGGTATCAGCGATGATGGTGGAAATCTGGTCATGGGTAGCGAAGACGTTGTTGTAAGCGCCTGCTGGGACGCCAGCTTCATCCATGATTTCCTGAATAGCCAAGGCCGAACGTGGGCAAGACTCAGCGTGCTTCAAGATGATGGTATTGCCCAGCATCAAGTTAGGTGCTGCGAAGCGAGCAACCTGGTACAGCGGGAAGTTCCAAGGCATGATGCCAAGCAATGGACCAACTGGGCGCTTCTGCACGACAGCCTTGCCACCGGAGAAGGACTTGATTTCCTGATCCGCAGCTAAGGTAGGGCCCTCGCTTGCGAAGTATTCAAAGATTTCCTGGCAGTACTGCGCTTCGCCTACTGCTTCAGAAACGGGCTTACCCATTTCCGTGGTCATGATCTTGCCAAGTTCATCCGCACGTTCGGTGAAGAGTGCTCCGACTTTGGAAACAATCTTTGCGCGTTCGTTGATGTCTACGTCCTGCCATGCCTCGTAGGCAGACTGGGCGGCAGCTAGTGCCTGCTCAACTTGCTCGTCGGTTGCTGAAGCGAATTCTTCGACAACCTCGCCGGTAGCAGGGTTCAAAACCTTATAAGTTGTGGCGCTCATCAATGCTCCTCTCGTTAATGCAGATTGGTCAGCGTAAGCCTGTAACTTGACGCTATCGGACTTCACTCGATAAATGAATGTAATTCACTTCATTCCGCGTCTACTCTGAGCTTATCCTCAGATTCGTGTTTGAGCCACTATGAAGAAGCAAATTTTGAACGGTGGGAAATAACGTGCTTATTGACCACCAAGAAAGGGCCGTGGTCTGCCCAGGGAACCTAGGAAACCGCGGCCGCAGACTGATCCTCTTGGTCAGCGGCGAGAGGGGTACTAGCTGATAGCTGAGGCACGCCACCAGTCGATGCCCGCATCACCCTGAGCGATCTCTGCGATGCTGGAAAGTTCAGCTTGCGTGAACTCCAGATTCTTCAGAGCACCCAAGTTCTCATCGAGCTGCTTAGTTGAAGAAGCGCCAATGAGCACCGACGTTGCAGCGCCATCGCGCAACAACCAAGCCAGAGACATCTGTGCTAGTGACTGCTCGCGCTGCTGTGCAATCTCGTTCAAGCGACGCACCTTGGTGAGGTTTTCTTCGGTGAGCTGGCTTTCCAAAGAACGCCGGCCACCTTGACGCTCAACATCGGTGGTGGACAGATACTTATCGGTCAGCAGACCTTGTGCCAACGGAGTGAACGCAATCGCACCCATATTCTCCTTCTGCAAAGTCTGCAGCAGGCCATGCTCAACCCAAGGATTGAGAATGTTGTATGAAGGCTGGTGGATGACGAGTGGCGTGCCCAAGTCATCGGCAATTGCCTTGGCTTCAGCGGTACGTTCTGCAGAGTATGAGGAAATGCCGACATAGGTGGCCTTGCCCTGGCGGACCAAGGTATCCAGAGCGCCGATGGTTTCCTCTATGGGAGTGTCTGGATCAAAACGGTGCGAGTAGAAGATGTCAACGTAGTCCAAACCCATCTTCTCCAAGGAGGCCTCGCACGACGCGAGCAGATACTTACGCGAACCGAAAGTACCGTAAGGACCTGGCCACATGTTGTAGCCAGCCTTGGATGAGATCAGTAGTTCGTTGCGGTAGGCCTTGAAGTCCTTGCGCATCATGCGCCCGAAGTTCTCTTCTGCCGAGCCAGCTGGAGGCCCATAGTTATTGGCTAGATCAAAGTGGTTGATTCCGTGGTCAAAGGCATGACGGAGAATTTCGCGCTGGGAATCAAAAGGACGGTTATCACCGAAATTCCACCACAGCCCTAACGACAATGGTGGAAGGCGTAAACCGGACTCACCCACACGGCGGTAACCGAAATGCTCATACCTGTCGGCTGCAGCGGTGTAAGGGCGGTGCAATTCGTTGACGGCCGGGATTCGCTCGTATTCCACGAGACACCTTTCTGCCAGCGTCGATGCTGACGGGGTGGATGACGGAGGGTCTTCCATTTCAGAATATGGCAAGCGACCTGAGTCGCACGATACCTGCCGGTAAATCTGCTAAATGCGTAACGCGCATGCTGGTGGGCAGACGAGCCCAGGTAGGCGCAGCTTAAATAGAAGAACCGATCCAGCAGGCCAAGGAGGTAACGCCTGTGTGGATCGGTTCTTCTAAGTCACTCGCACCTTAAGAAGGTAATCACCACACTAGGAGCCGAGTCTTGAAACAAGCTGAGTGCTAAGTGTGTGCTCACTGCAAGATGCATAGTGATTAGTAATTTGAAGGTGGGTCAGAAGCCGGGAAGGATTCGTCTTCCCATTCTTCGACAAGCGCTTCATCGTGCTCGTCATGACGTTTCTTTTCTTCGTCAGCTGCGAGCTGTTGCTCGTCGGTTAGTTTCTCGCTCATAGTATTCCCCCTTTTTCTACTTGGATGGTCTGCCGTGATCGGTGGCCTTGGCCTGTTCACGTACTGTCAGTCTTCACCTAATGCACGGCATTGTCGATAGCTTGTACGGAACTCGGATTTCGCCATCCTCGCTTCGAAGGGATTTAATCAAAGACATGCCAATGATCAATAATCCTGTCGACGGTTCAGATATCTTCTTTGATGATGATGGTGCAGGCGGAGAGCCAATTCTCTTCTTACATGGCTCTGCTTTGTCTCGCTCTATCTGGCGGGGACTGGGGTACACCAAAGCTCTGGGCGAAGATCATCGAACTATCCGCATGGACCTGCGTGGACATGGGAAATCTTCCAAGTCTCATGACGTTGCTGATTACACGATGGACAAGGTCATCAGCGACATCCAAGCAGTACTTCAACATCTCAACGTTGATCGAGTACATGTTGTTGGCTATTCATTTGGTGCGCGTACCGGAATGCACCTGGCCATGACCCACCCTGAACAAGTTATTTCATTGATCATGCTTGGTGGCACTTTCGAAATTACCGAAGGGGAGATCGGCAAACTCTTCTTCCCCGGATACCTTGAAACCCTGCGTCGCGGAGATATCGAAGGATTTGTTACTGGCCAAGAAACCAACGGCAAGCTGGATCCTGCCACAAGGCTGGCGTTTAGATCCAATGATCCGCTGGCCCTCGCTGCATATTATGAAGCAGCCGAAACAGTACAAAATGTTGAGCTGAGCGAACTGGCCAAAATTAGGATTCCCACGCTGTTGCTGATTGGCACTCGGGATCAACCCCGCTTTGACCAAAACAAAATCATGGCCCGCACGTTGCCCAATGCGCGCATGGTGGCCCTGCCCGGGCGCACCCATGGCGGAACCTTGTTCCCGATTGACCCGATCATCTCTGCCATTCGATCCTTCTGGTCCGGACGAAGCGTATGAGCGATGGTGGCTTTGATCTTGAACGGATCTCAACGGGTCTGGCCTTTGGCCCGAGCCGCAATGAGCTGTTTGATGCCCTAGCAAACAATCCTTCTGGACCACTAGTCATTCAAGCACCGCCGGGCTCTGGTAAAACCACCATTGTTCCGCCAACGGTAGCCAATGCACTAGATCAGGCAGGGTTGAACGGAAAGATAATCGTCACCCAGCCTCGCCGTGTGGCAGCTCGTGCAGCGGCTCGACGCTTAGCGCAGTTGGACGGAACCGCTCTGGGTGAGCGGGTGGGCTTTGCCGTACGTGGAGAACGAAAAAGTTCGGCCAACACCCGCGTTGAATTTGTGACCGCCGGCTTGATGCTGCGCAGGTTGCTGGCGGATCCAGATCTGGCCGGCGTCAGCGCGGTCATTATCGATGAAGTCCACGAACGCTCGATTGATACCGACCTTCTTTTGGCGATGGTGAATCAAGTCAGTCAATTGCGTGATGACCTCTCACTGATTCTGATGAGCGCCACCTTGCATGCCCAAGAACTTGCACAGTTTCTAACCCGTGAGGCTGCGGCTCCGGTGCTCAGCGCGCGCACCGCACAGTATGAGGTCGCCGAAAGCTTTGATAGCTTTTCATCGGCTCGAACCAATGAGTTTGGGCTCAAGGACGAATACCTTCGACATGTGGCCAGCGTGAGCCTTCAGCACTCCGCCGCCATGAATGCAGACAGTGATGAACCGGTTGACACCTTGGTTTTCCTTCCCGGCGTGCGCGAAGTAGAACGTGTCTGCGCTCAAATTTCGGCCAGTGGCGTCACCGCCCTGGCCCTGCACTCGCAAATATCCTCGGCGCAACAGGACTCGATACTCAATGTTCCAGAGTCGGGCAGTGCACCACGAATTATCGTCGCCACGTCCATTGCTGAATCCTCGTTGACCGTCCCTAGAGTTCATCTTGTGATTGATGCGGGTTATGCCCGCGAACCGCGCCGGGATAACGCCAGAGGAATGTCAGGGCTCGTGACCGTGGTGGCCAGCCGTGCCGCCGCAACGCAGCGTGCTGGCCGGGCTGGACGACTTGGCCCTGGACGTGTTGTGCGAACCTTGGATCCAAAGTCATTTGCTGCGGCCGCAGAATTCTCCACCCCGGAAATTCGAACTGGTGATCTGGTATCAGCGGGGCTGGCAATGGCCGTCTGGGGAACACCGCGAGGTGAGGGACTAGACCTTTGGGAAGCGCCACCAGCATCCACCATGGCTAGTGACGAGCAGGTGCTCAAGAGCCTTGGTGCCGTGGATGATTCTGGGTACATCACCGCCCAAGGTGAGCAGATGGCCAAGATTCCCACGGACCCACGAACTGCTCGCGCACTGCTCGACGGTGCACAAATCTACGGGTCCCGAGCAGCTTCTGAAGCTGTGGCTCTCTTGGCGAGCTCTGAGCGAATCGCCAGCGCGGATCTACACGAGTTGGAATCGGCAGTACGGCGCAGTTCGCATCCTGGGAACCGTGCCTGGAAGCAAGAAGCCGAGCGACTTGAACGACTGCTAGAACAGCACACCGGCGCTTCCTTAGCTAAGCAGCAACTGGCTGGCACAGAGCGCGATGCGCTGGCCGGTGTCAGCGCTTTGGCCTACCCACAATGGGTGGCGCGTAAGGTCAGCCACGATGAATATCTATTGGCATCAGGCACTCGTGCCACGTTGCCGAGAAATAGCCCGTTGGCCCATGAAGAGTACGTGGCTGTAGTCGAGGTTGCCCGTGCTGGGTCTAAAGCAATGATCCGACGTGCCGTCGGTATTGAGCTGCAGACAGCCATGGAGCTTCTTCCGCAGCTACACAAGAGCGTTGAAACTGCCGAATTTATCGATGGGAAGATTAGCGCACGAAAGATAGAAAACTTTGGCGCCATCGAGTTAGCTTCCCATCCGATCAAAGCCACTGAAGAGCTCGGTATGAAAGCTGTTGAGTCAGCAATTCAAGACCAAGGGATGGCCTTCTTCGGTGAACATGAAAACTTTGATGCTCTGCGTCGGCGAATGGCTGTGGCCTACCGTTTGCTCGGCGAACCCTTTGTTGCCGTGGATAATCAATCGCTAAGTAATGATGCACAGAACTGGTTGCAACCTGTTCTGCGTCAGGTAGCCAACGGAAAGAACGTGGCCAAGGTTGATCTGTACTCTGCACTGCGCAACTTGCTGCCCTGGGAGCACGCTCACGACTTTGATTCCTTAGTACCGCAACGTCTAGAAGTTCCATCAGGATCAAAGATTGTTGTTACCTATCCACCGGTAGGGGACAGTGGCCCGGCGGTGGTCGCGGTGAAATTGCAAGAGTGCTTTGGACTGGATAAATCCCCGCGTTTAGTTAGGGACAAGCTCCCGGTACAGTTCCATCTACTCTCGCCGGGCGGTTTTCCGCTGGCAGTGACGGAAGACCTCGTGAGCTTCTTTAACGGTCCTTACGCGCAGGTTCGTTCCGAGATGCGTGGGCGTTATCCGAAGCATCCATGGCCGGAGAATCCGTGGGAGCATGTGGCTACGGCCAAGACAAAAAATAGATTAAATCGTCAGTAGCGATGGACAAAACGTTGGAGACCAGTTCAATGTGAACTGGTCTCCAACGTACTGACTACGTGTGTGCTTTAGTCTTAGGCGAAAGCTGAAATGCCAGTGATATCGCGTCCCATAATCAAGGCCTGAACGGTTTCAGTGCCTTCATAGGTATGGATTGCTTCAATATCGGCAAAGTGTCGCGCTACGCGGTTGCTGGTCAGAATACCGTTGCCGCCGAGCAAGTCGCGAGCGTTAGAAGCGATGGCACGAGCGGTACGGGTAGCGGTGTACTTGGCCAAAGAGGCCTGCGGGCCGGTGAGCTCGCCAGTGGTTTCTCGCTTAGTTGCCTGCATGACCAACACCTGAATGGACGCCAGCTCGGACTGCATGCGAGCCAAACGCTCCTGCACAATCTGGCTTGCGGCAAGCGGGCGGCCAAACTGCACGCGCTGCTTGGCGTAGTTCACTGCCGACTCATAGCAGGCAGTGGCATGTCCCACCGCGGACCAGGCAACGCCCAGACGAGTAGCGAACAGTACTCGTGAGGTATCCTTGAAGCTTGTTGCTTCCGGCAAGACATCTTCGTCGGGAACAAAGACGTTTTCCATGCGAATGTGTGCCTGCCAGATGGCACGCAGGGAGAGCTTATTAGCAATGGTCGTCGCGCTGTAGCCTTCGGCATCCTGACGGACAACAAAACCGCGGACCTTACCTTCATCATCGCGTGCCCACACGATGGAGACGCCACCAATCGAGCCGTTGCCGATCCATTTCTTTTCACCGCTGATCCGGTAGCCGCCCTCAACCTTGGTTGCTCGGGTTTCTAGCGACACCGAGTCAGAACCGTGGGTCGGTTCGGTCAGCGCAAATGCGCCGGGTAGCTCGCCGGCGAGCATTGGCAAACCATACTTCTGAATTTGTTCTGGGCTACCGCAGTACAGCACTGAGCGCACCGCAAGTCCACCCTGGACACCAACAATGGTGGCCACCGACCCATCGCCGCGGGCCATTTCCATGTTGACCAAACCGGCCGCCAGCGGACTCATTTTTTCGTGGGAGTCTAAGTTCAAGCCGTCACGAAGCAGATCCAGTTCGCCTAGCTTCTTGATCAGGTGCAGCGGGTACTCTGCCTTGTCCCAGTATTCATGAATGTCTGCCTTGACTTCATCCAAGATGAATTTACGTGCCTTAGCGCGCCAAGCGTTGTCAGCGGCATCCACATCAGCGAAGACTCCGGTGGGGTCAATGTTGACGTCATCTGCCCACAAATCGTAATCAGGCTCAACAACTCCGGTGGGAAATTCCATACCGGTTGACTGCTCTGTCATCTCAGGCGCTCCAAAATTGGCTAGAGGGAAAAGGTATCACCTCAAGCCTAGTGGAACTCGGTGTCATGTCAAGAAACTAGGTTTCAAAACGCGGGAGCTTTGTTAGCCTCGTTCTTTGAGCGCTGCCGAGACCGCTTGCAAGATGGACTGCTCGTCGGCGCCTGGATCCAACACTGATACAACAACGGTGGGGGCCGGCGAAGCTGTGACCGATTCGCTACCTTCAGAACCCAATAAGTCGGCAAAGCGCCCTAGGAACAACCGGACATCATGTGCCAGTTTGCCTCGGTCGGTACTGGTGGGGTCCTTGATCCAGCCGCGCAGGTGATCATTGTGAATTGCTACCAGCCCTGCGCTGACGCCCAAGCACAGAGCCTTTTCCGAGGCGGTGTTGGTCAACCCGCGTCGGGAGAGGAAGTCGTAAAAAGCGCGTTCGTAGCGATGGGTAGAAACCAGCTCTCGTTCACGCAACGAGGAAACAGAGGACAGCAGCTTATGGCGCAGCTGAGCTCCTTCTGGATTAACCGTGTACTGATCAAAAACTACATGGGCCGCATCAACAAGGGTCGAAATTGCGTCCACGGATGAGGCAGCCAGAGTTGTCTGAACGTGGGTGATGATCATTTCTTGGTCGGCAAATACCATGTTCTCTTTGGAGCCAAAACGGCGGAAGAAAGTAGAACGTGAGATCCCTGCGGCGGTTGCCAGCTCATCAACACTTGTGGCGTCAAAGCCTTGTGAAATTAGCAAATCAAGTGCGGCCGGAGGTACAGCGGAAGAAGCGATCATGATTTACGAATTTAGCACGAAACTTGTTTACAGAATCCTGAGAACAGACAAGCGCGCCGTCGAAATGATTGTGAACCACACCCGCCATGACTACGCTGAACAGTAACGCGTTCTTTTATGGAACGCTTTTTGTTCACAACGGAAAGAGAAGTGAGGGCCCATGGGAATCTCGATCGCAAACGCCGCACTACGATTGGTCAGTGGCGCATTCATTCTCAACAGCGGCATCAACAAGCTGCGCATTGATGAAGCTAGCGCAGCCGGTCTGCAGCAGATGGCCTCCAACGGTGTGCCTCAGCTAGCCGAACTAGAACCAAGTGTCTTTGGCAAGGTTGTTTCCATCTCGGAAATCTCACTGGGTAGCGCACTGTTGCTGCCACTGGTGCCATCACGTTTGGCGGGTCTAGGACTGGGTGCATTCTCTGCAGTTCTACTCTCCTCCTACCTACGTACCCCAGGTATGACCGAATCTGATGGCGTACGTCCAACTGCAGACGGCACCGCGTTGGCCAAGGACTTCTGGCTTGCAGGTATCGCAGCTGCATTGATCTTTGCTCGTAAGGGCGCCAAGAAGGTCAAGAAAGACAAATAGCATTGCGCCGTTGCTGACTCTCAAAGTTCACCAGCGGTAAGTTGAGCCTGAAGGCTGGCGTTGTTAGTGGTTAGATTTGGAACACAAGCTAAGAGGAGAACCAATGGGTTTCTTAGATGATGCAAAGAAGAAGCTGGGCGAAGCAGTCGAGAGCGCAAAAGAGTTCGCCGGTGAAGCCACCGAGAACATCAAAGACTTTGCTGCTGATGCTCAAGAGAAAATTGGCGAAAAGGTCGATGAGTTCAAGGGTGACAACACCGACGGCCCTTCGGACAAGGTCTAATTAGCACAGAGAAACGCCCTTGCGAATGACGATTGATCGTTAATCGCAAGGGCGTTTTTCGTGCCTACGGGCAGCAGGCCTTGAAGCTAGGCTTTCTTGCCAGGGCTGAGGAATGCTGCCACGATCACGGCGGCGACAGCGACAAATCCGGGTAGCAACAGTGCCTGACCCAGACCAACCGATGTTGCTTCCATCAGCGTTGCTGGATCTTTAGATCCGGCCTTTTCGATCTGTGCCTGGACACGAGAATCCATCATCACCGCGATCAATGCTGAACCCAGCACCGAACCGATCTGACGGGTGGTGTTGTAGATACCGGAGCCAGCTCCAGCATCGCGTGGAGTGAGGTCGCGGGTGGCAGCCAAGGAGAGCGACGGCCAAATCATTGCAGAGCCGACACCCTGAACGGCCGAAGGAATCAGCAACGTCCACAGCGGAATCGCGGCGTGCATCATGAACGCATAAACCACCGTGGCGCCACCAAAGAGTATGAAGCCCGGAACTGCGAGTTTGCGTGGGCTGAGCTTGTTGACCATCTTGCCCAAGCGTGGGGCGATGAAAATACCAACCACGGCCATAGGTGAAATCATCAGCGCAGACTCGGTAGGAGTCAGTCCACGAACGTTCTGCAAGAAGAAGACCATTGGCAAGCTCATGGTGGCGATAGTGACGCCCATGGCTGCGATGGCAACGTTGGCCAGCGAAAAGTTGCGGACCTTGAATAGACGCAGCGGAACCAGTGGCTCAGATTTGGTCTTGTTCTGCCACCACACAAAAACGGCCATCAGTAGGATGCCGGCAATGATTAGGTGCCATGAGGAAATTGGGCCAATGAATGGCTCCCAGTTCGAGGACTGGCCTTCCTGAATACCAAAGACTAGGCAGAACATCGCCACTGCCGAGAGCGCAACACCCAGCCAGTCAAAGGAGTGGGCCTGCGGGGCCAAACGCGGAACAAACTTGAAGACCATGACCAAGCTGACTACAGCAATAGGCAGGTTGATGAAGAAGATCCATTCCCAGCCCACGGAGTCAACTAATAGGCCGCCGGCGATAGGGCCGATCAGCGAGGCAATACCTGCTACGGCGCCCCACAGTCCCATGGCAGCACCGCGGTGCTGGTAAGGGAACAGACGGGTAATCATGGTCATCGCCTGGGGCGAGATCATCGCGGCACCCAAGCCCTGAACCGCGCGGGCTGCAACCAATGAGCCCAGCGAATCAGACAGGCCACACCACAGTGAAGCCAAGGAGAAGATGACCATACCGATGAGGTAGATATTGCGTGGTCCAAAGCGGTCGCCAAGGCGTCCAGTGACCAGTAGCGGCACTGCAAAGGTGAGCAGGTAGGCGCTGTTGACCCACAAGATGCTGGATATGTCAGCATCCAAAGAAGTCATGATGGAAGGCATCGCTGTGGAGACAATCGTGGTGTCCAACAGGATCATGAAGAAGCCGATGACTAATGCCCAGAGGGCACGCCACGCGGCTTTCTTATCAAAGTCAGTATTAGGGTTCGCAGTTTCAGGCACTGGTCAAGGTTAGTGCCTGATTGCCGACAAAGGAATCAATAGTTAGCCTATGAGGGCGAATCAGTCGAAACTCACATCACCTGAAATGCGAGTCTCCACATCGCCACTGACCCACACACCTTTTTCGGTGGCTTCGATATGCAAGATCGCGCCACGACCAACTCGGGTTCCCTGGCGTACGGTGTATCGCTGCGGAGCGTAACCGGACTGAGTCAGCCAAATGCCGAAGGCCGCGTTCAGTGAACCGGTGGCTGGATCTTCTGGCACCGCTTCTCCCGAGACAAAGGCGCGTACCTCGAAGTCGGCAGGCGGTTGCAGAACTACCGAGCCAAAGCGTTCTTCGGAACGTTCAAGGTCGGAGAAATCTAGGGGGCGAAGTTCTTCTCGGGTTCCAGAAACCCGGGGGAGTACTGAACCACGTGGCTGCCAGACGCCGTGAGAAACACTGGACGCCGTATAAGGTCCGATGACTCCAACTTCAAGCCCTTGCAGGGCTTCGTAGTCTGGTTCAATCCCCAGAACGATATCTGCATCGCGCAGAACGAGACCCGCAGGATGTGGACCGTTGACCAGCCACTGGTGGTCAACCACGTCGTCCTCGTGAAGGCCCAGGCCACTAATGGCCCATTGCAGGACATCAGGTTCCAAAGGGCCTGAACGAGTCAGTGGAGGAGCTAAGAAGGCCAGGCGACGTGAATGGCTGTCGGTGCTTTCGCGTTCTACGCGGACCGGAACCAATCCTGCTTCGCACTGTTGAATGAGATTTCCGCCCGGGCCGGGGACTCCGCCTGACTCTAACCAAGCATGCGCCGCACCCAAGGTGGGATGCCCGGCGAAGGGCAGCTCGGTACTCGGAGTGAAAATACGGATTGCGTAGTCGGCCTCTTCGGAAGTGGGCTCAACAAAAAATACCGTTTCGGCAAGGTTCAGCCACTGGGCGAAATGTTGCATCTGGTCATCAGTGAGTTGATCAGCGTCGAATACGACTCCTAGCCCATTGCCATTAAAAGCAGTGGGCGCGAAGACATCAACCTGCTGATAAGCAAATGTTCGGCTCATACTTAGCATGGTGGCACATTAATCCTCAGGTTGATCGGGTGTTACGCGCAGGGCCTAGCAAAACGTAATCAAGAGATCCATGCTTAGTCCTCATGCGGTATCCGGCACCGCCAGCACCAAATCCACAACGGGTACTGTGAGCAAAACCGCTGAAAAATAACGGCCTAGACAAGGATTCAACAAGTTTCTGCACAGCATTTTTCTAGTGCCTTGTGCCATCCTTAAAACATGTCACCTACCCCCGTTGAACCTATAGACGATACGGTCGAGGAAGTTATAAAAGTTTCAAGCTTTCTTCCTGAGTCCATGCAATTCTGGGCTGTCGTTCTGGCCGGTGCAGTCGTTGCCGCGCTCTTAGCCTTCGCCTTTAGTACCGTTGCGCGGCGCATGCTCAAACGCATCGGTGTAGAAGAAGCCGATGTTCGCGCTACCCGACTTCCCTTCTTTGGATTGGTCACCTCAATCATCGCCAAGTCGGCCTTTGCCCTCTTCTACCGGGACCGTTCTTGGTACAACCCGTGGCAGTTTGTCATCCTGATCATCCTGGTAATCTTCCTGACGTGGTTCATCATCAAGCTGGTGCGCGTTGTCGAATCAGGCATGATGCTGCGGTTCGAATCAAAGTTTGGTCCTGGGCGTCGTTTGGCCAAGGTGCAAACTCAGGTGGGGTTGATGCGCCGCGTGCTCATCGCCGTATTGTGCATCCTCGCAGTAGCCGCCGTGCTGTTGACCATCGAGCAAGTCAGGGCCCTGGGCGCAGGACTTTTGGCCTCAGCTGGTCTGGCCTCGGTAGTTGTCGGTTTGGCTGTGCAATCAACGCTGGCCAATGTGTTTGCCGGGCTGCAAGTTGCCTTCACCGATTCAATCCGAGTGGATGACACCGTGGTGGTTGAGGGGGAGCGTGGCTCGGTTGAAGAAATCACCCTGTCCTATGTGGTGGTCCTACTGTTGGACGGTCGCCGAATGATTCTGCCCTCCACGTATTTCACCACCACACCGTTTGAGAACTGGTCACGTCGCAGCACTGAAATTTCTGGCAACGTCGCGTTGCAACTGAAACTTAATGCGCCGGTGGCCTACCTGCGCGAGCGCACCACCGAGCTACTTGAAGCGTCGGACTGGTGGGATGGCCGAGAAAATGAGCTTCTGGTGACGGATGTTCAGAATGGTCTACAGACCGTGACCATCTACCTCTCCTCACGAAATGCCGGAGACCTGTGGAGTCTGCGCAATATGATCCGCGAAAAGCTTTTGGGCGAGCTACTAGAAAGCTACCCGGAGTGCCTACCCGATCCTCGGATGGTTCCCGGCAACACCGTCTGATCCTGAAGTAAGAGCGTAATTAAGCAATTGACCCCCAACACCACATTAGGTGTTGGGGGTCAATTGCGTTCAGTGTGATTTAGAGGCGAAGAGCTGCCGGGCCATAGTCGTCGTAACGTTGCTGTCTGGCGGTGGCCTCGCGCAGGGCGGAAATCAAAGACTCGGCCTTGTCGATGAGGTCCTGAATCAGTTCATCATCGCGTTCCACCCAGAGGTACTCGGGCACATCACGCAACGGAATAAAATCCTGATGTTCTTCCCAAACAAACAGCGTACGTTCTGCCCCAATGACATGCTGTTGCCACAGAATCTGGCGCAGGTAGTTCTTGGGGATTCTTTTCAGTGGCTTATTGGTGGTCTTGATTTCAGCTAAGACCGGAGCACCGTCAGCATCAAATCCCAGCCCGTCGGGGGTGGCTAAATGAAGTCGTGAAGCTTCGGAATGAAAAAGCTGGGACGAAGGGAAAATGTTGAAATTTTCTTGCACCCAGGCGGCGATGACTGGCTCGCGCTTGCGACCGTGATCGGTGTAGGGATTACCGGAAAAACCGTTGCCGTAGAGCTTGTCCCACGCGGCATTCTTGATGGACTTCTCAGTGGAAAGTTTGGCCACGTCGGTGGCGGTGATGCCCTGCGCTCGTGCCCGCAGCCATTCAATACGATTAGTTGAATCAGCGAGGACGCGTTGGAAACATTCATGTTCAACGCCGGGCACAGTTATCACCTGATCTATTCTTCCCCATAAACCCAGAAGAACCGTGCATCTGCAGCTACTGAACTAGGTGAGACTAGTCGCTGGCACGGGCGATAGCAGTCAAAAGCTGAGGCAAAGTAGGAGTATTACTGGCGCGGAATTTTTCCGTGTCGCCCTGCATCAAGCGAATCATTGGCGTGCTGGTGACTCCCAGGTCCTCGCCGCGTTGAACTTGCTCCACCACATTGACTTCTTCTACTTCTAAATCAGGAAGTAGTTCTTGGGCTCTAGCTACAGTCTGGCGAGTACGAACGCAGGGTGCGCAAAAGGGCTGTGTGTACAGTTCCAATTTCATTAGTTGCTCTAGAACTCCTGTAGGACTGGTTCAAGTCAGAATCGCTCCTACTGCGGGATGAACCCTGCTCGCAGCTACTTCGGCCCGTGCACCGATGTGCAAGCAGACCAATATTGAAAACATTGAATCATGCTTGAAAATTCCATAGATCATCCACCCGTACTCAATGCACAGGACCTACGCCGTAGTTTCGGCTCCACCACCGCGCTCAATGGCGTAAATCTGAAAATCTCCCTCGGAGAATCACTGGCAATTATGGGTCCGTCAGGATCCGGCAAATCAACTTTGCTTCACGCGCTGGCAGGCATTGAACTGCCAGATACGGGAAGCCTAATCTTGGACCTTCCCGGACAAGCACGAGTAGATCTGCAACAGCTCAATGACAAAGCTCGAACCAAACTGCGCCGCCAGTCCTTCGGATTCGTTTTCCAAGCAGGACTGCTAATCCCAGAGCTTACTGCCGAAGAGAACGTGGCAATGGCTTTGATGATCAACGGAACCTCGCGTCAAACTGCGATGATGCAGGCAGGCCAAGTCTTGGCTGCGTTAGGTCTTGCTGGAATGGAGCAACGTCGAATAGGCCAGCTCTCTGGCGGACAGATGCAGAGAGTAGCGATTGCCCGTGCGCAGGTCACTGGTGCCATGGTTGTTTTTGCCGACGAACCTACCGGCGCTTTGGACTCAACTACCGGTGCCGAAGTACTAGACGTGTTGCTCGCTTGCACCGTGGGTGCGGGAAAGTCATTGGTCATGGTGACCCATGACCCGTCGGTAGCTGAGCGTTGTGACCGCGTTGTAAAACTCAGCGACGGGAACCTGATCAGTGACAGCCGCCAGGGCAGCAGCACTTTTGTGGGTCAAACCCGATGAACCTATTGCATCTAGCCTGGCTGCTGGGGCGCCCAGCCAAGGCTCGTCTAGCACCTCAAGTTCTCACCGTCAGTGCTTACGCCATGGTCAGCACGATTCTGCTGATCGTACTTGGTGGAGCGTATTCCTTCACCAGCTTTGAAGCCGAAGCTCAAGGAGCATATCTTCCATTGGCGGGAATAGCGGTAGTGCTCCTTGTGGTGCCGCTTCTAGTACTTGGGTCAGCCGCTGCCAGACTATCTGCACGAGCTAATGACCGGGCGCTATCTTCGCTGAGGTTACTCGGTGGAACCGGAGCACAGATTAGTGCGGTGACCGTGATTCAAGCGGCTGCCACGGCATGTGCCGGTGCGCTCGCCGGTGTGGTGCTGTACTTGGCTTGTGCTCCGTTGGCGTCATTGATTCGGTTCCAAGGAGCACCCATTGGCAAGGCCATTTATCTGCCGGCTTGGATTGTTGCGATAGCAGTATTCGCTGTCGTTCTTCTCTCCGCCATCAGCGCAGCTGCGGGTCTACGCAAGTTAGTTATCTCGCCCTTGTCTGTGGCTACTCGCAGAACGGTGCCGGTGCCAAGCTGGGTCCGCGCTTTGATTTCGGTAGGCAGCATCATTGTGTTGTGTTTGGTCTTCCTCAATTTGGGGAAAGTGACTGAAAGTATTGCCGTAATCATCGTGGTGATTCTTGCTGGCTTTGGTTTCGGACTACTCGTGCTGAACTTAGTTGGCCCCTACCTTGTTTCTAAGGTGGGCAAGCGCAAGCTCAAGACGGCTAAAACTCCACAACAGCTCCTGGCCGCACGAATGATCTTGGAAAGTCCCGCCGAGTCTTGGCGACAGGTTTCCGGCGTCGCGATGGCCTCATTTGTTGCTGTGGTGGGAGGCAGTGGCGCAGCCCTGATGCAACAGTCAGCAACAGATGTAATAGATCACTCCTGGTATGACTATTTACCCGGCGATATTCTCACCGGCGTTCTGGTGACCTTGGCAATAACCTTCATTTGCGTGGCTACGTCCTCCGCTATTAGCCAGAGCGCAAGTACCTTGGACCGGGCGCCACTGTACTCAGGACTTCACCGCCTAGGGATGCCGTACTCCACCATGAATTCGGCGCGCACTAATTCATTGATGATCCCGGCGCTGACTGCGTCGATCGGTTTTGCGATCGCTTCGACCGTTCTGGTCCTGCCGTTGGCTGGGATGGCAGTCATCCTCAGCCCACTGACGGTGCTTACCGTTATTGTCGCCGTGTTACTTGGTTTGCTTTTGGTTAGGGCATCAATATTGGTCGCGGATCCGAAAAAGTTGCTAACGGCTGGAAGATAAAGACAGTGATCAGGGTCCATTCTCTGATTCAGTAAATGGTTAGCATCACTTCATGGGCGGTGATTAGGTACGCTTCATGTTGCGTATTGATCCGATTACCGCGTATCGTGGCATACGGCTCGGATAGGTAACCCTTACCTATCTTGGCAGTAATGTTTCACAGAACCTCGCATAGTCTGGAATCACCGACCCATGAAAATTTCACGCCGCGCCGGAATCTTCGCCGCGTCCACCGCTATCCTCGCTCTGAGCCTGACCGCTTGCGGTTCCTCGGGCACTTCCGGAGATTCTTCGGCTGATTCATCAGCCAAAGCTGGCGAAGATTTCGCCCCGGTCACCATCAAGAACATTTATGGTGAGACCAAGATTGATAAGGCGCCAGAGCGCGTAGCTACCATCTCATGGGTCAACGCTGACACCCTGCTGGCTTTGGACACCGTTCCAGTGGGCATGGATGCCGACACTTACGGCCAGAACAAAAACAATTCCACTCAGTGGAAGGATGAGGCGCTGGCCAAGCTTGACGCCTCCATCGGTTCCGAGAAGGCTCCAGCACAGTTCACAACCGGTGATGACCCTGACTACACCGCCATCGCCAAGAGCAAGCCAGACGTGATCTTCGCTCCTTACTCGGGACTGAAGAAGGAACAGTACGAAAAGCTCGAAGAGATCGCGCCGGTAGTTGGTCCAATCAAGCCGAACTACACCTCCAGCTGGCAGGAAGTCACCGAGGTTGCCGGTCAGATGCTGGGTAAGGAAGATCAAGCACAAACCTTGATCAAGAAGGTTGAAGGCGACTTGGCTAAGGTCGGTGAAGACAACCCAGTTCTGAAGGATACAACCTTCATCGCAGCTGACTTGTCCGCACCGGATACCGCATACGTGTACTCCGAAGGCGACACCCGTCCACGCTTCTTGACCGCATTGGGCATGAAGCAGGCTGACTACGTGCAGAAGAACGCCACCAAGGATACGTTCTTCTTCACCGTTTCTCCTGAAAAGGTCAACGAGTGGGATTCAGATATCGTCTTCTCCTCAGCGATCGCCGGTAACACCACGAAAGACATCGTGAAGTCGCAGCCGCTGTACGGTCAGATCCCTGCAGTGAAGAGTGACGCGGTGGCACTGCCAGGCACCGATGAAGCAACCCTAGCTATCTCGGCCGCTTCGCCGCTGTCCCTTGAATGGTCACTGGACAAGGTTGTTCCAAAAATCGTGAAGGCTGCCGAAAACGCAGCCAAAGCAAAGTAACTGCTAGCGATTCGACGCTAGATAGTGCAACTGCGCTTCCAAGGATCGGCTAGCCGCGCCAACCAGGCGCGGATCCAGGTCGGGGTAGACAACGTCCAGCAATTGAGCTGGGTCAACGTCCGCCCCGGCCTTGCCGAGTTTAATCAGGGCCCCACGAACTTGATCCAATCGGGACTCACGATGCGCAAGGTAGGCACGCAACAACTGATGCGAGGCAGTGTGTTGCTCACCGTGCGCTGGATGCAGGGGCATGTCATCAAGGCGCAGCAGCCGATCCAAGGAAGCAAGGTAATCTTCCAGCGTTCCGTCCGGATGATCCAAAATAGTGGTCCCGCGACCCAATACGGTGTCGCCGGTGAACAGGTGCGGGCTGACACCGTTGAGCGTAAAGCACACCGAGTCCGAGGTGTGGCCCGGAGTGAAATGAACCTGAACGTTGATGCCCGCGCAGCTAATGACTTCGTGGTCTTCCAACGCTGCCGCATCCCGGCAGTATTCGTTCAACTGGGCGCGAACCGGTGCCTGGCACAGCCGATGCAGGTAGTTGATACCGTCGGTGTGGTCGCCATGGCGGTGCGTGATCAGCACCAACTGAATTTCAAATTGGGCCAGCGATTCCAAATGAGCGGGAAGCTCGGGTCCTGGATCAATCAACACCACCGGGGTACCGGGGCTCAACGCAGAAATTTTCGGGTCGAAGAGCAAATAGGAGTTAGTCCCATCCAACGTCATTTCCGAAGGGTTATCGGCCTGCAACAAAGCGATACCCGGAGCAATCAGGGTGGGAGCGGAAAGATGATCCATAGCAATGAGTGTAGGAACCTATGACCTCGACTGAAAGTGTGACGCGCCCAGAGCACGAAGCTGCCGGTCCGCGTCTGCCACGCAAACTCGGGGCATTTATCATCCTCGGAGTGTTGTTGGTAGTTGCCATCTGCGCGTCGTTGCTCTTTGGCGCACGCGCCGTTTCGCTGTCCGCGCTCAGTGATGCGCTGTGGCATTTTGATGCCACCAACGGAGATCAAGGCGTGGTCGCTTCGCGCTTTGCACGGACCATCGGGGCCATCGTGGTCGGGGCCGCCTTGGGCATGGCCGGTGCAGGACTGCAGGGTCTAACTCGCAACCCGTTGGCCGATACCGGAATTCTGGGACTGAACGCAGGATCCGCGATGAGCGTGGTGGTTGCCATCGCTTTTTTGGGTGTTAGCTCGCTGACCGGGATCATGATTGCCGCCTTTATTGGTGCGGCGCTGGTGATGACCTTGGTGTACGTGGTGGCCAATGTGGGGCGTGAAGGTGCCACCCCCATCAAGCTGGCCCTAGGCGGCGCGGCCCTGGCCGTGGGCGTAGGGGCCGTCACCAACGCGATTCTGATGATCTCGGATTCCACCCTAGATCGATTCCGCATGTGGCAGATCGGATCCCTGTCCAGCACTCCACTAGACACGTTCCTTGGTGCGGCGCCGGTTGTGGCCGTTGGAGCATTAATTGTTTTGTCTACCGCGCGGGTGTCCAACGCCGTCTCCATGGGAGATGACACTGCCACCGCGCTAGGCTTCAACTTAGGACGAGCACGCCTGCTGGGCTCGATCGGTGTGGTCATCCTGGCCGGTACCGCCACGGCGGTGGCCGGGCCCATCGCCTTTGTTGGCTTGATGATCCCGCACGCCGTGCGCTTACTGGTGGGCTCGGATTACCGGTGGTTAATGCCTGGGTCCTTGCTGGCCGGGCCGATCCTCTTATTGGTGGCTGATACCGTGGGACGAGTGATCGCGCCACCGAGTGAAATCCAAGTTGGCGTCATGTGCGCAATGATTGGCGGACCCCTCTTTATCCTGATGATGCGCAGCGGCATGAAGTCGGTGAGCCTATGAGCACCAACGAAATGACGCAAGAGACGGTGAAGCAAAACAAAGCGGAACAGAGCCGGCCGCAAAGGACTAAAAACCGGGTGCTTCGAACCACCATCTGGATGTCGGCCGCCATCATTCTTTCCATCGTGGCTTACCTGTTTTGGGGCCGCGACCGCCTACCTGCCACCGAAGTTCTACAGGTGCTTAGCGGCCAAAAGGTCCCCGGAACCAGCTTTATTATCATGTCCGATAGGCTGCCACGAGTAGCTGTTGGCGCCTTGGCTGGTGCGGGTCTTGGTATCTCCGGCGCACTCTTCCAGCGTTGGCTGGGCAACCCACTGGCCAGCCCCGATGTGATCGGCGTGGGCTACGGTGCCTCGGCCGCCGCGGTGTTCGCGATGATCACCCTGGGTTATACCGACTGGAAACTGAACGTCTTCGCCTTAGCCGGTGGACTGATTGTCGCCGCGCTGATTTATTGGCTTTCAGCGTCGGGTAAACGCACCGGGCCACGATTGATTTTGGCTGGGCTAGCCATCGGATCCATGCTGCAGGCACTGATCCAATATCTTCTGACCCAAGCTCAGGTGAATACCGCGAGCGACGTGATGCATTGGCTCTCCGGTTCACTGTCTTCGAGCAACTGGCGTAGCGCCCTGGTGCTCTTGATCAGCCTAGGAATTATTGGGGGAGTCTTCCTTCCCTTTGTGCTGCGTCAGCTCAAAATGCTGGAACTGGGCGAGGATTCGGCAGCCGCACTGGGCGTCAATGTCAGCCAGGCTCGCACGCTGCTGGTGTTTGTGGCCGTCGCTATGGGGGCGATGCCCATTGCAGTGACCGGGCCACTGGCCTTTGTGGCGTTCCTTGCCGGTCCGATTAGCGCGGCCCTTTCGCGCGGGCCAATCAACATTCCCCTTGCCGGATTGACCGGCGCAACCCTGGTGATTATCGCCAATTTTTTTGCAGCAAATTTGTTCGCAGATCTTGTACTGCCGGTAGGAGTAATTACCGGCGCATTCGGCGCACCGTTCCTGATTTGGATTTTGGTGCGCGCCAACTCAACCGGAAACGGGGGCTAATCCATGGCCACTTTGCAGGCTAGCGATCTGACCTTGGCCTATGACAAGGTCACCATTGTCGACGAACTGTCCTTGGACATCCCCACCGGGCAGGTGAGCATTGTGGTCGGCGCAAACGGTTGCGGCAAGTCCACCCTCTTGCGCGCCCTATCACGACTGCTTAAGCCCACCGGTGGGCAGGTGCTGTTGGACGGGGCGGATATTCATTCCAAGCCGGCCAAGGAAGTCGCAAAGATTTTGGGTCTGCTGCCACAGTCACCAACCGCGCCGGATGGAATCACCGCCCGCGAGCTGATCAGCCGTGGACGTTACCCACACCAGGGCTTATTCAAGCGCTTCTCCGCTGAAGATGAAGCGGCAGTGAACCACGCAATGGAAATGACCGGCACCACCGAGCTTGCCGACCGTGCAGTCGACGAGCTCTCTGGTGGGCAGCGTCAGCGTGTCTGGATCGCCATGGCGCTGGCCCAGGAAACTGACCTGTTGTTACTTGATGAGCCCACCACCTTCTTGGACGTGGCGCACCAGCTTGAGGTGCTTGATGTGGTCAGCGAGTTGAATCGTAGTCGCGGCATCACCGTGGTCATTGTGTTGCACGACTTGAACCTGGCAGCGCGCTACGCCGATTATCTGGTGGCCCTGCGTCACGGAAAGATCTACGCTGCCGGGCACCCGAATGAAGTGGTGACCGAAAAGACAGTTAAAGATGTTTTTGGGATGCCAAGCCGAGTTATCCCTGACCCGGTGGGTGGCACTCCACTGGTTCTACCTATCGGACGTCACCGGGTATTGCGCACCGAGCAGGTGCTGGCCTCCAAGGGTATTTTCCGCAGTGAGCCCAAAGCACTTGAGCCTTCTACCGGTACGCAGCCAGCTGAAGCAGAACAAGATGAGACGACCGGCGAATCTGAACAGAGCGTTCGCCCGGCCTACGAGCACGTTCCAACGTTGGCTTTTGAGACCACCTTGATCAAACGTCAAGAACTCTCACCTTCCTTCCGCCGTCTGACTTTCAGCGGCAACGACCTGGATTACTTTGGGACCAACAGTCACCCATTGGATATGCGGATCAAGTTGTTGCTGCCACCAGCTGGCGGTACCGCGCTGACCGACGAAATTGCCTCGATGCGCCCGAACGCGATGACCAGTCCAGCGGATCAAGTCGGTTGGTACAAGCGCTGGTTATCCATTGATCCGGACACCCGCGGCTACATGCGCACCTACACCGTTCGTGCCTTCCGCGAAGCCGGTCACCGAGATAACGCTGGGCTCACTGCAGAGCTAGATATTGATTTTGTGATGCACGGACACATGGTGGATGGAAAGCTACACGGCGGTCCAGCCACCGAGTTTGGTGATCGCGCCCAGGTGGGTGACCAACTGTTGCTCCTTGGCCCTAATAAGTTCCTCAATGATTCCAGCTACGGCGGCATCGAATTCCGTCCAGGCGATGCCGGCCGCATTGTGCTGGCCGGGGATGAAACGGCCGCTCCGGCAATTTGTGCGATCCTTGAGTCATTACCTTCTCATGTCACCGGACATGCCCTGATCGAGGTGCCAGAGACCACCGACATTCTGGGTGCTTCGACTCGTTCTGGGGTGTCCGTACAGTGGCTTACCCGCGGAAATAGTGAGCACGGGGAGCTACTACGATCGGCCTTGCGTCAGGTCGTGGCAATCCCGGCAGCCGGTGTTGTTGATACCAACGCCGAGCCTGAAGACATTGACATTGATTCCGAAATTCTTTGGGAGACCGGCCAAGCCAACAACGCCCCGTTCTACGCGTGGGTTGCCGGTGAGGCAGCGACCGTGAAGGAAATGCGCCGTTACTTGGTGCGTGAAGCGGGTCTAGATCGCAAGCAGGTGGCCTTCATGGGCTACTGGCGTCGTGGGAAGACCGAAAACTAGAACTGAATTTTAGTCCTTGGACTATTCCAAAGCGGCGGCCCTGAAAATCATTAAATGGTTTTCAGGGCCGCCGCTTTTTGGTTTTGAGAACTAGTTGCTGCTCGCAGGCTTGCAATCGGAACGCCGTGGGCGAGGATTTTCCCTGTTTAGGATCTCCAGCAGGCGGGTGAGCTCCCTGCGATCATCGCCCGGAAGCTTTTCAAAGTACCCGTCCATGCTCTCGCGTCTAAGCCGAGTCAGCTCACCTATTTGAGCCTTGCCACTGGGGCTCAGTGCGATGAGTGTGGCACGTCGGTCTGCAGGATCCGGGGTGCGGATCACCAGCTCTTTAGCTTCAAGCTGGTCGACAACCTCGGTGGTGGAGCGCGCGGCGATATGTAGTCGCTCTGCTAAGTGCGAGTTGCGCATCCCCTGGTTTTCGGCATGGCTGAGCAGGCTCAACACTCGCGATTGATGTGGGGTGATCCCTAAGGGGATGAGGTTTTCTCGCCAGCGCCCGCGGATAACGCGCGAGGCCCGGAGAAAGAGATCTGCCAAGTCATCCTTGGACTCTTCGTTCTGCATGCTTTCAAGAATAGTGTGTTCTTCAGAACAAATTCAAGATGAAACCACATAGTGAGGTTACCTCTGCTATTCTTTGTGTGAAAAGAGTGATGAGGGAGGATCTATGAGTTCAGGAGCAACGCACGGAGCACCGGCCGCGCCTACCGGTGGTGGCCGCATGAAAAATTCGGCCCAAGATAAACAATGGCTAGCCGAGCATCCGGTCTCACTCAAGCGTGTGGCCGAACTTTTTAGACCGCACCTGGGCTCTGTCATCGTCGTGGTCCTACTGATCGTAGCCTCGTCCATCATTGGCCTCGCTCAACCCTTCATTGTCCGCGAGCTGATTGATGACGCCATTCCCAATAGCAATGTTCGGCTTCTGATGTTCGGCGCCGGGGGACTGGTGCTCATTGCGCTAGCTACCGCGGTGCTGGAAGTGCTGCAAACGTGGCGCGCCACCTTGATGGGGCAGCGCGTTATGCACCGACTGCGTACCGGTCTCTTTACCCACTTACAGAAACAGTCGCTCGGATTTTTCACCAACTCCCGTTCAGGGGACGTCCAATCTCGATTGATCAATGATGTCGGGCAGATGCAGTCGGTCATTACCAATTCGGCAACCAGTATCGCTTCAAACCTGACCACCGTGGTGGCAACAGCAGTAGCCATGGTTGCTATCTCTTGGAAGCTCAGTCTGATTTCTTTGATTGTCTTCCCTCCGGCAATTTTGCTGGCCAAACAGACCGCAAAGTTGCGGCGCGCGGTCACCGGTAAGCGACAGCGCGAGATGTCTAACCTGACCTCGCTGATTGAAGAGCGGCTGAGCATCTCAGGAGTACGCCTGTCCAAGATCATGGGCACTGGTAGTGCGGACGCTGCGGTCTTCGCGGATTCCAGCCATAAGCTCATTGACCTTGAAATGAAAAGCGCCCTAGCCGGACGCTGGCGCATGGCCACCATGAGCATCATTTTTGCGGCTATTCCAGCTGCCCTCTATCTGGCTGCCGGATTGCCGGTGACAGGCGAAGGAATGAGTATCGGTACCCTGGTTGCCTTCACTGGGCTACAAGCTGGGATCTTCCGTCCAGTCATGGGCTTGATGCAACTATCGGTTCAGTGGGTTTCGGCCATGGCCTTGTTCAGCAGGGTTTTTGAGTACCTTGATACTGAGCAAGAATTACCGGTGCCGAAGAATCCAAAGCCGGTGGAACCAGAACATGTTCAGGGTTACGTAGAGCTTCGCAACGTGAGCTTCCGCTACCCGCAAGCTAATCGGGCGACCTTGGATCAACTAAATCTGACACTTGAAGCCGGCACGATGACCGCAGTGGTCGGCTCTACTGGTTCCGGTAAGTCCACTCTAGGCTCATTGCTTCCACGATTGCTGGACCCAACTTCGGGACAGGTGCTGCTCGACGGAGTTGACCTCAAAGACTATGCGCCAGAAGGCATCGCGAATGTGGTCTCTGTGGTGGCTCAGGAGAGCTACTTGTTGCACGATACTGTCAGGGCTAACTTGCTCTGGGCTGCACCGGAAGCAAGCGAAGCTCAACTGTGGCAGGCGCTCGAAGCTGCGCAGATTGCAGAGCTCATCCGCGGGTTGCCTCAGGGCATAGATACCGAGGTAGGTCAGCGTGGCCATCGGTTCTCCGGTGGAGAACAGCAACGTCTGGCCATCGCTCGAACCATGCTGCGCAAGCCAAAGGTTCTGGTGCTGGATGAGGCAACTAGCGCACTGGATACAGTCACCGAAGCGTTGGTGCAGCAGGCGCTGGATGAGCTTGCAGTTGGGCGTACTACTCTGCTCATTGCACACCGGCTAAGCACTGTGATGCGTGCGGATAAAATTGTGGTGCTCGAAGATGGCCAGATTGCTGAGGCAGGAACCTTCGACGAGCTGGTGGCCCTTGGTGGTCGCTTTGCGCGATTAGTTCAAAACAGCGAGCTAGCCGCGCAAAGGAACTAGCAGGAGGAGTCTCTGAGCCCTTGCTTTTCCAGTGAGTCCAGGATCTTTGGCAACGCGGATTCCAGTGCTTTGCGTTCTGCAGGATCAAGGGAATCAAAGAGCGTTTCGCGCACAAAGGTGACGTGGGTCGGCGCTGCACTTTGGATGGTTTGTTGACCCAATTCGGTGAGCGCAATTTGGTGACCGCGGCGATCGGTTTCATCCGAGCAACGGCTGATCAAGCCCTTGGCTTCCATACGACGAAGCAGGTGTGAAAGTCGGGAGCGGTCCCAGCGAAGTCCTTGAGCAACGTCAGCGGGACGTAAACTTGGTTCCGGAGTCTCTGAAAGTACCGCCAAAACCGAATATTCCCCGGACTGCATTTGTGCATCGCGGAGTAACTGACGGTCCATTGCGCTGGGGAATTGCCAGAGGAACTCGCGTATCGTGCGCCAGAGTTCCTGCTCGCTATCGGTGAGCCAGCGGGTCTCGTCGCTCTTCATGATTTTCTTTCACCCTTGTATCGTTAGCCCAATAAAATTTTGTTGACGCATCAATCATCTCGTGTAAGGTTGGTTTTGGCAACATAGGCTGACACGTCAATTAACTGATGGCCAGCTACCTGCCGAAATATTGATTCACATCATCATGTTCAACGGGCAGCCGTTGTTCTAGGGTCGATGTGGAAGCACACTGAATGTGTAGAGCATGAAGGACTTTGGAGGGAAACGATGAGCGAAGAATATTCAACGAAGGGTGCCTATGTCACCGGCGGAGAATTCACCCGTGATACCAACTACATCCAAGACCGGATTGTCGCTGATACTGCGCCAGAAAATTACAGCAATGAGCATAACGACAGCAAGATCGGTCATCCGTTGGCCGGTGTTTCTGAAGGTGCCCAGCTGTGGCCAGTAGAAGCAGGGCGCTACCGCTTGGTGGCAGCTCGTGCTTGCCCTTGGGCCAACCGCACCCTCATTGTTCGCCGACTGCTTGGCCTAGAAGATGCCTTGTCCGTTGGGCTTCCCGGGCCAACCCACGACGCCCGCAGCTGGAATTTTGATCTAGATCCAGACGGGAAAGATCCAGTTCTAGGCACCGAACGAATCCAAGAAAACTACTTCAAGCGCTTTGCTGACTACCCTCGTGGCATCACCGTTCCGGCCATCGTGGATATCCCATCCGGTGCCGTTGTCACCAATGAGTACCCACAAATCACCTGGGACCTATCCACCCAGTGGAAAGAATTCCATCGCGAGGGTGCACCAAATTTGGTGCCGGAAGATCAGCTAGATGAAATGCTTCCGCTGATCAAGCGGATCTTCACCGAAGTGAACAACGGCGTATATCGCGCAGGATTTGCTGGGGATCAGAAATCCTACAGCGACGCTTACGATCGTCTTTTTGATACGTTGGATTTCCTGGAAGAGCGACTTGCTACCCGTCGTTTCTTGATGGGGGACTACATCACCGAAGCGGACGTACGTCTGTTTACTACCTTGGTGCGTTTTGATCCGGTGTATCACGGTCATTTCAAGACCAACCGCAACAAGCTGGTCGAGATGCCTAACCTTTGGGGTTATGCCCGTGATCTGTTCCAGACCCCTGGTTTTGGTGACACCATCGACTTTGAACAGATCAAGGCTCACTACTACGTGGTGCATGAAGACATTAACCCAACCCAGATCATCCCGAAGGGTCCAGTGCTAGAAAACTGGTTAGAACTCTCGGGTCGTGATCAGTTGGCCGATAACGGTCCGTTCCTCAACGGCACCGCACCGGGTGAAGTTCGAGCCGAAGAGCGCGTGCAAGCCGGCCACAACCCGTTGTACTCGGCATAGCTAGTAGAACGCTTAGGCTAAGTGGTCTTAACCCCTGGGTTCGGGTGACGTTTTGAAATCGTCAAAACCTGCCAGCTCAGGGGTTTTCCATTTCTTGAGCTTTTCTTCAGTTTTAGTTTTGAGTCGAACCGTCAGCGACATGGCCCGATAGGTAGGTCAGAGGCAGGCATCAGGCGTGGCAGGATTAAAGCATGACGATCATTGCAGCTGCAGATGGATCCGCCCTAGGTAACCCAGGGCCGGCCGGTTGGGCCTGGTACGTGGATGACAATAATTGGGCGGCCGGTGGTTGGGACCACGGAACAAACAATATGGGGGAGCTGCAAGCAGTCCTTGAACTCTTCCGGGCCACCGCACACCTGCCTGATGAAGAGCTAAAGATCCTCTGTGATTCGCAGTACGCCATCAATTGCATCAGCAAATGGATGCCGGGCTGGAAGAAGCGCGGCTGGAAAAAAGCCGATGGCAAACAGGTGTTGAACCAAGACATCCTCAAAGAACTTGATTCGGCCATTGTCGGCCGCAAGTACACCTTTGAATGGGTCAAGGGTCATGCCGGGCATGACCTGAACGAGGCTGCCGACGAACGTGCTCGCGCAGCGGCCACCGCTCATCAAAGGGGAACTTCCCCTGACGCTGGCCCCGGTTACATCGTGGGAAGCGCACAAGCGCCAGCCGCGGCAAGTGCTTCCACTACGTCCGCGCCGGCAGAGCCAGTTGAGCCAGCTCACGAAGCCGAACAACCCGCACAGGTATCTGCGCTAGTGTCAACATCCGGGGACTTTGCCGCGACGGTTTATGAGCTGGAGCAAGGATTCCTCGACCCACAAATCCGCACCAGCTTTACTGAGATCGCCGACTTCTTGCACCCCAGCTACCAAGAGGTGACCCGCCACGGTGGGCTACTGGATGTAGCAACCATCGGCACCCTGTTGAGTTCCGGATCCTCCCTGCCCACCACGGGGCAGATGCAGGTTCTGGCCACCCGACAGATCAGTGAAGAAATGGTGTTGCTGGCCTACCGAATGAAGCCAAGCGACTCTGAAGTTTTGGTGGTCTCCTCCTGGTGGCAACTAGGCGAACAGGGCTGGAAGCTTCGCTTCCGTCAGGAAACTATCGAGCAGTCCGCATAGCGGCCAGTGCGAGATTAGAGGCTTAAAGAACTGTGGTCCACCGAGAAAAATTCTCGGTGGACCACAGCTGTACCCGATGCTATTTATTCGTAGTGCCCGGGGCGGGTTTCGATAATGCCCTTTTTGTAATTGATGCGGTTGACCAGCCAGGTCACTGCCCAGAGCAGTACGCCAATAACCAGCAATAGGCCGGCAATTTCGTACTGCACCCAGTCCTCGCGCGAACGGGCCCACGGGCCGGCGAGGAACAGGCAGAAGGCTACGCCGAGAATCGGGATGACGGTCGGGGTACGGAAGGCATCTTCCGGTGCCTTTTCGCGGCGCAAGACCAGCAATGAAACATTAACTACGGCGAAGACGCAGAGCAACAGCAGTGCTGTGGTTCCACCCAGCGAGCCAACAATGCCGTTCTCGCTATCCAAGTTGACGTAAGCCACCAAAGCAATGGCCAGCGCGGTGCTGAACAAGATGGCTACCCAAGGGGAGCGGCGGGTGGAGTGCACCTTGCCCAAGAACTGCGGGAGCACGCCTTGACGGGCCATGCCGTAGAGCAATCGGCTTGCCATCAGCATGTTCATCAGCGCGGTGTTGACCACGGCAAAAACGGTCAAGAACGGGAAGATAGCGTCCACCGGAATGTTCGGGGCGCCCAGGCGCACCACGTCCAGCAAGATACCGGCATCTGGATTCTTCGGGTTCAGCAAGTCGCCGGTAGGGATCACCATGATCACGGTAACTGCCACGAGCATGTAGATCACTGCACACAAACCCAGACCAATAAACATGATCTTCGGGAATACCTTGTTTGGGTTCTTGGTTTCTTCCACCAAGTTCACCGAGTCTTCAAAACCAACCATGGCGAAGAAGGCGATGGCGGTACCCATGGTTACCGCGGCAAAAAGACTGCGGTCCGACGGGGTCTCGAAGACTACAAGACGGCTGATATCACCCTGACCGGACGCAATAACAGAGAAGCCGATGCCGATGATCACTGCCATGATGGCCAGCGAAATAATGGTCAAGACGAGGTTGAACCTGACGCTCTCACCCACACCTCGCAAGTTGATCAGCGCAAGGATCACGATGATGGCAATGGCAGCCCACATGCCCGCTTGTGGCGTGGTGGGGACACCATCAATGAACTGGCCAAAACCGATCAGAAGGTTCTGACCAACCAAGGTTGCTGAGGTCGCGGCACTAGTAATGCCTGAACAGGCCACGGTGAAAGCCACGATGAAAGTGACAAAATGGATGCCAAAAGCTTTGTGCACGTACAGAGCCGCGCCAGCGGCGTGTGGGTACTTGGTGACCAGTTCGAGGTAGCTAAAAGCGGTCAAAGTTGCGATGGCAAAAGCAACGAGGAACGGCAACCAGGCCGCGCCACCCACTTGGCCAGCAACCTTACCGGTGATGGCAAAAATGCCTGCGCCGATGATATCGCCCATGATGAGGAATAGCAGCAGCTTGGGGCCGATCACCCGCTTGAGTTCTGTATCCTGGCCCTGGGGTACTGGCGTGTCACTATTCACAGTCATGCGATCGAGATCATCTCCTTCAGTAGTAGGTGGCAAGCATGACAAATTTAGTTGTTGCACCCATAGTCGGCAAACCGTCTTCTGAGTTGGCTCACAGTATCACGAGTCCAAAGGTTGCAAAATGACGATAAGCGGTACTACGCCCCTCTAGCTGTGACCTGACATACGGATGGGATCTTAGTAGCATGTTGGCGAGCCAAGTGAGAATTGCGCTGGATCCGACTAGGGTTAGTTGAAAAGCGACAAGCACTTTAAGGACGTAGATGGACTCGGTGATTAGCGAAGATTTCGCACCTTTGGCTCAAGCTCTGGAAGCACGAGCTGCTGAAGAAGAAAACTACTCGGCACAGCTCGCTGTTTATCACCGGGGTGAACTCGTGCTCAGCCACAGCGTCGGTGAGCATTTAGCGGCGGATGCACTGACCTGTGTCTTCTCGTGTACCAAAGGCATGGGCGCACTGGTCATCGCCTTACTCGTCCAAGATGGCCTGATTGATCCAGCTGCCCCAATGACCACCTACTGGCCAGAATTTGGCGCCGGTGGAAAGAATAAGCTCACCGTTGGCGAGGTGCTCAGTCACCAGGCTGGCGTTCTTGGTGTTCCCGGCGGTGTACCAAGTGAAGTCCTACTGAACTCGGCTGAATATGCCAAGGTTCTGGCGTCCATGCCAAGCATCTGGCCGCTGGGTCAGAACATCGTTGGATATCACGCCATCACCATGGGCGTACTGATGGAAGAACTGGTTCGCCGCGTCGCCGGCAAAGAGCTTAAAGATGTTTTTGAAGAGCGCATCCGTAAACCTCTGTCGGCAGACGTTTATATCGGACAAGACCCGTCACTGGAATCACGCTACCGAGATGTCTTAGCTGGCGTTGAAGCGCCAAGCGAATTTTTTGATCCCTTCTCGCCAGCTGGCCTGGCGGTAAACTCCGCCTCCGGATTCGCCTTGGCAGACGGTCCGGTTTACAACTGGCATGAGCTGGCCAACTCAGCCCAGGTACGTCAGATCGGTCCGGCGTCCATGGGTGCGGTAGCCAACGCTCAAGGCCTGGCCGGAATCTATGCCGCATCCTTCGGCGCCGTTCCATCCCTCGGCGCGATGCAAGGATTCCTCAGCGCGGACACCTGGTCACAGGTCTCCACCGAACTGGTTTACGGACTGGATCGAAGCAACGGTTTGTTGCAGGCTTTTGCCTTGGGATTCATGAAGGCTACCGCCCGCAATAATTACGGCTCCATCTTCGCCTACGGTCACGACGGAGCTAACTCATCTTTGGCCTTTGCCGACCCTGCCTACCAGCTCGGCTTTGGCTTCATTCCCTCACGCAACGAAGGACCCAAAGACACATCTACCGGGGTCAAGCTCAGTCAGCTGGCGCGCCAGCTGATCCTCGCCAAGAACGCCAAGGCTAAATCAAACTGAACCTTGGCAAACTGAACCTTGGCAGTGAACAGAAAAATTTAGCAGATACAAAAGTGAGATTGAAGTGAAGAAGTATTTGGCATTGGGTGATTCGTTCACCGAAGGCGTCGGCGACGTAGATTCGAATCGACCTAACCAGGTGCGCGGATGGGCCGACCGAGTCGCTGAAGTGCTCAGCGCGCAGGGCGACTGGGAATACGCCAACCTCGCGGTACGCGGAAAGAAAATCGGTCAGGTCATCAACCAGCAACTGGACCAAGGCCTGTCCATGAAGCCAGATCTGGTGAGCATCTACGCCGGCGGAAACGACATCTTGCGCCCCAGAGCAGATCTTGATGCGCTGATGCGTGGTTATGAAGGGATGGTCCGACGCTTCACCGAGGCCGGAAGCACCGTTGTACTCTTCACCGGTTTTGACACTGTCGAATCTCCCTTGTTCTCCAAGACCCGTCCGCGTACTGCGATCTATAACGAGAAAATTCGCGAGATTGCCGATAAGTACGGCGCGGTCATTGCGGACTACTGGCGTTGGCGCGAATTCTCAGACTTGCGTTATTGGTCTGTAGATCGCCTGCACATGAACGAGCTGGGACATGCACTGATGGCCGCGAGGGTTCTTGACGTTCTTGGACGACACCAGGTCACCGACGAAAACTGGGCAGATAAACTTCAGGCTCCGGTTCTGCCGGATCACGCGGTGAACTCTCGCGGCGAAAAGCTGAAGCAAGAATTGGGTTGGGCTACCGAACATTTGGTTCCTTGGGTTAGGCGCAGGCTCTCGGGCACATCCTCGGGTGATTCCTTGTCAGCAAGGTATCCGCAGTACGTTCAACTCACGGCGGTCACGAAGTAAAACTTTTGTGACAGTTCAACGCAGCGCGACTCTTTGACCTAAAGCGCGAGGCAGGTAACATGGTTGTGTGCTGCAGATCTAAGATCAGCAGCACACGCCATAGACGGATGGCGGGAGAGTCCCGTTCACACCATGGACGGGCGCCGTAGGAGCAATTCCTCCCCAGGAAACTCTCAGGCCCCCGTACCGCCATCACGAGGCAACTCTGGAAAGTAGCCGGCCAGATCCGGTTCACCGAAGGTGCAAGTGCTCGGCTTTGTTGGCCGAACACGTAAAACTCTCAGGTAGTGCAACAGGGATGGGGAGGCAAAGCGTCCTTCCTTTGGCATGCGCCAAGACAGATCCCGTGGAGACTCCAGCACCATGACCATCACGCAGACTTCGGCTTCTACGAACAGTGAATTCGTTACTCGCCACATCGGCCCGCGTCCTTCTGACGTCGCCACCATGCTTCAGACTCTTGGCTACGACAGCCTAGAATCACTGATTGATACCGCAGTTCCCGCAGATATCCGACAAGGTGCCGCACTGGATATTCCAGCAGCACTAAGTGAAACCGAAGCGCTGGCCCACCTGCGTGCGGTAGCCTCCAAAAACGTCATGAAGACCCAGATGATTGGTCAGGGCTTCTACGACACCCTCACCCCAGCGGTGATTCGACGCAACATTGTCGAAAACCCAGCCTGGTACACCGCTTACACCCCGTACCAGCCAGAAATCTCCCAGGGCCGCCTCGAAGCCCTACTGAACTTCCAGACCATGGTGATGGATCTGACCGGTCTGCCAATCGCCAACGCTTCTTTGCTGGACGAATCTTCGGCCGCCGCAGAAGCCGTGCTGATGATGCGCCGTGCTAACAAGAAGAAGGCCAAGGGCAAGACCGTCCTGGACTCCAACATCTTCCCGCAGACCATCAAGGTTGTGCAGGGCCGTGCCGACGCACTGGGCTTCGAAGTTGAAGTTGCTGACCTCTCCGCAGGCCTGCCAGAAGGCGACATCTCCGGCATCGTATTGCAGCAGCCAGGTAACAACGGCTCCATCGCAGAACACGCAAGCATCATCGCAGCCGCCAAGGACGCCGGCGCAATGGTCACCGTCATTGCTGACCTTTTGGCTTTGACCATGATCACCCCTCCGGGTGAACAAGGCGCCGATATCGCTGTGGGCAACACCCAGCGTTTTGGTGTTCCACTGTTCTTCGGTGGTCCACACGCGGCCTACATGGCCGTTGCCGATGGTCTGACCCGCTCGATGCCAGGGCGCTTGGTTGGTGTCTCGGTTGATGACGCTGGCGTTCCTGCCTACCGTCTGGCACTGCAGACTCGCGAGCAGCACATCCGCCGCGAGAAGGCGACCTCCAACATCTGTACCGCTCAGGCATTGTTGGCCATTTGTGCCTCGATGTACGCGGTGTACCACGGCCCAGCCGGGCTAAAGCAAATCGCAACCCGCGCCAACAACCACGCTCGCGTGATTGCCACCTCGCTGGTAGCAGGCGGCTTCACCCTCGCATCCAATACCTTCTTCGACACCGTTGTGGTGAACGTGAAGAACGCCGAGGAAATCATCTCCAAGGCGATCACCGCGGGCATCAACCTGCGCAAGGTCAACGACACCCAGGTTGGTATCTCCACCGATGAGGCCACCACCTCAAGCATCGTCAAATCCCTTCTTGAGGTCTTCGGCGTAGAGCTTTCGGCTCCAGAAGGCTTTGAGATCCCAGAGTCGCAGGTTCGCACCAGCGACTACCTGACCCACCCGATCTTCAACACCATCTCTTCCGAGACCCAGATGATGCGTTACCTGCGTCGTCTCTCGGACCGCGACCTGGCACTGGACCGCACCATGATCCCATTGGGGTCGTGCACCATGAAGCTGAACTCGGCTGCCGAAATGGAATCCATCACCTGGCCAGAGTTCGCTTCCATCCACCCTTACGCGCCGGCAGAGCAGACCGAAGGTTGGCGTGAACTGATCACCGACCTTGAAGGTCGACTGACCGCGATCACCGGTTACGCTGGCGTCTCCATCCAGCCAAACGCTGGTTCCCAGGGTGAATACGCGGGCCTGCTAGCCATCTCGGACTACCACGCATCACGCGGCGAGGGTCAGCGAAATGTCTGCCTGATCCCAGCCTCGGCTCACGGCACCAACGCGGCTTCCGCGGTACTGGCTGGCATGAAGGTTGTCGTTGTAAAGACTGCTGCCGATGGCACCATCGATTCCAATGACCTGGATGCCAAGATCGAAGCCAACAAGGACGTGTTGGCTGCGATCATGATTACCTACCCATCCACTCACGGTGTGTACGACGCTGACGTACGCGAAGTGTGCGACAAGATCCACGCCGCCGGCGGCCAGGTATACATCGACGGTGCCAACATGAACGCACTGGTTGGTCTGGCACAGCCAGGTTCCTTCGGTGGCGACGTTTCGCACCTTAACCTGCACAAGACCTTCTGCATCCCTCACGGTGGTGGCGGCCCAGGCGTTGGCCCAATCGGCGTAGGCGAGCACCTCTTGCCATTCCTGCCAGGCGACGCTTCGGGCACCTACACCGAACGTGACGGTGTGCCAGTGGTTGCTACCGCTTTCGGTTCGGCCGGCGTACTGCCAATCTCTTGGGCTTACATTGCGATGATGGGCGGCGACGGTCTGACCGAAGCTACCAAGCATGCAATTTTGAACGCCAACTACATTGCCAAGCGTCTGAACGAGCACTTCCCAGTACTGTTTACCGGTAACAAGGAATTGGTTGCCCACGAGTGCATCCTTGACCTGCGCGAATTGACCGCCAAGACTGGGGTGACCGCAGAAGATGTGGCCAAGCGCCTGATCGACTTCGGCTTCCACGCACCAACCTTGTCCTTCCCAGTAGCAGGCACCCTGATGGTGGAACCAACCGAGTCTGAGGACTTGGGCGAGATTGAGCGCTTCATCGAAGCGATGATCACCATCCGTCAGGAAATGGAAGAAGTGCTCTCGGGCGTTTACACCATTGAACAGTCGCCACTGCGCCACGCTCCACACACCGTTACCGCCGTGGTCAACAGCAACTGGGACCGCAAGTACTCGGTAGAGCAGGCTGCGTTCCCGGTATCGCGTCTGAAGTTCGACAAGTACTTCCCGGCTGTTGGCCGTATTGATGGTGCTTCCGGCGACCGTAACCTGATCTGCTCCTGCCCGGCTCCTGAAGCCTTTGAAGACTAAGAGGATTTCACGATGACTGAGACTACCCACGAACTAAAACGCACCGCCCTCTATGAACAGCACAAAGAGCTGGGCGCAAACTTCACTGACTTCGGCGGCTGGGATATGCCACTGAAGTACGGTTCAGAATTGGCCGAGCACAAGGCTGTTCGTTCCACTGCTGGGCTTTTTGACCTGTCCCATATGGGCGAGGTGTACCTGGCTGGACCGGAAGCGGTCACCGCGCTGAACACCGCGCTGGCAGGCAACTTTGGCATCATGAAGGTGGGCAAGGCCAAGTACTCGCTGATCCTCAATGATGACGGCAAGATCATTGATGACTTGATCGTGTACCGCCTTGAAGAAGAAAAATTCCTTGTGGTTCCTAACGCTGGCAACGCTGTGGTGGTAGCCGCAGCCCTTGCAGAGCGTGCAGCTAAATTTGATGTCCAGGTCGATAACGCTTCGGAGCGTCAGTCGCTGATTGCAGTGCAGGGACCGAACGCGCAGGACATCGTCTCCAAGCTGGCAGCTGACCAAAGCACCGTTGACTCCGTCACAGAGTTGAAATATTACGCAGCGGTTTATCTGGTGCTCGGCGGTCTTGACGTTCTGGTTGCGCGCACAGGATACACCGGCGAGGATGGCTTCGAATTGATCATCAACAATGATCAAGCGGCCGAGCTGTGGGAAAAAATTGTCACAATTGGTGCGGATCACGAGTTGGTTCCGTGTGGCCTTGCCGCACGTGACTCGCTGCGTCTGGAAGCTGGCATGCCGTTGTACGGCAACGAGCTAAGCCTAGAACGCACCCCATTTGATGCGGGATTTGGCCCTGTAGTCTCCTTCAAGAAGGAAGAAGACTTTGTGGGCCGAAAGGCTCTTGAAGCCCTGCGAGAGCAGACTCCAGCACGCAAGCTGGTCGGTCTGAAGGGTCTGGGCAAGCGCGCCGGACGCGGTGGCTACGCCATCGTTAAGGACGGCGCTACTGTTGGTGAAATCACCTCAGGACAGCCATCTCCGACCCTCGGCTACCCGGTAGCCCTGGGGTATGTGGATGCGCAATACAGTGAAGTTGGCACCGAGCTAGAGGTCGATCTGCGAGGTAAGACTTTGCCATTTGTCGTCGTCGAACTGCCGTTCTACACGCGAGCCAAGTAACGTTAAACATCAGTAGGGCCTAGCCATACGCCCGCTTATTCCCTTGGGAGAGGAAATACCGTGAGTAAAGTTCTTTCGTCATTACGCTACTCGGCAGAACATGAGTGGATCGATGCATCGTCCCCAGCCAAGGTCGGCATCACCCAGATCGCTGCTGACGCCCTGGGCGACGTTGTCTACGTAGACCTGCCAGAGGTTGGCGATTCGGTCAGCGCAGGTGAAACCTGTGGTGAAGTTGAGTCCACCAAGTCGGTTTCCGACCTGTTCTCGCCTGTTACCGGCACCGTAGTTGCGATCAACGACGAGGCTGTAGAAAACCCGGCAATCTTGAACGAAGACCCATATGGTGCCGGCTGGCTGTTCACCGTAGAGGTCGCCGAAGAAGGTCCGCTACTTTCGGCAGCAGACTACGCAAGCGCGAACGGTGGAGATGTCCAGTAATGAGCAACCAGAATTTTGAATCTCTGGCACCAGCATCGCTGACCCAGTCCCTAGCAACTCTGGATCCTGAGATAGCACAGCGCATCGACGCCGAGCTAGCTCGCCAGCAGCGTGGCCTGGAAATGATCGCTTCGGAGAACCACACCGCCCAGGCTGTTATGCAGGCTCAGGGTTCGGTGCTAACCAACAAGTACGCCGAAGGTTACCCGGGACGCCGCTACTACGGTGGTTGCGAAGAGGTTGACGTCATTGAGACGCTGGCCATCGATCGCCTCAAGGCTCTTTTTGGTGCCGAGTACGCCAACGTTCAGCCACACTCCGGTGCTCAGGCTAACGCTTCGGTTTACCACGCACTGGTTCGCCCAGGCGACACCGTACTGGGTTTGAACCTGGCGCATGGTGGTCACCTGACCCACGGCATGAAGATCAACTTCTCCGGTCGTCTATTCAACATCGTTCCTTACGGTGTAAATGAAGAGACCAACCTGGTGGACATGGACGAAGTTGAGCGCCTTGCCGTGGAGAACCAGCCAAAGATGATCGTTGCTGGTTGGTCCGCTTACCCACGTCAGCTGGACTTCAAGCGCTTCCGCGAAATCGCTGACAAGGTCGGCGCTTACCTGTTCGTGGATATGGCTCACTTTGCAGGTCTGGTTGCAGCTGGTCTGCACCCATCGCCTGTGCCTTACGCCCACGTGGTTACCTCCACCACCCACAAGACCCTTGCCGGTCCTCGTGGTGGCATCATTCTGTCCAACGACGCGGATATTGCCAAGAAGATTAACTCTGCAGTCTTCCCAGGCCAGCAGGGTGGTCCACTGGAGCACGTCATCGCTGGTAAGGCTGTAGCTTTCAAGATTGCAGCTTCCGAAGAGTTCAAGGAACGCCAGCAGCGTACCTTGGCTGGTTCGCGCATTCTTGCTGAGCGTCTGACCCAGGAAGATGTTGCTGCCAAGGGCATCAGCGTTTTGACCGGTGGCACCGATGTGCATCTGGTGCTCGTTGACCTTCGTAACTCGGAGCTTGACGGACAGCAGGCAGAAGATCTTTTGGCACAGGTGGAGATCACGGTTAACCGCAACGCGGTTCCATTTGATCCACGTCCGCCAATGACCACTTCGGGCTTGCGCATTGGTACTCCAGCACTGGCAACCCGTGGCTTCTCGGAAGCTGCATTTGCTGAGGTCGCGGAGATCATCGCGCAGACACTGATCGCCGGTGCCGATGGTAATACTGCAGTTTTGCCAGAGCTGAAGGACCGAGTTCTGAAGCTGGCCGAGTCTCACCCGCTGTATCCGGAGCTTGCTAAGGTTTCCGAGTAACATCATCAGCTATTGATGAGGGCCCGGAAGGCGGAAACATTCGCTTTTCGGGCCCGCAGTTTTTCCTCCACATTTGTCCACCCATAACTGTGTGGATGTCCCGTTGCAAGGATGACCTCTTGCGCACCCCTTCATCTTTCCGGCAGTTAGCTATCGGAATGCCCAAGTTCTAAGGATGTGACCCGCCATGGCGGTAAGCGTATTCGATCTTTTCTCGGTTGGTATTGGACCGTCCTCCAGCCACACCGTGGGGCCAATGCGTGCGGCACACGCATTCATTGCCCAAGTAATCCGTGAAGAGAAGATAGCAGCCCTGGAGACTATCCGGGTTGATGTCTATGGGTCACTGGCCGCTACCGGTCGTGGGCACGGAACATTCACCGCCATCATGTTGGGACTTGAAGGTTTTGAGCCTGAAAAGGTGCTTCCTGCCCAAGTTGATGAGCGACTGGCGCAGATGGAAGAAACTGGCATTTTGCAGCTAGCTGCTCAGCTAGATCAGCGCAAAGATTTGAAGTACACGGTGGGGGACATGGTTCAGCACCCGCTGACCGTTTTGCCTCGCCACACCAATGGTGTGAAGTTTGTGGCCCTCGATGCCCAGGGTAACGAGCTGGTCAATGAAACCTTCTTCTCCGTTGGTGGTGGTTTCATCGTGCGCGAAGGTTCCGAAGAGCGCATCGAAAAGAACCTTGAGGAAAAGCTGCAGAAACAGCCTTATCCATTCACCACCGCGGCACAGTTGTTGGAACATGTGAAGGACACCGGCAAGTCCATTGCCGAAATCATGATGGCCAATGAGCTGACCTACCGCAGCCGTGAAGAAATTCGTTCGGGCCTGATCCACATTTACGCGGTGATGGAAGAGTGCAAGGACTCTGCCTTGGAGCGTACCGGCGTGCTGCCCGGTGGGCTCAAAGTTCGTCGTCGTGCACCAGAATGGCATGAGCGTTTGCGTAAGGAAGACAAGGACCGTGATCCTGTGTATTGGCAGGAATGGATCAACCTTGTGGCCTTGGCGGTTAATGAGGAAAATGCTTCCGGCGGTCGTGTTGTTACGGCGCCGACTAATGGTGCTGCTGGCATCATTCCGGCGGTGCTCTTCTATGCCACTCACTACGCTCCGGGCGCTAAGTACTGGAACGATGAAGAGAAGAACGATGCAGTTGTGAACTTCTTGCTGACCGCTGGTGCTGTTGGTGTGCTTTATAAGGAACAGGCTTCGATCTCTGGTGCAGAGGTTGGTTGTCAGGGTGAGGTTGGTTCGGCGTCGTCGATGGCGGCAGCTGGCCTTGCCGAAATTTTGGGTGGTACTCCAAAGCAGGTGGAAAACGCTGCTGAAATTGCGATGGAGCACAATCTTGGACTGACGTGTGACCCAATTGGTGGTTTGGTGCAGATCCCTTGTATTGAACGCAATGCGATTGCCGCGTCCAAGGCTGTTAACGCAGCGAAGATGGCGCTGATGGGCGACGGTGAGCACCACGTCACCCTTGATGAAGTGATCATCACGATGCGTGAAACGGGCAAGGACATGAGTGATAAGTACAAGGAGACGGCCATGGGCGGCTTGGCCGTTAACGTGGTTGAATGCTAATCACTAGCTGATTTTTGGTTTCGGGAGGTCGGGTAATCCGGCCTCCCGAAGCACTTTAATGCACGGATTCACTGTCTTAGTCCTGATTTCTATCGCTTGTCAGATACTGAATGATTTATCCCCTAGATGCCATACGTCTATTTCGTCATTAGCACTTTGAGTAGGTATTATGAATTCTTGTCGATTCTCTGTTCGGTGCCAGTGCGGACGAGAAATAAGTAGACTTTTCCACTATTTGTCGAGGGTGGAAGCGTGGGATTGATACGAAGTCCAAGCCATTGGAATGCAGCGTCTGAGCGAAGAGGCAGGCAGGTCCAAGGCATACTCCTGCTCCCGACACTGGGGCACCGCGAAAGAATCGCCCACGGAATAAAACGGCCTTTCACAACGTCTCACTATGTATGCCTCAAAGCAAACTATTCTCACCAGTGACCATCCCAACCAAGAGTGGAAACGGTCTGCAGCTACGCAACCGTGTTGTTCTGCCGCCCATGTGTCAGTATGCAATCGATAAGCGTGACGGTGTTCCAACCACGTGGCAACTAGCTCACCTTGGCTCGATGGCACACGGCGGTTTCTCGTTGGTGATTTCCGAAGCTACCGCAGTGGCAGCTGAAGGGCGCATCTCTGACCGTGATGCCGGGCTGTGGAATGAGGAGCAGGTTGAAGCCTGGAAGCCCATTACGCAATACGTTCGTTCCCATGGCGCAGCCGTAGGCGTTCAGCTTGCGCACGCTGGCGCTAAAGCTTCGACCTATGGATGGTTAAAGGAACTGGAAGATGCCGGAAAGCTCGGCAGCATCAGTGACGAAGACGGTGGCTGGGAAACTTTCAGTTCCTCATCCTCGGACGTATTTGGGCTGAAGCCGGCAACCGCCATGAGCACCGAACAAATCGCAGCCTCAGTCCAAGATTGGGCAGACGCAGCACAACGTGCTGACGAGGCCGGATTCGACCTGATTCAGATTCACGCGGCCCACGGTTACCTGATCCACCAGTTCCTCTCGCCACTATCCAATGAGCGTACCGATGAGTACGGCGGAAGTTACGAAAACCGTACCCGTTACCTACGAGAAGTTGTTGAAGCCATCACCGCCGTATGGCCAGCGGATAAGGCCCTAGGCATTCGCTTCTCGGGTGAAGACTGGGTTGAAGAGGGCTGGCGCATCGCCGATACCGTGAAGCTTGCCAAGCAAATGTATGACCTTGGCGTGCGGGCCTTCGATCTGTCCAGCGCAGGTATCGGTGCTTTCGCCGGTCCTACGGGTCCCGGATACCAGGTGCCGCTGGCTCAAGCGGTGAAACAAGCATTGCCAGAGGACGCGTTTGTGACGGCCGTTGGTGTCATCACTGATCCGACTCAAGCAGAACATATTGTGGTGACCGGTCAGGCTGACGGGGTTAGCATCGCCCGAGCCGCCTTAGGCAATCCGCAGTGGCCAAACCATGCCGCTCAGCAGCTAGGTGCGCAGAAATCTCACCCACCTCAGTACTGGCGCGGCCGCTGGTAAAAGGCGTTGCCATGCTGAATTCTTCCGAATCCTCAGTTAGTTTCTGGTTACCTCTTCCAGCCGTTGAATAGTGATGTTAGGTTAGTCCCACGGATCTAGTCGCAACGCGGCCAGGAGTCGCGTGCGGAAGGGAGTCAGCATGGCACTACGCGCGGATTCTAATGGAATCGACGCTTCGCTCTATCGAAGGAATGGTTCTTGGAGCACAGCTCTCGTTGATGCTTCGTTGGGGACAACTGGAGCACAGGAAGCCGCTGATCGACTTCCAGACGAGGTCGCAAAACTGCTTAAGTCCCAGCAGGCTCAGCCTCAAGATGTACAAGCGCTCATTGGCGTATTGGAACCAGCAAGTGGGCTACGTGCACCAGTTGCACGGTTCGTCGCAGTTCATGATGGCGAAGTAGTTCTTAACGAAATCATTCCGGGTCTCAAGGTCTCCTCTCCTTCAGTTGACGTAGGACCGTTCCCGAATTTCACAGCCATCGCCCGTGCCCGCGGGGGTCTTTCTCTTACCTCGTCGCTGAGGTCGGAAAAGATGGCGGCGAGGTTCATCTGTATAACACTGCCTCTCCGGAGCGCATTGCTAGCCAAGGTATCGTCGGACTGCCTGAAGAAATCCATCACGCCCGAAAAGTGCCCGGCGAATATGACCAACCCAAGGCGCAGTCCGCAGCCGACGAAATGGTTCGCCGCAATGCTGACGAAGTCGCTGAGCTGATCAGAAACATGTTTGCCGAGAACTACGTGCGATTGATCGTGGTTTCTGGTGACATCAAGGCGCGCGAAGCGGTTATCGCTCAGCTACCGGTTGCCCTACGTGACTATGTTGAAGTCATTGATTCGCATACCCGAACCGGTGGCGCCGACTCCAAACAAGTAGATGCCCAGATCTCCAAACTGATTGATGACGTGAAGTCCAAGGATCTTGCGGATCTGGAGGCCAAGGTCTCCGCGCAGTCCGGCAATGGACGAGCCTTGTTAGCAGTTGGACTTGATGAGGTTGTCACGGCTCTGCAATCGGCTCAGGCAGATACCGTGCTGGTCGGACAGTATCAGGACGAGCACACCCTACGGGCACTAAGTGCTGAACCGTGGATTGCTCACCAGGAAGGCGATGACCACGCCGAGTTGGTTGCTGGTGAATGGCCTGCACCGGAAGTGCTGTTGCGTGCCACGGCACTAACGGATGCGACAATCCGTTACGTTCCTGATTCGCTAATCCCTGATGGTGCCGGAATCGCCGCCCTGCTGCGTTGGGCAAAATCCTAAACAGTCACCAAAACAACAATTGGGTTCTTGCTACGAAGATGATCTTCGTGGCAAGAACCCAATTTTAGTGTTCGACACTTTCTAGCCCACCGAATCGTTACCTACACCGACAGTTAATTAGTCCTGGTCGTGTTGCTGCGGATCGTTGTGCGTCGGTTCGCCCGGTGTTGGGCCAACCTGAGGTGAGCCGCTAGGAGGCTGAGAACCAGGGCCCAGCTGATTTGGATCGTGGAGCATAGGCGGTGGTGGCGGTGGATAGTTGCCCTGCGGATGGTTCTGCTGAGCGTTATGTTGCCAAGGTTCAACCGGCGGAGCCCAGTAGGCCTGGTTAGGGTACGGCATTTGCTGAGGAGCTGACCATGGCTGAAGTACCGGAAGTTGGGGTGGAGGTGGAAGTGCTCCAGCAGTGCGTTGAATGTCTTTCTTGTCGGCCAGCTTGGTTAGTACCGCGGTGAGCACGGCCATGAAGAGCACCGAGATGATTAGTGATGTTCCATCCGAGGACTCCTCATTCAGATCAATTTGGCCCAGCGCACCAAGCATGAACAAGAACGTGTTGTTGATGATGTGCATAGCCATCGCCGCTTCCAGCCCACCGGTTCGCCAGGTGAGATAACCAGCTGCCACAGCAAAAGCGGCAACGTCCAATAATCCGTAGACATCGTAAAGGTGCCCGAAGGTAAACAGCGGTACAGGCAAAAGAATCGCAAACAGCGGATGTTTGAGCCAACTGCCCACAACCTGCATCAGCGCTCCACGGAATACCAGTTCCTCGGCAGCACATTGAAGCGGAGTAAGTAGAAGGACCAAGATGGCAAAGAAGAGCGGATCGGCCGGCACGTCATACGGGGCTAGTTGTCCGGAGTCCTCGGTGCTTAGGCCAGAAAAGCCAAAGCTCAAGGCGAAATAAACGGCGAACAAGATGGCGCTCGTGCCCAGTGCCAGACCGAACCAGCGCCAGCGCATTTTTCCAGCTACGGAAAACAGTTGACCGACAGGTTTAGAACCAAGCAAGAGATAGGCCAAATACACGGCCGGAATCATGACGATCAATGAAACCATCGTCATAGAAAAATCTAACGGTGACGTCATATCGAGCTGCGCATCAGCGAATAACGTTTCGTCGCTAGTGCCGGCGCCAGCATCTGTGGCCCATGTTGCGGGGTTGACCAGCATGGCAACAAATACCACCAACATCACCATGATGAGTAGGGCTACATAGAATCCAGTACCCGTTCCCGCAAAGGCTATAGGCCTCCACCAGCGGTAGTTGTGGCTACGGCGCATCAAACGGTGGAATGGATAACTTTGTTCCCCACTAGTCATAGGCATAGTGGCGGGCGGTGGCAAGGGCGAGCTCATAGCTCAATTCTCTCCCTGATCTGCGTTGACGGCATGAACCTTGCGGAGGATTTATTTGTCATCCTTAGGTGTTCGGCACAATACCCATACACTTGTAGCGAATGATTCGCATTAACTGACTTGGAGCGACGCCGCGTGGGCCACCATCATGACGAACCGATATTGCAAGATCCTAAGCGACGCCGCCGTGCCTCGATTATCTTGTGGGCACTACTTGCGCCCATAGGTGCGCTCGCCCTGGTGATGGTCCTCATTCTGTGGCCACAAGGAAATTACGACAAGTTTGCACTGGACGGCAACATGGATACCGCAGGTGGCGCCACGATGGCCACCGGTACCGTCATGCGTAGTGGAACAGAGCAATGCCCCTCTTCCAAAGGCTTGGAAGACGTCGGTGGCAAGGTTCTAGATTGCAACGTCACCTACGTCATGCCAGATTCTGGTGGCGCCGAAATTCAGCTGGAGATCCCGGCCGAGATGTTGCAATCCCGGGATGCGCGTCCGGGGGATAACCTGCGCTATCTTGACCTGTCCAAGGTTGATACGACCAGCGGAAGCCCGTACGTCTTTGTCGATTTCGTTCGCACCTTGCCGATGGCTCTCTTGGCGATTGCCTATGGAGTGGTTGTCGTGCTGGTCGCTGGATGGCGCGGAGCCAGAGCGGTTATCGGTCTGATCGGTGGCATTGCCTTCATGATCTTCTTTATGGTTCCGGCGCTTATCGAAGGCGGAAATCCGGTATTAGTTGGTTTGACCGGTGCCACGGCCATCATGTTTGTCGCGCTCTATTTTGCTCACGGACTGAATGCCAAAACCTCAACGGCCCTATTGGGAACTCTCTTCGGCCTCGGCGTTACGGCCGGCATGGTGTTATGGCTGACCGACGCGGCAGCCCTGACGGGGGCCAACGGTGAATCGGCAATCACGCTATCTACCGTGGCTCCGCAGATCTCGTTGCCGGGTCTATTGATCTGTGGTGTTTTGGTTGGCGGCATGGGCGTGCTCAACGATGTCACTATTACGCAGTCCGCTACCGTATGGGAACTGGCCGAAACCTCTCCTAGGGCGAGTGCCAAAGAATTATTCTTCCGTGGAATGCGTATTGGTCGAGACCATATTGCCTCGACCGTTTACACCATTGCTTTCGCCTACGCAGGCGCCGCACTGCCGATTCTGGCCATTGCAGCCCTGAGCAACCAAGGTTTTGGTGTGACACTGACCTCGGGGGAGATGGCTGAGGAAGTAATTCGCATCCTTATTGGTTCTATTGGATTAGTACTGGCAATTCCAGTGACTACTGCCGTCGCGGTGATGGTGGTAAAAGCTACTGGCACCGGCGGAGCGCACGGCAAGAGAGCACTATTTGCTACTCAAACCGACGCCTAGGTGCGAACGGTTCTCAAAAGTAATGTAGAATTGTTCTCAATAGCAACCTTGTTTAGATGGAGATCTTGAATGAAGAAGTATCGCTCTTTGCTTGCAGCCGCTGCCGCATTGCCAGTCGCAGGACTGATCCTGACTGGATGCAGCAATACCAGCAGTGAAGCATCGAATGCTGGTACCTCTTCACTGAACGTCGTGGCAACGACCAATGTGTACGGGCAGATCGCTCGCGCTATTGGTGGCGACAAGGTCAAAGTCAGCGAGCTTATTACCTCCGGCGCGCAGGATCCTCACTCTTACGAGCCCACCACCCGTGACAAGCTCACCGTGTCTGAAGCTTCGATTGTTGTAGCCAATGGCGGCGGGTATGACCAGTTTATGGATTCGTTGGTTCAGTCCCTACCGAGCGAACAAGCTGGCGGAGTTCAGCTGATTCACGCCGTGGACAGCTCACCTATTGCCAAAGAGCATGAAGGCGAAAGCGAAGAAGAGCATGCGGAGCATGAGGGTGAAGAATCCCATGAGCATGCCGCATACAACGAGCACATCTGGTACGACCTGGACTCGATGAGCGCACTAGCTGACGAGCTGGCCGATGATTTCGGTGAAGCTGATGAAGCTAACGCGCAGGAGTACACGAAAAATGCGCAGACCTTTAAAGAAGGAATCAAAAAGCTTCAGACCCAGCTCGGCGACGCGAAGCTGACCGGCAAGACGTTCATTATGACTGAACCGGTTCCCTTCCATCTTTTGGAAGATGCCGGAATGGTCAACGCCACGCCCGATGGTTTGAGTGAAGCCATTGAAGAAGGCGAGGGCATCGCGCCGATGACCCTGAAGAAGGCGCAAGACCAGCTGGACGGTGCTCAGGTTGATGCCTTGGCATACAACGTCCAAACTGAAGGCAACGAAACCAAGGTACTCCAGAAGGACGCGGAAAGTGGTAAGGTTCCTGTCGTCGACTTCGCAGAGACCATCCTGAATGATTCCAGTTATCTTGAGTGGATGAATTCCAACATTTCGAACTTGTCTTCCGCGATCAACGGCTAGGTCATACGTAGACTACTTATATGGCATTGATTTCTTCTCAAATTTCTCAAGCGGCAGGTAAGGCAAAGTCTCTGCTCGCAGAGCGATCTGTACGCGCTGAAATAGCCCAAGGAAATCGGGAAATACAACAAGCCGATCACGTCCTCTTCTTCGCTGAGGGACCGGGCCAGTTCTACCAACTAGGTGCCTGGCTGGGGACCTTTGAGCGTTTGGTCGAAGACGGCCTGAGCGTCGGTTTGGTGCTCATGGATTCTCTGAGCGCCAAACGCGCACTGAGCGAGACCACCGTACCGTTGCTCTTCACCCGCTCAATGGAACAGATCGAATCAAAGCTTCGAGGCTGGGGAACCAAGTCGATCAGCTACGTGAACAACGCGCAGCGCAACTTCACAATGCTGCGTGTTAACGGCCCGGCGCATATCCACCTAAACCATGGTGAGAGTGAAAAGGCCTCGATGGTCTCCAATCAGCTCAAAGCCTATGACTTCGCCTGTGTCGCCGGTCCGGCCGCAGTCGAGCGCATCACCGAGAACATTGCACGTTTTGATCCATCACATCTGATCCAGATTGGTCGGCCTCAGCTTGATGCCTTGGAGCAGGAAGGGCCTTCACAGAAGATCCGGGTGCTCTATGCGCCAACGTGGGAGGGCGATTCAGAAGCGATGGCCTACTCCTCTCTAGCAAAACTCGGTGAACGAATTCTCGCTCAGCTGGTTACGGACGACCGCTTTGAGGTGCGCTTCCGACCGCACCCAAAAACCGGTGACAAGTCTGCCGAGGCTGCAAAGGCAGTCACCGCGCTCAAAGCCAATTTCAGTTCAACCCTGGATCCAGTCAGCGATGCCTCGCAGTCTCTGGTGTGGGCCGACGTTGCCATCTGTGACACGTCTGCCATGGCCTACGACGCGGTGGCACTGAACATCCCGTTGCTGCTGGCCTCCGACCGTCCAAGCAAACTCGGTGACGGCCTGCCACTAGAGCAACGGCTGGGCAACGCCAATGGTTTGGCTGACCGGGTGGCGCGATTGGCCGCAACAGGCGTGGCCGGACAGCAAAAACAGCTGGCCCAGTACTTCTTCGCTACCACCGAACCTGGAATGGCAACGCAGAAGCTGAACCAGCTGTTAGCTAGCCTCTAGTCTCCGACTAGCGCTGCTTAAAAACAGTATCCTGCCATGCGCGATGGGCCGCAGGATCACGTGAGAACATCACGTGTTTGACGTTTGTGTATTCGTCAAAGGAATACTGGCTCATATCTTTGCCCATCCCTGAGGCTTTGTAACCACCGTGGGGCATATCCGAAACGATCAGGATGTGTTCGTTGATCCAAACACATCCAGCCTGGATCTGGGCGCTGGCCCGCATCGCGCGGTCAACATTTTTGGTCCAGGCGCTGGCGGCCAAGCCATACGGGGTGTCATTGGCCAGTTCAATTGCTTCGTCATCAGACTCGAATGGCAAGGCAACGAGCACCGGACCGAAGACCTCTTGCTGGACTATTTCAGAATCCTGAGTCGCCCCAACGATCAGTGTTGGACGGTAATAGAAGCCTGGACGTTCCTCGCGGCGCCCGCCGGCCAGAACCTTTGCACCGGATTCTTCGGCTCGCACAACCATCGCAGACACCTTTTCCAAGTGCGCTTCGCTGATCAAAGAACCCATGTCAGTGTCTATGTCCGTGGGATCACCAACCACCATGGCATCCATGAGTTGGGCCACCCGTGCGGTGAACTTTTCAAACACTGAAGAATGCACGTAAGCACGTGTGGCAGCTGTACAGTCCTGACCGGAATTGATCGTGGAGCCAGCTACCGCTCCGTGCGCTGCGGCTTCAATGTCTGCGTCATCAAACACAACAAATGGTGCTTTGCCACCGAGCTCAAGGTGCACTCGATTTGCACGCTCAGCGGCCATGGACATGATTTTTAGGCCCACCGCGGTGGAGCCGGTGAAGGAAGTCATCTTCACCAATGGGTGGCGGACCAGCGTAGAACCGACGCTTGGACCCTCACCAACCACCACGTTGATCACGCCATCAGGCAGACCTGCATCAGTCGCTGCTTTGGCGAAGAGCATCGACGTGCCAGGTGTGAGCTCACTGGGCTTAAGCACGATGGTGTTACCTGCCGCGATGGCCGGAAGCACCTTCCATGCAGCCATTTGTAATGGATAGTTCCAGGGGCTAATGGATCCGATCACGCCAATGGCCTCTCGACGGATCATTGACGTGGTGTTTCCTGCATAATCTCCGGCTGCTAAACCTTGAAGATTCCTCGCCGCACCGGCGAAGAAGTTCACGTTGTCGATGGATCCGGGAACATCAAACTCGGTAGACATTCGAATGCTCTTGCCAGTCTGAGCTGTTTCTACTTCAGCTAGCTCGTGTTCATGCGATTGAAGCTCTCGAGCAAAAGCCAAAAGATGGTCCGAGCGTTGACCCGGCGTCAGCGCAGACCATGACTTAAAAGCCTCAGCAGCTGCCTGCACAGCTTGGTCAACCTGAGCAACAGTTGCCGTATCAACGTCAAGCAATTTATCCCCGGTGGCAGGGGAGACGCGTGGAAGAACCGGTCCCAGTCCGCGCACCTGCTTGCCGTTTATTAACTGATGTCCTAATGATGGGGTGTAGTAATCCATGATGATTCTCCTGCGGAGGGTACTGAGATCAATGAAAAGTGCGGTGGTCTAGTGACGGAAAAATTCCGTCATTAGGAATCGAATCCCATGCCAATCTTGTCCATGAGGCGCAAGAATGCAGAGCGTTGTCCCTGATTGCGATCCGCTTTAATTAGGTGGTCGGTCATGAGTTTCACGCCCAGCCATGCCGCCGGTTCCGGTGGGAACGGGATGGGTTTGGTGCGCACTAACTCCAGCTCGGTCAGCTCAGTCTTTTCCCCGGCGAGCAAGTCCAGCATGACCTTCGCTCCGAAACGCGTGGCTCCGACTCCTAGCCCGGTGAAGCCGGCGCAGTAGGCTACTTTGCCTCCGTGTGTGAGATCAAAGAACGAGAAGAAACGTGAGCAGGTGTCGATGGCGCCGCCCCAAGCATGCGAGAACTTCAGCCCGTTCAACGCAGGGAAACTGCCAAAGAAGTGAGCAGCTAGTTTTTCGAAGGTCTCCGGGTTGCTGTCATAGCTTGAACGAACCTTTCCTCCAAAGTGATACACGGCGTCGTAGCCGCCGTAGAGGATACGGAAATTCCCGTCGGCGTCGATGGTTGGCCGTGAATAGTGGAAGCGGTTGTTCATGTCGGCCAAACCGACCATCTGTTCCCAACCGATGGCTTCTCGCTGCGCATCGGTGAGTGGTTCAGTCATCAGGGCGTAGTCGTAGACAGGGACGATTCGGGCTCTGTGGCGCTTGATCAATGAAGGGAAAACATTCGTAGCCAGTGCTACACGGTCTGCCAAGATTTGCCCGTCGGTGGTTAGCACCTTGATCTGCTCGTTCATTTCTACCAGTTCAGTTGCCTGCGTATTTTCGTAGAGTTCAACGCCCAGCTCGCGGCATACTCGGGCAAGCTCCCATGCCAATTTGGCCGGATGCACCAGAGCGGTGGACTGATGGTCTAACGCCCCCGCCAAGAAATCTGGTGAGTTGATAACGTTCTTGACCTGGTGTTTGTCAAGATAATCCACACCAGGTGCTTCAGCTTCCTCCGCAGCCCAAGCAATCTGATGAGCCTCGGTGGCTACGCTCAGGGAGCCCTGCCGAACAAAATCAACGTCCATGGCGTAACGCTGAACAGTGGCCTCAAAATCATCGAGGTTCTGGGCGCCGAGTTCACTGAGCAAGGCATTTTCTTTGGGCAGATGATTCTCCCCATTTGCTTCGCCGTGAACTAACGAAGCCTCACAGAACCCGCCGTTGCGACCAGAAGCCGCCCAACCAATGCGTTGGCCCTCGATAAGAACAACATGACGGTTTGGGTCTTGCTCTTTGGCCTGCAACGCAGTCCACAAACCGGTATATCCGCCTCCGACAATTAAGAGGTCAGTGGTGATGAATCCGTGCAGTGCCGGTGTTGGTTCAGGACGTCGGGCATTATCTAGCCAGTAACTGGTGTGTTTGGCTGAGGTCAGGGAAGCGGCGATGTGCTCTGCAGAAGCGGCTTCTTCGTGGCGATCAAAGGTAATGGGGTTCTGTGTGCGCATTAGTTCATTCCTTGATTAGTAGCTTCATTTTTGGGAGCTAGTAAGTCAGCGGAACGACCATAGGGCCTTGAGGTTTTGCGGTTTGTTGGGCAGACAGGATGCCAGTTGAGAGCCAGTCGGCGATCAAGGCTTATCCCTCTTCTCGGAAAAGAAGTCCGCAAAATTGAATGTGATTCATTACTCATCTAATCCTGCGGACAAACCCTTGTCAAGAGTCATGGACCAAGCGATGCAGCTTGCCACTGAATATGACAATGTGCGGATAGAACGGGCGGACGAGCCCGCGCTTGAAGTCCAATGCGAATCGTAATTAGTTGATGATTTCGCCCTTGGGGCTTTGCGCTATTGCAGCGATTCTTTCGCGCCAGGCTTGAAGTTCCGCGGGGGAGAGCCGGGTGAAGTCATGCACTTCGCGGATCACTTTTAGCGGGTGAGTACTGCGGTAGGAACGAGTCGGATTACCCGGGAATTTCTTGTCGGTGACATTGGGGTCATCCTCAAATTCGCCTGTCGGTTCAACCTCGTAAACATGAGGGGCGCCATCTATGGACGCGATTTCGGCTGCTAGCCCCGCACCGTCAGACAGCGCGGTGAAGTAGACGTGGTTCATGATGACTTCTGGCCGGTAATTCGACGGGTATCCCGCAGACGGCTAATCGCCTGGTACCAACTCTGCTTTGGTGCCGTGAAAGAACGGTCCCGATTCAAGATCCTTGCTCATAGAACCAGAGCTTAGCTAATGAGATGACGCAGGGAAAGAGCCACTCACCATGCCTCGGCCCGGCGAGCATTTGGCCGGTAATCAGCTCGTAAACACGTATATTTGGTGGTGAACCACGAACAAGCTTTGGAGATTTCCACGTGCCAATTTTGAACAAAGACATGTCCCTATGCATCTCGCTTTCGGGTCGACCATCCAACCTTGGAACCCGGTTCCATAACTACCTGTATGAAGAACTTGAACTGAACTTCATCTACAAAGCCTTCTCCACCGATGATCTTGCTGGCGCGATTGCTGGTGTCCGTGCGTTGGGTATCCGTGGCTGCTCCGTTTCCATGCCTTTCAAAGAGGACGTGATGAAACTTGTCGACGAAATTGAACCGTCTGCCGCAGCGATCGATTCGGTCAATACAATCGTGAATACCAATGGTCACTTGGTTGCTTCCAACACTGACTTTGAAGCGATCGCAACGTTGATCGCACGCCACGAGCTGGACAAGATCCACAGCGTATTGGTCCGCGGTTCCGGTGGAATGGCTAAGGCCGTCGTTGCGGCGTTCCGCGATGCAGGCTTTGAAGATGTCACCGTGCTGGCACGCAATGAAAAAGCCGGCGCCGAATTGGCTGAGAAGTATGGCTACAAGTTCGTTGCGGCAGACCCTGCCCCAGGACATCAGATTCTCGTCAACGTCACCCCGTTGGGCATGGACGGCGCACAGGCCGATACCCAGTCCTTCACCGATGAGCACATCAACGTTGCCGAAGCCGTATTTGATGTTGTCGCATTCCCGAGCCAGACACCACTGATCCTTGCCGCCCAAAAGGCTGGCAAGCCGGTAATTACTGGTGCAGAGGTCATTGCACTCCAGGCCGCAGCACAGTTCGAAAAGTACACCGGCCACTCGCTGACCGATGATCAGGTAGCGCGAGCTTCAGAGTTCTCTCGCCTGTAAGCATCAATCTGACTGTCTCATAAAGAAGAAGTGCCAGCACTGAAAATTCAGTGCTGGCACTTCTTCTTGCCTTGCTATATACGCGTTGACGAACAGTCAGGGCGCCAAGCTAGCCGCGCAGTACAACCTCAAGGTCTTCAAGCGCTTGGCCAGCTGGGTATTGGCCGTTGAAGAGTTTTGAACCGTCTTCAGTAAGAACTGCAGAGAAGCGAGTCTTGACCAAACCGAATGCACGGGAAACCGAAGTCTCAGTCAATTCAGCAATAGCCACACGCTCAGTTGCTGTATCGATGGTCAGCTTGATTGCGTCGTCTTGGTTTTCCACGCGAGGCTCAATCAGATCTAGCTTCATCATTCCGCCGTGGCCGGAGAACGAAACTTGGCCGTTAAACCACACCTCATTATCGGGAGCTTCTTCTGAAAGCGAAGCAGGGAAGACCAATGAATTGCCGGCCTGCCACACACCATTGCTAGCTTCAATGCGTCCATCAGCCAAGGAAGAAATATAACCGACGAACGAGGCCTTCAGACCCCATTCCAAATGTGGCTGGAACGGATCGCCTGTTGGCGCACCATTTCCCATCATTGTTGTCTTCCTTCCACAGATTACTGACACTAAATGCTCTGTTGATCAGTATTTCATATCTGGGTTAGCTCGTTGGCTCTGGGTTCGCTGCCAGCCGATCATTACGCGGTGCTTCATTTATTACCGGACGATAGTCATCTTCCACGGCGATCGTCGCAGGGTCAAAAGTAGTCCCGTCCGGCAGAGTGAGGGTGGCTACCGCCGAAGATCCGGTCCAATGGTGGATCTCTAATTTGGTGGGGGAGAACTCTTGCTCAATGTTGGCCTGCAGATGATCCAGGGCGCGAGCGTATCCGCTGAATCCAGCACCGAGGCAAACCACCACTAACAAAGCGGCCAAGGCTGAGGTCAGTAATTCAGTACGGATCGACGCACGGCGTGCATAGGTCTGTTCACCGTCGCGAAGCGTAGCGAACTTCTTTCGGCGCACCAGCCCATGGATCAGCACAGGTATACAAATTACGAACAAGATCACCGCGACAACTAGAAACAGCATTGGCGTGGCAAAATCTACCTTGAGGAACTCTCCCATGTATTTACCCTAGCCCTGTAGTAGTTCCACGTCACTAGATCAGATCACCTTTCCCGAGTTGTGGATTCCTCATTGTCCTCCCAAAAGCGCAAGAGGTTATTCGACAAAACTATCAGCGACGATCAGTGCTTGCTCCAGACGATCCAACGCAACAATCAGCACCTCATCTTCGATGTTCATCGCCGGCACCACATGCAACCGGTTGAAGTTAGCAAACGGTAGTAAACCGGCGTTCTTCGCTGCCGTTATCACCTGGTTCATCTCGGGGCTACTGCCACCATAGGCGGCCAGCGGTTCACGAGTCTCCCGATTCTTTACCAGTTCGATCGCCCAGAACACTCCGGTGCCACGCACTTCACCAACCGACGGGTGATCTTTGGCGAACTGTGCCAGGCGTGGCCCGATGATTTCCTCTCCCAAGCGCTGCGCATTTTCAACCATGCGCTCATCTTCCATCGCAGTGATGGTCGCGACCGCTGCGGCGCAGGCCAGGGGATGGCCCGAATAGGTTAGCCCGCCCGGGTAAGGGCGCTCGCGGAATGTCTCAAAGATCTCAGGGCTGATCGCCACTCCACCGAGCGGAACGTAGCCAGAGTTCACTCCCTTGGCGAAGGTGAGCAGATCCGGCACCACATCAAAATGATCCACGGCGAACCACTTTCCGCTGCGACCAAAGCCTGCCATCACCTCATCTGCGATGTAGACGATGCCGTGCTTCTTAGTCAGTTCACGAACCCCTTGCAGGTAACCGGGAGGTGGCAGGTAAATACCCGCGGTTCCAGGAATGGATTCAAGAATGATCGCCGCAATGGTGCCCGGGCCCTCCAGCAGGATGGTGTCCTCCAAATGCTTGAGCGCGCGCTGCGTTTCCTCTTCTAAGGTGGTGGAGTTGAAGTAGGAACGGTAAGGGTAGGCCGGGAAAAAGTGCACTACCCCGTCACTGCCCTGATCCGAGGCGAAGCGCCGAGGATCTCCGGTCAGATTCACCGCCAGCTGCGTGCCACCATGATAGGAGCGATAAGCCGAAAGCACCTTCTGCTTGCCGGTATGCACCCGCGCCATACGCACCGCATGCTCTACTGCGTCGGCCCCACCATTGGTGAAGAAGATCTTGTTCAGTTCCCCTGGGGTGTGTTTGGCGACCAGCCGGGCCGCCTCGGAGCGCGCATCGTTGACGTGCTGAGGCGCGATCGTGGCGATCTTGGCGGCCTGCTCTTGGATGGCAGCGATGACTTTGGGATGCTGATGGCCGATATTGGTATTCACCAGCTGACTGGACAGGTCGATGAGCTTGTTGCCGTCCCCGTCCCAGACATAGGACGCCTCGGTTTTTAGGATGGTCATCGGGGTAAATGGTCCCTGCGCCTGCCAGGAGTGGAAGACATGCTCACGATCCAGTTCATAGGCACGCTGCCCGGCTGCGATCTGTGCGTCGCTGATTTCTGCGTTGGCTGCTACTTGCTCGCTCATGATGCTCCTAGTCGTTCTGCGGGAAACCGAGGTTGATGCCACCGTGGCTAGGATCTAGCCAACGTTTGGTAACCACCTTATTGCGGGTAAAGAACTTAAAACCTTCGGGGCCGTAGGCATGCTGATCCCCAAAGAGTGAGGCCTTCCAGCCGCCGAAGGAGTGGTAACCCACCGGGACGGGGATCGGTACGTTGACCCCGACCATGCCCACCTGAATCTCGTCCTCAAAGCGGCGGGCCGCCCCGCCGTCATTGGTGAAAATCGCGGTGCCATTGCCGTATGGCGAGGCGTTGATCAGTTCGATGCCCTCGTTGAAGGACTGGACGCGCACCACCGAAAGCACCGGGCCGAAGATCTCGTCCGTGTAGATGGACATGTTGGTGCCGACCTTATCGAACAGCGTCGGGTGCAGGAAGAAGCCTTCACCCTCGGCATCCACGGTGCCGGTGCGACCATCAACCACCAGGTCCGCTCCCGCCTCGATTCCGGCATCGATGTAGCCGGCCACCTTGGCCTTGTGCTCACCGGTGATCAGCGGGCCCATATCGCAGCCGCGGGTTCCATCACCCACGCGCAGCGTCTTGGCGCGCTCGGCGATCTTGGCCACCAGCTCATCGGCGATCGAATCGATGGCCACCACCACGGAGATCGCCATGCAGCGCTCTCCGGCGGCGCCAAATCCGGCATTCACCGCCATATCGGCGGCCAGATCCAGGTCGGCATCGGGCAAGACCAGCATGTGGTTTTTCGCCCCGCCAAAGGCCTGGACACGCTTGTTATGCGCGGTGCCGGTGGCGTACACGTATTGGGCGATCGGGGTGGAACCAACAAAGGACACCGAGCTCACCCGCGGGTCGGTCAAGAGAGTATCCACCGATTCCTTATCTCCATGCACCACGTTGAACACGCCTTCCGGGCCGCCGGCCTCGGCAAAAAGTTGGGCAAGCCAGATGGCGGCCGAAGGATCCTTCTCCGATGGTTTAAGCACCACGGTATTACCTGCGGCGATCGCGACCGGGAAGAACCACAGCGGCACCATGGCCGGGAAGTTAAACGGCGAGATGATCGCTGCCACGCCGACCGGCTGGCGCAGCGAGTGCACGTCCACCCCGGTGGAAGCGTTTTGCGAGTATTCACCCTTCAGCAGATACGGCGCGTTGCAGCACAGCTCCACGACTTCCAGGCCGCGGGCCACTTCACCGAGGGCGTCGTCCAGCACCTTGCCGTGCTCGGCGGTGATGATCGCGGCCAGCTCGCCCTTGCGCTCGGTCAGCAACTGGCGGAAGTTGAACATGATGGCGGTGCGCCGTGCCAGCGAGGTGTCGCGCCACTTAGGGAACGCCGCGGCGGCGGCAGAGATGGCCAGCTCGGTGGTGGCCTTGGAGGCCAGCTGCACGGTGCGGGCCACTTCACCGGTGGCCGGGTTGTAGATCTTGCCGGTGCGATCTTGAGTCGACGTGGCGGCGTTATTAATCCAGTGCTGCAGGTTTTCGGTAGGTGTCATGGCTTCATCATGGTCGAGAAAAGTGAGTCAGAACACCGGCACTATGTCATGATTTAAGCTCGATCGATGACGGAGTGTAAAAATGCTGACGGTTAATGAGGTGCTGTCCCTGCCCATCGTGCAAGGCGCAGAACCCGAAGTGCTCTGCGCTGACGGCCTGGACGCCGAACTGCGCTGGGTGCACGTTACCGAATCCAGCGAAAACATCGCACTACTGCTCGGCGGAGAACTGGTCCTCACCACCCTGCGCAACGTGAGCCACGTCCGCGAATTTATCACCGCCCTGCGCACCGCCGGCGCATCCGGGGTCATCATCGAAAACACCAGCGGCAGCAATTTTTCCGTCGCCGATCTGGGCTTACCGGTGATCGTACTGCGCCGCCAGACCCGCTTTGTGGCCATCACCGAGGTCATCCACCAACTCTTGGTCGCCCAACAGCTTGAAGCCGTGCAATTTTCTCGCACCGTGCACGAAATCTACACCGAGCTCTCACTCAAAGAGGCGGACGAAGCGCAAATTGTCACCCGCACCGCCGCACTACTGGACGCCCCGGTGGTCCTAGAAGATGTCCGCCACCGGGTCTTGGCGCACGCCGGCGCGCAACTTGATGACTGGATCAACCGCTCCAAATTTGTCGGCTTCCTGGAGCACACCGGGCGCAGCACGGGGGCGGAAAACTGGTTGCAAACTCCGGTGGGGGCGGCCCGCCGACGCTGGGGCCGGCTGATCGTCCCCACCGAATTAGCGGACGATGAACGTGCGGCCATGGTCCTTGAGCGTGCCGGGCAGGCGCTGACCATCACCCGCCTGTCCGGGCGCGATGAACGCGAACTGCTCTACCAAACCCGCACCGCCACCTTGCACGAGCTGATCGCCGGACATAACTACAGCGACAAGGAGCTGGCCAGCCGGACCCAAGCCTTGGGCCTGACCGCCACCGCCTACTACGTGCCGGTGGTCATTTCCAGCAGCGCGGCAGCCACGGCCACCCAAACTCAGCTGGCTGACCGTGCCCTGCTTGAAGTGCTCGATCAGCTCGCCGACACCCTGCACCTGGGCTTCCTCGCGGGTCTGCTTAAACCCGGGTACTTAGGGCTGATCCTGCCGTTGCGCGCCCGCGAATTACTGGACTCCACCCTGCAAGGATTCACCCGCCGCTTGGCCGAAGAACACAGTTCCCCGCTGGCCATCGGGGTGGGTTCCGAAGGCAACCTGCGCACCGCCATCACCGGGCTGGAACAGGCGCGAGCGGTGAGCGAAATTGTGCCGCACCTACCCACGCGCGCCCGCCCCTATTACCGCTTTGCCGACCTGCGCCTGCGCGGGGTTTTATCTGCCATGGGCAACGACTCGCGGATGCGCGCCTTTGCCCACGCCGAACTGGCCGGGTTGCTGGACCCGCTCGATGAACCCGCACTTGACCTGCTCGAACTCTACCTCGCGCACGGCGGCAACAAGTCCGCCCTAGCTAAGGCCGGCTATCTCTCGCGCCCCACGCTCTACACGCGCTTAGCCAAGCTCGAAGCCAAACTAGGGGTGGGGCTGCACTCCGCCGAATCCCGAGCCAGCTTGCAAGTTGCATTGCTCTGGCACCGCCTGCACGGCTAGTTCTCCACATCCCGCCCCGCGGTTTCTGCGCGCGCTTGCGCCCCGGCGCACACTGACAAACATGAGCACAGCAACCGCCCAAGCGCTACAAGATCTGGCCACGGCCAACAAGCTTTACGCGTCCGCTACTGCTGTGCTTTCAACCTCCGAACTTCCGGCCGGGCACGCTGCCTACTTCGTGTTGGCCACCGAAAACCATGCCTCCGTCCAGTCGCGCGCCCAGCTGCACGCCGCCCACGCACTACGCACTTCCGGCGCCCACAAACTCGACCAAACTTCCCTGCAAATCATCGCCGATCTCGGCGCCGAACCGAGCGTGGAGCAGCTGATCGCCGCCGAAGGGCACACCACCATGGGGCGCACGCACTACCGCTCCGCCCGCGCCATGATGCATGACTGGCTGGACATCCCGTGCAGCACGGTGAACGATCGGCTGGTTCAGGCCGACTGCCTCATCGGCGGCATCGACGAGTCCGGCGCACCGCTTCCGCCCTGGCTGCCCAAGCTCTCGCAGCAATTCGCCAACCCGGAAGTTGATCCTCGCCTGGTGTTGGCCACCGCGACCAAGCTGCATTCGGTCCGCAAAGACCTGGATGACGGCGCGGCGGGCGAGGCCCAAAAAGAGCAGCTCGAATCCCAAGCCCTGCAGATGATTGACGGCGAACCCAAGTCAGCCCGCAAGCACATTGGCGAACTCGTCGCGCAGGTCAAAGCCGGCAAGCGACCGCTCAAGGCACTGCTTGAGGAGGTCGGGCTCTACCGCCGAGGCCTGCGCAAAGGCCTAGTTGAGTACATCCTGCGCGTCCTGCCCTCACAGGCGGCGGTGATTGAGGCTTTCTTTGCGGCCTTGGCCAACCCGTCCACGCTGGCCGGCAACCGCGACGCCTTGCAAGATACCGAGGCTGAATTCACCGGCGAGCAAGGCTCCGGCTGGGATGACGAATCGACCAAACCCGACTGGGCCCGGCAGGACTCTTCCTCCACCGACCCGCCGCCCGATCCGCCTGATCCGGGCGACGCGCCCGCCGACCCACCAGCTCCACCTGCTCCACAGGCCGACCCGCAGCCAGCGTGGGAAGACTTGAAGCCGGAGCGAAGGCGCCTGATCGGAGTGATGGCGTTGTTGATGGCCGATCATTCATCTCGAACCGCACAAGACACCGGCACCCGAAAAGGTTTGGCAACAGGTCAAGTCAGCGTCATTTTGGATTACGAAAAAATGATGGCAGGAGCCGAAAAATATGCAGTCAGCTCTTCGGGATTTACCCTCGCCCCCGGCGAAGTGCGCGCGATAATGTGTTCGGCGGGAATCTACCCGGTCATCCTCAACGGCAAATCGCTACCACTAGACCTTGGCCGCAGCCAACGCCTGTTCTCCAAAGCCCAGAGCAGAGCTCTACGCGCTGCCTATCGAGGATGCTCTTACCCGGGCTGCTCCATGCCCGTTGAACGATGCGAGCTCGACCATCTTGACGCCTGGGAAAAAGGTGGCGCCACGGATATCAATTCGGCCGCCCTGGGCTGTCCGGTCCATCACGTCGAACGTCATTGCGGCTTGTTCCACGCGGTGAAAATCCCGGGCTGTCGACCGATGGTACTACTGCCCGAGGCCTTGGATCCGGAACAAAAATTGCGGGTCAACACGTATTTCATGACGCCCGACGAGGCCATCAAGGCCGACCAGCTCGCCGATCGGATGACGGAATTATGGCGTGCCGGCGAGCTCCAAGTAGAAATCGTCGGCCCCTGAAGCCTGGCCCCGAAGCCGCCCCTGAAACAAGCCTCGAATCCCCCTATAGCCGGCCCGCCCTCAGCTACAGCGCGTGCAAATGCCCGCGGATACTCTCCCCAGGATCCTGCTGATTTTCGCCGGTGAGCAAAACAAAAGCCTGCCCAAAAGTCAGTTCGTGAATATGCTGTTCGGTCAGGCCCAATTCCTGGGCGATTCGCGCGGTACTGGCCCGGTGGTCAAACTGTAGTGAAGGGAAGACCAGCGAGAAGACCCGCGAGGTTTCCGGCGCGCTGTTGCGCACCGGCTCAAGCAGCATCTCTTGGCATAGCCAGGTGTAGGTGCTTTCGCCCAGCACCCCACACGCTCGAGCATGAGCCAGTATCACCGTGGCCGGCACCCCAAAATGTTTTTCAAGCGTGAGCAATTGAGGAATCTGCAAAAGGTTCGAGACCCGAATCTGCAAGGACAACGCCGGCATGAGCAGGTGCGCGGCGAATTGATCGGCCTCCAACTCAGCGTAGGCGATGTGATCGGCATTTCGGCTCAGCGACGAGTGCAGTACCAGGTGCCCCAGCTCATGGGCCAACGCAAAGCGTTGCCCCGCACTAGTGCCCGAGGCCAGGAAGATGAACGCTTGGCCCTCTTCCCAGAAGCTGAAGGTTTTCACCGCGTCGAGCTCGGCGGGCAAACTGAGCACCCTCACCCCGTGAGATTCAAGCAGGTGCAGTACGTCGGGTAACGCCCCGCAGCCAAGATCCCAGTCCAAACGCAATTGTGCTGCCGCGTCAGCCGGGTTGTAGCCGGTCAGTTCCGGCACTTCGGTCTGTGGCAAATGGAAAGTTTGGGTGATCAGTCGGTATAGCTCCACACCGGTGCGCCCGGCGGCCGCTGCGGCGAGCTTCTGCGCGTTGCTGGTACGTCGCGGACTGCGGAAGAAGATCCGTTCAGCGTCGATCCCGGAGGTGGCGGGAAGGCGGAAAAATTGCTCGGCACAACCTAGCGTCTGCGCCAACGCAGTACTCAATTTTTCGGGGGCCTGGGCCAGTTCCCGCTCGCCCACGCCCAGTGACGCGGCCAGCGCTGACCTGCTCAGTGCCACACGTTCACGTGCGAGCCTGATTCGGGTCGGTTCCAGTGTCATGAGGTTCCTGCCATCTTCCAAAAGGCGATCTTGATCGTCCAATGACCTCAGACTAGTGGCCTATGACACAAAGCACCAATTGAGCGACAAACCGTGAAGAACCGCCGCTTCATATGACGCTGACTTGCAGATTTATGGCCCGCAGGCAGATCCTGCGGGCCAAATGGGTTAGATCTTGTTGACCGCTTCTTTCAGCACGGTGCGCAAGATCGATTCAATCTGGTCGAACTCGGGTTGTCCGATGGTGATCGGTGGCGCCAGCTGGATCACCGGGTCTCCGCGGTCATCGGCTCGGCAGTAAAGACCCGCCTCCCACAAAGCAGGGGAGAGGTAGCCGCGTAGCAGTCGCTCGGACTCTTCGTCGTTGAAGGTCTGCTTTGTTGCCTTGTCCTTGACTAGCTCGATCCCATAGAAGTAGCCGGCCCCGCGCACGTCGCCCACAATGTCCAGGTCGCGCAGCTTATCTAGGGTCGATTTGAAATTGTCGGCGTTGTTTTTGACGTTCTCGTTCAGCCCCTCGCGTTCGAAGATGTCCAAATTGGCCATCGCGACGGCAGCGGCGACCGGGTGCCCACCGAAGGTATAGCCGTGGTAAAAGGTGGTGTCTCCCTTGGTGAACGGTTCAAAGAGCTTGTCCGACACAACCATCACACCAAGCGGTACATAACCACTGGTCAGGGCCTTTGCCGAGGTGATGATGTCGGGGACAAAGCCGAAGTCATTGCAGGCGAACATCGAGCCGATGCGTCCGAACGCGCAGATGGTTTCATCGGAGACCAGCAGCACGTCGTGCTCGTCGCAGATTTCGCGCACCCGATCAAAGTAGCCAGGTGGCGGCGGGAAGCAGCCGCCGGAATTCTGCACTGGCTCCAAAAAGACGGCAGCAACGGTGTCCGGGCCTTCAAATTCGATGGCTTCGCGAATACGCTCCGCGGCCCAGAGTCCAAAGTCCTTCTCATTGTCGGCGAACATTTCTGGCGCCCGGTAGAAGTTGGTATTTGGCACCCGGAAGGTGCCCGGAACCAGCGGTTCAAAGGGAGTTTTCATATCCGGCAGCGAGGTGATGGCCAGGGCGCCTTGCGGGGTGCCGTGATAGGCCAAAGCGCGGGAGATGACCTTGGTCTTGCCAGGCTTGCCCTTCATTTTGAAGTGCTGCTTGGCTAATTTGAAGGCCGATTCCACCGCTTCGCCACCGCCGGTGGTGAAGAACACGCGGTTGAGGTCTCCCGGGGCGTAACTGGCAAGACGTTCAGCCAGGTCAATCGCTGGTTCATGGGCGTAGGACCACAGTGGCATGAAGGCCAGCTTTTCTGCCTGCTTGGCCATCGCTTCGGCCAGTTCGGCTCGGCCGTGACCCGCGTTAACCACAAACAGACCGGAGAGCCCGTCAAAGTACTCACGACCGGCGTCGTCGTAAATCTTGTGCCCCTGCCCGCGCGAAATGATCGGAACGTGGCCACCCTGTGCGATGGAAGAGTGCCGGGCCATGTGCATCCAAAGGTGATCGCGAGCTGCTTGCTGGCGATCGGTACCGCGTGGTGTGTTCATCGTGTTCCCCAGTTGTATTCCTGTTTTTTCAGTGAAAGGTACGTGAAGGTATTGGTGCTGAGCACGCCGTCGATCCCGCGGATGGTGCCAATCACGCGCAAGAGGTCTTCGTCGTTAGAGCAGATGACCTCGGCGAGAATGTCGGCGGTTCCGGTGGTCACCAGGCAATAGTCGACTTCTGGCAGTTCGGCGATGCGATCGGCGGTGCCGTTGATGTCTTGATTGGCGACAATGCTGATCATTGCCTGGCGGGTGAAGCCCAGTTCCAATGGGTTGGTGACTGCGACGATTTGCATAACGCGACTCTCGACCAGCTTCTGCACGCGTTGGCGTACCGCTGCTTCGCTCAGGCCCACTGCTTTGCCGATGGCGGCATAGGAACGACGCCCGTCTTCCTGCAGCTGTTCGATGATCTCCTTGGAAATTTCGTCGATGACCTGTGCTGAGTGCGAGGGTAACGTCATATCGACCTCCTTGGGTCTTGGGGGCTTTGAACCGACCCTACAGCCACTGATTCAGTTGCGAAAGGGGGTATTTTGTAAGTTTCTCGTTTCCGGTTCGTTAAATACCTGAGGAATCTTTTGTTTAGCTCTTGTTTGACTTTTGTATAGCTGACAGGATGAACGACATCAGTTTCCTATGTGACCGATCTCATTTTCACGATGCAAAAGGACGGATGCCATGTCGCACTCGCAACGACGACTACCGCAAGATCCTCAAGTTCGAGCACTGGTCCAAGCCATGGGTCAACGCAGCTTTTCTCGCCGGTCCGTGCTGTCCACCGCAGGCGCGTTAGGGCTGACCGGCCTGCTGGCTGCCTGTGGCACCGGCGGCTCCAAGGACACCAAGACCGAGGCGGTGGTGACCGATCTTTCCGAGTCCGATCAGAGTGTGAACTGGGCCAACTGGACCCTGTACCTAGACTACGACGACAAAAAGAAGACCTACCCGACCCTCGACGCGTTCACCAAGAAGACCGGCATCAAGGTCAACTACGCAGAGGACATCGACGGCAACGATTCGTACTACGGCAAGGTGCAGGGGCAGCTTAAGGCCGGCCAGGACATCGGCCAAGACATCGTGACGCTCACCGACTGGATGGCTGGGCGGTTGATTCGTCAGGGGTACGCCCAGGAACTGAACCTGGATAACATCCCGAACGCAGCGAACCTGCTGCCAAGCTTGCAGAACGTCGATTTTGATCCAGGGCGCAAACATTCGCTGACCTGGCAGACCGGTTACGCGGGCATCGCCTGGAATAAGAAGGCTTTCCCCAAGGGTCTGAAGTCCCTGGATGACCTCTGGGATCCAGCGCTGAAGGGCCGGGTCACCGTGCTGGATGAAATGCGCGACACCATGGGGCTATTGATGTTGCAAAACGGTGTGGATGTGGCCGGAAAATGGGGCGAATCTGAGTTTGGTGCGGCCACCGACGTGCTGCGCAAGAATATCGACAACGGCCAGATTCGCCAGGTCAAGGGCAACTCCTATAAGCAGGACTTCATCTCCGGGGACGCGATCGCAGGCATTGTGTGGTCCGGTGACGTGGTGCAAATGAATTTTGAGAACGACGACCAGTGGGAGTTCATCCTGCCTGAAGCCGGCGGCACCCTGTGGAGTGACAACCTGATGGTTCCGGTGGCCTCGCCGCACAAGACCAATGCGGAGAAGCTGATGGATTTCTACTACGATCCGGCCGTGGCCGCCGAGGTCGCCGCCTATGTGAACTACATTTGCCCGGTGGTCGGCGCCAAAGAAGAGATGGAGAAGATCGATCCGGAGCTGGTGAACAACCCGCTGATTTTCCCTACCGATCAGGACCTGGCCAAAGCACATGTCTTCCGCTCGCTGGAGCCAGACGAGGAATCAACGCTGGCAACTCAATTCCAGAACGCGATCGGCGCCTAAGATGCACAATCAAAGATCGCACGGGCAGAACCGCGGGCAGCATAAGGACGTGATAGGGGTATGACCACTTTGGCTCAACATACACAGAGCCCCGTAACTTCGGGTGCTGACCTCGAACTTTCGGGCATTAGCAAACGCTTCGCCAGCTTCAGCGCGGTGGAAAACCTGGACCTACTGGTTCCAGCGGGAACATTTTTTGCCTTGCTGGGGCCCTCGGGCTGCGGCAAATCCACCACCTTGAGAATGATCGCAGGACTCGAAGCTCCGAGCGAAGGCAGCATTTTGATCGGCGGGCAGGACGTCACCGCACTGCCCAGCCACCGCCGCGAAGTTAATACCGTTTTCCAGTCCTATGCGTTGTTCCCGCACTTGTCGGTGCTGGAAAATGTGGCCTTTGGGCTCAAGCGCAAAAAGGACAAACAGGCGATTGACAAGGCGCGGACGGGTCTGGAGCTTGTTGAGCTCGCGCACCTGGCCAACCGCAAACCTGCGCAACTCTCCGGAGGTCAGCAACAGCGCGTGGCCCTAGCCAGGGCGCTGGTTAATCGCCCGCAGGTGTTGTTACTTGATGAGCCGCTCGGCGCGCTGGATATGAAATTGCGCCGGCAAATGCAGCTGGAACTGAAGAAGATCCAGACCGAGGTGGGGCTGACCTTCATCCACGTCACCCACGACCAGGAAGAGGCCATGACCATGGCCGACGTGGTCGCGGTGATGAACGGCGGGCGGATCGAACAAATGGGTCCGCCGCGCGAACTGTACGAATTGCCACGCACCGCTTTTGTGGCCAACTTCTTGGGCAAATCCAACTTGATGCGCGGCACGGTCAGCGCAGTGACGGATGGCATGCTCAGCGTGGAAGTTGTCGGGCGCACCATCTTGCTTCCAGCTGAGCGCGCGGTGCAAACCGAGGGAGACGTGGTGGTCGGTGTCCGCCCAGAAAAGATCACCATCGACCGAAACCCAGTTGATGGGCAGAATCAGCTCACCGGTACTGTCGTGGACGTTTCCTTCACCGGCACCACCACGGAATACCTCGTGGACGTCGCGCAAATCGGCCTGATCGGCACCTTCACGCAGAACCGTGGCCAGCAACCGGCGGCAGAAGGTGACACGGTGTTCCTTGGGTGGGAAGCTGAGCACTCCTTCGGGCTGGCCGGGGATGAACGTGTGGACGCAGGGGTCGAGTCATGAGCGTCGATCTGCGTAGCAAGGACGAGCTACGGGCAGAAAAACGCAAAAACCGCACTGGCATTTTTCTGATCACTCCCGGGTTGTTGGTCCTGGCTTTGTTCTTCGCTCTGCCCGTGGTGATCCTGCTGGCGATGAGCCTGTACTCCAAACCACCCGGCGCGGAGGTCGGCGAATTTGTGCCGGGCCTGCAGTTCAGCAATTACGCGACGGTGCTTTCGGCCTACTGGCCAGAGCTCTTGCGTTCCTTCTGGTTTGCGCTGATCTCCACCGTGCTGGCATTGCTGATCGGCTTCCCGATGGCTTACCTGGTGGCCGTACGGTTGCGCGAAAAAACCCTGTTGCAAGGCATCTTGCTGGTCCTGTTGATCGCCCCGTTTTTCTCCAGCTTTATCCTGCGCACCCAGGCCTGGAAGCAGATCCTGGCCGATGAAGGATTTGTGGCGCAGACGCTGAAATTCATCGCGATCCTACCCGCGGACGGACACCTGACGGCCACTCCCTTTGCGGTGGTGGCCGGCCTGACCTACAACTTCCTGCCCTTTATGGTGTTGCCGATCTATGCGAACCTCGGCCGGCTTGATACCCGGTTGTTGGAGGCCTCCGGGGATCTGTACGCCAGCCCGATCACCTCCTTTGCCAAGATCACGCTGCCGATGAGCGCGCCGGGTGTTTTTGCTGGCACCTTGCTGACCTTCATTCCGGCCGCTGGCGACTACGTGAACTCGGCGTTGCTGGGCAATAACCGAGATACCACGATGATCGGCCAGGTTATTGACTCACGGTTCTTCAAAATCATCGACTACCCGGGCGCTGCGGCGCTGAGTTTTGTGCTGATGGTTTCGATCCTCATTCTGGTCACGATCTATATCCGCCGCTTTGGCACCGAGGAGTTGATGTAGCGTGAAGCAGAAAATTGGACGCTGGCTGATTCCGGTGATCGGCGGTGCGGCTTTTATTTACCTGCTGGTGCCGATCGCCTACATCTTTGTCTTCTCCTTTAATGACGGTGGCCGAGCCAACCTGCAATGGCAGCGCTTCACCCTGGATAACTGGATGAACCCGTGTGGGGCTCCAGCGGTATGCCAGTCGTTGGTGCACTCCTTGCAGATCGGCACGGTGGCCACGGTGATCGCTACGGTATTGGGCACCGGGATCGCGATCGGTTTGGTGCGGTACAAATTCCGCTTCCGCAAGCTGACCGACGTGCTCATTATTTTGCCGCTGGCCACCCCGGAAGTGGTGCTCGGTGCGTCGCTGCTGGCACAGTTTTTGAATCTGGGGTGGGAGCTGGGTTACGGCACCATCGTGATCGCCCACGTGGTCTTCTGCATGTCCTTTGTGATCGTGACGGTTAGGGCTCGCGTCTCCTCGCTGGATTCACGATTGGAAGAGGCGGCAGCCGATCTTTACGCGTCACCGGCCGCGGCCTTCTGGAAGGTGACCTTCCCGCTGTTGCTTCCCGGCATTATCGCCGCGGCGTTGTTGTCCTTCGCGATGAGCTTCGATGACTTCATCATTACGAACTTCAACTCGGGCGCGTTCCAGACTTTCCCGAAGTTCATCTATGTTTCGGCCACCCGTGGCATTCCCGCCCAAGCGAATGTTATCGGTTCGGCAATGTTCATCGTTGCCCTATTAGTAGTGGTCACAGGCCAAGTGATCAGCTATCGCAAGAAGCGGCAGCTAGAAAATTCGTGATTATCCAGAGGCTTGCACCGCACGGTGCAAGCCTTTGGTTTTCCTCAGAAAAGCTCAGGTTTAGGCGGTTGCCTAGCTTGACAATGTATTCTCTTACCCGTTGACTACCGCACTTCCTGCACTGGCAGGGCCTGAACGATTGGACCACCGATGAGCGAGAAGCCTGTTTGGCTGACCCAGTCCGAACGCGACGCATGGCTCGGACTTCAATCCGTCATGACCCTGCTCCCGTCCGCGCTGGACTCCGATCTGCAGGGGCTTGAAGGCATTACGCTCTTCGACTATCACATGCTGGCCATGCTCTCCGAGGCGGATAACCATCAGCTTTCGATGACCCAACTGGCTTCGCATACCAGCGCCTCGTTATCCCGGCTTTCGCACGTGGTTAAGAAGCTGGAACAGCGCGGCTGGCTGCTTCGAGTGCAATCTCCGGACGATGCACGTGTGAAAATCGCCTCATTAACGAAGGCTGGATGGGAAGCGGTGGTGCGAATGGCGCCTCATCACGTCGCTTCGGTTCGTGCACTTTTGTTCGATCCCCTTGATGACAAGGACGTTAAGAGTCTGGCGCGGATTACGCGGAAGATTACTGCCTCGCTTCAGCAAGATCACTGGATCTTAAAGCCGGGCGCGACCGATTTGGAACACTGAGGAATTCTCGATAAGCTAATCAGGCGTTAATCGCGTGTGTTGTTGTGCCGCCGCACGGTGGGATGGCAACTGCGCGTTGCCCGTAATACCGAATATCGTGACCACCTGAGTACGGGGACATTGCTCGACCGGTTACGAAGTTCACCGACATACATACTTTAAGGCTCTTCGGTTGGTTCTCACCCAGCCTGGTTACCTTCCTAGTGTGCAGTATTAACGGTGTTTCACTGGTTGGCGGGACTCATAACGCACAAAAGCGGTGCCGATATTTACTTATGGGCACTGTGCGCGAGTACCGCCGAATTTTACTACTAACTAACTGAGGAGTGATCATGGCAGCTGTTTGCCAGGTAACCGGTACTACTCCGGCCTTCGGACATAGCATCTCCCACTCGCATCGCCGCAACAAGCGTCGTTTCGATCCGAATATCCAGAAGAAGACCTACTACGTGCCTTCGTTGCGTCGCAAGGTGACCCTGACCCTTTCGGTCAAGGGCATCAAGCTCATCGATGCTCGTGGAATCGACGCTGTTGTTGGCGACCTGATTGCGAAGGGTGTGAAGCTCTAAGATGGCAAAGAAGGATAAGGACGTACGTCCGATCATCAAGCTGAAGTCCACCGCTGGTACCGGTTTCACTTACGTAACCCGTAAGAACCGTCGTAACGACCCAGACCGTATGGTTCTGAAGAAGTACGATCCAGTAGTCCGCAAGCACGTCGAATTCCGAGAGGAGCGCTAAGACATGGCCAAGAAGTCCAAGATCGCAAAGAACGAACAGCGCAAGGTCATTGTCGAGCGTTACGCTGAGAAGCGCCTCGAGCTGAAGAAGACTCTTGTAGATCCAAACGCAACTGACGAGGCTCGTGAAGCAGCCCGCGTAGGCCTGCAGAAGCTGCCACGCGACGCTTCCCCGATCCGCGTTCGTAACCGCGACGCGATCGACGGTCGTCCACGCGGTACCTTCCAGAAGTTCGGTATCTCCCGTGTTCGCTTCCGCGACATGGCACACCGTGGTGAGCTTCCGGGCATCACCAAGTCTTCCTGGTAAGACCTGCAAGTCATTTGACTTAGCAAAAGCCGCTCTCCTTTGGGAGGGCGGCTTTTGCCGTTAAGTTCGTCTTTAAGCACTAGCTTTTGCGTTGCCACCAACGGCGCTTGGGGATGATCGCTGGCTTTGGCTGGGCAACCGCGCGGCGACTTTGCCAAGCAAAGACCTCGGCATCCACCTCACGCAGCGGTGTAATCACCGGCGGACCGCCAAGTAGCTGGCGACGAGCATCGATAATCCGGGCGTTGAAGTCCTCGACGTGCGCGCGTACTGCCGCCGGCGTGGGTAAACGATCCAGCGTCTGCTCCAAGTGTTCGTCCTCAACCCGCAAGGTTAACGCCGGTGGGCCCAGACCGGTGATCTGTTCGCGGCGCATCATCGACTTCATCCACCAGTCTGGATCATTATTATTGGTCAGGTGGTCGATCTTCTGCCCCGATAGGGCAAGGTTCTCAAACTCGCCACGGGCAAAGGCCTCATCGAGCACGGAATTGGCAACCTCCCACGCTTCATCTTCAGCGTGTAGCTGCAGCGGGGTTTTGGGCTTTTGAACCGGCGCCATGCCGGTGGCCTGGGCATACTCATCTACCGGCAGAGGCGTTTGATCGCTGGCCTTGCCCATGGCGTAGCGTGCGGCGTTCAGCGCAGCATCCGAATTCTCCGGTTGGTTCATACTCCTATCGTGGCATTAGCTTGAGCGTGGGGCAACGCCTTGGTGAAAGGCAGGTGCCCGATGGTTAACGGGTCGGCATCAAGATCAAAGTGGGGCTGGTAGCCTGCGTTCAGGTACAGCTTAAGCGCTTCGGGTTGACGCGGACCGGTGGTGAGGTAGAGCTGTGTATAACCCAGATCGATCGCGGCCAACTCAAGTTCCTGCAGAACCCTACGCGCCAGGCCACGACGTCGGTGGTCTTCGTGGGTCCAGATGCGTTTGAGCTCGGCGGTGTGCTGGTCATAATGACGCAGCGCCCCACCGGCAACGGTCTGTCCGTCCTCCTCTAGAATGACAAATCGTCCCAGTGGGGCCGTGAATTCGTGGGCGGGGAAGCGCTCAAGTTCGGCGGCTACCGCACCGTTGCGATCCCCGTAGCGCTGGGTGTATTCCACGGTGAGCCCGGCAAAGAGCGGGGTTAGGCGAGGATCGCCAATCAAAACGGCATGGGCGGTGAGGTTGGGTGATTGCTGTTGCGTGGTCATCTTGATCTTCTAGCCTAGGGTCCGATGGGTTTGGGCGATGGCGCCGGCTAATTCCCACTGGTTCATGGCCGCCGGTGCGGAGAGCAGTTCGCGGGCCAGTGCGTCACTATCAGCAAAGGGCGCGGAATTGGAGTTCGGCCGGGAGAACGCCCCGCCTTGGAATCGACCGGCGGTAGCACCGGTGGCAAAGAGCCAACGGTGGATGCTCCCGCCACGACCGATGACTTGGCGCAGTGAAGTGATGTGCATTTTTCCTGAACCTCCGGGTTCTTCGGTGATCAATCCCTGGTGGTACAACGAGACCAGCAGGGGATCGGTGCTGGTTGAAATGTGGGTCGATGGTAGCCGTGCTTCGATGAACCACGGCGCGTGCACTTCGCCGGCGAGGGTTTGGGCGCAAAAAAGCTGGCGATTGGCGTCAAAACCGAATGAGGTTTCTGGACCCAAGAAGCTGATAAATCCTGCCTCGTGTAGGGCGAGTAGCTCGCGCAGACGGTGCGCCGGTGGGCCAGAATCGACAAAGCTGAAGAAGCCTTGCCACCATCCTGCTAGCTGAATTCGACCGGTGTCACTGAGTAGGGCGTCGACGACGGGCAGGGTGACAAAGGATTTGAGCAGACCAAAAAATAGTGCCTGGAACTGTGGATGATCGGCCGAATCGCGCACCCGCAAATCCTCTTTGATATGTTCGCGCACCAGCTGGTTGAGCTCTTGAGCTTGGCCTTGGGCGGGCAATGGCCGGGGGATGGGCAGCGGGAATTCTAGGTCCTCAAATTCCAGCCGGAATTCTGGGGCGACAAATTGGGCCACGAGGCTTGTGCGTTCGGGCGAATACCAAGAGATGGCATCGAAGCGGGCATGGAATTCGCTCCAGATACTTGGTGCGAATGAGTGGGGCGTGGCAAAAATTTCGCGGTAGTAAAAGAAGGCTGCTTCCTTGGCGATCAATGGCCAAACATGGGCAAAAAAGTCCAGTTCGCCGTGCTGCGCGTGTAATTCATTGACGGCTTCTTCGGTGAAGTAACCGGTGCTCAGCGGCGCAGTGGTGGTGCTGCGAATTTTGCTGTGATACGGAACCCCGCGCCGCGAACCGGCCAGAAGTTTCGGTTCCTGGCCGCTGGGCAGATAGCGCAAACTTCCGTTCTCGCCGGCAACAAACTTGCCCCCGCGGCCCTCAAAAAGCAGCACAAATAGGTCGGTGAAGGCCAGCCCCATGCCAGAAACCAAGACCTCGGTCCCGGCCGACAGTGTCTGAAAGTTGATGTCGTTGGTGTAGCCGGGCGGGATGTAGCCCAAATGATCGGCGGTGTCGGCGTGGGCGGCAAATTCTAGGGATCGGGCATCGGATTCCAACCGCGCGTCTAGGTGACCCTGAACGAGGACAACCTGATCGGCGACGATTTCACGACCTGAGGCAAGGAGCACTCGATGGGTGCTGGACTCGGAGAGCAGATCCACGGCCGTATCCTGATGGATTTTGATGACGTCCGGGCTGGCAAATGAGGCCTGCGCGCGGGCGAAAAACCAGCGTAGGTAGCAGGACTGCAAACGCCGGGTCGGAAAATCGGCAGGACCCAGGCGAGCAACCTCGGCTCGCAGCAGCGGATCGGTGAGCAATAAGGAAGGCACATCGTGAAGCTGCCCGTCGCGAATAAGCTGCACCCACTGATCTAAGGCAGGGCCGTCCTTGGCTGGGCCCAGGCACTGCACCGACGCGTCGGTAAACATCGTGACATCCGCGGCGCGCGAATTGAGTTTAAGCAGCGGGCTTTGATCTTCGCGCCAGATGCGTCCGGCACCCACCGGGAAGGGGTCAACGACATGTAGGTGCAGGGCGGTGTTGTCCAACAACTCACGGTTGGCACTGATGCGCTCGAGAATCATCGCGGTGCGTGGGCCGCCGCCGATAAAAACGATGTGCTGCTCGGACATTTTTCTCCTTTGCGCCGCCGGCCGGTAGGTGCGGAATCTGTAGTTAGCGCCAGATTAGGAGCCTTGCTTTGTCCGACGCTAGCGGGTGTGACTTGCAAGGACGCAAAGTTCACGGACCGAGATGCAGCAGCAACACGTCGTTATAAAACGCCCGGTTTTGGCCGTCACTTTTCGTCATTTCGACACATGGTGTCTTTGAGTGAACGAGCGTGAACTAGCCAGATGCGGTGGTCGTCCCCACGGCTCTAGCGTGTTCCTCAAGAGAAACAAAGCCATACAAGGAGCAAACGATGCCACCGACAAGTACCCGGGTCACCAACCCAGATCCCGTGCAGGACACAACGCCGGAGACTGCGCTGGACAAAGTTCAGAACACCGTGCAGAACACCGAGTCGGAGACAGTGCAGCCGGTAGTAACGCCGAGCTACACTACCGATAGTGCTATTGCTGACTACAAGGTGGTTGCCGCGGTCCATCCGTGGCGCTGGGTCGGCACCGTGGTTGTTGCCGGAATCGCCGCAGCGATCCTGTACTCGTTGATTACTAACCCACGGTGGGAATGGGGTGTGGTGGCGCAATGGTTCACCGCCGAATCCATTCTTCGCGGACTCGGGCAGACTCTGAAGCTCACGTTGATTTCCGGCAGCCTGGGCTTTGCGCTCGGCTTTGTGCTGGCGCTGATGCGGTTATCACGCTCGCCATTATTTAGCTCGGTGTCGTGGACCTTCTCCTGGATCTTCCGATCCACCCCGCTATTGGTGCAGCTATTGCTTTGGTACAACCTCGGCTACCTGTATGAAACCATCCGGCTGGGGGTCCCGTTCACCTCAATTACCTTCGCCGAATTCCAGACCACGAGCCTGATCAGCCAGTTTGCTGCCGCGGTGCTGGGGCTGACCCTGAACCAGGCGGCCTACAGTGCGGAAATCATTCGCGGTGGCATTCTCTCGGTGGACCAGGGCCAGATCGAAGCGGCCACCGCATTGGGTATTCCTCGCTGGCGCCGCTCCACCCGGATCGTGCTCCCGCAGGCCATGCGAGCGATCTTGCCGACCGCCTTCAACGAAATCATCGGCCTGGTCAAGGGCACCTCGATCGTCTACGTGCTGGCTTATTCGGAACTGTTCTACACCGTGCAGGTCATTTACAACCGCACGCAGCAAGTGTTGCCGATGCTGCTGGTGGCCACCATTTGGTACATCGTGATCACTTCGGTGCTCAGCGTGGCCCAGTACTACATTGAACGTCACTATTCCCGCGGTGCACTGCGCACCTTGCCACCAACCCCGTTACAAAAACTGCGTGGTTTCTTCACAACCCACGCCGCCACCGGCACCTCGATCAATTCCTCGAAAGGACAGCTATGAGCCTGGCAACCACAGAAGTTAGCACCCGCGGAGAAGTAGCGGTGCGTTCGGTAGACAAGAGCTACGGTACAACCCAAGTTCTGCACGAGATCGATCTTGATGTTGCCCAGGGTGAAGTCTTGGTCATTATTGGGCCATCGGGCTCAGGAAAATCCACCTTGCTGCGCACCATCAACCACCTGGAAAAGGTGGACCGAGGCACCATCAGCCTTGATGGCGAATTGATCGGCTATAAGGTGCGCAACGGCAAACTCCATGAACGAGGCGAAGCAGAAATCTTGGCGCAGCGCACCGAGGTGGGCATGGTGTTCCAGAATTTCAACCTCTTCGGGCACCTGACCGCCCTACAAAACATTGTTGAAGCGCCCATCCACGCTCGCAAGGTTCCCAAGGCCAAAGCCCAGGCGCGGGCCAAAGAATTACTAGCCCGCGTGGGATTGGCGGATAAAGCTGATGCCTATCCTCGCCAGCTCTCCGGCGGTCAACAGCAGCGTGTGGCCATCGCGAGGGCCCTGGCCCTGGATCCCAAGGTGGTGCTTTTTGACGAGCCGACCAGTGCGCTGGACCCTGAGTTGGTCACCGAGGTGCTCGAAGTGATCAAGGACTTAGCCAAGTCAGGTACGACGCTGATCATCGTCACCCACGAGATCGGGTTTGCCCGCGATGTCGCCGACCGAATTGTGTTTATGGATGGCGGACGAATCGTGGAGCAGGGGACCCCGAGAGAACTACTGGCCAACCCACAGCACGAGCGCACCAAATCCTTCCTCTCCAAAGTCATCGAACCGGCTTTTAACATCTAAAGCTTTGTCACTAAGGACTCGCACCATGAAAAAGTACGCAGCAGTTTCTGCCCTCTCTGCGATCGGCCTGCTCACCCTCGCCGGTTGCGCTGACCCAGGCGCCGCCGCCCCGGCAGCATCCTCGGGCGCTGAAGCCAAGAGCAGCACAACCTACAACACCTCACCAGAGCAAGACCGCATCCGCTCCACCAAAGATCAAAAGCTGGCCGACGCGGTCCCAGAAAAGATCAAAAAGGACGGCAAGCTCACCGTGGCCACCACCGCCGGCTCGGTACCACTCTCCTTCCACGCCACCGATGAAAAGACCGTGATCGGCACCGAAGTGGACCTGGCCCAGTTGGTCGCCGACAAGCTGGGACTAGAACTGGACTTGCAGGTGACCAGTTGGGAGAACTGGCCGCTGAAAACCGAATCGGGCGACTTTGAAGCAGTCTTCTCCAATGTTGGGGTGAACGCGGATCGAGTGAAGAAGTTCGACTTCTCCACCTACCGTGCAGCGTTTATGGGCTTTGAAGCTCGCGCCGACAGCGATATCACCGTGAAATCAGCCGACGACATTACGGGCAAGAAGATCGCCGTGGGTTCCGGGACTAACCAGGAAAAGATCCTGCTGGCATGGAACAAAGAGCTAGAGGACAAGGGCAAGGCACCAGCAGAACTGCAGTACTACTCCAGTGAAGCCGACACCATCTTGGCTCTATCCTCGGGACGCATCGATTTGAACATCGCGCCTTATCCTTCCACCGTGTACCGCGAAAACCAACGTGATGATCTGAAGGTGGTTGGCAAGATCAACGCCGGATGGCCTAATGAGACGCTGGTTGCCGCAACAACCAAGGCCGGCAACCGCCTCTCTGAACAGATCACCGCGGCACTGAACGAAACCATCAAGGAAGGCACCTACGCCAAGGTGCTAGATCGCTGGTCGTTGAGTGAAGAGGCTCTGCCGGAATCAGAAACCATCAACGCGGCGAACTACAAGGGCAAATAATGCGTTTTCAAGTACTAGACATTATTCCGCACCAGTCTGACCCGATCACCGGCCTGCAGGTTGATACCGCGCAACGCTTTGAACAGGTAGTGCAGTCCGCGATGCGGGCCGAGGAACTTGGCTTTGATTCCTTCTCAGTAGGCGAGCGCCACGCAGGTGCCTTCATTTCTTCCTCGCCGGCCGTTGTCCTTGGGGCTATTGCCGCGCGGACCAAGAAGATTCGGCTGCACACCGGTGTGGTGGTGCTTTCCATTCTTGATCCGGTGCGCGTAGCCGAAGATTTTGCCACCGTGGATCAGTTAAGTCATGGGCGCCTGGAGCTGGGAATTGGTAAGGGCAACGAAGTGGCGCACTTCCCGCTCTTTGGCAGGAAGGTTGAGGATCAATGGGACTTGCTCGAAGAGAACTACGAGCTGCTCAAAGCCCTCTTTGCCGATGAGCCAGTGAACTTCACCGGACGGTTCCGCAGCGAATTAGAACAGGTCACCACCAGCCCACGCCCGTTCCAGTCACGACTGCGGATCTGGCATGGTTCGGCCACCTCGCTTCGTTCGGCAGAACTGGCCGCCAAACATGGTGACCCACTCTTCTCGGCCAATGCGATCCAGCCCAAAGAAAATTACAAGGTGCTCATCGATCACTACAAGCTGGCCTATGAGCAGGCAGGCCACGATCCGGCGGCACGGTATATAGGTTCGGGCAGCGGGGCGGGAGGCGTGTACCTGGCCGATAGCACCAAGGCGGCCATCAAGGAATTTGGGCCGGTGTACGAAGCACTGACTAACCGGCGCGATGTACCGGGGAACAACACCCCGTACCGCAGCATTGAGCACGCGGTGGCCGAAGGACCCCTCTTGGTGGGTAGCCCCGAGTTTGTCGCCGAGAAGATCTTGGATTATCACCAGAGCTTCGGTCACGACCTGCAGTCCATTTCGCTGCCAACCACCGCGCCCTATGCGGCACAAATTGAAACGTTGGAACGCTTCGCAAAGGAAGTGATTCCGCTGGTGAAAACCGAGACCACCTTGTGGACCGAAACAGATCCACAGTTCAACAACACCTTAGAAAAGGAGTATGCAGTATGAGTGAGTACTCCCTGCTGCTGGCGCTCAATCTTGATGGCGCCGGTAACGATCCGAACGATTCGGCCCTCGCAGCGTTACGCGCTGAATCTGCTGAATTCCACGGCGTGAGCTTCTCCAGTGATGGCCTGCTCGACTCGGTGCAACGCGCCAGTTTTGTTGCCGCGAAAACCCAGCGCATCGCGGTGCTGCCGGTGATTGATGCCCTCTTTACCGAGCCCTTTCACACTGCAACCCAGCTGGCCAGCCTAGATATCATTTCCCACGGCCGGGCCGGATGGATCTTAGAAACGCAGAACGATTCGGTACAGGCCGACGCAGTAGGTCGCAGCATATTGCCCGAGGACCAGCTAAGTACCGAAGCTGCCGACGTGGTCACCACCCACCGTCGACTCTGGGACAGCTGGGAAGACGACGCGGTCATTCGTGATGAGGCAACCGGACGCTACCTAGATGCCACCAAGTTGCACTACGCGGATGTTGAGGGGAAAAACTTCTCGGTCAAGGGCCCGGCTATCACCCCACGCCCACCTCAGGGACAGTTGCCGATTATTGCTCCGGCCCCGCTATTTACGCCCGATGGTCTGCAACACTGCCGACTGAACGGTGCCGACGTGGTGAAGGTGAACGCAGCCAACCTTGATGAGCTACTCGCCAAAGCACAGACCGCCAGCAGCAAGGGCGCGGTAGCCATCGAACTAGACGTTTATCTGGACACCGCAGGGGATACCGGGGCCCGCCGGGCGGCCGAACAATCCGTGCAGCGAACCCCTCGCGCCGAATTTATCGGCAGTGTTGATGAGCTCATTAGCTTCCTTAAAAAGTTCGCGGAAGCTACCGCCAACCCGGAAGATCAACGCCGACATCTTGTCCACCTGCATCCGGGAGATCTGAGGATCGACGCAAGCGTACTGCTTGACGAAGTACTACCAAAACTGAAGCACAGCAACTTGCTGGCACCCATCGGTGACACCCTGCGCGAAACCTTCGCACTGCCGGTGGCCAAAAACCGCTTCCAGGAGGCATCATGAGCACCCAGAACCAACTACGATTCGGCGTCTTTTTCCAAGGCGTGAACTCTTCGACCGTATGGCGCAGCGAAAAGGCGGGATCCCAGATTGACTTTGCTTCCTTCCGTCAGATTGCACAGACCGCAGAGCGTGGCTTATTCAGTGCCTTCTTCCTCGGTGAGGGACTGCGCCTGCGTGAACACCTAGGTGGCATTCATGAACTGGATGTGGCCGGTCGCCCCGATGCACAGACCATGCTCGCAGCCCTGGCCGCGGTAACTAGCAACATTGGTTTGGTAGCCACCCAGAACACCACCTACAACGACCCAGCAGATTTGGCCCGTCGGCTCTCCTCCTTGGACCTGATTTCCGAGGGTCGCGCTGCCTGGAACATTGTCACCACCCACAACGCCTGGACCGGCGCAAACTTCCGCCGAGGCGGCTACCTAGAGCACCACGAGCGTTACTCTCATGCAGAGGACTTTGTGCGTACCGTACGTCAGATATGGGACGATTCCACAGTTCACCACCGCGGCAATCACTACAACGTTGACTACACCGGCACCGTTCCGGCCAGCGCACAACATCGGCCTGTGCTCTTCCAAGCCGGCGACTCAGCCGAGGGACGCGACTTTGCTGCCCGCCAGACCGACGTCATTTTCTCCGCCCACGTTGGACTGGAAGACGCACTGGAATTCCGCAAGGACATCAACGCTCGTGCAGCCAAGGTGGGACGTGCCGAGAACTCGGTGAAGATCATGCCCGGAGCTGAGTTCATCGTGGCAGAAACTGCCGCAGCAGCCGAAGAAAAGTACCACTGGGTCCGCGAACACCAGATTGGCCCACACCAGGCGTTGGCCTACCTTGAACAGTTCTGGGGTACTCGACTGGAGAACGTCGATCCTTACGGGCCACTGCCCGAATTTGATCCAGTAGTCGAGCAGAGCTCAGTGACCCGAGGTAGTGGCTTCCAAGGTGCTAAGTCTCTAGAGCTGGCTGCCGCATGGCGTGCCGAAGCCAAGGAGAAGGGGCAGAACATTATCGAGTTTGTCCGTTCCCGTTCACACCGTGCGGACCACACCTTCACCGGTTCCTATGATCAGATCGCGGACCGTTTGGCTCAGTACGCAGAACTTGGTGCGGTTGATGGCTTCAACATCACCCCGTGGCTGATTCCTACCGGGCTTGATGACATCGTCAACCACCTGGTCCCTCGGCTTCAGGAACGCGGAGTCTACCCACAGGCCTATGCGGACACTCTGCGAGAAAACCTCGGACTAACCATCGACGAAACCCATGAGCAGCGGGCCATCCAGCGACTCAAGACAGTGCAGGAAGTATCATGAAGCTCCACAAATCCCGTTACGCCTTCACCACCCTTGCGCTGATCGGTTTGGTGTCCCTCAGTGCGTGCGCCGATCCATCCGAGGCCAAGGAGAACACCGAATCTCAGGCACCGACCAATGCTGCTGACACGGCGCTATCGAGCCCGCAGCAAGAGCGTCCGGACGTCGCGGTAAATAAAAAAGCTCAAAAGGTGGTTCCAGAAAAGATCTCGGCCGACGGAAAACTCACTATCGTGACCGCACCAAGTTCAGCACCACTGAGTTTTTACGCCACCGATAACACCACACCGATCGGCAATGATGCTGACCTCGCAGCGGCGCTCGCCGATGCTCTCGGCTTGGAACTAGAACTAGTTCCAGTGTCATGGGCGGACTGGCCGTTGGGTATTGAGTCCGCCAAGTACGAGGCCGCGATCAGTAACGTGACGGTGACCGAAGAGCGCAAAAAGAAGTTTGATTTTGCGACCTACCGCGAGGACCTGCTCGGATTCTACGCCGATAAGGATTCGGACATTGGGCCAATCAAAAAAGCCGAAGATGTGGCTGGTTTGAAGATTATCGTCGGCTCGGGAACCAACCAGGAAAAGATCTTGGTTGAGTGGGACAAAGCTAATCAGGCCAAGGGTCTGAAACCAGTGGATTTCCAGTACTACGACGATGATTCGGCTTCAACCTTGGCGCTACTTTCTGGGCGTGCTGATGCAAGCTTTGGACCGAACGCATCCGGTGCCTACAAACAGGCGACTGCCGGAGAAGTTAAGCAGATTGGTTCCTTCCCCGGTGGGTGGCCGGATACCGCGCAGGTCGCGGTGACCACTAAGAAGGGTAGCGGACTGGCGGAAGCTGCAGAAGTGGCCATTGATGGGCTGATTAAATCTGGCGCCTACAAACAGATCTTGGATAAGTGGGGTTTGAGCGAGGAAGGAATTACCGATTCTCGGTTGAACCCACCAGGTCTGGCAGGCTAACGGTTGTAGTAGCGTGGGGAGCATGAATCGTGCAGTGCGTTTGGGTTCCCTAGAACAGTTGGGGCAGTCCGTGCCCCAGGCCAGTATTCGTGCCAACTATGAGCGCTGGAAGTCGTTAGGCGTCGGTAAAACAGCAGTGGTTACCGGCGCCAACGCAGGCTTAGGATTCTTTGCGTCCTTGGGTTTGGCTGCAGCGGGAGCGCATGTGATTCTGGCCTGTCGTAACCAGTCACGTGCCGAAAAGGCCATGGCCGCCATCCGCCGTCGAGTGCCAGAGGCCAGTGTTGAATTTATGCAGTTTGACGCTGCTTCAACCCTGTCTGCGATGGCGCTGGCCGCCGAGCTTCGAGGGCGTCAGCTGGACATCCTAGTGGCCAACGCGGGAATGATCCACACCCCGAGTACCCGAGAAGCCGGAGCCTTGGGTTATGAGCAAACCATGACCACCAATGTGATTGGACACGCCCGACTCGTCGGGGAATTGGCTGAGAAATTCAAGGAAGGACAGCTACGGCTGATCACCCTTGGATCAATGTCCACTTTGCTGATGCGCACCGATCCAAAAAATCTGAAGCTGGCGCACGACTACAACCCGTACCGTGCCTACGTTCAGTCCAAGGCTGTACTGCAAAGCATGGGAATTGGTTTGGATCATCGATTACGTCAGCTGCAGTGGCCGTCTCGTTCGGTAGCCGTGCACCCGGGTTATTCGGTCTCTGGGCTCACTCCGGTGATTGAGGAAATCAACGAACCTGACTTTGCAAAGCGCCTAACGGGTCGATTACAGGGCAGTTTCGCGCAGGGCAAACATGAAGGTTCGGTGGCCATTGTCGAGGCAGCGCTAACCGAAGGGTTGGAGCGCTGTGCCCCCGGCGTCTTCTTCGGCCCGCAATGGACCTCCAAAGGCCGAATTACGCTAGCCAGACCGGCAAATGTCACTCGGAGCAAGGTGCTTCAAGATGCGGCATGGGAGATATTGATACAAGCGAATGAGGGAGTAGATCCCTTCGCGCTATAGGGCTCAGGTGAACTTTCACACCTCGATTCTCTAGATGAAATCGGCAAAATCCGCGTGATGATGCCATTTTGTCGCCAACAACTGGTAAGTTCAACACTGATAAGTCCGCGCGACCGTGCGGCATTCAAAACCCGGACCCGGGTTTTGAGGCACTAGTCCAGGAGGACAATACATTGGCTATGAACCGTAGCGAACTTGTTGCTGCTGTTGCAGCGAAGACCGAAAACTCCCAGGTTGCCGTTAACGGTGTTCTGGATGCTGTCTTCGAAGTTTTCGTCGACCAGATTTCCAAGGGCGAAAAGGTAACCATCCCAGGTTGGTTGGCAGTGGAGCGCACTGACCGTGCAGCTCGTACCGGCCGTAACCCACAGACCGGTGAAGCAATCCAGATCCCAGCTGGCCACTCGGTCAAGCTGACCGCTGGTTCGAAGCTGAAGGCAGCTGTTGCCAAGAAGTAAGCCTCTCTAAAGCTTAAGCAAGGCCCACTCTCCGATGCCGGGGGATGGGCCTTGTGTTCTTAACTGGCGTACCAGAAGTGGGCGTTGAACCCAAAAATGGTGCCGTTAGCCAAAGAATTCTGTAAGAAGATGAAAAAATCCCGGTATTTCGGCTGTTTTCGGCCATTTCGGGCCTCAACGTTTGATATGTTCTCACTGATAAGCCCGTGCGACCGCGCGGCATTCGAAGTCCGAAATCGGGTTTTGGATCACTAGTCCAGGAGGACCATACATTGGCTATGAACCGTAGCGAACTTGTTGCTGCAGTTGCAGCGAAGACCGAAAACTCCCAGGTTGCCGTTAACGGTGTTCTGGATGCTGTCTTCGAAGTTTTCGTCGACCAGATTTCCCAGGGCGAAAAGGTAACCATCCCAGGTTGGTTGGCTGTAGAGCGCACCGATCGTGCAGCTCGTACCGGCCGTAACCCACAGACCGGTGAAGCAATCCAGATCCCAGCAGGCCACTCGGTCAAGCTGACCGCTGGTTCGAAGCTGAAGGCAGCTGTTGCCAAGAAGTAAGCTTCTCTAAAGCTTGAGTAAGACCCGATTTGTTGCCGGAGATTTTCCGTCAGGCAGGTCGGGTCTTCTTTTTGACAGCGTTTGAGCGGATCTTCTACTTCGCGTAGAATCAGGCGTGCTCAACACCGATCATGGAGAACAGGCTGCAAACCGTGCCACACAAACCCGCAACCCGCGTTATGCGCGGCTGGTTGGCGGCAAGCGTGTGCACTTGGACGGCTTTTGCAGCTCACGCGCATAGCGCTCCAACACAAATGTCGTTGGTAGCCATGGGCCTGATCAGCTGCATTTCTGCGGTGATCGCCATGACGCTAGTGGGCAAAAAATTCTCCGTTTGGGCTACCAGCTTAGTGGTGCTTGCCAGTCAAGGACTGTTCCATCTGAGCCTGTTGGTGATGAGCCATGACAGTACTGGTGTTGCTGGCATGGAACACATCCAGCACACCGGGCGCAGCATCGAACTGGCGCACAACATCAGCTCCCACTATGCCAACGCACATAGTGAATCAATGCTTTATGCACACGTCATGGCTGCAGTAGTCAGCATTATCGTGCTTCACTGCGGCGAGCGTTTGCTCGGGGCTCTGGCCTCATGCCTCACTTTGTCGACTGCCCGAAAAATCCTTTCGCTTGTCCGTGTGCAAGTTCCTGAAGCTCGCGCACTGCCGGCATACTTCCCTTTGCGTTTTCAACCCAAGTTGGCGCAACTGGGGCGATTGCCCGAACGCCGCGGGCCACCTTCCTTCGTTCTTGTTGCCTAAGACATAGAACGAATTACCCCACCAGGGGCTTGGAAGGAAAACAATGAAGAGCAAAACCCTACCCACAATGAATTTGACCCGCCTCGCAGCCGTAGTGGCGTTGGCGATCCTTGCAGTATTTACCTCGGTGACCGCCGCCTCTGCTCACGACGAACTGGTGAGTTCAAATCCCAAAGCTGGGGCAACGTTGAAGCAGGTTCCCGAGGAGCTCACCCTGGAATTCTCCGGTGAACTGCAGACCATGTCAGGTGTGAACTCCACCGTGGTTGAGCTGAGCAATGATGGCAAAGCTGTCGAAGCGAAGGCTGAAACCAAGGGCAAGACCGTAACTGTCACCCCGGCGAAATCGTTGGAAAACGGCGAATACGAGCTGGAATACCGCGTCGTTTCTTCGGACGGACATCCAGTAGAGAGCAAGCTGGATTTCACCGTCAACGCATCAGCTAAGCCAACTCCCTCGATGATCAGTGCTCCAAGTGAATCTGCGCAGGCTGACCAGCCTAGCGACGCGCAGCAGGAGAATGACAACCCACTTCAGGCCGCAGGCAGCAATGTCAGCCCGGTCATCTGGGTAGTTATTGGCGTTGTGATCCTTGGTGGCGCCATTGCCGTTCTGGCCAAGTTCATGCGCAACAACAAGTAGTAAGCGCACACCTCGTAGACCGGCAGGCCAAAGATCCACCTTGGCCTGCCGGTCTCTGGTTTAGAAGCCGTTGATTAGCACCTCGCGCACGAGATTTACACGCGTGCACTGTGGGTGTGAGATGCGCCGTAGCGGTGTAGTTCCGGCCGATCTGGTCTGTGACCGTCGAGCAAAAATGAGATGATTAGAAGGATATGGATACAGCAAAGCGCACGGTTTCAGTCACCCGCTTCATCCTGCCCGGGCTGCTCGCTTCAGCGGTAGTTTTCCTGGTTGCGGTGTTGTTCACCGGCATCGCCCGTCCGGCCGAATTGGCCGATCCTGGAGCGTTTGTGCGCTGGAGCCTGCCGATCGCGCGAGCGATCCATCATTCATCCATGTCAGTGGCCATAGCCGCGTTAGTCTTTGCTGCCGCCATTGTGCCTCGAAGCATCAAAACCACACGCGATGAGCAAGGCGCGGATCATCCAGCCTTTACTCGCGCTATGAATATTGCCGCCGGTTCTGCAGTGTTGTGGACCCTTTCTGCAGCTACCGTCATGGTGCTGACCTTCTGGGATCTGGCCGGCCTTCCGATGAGCCTGGATGGGCAATATTCAGCCGCAATTCTGGACTATATTCTTTCCATCACCACCGGCCGGGCCTGGGCCTGGATGGTAGTGATTGCCGCAGTCGTGAGCTCGCTCGCCTTGGCGGTACGTTCCAAAACCGGAGTTGGTGCCACCGCGCTCTTCTCCTTCGCAGGCATCCTGCCGATGGCCTTTATCGGCCACGCTGCCGGCGGCGATGACCACTTTGCTGCTGTGAACTCCATCGGCCTACACCTGTTGGCCGTCGTACTGTGGTTCGGCGGAATTATTGTCTTGGCACTACTAGCTCCCACGCTGGAAGGCCAAGCACCGGGACGCAAGCGTGGCCAGGTACTGGCTGGAGTTGTCCTGCAACGCTATTCCGGGTTGGCAACCATTGTTGTCTTCCTGATGATCGGTTCGGGTCTGGCCTCGGCGATCATCCGCATCACCAACTGGGGACAGTGGGCCACACCTTATGGCGCGCTAGTCATCGTCAAACTTCTGATTACCTTGGCCCTGGGCGCACTCGGACTGGTTCACCGCCGCAAGGTCATTCCGCAGCTTTTGGCCGGTAAGTACACCGCGCTGCGTGCTGCATGGCAGGTAGTTCTAGTTGAAGTCATCCTGATGGCCTCGGTCATGTCGGTAGCCACGGTGCTGGCTCGAACCGCACCGCCAACCAGCGACGATGCCCCGGCAAAAACCACCCCGGCCCGTCTGCTCACCGGCTACGATCTGCCACCAGCCCCAGACACCGCCAGCTGGCTCACCACCTGGCGCATGGACTGGATCTGGGTAGCGGTATGCCTCTTTGGGCTAGCGGCCTACCTCTATGCCTTCATCACGTTGGCTCGTCGTGGCGACAAGCCCAGCGTGCCGCGCCTGATCAGTTGGGTTGTTGGCCTGTTCGCACTGTTCTACGTCACCAGCGGTGCGGTGGCCGTCTACGGCAAAATCCAGTTCTCCACGCACATGGTTGATCACATGTCGCTGACCATGATCGTGCCCATCTTCTTGGTACTCGGTACGCCTATTACCCTGCTGCTGCAGGTTTTGCCTGCCCGCGTTGACGGCACCCGTGGAGCACGCGAATGGATCCTGTTCCTGGTTCACTCTCGTTATTCGAAGGTAATCACCCACCCAATTTTTGCTGCGGTAAACTTCGCCGGGTCCATCGTGATCTTCTACTTCACCCCGATCCTGGAACCGGCCATGCGCTACCACGCCGGCCATGAGCTGATGAACTTGCACTTCCTGCTCACCGGATACCTCTTTGCGCTGAGTCTGGTGGATGCGGATCCGGTGCCTAAGCGTTACCCATACCCAATGCGCCTGGTAGTTTTGCTGGCTACCGTCGCCTTCCACGCCTTCTTCGGTGTGGCATTGATGAGCACCGAAAACCTATTGGCTCCCGACTACTTCGGCAATATGGGACGCACCTGGGGCGGCAGCGCTCTGGAAGACCAAGTGGTGGGCGCCGGCGCCATGTGGGCCATCGGCGAGGTACCCACCTTGGTCTTGGCCATCTTTGTGGTTTTGTCTTGGCTCAAACAGGACAAAAAAGACACCAAACGTTATGACCGACAGGCAGAACGCGACAACGATGCCGAGCTGGAAGCCTACAACGCGATGTTCGCCAAATTTAATCAGGCCGATCGAAGGAATCCCAATGCCTAAGACCATCAAGACATTGAGCATCCCGCTGGTGTTGTGCACCGCTTTGTCCTTGGGCGCCTGTTCCTCGGAACAGAGCCAGATGCCACAGGACCAGACGCATAAGATTGCCGCTGAAAGCACGGCCTCACCCAGTGCTAGCCCCAGCGCCTCAGCATCGAGCTCCGAGGAAGATCCGACTACCCCTGAGATGGCCACAGCAGCTGGCTCGGTGATCGCCTCACAATTGGGCTTCCCAAGCAGCGCTAAAATCAAGGGCAAAGATCTTGACTCTCTGGCCACCCCACCGACCGATACGCTCAAGGGCATCGTGGTCTTGCCAGCTCAATGCTCGGCTCCGATCAACGATTTGAACTGGTCGCCGGTGCAGTTGGGCACCCAAGCGGCACGCACTGACTTCACCAACGAATCCCAGTCCATTACCGGCTCGGTCGAAGTAGCTAAGTTGGGCAAGGACGGGAACGCGTCGGTTGTCCAGCACACCAAAAACGTGAAGAGCATTCTTTCTGAATGCAAGAGCGTCAAGCTGAACACCAACGAGTACACCGAGACCCTTAAGTTCTCCGATCCCAAGGTGGACTCGGTGGATTCTGCGCTGTACTACAGCCGCGACGGGGAATACGCCCAAAATTCGCTGGTCCTGATCAAAAAGAGCAAAGAGTATGTGGCGATGGTTTCCTTCGTTGCCAGTAACTCGTTGTCCGACGAAAAGTTCAACAAGGTGGCAACCAGCGTCATGGATGCTGCCCTGTCCCAACTTCCATAGTCGGGCAGAGCCAGAGGAATAGAACCGGGCTGGCACCGGTTGCACCTCAATGTTCCTTAACACCGTTTAGTACAGCACCGAGCCGTGGCTGATAATAAAGTTCTAACTGCCGAGCCGCGGCATTTGCGAAAGGATGACCATGAGCGCTACAGAATCCGTCCGCGCCAATTACAAGGTGCGCGCCAGTGAACTGGTAGGCCGCAACTGGCTGAATACCGGTGGTAAACAGCTGGACCTTGAAGCATTGCGCGGCAAGATCGTGCTCTTGGACTTCTGGAGCTTCTGCTGCATCAACTGCCTGCACGTACTTGACGAGCTTCGCCCGCTGGAGGAGAAGTACTCTGACGTGCTGGTGACCGTCGGTGTGCACTCGCCTAAGTTTGAGCACGAGGCTGACCCGGATGCCTTGGCTGCGGCCGTAGAGCGTTATGAAATCCATCACCCGATCCTTGATGATCCGGAGCTAACCACCTGGCAGGCCTACGGCGCACGCGCTTGGCCAACCTTGGTTGTACTGGATCCAGAGGGCTACATTGTGGCGCACTTGTCCGGTGAAGGTCACGCGCAGGGTCTGGGTTCGCTGGTTGAAGAACTGATCACCGAGCACGAGGCCAAGGGCACCTTGCACCGTGGCAACGGCCCCTACGTGGCACCAGAAGCTGTGGAAGGCGACCTGCGCTTCCCAGGCAAGGCCATCGCCTTGGCTAACGGAAACCTACTGATCGGCGATTCGGGCCACCACCGTTTGGTTGAGCTGGCCGATGATCTGTCCACCGTGGTGCGCACCATCGGCTCCGGTGTTCGAGGCTACGCCGATGGCGATGCGAACACCGCACAGTTCAACGAACTGCAGGGTCTGACCGCGCTGCCTCAAGAGCTGGCCGCCAAGGTCGGTTACGACGTGGTTGTGGCCGACACCGTGAACCACCGTTTGCGTTCGGTCAACCTAAGCACCGGCGTTGTAGGTACCTTGGCTGGCAATGGTGTGCAGCGCCTGCTGGATTCGGAAAATGCTCGTCAGGAAACCCAAGCAGTACAGCTGGGCACCGACGCGTTGAACATTTCGTTGTCCTCCCCGTGGGACGTGCTCTTCCACCCATCTGGCCAGATCATCATCGCGATGGCCGGAACTCACCAGATTTTTGCCTTTGATCCAGAAACCAATGCGGTGTCCATCTTCGCTGGAACCGGGCTGGAAGGCCTAAAGGATGGCAAAGCCGATGAAGCTTGGTTCGCCCAGTCTTCAGGCCTAGCCCTTGAGGGCGAAAACGTGTGGATCGCTGACTCGGAGACCAGCGCCCTGCGTTGGATTGAAGTTGAGAACGGGGAAGTTAAGAGCGTTAATACTGCTGTTGGCACCGGGTTGTTCGACTTCGGCTTCCGTGACGGCGAGGCTGAACAGGCACGCTTGCAGCACCCATTGGGTGTGGCAGTGCTACCTGATCGGTCCATTGCGATCGCTGACTCATACAACGGTGCGGTGCGCCGCTTTGATCCGGCCACCAAGACCGTTTCTACCTTGGCCAAGGGGCTGAAGGAACCAGCCGATGTGTTGGTTGATTCCTCGGTTGAGGGCGATCCAGTTTTGCTGGTTGTTGAAACCAATTCCCACCAGCTGGTGCGTGTGCCGATTCCTGCTGAAGCTTTGGTTGTTGATGAAGGCGCCAGCCAGACCCAGCGTCCGAAGACCAAGGTGCAGGCCGGCAAGCACGACATTGTTATTCGCTTTGCCGCTCCGAAGGGGCAGAAGCTGGATGACCGTTGGGGAGATCCAACTCAGTTGAAGATTTCTTCAAGCCCAGCAGAATTGTTGCTGGACGGTGGCGGAACCTCGGTGGGCTTGACCCGCACGTTGCAGCTGAACCCAGAAGTTGCTGACGGCGTTCTGCACATTACCGCTCGCGCTGCGGCCTGTGATGGTGAGCCAGGTGGCGAGATCCCAGATCACGCAGCCTGCCACCTTTACCAGCAGGACTGGGGAATCCCGGTTCTCTTGGATCCAGAAGGCGATGACGAATTGCTGTTGGATCTTCGTGGAGTGAACTAATCACACACCGACACAGCGTTGGTAAACATAGCTTCAAACCTCACAGCGAGGAATGCAGAGGAAACCTCAGCATTCCTCGCTGTGTCGCATTAGACTGAGGTTCGGGAGGCGCCGGAGAGATCCGGTAGAAGTTTATGGCGACGAAGATGTTCAGGGCTCTAGAAATACCCAACTATCGATTATGGATTATTGGGGCTCTAGTTTCCAACATCGGTACGTGGATGCAGCGGGTGGCCCAGGACTGGCTGGTGCTGACAGAACTGACCGACCACGATGCGGTAGCTACCGGCATCACTACCGGCCTGCAGTTTCTTCCCGTCCTTGTCCTGGCCCCTTACGCGGGTTTGATTGCTGATCGTTTTAATAAGCGTCACGTGCTCATGGTGACGCAAAGCTTTATGGGTTTATGTGCCCTGATCCTGGGTCTACTGGTTGTCACCGACTCGGCCCAGCTCTGGCAGGTCTACGTCTTGGCAGGATTATTGGGCATAGGTGCATCTTTTGATGCTCCGGCACGCCAAGCCTTTGTTTCTGAAGTGGTGCCCGGAAGCCACCTGGCTAATGCCGTCGCGCTGAATAGTGCCAACTTTAACCTGGCCCGCCTGGCCGGTCCGGGCATTGCAGGAGCGGTGATCGCACTAGTAGGCACCGGACCTGCCTTCCTGCTCAACGGTGCGTCATTCATCGCGGTGATCACCTCACTGGTCTTTATGCGCAAAGACGCGCTGCACCCCTCTACTCCGGTGGCACGGGGCAAAGGGCAAGTGCGAGAAGGATTCAGTTACGTCAAAAGCCGTAAGGATCTGCTGCTGATCTTCTTCCTCGCGTTCATCATCGGAACGTTTGGGCTGAACTTCCAGCTGACCAACGCGCTGATGGCTACCGAAGTCTACGGAGTTGGCGCAGGGGAGTACGGCATCCTTGGCAGCATCATGGCGGTGGGTACCTTTGGTGGTGCGCTGCTAGCTGCTCGGCGTTCAGCACCTCGCTGGCGTTACCTCATTGGCGGCGGAGTATTCTTCTCACTGGCCGCACTAGCAAGCGCGTGGATGCCAAACTATCTTCTGTTTGCCCTGATGCTGGTCCCGGTTGGGCTCGGAGCATTAACCTTCCTGAACAGTTGCAACACGATGGTGCAAATGTCGGTGCCATCCCAATACCGCGCCCGCGTCCTAGCTCTGTACTTGATGGTGGTCCAAGGTGGCACACCGATTGGTTCGCCGTTGGTGGGCTGGCTTGCTGAGCTTTTTGGAACTCAGATTGCGGTGTCCATCGGAGCGGTTCTGTCACTGGGCGCAAGCTTGCTAGCGCTGTTTACGTGGCAGAAGTACAAGACCAATGCGGTGCCACTACGTAGCCAATTCCGCGAAATGCTGGGTAGGTAGCCTGGGGCTACTGAGCGACTTGTTGACCGCCGGCTACTGGAACCACGGAGACCTCGGTGGTGCTGGTGGTCAGCTTCGCGGTAAAGGAATACGTGTCGTTGACGGTCTTCTTTTCCTTAGAGCCAGTGCGCAGATCTTGCTCGGTCAGAGTTAATGCTGCGGAGGTCTTCAGTGGCGAAAGAACCCAGGAACCGTTGTAGTAGCTGACCTTGATGGTCGGGTACTTGGTGATATCCCAATTGATCGTTGAGGAATCAACTCGTGCCGAAGTGTTGTACGAGAAGGGGCACCCGGAAGGCATAAGCACTTGCTGGCTGGTGCAATCATCGAGGTACTTCTTGACCTTGGAATTGATGGCCGAGATGAAAGCATCAGTTGGCTCGGTCTTTAGCGCGATCTCCACTGGATCTTCAGCAGGCGCAGTGACCACCACACCACGGGTGTCGGCAGCAAAATTCTTGGTGCTGAAGCTGGCGTCAAGAACGGAAGGGTAGAAGACCGGCAGGGTGCTAACACCGGCGTCCAATGGGATCTTCTGTTCGTTGACCGTGACCTCGTTGACGGTATTGGCCTTGATCTTCACGCTAGGAAGGGTTGAAGGTTCAAAGGCCCAATTATCAAAGAAGAGCCATGACTTACCGATGTGGCGCAAGGTGTAGGTGGACTGCTTATCAACACCATCAACCTTGTAGTGCGCGGTCACGGTGCGCAGTTCTTTGTTGCCCTTCACTGGCTGTGCCTTATCAGTGGAGAAGTCTGTTACGCCCTTTTGGGTACGCTTGAGCACTTCACCGTTCAGAGCTACCGCGTCACCCTTTGGCACGGTGGCCTGCATCAGGCCCAGAGCTTTAGCACCCTCGCCATTGGCGAGGTCCTGCTGAAGTTCTTTGACATCATGCGAGGGGGAGAACAGGGTGCGATTAGCAATAATCACGCCGGCAACAGCCAAAACGAGCACCGCCACCGCGGCTAGGGTCCATCGAAGGGCCAAGGCGGTGGCGGTGATCGGCGTGGAGTTAGGAGTCTTCATCAGTAGCTAGGCTATCTGGTATTGAGCTCCAAACTGTAACTGGCCGATTTTTAGCGTCGGGTATTACCAAAGGCGGCGGCGCTTACGGTTGCCGAACATTCCTCGCAGAAGCTCGCGACCAATCATGGTTGCGGCATCTACGGCCATGTCTCGCATCGGGTTTGGTTCTGCCTTTGGCTGGCGCTGCTGGCGTGGTGCTGATTCCTGCTGCGGTGCTGGTGCCGGCTGTTCTGGTGCAGCTTCTGGCGCCGGCGCAGGCTGCGCCTTGGCCTCAAGCATTTCACGAGCGGACTCACGGTCTACCGCGGTGGCATAACGTGCAGCCAGCGGTGAGGCCTTGAGATTCGAATCCAGTACCTCAGGGGAGGCTGGGCCAATATTTGATCCTGGCGAGGACATCTTGGTCCACGCGACTGGGGTCGGAGCGCCCTTTTCATCAAGAACGGTAATGACCGCTTCACCCACACCGGCTTGAGTCAACGCTTCTTGCAGATCCACTCCGTTGACCGGGAAGGTCTGGATGATCTTCTTCAGTGCGCTCTGGTCCTTGGCGGTGAATACACGTACCGCATGCTGGATTCGGTTACCGAGCTGGCCGAGCACCTCATCAGGCAAGTCGGTAGGGGACTGGGTAATGAAGAACAGTCCTACACCCTTGGAACGAATCAACCGAACAGTATTGATGATGGCGTCGGTGAAGGCCTTGGTTGCATCCTTGAACAACAGGTGAGCTTCATCAAGGAAGAACACCAGCTTTGGCTTGTCCAAGTCACCGGCTTCAGGCAAGTCCTCAAAGAGGTCAGCAAGAAGCCACATCAAGAAGGTGGAGAACAGCATTGGCTGCTGATTGACGCTGGGCAATTCCAGAACGTTGATGACGCCACCGTTTTCGCGTACCTGCAAGAAGTCTGAGGTATCAAATTCTGGCTGGCCAAAGAATTGGTCTAGGCCCTGCGACTGCATGATGGTGATGCCGCGAAGGATGACTGCAGCGGTGGCTTTTGACACGCCGCCGAGTTGCTCCAACGCTGATGCTCCCTCATCACTGACTAGGAAGCTAATCACCGACTTCACATCGTTCAGGTCATCAAGTGGGAGTTTGTTCGTATCGGCGTAGTGGAAGATCAGCTGCAAGCATTCTTCCTGAGTCTCGTTCAACTCCAAAACACGAGCAAACAAGATTGGACCAAAAGCATCAACGCTAGCGCGAACCGGAGTTCCGTGGGTTCCTTCGCCGAGGGATAGGAACTCAACCGGGTTGGCACGGGGAGCAAATTCTTTGCCCTGTTCGGCCAAGCGGGCAGTGAGCTTTTCGGAAGCTACAGCTTCCTGTGCCAAACCGCTGAGGTCACCCTTGATGTCTGCGAGGAATACCGGCACACCAGCTTTGCTCAACTGCTCAGCCATCAGCTGCAAGGTCACGGTCTTACCGGTACCGGTAGCACCTGCGACCAGTCCGTGGCGGTTGAGCATTTTCAGCGGCAACCTGATGGGAGCGGTGGGCTCGACCTTGCCATCAATGAGGGCTACACCGAGTTCAAGACCTTCCGAAGAGAAGTTATAGCCTTCGATAAGGCTGGTCAACAATGCATTTGTGTCTTGGGTCATACCTTTACCTTATGCTTTCTAGAACGGGTGCAAAAGACGTTGAACGAAGGCTTGTGTTCTGGGATTTGTCGGAGCAGACAAAACCTGAGCCGCCGGCCCGGTTTCAACAACCACTCCGCCATCCATAAAGACCACGGTGTCGGCCACGTCGCGGGCGAAGGCCAGCTCGTGGGTGACCAGAACCATCGACCAGCCCTCTTGGGCTAGTTCCTTGATGACGCTGAGAACCTCGCCGACGAGTTCTGGGTCCAGGGCGCTGGTTGGCTCATCAAAGAGCAACAGATCAGGCTGCTGCATTAGCGCGCGGACAATGCCTACGCGTTGCTGCTGACCGCCAGACAGAGAATTTGGGTACGCGTCGGCCTTGGCTCCGAGCCCTACACGATCCAGCAACTTGTGGGCCTCGGCCAATACCTGAGCTCGGGCGCGTTTTTGGACTTCGAGGGGTCCGATGGTGACGTTTTGCAGCACTGTCAGATGCGGGAAGAGGTGGTGGCCCTGGAAGACCATCGCCGAACGATCGCGCAGGATCTGAGCCGACTTGGGCTTGGTCTTGGGATCGAAGTCCACCTGCGGTCCACCGTTGAATCCGACGGTTCCTGCATCGGCGATTTCCAGTCCGTTCAGGCAACGCAGCGCGGTGGTCTTGCCGGACCCCGAAGGGCCGATCAGGGCCACCACTTCGCCGGAGTGCACGGAGAAGTCGATGCCCTTGAGCACCTGGTTCTCGCCGAAAGCCTTGTGCAGGCCGGTGACGCTGAGCAAGGTTGAGTTACTTGGTGACATACTTTTCCAGCCTTCCTTCAACAGAGTTCTGTAGTGCGGACAACGCCAGGCAGATGACCCAGTAGATCGCGGCCGCCTCGCAGTACAGGACCATGAACTCGTAGGTCGAGGCCGTGATTTCCTGGGCCTTGCGGAACATTTCGGTGACCAGAATGGTCGAAGCCAACGAGGTGTCCTTCACTAGCGAGATGAAGGAGTTGGACAATGGAGGGATGGCCACGCGGGTGGCCTGGGGCAGGATCAGCCGGAATAGGCTGCGCGTGCGAGACATGCCAAGCGTGTATCCGGCTTCCCACTGGCCAGTCGGAACCGAGAGGATCGCGGCACGGATGATTTCCGCGGCGTAGGCCCCGATATTCAGGCTGAAGGCGATGATCGCGCTGGGCCACGGGTCAATGGTGATGCCCAGGGTGGGCATGCCATAGAAGATGACGAACAACTGCACCAGCAGGGGAGTGCCGCGGACGATCGAGATGTAGACCCGGGCGATGCCCGAGAGCGCCGGGTTCTTGCTGATCCGCATCAGCGCCATGAGTAAAGCGATAACTAAGCCTAGGGCAAAGCTAATCAGTGCCAGCGGAATGCTTGCGGTGATTGCGCCCTTGGCCAAGGGCCAGAGCGAATCGATAAATAACTGCCAATTCGAATCCATGAGCTACCTTCGAGACAAATGAGACTGGCCCCACGACGTATACGTGTGGAGCCAGTCTACTGTTTCACTTGGGATGGTGCGGTTATTTGCTGACGTCTTCGCCGAAGTACTTCTTGGAGATCGAGGCGAGTTCGCCATCGGTGCGCAGCTCGTCCAGCGCGTCATCGATGGCTTCCTGCAGGTCTTCGGAGCCCTTGCGCAAGGTGACTGCGGATTCGCTCTTGTCCTCGGATTCGGCAGCGATCTTGATGCTGTCATCCGGGTTGGTCTTCTGGGCATCCAGGAAGGTCAGCTTGTCATTGACCGTGGCATCCACTCGGCCCTGCTTGAGCAGGGTGACCGACTGGGCCCATCCTTCAACCGGCTCGATGGTGGCACCGGCGGCCTTGGCTGCTTCATAGAAGCTGCTGGTCAGCGACTGCGCGGTCTTCTTGCCCTTGAGCGAATCGAAGGAGGTGATGTCGGTGTTATCGCTCTTGGTCACAACCACGCCTTCAGAGACGGTGTACGGCTTCGAGAACAGGTACTTCTTCTCGCGTTCAGGGTTGATGGCCACCTGGTTGGCGATAGCGTCGAAGCGTCCGGCATCCAAGCCAGCGAAGATCGCGTCCCACTGGGTTTCCTGGAACTTGACCTCTACACCCATCTTTTCACCGACGGCCTTGATCACTTCAACGTCGTAACCGGTCAGGTCATTGCCTTCGTGGAAGGAGAACGGACGGTAGGTGCCCTCGGTGCCCACGGTCAATACGCCAGCATCCTTGACCTTCTGCAACGCGGAACCGCCCTCGGTCGAGGCCGAAGCGGAGGAATCGCCCGAGCCGCCGGAAGAGCCGCAGGCGCTTAGGGATAGGGCAAGAATTGCGGCAGTTGCCAGCAGGGGTATGGTGCGCTTCATGATGACCTCGTTCAAGAATTGATGGGTAATGCTCTAGTCCTAACAACAGTCTAGAGACATCCGCTTATTCCGAAGGTCAAAAGTTACACTAAATTCCCAGCGCTACGGCCAATAGCATCATTAGTGGTATGGCGCAGATAGTAGTGATGAGCACGGTATCTTTGGCCACGATGACACCTTGGTCATAACGTGAGGCGCTAACAAATACGTTTTGTGCGGTAGGCAAACCAGCCATGATTACCGATGCCACCAGCAGTTCTCCACGAAGCCCAAATGCGAAATAGGCCAAGACCCAGGCCAAAGCCGGGTGCAGAATCAGTTTGGCAGCGGAGGCGATCAGTACATCGGCGCGTCGCCCGGACTTCTTCTCTAGTGGCTTGGACCCAACAAGGGAAATGCCAAAGGCCATGAGCATTGAGGGAATCGAAGCGCCAGCGATCAAATCGATCGGTTCAAGGACAATCGAGGGAACGTTGAAACCGGTCAGCGCCACCACCAGTCCAAGCATGGAACCAATGATCATCGGGTTCTTCACCGTTGTTAGCAGCAACGCCAGCGGGGTGGTGCGGTGACGCGAGGTACTGGCATCAAGCATGGCCAAGTTGATTGGCTGGTACAGCGCCAATTGGAACAAGATGATCGGAGCAGCGTAGGAAGCATCACCAAGAACGTACAAAGCGATGGGTAGACCGAGATTTGCTGAGTTCACAGTGGACGCTGACATCGCGGTGATGATTCGCTCCGAAGACGAACGCTTTAGCCACCGTGCGGTAACACCGTGGTAGGCCAGCGCGGTGAGCGCGGCAGAGATTGCAGCGATCCACAACAGCGGGCCAAGGACCGAACCAGGATCTGATTCAGCCAACGTGCTGAATAGCAGGGCGGGGCTAGCGACAAAGAAGGTCACGCGACTAAGCACGTGGCGTCCTTGATCTCCAAGTACTCCGGTGCGTCCTACGAGGTAACCTACGGCAATGACCACCCAAATGATGGAGAAGCCTTCGAGGACTCCGGTCATCATGCTCCTTGGTTTTGGCCAAATGAAACTAAAACGTCGGGGCACCTGGTGGTACCCCGACGTGAGTGCGAGCGGGCGACGGGAATCGAACCCGCGTATCGAGCTTGGGAAGCTAGCGCTCTACCATTGAGCTACGCCCGCAGGTGCACCGAGCGGCCTAATGACGGCTCGGGCATCAATCAGCATATCTCACGAATTCGACGGGACGTTACATCGCACGATTAACCGTGGGAAAAATTACGCTTGATCTTCGCTTTTTTGATTCAGCATCTGCTGCTGCAAAATGGCCACGCCATCTGCTGGAACTTCAAAGCTCAGTTCATCGCCTGGGTTGACCACAAAGCCAGTGTTATCCAGTGCGCGCACCACGGTGGCGCCCTGAACCTTCACACCAAACGGTGCCTGGTCGATGTAGGTAGATGGAATACGTTCCAAAGAAGTAAAGAGAGCCACCACGGCTTCACCGGTGGGGTTGGTCAGCAGCATTGGCTGAGCGTTTTTGTTCTCTTCGGTGACCTCTTCACGGGAGAGGAAGTACACCTCGGCACGCATAAAGGCAGCAATGACTGAACCGGAGAGTTCAGGCTTGTTCAGGCCAGCCTGCAACATCATTTCGAAGTGCGTTTTAGGCTTGGCCCGGTGCTGGTCCATTGGTGTTTCGATGATCGCGTGCGGGGCCTGTGCTGGATCCTGCCCGTCGTGCGCAGCTGGGGTGTTCTCGGTGCTCATGTACTACAGCATGTCGCGATAAAGCCTGCGGTGCAAACGGCGAATGCGGGAATTTGGGGCAAGAGGCATAAAATGGCAGATGAGCATCCACGATTGAATCAAGGACAGAGCATGCCTGAATTCCGTTATGAGGATCTTCTGCCAATTGGCGAAGATACAACCCCATACCGCAAGATTTCCTCCGAAGGCGTCGAGGTCGTCGCCGGTCCGGATGGGAAGAAATTCCTGAAGGTCGCCCCCGAGGCACTAGAGCAGTTGGCTGAAACCGCACTGCACGACATCTCGCACTACCTTCGCCCAGCCCACCTGCAGCAGCTGCGAAACATCCTCGACGATGAGGAAGCTAGCCCGAACGATAAGTTCGTTGCACTGGATTTGCTGAAGAACGCCAACATTGCTGCCGGCGGCATCCTGCCGATGTGCCAGGACACCGGTACCGCAATCGTTATGGGTAAGCGCGGCCAGCGTGTGCTCACCGAAGAGCAGGATGAAATCTCGCTCTCGCGTGGCATTTACAACGCCTACACCCGACTGAACCTGCGTTACTCGCAGCTGGCCCCGCTGACCACTTGGGAAGAGAAGTCCACTGGCAACAACCTGCCAGCACAGATCGACCTGTACGCCAATACCAAGGACGGGGCTGACACCAGCTACAAGTTCTTGTTCATGGCCAAGGGCGGTGGATCTGCTAACAAGTCCTTCCTGTACCAGGAGACCAAGGCCATCCTCAACGAGAACTCCATGTTGAAGTTCCTCGATGAGAAGCTGCGTTCGCTGGGCACCGCGGCTTGCCCTCCGTACCACCTGTCCATTGTTATCGGTGGAACTTCGGCCGAGATGGCGCTGAAGACCGCTAAGTACGGTTCGGCCAAGTACTTGGATTCCCTGCCAACGGAAGGCGCGATGACCGGTCGCGGGTTCCGCGATACCGAGCTGGAAGAAAAGGTCCTAGAGCTGACCCGTCACTTCGGCATCGGTGCCCAGTTCGGCGGCAAGTACTTCTGCCACGACGTGCGCATCGTTCGCTTGCCACGCCATGGTGCCTCCATGCCGGTAGCCATCGCAGTATCTTGCTCGGCTGACCGCCAGATGCTGGCCAAGGTTACCGAAGAAGGTCTCTTTGTTGAGCAGCTGGAAACCGATCCAGCCCGCTTCATGCCAGATGAGAACCACCCAGCGATTGCCGCTCACGACGATGAGACCGATGGCGTCTCGGGCACCGGTGGCAACTCGGTGGTAAAGATTGACCTGAACAAGCCAATGGCTGAGATCCTGGCTGAACTGACCAAGTACCCGGTCAAGACTCGTCTATCGCTGACCGGTCCGTTGGTGGTTGCTCGCGATATCGCGCACGCCAAGATCAAGGAACGTCTGGACGCTGGCGAAGAAATGCCGCAGTACCTCAAGGACCACCCGGTCTACTACGCAGGTCCTGCCAAGACTCCAGAAGGCATGGCTTCGGGCTCCTTCGGCCCGACCACCGCAGGGCGCATGGACTCCTACGTGGATCAGTTCCAAGCAGCCGGCGGCTCGATGGTCATGCTGGCAAAGGGCAACCGTTCCAAGCAGGTCACCGATGCGTGCAACAACCACGGTGGTTTCTACCTTGGATCCATTGGTGGACCAGCAGCACGTTTGGCGCAGGATTGCATCAAGAAGGTCGAAATTCTCGAATACGAGGAGCTCGGCATGGAAGCAATCTGGAAGATCGACGTTGAGGAATTCCCAGCGTTCATCGTCGTTGACGACAAGGGCGAAGATTTCTTTGCCGAGACCTTGAAGCCAACCTTCACCGGAATCCCGGTACGCGCTAAGTAGTTTTCGCAGCACCAGTCAAAGAGACCGTCAACAGAAAATGATCTGTTGGCGGTCTTTTTGCAACTCCTAGGCGATGCACAGGCGCAATTCTAGGCAAAGAGCACTAGGCGTGAGCGTGAATTCGGTAGAATTCATGAAGCCTCGCAGACCCCGAGGCACATCATCGGGATGAAGGGGAAAGCTTTGAGACGACTAACAGTCGTGAATCTGCTCCTTGGTATCCCCGGAATTATTTACTACTGGATGCTGTGCGTAGTGGTGGTTGGTAACCCGATCAGTTCTTGGGGTCGTTCAGTTCGCGACCTTCTGCAAGAGAGCTCGATTTTCCCGCTTCAAACGATGCTTGGCCCACCGTTGGCCATCGGAACCATCATCTGGATCTTTTCCAATGTGAACCTGATTTCGCGAAGGAAACGCACCGGAGCATGTCAGAAGAACAGCGGAAAAATCTTGCATTGGGCCATAGCGTTGGTCGCTTCGTTGGTCCCGTCACTGCTCTTTTTGGGCGTAGCGAGCTTCTTCTAGCCGAGAATTTTCAGGCGCAGCGACTATTCGCTGAAGCCAAAACCCCAATCGCGGTACGGCGGTAGGAAACGCAAAACGAGAAGGTCATCGTCTTTCATCACGCCGTAACCGGACTTCTTTGATTCTTCTGAAGAGTCAGTATCGGTAGGTGCTGAGCTGTCTTGCTCTTCATCTTCGGCAACCGCGGTTGCTTTGACCTTCTTGGACGCTGATGCCTCGCCAAGCATCGTGAAGTACTCTTCAAAGGTTTCAGCCCCTGATTGTGCCAATGCCTTGGCGTGCTCCTTACCGGTGTAGCGAACATGCCATGGCTCGTACTTGTAGCCGGTGATCTCTTCCTTGCCATCCGGGTACCGGATGATCAGCCCGTACTCCACCGCATGTTTGGCAATCCAGATACCTGCAGGAGTTTGCCCGAAGGCACTTTTTAGTTCAGCCTGGCTGTTGGTGTAACCAAGGTCCGCCGCCAACCCGAGCTGGTGTTCGCTGGTGCCAGGACGTGCCGAAATACGCTCGGCATAAGCGGTCCCATATTTGGTTTGGTACTGATTAAATAGCGCTGCTTGCCGTTCATAGGATCGGTAGGCACTCAGCAGATGGATGGAATGGCCGGCCGCGCGAGCATCCGTAATGAGTTGCTCCACGGCCTTAGCCGCTTCGGATCTCAACTGCATTCCAGTCCCGGCAACATTCACGAGCTTTGAGGGTGTGTAGTTCTCCGGTGAAAGCTTGGTGGTGGGATTGATCAACGCGAGCATGCTTGATGCGTCCGTAAGCTGCGAGCTTTCGATCGCGGGCAGATCCTTATCGGGCGCGGCCTGGGCAGCAGGAATTGCTGAGAACAGCAGAGTCGAGGCAAGCACGGTGCTTGTCACTGCAGAGGCGAGACGCATGATGAAGGAACCCTTTGAGATGAAGCGATGAGTGGGAAAACAAGTCCCCTCTACAACGATAGCCCGATTTCTTCTCTAGGCGAGGGGAAGTACATCACCTCATTAGTGAAGCAGAGACGACTTAGACGACTGAAAAATGTACTTATTTGCCCGCAGAGTTCATCCAATGGCACTTCACGCGATAAGTTTGTTCACGTGTTGTATTCAGATGGTGACATTCGCAGAGAAATAGCGTCCGGTGAGATTGGCCTTGAGCCCTTTGACTCGAACATGGTCCAGCCCGCATCCGTGGACGTTCGAATTGACCGGTTCTTCCGGTTATTCGACAACCACAAGTACGCGCATATTGATCCTTCAACGGAACAAGATGAACTGACCCGCCTGGTCGAGGTTGCCCCGGACGAGCCGTTTATCTTGCACCCCGGTGAGTTTGTGCTTGGCTCCACCTATGAAGTGGTGACCCTCGGACACTCAATTGCGGCACGTCTTGAAGGCAAGAGCTCACTGGGCCGCCTTGGACTGCTCACCCACTCCACTGCAGGCTTCATTGATCCGGGCTTCTCCGGACACGTGACGCTGGAACTCTCCAACATGGCTACCCTGCCGATCAAGCTCTGGCCAGGTTCAAAGATTGGCCAGCTCTGCTTCTTCAAGCTGACCTCCGCCACCGAGCACCCTTACGGTTCCGGACCCTACGGAAACCGTTACCAGGGACAGCGCGGACCAACGGCATCACGCAGCCACCTGAACTTCCACCGCACAAACATCGAAAGCTAAACACAATGAGGATCGCCCTTGAGCCGATCCTCATTGTGTTTGGTGGATCATTCCACGGCTGATTAATCCTTGACCTTGCGCGGTGCACGGATAGGCAACAGAAGCAGCAGGCCCAGGGCAAGCACCACTAGAATTCCCAAGATGCCATAGCGCTGGGCGCCGCCGGCAGCTACTAGGGGAGTAGCTATGGCAATAGACAGGCCAAACAGTGCCGGGGCTAAGAAGGAAACCGCCCGACCCGTCGTGGCGTAGAGGCCAAAGAGTTCTCCTTCGCGGCCTGCTGGAATTAGCCTTGCCAGGTAAGAACGTGAGGCCGCCTGAGCAGGACCCACAAACAAGCACAGCAGCAATCCGAAGATCCAGAAGCCGCTGGCGCTGGGGGAGAGGAATACTCCTGCACCGGCGATGAGCAACCCGATGAGGGAACCGCAGATGACCATCTTTGGCCCGAGCACGTCATCGAGTCGACCGCCCAACACCGCACCGGCCGCGGCAACGAGGTTGCCAACAATGGCGAAGATGATTACTTCTGAGGTGCTGAAGCCAAAGGTGCCCGCCGCGATGACGCCACCGAAGGTGAAGATGGCGGCGAGACCGTCACGGAAGACGGCTGAGGAGCAAAGGAAGAACAGTAAGTTGCGGTCACTGCTCCACAAGTTCTTGATCGTTGTTAACAAGACCTTGTAAGAATCCTTCAGTGGGATCTTCGCTGAAGTGGCTGCCGGTGCCTCGGGAATGATGAAAAACAGTGGCAGCGCAAACACGAGGCACCAAGCGGCAGAGAAGATGGCGATCAATCGAAGATTCAGTGATCCGTCGGTACTGGCACCTGGCCACTGAACTATAGGGTCCACAAATCCGAAAAGCACCAGAGCTAGAGCAAGAATGCCACCAACATAGCCCATGCCCCAACCGAATCCGGAGACCTTGCCGACGGTGGCCTTGGTTGAAATCTGGTTGAGTACGGCGTTGTAGTTCACTCCGGCAAACTCGCTGACCACTGACATCAGTGCAATCAGGATGGCGCCTAACCAAAGAAACTTGGGGTCTGGATAGACAAAGAAACAGGCCGCGCAGATAACAACAAGGATCAGCGTATTGACCACAATCCACAGTTTTCGTCGTCCTGCCGCATCGGCGCGCATTCCGGTGACTGGCACCAGCAATGCGATGGCCAAACCGCCGACCGTCAGCGCTTGAGACAACACCAGCGAAGCATGGTCCTTGTCGCCGAAGAGCTCACTGGTCAAGTAGACGGTAAAAACGAAGGTGATCATCACCGCGTTGATCGCTGCCTGACCCCAGTCCCAGCTAGCCCAAGCCCAGGTGTACTTGTTCAGCCACTTATCACTGGCTGGGGGCGAATCTGGTCGAATGATTGACATGCTCGAATCGTACCCGCAAGAACGGAACAGCGAGTGAACCAAAAATCGAAATCTTGATAATCCTGTGCAAAAGCTCAAAATCAGCTGATCGCGGAAACTGGCGAAAATATTCCTCTAAAGACAGATTGCGCGAAGGCTCGCGGAAACCGGCTGATAAAATTACTACTGCGGACTATTTTTGTGGTCAATGCACTCTGCCCAACCAACAGTCGACAGAGGAGACAAGTGCTAGTAATTCTCACTGCGCTGTTTGTGACCGCCCTTTTGTGCCCGCTCTTGTTCCGGGTACTTAAACGAAACGCCTTCTATGTGGTGGCCGCTGTCCCTGCAGTGGGATTTATTTGGTTGCTGACTCAGCTACCTGTTGTACTTGCCGCAGATAACTCTCTGGCCAACGGTGCACCTAATGCGCCGCCTTCACTGAAAATTGAGTGGATCTCCGGACTCAACATCGGGTTGAACTTCCGGATGGACTCCTTATCCGCCACCATCCTGCTGCTGATTCTTGGCGTGGGCGCACTGGTGTTGTTCTACTGTGCACGCTACTTCAAAAACGATGACCCACAAATTGGTGGATTCGCTGCGAAGATGGTTGCCTTCGCCGGAGCGATGACCGGCTTGGTCACGGCCGACGACGTCATCATCATGTTTATCTTCTGGGAAATCACCAGCGTTCTTTCCTATCTGCTCATCGGCTTCAACCAAGCCTTGATCTCAGCCCGCCGTTCGGCAATGACTGCACTGATCGTCACCACCTTGGGTGGTTTGATCATGCTGGCCGGTATCTTGATGATCGGCTCCGAAGCTGGCAGCTACCAGCTCTCCGAGATCTTGGCTTCCGCAGATCGCCTCGTTTCACTTGGTGCCTACACGGACGTAGCCATAGCCTTGATCATTGTTGGTGCCATCTCCAAATCCGCATTGGTTCCTTTCCACTTCTGGCTGCCCGGCGCCATGGCCGCACCAACACCGGTGTCCGCCTACTTGCACGCCGCCGCCATGGTTAAAGCCGGCGTTTATTTGATCGCGCGCTTGGCCCCGGGATTCTCCGAAACAAACCTCTGGGTACCAATGACCGTGGGCATCGGTGTGCTGACCATGCTCATTGGTGGCTTCCGTGCGCTTAAACAGCATGACCTTAAACTGATTCTTGCTTTTGGTACGGTCTCGCAGCTGGGCTTCATCATTGCCATTTTCGGTTTTGGAACACCGGAAGCCGCCTTCGCCGCACTGGCAATGACCTTGGCCCACGGCCTATTCAAAGCGACCTTGTTCCTCAGCGTGGGCATCATTGACCACAACACCGGTACTCGTGATATTCGAAAGCTCAGCGGACTGCGCCGGGCCATGCCGATTCTGAGTGTTACCGCCGGAATCGCTGCAGCATCCATGGCGGGCGTGCCGTTGACCTTTGGCTTTGTGGCCAAGGAAGCAATTTACGAATCCGCGCTGCACTTAGAACACGGCTGGGGCATCGTTGCTTTGATCGGCTTGGTGCTCGGCGCTGGTTTGACCATGGGTTATTCTCTTCGCTTCTTCTTCGGCGCGTTCGGGGTGAAAAAGCATTCGGTGCCGTACCTGACCTGCAAGGCCCCAACACTGATCTTCCTCGCACCATTGCTCCTGCTCTCAGCCATGACGCTGGCCCTTGGCCTGTACCCACAGCTGGTTGAGCCTTTGATGATCCACTGGTCAGCAGCGCAGGGTGGACCAGGCAAAATGCACCTGTTGGCATTTGCTGGACTGAACCCAGCCTTGGGACTCAGCGCAATTTCCATCAGCCTGGGTCTTGCCTTCTACTGGATTCGCCGCCGAACAGATACCGGTGCTGCTCCGAGGCGCATGATCATCTCCGCCGAAGATATCTACCGCATGTCACTCAACGGGCTGGACATGGTTGCCATTTGGATTACCGGTCGCACCCAACGTGGTTCGTTGTCCTTCTACCTCGGCGTGATTCTTGGCGTCGTCTTAGTAGTTCCGCTGGGGATTGCCCTGACAGTCTCGACTCCTTGGCCCGATCTCTGGGTTATTGCTGACCACCCTGCCCAGCTGCTCATCGGTGCGCTGATTATTGCAGGCGCCGTGGTGTCCGTGATTGCGCCAAAGCGTTTCATGGCAGTGCTGATGGTTTCGGTCACCGGCTACGGCATGGTCGCGATCTTTGCCTTGCAGGGGGCACCCGACTTGGCGCTGACCCAACTGTTGGTAGAAACCATCATTTTGGTCTCCTTCGTTTTGGCTCTGCGTGCCTTGCCAAAGCGACTGTGGGGTGGAGTTGCCAAGATCAAATGGGGACGCGCACTGCTGGCAATCGCCTTGGCCGTCATGGTGATCTACATTGCCATCGCCATGATGGGCGCCCGTGACCAAACCCGAATTTCACTTGAATGGCCAGAGCTGGCTTACCACGAGGGTTACGGAAAAAATATTGTCAACGTCGCCCTGGTTGACATGCGTGTCTGGGATACTTTCGGAGAAATCACCGTCCTCGCGGCGGCTGCAACCGGCGTCGCTTCATTGATCTTCGCCGGCCGTAGCTTCGGCTCACGGGTTCGTGCACACGAGGTGGAACCGGGCAGCATCGATTCGGGTTCCGAAGCCATGGGCAATAAGGAATCCAAAGATGTGGAACTGCGCATCGCCCGACGCTTTGCCACCAGCGGCAATCAAGACTGGCTGATGGCCGGAAGTACCCTCGTGGCCGAACGCCGGTCAATTATTTTTGAAGTGGTCACCCGGCTGATGTTCCACTCGGTGCTGATCCTCTCGGTCTACACGCTGCTCACCGGACATAACACTCCCGGTGGCGGTTTTGCCGGCGGTCTGATCGCAGGCCTTGCCTTGACCATCCGTTACCTAGCCGGCGGTCGCATTGAACTCTCTGAGTCACTCAGGATTGCCCCAGGCTTGCTTATCGGTGGCGGTATTGCACTAGCTGGACTGGCCGGAATTGTTCCGCTGTTGCTGGGCGACGAAATTTTCACCATGTATGCCGTGGAGTTCTGGTTCTTTGGAGATCAGAAGTTTGTTACTTCTACGATCTTCGATATCGGCGTGTATCTGGTGGTTTTGGGACTGGTACAGGACGTGCTGCGTTCACTGGGTAGCGAAATTGATTCACTCTCCGAAGGACGTAGCCCGGTGGACCGCCATGACTTTGTACAAGCCTCACAGACAGGAGTTGGCCGATGAGCGTGAACATCACCTTTCTCGTGATTACCGGTGTGCTGCTTGCCTGCGGTTTCTACCTAGTACTTGAACGAACCCTGACCCGTGTGTTGTTAGGCATCATGCTTTTGGGCAACGGCATCAACCTGCTGATCCTGACCACCGGTGGCCGGCGAGGCATTGCCCCGCTGTTCAAACCCGAAATTGCAGCCGAAGAATATTCAGACCCACTGCCGCAAGCATTAATCTTGACGGCAATCGTCATCACCTTCGCGGTGACAGCATTCTTGCTCGCCATGATCTATCGGTCGTGGACGCTGACCAGTGCCGATGAGCTGGCCGATGACACCGAAGATATTAAGGTGTCGCAGAAGACCGCCTACGACGAAGAGGAAGACTCGCCGGTGGCAGAGGATACGACCGAATTCGTTGACGAAGAAGGCCGACCAGTACGTGAGGGGGAAGAGTGAATTTTCTAGATCTAGCACCCCTGGCCGTAGTCCTTCCGATCATTGGCGCCGGTGCCGCGTTCCTGGCCCGCCGCCAGGTGCGCACCCAACGACTGATCACCATCGGCATCCTGTGCCTGACCTTGCTTTTGGAAGCAGGCATGGTGGCAGCCGTCTGGGGCGGGGAAAGTTATGCCATCCACATCGGTGGCTGGGAGTCACCCTTCGGCATCGCACTGATGGTTGATGGCTTCAGCTCCTTTATGTTGCTGATTTCCACCTTGGTGTCACTGGCAGTGTTGTTCTTCGCTACCAGTCAGGGTCTAGCCGACGGGGATGAACCCGGACCAGTCTCGGTATTCCACCCGGCCTACCTGATTCTACTGGCCGGTGTGTCTAACGCCTTCCTGGCAGCGGACCTCTTCAACCTCTATGTCGGATTCGAAATCCTGCTCACCGCCAGCTACGTGCTGCTCACCTTGGGTGCCACAGCTGAACGCATTCGCGCCGGTACTACTTACGTGGTGGTTTCGGTGGTTTCCTCGGTGGTCTTCTTGATGGCCATCGCCATGATCTACGCCGCCACCGGAACGGTGAATATGGCGGACCTCGCGGTGAAGCTGCCACAGTTGGATCAAGGCCCGCAGCTGATCTTGCATGTATTGCTGTTGATTGCCTTCGGCATCAAGGCCGCGGTGTTCCCGCTGTCCTTGTGGCTTCCCGACTCCTACCCAACCGCTCCGGCACCGGTGACCGCCGTGTTCGCAGGGTTGCTGACCAAGGTGGGCGTGTATGCCATCGTGCGTACCGAAACCTTACTGTTCCCCGGAGGCGAAGTACGCGCCGGACTGATGGTGGCCGCAGCGCTGACCATGGTGGTCGGTATTCTTGGTGCATTGGCCCAGACGGACATCAAACGTATGCTGTCCTTCACGCTGACCAGCCACATCGGTTACCTGATCTTTGGTGTTGCTATCGGCACCCCACTAGCCATCGCGGCAACCATCTACTACGTAGGTCACCACATTATTGTGCAGACCTCGTTGTTCATGGTGGCCGGCCTGATTGAACGTCGTGCAGGTAGCTCGAATGTCACCAAGCTCGGCTCGCTAGCCAAACTTTCCCCGGCGCTGTCGCTGCTCTTCTTTATCCCCGCGATCAACTTGGGCGGCATCCCACCGTTCTCCGGATTCCTGGGGAAGTTCGGATTGCTGCACGCCGCAGTACAGGATGCTGACCCATTGACCTGGATTGTTGTTGGCGCTGGTCTGCTCACTAGCTTGCTGACGCTGCTGGCCATCATCCGTGTTTGGGCCCGTGTGTTCTGGCGACGCGCTACCGATGCTGAAGTTCCAAACCAAGAACTAGTGGAACAGGCCGCCTCAGTAGCTATTGAGACTGCTGCTGGTGGAGCGCAAAATCCGGCATTGGGTCTGAAACTGGCCAAGGAGCTTGAAGCCGATTCTTTGCCGTGGGGAATGCGCTATTCCACCGCGTCACTCGTTGTAGCCGGCATTGCGTTGACCGTATTTGCTGGACCAATCTTCGAGTTCTGTGAACGGGTCGCAGCTGAGCTCATTGCTCGCGAACCATATATCAGTGCGATCTTGCCATTGTGATTAGAGGGGACGATGTCGACTAAAAACCTGAAGCACAGAGATCAGCGTATCCATGATGCGCTTGATACTTCTGGTGTCCGTCACCGGGCAACACTCAAACAGGAATGGCCGCTGCTGGCGTTGCTGATCTTTGTCTGGGCAGCCCTCTGGCAAGACTTCTCGCCGGCGAATCTGATCTTCGGTGTCATCGTTGCGCTGATAATTGTCACGCTCTTCCCGCTACCGCCGGTGGTCCTTTCGGGCCGTGTGAACGTCTGGTACTGCTTTGAACTGTTTATCTGGTTCATCGGTCAAGTATTTGTGGCAAGTTTCCAAGTGGCACGACTGGCGATCTTCCGGGGAAAGAAAACCCGCAGTGGAGTGATCGCCGTGGAGTTGCGTACCGACTCGGATTTGATTGTCACCGCGGTGGGACATGTACTGACGCTGATTCCTGGATCATTTGTTATCGACGTTGACCGGCGCTCATCAACGCTGTACTTGCACTACATCAACATCGAATCGAGATCCGACATGGAACGGGCCCGCGAAGCGGTGCGCGACATTGAACGTCGAGTGATCATGGCGATGGGTAGCCACGATGAATTTGAAGCAATCAAGCACGAATGCGGTCCAATTCTTGGTCGAGTAGGAGGCAAAAAATGATGACAATCGTGATGTGGATTTGCGGCATCATGCTGGGTCTAGCCACCGTTGCGTGCTTGATCCGCGTTGCCAAGGGCCCCTCGATTCTTGACCGAGTCTTAGCCTTGGACGTGATGCTGCTGATCATTTCCGTGGCGTTGTGCTTGGAAATGGTCTTCAACCGCCACACCGACTACCTGTTGTTTGTCGTTGTTGCGTGCACCTTGGGCTTCATTGGCTCGGTTACGGTGTCGCGGTACGTCTCGGATCAGAGGAACGCCTAATGGAATTGTTCCTCGATATTCTTGTCGCCGTCCTACTGATCACCGGCTGCCTCATGTCGCTGATTGCCGGTATCGGTCTGCTTTCATTCCCCGACATGCTCACTCGGATGCACGCCGCCACCAAACCGCAAGTACTTGGCTTTCTGCTGATCTTCACCGCGCTAGCAATTCACTTGCGTAGCTGGAGTGTGGTTCCAGTATTGTTCCTGGCTTGGGGGATGCAGCTACTGACCGCTCCCGTATCCGCACATATGATTGGGCGCGCTGGTTACCGAACCAAGCACGCTGCCAAACAATCTCTCTACGCCGATGAACTGAGGCAAGTAGTGGACACGGTATCTGACGCACCGGCCACCGCGTCTGTTGAAGTCTCCAGCGAAGAGTCGAAGGACTCAAAGTAAAACTGAGCAGTGAAAAACTGAGCAGTGTAAAACTGAACAAAACAAAAAGGAACGGCCCACCATTGGTGGGCCGTTCCTTGAGCATTAGCTACTTGCTGAACCGTGCGACAACCTTGTTGGTGCCACGGTCTGCCAAGACCTGGATGGTCGCTGCGACAATCGATGAGAAGATCGCGAATCCGAGCGCCTGACGGAATGAAGCCTCAGCAGCTTCTTCGCTACCCTTGCGGGGAGCCTTATTTCCGGTGACGCCCTTCCACAGCTGATCAACTAGCTTGCTGCCGAGCAAACCGGCGCCAATCGAAATTCCGGTGGTGGCAAGTTTCTGTACTGTGTTCATATTGCCCTCGCTTCAACGTCGTAACTTATCTTTCCTCTGCCCAGCATACCTGCGGTAAGGTGGGGGAGCAGTAATTTTTCCGACAGGGGAGCGTCAGACTTCAAAAAAGAAGTCGCCAAGACGCTGAGAGTGCGATAGATCGCAGACCCTCGAACCTGCTCCGGCTAGTACCGGCGAAGGAAGTCGAGCATCTCGGATGCGGACGGGTGTAGCACTATGCCATCAGTCCGTACATCTCCCCTCCTAAATATAGGAGGACCACCCATGAACCAAGTAGCAGCAAAACAGCGAACCAGCTGGCGCGTTGTCGACATCGTCGTAGCCTCAGTAATCGCCGTAGCCTCAGGAGTGATCTTCTGGGCTTGGAGCGCAGGCATGCCGCTGTTCTCGCTAGCTTTTGTTGCCTTCCCACCTGCCGCTGCACTGCTGACTGGCGTATGGCTCTTCCCAGCGGTACTCGGTGCCCTGATCATCCGCAAACCAGGTGCAGCAGTGTTCTGCGAATTACTGGCAGCCATTATCGAGGCATTGCTGGGATCTCACTACGGTCTGAGCGTCATCGTTTCCGGGCTGGTCCAGGGCCTTGGTGCTGAATTGGTCTTTGCCATCTTCCGCTACCGCAAGTGGAACCTGAGCGTTGCGCTCATTGCAGGTTTTTTCACCGGCATCTTCGCCGGTATTTCCGAAGCCTACATCCTGGCGTACTACGTGGAATACACCTCATCACTAAAGATCTTGCACGTGCTGATCACCGGCGTCTCTGGACTGATTATCGCTGGTCTGCTGTCTTGGCTGGCCACCCGTGGATTGGCTAAGACCGGTGCACTGAGCGCACTGGCTAGCCGCCGTGCTCACCTCGAGTCCGGGAAACTGGCCGCCAAATGAGTTCGCTGGCTAACCGTGGCGCTGACGCTCAAACTCGGCGGGGCGCCGAGATTTCTGCGCGTGGTTTTAGCTGGCAGCATGCCGAAAGAACAACTCCCGCCGTTTCCGATTTAGACCTTAATATTCAGGCCGGCCAGAAAGTACTTCTTGTTGGTCCTTCCGGTGCGGGAAAGTCGACCTTGCTACATGCTCTGGCGGGGTTGTTGGAAGTCGACGAGTCGCAGCAAATGCGTGGGGAGCTACTCATTGACGGGGCAGATGCCTTTGCTCGCCAACGCCCGGTTGGGCTGATGCAGCAAGACCCGGAGACCCAAGTGGTGCAGAGCCGGGTAGCTGATGATGTCGCCTTCGGTGCGGAGAATCTTGCTGTAGATCCCGAGGTGATCCGTGAGCGCATCCCAGAAGTATTGGACGCTGTAGGTCTAGGCATGCTCTCCTTTGACCACCGGACCCAAGAACTATCCGGAGGACAGAAACAGCGACTGGCTCTGGCCGGGATCTTGGCCATGCAGCCAGGATTGATGCTCCTTGATGAGCCGACCGCCAACGTGGACCCAGAGGGGATCGGTCCCTTGCGCGATGCCGTGCTTAATGCGGCACAGCTCAGCGGGGCCACCGTGCTGGTAGTTGAACACCGGTTGGAAGTCTGGGCCCAGCACATGGACCGCATCATCGTCCTTGAGCCAGGTGGCGGAGTAGCCCATGATCTGAGCCCGCAACAGCTCATGGAGGATCAGCAGCTTCGCGCTGAACTCGCTTCGGCCGGTCTGTGGGTTCCCGGCTACCTGCCACAAATCCAACAAGTGACACTCCAGCCGGGAGGAACCTTGCTGGAGGCCAAAGACTTGGTGTGCGCCCGAGCTGAGCAAGCACCGCGCACCCGCCCGGTTACCCTACAAGTCCGCGCAGGCACCGCAACGGTCATCCGTGGTGAAAACGGTGCAGGTAAATCCACCTTGGCACTCACCGTTGGTGGCTTGCTCGCTCCTGTCGCAGGACAGCTTGATGCAAGCGAGCAGCTAGCCAATGGTCTTGGCAGCTCACCGTTTAGCTGGAAAGCTGGTGCGCTGATTGGTCGGATCGGTTCAGTGTTCCAAGAACCTGAGCACCAATTTGTGGCGCAAACCGTCCGTGAAGAACTAGCTTTTGCTCCGTTAAGAGCCAAAGCCATTGGCGGGCGAGAACTGAAATACGAGCCGGAACAAGTTGAGCAGTTAGTGCAGTCACTGCTGGTGCGCTTGGGTCTGGAACATCTTGCTGACGCAAACCCATTCACGCTCTCCGGAGGAGAGAAACGTCGGCTATCCGTAGGCACCGTGTTAGCCGCTTCTCCAGACGTGTTGATCCTTGATGAACCAACCTTCGGACAGGATGCCAATACGTGGCGTGAATTAGCGCAGCTGCTGGTTGCTCAGTTGGAGCAGGACACCGCGATCATTGCGGTGACTCACGATGAACATTTGGCCAGCGTCTTGCAGGCTGAGCAGATTCATCTAGCTGCACTGCCAAGCGGCGACGTGGCCAAGCCTAAGGGACCGGTACTGGATGCTCCGGTGGGCGATAGCTGGCTAGCTAAGATCAACCCGTTAGCCAAGCTGGGCGCCGTGGCTACCGCAACGTTGCCTTTGATCAGTACATTGGATGCAGTCTCGGCTTTGGTGATCGTTGTTGCCAGCGTTGTGTTGTTCCCACTGGCCGGTCTCAGTCCGCTGAAGTTCCTCAAACGGGCGTGGCCGCTGCTACTGGCAGGGCTTTTTGCTGCGTGGGGTATTGCACTGGTTGGCCAAGATAGTGGCGCAGTCTATGCGCAGCTTGGACTGTTCAGTATTACCGAGGGTTCGCTGCAGGGCGGTATTGCCACCGGGCTGCGGGCCTTCGCCTTGGCGATTCCATGCATCTTGTTGTTGGCCACCACCAACCCGAGTGATCTGGGCGGGGCACTGTCTCAACAGCTTAAGGTCCCGCATCGTTTTGTGCTCGGCGCATTAGCCGGAATGCGATTGCTGGGACTGATGATTGAGGAATTTACGACGTTGACCTTGGCCCGTCGGGCTCGTGGTGTCGGAAACTTCGGCACCCTCGCTGAGCGGATTGGCGCGAAACTTGGTCAGAGCCTGGCCTTGCTGGTTCAGGCCATTCGCCGTGCCGGTCGTTTGGCAACCACCATGGAAGCTAAAGGCTTTGGTACGGCCAAACGGACCTGGATCCGCACGGCCACCTTCACCCGGACCGACGCCGCGGTACTTATCGCCGGCATCGTCCTGGGTGCTGCAGCTGTAGGTGCGGCCCTGTGGGCCGGCACCTACAACCTTGTGTGGAGTTAGCGAATTGCGTCGCTGAGGGCGCTGAGTTCTTCATGGAGCTCAGCGTCTAGACGCAATGGCTTGGCATCCAAGGTGCGCACCGGAGTGAGCAGACGGATCGAGGAAACCAACCAGACACCATCAGCCTGGTAGAGATCTTCTGGACGCAACGGGCCGTAACCCAGTTCCCAACCGTCTTGAGCAGCCGCATCAAAGATTGCACTCTGTGTGGTGCCCGGCAGGATACCCGTTTCTAGCATGGGGGTCAGCAGACGCTTGGTCTCACCATCGCGCTGGGCAACCAACACCGTTGAGGTGGGAGCTTCCAGCACGATACCGTCGGCCGAAGTGAAAATAACCTCATGGGCGCCGTGCTTGCGTGCATAACGTAGGGCTGCCATGTTGATCGAGTAGGACAGGGTCTTCGCGCCCATCATCAACCATGGTGCACGTTCGGCAAGCTTGGAATCGTAGCCACGATCAAGCAAGAGTACGTCGACTCCTGATTCGCGCTGCTCTTTGCCTAGGGTCGGGGCAGGAGTGACAGTCACCCAACAGATTGCTGGATCTTCATCATGCTCACCACGAGCTGCGATCAGTTTGACCACAGCTTCCTCTGCGCCGCCGGTGGCGTCAAAGTCAGCCACGGCCGTATCAACTGCGGCATACCAGGTGCGTGCATCGGGAATGATCAGGTCTGATAGTTCAGCCGAGCTGGCCAGACGAGCAAGGTGCGCTTCAAATTTGCGAACCGCTTGGTTGGTGTAGAGCATCGATTCGAAGATGCCGTCTCCACGGGTGACTCCCTGCACGGTGACTGGAAGTTGTGGTGCGGAAATATCGGCCAAGTAGCCTGCCGGATAGGCCGGATCCAAGAATACTAGAGAACTCATACCTACAGATTATCGAACCCATAGCCCATGTGTGACCTTTGAGCTCACGGATGTTCAGACTTCTTAGTGAATCTTAGATAAGCTAAGCGGAGGAATTTGAGCTGTATTACGCAGATCAGAGCCGGAAATCGCGACGATCATCGTGCGTAACGAAGGGGTGTACCAGCAGTGTTACCGAGTAATGAAGTACTTATGCAGATCGGTAGCGTGCTGTGGAGCATCCTTGTAGCCATCGAATTGGTGGTCCGTTACTTCATGATCGGTATCGTTCCGGGCAACCGACGCCCCACCACGGCGATGGCTTGGCTCTTGGGAATCTTCTTCCTTCCGGTGGTTGGACTTTTGGCCTACTGGCTTTTTGCTAACCCGCGGCTCTCGCGTAGTCGGTTAGAAAAGCAGCAGCGTGCCCACGAGCAAATCATTGACGCCACCAAGCACATGGAGTTGCCTGAAGAATTTCACTCCCAAGAAGAGTGGGTTGAATCTGCGGTCAGCCTGAACCGTAACTTAGGTGCTATGCCCCTAGAAGGTGGCAACAGTGTTGAGGTTATTTCTGACTACCGTTACTCGATGGAGTCGATGCGTCATGAAATCGACAAAGCAACACGCTACATCCACATTCAGTTCTACATCATGGGCGACGACGAAGAATATGTTGGCCCAGTCCTTGAAGCACTAGAACGCGCGGCACAACGTGGTGTGCACGTGCGCCTGCTCTTTGACCACCTAGGTACCTTGCGAGTTAAGGGCTATGGCGAGTTGAAAAAACGTCTAAAAAAGTCAGGGATCAACTGGCGTCCCATGCTTCCCATTGACTTGATTGGTCGGCGCTGGCGCCGCCCAGACTTGCGTAACCACCGCAAGATTTTGGTCATTGATGGCGAGGTCGGTTTCACCGGGAGCCAGAACCTGATTGAACCGGGTTACAAGCGTAAGTCTTCGCATAAGGTCGGACGCGAGTGGGTCGAAATGATGCTGCGCGTTGAAGGTCCTTTGGTTCGCAGCTTGGACGTGACCTTTGCTATTGACTGGTGGCAGGAAGAAAACGACCAAGAAGTCCTGATGGACATGAACGAGGCCAGGCACCCGTTGGCCTACGAAGAACGTCCCGGGTCAACCTTGGCGCAGCTACTTCCAAGCGGTCCGGGCTTCGGCAAGGAAAATAACCTACGCCTGTTTAATACGCTGATCTACTCGGCCTCCGAGCGCTTGGAAATCACCAGCCCGTACTTTGTGCCAGATGATTCCATGCTCTACGCAATTACTACTGCAGCCCAGCGCGGGGTAGAAGTTGAACTTTTTGTCTGTGAAGAAGGCGACCAGTTCCTGGTTCACCACGCGCAGCAGTCCTACTACCAGCAACTTCTCGAAGCTGGTGTACGTATTCACTGCTACCCAGCGCCGATGGTTCTGCACACCAAGTGCTTCACTGTTGATGACGAAGTGGCGGTCGTCGGATCCTCAAATATGGATATGCGTTCCTTCAGCCTGAACATGGAAATTTCCGTGATGCTCTTGGGCAAGGAGATGGTCAACGCGGTCAACGAAGTACAGAATCACTACCGCGAGATTTCTACGGAAATCACTTTGGGGCAGTGGCGCCGTCGTCCACGAATGCAGCGCTGGATAGACAACGTAGCCCGCCTCACCGCTACGTTGCAGTAGGCTGCGGGAAGCTGGCGCCGAGGGCTTGAAGGACACCACGGGATTTGGTGATGACCTCTTCCCACTCTTCTTGTGGAACTGAGTCTGCGGTAATTGCTCCGCCCAGCCCCAAAGATAATCGCCACGACGCATCAGGCAAACGGTCACAAACCAGTGTGCGGATAACTACGGAGAAGTCGGCAGCACCGTCGGCTCCGAAATAGCCCACCGCCCCGGAGTACAGGCCGCGGGCACGGTGCTCTTCGAGCTCATCAAGGATGTTCATCGTGGACAGCTTTGGGGCACCGGTCATTGATCCCGGTGGGAAGGCTTCGCGCAAGGCCCCAGCCGCCAGTTCTGGCTGACTCAGGGTGGCGTCGATGGTGGAGACCATTTGATGCACCGTTGCGTAGCTTTCCACAGAGCACAACCGTGTCACCTTGACGGATCCGGGCACTGCGTAATGTGAGAGATCATTGCGCAGAAGATCAACAATCATGATGTTTTCTGCGCGGTCTTTTGGATGCGTTGCTAGATCATGTTTGAGTGCCAGGTCTGAGACTTCGGTGACGCCGCGTGGTCGTGTGCCCTTGATGGGTTCAGCACGTAGCTGCCCATCGTTAGACAGAGCCAAAAAACGTTCTGGAGAGATACTTGCGACTTCAAGGTCAGCTAACTTCAAGTAGTGAGCAAAGGGCGCCGGGCTGCTAAGGCGCATCCTGCAATAGGCTTCGAACGGATCAAAGTCTTGGGCAACGGCGGTCAACTCGGTGGTCAGGCAGACTTCGTAAGTGTTGCCCTCATAGATTTCGTGTTGCGCAGCGAGGATTTTGGTTTGGTAACCGGCTGCGGTGTCAGCACATACAAATTCAGGTATCGGTAGTGTTTTGCTCCGGCGATCTTGCGGTGGATTGCCAAGAAGGATGGACAGCTGCGCGGAAGGTTTGCTGGCACTGTGTAAATGCATCTGGGAGCTCAGATGATCAATGACCATGATGGTGTCCGGAGCGAAAAATTGCGCGTCGGGACGCGTTTGTCCCGGAGAGATTTCTGCGCTGATATTTGAGGCTGCGACTTCGCGCTTGAGCTCATAGCCGAGGTAGCCCACCCATAGTGGCAGTGGGTAGTCGGTGTGCAACTGGTTTTTTGAGGGCCAGAGGGAGCCTAGTGAGTCAAAGAAATTTTGACCGAGTTGAAGGCGCGCCCCGCCCACGGTGATGTAGGCTCCTGATTCGTTGGCCCCGAGGATTGGCGGTTGAGCACTGGTTGCAAAAGCGAGGATGGAATAGCGGTTGCGCCCCAGCGGATCATCAAGGTGCTGGCTGGTGGATTCCAAAAGAGCAGCGTGGGGTAACTGGGCTGTGAGCTGTTCAAAAAGTGCAGCCACATCAACTGGTGCCTGATAACTTTGGCGCAATGTAGGCAGGTTGGAGCCCTGAGCCGTACCGCCAAAAAGTTCCTTGATCGCTTCGGGCAAGAAATGGCTGGCGCCCAAAAGCGAGTTGAGCGGATCAGCAACTTCGGAAGTATCAATGAACAGCAGCGCATGATCAGCAGGTGAGTGAGTCTGAAGATAAACAGATTCTTGCTCTGCCCACGTAGACCAGTACGGGCGGTAGGTTTGACCGTCCCGGGCTAAAGCGCGTTCGCGGCGAAAATCTTCCGGTGCTGCAAGCCAGATGCCGAAGTTTATGATTTCGCGGGCTTGGTCGTTGAGTGCTCCGACGCCTTCAATGATGAGAATGTCGGCGGCCGTGAACTCGTGGTGCTCTCCAAGGCGATCGTTTGCCCAATCCCAGGTGGAGTAGGTGACTGTTTCTCCTGCGGCTAAGGCGGGTAGTAGGTCGTTGTACATCCGCCGGGCATCGGCGAGGCCGTGCCACCCATGGTAGAGGTCTTCAAGGCGCAGGATATTTACAGAAGAGAACTCTGAAAGGTGCTGCGCTAGTGATGATGCGAAGGTGCTTTTGCCTGAACCGGAGCGTCCATCAATGGCAATGAAAGTTGGTCTAGCGGTTTCCACGAGAAGCGATATTACTCCGCACGTAATCTACAAGGGCTGGCAGGGAAGCAGAAATAAGTTTCCAGGTTTCACGGAAGTCGCCGGCATCGCCATACCAGGGGTCGTAAACGCCCTGGCGGTCATGCGGCGAGCTGGCGGCCTGCGGATCAAAGGAGCGGAACATGCGCAGCTGAGGTCGTTGCGACGGGTCGAGCTCCGCCAACTCTGGTACCAGTTCTTCGAAGTGGTCGGTGTCCATGGCCAGGACGAGGTCCATATCGGCCAATTCATCGGCGTCGATTTGGGCAGCGACATGTTCTGAGGCGTCCAGTCCATGGCTGTGCAGGATGCTGGCGGCGCGCTCGTCGATGGGGTTGCCGACTTCGCCGTCGGTGATGGCCCGCGAGAGCACTTGAACTTCGTTGACATCGGCATTAACCAAGGCGTCTTTGAGCATGTACTCGGCCATAGGCGAACGGCAGATATTCCCCGTGCACACGATCATTATCCGGAACATGGCATCAGTCTATGGGCACAAGCGCTCTGGTGCGATAGCTACGCGCCCGAAAGTCGGGCATAAATCGGTAACGTTTCAGGGTTGATGCCGCTAGTGCAGGAACAGCAGCAGAAGAGCGACAAGGATGAACAGGACCCCGAAGAGGATGTTCAGCATCTTTGCGCCGCGGTAGGTGGCGGTGAAGCGCTGGAAAGTGCGTGCGGTTCCGGCAAAGAAGAAGTACATCACCAGGATGTCCACGGCGATGACCGTTCCGATGTACAACGCGTATTGACCCAGCAGCGGTTGATCTGCGTTGATGAATTGCGGGGTGAAAGCCAAGAAGAACACGATGGCCTTGGGATTGAGCAAGTTGACCAGGATCCCGCGGTTGAGCATCACGCGTCGGGTCAGCTGCCGCCCCGAGGTGGTTCCATCGGAGGCCACTTCCGGTTTGGACAGCAGCATTCGGATTCCCAGATACACCAGGTAGGCCGCTCCGGCATATCGGATGATGGCAAAGAGCGCTGGGCTATTGGCTACCAGGATTCCAACGCCGGCGGCGACAATCACTACATGGATGAGCAAGGCGATTTGCTGTCCGAGGATGCCCCAGATGGAGGCACGCCAGCCTTGGCGCATCGAATTGTTCATGGTGTTGATGGCGCCAGCACCGGGAGTGAAGCTGATGATGATGCAGGCGCTGAGCAGGGAAAACCACAGTGAAAGAGTCACCGGTTAATGCTAGTGCCCGCTGGCGGGTTCGAGGGATTCGCGGGACTTTGCGTTACGGCTTCTTGACGGGCAGCGTCGACCCCGGCGATGGCATCGTTCATGAAGCGGGTAACGATCTGGAGTTCTTGGTCGTTGTAGGTGCCGATGACTTCCATCATTTTCATGCCCAGCGGCATGAACATTTGGCGTCCCTTGAGCCGGGCCTTGTCGGTTGGAGAGATCCGGATGACTCGTCGATCCTGGTCGGAGCGCAACCGTTCAATCATGCCCAGGCGTGCGAGGCGGTCCAGCATCGCAGTGGTGGCGGGGGAACTCAATTGCAGTTCATGGCTCAGGTCCTTGGGGGACGGCAGTGCTCCGCGTTGCTGGTACTTCATGATGATGGACAGGGCGTTCATGTCCGTTCGGTGGGTGCCGAATTGCGCTCCCGTGGATTCAACATAGCGGTCGGTTGCCTGGCTGAATTCCTGTAGGAGCACCACCAGCTGCTGGTAGTCGCTTGCAGTCATAGCCGCAATCCTAAACCGTTTTGGCCCGTGTCCAGAAAAAATAGTTCGATGGTGGAACTATCTAGGGTAATGTTGGATTCACATCGAGGATCGATGCGCAGAGCGCGACTATGAATGAGGAAACGCGAAAGTGCCACAACAAACCCAGCTAGCAAACGGCTCGTCCACTACCAGAAAAAGAAAAAGCATAGGTATAAGAGCTGGAATCTACGCTGTCTTGATTCTGCTATGGCTCGGCGTGGCTGGACTTGGCGGACCCACTTTCGGGAAGCTTTCCGAAGTCCAGACCAATGACCAGACCTCTTTCCTTCCGGCCAGCGCAGAAGCCACCCGGGCCCTTGAATGGCAGAACAAATTCCAAACTTCTGAAGCGATCCCCGCCGTCGTGGTCCTAACCGGCACGGGGAAACTCGAGGCTTCTGCCGTCACTGCGCTCGCCGAAAAGCTTGCCGGCTTCACATACCTCGAAGGGGATGTGGTTGGACCGTTTATTTCCAAGGACGGGCAAGCTGCTGAACTGCTCGTACCAATCTCCGGCGAGACCGAAGCCAAAGAAGGCGTCGAGGAACTGCGCTCCCTGATCGCCGCGGAAAAGCCCGAAGGCACCACTGCCTACGTGACGGGACCGGCAGGGTTCAGCGCGGACTTGGCTGAGGCCTTCGGCGGCATCGACGGTGTGCTGCTGGGCGTGGCACTGGCAGCGGTGCTGGTTATCCTGCTGCTGGTCTATCGCTCGTTGTTGCTGCCCATCACGGTGCTGATGACCTCGATGGTTGCCCTCTGCGCCGCGATTCTGAGCGTCTATTTCATGGCCTCGGAAGGCTGGATCCGGTTGGATGGCCAGGCCCAAGGCATCCTTTCCATTCTGGTGATTGGCGCGGCCACGGATTACTCGTTGCTCTTTGTCGCACGGCACAAGGAAGCCTTGGTCTCCGGCGCTGACAAGTGGCAGGCAGTGTCCACGGCGTTCAAGAGCTCGCTGGAGCCGATTGTCGCGTCGGGTGGCACCGTCACCGTGGGCCTGCTATGCCTGCTCTTCTCGGATTTGAACTCCAACAAGGCTCTGGGGCCCATCGGCGCTTCGGGCATCATCTTCTCGATTATTGCCGCACTGACCTTCTTGCCAGCAGTACTGGGGCTCTTGGGCAGGGCCGCCTACTGGCCATTTGCTCCCAAGCCTCAAAGCGCTCCCCAAGACCCGGGGATCCCGGCGGGCCTGTGGGGCAGGATCGCTGGATTTGTCGCCCGGCATCCACGGCCGATTTGGATGATCACTGTTGTCGTCTTGGCCGCGGGAGTGCTGGGTGTCACCGGGCTCAAGGCCCACGGAGTGCCTCAAAGCGAACTGGTGGTTGGCGGTTCCGAAGCCCGGGATGGCCAGGTAGCGCTGGGCGAGCATTTCCCGGGAGGAACTGGCTCCCCGGCAACGGTGATTGTTGATCAAGCAGATGCCCAGGCAACCCTGGACAAGGCTCTTGATGTGACGGGCGTTGACTCAGCGTACCTGCAGGCCGAAAATGGCGGCCCTGCACTTGCCGAGCGCGGAATTGAGCCGTATGAGGTCCAGGGGCGGAACCTCATTTCTGTGACCCTGGCCGATGCCGCCGACTCCGATGAGGCCAAGCAAACTATCGTTGCGCTGCGCGATGCAGTGCACCAGGTCAATTCGCAAGCGCTGGTTGGCGGCACCACCGCCACGCAGCTCGATACCAATGCAACGGCGCAGGCGGACCTCTACAAGATCATCCCCACGACTCTGGGCGCGATCTTTGTGATTCTGATGCTGCTCTTGCGCTCGGTGCTCGCGCCATTGCTCTTGATGATCACCACGGTGCTCTCCTATGGAACGGCCATGGGTGTTAGCGCGTTGGTCTTCAATAATGTCTTCAACTATGTTGGCGCGGATCCTTCGGTGCCGTTGTTCGGCTTTGTATTCCTGGTAGCGCTGGGCGTGGATTACAACATTTTCCTCATGACTAGAGTGCGCGAGGAGTCCTTGAAGATCGGCACCTATGAAGGCATGCGCCGCGGGCTGCAGGTCACCGGCGGCGTGATCACATCTGCAGGTGTTGTCCTTGCAGCAACCTTCGCCGCACTAGGGGTTGTACCCATCATGTTCCTGGGACAACTGGGGTTCATTGTTGCCTTCGGCGTGCTTCTTGACACTTTTATTGTCCGCAGCCTGCTAGTGCCAGCACTGGTGGAGGAGATTGGGCCAAAGGTCTGGTGGCCCTCCAAATTGGCACGCAAAATTGGCGCCAGCAAGTAGCGGGAACGTGGTGAAAGTCTCCGGCATATCAAGGGCAAGGCGGGGATGGTCACAGGCCAATCAGGTTCAAGCACTGTAGAGTGGATACTTGTGCACCTCCGGATTTGACCGGATGCATGCGTCGACAGTTTAGATTTCCCCTCCAGCTGATTCCCCGGAATGATTCCGTGCGGATTCACCGGTGGTTGCAGGCCAGAACGATGGCCCTGCGCGGTGCGGACTTCCTCCTGGCTCGGCGAGACCCAGCGCCACGGCTCGTGGCGTGCGAATCAGAGAGAAAGCTTGAATATGTCCGTAACTTTTAGCGCCCTGGGCGTGCCCGGAAACCTTGCCAAAGTCCTTTCCGAGAGCGGAATCGAAACCCCCTTCCCGATTCAGGAAGCCACCTTGCCATCCACATTGGCTGGCGGAGATGTTCTTGGCCGCGGACAGACCGGTTCCGGCAAGACCTTGGCTTTCTCGTTGCCACTGGTCGCTCGCTTGGCACAGCGTCCCCAGCGCCGCAAGGCCCGCTTCCCCCGCGCATTGATCATGGCGCCAACCCGTGAATTGGCAACCCAGATCGCGAAGACTGTCGATCCCCTGGCGAAGGCTAGCGGCCTGCGCACCACCGTCATCTACGGCGGCGTGGCTCAGAGCCGTCAGGAAAAGGCCATGAATGAGGGCGTTGACATTGTCATCGCTTGCCCAGGTCGTCTTGATGACCTGATCAAGCAGAAGATCGTTGACCTTTCCCAGCTTGAAATCTCCGTACTGGACGAAGCTGACCACATGGCAGATATGGGCTTCTTGCCTGTAGTTCGCCGCATCATGGACCGTATGCCAACCGGCATCCAGCACATGCTGTTCTCTGCTACTTTGGACAACGGCGTGGACAAGGTCGTCAAGCGTTACCTGAGCAACCCAACCATTCACTCGGTGGATGCGCCTCAGGCTGCTGTGAACACCATGGAGCACCACGTTTTTGTTATCGGCAACGATGACAAGAAAGAACTGATCCGTATTCTGGCTCAGGGCACCGCACGCCGCATCATGTTCATGCGCACCAAGCACCACGCAAAGAAGATGGCTCTTGCACTCTCCAAGGCTGGCGTTCCAGCGGTGGACCTGCACGGCAACCTCTCGCAGAATGCCCGTGACCGCAACCTGGCAGCCTTTGCTTCCGGCGAAGCTAAGGTTCTTGTAGCTACCGACGTTGCCGCCCGTGGCGTCCACGTTGATGGTGTGGAACTGGTTGTTCACGTTGATCCACCAGCAGAGCACAAGGCTTACACCCACCGCTCGGGCCGTACCGCCCGTGCAGGTTCGGATGGAACCGTAGTTACCATTTGCACCCCTGATCAGCAGGGCGACGTTGCTTCGTTGCTGAAGCAGGCTGGCCTGAAGGTACCTTTCGAAAAGGTCAACCTGAACTCGCCAGTTGTTGCCAAGGTTGTTGGCGAAGTTGCTGAGCACGTTGCCTACGTTGCTCCAGCACAGCAGACCCGTAACCCAGCTAAGAAGAAGCCAGCTGGCGAATCTTCGAACGCTCGTGGTGGCCGCGGTGGCGGACGCAATGTTCGCGGTGGCGAAGGTCAGTCCCGCGGTGGCGAACGTCGTCGCTCGGATCGTGACGGCGCATCGAGCCAGTCTGAGCGTCCAGCACGCGAAGCACGTGGTGGCAACGCTGATCGTCCAGCACGTTCAGCTCGCGGTGCAAACACAGAGCGTCCATCGAACGCTTCACGCGGATCGCGTGCTGGTGGTCGCAACGCTTCAGCACCGACCGGTGGCCGTTCACGCGGACCACGTCGCGCTTCGAGCCCGACCACTAGCGGTCGCTAAAACTAAATAGTCATCACGAAGCCCTGGACAGCAAAAGCTGTCCAGGGCTTCGTGTTTTAAGCGCTCAAAAAGTGGCAATCAAGATGGGCGATGTCCCTCGTCTTGAGGTTCTACTGCAAGCGTTTTCTATGGAAAAAGATGGAAAACTTCCATAAAGATTGCCAGTTGACCTCCTTATTGATGTAAATGTTGAAAACGCTTGCACTCTGTGAATACTGCTAAGTAGTGTGGTCTGAATCACTGGCCTGCCACTTGTTGTGGCGCGCCATCAGCACTGTCGAATTCAATGGAGCATTTCGTGAACAGCACTAGCGCTACTTTCTCTGCGCGCCAACATCATTCACCCCCGCAGTACCCAAAGCGCACATGGCGCCGCTGGCTGACTGCTTTGACTGCCACTCCGGTACTGGTGCTGGCGCCGGTCTCACCGTTGGCTCTGGTGGCCGCTTCGGCTAACGGACCCACAGTCACCTTGGTTGGCAGTTTTCAAGATGAACTGGGTTGCGGTACCGAATGGGAAGCAAGCTGTGCAGCAACAGCGATGACTGATGCTGACGGGGACGGAACGTACGAGTTCGCCACCGACAAGATCCCCACTGGAACCTACGAGTTCAAGGTGGCACACAATGGTGGTTGGGATGAGAACTATGGGTTGGGCGGAGCCCTTGGAGGCGGAAACTACAGTCTTTCGGTCAAGTCGGGCGACTCGGTAACCTTCAGCTACGATTCAACAACTCATCTAGTGCAGGTTGATGGCACTAGTGCGACGATTGCCGGGGTTGGGCAATCCAAAGCGCAGTGGATCTCTGCCGATACGATTGCCATCCCGCGAGACTTAGGTAGCGGGGAAAGCTATGCTCTCTACGCTTCGAAAGATGCCAAGCTGAGGTTGGACGGGGAGGAAATTTCCGGAGCGAAACCGATTGAACTCAAAGGAGTTATCAGCGGGCTCACCGAAGCGCAGCGCAAGAAATTCCCACACCTAGCCGACTACCGCGCACTGCGCGTGAACATGTCGCGGGAAGTTACTGCAGCCGTCTTGCGCTCACAATTGGCCTTGGCGCGTTGGGATGTTCAAGACGGAGCCAAGAAGCTCACCGCATTCACCGCACTGCAAACCTCCGGTGCCATTGATGATCTCTATGCGACGGCACTTCAAAAAGTAGAACTTGGCGTGAGCTTCACCGGCAAACGACCAACCTTCAGGCTTTGGGCACCCACTGCCCATGAAACGACGCTGTTGATCACCGACCAAAACGAGAAGACAACCCGGCATCAAGCCAGCTACGACGCAGCTAGTGGAGCATGGACCGTCAACGGTAAGCCACAGATGGCGGAAGCCAAATACCGGTGGGAAGTACGGGTCTTTGTTCCCGAGACCGGCAAGATCGAGACCAATATTGTCACCGACCCTTACTCGGTTGCCTTAACGACGAACTCCACTCAGTCCGTGGCAGTGAACTTGGAAGATCCTAAGCATCAGCCCAAGCAGTGGCGCAAAGCCGAAGCAAATGATGTTCAGAAAGATGTGGACCGCAGCATCTACGAGCTTCAAATCCGTGACTTCTCAGTCTCCGACTCATCGGTGACAGAAAATCTTCGGGGTCGTTTTGGAGCCTTTGGTGCCAACGGTGCAGGAAGCAAGCAACTTCAAGAACTGTCGGACGCAGGTTTGACCACTGTGCACCTGCTGCCAAGTTTTGATATCGCGACAATCCAAGAGGATGAAAAGCAGCGAACTGAAACTGACTGCAAGTTGCAGTCCTTGCCTGCCGCCTCAAGTGAACAGCAAGAATGCGTCACCGCTCATGCAGGCGAAGATGGATTCAACTGGGGATATGATCCTTTCCACTTCATGGCACCGGAGGGATCCTACGCGACTAATCCCGAAGGAGCGCAGCGTGTAGAAGAGTTCCGTGGCATGGTTGGATCCCTGCACAGCATGGGACTGGAAGTTGTGTTGGACCAGGTCTTTAACCACACCGCGGCCTCTGGTCAGGCAGAGAAGAGTGTGTTCGACAAAATCGTGCCCGGATACTATCACCGACTGGACGCCGCCGGCAACGTAGAAACCTCGACCTGTTGTGAAAATCTAGCGACGGAACATGCGGCCGCACAGAAGCTCATGGTTGATTCACTGGTGCTGTGGGCCAAGGACTACAAGGTTGACGGTTTCCGCTTTGACCTCATGGGGCATCATTCACGCGAAACCATGGAGGCTGCGCGCAGTGCATTAGATGAACTCTCACCTACACGCGATGGTGTGGATGGAAAGTCCATCTACCTCTACGGCGAGGGCTGGAACTTTGGGGAAGTAGCCAACAACGCCCGGTTCTATCAAGCCACCCAAGGTCAACTCAACGGTACCGGCATCGGTACCTTTAACGACCGGCTGCGCGACGCGGTCCACGGTGGCAGTCCGGTGGATTCATCATCAACCTTCCGTCAGGGCTTCGGTACCGGACTGGGCACAGACCCTAACGGGAACGAGGTTAATGGAAGTACCGAAGAAGCGCTCAAAGATCTAAGCCATGAAACGGACCTGGTGCGTTTGGGCTTGGCTGGCAATCTTGCCGGATTCGAATTCCTCGCTGCCGATGGCAAGGTGCACCGTGGTGACGAATTGGATTACCGCGGATCTGCTGCTGGTTATGCCTCGCAACCTGGAGAAGTAATCAACTATGTTGATGCGCACGACAACGAGACACTCTACGATCTCACCGTGCTCAAGCTGCCTCTCGAAACTTCCATGGAGGATCGTGTGCGAATGAATACGTTGTCCCAAGCTGCGGTGATGTATTCGCAGGCTGTTCCTTTCTGGCATGCCGGAACAGAACTGTTGCGCTCAAAATCTCTAGACCGAAATAGCTATGACTCGGGGGACTGGTTTAACCGAATCGACTTCTCCGGCCAGGAAAATACGTTCGGTTCTGGTCTACCTCCCAAGGCTGATAACGGTGAGAAATGGGATCTGATGGCACCGCTGTTGGAAGATCCTGAGCTCAAGCCAGATGCCAAAGCGATGTCCCAAGCTGAAGGTGCAGCTCTTGACCTCTTGCGTACCCGCAATGAAGTTGGCCTCTTGAGGTTAGGAACTGCCGAGCTGATTGAGCAGAAGGTTAGCTTCCCGCTCAGCGGTCCAAAGGCGGATCCGGGAATTATCGTGATGCGCATTGACGATACCGTGGGTGCAGATGCGGACAGCAAGCATGATGGGGCCTTGGTCGTTTTTAACGCTTCTCCTGAAGAGAAAACACAAACCCTTAAGGACCTCGTTGGGCGCGAGTATTCGCTTGCCTCTGCACTGGAAGATGGAAGCGATCAGCGAGTAAAGTCGACTTCCTTCAAGAGCGAGAGTGGCGAACTTTCGATTCCTGCGCGCACCGCCGCGGTGCTCGTGGAAGCTGAAAGCGACTAAAAGTCTTGGGTTAGTTATTTGATCAGCCGATCGCTTGCTCAGCTCTTGCGAAGCTCAATTCAAATAACTACATAGCTGGCCACGCTCATAGCGAACAACCCACCCTCGCCTCGGCAAGGGTGGGTTGTTCGTTGCCAAAGACAAAGTAGGAAATTGATCCCACGAAGCGGAAGTAAGGGAATGCAACCCGCGGTGGATTTGGTCCTCGGACTAACTGTGCTGGGCGCCTATGAAAGTCACATAACGTTGTGATTGCCCAAGCCAGCTGGATAATTCTGTAGCCCATCACGACAACTTGGGATTCAGGAAGAAGTCTTTGATTCATCGCATCTAGGGCAGTTAGTGGCGTCCGCGTAGCTGGGAGAGAAATTTTTTTGCGGTAGGGGAATTATTCGCTCACCTCACCCGTTGAACAGAGCAGAACGCAAAGTTGAGTGAGGTTGGCTCAAGTTGATTTGACAGTCGAAAACGGCTGAGTAAACTTGAGTCCAGAACGCTCAATGAGGATAAACGTCCTCAGCGTTAGTACTTTCAACCAAGGCAAAGGAGAGCCATTATGTCGCGTGCTGTAGGTATTGACCTAGGAACCACCAACTCCGTAGTTTCCGTACTCGAAGGTGGTGAGCCAACCGTTATCGCTAACGCGGAAGGCAACCGCACTACCCCGTCAATCGTTGCTTTCTCGAAGAGCGGCGAAGTTCTGGTTGGCGACATCGCCAAGCGCCAGGCCGTCAACAACATCGACCGCACCATCGCGTCGGTCAAGCGTCACATGGGTACCGACTGGACCATCGACGTAGACGACAAGAAGTACACCGCGCAGGAAATTTCCGCTCGTACCTTGATGAAGCTGAAGAACGACGCTGAGTCGTACTTGGGCGAAAAGGTCACCGACGCAGTGATCACCGTTCCTGCCTACTTCAACGACGCTGAGCGTCAGGCAACCAAGGAAGCCGGCGAGATCGCTGGCATGAACGTACTGCGTATCGTCAACGAGCCAACCGCAGCTGCACTGGCTTACGGCCTGGAAAAGGGCAACGAAGACGAACTCATCTTGGTCTTCGACCTGGGTGGCGGTACCTTCGACGTTTCCCTGCTTGAGGTTGGCAAGGATGACGACGGCTTCTCCACCATTCAGGTTCGCTCCACCGCTGGTGACAACCGCTTGGGTGGCGATGACTGGGATCAGCGCATCGTAGATTGGCTGCTGGCTCAGGCTAAGGCCAAGGGTGCAGATTTGTCCAAGGACAAGATTGCCCTGCAGCGTCTGAAGGAATCTGCTGAGCAGGCCAAGAAGGAACTCTCCTCGGCTACCAGCACCAACATCTCCCTGCAGTACCTTTCGGTTACCCCAGAAGGCCCAGTGCACCTGGACGAGCACCTTTCGCGTGCTAAGTTCCAGGACCTCACCAAGGACCTGCTGGAGCGCACCCGTAAGCCATTCAACGACGTTATCGCTGAAGCAGGCGTTAAGGTTTCGGACATCGCCCACGTAATCCTCGTTGGTGGTTCCACCCGTATGCCAGCCGTTGCTGAACTGGTCAAGGACCTGGCCGGCAAGGAAGCTAACAAGGGCGTAAACCCTGATGAGGTTGTCGCCGTTGGTGCAGCTTTGCAGGCAGGCGTACTGAAGGGCGAGCGCAAGGACGTTCTGCTAATCGACGTCACCCCACTGTCCCTGGGTATTGAAACCAAGGGCGGCGTGATGACCAAGCTGATCGAGCGCAACACCGCAATCCCAACCAAGCGTTCGGAAACCTTTACCACCGCTGAAGACAACCAGCCTTCGGTATCGATCCAGGTCTTCCAGGGCGAGCGCGAGTTCACCCGTGACAACAAGGCTCTGGGCACCTTCGAGCTGACCGGTATCGCACCAGCACCACGCGGTATCCCACAGGTTGAGGTCACCTTCGACATCGACGCCAACGGCATCGTGCACGTATCCGCTAAGGACAAGGGAACCGGCACCGAGCAGTCGATGACCATCACCGGTGGTTCCTCACTGTCCAAGGAAGACATCGAGCGCATGGTTCAGGAAGCTGAAGCACACGCCGAGGAGGACAAGGCTCGCCGCGAGGCAGCTGAGACCCGTAACGCTGCTGAGCAGGCTGCCTACTCGGTAGACAAGCTGATCAAGGACAACGAAGACAAGCTGCCAGAAGAGGTCAAGACCGAGGTCCAGGCCGACGTTGACGCACTGAAGGCTGCCCTTGAGAAGCAGGATAACGACGACGAGGTCAAGGCCGCGTTCGAGAAGCTGCAGGCATCGCAGACCAAGCTGGGCGAGGCTATCTACGCCAACGCTTCGGCTGAGGGTGCTGAGGCAACTGCAGGCGAGCAGGCTCCAAACGCTGATGAAGACATCGTCGACGCCGAGGTAATCGACGAAGACGAAGCCGACAAGAAGTAGGGAGTTGGGGAATATGTCCGAGGCAAAAGACCAGAACGAAAACTTCGACGCTGAGTCGGAGAACCAGCCAGAGGCCGCAAGCGAGCAGCCAACCGCTGACGCCCTGGGTCAGGCCGAGGCGATCCTGAACGAGGCTGGTGCTGGCGTGGACGAGTCGGCCGAGTCGCAGGAAGCTGCTAGCGCCGGTGAGGCCGAGCTACGCAACGACCTGCTTCGGTTGCAGGCTGAATACGTCAACTACCGTCGACGTGTTGAACGTGACCGTGCCGTGGCCCGCGAAAACGCTGTCCAGTCGGTGCTGACCACCATCCTTCCGGTACTCGATGAAATCGATGCAGCCCGGGCGCATGGGGATCTGACCGACGGACCGTTCGCTGCGATCGCCAACAAGCTGGATACCATTTTGGTTCAGCATGGCCTGGAGCGCATCAACGAGGCCGGTGTGGAATTCGACCCGAACATCCACGAAGCACTGCTTCGCCAGGCTGTTCCGGAAATTCCAGCCGACCATGTGGGTCAGGTGTTGCGTAACGGTTACCGCAAGGGAACCACCGTCCTGCGCGCAGCGCAGGTATTGGTCGCAACCGGCGAATAGCCACGAATAACACAATTGAAACTGCCCACTGCCGAGACTTCGTCAGTGGGCAGTTTCGAATTGGCATTGAAAGGATGGGGCCCTGATGGCAAGTCAGGACTGGATCGAAAAAGACTTCTACGCCATTTTGGGCGTCGCCAAGGACGCCAATGAGGCGGACATTAAAAAGGCGTACCGCAAACTTGCACGCAAGTACCACCCTGATACCAATCAGGGCGACGTGACCGCTGAACAGAAATTCAAAGACATTTCCGAAGCGCACTCGGTGCTTGCCGATAAAGAACAGCGTGAGCAGTACGACGCCATTCGCGCTATGGGTGGCGGAGCACGCTTCTCAGCTGGCGGCGCAGGTGGCGCACCGGGTGGTGGCCAAGCCGGCTTTGACGACATCTTCTCCAACCTCTTTGGTGGCGGAGGCGGGGCACGAACCCGTGGCGGACAGCCGGACTTCTCCGACCTCTTTGGTGGGGGAGGATTTGGTGGTGGCGGCGGTGGCTTCGGACAAAGCGCACCACCACGAAAGGGAGCGGACCGCACCGCGAACACCTCGATTTCCTTCTCCGGATCCATCAAGGGAACGACCATTGGGCTACGTGAGCAGAACGGCGAAGTCATCGATGTGCGCATCCCCGCGGGCATCAAGGACGGACAGTCCGTTCGCGTACGCGGCAAGGGCCAGCCAGGAGCTGCCGGCAACGGTGACCTGCTAGTCAAGGTCAAGGTTGCGGAACACCCTTTCTTCAAGCGCGAAGAAAATAATATCCGTGTCCACGTGCCGGTCACTTTTGACGAAGCGGTACTCGGCGCCAAGATCCATGTGCCAACCTTGGATGGCGACACCGTGGCGATGAAGGTACCAGCAGGATCGAACTCCGGTCGTACCTTGCGGCTGAAGGGCCGCGGCGTGAAGACGTCAAAGGCCACTGGTGACCTGCTGATCATCTTGGATGTAGTGATTCCGCAGAACCTGTCGGACGCTGCAAAGAAGGCAGTCGAGGACTTCGCTGCTGCAACACAGGACGCAGATCCCCGAGAGGACCTGGCCGCTAAGGCCAAGCTCTAAAACAGGGAAGTCCGCTTTCCTTCCTGCCGTGCCCTCGAAGTGGCACGGCAGGAAAGATAGACTCGGTGACTAGAGACTTAGGAGCAAATAAGCCATGGATGAAAGGTGGTTGAACCAACGTGAACGGTGAGTACCTGCGACCTGTATTCGTCATTTCCGTCGCCGCCCAACTGGCAGATATGCATCCGCAGACGTTGCGCCAGTACGACCGCATCGGTTTAGTCTCGCCCAGTCGACAGTCCGGCAAGCAGCGTCGCTATTCGCAGCGTGACGTTTCCTTGCTGCGCCAAGTTCAAACACTGAGCAAGGACGGGGTCTCCCTAGAGGGGATCAAGCGAATCCTGGATCTGCAAGATCAGGTTGCCTACCTGCAAACTGAAGTGAATGATCTGCGCAATGAACTAAGCGCCGTGCGCCGTGGCCAAACACGCATCTTTGCCGCCGGTACTTCCGGGGGTGACGTCGTTTCCTTGGCTCGTGGCATGCGCCCAGAACGTCGTGAACCGACCGTAACGTTGTTTACCACCCGCCGGGCTATCGGCCGCTAGAGTCGCCCGTGGCGTTCTAGACGCGCCTGAAGATTGGTGCGCACCGCTGGCCATTCGTGCGGCAATATCGAGAAAATCACGGTGTCGCGCAAGGTCCCAGTTGTTGGATCATATTTGTGATTGCGCAGCACACCGTCCTGCTTTGCACCAAGGCGCGTTATGGCGGCTCGAGAAGCAGCATTGTGCCAGTGGGTGCAGAATGCTACAGAGTAACAATCTAATTCTTCAAAGGCACGCTGCAGTAGCAAGTACTTTGCCGCCGGGTTAATTCCGCTTCCCTGAGCAGCGACCGACAAGTAGGTTGCACCGATTTCAACGCGCCTATTTGGCTGGTCAATGTTTAGATAAGTGGTGGCACCCACCGCTTTACCTGTTGCGACGTCAATGATGGCAAAGGGCGCCATAACCCCAGCATCCTGTAGCGCCAAACGATTCTTAATATCGTCAACCATCTGTTGGGCTGACGGAATGGACGTGTACCAAATCTTGTCCAGCGCGCCGGCGGTGACCACCTCGGCTAAGTCGTCGGCGTGATCCACGGAAAGCTGTTCCAGGCGTACCCCGGCGTATTCCATCGTGGGAGTCTGCGCGTACGTATTGGTTTCGGATGCAAAGGTGGCCATGGAATCCATCCTATGGATTCCATGGCCACCAAACACTTCTTGTCGTTGATATTAACCGACGCGGGTGTAAGCCAAATCGAAAACGAGACGTCCAGCCTTCAGCGCTTTGCCTTCAAAGCTGGTGAGGATGCGACGTTCAAAGCGCGGAGCCCAGCCACCTTGTTCATCAAGGAATTCTGGCTCAGGGTCAAAGCCTTCCATGCCGTCGCGGCGGACCTTGGTCAGGTTGCTCTCAACACCCGCGAGGTTGCCTGGATGCTGATTCTCAAAGTCTGCATGGGCTTCCAAGACTTCGCGCATTTGCTCCGCGTAGTTGGACCAGTCGGTAGCCAATCGCAGGGTTCCACCTGGCTTGAGCACACGCGACACCTTGTCCAGGAAGGACTGCTTGATCAAGCGGCGCTTGTGGTGGCGAGGCTTGTGCCAAGGGTCAGAGAAGAAGATCCAGATTTCATCGGCGCTATTCTCATCAAGCATCACGTCCAAAACTTCCGGAGCGTTGGCCTGAACTGCGCGGACGTTGCTGATCTCGAAGGATTCAACCTTCAGCATTAGTTGTGCAAGTCCCGGACGGTAAACCTCAACTGCGAGGTAGTTACGCTCAGGATCATCCTTGGCAGCATTAGCGATGCATTCTCCAAGGCCGGTACCGATCTCCACGATGAGTGGAGCGCTACGGCCAAAGGCCTGCTCAGGGTCTAGCTTAAAATCATCGGCAACCGAGGTGTCGGCAATCTTGCGCGGCGGATCAATGACGTACTGCTCGGCATTGCGTTCCCATGCGCTGGCACGACGGCCTTGCAAACGGTTGCCACGACGCACAAACGACACTGGTTCTGCGCGGAAGAGATTTGGGTCCTTGGGGGCAGTTCCTTCGGCAGGGCGCTGCTGATCGCTCGATTCGCTCATGATGATTAATCCTAGCGGAGCAACGGGGTCGGTTGCTTGCCAGAAAGTGGGGGATTGGACACCCTAGGGGAAAATCCGGGGGATCACCCATAGTGCAACGGCCAGCTAGGGAAGAAGATATACCTATGACTGATTTAGTGCGCGGTATTCTCAACATTATTTGGCTGGTGTTCGGCGGGCTTTGGCTTGCGCTGGGCTACGTCTTGGCCGGCATTATTTGCTGCTTACTGATCGTAACCATTCCCTTTGGCATCGCTTCGTTCCGGATCGCAGGGTATGCGTTGTGGCCGTTCGGCCGCACTGCCATCGATCGCGGTCCGGTCGGTGCCTTCTCCACTTTGGGCAATATTATTTGGGTACTCGTTGCGGGTATCTGGATTGCTATTGGGCACATCGTTACTGCGATCCCGATGTTTGTTTCCATCGTTGGTATTCCTCTGGGCATCGCGAACCTGAAGATGATCCCCATCTCCTTGATGCCACTGGGCAAGGTCATCGTGCCTTCCGATTACTACATCGCTGGCATCCGCCGTTAGGCACTCCTGCAAAGATTTGGCCACCACCTCCGACTGGAGATGGTGGCCAATTCTTTGGGCGCAAGCAGAAGCTAGCTATTTAGATAGTGTTCGTGTTGCTGATGCGCTTCGGCAACTTCTTCGCGAATCTTCTCGACGTCTTTGGCCTTGTCCCGGTATTTCTTGGCCATCGACTTCACGTAGGCTTCCTCTTCAAGCAAGGCCTGGTAGATGCGTTCACGTTCGTTTGGATCCGAGGTGTAGGTCAGATCTGTGTAGCTACTGGCGTGACGTCCTAGGTTGCCAATAGCAGTCTGAGCCTTCCCGGCCTTGCTGAACAGGGATGCAAGTACGGTAATGAGCAAGGCACCAATGATTACGGTCAAGGACAATCCGGTACTAATTTCGATGACTTGAACGTGTTCACCGTCGTTGATGAATGACAGATTGTTTTCGTGCAGTGCGTGCAGGATCAGCTTGACGCCGATGAAGGCCAGGATCGCTGCGAGACCGTAGGACAGGTAGATCAGTCGATCAAGCAACCCGTCAAGAAGGAAGTACAACTGGCGCAGTCCCATAAGTGAGAATGCTGTCGCGGTAAAGACGATGTAGACATTCTGGGTTAGGCCGAAGATGGCCGGGATCGAATCCAGAGCGAACAGAATGTCGGTTCCACCGATGGCCACCATGACCAGGAGCATCGGGGTCAGTACTTTTTTGCCGTCAATCTTGGTGAAAAGTTTGTCACCGTCGTAGCTATCGGTGGTGTGGAACAGCTTCTTGGCGATACGGATGATGAAGTTATTGGCTTCATCAGATTCATCATCTTTCTTCAGCAAATTGCCTGCAGTTAGCAGCAAGATCAAGCCAAAGAGATAGAAGACCCAGGCGAACTGGTTGATCAGGGCTGCGCCAACAAAGATGAAGCCGGTGCGGGCAATCAGCGAAAAGACGATGCCAAAGAGCAATACTTTTTGCTGGTCTTCACGGGGGACTCGGAAGCTAGCGATGATGATCAGGAATACAAAGAGGTTATCTACCGACAGTGCTTTTTCGGTGATGTAACCAGCGAAGTACTCGGTGCCCATATCGATGCCGCCGAAGATCAGTACAAAGACTCCGAAGAGCAGGGCAATGCCAACATAAATGCTGGACCAGATCGCTGCTTCTCGCAGGTTCGGAACGTGGGCCTTGCGTATGTGGAAGAAATAATCGAAGGCCAACAGGCCGAGAATGAGCACCACAGTGAGGGTCCAAATTAGGGCAGATACTTCCATGGAAGGTCCTACTTTCGTAAGGCGCGTTTAGACGATTTTGAGTAAGTCTCTTCGCCTGCTTAGAGCTGGCCGTAAAACCCGGTAGACCTATGAAGGTCCACGTATTGACGGGTGAAACGCTTATGAATACTCCCTTACGTATTTCAAGCCTAACGTGTTTTGTCAGTGGCTGGGAAGACCCGCAGTGCAGATGAAGATGTGATTAGTGACATACATGGTTCGTGTTCGCGCGTTCTGAGTGAGCGTGGATCATGTGGCCATCCTAGAGCGTTTTGCGCATCTTGACGCTGGTGGTTTCGAATCCTAAGGATTCATAGAGGCCGCGTGCAGCATGATTGAACCCAAAGACGCTTAGCCCAAGAGTCTTTGCGCCTTGGGCGAGAGCGTAGGCTTCCGCTAGTTCCATAGCTTCCCGGCCAAAGCCTTTGCCTTGGTATTCGGGATCCACCATGATGTCCCACAGCCACCAATAGGCTGGATCTTCGGAGGTGTCTCGACCAATCCAGAGGTACCCGACATCGCCAAATTCATCATGATCCAGAATGAAGACCGCGTTGGAATCGGTGGGAAGGGAATCCGGAAATGATCCTGCCATGGTTCGTTCGGCATTGTCCTGCGCTTTAGCCGGACTTGTACCTGCAGTGATGAGATCTGCGACGTATTCGCTGGTACTGCGCTTGAGCCATGATGAGAATTTTTGGGCGGGGATGGGGATGAGGGTTAGTGACATCTTCGCTGCGTTTCCGTTGGTTGGGGAGTGCTACTGGCGTGCATCGATGATTTGTTCACGCACGATATCTGCGTGCCCGCAGTGCTGAGCGAGTTCACGAAGTACGTGGAGCTGAATCCAGCGTAGCGGTAGTGGCCCTCGTCGGTTTCCTGGGAAGATCTCGTCCCCACTCGTGCCCTGTACTACTTTGCGAGAGTGTTCGATGGCCTGAGTGTAGTCACGTTGCACTGATTCAATGCTGTCCGTGGGTAGGAGGTCAAAGGTCTCATCTGGGCTATCGGGGATTCCCAGTTGCTTGCGTGAGGTCCCAGCGGCAGCTTCGCCGAACCAAACGCGTTCAACGAAGGTGGCGTGCTTGAGCAATCCAAGTAACGTCGTCTTGGAATTCACTAGCTGCATACGTACTTCAGACTCCGTGAGAGTTTCCAAACTGTCGTGCAGCATCTGCCGGTGCTGATCAATGAAAACCTGAATCATTGAGTCGTGATTCGAGCTGTACACCTCGGGGGTATCGGGATTGGTCATGATTCATCCTAAGGCTCTTGCAACGTGTTTCTGGTTGGAATAAAGTCACCTACAATAGAGTTGAGTTAAGTACACTCAAGTTTATGGGTTCACCCAAAGAGAGAAAGGACGAGCGTGGACACCAAACTCACCACTAAGAGCCAGGAGGCTCTCTCAGCTTCCGGTATGAATGCCTCCACCGCAGGCAATGCGCAGATTGAACCAGCGCACTTGCTCAAGGCACTTCTGGATCAGCGAGACTCCGTCGCTGTTGCCCTGCTGAAAACGGCTGGGCTTGATGTTGATGCTCTGTCAGTGAAGGCTAGCGCCACTATTAGTGCGCTGCCATCAAGCTCGGGTAGCTCAGTGGCCCAGGCCCAGTTCTCACGTCAGCTCTTGCAGGTAGTCAGCAACGCCCAGGAAACCGCGACCGAAATGGGCGACACCTACGTTTCTACCGAGCACCTGCTCATCGCACTGGCCTCGGATCAAACCAAGGCCGGCGAAACCATGCGTGACTTCGGTGCTACCCGCGAGCTCTTGGTGGGAACCTTGCCTACCATTCGTGGGGACCGCAAGGTTGATAATCCAAACCCCGAAGCCACTTTCCAATCTTTGGAAAAGTTTGGCACTGACATGACAGCTATGGCGCGCTCCGGCAAGCTAGATCCTGTCATTGGCCGTGACCGTGAAATTCGTCGGCTTGTCCAGGTGCTTTCTCGCAGGACCAAAAACAACCCTGTGCTCATCGGTGAGCCCGGTGTTGGTAAGACTGCAGTGGTTGAGGGGCTAGCTCAGCGCATGATTGCCGGAGACGTTCCCGAGTCCCTGCGAGGCAAGACCCTGATCTCCCTTGATCTGGGTGCTATGGTGGCCGGTGCTAAGTACCGTGGTGAATTTGAAGAGCGCTTGAAGTCTGTTCTTGAAGAGATCAAATCTTCAGACGGGCAGATCGTGACGTTCATCGATGAGATCCATACCGTTGTTGGTGCTGGCGCTTCTGAAGGCGCCATGGACGCCGGAAATATGCTCAAGCCAATGCTCGCCCGTGGTGAACTGCGCCTGATCGGTGCCACCACCTTGGACGAGTACCGCGAGAACATCGAGAAGGACCCAGCCCTGGAACGACGCTTTGCTCAGGTGTACGTTGGAGAGCCGAGCGTAGATGACACCATTGCCATCCTGCGCGGACTCAAAGAACGCTACGAAGCGCACCACAAGGTGTCCATTGCTGACTCCGCACTCGTGGCAGCCTCATCGCTATCCAACCGGTACATCTCAGGGCGTCAGCTTCCAGATAAGGCCATTGACCTCGTTGACGAAGCAGCCAGCCGACTGCGCATGGAGATTGACTCAGCACCAGAGGAAATCGATGAACTGCGCCGTGAAGTGGACCGACTGACCATGGAAGAACTGGCCCTATCCGACCAGAGTGATCCAGCATCAATCGAGCGCTTGGAGGCACTACGCAAAGACATGGCCGACAAGAAGGAAACTCTTGACGCACTGAACTCTCAGTGGGAGTCGGAGAAGGCCGGACTAAACCGCGTAGGTGATCTCAAGGTCAAACTTGATGAGCTACGTGGCCAGGCAGAAAAGGCGCAGCGCGAAGGTGACTTGGAGAAGGCCTCACGTCTTCTCTACGGAGAGATTCCAGCTCTCCAGAAGCAATTGGATGCTGCTGCGCTCGCCGAGGCGAACCGCTCAACCCAAGATAGCATGGTCGCTGACGAGGTCACTGCCGATGACATCGCCGAAGTCATTTCAGCGTGGACAGGAATTCCAGCGGGTCGAATGCTTCAGGGTGAAAGCCAGAAGTTGCTGGATATGGAACAGATCCTTGGCCAGCGGTTGATGGGGCAGAAGCAAGCTGTTAGCGCCGTCTCGGATGCAGTACGCCGGACTCGTGCTGGTATTGCCGATCCCAACCGGCCTACAGGATCCTTCCTGTTCCTTGGGCCAACCGGTGTTGGTAAGACTGAGCTGGCTAAGTCCTTGGCAGACTTCCTCTTTGATGACCCGCGTGCGATGGTTCGAATCGACATGTCTGAGTACTCGGAGAAGCATGCAGTCTCACGCCTCGTTGGTGCCCCTCCGGGATACGTTGGGTATGAAGAAGGCGGGCAGCTCACCGAAGCAGTGCGTCGGCGCCCATACTCGGTGATCTTGCTTGATGAGGTTGAGAAGGCGCATCCAGAGGTATTCGACATTCTGCTTCAGGTGCTCGACGATGGCCGGCTGACTGACGGGCAGGGCCGGACAGTGGACTTCAGGAATACCATCCTGATTCTCACTTCCAACCTTGGTTCGCAGTTCCTGGTTGATCCAAGCATGGAAGAGGCGGAGAAAAAGAGCGCGGTCATGAACGTCGTCAATGCGTCGTTCAAGCCGGAGTTCTTGAACCGCTTGGATGAGGTCATCCTGTTTGATCCACTGAGCCTGGAGGAGTTGGGCAACATTGTGAAGCTGCAGATTGAGCTTCTTTCGCAGCGCCTTGCCGAACGTCGTCTGAGCCTAGAGGTTGATCAGGCTGCCAGTGGATGGCTGGCCCTGACCGGATACGATCCTGCCTATGGTGCGCGTCCTTTGCGTCGCTTGGTTCAGCGTGAAATCGGGGACCGGTTGGCTAAGGAAATCTTGGCTGGCAATGTACAAGATGGTGACACCGTTGAAGTGCTTCTTGACCAAGAGGCGGATCAGCTCAAGGTGTTGAAGAAGAGCTAATAACAAAAAAGTAGGGGCATGAACAGAATCATTCTGTTCATGCCCCTACTCACTTTTTGCTCAAGACTATTGCGCAAGAAATATTTACTTAGCTTTCGGTGGTCTCTTCGGCCTTCGAATCCTCATCCTCGGAAGATTCATCCGTGGACTTTTCGTCTTCAGAATTCTCGGTCGATTCTTCAGGCAAGAGCGAAGTGCGTACGTTGCCTTCGGAGACGCTCAAGAAGCAAGAGACCGTCCGGTCGCCCTGGCCCCAGGTGCTTTCAGAAGGGCGGGAGAAGTGATAAGTCCACGTGGAGTCCAAGCCAGCGCTGGGATCAATGGAGACAGATTTGCACATATCTTCTGACTGGGTCAGTAGCTCGTTGGCGCCAGGGTAGTCGGTGCCGGAAACTTCAAAGGAACCGATCATCTGAGCGTTGTGCGCTGAATTGCAGGTCACGACAGTTTGCGTGTCCAACGGAGAATCGAATTCGCGAAGGCAATCTCCGAGTTCTAGCTGAGCTGGAGGCATTTCGGTTGCAATGATCCCGTCGAGCCCAGGGGATTCGTTGCGTTCCACGTTGTTCGCAATGGGCGAAGCTGGGGGATCTATGATGCGTAACACCACAAAGACCACGGCAGCGGCCAGCGCCAAAACGGCGATGATCATTAGTGCCCATTGGCCACCGCGTCGCTTAGGCTTCTGAGTTTCGGGCTGCAATGGGGGCAATGCCGCCTGCGGCTCCGGCAGATTCTTTTCCACCACCTGCTGGGCTCCTTCATTGTCGGGTCCTGCGAACGTTCATCAGCTCAATACATAGTCGTTGGACTAATTGACAGTCTAGCGGTATCGGAGAGTGTTGCGTTCAATGCTCGCCGGTGAATCATGTTAACCTTTAAATACGAAAGAACTGATCACATATTCGGGGGCCTTCATCTTTTAAGGTGGACCACCTTCCGACTCTACTGAAAAGAGGGGGTCACGCCATGGGGCGCGGCCGTCAAAAGGCTAAAGCACAGCGTCAGGCGCGAGACATTAAGTACTACTCTCCGTCCACTGACCTTTCGGCACTAGAACGCGAGTTGGGCGTTCAGTCCGATCATCATGCTCAAAAAATTGAGCGTAATGATTCATCGTATGAAGAAGATTATTCGGATTACGACGATCTGACTAAGAAGTACTCACGAGACGACGATGAGGATTAATCTCCTTATCTGAGACCGGGAGTTCTTGACTCTCAGTGCCACACCCAAAGCACCAAGTGGTACAGCTCTTCAGTACATTTACGACAAGCCGCAGGGACTAAGCTAAATTAGCTAGTAGTCGCTGCGGCCTTTGTCGTGTCTAACAAACTTGAGGTGGAACGTGAGTAGCAAAGAAGAGCTATCAATCCAGATGGCGCACCACTCTGCCATACGCTCGATGCAGCGAATTGTGGAGGAGCAAGCTCCACCAACACCCGAAGCCGAAGCGCTTGAGGGTGTGAAACAAATCCTCGCTGCGGGCAACGTGCTAGTTGTTACCGGTGCCGGGGTTTCCACTGACTCGGGCATTCCAGACTACCGGGGCCCTAACGGATCGCTACAGCGTCACCGTCCGATGACTTATCAGGAATTCCGCTACCGTCCTGAAGCACGCCAACGCTACTGGGCGCGCGGCTACGTAGGCTGGCGCCACATGGATAAGGCTGAACCAAACCAGATTCACCGGCGCTTGGTGCAGTGGGAACGTGAAGGCAAGATTAGCGGAATCATCACCCAGAACGTGGATGGCCTGCACCAGCAAGCGGGATCCCAACGCGTGATCCCGGTGCATGGAGATCTCTCGACTGTGCGTTGTCTAAACTGCGGATTTAGCGAGAACCGTAGGGACTTCGACGTACGACTGGAAGCGGCCAACAAGGGTTACATAGAAGCGGTAGAAATTGATCCCGCCGCGGTGAATCCCGATGGCGATGTGGAGCTACCGCAATACCTCATCGACCAGTTTGTGATGGTTCGTTGCCTGAATTGCGATTCCTATGCGCTCAAACCAGACGTTGTCTACTTCGGGGAAAGCGTCCCAGCTGAACGCAAAGAACTCATGACCGCGTTGGAAGAAGAATCCAGCTCCTTGCTTGTGCTGGGGTCCTCCCTGGCAGTGATGAGCGGCTACAAAGTATTGCTGAACTTCGTCAAACGTGAACTGCCCGTAGCGCTGATCACCAATGGCCATGTGCGCGGAGAACAAAAAGCTACCTGGCGTTGGCGGATCCCCTTGGACCAGGCTCTGAGCCAACTGGACTAGGGCTGCCCGAACCTAAGCCGAAATAAACGAAGCGCCGCACTGACAATCAGTGCGGCGCTTCGTTGTAGGTAACTGTGCTGGCTACTTGGCGTAGGCTCCGGTCAGCAGCACTGCGCCACCGTCAACACCCTTAGCACCTTGGACGAAGTCCAAGCCTGCGTCAGCTGCCGACGGATCAATGTTTTCAACCTGACCCATAACCCATGCGCCCATACCTGACTTGTTCAGCAGCTGTACAGCACGGTCTGCCACGGCCTGATCAACGATGGCTACCATGCCAACGCCCAAGTTCAGGGTGCGCTCCAGATCTGGCTGTGGCACGTTGCCCAGAGTCGCGATGGTGGAGAAGACAGCTGGCAAAGCCCAGGTGGAGCGATCCACACGAGCCATCAAGCCCTGTGGCAGCACACGAGCGAGGTTGGCAGCAAGGCCGCCACCGGTCACGTGGCTGAAGCCATGCACACCGAAGTCCTCGCCGTTGTTCAGATCATCAATCAGATCCAAGCAGGCGGTGGTGTAAATGCGGGTTGGAACAAGCAGTTCTTCACCCAGGGTCTTACCGAACTCGGCAACCTCGCGGTCCAGTTCCCACTTAGCGTGGGCAATAACCCGACGCACCAGCGAGTAACCGTTGGAGTGAATACCTGAAGAGGCCATGCCGATAACAACGTCGCCGGCCAGAACACGTTCTGGGCCGAGCAGCTGATCAGCTTCGATAACACCGGTGGCAGCGCCGGCAACATCGTATTCGTCTTCCGCCAGCAGGCCTGGGTGCTCAGCGGTTTCGCCGCCGACCAATGCGGTGCCAGCGAGCTTGCAACCCTCGGCAATACCGCGAACGATGTCCGCGATGCGCTCTGGGACAACCTTGCCGGTGGCAATGTAGTCGGTCATGAATAGTGGCTTGGCACCTACGACGACGATGTCGTCAACTACCATGCCGACCAGGTCCTGGCCGATGGTGTCGTGGATGTCCAGCTTCTGGGCGATAGCCACCTTGGTGCCCACACCATCGGTGGAGGTAGCTAGGTAAGGCTTTTTGTAACCGGTCAAGAAGGAGACATCAAAAAGCCCGGCGAAACCGCCAACGCCTCCGACGACACCCGAGGTGTGGGTAGCCTTGATCGCACCCTTCATCAACTCAACGGCACGGTCACCGGCCTCAACGTCAACGCCGGCACCGGCATAGGTGATGGAAGTTGGCTGATCATTGCCGCTCATGGCAGAGGTTTCCTATTCTGTCGTGAGCACCGGTTCTCCGGTGCCGCTTGCAACGAGATGTGTGGGGAGGTCCCGGGTACTTAGCTGATGTTTTCGAATTCGGAATCTGGGCCGGGCTCGCAACCAGGCTGGTTAGCACGCTCAAGCAGATTCTTTCCCCGACGTTCTTCCTGCGGAAGCGCGATCGGGTAGTCACCGGTGAAGCACGCGGTGCACAGACGCTCGCGTGGCTGCATGGTGGCTTCGATCATGCCGTCTTCAGAGATATAGGCCAGCGAGTCAGCACCAATGGAGGTAGCGATCTGATCCACTGCTGCACCATTGGCAATCAGTTCTGCGCGGGAGGCGAAATCGATGCCGTAGAAGCAAGGCCACTTCACCGGAGGCGAAGAAATCTTCACATGCACCTCGGAAGCTCCAGCTTCACGCAGCATACGAACTACCGCACGCTGGGTGTTGCCACGAACGATCGAGTCATCCACTACCACCACGCGCTTACCGCGCAAGACGGTTTCCAAGGCGTTGAGCTTTAGCTTGATGCCCAGCTGGCGAAGGGTCTGCGAAGGCTGAATGAAGGTACGGCCAACGTAGGCGTTCTTCACAAAACCATGGGTGAATGGAATGCCAGATTCTTCGGCGTAACCAATGGCTGCGGGGGTACCAGATTCCGGGACTGGGATCACGATATCTGCATCCGCGCTGTTTTCGCGGGCCAGCTGGCGACCCATTTCTACGCGGGACTCGTAGACCGAACGTCCAGCGATGGAAGCGTCAGGGCGGGCGAGGTAAACGTACTCAAAAACGCAACCCTTGGGGGTAGCCTCGGCAAAGCGGGTGGAGCGAACACCATTCTCATCGATGGCGATCATTTCGCCTGGCTCGATTTCGCGGATGAACGAGGCACCTACGGTAGCCAAGGCTGGCTGCTCGGAGGCAACAACCCAACCGCGGTTCAATCGGCCCAATACCAGTGGGCGTACACCGTGTGGATCGCGAGCTGCGTAGAGGGTGTCTTCGTTCATGAAGACAAAGCAGAAGGCGCCTTCGATTTTAGGCAGTAGTTCCAGCGCGGTTTCTTCCAGCGACTGTCCCTCGGTCCCGGACAAAAGAGCGGTGACCAAAGCGGTGTCGGTGGTATTGCCCTGAGCGATTTCGCCGCGGACCTTGCCACCATCTGCCTGCTGCTTGGCAACAACCATGTCAGCCAAGTCAGCGGAGTTAGTCAGGTTACCGTTGTGCGCCAAAGCAACTGTGCCGGTCTGGGTTGGACCCAAAGTTGGCTGGGCGTTAGCCCAGTGGCTGGCGCCGGTGGTGGAGTAACGGCAGTGGCCAACAGCCAGCTGTCCGCTCATGGAGTTCAAGGTGTTCTCGTCGAATACCTGCGAGACCAGGCCCATGTCCTTGTAGACATTGATGCGTGCACCGTCGCTGGTCGCAATGCCAGCTGACTCCTGCCCGCGGTGTTGCAATGCATACAGACCGTAATAGGTCAGCTTTGCAACCTCTTCGCCCGGAGCCCAAACGCCGAAAACGCCGCATTCGTCCTGCGGCCCCTTCTCGCCTGGAAGCAGGTCGTGATTTAAGAATCCGTCGCCACGCGCCATGTCAGTTATTCTCTCATGTTCTGGTTTGGTCGACACCGACCGTTTGTGTGTGGTTGGTGGCGGCCAGGTGCGCGGCCGCCCGCTCTTCAGTGGAAGGGAAAAGCTGCCTAGCCTTGTTGTCCCCTGGAGTCAGTGTCCTCGGCCAGAGGAACTGCCAGATGCTTAGTGGATTTTTTTGACGTGAAGCGATCAATGATCACGTACACCAATGCTCCGATACCTGCACCGAGTCCAGCACCGAACATCGCGAAGAATCCGGAGGCTGAAGCGCGGGTGTACTCCTGCGAAGGTTCGCCGAGCAAACCTGTGACCAGACCGATTAGCGCACCAAGTACGACAAAGGTCAAGATGAATGGCCAGAATTTGGGCGCCGAGTGAATTTGCACTTCGACACTTTGCTCTGCAGATCTCGGGGTAGCGGGGTGTTGCTCCATACCCTTAAGGGTACTCAATAAGTGGTAGGTGCGCGGACAAGTCTGCCCTAAGTCCAGAGGCGTGCAACTGGCCAGTTTGCTGTGCTTCACTCCAATACGTTCGCCCGGTAGCTAACAAAAGCCAGAGTTCAGCAGGCATTTCGACTACATTGGGCGGTGTTCCACGGGTGTGCCTGGGCCCTGCTATGCACTGAGTCACACCGAAGGGTGGTACGCGTACTTCAACGGAATTTCCCTCGGCACGAGAGGCTAATTCTTCCAGCAGGTAGCGAACCGCCATAGCGAGGACAGGACGGGATATTTTTGCTTGTCCTGGCTCGGTTTGAGCCCACTCGCGCACTGCCGAGCGTCCAGCGGTTTCATCAACGCGACGCTTGATTGCCATGACCTATCTCATCTCTTTGTTTCGATGACGTAAAACTGTCATATTTGCCGGGGGAGTCGTCCCGGGTGGAAGTTGATCACTAAAAATCGGTCCCAGCTAACTGTAGATCAGCTGCTTGGGCACCAACTGTGGTGGCCGGCGGCTGAAGTTGCTGGTGCAATTTGCGATAGCTATTTTCATCGATGGCCGAGAACTTGTGCAGTAATGACAGAGCCAACAGATCGGTTCCTCGCGAAGAGCCATCAAGCATTTTTATCGCCACGGTGACCCCGTTGGGAGCGGTCATGGCCAGCACTCCTTCGGCACCTAACTTAGCGATGACACCAGCGTGTTTGATGACTTCGGTATTTGCTTGTCCTTCGCCCCTCACCGCCCAGGGATGGTGGAGCATGGCAGTAACGGCTCGTTGAGCATCTGGATCTGAAGTAGCGAGCAAGTGATGGAAACCGCGGGCCAGACTGAGCAGGGACATTTGCACTGCTGGGGCGCCGCAGCCATCTACGCCGGTGCGTGCCACCGGGCCGCAGAACTCTTCAAAGACACGGTGAGCTGTTTGCTGCACAGGATGGGCCGGATCCAAGTACGTGTCGGTGTCAGCGCCTAGGGACTTGGCTGCATTCAGGAACCCTGCATGTTTTCCCGAACAGTTGAACGTCAAGCGCGACTTGGGCAGATGCTCAATGGTCATCTGCGTGCGAGTCGCTGAATCTACGGGCCACGCTTCGGGGCACTGCAAATCATCGGTACTCAGTCCAGCTGATTCCAAAATCTGTAAGGCAAGCTGCTGATGCGCAAAGCTGCCCACGTGGCTAGCGCAGGTCAGAGCTACCTGTTCCTCAGTTAGTTGTGCACCGCAGCGCAAGGAAGCGATTGCTTGGAAGGGCTTGAGTGCAGATCGCGGAAAGATCAGCGCCTCTGGGTTACCGAGAGCCAGCAACGAGGATCCGTTTTCTCCGAGCACCACGGCTACACCGTAGTGTCTAGATTCCACCGCGCCATTACGTCGCACCTGCACCAGCTGCGCACAATCGGAAATATCCACTGATCCATCCATCTGCCCAGTTTATTCGCGAACTGTGCGCACCAATGCTCAACGGCGTGCAGCAGGGTGATCCTGCGTCCAAATTCAGAGGATCTGGGGAAGTCATAGACAGCATCAGCTCCCAACTTCTCCGGTAAACTCGGCGGGGTGAAGGTACTGGTTATTGGCCCAGGTGGCCGCGAGCATGCAATTGTCCGAGCACTCAGTGCAGACCCCTACGTCAAAGAAGTTCATTGTGCACCCGGTAATGCCGGTATCGCACAGGACGTCACCACCCATCAGATCGATGCACAAGATCCAGCATCAGTGTTGGCGCTGGCCCGCGAGCTAGCTAGCGATCTGGTCGTTGTTGGACCCGAAGCGCCATTGGCAGCAGGCGTTTCCGACGCACTCATTGAGGCGGGAATCCCGGTCTTCGGCCCAACCAAAGCCGCAGCCCAGCTGGAGGCTTCCAAAGCATTCGCCAAGAACGTGATGGCCGCGGCTGAAGTTCCAACCGCGATGGCTCATGTGGCGACCAACCGTGAGGAAGCCGCCAACGCATTAGATGACTTCGGCGCACCTTACGTGGTCAAGGATGATGGACTAGCCGCAGGCAAGGGTGTTGTTGTCACCTCTGACCGTGATGAGGCCCTTGAGCACGCTGAAGCCTGCTTCGCAGCCGGCGGCACTGTAGTCATTGAAGAATTCCTTGATGGCCCAGAAGTTTCACTTTTTGTTATTTGCGATGGCAAGCATGCCGTTCCACTGTCGCCAGCCCAAGATTTTAAGCGCATCTTCGATAATGACGAAGGCCCAAATACCGGTGGCATGGGTGCCTACTCACCACTTGAGTGGCTTCCAGAGAACTTCGTCAACGAGGTTATGGACCGAGTCGCTTACCCAACTCTGCGTGAGATGGAAAAGCGTGGCACTGCCTTTACCGGTGTGCTCTACTGCGGTTTGGCGCTGACCAAGCGTGGTATTCGAGTCATTGAATTTAATGCTCGTTTTGGTGACCCTGAAACTCAGGCGGTGCTTGCACGCCTCAAGACTCCACTTGGTGGCATTTTGTTGGCCGCCGCCAAGGGTCAGCTTGATGATGATGAGCAGTTGAACTGGTCGTCCAAGACCGCAGTAGACGTAGTTATCGCGGCAGAGAATTACCCTGACACCCCGGTGAAGGGTGCGGTAATTTCCGGCCTTGACGCTGCCAACGCACTGGAAAACGTGCATGTGATGCATGCCGGAACCTCCGCGGATGCCCAAGGCAATGTCATTGTTGCTGGCGGACGTGTGCTGGCAGTGGTTGGTCTAGGCGATGACCTGAGCGCTGCTCGCAAGGCTGCCTACGCAGGCGTTGCACAGATCAGCTGGAACGGTGCCCAGTCACGCACCGACATTGCATTGAAGGCCGAACGCGGCGAAATCGTCGTAGCGAAGCAAAGCAAGTAAGGGACTAGGCAGTTATGGCAGGATTGAAGACCGAAGTTCTTGACCTTGAAGGTTGGGACCATTTCTACTCGGGCAAGGTACGCGACTTGTACGTGCCAGCCGGTGTGAGCTTCGAGGACACCGACCGCGTGCTGGTCGTTGCTTCGGACCGCATCAGCGCCTACGATTTTGTACTTTCCAGCGAGATCCCAGACAAGGGCAAAGTGCTGACTCAGCTAAGCCTTTGGTGGTTTGAACAGCTCAGCGACTTCGCCAACCACGTGATCTCCACCGATGTTCCAGAAGCTGTGGCCGGACGAGCCATGGTCTGCAAGAAGCTGGAAATGTACCCGATCGAGTGCATCGCTCGCGGTTACCTCACCGGTTCAGGGCTAGCTGAGTACAAGGTCTCCAAGACCGTATGCAGCCTGCCATTGCCTGATGGCTTGGTTGACGGTTCACGTTTGACCCCTGCACTGTTCACTCCATCGGCTAAAGCTGAGGTGGGGGAGCACGACGAGAACATCACTTACGAGCAGACCGTTGAGCGCGTTGGCAACGACGTGGCTGAGGCACTGCGTGAGAAGACTGTTGCGTTGTACGAACAGGCCGAACAGATCGCCCGTGGCCGTGGCATCATCTTGGCTGACACCAAGGTTGAGTTTGGGGCTGACGCAGCTACCGGTGAAGTTACTTTGGGTGATGAGGTGCTCACCCCGGATTCATCACGCTTCTGGGACGCAGAGGCCTATCAGCCAGGTCAGGCGCAGCCGAGCTTTGATAAGCAGTTTGTCCGCGACTGGCTGACCAGCGACGCATCGGGTTGGGACAAGAACTCTGACCAGGAGCCACCACAGCTCCCAGAAGAGATTATTGAGAAGACTCGCGCTCGGTACATTGAAGCCTATGAGCGTCTAACTGGCCTAAGGTTCAGCGCCTAGGCTAGTTGCACTCCACGATAAAACCCCTGTCGATCCGGAATGATATTCCGGGCCGGCAGGGGTTTATTCGTCGGTCGGCGGACCTTAGACCAATGAGTCTTTCCATGCCTTGTGTAAGGCGGCGAAACGTCCCTGACTGGCAATGAGCTCCTGTGGTGTACCGTCCTCGGTGATCTTTCCATCGTGAACTACCAACACCCGGTCAGCGATCTGCACAGTGGAGAGCCGGTGCGCAATGATCAGCGCCGTACGGTTACCCAGCAACGTCTGCAATCCGCGCTGTACAGCTCGCTCTGAAGGAATATCCAAGGAGCTGGTGGCTTCATCAAGTATCAACACTGCAGGATCTGCCAAGAACGCTCGTGCAAAGGAGATCAGCTGGCGCTGGCCAGCGGAGACACGGCCGCCGCGTTTGTTCACGTCGGTGTCATAACCTTCGGGCAGATCCATGATGAACTCGTGAGCTCCAACTGCGCGGGCCGCCGACTCAATATCTTCAAGGGACGCGCCAGGGCGTCCCAGGGCAATGTTCTCGGCAACGGATCCCGAGAAGAGGAACGCTTCCTGAGTCACCATCACTACGTGCTGACGTAACTCTTTGTTGGACAGTTCATTGATCGGAACCGAATCCAGTGCCAACGTTCCGGAGCGAAGATCATAGAAGCGGGCGATGAGCTTGGCCAACGTCGATTTTCCTGCACCGGTCTGACCCACCACAGCGACCGTTTGACCGGCAGGGATGTGCAGATCAAATTTGTCCATGATGATCGGTCCATTGCCATAACCAAATACCGCGTCCTTGAACTGAAGATCTCCGGCCACTGTGGTGATGGACTGAGGCTGCGCAGGTTCACGCACCGTTGGTTCTTCTTCAAGCAGACCCGAGACCTTCTCCAACGCCGCTGTTGCTGACTGCAGAGACGAGTAGAACATCGCAATCTGTTCTACAGGCTGAAAGAGCCGTTTTGAGGCCAAGAGGATCGCCACCATGGCACCGACGGCCATGGTCCCTGAGATGATTCGGAATCCACCGTAGGCTAAGAGAGCGGCCACAGTGAGGTTGCCAATGAGCACCAGTCCGGGCTGCAAAACACCAAACAGGTTGAAGGAGCGGACCGAATTATCCCGGTACTTTTCCGCAATTTCTTGGTAGTTCTCGTCGTTGGCCCGTTCTCGGCGGAAAGCTTTCACAGCGCGAATGCCGGTCATCGTTTCGACAAAGGTGGAAATCACCTTGGCTGAAACGACGCGGGATTCGCGGTACAGAACTTCAGAGCGGCGCTGGTACCAGAAGAACAAGATGGTCACTGGAATCGCGGCAACACAGACTACTAATCCACTGCGCCAGTCGAGGAAGAAAATCGAAATCAGCGTGAAGATAACAAAGACGCAGGAGGAAGCCAGCTCGGAGACTCCCTGATCAAGCAGCTCTCGCAGAGTTTCCAAGTCTGAAGTCTGTCGGGAGATGATGCGACCGGAGGTGTAGTTCTCGTGAAACTCAAGGCTCAGGCGCTGGGTATGACGGAACACTTGCTGTCGCAGATCCAAGAGCATAGCCTGCGAAATTTTTGCTGCAGAGTTGATGTACCAAGAAAGCAAAAAGCCACTGAGGATCGCGCAGATAATGTAGCCGGCGCCGGTAAGGCCCAAGGCTGACCAGTTGCCCTCACGTACTTGAGGTAGCGTCCAGTCGATAGCAAAGGCAATGATTACCGGCAGCAGAACGCGTGCTGCATTGGAGAGCAACACCAAAACTACGGTGAGGATAAAAAGCTTTTTCTGCGGCAAAGCCAGTGCCCCGAGCAATCGGAAGGACCGCTGGCGTACTACCTTACGATCAGCAGCGTTGAGTTTGATGGCGTCCTCGTTGGCGACGCCTTGTGTCTGGCTCATCGGGAGGCTCCCTCAATTGCTGATTGTTCTTCATCATGCAAACTGGCAATGACAAATCTGTAGTGTTCATTGGTGCTCAGCAGGTGGGTGTGACTGCCCACCGCGTCGATTCGTCCATCGCGCAGCAACGCCACTCGGTCTGCGAGCATCACCGTTGATGGTCGGTGAGCCACGATGAGCGTGGTGGTTCCGGCGAGAACTTCTCGAAGTTTCTCGGTCACCAGTTCTTCTGTCTTCACATCCAAAGCGGACAGCGGATCATCAAGGACCAGTACGCTCGGACGGGCCGCAATGGCACGTGCTAGCGCGATGCGCTGACGCTGGCCGCCGGAGAGCGAAAGCCCCTCTTCACCGATGAGAGTATCTACGCCGGCAGGCAGGTCATAGGTGAAGTGCGCTTGGGCTACGTCTAGTGCTTCGCTCAGCAGTGCTTCGCGTTGTTCTTCGTTTAGTTGTTCTGGGGCACCGAGCAGGACGTTCTCTCGAATGGTGTTTGAGAACAATGTGGTGTCTTCAAAAGCCACGGCAATTTCGGTGCGTAGCTGATCTAATTCCCAGTCCTTGACGTTCTGTCCATGGATGAGCACTTCCCCGGCCGTTGCATCGTGCAGACGGGGGATCAAGTTCAATAAGGTGGATTTGCCTGAACCGGTGATTCCCACCAAGGCCATCGTTTCGCCAGGACGAATGTCTAGATCAATGTCGGCAAGGATCGGGCGGCGTGTTCCGGCTACATCTGGGTAGGCAAAACGAACGTGACGTAGCTGCACGCTTCCGTCTCGCGTTTCAGGGACGGTTGGGTTGGCCACAGAGACAATGTCATTGGTCGAGTCCATGACCTCAAAATGCCGGTCCAGTGCAGTCTTGGTACTCAAGGTCATGCCCAAGAGCATTCCCATGCCTTCTACCGGGCCAGCGATCACTGCGGCGATGGCGAAGTAGGCAACCAGCGCGCCGACACTGAGCGTTCCATTGGCGACTTGAGCGATACCAATGAACAGGCCAATGCCCAAGATGGTTTCTGGCACCGCGACCACAGTAAGCAAGAAACTAGCCAAGGTCTTAGCTTTGGCAATTTCGGTTTCTTGGAGGGATTTGGCTTGAGTATTAAATCCTTCGTAGATGTGTGGACCGCGTCCAAAAGCCTTGATGACACGAATACCGTGCACCGATTCTTCCACGGCGGTGGCAAGGTCTCCGGCTTGGTCCTGACTGAGCCGGCTGGCCGCACGGTATTCATTGCGGAAGCGGTAAGCCTTGATGGCAATGGGAATAGAGCCAAGCAAGTACAGCAACCCCAAGATCCACGAGTGAGTGAACATCAGAATGAGTCCGGTGATCACAGTGACGGTCTCAACGACCAGCATCATTGCGCCGAAGGCCAGCCAACGGCGCAACAGCGACAGATCCGACATGGAGCGGGAGAGTAGCTGGCCGGAGCCCCAGCGCTCGTGGAAGGCAACAGGCAGCCGTTGAAGGTGCTTGTAGAAACGAATGCGCATCTGGGTTTCAAGCCCGGCGGCGGGATTGAGCACAAACTGGCGGCGCAGGAAAATCAGTAGCGCTTCAACAAATCCGAGGGCGGCAATGATGGCAACGGAAATCCAGACTTCGGAGGTGGCACCATCACGGTGAAAAACAGAGTTCACCAGCCACGCCAACACCTGGGGGATGGCTAGGGCAACAATTCCGGCACCGAGCGCACAAAGGAATCCGCAGAAGAGCCGAGGAAGTATCGGCTTAACAAACGGGTACAGTCTCTTCAACGTTGCCGAGAGCGGAACTGGAGCTTTGGTCTCGACTTTTTGTGCTTGCGCCACGGTACCCCGTATTCATCCAGAAGTTCGACAGAGCTTCAGCTTACAGTCACTGGTTGGGATAATTCAATCAATTTCTGAATTTGGGAAAGAAACGCTTCACATCGGAAATGAGTAGATCCCGGGACTTCGCCAGATAAGGCGAAATACCGGGATCTCAAGAACAATATTTAGTGTTTAGCTACGTGCCTTCAGCGTCACAAGAATTGCTTCAGGCGGGCAAGCAAAGCGGATCGGGGCGAAGCGCGAAGTGCCCAAACCGGCCGAGACATTTAGCGGAACCGTGTTGCCTGCGTACTCCCAGTCGCTCAGGCCGCGAGCTCGCCAGGTTGGCAGATCGCAGTTAGAGACCAAAGCGCCGTAGCCAGGGATGCAGACTTGGCCACCGTGTGTATGCCCAGCGAAAATAACGTCCGCCTTTGCTTCGGTGAACTGATCTAAGACTCGCTGGTATGGGGCGTGAGTCAGTGCGATACGCACGTGCGGAGCCTGGTCGCTGGTGGATGAGCCACGGGTCCATCCGGCGAAGTGGTCCCGGTTGATGTGCGGATCATCAACGCCGGTCAGATCCAGACGCAGTCCGTTCAGTACCGTCGAGTGGGAGCGGTTGGACATGTTGCTCCAACCGGCTGCACCAAATGCGCGGTGCATTTCTTCAAAAGGCAGCTGGTCCTTTGGTGACGGGTTAGGGGAGCCCTCGGAGCTGGAGAAGTATTTAAAAGGATTTTTCAGCTTGGGCGCGTAGTAGCAGTTGGAGCCAGGAACAAAGGCTCCCGGGAACGCCATCAGCGGTTCCAATGCCTTGAGCAAAGATGGAACACCCTTGCGGTGGCTCAGATTATCGCCGGTATTCACCACAAAGTCTGGCTTCAGGTCGGCGAGTTCACGGATCCACTGAATTTTGGTCTCTTGGCCCGGAACCATGTGAATGTCGGACAGGTGAAGGACCTTGATGTCGGCAGCACCTCTGGGCAGAACATTCAGGGTCTCACGGCGTAGTCCAAACTTCTGGGTCTCCAGCATGCCGTAGCCAATCAAGGCGGTGCCGAGAGCCAACGCTCCACCGGCCGCCAAAGCTGTTGTACCCGCTGCGTGGCGCAGCGCGGCGCCAAATGTATTGTGTTCAACCATGACTTTTCTGCCATCGTCCTTTCATGCCCGGGGGCTACTTCTCATGAAGTCCGCTATTGCCAATCTAAACCGAAAGGCCGCGTTCAACCAAAGTTGAACGCGGCCTTTGCTTGGCAGCTAGCTATTATTCGGACTAATCAGTGGACTTCGGCGGCTTAGGTTTAGACGACTGTGCCGCCTTCTTCCTCGCCTCTTCAGCCTTCTTCTTAGCTTCGGCTGCTGCCTTCTTCTTAGCTTCGGCAGCTGCCTTCTTCTTGGCAGCTTCAGCCTTTGCCTTAGCCTCGGCAGCGTCCTTCTTAGCTTCAGCCTTCTTCTTGGCGTCGTCGGCTTTCTTCTTAGCCTCGTCTGCCTTCTTCTTGGCTGCAGCATCCTTCTTAGCTTCGGCCCGATCCTCGGCAGCTTCCTTAGCATCAGCGGCACGCTGTCGAGCTTCAGCTTCTGCTCGTTGCTGGGCAGCAGCTCGCTTCTGTGCTTCGGCGGCAGCCCGAGCCCTAGCAGCGGCAGCCGCTGCAGCAGCGTCCTGCTTCTCGCCTTCGGTTTTTGCGCTTTCCGGAGTGGAAGGGATTACAGGTGCTGGACGTTTGCCCGGCTTACCAAAGCCCTTGCGCTCGTACTGAAGGACTGCATCCTTCATGAAATCGACCCACAACGGTGCAGCGTAGGTGGAGGAGTCAACCATTTCAGGTGCTTGCTTATCATTGATGATTGCGCCGTGCAGCGAATTCTGCTCAGTGGCAGCCTTGCCGTCCAGACGGCCTACCCACGTAGCGGTCGAGATGCCGGTGGTGAAACCAACAAACCAGGTCGAGGTGGCGTAGTTGTTAGTACCGGTCTTACCAGCGATTGGTCCCTCGACAACACCCTTAGAAACACGCTTGGTAGCGATCTTCTTCAGAGTCTTATCAAGATCGGCAACATAGGTTGGATCAACCTCTTGTGAGCAAGATTCGCCAGCGACCTTGTACTCGTTGTCAGCTGAATCGGTCACGCCGGTGATGGCGCGTGGCTTGCAGTACTCACCCTTGTTGGCGAAGGTAGCAAATGCTGCTGCCTGCGACAGTGGGGTGATGTTGGCCGAACCAATGATGAACGATGGGTTAGCTGGGCTGATTGGGCCTGGCTGACCATTATCAGCATCCTGATCCAAGACGCCAAGGCGCTTGGTGTAGTCAGCGATGGTGCACAAATCGGTTCGGTAGGCTTCCTGAACGGTCGCGGTGTTAATGGACCAGTACAAACCGGTATCAACGCTCATCGGGCGGTAGAAGCCCTTGGAAGCGTTCTTTGGTTCCCACTTGGTGCCCACCGTCGCGGTGCTGCCAGGCAGGCAGGAAGCGCGGAACTTCGTGCCAGGCTGGAAGACCTGCTTCTTCGCGTTGATGGTGTCGTTCATGCGGTTACCCTCGGTGAGCCAACCCAAGGTGGTGTAAGGCTTCATGGTGGAACCACCCTGGAAGCCACCGGCACCACCCTTGGAGCGTTCAACAGCGAAGTTGTAGTACGTGCTTGAGCCCGAGTCGTCCTTCTCGGGACCGTACTCGGTGTTCTGGGCCATGGTGAGAATGTTGCCGGTGCCAGGCTGGACCGAAACTACTGAAGAGTGAATGTCCTTGTTGGACTTGGCGTTCGGATCGATCGCCTCGCGAGCGTCGTTGGCAGCCTTTTCGTTCAGCTTGCTGTTCAGCGTGGTCTTGATGGTCAATCCGCCACGGTAGAGCAGACCTTCACGGTCTTCCTTGGTCTTACCGTAAGCTTCATCGCTCAAGATCAGGTTGGTGACATAGTCACAGAAGTAAGCGTTGTCCTTGGCCGAGGAGCAACCCGAAGGGGAAACACTTGGCTTGAGTTCGAGATCAGACTTCACAGCCTCGTCGTACTCTTTTTCGGTGATGACGCCGGTGCGGTACATGTTGCCAAGTACCTTGTTACGGCGGTCAAGCGAACGCTCAGGGTTGTTGATTGGGTTGTAAACGTTGGGCAGCTGAACCATGCCCGCAAGCATGGCGGACTGCTGGACGTTTAGATCCTTGGCATCAACCGAGTAGAAACGGTGCGCTGCGGCCTGGATGCCGTACTCGCGACCCGAGAAGAGCACCAAGTTCAGGTAGCCTTCAAGGATTTCGTCTTTCGACATTTCCTTTTCAATAGCTACCGCGTACTTCAGCTCGCGGATCTTTGCGGCGTAATCCTTCTGACCAGAAATGGTCGACTCTTCCGAGCCGGTGAGCTCCTGGTTGTTCACCAACAGGTTGTTTACATACTGCTGGGTGAGCGTGGAAGCACCGGAACGGGATGAGGAAGTAAGGTTGCCGATTACTGCGCGGGCGATACCGCGAGGGTCGACACCCTTATGCTCGTAGAAGCGCTCATCTTCCACCGACACGATTGCCTTCTGCATGTGTGTGGAGATGTCATCAAGTTTCACCGGTTCGCGGTTCTGCTGATAGAAGGACGCAATGGTCTTTCCGTCCGCGTCCAAGATCTTTGAAGGCTCCGAAATTGGGAGCTTTTCAAAGGTGCTTGGAAGTGCACTAATGACGCTGTTACCGGTGGTCAAACCGGTTTTCGCGATAGCTGCTACGGGTACGAGCATACCTGCTGCGAGCACACCACACAGGGCGCTGATTCCGAAGAACGCAACGACTTTCCCTAACGTGGTGGCGGTATCAAAAAAGGGGGACTTCTTGGCTGCCATACCTATTAGTTTACAAGGACGCGATAACGTATCCAGTATGACTAAATGGGAATACGCTACTTTGCCACTCTTGATCCACGCTACGAAGCAGATTTTGGACCAGTGGGGAGACGATGGCTGGGAGCTGGTAACTGTTGTTCCAGGTCCCAACGGCTCCTCGCCAGTGGCCTACCTGAAGCGCGAAAAAGAATAATAAATTAACACTTCCTAAAGGAGACAAAGCCCATGCAAGAAGCCACTTCTTCGCGTGTCGAAGCACGCCTAGCTGAACTCGGCCACACGCTGCCAGGCGTAGCGAAACCAGTTGCCGCGTACCTGCCGGCAGTAACTACCGGCAACTACGTGTACACCTCGGGTCAGCTTCCACTGATTAATGGTGAACTCTCAGTTGTTGGAAAGGTTGGGGCAGAAGTTTCAGCTGAAGAAGCGAAGGCTCAGGCGCAGGTAGCTGCGCTGAACGCTTTGGCTGCCATCAAGGCTGAGATCGGTGACCTAGATCGCATTAAACGAATCGTGAAGGTTGTCGGCTTCGTGTCGTCAGATCCTTCGTTCACCGGACAGCCTGGCGTCATCAACGGAGCCTCCGAATTCTTCGGTGCGGTCCTGGGAGATGCCGGCCTGCATTCACGTTCGGCCGTTGGTGTCGCCGTACTGCCGCTGGATGCGCCAGTCGAGGTTGAGGTCATCGCTGAATTTGAGTAGTTCATTTCAGTCGCCAGTTGCGCGGACCGCAAGGGCTTTTCCTTGTGGCCCGCGCAGCGGCATGGTGCGCCGAATCTTTGATGTGCCTCCGCACCAGATCCCTACTGCCGAAAATTGGTTTACCTTCGGCTCTCGCACACCTCGAAGTCCGCGCCGCGCATCCTCTGTTGCGCTGGTGCACGATTGCGCGAACGGTGTGGAAACTTACCTGACCTATCGGCCAGGCGGCTCACCGTTGGGCAACGTAGCCTTTCCAGGTGGTAGCCACGAGGCCAGTGACCGAGCAACTTACCAATGGTTTGGCCCAAGTCTTTCTCAGTGGTCCAAGCGCATGGACGTGCTGGATCAGCAATTAGTGCAGGCCTATATTGTCTGTGCCATCCGTGAGCTGTTCGAAGAGACCGGCATATTATTAGCCGGCACCGATGAGCAGTCTATTGTCGAGATGACCGACCCTGATGACTGGATGAGCGCTCGGGAAGCCATTGCGGTTCAGGACTTATCCTTTGATGAATTTCTTCGCCGTCGCGGACTGGGACTACGCACCGATTTGTTGCGCCCGGTCTCGCACTGGCTCAGCCCAAACTTTGCGCTGCGCAGATTTGATACCTGGTACTTCGCGGCTACCGTTCCCACTCGCCAAGAACCGACGTTGCTTCGTGGCAAAGGAAAATGGGCCCGCTGGAATGTTGCCAAACAAGTTCTCGCCGGCCGCGAGAGCGCCGCGTTGGGAGACCTCGTAGGCCAGCCCAACACCGTAGGGCTCAATCTTTCGCAGATTAGTTACCCCGCAGTGGAGCTGATCCTTGAGGCCATGTCGGATGCCAACGGAGTTGTGGCTTACCTTTCGCGGTCTAGGGCCCTGGACCTAAAACACCCAGACTTGCTGGTGCGCGATGGAATCCACTATCTGGAAGTGCTCGGCTCAATGAGCGCTGAGTCATCGCGTCCCTGGCAGGCTCTGGCCGGTCACTAAAAAACTAGAGTTAAACACAAAGGCCGAATATCCATGATGGATATTCGGCCTTTGTACTAAGTGCGTTTAGCGTGAACGCTGACGCAGACGCTGGATGTCTAGAATCACGACAGCGCGTGCTTCTAGGCGGAGCCAGCCGCGCTGTACAAATTCAGCCAATGCCTTGTTTACGGTTTCACGCGATGCGCCAACCAGCTGAGCGAGCTCTTCCTGGGTTAGCTCGTGAGCTACCAGGATGCCGTCAGTTGCTGGGCGTCCGAAGCGATCAGCCAAATCCAGCAGAGCCTTGGCAACACGGCCAGGAACGTCGGAGAAGACTAGGTCCGCTAGGGACTCGTTGGTGCGACGCAAGCGAGCAGCCAGAGCCTGCAGCAACTGGATCGAGACCTCAGGGGAGTTCAAGATCGCCTTGCGCATGTTCTCGTGGCTTAGACCTGCAAGTCGGGTTTCCGACACAGCAGTCGCCGTAGCGTTGCGTGGGTGTGGATCGAATAGGGCCATTTCGCCAAACAGTTCACCTGGGCCAAGAACAGCAATCAGGTTTTCGCGACCATCCGAAGAGGTGCGACCCAGCTTAATCTTTCCCGAAACGATGAAGTACAGACGGTCGCCTTGATCGCCTTCACGGAACACCGATGCACCGCGAGACAGATCAACCTCGGTCAATTCTTCGGTCAACGCGGTAAATACTTCATCACCAAGCGACGCAAACAGTGGCGCGCGACGCAGTACCTCGATATCCATTAAATCTCCTGTCAACAGTAGTAGGCGCTTACCTCATTGTGCCGTATTCAGTAACAATGTGACAGTTTCCACACGTGGTTTTACCAAGAAAATGTTGAACGTCACGCTCATCAGGTCAAAACTCGCGGATATGCTCGCAGAAATCCATCAGCTTCTAAGGGTACCTTGGGTTAATACAAAGTAAATGAACGCATTGGAGTCTTGGTGCTCGGAATTTTCAGCTGGCTCGACATAGCCATCTGTGCAGTTTTACTGATCTTTTTCATCATCGGACTCCGCCGAGGTTTTCTTCTGACCGTCGGTGACATGGTGGGCCTCATTCTTGGAGGTGTTGCCGCGTTCTTTGCCATCCCCTTGGTTTCAACCTTTGCCACTAATCCGTGGTGGCGTGTTGGGCTGATGGTCGCCACCGCAGCGGTGCTGATCATCCTTGGCCAAGCTCTAGGCAGGGTTATCGCCACACGCATTCGGCACTGGATGAATGTCGATTTTTTGCGTTCAGCTGATCGCTTTGCCGGCGGTGTGCTTTCCGTGGTCATTAGCGCCACGATCATTGGTGGTCTGGCGTTTTCCACCTCCAGCATGGGCATTCCGCAGTTATCCATGGAGATTGGTAAGTCAGGGATGATTACCGCTATCCGCTCGGCGACTCCGCAGTTTGTGAACTCAGCAATTTCCAGCGCACGTTCTAAAGTGATCGCTGAAACCTTGCCGGCCTTCCTGGATCCGTTTGCACCGCAGGTTGATCAGCCGGTGGACCACAATTGGCAGGCCACTGACTTGCAGCGCGCCGCTTCCGAATCAGCTGCCAAAGTCTCGGGCACCGCAGTTCAATGTGGTGTGAACCTAACCGGCTCCGGGTTTGTCGTGGCACCAGAAATGGTCATGACAAATGCTCACGTGGTCGCAGGCTTGGGCTCAGCAACAGTAGAAACCGGTCGTAATGAAGTTCACCGCGGAAACGTCGTTTACTTTGATCCTGAGACCGATATTGCTTTGCTTTATGTCGAAGGTTTACAGACCCCGGTCATCGACTTGGCACCTGATGAGCTCACTCGCGGCGACGCCGCAGCCTTCATCGGCTACCCAGCCGGTGGTCCGCAGCAAATCCGCAGTGCCGTCATCGCTTCCCGAGCCAACGTGTCTATCGCAAATATATACGGTGAAGATCCAGGACGAATCTCTGTCTACCAGCTCAGCGCCCAAGTAGCTCAGGGTAATTCTGGCGGACCTCTGCTAGACGAAGAAGGCGAAGCCGTTGGCCTGATCTTCGCTAAGTCACGCAGCGATGATCAGGTCGGCTTCGCACTGAGCCTGGACGAAATGGAAAACGCGATGGAGCTTGGTGGCTCGAATCGGACCTCGGTGAGCACCGGGGACTGCATCGCCAACTAGCTGTGTTGACTGTTTACTTGCTCAGGAGGTGCACCAGTTGCTCAACGGCCAGCTTGTAACCATTAACGCCGGCTCCCACAATGATCGAGCTTGCTACCGGTGAGATGTAAGAGTGGTGGCGGAATGCCTCACGCTGATGCACGTTGGAAATGTGCACCTCGATGGTTGGAAGCTCCACACCGCTGAGTGCGTCGGCAATGGCTACTGAGGTGTGGGTGAAGGCGCCAGGATTCATGACGATACCGGCGGCAGTGCTGCGTGCTTCGTGGATCGCATCTATGAGTACACCCTCATGGTTGGACTGCAAGGTGCGCAATTCATATCCGTGGGCCGCCGCGGTGTCGCGGGCCAGCTGTTCAACGTCAGCCAAGGTGTCGTGTCCGTAAATCTTGGGTTCGCGAGTACCGAGCAAGTTCAGGTTTGGTCCGTTGAGTAGCAAGATGGTGCGCGATGCGTTGTCAGTCATGGACTCAAATCTATTACATCCTCACGCATTCGTTGCCCAACCTTTATTGATGAACGAGAAAACGCCACCGCCGTGGAGAACAATGTTGTTGTTCTCCACGGCGGTGGCGTCGAAATATTTCTGGATTACTTACCCATGGACTGGGCGATCTGACTCATGACGGTGGAATCCGAGAGAGTTGTTGCATCGCCAACTTCACGACCTTCAGCCACGTCCTTGAGCAGACGGCGCATGATCTTGCCTGAACGTGTCTTAGGTAGTTCAGGAACCACCAACACGTGCTTCGGCTTGGCGATCGGTCCAATGTCCTTACCTACGTGGTTGCGCAAGGTAGCCACAACGTCTTCACCTTCAGCAGGCTCGGTTTGCAAGATGACAAAGGCAACTACAGCTTCACCGGTGGTGTCATCCTTAGCACCAACAACAGCTGCCTCAGCCACATATGGGTGGGCAACCAAGGAAGACTCGATCTCGGTGGTGGACAGGCGATGTCCGGACACGTTCATCACGTCATCCACACGACCGAGCAACCAGATGTCGCCGTCTTCATCCTTCTTAGCGCCGTCGCCGGCAAAGTACATGTTCTCGAAGCGGGACCAGTAGGTCTCCTTGTAGCGGTCCATGTCGCCCCAGATGCCGCGCAGCATCGATGGCCACGGCTCGCGGATGACCAAGAAGCCACCCTCGCCATCGCCGACCGATTCACCGGCTTCATCAACTACATCAATGCTGATACCTGGCACAGCCACCTGAGCCGAGCCTGGCTTGGTATTGGTGACACCGGGCAGTGGAGCGATCATGTGGGCGCCGGTTTCGGTCTGCCACCAGGTGTCCACGATCGGCGTTGGGTTTTCTTTGAGTTCACCGTTTTTGCCGTTGTTGGTGCCGATGACCTCGCGGTACCACATCCAAGCTTCTGGGTTGATTGGTTCACCAACCGAGCCCAGCACCCGAAGCGAAGACAGATCAAATCCATCGGGAATGGAACGACCCCACTTCATGAAGGTACGGATAGCGGTTGGCGCGGTGTAAAGAATGGAGACCCCATACTTTTCCACCAGTTCCCACCAGCGGCCCTGGTGCGGAGTGTCCGGTGTGCCTTCATACATCAGCTGGGTGGCGCCATTGATTAGCGGCGCATAGGTGACATAGGAGTGACCGGTGATCCAGCCAATGTCCGCGGTGCACCAGTACACGTCAGTTTCTGGGTGCAGGTCGAAGGTATCGCGGTGGGTGACTGCACCCTGGGTGAGGAATCCGCCCGTGGTGTGCACGATGCCCTTTGGCTTGCCGGTGGTGCCCGAGGTGTAAAGCACAAACAGTGGGTGCTCGGAATCGTGTGGCACCGCGGTGTGCTCGGTGGAGGCCTCGTCGACAACTTCGTGCCACCACTTATCCAGTGGGCCAAACTCCACTGGTTCGCCGTTGCGCTTAACGACCAAGACGTTCTGCACGGTGTGGCCCGGAGCAGTCAGTGCACCGTCCACGGCAGGCTTCAGTGGGGAAGGCTTGCCACGGCGCCAGGTGCCGTCGGCGGTGACAACCAATTTTGCGTCCGCGTCATCGATGCGGCTGCGTAGCGCGTCGGCGGAGAATCCACCGAAGACCACTGAGTGGATTGCGCCGATGCGTGCGCAGGCGAGCATGGTGATGACCGCTTCAGGGATCATCGGCAGGTACACGGCAACACGGTCACCCTTGGCAACACCCAAGGATTCAAATGCGTTGGCAGCCTTTTTGACCTCTTCGGTCAGCTGGGCGTAGGTGTAGGTGCGGGTGTCGCCCGGTTCGCCTTCAAAGTAGATGGCCACACGATCTCCCAGACCGTTTTCGACGTGACGGTCCAGTGCGTTGTATGCCGCGTTGAGCTTGCCCCCGACAAACCACTTGGAAACCGGTGCTTCACTCCAGTCCAAGGTCTGCGTGAAATCGGTGTCCCAGGTAAGTACCTTGCGCGCCTGATCAGCCCAATATTGCAGGCGGTCAGCGTTGGCCGCCTCATAGCTGGCCGAGGTGGCTACGGCTTGGTCACTGAACTCTTTGCTCGGAGCAAAGGCACGGTCTTCGTGTGACAGGTTGTCTAGGGTTTTTGAATCGCTCACGGGCTTCGTTTCCTTCCGTGTAAACATAAATATTCTCTGTGATCAAAGTTACATCCTTATAAGGCTTTGGAGGTGAATTGTGTTCTCGAACAGGGAGAAAGAGTGTGATTTCTGCGCTCAACGGTCAGCTCACAGCGATGAACAGCAACTAACAACGGTGTCCCACAGTGAAAACACGGCCCGCACATGACACGATCTATCCGTGGCGAAAAAACCAAAATTGGAAACTGAACTGGGGCTCAAGCGTCGAGCGCGCAAAATTAATCGGGTGCTGGCGCAGACCTATCCCTATGCGGTCCCGGAACTCGACTTTGAAAACCCCTTCGAGTTGTTGGTGGCGACGGTGCTCTCAGCGCAAACCACCGACGTGCGGGTCAACGCGATCACCCCGGCGCTCTTTGCACGTTTCCCGGATGCGCTGGCAATGAGCCAAGCGGAGCGAAGCGAGATCGAAGCGCTGATTAGGTCCACCGGGTTCTTCCGGGCAAAAACCGATTCCTTACTGGGGCTTTCCGCGGCACTGGTCGAGCGCCACAGCGGACAGGTTCCACCCAAGCTCGAAGAACTCATCAAGCTTCCCGGAGTCGGACGTAAGACCGCCAACGTGGTGCTAGGCAATGCCTTTGGCGTGCCTGGAATTACCGTTGATACCCACTTTGGTCGTTTGGCCAACCGCTTTGGGTGGAGTGACGAAACCGATCCAGTCAAGCTGGAACAAGCGGTAGGAGCACTCTTCGAAAAGCGGGACTGGACCATGCTCAGCCACCGCGTAGTTTTCCACGGTCGGCGCATCTGTCACGCTCGCAAACCCGCCTGCGGAGTATGCCCGGTGGCGTCCTTGTGCCCCTCGTATGGAATCGGCGAGGAAATACCCGCCAAGGCTAAACAGTTGCTTAAGTATGAGCTCGCACCGGGGCGCGAAGACCTGCTGGCAAAGATGCAGGCAGGCGCCACTCGCCGGCAGCTGCGGGAGCAAGGATATGGATTGGACGCATGAGCGCACGTAGTGAACTGAAGCAGGTTATTGCCAAGATTCAAGCCAAGGTTGGTGCGGCCCAGAAGCTGCCCAAGGAATGGATTGAACTTGATCTTGACGCCGGGCCTGCCCGCAAAGCAGCGGTGCTAATTCTTTTTGGCGCCACCGGTGATGGTTCTTTAGCGCAGAACACGAGCGCTAGGGATCTGGATCTGCTTTTTGTTGAGCGGGCCACCACCTTACGCAAACATGCTGGACAGATTGCCTTCCCAGGCGGTGGCATTGATCCTGAAGATTCGGGCGCCACTGATGCAGCTTTACGCGAAGCGTGGGAAGAGACAGGGGTAGATACCAGCGGCATTGAAGTGTTGGGAAACCTTGCAGAGACCGAACTGCCGGTCTCAAACTTCTTAGTCACTCCGGTGATCGGTTGGTGGCATGCCGAGTCCAAAGTTCACGCAGTAGATCCTGGCGAGAGCGCTGGTGTTTTCCGTGCACCGGTCGCCGAATTACTGGATCCAAAAAATCGGCTGACTGGCGTTGTTCAGCGCGGAGGACAGAAATTCAGCTCACCGGCCTTCCAGTTTGGTGAACGGATCATCTGGGGCTTCACCGCTATCGTCTTGGACCGACTGTTCACAGACCTGGGCTGGACCAAAAACTGGGATACCCGGCGCGAACTACAAATGAACTAGCGGCTCAACCTTTATTTGGCTTCCCCGTAGTTGGCATTAATGGCCACGCTGACGGGGAAGTATGGTGAAGCGGATCCAAACAGGGTACGCCCTGCGAGCATCGCAGCGTGCCGGACCAACTCCTGCAGCTGATCAGCCATTTCAATCGGGCATTCAAAAACGATCTCATCGTGAACAAAAAATACTTGTTTGCACACTGAATCCCAGCCGGCGGTGTGGATCAGATGACGGGCATGACCCATCCACACCAGCGCCCATTCGGCCGCGGTGGCTTGCACTACGAAGTTTCGGGTAAATCGGCCCCGGGAGCGAGCAGCTGCGTCGGCTGCACGTTGTGAACCTTCATCAGCGGTATCTCGTTGCGCCCGCATCCACGCATCATCGGCCGGTGGGCAACCACGGCCCAAGAAGCTGCGCACACCTTGGCCCTGTTCGCCGGCTTGGGCAGCCTGCTCAACAAATTTCATGGCGGTAGGAAAACTGCGGGTCAACGCCGCACCCACGGTGCCCGAATCACCGCCCCCGCCACCATAAATGACCGAGAGCATCCCCAATTTGGCTTCTTGGCGGGTGGAGACCAACTTGGCGTCAAGCAACCATTGGTACAGGTCATCTTGCCGCCCAGCCTTTTGCAACTGTTGATCGTTGGAGATCGCCGCCAAAATACGTGGTTCCAGTTGCCGGCCATCAGCCACCACAAAGGTCCGGCCCGCAGTGGTTCGAACGACCTGGCGGATAGCGTGGGGAAGCTGCAAAGCTCCGCCACCTGAAGCGGCCCAGCGCCCCGAAGCCACAGTGCCAAGAACATAATGTGGATGGAAGCGAGAGTTTTTCACCCACTGATCCAGCCACGCGTCCCCATGGCTGCTGGCGAGTCGAGCCAGTTTTTTGTATTCCAAAACCTGGCTCATCAACGGGTGATTGATCTGCTCAAGTTCCCAAGCCCGCACCGAACGCACCGCAAATCCAGCCTTGTGCAATGCGCGCAAGAGTTCTTGCGGGGAGTCAGGATTGAGCCCCGGGGTGTTCAGGGCGGAAGCCAACTCCTGAGCCTTGGCCGCGAGCTTTGGCGGGCGCGAATAGTCGGTGACCCGTTCGCCTAACTGTTCACGCAATAGTGCACGGTGTTCGGACTCATCCCATGAAAGCCCTGCTGCTTCCATCTCGCAGGCAATCAGCGCACCCACCGACTCAGCGTGAACTAGTAGTTCAAGGCGTCGTCGGGCACTAGGATCAGCTGGCATCGCTTGGCGTTGCTGGGTGTAGAGCTCAATGAGATCTTCCAAAGACTCACCGGAGGAAGGAGCGGCAAAGAGCGCGTCCTGATTAAAGCGGTCGGAGGAAGAAGGCGGACGTTCAAGATCAAAATCGGGGATAACTTCAGAAGCTAGGGGAGTGCGGTGCATGATGCGCTGCGCCAAGGAAAGGATGTACGCCTTGGCCAGATACACCCCGGCGGCCACCAAAGGTGTCATCCACGGATCGGTGCGCAGCATGGCCCAGCGCGGTTGAAGCTCGGCTTCAGTGGTTGCAATAACGCTGACAAAGTCTTCACGAGTGACCGCGGTGGTTGGCTTGAGTGAGACTCCGGTTTCGGACTCACGGATATCAATCAGGGCGTAGCCTTCAGGATCGGAAGCAATAAAGGCGATGGCACTCATAGCTCCATTGTGCCGTGCCAGCATCAGATATCCCCAGTTGGCTCCGGGGCTTGTACGTACTTCTTTGCCTGATGCCACGCTCGAAGCATGAAATGGCTAACTGACACCCCAGTGGGACCCCAGTCTCAACGAACTGATCGCTTTGTGATCACCAAGCTTGATAACCCGGTGGGAACACCTGCCCCTGAACCAAGCCAGCTGCCTGACATCAATAGGGGCAACGAACCGGTGTGCACCATCGTGAGCAACGATCCGAAAATTATTGAGATCTGTGCGGCCATCGCCGTCGGTGCGGCCGTGCGCATCATTCAATGTACGGAACCTGCATCGCTATCTCTGTGGATCGCGGGCCCGGTGCTCTGGGGTAGTGATATGGCGATAGTTGCCGGCCACCAGAATTATCCGGTTGATGTTTTGGTGGGGCTAGAACCTGATGCATCCCATCTGTGGGCGCTAGCAAGCCGCATTCCCAAAGCCCGCGTTGCGCTGTTGCCCTCGGCCGGTCAATGGCTCGGAGAGTATCTAGGCTTGTGGGCCATGCGCGCCGGTCACGGCCACACCTTGGCTGTTTCCGCCACAGCTGGGGGACTGGGAACAACCACGCTGGCCATGTTATTGGCTCACGCTGGAACACTGAGCGGATTACGTAGCGTTTTGATTGATTTAGACCCACATTCACAAAGCCTGTGGCCATGTATTACCACCAGAGCGCCAGTAGGGGTTGGGTGGGAAGAATTGGTGAAGTCCGGCGGAGCACTCGCTGCCCACCAGCTTGCAGAGACGCTGCCAAAACTACGCGAGACTTCGGTACTCACCTGGTCACAGGCTAATGAACACGAAGTATTGGAAGAACAACTACTCATCAGACTTCTCGCCGCAGCGCGCCAAGGGTTCGACTTTGTGGTGCTAGATACCGGCCGGGCGGTTCATCCTCAGCAAGAGATTATCAACCAATTTCTAGACCGCCACGTGTTTGCTGCCAACAACACCACCATTCCCAAAACGGGGGAAACGGTGCTGTGCGGTGAGTCGCGTTTGCGCAGATCTACAGAAGATCACGCGCAGATACTCGGATCGTTCCCCCTCAATAGCAGGATCATCAAAGCCACTGGGCGCGGGGAACTACTTGATTGCTTCAAATCCCGCACCTTGCGACAAGGACTAGCGGATTTTTGCTTGATCCCACAAGTTCAGGAGCAACGCTCATGAGTTCAGGACGCCACAGCAAAGACGGCATCATGGTGGCCACCGGCCATGTGTTGGATGCAAAAATCCTTGAATCAGTACGCGAAAGGGCGCTGCTCTCCGGTGGACAACTTGATGCCATCGCGTTGGCCGGTGCAGTTCATGATTCGGGAGCAGCCTTGGGTGCACAAGGTGCAGCGCAGTCTTTAGAAATTCTGCAACACGAAGTTGCCGGACTGTCGATTCTTGAACCATTCGCGCGCATCCCGGATGTCACCGACGTTTTAGTAGACGGACAAGGCCAGGTATGGACGGATTCCCCACGAGGCTTAGAGCTCACCGATTTTAGCTTCTCTTCAGCTGAACAAGTCCGTGAGCTTGCAGTTCACTTAGCTACCTTGGCTGGGCGGAGACTAGATTCGGCCAGTCCGTTTATGGACATGAGCCTGAAAAACTATCGCGTTCATGCAGTGCTTCCACCTATCGCTGCCGCGGGACCGCTGATTTCAATCCGTGTAAAACACAGCACACAGCTGGGGCTGACCGAAGTGCTGCAACATTCTCTGGGCTTCTGGGATCCGCTCTTGCGTGTCATCGCCACCCAACAAATGAACTTCTTGGTCACCGGAGGAACAGGTAGCGGAAAGACCACCTTGCTTCAGGCAATGCTGGCCGAGGTAGGAGCACAACAACGCCTAATCATAGTTGAGGACTCTCAAGAGCTGCAGGTGAATCATCCCCACGCAGTCTCCCTACAAACTAGGGCAGCCAACGTGGAATCGGCCGGACTGGTAGAACTCAAAGATCTGGTCATCCAAGCACTGCGAATGCGTCCAGACAGATTGATCGTAGGGGAGTGCCGCGGCGAAGAAATCAGAGACTTCCTCGCAGCAATGAATACCGGACATCAAGGAGCCGCTGGCACCCTGCACGCAAATAATCCAGAGTCGGTTCCTGCCCGCTTGGCAGCACTGGGAGCCCTGGCTGGGTGGAGCGTTCAGGCAACCTCACTTCAAGCGTCCAGTGCATTGGACCTGATCATCCATCTCAGCCGAGGAGAGCACGGACGCCGTGGACCAGTGGCACTAGGAACTCTAGAAACCGATGAGCCAGGACGCATGTTCATGCACACCCTGATTGATCTGCACAGCACCGACCCCATGCCAGAAAAGGCTCGGGCGGTGCTGGAGAAAAAGTTCGGAGCTAAGCTCATGTTCAAGATCTGCGCGGACTTGAATCAGTCCATGGCTGTAGGGCAACGGCCATGCTGATCCTTATCTGTTGCGCCATGGCGCTGGCCCTAGGGATTCCCGCACATCAAAGTGAGCATCATCAGCCCGCTCAATTCTGGAGAAGATGGAAGAAAAGCAGCCAAGGGGCCCATCAAAAGAATCTGGCCTTGAGCGAAGACGCGCGCGTTATTCGAGAACTCTCGGCACTGCTTCGAAGCGGCGTGGGTTTCTATCCAGCGTTGGAGGCCCTGCTTGAAGTTGAAGAAAACACAGGCAATATTGCCCAAGCGTTGAAGGGCTTGCAGGCAACTCATCGGTTGAACAACCAGCCCGGCAACGAATCCGTATCGCTCAGCCGAAGTGGGCATCCGGCGGTTCAACGATTGCATTGGTGCCTGAAAATTTCTGAACGCAGCGGCGCTAGTTTGGCCGAAGTCCTTGAACGGCTAGCCGAGGATCTGGAATCAGCGTTGGTAGCTCAGCAATCCTTTGATGCAGCGATGGCCGGACCGAAAGCCACCACCAAGTTACTCACTTGGCTTCCCTTGGTTGGGTTCGGCTTCGGGTTACTCGTAGGCATCGACGTGATCGGAACAATCACTTCCTCATGGGCAGCCCAGTTGAGCGTAGCCGTCGGCGTAGGGCTCTGGGTTTTGAATAGATTCTGGTGTCAACGACTCCTGCACTCAACCTCAGCGCAGGCACTGTCATGAACACACTCATCTTGTTATCCGCAGCGCTCGCCGGACTTCTTAGCCTCGGCACCGGGATTACTGCGCGAATGTCTGCTCGATTGATACCAACAGAAGGGCCATCCAAGCGTCGTGACGCCCAGCAGCCCATCGAATTAGTCCTTGATTTGAGCGCCAGCCTGCTGGATGCAGGCATGCCTATTACGGAGATCTTGGACTTGCTTGGCAGCAATATAGAGCAGTGCACCGTTTTGCGAAGCGTCGCTCGGTGTCTGGAAATGAATCTCGCGTGGGATAAGGCATGGGAAGCCGCACCCCAATGGCTTGCGCCACTGCGCAAAGCACTGCTCTTCGCCCATACGACCGGTGCTCCGGCAGCTAATCTGCTGCGTAATACTGCCGCCCTTCAACGTCGAGAACACTCGCAAAAGGTGGCACGTCTCGGAGCACAGTTCGCGACGAAACTTGTTCTGCCCCTGGGTGCCTGTGCCTTGCCCGCTTTCATTGCGTTGGGCGTTGTGCCTCTGATCATCGCGCTGTTTCCCAGCCTCTAGATTGCCTGACGAGATGTTCATAAGAGTTATACCCAGATCGTTTGCAACTAGCTCAAGAACTTTACCGACTAGCTGAGAGTGAAGATACACCGTTGGCAGCGACAAAGCCGCCAACAACTAACACTGAGAAAGGTGAAAACAATGAACGGACAGTTCCGCGAAATCATGGACCAGCTGAAGGACGAGCAGGGTTCCACAACCGCCGAGTTTGCTATGGTCACCCTGGCCGCTGTGGCATTCGCCGGCTTGCTGATCAGCATTCTATCCAGCGGCGATGTACGTGGAATGCTGATGGGTCTGATCAGCAAAGCCCTGTCGCTGTAGGCCATGAAACTCAGCGATGAATCAGGAAGCAGCACCGCAGAATTTGCGGTGCTGCTTCCGGCGGTTGTGTTGATGCTCTCGCTCTTGCTGTGTTTAGGAGTCCTTGGGATCCAACAAATTCAAGTTCAACAGGCAGCCGGGGCCATGGCTAGGGAATTGGCCCGCGGCGAAGATGGATCAACAGCAAGAGCCAGCGGAGTCAGGTTGGCTGGAAATCAGGCCAGATTCACCATATCTAGTGGCGGTGGATTGTCGAAGGTGACGGTCAGCAAATCGGTGCAAATCCCCATCGTTGGCAGCATGCAGATTCATGGCCAAGCAAGTGTTGCCGTTGAAAGAAGTAGCCAATGATAAACATTCGAGATGAGCAAGGCAGCGGCGCTGTAGTGACCACGGCATTGGTGATCATTGCCTTGCTCCTGACTGGGGCGCTACTGACTTGGGTAGCCGCCGTCCACGCGGCAATGACTGCTGCCTCGGCCGCTGATCTAGCTGCCTTGGCCGGGGCCGATACGGCGCGAGGACTGCGCCCGGGAGATCCTTGTGGCGTTGCAGGAGAACTGGCAAACGCTAACAAGGCCCAGTTGGAATCGTGCCTGGTTGAAGCCGACGGGCAAACCGTGATGGTCACTGCCAAAGTCCCCATCGCTTCCCAAATTATGGGCTTCGAAATCTATGCGGCGAAAGCCACGGCCCGCGCCGGAGCACCACCACTGGATCAGCCCTAAGCAGAGGGGAGAGACATGAGCCGGGTACTAGCGGTGGTGTCGAGGCTCGACATCGTCCAAGACGGCGCTGAGCAGCAAGATGGCTCCGGCCTTGTCCAAAGGGTTATTGCGATTGCCGCACTTGGGGGATTGGACGCAGCTCGGGCAACCATATTGGCATTCGCAAGCATCAATAGCTTCTCTGGTAGCTCGAACCCAATCGGTGAACCGTTCAAATCCGCGCTCGGCAAATCCTGCCCCGCCAGGCTGAGCATCATAAACAAAGATAGTCGGTTCACCGGTGTCCATATGCAGGGCAGTAGAAACTCCGCCAATATCCCAGCGATCACTGGTGGCCACCAGTGGCAACAAACCGATCATGGCGTGTTCTGCGGCGTGAAGTGCACCGGGAAATTGATCCACGGTTAGACCAGCGCGCAGCAGTCGTTGCTCGGTCAACGTGAACCAGATTGACTTGGTATTCAGATCACGGGCTTCAAGCTCCAGAGGTTCTTCTGAAAGAACTTCATTAGATGCCACGGACTTTCTTTGGAATGAAACGACCTGGGTGGTCACGGTGACTTCACCAAAGTAAATGTTCAGCTCACGATGGCTACTTTTACGTTCTTCAGAATCGATGGCAACCGTAGTGAGGTCTCTCGCCGTGGTGTAGTAATCCGGGTTTACTCTGCTAACGACAACAACATGATTTTGTTCATCGAGTTCTTCCACATGGTAGCTGGCACCTTGATGCACATAGATGGCACCGGGGTGCGCCTGATAGTGCGTCTGAGGAGAATCCATGGTTCCCAAAAGTGCGCCAGTTTCAGCATCAATAATGTCCACCGGCCCGCCACCGTCAGCGCGAATAGAGAACATCGCGGCCGCATGCTGCGGGTGGGTCCAGAACCAGCCGGCAGGTCGGCGCCGCAAGTAGCCTCGCTGAACTAAAGATTCGAGAAGTTCTTCAGTCTTCGGGCCGAAAAGTTCCAGCTCTTCGGGACGCAACGGGGATTCTTGGGCGGCAGCACACAAGTGTCCGCTCAGTACGTACTTATTGTGTGGATCAAAAACTGTAGCTTCGACACCCAAATCAAAGATGGCTTCCGGATGATGAGCAAGATAGGTATCCAACGGATCTTCGGCGGCAACAAAAATAGCCAAGGCATCTTGACCCGAGCGGCCCGCTCGACCAATCTGCTGGAAGAACGATGCTCTGGTACCTGGCCATCCGGCAACGACGACCGCATCAAGACCTGCGATATCGATGCCGAGCTCCAAGGCCGAAGTTGAGGTGACTCCCAGAAGCTCTCCACTTCGTAACTGCCGCTCAACTTCTCGACGTTCCGTCGGTAGATAGCCCGAACGATAGGCAGCCAAACGAACCGAGAGCTCTGGTGCGAAGCGTTCAAGGTGTTTACGTGTCAGTGTTGCTATGGTTTCGGCGCCACGTCGAGACTTGATGAAAACGATGGTGCGTACGTGATCTGCCATCAAGTCGGTGAGGATTGACGCGCTCTCAGCAATGGCAGTTCTGCGAACCGGGGCACCGTTTTCACCCTTATGCTCGGTCAACGGAGGTTCCCACAAGCCGATGACTAGTTCGCCACTGGACGAAAAATCATGGACTACCGCCTTGGCGGGTGCCCCGATGAGCCGCCCAAAAGATTCTTCTGGATCGGAGCTTGTTGCCGAGGCACCGATGAACACCGGTGTGCTTCCGTAGTGCTCACAGATTCGACGCAAACGGCGTAACAGGTTAGCTACATGGGCTCCGAAGACGCCGCGGTAGGAATGGGCTTCATCGATCACGATGTAGCGCAGACGCTTGAAGAACCGTGACCACGCTGGATGGTTGGGCATGATCCCGCGGTGCAACATATCAGGATTGGTGAAAACAAAATTGGCATGCTGGCGAACCCAAGCGCGGGTGGCCTGATCAGTATCGCCGTCGTAGGGAGCTGCGCGGACACCGGGAACATCCAAAGCTTGAACCGCGGAGAGCTGATCAGCCGCCAAGGCTTTGGTAGGGCAAATGTAGAGGATAGAAGCGGCAGAATCAGCATCATTAAATCCGCTGTCTCGCGCCTTGAACAGCACGTCCAAACTTGGCATCAGGTAGGCCATCGACTTACCAGAGGCGGTGCCGGTCGACACGATGGTGTGCTGCCCCTCATGGATGAGGTTGGCAGCTTGCGCTTGGTGCAACCACGGCTTTTGAATGCCTAAGCCTTGGAAAGTTTCGATCAGTTCAGTGCTGAGCCATTGCGGCCAGTCGCTGGTCACTTCATCTTTGGCTGGCCTTGAACGACGATGAAGAACCGCATCCGGATCATTAGTCCGGTCATACGGATCCAGCAGGGAACGCACTGACTTCACGTGGACGCCTTTCGGAACCAAAAATTGCTGAAGTTAAAGACTATCGCCGTACCCAACACTTTGATGCGTCGGATACGGCGAAAGAAAAATACTAGATAGTTCAGGCTTTGAACATGACAACTTTGCCCAGGGAAGTCCAGCCCAGTGAAGCGTAAAGCTGCTGGCCGTCAACCGAAGCAATGAGCAGGCCTTCGTCCACGTCGTGTTCCTGAGCCAAAGAGGCCAGAGCGCGCATGATCAAGGTACCCAGGCCAAGGCGACGGAAGTCTGCACCGGTGATGATGCGGTCAAAAATTGCCACACCGTTAACGGCCGACACGTGACCTGAGGCGGCCACTACTTCTTGGTTGCCCTCGGGGTGCAAGGAAACATAAGCGTGGGTGCCATCGCGTTCAATCTGGAAGACAAAGCCATCAATGGGCAACGGTACTTCAACGTCGTGCACGGCAAGTTCAGTCACCATGAGTGCTTCGTCGTCGGCAGTAACCTGTAGGCCAACCTCGCTGGCGATGGCGACCAAATTTTCGGCCGAATCATCAAACGCGGTAAGGCGACGGTTAGGGTGTTTTTTTAGAGTTTCGGCGACTGCAGCCAGTTCCTCTTTAGAAGGGCCATAGATCACGTATTCCCAGTCTTCGGTGGTGTCGTGACGCAGGGCAGCATGGACTCGTCCCTCATTGCGAGTTTCGTAGCCACGGGCGCCAGCCCAGCCGGTGACCCAGGTGCCGATCAGTTCATCGCTTGCGTTTGATGCCATAATTTGACCCTACCTTGTCTTTCCTAGGAATTTGCTGATGTCGACCTAATCGTTGCCTAGTTGAAACTCTTGGACCACCGGACCACTGGAAATTTCGCGACGAATCAGTGTGACGTTGCTCTTTTACTCGGCGTTTCGCGACCAAAAGCTACTAATATTGTATGGTGGCCATTCATCGCATAGTTCTGTATTACGCATTTACTCCGCTTCCTGACCCAGAGGCAATTCGCCTGTGGCAACGTTCACTGTTGGAACGTTGGGGACTACGCGGACGCATCATCATCTCCAAGCAAGGTATTAACGGTACCGTCGGTGGCGAGATCTCGGCTGTTAAGGCTTACGTCAAAGCCACCCGCGAACTTCCTGCCTTCAAAAAAATGGACATCAAGTGGTCCGAAGGCTCCGCAGAAGACTTCCCACGTATTTCGGTCAAGGTCCGCGACGAGATAGTCACCTTCGGTGCGCCCGGCGAACTGGAAGTAGACGAAAACGGTGTTGTTGGCGGCGGAACCCACCTGCGCCCCGAGGAACTTCACGAGTTGGTAGACACCAAGAAGAAGTCCGGCGAAAAGGTGCACTTCTTTGACGGACGAAACGCCTTCGAAGCGCAGATCGGTAAGTTCAAGGACGCTATCGTTCCTGAAGTTGATACCACGCGTGACTTTGTAGCCGAACTTGATTCGGGCAAATACGACCACCTCAAGGACCAGCCGGTAGTTACCTACTGCACCGGTGGCATCCGTTGCGAGGTACTCTCAGCGCTGATGGTTAAGCGCGGCTTCCAAGAGGTGTACCAGATGCAAGGCGGCATCGTTCGTTACGGCGAAAAGTATGCGGATGAAGGCCTGTGGGAAGGATCCCTCTATGTCTTCGACAAGCGTATGCACACCGAGTTCTCGGAAGATGCCGTAACCATCGGCAAGTGCGTTGGCTGTCAGGGACCAACCAACAAGTTTGAAAACTGCTCAAACCCAACCTGTCGTAACCTGCGCCTGTTCTGCGAGGACTGCGCACATGATGAGCAGCTACGTCGCTGCCCAGATTGCAACAGCGTGGATGCCTAAGCGCATCTCATAAAGAGGCTCGGCACCAATTTCTCGCGAAGTTGGTGCCGAGCTTTTTCTATTTGGCAGCCACCGGCCATAATCCGGTCGATGCGTCGCGTACCTCGGATTCTTCAACCTCGGTGCGATAGATCTTCAGACCGCGGGCCAGATAGTTAGGCAGCGCAGCGGGAGAATCGAGCGAGCACGTATGCAGCCACACTCGGGAGACCTCAGGTAAAGCAGGCCACCGGCTTGCTAAGCGCCACGCCTGAGTCAAAGCTTGGTCAAGTAAAACTCCGCCGAGTCCCTGGCCCGTGGCATCAGGGAAAAGTCCGAAGTAAAAAATCTCCACTTCGCTTCCACCCTGCCCGGCTTCGGTGACCAGCTCGAAGTAACCGCGTGGTGCGCCGCCCCGATAGAGGACCCACGTTTCAGAACCAGGACGTATCAGAACTTCGTTCCACACTTCCCTTGTCGAATCCAACCGGTCAGTCCAATTTAGTTCGCTGCCTACGCTTTGGTAGAGGAAGCGTGAGAATTCTGGGGTGATCTGCTCAACTTGTTCAATTCGTGCGTCGCTGGGAAGGGTCTTGGTGGAGCCGATGAGCTCATCCGAGGACAGCTGCTGAAGGAAGGTAACAGTCACTTGAGTCATGCCCACATCCTATTCGGGGCAGGGCGAATCAAGCTATCTGCGCACAGTTGCGTGACTCGGTAGACTTGAAGATGTGAATGCCGCTGAATTTTCTGCCCTGGACGATACCCCTCAAAGTTCCGATCAAACCTTGATTGACTTGCTAGTCAAAGACTTGGATGACCTCGGATATAGCTACGAAAACGTCATAGAGTTGATCGGTGAAGAAGCGGCCTCCGCATTTGCCCGGGACCAAATTCACCCGGCCTTGCGAATACTAGATCGCCAAACACCTGATTCGCCTTTGGCATCTGTGATCCGACTCTTCCAGCTGGCCCAAACCGTATCTGAATCCGCGATCAATCAGGCGTTTAGCCATGTGAAAGTGGAAGGTCTGATCAAACTCGGCCTTATCGATGCGTGGGCCAGTGGTTTCCGTGCCACCATCGCCTTGGCGCTGCATTCCTCAGACGTGGACGGTGAGCTGTGGGTGGCTCATGACCTTGGTGCACATCAGCGCCCAGGTGTATTGCGCACTGACCACGTATTGGGAATTGGCCAAGCATCGCTGACACTGGCACAGCTGACAATTCGAGCCGACGTTCAACGGGCTTTGGACCTTGGCACCGGTTGCGGAATCCAGCTCTTCCACCTGCTGTCTCATGCACAACATGTCACGGCAACTGACCTTTCGGCTCGCGCCTTGGGCTTTGCCCGATTCAATCTGTTGCTCAACCACCGGGCGCTGAAGCTTGACCCACAGAATCTTGAAGCTCGTGTGACGCTGTTGCAGGGGAGCCTCTTCGAACCGGTAGCCGGGCAGAGCTTTGAACTGATCGCTAGCAATCCACCGTTTGTGATCACCCCTCGCAGTTCTAATGAGCGAGCCAAAGACCGATTCACTTATCGTGATGGCGGCATGGCTGGAGACAACCTGGTGAGCACGCTCATTGAGCAGGCACCGCAGTTCCTGACTCCTGGCGGTTCGCTGCAGATGCTCTCTAACTGGGAGATTCCTCGCATAGATGACGAGTCGGATGCTTCGTGGGATACACGAGTTCGCCAATGGTTCGCAGAAGACCTGGACGTCTGGGTCATTGAACGTGAGCAGACTACCCCCAGTGGTTATGCCGAAACGTGGCTACGGGACTCTTCACAGACCGAAGACTCAAGCTCCTATATTGCCGCTTACAACGCGTACCTTGATGATTTTGAATCCCGTGCCGTAGCTGCGGTGGGCTTCGGGTTGGTCTACTTCCGCAAGCCGGTAGACGGCCATCGGGTCTTGCAAAGTTATGAGCAGATCACCCACCAGGTGGAGCAGCCGCTGGCCCCGACTTTGCAGCGCGATATCGCCATGGCTGATGAACTGGCAGCCGCAGGAGAAGATTTTAAAAACTGGCACCTGCTGGTGGCCGAAGACGTGACCGAAGAGCGCCATCAGCGTCCCGGAGCTGAGCATCCTGGGGTGATTTTGCTTCGCCAAGGTGCGGGTCTGCGTAGAACCGAACTCCTTGATACTGCACAAGCCGGATTTGTTTCTGCCTGCGACGGTGATTTGTCCGTAATTCAACTAGTCAACGCGCTAGATTCGCTGATCGGTGAGGGCGAGGAAGACTTTGCGGAACGGCTTTATGAAGCAGTGAAGCGCCTCTTGCTACACGGTATGCTTCGTAAAATGTGAAACAAGCGCTAAAGTTCTTGCCTATGACACGCAACACAATAGAGGAGCAGGCTCCTGCAGCCTCGACCCAGGAGAGCGAATTTCCACAGGTCGTCTCCATTACGGACCCACAGGCCATTCGTGCTTTGGCCCATGACGCGCGACTAATCGTTTTGGATGAGCTCTTTGCCTCGCAGACTACTCGCACTGCAACTGAACTCGCATCGCTGTGTGATCTAACGCCTAGCGCCATGAGCTATCACTTGCGTGCGCTTGAAAAATACGGGTATGTGATCCGTGCAGCAAGCGAAGGTGATGCCCGCGAGCGTAGGTGGCGTGCGGCCGGTGAACGGTTGGAACTGAACACTCAGATCGACTCCTCTAACGCCAAGACTGCATATCTAAACGTGCAATTAAACGCATTTAGAACACGGCTGAACGCCGAAGTTCAGCGACGCCAAAATGAAGCGAACGCAGGAATCACCCCAGATCCTGATCGCCCACCTATGCTCACTAGCGGTTTGGTCTTCCTTTCTGAAGATAAACAGCGTGAGTTCAATCGCAGAATGTTGGACCTTGTCTACGAGTACGAGGCGAAAGCTACTGCTGAGGAACGAAGCATTGACTCCCGTCGTATGTTCTACTTAATCTCGTTGCTTCCCGAATATCAGAGTTCCGGTGAAGCAGCGTTGTAAAAAGCCTCACTCAAACCACGGTTATCCCTCGGTGTAAGATCATCGGGAAATGTGGCTATAGAGTAGGCACAAAGAACGAAGCTGCGATGGCGGACTGATTCGGGGTCTAAATAAGACTCCTAAAGTCCGGACTGTTTAAAAGGAGTGCTGTGCCCCCCAAGGCCAAAGAAAAGACTGGTAAGAAACTCGTTATCGTGGAGTCTCCTGCCAAGGTGAAGTCGATCGCCAAGTATTTGGGCGAGGGCTTTGACGTTGATGCATCGGTGGGGCACATTCGCGATCTTCCACAGCCATCAGAACTACCAACCGAGTTGAAGAAGACGTCGGTGGGCAAGTTTGCTGTTGATTTGGATAATGACTTTGAGCCTTACTACATGGTCTATCCAGACAAGAAAAAGCGCGTTTCAGAACTGAAAGCCAAGCTTAAAGAAGCTGACGAACTTTACCTCGCAACCGATGCGGACCGCGAAGGCGAAGCCATCGCGTGGCACCTGTTGCAGGTGCTTAAGCCCAAAGTTCCAGTACGTCGTCTGGCCTTCACCGAAATCACCAAGGAAGGTATTTCTCGCGCACTGGAAAACATGCGCGAGTTGGATACCGACCTCGTTGATGCCCAGGAAACCCGTCGTGTTTTGGACCGTCTGTACGGTTACGAGATCTCGCCGGTACTGTGGCGCAAGGTAGCTCGTGGCCTGTCTGCAGGTCGTGTGCAGTCTGTGGCTACTCGTCTGGTTGTTGAGCGTGAACGCGAACGTATGGCGTTCATCCCGGCTGGATACTGGGACGTGAAAGGCAACTTTGCCACTAAAGAAGGCGAAGGCTTCGAAGCGAAGCTCGCTGCCGTTGACGGCGCCCGCGTGGCCTCGGGCCGTGACTTTGATGACCGCGGTGCACTAAAGGCAACTCGCAACAAGCTCGCTCACCTGGATCAAGAATCGGCTCAGTCGCTGGTTACCAATCTTTCCGACACTGACTTTGCTGTCACCTCGGTTGAAGATAAGCCGTACACACGTCGTCCGGCCGCACCATTTACCACTTCCACGTTGCAGCAGGAAGCCTCGCGCAAGTTGCGCTGGAGCTCCAAGCTGACCATGCAGATCGCTCAGCGCCTGTATGAAAACGGTTATATCACCTACATGCGTACGGACTCGGTCTTCCTCTCGCAGGAAGCAACCACCGCCGCACGCAAGCAGGCCACCGAACTTTATGGTGCCGACTCGGTGCCAGCCAAGCCACGTGTTTACAAGGCCAAGTCCGATGCTGCACAGGAAGCTCACGAAGCGATCCGTCCAGCCGGTGACATGTTCCGTCGTCCCAAGGATGTGCGTTCCTCGCTGTCCAAGGATGAAAACGCACTCTACGAGCTGATCTGGAAGCGCACCGTTGCTTCGCAGATGGCAGATGCCAAGGGCTTCACCGCCACCATCAAGCTTCAGGGCACCGCTAGTGATAGCCGCGTTGCTGAATTCTCAGCCTCTGGTACCGTGATTACCTTCCGCGGATTCCTTTCGGCCTACGAAGAAGGCAAGGATGAGCAGGCTATTGAAGCTGCTGCCGCTGACGCTGAGGCACGCCTGCCACAGCTGAGTGTCGGACAGTACTTGGCAGGAGATGAGCTTCTGGCCTTGGGCCACGAAACTTCCCCGCCAGCACGCTACACCGAAGCCTCGATTGTTGCTGAGCTGGAAAAGCGCGAAATTGGTCGCCCTTCAACCTACGCACCAACAATCTCCACCATCATGGATCGTGGCTACGTCACCAAGCGTGGCGGAGCTTTGGTTCCTAGCTGGATTGCCTTCTCTGTTATTCGTTTGCTCGAAGAGCATTTTGCTAAGTACGTTGACTACGATTTCACCGCACGGTTGGAAGATGACCTCGACGAGATCGCCAAGGGTCAGCGCGCTCGTAGCGATTGGCTGAACCTGTTCTACTTCGGCAAGGGCGCAGAGTCTGAATCCGAAGGCCTGAAGCATGTAGTCGATAACCTCGGTGACATTGATGCGCGCGCCATCAACTCCATCCCAGTCACTGATGACATCACCTTGCGTGTGGGCAAGTTCGGTCCTTACCTTGAACGTGCCATCCCGGAAGGTGCTGAAGAAGGTACCGAGCCACAGCGCGCCAACGTGCCTGAAGATTTGGCACCGGATGAGCTGACTGCACAGAAGGCTGAAGAGCTCTTTGCTACCTCGCAGGTCTCGGAAAACGAACTGGGCACTGACCCAGAAACGGGCCGTGCGATTGTGGCCAAGGACGGTCGCTATGGCGCCTATGTCACGGAGATCATTCCAGAGCCAACGGCCGAAGATTTGGCTGCTCAGCCTGTGGAGTACTACAAGAATGGCAAGCCTAAGCCACCTAAGAAGCCGGTCAAGCTTAAGCCTCGCACCGCTTCACTATTCAAGAGCATGACCGTTGAGACGGTGACCTTGGATGATGCGTTGAAGCTGATGAGCTTGCCACGCGTGCTGGGTGCAGATGCTGAGGGTGAAGAGATCACCGTACAGAACGGTCGCTTTGGTCCATACCTGAAGAAGGGTAGCGATTCGCGCTCAATTGAGAGCGAAGATCAGATCTTCACCATCACTTTGGATGAAGCTCTGGAGATCTACTCGCAGCCAAAGCAACGTGGTCGCCGCGCTGCTGTTCCGCCACTGGCAGAGTTCGGTGCGGATCCGACAAGCGAAAAGAACATCGTGGTCAAGGATGGTCGTTTCGGTCCTTATATCACCGATGGGATTACCAACATCACCGTTCCGCGAGGAACGTCGTTGGAGGAGCTGACTCGCGAGCAGGCTATCGAATTGCTGGCAGACAAGCGCGCCCGCGGCCCGGTAAAACGTACCGCGAAGAAGGCGCCAGCGAAGAAGGCTCCGGCCAAGAAAGCCACCGCCAAGAAGGCGCCAGCAAAGAAGACTACGACCAAAAAGACGACCGCAAAAAAGACTGATTAGAATTTTTTGCTCGGCCAAATGAGGAGCGCACCATGCGACTAGGTGTACTGGATATCGGTTCGAATACCGTTCACCTTTTGCTCGTCGACGCATACCCAGGAGCCCGACCGGTCCCCTATGCATCGCACAAGCGTCCACTGTCCTTGGTGCGCTACCTCAACGAATACGGTGCCATTACCGAAGAGGGCCAGCAAGAGCTGATTTCATTTATTGATGAAGCAGTGAAATTTGCTGGAAGCCATCAGGTGGAAGACTTTATGGCCTTCTGTACATCGGCTATTCGTGAATCTTCCAACGGTGCCAGTGTGCTGGAACGAGTCAAAACTCAGACCGGTGTGAGCTTGATGGAACTATCCGGTGAAGAAGAAGCCGGCATGACCTTCTACTCGGTACGTCGTTGGTTTGGTTGGTCTTCGGAATCTATCCTCAACCTGGATATGGGTGGCGGTTCGTTAGAGCTGGCCTATGGCACCGACGAATTCCCACAGGCCGCATTCTCGGTGCCTTTGGGTGCCGGACGCCTGACTCGTGAATGGCTGCCGAATGACTTGCCGTCGATCAAAGAGGTCAAGGAATTGCGTACCTATGTACGCGACGTCCTGAATGACCCTTCGACCGAGCTGCGCCAATACGGAAAACCAACGTTGGCCACGGCAACATCTAAAACTTTCCGTTCATTGGCCCGCATCACCGGAGCTGCTCCGAGTGATGAAGGTCCGTACGTGAAACGTGTACTAAACCGTGACGCGCTAAAGCTCTGGACTAACCGTCTGACAGCGATGAGCTGGGCCGAGCGAGCCGAGCTGCCAGGGGTCTCAGAGATCCGTGCACCGCAGCTGTTAGCTGGCGCCATTGTGGCTCACGAAGCGATGAGCGCGTTGAAGCTGAAATCCATCCGAATCTGCCCATGGGCAATTCGTGAAGGATTGATGCTGCGCCGTTTTGATCACGTGATGTTTGCTTCAGCGACACCGCTCAGTAGTAGCGTGGGTGTGGGAGAAGTACCCTTGGCTTATGAAAAAGACCAGTTCTTGAAAGAGCCAAGTAGCTAGAGTTTCTCAGTGATACAGGTGCCCTTGAACTAGGGCGCCACCGTAACAGGAGGCAGGGGCATGGAAGACCAGAAGAGTTCTCACCGGGTGCCGGTCACCTTGTCCAGCGCGTCCGTCTACCCGCTATCGGTCCATGACGCGTTCGCTATGGCCAAAGACGTGGGATATGACGGCATTGAGGTCCTGATTACCGGAAATGCTGCAAGCCAGTCCGCTGACGCGCTCAAAAAATTGATGGATAAGTACCAACTGCCCATCATGGCCATCCACGCACCGACCCTGTTGTTGACTCAGCAGGTGTGGGGTTCGGCCTGGGCCAAGGTGGAACGCTCGGTCATCCTGGCTCAAGCAGTGGGCGCCAGCGTCGTAGTGGCACACCCGCCATTCAGATGGCAGGGCACCTACGCTGAAGGCTTCGCCGATGGTGTCCAGCGTCTGGTTGATACCACCGGGATGAAAATCGCCGTGGAGAATATGTACCCGTGGCGCGCCCGAGGCCGCGAGGCAAAAATGTACTTGCCGCACTGGAACCCAGTTCCGCAAAATTACCAACACGTCACGTGGGACTTCTCCCACGCTGCCATTGCCAATACCGATTCGCGCCAAGCCGTGGAGGACCTCGGTCAGCGATTAACCCACGTGCACCTTTGCGACGGTCTTGATAACGGTAAAGACGAGCACTTGGTACCGGGCCTAGGAACACAGCGCGTGGCCGAAACCTTGCAGTATTTGCGGGACGTTCAGTGGTCAGGAACCATGGCGGTTGAAGTCTCCACGCGCAAGGCAAAGAATGCCGGCCAAAAAGAAGAGTGGCTGGGAAAGACCCTTGAATTTGCTCGTGAGCACTTATCTGCAAGCTCCGAGCGCGACCCAATGAAACAATGAACTTATGAGTGAAGCAACAAAGAACCTAAAACTGTCCTTCCTCGGCACCGGATCCATGAATGGTGCCATCCTTCGCGGCATTGTCGCGTCAGGCCACGATCCCAAGCTGATCACCGCCACCATCCGTAGCGACAAGCGAGCTGCAGAACTTCGCGAACTAGGCATCAACGTGCTGGTTAGCGAAGAAGACTCATCGGCCAACGCTAAGGCTGCCGCCGACTCCGACATCATTTTCCTGGGTGTAAAGCCAGTAGGAATTACTGACTTGTGTGAAGAGATTTCCGAATCCCTCACCGCAGAAAAGGTTGTCGTTTCAGTCGCTGCCGCCATCACCCTGGCAAGCATGCAGGCACACTTGCCTGCTGACCAGCCGGTGATTCGCTCCATGCCAAACACCCCATTGATGGTTGGCGCAGGCGTAGTTGGCTTGAGCCCAGCTCAAAGCGTGAGCGAAACGCAGACCAAACTTGTCAGCGACCTACTTTCAGGTTCCGGCGACGTTCACGTCATCGATGAGTCCCAGCAAAATGCACTCTCCGCGATTTCAGGATCAGGCCCTGCCTACGCCTTCTACCTGGCTGAAGCCATGGCTAACGCCGGTGTAGCGATGGGTCTGGATGAAAAGCTATCCATCGATCTGGCCCGAGCCACCGTTGCCGGTGCCGGCAAGATGCTTTCTGATCCGAACGCTAACCCGGGTGAGCTGCGCAAGGCTGTGACCAGCCCTAAGGGCACCACCGAGCAGGCCATCCTTACTTTTGATGAGCAGGGTATCCCAAAGATTATTGCTGCGGGCACCCAGGCTGCTGCTGCACGTGCGGCCAAGCTCAGCGAGGAACTAGGCTAATCGCCGTTTCTTTTTACAACTAAAGATGAGTGAGGCCGGTACCCCTAAGGGGTACCGGCCTCTTCCATCCGTGCCAAGCGCCGTGCAATGGCCTACGGACGGGCCGCAAATCTTTCTAGCAAGTCCACGTGCCCAGAAACGATCAGCACGTCTCTACGGGTCACGATGGTGTCTGGCACAGCGTACGTGAAATCTTCACCGGGCGATTTCACACCGACAATGGTCACGCCGTACTTAGAACGAACCTGGGACTGCGCAAGGGTGAAGCCCTGAGTCTCCTTTGGCGGATACATCTTCACGATGGCAAAGCCGTCTTCAAATTCAATGAAGTCCAACATACGTCCACCGACCAAGTGCGCGGCACGGACCCCAGCATCTGCTTCCGGGTAAATCACGTGATTGGCACCGATGCGCGTGAGGATCTTGCCGTGCGAAGGGGTAATGGCCTTGACCCACAGATGCTCAATTCCCAAGTCCACCAAGTTCACCGTGATCAGCACGGATGACTCGATGGAAGTACCCACGCCAACCACGGCGGAGGAGAACTCTTGGGCACCAAGCTGACGTAGTGCATCAATGTTCGTGGCATCAGCGGCGACCACGTGGGTGAGCGTACTGGCCCACTGCTGAACGAGTTCTGGGCTGCGTTCGATGGCCAAAACTTCTCGGCCCTGCTTGACCAACGTTTGGGCTACGGAGGCACCAAAACGTCCCAGACCGATCACCAGAACTGGGGCATTGTGGTCTATATTCTTGTCAGCCAATGAGCGGCCTCTCTTCTGGAAGTCTAAACAGGGAGTTACGGTGGCGCATGGTCAGCGCGCTAGCTAGGGTGATGCTACCGATACGTCCAGCAAACATAAGGATACTGAGTACGTATTTACCGGCCGGTGGCATCTCTTGAGACACGCCGGTACTTAATCCGACGGTGGCGAAAGCTGAAATGGATTCGAACAAGGCACGGGAAAAACCAACAGACTCATCGATGGTGACCAAAACGCCGGTGGCCACCATGACCAACGAACCGCCCATCGCAACTACCGAGATAGCTACGCGCATTGTTCCCTGGGGAATTTGGCGACCAAACGCGGTCACTTCGGTGTCGCCTCGAACTTCGGCCATGATTGCTAGGAACATAACAGCGATGGTGGTGACCTTAATACCGCCGGCGGTGGATGCCGAACCGCCACCAGCAAACATCAATGCATCGGTGAGCAACACCGTCACCTGGTGGATGTCATTTTGATCAACCAAGTTGAAGCCGCCAGAGCGCGTCATCGTCGAGGCAAATAAAGCATGAATGACCTTGTCGCCTATGGACATGTCACCCAGGGTACGCGGGTTGGACCATTCAAATACCAGCCACAGTAGCGCGCCAGCAAAGAGCAATAGCGTGGTGACCAGCATGGTCAGTTTGGTGTGCAAGTTCCATTTTTTGACGTTGAACTTGTGCGCCAACAAGACCATGACTACTGGGAAGCCCAGCGAGCCGGCATACACGCCGACCATCAAAGGGATCAAGATCCACAGGTCAGTTTCGTAAGGCACCAAACCATCTGAGTGGGGAGTGAACCCGGCGTTGTTAAACGCTGAGACGGCATAGAAAATCCCGTGCCAAATAGAGGAAAGGAAACTTTCGCCCAGAACATAGAAGCGCGGGATCAGGAACAGCGCGATAAGTCCCTGAAGGCTCACGGCCGTGGTGATCACGATGCGCAGCAAGGAACTAACCTCGCCCAACGCGGAGGCACCTGAACTGTCCATGGACTTCTGTGCCATGAGCTTGGCGCGGACGCCCAACTTGCGTGAGACGGCCAACGACATGATCGAGGCCAGCGTCAAAATGCCCAAACCACCCATGAATGCAGCGATCAGCATGATCAGCTGTCCAACAAAGGACCAGTGCGCTGCGGTGGAGACGGTGGTTAGACCAGTCACGCAAACCGCAGAAACTGCGGTAAACAGCGCGTCGTGCAGGGGAGTCACTTCACCCTTAGAAGAAGAAAACGGGGCAGCGAGCAGGGAAGTGAAAAGTGTGATCGCTAAGAGAAAGACGCTCAGCGTTAAGCGCGCGGGGGAGCGTACGGTGATGTCAGCAATTCTCGCGCGAAACGCAAATCGTTGCTTGCGGCGCTTCTCGCGCAATTCAGCTGCCCGGGCGCTGGGGCCCAGTTCACTGCCTATGCTCATCGATAACTCGCAGTTTCTTCTGGCCGGGTGGAATAAAGATGTGGAGGTTCAAGTCCTCCTAGTAATTTACGCGTTTCCCGGGCCAAACGCTTGTCATATCGCCCTAAAGAATGACTGCGTGGCCGAATACGCCATATATTCATGAGTTGGATCACTATCAGGTAGCCTGAAAAAGTGTTAGATCCGCAGCAGGCTCCTCGCCCAACTATGGTCATGTGGGATGAACAGTATCTGAAGTACAAATTCAGCGACTGGCATCCGATGCACCCATCACGTTTAGAACTGACCTACCGCCTTAGCGGAGAACTCGAAGTGCTGAGCGCGCAAAACGTGAGTATCCATGCTCCAGAAATTGCTAGTGATGCGCTTGTGGCAACCGTGCATGATCAGGCCTACATTGATCAGGTGCGTCGGGTCAGCGAAGATCCGACACTGATTGCAGAAGACTTTGGTTTGGGCACCGAAGATGATCCAGTCTTCGCCGGCATGCATAATGCTTCGGCGCGTATTGTGGGTGGCTCAGTGATTGCCGCGCAATCCATAATGGATGAAAGTACCGTTCGAGCAGTGAACTTTGCAGGCGGCATGCACCATGCGGCGCGAAGAAAAGCCAGCGGTTTCTGCATCTATAACGACGCTGCCGCAGCGATCCAACGCATGCTCGACCGTGGGGTGCAACGGGTTGCCTACATCGATGTTGACGCTCACCATGGGGATGGCACCGAATCAATTTTTTGGGATGACCCAAGAGTACTGACGATATCCATCCACGAATCTGGCCTGTCGTTATTTCCTGGAACAGGATTCGCCAACGATATTGGCGGCAAGCAAGCCGAAGGCAGTGCAGTCAATGTGGCGCTGCCGGCCATGACCGGGGATTCCGGATGGATGCGCGCCTTCCATGCGATTGTTCCCCAGCTGGTTCATGCCTTCAAGCCAGAGATTATCGTTTCTCAGCATGGTTGCGATGCCCACCGTGACGACGACATGACCAACCTCAAACTCTCCGTGGACGCGCAACGTCAGGCCGCTTTGGATATTTCCCAGCTGGCCGATGAGGTCTGCGAAGGTCGATGGTTGGCCACCGGTGGTGGCGGCTACAACGTGAGCGCAGTGGTCCCGCGTGTGTGGACTCATCTGACGGCCATCGTCGCCGGGAAGCCCGTGCCGCTAAGAACATATGTCCCGGAGACTTTCCGACGATATGTTTTGGAACGATACGGTCGTGCCACCCCGTACCTGATGGGTGATGACGCCCAGCTGTGGTGGCGCAACTGGGAAGTCGGCTACGATCCAGCCGATCCAGTGGACCGCACGATCATCGCGACTCGCAAGGAAATCTTCCCGCTCTTTGGACTCGACCCCTGGTTTGACTGAGCCTTTGAACTTCATCGGTTAGGCAATTGCCGTGAATTTCACCGTGGATAGCCCGGCGAAATCAATGGCCAGAAGGTCATATGCCGTTAGGGTTATGTGTGTGGCAATTGATGAAGTGTTCTCGGCTTTGGCAGAACCAACCCGACGCAAAATTATTGAAGCTCTCAAAAGCGAACCGAAAGCGGTGGGCGCTTTGGTAACCGAGCTGGAAATTTCCCAGCCCACGGTATCCAAGCACCTGAAGGTATTACGTGAGGCGCAGCTGGTGAGCATGGCCGCTGCCGGGCAGCGCCGTATCTACAGCATCGATACCTCCGCGCTAGAGCAGCTTGTTCGTTGGTGCGCCGATCTGCTGCCAGAACAAGTACTCGAAGAGCAACAAGAACTCCATGAATCTGAAGCGGGCACTGAGCTGGCAACAACCGCCAACCCCACTGCGCAACAGATTGGCCGCAGCGTTGGCCGAGGCCTGGAACAAGTTACTGGACGTGCTCAAGAATTCTTGGAGCGGCTTCCGCGCTTTGGCCGCCGTCGCTAAGTGATCCCCAGTTTTCAAGTTACGGTTATGTTTCTGGTTTTTAACGGCAAATTTTAGCTCGGTGTGTTCTCCATGACACTCTCGAAAGGGGGACAGTGTCGCCACGGGTAAGTTTCCCAGTGCGCATGTTCCTGCCCCGTTTGATGAGGAGAGAAACTTGGATACGCACTTAACAACGATTCGTGATGAAGTTTTCCGTCGTAACCCCGGAGAATCAGAATTCCACCAAGCGGTCACCGAAGTATTCGACAGCCTTGAAGCTGTATCGCTCAAACATCCCGAATATGCTGAAGCAGCGATCCTGCAACGCTTGTGCGAACCCGAACGACAGATCATTTTCCGTGTGCCGTGGGTTGATGACCAAGGTCGAGTCCAAATCAACCGAGGCTTCCGCGTTGAGTTCAACTCCGCATTAGGCCCGTACAAGGGTGGACTGCGTTTCCACCCCTCGGTGTACCTAGGCATCGTCAAGTTCCTAGGCTTTGAACAAATCTTCAAGAATTCCCTAACCGGTATGCCTATTGGCGGCGGCAAGGGTGGGTCTGACTTTGATCCACGGGGAAAGTCCAACGGTGAAGTTATGCGCTTCTGCCAATCGTTCATGACCGAGCTGTACCGTCACATTGGCGAATACACCGATGTGCCTGCCGGTGATATTGGCGTGGGCGGCCGCGAAATCGGCTATCTCTTCGGACAGTACAAGCGCATTACCAACCGATACGAATCTGGCGTCTTGACCGGCAAAGGACTGAGCTGGGGCGGCTCGTTGGTTCGCCCGGAAGCAACCGGCTACGGGGCCGTGATCTTCACCCAAGAAATGCTCAAGACCCGCGGCCAGTCCTTCGACGGGCAACGGGTGATCATCTCGGGATCCGGCAACGTGGCCATTCACGCCATCGAGAAAGCTGCCAACCTAGGTGCCAAGGTCGTGACCGCATCGGACTCGGCCGGCTACATCGTTGACGAAGATGGCATCGACCTAGAACTGCTACGCCAGATCAAGGAAGTTGAGCGCGGACGTATTGCCGAATACGCACAACGCCGTGGAACCAGCAGGGTGCACTACGTTGAAGCTGGCAGCGTGTGGGACGTTGCTGGAACCGTCGCACTGCCCTGCGCAACGCAGAACGAGCTGGATGAAAGTGCCGCGAAGAAGATGGTGGCCGCAGGAACCATTGCTGTTGCCGAAGGCGCCAATATGCCAACAACCGCTGCTGCAACCTCACTCTTCCAAGAAGCCGGGGTGCTCTTTGGCCCAGGTAAGGCAGCCAACGCAGGTGGCGTGGCAACCTCAGCGCTGGAAATGCAACAAAACGCCAGCCGTGACTCGTGGAGTTTCGAACACACCGAGCAGCGTCTGACCGAGATCATGGTGGGCATTCACGACCGATGTGCGACAACCGCTGACGAGTACGGCATACCAGGCAATTATGTTGCCGGTGCCAACATCGCTGGCTTTGTGAAGGTAGCGGACGCCATGCTGGCCCAAGGCGTCATCTAGGGGAATCCTTTGATTACGACTCGCGTGTCACAGCCGGTTGTATTGGACCGTGGCTCGCGAATTGTCTCAATTAAGCAACAAAATTTTTGATTCAGATGCGCCCTGAAGTGTTGCGTGATGCGAAAGTTACCAAAGTGCGATTAGACTAGGACAAAGCGAACGTGAACCTGATCGCCGATGTTGATCCAAAGTCGTGTAAGTTCACCTTCGCTAGTAACGCGACGAAATAGAGATCAGCGTCAGGAGAATATCCCGCATGACGGATAGACAGAATTTTGCAGGAGCCCGTTTCATGACGGTAGCCGAAGTGGCTGACATGATGCGTGTTTCCAAAATGACGGTTTATCGGCTGATTCACGCAGGCGATCTGCCTGCCGTTCAGTTCGGTCGCTCCTATCGTGTACCGGAGAACGCTGTCGAATCCTACCTAAGTGCCGCGGCTATTGATCCGCAGCACGGTACTGGTTCATACGGCCGTTAGTCCGCACGATGGTCAGAGCATGACCGAAAAGCGGGTAATCTATTAAGGAACGTTTAACGTCCGGTCAACCTTGTCCTTTTGCTTGCGTGCAAGCAGATATTTTGGGTTGACGCATTTATTAGTTTGTGAGGAACCATTATGGGCTCTGTTATCAAGAAGCGCCGCAAGCGTATGTCCAAGAAGAAGCACCGTAAATTGCTTCGTAAGACTCGTCACCAGCGTCGCAATAAGAAGTAAATCTACTTCGAGCACTTTGCCGCTAGGCAATCATCGCCACCGATATGCAGTTGAACTGCAAACGGTGGCGATTGCTTTATCCAGAAGTAACTAACACCCTGCTAAGAGCCGGAACGGCGCAGGATAGAGCGCCTAGCGGCCCACAGCGCACCGATGACTCCGGCTGCTCGCAGGCTGAGCTTGGCGGCTCGTTGGCCGGTGCGGAAATCGTAAACTTGCCAGCCTCTGCGCTTGGCGTAGGCACGTAACCGAGCATCCGGATTGATGCACACAGGATGGCCAACGGCTTCTAGCAATGGAACGTCATTGTAGGAATCCGAGTAGGCCCAGGAACGCGAAAGTGAGATCCCGCGAGCCTTAGCCAGGGACCGAACAGCTTGCGCTTTTTCGGCTGCGTGAAGAATTGGGCTAGCCAACGCCCCGGTGTACAAACCGTCCTTACTTTCCACCACGGTGCCCAAAGCGCCGGAAAGATTGAGCCGATCCGAGATGACATTCGCCACTTCCAGGGGAGTGGCGGTGACCAGCCAGACTTCGCGACCTACATGCAGGTGCTGACGGGCAATGGCCACGGTCCCGGACCACAGCTTCGGTTCGATGAACTCGTCATAGATCTCGTTGCCGATTTGCTCAATTTCGGCCACCGGGATTCCGCGCACCATCATCAACGCACGGTCACGAATCTGATGGATGTCGCCCAAATGCTCGCCACGGGCGGCATAGCGCAGTTGTTTCAACGCGAACCATAGAATCTCGCGGAATTGGAAGAATTTGTGTTCACGGAGTTTGCGCGCCAGTAGATAAAGCGAGGCACCGCGAACCAGGGTGTTGTCCACATCAAAAAATGCGGCGACGGTACCCGATGCCGGAGCTTGAGACTGCGTGGAGTCAAATTCTGAGGAAGACATTTGATCCAGTTTATTTCATCTTAAAGTTCAAGCGTGGTTACGGCTCGTGAGATTATGGACAGGTGAGTACTTTGCATCAGATTCAACTGTTGGTTAGAAAAGACTGCCACCTTTGTCACGCCGCTCGGCAGACAGTGGCAGAAGTGACGGGCCGGTTGAATATGGAATTTTCTGAGATAGACATAGATCAGAATCCTGATCTGTTGGCAAAGCATCATGAAGAGGTTCCAGTGCTGTTCATTGACGGACAGGTCCGAGACTTCTGGACCATCGATCCACAACGGCTTGAGCGTCTGCTCACCAACTAGCAGTTGCCACAAACATGAACATGCGCGGTGCTCGCTTAGCCCATTGGAAAGTGCAGGGGAACGAAGATGTCTGAGCTTGAAGCTCGTGTCCTGCCTGAAGCCACCTTGGCTCGACTCACTCAGTACCTGCGGGCGTTGAACACTCTCGAAGCCCAAGGGCGCGAACGCACCAGCTCCGGGGTGTTGGCCAAAGAGGCTGGGGTGAACCCCTCAATCTTGCGTAAAGATCTTTCATGGCTCGGCTCCTATGGAACGCGTGGAGTCGGTTATGTCGTGCGAGAACTGGCTGAACACATCAGTCGGACCTTGGGGCTGAACCAAGACTGGAAAGTAGCGATTGTCGGTGCCGGTAACCTGGGCCGCGCGTTGAGCGGATACGCGGGTTTCACTTCGCGTGGCTTCAACGTCAAAGCCATTTTGGATGTTGACCCTGCCCTAATCGGTGACAAAGTCGGTGAACTGACCGTTGAGTCAATAGCGGATCTTGCCCAAGTAGTAGCCCGCGAAGAAATCAATATTGCGGTGCTAGCGGTCCCTGGTGATGCTGCTCAAGATCTCGTTTACGTACTTGCTGAAAATTCCGTGCGATCGGTGCTGTCTTTTGCCCCGAAACCTTTAAAGGTTCCAACCGGCATGAACCTACGCCGTGTTGATCTGTCGACAGAATTACAGATTCTGGCTTATCTGGCCGTGCAAGGCTAACCAACTTTTAGCAATAAAAAAGGCGTTGCCTGTTTTTGTCAGTGATGACAAAACAGGCAACGCCTTAGCTATTTGCCCTGAAGTCCGGGCGCTACAGCTGTTTACCGGTAACCGGCGCGACGAGCCATGCGACGGGCTGCAATGTATTCGGATGATGGACGAAGCCAAGCAAAGACCACACCAGCAACGCCAAGCAATACACCAATGATGCAGACCGCGCTCAGGACACCGGCCTGGGAGTCGCCGTACATGCTGATGGCGGACACGGTTGAGAACATGCCGAACAGTGACAGTACAGCCAAGATGGTAGCGATAACGCGCATCGCGCCCACACCACGGCCTACAAAGAAGCCCACCAAGAAGTACAGAAGTACCGAGATGATGGCACCAACAATGCTGATGCCGGCCACTACCGAGCTGGCCTGTGCCATGAACGCTTCGGGGCTGTTCATCATCTGCTGCAGGGTTGGGTCGTTAGCCATTTCAGGCGAACTTTCCATCTGCGTTTCTAGTTCGGTCTCCACCGCTGCCCACTGGGAAGCAACCATGTTGGTGAACAGATTTGAGGTGGAGATCATCCAGCTAGCAATCGCACCGACAACACCAGAAAGCAGAATCAAGATAAAAGCAATCTGCAAGGTCTTTGGTCGGGTTGCTGGAGGCTGAACTGCGGCGTAGCCACCCTGGGTAGGGAACTGGTTGTAGCCAGCAGTCATCGGAGCTTGTGCGTAAGGATCTTGCCCGGCTTGCGGGTTCTGACCGTATGGGTTTTGTCCGTACGGGGAAGGCTGCTGTGCATACGGGTTTTCGCCGTAAGGGTTCGGATTTGAACCTTGAGCGCCGGACTCAGGATTGTAGGGCTGGCCGGGTTGATTCGGGTCGTAATTACTCATGATCCATCATCCTTTAGGGGTCAACTTGTTGTTGTGTTCAAGACTAGTACTCGGCGCTGTGAGCTACCCCATCCAAAAGGATGGTTTTTCTATATGGGAATCCCATGCATGGGCTGTGAATAGTTGATGGTGGACACAATATGACTATTTTGCACTGAACATTTGAGACACTGGAAGTATGCCTTTATCGACCGTCCATTTGTTGCGCCACGGGGAAGTTTTCAACCCTGACCGTATTCTTTACGGACGGATCCCCGGCTACGGGCTCTCCGAGCTGGGATTCAAAATGGCTGATGCGGCCGGCGAATTTTTCGCTCAGCGTCAGGCCGAGGGAGCCAAGGTGGTTCGCTTGGTTGCTTCGCCATTGATCCGTGCCCAGCAAACCGCTGCTCCCACCAGCCACGCCCTGAACCTGCCGATTCGCACTGATGACCGTGTCATCGAAGCCGGTAACAAACTTCAAGGCCTGTCCAAGGTCGCCGAGCACCTTCGTCAGCCGAAGTTCTGGCCATTGTTGGTCAACCCACTCAAGCCATCATGGGGCGAACCTTATGCGCAGCAGGTTCAGCGCATGCGTGAAGCCATGGATGCGCATCGTCGCGCTGCTGTCGCCGAACACGGCGAAGGCGCCGAAGTGATCATTGTTAGTCACCAGCTTCCTATCTGGGTCACTCGCCGAGCAGCCGAGAAGAAGCCGTTGTGGCACGACCCGCGTCAGCGCGAATGCACGCTGGCCTCGGTCACGAGCTTCGACTTTGAAGGGGACGAATTAGTCTCCGTGCGATACACCGAACCAAACCCCGAGCTACTGGCCGGCGCAGCGAATATTCCTGGAGCCTAAGCAAATGACTGATCCTGTGCCAACCCCGCGCAATCTGAGCCGACGCACCATGCTGCGTTCGTTGATGCTTACCGCCGCGATCGTTCCTTTGGCTGCCTGTGGCGCCAAGGAAGATACGTTGACTGCGCAAGCAAACAACGGCGATGGGAAAAACTACATTGCTGGCGACGGAGCTGTGCAGGAATACGTAGCATCCAAGCGCAGTGAACCAGTAGAGATCACCGCGACCACGTACCACGGCACCGACGTTGACTTCAGCAAGTGGGAAGGCAAGCCAGTAGTGATGAACTTCTGGTACGCCGCCTGTGCGCCATGCCGTATCGAAGCTCCAGATTTGAAGAAGTTGGCCAACAAGTTTGGTGACAAGGTGGAGTTCATTGGCGTCAACGTGCGTGATGAAGCGGAGGCAGCCAAGGCGTTTGAACGCACCTTTGACCTTCCTTATGAATCAATCCAAGACACCTCTGGCGATATTCAGCTAGCTATGACCAAGTACGTGCCTTTGCAAGCCGTTCCTTCCACCCTGGTCCTAGACCGCAAGGGACGAGTGCGCGCCCGCGTTATTGGTGCAGCGGATCCGGGCACTTTGAAGTCGCTGATCGATACTGCTTTGACCGAAGAGTTGTGAGCTAGGCGTTGACCTCAAATCCATTTGCCGACATCGTCCTAGACGGGTCGTTATTACTCGCGTCGCCGGTAGCGGTGTTGGCGGGATTAGTATCATTTCTTTCTCCCTGCGTTCTGCCACTGGTTCCCGGATTTCTTGGCTACGTCACCGGTCTGACCGGAGCGGATCTCAAAGAACACCGACGAGGCCGGGTAGTCCTTGGAATCTTGCTGTTTGTTCTTGGATTCTCCGTAGTTTTCATCGCAGCTGGCGTGCTGTTCAGCCAGGCGACCGCCTGGTTAAAATTTAATGGATCTTGGGTCACCCAGATTCTGGGCATTGTCGTAATTTTTATGGGCATCGTCTTCATGGGCGGATTCTCATGGATGCAGCGTGACCGTAAGATCCATAAAAAACCACCAGCCGGGCTATGGGGTGCTCCGGTCCTGGGCCTGACCTTTGGTCTAGGCTGGGCACCGTGCATCGGCCCAACCTTGAGCGCGGTACTAATAATGTCTACCGGTGGCGGAGCCAACGTCGCACGAGGCACATTGCTCACGGCGTTCTACTGCCTAGGACTAGGGTTGCCGTTCATCCTGATAGCCCTTGGACTACAGCGCGGAATGCAGGCATTAGCGTTCTTCCGCAAACATCAGGTATTCATCATGCGTTTTGGCGGCGCAATGCTCATGGCCCTCGGCGTAGTCATGGTGACTGGCCTATGGGGCACTTGGGTGTCAGAACTGCAAAACTGGTTTGCCAATGAAGTGAGGTTGCCAATTTAATGGCGAAAAAACAACGGAAGTCCAAAGGCACCCAAGACGCACCCGCATTAGGGTTTGTCGGTACCCTGCGGTGGATCTGGACTCAACTTACATCCATGCCAACAGCGTTGTTCTTGCTGTTGCTATTGGCTGTTGCTGCTGTACCGGGATCGATTTTCCCGCAGCGTCCCTCGGGGCCAGAAAACGTCGTAGGCTACATTGACCAGCACCCGGTGGCCGGTCCATGGCTTGATCGCTTCCAGATGTTCAACGTCTATTCCTCGGTCTGGTTCTCAGCGATCTACATTCTGCTGTTCATCTCCTTGGTTGGCTGCATCATTCCGCGTGTGCGTAAGCACGCGCAAGCACTGCGTACTCCACCACCACGCACTCCGGCTCGCCTGAACCGTTTGCCGCAATATACTTCCTACGAGATTCTCGAAGGTGAGTCGGATACCCCCGATGATGACCAAATCATTGAGGACTCCTACAAGATCCTGAAAAAGCGTGGTTATCGAGTAGAACGCCGCGAGGATGCGACGGGACGTTCGGTAGCAGCAGAACGTGGTTACGTTCGTGAAATCGGCAACCTGATGTTCCACATCTCGTTGATTGGTGTGCTGGTTGCCGCCGCCGTGGGTGGGGCCTTCGGCTACACCGGACAGCGTGTGGTTGTTGAGGGGGAGACCTTCGTTAACTCGCTGGTTGCCTACGACTCGTTCACTCCGGGAACCGCGTTTAATGCTGACAAACTTCCTGGTTACTCGGTGAAACTCGATAAATTCGACATCGTCTTTGACCGTGAATCAGAGGCACATTTTGGACAGCCGCTGGACTTCACCGCGCACGTGCAGGTCCGTAAGACTGCGCAGTCAGAACCGGTAAAACAAGACCTGAAAGTGAACCATCCGCTACGTATTAATGGCGCGGATGTTTACTTGGTGGGCAACGGCTATGCACCGGTCATCACCGTGCGTGATGGTAAAGGCAACGTTTCTTACTCGGGTCCGGTAGCTTCGGTTCCGCAGGACTCCGTTTACACTTCAATCTTCGTGCTGAAGGTGCCTGACGCTAAGCCCGATCAGCTGGGCTTCCAGGGATTCCTACTTCCTACCGCGCTGGTAGATGAAAAGGGATTTGGTATCTCGGGAGATCCTAACGCGATCAACCCGCAGCTGCACCTGAACTCCTTCTACGGTGATCTAGGCCTAGACAATGGCAATCCGCAGAACGTCTTTGTGCTGGATACCGCGAAGATGAAGGCACTGAACAGTCGCGACCTCGACGCCGGTGGTATTCGTCTTGAAGCTGGCCAGACCTACGATCTTCCAGATGGCAAGGGAAGCATCACCTTTGATGACCTCAAGCGCTACGTAGCCTTGGATGTGAACTACGACCCGGGCAAGCTGCCAATTGGTATCTTTGCGGCTCTGGCTCTCATCGGACTTGGCGTCTCGCTGTTTACTCCGCGTCGTCGTGTCTGGATCAAACTGGTGCAGGTTGATGGCAAGCGTAGTATCGAATATGCGCTGTTGGCCCGTGGCGAAGACCCACGACTGGAACGCGAAGCTTCAGAACTACAAAAAATCTTTGACAAGGCTTGGCCATTGGCAAGCCAGGAGCAGAACCAAGGAGCAGTAAATGGGTAACGCTGGGGCATTATCACCAATTAATGAATCGCTGGGTGAATACAGCCAGTTGTTCATGCTGCTGGCAGCCATGGTCTATGGCGTAGTCTTCATCATCTTTGCTCTTGATTTGGCCAAGACAAACAAGTCCATTACCGAGATGGACTCTGCTGCGCTCAAGCGTGACGAAGAACTGCTCGTTGGTGCTGGCAACGTTGTTGCTGGAAGCAATCGCAAACGCCGCGGCGAAAATAGCCGAGCAGATCACATCAGTGAAGAGATCGTCTCGGACAAGATGACCTACACCAGCTTCTCGGCGAAGCGCCCCATGGCGCGCATCGCCGTAGTGCTGATGTGGCTTGCCGCTGCGCTTCACGGTTTCGCTGTGGTTTCCCGTGCTCTGGCTGCTCACCGTGTGCCATGGGGCAACATGTACGAGTTCCTCACCACCGGTGCATTCCTTGTTGCCTTGGTGTACCTGATCATTCTGATCATCAAGGACCTGCGCTTCATGGGTTCGTTCATCTCTGGTCTGGTCACCTTGATGCTGTGTGCAGCTACCATCGGTTTCCCTACTCCAGTAGGTCACCTGGTGCCAGCGTTACAGTCGCCATGGATCGTCATCCACGTTTCCATTGCAGTGCTTTCCTCTTCACTGTTTGCCATTAGCTTCGCCATGAACGTTTTGCAGTTGCTGCAGCACTCGCGCATGAACCGTTTGGCTTCAGGTCTTAGCGACAAGTTGCCATTCATGCGCGTAGTACCTGGCGCAGGTGCACTGGAGAACTTCGCCTACCGCATCAACACCATCGCGTTTGTCATGTGGACCTTCACCGTGATGGCTGGCGCCATCTGGGCCGAAGCAGCGTGGGGACGCTACTGGGGCTGGGATCCAAAGGAAGTCTGGTCCTTCGTGATCTGGGTTGTCTACGCAGGCTACCTGCACGCCCGCGCTACCGGTGGCTGGACCGGCCCACGTTCAGCATGGCTGTCGATTATCGGCTTCCTCTGCGTGGTCTTCAACTTCACCATCGTGAACATCTTCTTCAACGGACTACACTCCTACGCGGGCGTCTAGACCCCGCAGCAATACACAAACGGCGAGCGACACCCATCAGGGGTATTGCTCGCCGTTTGTCGTTGGCGGATCATTCTGGGCCTTGAAGGGCGCTGGGCTCGGCACCTTGTTCCCAACTGATCTGAGCTACCCAACTGATCCACGCTACTCATCTCAGACCACGCCAGCCGAGCAACAGGTACAACAAAGCCCCGGCCTCCGTGAGCGCCACGCGAGGGCGCGGTAACGGAAATGTCGGGGCTTGTGTTCTACGGGCCGTGAGTAGGCCGCTACTGGCTTCTAGGACTTGGTGTCCGGTGAATCAGTGTCGGTGTCTTCTGATTTAGCCGGTGGTTCAGGATTAGTATTCTTTTGAATCTTGCCCTGATCTTTGAGTTCTTGCTCACGAGCCTTAGTATCTGCTTCGCGTTGTTGCTGTCGGCGCCAGACTTCTAGCTGACGCAAAAAGTCCTCATCATCATCGGGGGCAGTTTGTTGCCCTGCTGGTTGGTTTGCCGAGCTTTGAGGTCGTCCAAGAACGAACCACAATACGGCACCGATCAGCGGTAAGAGGATGATCACTACGAACCATGCGGGCTTCGGCAAGGAACGTATCAGATGCCTCGGCGCACGGCTGCATTCGATCAAGGTGTAGATCATCAAAGCGACCGAAACTACTGCTGCGAATATAAGGAGACGGACCATGTAATCATTCTAGTGATAATCGAGTTCACAGGTTCATCGGTAAACTTGAAGTTATGCAGTTTCTGAAATATACAGCTCTTCGCCTGGGCATCTTCTGCGCAGTGTTCCTTGGTCTTTCGTGGGGTCTGAACTGGCCTATCTTCGTTTCCGGAATCATCGGGCTGATCTTCGCGTTCGCGGTAGCCTACTTGTTCTTTAATAAACTTCGTCTAAAAGCGAACGAGGACGTGCGTAAAGCTTTTGCTAAAACCTCGGCAAGTAAGACGCAGAAGCAGCTGGACGATGAAGCTGTCGAAGATGAATTTGATGAAGATCAGCGACGCAATCACCGAACTGCAGAATAAACGTCAACATAATTTGCGTGCTCGGTAACTGAGTTCTTAACTCCAGTGACCTTTTGAGCAGAAAAAAGTCTTGGCTCATCATTTCCCGCGAGGGCAGTGATGAGCCAAGGCTTTGGTGATTAAGCGCTAAATACCCGGTGGGCTAGAACCAAGTCTGCAAGATAATGGCCAGCGCAAAGAGCAAGGCATAGACCATGTTCAGCATGCCGGTCTGCTTGAGAACCTTAACCAGCTTGGGAAGCTCGTGTTCACGCAGCATCAGCAACGATGGTGCGATAGCTGGGATGAAAGTAAGCAGTAGCAACCACAGCCAAGGGAAAGTTCCGGTAGCTAGCAGTGGCAACAAGATCGCTACGGCAATCATCAACACGTAGCTCAGACGGGCATTGTGTTCGCCGAGGCGCACAGCCAAGGTAATTTTCCCAACCTCTTTATCGGTGGGGATGTCCCGAACGTTGTTGGCCATGAGTAGCGCGCAGCCAATCAAACCGGTACCAATCGCACCCAATATGGAGGTCAGTGGCAGTTCATTGATCTGAGTGAAGGTCGTGCCCAGGGTCGCTACTAATCCAAAGAAGATGAAGACGTAGATATCACCAAGGCCGCGGTATCCATAAGGATTTTTGCCACCGGTGTAGCCCCACGCAGCAAAAATGGCTGCCACGCCAACTAGCAACAACGGCCATGATGCGGAGACGACCACCAGGGTCAGGCCCGCAATAGCTGCCAGGCCAAAGCAGGCGAAGGCGAGGTTGCGTACGTTCTTCGGGGCAGTGAGTTTGGAGCCCGTAAGACGCAATGGGCCGACACGATCATCGTCAGTGCCGCGGATTCCATCGGAGTAGTCGTTGGAGTAGTTAACGCCAACCTGCAACAGCAAACCGACTATCAACGCCAGAACAAAACGGACCCAGTGAAGGGTGCCTGTTTCGCCCACTGCGGCCGCGGTGCCAATAACTACCGGGGCGATGACGATAGGCAAGGTGCGCAAACGTGCACCGGAGACCCATTGGGAAAGTGTGGCCACTTTCAGTCCTTTCGGGGCAAAAGAAAAACTCGTACCCTCTAGTTTCCCGCGAATGGGCGGGCAAGGCGAATCGAGTTAGTTGCGCGCACCGAGTTCATCAATGATCAGCTTGCGGTCGAACTTGCCGTTGGGCAGTTGTGGCAACCCGTTAGGGTAGTGCCGAACATACTTTGGCACGGCTTCTTTGCCCAAGGTTCGGCGCACCGCGTCGAAGGCTGCCTCGGTTTTGGTGGGTCCGCTGAAAGCTAAGCCAACGCTTTGACCCCACTGCGGATCAGGCACTGAAACGACCAAGGTTTGGGTGAAGAATTCTTCCAGGATGCCCTCGATCTTGGAAGCTGAGAGCTTGATGCCACCAGAGTTGATCACGTCATCCACGCGCCCAACGATGCTTAGTCGCTGGCCCTGAACAGAGCCCAAATCATCGGTAACGTACCAGCGGTGTCCATCGTGTTCTACAAAGTGCTCTGCGGTGGCCTCTGGGGAATCCACGTAGCCATCGGCCAGCATGGGGCCAGAAACCCAGATGCGAGAATCGTGTTCGGCCAGCTGCACGCCGGGCAGTGCGCTGCCGTTGTACACCAATCCACCCGAGGTCTCTGAAGACCCATAGGTTTGGAAGATCTTCAGTCCGTGGTGTCGAGCGTTGACGAGCAAGTCCTTGCTGGCGCGGGCTCCGCCGAGCAAGATGGCGTCAAAGCGTTTGAGCGCGGTCAAGGTAGCCGGATCAGCGTCATCAAGCAGGCGAGCTAGCTGGGTTGGTACCAGCGAGGTGAGGCGTCGCTTTTCAACCATCTGCTGTGCAGCCTGAGTGAACGAGGAAGCTGAAAAACTACCCGACAAATCCATGACCACAGGTTTGGTTCCGGCGAACAAGGAGCGAGTCAGCACGCTGAGCCCGGCCACATAATGCACCGGCAAAGCCAACAACCACTGGCCCTCAAATCCTAGGTACTCAGCAGTGGCCTGCGCACTTGATGCCAGCGCCTCAACACTGAGCACCGTGCGCTTGGCCCGACCAGTAGAACCGGAGGTGCGCACCACCGCCATGGGTTGTTCAAAGCCGGGCAGATCCTGCTCGGTGAGGTATTCGATGCGCCAGCCTGAGTCGCTGCTTTCGTCGATGATGACTTCAACAGCCGGGCCATCGTCGTTAGCGGCGTTGGCCAGTGCCGAGAGCAGTTCCTGAAGCTGTGCGTCCATAGTGGTTCCTTGTGCCGGTGCCAGTGATTAGAAGTAGTACGGGTAGTTGGACCAGTCAGGGTCCCGCTTGCCCAAGAACGCGTCGCGTCCCTCTACGGCTTCGTCGGTCATGTAGGCCATGCGGGTAGCTTCGCCGGCAAAGACCTGCTGACCGGCCAGTCCGTCATCAGCCAAGTTGAACGCAAACTTGAGCATGCGGATGGCTTGCGGGGATTGCTTGGCGATGTCCGCTGCGTATTCCAATGCAACTTCTTCCAGACGCTCATGATCAACTGATTCATTAACCGCGCCCATGCGTACCATGTCATCTGCGGAGTATTCGCGGGCAAGGAAGAAAATCTCGCGGGCAGTCTTCTGACCTACCTGGCGGGCCAGCAGCGCCGAGCCATAGCCAGCATCAAAGGAACCGACGGTGGCGTCGGTCTGCTTAAACTTGCCGTTTTCTTTGGAGGCGATGGTCAAGTCAGAAACTACGTGCAGTGAGTGTCCGCCACCCGCGGCCCAACCGTTGACCACGCACAGGACAACCTTGGGCATGGTGCGCATCAGGCGCTGTACTTCAAGAATGTGCAGGCGTCCGGCGCGGGCAGGGTCGATTGACTCGCGGGTCTCACCCTCGGCGTAGCGGTAGCCATCACGGCCACGGATGCGCTGGTCGCCACCGGAGCAGAAGGCGTGCCCGCCATCTTTGGCTGATGGTCCGTTGCCGGTGAGGATGACGGTGGCCACATCACTGGTCATACGGGCGTGATCCATAGCGCGGTAAAGCTCATCAACGGTGTGCGGGCGGAAAGCATTGCGCACCTCGGGACGGTCAAAGGCGATACGGACCGTTGGTAGGTCGCGAGTGATTTCGCCGTAGGTATTGCGCTCTACCTGACGGTGGTAGGTGACGTCGGTGAAGTCGAATCCTTCAACCACGCGCCAGCGCATTGGATCAAAGACGTCGGAAACCTTTTCGGGCAGGGCTGAGCTGTTCTGGCTATTCACCCTCTAAATGCTAGTACCTTGAACCTGTTTGCGCGGACTGTGGCGCACAAACCGATGGTTTTGAACGCAGTGAATCTCGGTGCCACAGCGAAGGGGCTTGGGAATTAGCCAAAAATTGACTGAAACCCAAGCCCCGCACGGTTGGTTGACGTTAGGCGTCTAGCGTTAGTTCTTCTTCACTGGTCCTTCTTCACCGTCGCTAGAATCCCGGTGTCGTGGGCATCAGGGATCTCGGTGCCTCGTAGGGAGGCGCCCGCGGTTTCCGGCATGTACTTGATGGCGATCATGCCAATGACGCAGGCGATCATCATGTAGACCGCAGGGAAAAGTAGGAAGCCTGTGGCATCAATGGCAGCCTCATTAACGATGGCCGCGGTTCCGCCAAAGAGTGCGGTAGCAATGTTGTAGGTGACCGCAAACCCGGCGAAGCGAACATGTGAGGGGAACATGGCCGGGAACGTGGCAGTAATCGTTGCCAACTGCGGAATGTACAACAGTCCGAGTACCGCAAAGCCAACGATGGCCCAGCCAAAGCTTTGTCCCATGAGCCAGAACATTGGTACAGCCAGAACAAATAATCCAATGACCGACGTGTACCACATGGGTCGGCGGCCCACCCTGTCAGAGAGTGATCCAGCAAAGGGGATGACTGCCATCATGGCCACCTCACCGATCAAGATAGTGGCCAATGAAGCCTTGGAATCCAGACCTAACTGAGTTTCCAGATAGGTCGGCATGTAGCTGAGCAAGGTGTAATTCACGACGTTCAGTGCAATGACCAGCCCGCTCATGGTGAGCATTGGCTTCCAATAGGTCATCACTAATTCTTTGAGTGTGCTCTTCTGCTGGGTTTCTTCGGCTTCTTGCATCTCCTGGAAGACTGGGGTGTCTTCCAACTTGCTTCGCAAGTACAAACCGATCAGGCCCATCGGTAATGCGAGGAAGAACGGGATGCGCCAGCCATAAGCCATCATGGATTCTTCGCCCAGGGTGATCTGCAGCAGAAGCATGATTCCAGTGCCTAAGGCGAACCCGCCCAGTGTGCCGAACTCAAGGAATGATCCAAAGAAGCCACGTTTGCGGTCCGGGGCATATTCGGCCATGAAGGTTGCTGCGCCACCGTATTCACCGCCCGTTGAGAAGCCTTGGACCATGCGAAGCAAGACAAGCAAGATCGGTGCAAAGACACCGATGGTTTCAAAGGTTGGAAGTACACCAATCAAGAATGTCGCAAGAGACATCATAATGATGGTCAAAGCGAGGATCTTTTTGCGTCCCAGTTTGTCCCCGAGTGGACCCCAAACCAGTCCGCCCAGTGGGCGAACCAGGAAGGAGAGCGCAAAGGTGGCCAAAGCCATGAGTGTGCCGCCCTCGGAAGGGAAGAAGTGTGCGGTGATATAGGTGACGGCTACCGCATATACACCGTAGTCGAACCACTCGGTCATGTTACCCATGGCGCTGGCGGCGGTAGCTTTACGAATTTCTTGGCGTCCGGCGGTGGTATTGATGTCAGGGCCGATGTCATGAGACAAATCGGGAGAAAAAGAATCGGCAGGTGTTGCGTGGTTGGGTTGGCTGTCATCCGGTGGCATAACTGCTCCGTTGCTCTTCAGCTTTTCGTCGACCGGACGCCCAGGGGATACCTCGTTATATTGACCCTGGGTGACGGTCCACGATCTGGGCAGGTGCCCAGAGTCGGTCAATCTCCACAGGCTACGTCAGGAGAATTCGAGATTCAATGTTTGACATGGATTTGTTTGTTTAGACGCTCTGTGAAATTTGCCAAATAGGTTCACGTTCTTGACGGCGAGTGAACCTTTCTGTGATTCTATTAGTGAACGAATGGTCGGTAAGTTTATGCGGTGGTTTGCGCCACCGCGAAAAACATCTTTCCGGACCCTGACCCCTGAGGTTCAATAAGTGGGGTTGGCCCCGGAGTACAAAGGAGTATTCATGGCTGAGGCATATTTGGTGGGCGGAACCCGTACTCCTGTGGGGCGTTACGGTGGCGCGCTGAGTCCGGTACGCCCAGATGACTTGGCAGCCATCACTATTTCTCAGCTCATCAAAGCCTCAGGCATTGACCCAGCAGCGGTTGATGAAGTGATTCTTGGCAACGCCAACGGTGCAGGCGAAGAAAATCGCAACGTGGCCCGCATGGCAGCGCTCCTTGCCGGGTTGCCGGTGAGTATTCCGGGCATTACGGTCAATCGCTTGTGTGCCTCGGGGATGAGTGCCATCACCATGGCCAGCCATATGATCAAGTCCGGAGCTGCCGACATTGTGATTGCCGGCGGCGTCGAGTCCATGTCCCGCGCCCCCTGGGTAATGGAGAAGCCAGATAAAGCATTTGCCAAGCCCGGAGCCGTTTTTGACACGTCTATTGGCTGGCGTTTTACCAATCCTCAATTTCTCTCCGGTGAGCTATCCCGCGAGGGCAAAGCAACTTTCTCCATGCCAGAAACCGCCGAAGAGGTGGCCCGCGTATACGGCATCTCCCGCGAGGACTGCGACGAGTTTGCCGTACAGTCCCACGCCAAAGCCATAGCCGCCATCCAGGCGGGGCACTTCCGTGACGAGATTGTTCCGGTAATTGTTAAGCACCGCAAAGGTGAAATGGTTGTTGATACCGATGAGGGCCCACGTGAAGGGACAACTCTTGAGGTGCTCGCCGGGCTACGGCCAGTAGTAAAGGGCGGCAGCGTGGTCACCGCCGGCAATGCTTCCTCGCTCAACGATGGCGCCTCAGCAATTCTGGTCGTTTCCGAACGCGCCCTAAAAAAGTACGGGCTGAACGCCCGAGCACGCATTATCGACGGCCAGGCCGTCGGACTGGAACCAGAAATCATGGGCATGGGGCCGGTGCCGGCTACCCGCAAGGTGCTTGATCGTGCAGGGCTAAAGATCGATGAGATCGGCGCCATGGAAATCAACGAAGCGTTTGCTAGCCAGTCCTTGGCCAGTATCCGAGAACTGTCAGTAGACCCAGACATCGTGAACCGCGACGGTGGGGCTATTGCTCTGGGCCATCCGTTGGGCTCAAGCGGTTCGCGCATAGTCATTAGCCTGCTGGGCCGAATAGAACGTGAACTGGCAGGTGCTGAACGCAAACTTGGTGTGGCCACCATGTGTGTTGGCGTGGGGCAAGGTTCAGCGATCCTCTTGGAAGGTGTCTAAACATGGACAACCTGACGCAGAACTTTGACACGATTCTCGTCACTGAAGGTGAAGATCGGCTTTGGGTTCGCCTGCACCGACCAGAGGTGCGCAATGCCATCGATCAGTTAATGGTTGATGAGCTACACACAGTGTGTTCCTACCTGGAAAAAAACCCGAAGATCTTGATCCTTGCCGGTACACCGGGCCAAGCGCCCAGCGAGGAAAATCCCAAGGGGAGCAAGGGGATCTTTGCCTCCGGTGCGGACATCTCCCAGTTACGTGAACGTCGCCGCAATGACGCCCTGGCCGGAATTAACTCCGGCATCTTCGAGCGCATCGCCAAGCTTCCCATGCCAGTTATTGCTGCTCTAGACGGATTTGCTTTAGGTGGCGGAGCTGAGTTGGCCTATGCCGCAGACTTCCGTATCGGCACCCCCGAACTTCGAATGGGCAATCCGGAAACCAACCTTGGGATCATGGCTGCCGCCGGTGCGACCTGGCGACTCAAGGAACTCGTGGGTGAACCGCTGGCCAAAGAGATCCTCTTGGCAGGCAAAGTGCTTACCGGCCAGCAATGTCTTCAGGCTGGTCTGGTCACCGAACTGCATGAGGCGGCGGACCTTGATACCGGCGCTGAAGCTTTGGCTGATCGGATTGCCGCCCAAGACCCGCTGGCGGTGCGCATTACCAAGTCGGTATTCCATAGCCCACGTGAAGCCCACCCGCTCATCGATACCTTGGCCCAAGGAATGCTTTTTGAATCCCAAGCCAAATTTGATCGTATGCAAGAATTCCTTGATCGAAAGAAGAAGTAACCATGAGCGCAAGTAACACCTTGGCCGCCGGCCAACTTCCGCAACGCAGCGGAGTGCTCGGTGGCGGACGCATGGGCGCCGGTATCGCCCACGCACTATTGATTAGCGGAAGTACCGTGGTCATAGTTGAGCGCGATGATGCCTCGGCGCAGGCTGCTTTTGAGCGAGTAGCTCAGTCCGTGGAAAAGTCCATCGAGCGCGGTGTGGTCAGCGAATCCAAGACCGAGCTACTGCAACGTTTTTCGGTCAGCACTGACTATCAGCAGTTCGCCAACGCTCAGCTGGTGATCGAAGCGGTTCCCGAAATCTGGGACCTCAAGGTTTCTTCCTTGCAAGCAGTTGAGCAGGTACTAGCTGCCGATGCGGTCTTGGCTTCGAATACGTCCTCCCTATCGGTGAGCGGCTTGGCCAAAGAATTAGAGCGTCCGGAAAAGTTCCTCGGACTGCACTTCTTTAATCCCGTTCCCGCGTCCACATTGATCGAAGTAGTCATCGGTGAACAAACCGATACCAGCTTGATCGAGGCCTCACGTGGTTGGGTTCAGGCCTTGGGAAAGACCGCAGTGGTGGTCAATGATGCTCCGGGTTTTGCTTCCTCACGCCTGGGGGTAGCTATCGCATTGGAAGCGATGCGCATGGTTGAAGAAGGTGTCGCCAGCGCCGAAGATATCGATAACGCCATGGTGCTTGGCTATAAGCACCCGACCGGTCCACTGAAGACCACCGATATTGTCGGACTGGATGTGCGTTTAGGAATTGCCGAGTACCTGCATGAAACTCTGGGGGAGCGGTTTGCGCCACCGCAGATCCTCAAGGATTTGGTGGCTGAAGGAAAGCTGGGGCGCAAGAGCGGCCAAGGCTTCTATAGCTGGTAGGAAATATCGGCAATTGGTCACAACACTTTCAGTCCCGTCGGTCGTAGCTGACCGGCGGGACTGAACGTTTTAAGGAGCCTAGAACAGGTGGCCTAATAATGAAGCGAACAGCTCATCGGGATCATGCACATGACCCTTGGAAGCAAACCACTCGCAGAGGTTCAGGCAGTCACGATGTAAGAAGTCCATACCGTGCGGATTGCCAGCGAGGTCCACACATTGCGGGACATCGATAACAACTAAGCGCTCGCCGGAGACCAGAAGGTTGTACGCCGATAAGTCACCGTGAGCCACTCCCAGCCGCGCGAACTTCTCCAACGCATCGGTGAGTTGATCCCACAAAGCAGGTAGCCGTGGATCAAAACGCGCAAGCTGTTGAAGTCGCGGGGCTGCGGCGAACGGATCATCTGGGTCGGCAATGAACTCCATCAGGATTTCGGTGCCGTCGATCTGTACTGGGTAGGGCACCGGGATCCCTGCCTCATAACAACGCAAGAGATAGGTCCACTCGGCGTTGGACCACTGCAAAGCTGCAATGTCTCGGCCATAGGCAGAGTTATTGCGGATTGCGCGGTTATCACGGGAGCGACGTGCTGAACGGCCGTCACTATAGGCCTGCGAACGGCTAAATTGCAGGTGGTCGCGACTGCGGTAACGTTTGGCCGCCAGCAGGCTCTTGCGCTCGCCGATAGCACGTTCAAGCAAAAAGACGTCGCCTTCTTTGCCTGTCTTGAGGATGCCTAACTCGGTATCGAGGGCGCCAGCATCTTCAATGAGCCACAGTGGATAGGGCTGAGGACCTCTCAGAGCCTTCTCAACAAATGGCCACGTTGAGTAGCGTTGGCCGGCTGGTGGTTCATCGGTGAATGATTCATTCCAGACAGGCTTGTGCTTGTGGAATTTGAGTTCTGTCTCAGTGTCAGCGGATTTTGACGTGATCAGCTGTGAGCTGGTGGATGGTTCTCCAGCAGGGAAATGCATTGGGGGAAGTCCTTAAGGAAAGAGGTAACTGACCGGGAATAGCGGTAAACAATCATCGTTACCCCTCCTTCAATAGACTGATTGACACTTGTCAATGACTAAGACTCTACAACAGTGAATCAATATGTTGCAATGGGTAAATGAGTCAGGAAGTGAACTATCACAAGCAGGTCGGGGACCTGGCGTGGTCAGGGGCGGTGAATGCGCGACATATCTGCGGAACTTTCTATCGCATGGGTCGCCATGAATGGCTGAGCGCTGAAGGTTGGCAGCAAATGCATGCCGATGGCGTGGCCAAGGTAATTGACCTGCGCAACCCAGCGGAGATTCATCGGCGAGAACATGACCCAGCGGTACCCGAGGTCAGTCTTGCTCGTATTGAACTAGTGAACCTGCCACTGGAAACCCCGGGCAATCAACGCTTTGAGTCCATCGCGGTTCCTTACATGAATCACACCAGTATGTATCGGTTGGTCTGCGAAGAATTTGGCAGCCAGCTACGTGAGGTCTTTGAAAATTTGGCGGATTCACAAGGGGCCACCGTGATTCATTGCTCGGCAGGACGTGATCGTTCAGGACTTATTGCGACGCTCTTGCTTGATTTGGCTGGTCAGGGAAACCGGATTCTGAAGCATGATGAACTTGCGGTGCGAGGCATTAATGAATGGCACCGGGTATCGCCCCGCAAGCACCCGTACGAGAGTTTTCGTGAGGAAGAAGAACTGCGACAGGTCATCAATGAGCGCGCGGTAGCACTGGAAAAATTCTGTACTTGGATTGGTTCAGCGCAGTCCTACCTCGAACAGCAGGGTATGGACCCGGCATTGTTGGAGTGTTTACGAATCTTGGCGACAGATGACTCATTGATCTGAGGCAGCTTAAGGTGTCCCCTGTCACGCTCTTCCTGATATGGTTTAAGTTAATACTGACCGACCGTTCAGGAAGGAATTGTGTCAATGTCGACAAAACAGATCAGCGCAGTACCCAGCTTCATCGCGGGACAATGGTGGACTCCCGAATATCAGGGAGGAACTGAGGTTCGCGATGCCAATACCGGAGAGTTGCTGGCCTCGGTAACTAGTGACAAATTGGATGTTGCCGCCGCCGTTGTCTATGGCCGAAGCACCGGGCACCAAGAACTTGCCAAGCTCACCTTGCACGAGCGGGCGTTGAAGCTCAAGGAACTGGCGCTGTATCTGAATGAACGACGCAAGGATCTCTACGAGATCTCGTTCAAAACCGGAGCCACGAAAACAGATTCCATGGTGGATATTGATGGCGGCATTGGTGTGCTCTTTACGTTCTCTTCCAAGGGACGTCGCGAACTACCCAACAACAATGTCATTCTTGACGGCCCCACTGAGCCACTAAGCAAAGACGGCTCATTTATCGGCACACATATCTACACCGCCATGAGCGGAGTAGTGGTGCAGGTGAATGCCTTCAACTTCCCGGTCTGGGGCATGCTGGAAAAATTTGCCCCCGCCTTTATTGCCGGTGTTCCAACCATCGTTAAGCCAGCAACACCAACGGGCTACCTGGCAGAGGCCGCAGTACGACTGATGCTCGATTCAGGCATCCTGCCAGAAGGATCCTTGCAGCTACTTTCAGGCTCAGCCCGAGACCTCATGGATCATCTGGATTACCGTGACATGTTTGCCTTCACCGGCTCAGCTGCCACCGCAAACAAACTTAAATCCCATCCAAACGTTATCGACGGGGGAGTGCGATTCGCGGCTGAAACCGATTCCCTGAACGCGGCCATTCTAGGTTCGGACGCAGAAGTGGGAAGCGCCGAATTTGAGGCCTTCGTCAAGGTAGCCGTCACTGAGATGACCAGCAAAGCCGGCCAAAAGTGCACCGCCATCCGTCGCAACATCGTTCCCTCGCGCTTGGTTGACCCAGTGATTGCAGCTATCGGAGAGCGCATTGACCAGCGCGTGGTCATTGGTGATCCGCGCGTAGCGGGCGTGAATATGGGAGCTTTGGCTTCACTGGAGCAGCTGAGCGATGTGCGGGCTGCCGTGCAAGATATGATGGCTGCCGGCGGCGAGCTGGCCTATGGACGTCTTGACGCGCCAGCGGTGCGCGTAGCGCCCGAAAAGGACGCTGTTGCACAAGCCGGTGCTTTCATGTCACCGATTGTTCTTCGCTGGAATGATGCACGTAATCCACTGGTGCACTCGCGTGAAGCGTTTGGACCAGTCAGTTCGGTCATCGGCTACGAGAACCTGGACGAAGCAATCGAACTGGCTGTCATGGGTGCCGGGTCCCTTGTAGCAACCGTGTGCAGTAACGACGCTGAGACGGTGCGCGCGCTGACCTTGGGCATCGCTGCGCATCACGGACGTGTTCACATCCTGAATCGAGAAACTGCTCGTTCAACAACTGGCCACGGCTCACCGGTACCGCATCTGGTCCACGGCGGACCAGGCCGTGCCGGTGGCGGCGAAGAGCTAGGCGGAATCCGTTCGGTCAAGCACCATATGCAGCGCACCGCCGTACAGGGTTCACCAAATATGCTCACCGCGTTGAGCGGAGTATGGCACTTAGGAGCCGACCAACGATTGGCTGGAAGTGAAAAGTTTGGTGGCGATGCGCAGTATGTCCACCCATTCCGTAAGGCACTTGCCGAGCTGCACGTTGGGGACGGATTCGCCTCGGATCTGCGTGTTGTGCACTTAGAAGAAATTAGTGAATTCGCGCAAAAAACCGGCGATACCTTCTACGCTCACACAGACGCCAAAGCCGCGGAAGCTAACCCATTCTTCCCAGGGATTGTTGCCCACGGCTATCTTCTGGTGTCATGGGCCGCGGGCCTCTTTGTTGAGCCAGCACCGGGGCCGGTACTGGCCAATTATGGGTTAGAAAACCTACGGTTCATCACTCCAGTTTCGGCCGGGGACGCCATTCGCGTGACGCTGACGGCCAAGAAAATCACCCCGCGCGTCACCGATGAATATGGCGAGGTCGCGTGGGACGCAATCTTGCACAATCAGCATGATGAGATCGTGGCAACCTACGATGTTTTGACTCTGGTGGAGAAAGAAAATATCACTTACGCAAACTTCGGAAGCTAAGCTCTTAGATCCATAGAAGGTGGGCGTCGCACTATGCGACGCCCACCTCTTTCGTGTCTGCTCCGATGAACTGTGGAGCCCATGTAAGCGTTTCCAAAATGTTCTCAAACTCATACCCATGGCAAAAAACTTTCGTCAATCTAGTCCGAGAATATCGCTGATTTAACCTGTTTACAGAAATTTACTTCTTGGTTAGACCTAAGAAAGCGTTTACAGTTGTGTCTCAGGTCACATATTGATGGGGAGATGTGTGGCTAGTCGATTCGGAGCGCAGGTTCCGCCGGATCGTTGCCCAATCATCACATCAAAGGAGCATTTCTGTGGGACTTTTGTCATCACGCGCCAAACCAACTAGACGCAGAATCGGAGCACGAGCGGCCAAACCAGCTGCCGCTCTAGCCGCCTCACTAGCCTTGTTGGCTGCCCCATTGTTCGCCGCCCCAGCTCAAGCGACAACCCCATCAAACAACGGGAAGGATGTCATTCTTAACCTCTTCCAGTGGAACTGGAACTCGGTGGCCCAAGAATGTAAATCAAGCATCGGACCAGCAGGCTTCGGGTACGTTCAGGTTTCACCACCCGCTGAGCACCTTCGCGGAACAGCCTGGTGGACTTCCTATCAGCCCGTGAGCTACAAGGTGGACTCAAAGCTGGGTAACCGCGAAGAGTTCTCGGCCATGGTCAAAAGCTGTAACGATGCAGGCGTCAAAGTAGTCGCCGACGCCGTGGTCAATCACATGGCTGGTGTGGGCCAGTCCGGCACCGGGACCGCCGGCTCGCCATTCTCGGAAGACAACTTCCCAGAGTATTCGGCCCAAGACTTCAACGATTGCCGCACCAACATTTCCAACTACGCTGACCGCTGGCAGGTTCAAAATTGCCGGCTAGTCGGACTGCAAGATTTGAAGACTTCCAGCAGCTACGTTCAGCAGAACATCGCAGACTATCTTGATGATCTGGTCTCGCTAGGTGTCTCCGGATTCCGCATTGACGCCTCAAAGCACATCCCGGCTTCTGATCTTGAGGCGATCAAATCAAAGATGAAAAACTCGGGTGTTTACTGGGTCCATGAAGTTATCGGAGCCTCTGGGGAACCTATCCAGGAAAGCGAATATCTAGGTAGCGGCGACTCATTTGAATTCGACTATGCCCGTCAGCTGAAGAACGACTTTGATGCACAGATTTCCAACCTGCGTTTCATCGGTGATGGCAAGCTTAACGGCGCCAATGCTGGGGTCTTCGTGACCAACCATGACACCGAACGCAATGGTGAAACCATGAACTACAAATGGGGAGCCAAATACCTGCTAGCGAACGTTTTTATGCTTTCTTGGCCTTACGGTTCGCCCTCGGTGTACTCAGGCTTCTCATTCACTGACAAGGAATCCGGTGCTCCCGGCGCCAGCGATTCTTCGGTGCCCAACGCCAACTGTGATTCATCGGCATGGACCTGCGAACAGCGGCAAGAAGAAATTATTGGAATGGTCGGATTCAACAATGCCGTTGGCGACGCTGCGGTAAGCAACTGGTGGGACGACGGAAATAACCAGATCGCCTACGGACGAGGTAACAAGGGATTTGTCGCCATTAACAACACCGGGGCTGCCACTACCCGTCAGTACACTAGCGCGCTAGCTGCCGGGACCTACTGCGATGTCGTCTCCGGTGCAGACTGCTCGCAGAAGATCACCGTAGGAGCTGACGGCAAGTTCACCGCGACCATACCTGCGTACGGTGCACTGGCGTTGCACGTGGGTGCACTCGGTGATGGCTCAATCGGTGGGGGAACCGACCCGGTCGAAGAAGCCGGTGACGTTAGTGTGGCAGTAACTGCCGAAACCACACTGGGGCAGAATATCCGAATTGTCGGCAACCAGGCGATGCTGGGTAATTGGGACCCGGCCAAGGCGCTGGCGCTCTCCTCGGCAAATTACCCGAGCTGGACCGGCACCGTGGACCTTCCTGCCGGGACAACCTTTGAGTACAAGTACATCAAGTATGACCAGAACGGGAACACCAGTTGGGAGTCCGGAGGCAACCGCACCGCCACTGTTGGGGCCGATGGATCACTGGTTCTGAAAGACAGCTGGCATAACTAGCTCCAACAAAAAAATCCCGCCCAAAAATGGGCGGGATTTTTTGCGGAAAACTTACTTTTCAGAGTCAGCGTTCAGCTTATCCAAAGTGGCTTGCTTTGCCTTTTGCAGTGCAAGTTCTTCTTCGCTCAGTTCCTCATGAGCAACCTCTGAAGCACCGGACAGGTTGCGCCAGAGGTAGAAGCCATACACGGCGGCCAGGGCGATAAATACGTACAAGCCGATCATGCCCAGCATTGGGGAGATCATGAAGTAAATGACCAGATCAGCGATGGCCGCAAGGGCCAACAACAGCCAACCCTCACGAACGCCTCGTGCGATCATCACGAAGGATGCGAAGATCGCTGCGTCGGCGAAGTACATGACCCAAATTTCCGGCGTAGCGCTCAGGAAAGTGGAGTTGAACAAGAATGGGCCGAATCGCAAAGCAACCAACAAGATCAGGCCAACAAGCATGCCAACGGCAGACCACATGGTGATTCCAGTACGGGTTACTTCACGGGTGAACTTGCCGTGAAGCTTGTATTGGGAGAACCGCCAGAGGCCAAAGATCGGCAGCAGCAACAGCGGAATACCGTAGATCAGTCCAAGAAGGTCAAACTGCAGCGCAGAAATCAGTGGGCCGACAAAAACGGCAAGAATCAGAGTCCACCAACCCAGATCGTTGCGATGGGCCAGCAAGATTGCAGAGACGAAAACTAGCAACATGCTTGCGGCGGACAGCAGGATTTGAACATAGGAACTATTGCTGTCAGCAGTAGCCATGAAAAGGGTTTGTAAGATTGAATCCACGGTGCTCTTCACTCGATCGATTGGCAACGGCAGGTGCACAAGGCACCCCTTAGATGCTAGCCGTGATTCCTGTGAGTCAGTGAATCCTGTAAGGGTTGGATGCAACACAACCCTCGTGCCTGATGATGCAGAAACAAGAATGCGACCCTCTACCCGTAAGCAGAAGGTCGCATCCTCAAAGTTGCTAATCTAGCTATTACGACTTGGTGTGCAAACCGGTGAACAGCAAAGAGATGGCTTGTTCTTCAAGCTTCGTCGCTTCGAGGGGACCATCTACGCGGTACCAATCCACCAATGAATTGATCATGCCGAAGAGTAATCTGGCGGTGCTTCGTGGATCTAGATCTTCTCGAAGCTTGCCGTCGCTCTGCGCAGCTGTGACCAATTCAGCTAACTGGCGGTCCATGGCGCGTCGGCGCTCCAACGCTTGACGTTCAAGTTCGGTGTTGCCACGCAAGCGAAGCAACAAGGTGACGTACAGGCGCTTGTCAATCAAAATACGAATCGTTGAACGCAGGAAAAATTCGAGCCGTTCATCGGCGCTACCCTCATGGGACTGCACCTCGGTGATCACTGCTTCCAAAGGAATCAGCGCTTCATCCAAGGCAAGGCGCAACAAATCCTCTTTAGAAGGCACATGGTGATAAATCGCGGACTTGCTAATGCTCAGTCGGTCGGCGAGTTTACCCATCGAGGTCGCGTCGTACCCGTATTCGTTGAAAGCCTCAACGGCAATGCGCAATACGGTTTCCTGGTCGTAGCCGGGGCGCCCTCTTTTAGCCGGTCGACTTGCAGTGTCAGTGGTGTCCATGATGAATCGATTATTCCATGTCCCAGCTCGGATTACTGATTACGTAGGTCATAGATGCGCTTGAGTTTACCCATGGAACGCTCCAGCGATTCAGGTTCTACAACATCGATGGCACACGATGATCCAATGTGAATCTTGATCAGTTTGGCTAGTTCCTTGCCTGCGTGCTCGGCCTGCTCGGTGGAAGTATCCATGCGACGCTCCACCTTGACGGCCAACTGGTCCATGCGATCAGGGCGGGAGAGGATGAGTTGGAAGTGCGGGGAGAGACCCGGAACCTTCAGGATCAATTCTTCAACCTGGCTGGGGAACAAGTTCACGCCACGCAAGATGATCATGTCATCACTGCGTCCGGTGATTCGACCCATTCGACGGTGTCCGGGACGAACGCTACCTGGCATTAGTCGAGTGAGGTCATGGGTGCGATAGCGAATGATCGGTAGGGCCTGTTTGGTCAAAGAAGTGAAGACCAATTCTCCGTGCTCGCCGTCGCCGAGGACCTTGGTTGGGTCAAAGGCATCAATGATTTCCGGACGGAAGTGATCTTCCCAGATGTGGCTGCCGTCTTTACGTTCATTTGATTCTCCAGCGACGCCTGGGCCCATGACTTCGGAAAGTCCATAGATATCGCAGGCATCAATATTGAACATTTCTTCTAGCTCGTGACGCATTTCTTCAGTCCACGGTTCTGCGCCGAGCACAGCAACCTTGAGCGAAGTGCTGCGTGGGTCAATGCCTTTGCGTTGCATCGCGTCCCCGATAGTCAGCAGGTAGGTTGGCGTGCACAAGATGGCATCCGGAGCGAAGTCTTGGATCAGTGAGATCTGCTTATCGGTTTGCCCACCGGACATCGGGATAACGGTAGCGTCCAGGCGTTCGGCTGCAGCGTGCGCGCCCAGTCCACCGGTGAAGAGTCCGTAACCATAGGCGTTGTGAACCTTCCAGCCTGGTTTCACTCCCGATAGGCGAAGGCACCTTGCGCCCAACTTGGCCCAGTCATCTAAATCCTGCTGGGTGTATCCAACAACGGTGGGTTTTCCCGTGGTTCCTGAGGAAGCGTGAATACGTGCAACTTCGTGCTGTGGGACGGCGAACATGCCAAACGGATACGTCTTTCGCAGATCTTCTTTTTCCGTGAAAGGGAACAGCGACAGGTCGCTCAGTTCCTTGAGATCATTGGGATGGACGCCTGCAGCATCATACTTTTCCTTGTAATGAGGAACCTTGTTGTAGGCCAGATGCAGGGTGTCCTTCAAACGAGCAAGTTGGATCGATTCGATCTCATCACGGCTCATGGTTTCTTCTGCGTCAAGCGGGTTTGGCAGCTCAACACGGCGGGAGGTCTCAGACATGCTAGAACTTTCGTCAGGAATGGACTGGGGGATTAGCGCGATTTTGGCTTAGGTATGGTGCGGGAACGTCCGCGGAATTCGGCGATAACTTCGCTAGTGCCGTCGCTGGTTTCTTGAGTGACCGTAATGTCGTAGAGTCCGCTACGTCCTTGTTGCGAGACTCGGTTGCCGGTGGCAGTGAGTTTTCTGCCCAGCACTGCTGGCTTTAGGAAGTTGATGTCTGCTCCGGAGGCCACGGTGATGGTTTCTTCGGAGCCTTCGACTTCATTGCAGCTCATGGCGAATGCGGTGTCTGCAAGGGTGAAGATCATCCCGCCATGACCAATGCCAAAGCCATTGAGCATTTCTTCACGAAGCTCCATGGTGATGACCGCATGTCCGTCACTGGCTTCGATGACTTCAATGCCTAGCCATCGGGCGGCAGTATCATTGCGGAGAATCTCGTGGGGTAACGGCTCTTCTACCTGAGTTTTGGTCATCATTGTCCTTCGCCGATTTATTTACCGAACGATCATTAGGTAATAACATAATGTGAGCTAAGTCAAGTTTTTGAACAGTTGGGTATCCCGTATTGCGCCAGAGGGCGAGAGGAAACTAGTCGGTGAAAATGCGACGGTGTAAATCAAGGATGAAGGGTTCCTTGATTCGGTTGTAGTCCATGACCAGAGCATCTTCACCATCGGTAGCCGCGATCTGTGCAGCGGCCTGTCGCTTCACCGCGGCGTAGGCATCACGGTCAACACTGTTGTGTCGCAGATGTTCACGGAAAATCATCATTCGCAGGTATTCAGGACTGCCTGCGGAAAAGATGTGAATGTTGGCATCCGACAGCCCAGACTCAATCGACGGTTTAAACATGCGGTGCGCGTACCAGCCTGGTTCCCGGTGCCAGAACACTAAGCCTGCCTGTTGCAACGCCGCCACATACGTACTTTCATCGTTGGCATCAGGCACCAACAAGGTGATATCGATGATCGGCTTGGCTGGCAGTCCAACTACCGAAGTAGAACCGGTATGTTCCACAGCTAAGGCAAGCGGCCCCAACGCCGAGGAAATAAGGGCAGCGAGGTTCGCGAAGTCGCTGGCCCAATGAGCTTGGGGTTCTTCGATGCGAATGTTTCCGCGCGTCAGTTGGCCACCAACCGCCTCATAACCCGGGTCTTCTTCGGGCTGAGATCGCAGTAGCGGGGGGTACGGCAAGGTGCACAAATATCTTGTGGTGCCGGGCCAACGCCAATCTTCGGCTGACTTGGAAATCATACAGCCGATGGCACCGTAAAACTCGATGGCATCCTTATCGGTGGTCGCCCAAATGCTTTTGCCGTGGCGCTTTCGCAGTGCCTTCAGCAAACCATGTGCCAAGCCCTGTTGCTGGTGTTCGGGTAAGACGGCGAGGTATTCAAGGCACAACGAATACTTGTCACCATGCCGGTAGGCGGCCAAGGCGCAAATGTTCCCAGATTGAGTGAAACTGGCAAGAACATTCAGAGCTTGGCATTCGTCCAGTAGTTCTTCTAGGCCTTGTTCATCGGCAGGACTAGCGGCCAGCACCAGCAACCGACGCACCGCAGAGTCATCGCGGTAGTCGGTGATGCTGATGTGGCGCATGGCCGCTACTTGCTTCATGATCAGATTAGTTTGGTGCAACCCAAGGAATCTAAGGCAAAGGCGTAATCCCAGGCGCGAGACTTCCATGACTCGTATCGGCCCGAGGCGCCGCCATGGCCACCGTCCATTTCGGTTTTCAGCACGATCGGTGCCTCACCGGTGCCGACTTCACGAAGCTTGGCAACCCACTTCGCTGGCTCAACGTACAGCACACGGGTGTCGTTCAGCGAAGTAACCGCGGCAATCTTTGGGTAGGCCTGAGCAGTGACGTTTTCATACGGAGAATACGACTTCATGTAGTCATAGACTTCTTTGCTTTCAATCGGATTACCCCACTCTTCCCACTCCAAAGCAGAGAGTGGAAGATCTGGATCAAGGATTGATGTCAGTGCGTCAACAAACGGCACCTGAGCAATGATCGCGGTGTACAGCTGCGGAGTCATATTGGCGATAGCACCCATAAGAAGTCCACCGGCGGAGCCGCCAAGGGCGACAATGCGCTGCGGGTCAGCAAGGCCGGAATCAATGACGTGCTTAGTTGAATCAACAAAGTCCGTAAAGGTGTTCTTCTTGTGAAGCTTCTTGCCCTTCAAGTACCAATCGCGACCCAACTCGCCACCGCCACGCACGTGAACGATCACAAAGATGACTCCGCGATCCAAAACGCTCAACCGCGGGATGCCAAAGCCTGGGTCCATGGAAGCTTCATAGGAGCCGTACCCGTAGATCAGCACCGGCTGCGGTACGGAGGTATCCAGATCGACACGACGCATGACGGTCAAAGGAATCTTGGTTCCGTCAGCGGCGGTAGCCCAATCCCGAGTGGAGACATACTTGCTCGGGTCATAGTCATTGACCGGCGTCTGCTTGCGTAGAACCAAGCTCTGATCTTCTAGCCACAGGTCGTAAACCCGGGCAGGGGTGAAGTCAGCGGTGTAACTGATGCGGATCAGCGGTGCATCAAGTTCAGCAAAAGTCGGGGAGGCGGTGAACAACTCGTCTTCAAATTCAGGTTCGATCGGTGCTGCTTGCGCCGCGGTTCCCAACCCTTCCAGGGCCAGAAGCTGCACGCGTTCGCAGGTGTCACGACGTACCGAGAGGATCACGTGGGAACCGGTGAGGATCGTACCTTCAATCTTCACCGTGTCCTCATGAGCAACAACGCTCTGCCACTGCTCTGGAGACGTGTCTTTACCAAGCTGATCAATGTTTGCCAAAGACACCATATTGTTCGGTGCCTGGTAGTCGTGGGTGATCAGTGCTTGGCCGGCGGCTGGCATCAAGTCGATGCCGTGTAACAAGCCCAGATCACGGGGGACCAGCAAGGTGACAGCGGCGTTGCTGTCGGTCAGATCCAGCATGCTGGTTTCCGAGTACTCAGAGTTGCCGCTGGAAATCATCAGGACTTTGCGGTCTGGGCTCAGATCAAAACCAAGCCACATGCCCGGGTCGTTTTCTTCAAAGATCAGCTGGTCTTCGGCTGCATCGGTGCCTAAACGGTGTGCGCGAATCTGGTTAGGACGCCACGTTTCATCAACCACCGTGTAGAAAACGGTGGAGGAATCAGGGGAGAAAGCTAAGCCGTAAAAGACGCCTTCGATAACGTCCGGCAAGAGCTGACCGGTCTTGAGGTCCTTGATGTAAAGGGTGAAGCGTTCATCTCCTGCATTATCAACGCAGTAGGCCAGTAGATTCCCTTCTTCATTCAGCGCCATGCCACCGAGGGAGAAGAAGGGTTGACCTTCAGCCAGTGCATTGCCGTCAAGCAAGACTTCTTCGGCCGGCAAGCTCTGTTCTGCATCAATTACTGGGGGAGTCCAGTCGGCTACTGGATCCGAAGTATCGGTGGCCTTAACGCGGCACTGCACGGTGTAAGGCTTGCCCTCGGCTGAGCGGGTGAAGTACCACCAACCGCGGCGGCGAACCGGTACAGACAAGTCGGTTTCTACGGTGCGTGCCTTGATCTCGTTAAACAGGTCATCGCGCAGTGGCTGCTGGGCGGCGGTGACTGCGTCGGTGTAGTCGTTTTCAGCCTTGAGATGGTTGATCACTTCAGGGCTGGTCTTCTCCCTGAGCCACTCGTAGTTATCGATGAAATCATCACCATGGAAGCTGCGGGTGGTAGGGCGCTTGGCCGCGACCGGAGGAGTGTTATTCAACGATGCATCAGTCATACCCCTATTCAATCTCACGCGCACCACTTGTGGGCACTGGCTATGCTCAGCGCGGACAGAAGATCGTTGCCGGGTTTGGATCTCTGAGCACAATAGGCGCCAATGCTTCCGGCTAGACTCTAATGCGCCTAGGCTTGCAGGAATAGGATCATGTCTGCAGCTCGGGCCACTCGCCCTTTAGTTTGAGAAAGCGATCATCAGTGGAAAAGAAACAGAGAGTTGCCCGGCACGGGCGCCTGCAACGATGGATTGCCGCGGCAGCCATCGGTTTGATGGCGTTGGTTGTTGGTGCGCCTTCGGCCATGGCCCAAGGCAACGAAAAAGTTGACGGTCAAACATACGTCATTGGTACCGACACCACCTTCGCCCCCTTTGAATTCCGTCAGGATGGCGAACTGACTGGTATCGATATGGACATCTTGCAGCAAATTGCTGATGACCAAGGATTTAAGGTTGAAGTCAGGTCCCTTGGCTTCAGTGCCGCTTTGGCTGCCCTTTCATCAAATCAGGTGGATGGCGTCATCGCAGGTATGTCGATCACCGATGAACGTAAAGAAATCTATGACTTCTCGGAGCCATATTTTGAGTCCGGTGTACAGATGGCTGTCGCCAAGAACAAAGACGACGTCAAGACTTATGAGGACCTCAAGGGCAAAACCGTTGTCGCCAAGACTGGTTCTGAGGGTGAAACCTACGCCAAGTCCATCGCTAAAAAATATGGGTTTACGGTCAAGTCCCTAGACCAGTCCGCGACCATGTATGAATCGGTGAAGTCAGGTTCCGCTGTAGCGGTATTTGATGACTACCCGGTGCTGGCCTACGGCATTGCTCAGGGTAACGGTCTGAAGACCGTGACCGACAAGGTGCCCGGTGGCTCCTACGGTTTCGCAGTTAATAAGGGTGAGAACACCGCCCTGTTGGCAGCCTTCAACGATGGTCTTGCAGAGCTAAAGGCCAACGGCGAGTACCAGAAGATTCTGGACAAGTACCTTTCTGATCCCAGCGCTTCGACTCCGGATAATTTCTTTGATCTAGTGGCCAAGTCCTTCCCGGCCTTGATGTCCGGTTTGTGGCACACCCTGTTGGTCACCGCGATCTCCTTCGCCATTGCTATGGTGCTTGGTCTGTTCTTCGGCTTCTTGAAGCTCTCGGGCAACATCGTGCTTCGCGGGATTGCCTCGACCTTCGTCAATATCTTCCGCGGAACCCCGCTGCTGCTCTGGGCCTTCATGTTCTACTTCGGTCTGCCACAGCTGACCGGTTGGGAAGTCTCAGTCTGGACCGCAGGTGTGCTGACCTTGTCGCTGAACGCTGGCGCCTATGTTGCTGAAATCGTTCGCGGTGGTATCCAGTCGGTGGATCCAGGCCAGCTTGAAGCTTCTCGCTCCTTGGGTCTGGGCTACGGCAAGTCGATGCAGAAGGTTGTTGTTCCTCAGGCTTTCAAGATGATGACTCCATCGTTGATCAACCAGTTGATCATCAGCCTGAAAGACTCCTCGTTGCTGTTGGCTATTGGCTTTGGCGAACTGCTCTACCAAGGTCAGCAGATTTACGCAGCGAACTTCCGCGTGACCGAAACCCTGCTCATCGTGGGTGTCATTTACTTCATCGCCATCATGGCCCTGACAAAGTTGGCTAACTACGCCGATCGGAGGTTCAACAAGTGAGCGCCGTAACCGAGCAGAGCTCCCAGATGAAAATCCAGGTCCAAGACCTGCATAAGTCTTTCGGTTCAAACAATGTTCTTAAGGGCATTGATCTTGATATTCGTGAAGGTGAAGTGGTGTGTGTCATCGGGCCTTCGGGTTCCGGTAAGTCCACACTGCTGCGTTGCCTGAACAAGCTGGAAGAGATTACTTCTGGCAAGGTGATTGTTGACGGTTTTGATGTCACCGATCCAAAGGTGGATATCAATGAGGTTCGCCGTCATGTGGGCATGGTGTTCCAGCACTTTAACCTCTTCCCGCACATGACCGTCGCCGAGAACATCATGCTTGCTCCAGTGGAGCTGAAGAAGATGGACAAGGCCCAGGCACGCGAACGTGCGCTGGAACTTCTGGAACGTGTAGGGCTCAAGGACAAGGCCAACGCCCGTCCGGCATCCCTGTCAGGTGGACAGAAGCAGCGTGTAGCTATTGCTCGTGCGCTGGCCATGGCTCCAGGAATCATGCTCTTTGACGAGGCCACCAGTGCTCTTGACCCTGAGATGGTCGGCGAGGTGCTCCAGGTTATTAAGGAGTTGGCTGACTCGGGCATGACCATGGTCTTGGTAACCCACGAGATGGGCTTCGCCCGCGAGGTGGGTGACCGAGTGATCTTCATGGCTGACGGTGTGGTTTGTGAGCAGGGTGAGCCAGAGCAACTCTTTGGTAATCCGCAGCAGGAACGTACTCGTGACTTCCTTTCGAAGGTGCTCTAGTACGAAGTTCTAAAGCCAACGGATAAGGGCCGCGCTTCCTGCCCCAGCATCACGCTGGGGTGGGGAACGCGGCTTTTTTCGTGATGAAGGTAACCGGAGTAAAACATCTAAGTGCTTGAAGCTTCAACTTGATCCGAATAGTGTTGAACGGGAAATCGAGCAGGGAGACCCCTGACCGGCTGACGTTTCCGAGGAGCTAGATCATGAACAATCTGGAAAATAATCCCCGCCTACTTGCCGCTGCGCAGGCCATTTTGCGCCTTGTTATCGGATTCCTATTTGCCGCCCACGGTTGGCAAAAGTTCTCCCAGTTCACCATTGATGGCACCACCGCCAGCTTCGCTCAGATGGGCGTTCCTGCCGCAAGCTTGGTTGCCCCAGTGGTAGCAACCTTGGAACTGGTGGGAGGCATCGCCCTGATCTTGGGCATTGCAACCCGAATTTTCGGCGCACTGTTGGCGCTGGATATGATCGGCGCGTTGGCTCTAACTCACGCACAGAACGGCGTTTTTGTTGCCAATGGTGGTTACGAGCTCGTGCTGGCCCTGGCTGCCGGCGCCGTCGCGCTGGCCTTGATGGGACCAGGTCGCTGGGCCATTGATCACTTGCTGTTTGGCCGTAAGCGCGGAAAGCGTGCCGCGGTCAACGCCTAGATTTGTAGCTTCAATCAAAACCCCAAGGAGTGATCCTTGGGGTTTTGTTGTACCCGCGGAGCTTTTGTTGACGTGACCGAGAGCACTCTGACATACTGAACGAACGGTCAGTATGTAATTTGTTTTCGAAGAGGTGAACCCATGGCCCCGAGTGCGCCGCAGGAACCGGGACTCAGTGCTGTCCCGAGCTACGAAGAAGAACAATCACAAGCTCGCTTTGATGCGTTGATTGATCGGGACGCTCGCGTTGAACCACGTGACTGGATGCCTGAGCCTTACCGCAAAACTTTGACTCGACAGGTCTCCCAGCATGCCCACTCAGAAATCATTGGTATGCAGCCTGAAGCTAACTGGATTACTCGTGCTCCGTCGCTGAAGCGCAAGTCCATCTTGATGGCTAAGGTTCAGGATGAAGCCGGGCACGGACTGTACCTCTACTCGGCTGCCGAGACCCTAGGCACCAGCCGCGACGAGCTCAACGATCAGCTCTTGACCGGTCGCGCCAAGTACTCCTCGATCTTCAACTACCCAGCACGTTCATGGGCGGACATGGGTGCTATCGGCTGGCTAGTCGACGGAGCAGCCATCGCCAACCAAGTCCCACTATGCCGTGCATCCTATGGTCCTTATGGACGTGCCATGGTGCGTATCTGCAAGGAAGAGTCCTTCCACCAGCGCCAAGGATTTGAGATCCTGCTGGCACTCTCGCGCGGCACCGAAGCTCAAAAGAAAATGGCTCAAGATGCCATCAACCGCTTCTATGAGCCATCGCTGATGATGTTCGGCCCACCCGATGACCAGTCACCTAACTCCCAGCAGTCCATGGCCTGGAACATCAAACGATTCTCAAATGATGAGTTGCGCCAGCGCTTTGTCGGCATGATCGCCGAGCAGGTCAAGGTCCTTGGCATGACCCTTCCAGATCCAGAACTGCACTATGACGAAGTCAAAAAGCAGTGGATTCATAAGGATCTGAACTGGGATGAATTCATGAACGTCATCAAAGGCAACGGTCCAGCCAACTCCCAACGACTCGAACGTCGCCGCGAAGCACACCGAGAAGGCGCCTGGGTCCGCGAAGCCGCAACAGCCTACGCCGCAAAACAAGCACAAAGTGAGGTCGCCTAACATGAGCCAACAGAACAACTGGCCCCTGTGGGAAGTATTTGTCCGTTCCTCCCGCGGACTCTCGCACGTGCACGCAGGATCCTTACATGCCCCTGACGCGCAGATGGCCGTGCGTAACGCACGAGATCTATACACCCGACGCAATGAAGGCGTTTCCCTCTGGGTAGTGAAATCCAGCGACATCATTAGTTCTGATCCGGATGAGAAAGATTCCTTCTTTGAATCTCCGCAGGGCAAAGACTATCGACATGCCACGTACTACAAGGCCAGTGAAGGAGTGAAGCATCTGTGAAGCACGAAGAATTGGATGCTGCACTGGACAGCTTCGGCGACGCACTGGCTTCGGCCACCCGAGTCACCCCGGGAAACGCACTTCGTCCGGAAGACATTGCCGTAGACGGTGTAGCTCCCAGCGATGAAGTGGCACAGTACGCACTGACCTTGGGTGATGACTCGCTGATCTTGGCTCAGCGACTTGCCCACTGGATTTCGAGGGCCCCTGAGCTAGAAGAAGACGTAGCCCTGGGCAACATTGCCCTAGATATCCTCGGTCACGCCCGCTCATTTTTGACCTACGCCGGACTGGCCTGGGACAAGAGTGAAGATGATTTGGCGTACTGGCGTGAGGAAGAAGAATTCACTTCGCTATGGATCGTTGAGCAACCCAACGGGCACTTTGGTGTCACCATCATGCGACAGCTGATCGTCTCCATCTTCCAGCACCTGCTCTATCAAAAGCTGGTCAGCTCAGCTGACGAAACTTTAGCAGCTATCGCAGCCAAGGCTGTCAAAGAAGTGGATTACCACCGCGACCACGCCATTCAGTGGACCATCCGGTTGGGACAGGGAACCGAAGAGTCGGCCGAAAAAATGCGTCACGCTCTGGATATTCTCTGGCCCTACGTTGATGAAATGTTCCGCGATGAAGCGGTACACCAACGCCTAGAAGGTATCGCGGTGTTGCCCTCGACGCTTCGCGACGCATGGCAAGAAGAGATCACGGCAGTTCTAACCGACGCGGGTCTGCAGATTCCTTCCACCGGCCAAGCCATGGTCTATGGACGACGAGGTGAGCACTCTGAGCATCTTGGCTACGTGCTGGCCGAGATGCAGGTACTTGCACGTAAGCATCCCGGCGCCAGCTGGTAACGACAAATAATGCCCGAGAGGGGGAGCAGTCTTGAATAAGCTGATCGCTGACTCCAACGAGCTGTTCGCCATCGCCGCGAAGGTTCATGATCCGGAGATACCTGTGCTGTCCATTGTGGACCTTGGGATTCTGCGCGAGGTCACCGCCGCCGAAGACGGCACAGTACAGGTAGTGATCACCCCGACCTATTCTGGATGCCCGGCTATGGACGTGATCAGTGAAGACCTGTATTCGGCCTTTAGCGACGCCGGATATCATCAGGTCCAGATCAAGCTGGTGCTGAGCCCTGCCTGGTCCACGGACTGGATGAGCGAAGATGGCAAACGAAAACTCGAAGAGTATGGGATCGCTCCTCCTACCGGCCAAGGCCACGCCGGGCGAATCACTCTGGGTATGAGTGTGAAATGTCCTCGGTGCCATTCGTTGAATACCCGTGAGCTGGCCCGCTTTGCCTCCACTTCATGTAAAGCGCTCTACACCTGCAAAGACTGTTTAGAGCCCTTCGACTACTTCAAGGTACTTTCATGACCGATCTACAAACTTCGGCTCGACGCAGAGCCGCTTTTCACCGTCTCACCGTTTCGAATGTGCGTCGCCTGACCAAAGACGCCATTGAAGTTACCTTCGCTATCCCTGAAGAACTCAGCGAAGAATATGACTATGTCGCCGGACAGTACGTGGCCCTTCGCAAGAAGCTGCCCAACGCCGAGGGCGAATTGGTGGAACTGCGCCGTTCTTACTCAATTTGCGCCGCGCCCACCGGGGATGAAATCAAGGTAGCTATCAAGCGTGACCTTGGTGGTTTGTTCTCCACCTGGGCCAACGAGGAACTGGCCGCAGGTGAGCAGATTGACGTGATGAGTCCGGCTGGTGCCTTCATTTCCAAGCACAAACTCACTGAGATTAATGATCCTTCAAAGATCAACACCACCACACAAGATCGCTTTGTTGCAGTGGCTGCCGGCTCAGGGATTACTCCGGTTCTAGCAATCGCTCGTACGATCCTGGAAGCCAACGAGCACAGCCGCTTTGATCTGATTTATGCGAACAAAGCCGCCATGGATGTCATGTTCCTTGAAGAGCTGGCAGACCTCAAAGACCGGTACCCATCACGCATGGCACTGCACCACGTGCTGAGTCGTGAACAGCGGATTTCACCGTTACTCTCTGGTCGTATCGACGCAGAAAAGCTAAGCTCCTTGCTCACCAATGTGGTGCAAGCACCCAGTGTGGACGAGTGGTTCCTATGCGGACCATTCGAACTGGTCCAGCTGGTCAGAGACCAACTGACTGCGCTAGGAGTACCAGCGCAGAAGGTTCGTTTTGAACTATTTACCACCGGTGAACCATCCAAGCCGCAAGGCCATATTGGCCGACCCGTGGTGGTGGAAGAGAATGAGGAAAGCTACGAGATCAGCTTCAACCTCGATGGCCTCAAAGGCGAAGTTACCTCGCCGGTGCGAGCCAACGAAACCGTGTTAAACGCTGCTCTGCGTGTTCGCCAAGATGTCCCGTTCGCCTGTGCTGGCGGAGTCTGCGGAACCTGCCGTGCCAAGGTGACCTGCGGATCAGTGACCATGGCTGAAAACTATGCGCTGGAGCCAGAAGAAGTTGAAGCCGGTTACGTGCTCACCTGCCAATCACATCCGACCAGCGAAAAACTGGCCGTCGATTTTGACGCTTAGGAAAGCAAGGAATCACTCATGATCGAATTGACGATTGCCGATTCAATTGCCCGAGTTGTGCTTAATGCTCCACAGAAAATGAACTCCCTTGATGTAGCTGCCCTAGACGAGTTGTCGCTCGCCTACGACCAGGCTGCTGCTGGCGTGGCCGATGGCAGTGTTCGGGCGTTGGTGCTGACCGGCGCTGGTCGTGGCTTCTGTGCCGGAAGAGATATTTCTGCAGTGAACCCTGCCGATGATGATGTCACTGGGTATTTGGATGGCAAAGTGCAGCCACTCTTAGAGAAGATGTCGAATCTTCCGGCGCCGACCTTCGCCTTGGTTCAGGGTGCGTGTCTGGGTGTTGGTCTGGGCTTGGCCATCGCTACGGACGTTGTGTACGTGGCAGAGAACGCAAAAATTGGTTCACCGTTTGCCAATCTGGGAGCAACATTGGATTCGGGTGGGCATTGGCTTTTCACCGAGCGACTCGGAGCGCACCGCACCCTGGACATGATCTATACCGCTGAACTGATTTCCGGGGCAGAAGCCGTGAAATCCGGATTATTTTCGCGTGCTTTCCCGTCAGAGGACTTGGTGGAACGCGGTGAAGAGCTGATTGGCAAAGTGGCCCAAGGGGCAACGCAGGCGTTTGTTGAGTCAAAGCGACTGGTCCAAGAAATACGGGATCAGCGAGTTGGACTTTGGGCTTCAATGAAAACTGAAAACCGTGCGCAGGCAGCCTTGTGCGATACGCCTGACTACGCCGAGGGGTTCAAGTCCTTCCAAGACAAACGCCCGCCGGTCTTTTATGGGAAGAAATAAAACCCGTGGCAAGCCAGTGACTTGATCCGCTTGAAACTGCCTGCCTGTTCCAAGGCTTTGGGAGACCGAAGTTTTGGTACAGGCGGGCAGTTTGTCTTTATCGGGTGTCTGTATCCTCAAAAATCAGGTGCGTTTGGGTATCAAGCACCGTCGGCAGTGCCTGTAATTCTTCGAAGACCACACGACGCAGGTCCAAATTGTCTGTTGCTCGCACCAGCAGGATCACATCAAAATTTCCACCCACGAGGCCAATATGTTGGACTTCAGGGATTGAAGCTAGGTGGTCGCGTAGTTCGCGCCACGAATGCTGACGAAGCTTGAGGGTGACGTAGGCGCTGGCTTTTAGGCCGGCCTTCACCGGGTCGATGACCGCCGTGTAACGAGTGATAACTCCAGCATCTTGCAGCTTGGCGATGCGCGAATAGGCGTGGGCACGAGACACGTGAACCTTCTGCGCAACCGTGGTTACTGACTGGCGACCATCCTTGGTGAGCTCGGCCAAGATGGCGCGGTCAACCTCGTCAAGTTTTAGCTCCACTTCCGCGGCCATGATTCTCCTTTTCAATGTGTCTGACGTCTCTCGATCAAACACATTTTATTGAAACGTTTCGTCCACAAGTATACGTATCTGCGTCTCAACTTTCCACGATTCTCCGGCTGAGTGGATACAGAATGCAATCGATACGCATAATTAGTTGCAAATGATGTTTAGGTGAACTGAGTCACAGGGCGTGCGCCTAGAGGGCTGAGCCACAGAAGAGAAAGGTGGGAGAACATGAGCGCGGACGCATCCTCAGCTCGCATCTCTGAAGTCAGCAAAAAGTTCGGCATTACCCCCGAGGACTACATGTTGCCAGCGCGGCACATGATCAACTTGTTGAATCCAGATGGATCACTCCGTCCGGACAATGAGCAGGGTACCGAACCAGGTCACGAATATCCGCTGCCAAGTCCTGCTCGGCTCATGGAAGCCTATGCCGCACTGGTCACCGGACGTCGAGTCAACGACCAAAACTCCGCCCTGGTCCGCCAGGGCCGAATGGCTGTTTACCCATCAAGCCACGGGCAAGAAGCCTGCCAAATTGCTGCCGCGCTCTGCCTAGATGACAACGACTGGCTCTTCCCAACCTATCGGGACACTGTAGCCGTGCTATCCAAGGGCGTTGCCCCGATGGAAGTCATGACTAGCTTCCGAGGCGAGTGGCACTGTGGTTACGACCCGAAGGCCTACAAATGCGCGCCCATGTCAACGCCATTGACCACTCAGCTACTGCACGCAGTGGGCGTTGCTCACGCCGCCAAGCTGCGCGGTGAAAACACGGTTGTTGTGGCCATGTGTGGCGACGGAGCTACTAGTGAAGGCGACTTCCACGAAGCACTGAACTTTGCTGCGGTCTTCAACCTGCCGGTCATCTTCTTTGTACAAAACAACAAGTACGCCATCTCTGTCCCACTCTCACATCAGAGCGCCGCACCATCGCTGGCCCACAAGGCAGTGGGTTACGGCATGGCCGGTGAGCGGGTAGACGGCAATGACCTGATGGCATTGATGGCCATCATGACCCGAGCAGTACGCATGGCCCGCGAAGGCAACGGCCCACTGCTCATTGAGGCTCACACCTACCGCATGCAGGCGCACACCAACGCTGACGACGACAAGCGTTACCGCGAGGACTCCGAGGTTCAGGCCTGGATTGCCAAAGACCCAGTGACCCGCATGAAGGCGTATCTGGAAGATGCCGGACTGCTCACCGAGGAGACCGTTGCCAAGATCTCCGAGGACGCCGAAGCGGTAGCCAAGACCTTGCGTGATGGCATGAATCAGGATGCCAACACCGATCCGCGCGAACTCTTTGAACATGTTTATTCCACCAAGAGCACTCAGCTCGCCGAACAGCAAGCATTGCTTGCTGACGAACTAGACCGCGAGGAGGCCTAGAATGACTGCCACTACTTCGCGCGTCAACCCGAACGTCAGTGCTGCCACCGCGCGTGCTGCCGCTAAAGCCGCTAATGAAAACCAGCCAGTGACCTTTGGTAAGGCACTGAATACGGCTCTCGCCGATGGCCTGGTGGCCGATAATTCAGTAGTCATTTTTGGTGAGGATGTCGGAACCCTTGGGGGAGTCTTCCGTATTACCGATGGGCTCACCGCACGCTTCGGAGCTGACCGCTGCTTTGACACCCCACTGGCAGAATCTGGCATCGTCGGAATGGCTGTGGGCATGGCCATCAACGGTATGCGCCCAGTTATTGAAATGCAGTTTGATGCTTTCGCTTACCCCGCTTTTGAGCAGGTAGCCTCGCACGTGGCTAAGATGCGTAACCGCACCCAAGGCAAGCTCAGCCTGCCGATGGTCATTCGTATCCCTTATGCCGGAGGAGTTGGCGGTGTAGAGCACCACTGCGATTCGTCGGAAGGCTATTACGCTCACACTCCTGGACTGAAGGTGTTCACTCCGTCCTGTGTTGAGGACGCCTACCTGATGCTCCGCGAAGCCATTGATTCCGATGATCCGGTAGTTTTCTTTGAACCAAAGAAGCTCTACTGGTCTAAGGAACAGGTAGACCTTGAGCAGCTGGCACAGGAATACGAAGGAAAAAAGAGCGCAAAAACTGAAGGCCGAGCTCGTATTGCGCGTGCCGGTAGCGACGCCACGCTGATCACCTACGGCCCAAGTGTCTCCACCGCTTTGGCAGCAGCCAAGATGGCAGCTGAAGAAGGCCTCAACTTAGAAGTTATCGACGTGCGCAGCATCGTTCCGTTTGACGATGAGACCGTCTGTGCCTCGGTACGCAAAACTGGGCGAGCTATCGTGATTGCCGAAGCTCAGGGCTTCGCCTCAGTGGCCAGTGAAATTGTTGCCCGCGTCCAAGAAAGGTGCTTCCATTCCCTGGCAGCTCCAGTCTTGAGGGTCACCGGATTTGATATCCCATACCCGGCACCAACTTTGGAAAAATACCACCTGCCCAGTGCGGAACGAATTCTCGACGCCGTTGATCAACTCCAGTGGGAGGCCTAAATGAGTATCAAGACTTTCCTATTACCTGACCTCGGCGAGGGACTGACCGAAGCAGAGCTGGTCCGATGGATTGTGGCTGCTGGCGACACTGTCGCCGTGGACCAACCCATCGCAGAAGTCGAAACCGCCAAGTCTTTGGTGGAGATTCCGTCTCCCTTTGAAGGCGTAGTCTCCACGCTGCACGGTGAAGCTGGCCAGATGATGCTGGTAGATGAGCCGTTCATCTCCGTGAACACCGGCGGCGAGGATGCACCGCAGACTGGGGAACCATCCGGCGAGCGCGCACAGTCCTATCGCGAAGAAGAACTTGCAGGAACACAGGCCCCTGCTGGTGAATCTGTTGACCCAAGTGGCGAGGCAGAGCACGACGAAGAAGGCAGTGGCAATGTCCTCATCGGCTATGGCACTGGCTCAGCTCAGCGCAAAACTAGTCGGAGGCGTAAACCTCGCGGGCTGGGCGCTAGTGGCGCATCAGCGACCAAGGCTTCTGCTGAAGCTGTTCGTGTAGTCAACCCGCTGGTTCGAAAGCTGGCCCGAGAGAATTCTCTGGACATTTCTACCGTGCAAGGCACCGGCCCTGAGGGTCTGATCCTGCGCACTGATGTGGAAGCTGCCGTTGCTGCTGTAAGTCAAGCGCCTGCGACGACTGCTACCGCTACGCAGCCAAGCACTTCGAGCACGGCCGCGAAGCCGGAAGTTTCGACAGGCACTGTGGATGCAGACTCACGTACCGGGTTGCCGGTAGCTTCTTCGCAGGTGCTCTCCGGGGTACGCAAGACCATTGCCAACGCCATGAGCACTTCCCGCCGTGAAATTCCCGAAGCGACAGTGTGGGTGGATGTAGATGTCACCAAACTGTTGAAGCTGCGCACCAAGATCAAGGAAGCCGATGGTCAGGCGCCTAGCGTCATAGCTTTGATTTCGCGTTTTGCCGTGGCAGGGCTGCAGCGTTTCCCTGAATTGAACAGTCGCATTGATGTCGACGCTGATGGGGGATTGCGGCACACCGTATTTGAGGGAGTGAATCTAGGATTTGCGGCTCAGACCGAGCGCGGTTTAGTTGTGCCCAATGTACGGGACGCTCATAAGCTCAATGCCCAAGAGCTCTCTGCCGAGTTTGCTCGTTTGGCTACGGTTGCCCGCGAGGGCAAGGCCGGCGTGTCCGACTTGTCGGGTAGCACCTTCACGATCAACAACTATGGGGTCTTCAACGTTGATGGTTCGGCTGCCATTATTAATTACCCGGAGGCTGCGATCCTGGGGCTGGGGCGCATTATCGAGAAGCCATGGGTGGTCAACGGCAAGCTCAAGGTCCGCTCGATCTGCGAGCTGACGCTCAGTTTTGATCACCGTGTCTGTGATGGTGGCACCGCTGCCGGGTTCTTGCGATTTGTTGCTGATGCAATGACGGATCCCAAGCGGGCCCTGGCGACGCTCTAGTAGTGCTGCGCTGTCACTGAACTACTCAGTTGCTGAGTGGCATCGATGATCCCTGTCGAACCCAAGTTGAAACGGGTTCGGCGGGGATCATCCTTAATGCTGTTATTTCAGTATTGATCGATCATTTAGTTCCATGTCAGATTAGTGTTGATAGCATGGAAATACATCTACGCACCTTGTTGAAGTAGATGCGGCTGGTAAATGACTCCACCAACCACGGAGCCGATCAACTGGACTATGGAAACGAGATGAAGATGACCAGGCATGCAGTGAAGAACCGTCCATGGGTATACCTGATCTTGATTCTTCCGGTCTTCATCGTGCTCGGCATTTACTTCCCGCTGGCTAATCAGCTGCCTGAGATCATCGCTACGCACTGGTCATCGACCTATCCTGACGAATTCACCCGCACTGCAGTATTTGTGCCAGTTGCCATTGGCCTGAGCATCCTAGGAACCGTCCTCGGTTTGAGCTCATTAGTTCAGCAGCGCAGGCCGGGCTTATTGTTGACGCTCCTCTTTGTTGGTTCACTACTTTCGTGGACCACGGTCGGAGTTTTTGTAGGCTCGGTGATACCAACAGCGCTCGCCGAAACACCAGAGACATCTGTCATCGGCATCTGGATGCTCCCCATGTTGCTCTGCACGCTGATAGCTCTCACTCCGCTGTGGATCTGCGGCGTCTACCAGTCGTATTCAAAGCAACTGCAAGCTCAACGACAAACACGTATCGACCAAGCTCAGGGAAGAACTGCGTCTACACCCCAGCCCGATGTGAGCGCTGGGGGCAAGAAATTTAGTGAAACGATGAAGGCCCCGTGGTGGATGCGGGCGCTCGGGATACTGATTGCTGGAGTAGGGCTATATATTCTCTTCGAATTCTTCGCCCGCCCGGGTGAAGTGAATTCGGCCGCCACCATTACCGGTCTAGTAACTTGCCTGGTCGTTAGTCCGCTAGTCCTAGGACTTTGTTTGATCCGAGTGACTATCACTGACCAACAGGTGCAGGTGGCCTCCGCAATCTTTGGGTTCCCCTTGCGCACCATCCAGCTGGTCGACATCCTGTCGGTGGCCAGTACCGAGATTGACCCAATGACGTGGGGCGGCTGGGGATGGCGCTTCTTTCCCGGTGGATCAGCGGTGGTCCTACGACGTTTTGAAGGCCTGGCCTTTGAGCTGAAGAATTCAACGCGATTTGCTGTGACGGTTCCGCACTCTGAACGTGGCGCCGAGAAACTCAATGCACTGCTGCAGAGGAATGATTCCTAAATACGGCCTTGCTGGTGACCCCGAGGAACCACTTATTGCGCAACGGTGCGCATTGGCCCCAGCACGACAGAACGTAACGCCAACCCTGTAACCAGTGATGCCGCGACGACATGTGCAATGCCCAAGACTGCGTAGGTCAGCTGTAAGGTCTCGGGAATCTTCTGAATGTGCGGGTGAGGTAAGAGGAAAGATAATCCGATGATGATGGCCCACACGATGATGCTGGTCGCGCCAACTCGTCTGGACCAGCCAGTCTTGCGCACTTCATGACTCAGCGGTTGAATCCGTTGTAATACAACGCTGGCGATAACCATCCAAAAAGCAGTGACCAGAAAACCAGCGGCGATGTCGCTCGGGCGGTGCCAACCACAGACTAGTGTTGCCACACCGGTGACTGTGGCAAAGAGCCAAACAATAGGCTGTATGACTGGGCGAAGTTTTGGTGGGGACATCAAATACATCAAGCCCATGGCCGCTGCCGCAGCAGTGGTGTGTCCCGAAGGGAATGAGTTTCCGGTCGTACCAAAATTGAAGTCCGGACGAATCAAGATTTCATGTTTGAGCAACTGCGTAGTGCCCAACGCTGCTGCCGCACCGAGAATCGCGACAATGGCCCTGATGAAACTTCGGTCTCTGATCACTCGATAGAGTAAGAAGATTCCGGCAACAACACCACAGATCACCGGAAGCAGATCCAAGAACTGGCGCACTGGATCCAGCAACTCGGTACGTGGCCACCACTGCGACCAAGCCATGAAGCTTGCTTGATCGGCCCATTGACCCGCGCGCAGCAGCACAAAGAAGACGTATTCCACGCAGAACAGGGCTATCAACAAGATGAGAGCCAACCACCACCGAATGTGGCGCGGGTGCGGAGCTGCTGAATGGCGGGGCATGCTTCCAGACTGTCACAATTACTGGTGCAAACGTCACCCAAAAAGACTGTAATTATGCCCACGCTCGCTAGGCTTAGTACATGAGCATTGAACTTCCACCGCTGGCAGAGCTGCTAGCAAACAGCCACGTTGTTCGCTTACCCATGCGAGTTAAATTCCGCGGAATCACCCAGCGCGAAGCACTGCTCATCAAAGGACCGGCCGGGTGGGGAGAATTCTCGGCCTTCCCTGAATATGGAGCCCACGAAGCCTCCCGCTGGCTCGCTGCCGGCATCGAAGCAGCCTACCAACCATTCCCGGAACCACTTCGCACTTTGATCCCCGTCAACGCAACTCTGCCGTCGGTCCCAGCCAGCGAGGTGGGTGCCGTACTTGAACGCTACGATGCACCACACACCATCAAAATCAAGGTGGCAGAACAGGGACAAGACTTGGACCAGGACTTGGCCCGGGTTGCCGAAGCCCGTCGGCTTTACCCTCACGCCGCTTTGCGAGTTGATGCAAATATGGGCTGGGACATTGAGCAAGCGGTCCATGCGCTCAAGGCCCTCAGTGAGTACGACCTGCAATATGCTGAACAGCCAGTACCGGGCATCACCGGTTTGGCTGAAGTTCGTGAGAAATTGCGCAATGCAGGCTTTGATTTGAAGATCGCTGCCGATGAAGCAGTACGCAAGCACACAGACCCGCTGGAAGTTTCTCGGCTGGGCGCAGCAGATCTCATGGTCATCAAGGCGCAGCCACTGGGTGGGATTCAGGCCGTACTGGATATTGCTAAGAAAGCTGAACTAGACGTCGTCGTTTCTAGCGCTCTGGACACCTCGGTAGGACTAGCTCAAGCGGCAGCTCTAGCCAGTGCGCTACCAGAACTGCCCTACGCCTGCGGATTATCTACCGGGACATTATTAGCCGATGACGTATGCGCGGATCCATTGCTGGCCAAAGCCGGCTACCTTCCGGTGCGTCGAATCGAAGCCGATGCCAAGAAACTTCAGGACCTACGCCCTGAAGCCTCGAAAGTTCAGTGGTGGCTACGCAGAGTTGAGCAATGTTATGAGCAGCTGGTGAATGCTTAGCCTGTAGCACCCATCTATTTCCCCGCAGTTAACTTACGCGTTGCATTTTGCACACTTCTGGGTGAAAACCTCATATCGAGTCGTTCCCCTGACAGCGAGCCCTAACTGAGGAAGTGATGGATCATGAATCCAACCCGTACCCTTTTGCCAATGCTAGGCCACACCCGTGGCGGACGTTCCGCAGCTACTTGCCACTTTAAGTGTGGAGATGCCTGCGTTAAGCCAGATTGCAATACCTCGTCCAACGGCTACTTCAAAGATATCGCCGATAAGGCAATGTCTCGCCGCAGCATCCTTGGCCTAGGCGCCGTCGGTGCATCGGCGCTAGTAGTTGGACCACAGTTCTTCGGTGCCTCTGATGCCACCGCCGCACCATTGGTGCCGCTAAAGAACGGTTCCGCCAAGGGCGGGAAGCTGGCCTTTGACGCCATTGAGCCGGTGTCTCGTTCAGTAGATAACCTCACCGTTCCAGAAGGCTACGATTGGGCTCCGATCATCCGTTGGGGTGACCCGCTATTCAAGAACACCGCACAGTTTGACGCCACCAAGCAGAGTGCCAAGAAGCAGGCCGAACAGTTCGGTTACAACAACGATTACCTAGACATCATCGTTGATAAGTACTCGGGCCGCACCGGCGTGCTGGTAGCTAACCACGAATACACCAACGAAGACATGATGTTTGACGCTGCGTGGTTTGAAGCTAACAAGGACGAAGCTCGCCGCATCGCGATGAACGCTCACGGTTTCAGCGTTGTAGAAGTAAAGCGCAAGAAGCATGACAAGCAGTGGAGCTACGTCCAGGGCGGCGAACGTAACCGTCGCATCACCGCACAGACTGAATTCAAGGTAGATGGCCCGGCAGCTGGAGCCGATCTGCTCAAGACCGTTGCAGACCCAACCGGAACCAAGGTTCTGGGCACCCTGAATAACTGCTCCGGTGGTACCACCCCATGGGGCACCGTGCTTTCCGGTGAAGAAAACATTGACCAGTACTTCAAGGGCAAGGGCACTGCCGAAGAAGCACGCTACGGCATAGGCACCGCAGCCACCGAGCGCGGTTGGGAAGATACTGACCCACGCTTTGGCCTGAGCAACGAAGGCTATGAAAACGAAGCACACCGCTTCGGCTGGGTTATCGAAATTGACCCACAGGATCCAAAGTCCACTCCGGTAAAGCACACCAACTTGGGCCGCTTTAAGCATGAAGGTGCCAACGTGCGCATCGCCAAGAATGGTAAGGCTGTTGCCTACTCCGGTGATGACTCCCGCTTTGAGTACCTGTACAAGTTTGTCTCCAAGGGCACCTACTCCAAGCATGACCGCAAGAAGAACATGAGCCTGCTCTCCGACGGTGACCTCTACGTCGCAGAGTTCGCCGGCAACTCGCCAGCAAACGAAATTGACGGCAACGGCGAGCTACCAGCGGACGGCGCATTCGACGGCACCGGCACCTGGTTGCCATTGGTCAAGGGCGGCAAGTCGATGGTTGAAGGCATGAGCGTTGAAGAGGTTCTGGTTTATACCCGTCTGGCAGCAGATAAGCTCGGCGCCACCAAGATGGACCGCCCAGAAGACGTGGAGCCAAGCCCGCTGTCGGGAAAGCTGTACGTGGCACTGACCAACAACTCTGATCGTGGCAAGACCGGCAAGGAAGGCGCAACCGAGCCGAACCCTCGCATTTCCAACCGCGATGGACACATCATTGAACTGACCGAGGCAGGAAACGACGCCACCAGCACCAAGTTCACTTGGAACATTCTGCTGGTTGCAGGCGATCCGAAGGTCAACGGTTCAACGTACTTCTCTGGTTACCCTGCCGATAAGGTCTCACCAATTTCCTGCCCGGATAACCTGGCCTTCGATTCAAAGGGCAACTTGTGGATCTCCACCGACGGCGCACCAAGCACCATCGGCTACTCGGATGCACTGCACAAGGTCACCTTGACCGGCAAGGACCGTGGCCGCGTGGAACAGTTCCTGGCTGTCCCAACGGGCGCTGAAACCTGTGGCCCACTGATCCATGACAAAGACAACTCAGTCTTCGTCTCTGTGCAGCACCCGGGAGAAGGCGGCACCTTCGCCTCCCCAAGCTCGCTGTTCCCTGACTTCCTAGAGAACCCAGCCGCAGCAGGCGCAGGCCAGTTCTACGGCCCACGTCCAACCGTGGTTCAGGTCTTCAAAGCAGAGACTGAAAACCAGGGTAAGGGCAAAGGCAAAAACAAGTAGCCTTTCGGCCATCGTGTAATTAGACGCCGGTGAGATCTGTGAGTTTCGCAGATCTCACCGGCGTCTTGTTGCACCCTCACAGTCGGCGCGCGTACCAAGGCATAGACTTGGGGTAGTGCCTAAGCTGAGGAATCGAAGGAGCCACATCGCGTGGGATTGCAGCAACCAGAAGAGCAACGCGCCATCAGCACGGCTCGTGAAGTCCTCGGATCACTGATCCAGGCGGGAGTACGAGATCTAGTGATTTCTCCCGGCTCACGTAGCGCGCCCTTGGCCTATGCCGCCGCTGAAGCTGAGCACGCAGGATTGCTCACCATCCATGTGCGCATCGATGAGCGTTCAGCCGCCTTCATGGCCTTAGGTCTGGCGCAAAGCACAAGAACACCGGTAGCCGTAGCTGCCACCAGTGGTACTGCCATCGGCCAGATGCTGCCAGCCGTCATGGAGGCGAACCACACAGCAACACCACTGCTAGTCCTCTCCGCGGACCGGCCCGATGAACTACATGGCACGGGTGCCAGCCAAAGCACCAAACAAAAGACACTCTTCGGCGAACACGTCAGGGCCGCGCTCAACGTGTCTGCAGGCCAAGATCCTGTAGCCCAAGTGAATCAAGCGCTAATAGCGCTCGCCGGTAGCCAGCTGAACCCGGCCGGCCCAGTGCAGCTGAACCTGCAATTTCGCGATCCGCTGATCCCAGGTGAAGACGAAACGATTGGCTCTCAGCCCTGGACCAACATTCAGGCCGGTATATGGCTTGGTGTCGTGAATCAATCATCAACAGCAATCGTGAGTGCTCAAGTCCTTCCACAGCGTCGCACGGTTGTTGTTGCAGGACATGATGCGGGGGAGCAGGCGGCAGAGTTTGCACAACTTTTAGGTCTGCCACTTTTTGCTGAGCCCTCGTCCAACGCACGCTTTTCAACAAATGCCATTACTCATTACCGGCCGTTGATTGCCGTGGGCAGTGAACACATTGATCGTGTAGTGCTTTTTGGGCGTCCTACGCTCAGCCGGCCTGTAGCCAAACTCTTAGCTGATCCTCGAATTGACAGTGCCATCTGGCAACCGACACCAGCGCCTTGGTATGAGCCAGGGCGGCGTCGTGAGCAACCGATCAATAGCTGGGAACAGCTTGTAGAGTTTGCCGGTGTAGGCGCTGAGGGATGGCTGGCCAACTGGCAAGACCTAGATAGACACGCCCAGCAGATTCGTGCGTTGCACGGCGAAGAGTCCACGCTCAACGGGCTGGACGTGGCTGAAGTGCTCTGGGAAAACCAGCCGGAGGTTCTACTGCTCGGCTCATCTAATATCGTTCGCGATTTTGATCTGGCTGCCAAGCCGACCGAGAGTCATGGCACCAAGGTGTATGCCAACCGTGGTTTAGCGGGAATTGACGGCACGATTTCTACTGCCATGGGCTTGGCCGTGGGCAGTGGACAGCGAACTGTCGCTGTCATGGGAGATATCACCTTCGCTCATGACGCCAGCTCCTTGATGTGGGCACCTTCAGAGCCACAACCTCAACTGGATGTGGTGGTGTACAACGATGGTGGCGGTGCCATTTTCTCCACATTGGAGCACGGTGCGGTGGATGACTCGGGACGTTATGCCGAAGCGGTCGAGCGTTTGTTTGCTACTGCTCAACAATTTGATGTTCAGTCGCTGGCCAAGGCTTATGGGTGGCGCTATGAGCGGGCAACCTCCAGAGCACAACTTTCAGATATCTTGACCCAGTCAGAGGAAAAGACGCTGCGGCTCATCGAAGTCCCGGCTTCCCGTGAAACCTTGCGGGCAGATAATCAACGACTCAATCAACACATCTCAAGCCTTGTTTGGCCAGAGCCCTAAGCTGTTCACTGATTCTTTCGACAAGAAAATCCTCTGCCCCGAACACCTACTCGGTGTCGGGACAGAGGATTCTTTTGCAATAGATCTTCTTTAGCTTCTTTGGGCCTTAGATATCCACGTGGGTAGGGTCCAAGACTCGACGCAGGAAATCCTGGGTACGAGGCTGTTGCGGATTGCCAATGACTTCCGAAGCAATGCCTTCTTCAACCACCACACCGCCGTCCATGAAGACCACACGGTCAGCAACTTCTTTAGCAAAAGCCATTTCGTGGGTGACCACAAGCATGGTCATACCCGCCTGGGCTAGATTCTTCATGATCGATAGAACTTCACCGACCGTCTCAGGATCCAAAGCACTGGTTGGCTCATCAAAGAGCATCAGCGTCGGTTCCATCGATAGTGCACGGGCAATAGCCACACGCTGCTGCTGACCACCGGAAAGCTGGTCAGGGTAGCGACCACCAAAATCGCCCAAGCCAACACGTTCGAGGTGGCTGTGAGCTACCTTCTGCGCATCAAGCTTCTTGCGCTTGAGCACCTTGATCGGTGCAACAGTGCAGTTTTCCAACACCGTGAGGTGTGGGAAAAGGTTGAACTGCTGGAAAACCATTCCAACTTTTTGACGCATCTGATCAAGATTGACATCTACGTTGGTGGCATCAAAGCCACCGACCATGATCGTGCCGCCGTTGGGCTGCTCAAGTAGGTTGACACAACGCAGCAAGGTGGACTTTCCGGAACCTGAAGGACCAATCAGGCAAACAACTTCGCCCGGCTTAACCTTCAGATCGATGCCCTTGAGTACTTCGTTGGAACCGTAGGACTTACGCAGTCCGGTGATCTCCACGCCCGCGGCATTGACTGAAATTTGATTAGTGTCAGTAGACATTCTCAAGTCCTCTCTACCGCTTGGTCTTCGCTGCGCGGGATTCGAATTTACGGGCTACCAAGCTCAACGGAATGGTGATAACCAGGTAGAACAAGCCAGCAACCACCAGCGGGGTGAGGCCTGCATCCAACTGGGAGATACCGTCACGGCCGAACTTGGTCATCTCGTACTGGGCCATGGCTGCGCCAAGAATAAATGCCAACGAGGTGTCCTTGGTGAGCAAGATGATCTCATTGGTCATCGGTGGCAAAACAATCTTGAATGCCTGCGGGATGACGATGGTAACCATTGCGCGCCAGGCTGGCATGCCCAGCGAACGGGCTGCTTCGGTCTGACCCTTAGGGACAGCCTGCAAACCAGCACGCAGGGTTTCAGCGATATAAGCCGAGGAAACCAGACCCAAAGCGAACATCACGTTCACCGGCTGCGGCCACGTAGTGCCAAAAGCTTGAGGCAAGCCAAATCCAAAAGCCAAGAGCACGAGGATCGCGGGGATGCCACGGAAGAATTCAATAAATGCGGTGGCGAACCAACGATAGGGCGCGAAGCTCGCGGTTTTCAATAGGGCCAGAATCAGACCCAGTGCCAAGCCAAAGGCGAAGGCAATGATCGTGTAGAAGATGGTGTTCTTCAGGCCGACCAAAATCATGTCCGGGAACATCGGGCCGAGCTTGTCAAAGGAGAAGAACGCGTAAGCGGCCTTATCCCAGTCAATAATCGCAATCAACGCGATGATGATGCCTACAAAGACAACTATCTGAATGGTCTTGCTCGTACGGGCACGCTGACTGGTAGTCATTGCCATGGGGTTGTACCTCTCGTAAAGGTAGCGGGGGTTCGCACTTGCAACCGGGTCATGCTTGTCGGTTGGGCGGTGAACCCCCGCTGGTAGATCATTGCGTGTTCAGTGACGAGTTATTTTTCGCCGAACCACTTCACGGTCAGTTCTTCCATGGTGCCGGCATCGGTCAGGCGCTTCAGGGTTCCGTTGACCAGCTTCAAGGTGTCAGCCTTGTCCTTAGGAACGGCAACACCTAGCTGCTCACCGGTCTTGAAGTTGGCCACAGCCTTGTAATCGGCTTTGTCCTTCACCGCGTAGCCGAGGACCGACTGGTTGCCCAGCACCGCGTCAACCTGGTTGGCCAGCAGGGCCTGGGTCTGCAGACCGGCATCTTCGTAGCCGACCAGGTTCTCCAGGCCGTTTTCCTTGCCGTACTTTTCACCGGTGGTGGCCTGCTGGACACCGACCTTCTTGTCCTTGGCGGTTTCCAGATCGGTGATGCCCGAGCCGTTCTTGGCGATCAGAACCAGGTCATCATCCATGTAAGGGGTGGAGAAGTCCATCTTCTCCTTGCGTGCATCGGTGATGGAGATCGAGGAAATTGCGATGTCGCACTGGGTGCTGAACAGGCCCGATTCGATGGAGTCGAAGCTGGCGTCGATGACGTTCAAATCCAGCTTGGCGTCCTTGGCGATTTCTGCAGCAACATCCATGTCGAAGCCGACGTTCTTGCCGTCTTTAACAAATTCAAATGGCTCGTAAGGGATATCCGAGCAGACGGTCAGCTTGCCCTGGTTGAGCGGGAAGGATGCACCATCCGCTGAGGATTCGGAGCTGCTATCGGAACCGCAGGCGGTCATTGCCAAGAGTGCTACGGAGCTGAGAGCGATAGCGGCGGCGAATTTTTTCTTAGGGCTGCGCATAGGATCAAAACCTACTTTCGGGTCATTGCGAGTGGATCACTGCGATGCCCTAATCATAACCGCGGTAACACTAGCGAGAGACGCACTTCACACAAGTGTCATCGAGGGCAAGAAAAATTTACGCTGAAGAAACATGAGAGTGAAACAATTGACCGAAAAGTGATCTGCGTCCTACTCGGCGCCGAGGGCCTGGCGCATGGGGCGCATTTTTGCCCAAGACTCTGCCAGTTCATCCTCCGGCACTGAACCCGGAACGATGCCACATCCGGCGTAGAGGCGCATGAGTTTCTCGTCTTCCAAGATTCCTCCGCGCAAGGCGATGCCAAATTCGCCGTCGCCTCGGCTATCAACCCAACCCACTGGGCCCGCATAAGGTCCACGGTCCAAACCTTCGAGCTCGCGCAGGAGCACCCCGGCCTTCTTGGTGGGTGTTCCGCACACCGCGGCGGTGGGATGGAAAATCTCAGCTACATCCAAAGCGGAGGGCAAGGCGCCTGTTGCGTCGGCACGCAACTGTGCGCGTACGTCGCTGGCTAGATGCCAGACGTTCGGTAGCTGGAGAATAAATGGTTCTTTGGGTGCGCTCATGCCATGCGAGATTGGGTTCAACGAGTCAGTGAGTGAATCGATGGCCAGCTGATGCTCATTACGCTGCTTGGGATCTTCAAAGAGTCGATGCTGGGCAAACTCAGGGTCTGCGGCTCCCGCTGCGGCACGATCTAACGTGCCGGCCAAGACGCGGGCTTCTGCCAGGCCATCGGTGACGCGAACCAGCATTTCCGGGGTGGCACCCACGAGGCCATCAACACTGTAGGTCCAGCAGTCTGCGTAACGTTCGGTCAGGGCGTGGACCACTGCGGACAGATCGATGGGGGAGGTGCTGTGGGCTAGTACGTCGCGAGCTAGCACCAGCTTGGAGATTCCGCGCTCTTCAAAATGACCCAGTGCTTTGCGTACGGCTTCAACATAGGAGCCTGCGGTCAACTGTCCACTGGTGAGCTTGATAGTCCCTGGATCGGTGGCAGCGATGGCCGCGTCCTCCATGGCGGCGTTGACCCGGGCCAAAGCCTGCTCGTAGGTCAGATCTCTTAGTTCCTCGGCGGTGCCGGTTACGGTAATCCACGCGCCCTGCTCATCGCGTCCAACCACCAGCTGCGGGATGATCATGCGCGATTCAAAAACGCTGGTAAAGGAGAAAGCGAAGGATCCAAAGCTGACCAAACCACTACCGGGCCGGTTGATTGGATCAATGATGTCCGCGGCCTCGATGACCTGTGCAAACCACGCGCGGGCCCGCGCGAAGCGTTCCTCCCCGTGGGTGTGCAGGCGGGCGGCGGTGCCAAAACCCACCAAGCCATGCCCGTTCCGGGTCCAGACCATGCTTCGGTGACGCAATGAGTCGCCAAGCAGAGTTTGCGGGGCATCAAGATATTCAAAGGTGATGCTGGACAGCGATGGAGCCGACGCCTGATGGGCGCTGGCGCTAAGAACGGACGATTCTGCAGACATGATACGGCTAAGCCTACCGCGGGATGCCGGGGTTCAAGCGGTGGTGGTGTCCCCAGTCACGACTGTGAGATATGGCGGGTCTTGGCAGAACTGTTAGCCTAAGTCGGTAAACTCTAAACCGAACCGCTCGGTCGCTGGCCTGTAACCTGCAAAATGTTGCGTCGTGCCGATCACCAGCGGTGGACCGCATCGGTTAGAGTGAAGAGATGTTTGTCTGCATTATGCAGGCGCAGAAGTCTTCGCATTCCGCGATGGCCGCCCCGATGAAAGATAAGTAAGCCGTAGAACAGTGACTGATTCGAAGAGCAACTGGACCGCAGCCGGGCACGAAGTGTCCGACTCGATTGAGCTGAATCCTGAAACCGCTGCATTAGCTGCGGCTATCAATCTTCCCTCGGGCTTTGCAATGCTGGCCGAGGACCCGGACTTTGGTCCGGCTATTTCCATCGGTATGGCAAAGGTCGAGAAGCTATTGCGCGATGCGCTAGCTAACTCCGATCCATTGATTGATGCCTCCAGCCGGCACCTGGTCGAAGCCGGCGGTAAGCGCGTGCGCCCATTGCTGGTGCTGCTGACCTCACTGCTCGGCCACGGTGTGACCGACGAGGTCATCAAATCTGCCGCCATTGTGGAGCTGACCCACCTGGCCACCCTGTACCACGATGACGTGATGGACTCAGCTCCGCTACGTCGTGGAGCCCCCACCGCCCACGAGGTCTGGGGCAACTCGGTAGCCATCTTGGCTGGCGACCTGATCTTCGCCCGGGCTTCGGTCTTCGGTGCAGATCTGGGACCAGAAGCGGTGATGTGGCAGTCGCGAACCTTTGAGCGCCTCTGCCTAGGCCAGCTGCATGAATCCATCGGGCCGCGTGAAGGCGACGACGCGATTGAGCACCACATCCAGGTCATCAGCGATAAGACCGCTTCTTTGCTTTCCACCTCCGGTGCCTTTGGCGCTCGTTTTGGTGGAGCACCTGAATTTATTGAGACCTTGCGTGAGTACGGTGAAAAGGTTGGCGTTGCCTTCCAAGTTGCCGACGACGTAATTGACCTAGCGTCCGAGAAGGCAGATTCGGGCAAGACTCCGGGCACTGATTTGCGCGAAGGTGTTCCGACGTTGCCAATCTTGCTGTTGCGTCAGGCTGCTGAGGCTGGAGACGAACAAGCACAGGCTGCGCTGGCACTGGTTGATGCAGACCTCACTACCGATGAGGCCTTGGCCCAAGCAGTAGCAGCGGTCCGTGAGCACACCGCGCTCCACGATGCGTGGAAGGTTGCCCGTCAGTGGGCAGATTCCGCGATCCAGGCGCTGAATCCGTTGCCAGAGGGCACCGTGAAGCAAGCTTTGATCTCCTTCGCTGACGCCGTGGTAACCCGCGACGCCTAAAGAATGTTGAGACGAAAAATCTCCTGAAGATTGATTTCTTCAGGGGATTTTTTGCTTGGTCATCGCCGGTGCTCAGCGGATAACTTGTGCAGCAGTTAGTGGCTCTGGATGCTCATTAGAGAATAGAGCCGCGCGTAGTTCTTTGGCTTTGATCGCTCGTTCTTCAACCGAGACCCGGTGGCGAAGCTGCTGGTACAACTGATCATCGTGATACCGCGGGAACACATGCTGGTGGTAATGCCAGACGTGCTGGTTTCCTGCCGGTTCATTATGTTGCCTGGTACTGGTTCCTTCGGGATCCCACGCTAATTTCATGGCCAAGGCCACGCGTTTGGTTTCCTTCATGATCGCCGCACCGGTGGCGTCGTCTAGGTCGTAGAGTGCTTCCAAATGTTTGGTGGGAATGATCATGGCATGCCCGCCGTAATTACCAAACCCATCACAAGCCATTATGGCGGCCACCAGATCAGTCTGATAAATCAGATCTGTGGGTGCGCACAAGTTGTCTTGGCTGAACGGTAAGTCAAGCACCAATTCGCAAAATGGGCATTGGTAGCCGTCCGGTTGATGGGAATGGTGGAGCACTAGTCCTCCAGTTCGGCAGCCAGCTCGTCAAAGACCCATGCGAACATGTCCAGCGTGAATTCACTGAAAGTGCCTTCTTCACTGGTCCAGGTACCTTTGGCGTTATTGCGGCGATAGACAATTGGATCCGGAACATCAAGCTGTGAAGCCTTAAACGCCCAGACAAACTTCTCTTCTTCGTCTTCCAAGAACAGCAGGTGACCGTCTTCGATTTCCAGCTCTTCTGGGTCGAAGAAGTAGTGGTAGGCCTCCATGAAGTCTTCATTGTTGCCTAGGGCCCGGTAGAACTCTTCGAGCACAAAAGGAATCGAAACCTTGGACTGCGCTAGGGCTTCGCTCAGCTCTTCGCTGTTCAACCCGTCGGCTTCATTCCACTGGTCTTCCAAATATTTTGGAACCAAGGAACAGAACTTCTCTAGAAACATGTCAGCCATGTCTTTATCCTATCGAGATTAGCCAAGCTCTAGTGCGCTCAACGCGATCCAAAGCTGGACTCGGTCACTTGTCACATTCGGGTCATAGCCCGAGAGCTCTGAGATCTGCTGCATGCGATAGCGCACCGTGTTGCGATGCAACCCTAAAGCTTCGGCAACGGCGCCGACAGATCCATCCCGATTCAGGTATTCACGCAAGGTCAACAGCAAGTCTGACTCATGGGTGGAATCAAAGTCCTGCAGTGGGCCCAAAGCCTCGGTAGCCAAGTCTTGCAATGGGACATCGCGGGCAGCGAGCAGCAGCGAGGTCAAAGAAAGTTTGGTTGGCACGTTGACACGTTCGCCGTGACGAAGGGATTCAAGCGCCTCAAAGTAGCTCCAACGAATACCGGTGGTATTTGAATAGCGTCCACCGTAGCCAACGCGGGCGGGAATACCGGCAGCCACCAGATACTCATCTAGATGCTTGATTGATAGCTGCACCTTGGAGTGGGCAACAATGACCGCAAGCCGTCCTTCCATCATTGCGGAGACCTGGGAAGAAAGATCAGCTGGTAATGGCAGTGTTTCGAGTCGTTCGGCTTGAGATGAAGCCTGCACCAAGATCACTGCGTGTTCACGCTGTGGGTTTAGTCCCAGGGCGCCAAGCCGTCCGGCTGCGTCCGAGCCAACCAGCGTGCCGGCGGCAAGGTCAGCGAGTACTTGACCGTTGGCCTGGCGCTGGGAGGCGCGAAGGCGTGACTTGTTGGCCATTTCTAGGCCAATCAGTGACTGTGCGTAGTCCACGACCGGGTCATGTACGTAGGGTTCGGCCAGATGAAGAATGCACTTATCGCGAAGTCCGGTAGCCACCGGAAGTTCATGCCAGATACGTTCTGGGTCGTAGTCGCCACTGATGACCTCGCCGTGCAGGCTGAGTGCCACATCGGTGCGGATCATCCGTACGAGCTCATCAAGCATGCTGTCCAGATCTGAGGAGAGCAGCGAGCGAGCCAGCTTCTGGTGCGACTTGAGCAGGTTCTCAACGCGCTTGAGGTGATCAGCATTCAACGCCTCGGCGATGAGCCGGGTAATTGAGGCAAAAGGTACCTGATAGGGAACTTCAAAGACCGGCAATCCTACTTCGCGGGCGGCGGTGATGGTTGCCTCGGGAACCGAGGAATGTTCAAGACCGGTGCCGAAACCCAGCGCCACTGCATCATTGGCGGCCAGAACACGAACGAATTCTCGTTGGGCGGCTTTTGTCTTTTGACGCACACCCGTGGTCAACACGATCTCTCGACCGGTAAGGAAGCGTGAGGGGTCAAGTAGCTCCGTGATGGCTCCCCAGGTGATAACCACGTCGTCGCGATGGGTGTGGTCGGTCATCGGCTTCAGGTTGAGCTCGTCATGCTCAAGGAGTCCGCGTAAACTAATTGCCATGTGGCTATTCTAGTTGGGAGACGGAAAGTTCCCATTTCAGCAAAATGCTCAAATAATGGACACACGCACCCGAAAATTGACCAGAATGTGAACTTTTTGCAGTAGCTTGGATTCATGAGCTCTCCATCTTCTACACAGGGCGCTCCACTCGCATCCGAAAAGCGTGAGACCTTCAGTTCTCGAAAGTTGTTCATCCTTTCTGCGATTGGTTCAGCCGTTGGTCTGGGAAACATTTGGCGTTTCCCTTATGTTGCCTACGAAAACGGCGGCGGTGCATTCCTGATCCCTTACCTGGTCGCAATTCTCTGCGCCGGTATCCCTTTGCTATTCCTCGACTACTCCATCGGTCACCGCTACCGCGGTTCGGCTCCACTGGCTTATCGCCGGGCCAACCGTAAAACCGAAATGCTCGGCTGGTGGCAGGTACTGATCTGCTTCGTAATCGCCATTTACTACGCAGCCATCATCGCGTGGGCTGCCATGTACTGCTGGTTCTCCATCACCAAGGCCTGGGACAAGAACCCTAAGGGAGCCGAAGGCTTCTTTATGAATGATTTCCTCAAGGTCTCCGATACCGTGGGCGTTTCCTTCGACGTGGTCGGCCGCATCTTCGTGCCGATGTTGATCGTTTGGCTGGTCACCATGGTGATCATGATTGCCGGCGTTAACAAGGGTATTTCCCGAGCCAACGCGGTCTTCATGCCATTGCTGATCGTCATGTTCGTGATCCTCGTGGTCCAGTCGGTCTTCCTGCCAGGCGCCATTGACGGCCTGAACGCCTTCTTCACCCCGGACTTCGCGGCCTTGCAGAACCCGGCCGTCTGGGCTGCGGCCTTCGGCCACATCTTCTTCTCGCTGTCCGTGGCCTTCGGCATCATGGTCACCTACTCCTCGTACATGAAGCGCAAGAGTGACTTGACCGGTTCCGGTTATGTTGTTGCTTTTGCTAACTCGGGCTTCGAGCTGCTCGCCGGTATCGGCGTCTTCGCTGCCCTAGGCTTCATGGCGCACAACGCTGGATCCAGCGTTGATGACGTGGCCACCAGTGGCATCGGCTTGGCATTTATTGCCTTCCCAACCATCGTCTCCCAGGCACCTCTGGGTGGACTCATTGGTGTGCTGTTCTTTGGTTCGCTGGTCTTCGCGGGCTTGACCTCGCTGATCTCGATTCTTGAGGTCATCGTTGCGGCCTTCCAAGACAAGCTGGGTTGGAAGCGTACCCCGGCAACCTTGGTAGTTGTTCTTCCAGTTGCCGTGATCTCACTGGTGCTGTTCCCAACAACCACCGGTTTGTACCTACTGGACACCATGGACGCCTTCGTGAACCAGTTCGGCATCCTCGCTTGTGCATTGGTCTTGGTGATTGTCTTTGGCGCAGGTCTTGGCATGTTGCCTAAGCTGGCCAAGCACATGAACCGTCACAGCTCCATCAAGCTGGGCACCGGTTGGAAGGTCCTGGTTGGCGGCATCGGTCCGGCAGCGCTGGGCTACATGCTGATCAACGAAGTACAGTCCAAGATCAACGAGCCGTACTCGGGTTACCCAGCATGGTTCAACGGCATCTTCGGTTGGGGCATGGCTGGCGCGTTGATTGTTGGCGCTGTACTCATGTCGCTGATCCCATGGGGCAAAAACTCAAAGATCGATGATCCAGAGTTTGAACAGCATCAGAAGAATGTTGAAGCTGAAGAACTTCCTGACGCAGTCGGAAAGGAATACTAGTCATGAGCGGCATCGCAATTGTATTCATGATCATTTCCATGCTGACCATCTGGGGTGGCCTGGCCATCTCACTGATCAACCTCTCACGCAATCCTGAAAAGGATGATGACCACGTGATTGAAACCGCTGAACCTGCAGGTAATAGCAACCTGTAATTTCCGCAGAAATTAGCTGTAGCCTCCTTGTTCCAAGTCCGACTTGGAACGGGGAGGCTTTGCTGTGCAGATGCACTACAAAACCAAAAGTCATTTGTGCCAACTTTGCTAGTCGCAAAGGGCCTTGAAGAATAGTCTGTTGGTTAGAACACGTCGAGCGACATGCTCGTAAAACTTTAGTGAAAGGACAAGCAGGTGGACGTTACCTACCGTATTGAACAGAAGCGCAAGATCAACGGGCCATTCCCCGGCCCAAAGTCGGAAGAACTCGCCGCACGCCGCGCCAAGGCAGTTGCTGCCGGCGTTGCTTCCACCCTGCCTGTTTACGCAGCTGACGTTGACGGCGGCATCATTGTTGATGTTGACGGCAACCAGCTGATCGACCTGGGCTCGGGCATCGCGGTAACCACCGTTGGCGCATCCAACCCAGCAGTGGCTAAGGCCGTTGCCGAGCAGGCGCAGCGCTTCACCCACACCTGCTTCATGGTTGCTCCTTACGAGAACTACATTGCCTTGGCTGAGAAGCTTGCTGCCATCACCCCAGGTAACTTCGAGAAGCGCGCAGTGTTCTTCAACTCCGGTGCTGAAGCCGTGGAGAACGCCATCAAGGTTGCTCGTGTAGCTACCGGTCGCCAGGCAGTTGTAGCCTTCGACCACGCTTACCACGGCCGCACCAACCTGACCATGGGTCTGACCGCTAAGGCTGCCCCATACAAGCGCGGATTCGGTCCACTGGCATCAGAGATCTACCGCATGCCAATGAGCTACCCATTCCGTGAAGAGAATCCAAACATCTCGGGCAAGGAAGCTGCAGAGCGCGCGATCTTGGCCATGGAGAAGCAGATCGGTGGCGACCAGATCGCTGCGATCATCATCGAGCCAATCCAGGGTGAAGGTGGCTTCATCGTTCCTGCAACCGGCTTCTTGCCACGCGTTGCTGAATGGGCCAAGGAAAACGGCATTGTCTTCATTGCTGATGAAGTTCAGGCCGGCTTCGCACGCTCCGGTGCTTGGTTCGCTTCGGACATCGAAGAGATCGAACCAGATATCGTCACCGTGGCTAAGGGCATCGCCGGCGGTATGCCACTGTCGGGCATCGTTGGCCGCGCCGAACTGCTTGACTCGGTTCACGGTGGCGGCTTGGGTGGCACCTACGGTGGTAACCCAGTAGCTGTTGCTGCAGCACTTGAGAGCATCAAGTTCATGGAAGAGCAGGACCTGCCAGGTCGCGCACGTGAGATCGAAGAGAAGTTCTTCGCTCGCTTCACCGCTTTGCAGTCCGCATTCCCAGCTATCGGTGAAGTCCGTGGCCGTGGCGCAATGATTGCTATTGAGTTCGTCAAGGCTGGTGGCAAAGAGCCAGACGCAGATCTGACCAAGGCTATCGCTGCCGAGTGCCTGGCTCAGGGTGTTGTCATCCTGACTTGCGGTACCTACGGCAACGTCATTCGTCTGCTGCCTCCATTGGTTATCGGGGATGAGCTGCTCAACGATGCATTCGACGTTCTTGAGACTGCTATCCGCAAGCTTGCTGCCTAAGGCTTAGCCCGGAAGTAAATAACTAAAGCTTCGGCCGTTCTAGTTTGAAACTAGAACGGCCGAAGCTTTTTTCTTTGTGCGCTAAATGCGTTGGCAGCTAGCTGATCTCTACTGGTTCAGGAAGGTTCCGGGCCTTAGGTGCGCGAAGCATATCGACCAAAACAAAGATGACCGCAATCCATACCAGGACAAATCCCATCCAGCGTTCAAACGGCATATGTTCGTGGAACACCAGTACACCAAGGATGAACTGCAGTAGGGGAGCGATGAACTGCAGCGAGCCCACCGTGCTCAGCGGAAGGCGTCGAGCAGCCCCACCAAAGAGCAAGAGTGGAACAGCAGTGATGATGCCGCTGGAAGCCAGCAAGAGTACGCCACCGAGGTTGCTGTCTAGCAAGGTGGAACCGGTGGTCTGCGAGAGCCAAATGACGTAGATGATGGCCAGCGGGGTTAGCCACACAGTTTCGACCGTCAGTGCGCCCAATGCGGTGCCCTTGGAGCCGACCTTGTTCTTTACTAGGCCGTAGAAGCCAAAGGAGAACGCAAGGCCCAGAGAAATCCATGGCACGCGGCCCAAGCCCACGGTGAGCACAATAACGGCTACGGTAGCCAGCGCCACTGCTGCCCACTGCAAGGGGCGCAGCTTTTCCTTAAGCACCAGCACGCCGAGCAGGATGGCAACAATGGGGTTGACGAAGTAGCCCAGCGACGCCTCAAGTACGTGTCCGGTCAACACTGCCAAGGCGTAGAGAACCCAGTTGCCCGCGATCAAGACGCTGGCCAGGGCCAACTGCATCATGCTCTTTGTATCTTTGAACATCGCAATAAACTGACGAATCTGCGAGGTAATAGCGAGCAGGATCAAGCAGAAGATCAAAGAGAAGAGAACTCGCACGGCTACGAACTCCACAGCTGAGATCTCCGGGAGCAGCAAGAAGTATGCGGGGAGCAATCCCCAGATGAGATAGGCAGAGGTGCCTTGAATCAGACCATAGCTGTGTTCAGAGCGGACCGGTTTGGTGGTGCTTGATGACATGCAGAATGTACGCTTTCGAACTATTGTGAAGCAGGAAAAGGCGGAGCTACGGGGCAAAAAATGCACCCTGCAACTCACAAAGTACAACGCCTATAGCTAGACAATATTCCCCGCAGAGCGAAATACGTTAGGCAGAATTCGGTACTCTACATCACAACTGCGTTTCAAATGCTTAATACCGGAACGAAGCTGCAGGCATAAACGTTGACTAGACTAAGAAATACCAACTTGGTCTGAGTCATTTACAAGGAGTGCGTCACGGTGCATGGTCATAACAACGGACTGAAAACAGCACTGTTGCTCGGCGGAATGTTTGCCCTGCTACTGGCTATCGGTTCGCTCATTTCGGCCGGAACTGGCCGGTCAATGTTCATTTGGGTCTTCGCCCTGATCGGTTTGGGCACCACCGCGTATGGCTACTGGAACAGTGACAAGCTCGCCTTGCGTTCCATGCACGCCTACCCGGTGAGTGAAGCTGAGAATCCGATGATGTACCGCATTGTGCGCGAGCTATCGATGAACGCTCAACAGCCAATGCCGCGACTGTATGTCTCACCAACTACTTCGCCCAATGCCTTCGCCACCGGCCGCAACCCACAAAATGCTGCGGTGTGCTGCACCGAGGGAATCTTGCAGCTACTCAATGAGCGCGAGCTGCGCGGCGTGCTGGGCCACGAACTGATGCACGTATATAACCGTGACATTCTCACTTCATCGGTGGCTGCGGCGATTGCCGGTGTAATCACCTCGGTGGCACAGTTCCTGATGTTCTTTGGTGGCGGTGGAAGCAATGAAAACCGCAACGTCAACCCGATCGCACTGATCGCGTTGTCGCTCTTGGCACCACTGGCCGCATCAATTATTCAGATGGCTGTGAGCCGGACTCGTGAGTATGACGCTGACGAAGATGGAGCCAAACTAACCAACGACCCATTGGCTCTGGCCAGCGCGTTGCGAAAGTTGGAGTCCGGAATTTCTCAGGCTCCACTGGCTACGGGGGACCAGAAGCTGGTCAACAGCTCACACCTGATGATCGCTAACCCTTTCGGTTCGCGCCTGAAGCAGATGTTCTCCACGCACCCACCAATGGATCAGCGTATTGCTCGCCTCGAAGCCATGGCCGGCGGCCAGCAGTACTAGAAATCCTTAGCGGTGTTTGCGCGTAGACAAAAAGTGAGCGGCGGCTTCCCACATTGACTGTGGGATGCCGCCGCTCACTTCTAGTTCAAAGAGAACCTAAAGATGCCTACCGGAAGTTGATGAACTGAAGGTCAGCTTCTTCGAAGTCACGCAGCAGGGCCATGGTGGCCTGCAGATCATCGCGGGACTTGGAAGAGACGCGAAGCTCGTCACCCTGAATGGTGGACTTGACTCCCTTAGGAGCCTCATCGCGGATCAACTTGTTGATCTTTTTGGCGACATCTTGTGCGATGCCTTCCTTGATGCTGGACTCAATGCGGTATTCCTTGCCGGATGCAAATGGCTCACCGGATTCCAAGGACTTCAATGAGATGCCACGCTTGACCAGCTTTGACTGGAAAACATCCAGTACAGCGTTGACGCGCTCTTCAGAGTTAGCCTTCATCAAGATCTTCTCGCCACTGAAGTCAACCTCAGCGCCTACACCCTTGAAGTCGTAGCGCTGGGCGATTTCCTTCTGGGCCTGGTTCATCGCGTTAGCGACTTCCTGGCTATCAACCTTGCTGACGACGTCGAATGTGGAATCACTAGCCATGTGAATACTCCTAGCTGTAACGGGTCTGATTCGTTTCATAGCCTACCGGTTTTGCGCCCTAAATTCGGGCTGTGATCAGGCTTACAGAGAAAAGAGCCCCCTCGATTTCACATCATCGAAAATCTCCTGTAGAGTTATTTCTCGTTCCGACAAGAACAAACGTTCTTGAACGAACCATCTCGGCAGATTACCCGAGCGGCCAAAGGGGGCTGACTGTAAATCAGCTGGCAACGCCTTCACTGGTTCGAATCCAGTATCTGCCACAAAAACTCCCGGATCATTGATCCGGGAGTTTTTTGCATCCGGGCAAACTTTGTTGCACTGTGATCCGGATCTATTCCCGGTGTCAATGAAGATCACCTTTCTACGTATTTCACCTAATGTTCGGTTACCGTATAGGCATGGCTACTAGAAATGTGAGCGAAGATGACTTCGCACAGGTGATTGAAGACAACGATATCGTCCTTGTGGATTTCTGGGCAGACTGGTGCGGACCGTGCAAGCAGTTTGCACCTGTTTATGATCAGACCTCAAACAAGTTCACTGATGTTGTTTTCGCCAAGGTAGACACCGAAGCAGAACAGGGCCTGGCCCGTGCAGCTAACGTAACTTCGATTCCTACCATCATGGCTTTCCGTGAGCAGGTACTCGTCTTCTCGCAGGCAGGTGCGTTGAACCAGCCACAGCTTGAAGACTTGGTCACCGCCGTCAAGGGCATCGACATGAGTGAAGTTCACAAGCAGATCGCTGAAGAAGCAGCTCAGGCTGACTCCTAGGACTGCGTTTTGAGTTTCGGGCCCTACCTCTGCCGGTGATCCAGCGGAGCGTAGCGTGGCCCGAAGCTTTGTTTTCGCTCGCCAGAGAGCATCAACAGTCGCACCACTCGTTGCCGATGTGGTGCGTAGGGTGCCAAGAGCGCCAGCATTTGTGGATCAGTGATCCGCTTTCCGGTCAGTACTTGACCAACAAAATGGGCCAAATGGAAGTCTCCCACTGAGATGTGGTCTGAAGACCCATGCGACCGCTGAAGAGTTTCAGCGATAGTCCACGGCCCGATTCCAGGCACCGAGGCTAACGCCGCCTCCAATGTTCCAGGCGCTTTTGCCGCCGGCTTGGCATGGTTCAGTGGCTTATCCGCCCACCAATTGATGGCACCGGCTACCTGAACGAATTTTCTTATCGTTGTGGCGCGCTGCCCTTCAACCCGAGCCTGCTGCCAATCCCACCGTTGCATCTGTGCCAGATCCAGCGGTGAAGGAAAAATCTTCAACCCTTCAGGGGCCGGACCGGGCGCGGGCTGTCCAAATCGATGAACGAGCCAACGCCACGCATGGTTCGCTTCGATGCCAGTAACGCGTTGCTCAAGAATGGCACCTACTGCATGCTCAAAGATCCTGCCGGTTTTGGGGAGTACTACATCAGGATGTTCTGCCCGGTTCCGGGCAATAATCTCCGGATAGATTCCCTCTTGCAGACCTTGATCAAATTCGTTCCAATCATCCTGCGCGCCTAAAAGATTGGGCGCAGAGTCCAATGCCCAAGATGCGCCGGGACCCCATGCTTGGAAGTCGGCAGCACCTTGAAGGGTGGGTTTTGAAATTTGCAGGGTTGCTGGGCCTAGGGGAGTAGCAAAAGCCAGCCAGGCTTCACTTGCCGAAAGCCGAATCGTCGGGTCACCGAGGCCTCGGCGCAGGATACCCAGAGACTTCGTCAAAGACACCGGTCCGCTAGGAGTGAAGCTCGCGCTCCAAGATTTCTGCATATTTCGCATTTTATCGTCTGGATCTTTGAGCTTGGGGCTTCAGTGGCCTTTAGCACTGACGCAAACATCACGTCCACTGCATGACGTTTCACTACGATCGGCAAGGACAAGTGTGACAAGCGCCGGTAAAGTTCTTGACATGAAGTATGCTTCCACTGTTCTTGATCTGATTGGCAACACTCCGCTGGTAAAGCTCAACAGCGTTACCGACGGAATCAAAGCCACCGTATTGGTCAAACTTGAATACCTAAATCCCGGCGGATCCATTAAGGACCGCATTGCGTTGAAGATGGTTGAACGTGCTGAACAGTGTGGCCAGCTTAAGCCCGGCGGCACCATCGTGGAACCTACCAGTGGAAACACCGGTGTAGGTCTGGCCATGGTTGGCCAGCTCAAGGGATACAAAACCATCTTCGTCACGCCAGATAAGGTTGGCGAGGAAAAGCGCGACGTACTTCGTGCCTATGGTGCCGAAGTAGTGGTCACGCCTACCGCTGTAGCCCCTGATTCTCCAGAGTCCTATTACGGTGTCTCGGACCGACTGGTGACCGAAATTGAGGGCGCCTACAAGCCCGACCAGTTCTCCAACCCGGGCGCACCTGATAGCCACTTTGAAACTACCGGACCAGAAATCTGGAACGATACCGACGGCAAAGTGACCCACGCGGTCATTAGCGCAGGTACCGGCGGAACCATTACCGGCACCGGACGCTACCTCAAGCAGATCTCGGCGCAGCGTGCTTCAGGCCCAGTGAAAATTATCGCGGCTGACCCAGATGGCTCGGTCTACTCCGGTGGCACCGGACGCCCATACTTTGTTGAAGGTGTTGGCGAAGATATGTGGCCGGGCAACTACGATGCTTCGGTCCCCGACGCTATTGAAGCGGTCACTGATGCTGAGTCATTTGAGATGACCCGTCGTCTAGCTAAAGAAGAAGGACTGCTCTTGGGCGGTTCCTCAGGCATGGCAGTTGTTGCGGCGCTACGTACCGCGCGTGAACTCAGCGAAGACGACGTTGTAGTAGTTATCGCCCCAGATGGCGGACGCGGCTACCTTGCCAAGATCTTCAACGACAGCTGGATGCTGCAGCAGGGCTTCATCACTGATGAATACTCCGCTCTGGACTTCATCGGCTCCGCCCTGTCAAAGCAAGGCACGGAAATAATCGACGAGAACGCAACGTTGTTACAGGCGGCTAGGGCCTTACGCGAACAAGGTGCCGACGCGTTGGTCGTTGCCAGCACTTCGCTGCCAGCCCGCATTGGTGAAGTACGTGGCGTCATCGGCGCCAGCACCATTACCGAAGCGTTGCTCGGTGGAGCAGAACCAACAAGCACCATCAAGGACTTGGGAGATTTGCCCAAGCCACTGATCGGCGTAGCTGACACCCTAGAACACGCCCAAGAACTACTTAAACAGCATCCAGCGGTGCTGCTGACCAAGGGTGGCGACGTTATTGCAGGCGCCACGTCAGCAGATCTGTTGGCTTACTCAACTCGCTAATGATTTCACTTAAGGACTGATATCGATGACCGAAAACACTCAGGGATCAAACACTCGCTTCGTCCACGTGGGCCAGGAATTTGAGCCACACACCGGTGCCGTCGTGCCACCGCTGCACTTCTCGACCACCTACGCACAGGACGGTATCGGAAACCTGCGCAACGGCTACGAGTACGGCCGCGGTGGCAACCCAACTCGTGACGCCCTGCAGGCTCAGCTTGCCGGCGCCGAATTTGGCACCCACGCCTTCTCCTTCGGCTCCGGACTGGCTGCCGAAGACTCATTGATCCGCGCAATTCTGCGCCCAGGCGATCACATTGTCCTTGGTAACGATGCTTATGGTGGAACCTTCCGCCTCATTGACCGAGTGCTCGGTGACTGGGGCATCGGTAACACCCCGGTAGATATGAGCAACGAAGCTGCCCTGGCTGCAGCTATCGAAAAGAACAAGGCCAAACTGGTGTGGGTAGAAACCCCATCCAACCCAATGATGACCATCACCGACATTGCCAAGGTAGCCGAAATTGCTCACGCTGCCGGCGCACTGCTGGTCGTGGACAACACCTTCGCCAGCCCATTCTTGCAGCAGCCTTTGACCTTGGGTGCTGACATTGTGGTTCACTCAACCACCAAGTACATCGGTGGTCACTCCGATGTGGTGGGCGGTGCGGTGATCGTCAAGGACGCAGCCCTGGCAGAGAAGATTGGTTTCATCCAGTTCGCCGTTGGTGCAGTATCTGGCCCAATGGATGCCTTCTTGACTACCCGTGGTCTGAAGACCTTGGGTGTGCGCATGCGCGCACACAGCGAGAACGCGGCCACCGTTGCCCAGTGGTTGCGCGAGCGCAGCGAAGTTGAGCGCGTACTTTACCCAGGCTTCGAAGATCACCCAGGCCATGAGATCGCCAAGAAGCAGATGAGCGACTTCGGTGGCATGGTCTCGGTTCAGTTCAAGGGCGGCGAAGCTGCAGCACGCAAGATCGCTGAAAGCACCAAGCTGTTCACCTTGGCTGAATCCTTGGGTGGCATTGAATCCTTGATGAACTACCCATCGGAAATGACCCACGCGTCGGTCAAGGGTACCGAGCTGGCGGTTCCAGTGAACCTGTTGCGTCTCTCGGTGGGCATCGAAGATCCAGCAGATCTCATTGATGACCTAGAGAAGGCTTTCCGCAACCTCTAAATCAACGCATATAACGCGAGGGTGAACATTCCGTATGGAATGTTCACCCTCGCGTTTTTTGTTTATCGGGTTTCAGCTGCGCTAGCGAAGCCGTTTAGGCGGCTTAGGGGAGACGACCTTGAAGTAGTAGTTGCTGCTAGGAAGCCACATGAGAGCTACACAGAACATGATGATGGCGGCCAGTAGTGAATAGCGACCAAAACGCATCAACAATGGCACCGCGGTAATCACACCGAGCCAGGTGAGATTGGTGCGGGCAGCACGTTGACCGGTGAACAAACGGTAGCCAAGAACCCCGCAGGCGCAGCCGGCGGCAGCAAAAAATATGGCCAAGGCAATGGCTGCAAAGTTCAGTGAACCTGAGTCGCTCTGCTCATAAATGAGGAAGCCACCAAAGCCTAAAAACAGCACTCCGGCTAGTAACCAAAGCATTTGCGCGATGAACAAAGCGCTGGGTACAGGCTCTTCAGGGCGGCGTGGCAAGAATGGTATTTTCACATCTTTAACACTACGTGCTTTGGCGCGGTGCCCGATCTCACACGCTCTGGGCACTGACAATTAGCGGTGGTTCGCGTTAGTGTTAAGTGTTCGCAAACTTCAAGGGTATCCCTTGCATCCAGCCCAATATTTGAGGCTGGAGCCTTCTCGTGTTGTATTTCCGCAAGTGTGTGCGGTTTCTTATGTCATAGGGGAGCGCTTGTAGAGCGTGACTTGTATCTGACTGTGTAGCCTATACGTCGTTTCTTTGGGGACGGCTAAGGCATATTCCCCAACGAATGAGGTAAATCTTCGTGTCTTCTGACATGCCCGTAAACACCGATGACAACCAGACCCCAGAAGAGCCAACCGTGCTCTTCTCCGAACTTGGTTTGGATGCTCGTGTGCTTGCATCACTGGCTGACCTGGGCTATGAAAAGCCATCGCCAATTCAGGCCGCCACTATTCCTAAGCTTCTCGAAGGCCGCGACGTTGTTGGTCTGGCTCAGACCGGTACCGGTAAGACCGCTGCTTTCGCGCTTCCTGCCCTGTCCCGCATGGCAGAGCTGGCTGACACCAATGGTCCAGCCCGCACCCCACAGATCCTGGTTCTGGCTCCAACCCGCGAGTTGGCCCTCCAGGTAGCTGAGGCTTTCACTTCCTACGCAAAGTACCTGCCAGACTTCACCGTCTTGCCAGTGTACGGTGGCTCCCCATACGGCCCACAGCTCAACGGCCTGCGCCGTGGCGCTCAGGTTGTTGTTGGTACCCCAGGTCGCGTAATCGACCACATCAACAAGGGTTCTTTGGACCTGTCCAACCTTCAGTACGTTGTACTGGATGAGGCCGACGAAATGCTTCGCATGGGCTTCGCCGAAGAGGTCGACAAGATCTTGGAAGCAACCCCAGCAGAGAAGCAGGTTGCCCTGTTCTCGGCCACCATGCCACGTACCATCCGTCGTATTGCTTCGGAATACCTGCGCGATCCGCAGGAAATTTCGGTCAAGTCCAAGCAGTCGACCGGCACCAACATCACCCAGCGTTACCTGCAGGTTATGGGCTCGCACAAGCTTGACGCCATGACCCGTATCCTCGAGTCCGAGTCATTCGAAGGTGTTATCGCCTTCGTTCGTACCAAGATGGCTACCGAGGACCTGGCTGACAAGTTGAAGGCTCGCGGCTTCACCGCTGCAGCTATCAACGGTGACATCCCACAGCAGCAGCGTGAGCGCACCGTTGAGAACTTGCGTTCAGGCAAGATCGACATCCTGGTTGCTACCGACGTTGCAGCTCGTGGTTTGGACGTTGAGCGCATCAGCCACGTCATCAACTTCGACATCCCACATGACACCGAGTCCTACGTTCACCGCATTGGCCGTACCGGCCGTGCAGGTCGTTCGGGCGACGCGATCTTGTTCATGACCCCACGCGAGAAGTACTTGCTGCGTGCCATCGAGAAGGCTACCCGCCAGCCGGTGACCCAGATGCAGCTTCCTTCGCTGGATTCGGTCAACGACCGTCGTATCCAGAAGTTCACTGATCGCATCGATCAGACCATCAGTGGTCAGGACCTGACCACCTTCCGCGAAATCGTTGAGAAGTTCGCTTCTGAGCACGAAGACCTTGATCAGCTGGAAATCGCAGCTGCACTGGCTTTGATGGCTCAGGGTGGACGTCCATTGCTGATGACCGAACCAGTAGCTTCGCCTTCCAAGAAGGCTCGCATGGAACGTGGTGACCGCCCAGAACGTGGCGATCGCGGCGACCGTGGTGACCGCGGAGATCGCGGCGACCGTGGCCCACGTGCACGTAAGACTGCTGCTGCAGGCAACGCCATGTACCGTCTGGCCATTGGCCGCCGCAACCGCGTGCAGCCAGGCTCGATCGTTGGCGCTTTGGCTAACGAAGGTGGCTTCGATTCTTCGGAAATCGGTGGCATTGAGATCCGTTCGGATCACACCTTGGTTGAACTGCCAGCAGAGCTGAGCAAGGACCAGTGGCGTGCACTGTCCAAGACCCGCATCGGCGGCGAACTGATCAGCATGGAGCTTGACTCCGGCCGTAAGCCACGCGACGACGATGACAACGATCGTGGCGGCTTCCGCGGTGGAGACCGTGGCGGGTTCCGCGGTGGAGACCGTGGCGGGTTCCGCGGCGGACGCGGTGGCGGCGAAAAGCGCTTCGGTGGCCGTGGCGGCGACAAGCGCTTCAGCGACTCGGGCCGTAGCGGTGGACGTCGCGACTACTAAGTCGACGCTCCTAAGCTAACTAGCTAAAAGCACAACACAACGCCCCTGGAACAAACCGAAAGGTTTGATCCAGGGGCGTTGTGTGTTTCTCCAAGATGCTTGTTCCAGCAGCCAGCTATTACTGGGCTGCGCTGCCTACCGGAATCTCATCTCCTAGATAAACTTTCCCGCCGCTCTCCAAGAACTCTCTACTCTTTTCTGCCATGCCTGCCAACGCCGCTTGAGCCTCCGCAGAACCGTATTCATCACGTATATCTTGGGAGATCCGCATGGAACAGAATTTTGGTCCACACATCGAGCAGAAGTGTGCGGTCTTGGCTGGTTCTGCGGGCAAAGTCTCGTCATGGAATTCTTGAGCCGTGACGGGATCTAAACTCAGCGAGAACTGGTCATTCCAGCGGAACTCAAAGCGTGCCTTACTCAGCGCATCATCGCGCGCACTGGCACCCGGGTGCCCCTTGGCTAAGTCGGCGGCGTGAGCTGCAATCTTGTAAGTGATAACACCGGTCTTTACATCGTCACGGTTAGGCAATCCCAGATGTTCCTTGGGTGTGACATAACAAAGCATGGCTGTGCCATATCGAGCGATCTCCGTAGCTCCGATGGCGCTGGTGATGTGGTCATAGCCCGGAGCGATATCGGTAACCAGTGGGCCCAGTGTGTAGAAGGGCGCACCATCACACAACTCCTGCTGGCGTTCAACATTCTCCCGGACCTTATGGAATGGAATATGTCCCGGTCCCTCAACCATGACCTGTACGTCGTACCTCCAGGCCCGCTTGGTCAGCTCAGCTAGGGTATCTAGCTCAGCGAACTGCGCGGCGTCATTGGCATCAGCAATGGAGCCGGGACGAAGCCCGTCACCCAGTGAGAAAGCAACGTCGTACTGTGCGAAGATTTCGCAGAGCTCATCAAAGTGCGTGTACAAGAAATTCTCTTCGTGATGTGCCAAGCACCAGCCGGCCATGATGGACCCACCGCGCGAGACAATGCCGGTAACCCGGTTGGCAGTCAAAGGAACATAACGCAAGAGCACGCCAGCGTGAATGGTCATATAGTCCACGCCCTGCTCACACTGTTCAATGACGGTATCGCGGAAGATCTCCCAGGTCAGTGCGTTGGCTTCGCCATTGACCTTTTCCAAGGCTTGGTAGATGGGCACCGTTCCGATGGGCACCGGTGAATTGCGGATGATCCACTCACGAGTGGTGTGGATGTCATCACCGGTGGATAGATCCATGACGGTGTCTGCACCCCATTTGGCGGCCCACTGCAGCTTGGATACTTCTTCAGCAATCGAGCTGGTCACCGCAGAGTTGCCGATATTTGCATTGATTTTCACCAAGAAGGCTTTGCCGATAATCATCGGTTCAGATTCCGGGTGATTGATATTGGACGGAATGATTGCTCGCCCGGCCGCCAGCTCGCTGCGCACCAGTTCTACATCGCACTCTTCGCGAACCGCTACATATCGCATTTCAGGGGTGATCACCCCAGCTCGTGCGTAGTGCATTTGGGTTACTGTGGCCCCCTGAACTGCACGTAGTGGTGGCGCCGTGCGTCCGGCCCATTCATCGCTGGCAGTTCCTCGGCGGACCGCTGAGCGCCCGTCATCGTGCAGATTGCGTTCGCGGCCTTCATAGACCGCAACGTCTGCTCGTTCCATGATCCACGGTTCCCGAAAAGGATTCAGTCCCTGAGTTGGTTCGCTACCTGGACCACTGGTGCGATACACCCGTAGCGGTTCATTTGGCTGGCCATTGGGGGAGTCCGCAAGTTGAATTTGCGTGACGGGAACTGAGATCCCTTCCGATTCGCGGAACGCGAGAGAGTGGGCAGGATGTTGTTCAAATTGTTCCATTGAGAAACTCACTTCCTTCGCCGGCATTACCCGGACAGGTTCAACGGTCGCGGACGGCGATAGCCCGATCTCAGCCCTTGCCATGGGGCTCCCGTGTGGTCGGAGACGACACTAGCATGAAAAAATCGGCGCACAAGAATGGGCGCCAAAATTTGACGCTAGGTCTGAGCGTTGGAAGTGGAAGATGGGGGAGAAGCGAAGTGGCAGCGGGGCCCAAGAAAATAAGTCCAGATAGACGAAAAGAGAGACAATCTGAATTCAGATTGTCTCTCTTATTTCGAGCCCCCTGCCGGAATCGATCCGGCGACCTCGTTCTTACCAAGAACGCGCTCTACCACTGAGCTAAGGGGGCAACGAGTAAATACTCTACACAGGTTTTTGGCGATTTCAAAATCCGTAACGAGTTTGTAGCTGACGTCACAAGACCCCTACTCAAGTAGGAAAAACGCGGCAGGGGATCGGTTGCTCGATGGTGTTCTAAACGCGGGTAGTCTGCGCCGCGAAAAATGGCAGACCTCGCACATGTTGATATTTACCTCTTTTGACTGCGAAGCATCAAGATGTACGGATGTTTTGTTGTTGGAAAAGTGATTTTCACTGACTCAAGCGGCAGGAAAGTGGCACCGCTTGGTCGTTAGAAAAGGAACTCGTGCAGCGCTTTCCGAAGGCTGGAAATTACCAAATTGACCACTACTAATGCTCCAGTGAGCATCGTCACCTATGCGCTTTTGTGCCAACCTTCGTTCCATGTCAGCACTACGTCTTCTAGAAACATGCGTTGACTTGGGGTAACGCGACGCGGTCCGAAATTCATTGGAGGCGAATGACGATTTTTCTTTGTGCCCAAAGCCGTGTAGAGTATTTACTCGTTGCCCCCTTAGCTCAGTGGTAGAGCGCGTTCTTGGTAAGAACGAGGTCGCCGGATCGATTCCGGCAGGGGGCTCTGAGTGAGAAGTAGTCTTGGCTTCTACTGGATTGCTTCTCACTTGTGGCGGCGTAGCTCAGCTGGTTAGAGCGCACGACTCATAATCGTGAGGTCCCGGGATCGAGTCCCGGCGCCGCTACAGATTTGGCCCCGAAATTCATTGAATTTCGGGGCTTTTTCATGCTCAAAATCGAATCCTAGTGCCGTAGGTGGGACCTAGGTGTACCTCGAAAGTACCCCCGACGTCACGTCACGGATATCGGCCCCAGTTCAGAGTGTAGCGAGCAGTGCAATACAGGAACGGCCACCTACCGCATCGCAATGCGATGATGTAGGTGGCCGTTGTTTAGTTGGTGCGTCTAGAGGCTGGCGTCGTTGGGACCGATTGCACCCTTATGCGCCTGGTCGCCACTATTCGAAGCTTCCTTGGCCAGCATGAGTAGCCCTTGGATCACATCAGAATCCATATCTTGCCCATCGGGTTGTTCATTGTTGGCATCGTGACCATGAACCTCGGTGTGAAGCCGTTGCATCTGCATATCCAGTTTGGTTGCAATAGCTGCAGCGTCTGCCAGCTCGCTAGCTAGGTGGGCTGGAACTTCACCTTCGTACTTGTAGAAGATCTTGTGCTCTAGGCTGGCCCAAAAATCTTGGGCAATAGTGCGGATCTGCAGCTCTACGATCACGTTGACCGGACCGTCAGAGAGGAATACCGGAATCTCAACGATCGCGTGAACACTCTTGTAGCCGCTTGGCTTAGGGTTCTTGATGTAATCCTTGATTTGAATGACACGGATATCGTTTTGTGCAGTCAAGGTATTGAGTACCTTGTAGATGTCCTTGACGAAGCTGCACGTGATTCGAACGCCAGCGATGTCACTGATGTTTTCCCTGATCGCGGTGAGCGAGGGGTGAATCTTTCGCTGGCTCACCTTGCGCATGATGCTCTCTGGAGTTTTCACCCGCGAAGTGATGTGTTCAATCGGATTGTACTTATGAAGATAAAGAAACTCTTCGCGCAAGATGGAGACCTTGGTTAGGACCTCATCGACTGCAAACTGGTACTCCATCATGAACCGTTGGAATTGAAGGCGGAACGCCTGCGTAATTTCCTGTAGTTCGCCAGGGGCGAGGTTTGCCACCGACGGCAGCGAAACAACGCCAGGTGGGTCTTCTTGATACGGCGTAGAAATCGTAAATCACCTCTACATGTTGTGGCTATGTCAAAGGACATGAGCGCTCTCTATTTCAAGGTTAGGTCAGCAGTCTAAGAATTTGGCCAGAAGACCTCGGGAATCTATCGGGGACTAGTACTTGCTCGCCTCGATTGGGGGAGCAAAGCACAAGTACTTTGAGCTGTATGGTTCCTTGCTGGTGGCCTAAGGTTGGAAGGGCTACTTCAGAAAGGTCTTGATGGAATTCCCCAGCGCTTCACGGCAGCTATGTCATGGCATTAGCTTCTCTCAGCATGAACCCGCGCCCATGCTTCGACTGCGCACAGCTGACCAGTGGAAGACCGAATATCTTGAGTTGAACCGCTCGCTGAGCATGGATGTCGGAGAACTGAAGTTTTGCCTGGGCTATATCACTATGAATCGTGATGGTTCCCGCAACACCTTGCCATGCCCCAAGACCAAAGCACTACGCACCGGCACCCAATGCGATAGCTGCCGCCGGTTAGACCACTCCAAGTTCATGCACCAGTTCCATAAGACCGGGGAAGCCCCGGAGGGAATGCGCAAATACCTTGAACAGCCGCACTTCCTCTACGTCGCTAGTTTTGCCCATGGTGCGACCAAGGTTGGAACTACTTCCACACAGAGCAAGTGGACTCGACTGGCTCAGCAGGGCGCCGTCATAGCGCGCTATATTGCTCGCGCCAATGATGGTACAGCAATTCGTGTACTTGAAGATCTGGTCACCGTGCACGTTGCGCTCACCCAACAAGTCCGGCAGAAGTCCAAAATCAAGGGACTGGTGAGTTGGGAATTGGACCTAGCGCAGCTTGATGAGATCAACGAGCAAGCCGCTAGCAAAGCCCGTGACTTCCTCGGGGCACAACGCGGGCTGGATACCTATGGTGTTGAGCTTCGTGATGAGCTCTGGGAACAACCGGCCTTTGCCCACCCGGTCATTGAAGCGTGGAATTCCCGCACGCTACACGCCTGGAATTCTGCACTGCCCGGTGCCACCGCGGACCTGCGCATCAGAGGGGTCTTAGGTCAAAGCATCATGGCCGATAGCGGGGAAGGCACCACCCTACGACTGCTAGATGCTGCGGAACTAAAAACACGTGAAGTTCAGTTGCGACAGCAGTATGGAGAATTCAAAGAAGAACAGTCCGCATTGTTCTAAGCTTTGACGTTTAGCTGTCAGTGGAGTCACGAGAAAATACCGTTGTTCCAATGAGTCCTGCGAGGTGAGCTGAACTAGACTTGAGTTATGACCAATACTCCCTGGGAAGCTGCCTCACCGCGCTATAAGAAGCTCGTCTTTACTGCCATGGCAATCATGGGAGCAGGCATCATCCTTGCGATTATCGGCGCAAACATTCCATCTTTGCCAACGGTATACACCGCAATCGGAATCATGTTTGTAGGCATGCTTTGCCACATCGCAGGAATGGTTGTCAGGGCCAAAGACACCCGCCAGTGGCGCGTTGAGAATGGACTGGCAGCCCCACGGAAAGCCAAGAGCTCAGCCCGCGACGGCCAGTAGAACTCAGCAAGAGTCAAGAATCGTTGATGATGCGCTGAATCCTGGCGCACCGTCGATGCAGCACGTCATTTTCTGTTACACCAAAGTTCAGGAGAATCCATGGGCATCAATCCCGACCTGGTGGGGCGCGTTTTCCCTGCCGGAGAGTCCTACCACGTAGGACGCGAAAAGATCCGCGAGTTCGCTACGGCTACCAAAGCAACCTCGCCGGCACACTTCAAAGTGGAAGAAGCGCAGAAGCTGGGTTACAGCGATGTAGTCGCGCCCCCAACTTTTGCCATCATCGTCGCCCAGCGTGCCGATGCGCAGCTGATTGCAGACCCAGCGTCGGGCATTGATTTCTCGCGTGTTGTCCACGCGGATCAGCGCTTTACCCACCACCGTCCGATTGTGGCTGGCGATGAGCTGATTGCTGAGCTGTATGTAGATCAGGTACGTGAGATGGGTGCCGGTGCCATGATCACCACCCGCGCTGAAATCTCCAGCATCTCTGGCGAAAAGGTCGCCACTACCGTTTCGTCGCTACTGGTACGAGCTGAGGACTAAGCATGATTGAATTCGAAACTCTTGAAAAGGGAACCGTCATCGGTTCCCACACCGTCAAGGTCAACCGTGCGGACCTCGTTCGTTATGCCGGGGCCTCCGGAGACTTCAACCCGATCCACTGGAATGAACGCTTCGCCAAAGAAGTAGAACTTCCATCGGTAATTGCTCACGGCATGTTCACCATGGGTTCAGTGGTTGACCTCGTCTCACAATGGGTAGGAAACCCAGGAGCGATCATCGACTACCAAACACGCTTCACCAAGCCGGTAGTAGTTGAAGACCCAGAGGGTAGCAACCCAGCTGACTACGAGGGCACCAGCATTTTTGTTGAAGGCAAAGTTGGCGCGCTAGATGACGAAAAGCGCACAGCACGCATCGACTTGGCCGTTACTGCCAATGACAGCAAGGTACTGCTCAAGTGCCAAGTTGTGGTGCAGCTCTAAAGATGCCCCTATCCGGTAATGCGCAACCGTCGGTAATACACTGGCGCAACGCACTGATGGCCGCCTACCTGGCCAGCGGTCTACTGATTTCCGCCTTGGTATCGCGACTGCCAGCAGTACGCGACGCACTGGACCTTGACCACGCCACTGTCGGGTTGCTCTTGCTCTGCATGAGCGCAGGATCCTTCCTGTCCGTCTCGGTCTCCGGTCAACTGGTGCTGCGCCTCGGCGCAGCCAACGTGATGCGCATTGCCGCCACCCTCAGCGGTGCTTCCCTCATCCTTGTTGGCGTAAGCACCGGCGTCTTTGGCAGTGCCGTTGCCACCGGTGTCTTCCTGTTCACCCAGGGGCTCGGATCAGCCTCATGGAATGTAGCCTCTAACGTCCAGGGCGCAGTGATGGAACGCGCACTGGGCAAGAGCATCATGCCGGCGTTGCATGGCTTCTTCTCCATCGGCACCGTGATTGGCGCAGGCCTCGGCGCGCTAGCAGCCCATATGGGGCTGCCGTTGCAGTACCACTACCTGCTCATGGGTCTGATCATTGTCGGCACTGTTCTCTACAGCTCCCGATTCTATGGTGAAGATTTCAGCCGTACCCCGAGAACCTCCAGCGGCCCGTCGCTGTCGCGTGCATGGAAAGAACCACAAACCGTCCTGCTGGGCATCTTGGTCTTGGGCATGGCGCTCGCCGAAGGTGCAGCAGGGGACTGGGTAGCTCTTGCCCTGGCAGATGGTTATGGAACCAGCGAAGCCACCGGAGCCGTGGGCTACGGTGTATTTGTCACCGCCATGACGCTGACTCGTTTGCTCTCCGGTGACTTGATCTTGCGTCTGGGACGAGTCATCATGATTCGGGCCAGCGCCATCTGTGCCTTTGTTGGCGTTCTGATCTTTGCCTTTGGCCATAACCTTCCGCTGGCGTTTGCCGCGCTGGTGGTCTGGGGCATTGGTGCTGCACTGACCTTCCCACTGGCCATGAGCGCAGCATCGGATGACCCACTGCATTCGGCAACCCGAGTAGCTGTGGTATCAACCATTGGCTACGGCGCCTTCTTGGGCGGCCCGCCGCTATTGGGCTTGTTGGCAGGGGCGATAGGTCTGTTGCCAGCCTTGGGTTCAATTTCCCTGCTGATCGTTCTGGCCTTTATGCTTTCCAAAAACACTGCCGGATACCCACAAGACGAAAAACGCACCGATAACTAGACTGTTGCCTTGGCGTGCAGCAATTGCCTCGACACTGAAAGTACCTTGAATCAATGCTGAAGAATCTGACTACCACCCGCGTGGGTGGACCGGCAAACCAAATGCTTACCGCCACCAGCGAAGCCGAACTGGCGCAAGCCGTTGCTGCCGCCGACAGCGCAGGCCATAACGTCCTACTCATTGGCGGTGGCTCTAACTTGGTGATCAGCGATGAAGGCTACGCCGGCGTCGCCGTGCAGATTGCCACCCGCGGTTTGCACCTCGATGAGCAACCTAACGGCAAAGTTTTGTTGCGCGCTGCCGCCGGTGAAAGCTGGGACACGACGGTGGAGTTCAGCCTAGTTCAGGGTCTGAGCGGGCTGGAAGCACTGTCTGGCATCCCGGGCAATGCTGGGGCCACTCCGGTACAGAACGTTGGCGCCTATGGCGCAGATGTTTCTCAGTCACTGGCGTGGGTGCGAGTCTATGATCGGCAGACCAGCCAGGTGCTCAAGATGCAGAATGCAGAACTTGAGTTTGCCTACCGTGATTCGCTGATCAAGCGCACCAGCAACAACGGATCCCCACGTTACGTAGTGCTCGAAGTTGCGTTCTTGCTTGAACGAGATAGCCAGTCTGCGCCTATTCGGTACGCTGAGCTAGCCCGTCAACTTAATGTAGAGCCAGGTGAGCGCGCCGATGCCTTGTCGGTACGCCAGCGAGTTCTTGAGCTACGCCGGTCCAAGGGCATGGTCTATGACCCAAAGGATGCTGATTCGCACTCCACCGGGTCATTCTTCACCAACCCCATCGTTGAAGCTTCGGTACTGCAGAGCTTGCCGGAGAATGCGCCAAACTATCCAGTGGCTCAAGAAGGCTTTGTAAAGCTGTCGGCTGCCTGGCTGATCGACCAAGCCGGATTCACCAAGGGCTATGGCTTGGAGGGTACCTATGGGTTCTCGGTGGCTCAGGGGCGTGCCTCACTGTCTACCAAGCACACGCTGGCCATCACCAACCGTGGCGAGGCCAGTGCCAACGACATCGTTGCCATTGCGCGTGCCGTGCAGGCCGGTGTTAACGAACGCTTTGGCATTATGTTGGTCAATGAACCGTTGCTGATTGGTCTTGAGCTCTAAGCCACTGCACTAACGGATATCAAAACCTTACCGAGGAGTGTTGGCATGGCTGAGCTATCGCTACGAAAACTAACTGCTGAAGGTATTGATCTACTAGAAGAGCAATTTCAATCTGTTCAGGGTGCTGGCGAAGCTCAATGGTTCGGGTTTTGGGACACGACCAAGCTGCGCACCAGGCTGGACCAAGATCAATTCATTGGCAGCAACGATGGCGCTTTGGCCATCTGTCTGGGGGAGCGCACCATCGGCAAGGTCGATTGGTTCACAATCACCAACTGGGGCCGCGCCAACACCTCCGCGTGCTGGGAAATTGCCATTGGTATTTTTGAGCCGTTCCGTGGCCAAGGTTTTGGTACGCAGGCGCAGCGCTTGTTGATTGATTACTTGTTTGCCCACTACCCACGGCATCGAATCCAAGCCACGACAGCGTTGGAGAACACTGCTGAACGTAGGTGTCTTGAGAAGCTTGGCTTCCACCAAGAGGGAATCATTCGCCAGGCGCAATGGCGTGCAGGAGCCTGGCACGATCAGGTCATCTTCTCGGTATTACGTGATCAGTGGTCCAGCTAGACGCAAAACAAAGCACGGTCCGGAACAATTGTTCCGGACCGTGCTTTTTGTATGAGGTCTTTTACTTCGGGATTAGAGACGGCCTTGAGCGATAGCCAGCATACGACGTAGGGGCTCAGCAGCTCCCCAGAGCAGCTGGTCACCGACGGTGAACGCCGAGATGTACTCTGGACCCATTTCTAGCTTGCGGATACGTCCCACAGGGATATCCAAAGTACCTGAAGCAGCCACTGGGGTTAGCTGATTCATGGTTGCTTCCTTTTCATTAGGAACAACCTTGGCCCACTGGTTATCTGCAGCCAGCAAGGATTCGATCTCAGCTACTGGCAGATCTTCCTTGAGCTTCAAGGTCAGTGCCTGCGAGTGTGAACGCATCGCACCGATGCGCACGCACAGTCCGTCCATGATGATGTTGTTCTCGCCTGAGGTCTGCAGAATCTTGTTGGTTTCTGCGCCGGCTTTCCACTCTTCGCGGGACTGGCCATTGCCCAAGTCCGCGTCGATCCAAGGGATGAGGGATCCACCGAGGGGAACACCGAACTGGGCAGCGTCCAAGCCACCGCGTTGGGTTTCAAGAACCTTGCGGTCAATGTCCAAGATGGCGCTTGCAGGGTCAACAAGTTCAGAAGCTACCGACGCGTTGATGTCACCGAACTGGTTGAGCAGTTCGCGCATGTGGCGTGCTCCGCCGCCGGAAGCTGCCTGGTAGGTCATGGCGGTGCCCCACTCAACCAAGTTGTTCTTGAACAAGCCGCCCAAGCCCATCAGCATGCAAGAAACGGTGCAGTTACCGCCCACAAAGTCCTTGACGCCAGAGGCTAGGGACTGGTCAATGACATTGCGGTTAACTGGATCCAAAACGATGACCGAATCATCATTCATGCGCAGCGTCGAGGCTGCATCGATCCACAGGCCGTCCCAGCCGGACTTACGAAGCTCAGCGTGGACTTTGGAGGTGTAGTCCCCACCCTGTGCGGTGACGATAATCGGCAGCTTGGACAGGGTCTGGATGTCATAAGCATCCTCTAGGGCCCCGGCTCCTTCAGCGAATGCTGGGGCGTTGCCGCCGGCATTCGAAGTCGAGAAAAACACCGGATTAATCTGAGCAAAGTCGCCCTCGTCAACCATGCGCTGCATCAGCACGGAGCCGACCATGCCACGGTAACCTACAAAACCAACAGATGAAGTCATGTATCCATCGTAGGGGCGTTTGGCCAACGGAGCCCGGTTCGTTACAGGAGTTAAAGCAGAATCACACCCAAGCCCCAGAAGGGTTCAGGTGTGATTGTGTACAGCAAAAGTTTTACTTTTCCTCAAGTGCTCTCTTGCGATTATTGATCGCCCACACTGCCGCGAAGATGAATATCTGTGCCGGCACCAGTAGGAGGATCAGGCCAAGAATCTTGTAGCCACCTAAGACCATGAAGAATCCCAATACCGCAACAACAAGCGCCAGGAGTGGGAAGAGCATGTAGCCCAAGACGAAGAGCGCCTCGGGGTGTGCCTTAAGCTCGCCAATGTATTTTTTCATGGGTGTATTAGTCCTTCTGACGCAGCCAGGTTTCAAAGCGGTATCGGGTTCCGCTGGAGGAGACGTGCCATTCGGGTTCTGTCGATTCAACCGAAGGGTCGCTGGTTCCCATAACAAAGTCTTTAGACAGCACCGGAGCAGAAGTATCACCTGCCGGATCTACATCCAGCTTGGTAATCACTGCAACGTCCAGCATGGACAATGCTTGGGCATAAACCTTGCCACCACCGATGATCCAGACTTCTTCTCCGCCCTTGGCCTCACGGGCCAAAGTCAGTGCCGTTTCGAGGCTAGTTGCTACGACGGCGCCTTCGTTGCGAAGTTGCTCGTGAGCCTCAGCCTGACAGGTTAAGACAATGTTGGTGCGCCCTGGCAGTGGACGGTACTTGGCAGGAAATGAATTCCACGTAGCTCGTCCCATAATGACCGGATGACCGGCGGTGACGCGCTTGAAGTGTGCCAAGTCTTCGGGCACGTGCCATGGCATGGAGCCTTGGTCACCAATAATCCCGTTGTTTGCTTGGGCCCAGATAGCGCCGAGCATTGGTTCAAGCTGGTTCGCGTGGCGTGACTCTTGGGTCATACGGCGACTTTTCCCTTGATCGTCGGGTGGTGCTGATAATCGTTGATGCTGAAGTCTTCAAGCGTGTAATCGAAAATCGACTCAGGCTTTGAATTGAAGCTCAACGTTGGGTATGGGTAAGGATCGCGGGACAGCTGTTCCTTCACCTGCTCCAAGTGGTTGGTGTAGATGTGAACGTCACCGCCGGTCCAAATGAATTCACCGGGTTCAAGATCCAGCTGCTGTGCGAGCATGCAGGTGAGTAGCGCGTAGGACGCAATATTAAAGGGAACGCCCAAGAACATGTCTGCACTGCGCTGATATAGCTGGCAGGAGAGCTTGCCGTCCGCGACGTAGAACTGGAAGAAGACGTGGCAAGGAGGCAACGCCATGTTCTTGATTTCCGAGACGTTCCAGGCCGAGACGATGTGCCGGCGGGAGTCTGGGTTGTTGCGTAATGCGTCGACCAGTTCAGAGATTTGATCGATGTGGCCACCGTCTGGGGTTGGCCAGCTGCGCCACTGTACGCCGTATACCGGGCCGAGTTCACCGTCTTCATCGGCCCATTCGTTCCAGATGCGCACGCCGTTGTCCTGCAACCGCTGCACATTGGATTCCCCGCGCAGGAACCACAGAAGTTCAGCTGCAACGGACTTAAAATGTACGCGCTTGGTGGTGACTAGCGGGAAAGAATCCTGAAGATCAAAGCGGATCTGGCGACCAAAGACGGAAAGAGTTCCAGTCCCGGTGCGGTCTTCTTTAGACGTGCCGTTTTCCAACACGTCTTTGAGCAGGTCTTCGTATGGGGTCGCGATGTTCACGCACCCAAGTTTAGTTCACCATGTCCTCGGCGGGAACATCCGCCGAGGATGAGAAGCATCGCAGAGCCCAAAGGCAGAGACCAAAACTAGCCGGGCTGAACCACCATGTCGTTGTATTCCGGATAGCGGCGCAGGTAATCCTGCACGTAGCTGCACTCCGGAATGATCTTCAGCCCTTCATTTCTGAATCGATCCAGAACCAAAGTAACTAGAGCACGGGCATAACCGCGGCGACCAAACTCTTCATTCACAATGGTGTGCTGGATGGTGACCACATCATCTTCTTGGTGGTAACCGATGAATCCAACAAACGTGGAACCATGCCAGAGCGAAAAACGGCCTCGGCTTGCGTCATGGTCAAGGCGCAGACCGTGGTGAACAACTTTGTCAGTTGGCTGCTGGGCAGTCATGGGGATACCTCGTTTTCCGATGCGTGTGAAGTGCTTAGTACAGTCTTAGCCCTAATCGGAGCCAGATGCAACGGGTTTGGGTACTTCATCCGGGTACAGCAAAGCCCGGCAAAAATTGCCGGGCGAAGCTAGCGACTAATCGTGGTAAGGCACGTGGATTTCAAAGGACACCATGCGTGGCTTTGCTCCAGCAACCTGATGGGCCACGATGATTGATCCGGGTTCCAGATAAGGATCCACCGTGGGTAAGGCCTTGGCCAGTTCCGGTGTGGAGTTCTTAGCGAGAACTTCCAAGACAAATGGCAACACCGGTCGGTGAGTACAAATAGCTTGAGAACGGTACTTATTAAAAAGCTTCTGCACCGCCTTGCGGGCACGTTCGGGGTGACGTGTGGCCGCGTGTTCGGTCAGTGCCTTGACGTTCCTCATCTTCATTGCGTGCAAGGCCGCGTAGGGAGCCAGCGTCTGAACGCAACGAACCCACGGCGAGGTGGCAATGAACGCTGGCTGCCACGCTTCAAGCATGCGCGAAACGGCCTGAGCCTGACGTCGTCCGGTGGCCGCCAAAGGGCGTTCACCTTCCGCTTTGGTCCAGTTGCCTCGTGGTTTGGCCTTGGCATGGCGGACAATCAACACCGGTTGGGCGTTGAGCGTCTCGTTCTTATGTGCCTTAGCCAAATCTTCCAGTGGTTGTGCATCGGTCGGGTTGGTCAACATTTCCCGAGCCTTCTTCACGCTCATCCACTTGGTCTCATCGCATTCACCACCGTCGGGCTGAATAACAGTCAGTGGATCAGTCTTGGCTGCCCAGTAATAGACAACTTTTGACTTGTTCTTGACCGAGTAAGCCGTCGCCGAGAGCGGAATGCCCAGAGCAATGCGAAGACCAATTTCCTCACGTACTTCACGGATAGCGCATTCAGCAATGGACTCACCCGGATCCAGCTTACCCTTAGGCCAGGACCAATCGTCATACTTTGGACGATGGATGAGCAAAACCTGAAGTTTTCCATCAAGGATCCGCCAAGGGATCGCGCCCGCAGCGATGATTTCATAGTCGCCGAGGGAAATTTCATCGGCATCTACTGAGCGGATAATTTCACGAACTCTGGCATGAGGATCGCGCAGTTCAAGCTCGGCCACTAGCTGTTACGCCCACTATTGCGACGGCGGGCATGCTCTTCGATGAGCCAGAACTGAACATCGGTCAGTGGGTTGCCTTCTTCATCCTGAGAATAGCGAATCCATTCCCCATTAGAGTTCAGGTGCCATGAAGCGGTCTTGTCATCCATGTACAGGCCAAGCTGGTGGATCAAGTCATCCACGTCTTCTTGGTTGCGCAAAGACACCAAGGCCTCAACTCGGCGGTCCAAGTTGCGGTGCATCATGTCTGCAGAACCGATGTAAACCAGTGGCTCTCCGGCGTTAGCAAACATGAAGACGCGGCTGTGCTCAAGGAAGCGGCCCAAGATGGAACGCACCTGTATATTATCGCTGAGTCCAGGCACTCCGGGGCGCAGTGCACAGATGCCACGGACAATGACTTCAACCTTGACGCCGGCTTGGCTGGCTCGGTACAGAGCGTCAATGATGACTTCATCAACGATCGAATTGACCTTGATGACTACCTTGGCGTCAATGCCGGACTTTGCGTTGGAGATTTCATTCTCGATATGCGTGAGCAAACCGGTGCGCACCGAACGAGGGGCAACGAGCAAGCGGCTGTAGGTTGAGCGTGGTGCATAGCCAGACAGCTGGTTGAACAGCTTTGAAACGTCTTCACCTACGGCGTCATCACAGGTGAGCAAGCCGAAGTCTTCATAGTATCGGGCAGTGCGTGGGTGGTAGTTACCGGTACCGATGTGGCAGTAGCGGCGCAGCTTGTCACCCTCACGACGCACTACCAAGGACAGCTTGGAGTGAGTCTTCAACCCGACAATGCCGTAAACCACGTGCACGCCAGCCTGTTCCAGTTTCCTGGCCCAGCTGATGTTGGCCTGCTCATCAAAGCGGGCCTTGATTTCTACCAATGCCAGAACCTGTTTGCCTGCTTCTGCAGCATCAATCAAGGCATCAACGATCGGTGAATCACCACTGGTGCGGTACAAGGTCTGCTTGATGGCCATGACCTTAGGGTCAGCGGCAGCCTGTTCCAAGAACGCCTGGACACTGGTGGAGAAAGAATCGTAAGGGTGGTGCAGCAAAATGTCTCGGCGACGCACAGCAGCAAAGACGTTGGCGGCCTTGGCCGTCTCCGACTCGTTCAGGTAGCGGGAGGTGTGTCCCATGTGCTTTGGGTAGTGCAGCTCTGCGCGATCCAGTGAGGCGATGACGCCGAGACCACGAAGATCGAGGGGAGCAGGTAGTTTGAAGACTTCGTCTTCCTCAACACCCAGTTCCCTGGTCAGCAACTCCATGATTTCGGAGTTGATGTCATCAGCAACTTCCAATCGAACCGGTGGGCCAAAGCGACGACGCAGCAATTCCTTCTCGAGAGCCTGAAGCAGGTTCTCGGCGTCGTCTTCTTCAACTTCCAGATCCTCGTTACGAGTCACACGGAAGAAGTGGTGCTCCACGATTTCCATGCCGGGGAAGAGCATCTCAAGATGCACTGCAATGAGCGCTTCGAGCGGAATGAAGCGAGCGGTCTTGTGCGAAGAATGCGCTGCGCGGGTGCCATCGATGCTGATCAAACGAGCAATGGTATCGGGCACCTTAAGTCGGGCAAAGAGCTGCTTGCCGGTCAAAGGATTGCGTACAACCACAGCAAGGTTTAGCGACAAGCCGGAGATGTAGGGGAACGGGTGAGCTGGGTCAACGGCCAGTGGGGTGAGCACCGGGAAGACCTGGGAGACAAACCATTTGGAAAGAATGTCTTGCTCACCATCGGAAAGCTGATCCCAGGTGGTGATGCGGATGCCGTGCTCAGCGAGGTCTGGAGAAACCGCCTCGGAGAAGACGTTAGCGTGGCGGGTCTGCAATGCGTGAGCCGAAGAGAGCAACAATTCCAGTTGGTCTACTGGGCTCATGCCGTTAGGTGCGGGAACCGCGAGCCCGGCTGCAATACGACGCTTGAGGCCAGCGACGCGAACCATGAAAAATTCGTCAAGGTTGGAAGCAAAAATCGACAGGAAGTTCACGCGTTCCAGCAACGGCAAGGTGGTGTCTTCAGCAAGTTCTAAAACGCGGGCGTTGAAGTGCAACCAGCTCAGTTCACGGTCAAGGAATCGCTCGTTGTGAAACTCGCCGTCCAGCTGTGGAGCCGGAATGACTTCAGCGGGTTCAATTCTGTCCTCATTAACTTTGGAGGAGGGAACATCACTTAGACGAGGAGTAGTTTCCTTGGGGGAGCTAGTCATCTGCTGAACTCATTTCTTCTTGCGAGTAGATGTCAAAACACCTTGTGAAGACGGTCCCAGTTAGTACATGGGACCGCCAGTATCACTAGTCTATCGGCTGCGGGCCGTACATAATGTCTGCATCCCAAAGTGTGAAGCCAAGGGAGCGGTAGAGCTTGACGGCCGCTTCATTTTCGGCATCAACGTAGAGAATGACCGCGTCCACGCCCTGCTCTAACAGGTAGTTGATTCCGGTGGTGGTTAGTGAGCGGCCGAGGCCCATGCCCTGGGCTTCGGGAACAACACCAACAACGTAGACCTCGCCGGTAGGGCGAATGGATTCACCCGAGGACTGATGGATCTTGGTCCAGTGGTAGGCGACGAGCTTCTGCTCTGCATTAAATGCCAAGAAGAAGCCGGAAGGGTCAAACCAATCTTCGGCCATTCGTGCTTCAAGGTCACTGAGGGTCAGTGAGCCCTGCTCTGGGTGATGTACAAAGGCCTGCGAATTGGATTCGAGCCACGATGGTTCATCTTCTCCAACGCGGAAGGAACGAACGCTGATTCGGCGATCAACCGGGGCTTCTTCGAGGAAGTCGGTACCTTCGCGGCGCATCCGGTATAGCTCGCGTACGCGGCTCATGCCAATACGCGAGGCAAGCTTCTTAGCGGCTTCATGATCTCCGTGCGCCCATGCCTGAGCCTGGGGCAAATCGATCAGTTCGCTGAGCTTGGTGAGCAGCGCACGACCAATTCCAGTTTTACGGTGATCGGGATGCACTACTACTTCCAGTACCCATGGCTGGTCGGCGGCTTCGCGCACAACTACGGCAATACCGGCGAGCACTGATTCAGTGCCTTCGCCAACTTCTGCCAGCAGGGTAATGATATTTTCACTGGCATCATCGGCCGCTAGAGCGACCAGAGTCTGGTCGCTCAGCGGCGGATTGCCATCAACGTTTAAGGAGTCTTTAGCAAGCTGGCGTACGTCACTTAGCGTGCGCTCATCAAGCTCGTCAGATACTTGGTGAATCGATACTGTGGTCTGTGGCAGTTCACTCATATCTTCACGATAGTCGGTAAAGGAATGAACCCGCCATAAATTAGCTGAAAGTTATGATTCGGTATGGAAACGGTAGCCGACGTTACGAACTGTTCCGATGAGTTGTTCGTGATCAGTGCCCAATTTGGCGCGCAGGCGACGAACGTGAACGTCCACCGTGCGAGTGCCTCCGTAGTAGTCGTAGCCCCAGACCTCGTGCAGCAGCTGCTCGCGGGTGAAGACTCGACCAGGGAACTGAGCTAGGTACTTGAGCAGCTCAAATTCCTTGTACGTCAGATCCAACATGCGGTTATCAATCCGAGCCGTGTAGCTGAGCTCATCGATGCGCAGTCCCGTGGTGTTTTCGGCAGCCACCGGTGCTACTGATGCTTCTGGGATCGCTGCGAGCATCAGTCGGATGCGAGCATCAAGTTCAGCCGGAATAGCCGAAGGCAAAAGGAAATCAGCGGCATGCCATTCGGAATTCAAAATACCCAACGCGCCTTCACTGACAACCAGCAGTAGCGGAAGGTGCAGGTTTGCATGCAGGATCTGTGCCAGCGAACGGGCTGGAATCAGGTCGGTGCGAGCGTCCAAAATCACAGCGTCACATTCTGGAACCTGACTCAGCGATTCGGTGGTTGCAGGAAGGAAAGAAATCTCATGCAGTAGTAATTCGAGCGCGGGAAGAACTTCGGCCGCGTTTTCGGCATGATTGCTAAGTAGCAGTAGGTGGGCCAATAGGTCGTCCTCCTACCAAGTTGTTGCGAATAAATGATCTTTACGTGTCACAGTATAAGGAAAGAATCACTTGAATCATGCATGTGAACACGCAGATGCAGACACATTACCGTCAGGAAACTTAGTTTGAGAATCAAAGTCTTATTGTGCGGGTTCGTCGCTGCTGCCCTATTGGCCGGGGCCGCAAGCCCTTCGACACTGTCGTGGCCGATGGGTCTCGTGACCGCAATATTACAGCTGATTTTTGCGTTCACTTGGCCTCGAATGGTCCGCTCCGATGCACCGTGGCCCATTTCAATCATCATTGCTATTTGTTCACTGGCGGCCACCTCCGCGACGCTGTTTATGCCCGGATCCTCTGTGATGTCACACGGTGTGGAAGTCATCGCGGTGGGCGTACTGCTGGTGTTTATCTCTCAGGTTCTTCGCGGTGCGGAGGCCGAAGGACGGCTAGCTGGCGTGGTCTCAGGAGTCACCGGCATGGTGCTTGGCGTCTTGGGATCAGCCTGGTCTGCCAGCGCCGAAGTTTCCTACGGTTTTGGCATCGCGGTCGTGACGGTCAGTGCATTGTTGGGCGCCGGAGCCATTGTGGTCACCCGCCTTCCTAACCGCATCACGATGATCCTGGCACCCTTGGTGGCAGTTGCCTTGGGAGCTGCGGCCAGCGCTCTACCGGTAGACATTCTGTGGTACCAAGGTGCCGCTATGGGACTGATTGCCGGACTTCTTGTCGGCTCATTACGAGCGCTGGCATTGGCCAGTCGAAGTGTGCGCAACCTCAGCGGAATTCTGGGGCTGTCCTCGGGAATCATCTTGCTCAGCGGTGCTTCGAGTTGGTACGTCATGGAAGTTTTGGCGTTCATCTAGAAACGAAATGAAACAACTGAGTGCGGGCTACGTCACGCGTGTCGAAGTTCTCCTCGGTATCGCGCTAAGATGAAGCCATGAATGAAAATTATCTTGCACTCGAAATTTTCTTCCAGGCACTCGTTGTGATCGCCGGTCTTGGTATGGCGGGCTTTGCAGGCTTGGTAGTAAAGCGTCTCTTCCAGGGTCAGAAGTAGGTCAAAAGCAAAAGCAGCGCACACAATAACGTGTGCGCTGTTTTTCATTTCACCAATGAATTAGAGGAAGCGAGTAGTCCATGGCATTTGATCTCCCAACGGACCTCACCCCGGAACTAGTACCTTTCGCTTGGCTCATTGGCACCTGGGAAGGTGCGGGCCGACTAGGCGACGGCGAAGCCGAGGACGAATACTTTTGGCAACAAGTCACCTTCCGTGATGTTGGTGCCCCCTACCTTGAATACCGTAGCGAAGCATGGCTCACCGAAGCCGACGGAACTAAGCTACGAATCCTTGCCGTAGAAAACGGCTTCTGGTCCTTGGATCGCAAGCAGCAAGAAGCTGATGCAGGCCCTGGCATGACTCCGGGGGATATCTTCCCAGTGTTGCGTTCAGCTGACGACGTTCAGAAGTTGCACACCGATGAGGGCTTCAAGATTCAGGCGCACATCGTGCACCCAGGTGGGCTTTCTGAGCTGTACTACGGACTCATTGATGGCCCACGCATTCAGCTGGCCACCGAAGGACTGCTACGCAGTAAGAACGCCAAAGAATATGCTTCCTCAACCCGCATCTACGGGTTGGTTAACGGTGAACTGTTCTGGCGCTGGGATGTATCCCAAGGCAATCTTGATCTGAAAGCTCACGCTTCGGCCGCGCTCAAGCGCGTGAATACTGAAAACTCGGTGAAGTAGATATGAGCGAAACTTACCGCTCGGTCTTGCTCTCACGTGCTGGCGCCATTGAAGCCGGCGGTGTCGATGCCGGCGTTGCTGCGCACTATGGCGCGCCTACTCGTGAAGCCCGCAAGCTGGCTGAAGGTCAGGCCATTGCAGACCTGAGCCACTTTGATGTTCTCGAAATTCGTGGCGAGGACCGCGCGAGCTGGCTTGATACGCTCAGCACTCAGCGGATCACCACGCTCAAGCCAACGCAGAGCACCCAGACTTTGTTGCTTTCAATTCAGGGCCGTGTTGAACATGAGATGAAGGTGCTGGCTGACCAGGACCGTCTAGTGCTCATCGTTGAACCTGGTGCTGGAGCAGCCCTGGAACAGTTCTTGAATTCGATGCGCTTCATGCTGCGAGTAGAGGTTAACAACCTTTCGGCAACGCACGGAGTGCTGGCTGCAACTCGTCAGATCCCTACTGCGTCATCCCTCGTTTGGGTAGATCCTTGGCCTGGTGTAGTTAATGGCGGTTGGGCGTATTCACGCGAAGACCACCCGGGCAAGGACCGTCCGTGGTTGTTGCATGTGGTTGCTCTTGATCAGCTTGAACAGGCCGTAGCCGAGGAAGAACTAGCTGGCATGATGGCTGTTGAATCCTTGCGCATTGCCGCCTGGGAACCACGCTTTGGTGCAGAGATTGACGAGAAGATCATCCCGCATGAACTGGACTGGTTGCGCACTGCTGTGCACCTAGAAAAGGGTTGTTACAAGGGTCAGGAAACCGTGGCCCGAGTACACAACATTGGGCATCCACCACGTCGTGTTGTCTTCTTGGACCTTGATGGTTCGCTGCACACGCTCCCGTCCACCGGTGCTGAGGTCAAGCTGGGGGAGCGGACCGTTGGTCACATCACCTCAGCCACCCTGCACTATGAAGCCGGTCCCATTGCCTTGGCCGTGATCAAGCGAAATGTGGATCCGGATTCCGTACTGACTGTTGTTGACGGTGAAACCAACTACCCAGCAACCCAGGACGTCATCGTGACTCCTGATGCTGGACAGGTCGCTGGACGCTTTACCGGCTTCCTGCGCACCCCTCCACAGGGCTAGTACTGCCAACGCAACATCCGAATATAGGTGAGGCCGAGAATGCAATGCATTCTCGGCCTCACCTATGTTCTAGTGCTAAAGATTATCCGAAGAGTACTGCTGCTTCTTCGTAGCGATCCATTGGCACACGCTTAAGGTTATTGAGCGCAGCACGCAGTGGCACACGCAGCACCTTGGTGCCGTGCAGAGCCACCATGGTGCCCCATGCGGTCTCGTTGACGGAGTCAACTGCAGCCATGCCCAAACGGGTAGCCAGTACGCGGTCAAAAGCGGTAGGAACGCCACCACGTTGGATATGACCCAAGACGGTAGCGCGGGTTTCAATTCCGGTGCGTTCTTCAATGACCGGGGCAAGCATCTCGCCGATGCCGCCGAGGCGTGCACGGCCGAAGGTATCCACACCACGCACCGAGAAGGCCTCTTCCATTCCCTCAGGAACAAAGCCTTCCGCGACAACTACCAACGGTGCACGTCCACGTTCGTGAGCTTCTGCAACCCACTCGCAGATCTGTTCCATCGGGGTAGCAACCTCGGGAATCAAGATGGCGTGAGCACCTGAAGCCATACCGGCGTGCATGGCAATCCAGCCAACGTGGCGGCCCATTACTTCGGCCACCATGCAACGGTGGTGGGAGTCCCCGGTAGTACGCAAACGGTCGATAGCTTCTACGGCGATCTGGTTAGCGGTATCAAAACCGAAGGTGTAGTCGGTGGCGTCCAAGTCATTATCGATGGTCTTGGGAACACCAACAATTGGCAGACCTTCAGCGCAGAGGCGCTGAGCGCCAGCCAAGGTACCTTCGCCGCCAATGGCGATCAAAGCATCAATGTTGTTTTCTTTGAGTACGCGAGAGATGTTTTCAGCTCCGCCTAGCTCACCTTCAAAAGCGTTGGTGCGTGAGGTGCCCAAGATGGTGCCACCCTGCTTGGCGATGCCTCGAACGGCGGTGCGTGGAAGTTCGAAGAAGTCGCCTTCCTTAACTCCGCGCCAGCCGTCCCGGAAACCTACGAATTCGTAGTCGTAGCTCTTGATGCCGTTGAGTACGGCACCGCGGATCACAGCGTTAAGACCTGGGCAGTCTCCGCCTGAAGTCATGATTCCAACGCGCATTGGGCCTCGCTTCGTAAAGATTGGAAAGCCTCGTGCAACAAGCTGGGCGCAGTTTCGTTGAAACGTTGCTAGAGCAACAAAGATTTCCATTGGGATGTCAAATAATTGCCGCGCGTCTTTGAGCATCAATTCTGCATGACAGTCTACGTGCTTAAAGCCACAAGGGCGAGTTGCAAGTCACCGAAATGACCGCGTCTCGTCCTTATTTTGAAGCTATGCAAGTGAAATCCGCGAAACATTGCGGAAATCTTGGCTGCTTAGAACTTGCGTAACCAATTCTGCAAAATGATGCTGTCGTCCTGTGCAGGAATCAAGATCCACGCAACGATGTATGCGGCGATGCCAATGAAGGGCAACAAGAATGAGAGCAACAGGCCGATTCGCACCAGGGTGACGTCCCAGCCAAACTTGTCAGCAATGCCACCGGCGATACCGCCGGCCATACGCGATGGTCCGCGGCGTAGTGGCATTGCGCGAAGGGAATTGAAGAACTTGTCCATGGTCGAGCTCCTTAGAGTTGAGGTTCGTGAGGTTGAAGAGTTACAGGTTTGGGTCAGTTGGTGCTGGGATCTCGGTTTCGCGTTGTCGTCGTTTCCCAGCGGAGGAAAGTCCTGAAACGATCATCGCAAGTCCGGCGAAGGCCACCACGATAATGAAGAACAGTGGCATGTCCAAACTCCAGTTCAACATTGTGCGACTGAGCGTTGCGATGGCCACGACAATCAAGATCAGCCCGAAGACCAGAGTTCCAGTGGGGAACTTTTTGGCTAGATGAGAATCAGTGCTCATGGTTGTTCACTCCTTAGAAGTCTGGGTTCGTGTTGGTGGATGAAGTTGAGGTGACCACTTGCGTGTCATAGGCCGAGAATAGGCCATCAAGCTCAACGGTTAGTAAAGGTGCATCCGCTGGGAAGTCGCGATTATCCTGAGGCAGTTCCCCATCCATCTGGGAATTAAAGACCCCGTCGCTGGTGATCTGCACTGGCACATCAGAGGGAAGTTTCAAATCGAGTCGGGAGAAGACTGAATCGATCTTCACTGTCGTCGGAGAAGTGATGGAATTCAGGTGGGTCAGATCCACATCCGACTTACTGAACACGGCACTGTATTCATTGCTTGATTCTTCTGACCGAACAACTTCTCGGTCCGAGGTTCCAAACGCTGATCCCGAAAAGACTATGGTGAGCACCAGCAACGGAACGGCGATACCGTGCAGCCCGCCGGTGGTGCGTCCAGCTACTGCGGCCAGAACAATGGCGAGGCCGGTGATCAACAAACCCACTGCCAGTGCCACACCCCAGCCAGCTCCTGGAAGTTGTACGAAGTTTAGGTAGTCCGCACACAGCACTGCGGCCATCACCAGGACAACTAGCCCGATGACTGTGGTGGAGAGCCAACCGGGAATTGGCTCAGCCAGACGTGTCTTACGCATCGCTTTTTGCTTTGCGCTCTGGTGTGTATAGGGGTGGGTGTAAGCCGACTCGGGACTGTACGAATAGTCGTAGCTATAGCTGTCCCCTGAAGGCTCAGACGGTCTCGGTGCCATGACTTCCTCCTGATCAAAATTCTCAGTAGTGGATCCACCCGGAGCTGCGGCGGCACTGCTGCTGAAACTCTGGGTGTCATCACGCCACGTTTTCTCCATGGCGGTTGTGTGTGCTGTTTTATCCGTGGAGTTCTTCGCCGCCCGTGGCTTATAAGGCCGAGGCTTATCGAACTTCGTGTTCTTTCGACTGAAAATAATGAACAAGACCGCCGCCGCTATGGCTATAGGCCACACGACCGGTGTCACGGAATCCAAGATCCACTGAGCGGGAAAGATGCCTAAGAAAACAACAATCGTTGCCCCAGTCATCCCGCTGGTCCAGTCCTTCTTCATCGCTTGCTCTAGATGGATTCGTCCCTGCTCATCTGGCAGCAACGCCCAGGCCAAACCGTAAAGGATCAACCCCAGGCCACCGAGGAAGCTGAGCACAACAACGATGCCACGCGCCAAGATCACGTCGATCTTGAAGTAATCTGCTATTCCCGTAGCGACGCCACCAAGCCACCGTGATTCCTTGCGGATAAAGGGTGACTTGCCCAGCTGGATAAAAAAGCCTCGACGCCCGGACTCCGAATTGTTCATGCTTCTATGTTCTCGTGTGATCACCGCTCACCGCTATGAGGGGATACCCTGAATTTGCCCTAGGGGTCACCCTAGATGTGCTGATCAAACACCAAAAGTCGGGCATAACGTGCTTGACTTAGAACTATGGAAAGTCCCGAACGAAGCCTCTTGGTGCGCAGCGAGAAGCGTATGATCGCTGGCGTCAGTGGTGGGCTCTCAGCGCATTTGGGTATTCCGCTGAACTATGTACGCTTGGGCTTTATCGCACTGACCGCTCTCGGGGGAATCGGCGCAGTCCTTTATGCATGGCTCTGGGTATTTGTGCCCAGCGCTGAAGAAGCGCAAGCCGATGAAATCCGTTCCTGGGGTACCCGCACGCGCAGCTTGGCCGAGGAGATGACTCGGGTACAGCAGGGGATTTTCCGTTCACGCGAGGGCTTGGAGACAAACTCTTCGTGGCGCGAGATTCTTATCGGTAGCGGGCTGCTGGTTCTTTCGGTGCTCGCGCTGGCTCAATGGTCCGGATGGAATATTCGCTGGGATCTGATCTGGCCGGGCATTGGAATTCTTGCCGGAATTCTTTTGGCTTGGTTGCAACTTGATGAGCAAGCGACGCAAGCGGCCAAGAAAAACTCCCGCCCGGTTCTGATTCGCATGGGTCTAGGGCTGATCCTGGTGATCGGTGGACTGCTGACCATCCTCAGTGGCTCGGTGGGAATCTCAGATTTGCTCGGAGGCATGTGGGCCGCATTGGCCATTATTGCCGGGGCAGTTATCGTTCTCTTGCCTTGGGGTACTCGGCTCTGGCGCGACTTCCTCGCGGAGCGCAGTTCACGTCAAGCAGCCGCGCAACGTGCAGAATTTGCTGCCCACTTGCACGACTCGGTGTTGCAAACTTTGGCCGTGATCCAAAAACGCAGTGATGACCCGGCCGCAGTCAGGACCTTGGCAAGGATCCAAGAACGTGAATTACGTCAGTGGCTCTATGGCAACCAAGACCTAAACGATGAAGATGTAGTAGTTGAAGTCCAACATGAAGCCAATGACATTGAGCAGTTACTGCTGCGCGACGTTGAAGTCATTGCTGTGGGCAATGCTCAAGGCTTTGACGGTCAGCAAGCATTAGTGGCGGCCGCCAGGGAAGCGATGATGAATGCTGCCAAACATGCCGAGGGAAAGATCTCGGTGTATCTGGAGTGTTCTGAAGAATCCGTGGAAGTCTTTATCCGTGACCGTGGGGAAGGCTTCAACGTGGAAGATGTTCCCGAGGACCGTCACGGCGTCCGCGAATCAATTATTGGCCGCATGCAGCGCGCGGGTGGAACAGCGCAGATACGAAGCAGTGAAACTGGGACCGAAGTGCAGCTGAGCATGCCACGAAGCACAACGCAGGAAGAACAAACATCATGAGCATCGAGAACAGTACTCAGAGCTATCGCGTAGTCCTGGTGGACGATCATGCAATTTTCCGTTCTGGACTCAAAGCAGATCTTGCCAGTGATATGCAGATCGTTGGTGAAGCTGGAACCGTTGAAGAAGCCATTGCCGTGATCACCGAGAAACAGCCAGACGTGGTTTTACTGGACGTGCACCTTCCCGGTGGGCGCGCTGGTGGGGGAGCCGAGGTTCTGAAAAATTGCGCCGACCTACTGGGCACCACCAAATTCTTGGCGCTGAGTGTTTCTGATGCCGCTCAAGATGTGGTGACCGTGATTCGTGCTGGCGCCCGAGGCTATGTCACCAAGAGCATCTCGGGGGCTGACATCTCTGATGCCGTGCGGCGTGTAGCTGCTGGAGATGCCGTCTTTTCGCCACGTTTGGCTGGCTTTGTCCTTGACGCTTTTGGCAGTAGTACGGCGGTATCCGAGATTGATGAAGAGCTAGATCTGCTCTCAGACAGAGAACTACAGGTGATGCGCCTGATTGCTCGTGGCTACAGCTACAAGGAAGTTGCAAAAGAACTGTTTATCTCGGTCAAGACCGTAGAATCACACGTCTCTAACGTTTTGCGCAAACTACAGCTTTCCAATAGGCATGAACTGACCCGTTGGGCAGTGGACCGCAAGATCCTCTAATACCTAGCTTCAGCAGATGCACCAAGGGCGGGGTACCAAGCAATGCTTGGTACCCCGCCCTTGTGTAGTGACTCGATCAGTTACTTCGCGTCACCCAAAAGATTGGCCAGACGCGCAACACCCTCGGCAAGATCCGCGTCACCCAGTGCGTAGGACATGCGGATGTAGCCGGAAGGACCAAAAGCTTCACCCGGAACAACGGCAACTTCAGCCTGTTCCAGAATGAAGGCAGCCAGCTCGGCGCTGGTGTTGTTAACAACGCCACGGATTTCGCGACCGAGCAGGCCACGAACATCCGAGTAAGCGTAGAACGCACCCTCAGGAGTTGGGCAGTGCAGTCCGTCAATAGCGTTCAGCCCTTCAACGATCGCCAAGCGGCGACGGTTAAAGGCAGTCTTCATTTCGTTCACTGCATCTAGTGGTCCGGCAACAGCAGCTAGTGCTGCGCGCTGGGATACGTTGGCCACGTTGGAGGTAGCGTGCGACTGCAAGTTGGTAGCAGCCTTGATGACATCGGCTGGACCGGCCATCCATCCCACACGCCAACCGGTCATAGCGTAGGTCTTAGCAACACCGTTGAGGATGACCACGCGGTCTTCAAGCTCTGGAGCCAAAGTAGCAATGGAGCTGAAGCTTGCATCGCCATAGGTCAGGTGTTCATAGATTTCGTCGGTGACAACCCACAAGCCCTTGGACGCAGCCCACTGGCCGATCTCGCGAACCTGCTCAGGTGAGTACACGGCGCCGGTTGGGTTTGAAGGAGAAACGAACAGCAATACCTTGGTGCGTTCGGTCAATACCGATTCGAGCTGCTCGATGGTGACCTTGTAGCCCTGTTCAGGACCGGCAAAGATCGATACTGCCTTGCCACCGGCCAGCTGGATTGCTTCAGGGTAGGTGGTCCAGAACGGAGCAGGGACGATCACTTCGTCTCCTGGATCCAACAAGGTGGCGAAGGTGTTGTATACGGCCTGCTTACCACCGTTGGTGACCAGTACCTGGGATGCAGAGATCTCGTAGCCGGAATCGCGCAGTGTCTTTGCGGCAATTGCTTCACGCAATTCTGGCAGACCGGCTGCGGGGGAGTAGCGGTGGTTCTTTGGATCAACTGCAGCCTTGAGCGCAGCGTCAACAATGTAGTCAGGCGTTGGGAAGTCAGGCTCACCGGCACCGAACCCGATGACTGGGCGTCCTGCGGCTTTCAAGGCCTTGGCCTTGGCGTCCACTGCAAGGGTCGCGGATTCAGAGATGGCGCCGATGCGGCGTGAAATACGAGACATGTAAAAGTTCGTCCTGTTGGTTATGGGGAGAGCTGTTAAAACCAAGTTTAGTTCCCCATGTGCAAGATTCTCAGAGCGTGAGTGAAAATGACATAAACACACTGACGCCAGCCGCTGTTCCATGCGTTCTGCGCCACACCGAGGGTTGTCAGTTCGACAATTGTGATTTCGTTGCGTAAAGTTATTTCTCGTTGCTCAGACATTGCAGCGGATCAGCCCAAGGGTTTCATCCGGTACGATGTTCTAAGTAATCAGAGCTGAGAAAAGCTCGAAGGGTAGTGGCGCAATTGGTAGCGCAGCGGTCTCCAAAACCGCAGGTTGCAGGTTCGAGTCCTGTCTGCCCTGCGCAGCAGCGATTTATCGCTCAGCGAATTATCTCACGTCACGGTGTGTTGTGGTCGGTCAGGCTACGACGCACCGTGATTGTTTCAACTGGCCAAAAAAATTGAAACGAGGAAGAACGTGACCGAATCTGCTCTTAACTCCGGTAACGGTAAGCAGAAGTCGGGCTTTTTCGCCCGAATCATGCTGTTCATCCGACAGGTAATCGCGGAACTTAAGAAGGTTGTCACCCCAACCCGTAGCGAATTGCTCAACTACTTCTTGGTGGTTGTTGGATTTGTTGTTGTGGTGATGCTGATCGTGACGGCCCTGGACTTCGTCTTCGGGCAGGGTTCGATCCTCCTGTTCACTAAACAGGTAGAACAGTAATTTAGTTGCCTCGGAGGTATAATCGCCCCGAGGCAATTTAGTGTCATTCAGTCAAAGAAAGCAGGAGCTGCAGTGTCCGACAAGGAACTCGAACCGCAGATTAATGACGAGGTCGAAAACGAGTTCGTTGAAGCCGACAGCGCTCAGGTAGATCCAGCCGCTGAGGTTGAAACCGAGCTGACCGAAGCCCCAGCCGAAGATGCTGATGACGCTGAGGTCTCAGACGTTGAAGCCGACGAAGCCGATGCTGGAACCTCGGATGAAGAAGCCGAAGTTGAAGAAGACGGCGAAACCAAGGTTGCACGCCTCAAGGAAGAATTCCGCTCGAAGCTGCGCCGCCTGCCAGGTGACTGGTTTGTTATTCACACCTACGCTGGTTACGAAAACCGCGTAAAGGTGAACCTTGAAACCCGTATCCAGACTCAGGATATGGAAGAGTTCATCTACGACATCCAGGTACCAATGGAAGAAGTCGTAGAGGTCAAGAACACTCAGCGTAAGATTGTTCGCCGTGTTCGCATCCCGGGCTACGTTCTGGTTCGTATGGAACTCACCGACGCTTCGTGGGGTGTTGTTCGCCACACTCCAGGTGTCACCGGTTTTGTTGGCAACGCCCATGATCCAAACCCATTGAGCTTGGACGAAGTCTTCTCCATGCTTGAGCACACTGTGGTTGACCCAGTGGAGCAGCCATCGGCTTCCAAGCCTGGCCGTGCCCCAATCACTGAGGTCACCGTGGACTTTGAGGTTGGAGAATCGGTCATCGTCAACGATGGTCCATTCGAAACGATGCCGGCCACGATCTCCGAGATCAAGCTGGATTCGGCTCAGCTGGTTGTTCTGGTTTCGATCTTCGAACGCGAAACCCCAGTGACCCTGAACTTCAACCAGGTCAATAAGATCCAGTAGTATTAAGTCTTCGTGCCCCGTATCGGTCGCTTATCGATGTGAGGGCACGTTTGGCTGTCGCGCCACGATAGCCAGATCCCCGTACCACGCTCCTGTGCTGCGGGAAACGCAAGAGTAAGAAGGACCCGACATGGCCCCAAAGAAAAAGGTCACCGGACTCATCAAGCTGCAGATCCAGGCAGGTGCTGCTAACCCAGCTCCACCAATCGGTCCAGCACTTGGTCAGCACGGCGTCAACATCATGGAATTCTGCAAGGCTTACAACGCAGCGACTGAGTCGCAGCGCGGTAACGTGATTCCAGTTGAAATCACCGTATACGAAGACCGTTCGTTCACTTTCATCACCAAGACTCCTCCTGCAGCTGAGCTGATCAAGAAGGCTGCTGGCGTTGCTAAGGGTTCGGGTACCCCACAGTCCCTGAAGGTTGCAAACCTTACCCAGGCACAGGTTGAGGAAATCGCCACCGCTAAGATGGCTGACCTGAACGCTAACGATCTTGCTGCTGCAGCAAAGATCATCGCAGGTACCGCTCGCTCCATGGGTGTCACCGTAGAAGGCTAATTCCGCCTTCCGCTGTTCACCTGTTGGATAGCAAATCAGAATTTAATCTAAGGCGAGACGATCCATAGATCGATTCGCCCGTGGCAGGACCGCGCGCGGTCCATATGACCACGACTGCATAAGGAGAAAACGCAGATGGCAAAGCGCAGCAAAGCATACGTAGCCGCCGCGGCTAAGATCGATGCCGACAACAATGTCTACGCTCCAGCCGAGGCAATTGCCCTGGCTAAGGAGACCGCAGGGGAAAAGGCTAACTCGACCGTTGAGGTTGCTTTCCGCTTGGGTGTAGACCCACGTAAGGCTGATCAGATGGTTCGCGGTACCGTAAACCTTCCACACGGCACCGGTAAGACCGCCCGCGTGGTTGTTTTCGCTAACGGTGACAAGGCAGAAGCAGCTCGCGCTGCTGGCGCCGACTTCGTTGGTTCAGACGACCTGATCGAAAAGATCCAGGGCGGCTGGGTTGACTTCGACGCAGCAGTTGCTACCCCTGACCTCATGGGTAAAGTTGGCCGCTTGGGTAAGGTACTGGGTCCACGTAACCTGATGCCAAACCCTAAGACCGGCACCGTAACCATGGATGTTGCCAAGGCTGTTGGCGACATCAAGGGCGGTAAGATCGACTTCCGCGTCGACAAGCACTCGAACCTTCACTTCATCATTGGTAAGGTTTCGTTCGATCAGAAGCAGCTGACCGAGAACTACGCAGCTGCACTCGAAGAGGTATTGCGCCTGAAGCCTTCGGCTTCCAAGGGTCGCTACATCTCGAAGGCTACCCTCGCAACTACCTTCGGTCCAGGTATCCCTGTTGACCCGAACGTAACCCGCGTTGAGGCCTAAGCTATTTAGCTTTTGATTTCGAGGGAGCATGCCGATCAGTCGGCATGCTCCCTCGAAGTTTAAGTGCAGTTCAACTGCTGTACTTGGCAATCCGTGATCAGGATCATGGCAATTGGGCTCGGGCTCGATTTGCTGTGGCTGCGTGATCTGTTTTAGACTAGAACTACCGAAGACCGTCGGTTGAACAAATGGCTTCCTATTTGTTCCTAAAGGTCCGAAAGGACAACCAACGCAGGTTACATAGATTTGTTTTAACTTGAATAAGTTGAACTGCCCTGTGCTCCTGCGCGGGGCTATTTTTATGGCCTCGCCGGTTTTGAAACGGTACCGAACAAATCCCCGGAAGGAGTGTTATGGCAACCCCGAGCAAGACTGCAGCGATTGAAGAAATCACTGCGGACTTTAACGAAGCAACCGCGGCTGTCTTGACCGAATACCGTGGGCTTACCGTTGCACAGCTCAAGGAACTTCGCCGCGCTCTTGGTCAGGAGACCAAGTACGCAGTTGTAAAGAACACCTTGACCGCAATCGCAGCTAAGAACGCTGGCATCGATGCATTCGATGAGCAGCTTTCCGGCCCAACCGCTATCGCCTTTGTAAAGGGCGATGCTGTTGCTGCTGCAAAGAGCCTCACGGAATTCGCCAAGACCAACGAGAAGCTGGTCATCAAGACCGGCTGGTTCGAAGGTAAGGCGCTGGATCAGAGCGGCATCGCTGCACTGGCCGCACTGGAATCCCGCGAAACCCAGCTGGCTCGCGTTGCTGCAGTACTGCAGGCTCCGGCCTCCGCTGCTGCTCGCGCCGTCGAAGCACTGCGTGCAAAGCTCGACGAGAACGGTGGCGCAGCCACCGAGGAAGCTCCGGCAGAAGCCTAAGCTTTCGAGTTCTCTCGCAACGTAATCCCAAATTCATTCGGCCTTCGGGCCAAAACCGAAAGGACGCCTACCATGGCGAAGCTCAGCAACGAAGAGCTGCTTTCCGCATTCAAGGAAATGACCATCATCGAGCTTTCCGAGTTCGTTAAGGAATTCGAAGAGACCTTCGACGTTACCGCTGCTGCTGTTGCAGTTGCAGGTCCTGCAGGCGGCGGCGAAGCTGCTGCTGAAGAGCAGACCGAATTCGACGTTGTTCTCGAATCGGCTGGCGACAAGAAGATCGCAGTTATCAAGGAAGTTCGTGCATTGACTTCCCTGGGCCTGAAGGAAGCTAAGGAGCTCGTAGACGCAGCTCCAAAGGCTCTGCTTGAGGGTGTTGCAAAGGACGCAGCGGAGAAGGCTAAGGAGTCCCTCGAGGCTGCTGGCGCAACCGTAACCGTTAAGTAAGTACAGCGGTCACTCGCAACTTATTGCTAAGGGGTCCACAGGCGAAAGTCTGTGGGCCCCTTAGCCGTTAACTGATACTTTCGTAGCAATTGTTTTATAACGTTTCTATTAACAGCGTTTATTCAAGTTCATTGCATAGGCTGAATATGTGTCAAACTCATTAGCCCCTCGGACCCACGCACCAGCGCCAAGACTTGGCTTACTCGATGCGTTGCGATTCACCGCTGCCCTGATCGTGGTGTTCTACCACTACACGGCATGGGGGCATCATCACTGGGGGACCAAGTCCGCTGAGTTCTGGCCGGTACTCTCTGAATTCACCCGCTACGGGCAATTGGGAGTACAGCTCTTCTTCCTCATTTCCGGCTTTGTTATTCTCATGTCCGTACAGGGCAAGAGCGTGATCGGTTTTATCGGATCCCGAGTTGGTCGGCTCTATCCGGCCTATTGGTTCGCCGTCCTTGCCGCCGCGGTGCTGTCGCTGAAGATCTGGCCGTCAGGTAACGATGGACGTACAGCCAGCGACATCGTGCCAAACCTGACGATGATGCAGTCAGCATTTAATATCCAAGACTTTGACGGCGTGTATTGGACCCTCTGGGTGGAGCTGAGGTTCTACATCCTGCTAGGTGTTCTATTGGCCCTCGGTTTTGTGAAGAACAAACACATCATGTGGCTCTGTGCGATCTGGCCAGGCATTGGCTTGTACCTGCACTTCACCAATCTGGATAAGGCGCAGGACTGGTTTGCTGGTCAGTATGCAGCACTCTTTGCAGCCGGCATGATGCTGTTCTTGATCTACCAAAGCGGACATACCCTGATGCGTTGGACGCTGCTGATCTTTGACACCGCGATCGCAGCCTTCTTCACCGGTATCAAGGGCAGCTTTGATGCGGACTATCTCTCTGGGCTACAAATCCCAGAATGGCATTTCCAAGTCCTGGCGGTTCTCTGTGTTGCAGTACTGGCCCTATGCACCCTGACTCCACTAAAGAATGTTCGTGCAAAGTGGATGGCCGTAGCCGGTTCACTGACCTTCCCGCTCTACCTATTCCACCAGCTCTGGGGTTGGTGGATCATCGAAGAACTTCACGGGGTCTTCAACAAGTACGTGCTGCTCTTTGGACTTGTTGGACTTATGCTGCTCTGGGCTTACCTGGTGGCGCGCTTTGTAGAAAAGCCATTGGGCCTTCCCCTACGCAGCGCAACCACCAAGTCGCTGACCACAGCGGTGGAATGGATCAAGAGCTCCGTTACCCGATCCGCGTTCCCTATGCCGGAGTCGAAATATCAGCAATCGTGGCATCAAATCCGCTAACAAAATCACGAGGTTTAACCAAGAGACCATGACCGCGGTCGCCACTTCCCAAGCCAATGTGTTCAGCTTCGGGTTCCTCAAAGACACTGGAATCAACAAATACGGGTAACACCGTATGAGATCCAAACGGTGTGATGGTCCCACTTTCGTAGTGGGTGACGTCCCAGGCCACGTCCGCTGGTGGCAGCGAGAGTTTGTTGACGCCTATCTGACTGCGCAGCTTCGCCCAATCGAGCTTTCGTCCACCGGGAATCAAAGCAAAGACAAACGTGTCATCCGATTTTTTGATCACCAGAGACTTCAGTAGCTGTCCAGATTTGATCCCCAACGCTTCGGCGGCCTCCTCCAGAGAGTTAACCTTTTCGCGTGGCACTATCTCGATCGGTATGTTTCGGCGAGACGCGTCCAAGGCGACTCGGGTCAATGCCTCATCTGATTGCAACTTATTCATTAGATCTCCTGACCGTCGATGTGTGCTCGAGCATAACCATTGGGTCTTGAAGATGCCATAAACCTTGCAGCCATGCCCTTGGTACATTCAGATAGTTGCATTCAGGTTTGGCAAGAACGGCAGAGACTGAAAATGCCGTCTTGTACGCGGGGGATAGGTGGGCCAATGGACCCGCGCGGAATACCTAACTCTGCACGCTGGTTGTAATTCTTGGGCCTCAGGAAATATTCGCTATCAAAGCGGAGCGTAAGTAAATGTTGCTAGCTCACGCCAAAACTCGTTGATTTGCGGTGCACCAAGGGTCCAAAAGGTCCGTTTGCTGAGATGTTTGGGCGCCTGTGACAAAACGCATACTTTGAGTTCCGCGCGCGTCGCTGCCTTAGCTGGGGCCCAAGAAAAATGGTGGGTGGGCGTGGAGAAATTACCGAGAAATAGCCGAATTAGTAGGCCAAATGCGCATTAGGAAAAGGACGCGGGGCCAAAGGTAAGTTTGTCAGGTTCATCAGAAATATGAGGATCTGCGGTGGCCGGGATTTCAACGGCGAAAACTATAGCACGGATTTGTGCACCGAGTATCGACAAGCGCAATTCCCTCCGGTAGAGTAGAAATTTGCGCCTTACTGTTTGCGCGCGCGGCCTTCATATAGCGGTGGGTTGTGCGGTCCAAAAAGAGGAACTGTTCTATGGCAGGTACCTTAGCACGGTAAGCGTTCGGAAACCTGACGGTCTTTGGAAGGATCCATCTTGGTCGCCTCGAGCAACCCTAACAACCAAACCGCTAGTTCGGCTCGCGATGCTGCATACGCTGGCCGACTTTCTTTTGCAAAGATTCACGAACCACTTGAAGTGCCTAACCTGCTGGCATTGCAGACCGAGAGCTTTGACCGCCTCGTCGGCAATCAGTTCTGGGTTGAGCGCCTAGCTAAGGCTGAAGCCGCTGGTGACACCAGCGTGCCAAACGTCTCCGGCTTGGCTGAAATCTTCGAGGAAATCTCCCCAATCGAGGACTTCCAGGACACCATGTCCTTGAGCTTCTCGGAGCCGGAGTTCGCTGATCCTAAGTACTCGATTGCAGAGTGCAAGGACCGCGACGCCACTTACTCGGCACCGCTGTATGTCAAGGCTGAATTCATGAACAATGAAACCGGCGAAATCAAGCAGCAGACCGTGTTCATGGGCGATTTCCCGCTGATGACCGAAAAGGGCACCTTCGTTATCAACGGCACCGAGCGTGTTGTTGTGTCCCAGCTGGTGCGCTCCCCAGGTGCGTACTTCGAGTCCGCACCGGACAAGACCAGTGACAAGACGATCTACTCGGCACGTATCATCCCATCCCGTGGTGCATGGTTCGAGCTGGAAATCGACAAGCGCGACCAGATCGGTGTTCGCCTAGACCGTAAGCGTAAGCAGTCGGTCACCGTGCTGCTTAAGGCACTGGGCTGGAGCGAAGAGCAGATCCTGTCCGAGTTCGGCCAGTATGATTCGATGCGCGCTACCTTGGAAAAGGACAGCATCAAGGATCAGAACGAAGCCTTGCTCGATATTTACCGCAAGCTGCGTCCAGGCGAGCCTCCTACGGTTGAGGCCGCTCAGGCATTGCTGAAGAACATGTACTTCGAGCCTAAGCGTTACGATCTGGCCAAGGTTGGCCGTTACAAGATCAACCGCAAGCTCGGTGTAGAGACTCCAGTTAACGCTGAGAACGCATCGGTGCTTTCGCTCGATGACCTTGTCGCCATGATCCGCTACCTCGTAGCTCTTCACGCTGGTGAGAAGACCGTTGAAGGTACCCGCAAGGGTGAAATCGTCAACGTTCCAGTTAACGTTGACGATATCGACCACTTCGGCAACCGTCGCATCCGCGCCGTTGGCGAATTGATCGAGAACCAGATCCGCACCGGTTTGTCCCGTATGGAACGTGTTGTGCGTGAGCGCATGACCACCCAGGACGTTGAGGCAATCACTCCGCAGACCCTGATCAACATCCGACCTGTTGTTGCTGCAATCAAGGAGTTCTTCGGAACCTCGCAGCTCTCGCAGTTCATGGACCAGAACAACCCACTTGCTGGCCTGACCCACAAGCGTCGCTTGTCGGCTCTGGGCCCAGGTGGTCTGTCCCGTGACCGCGCAGGCATGGAAGTTCGAGACGTTCACCCGTCCCACTACGGACGTATGTGCCCAATTGAAACTCCCGAAGGTCCAAACATTGGTCTGATCGGTTCGTTGGCAACCTACGGCCGTATTAACTCCTTCGGTTTCATCGAAACGCCATACCGTCGTGTATCCAACTCCGTTGTTTCCAACGAAGTTGACTACCTGACTGCAGACGATGAGCTTCAGCACTACATCGCTCAGGCTAACGCTCCACTGGACGAAAACGGACGCTTCGCTGAAGAGACCGTTTTGGTTCGTGAAAAGGGTGGTGGCGGCGAGCCTGTTATCGTCGACGCCGCTGAAGTTACCTTCATGGACGTTTCGCCTCGCCAGATGGTTTCGGTTGCAACCGCACTGATTCCATTCCTCGAGCACGACGATGCTAACCGAGCACTGATGGGCGCTAACATGCAGCGCCAGGCTGTGCCGCTGCTGAAGTCCGAGCGTCCACTGGTTGGTACCGGTATGGAGAAGTTCGCGGCAGTTGACGCCGGCGACTCCGTTGTTGCATCCAAGCCAGGTGTGGTCACCGAGGTTTCTGCTGACCTGGTTGTTGTCATGAACGATGACGGCACCGAGTCGATGTACCCAATCATGAAGTTCGCTCGCTCTAACCAGGGCAACGCTTACAACCAGCGTGTGCGCGTTTCCGAAGGCGATCGTCTGGAATTCCAATCGATCATCGCTGACGGTCCGTCCACCGACTCCGGTGAGCTGTCCCTGGGTAAGAACTTGCTTGTGGCATTCATGTCTTGGGAAGGTTACAACTACGAGGATGCGATCATCCTCTCCCAGCGCATGATCTTTGACGATGTGCTCACCTCGATTCACATCGAAGAGCATGAAGTTGACGCTCGCGACACCAAGCTTGGTGCCGAGGAAATCACCCGCGACATCCCGAATGTCTCGGAAGATATCCTTTCCCAGCTTGATGACCGCGGCATCGTCTACATCGGTGCTGAAGTTGAAGCTGGCGACGTACTGGTAGGCCGTGTCACCCCTAAGGGTGAAACCGAGCTGACCCCAGAAGAGCGTTTGCTGCGTGCCATCTTCGGTGAGAAGTCCCGCGAAGTTCGCGATACTTCCCTGAAGGTTCCACACGGCGAGTCCGGCACCGTCATTGGTGTTCGCATCTTCGACCGCGACAACGACGATGACCTTTCCCCTGGTGTCAACCAGCTGGTCCGCGTATACGTTGCTCAGAAGCGCAAGATCTCGATCGGTGACAAGCTCGCTGGTCGTCACGGTAACAAGGGTGTCATTTCCCGCATCCTGCCACTGGAGGATATGCCATTCCTTGAGGACGGTACTCCACTGGATATCATCCTGAACCCACTGGGTGTGCCAGGCCGTATGAACGTCGGTCAGGTTATGGAAATCCACCTGGGTTGGGCTGCTAAGCAGGGTTGGAAGATCGAGGGCGAGCCTGCATGGGTTCGCGATCTGCCTAACCTGCCACGTGAGTCTGAGTCCACTACTGTGTCGACCCCGGTCTTCGATGGTGCTTCGGAAGAAGAAATCCGCGGAATCCTGGATTCGACCAGCAAGACCCGTGACGGTGTGCGCCTGATTGGTAACTCCGGTAAGGCCAAGCTGTTTGACGGTCGCTCCGGCGATCCGTTGCCAGATCCAGTTTCCGTTGGTTACATGTACATCTTGAAGCTTCACCACTTGGTGGACGACAAGATTCACGCCCGTTCCACCGGTCCATACTCCATGATCACCCAGCAGCCACTGGGTGGTAAGGCCCAGTTCGGTGGCCAGCGCTTCGGTGAGATGGAAGTTTGGGCACTGGAAGCTTACGGTGCCGCTTACACGCTGCAGGAAATCCTGACCATCAAGTCGGATGATATCCACGGCCGCGTTAAGGTCTACGAAGCAATCGTCAAGGGCGAGAACGTTCCAGAGCCAGGTGTTCCAGAATCGTTCAAGGTGCTCATCAAGGAAATGCAGTCGCTGTGCTTGAACGTTGAGGTACTTGGTACCGACGGCAACACTATCGAAATGCGTGAGTCGGACGAGGAATCGTTCCGCGCCGCTGAAGAGCTAGGCATCGACCTTTCCCGGTCGGAGCCGAACTCCGTAGAGGAAGTTTAATTTGACGCCCTGCCTGCGCTAAACCCGCAGGCAGCGGCCGAAAATTCAACCCTCATTCGTATCGACTTCAGACACCATAGAAGAGAGAAAAGGACCATATGTCCAACGATTCCTCATTCGGCCTCATGCGAATCAACCTTGCCACCGCGGATGAAATCCGTGGATGGAGCTACGGCGAGGTTAAGAAGCCGGAAACCATTAACTACCGCACCCTGAAGCCGGAGAAGGACGGTCTTTTCTGCGAAAAGATCTTCGGTCCTTCCCGTGACTGGGAATGCTACTGCGGTAAGTACAAGCGCGTGCGCTTCAAGGGCATCATCTGTGAGCGTTGTGGCGTTGAGGTGACCCGTGCGAACGTTCGTCGTGAACGCATGGGCCACATCGAGCTTGCTGCTCCAGTGACCCACATCTGGTACTTCAAGGGCGTTCCATCGCGCTTGGGCTACCTGCTTGATCTGGCTCCGAAGGACCTCGAAAAGGTCATCTACTTCGCTGCTTACATGATCACCGCTGTGAACGAAGACCGTCGTCACGCCGAAATGCCTAACCTGCAGGCCCAGCACGATCTGGAACTGCGCAACCTGGCAAACAACGCCGAAGCTGACAAGAAGGCTGTTGCAGCTGACTTGGAAGCAGAGCTTGAGCGCCTGGAAGGCGAAGGCGCGAAGAACGCCGAGCTGAACAAGGCTCGCACCCTGGCCGAGAAGACTGTTCTGCAGATCGACAAGCGTGCCAAGGCTGAGTCTGAGCGCCTGCGTGCAGTATGGGATCGCTTCAAGTCCTTGAAGGTCGCTGACCTTGAGGGTGACGAAGGCCTGTACCGCACCATGCGTGAAAAGTACGGACTGTTCTTCGAAGGCTCCATGGGTGCCGAAGCTATCCAGAAGCGTCTGGAAAACTTCGACCTCGCCGGTGAAGCTGAAGAGCTGAAGACCATCATCGAAAACGGCAAGGGCCAGAAGAAGGCTCGTGCACTGAAGCGACTGAAGGTTGTTAACGCATTCCTCGCCAATGGCAACTCGCCACGTGGCATGGTGCTTGACGCTGTTCCAGTGATCCCACCAGAGCTGCGCCCAATGGTTCAGCTTGACGGTGGCCGCTTTGCGACCTCGGACCTCAACGACCTTTACCGTCGTGTGATCAACCGCAACAACCGCCTGAAGCGTCTGCTTGATCTTGGTGCACCTGAGATCATCGTGAATAACGAAAAGCGCATGATGCAGGAAGCTGTTGACTCATTGTTCGACAACGGCCGTCGTGGCCGTCCGGTCACCGGTCCAGGTAACCGTCCACTGAAGTCCCTGAGCGACATGCTCAAGGGTAAGCAGGGTCGTTTCCGTCAGAACCTTCTGGGTAAGCGCGTTGACTACTCGGGCCGTTCGGTTATCGTTGTTGGTCCACAGCTGAAGCTGCACCAGTGTGGTCTGCCTAAGCAGATGGCTCTGGAGCTTTTCAAGCCTTTCGTGATGAAGCGCCTGGTTGACCTCAACCACGCACAGAACATCAAGTCGGCTAAGCGTATGGTCGAGCGTTACCGTCCACAGGTTTGGGATGTTCTTGAAGAGATCATCACCGAGCACCCGGTATTGCTTAACCGTGCACCAACCCTGCACCGTTTGGGTATCCAGGCCTTCGAACCACAGCTGGTTGAAGGTAAGGCACTGCAGCTGCACCCATTGGTTTGTGGCGCATTCAACGCTGACTTCGACGGTGACCAGATGGCAGTTCACCTGCCATTGAGCCCAGAAGCTCAGGCTGAAGCACGCATCTTGATGCTGTCCTCGCACAACATCTTGAAGCCTTCCGATGGCCGTCCAGTGGCATTGCCTTCGCAGGATATGATCATCGGTCTGCACCACTTGACCACCAAGCGTGCTGACGAAGTTGGCGCCGGTCGTGTGTTCGCCACCATCTCCGAGGCCATCATGGCCAAGGATCGTGGCGAGCTGCACCTGAACGCACCAATCCGCGTTCGCGTTCCAGACTTCGTTCCTTCTGAAGAGCAGCCTGCTCCAGAAGGTTGGGAGCCAGGTACCGATGCACTGTTGGAGACCTCGCTGGGTCAGGTTCTGTTCAACGACACCCTGCCTGCGGATTACCCATGGGTTGCTCGCGTAGCCGGCAAGGATGCACTCTCGGAGATCGTTAACGATCTGGCAGAGCGCTATCCTAAGGTCATCGCAGCAGCTACCTTGGATAACCTCAAGGATGCTGGTTTCTACTGGGCTACCCGCTCTGGCGTTACCGTTGCTATCTCGGACATTACCTCCAACATGGACAAGGCAGCCATCCTCGCACCTTACGAGGAAAAGGCCGCCAAGGTTCAGGCTTCTTACGACAAGGGTCTGATTGCAGATACCGAACGTCGTCAGGACCTGATCGACATTTGGACCAAGGCTACCGATGAGGTTGCTGAGGCCATGAAGAACGGCATGGAAGAGTTGAACACCATTAACCGAATGGTGACTTCCAAGGCTCGTGGTAACTACCTGCAATTGCGTCAGATTGCCGGTATTCGTGGTCTGGTGTCTAACCCTAAGGGTGAAATTATTCCTCGCCCGATTAAGTCTTCCTACCGTGAAGGCCTGTCGGTTTTGGAGTACTTCATTGCAACTCACGGTGCCCGTAAGGGTCTGGCTGATACCGCACTGAAGACCGCAAACTCGGGTTACTTGACCCGTCGTCTGGTTGACGTTTCGCAGGACGTTATCGTCCGCGAAGAGGACTGCGGTACCAAGCGCGGTTTGACCGTTGCCATTGCTGATAGCTCAGCTGGCATCCGCGTCAAGCACGAAACCGTAGAGAACTCGGCTTACACCCGTACGTTGGCTGCAGACGTGAAGAACGCTGAAGGCACCGTATTGGCTACCGCCGGTTCGGACGTAGGCGACGTACTGATCGACGAGTTGTACAGCGCAGGCGTGGACGAAATCCGCGTTCGCTCCGTACTGACTTGCGATTCGGCTGTTGGAACCTGTGCACTGTGCTACGGCCGTTCGCTGGCCAGCGGCAAGACCGTGGACATTGGTGAGGCTGTTGGCATTATCGCTGCACAGTCCATCGGTGAGCCTGGTACCCAGCTGACCATGCGTACCTTCCACACCGGTGGTGTGGCATCGGCTGACGATATCACCCAGGGTCTGCCTCGTATTCAGGAATTGTTCGAAGCTCGTACCCCTAAGGGTGTGGCTCCGATGTCCGAGGTCACCGGTCGTGTATCGATCGAGGACGACGAGAAGCAGCTGCGCGTTGTGGTTACTCCAGACAACGGCGATGAGAAGCAGGCCTACCCGGTTCTGCGTCGTGCTCGCCTGTTGGTTGAAGATGGCCAGAACATCGTTGCCGGTACTCAGCTCACTTCCGGTACCTTGGATCCGAAGCAGGTTCTTCGAGTCCTCGGCCCACGTGAAGCACAGAAGTTCCTGGTCCGTGAGGTTCAGGACGTGTACCAGTCCCAGGGTGTAGGCATCCACGATAAGCACGTGGAAGTTATCGTCCGCCAGATGCTGCGTCGCGTCACCGTGATCGAGTCCGGCGAAACCGACTTGCTGCCAGGCGAGTTGGCTGACCGTTCACGCTTCACCGCTGCGAACCGCAAGGCCGTTTCGGAAGGTCAGCGTCCAGCTGCCGGCCGTGACGAGATGATGGGTATTACCAAGGCATCGCTTGCCACCGATTCATGGCTGTCGGCTGCTTCCTTCCAGGAAACCACCCGCGTTCTGACTCAGGCTGCGATGGAAGGTAAGGAAGATCCACTGCGCGGTCTGAAGGAAAACGTGATCATCGGTAAGCTGATCCCGGCCGGTACCGGTCTGGATCGCTACACCCAGGTCAACGTTGAGCCCACCGACGAAGCAAAGGCAACTTTGTTCACCGGTACCTCGGCCTTCTCCTCGGGTCTGTACGACGATGCACTGGAAGGTGGGCTTTCGCCTGAATTCCGTGCCATCTCGATGGACGACTACGACCACGGATCGGATTTCCGCTAAACCGGAAGAACGACACCGCTAGGTAGTTGACCCAACGCCTGCCCACTTGAAAAAGTGGGCAGGCGTTGGGCGTTTAACAAGGCAATCCTGATGCGGCTGGATGTGAGCCTGCAGATACGTTTGCGCCTACAGCAGCGTAGGCGATTGGGGGAGTGGAGGACTTAGCTGCTGATGGGCCAGACTTGCTGAAAGAAAACAGAAACTAGTTGTGAATACTACTGGTTGAATATTCAACTAGAATCACTGATCTCCGCAGGGATCCGCGCCAATCCGGGGTTTCGGTGCCGTTCCTAGAGATTCAGTCTGTCGCCACGTGTGTGTCTACCGCTGTTCAGCTGTTATTCAGGGCTACTTGTTAGCCTGAATTTGAGTCAAGGGAATGTTGGTATCTTCCTTGTTGCTCCATGGACTAACCGGTGGTCACGGGTGATCTCGGTTACTGGACATGGTGGGACAGCGGATTAATGCTAGACTGAAATCAATTGTTTTATGTGTGGCAAAATGGACTCAGTCCGGGTTGCGGGTAGGTTGCGCAACGAATGCCACACTTTCGCACGCCTAGGGACTTTTAGATTCTAGTTGAGCGGTAAAGCAAGCAGCTAGCTCCATGAACCAAGCACCGAAACTCTTCTAGGCAACAGTGCTTATGACGTGGTGCCGACAAACTTAGACAATGGAAGGACACGAAAGTGCCTACTATTCAGCAGCTGGTCCGTAAGGGCCGCTCGCCTAAGGTCGTCAAGACCAAGGCCCCTGCCCTAAAGGGCAACCCAATGCGCCGTGGCGTATGCACCCGTGTGTACACCACCACCCCGAAGAAGCCTAACTCGGCTCTGCGTAAGGTCGCACGTGTGCGCCTTGCCGGTGGTATCGAAGTTACCGCTTACATTCCTGGTGTCGGACACAACCTGCAGGAACACTCCATCGTGCTCGTTCGCGGTGGTCGTGTAAAGGACCTTCCAGGTGTTCGTTACAAGATTGTACGTGGTGCTCTGGATACCCAGGGTGTTAAGGATCGTAAGCAGGCTCGTTCCCGCTACGGTGCAAAGAAGGATGGTAAGTAATGCCTCGTAAGGGTCCGGCGCCAAAGCGCCCACTAGTTTCTGATCCAGTCTTCGAATCCCCATTGGTCACCCAGCTGATCAACAAGGTTCTCGTAGATGGCAAGAAGTCCACTGCAGAGCGCATTGTTTACGGTGCACTCGAAGGTGCCGCTGCAAAGTCCGGTACTGACGCTGTTACGACTCTCAAGAAGGCTATGGATAACATCCGCCCAGCCCTTGAGGTTCGTTCACGCCGCGTCGGTGGCGCGACCTACCAGGTTCCTGTTGAGGTTAAGCCAGGACGCGCAACCGCACTAGCTTTGCGCTGGTTGGTTGGCTACTCGAAGGCTCGCCGCGAGAAAACCATGATCGAACGTTTGATGAACGAGATCTTGGATGCATCGAACGGTCTGGGTGCCGCTGTGAAGCGTCGCGAAGACACTCACAAGATGGCCGAGTCTAACAAGGCCTTCGCACACTACCGCTGGTAAGAACTGTTCGGATGAGCTGGGCATCAACCGATGCCCAGCAACTCCGGCCTCACCTTTTAGGGAGACAACGTGGCACAGGACGTGCTTACTGACCTGAACAAGGTCCGCAATATCGGCATCATGGCCCACATCGATGCCGGTAAGACCACTACTACTGAGCGCATCCTTTTCTACACGGGTGTGAACCACAAGCTCGGTGAGACCCACGATGGTGCGTCGACCACCGACTGGATGGAGCAGGAAAAGGAACGCGGTATCACCATTACCTCCGCGGCCGTTACTTGCTTCTGGAACAAGAACCAGATCAACATCATCGACACCCCTGGCCACGTTGACTTCACCGTTGAGGTGGAGCGCTCGCTTCGCGTGCTCGATGGCGCCGTTGCCGTGTTCGATGGCAAGGAAGGCGTTGAGCCTCAGTCTGAGACCGTATGGCGTCAGGCTGACAAGTACAACGTTCCACGTATCTGCTTCGTGAACAAGATGGATAAGCTGGGTGCTGACTTCTACTTCACCGTAGACACCATCATCAAGCGTTTGGGTGCAAAGCCATTGGTTATGCAGCTTCCAATCGGTTCCGAGAACGATTTCACCGGCGTGGTCGACTTGATGACCATGAAGGCATTCGTTTGGGAAGGCGACGCCAAGGGCGATGTCACCATGGGTGCAGCTTACGAAACTCGCGAAATTCCTGCTGAACTGCAGGAAAAGGCTGAGGAATACCGCGCAAAGCTGGTAGAGGACGTCGCTGAGGGCTCGGATGAGCTCATGGAGAAGTTCCTTGAAGGCGAAGAGATCAGCATTGATGAGCTCAAGGCCGGCATTCGTAAGATGGTTATCAACTCGGAGATCTACCCGGTCTACTGTGGTTCGGCCTTCAAGAACCGCGGCGTGCAGCCAATGCTCGACGCTGTGATTGACTTCCTGCCAAACCCAATGGATGTTGGCGCAACCGTTGGTCACGATCCAAAGAACGAAGAAATCGAGCTCACTCGCGAGCCTTCTGAGGACGCACCGTTCTCGGCACTGGCTTTCAAGATTGCTGCTCACCCATTCTTCGGTCAGCTCAACTTCATCCGCGTTTACTCCGGTAAGGTCGAGGCCGGCGCACAGCTGCTGAACTCCACCAAGCAGAAGAAGGAACGCGTTGGCAAGCTCTTCCAGATGCACTCCAACAAGGAGAATCCGGTTGACGAGATCCACGCAGGTCACATCTACGCAGTGATCGGCCTGAAGGATACCACCACCGGTGATACCCTTTGTGATCCAGCAAACCCAATCGTTCTTGAGTCGATGAGCTTCCCAGCTCCAGTGATCTTCGTTGCTATCGAACCAAAGACCAAGGGTGACCAGGAAAAGCTGTCGACCGCTATTCAGAAGCTGTCTGCAGAAGATCCAACCTTCACCGTTTCGTTGAACGAAGACACCGGCCAGACCGAAATCGGCGGCATGGGCGAGCTTCACCTCGACATCTTGGTTGACCGCATGAAGCGCGAATTCCGCGTGGAAGCAAACGTTGGTAAGCCACAGGTTGCATACCGCGAAACCATCAAGAAGGCTGTGGAGAAGGTTGACTTCACCCACAAGAAGCAGACCGGTGGTTCGGGTCAGTTCGCAAAGGTCCAGGTCTCGTTCGAGCCTCTGGAAGTTGTTGACGGCGTAACCTACGAGTTCAAGAATGGCGTCACCGGCGGCCGTGTTCCTCGTGAATACATCCCATCCGTGGACCAGGGCATCCAGGAAGCAATGCAGTACGGCATCCTGGCTGGCTACCCACTGGTTGGTGTGAAGGCTACCCTCATCGATGGTGCATACCACGATGTTGACTCCTCGGAAATGGCGTTCAAGATCGCTGGTTCACAGGTATTCAAGGAAGGCGCACGCCGCGCTAACCCTGTATTGCTTGAACCACTGATGAGCGTTGAAGTTCGTACCCCGGAAGAGTACATGGGCGACGTTATCGGCGACCTCAACTCCCGCCGTGGTTCGATCACCGAGATGTCCGACGCTGCAGGCGTCAAGGTCATCAAGGCTGGCGTCCCACTGTCTGAAATGTTCGGTTACATTGGTGACCTGCGTTCCAAGACTCAGGGTCGTGCAGTTTACTCGATGACCTTCGACAGCTACTCTGAGGTCCCGAAGGCAGTTGCCGACGAGATCGTTCAGAAGTCCCGCGGCGAATAATTCGCTTCGGAACCAAACTTGGCCGTGACCCCCATGTGGGGAAGTGGCCGATCGCGGAGCCGGTTTCAACGCCATTGAGGCCGGCCCCGCAAACGGCCAACGAGGGATTTGCATCACATGCAGGGCCCGCAGAGGACCGAAATTTCCATAATTATCCACGCCCCCAGTAGACTAATTGAAGTTCGTTTGCGAACCGCGCAGACGAAAAAAGTCTTCTGTAAATGTTTCTAGGAGGAACTTGTGGCAAAGGCAAAGTTCGAGCGCAACAAGCCGCACGTCAACATTGGTACCATCGGTCACGTTGACCACGGTAAGACCACTCTGACGGCAGCTATCTCCAAGGTTCTGGCTGACAAGTACCCAGACCTGAACGAAAAGCGCGACTTCGCTAACATCGACTCGGCTCCAGAAGAGCGCCAGCGCGGTATTACTATCAATATCTCGCACATCGAGTACCAGACCGAGAAGCGTCACTACGCACACGTTGACGCTCCAGGCCACGCTGACTATGTCAAGAACATGATCACCGGTGCTGCTCAGATGGACGGCGCAATCCTCGTGGTTGCTGCTACCGATGGTCCAATGGCTCAGACCCGCGAGCACGTTCTGCTGGCCCGCCAGGTTGGTGTTCCAACCTTGATGGTTGCACTGAACAAGTCGGACATGGTTGATGACGAAGAGCTTCTCGAGCTCGTGGAGATGGAAGTTCGCGAACTTCTTTCCTCCCAGGGCTTCGATGGCGACGACGCACCAGTTGTACGCGTTTCCGGCCTGAAGGCTCTGGAAGGCGACGAGAAGTGGGTTGCAGCTGTTGAGGAACTGATGGACGCTGTTGACAGCTACATCCCAGATCCAGTACGTGACCGTGACAAGCCATTCTTGATGCCTATCGAGGACGTCTTCACCATCACCGGTCGCGGTACCGTAGTAACCGGTCGCGCCGAGCGTGGCACCCTTGCTCTCAACTCGGAAGTTGAGATCGTTGGTATCCGCCCAGTGCAGAAGACCACCGTTACCGGTATCGAGATGTTCCACAAGCAGCTTGACGAAGCATGGGCTGGCGAGAACTGTGGCCTGCTGCTTCGCGGTCTGAAGCGCGACGATGTTGAGCGTGGCCAGGTTATCGTAGCTCCAGGCTCGATCACCCCACACACCAACTTCGATGCAAACGTCTACATCCTGTCGAAGGACGAAGGCGGACGTCACAACCCGTTCTACTCGAACTACCGTCCGCAGTTCTACTTCCGCACCACCGACGTAACCGGCGTTATCACTCTTCCAGAGGGTACCGAAATGGTTATGCCTGGCGACAACACCGAAATGTCGGTTGAGCTGATTCAGCCAATCGCTATGGAGGAAGGCCTCGGCTTCGCTATTCGTGAAGGCGGCCGCACCGTTGGTTCGGGCAAGGTCACCGCAATCACCAAGTAGTCTCTACTTGATGATTTAGATCCTCGGATCTGAGAAATCCCCCAGCACTGTTACGGTGCTGGGGGATTTTTGTGTCCCCAAGGTTTTGCGCTAGCGATTATTTCAATAAGCTGGTGTAATTGGTGAGCATAATGGATCATCACTAGGGGAGTGGCGATAATGGTCGGTTCAACGTTGTTGGCGATTTTGCTCATCGTTCTAGCCTTCGTTCTTGGGCAAAAGCGTGGACGCAGTAAAGCCGAAGAAGACAACGTCGGCTCCGCGCAACTGCGCGAAGCCTGGCAACAAGGCTATGAAGCGGCCCAAGAATTTCTGCGCAACTCAACTCTTGCTGATCAAGGGCAGGCGCCGCCAGGTACTGCCGTGGCCCCGCTGTATGGATCAACTCCGCAGCTATCCCCACCAACCAATACTTCCTATGCGCAGCCAGTAGCTCCCGGGGTAGGCCAGCCGTATCTGACACGGCAGCCCATCGGCGCAAGACCACAAGAGAAGATTCCCGCTGGCCCCATTGTTGTAGCCAAACCGGTCAAGGTACTAACCAAGCGTGAGCGCGAACTGCGCAATATCAATATCACCTTGTATGTAGCCGCCCTGATGATCGTTGCCGCTGGCGCACTATTCCTCAGCTTCGCCTTGCCCCCAGTACTCAAGCTGGTTGGTCTGTTCTTACTGGCTACAGTGTTCTACGTTGGTGGACTGCTCACTCACGCATTCAAATCGTCATTGAAGCCGGCAGGCGCTGCCTTTGCCGGTACCGGCATGGCGCTGCTGCCACTGGGTGGCATCGCTACCTACAACACCCTCGATGTGCCCGGCCCGGTGATCTGGTTTGTCTTCTCTGCAATCTCGACACTGGCGGTTGGCTACGCAACGATTAGATTCAAGTCTCGAGTCTTGGCATGGGTAGCCGTACTCATTCTGGTCAGCACCTCCATGGCTGGAGCTGCGATGTTGCAGCGCGGAATGCTTTACTACCTACTGTTCCTCTTGGCGCTGTCGGTGCTCCTGCTCTTGTTGGCTGTCTTCAGTGACCGTGTGCGCAACTCCGCGTTCTACACGGCTCTTTCGAGCACAGCCCAACTACTGCCTGCGCTGGTAGGACTGTTGGCACTGGTGCTGCTGCCGGAACTTTCGAGCAGAGACTACCTATGGATCTTCTTCCTGCTCACCGGACAGCTACTGCTCAGCGTTAAACTGCTCAGCCAATTCCGGCTGTATCGGTTGTATGCTGCCCGGCTGAGCTTCATGCTCATGCTGGTCGCTGCCTGCGACTATGCAGGATTTACCGGTTCGGTCGCGGCTATCACTGTAGCTGTAGCACTAGTCATTCAAGGTGTGCTGGTACTTCGTTATGTAGCTTCCTACCGTCAACGACTAGGCATCAGCGCGACTCACGTGCGTTATGAACGTGGAGCACTATGGGCACTGGCACTCGTCGCCGCCGCACTGTCCTACTTCCTCACTGGTACTGAAGGAACTACAGGCTGGATCAGTTACGTCGCCATCCCACTGTTGATGACTGCCACAATCTTTGGCGTGATGAAACGTTCGAGGGTTGAAACCCTCGCGTTGCCGGGATTTGCGCTGATACCTATCCTCGATCTCGCGGAGCATTTCTGGCGTCCGTTGCCAAGCCTGGCCCTGGGCATTCTCGCGCTCTCGGTGATACGCAGCAGTTCCCACCATGGCTGGAATGTGCTGCGGAGCTACGCTCGCTGGGTGCTGCTGCTTAGTTTGGGTGGTGCACTGGGCGGAACGTTGTGGGAAACCACTGGCAAGCGTTCGGATCTAGCTCTCATGTTGTCGGTGGGTGTTGGACTTACGCTCGTTGCGTTGGGCTACTGGGTTCTGGCCACATTCGCCACAACGCGTGGCGAGCCTAGCGTCAAGGACGATTCGCACCGGTTGATCCGTCTGGGCGGTTCGGCACTGGTGGTGGCAATGACCTTGGTTGCCTGGCGTATCACCGGAGTATCACATGAGGCGCAGGCGCAACTTGTTGGTATCTCTTCTGTGAGCTGGTTTACCACTATTTTGCTGCTGACCGCCATGGTCACCGCAGTATCCGGCTGGTGGCTTGCGGGCAAGACTGCCCAGCAGACGCGTCTCAACGATTCGATTCGAGGTGCGGCAAGCCTGATGCTGTTGCTGACCTACTCACTCAGCTTCAACCGAGCGAACTGGTACCTAGCCCTGGTGGTCGGAACCATTGGGCTTCTCTTCTTCCTGCTCAGCTTGCGCCAAGAGCAACGCCTGTCATGGAAAATTCGCAACGCTACCTTCTCCCAGGTGCTCTTTAGCACCATGGTTTGGTGGTTCGTTGACGTTCACCAGTTTGATATCCACGGACGCTACGCGCTGCTACTGCTCTCGCTAGTTGTTCCGCAGTTGCTACGCCTGGTACGCAACGCACTGAAGACGAAGGTTCTGTCTCAAGAACTTCAATGGATTGCCACCGGTTTACTCATCCTTGAACCGGTCAGCCTGTTTGTCTACATGTATGGTGTGCCGGACCCGGATCGAGGCGCGCTGCTACTTGCTGCACTACTTTGGGCCGTACACGGGGCAACCGCCTATTGGGCCCAACATCAGCTAGCAGTTGCTCGGCAGCTCTATATGTTGCCGACAATCTTGGGTGTAACCCTCTTGGTCTGTATTCCAGCAATGGCTTTGGGACAGAACACCGGTTGGATCCGCTCTTCGTGGTGGACCAAGGATGTTGCCAGTGTGCTCTTGTTGCTACTTGTCCTTGTGGCTACCTTGGCCGAATGGCGTCTGCGCACCAAGAAGAACTTCTCGATAGCTACCGGTGTGGGGATCTTCGTTCCGGCCATGACAGTTGCGCTGTGGCAGTTGGGCACCTGGTTCGAAGTACTGGCCCTGTTGCTGGTGGCTGTGGTGTTGGTGCTGTTCGTTGTGACTCGTCGCAGTGCTTGGTACGCGATTGCTGCAGGTGTGACCATCACGTACCTCGGTATTCGTGCGGTGAAGCTGTTGCGCGATCGTTCAGGTGCCAACGCTTTAGAAGCCATGGATCGTGTTTGGGTTTTGCTAGCTGTCGCGCTGGTCTTCTACCTATTGGCTACCGCGCATGGACGGTGGGCTCAGCCCGTACCTGCCTATCCTGAAGCAAACTACCGTAGTGACAACGCGGTGGGTGGGGCAGCGCGGTTGTACTTCGCGCAGATGATGGTGGCTGGATTTAGTGCCGGACTCATTGCGCATAGTAAAACCGACGGCGCTTTCAGCGTTATTGGGGGAGCGGCCCTCATTCTTGCGGTGGCAACAGCTACCTACATTTTTGAACTACCCGAGAAGTTCCGCCCCTATATGCCGGACGCACTCTTTGTGCTCGCGGCCCTGCTGGGCCTGAGTAGCTACGCATTCCTAGAGTCTGTGCCGCAGGCCAGCACCGTGTGCCTCTACCTGTGCGCCATCGCCGTGGTCTTGGTGATCTGGCGGAATCTGCGCGTGGACCGCCAGCTTGAACGCATCTATCTGATTTCTGCAGCGACAGCCGCCAGCCTCAGCTTGATCTTCTCCTTGATGGACGCCAATCCTGTGGTACAGATCTTGGCCTTGATCTTCTTCGCTGCCCTAGTAGCCTGGAGCCTGAAACAAGGGGATAAGTTGTTGATCTGGTGGGGCGCCATCGCCATGACGGTTGCGGTGCTGTGGTTCCTGCGCGAGCTGGCCTTCCTCTGGTTAGTCATCATTGGCTTGGGCCTGATTGTTGCTGCGGTCTTCAAATTGGTGAAGGTTGATAAGGCCAATAATCCGTCAATGCCGGAGCCAACTGCGCCGCCGCAACAACCAGCAGGTGCGGCTCCGACACAGACAGGGTTGCCATGGATGCGAGCTGCGCAAGAAGACGATGTGCGGCAAGATCCAACTGTCAAAGATCCCGAAGAGTAAAAGTGCAGTGTCTAATGCAGTCTCTTAGGCGCGGTGAGGTCAAGATCACGGGGCTAAAAGGCTACAAAAGATTTGCGCGATCGTTGCCGACCTGTCAGACTAGATAAGTTGCTTGATTGCAACCCGATCCTCTTTGTTGGGGTAATCGGATCTGGTTTGAACAACCGGGATTGGCTCTCACACAGGATAATGCCTGTGGTTCGGGATCAATACAACTGCTTCAAACTATAAGGCCCTCGATAAAGTGAGAACTTTGCGGCTTTGTCGTGACTGAAAATTTCACGACACGCCCGAGTTCGGGGGTCGGAGCCACCTGCGGGTGAGGAACCCGGATTTATTCGGATTCAGTCGCAGCGTAAGGCGTGCCGGTTCGCAAGAACCCGTATATAGGCACAGAAATTTTAGATAGTGCTAACAGAAAGAGGCATGACGCCATGGCGGGACAGAAAATCCGCATCCGGCTGAAGTCGTATGACCACGAGGTCATTGACGTTTCGGCCCGGAAGATCGTTGAGACGGTCACGCGCGCAGGCGCAACCGTAGTCGGCCCAGTGCCGCTGCCAACGGAGAAGAACGTGTACTGCGTTATCCGTTCGCCACACAAGTACAAGGACAGCCGTGAGCACTTCGAAATGCGCACGCACAAGCGTCTGATCGACATCGTTGATCCGACCCCGAAGGCTGTTGATTCGCTGATGCGTCTCGACCTGCCAGCGGATGTCAACATCGAAATCAAGCTTTAAGGGGAGGTGGCGAGAAAACTATGACCGCAACCCGTAATTTCAAGGGCCTGTTGGGCACGAAGCTCGGCATGACCCAGGTTTGGGATTCGAACAACAACCTGATTCCTGTCACCGTCGTGCAGGCTGATAGCAACGTTGTCACCAAGCTCATCAACGCTGAGCGCGATGGCTACACCGCAGTTCAGATCGGCTACGGCCAGATCGATCCTCGCAAGGTCACCAAGCCACTGGCTGGTCACTTCGAGGCTGCAGGCGTAACCCCACGTCGTCACCTGGTAGAACTGCGCACCGCAGACGCTGCCGAGTACACCGCTGGTCAGGAACTTTCCGTAGAGCTCTTCGAAGCCGGCCAGAAGGTCGACGTCGTAGGTACCTCTAAGGGTAAGGGCTTCGCCGGCGTTATGAAGCGCCACAACTTCCATGGTGTTGGCGCATCGCACGGTGCTCACAAGAACCACCGTAAGCCAGGTTCCATCGGCGGCGCATCGACCCCAGGTCGCGTTTTCCGTGGACAGAAGATGGCTGGTCGTATGGGTGCTGAGCGTGTTACCACTCAGAACCTGACCATTCACGCTATCGACGCTGAGAAGAACCTCCTGCTGATCAAGGGTGCCGTTCCAGGCGCCCGCGGCCGCGTCGTTCTCGTACGCAACGCCGTGAAGGGAGCATAAGTAAATGACTAAGGCACTTAACGTCGAACTGCCTGCAGAGATCTTCGACGTACAGACCAACGTCCCGCTGCTGCACCAGGTTGTCGTTGCACAGCTTGCTGCTGCCCGCCAGGGTACCCACAAGACCAAGGACCGCTCCGAGGTTTCGGGTGCAGGTCGCAAGCCGTTCAAGCAGAAGGGTACCGGCCGCGCCCGTCAGGGTTCGATCCGTGCTCCACACATGACCGGCGGTGGCATTGTCCACGGTCCAACCCCACGTGATTACTCGCAGCGTACCCCGAAGAAGATGAAGGCTGCTGCACTGCGCGGCGCTTTGTCTGATCGCGCACGCTTCGATCGCGTTCACGTGATTGAGAACTTGGTTGCAGGGGAAACCCCATCGACCAAGGATGCTCTGGCTACCTTGCGTTCACTCACCGAGCGCAAGAACCTGCTTGTCGTCATCGATCGTGCCAACGATGTTGCAGCCCTTTCGGTTCGCAACCTCGACGCTGTGCATGTTCTGTACGTCGACCAGCTGAACACCTACGATGTTCTGGTTTCGGATGACGTAGTCTTCACCAAGGCTGCCTTCGATGCCCTGGTCCAGAAGGAGGAAGCCAAGTGAGCGCGTTCTCAAAGGCTCCACACGACGTGGTCATCGCACCAGTCGTTTCGGAAAAGAGCTACGGTCTGATCGATCAAGGTCAGTACACCTTCGAGGTGGCACCTAGCTCAAATAAGACGGAAATCAAGTACGCCGTTGAAGCTATCTTCAACGTCAAAGTTGATTCTGTAAACACCATCAACCGAGTCGGTAAGCGCAAGCGCACCCGCTTCGGGTGGGGTGCACGCAAGAGTACCAAGCGTGCCATCATCACCCTGAAGGAAGGCTCGATTGACATCTTCGGCGGTCCGCTTTCCTAAGCGGAGACCACTTTAACGAGGAATTAAAATAAATGGGAATTCGTAAGTACAAGCCGACTACCCCGGGCCTTCGCGGCTCGTCGGTAGCCGACTTCGCAGAAATCACCCGATCGACTCCGGAAAAGTCGCTGGTTCGTCCGCTCACCAAGACTGGCGGCCGTAACAACTCCGGTAAGATCACCACCCGACACAAGGGTGGCGGACACAAGCGCGCTTACCGTGTTATCGACTTCCGTCGTCACGATAAGGACGGCATTCCGGCAAAGGTCGCTCACATTGAGTACGACCCAAACCGTACTGCACGTATCGCACTGCTCCACTACGCAGATGGCGCCAAGCGCTACATCATTGCACCGAACAACCTCAAGCAGGGTGACCCAATTGAAGCCGGCGTAGAAGCCGACATCAAGCCAGGTAACAACCTGCCACTGCGTAACATCCCGGTTGGTACCGTGATTCACGCTGTGGAGCTTCGTCCAGGTGGCGGCGCTAAGATGGCTCGTTCCGCTGGTGCTTCGATTCAGCTGGTTGCCCGTGAGGGTCGCTTCGCTCAGCTGCGTTTGCCTTCAGGCGAAATCCGCAACGTTGATGTGCGCTGCCGCGCAACCATCGGCGAAGTTGGTAACGCTGAGCAGATCAACATCAACTGGGGTAAGGCCGGCCGTATGCGCTGGAAGGGCGTACGCCCAACCGTTCGTGGCGTTGTCATGAACCCAGTTGACCACCCACACGGTGGTGGTGAAGGTAAGACCTCCGGTGGTCGTCACCCGGTCAACCCTAACGGTAAGCGTGAAGGACGCACCCGTCGTCCGAATAAGGAAAGCGACAAGCTCATTGTGCGTCGTCGCAAGACCGGCAAGAACAAGCGATAGGAGCCTGGAAACATGCCACGCAGCCTGAAGAAAGGCCCCTTCGTCGATCAGCACCTGTTCCTAAAGGTCGTTGCTGAAAACGATAAGGGCACCAAGAACGTCATCAAGACGTGGTCCCGCCGTTCGATGATCATCCCGGACATGCTGGGACACACCATCGCCGTACATGACGGTCGCAAGCACATTCCTGTGTTCGTTACCGAATCTATGGTTGGTCACAAGCTCGGAGAGTTTGCTCCAACCCGTACGTTCCGTGGCCACGTGAAGGACGACAAGAAGGGCAAGCGCCGCTAGGCCCCGCAAGGGATCTAGTATCGCTTAGCACTTCTTCGATAGACGAGAGAAGGATAGCAATGGAAGCCAAGGCAATTGCGCGTCACATCCGCGTAACGCCTATGAAGGCCCGGCGCGTCGTCAACCTTGTTCGTGGTCTACAGACCAACGAAGCACTGGCCATCTTGAAGTTTGCCCCACAGGCAGCTTCGGAGCCGGTATACAAGGTTGTCGCATCGGCAGTGGCTAACGCCCGTGCCGCCGCGGACCGCGCAGGTGAAGCATTCAATGAGGACGAGCTGATTATCAGCGAAGCGTTTGTTGACGAAGGTCCGACCATGAAGCGGTTCCAGCCGCGTGCTCAGGGTCGCGCATTCCAGATCAAGAAGCGCACCAGCCACGTGACTGTGGTTGTTTCAACCCAGAAGGGTGGGGAGAACTAAATGGGACAGAAGGTAAATCCGAACGGTTTCCGTCTCGGCATCACCACTGACCACATCTCGCACTGGTTCGCTGATTCCAGCAAGCCAGGCCAGCGTTACGCGGATTACGTAAAAGAAGACGTACAGATCCGTGCACTGCTGTCCAAGGGAATGGATCGTGCAGGCATCGCCCGCGTCGAAATCGAACGTACCCGTGACCGTGTGCGTGTGGATATCCACACCGCTCGTCCAGGTATCGTCATCGGTCGTCGTGGCGCCGAAGCAGACCGCATTCGCGGAGAGCTCGAAAAGCTTTCCAACAAGCAGGTTCAGCTGAACATCCTCGAGGTCAAGAACCCTGACATGGAGGCCCAGTTGGTCGCCCAGGGCATCGCCGAGCAGCTTGCTTCACGTGTGGCTTTCCGCCGTGCGATGAAGAAGGCAATGCAGTCGGCAATGCGCGCTGGTGCCAAGGGTATCCGCGTTCAGTGCTCCGGTCGACTTGGCGGCGCAGAAATGTCCCGCAAGGAGTTCTACCGCGAAGGTCGTGTGCCGCTGCACACCCTGCGTGCGAACATCGACTTCGGCAAGTTCGAAGCCAAGACCACCTTCGGCCGTATCGGCGTGAAGGTTTGGATCTACAAGGGTGACGTAACCGCCAAGGAACTGGCTGCACAGCAGGCTGCTGCTGCTCCAGCTCGCGGTGGTCGCGGTAGCGGAAACGATCGTCCACGTGGCGGCGAACGCCGTCGTCGTAACGATCGTAAGGGCGCTGCAGCTCCGGCTGCGGAAGGAGGAGAGGCTTAAATGCTTATCCCACGTCGAGTCAAGTTCCGTAAGCAGCACCACCCAAAGCGTTCGGGTGCTGCCAAGGGCGGTACCACCGTATCGTTCGGTGAGTACGGCATCCAGGCGTTGACCCCGGCTTACGTGACTAACCGTCAGATCGAAGCCGCTCGTATCGCCATGACCCGTTACATCAAGCGTGGCGGCAAGGTGTGGATTAACATCTACCCTGACCGTCCCTTGACCAAGAAGCCTGCTGAAACCCGTATGGGTTCCGGTAAGGGTTCACCTGAGTGGTGGGTCGCCAACGTCAAGCCAGGACGAGTCATGTTTGAACTCGGTGGCGTCAGTGAAGAGGTAGCTAAAGAGGCATTGCGTCTTGCAATCCACAAGCTACCAATGAAGGCACGCATCGTGCGTCGTGAAGGTGGTGAATAGGGATGTCTCTCGGTTCTAAAGACCTTAGCATTGAGTCCCTGGACGGCTTCGATTCTGCTCGTTTGAACGAGGAATTGAAGAAGGCCAAGGCAGAACTGTTCAACCTGCGTTTCCAGTCGGCTACCGGCCAGCTAGAGAGCAACGCGAACCTGAAGGCTATCAAGCGCGATATCGCCCGCATTTACACTGTGCTGCGCGAGCGCGAGCTGGGCATTCGTCAGGATGTCGTCGTTCCGGTTGAAGAAACCAAGAAGGAATCCAAGTAATGAGCGAGAAGGAGAACGGTGTGGATAACGCTACCGAGCGTAACGACCGCAAGACCCTCCGTGGTTACGTGGTTTCCGACAAGATGCAGAAGACCATCGTCGTTGACGTTGAGGACCGTGTAAAGCACGCCCTTTACGGCAAGGTTATGCGTCGCAACAAGAACGTAAAGGCTCATGACGAGAACAACGAAGCCGGCATCGGCGACTTGGTTGTAATCGCTGAGACCCGCCCGCTGTCTGCTGACAAGCGTTGGCGTCTCGTTGAGATCGTAGAGAAGGCTAAGTAAGCTTTCGACTCGATTTCACGGATCTCGTGATTGAAGAATGCCCCGAACACTTCGAAAGAAGAGTTCGGGGCATTTCTGCGTCTAGGGGACGGTGGACCTTTTTAAGCTACGTTCGCAATCGGCACCAGGGTTCCATAATGAACTCCCAATTCAGAGCGTTAGTACCGATTCGAATGGGTTAAGTCTTCATCAGGATTCTTGGCGTTGTGTCGTTCGATAGTTGGTCACTCGGAAATCGCTAACTGCTTCGATAATCGCTAGGGGAATAGCCGAGTACTTTCCGGAAGTCTGTCGACATGTGAGCCTGGTCGGTTTAGCCGAGGTCTACGGCTAATGTGGCAAGCGAGGCTTGCGGATGCTCGCGTAAATGCAAGGCGGCTTCTTGCAACCGGTAGCGCCGAATGACGGACAACGGAGAAAGCCCTAAGTATTTTAGGGACAGGCGTTGCAGGCTACGTACAGTCAGGTTTAGATCTGTAGCGACTTGATCAACACGTAGCGCGGTACGGTCCGCCGAAACGTAATCCAAGAATTTGTTGGCTAGCGTTCCTGATTCATTGATCGGTGGCAAGCATCGTTCGAGCCACACAGACAAATGATGAGCACAACGTTCATTCAACTGGTCGTCGCCACGTAGTTGTCGCTCTTTCAACAAGGCCTGATGAAGATCATGAGCGTTTATCGGTAGCTCTTGATCTAGTAGCTGTTGTGGTGAGCAATTGGTCAGAGAAGCAACATAAGGAGCAGCTGCAGGGCGGAGCAAGGCGGCTACCGCCCAGCCTGAACCCCGCAGGTCCTTATGGGATGCGCCGTTGCTTGGACCTGAGACAGTCACTCCCTCAGGCTGCACGACAACATTCATCAGCGGGAAAGGTAAGAGCTGTTGACGAGAACTTCTGCCGGCAGCAAGCTGCCAGCGAGAAATCCAGAACCAGCTAACGTACTGCTGCATATGTTCGGGAGGTAGGATGCGTTCGAATTCTGGGAGCCGTGCAGGATATAGAACACCTCGACCATCATGAATATCAGCCATGCAAGCGCTCCTCAAATCCGTCGCAAATTTACAAGCCCCAGCATTGCACACGTACGTAGTCTTGAGACATGAAAAATCACAACGAATTGGTGCATGGTGTCACCGGAACGCACACCACCGCTGGCGTTCCGCACGGAGTAACTTCACTGACTCCATTTCTCGCCGTTGCCAATGCGCGGAAGGCACTGGAGTTCTACAAAGATGTTTTCGGAGCGCGGATCATCGATGCCACAAGCATGGGCGGTGTTGTCGTGCATGCTGAAATAGATTTTGGCCAGGGACACCTACAGATTGGTGAGCCCAATCCGGCATACGGTCTGGTGCCACCGCCGGAGGCTCCGAACGCCTCCTACTCCTTGGGTCTGTACTGCGAAGAAGTGGATGCCGTGCTGGCTAGAGCGATTGAAGCGGGAGCTACGGTGAGGGAACCGGTGACTAATTTTGTTTCCGGCGACAGATTCGCTTCCATCATCGATCCATTCGGTGTGCGGTGGTCGATCATGAGCCGGGTTGAAGATCTGAGCGAAGAGGAAAGCGCGCAACGCGTGGCGGAATGGGCTGCTCAGCAGTCGGGTAGCGCTTCGTCGTAAACGCTTTCGCGTTGGTGGTCAACTAAGCTGAGCACATGTCAAAATATCGCCCACATCCACGTTGGCCGTGGAAGTGGGCGATATTGCTGATGACCTGTTTCAGCACTGGAGCCCTGCCGTACGTTCCGTGGCTTGCCGGCGGTTGGTTACCCCGACTTCAAGCATTCCAACCATGGACGTTACTTGCAGTGGCGGTCATCGTCTTGTTCACGCTCATGAGGCGGCGTTGGCTAGTTGCTTCGCTCACTGTGGTGCTATTGGTGATGGGGATGGCTCCCAATGTAGTTTGGCCTAGCGATCAGGCAACGCTGGAGGGCGCTAGTGCCGATGTCACCGTGTTCTCTTTCAATGCGCTCAAAGCCGGTGCGGACGCAAAGCAACTCGCAACGAGTATCCAGCAGGTAGATCCTGATGTCGTGGTGCTTGTTGAAACGAGTGAAGCGCTGCACGACCGGCTGCGCGCGGAAGGCGCTTTAGGCTCGTTGAAATACCGCAGCGCACCGGTACCCACAGGAGGCGAACGGGATACCGTGATCTTTTCGCGGTATCCGCTAAAGGACCTCGGCGGTAGTCTGGGCCCGGGGGTCACCGGCTGGTATGGGATGCCCGTTGTGGAAGTCGAATTACCGGGTAGGACTCTCACCGTAGTGGGCGTTCACGTATATCCGCCTTTGGGCAGCGCGAAGCGGTGGGCCCAAGGCTTGTCCGCGTTACAACATTGGATAGGCGAGGAAGGCAACAAGCCGTTGATCCTAGCAGGGGACTTCAACTCGGCGAGGAGCCATCCGCAGTTTCGGAAACTGGCTTCGATTATGGACGACGAGTCAACGTTGTTTCCGCTGTCAACCTGGCCGGCTAATAGAAACGTGCCACCACTGCTGGGCATAGACCATGTTCTGTCGAGAGGATTCATTCCATTGGAACAAGAGACACTGCAGATTCATGGCTCGGATCATCTGGCGATCAAGGCTACGTTTGGCCTCATAGGCAGGTAGCGCCCTGTGCTTCATTTGAGCGGCATCGTCTATAGCAAATATTTTCTGAAAATCATTCAGGAAGCCATGGGCAGTCAGAAGAATTACCTGCAGTGTTGGTGTTAGTCGACCACATCAGAAAATTTGGCCGCGGTCATGAACGTTGATATGCCGGGGGAGTACGTGGTGTCTGATGTGACGAACGACGCCTATTTTCCGCATACCACACCATTTCGGTTTTGTGCCACTCTGCGCTAGACTTGTAACCCTGTGCGCATTGTGTTCGGGGACTATCCACCTTCGGCACGATGCAGTGCGGTCTAAATCAGTTTAGATGCACAAGTACAGCCTCGGTATTTTACGCCTCGGCCCTGCCGCCAATTGAGATCAGCATTCGGTGCGCTCGCGACGGTGGGGGTAAGCGATACGTGCCGTGGAGACCATATCCGTTCCGCAAGGCTCGATTTATAAGAGAACCAGCGAGACGACAGGAGTAAGAAGTGATTCAGCAGGAGTCGCGACTCAAGGTTGCCGACAACACCGGTGCTAAGGAAATCCTTACCATCCGTGTTCTTGGTGGCTCGAAGCGTCGCTACGCAAGCATTGGCGACACTATTGTCGCTACCGTCAAGGATGCAATTCCTGGCGGCAACGTAAAGAAGGGCGACGTCGTCAAGGCAGTCGTCGTTCGCACTAAGAAGGAAATCCGTCGTGCAGACGGTTCCTACATCAAGTTCGACGAGAACGCAGCTGTGATCTTGAAGAACGAAGGTGAACCACGCGGTACCCGTATTTTCGGCCCAGTGGGTCGTGAACTTCGTGACAAGAAGTTCATGAAGATCGTTTCGCTGGCTCCGGAGGTGCTGTAACCATGGGCGCAAAGATCAAAAAGGGTGACCTGGTTCAGATCATCTCAGGCAAGGATCGTGGCTTGCAGGGCAAAGTCCTGAAGGTCATCACCGATACCAACCGCGTACTTGTTGAAGGCGTTAACCGCGTCACCAAGCACACCAAGGCAGGTCAGACCGAATCAGGTTCGACCACCGGCGGCATCACGGTTGTTGAGGCTCCAGTGCACGTTTCTAACGTTGCAGTGGTTGACCCAGAAACCAAGAAGCCAACCCGCGTCGGTTTCCGCGAGGAAACCGTAGAAAAGAACGGCGTGTCCAAGACTGTACGCGTCCGTTTCGCCAAGGCTTCCGGAAAGGATCTGTAATGACTGAAGCAGCCACCAAGATCCAGCCACGTCTGAAGGCTAAGTACAACGCAGAGATCCGCCCTGCTTTGCAGGAGCAGTTCAACTACGTCAACACCATGCAGGTCCCAGGCCTGACCAAGGTTGTAGTGAACATGGGTGTCGGCGAAGCTGCCAAGGACTCGAAGCTCATTGAAGGTGCCGTCAAGGACCTGACCGCAATTACCGGTCAGAAGCCAGTGGTAACCAAGGCTCGCAAGTCCATCGCACAGTTCAAGCTGCGCGAAGGCATGCCAATTGGTACGCACACCACCCTGCGTAACGATCGCATGTGGGAATTCATTGATCGCTTGATCACCCTGGCACTGCCTCGTATCCGCGACTTCCGCGGTTTGAGCGACCGTCAGTTCGATGGCAATGGTAACTACACTTTCGGTCTGACCGAACAGTCGATGTTCCATGAAATCGATCAGGACAAGATCGATCGCGTGCGCGGTATGGACATCACTGTGGTGACCACCGCCAAGACTGATGACGAAGGCCGTGCCTTGCTAAAGGCTCTGGGCTTCCCATTCAAGACCAACAACTAATCTCACTACGTTACAGGTCCGCTAAGGAAACCGTAACGAGGAAGGGCTGAAGCCCACATGTCTATGACAGATCCAGTCGCAGATATGCTGACTCGTCTGCGTAACGCTAACTCGGCATACCACGACACTGTGTCGATGCCGTCGAGCAAGCTAAAAGTACGCATTGCTAACATCCTCAAGGAACAGGGCTACATTGCCTCGTTCGAGGAAGTTGCTGCAGAAGTCGGCAAGACTCTGACCATCACCTTGAAGTACGGCCCATCGCGTGAGCGTTCAATCGCTGGCGTACGTCGTATCTCCAAGCCAGGTCTTCGCGTATACGCAAAGTCCACCAACTTGCCTCACGTGCTCGGTGGTCTTGGTATCGCAATCCTGTCCACCTCCTCCGGTCTGCTTACTGACCGTCAGGCTGCAAAGAAGGGCGTGGGTGGGGAAGTCCTCGCCTACGTCTGGTAACGGAAAGGGAGAAACATACAATGTCACGTATTGGACGTCTTCCGATCACCGTTCCTGCAAACGTTGAGCTAAATGTCGATGGCCAGCAGGTCGCCGTCAAGGGCCCGAAGGGTGAACTTTCGATCACCGTCAAGGCTCCTATCACCGTTGCCAAGGACGAGAACACTGTTACCGTCAACCGCCCCAACGACGGCCGCGAGGCTCGTTCGTTGCACGGTCTGACTCGCACCCTGATCAACAACATGATCATCGGTGTCACCGAGGGTTACGAGAAGAAGCTCGAAATCCACGGAACCGGTTACCGCGTACTGGCCAAGGGCGCTGACCTGGAGCTTGCTCTGGGTTACTCGCACCCAGTAAAGGTTGCAGCCGTTGAGGGTGTCACCTACTCGGTAGAGGGCAACAACAAAATCACCGTCGCTGGTATTGATAAGCAGCACGTCGGTGAAGTTGCCGCCAACATCCGCAAGCTGCGTAAGACCGAGCCTTACAAGGGCAAGGGTATTCGTTACGCTGGCGAGATCATCCGCCGCAAGGTCGGAAAGGCTGGTAAGTAATTATGGCTATCGGAATCAAGGGCAAGAGCAAGTCCGCTCAGCGCGGTCGTCGTCACCAGCGTGTGCGCAAGCACATCGTTGGTACCACTGCTCGTCCACGCTTGGTTATCAACCGCTCGGCTCGTCACATGTTCGTTCAGATCGTGGACGACTCGCAGGGTCTGACCCTGGCCAGCGCTTCGACCATGGAAGCAGATCTTCGCAACAGCGATGCTGACAAGTCCGCAAAGTCCAAGCGCGTTGGTGAGCTCGTTGCAGAGCGCGCCAAGGCTGCTGGCATCGAAGCAGTTGTCTTCGACCGCGGTGGCAACAAGTACCACGGTCGCGTGGCTGCTGTTGCTGACGGCGCACGTGAAGGTGGGCTGGCACTGTGAGCGAAGCAACTAACAAGAAGGAAACTCAGGTGTCTGAAGCTACTGAAGCAGTCGAGACTGCATCGGCTCCCGCTACCGAGAACGCTGGATCCCGTCGTGGCGAAGGCCGCGGTCGTGGTGAAGGTCGTGGACGTGGCGAAGGCCGCGGCCGTGGCCGTGACCAGAAGGACAGCCGCAACGAAGACAAGGACAAGTTCCTTGAGCGCGTTGTAGCTATCAACCGCGTATCCAAGGTCGTCAAGGGTGGTCGTCGCTTTAGCTTCACCGCACTTGTCGTTGTTGGTGACGGTAACGGTATGGTCGGCGTTGGCTACGGTAAGGCCAAGGAAGTTCCTGCAGCTATCGCTAAGGGCGTTGAAGTGGCTAAGAAGTCATTCTTCCGCGTTCCACGTGTTGGCACCACCATTCCACACCTGGTCAAGGGTGAGGCCGCCGCTGGCGTTGTCTTGCTTCGTCCAGCTGCTCCTGGTACCGGTGTTATCGCCGGTGGTCCAGTGCGCGCCGTGTTGGAATGCGCAGGCATCCATGACGTTCTGTCGAAGTCGATGGGTTCAAGCAACCAGATCAACATCGTTCAGGGAACCATTGCTGCACTGAAGGCTCTTGAAGAGCCTGCAGCTGTTGCAGCTCGCCGCGGTCTTCCGCTGGACGAAGTTGCACCAGCAGCAATGCTGCGTCACATCCAGTCCCAGAAGGCAGGTGCTTAATCAATGGCTAAGAACATTGTTGTAAGCGACGCCAACCTGGAAATCACCCAGATCAAGTCCATCATCGGTGGTAGCCAGTCCCAGCGCGACGTTGTTCGCTCGTTGGGCCTGAAGCGCATCGGACACACCGTTGTCCGCTCCGCTGACCCTGTGACTGTTGGTATGGTCAACAAGGTCCCACACCTGTTGAAGGTTGAGGAGGCGAAGTAGAGATGGCTGAAGAAAAAGCACTAAAGATTCACCACCTGCGCCCAGCTGAGGGTGCAAAGACTGCCAAGACCCGCGTTGGTCGCGGTGAAGGTTCAAAGGGTAAGACCGCTGGTCGCGGTACCAAGGGTACCAAGGCTCGTTACCAGGTGAAGGCAGGATTCGCAGGTGGACAGCTTCCACTGCACATGCGTCTGCCTAAGCTGCGTGGCTTCAAGAACCCATTCCGCGTCGAGTTCCAGGTTGTAAACCTGGACAAGATCTCGGAATTGTTCCCAGAAGGCGGCGAAGTTACCGTAGAGGCACTTGTTGCCAAGGGCGCTGTTCGCAAGAACCAGCCTGTAAAGGTCCTGGGCACTGGCGATATCACGGTTAAGGTTGACGTGAAGGTTGACGCCTTCTCGACTTCTGCTTCCGAGAAGATCGCTGCTGCTGGCGGCTCGGCAGAAACCCTCTAAATCAGGGTTAGCCTTTGAGTGGTCCCGGTTCACGTTGAGTAATCAACGTGAACCGGGACCATTCTGCTATCGGCGAGAAAGTTTCAAAGATAACTATTAATGCTTGCCTGATCTGGTCTTTAACATTTCTATCGATTCACAGTTGCGACTCATTCGTGTGGCGTATTTGGCAGGATAGTACTGTTCACGGCTAGAATCGTTAGGTCATAGGAAGTATCTCTTCCTAGGCTCAAGCACTTACTTCAGGAGGACGCTTGTTCAGCGCCATAGCCCGAGTTTTTCGGACGCCTGATCTGCGCAACAAGTTGCTGTTCACGCTTGGGATCATCGCGATCTATCGTGTCGGTGTATTCATTCCCTCTCCGGGAATCGATTACAGCAACGTTCAGCAGTGTCTGGCAATGGGTGAAACCACCGGTGGACTTTATTCGTTCGTGAACCTGTTCAGTGGCGGCGCCCTGTTGCAGGTCTCCATTTTTGCAATGGGAATCATGCCGTACATTACGGCGTCCATCATTACCCAGTTGCTGCGTGTGGTGATCCCGCACTTCGAAACCTTGCATAAGGAAGGCCAAGCCGGGCAAGCCAAGCTAACGCAGTACACGCGTTACCTCACCATCGCCCTCGCCTTGTTGCAGGGAACCACTCTGGTGACCCTTGCCCGTACCGGTAGCCTGTTCCCAAGCTGCTCGCTACCGCTGGTTCCAGATGACTCACTGATCGTGATTCTTCTGATGATCATGACCCTCACTGCAGGCACCAGCCTGATCATGTGGATGGGTGAGCTGATCACCGAACGCGGTATCGGCAACGGCATGTCCATCCTGATCTTCATCTCTATTGCTTCGGGCTTCCCATCCTCGATGGGTTCGATCCTTCAGGCACAGGGCGTGATGGCATTTATTGGTGTGCTGCTTGTTGGTTTGCTCATCGTGGCCCTTGTGGTCTTCGTGGAGCAGTCCCAGCGTCGCATCCCGGTTCAGTACGCTAAACGCACCGTAGGCCGACGCACCGTGGGTGGCACCTCCACCTACATCCCGCTGAAGCTGAACATGGCCAACGTGATCCCAGTGATCTTCGCCAGCTCCATCTTGGCTCTGCCACAGATGCTGGTGCAGTTCAACCAGAACGATGACGGAACCTTGCCAGGCTGGGCAATGTGGCTGCAAGAGCACTCCTCAACCTCGTCACCTTGGTACATGCTGGTCTACACGCTGATGATCATCGGCTTTGCCTATTTCTACGTTGCGATTACCTTCAACCCGGTTGAGGTCTCCGACAACATGAAGCAGTACGGCGGATTCATTCCAGGCATTCGCGCCGGTAAGCCTACCGCCGAATACCTGCAGTACGTGATTTCTCGAATTACCTTGCCGGGCGCGCTGTACCTCGCGTTCGTCGCGTTGATCCCACTGATCGCCTTCGTGCTGTTCAACGCAGATCAGAGCTTCCCATTTGGCGGAACATCGATCCTCATTATGGTTGGTGTGGGATTGGAAACCGTCAAACAAATCAATGCTCAAATGCAGCAACGAAACTATGAAGGGCTACTGCGATGAGTCGACTGCTAATTATTGGACCTCCAGGTGCCGGTAAAGGTACCCAGGCCGTAAAGATTTCCGAGCGTTTGGATATTGTTGCCATCTCCACCGGCGACATCTTCCGTGCCAACGTCAAGGGCGGCACCCCGCTAGGGATCGAAGCCAGTAAGTACATTGACAACGGTGACTTTGTACCTGATTCGGTAACCAACAATATGGTTGACGATCGCCTGAACCAAGAGGACGTAGCCAAGGGCTTCCTGCTCGACGGTTACCCACGCACCAGCGCACAGGTCGACGCACTGGACGCCATGTTGGCAGCCAAGGGCATCGCACTGGACGCTGTACTGCAGCTAACTGCCGATGATGATGAACTGGTAGCTCGTCTGCTCAAGCGTGCAGAAATCGAAGGCCGCGCAGATGACACCGAAGAAGTCATCCGCCACCGCCTGAGCCTGTACAACGAAGAGACCCGCGTTGTTGTAGATCGCTATGAAGAGCGTGGCATCGTGCGCAAGGTCGATGGCCTCGGTGCGATCGAAGAAGTTACCGAGCGTGTACTGGCAGCGTTGAACGTCAACGCCTAAGGCAGCTCGAAATACACGGCGCAGGGATCGTGCAGCAACAATTGAACGTTGCAGCGCGGTCCCTGCGCAGTTTTTAGCAAGATCCACAAAGCAGCAACATATCCAGCTAGGGGAATGATATTGGCTTTCGGACAGCCTCGTATCGAGTACAAATCCAACTCTGAAATCCTGAAGATGCGTCAGGCCGGACTGGTTCTGGCAGAAGCGTTGGACGAAGCCGTTGCGATGGCTCGCCCCGGTGTCACCACCGAAGCGATCAACCAACTCTTCGGCAAGGTGCTGGAACGCAACAACGCCACCAGCAACTTCTTGGGCTACCACGGCTTCCCAGCGAACATCTGCGCCTCGGTCAACCACGAAGTGGTCCACGGCTTCCCATCAAACTATGAACTCAAAGATGGTGACGTGCTCAAGATTGATGGCGGCGCCATTGTTGATGGCTGGCATTCGGACTCGGCTCGCACCGTGCTCGTCGGCAAGAACATTGACCCAGCCGATCGGCGCCTGAGCGACATCACCGAGCAGGCCATGTGGGCCGGCATCGCGGCCGCTGCCAACGCACGCTTCATCGGACAGATCGGTGAAGCCATTGATGACTTTGTGACCAGCCAGCCAGGGGCCGAGCTAGGCATCCTGGAAGACTACTGCGGTCACGGCATCGGCTCAGCCATGCACATGGCCCCGGATGTGCTGAACTACAACTCCGGCCACCGTGGTTCACGCATCAAGCCAGGTATGGCACTGGCCATTGAACCAATGCTGGTTCGTGGCAAGATCGAAACCTCGATCCTAGAAGATGACTGGACCGTGGTCACCAACGACAAGTCCAACGCTTCGCAGTGGGAGCACACCGTAGCCTTCCACATGGGTGGCATCTGGGTGCTCTCGGCTCATGATGGGGGAGAAGCTGGACTGGCTCCCTTCGGTGTGACCCCATCGCCTATCAAGGGCTAATGAAGCACTAAGAACCATCAGCATTAATAGATCCAGCACGTGACCCAGCGGTCACGTGCTGGATCTAACATTTTTTAAGTCAGAGAACGATTGGCACTCATCGGCACAATAGCGTATCGTTGACTGTTGGTTCGTGATTTAAGTGTGCCCAAAATTCTTTGTTTGGGAATCACCGATCAGGAGCCAGAACCAATTACTTGTTGGCGAAAAATCACCAACAAAAAAAGTTAGCGGGGAAAATGGGCAAGAAGGAAGGCGTCATCCAGGTAGAGGGCACCGTCTCAGAGGCACTGCCGAACGCGATGTTCCGCGTGGAGCTGCCGAATGGACACGTAGTGCTCGCCACTATCTCGGGTAAGATGCGTCAGCACTACATTCGAATCCTCCCAGAGGACCGAGTGCAGGTTGAAATGAGCCCATACGATCTCAACCGAGGTCGTATCGTTTACCGCTACAAGTAAACCGCAGACCAAAAACTTTCTCAGTGAAAACTGAATGATTGTTCTTGGACAAGCTTTTTACTGCTCCACATTTAACTGCAACCGCAAAAGGACAAAGCCTTGAAGGTTAACCCTAGCGTGAAGCCGATCTGCGACAAGTGCAAGGTGATCCGTCGTAACGGCGTGGTCATGGTGATCTGCGAGAACCCACGCCACAAGCAGCGTCAGGGCTAATTCCGTTTTTACGGGATTCCCACGCGTAGTCAATTAGGCAGTATCAGCTAGGACTTATGTCCTGGTGTACCCCCGGGTTCGGAGGCCGGGGCCACGAGTAATCGTGGATGGTACTGCTCCAGACCTCCGTTCGTTGAAAGGTAGCCACTTGGCTCGTTTAGCAGGCGTGGACATTCCACGCGAGAAGCGCGTAATTATCGCGCTGACTTACATCTACGGCGTGGGCAAGACCCGTGCAGAAGAGACCATCGCGGCGACCGGGATCAACCCGGACACTCGCGTTAAGGATCTCACCGATGACCAGCTCGTGCAGCTGCGCGACTTCGTCGAAGGCACTTACAAGGTTGAAGGTGACCTGCGCCGTGAGGTTCAGGCTGACATTCGCCGTAAGGTTGAGATCGGATCCTACGAAGGTATTCGTCACCGTAAGGGCCTGCCGGTCCGCGGCCAGCGCACCAAGACCAACGCACGTACCCGTAAGGGCCCGAAGCGTACCGTCGCAGGTAAGAAGAAGACTCGCTAAATCTTAGCGATCTAACTCAAATACTTTTTTCGTAGGAGAAGAAATGCCCCCAAAGACTCGTGGAGCGGTACGTAAGCCGCGTCGCAAGGACAAAAAGAATATTGCGCAGGGACAGGCGCATATCAAGAGCACCTTCAACAACACCATCGTATCGATTACCGATCCGTCCGGTGCTGTTATCTCGTGGGCTTCGGCCGGCGAGGTAGGCATGAAGGGTTCGCGTAAGTCGACCCCATACGCTGCCCAGATGGCTGCTGAAGCTGCTGCAAAGCGCGCTCAGGAGCACGGCATGCGCAAGGTTGACGTTTTCGTCAAGGGCCCAGGCTCGGGACGCGAAACCGCGATCCGTTCGCTGCAGGCTGCTGGCCTTGAGGTTGGATCCATCCAGGATGTTTCCCCAAGCGCTCACAACGGTTGCCGCCCATCAAAGCGTCGCCGCGTCTAATTGATTCGCTAGGCTAGGCCTAAGAAGTCACCGAAGCATTTTCAAGTGCTCCGGTGACTATCTTGGACTCATATGCCTGCAAAAGACGAACGGCCACCTTTGGCTACCGTCGTTTCCACCCCCGTGAGGCGTCATATAGCGGACGCTCGCTGAAAGGAAATGTAAGTGCTCATTACGCAGCGCCCAACCCTGACCGAAGAAGTAGTTGCCGATAATCGCTCCCGGTTCGTCATTGAACCACTGGAGCCAGGCTTTGGTTACACCCTTGGTAACTCGCTTCGCCGTACCCTGCTCTCCTCGATCCCTGGTGCTTCTGTTACCAGTGTTCGTATTGACGGAGTACTGCACGAGTTCACCACCGTAGCCGGTGTCAAAGAAGATGTCACCGAACTGATCTTGAACATCAAGAACCTCTCGGTCTCTTCTGAGCACGACGAGCCAGTCGTTGCCTACCTGCGCAAGCAGGGCCCAGGCATCGTTACTGCAGCGGACATCACCCCACCAGCTGGTGTGGAGTTCCACAACCCTGATCTGCACATCGCAACCTTGAATGCCAATGGCAAGTTCGATATGGAACTGACCATTGAGCGTGGCCGTGGCTATGTGTCAGCAGCTCAGAACAAGAACATTGACGGCGAGATTGGCCGAATCCCTGTGGATTCGATCTACTCCCCAGTTCTAAAGGTAACTTTCCGCGTGGAAGCTACCCGTGTTGAGCAGCGCACCGACTTCGATCGTTTGATCGTTGACGTTGAGACCAAGGAATCGATCACCCCGCGCGATGCAGTTGCATCCGCAGGTACCACCCTGGTTGAACTGTTCGGTTTGTTCCGCGAACTGAACACTGCAGCTGAAGGTATCGAAATCGGCCCATCGCCTACGGACGCAGCTATGGCTGCTGACATGGCACTGCCGATCGAGGATCTGGAACTGACCGTTCGTTCGTACAACTGCTTGAAGCGTGAGGGCATCCACTCTGTGGGTGAACTCGTAACTCGCTCCGAGGCAGACTTGATGGACATCCGTAACTTCGGTGCGAAGTCCATTGACGAAGTCAAGGCCAAGCTGGTTGAACTGGGTCTGGCCCTGAAGGATTCCCCTCCAGGCTTTGATCTGGCCGCTCGTAGCGCCATCGAAGATGGCGACGATTACGACGAAGGTCTGTAAGACTTCCGTCTAGCGACACACTACTTCATCCGCTTACACGATAAGTTTCGTGCAGGACGGGTTATTCATCTAGGAGAACCACAATGCCTACCCCTACAAAGGGTCCGCGTCTCGGCGGCAGTGCAGCACATGAGCGATTGATTTTCGCTAACATGTCGGCACAGCTCTTCGAGAACAAGAAGATCACCACCACCCTTACCCGTGCCAAGCGTCTGCGTCCACACGCAGAGCGTTTGATCACCTTCGCAAAGCGCGGAGACCTGGCATCGCGTCGCCGCGTCCAGGGCGTCATCGCTTCGCGTTCGCGCACCAACAAGTCGATCGTTCACGAGCTTTTCGAGAACATCGCACCAGCAATGGCAAACCGCGAGGGTGGCTACACCCGCATCACCAAGATTGGTAACCGCAAGGGCGACAACGCTCCTATGGCAGTTATCGAGCTAGTGATGGAGCCAGTTTCGCCAAAGCAGGCCGTCGTCAAGGAAGCCACCAAGGCTACCGAGAAGGCTGCACCTGAGGCAGAGGCAACCGAAGAGGCATAAGTCTTCTTCGAGCTAAAGCTCATTCACCCCTAGGGATGATAAAGAAAATTCCCGTTGAATCCGCAAGGATCCAACGGGAATTTTCTAGTTTAACGAGAATTTGCTTAGCTGAAGGATTCAAGTTCAGGGCACTTGATGCCCAAGTATTCTGTTTCCTCGCTGGCGGCCTGATCTTCTAAGGCCGTGAGCTTTTGATCGGTCTGCGCCACATTGCTACTGGTGCCTTCAGCCATTACTGCCGAGACCTGATTGCTCTGTTCAGCTGTGGCGTGCAGTGCCTTAGCAAGCTTCTTGTCTTTGGTCTTTTCGGCCGCGTCATTGAGGATGCCTGAATACTCATCGATGACCAAGGAGTAGCCCTTCATATCACCAGCTATGAGATCTTCACTGACGTCCTCAGACTTTTGCAGCAGTTGCTTGATCGCAACCTGTTCATTGACGTAGTCACACGTATCTTGGGTATTCAGCTTTCCCGAAGCGCAACCAACCAAAACGGTGGCAGTCAGGCTTAGGACTGCGGTCGCTGCAGCAACCTTCTTGATCATGTATTTCCTTGTGTAGTGATGATGTGCCGGCCAGTGCTTTAAACAAGGACTACCGACAATGCTTTAAGCCTACACAAGCGAAGTATTCCAAGGTTTCTTTGGCTCGGGATTATGGCCTGGTGCGCAGTCTGGATTACGGCTCAAAGCCATAGGCAGTAAGTGGCTAGGGGACGAACTAGTCCGGATCCACAATCGATCCAGGGCAGGCACGGCGGATATATTCGACATGCCCGTCATCCATCTCGTCGGTCAATTCCCCAACTTCTGCATCAAATGTTGGTTCGTTGGGGGAGCGGTCCTTGATGATTTCAATGAACTTTTGATAGTTCTCAACGCTCGTATTTAGCGCAGTACGCAAACCCCTATCGCCAGTCTGCTCAGAAACCTCCCGATAGACGATACTGGCGGCTTCGAGGGCGTCCACTACAGGTTCTGTATTTTCTGCCAGTATGGCGATGTAGGCCATCTCCCACTTTTCTTTGATGGAATGTTCAACCGCCAATTCATCGATCAGTGCACAAGATTCGACGGTTGATAACTTTGTCGAACTGCACGCGGTCAGAACGAGCGTGGACGTTACGGCTAACGCGGTCATAGTAATAGCGGCTTTGTTGAACATGCTCAGTCCTTCGGTTGTGACGGTGCAATGGATATCTTGATGATGGATACTTCTATGTCCGGGCCGCGGAATGCACTCAGGCTACAACTGAAGAAAGATTTCGTTTTGCCAGCTGTGGATAACAGCGTGAAGCGGGGCACTTGATTCGCCGGTTGCACCGATCTTTACGCATAATGGAAATCATGAGCACGCAGTCTGACATCATTGATCCGCTGGGAACTACCGCACTAGGAACTACGCAAGCACCAGCATGGATTCGCATGCAGATGGAGCTCAGCTATGACGGTGCCGCCTATAACGGTTGGGCACGACAGCCCAACGTGACCGGTGTCCAGCAGCTGGTTGAAGAAGCGTTGGAAATGATGATTCGGCGTCGCATCCGTGTGGTTGTTGCCGGACGGACCGACGCCGGGGTCCATGCGCGACGTCAGGTAGTGCACTTCGACTTAACTCAAGAAGAGTATGACGGGTTGCCACGCGCTTCCGAACTGGCACCTGAGCCCGCGCTGCTGCGTCGGGTCAACGGTATTCTTGGCCGCCAAGACGGTGCCGTGTGGGTCCACAAAGCTACGCGAGCACCCGAGGGTTTTGACGCACGCTTCTCAGCTCTGGCTCGCCGCTACTCCTACCGGATTGCTGATGGGCAGGACCGCTGGGATCCACTGACCCGTCACCTGACCACCTGGCACCGCGAAAAGCTAGACATTGATTTGATGAACCGCGAAGCTCAATCGGTACTGGGCCGCCATGACTTCTTGACGTTCTGTAAGCCACGTCCGCATGCGACAACCATTCGTACATTGCAGGAGTTCACCTTTACCCGTGGTGAAGACGGATTGATCCTTGCCCACCTGAAGGCAGACGCTTTCTGCCACAACATGGTGCGCGCGCTGATTGGCGCAGCCATGATGGTGGGGGACGGTCGCGAGCAGCCAGGGTTCCTGGCCGCTAGGTTGGAGATGATGGTTCGCGACTCCAGAACCAGACTCTCCCACCCGCGCGCATTGGTCCTTGAAGAGGTCTACTACCCAGAAGCGGAAGAGCTGGCAGCGCGGGCATTACTAACGCGTGCTCGGCGCACCGCAGAAGAACTGGGCAACGCCGCTAAAGATGACTGAGCGGGCGCTAAACCCCGAGAACTTAAGGGTGTTGTTGCTCACGACCGAGATGCTTTTTTGGTCGAAGACACTTTAATCCGCTAAACTTTTATGAGTTGTGTATGTCCACGTTCGACACTACACGCCCAAGCGTGACGGCTTAGTTGCATAGTCGCTGGTCTGCTGGGTGTGCGAACACTATATGGACGGCCGGTTATCATCAGTCCTCACCTGGCGTACTGGTCTAAACACAAGAACAACACGACAGTGCCTGTCACTGGGGGGATCTCACCGCCTTCAGCCAACAAGCGACTGTTTGACCAGAAACGAATCAACGTAAGGCAATTACTGTGCGTACGTACACCCCAAAGCCGGCTGACCAGACTCGTCAGTGGTTTGTCATTGACGCCACCGATGTAGTACTTGGCCGTCTCGCCGTCCAGGCCGCAACCTTGCTGCGCGGCAAGCACAAGCCAACCTATGCTGCACACATGGACATGGGCGACCATGTCATCATCATCAATGCAGAAAAGGTTGCACTGACCGGTAAGAAGCTTGAGAACAAGCGCGCTTACCGCCACTCCGGTTTCCCAGGTGGCTTGAAGAGCATCAACTATGCAGATCTGCTGGAGAAGAACCCAGTTCTGGCTGTTGAGAAGGCCATCAAGGGCATGATCCCTAAGAACAAGCTTGCTGACGTTCAGATGTCCAAGCTCAAGGTCTACCGTGGCGCCGAGCACCCACACGCTGCTCAGTCGCCAAAGGCCCTGGAAATCACCCAGGTCGCTCAGTAGTCCTGGCCCCGAGAAGAAATACTTAATAGGAGATTATCGTGGCTCAGAACACTGAAGAAACCACTGAATTTGAAGGCGAAACCCCTTCGACCTACACCACTGAGACCTCTGCTTCCGCAGCAGTTGCTGACACCGAGCGTGCTCCATTGACCGTTCCAGGTGCAGCAGTTGGCCGTCGCAAGCAGGCTATTGCTCGCGTTCGCCTGGTACCAGGTTCCGGCAAGTGGACCGTAAACGGTCGCACCCTGGAGAACTTCTTCCCTAACAAGCTGCACCAGCAGGACGTCAACGAGCCTTTCAAGATCCTTGGTCTTGAGGGTGCTTACGACGTTATCGCTCGTATCAACGGTGGCGGAATTTCCGGCCAGGCCGGTGCACTGCGTTTGGGTATCGCTCGCTCGTTGAACGAGATCGATCGCGATGCAAACCGCGCAACCCTGAAGAAGGCTGGCTACTTGACTCGTGACGCACGCGTCATCGAGCGTAAGAAGGCTGGTCTTAAGAAGGCACGTAAGGCTTCGCAGTTCTCGAAGCGCTAAACCTTACTTCAAGGTCTTTTCCAAAGGCTCCAATATCCTGCAAAGGATGTTGGGGCCTTTGGCCTTTAACCGATGTAATCCACTAAGTGATCATAAATTTTCCTCACCGCTGCGTCTTGCCGTAGTGACAACAAGGTTAAATCGAAGTAGAGGGCTTATGATTAGAAACGATGGCAAGGTTATTTGGGACCGATGGGGTCCGAGGAAAAGCAAACGAACTGTTAACTCCCGAGTTAGCGCTGGAATTGGCGCAGGCAGCCTCCGTGGTGCTGGGCTTGAGTCAGTCAGAGGACGGGCGTAAGCCTGTTGCTGTGGTTGCCAAGGACCCACGTATCAGCGGTGACTTCCTGTCCGCAGCTATTGAGGCCGGCTTGGCCGCCTCAGGCGTGGACGTGATGGACGCAGGCACTCTGCCGACGCCAGCTGCGGCTTTCTTGGTGGGAGATCTAGACGCTGATTTTGGTGTCATGATTTCTGCCTCGCACAACGCGGCTCCGGATAACGGTATTAAGTTCTTGGCTCGTGGCGGCAAGAAGCTCGATGACTCTCTAGAAGATGCCATTGAAGCTTGCTTGAAGATGCCTAAGCCTCGCCCAACGGCTGGGGAAGTAGGACGTGTTGCACGTTTTGCTGACGCTGAAGATCGTTACATCATGCACCTGTTGCAGGCCCTGCCAAACCGCTTAGACGGCTTGAAGGTTGTCCTAGACTGCGCCCACGGTGCAGCATCAGGTTGCTCCCCAGAAGTCTTCAAGGCCGCTGGCGCTGAAGTTATTGTTATTGGTGCGGATCCAGATGGCATCAACATTAATGATGGTTACGGCTCCACTCACCTGGAGAAGCTACAGGCTGCTGTGCTGGAAAACGGTGCAGACCTCGGCATTGCCCATGATGGGGATGCTGACCGTTGCTTGGCCGTGGACCATGAAGGTACCGTCGTTGACGGGGATCAGATCATGGCAGTCATGGCACTGGACATGAAGGACCGCGGCGAGCTCAAGGACAACACCCTTGTAGCTACCGTGATGAGCAACCTCGGTTTGAAGTTGGCTATGGAAGCTGCGGGGATCACCCTGAAGCAGACCGGCGTCGGAGACCGTTACGTTCTTGAAGGAATGCACGAAGGAAACTACTCGCTTGGTGGCGAGCAGTCAGGCCACGTGATTTTCTCCAAGCACGCAACCACCGGTGACGGTGTGCTCACCGGCCTGATGATTGCAGCACGTGTGAAAGCTACCGGTAAGTCCCTGAAGGAACTTGCTTCGGTACTCACCGTTCTGCCACAGGTGCTGATCAACGTCCGTGGCGTGGATAAGGCTGCCGCTCCAGAATGCGAGCCGCTGCTACGAGACATCGCTGCTACCGAAGCTCGTCTGGGCTCCACCGGACGAGTGCTGCTTCGCCCGTCGGGTACCGAACCAGTGGTTCGCGTGATGGTTGAAGCTGCCACCCATGATCAGGCACAGGCTGAAGCCGAGACCCTGGCCTCCTCGGTGAAGGAACATCTTTCGCTTTAGGTAGTAGCCACTGGGCAACTTACCCGTAAATATCAAGAAAACTCACACCCCCGTACTGCGTTCCAAGTAAGAACACGCTACGGGGGTGTGGCATGCTAACTAGTAGAAACTGACATCGGTTTGTGTTCTCGGAGAGAAGGACTTTCGTGACTCTACGCATCAGCGTGATCGGCACCGGCTACCTCGGTGCAACCCATGCCGCCTGCATGGCTGAATTGGGCTATGAAGTCATTGGCGTCGATGTAGACAAAGCAAAGCTACAGGCCTTGGCCGCTGGCATCCTGCCGTTCCACGAACCTGGCCTGCCTGAGCTATTGCGCAAGCACGTAGCCTCCGGTCGCCTGCGCTTCACTGACGACTACGCTGACGTAGCCGCCAATGCAGATATTCATTTCATTACCGTGGGAACCCCACAGCGCAAAGACTCGCAGTCTGCCGATATGTCTTATGTTGACGGAGCTGTCGACTCCTTGCTCAAACACATCACCGGTGATGCATTGATTGTTGGCAAGTCCACCGTGCCTGTGGGCACGGCTCGCCGGTTGAGCGAAAAGATTGCACAGAACGCCAAGGCGGGTAGTTCCATTGCCCTTGCATGGAACCCAGAATTCTTGCGTGAAGGCTTTGCAGTTAATGACACTCTGCATCCAGACCGTTTGGTCTATGGCCTAGTAGAAGAACGCGGTTTTGAGCTACTGCGTGAAGTCTATGCACCGGTCTTGGCATTGGATGTTCCAGAGATTGTCACTGATCTTGAGACCGCTGAGCTGGTCAAGGTCGCGGCTAATGCTTTCTTGGCGACCAAGATTTCGTTTATCAATGCTTTCGCTGAGGTAACTGAAACTGTTGGCGGTGATATCATGACGCTGGCTGACGCTATTGGCCATGACAAGCGCATTGGGCGCCGTTTCCTGAACGCCGGAGTGGGCTTTGGCGGTGGATGTCTACCGAAGGACATTCGGGCCCTTCAGGCGCGCGTGAGCGAGCTGGGTCTGAATCAGACCATGGGATTCTTGTCTGAAGTTGATCAGATCAACTTACGCCGTAGAGATCGTGTTGTTTCGTTGGCTTCGCACATGCTGGGCAACAATGTGGCGGGCAAGCACATATGTGTGCTGGGCGTGACGTTCAAACCCAACAGTGATGACGTACGTGACTCACCAGCATTGGATATTGCCGTACGCCTGTACAACGCTGGCGCAGAAGTCTCAGTTTATGACCCAGAGGGCAATGCCAACGCAGCTGGTCGCTTCCCGCGTCTGAAATACGTTGACTCTCACCATGAAGCAGCACACAACGCTGATCTGACTCTGGTGCTGACCGAGTGGCAGGAATTCCGCGACTTGGATCCAAATGAGCTTGGGGAAGTAGTAGCTTCCAAGATGCTCATTGATGGGCGCAACGTCTTGGACCGGCAGGCCTGGCGTGAACAGGGCTGGGTTATGACCGGCCCTGGTGAGTACTTTGAGCTGGAGAGCGTTGCCACACAGTAACAAACCGTTGGACACAAGTCGTCATGAGATAGGCGAGAATGGGTGATTAGCGGAGAACGGCTAATCACCCATTCTCGAGTTGACTTGCAAGAAGTTCAACTCATCGGAATTAGAGCATTGGACTGGTGATTACTTGAAAACAGGATTTGCTTCAGACGAGCGGCTTAAGAATGAGGCTACTGAACATCATATTTTGTTCCGTAGATGGAACGCAGCATCTTGCGCTTAAACGTCGTACATGCACAACATTCCCAATTCTTTTGTTGTTGACTTGGGAGTTTGTTTTATGTTGCTTCCGAGTATCAAGAATTATTTTCGCAACGAATCGCAAAACCTCCTAGTTTGGCGGATTCTTGGGTTAGCGTGTAACGACTTTCCGGAGCCAAACAGCTAGCGCTTCGAACGAGGGAATTAGGTTCTCAAGTGCCTCGCTTCGAGTAAAATGCATAACTTTGTTGCGAGCAAGGCGGGCATCGTTTAGGCTGCGGATGCACTGCTCTTTCTCGAATCCTGCTTGTGACGCAATAGCGAACTCTTCTGACCAAATACCTGGATGCGCTACACATTTCATGTAATCGGCGAACGTCAGCTTGTCTAGGGAGGTTGAGTCGTCCTCGGTTGACCCGTTCGCGGAGATTTCTTCCCTAGTAAAGGTAACTGTTCCCGAGTGATCTAACGGGATGTCGGTTAGGCGTTTGTATGATCCCACTGCTTCATCAAGTGCTAAGTCTGTCACGGACGAAAGTGATTCGCGTAGCAGTTCTTCGATTTCGTTGGCTCGCAAGAACATCGCGGTGATGGTGTTCAAATGCATGGCGACGTCGAAAGTCGTATAAATCTGAACGATTTCACCTTTAGAATTCTTGCCGTAAACAAATCCGTGTGTGAGGATCGACGGGATCCAATCGAAGAGTTTTTCATTTGTGCCTACCACTGGAACGTGTGTATTGGCCTTCTCGATGAGCTTGGAATTTGAGTTCGTCTTTTCGAAAGTCAGATCGCTCAAGGTTACGGTCCCAATAAGCGTTGACTTATCAGATTTTGAAAAGAAGACTGGAAGTTTAGTCCTTTTCCTTTCATCCATTAGTTTCATGGCATCTTCAACAGAGTCCCCATACTGGAGGCTATCCAGTTCTTCGGCATCTTCCTTGAGTGCTGACAAGACCCATCCGGTCATGCCCGCGTTTGACTCTGGTTCTTCAGAAGGTCGGGAAGTGGACTGTTTCGAGTTCTCCGAATTATCGATCGAGTCGTGACGTCTTTGAATTCGTACATTTCCATAATAATCAGCGTCTGCAATTGGCGGAATCATTTCCAATTTCTTTTTATCGAGCCAATTAGCTATATGCGAATTTATAATGGCGCCCCTGCGCGCGCGACCGAATTTTTGCAAAACGCTGATTGTGCTCACTTCGGCAATCACACCATCAGTCGACACATCTTCGAGCAGACTTTCCCACGAATCCCAGTCACTCTTAGTTTCGTTGGAAGTCGAGCCGGTTTGCTCTGGAGCTCGTTCTGCGTCGGGAACGATTCCGTCGGTGCCGCCCCCATAGCATTGTTCGTTTGACTCGTCCACAATTTATCCTTTGTCAGAACTTACAGTATAGGCATCGTATCAGCCACGAATGACTTCGTGATCTGTTATGACGAGAAACTTTGTTTTCTGAACCAAAAAGATGGCCGATTCCGCGTTGATCCTCGGAATGGGTCCGTTAGAACCCGAAGCTCTTCATGACCTTTGGTAAGTTTTCAATCAGGCGAGAAGCGCTGACCGTTCCATCCTGAGCTGTGACTCGTCCAAGGTTTCCATGGATGACGGCTGCGCAGGCTGCCAGTTCCATGATGCGACGGTTAGGCACGGTGCGCGCGCCCTGTGTACCGGTCAGCGAGCTGTCCGAAAGCAGGTAGCCGAGGATGCCGGTAAGAACATCGCCGCTGCCCGCAGTGGCAAGCTCAGGTGCTGAATTGGAAACGACCAAGCTGGAACCGTTAGGAGCCACGATGTAGGTGGTTGGACCCTTGAGTAGCACCACAGCGTTGTAGGACAAAGCTGCCCAGCGCGTCCAGCGAACGGGATCTTGAGAAATCTCGTCCGGAGTCACCTTTACACCAGCGCGGCCAAGCAGCATCTGTAGTTCTTTAGCGTGCGGGGTCAGTACACGAGGCTGTTCACTTGGCCCGGTAGGAACAACTTCCAAACCGGATGCGTCAATGACGGCCGGCTGACGGCTCGCAAAGACTTCAGCAATCGCACCCGTTGGGGGAGTACGTCCATCTAGACCAGGGCCAATGGCCCAAGCAGAAATCTTGGCACCCTTGCCGTGAAGGTGACGGCGTGAAGAGGACAAAGCTTCTTTGATCTGATCATCATCCAGTGGCACAGATTCTGGGACAGAAACAGCAATCAATGACTGAACTGCTTCAGGTACGTGGGTGCGAAGCATGCCGACGCCACAGGAAACTGCAGCCTTGGCGGTGAGCTGGGCGGCGCCCGGGTAAAGCTCAGAACCAGCAATGAGGCCCAAGACTCCACGCTGGTACTTGTGCCGTCCAGCGTCTCGCCACGAGCGGTGCTGATCTAGCAGTTCACGGGCTGCTGCTTCATCAACCAAGCTCGTTGCCGGGGCGATGGAGGAAAAATCGAAGTCAAGGTCAGCCACGGAGATCTCTCCGGTGACCAATGGAGCGTCAAGGGTCAATAGACCCGACTTCAATCCACCAAAGGTTACGGTGCGTTCGGCACGTAGTACGTTGTCTTCTGCTTCACCGGTTTCTGGGTTCAGACCGGAAGGTACATCGCAGGCCAGTACGCGTGCGCGTGCTGGGAGCGTTGGCAGTGGGGAACCGGTGCGGTATCCCAGCCCGTAGATTGCATCGATGACTAGCGAGGCATTGGCCAGTTCGCTTTGTCCGTCAGCGAAGTCAGTCAGCGTTCCGCCAGCCTGAGTGTAGGCGGCAACGGCTTCAGCATGTACTTGCTCGCCGTACTGTAGCGCGAGTGTGGAGATGTTCTGCTGCTGTAGTTCAGCTAATGCGTAAAGGCCATCTCCACCGTTATTGCCAGGACCAATGAGTCCTACGACAAAGTCGGGTTCGGTACCCGGGGTTTCAGCCAACATTTTGGTGGCTGAAGAAGCCAATTCCGAGGCAGCTTGCTTCATTAAGGTAGCTTCACCGCGTTTGGAAATCTCTTGGGCCTCAACCCCACGAATTTGCGCAACACTGTAGACAGAGATCATAAGACAAACAATACTCAAATCAGCTGTGCGAAGCCTTATTTAGTGTCTAACGTGTCGTTATTCTTTGGGTAGAGAATACTCAGCGCTCAGCAACAACCATCGCGATAGCCATATCGCCATCGTGAGACATGGTCAGATGCCATGAAGTAATTCCTCGCAACTCGCTGGCCGCAGCCACGGAACCGGTGATGTGCACCTGGGGATCTCCGGCTTCATCCTTGCGGATCGTGCAGTCTTGCCAGTTCATTCCCACTGGTGCGCCCAGTGCCTTGGCAATGGCTTCCTTGGCAGCAAAACGGGCTGCAAGAGAACGCAGGGGAAGGACTCGTTCTTCCTCGGTAAACAGACGCTCCTTGAGGCGTGGAGTCTTTTCGAGCTGTCGGCCAAACCGTGGCACGTCAACAATGTCCACTCCGATACCTGCAATCATGCTTTCCAGTATATCGGCCGGCACTAGGGCAAATTCATTGTCATGCTGCCCCGCTTAACGACCGAGGAGTCTCGCGTTGCCCTATGGCAACGCGAGACCCCTCGGATCTGATCAATCCAGAGTGTTGTTAGGCGCTCTGGGCGATCAAAGAACTAACTTGTGCAAACAGCGGATGCTCTGGCTCCAGCCCCGTGATCGAGGAGGTGGCCTCATCCGGGCTCTGGGAAGCCAAGATCTCATGCAGGGTCACGGCCTCAGCATCATCTGGTGCGTTGAACTGCAGCGCCGCAACGATAGCTTCCGACAAGGCGGCAACCGGCATGCCACGCTCTGCTAGGTCAGCGGCTGGGCCGATGAACCGTTCGTGGCGGCTGAGCTTACGCATCGGTGCACGACCAACGCGACCCACGGTGTCCGGAAGGTGCGGGTTGGTGAAGCGGGTCAGGATCTTCTGTACATAAGCTTCCTGAACTTCCGGATCCAGACCATGCTTGGCGACCAGTAGCGCTTTGGTCTCCTGCAGTACCGCGTTGACCTTGGCAGCGATCTGTTCATTGGCCATGACGTCAGCGATTTTCTCAATGCCGGCCACGGAACCGAAGTACGCCGCACTGGCGTGTCCGGTGTTCACGGTGAACAGCTTGCGCTCAATGTACGGACCAAGATCATCAACAAAAGTGGCGCCGGGAATGACCGGCTCATTTCCATTGAATGGTGTGCGGTCAATAACCCACTCGTAGAAGGTTTCCACGGTGACATCCAGATGTGCACCGGCAGCCTGGGCCGGGACAATGCGGTCTACTGCGGTGTTGGCAAAGATCGCGCGGGTAACCAGATCTTCTTCCGAGCCTTCCCAAGCAGAAGTAATTTCCTGCTGCAGGATGTCGGTGGCGTTGATTGCGTTTTCGCAAGCCATCACGTGCAGTGGGCCAAGATCAGCCGAACGCTGAGCCAGTGCATGTGCGATGGTCGGGGCAACAAACTTCAAGATGTGGGGGCCAACCGCGGTGGTCACTAGGTCAGCGGTGGCGATTGCTTCGATGACCTCTGCTTGCTGCGAGCCAGAATTCAGGGCGCTAAAGCCGGTGACGACCTTGTCCTGTCCTTCTTGGCCTACTTCATGCACGGTGTAGCTGTCGGCAGCTGCGAGGCTGTCGATTAGTTCCGCTGCGACGTCGGCAAAAACGATCTCGTAGCCGGCTTCGTGCAGCAATAGCCCGACGAAGCCTCGACCGATGTTTCCGGCTCCAAAATGTACGGCTTTCACTTGGTGTTGACCTTTCCGAATAGATCAAGGATCTCCTGTACGGAGGTGGCCTGCTCCAACTGGGCGACCTGTTCCTTGTTGGTGAAAATCTTGGCAATAGACGAGAGGATCTTCAGGTGCTCGTTGTTGAGGCCTGCGATGCCCACAACAAACTTCACGTCCTTGCCACCCCAGTCGATACCCTGCGAGTAACGGATCACGGCGACGGCCGAGTGGTTGATGTGCTCCTTGGCCTCGTTGGTGCCGTGCGGGATGGCCAGGAAGTTACCCATGTAGGTGGAGACCGAGGTCTCGCGCTCATGCATGGCTGCAACGTAGTCTGCATCCACTGCACCACGGGCCAGCAGTAGCTGTCCTACCTCGTTGATGGCACCATCGCGTTCGGTGGCTGAACCTTCAAGAACCACACCATCGGAGTCAATGACGTTGTTGGCGCCTTGTGCCTCGGAGTCCTGAACTTCGGTAGCCTCCGGTTCGGTGTTTGCAGCAGCAACTGGAGCCGCCGCAGCCGCCGGAGCCGCCGAGGTAGCCGAATCATCCGGCGCGGTATTGCTGGTGCGAACCAGCTCTACAATCTCGTCATAGCGTGGGCTATTCATGAAGTTGTCCACCGATACGTGCGTGGCACTTTGCGTCTTGGGCTTAGCCCGGTCAGTCAGATCCTGGTGGGTCACCACAATGTCGTAGGTGTCGCTCAGGTTAGCGATGGCCGAGTTGGTGACCTTGACATCACCAAAGCCGGCTTCCTTGATCTTGTTACGCAATACCGAGGCGCCCATGGCACTTGAACCCATACCGGCGTCACAAGCGAAGACTACTGAACGGATTGGACCGGAGATTGCACCAGCGGTCACTAATGCAGAAGCAACAGAAGACTTCTTGCCCTTCATGGCTTCCATCTTGGAGGTTGCTTCGCCTAGCTCATCCCCTTCGGACTGCTTAGCAAACTTCAAGATCACGGCGGCAACAACGAAGGAAACGATCGCTGCAAACAGTACCGAAAGGGTGACCCCAAGGTAACTATCGGAGGCAGTGGCAGCGTAGATAGCCAAGATACTGCCAGGAGCAGCAGGGGAGCGTAGCCCCGCACCGGTGATGACCAAGGTGAAGACACCGGTCATGCCACCGAGGATTGGAGCCAATACGATGACTGGCTTCATCAGAACGTATGGGAAGTAAATTTCATGGATACCGCCGACAAACTGAATCAGCGCAGCACCTGGGGCTGAAGCGCGAGCCATGCCACGGCCAAAGATTGTGTAGGCAAGCAGCAGACCGAGGCCTGGGCCAGGGTTGGATTCAAGCATGAACAGCAGTGACTTGCCAGTCTGCAGTGATTCCTCGGTACCCAGCGGGGTCAAGATGCCGTGGTTGATGGCGTTGTTCAGGAACAGGATCTTGGCTGGTTCAATCAAGATGCTGGTCAGTGGCAAAAGACCATGCTGAACCAAGAAATCAACGGCAGCTGCCGCGCCCTGGCTGAAAGCCTTGACTGCTGGTCCAACCAACAGCATGCCGAAGATCGCCATGATGGCTGCGACAATACCGGCGGAGAAGTTGTTGACCAGCATCTCAAAGCCAGGCTTGATGCGGCCTTCCCAGAGTGTGTCCAACTTCTTCATGACCCAAGCGGCCAACGGGCCCATGATCATTGCGCCAATGAACATAGGGATATCGGTACCCACGATGACACCCATGGTTGCTGCGGCGCCAACAACGCCACCGCGCAAACCATGAATCGCATGTCCACCGGTGTAGCCGATGAGCAACGGCAACAAGAAGGTGATCATTGGACTTACCAGCAGCGCCAGTTTCTCGTTTGGCAGGAAGCCATCCGGGATGAACAGGGCCGTAATGAGGCCCCAAGCGATGAACGCACCGATGTTGGGCATGATCATGCCTGAGAGGAAGGTGCCAAACTTTTGGACACCGACTCTCAAGCCGGCGCGTGGTTTTTCAACCGTTTCTGTTTCCATGACTAATCCTAAGAATGTGCCCGTAGGCGGTAGTAGGTCTGGAGATGATGGGTGGTCGTGGGACTTCGAGGCTATCTGGAGGCCGAGATCCTGTGAAGCCATTCCAAGAACAGCTCAAGTTCTGAGCTGGATAACTCACTAGAGCTAGAGGACTGCAGCGCCGCATTCAAAGCAATGGCGGCAACCACGACGGAAGATTGATTGGTGGGTTCGGAGAACTGGGCGTGGGCTTCTTCATTGAACACTGCCTGAATCATGGAGTCCCGCGTCATCGTGGACAACTCCAAATTTCTTCGTTCGGCTGACTCGGCGATCAGCATTAAAGTCACACCAACGTTGGCGGCCATGATGCTGCGTGCGGCCTCTCGCGGTGGGACTTTCAACTCTCCTGCTATGGCTGCACGGTTCAACCGGTCTGCCACCAGCTGTTCAGCTTCCGCCACGATTGCCGGACGGCTCTCTGGGCGAATATTGCCAAACATCACTAAATAAAGATTTGTTTTATCAAGGCCAAACTGGACGTGGCCGTCCCAGAGGCGACGGATGTCTTCGATGGGATTGGAACCAATATCGAGGGCTCTCTCGCCTGCAAGGTACTCTTCGAATCCGGCGGTGACTACTGCATCAAATAGTCCTTCCTTGTCTTTGAAGTGGTGGTAAAGCGTTGGTGCGGTTACACCGGCGAGTTTGGTGATTTGCCGAGTCGACACCGGCTCGCTGCCTGCGTTGGCGAGCAACTCGGTAGCAGCTTGCAGCAGGCGAGTTTTTGGTGGCAACTGGTCATTGGAACCCATACGCGTTACCCTACCACTTATAGCGCTGTTATATGAAGTGAATCACATGAGCGCTCACGTGCTAAATAGCCACCGGTTGATTCAAGGCTGAGATGTCTTTGAAAATCAACTAACGATCAAAGGAAAAAGATGATTGAACGTACCGCCACCATCGGCAGTCGAGTCGGTTTGCACGCACGCCCTGCCGCGATCTTCGCAGAGGCCGCCAGCGACTATGATTTCGAAATCACCATTGCCCGCGAAGGCGAACCAGCTGAAGACGCCGGGGATGCCAGCAGCATTCTGACGCTGATGGGATTGGGCGCTGAGCACGGGGAAGTAGTGGTGCTACGCAGCGAAGATGCCGGTGCCGCAGAAGCTCTCGAAACGTTGGCCTCAGTTCTCGAAACTGACCACGACGCCAGCTAGAAGTATCGCTTCGAGAATTGTGAGTTAACAGCGAAAAGTCCACACCAAGATGGTGTGGACCTTTCGCGTGGGATGGTGCGTGGATTACTCCACGGTTACCGACTTAGCCAAGTTACGTGGCTGATCAACGTCGTAGCCCTTTGCCGAAGCTAGCTCGCAAGCGAACAGCTGCAGTGGAACGGTGGTCAACAGTGGCATCAGCAGGGTTGGGGTCTCCGGTACGTAGAAGACGAACTCTGCATATGCGCGTACGTCCTCATCGCCGGACTCCGCGATAACCAAGGTGTTAGCGCCACGGGCGCGAACTTCCTGGATGTTGGAGACAACCTTGGAGTGCAGGGAGTCGCGGCCACGTGGGGAAGGAACCACCACGAAGACCGGCTGGTCCTGCTCGATCAGGGCGATCGGTCCGTGCTTCAGCTCGCCGGCGGCGAAACCTTCAGCGTGGATGTAGGCGATTTCCTTGAGCTTCAAGGCGCCTTCCATTGCTACTGGGTAGCCAACGTGGCGACCCAGGAACAATACCGATGGAACCTGTGCCATCTTGCGTGCAACAGACTTGATCTCTTCGCCGCGGTCCAGGATGTCCTGGATCTTGGCAGGGATCTTGCCGAGGTCAGCAAGGATGTCCTTGATCTGACCCTGGAACAGGTTGCCGCGCAACTGTGCCAAGTACAGGCCCAGCAGGTAGGTTGCGGTGATCTGAGCCAAGAATGCCTTGGTGGAAGCCACTGCGATTTCCGGACCAGCGTGGGTGTACAGCGCTGCATCGGATTCACGTGGGATGGTGGACCCGTTGGTGTTACAGATGGACAGGGTCTTAGCGCCCTGTTCCTTGGCGTAACGAACAGCCATCAGAGTATCCATGGTCTCGCCGGACTGGGAGATGGAAACAATCAGGGTGTTCTCGTCAACGATTGGTTCGCGGTAGCGGAACTCGTGGGAGAGCTCTACCTCAACTGGGATTCGGCACCAAGACTCAATTGCGTACTTAGCTACAGAACCGGCGTAAGCGCTGGTACCGCAGGCAAGAACAACAATCTTGGAAATCTTAGCCAGTTCCTCTGGAGAGATACGCAACTCATCAAGGGTTAGACGGCCATTAGCGTCTGAACGTCCCAAGAGGGTATCTGCCACAGCGGCAGGCTGGTCATAGATTTCTTTTTCCATGAAAGAGGCGAAGCCGCCCTTTTCAGCGCTGGCTGCATCCCAGTCAACGGTGAATTCTTTACCTTCAGCAGGGTTGCCCTGGAAGTCTGTAATGGTGTGAGTATCTGGGGTAATGGTGACAATCTGGTCCTGGCCCAGTTCCACAGCACGACGGGTGAAGTCGATGAAGCCGGAAACGTCTGAACCGAGGAAGTTCTCCCCGTCGCCCAAGCCAAGAACCAATGGCGAGTTACGGCGCGCAGCCACAACAACACCTGGGTGGTCCTCGTGGACTGCCAACAAGGTGAAGGCACCTTCAAGGCGGGCTACTGCAAGCTGCATGGCAAGGGTCAAGTCGCCTGCTGCTTCAGTGGTGTAGAGCTTACCCAGCAGGGCAGCTGCTACTTCGGTGTCGGTTTCAGAAAGGAACGTGGCGCCTTCGGCAACCAGTTCAGCCTTGATTCCGGCGAAGTTCTCAATAATTCCGTTGTGGATCATGGCGAGCTTGCCACCATCGGCTAGGTGTGGGTGGGCGTTGCCATCACTCGGCCCACCGTGGGTTGCCCAACGCGTGTGTCCAATGCCAGTCATTGACTTAGGCAATGGAGCTTCAGCAATTTCATTTTCGAGGTTAGCCAGCTTGCCGGCCTTCTTCCGAGAATGAATAGCGCCATCGGCAACAACTGCGACACCAGCCGAGTCGTAACCGCGGTATTCCAATCGACGCAAACCTTCAATTAGAACGTCGAGGGCGTCGTGGTCGACAACTCGGCTCGAGGTTCCTGCATATCCAACAATTCCGCACATGAGCAAAATCTTACCGGGTCAAACCCTTTCGATGGGAATATTCGTGTTTGAGCACTCAATAATTGCTATGGGATCTGCCACTAGCAGTAAGAAATACAGGTCCAGCAAGTTGGTAGTGCGACCCCTTAATTGGGATGTAGAGCATATTCTTGGCAGAATTTGACCTCGTGGAACCACACGGAACACTTGAAACACCCATCTCGCCTTTTGTTGATCTTGAGCGCGAGACCTGGGCGCGGCTGTCTGACCAGATGGAACAGCCACTAAACATTGCTGACATTGAACGGCTTCGTGGCCTTGGTGATGAACTGGACCTCCAAGAGGTCCGGGACGTCTACCTGCCCCTGAGCCGCCTGTTGTATCTCTACGTCGAAGGCGCCGGAGCGACTCATCAGGCAACAACTACATTCCTTGGTGAACAGACCACGCGCACTCCATTTGTTATTGGTGTGGCTGGCTCTGTAGCTGTAGGTAAATCAACCACCGCTCGCGTGTTGCAGGAAATGCTGCGCCGCTGGCCACAGACTCCTGACGTTCAATTGATTACCACTGACGGATTCCTGTACCCCAACGCAGAGCTTGAACGCCGTGGGATCATGCACCGCAAGGGTTTCCCTGAGTCTTATGACCGTCGCGCGTTGCTGAGGTTTGTCTCAGCCGTGAAGTCGGGTGTGCCTGAAGTTAGTACGCCGGTGTATTCACACCTGACTTATGACATCATCCCGGGGGAGCGCAACGTAGTTCGCCGCCCGCAGGTTTTGATTGTTGAAGGCCTGAACGTGTTGCAGCCGGCACGTACCCGTTCCGATGGAACGGTGGGTCTAGCGCTGAGTGACTTCTTTGATTTCTCCGTTTACGTTGATGCCCGCACCAGCAACATTGAAGAGTGGTACATCAACCGCTTCATGCGTCTGCGTTCCGGTGCCTTCGCGGATCCGGCCAGCTACTTCCACAAGTACTCGCTGCTGACCGACGACGAGGCGCGTGAGACAGCTCATGGAATCTGGAAACGGATCAATGAGCCAAATTTGAAAGAAAATGTCTTGCCTACTCGCGGGCGCGCCCAGCTAGTTCTGCGCAAATCCGCGGATCACTCGGTGCGACGTATGCTTTTGCGCAAAATTTAGCCTGAAATTATTCGGATGGAGAATATACGCGCGGGAAGCGTAACCTGAGAGTTTGCCGAATTAATCGATTTCATCTGGAGATTTGCACTTGATCCTGTGCTACTCCTGTGTATGCTCTAAACATGCTTAAAGGTTTCCGCGATTTTATTATGAAGGGCAACGTTGTCGATCTGGCCGTTGCTGTTGTGATCGGCGCTGCCTTCGGCGCCGTAGTTACCGCCCTTGTTGACAACATTCTGATGCCGCTTATCGCTGCATTGGTGGGCTCCCCAAACTTCGACAGCTTCCTGCTGCTGAACATCAACGGTGTTGACATCAAGTTTGGTGTCTTCCTGACCGCACTTGTTAACTTCCTGCTGATCGCTGCTGCTGTTTACTTCGCATTGGTACTGCCAATGCAGAAGGTCAATGAAAAGCTCGCAGCTCGTCGAGGCCTGACCGAAGAAGAGGTCGAGGAAGAGCCAGACCCACAGCTGGCTATCCTGGAGCAGATTCGCGACGAACTGAAGAACCTGCGCTAAACGATCCACGCAACCGTTTCCTAAGGGACGGATTGAAGCATCAACAGATGCTTCAATCCGTCCCTTCTAGCTTTAACTCATCAATGTGCTGTACTGCGCAAGAGACATCACAGCAACCCAGAGGGAAAAGTGGGAAGATATATACGTGAACTCTGAAGCGCTTGAAGAAAGCAACGTGACAACTAGTACCGAGAATGCGCAGAGCAACGGATTTGAACGCCGAGCAATTATTGACTTGTCGGCTATCCGTAACAACGTCAAGCAAATCTCTGACGTAGTAGCTCCAGCAGCAGTGATGGCCGTTGTTAAAGCAGACGCCTACGGCCACGGCGCTATCCCAGTAGCCAAAGCAGCAGTCGACGGTGGGGCAAGCTGGCTTGGCTGTGCCCACGTCACTGAGGCCCTGGTTTTACGCGAAGCGGGACTCGAAGCGCCAATCCTTGCTTGGCTCCACACCGAAGACACACCATTTAAAGCCGCCATTGCTGCCGGTCTTGATCTTGGTGTCTCCGGCTGGGAACTAGAACGCGTCGCTGTCGCTGCACGCTGCGTACAAACCCCAGCACGTATTCATCTGAAGATTGACACCGGACTGGGACGTAACGGATCCACTATGGACGCGTTCCCGGATCTGCTCAATCGCGCCAACGCTTTCCAGGAAGAAGGATTGCTTCGCGTCGTTGGACTGTTCTCTCACCTCGCGGTGGCAGATGAACCAGAGCGCCCAGAAACCGATGAACAGCTAGCCCTGTTTAGCAAAGCTATTGAGATGGTCGAAGCAGCCGGATTTGATCTAGAAGTCCGCCACATTGCCAATACTCCTGCCATCCTCTCGCGCCCAGATGCACACCACGACATGGTGCGCTTAGGCCTTGGACTGTATGGCCTGAGTCCTTTTGAGAGTGATTCACCCGAGAGTTTGGGACTGCGACCAGCAATGAAGGTGGTCACCCGCGTAGCCAACGTGAAAAAGGTACACGCCGGTCAAGGAGTCTCCTACGGATTGAATTATAAGACCGAAGGTGAGACCTACCTCGGTCTAATTCCCATGGGCTATGCGGATGGCTTGCCACGCATTGCTACCGGAGCACCCGTCACCGTCAAAGGTCGTAGCTATCCAGTACGGGGGCGTATTGCCATGGATCAGTGCGTTATCGATCTCGGAGCAGACATTGATCCAGACGATTTCTTGGGGGCAGAAGCCATTATCTTCGGCGAGGGCGGACAATCGGTGAACACCTGGGCACACGCAGCTAACACCATTAATTATGAAGTTGTCACTCGGGTCTCCCCACGCGTACCTCGCTACTACGTTGAAGGTAGCTGGGGTGAAGCTGGTGAGTAAGGCCAATCAGGAATTTACCTGCCAGCTGACTGACCTGGCTCACACTGAAGCTCTGGGACAGGCACTGGGGGAGCAGCTGATCGCTGGTGACCTTGTGATCCTTACTGGCGCTTTAGGTGCAGGGAAGACCACACTCACCCAGTCGTTGGGTATCGGGCTAAATGTTCGCGAAGGAATCATCTCTCCGACTTTTGTCTTGGCTCGTCAGCACCCGTCGTTGGGTGAGGGACCGACGCTGATTCATGTTGATGCCTATCGACTGAAGGACCAGAATGACGTGGACACCCTAGACTTAGAATCCACCTTGGCTGAATCAGTCACCGTTGTTGAATGGGGTCTTGGCAAAGTGGAGCACCTAACTGACTCTCGGTTAGAAATCACCCTGGACCGTGAGGTCAATACCGCAGCCGTAGAGAATCCGTGGGAAGAATCCGAAGAAGAAGTGGATGAACCTAGAGAGTTCACGCTCAAAGCCATCGGCCCACGCTGGGACTCAGAAAACTTTGCTCAGCTGAAAGACAACCTGCGCTCTGCTATCAACGCGCAGCGCACCGGAGAGAAGCATGCCTAACTATCTGTCCATCGATACCTCTGCGCATACCTCGGTAGCACTGGTCGATTCCACTACTGGTTCAGTTATCGCCCAGAAAACGTCACCCAAGGGCAATGACCAAACTGAAACACTGGCTGTCTACGTGCGAGAACTACTGACTGACAACAATGACGAAGGCAAGAATCTCGCCGGAATCTTCGTTGGCGTTGGCCCCGGTCCATATACTGGACTTCGTGCGGGACTTGTTGCGGCGCGGACCTTCGGATTTGTATGGAACGTCCCGGTGCATGGCGTAATGTCCCTCCATGCGCTCGCCGAACACGTGAAGCAAGAGGCAAACGTACCTGAGGAATTTATCGTTGCTTCGGACGCGCGGCGCAAGGAAGTCTACTGGGCCCGGTACAAACAGAACGGTGACATCCTTGACGGACCACGTGTTGCTGCGGCCTCAACACTTCCCTCGCTGCCGGTCTACGGCGTAGGCGCGGGTCTGTACCAAGAGCAGCTTCAAGAAGCCGGCGCTAAAGCACAAGAGCAGTCCTTTGACTGGATTGCAGATGCCGCCAATCTGGCCCAGCGGGGAATCGCAGATCTGTCCGCGGGCAAAGACCTGTCCAATACTGCGCCGCAGTATTTGCGTGAGTCTGACGCGCAGGTCCCAGCATTCATGAAGCAGGCAAAAGCATGAGCCTGACCCTTCGCGAGATGACTGTCAGTGATATCCCTGAAGTCCACAAGCTAGAAACTGAACTGTTCCCAGAAGATGCATGGCCACTAGCTGCCTTTGAGTCAGAACTGGCACAAAGCGAAACTCGCAATTACTGGGTTTACGTGAGCGAAGGCAAAGTTGTTGGCTACGCCGGGCTGTGCACCGTCTTGCCTATCAGCGACGTCCAGACCATTGCCATTAGTCCGCAATTCCAAGGGCAGGGCCTTGGCCGTAAACTTCTAACGCTGCTGGTTGAGACGGCTAAGGAACGAAACGCATTAGATGTCATGCTGGAAGTACGTTTTGATAATCCAACAGCTATTGCACTGTATGAATCAATGGGATTCGTAACCATTCATCGACGTGTGGGCTACTACAAAGGTGGCGTTGACGCATTGATCATGAGACTGCAATTGGATGCCCTGCAGGGACAAGAGGAAGACAACAAAGCATGAGCACCACCGAACCAATTGTTTTAGGCATTGAATCTTCATGTGATGAAACCGGTGTGGGCATTGTGCGTGGTAATCGCCTCTTGGCCAATGCGGTATCTAGCTCCATGGATGAGCACGTACGTTTTGGCGGAGTGATTCCTGAGATTGCTGCCCGTGCACACCTTGAGGCCTTCGTTCCAACTCTGCAGTCTGCTCTTGATACCGCAGAGCTGACTCTTGATGACATTGACGCTATTGCCGTAACCAGTGGCCCAGGGCTAGCTGGAGCGCTGATGGTGGGTGTCTCGGCTGCCAAGGCCTTAGCACTGGCTACCGGCAAGCCACTGTATGGAATTAACCACTTGGTGGCGCATGTTGGTGTGGGTGTTCTTGAAGGGACCATTCTTCCGCCAACCTTCGGTGCCTTGCTGGTCTCGGGTGGGCATACTGAAATCTTGAAGGTCACCTCGTTGACCAATGATGTGCAGCTACTTGGCTCTACCATTGATGACGCTGCCGGCGAAGCTTACGACAAGACCGCACGACTGCTAGGTCTGGGCTACCCGGGTGGACCTGCCATCGATAAGGCAGCCAAGGATGGTGACCGCAAGGCATTCCGATTCCCGCGTGGATTGACCCTGCCCAAGTTTGTAGGCAGCGAAGAGAACCCAGGCAAGCACCGCCATAACTTCTCATTCTCTGGATTGAAGACTGCAGTGGCTCGCTGTGTAGAACACTTCGAAGCCAACGGTGAAGATATCCCTGTGGCTGACATTGCCGCTTCCTTCCAAGAAGCAGTTGTTGACGTAATTACGTCTAAGGCTGTCCGGGCAATGCAGGAGCACGGTTTGAAGACTGTACTTCTGGGCGGGGGAGTCGCAGCGAACACTCGACTGCGAGAATTACTTGCTGCTCGCTGCGCTTCTGCGGGCTTCACCTTGGTCGTGCCACCATTTAGCCTTTGCACTGACAACGGTGGAATGGTTGCTGCGCTCGGAGCTCAGCTGGTTGCTGACGGTGTTGCTCCTTCGGGACTGGACTTTGCTACCGATTCTTCGCAGCCGGTGACGCAGATTGTTCTGTCTGCCAATAAGTAGGTTCTTCCGGAGCTTAGGGCAGCGGTAGTTTCTGAGAGGGTGGCTAGCCGTGCGTTCGGAAGCAACCGCTGTCATGTACCTGCTGCGAGACTGTTGACTGTGTCCACCAATGCTTTCGCCCATAAACTGGCAATCGAATTGTCCCGGTGCAATGCGGTGAACTGTAGCCTATGGTGATGTCGCGAGCTGAGTCAGTCGGGTTGGGACGATAAGGAGCAATAATCGGAAAACTGCAAACAAAAGTTCGACGTGATGCAATTATCGAGATCACACCGAGTAAACGGACAAGAGTTACGACCTTGCTATATCTGACAAAGAGTCACCGTACGCTTCGACCTAACTCTGAGATTGTTTCCCCGGATCCGCTGCAAATTCAAAGGCCCAACGTTCAACTTCATCGAGTGCGATCGGACGATTAGGAGAAGACGCAGCCTCACTCATACGAGTCAATTCTTCGAGCACGGCGCTGTAGCGTTTTACACCGTATTTGAACGCACGGGGCTTCATTTGGAACCAGTCGTCTCCGGTCACCGCATATAACGTTGCCAATACTCGACTATCTACGATTGCAGCCGGATGTGCCGGGGCACCGCCACCAGCGGCATACAGGAATTTTGTGGTGAAATTAGGGCCAAGATATGGGATCGCGTTCCTATTCCGCGGATGGAGAATTTCAAAAGCTTTCAGCGGATCGGATTGAGCTAAAGCAGCGGCTTCGTTCAATACGCGCTTCGCATTCGGGAGATCAGCTTGCACACTCATGATTCGACGGCGGTTATTTCTATTGCTCGCGCCAGTTCCCCAAGCCAGAGTATGCCACAGCAATCTCAGTGCCGAATCACCTGTCGAATCTTCGCGTGCATCAGCTGCCAGTTCGAAGAGTGTTCCCCTCGTAATTGAAATACTGTTGCCGGTAACCGACTGTCCGATAAGTGGCATTCCTGGCAAATCGGAAAAACCTTCCCAAAAGCGCAAAGGCACGGAAACATTGTGATCGTGAATGATTTCTTTTCTGCTTCTAGTGCCAACCCAAGCAGTAATAAGCGACGTCGTATCCATGTTCACAGAGTAATGCACGGCTAGGACACTTTGGATTCGAATACCTCGAGTCCTTGCAAATAGGTAAAGTTTTCTCGACTATCGAGAAAGTTCATCGAGAGTCACTCGAAAATTGCGTATTCTTGTTTGGAAGGATTTGAGGAATTCTTGAACCGTTTGTAGTTCGTATTGCTGCTCTGAGGTCATTATCGATTCGTACTCGTCAGACCAATCGGCCTAATGGTACCAAGACTCGTCATTAATTATTTTGTCTCCCAAGCTAAGCATCTGATCCAGAAAATTTGCGGTCCAGCTAGCAATAGGATGTATGCCTTGCGCATCGAGAAGTCCTAAGCCTCCTACTATGGAGTCGGAAGATTCCGTGATGATATTCAGTCCCCACAGAGATTGCAAGCAGTCCCAGATGCGATTCCATTCACCGCGGCTGAGCAAAGTTTCGTCACCAATCTTGATCATGACACTCATATTATCGAGGTCAACCGACAGATAGTGCTGACATTTAGTCACTTTTCAAGTTCTAGCGTGATGCAGGATGCTCAGCACGGACGAAGCCTGCCGTGCATAACAATATCCTGGCCCGGTAATGGCCTAAATCCTTGAACTGTAAAGTGACTTTAGGGGTGCACTTAACTTGCAGTGACGACGTTGTACGGACCGTTTCCGCTGGCCGTGTGCCGGTGGTATGCGACCACTTTGAATTTTCTTCGTTTTCGGTGCGCCGCCAATCTATCTTGAGCTCGGAGCTTCACCGGACACTGATTCGAATGAAAGCTTCGAGATGGACTCAACCCGGGCGATTACGTCTGATGGAGTTCCGGAAAGATCAAGGGGGTATTCGTGCACAGAGACCTCAGAATTTCGAACACGACGCTGAGCGGGCATCCCCGAACCGGCATAGACAAGCCATGCGTCGGTTCTACCGATCGCCGTGGCGTAGGCCAGCATCTGATAGTGGTCCGCGTTCGGATATTGCCCGTTGGCCGATGCCGCCTTGTACTTGGCGTCAAATATCAAAGTTGGTTGCTTGTCGATGAAATGGACGATGTCCGGCTTTAGGATAATGCGCCGTTTACCGTCGGAACGGGACTCATCCATGTGCGTCTTGTACTGAGCAACCGTGTGCCCCGGGTATTTCCGCAATGCCTCGGTCAACGCCACCGTTACGAAGTCCTCGAAAACCTTCGCCATGTTCACAACGAACGAGGCCACGTGAAGCTTCCCAACAGCAGCCTCGGCCACCATATTCTGCAACACAACCTCGGCAATGCGTAATGCAGGAACGTAAGCAGCGTTCAATCGTGAGGGGGTCCATCGCGGGAGTCTGTCGCCCCGAACTAACTCAGATACGTCCGAGAGTTTCCTGTCAACGTGCAACAGCCTTCGGCGGACTTCCGCTTTTATTCTGGGAACGGCCAACATGCGGCGAACCGCAGCTCGCAGAATCCGATTCTCTGGAATGTCGATCGTGTATTCATCGTGGGTTACTTCGATCGGGAACATGAAACCGGGGCGGCGCGTTACCTGATCTGACAAGCGGATCCGGCCCCGAATGGTTCGCGAGGCTTCATCACGAGAAACGTAGCCCTGGAGAACTCCTCTAGCGGTCGCCCGCTCTCCAAGCCGCGCCAAGGTCTCGCCCAGCGCCGCCCACAGGTCGTCTGAGGCTTCCGCTTCGACGTTCTGCGGGCGGAATCCGGGGTCCTTCGCATAGCTGAGAAGGAACAGAATCTGGGAGATGCCTACTTTTTCCTTGGGCTTCACCTCGACGAGGAGATTATCGATCTGGACAGCCCCGACGAAACCGTTCGGCAAAAGCTTCCACTTACCGCGCCCAACGCCTCGGACGACGACGAGCTTGGTACTTTCGAGCGCCAAACGTATATCCTCATCAAGTACCAAGGGAACAGAATCAGAATCCAGCTCACCGAGAGTGATGTGTCGGGTCGAAGCCTTCAGCATTAGTCGGCGTCCACTTCATCCAGAAACTGCAGCTCGTCGAGGGAACGGTTCAGCCCGAGGAGCAGTGCATCTAGAGAGAAACGCTCGTGGACTTGTGCTCGGTCGAGTTCACCAAAGTGGTACTCCTCTAGCAAGGGCAGCAATTCATACTTCCACACGCGCCGCAAGCCTTCGGCGTCCAAGGCATCGTCTTTCATGAAGTACGACGGCCCAACGGCCAAATCACGTTTGTCTGAACCAAGTTCACCATTGAGAGCGTTAAGGAGATCAGCTGCGAGGGGCGATCGTTTCTTGAAAGTCAGGAAACTGCCGAGGACATCTTTGATAATCCCATCTTGGGGATGAAGCTCAATGAAGGCAAAACGACGGCGGATGGCCGCATCCACCATTGCGATAGAACGGTCCGCAGTATTCATCGTGCCGATAATGAACAGGTTTTGAGGCAGCGTGAAGTCCTCATCCGGGCTGTACTGAAGACGGATACTGTCCTTGCGGTACTCCAGCAGGAAATACAGCTCGCCGAACACCTTGGCCAAATTTCCACGGTTCATCTCATCGATAAGCAAGAAGAATGGCTTGTCTTCATTGCCTGGCTGGCTGGCCAGTTTGGCAATTCGACGCAGGGGACCAGGTTGTAGTTCAAACCCAACTTGCCCGTTAGTCGATGCACTTGGTCGGAAGCCTTCGAAAAAGTCCTCGTAGGAGTATGACGGATGAAACTGTACGATCTGGACGTGCTCAGCGTGCTCGGTTCCAGCCAAGTAGCGGGCCAGATGTTTTCCGATGAAAGTTTTGCCCGTCCCCGGAGGGCCGTACAGAACAATCTGCTGACGAGTACGGAGAAGATCAACTATTTCCTGCAGATCTTCTCGCTTGACATGCAGTTTAGCTGCCAATTCATCGCTGGCATTCTTCAATTGAGGAACAACGTCGATGCGTGGTTTAAGTGTTGCCCCTCCTGGAGCGCCCGGATCCTCTCCATTATTCGTGGTGGGACGTTTTCGCCACGACTCGATGGCAAGCACGGCCTCTGATACGTCAACGATTCCGCCAGGTTCACCGAGAAGGCGAGGCAGCGGATCCGGGAGATCGGCGTTGGGAACGGCATTTGGATGCCAATCAACGGTGCGGCACAGCTTGTTGCCGTGAAAATCTCCCACGTAGGCTTTGCTGTCGACCGTTCCGACAAGCAGCACTTCTTCCCAAGCGGCGATGACCAAATCACCCTCATTCATTTGGGTGGCGAAACGGTGCAGCTCCTTCGCCTTGTCCTTCTGGTCGGCAAAATTAATGTGGCCATATACGTCCTTGACTGAGGACAGCACGGACTCGAAGTCCTGTCCGATGATTTCCTCTCCCAGCGTCTGAGCCGGCAAGGTCACGATTCCTTCCGCTTGCCAAGTCTCAGCCATGGGATTACCCGCTTGAGCTTGTCGGACAAGCCACGCTTTTCGCTCTGTTCCTGTCGTCTTCTGCCACTGCGATTTGTAGGGTTCGGCATACCATTCAGCGTAAGTTTCCGATTCCCCATTTTGGATCTGGAGGATGTCATGCAAATCCTGCGCGATGTCGACCTCTGAGTTGCCACGGGCTCCTCCAAGAAGGTGCGCAAAAGTATCGCGAATCTTCTTGCGGTCTTCTTTGGAGACAACAGGCTGGAGGTAATTCGGCCATACTAGGTAATCAATGGTGTAGCGGATGGCGGGAACGTCGTCCGGTACGGCCGCTGTAAAGGCCATCCAGCCCCACGGGCTTGAGAGCGCAACGTCCAATTCCGTCTGTGAAACGCTTCGGAGGTGTTTCACAAACCGCAACAGCCACCCATGGTGCGCAGCAATATGCATGTTGAATCCCATGCCCCCATTGAAGGATCCGCGTGCTTTTAGTGCCTCTTCAAGTTCAGGTGGGAGATTTGATGGACCTTCCGGAGACCAACTTAACACCGTGTTGATCCGTTCGGACTTCGTCTCCGACCGGATGTTTGAAAGCGCAATGCACTGCAGATAAATCAATTCTGCGGCGAGAAGATAGACGTCGTTGGATGACTCTGTCAACTGGGGTTCAAGACGCTCTAGGAACTTTCCGCTTTCTATGTCCTGGCTCTTACGTGTCTCTAAGAGGCTGTTTGACGCGGATTGCGTCCATGTCTGCGTCTTGCCGTCGATGGGTGAGGGAGCGCCTAACAGACCTGGCTCTAAGATCTTCCAGGCGGCCTCTTCGGCAGTGGGCGACTTGCCCGAGCCTCTGACATAGGACGGAGATGAAGAAGTCTTATCTCCGCGCCAAGAACGGAAGGCATCGGCCTCGGCTCTGGGCCAGCTGGAATCGGGGTCCGTGTTAGACAACGTCCACATAAGCCCCTGAGCGTCGAGACGATCCCGTATGGGCAGTCCCGTTGACTGGGCATGTTCGACCAGCTCATCAATCGTTTCGAGGACCTGATCGTAACGGGCGGTAGGAGAAGCACTAGATTTGAGCGGCTCTCGTCCTACAAGTCGGATGAATTCGGCGGTCTGACGCGCGCGAAACGGAGGGTATTGGGTTGGTGATACCGCCATGAGTAGCAAGGCTCCGAAAGCAATGGCTCCGCCGGCCGCCAGTCGTTCTGGATTCAGAGCTCTGAGGTCTTGTTCCAGCTTGTCGAGCTTGTCCGGAGAAACGGGATCAACCCAGAATTCGAGAATTGCGGCACGCAATTCATCCGGTTTTTCAGCGAAAGCTTTGATGAGCGCCATCATGAAGTACTGATTGACTAGATTGGTTTTGGTGATTTCGCGACGCAGCGTTTCGAACCACTGCTGCTGGCCTTCCATCAGTTGTTGACGTGCAACCTTGGCACCTCGGGCAAATGCGATCTTGTAGTCGCGTTCCTCAGCATTCAGGTCTACTTGTTCGAGAAAGTTCTGCGAGAATTGAACGACAGAGTTCCAAACAGACATCAGATGAGCTCCTTTAAGCTATGGCGTTCTCCGTGGCCGGGCAGAGGCGAAATAGGCGATTCGTAGGATTTTCCACTATCGATCGCCCCCTGCATTGCATCGAACATCTCGAGCACGAGTCTTTTGGTCAAGTATTCCCCGTGCTTGGATTCATCATGTCGGCGGACGATAGGAAAAGTGTCCATGATGTAGCCCGCCGTTTCTTTGTCAATTCCGTAAATGATAAACATCAAGGCATCGATTTCGGCTCGGAGGAACTGACGGCGATCTGTCTTCCATATAAACGGCGGTCTGTCGTCGCCCATCTCGATTGCGAAGTCTCGCATATCGTTCGAAGTGAATGTAAGCTCAACAAATCGGGTTCTCAGCCATGAAGAAAGTACTTCTTGCCCCCAAGGCACTGATTGGTCGAACAAGTCTGGGTTTGGAACAGCAAATTGTCGCAAGAGATTATACGTGAGATTTACAGAAGGCACTTTCTGCCGTGCAACATAGTCCAGAACGAACGAGTTCAAGACTCCGAGTAGGAGTTCTTTTCTCTTAGCGAAAACGAGCGGGAATTTGTGATTCACTCCCACAATGGGCAATGCTGCTGAAATGGTCGTGCGTTCGTTGGTAGCACTGGTGATGTCTGAGAAACCGGCGAGCCACGTGGTCGGGAGAGTGGGAAGGTGACTTTCGCTAACCCAGTTTGATGGGATGGCACATCGGTTCGGATCTTTCTTTTCCTGTTCCGACAAATAGCTCGGCTGATTTTGACGTTGAAGTGCTGTCAAACTCTTAACGACGTCAGCTTTTCGATGATCGAACTGTCCCAGCATCTTGCCTTCATAGAGTGGAAGCATCTTTTCCGTCTCCCCGGTGCGGGTCCGCCGTACAAAGATGTTTCCTTGGAGCGCCCACCCATCTTGCTCAAGCTGCTCGCGGGTATGGAAAAGGTGTGAGTCGCTGGTCATATTGAAGAGGCCCTGCATAAACGAGACGCCCCAGGGATTGCCGTTATCTGGATCGTTTTCATCGACAAGTACAGGAATTCGCTTGTATATGCCGAGTGTAATTTCGGCATCGCGACGGGTGCGGAAGATAGGCAGCGTCCCTGTATTTGGGTTGAGCAGCTTGATTTCGGCTGGGGCCAAGTTAAACGAGGACAGGGCTATGAGCGCCGGATCATGGAGGAAGAAAGCGAACAGCGCCGCCTCAGAAATTTTCGAATGCCCACTCAAGGTCAGCAAACAGAACTTATAGCGGGAATCTACATCTTGAAAAAGTTTTGACCGGTTTTCAAAGTCGAAAAGAGCCGAGATCGTTTTAGTCTCAACAAGATCCTTGAAGAAGTACTGAGTAGTATGGTCGGTTGCGATTCCCGTAGGAACAATCACTCCGACGCGGCCCGTCGGAGCACAAAGACTACGGAAAAGCTCGGCGAAAACAGAATCTGTCTTGATCCGCCCGCGGCCAGTCAGAGGGTATCGCCCCGAGAGACTGTAGAAATGCCGTTGTCCATCGATGATTCGTTTGTCGCGTCCGAATTTCTCGGCAAGAAGAGGATCAGTTAGAGGTAGCTCCTTGATCAGTTTTTTGCGTTTTGCACCCGTTGAGTGAGCGATTTCTGGCGCATGCGATGCAAAGTACTCCTGTTCTTTAAGCTCGACATGCTCCCATGGTGGATTGCCCAGCATACAGCTGAAGCCACCAGGCCAGCCGTCGGATCCCTTTGCGTTGGAGACATCAGGATCACCGAAGATTTCTGGAAATTCCAGATGCCAGTGGAAGAAGCGGTACTCGTCGCGCAGACGTGCAACTTCGTCGATGGTTTCCATCAGAGATCCCGCTGTTTGCGCTGCGCCAATATTGCGGAATACCGAATTGGTTGGTGGTTTGGGATGCTGGCCATCTAATGGCCATACGAAGCTAGAGCACCACGTGTCGGCTTCAAGCCGGCGCAGACGAAGATCATCGGACTCGTCGAAGGTAGCAAATTCGCGTGCCAGACGACGTGCATCAGCCGCCGAAGTAACAGGCCGGTTCATGCGCTCTCGATCTGCGATTAGCTGTTCAAATGAGGTTTCTTGCCCACCTAGGTTGAAAGCGTCTTGCCCGAGATGCTGAATATATTGGCCACCCTTGGACTTCGCTTCTGCCTTATTGGCCTTTCGAACCTCGGACGCATAGGTCTTCACATCGCCATCTAGAGGCTTGAACGCGTCGTCAGGGATTCCGGCTGCCAAGAGTGCCGGCGTCGCCCCAATGAGACTGTTTCCAATCTTGATACGAGAATCCAAGAAGGTCAGTGGTTTGCCCGGTTCCATGGCTTCGAGCCAGAGAGAAACCTTCGCCAATTCTGCGGCAAGGTCGTTCATGTCAACGCCGTATATACAGCGGTCCACCACATCGTGCAGGGCGTGGCGAATTTCTATCGGCGTCGGCTCGTCCTCACCAGCGCGTACCTCCGCCAGTCTGCGTGCCATGCGACGGGCCGCGGCGACGAGGAAACCGCCTGATCCGGAGGCCGGGTCACAGACTGTCAGGGCTAGCAGGCGCCGTTCGGCGTCCTCGGGGTCAGAGGCTTCACGAACCGTTTCATCAAGTAGTGGATCAAGTGCAGTATTCAATAGCGCTGAAACTAAGCTGGGCGGGGTGTAGTAGGACCCGGTTACTTTGCGTTCATTCCCGGCGACGTTGTCTAGCTCAAACGTCTTTGATTCGAGGTCCAGACGCGGAACGAGTTCCAGCAAAGATTCGTAAACCGAACCAAGTTCCTCTGCACCCAGATGGCGGTAGTCCACGGGTTCGATACGACCCGCCGGGTTCTTCACCCATGCCAGAGACCTTACGGCCCGCAGCAAGTCGCGGTTTGCGAGCTCACATCCGAGTACCATGTCGGAGCACGGCTGTGTCGAGGGCACTGAAGCACGCGGATCCGGGTCGAAGAGTCCGCCCAAAGCAGGCAATCCCAGTGCTTCCAGACCGTCGCCGCCCAGCGCGCGCAGAACTAGCTTCTGCGTTTGCCATAGATCGGGGTGTGGACCACCGTCGTGTTTCCGGGAAAGATCACGCAAACGGCGCGTTGAGAAGAAGTCCGAGTACCTGCGCCGTGTCTGGGTTGAAGCCTCAGGAGTGTGCAAGGCATCGCGGTCCTCGACGACGAAACAGAATAGCAAACGGTAGGCCGTGCGCAGCAGGGCCTTATGGAAGTCGTGGCGGGACAGAGCATCTGTCCGAAGCGCATCAACCAGCCACGCATTGTCCGGGTGGCGCAGTAGCCCGGTGCCCAGCTGCTCTAGCGCATGCTGGACTCCGACGCCGAGGCGGTCAAGTGCGCGGCTGCCGGACTCCACGGCTTCCGAACGCCATGACTCAAGCCAGCAACTTTCCGGACCAGAATCTGTGTCGCGTGGGGCAAGGCGTGATTGGTGGCATAACTGCCACAGCAGTTGGAACTCGGGGTAGAGCTCCGAGGTAAAGATCGTTTCGAGGTCAAATTCAATGTACGCGGAACCTGCAAGGGCTGTTGAGTCGCGGAGAAGGCGTAGTTGCAGACCATTGCTCAGAACGCCCCACAGATAGTCTGAACTGTGGTTTAGAAGATCTTGCAGCATTTTCTGTGGAGCTTTGGCCGCGCCGTCCACGCCTGGGTTCCGCTTGTCCAGTTGGACGCGGGGGCCGAGCAAATGGATGGGCACACTGCCCCACAGATGGGATACGGGATACGTCGTTCGGTCTTCGATCTCGGATCCGGCAGTAGATACCTGGCCATATCCGAGTTCACGGAGCAAGATCAGTAGCCAGCGTTGCCTTGCGTCACCGGTGCCCGGTCCGGAAGCGCCCTTGCGGGTATCGATGTCCTGCCAGTCCTGCCACACACCCTTGAGGTAGGACCAAGAGCGTGACGCAGCATCGCCGATAGTTTCGCGTCCTGAGAGGAAATAGGATGCGGGGGCCAGCCCGGTTCGGTCTTGCAAATTGCCGGTCTGGATGCGACCGAGCATGGCGGGAGGCAACACGCCTCCGACAACTGTGATTGCCTGGAATGAGGTGCTCACTGCTGGCCTCCTGCGGGTGCGTAGATGTAGACGCCGAGGATGTCGGCGGGAAGATTTGGTTCAACTGCTAGACCTCGGATGCCGAGTCGGCCGGCAGACGAGTCACCGCGAGCAGCCAGGCGGACTTCGGTGTGGTCCCGCTGGATCTGTTCAGCGACGGCTGATGCCTTTTCAGTCAAATCCGATGCCAGTAATGGCACACCTCTGAGAATCGCGGCGGCCATGTTCCTGGTCGTTTGTTCACCGACATTGGCCGAAGGTTTGGAAGCGATAAGCCGATCAACCTCTTCATCTGTCAACCATTGGTGTTGTCCCGGCACGCCGCGGAAAGCGACAATTCGGGCTTCCTCAGCCAGATCCTGCTGGGCGTGGTTCTCCCGATTGATACGAGCCGGAAGCAAAAGTTTGGTACGGAACCGCACCAGTAGAGCTACCGTCACAGAATCGACTTCGGACGTAGCGACGTAGCCGCAGCGCGCGGCAGGTCGGTCTTTGCCCTTAAGTTCTTCGTCCAATGCGGTATTAAGTACGTACTGGGCGATCCTGGCAACGACCGGATCAGTTCTGGTCAGAACGTGGGCCCCAGGAGGAGCCGGATGGTCCAAGACAAACCGAGCATCGTTCTCTGAAACGAAAATATCCCGGATGCCCGGTGCCGCTGCGTTGATATTGGCTGTGAATCCGTCGCTGGCAACTTGGACATGCGCGCCGGTTTCTTCAAGGGCCTGACGGACAAAGCGCGACACATCTTCAGCTGTGCCGAGGCTATTGCGTGCGGCATCCAACGCTGCTTGTACGCGGTCCGGATGAACCGCGCCCTGGGCGAAACGGGTGCGACTGGACTTTTCCGATTCGGCGCTGGAACGCCATTCGTCATCCAACTTAACGGCTTCCGGGGTCAGACCGAGATCAAACTCAAGCTGGTCAGAATCCTGGCCACGCATCAATACGCCTTCGAGCAGAGCAGCCAAAACCTGGTCGCTCTGCGGAGGGACTGGAACGCTGATTCCGAGGTCCTTACGAATTCTCTCGTGTTTGCGGAGCAAGATATCCAGTACGATGCCGTCAATGCCGTTGTCCTCGCCGTACATCAGCAAGGCGCGAACTGTTTCGGCAGTCTGGCCGAAACGGTCCACGCGGCCCTCGCGTTGTTCGTGCCGGGTAGGGTTCCAGGCAAGGTCATAGTGGACTACAGCCTGGAAGTTGTCCTGCAGATTGACACCTTCGGACAGGCAGTCGGTAGCGACGAGTACCTTCTGCCCGCCGTCGGCTTGTTCCGCGAGTCCTTCTATGCGGGCTGCGCGTTCCTCGGCCGGCAGTTCGCCGGTGACAACCTCGATGGAAACCTTCTTGAGATTCTGGCGTAGGTAGTCAGCCACATATTGGGCAGTCGGGATATACCTGCAGAATACGATCGGATGGAAGCCGTCCTTCAACAGGGCCTTGACGTGCTTGGCGAGAGCCTGGACCTTCGCGTCGAGCGAAGGGTCTTCGTGGAGTTCCTTGGCCCGACGGGCGAGAGCCTGTAATTGACGGCCCGTCGATGGTGCACTTGCGTCCGCTTCAGTGGATCCGGCGGGAGCGATGTCGATGCCTTCGCCTCCATCATCCTCCATCTGGTCCATGACAGCGGCGATGCCGCGGCTGTCTGCCGTGGTCGGCGATTCACCTTCATTGTGTGCTGCACGTGTGGACAGAGTGGCTGACGCCGCGGCTGGCGAAGAGGCCATGGATCGAAGCAGAGACAGGGCGGACCACCAGCGGATGCGCTGCTCCAACTTAGTGCCGGACTTGTCCTGAACGCGGCCCCGAACGTAGGCGATCACGTCATCAAAAAACTCCCGGTGCTCTGAAGAGAGCTTGAACGGTTGCTCGCTGGTCTTTCGGTCCGAGGGGAATTTGGTGTCTTCTTCGAGGTACCGGCGGATGTCTGCTCGGCGGCGCTGGACCATGTGTTCGGCGAGCAAACGACGACCTGCTTCGTTTTCAAGGGGTACAGTCTTGAGCTCAGGATTTAGAAGTCCGATTAAGTTCCGGAAGGCTCCGTCATTGCCAGAATGCGGGGTGGCAGTGACGAGAATAAGGTGCCGTTCAGCATCGTCGGCAAGCGCACTCACCAGCTGAAAACGCTGTGTCCGTCCAGCGCCACCTCGTCCCGAGTCATCGGCAGCGACACCGTGCGCCTCATCGACGATCACCAGGTCTGGTGCATGCTGGAGAAAATTGTCCCGGCGCGAAGAATTCTTAATGAAGTCAGTCGAAACAATGGTTGCATCGAAATGCTCGAAGACCGACCGACCGTAGCCGGCTTCGGCCTCCAACCGACGGATGGTGCCCGGAAGCACCAGCGCGGCTTGGATGCCAAATTTTTCGTCGAGTTCGCGTCGCCATTGTTCGGCGAGGCTGGGAGGGCAGAGTACGGCAAGCTTTCGGGCGCTTCCCTGCGCGAGCAACTCGGCCGCGACCAGTCCTGCCTCTACCGTCTTACCGATACCAACGTCATCAGCGACAAGCAGACGGACAACATCTTGGCGCAAGGCCAAGAGAAGTGGCACCAGCTGATATGGGCGCGGGGTGACGTTCAATCCAGCGAGGGAACGGAAGGGGCCGCCACTGGAACGGAAACCGATACGAAGGGCATCTCGCAATAAGCGTGAGCTCCGGTCATCACCGAGATCGTCGGGTGAAGGCAGACCGAATGTTGCTGCTTCAATCTCTTCGATATCGCGTAAAACACCGGCGATTTCTTCGTCGGTACCGCCGAGCGGACGCAGGACCAGCATGGCATCGTTTGATTCGGGGAGCACCACCCACTCACGACCGCGGGCACGTACGAGTGATCCGACGGCGAAGGTCTCTTTGGTGGTTGAAGTCATTTCTTTTCTCCGAATGTTTCGCTGTTCTGTTGCACGAAGTCCTCGATGCTCTGTCCATCATCCAGTAACAGGACTTGCCAGTTCTGGAAGGCCAAGTCCATCGCGCTTAAGATCCCTTGTCCATCATCGTCGACAATGATGGCAGTTGGTTGGAAGCCGTGCTGCTCAATGGTGCCGTGTAGTAGGTGACCTGCAACCTCGATATTGATCCGGTCAAGTCCGCGCAGTCCATGGGTCTTTAAGAAGTTACCGAGCTCTGTAATCCTGCGGTGGGCGTCGACCGCGGCCCCGTCGATCTCGTCACCTATACCTCCCATGGCCGCAGAAGAATCTGGTTTCTTCTCTGGCTTATCCTGAGGTGTCGGTGGCGTGGTTACAGAACGGCATAGTCCCCATAACAGCTCACGGACTGTTCGCCTGTCGATCTTCTCGTGGACGCGTTGGTTTCCATAAGAAAGCAGGCAACGATAACAGCCACGGATACAGGCATCGTCGAGGTCCTGACCGGTGGCAGGATCGATGTGCAGAATATCCAGGGCTTTGGCAGCCACTTTCGCCAAGGCATCCGGCTCTGATTGAAGCCGGCGTAGGACTCCCGCTCCACCTTCGGCAGCTTCGACGAGCAAGATGCGTCCACGTTCATCTGCATCCGGCAACAATTCAGATGTCAGTTCTGAATCTTCAAGCTGGAAAACGGCCTCGATGCCGCGCTCGACGGCATACTGAGCAGTTGTCGACTGAGTCTCGTCTAGGTGATCAGCCCAACGGAGAATAGCAATGTTCCGATGATCCTCAACGTAGGGGATCACAATGTCTTTGCGCTTAGATTGGTCTAACGGAACTGCTTCTGGATCTACTTCTTCATCATCAGCCGCATTTGCCTTGGCTTCGCTTAACCATTGACCACTGACGAGATCCAACCAGAAGCCGTGCTCGCTTTTATTCTTGCGATTGGCGCGACCGACGTTGGTTACTCTCACGGTAGCTCCGTCGCCGTACACCACGTCGGCAACAACTGTGCCGTCTACTGAGACGGCTGCCTCCGCATTACGTGGCTGGCTGGTGGAACCGGCGAAACGATAGTTCGTCATGAGCTCGAATCCCTGCCGGTTGCGCTCCTCTTCATCGGCGCTGATGCGTTCGCGTCGAACGGTGATTACGGATTGGAGCTGCATCAAGTTCTTCCAACTCCCGCCGAGGTCCGCTCCGCAGTGTTCGCACACCTCCAACCCGACGTTCCGCTCATGCAGATAGCCACAGGCATCGCAGATTCGTGCCTCGGACATCGCGACATCACCGGCCTCGTCGCCTCCACGAGGGAGACTGACCTTGGTCACTTGGTAGCGCGATCCTTCGTGGTAGATAAACGACTGCGGACCAAACTCACTAATGGCTAAGAAGCGGGAACGCTGCAGCCAGGTACTGCTTTCGTCGCGGCGCGATGACTGGCCCGGAATGAACGCAGCGAGCGGCAAGCGGGGGAATGAATATCCTGGGAGGAAGCCCTCAGAAGCTAAGTACCGGTATGTATAGAAGTCCGATTGGCCGTATCCGTTGGTGTCATTGAGTAGGATTTGGATGCGCTGGTAGGCCTCGTTTGACCGTCGGTTAGCGGCATCACGGTCCTTCTTGGTCGCAGAAGCGTCGTTGGCTGCACGGAATGCTTGCTCGCGCTCCACCGTGGCGTTACGGTATAGATCGCGCCAGCGTGCGCATGCACGATCAAAGTTCGTAAAGGCATGATAGATGACACGGTCAACCCAGCTTTCGTCCCACCAGATTGTGGTCTTGAGTTCATCGGAGATCGCTGCAACCAGACTGGTCGCGCGGATCTTCGCGGCTTGGGCGGCAGATCCGTCACGAAGAACATCAGCCATCGCTTGCTTGACAGGATAGCCCGCAACTCCAAGATCGAGTACGTTAGACATTTTGGAACCTAGGCCAGCGCCAGAGAGCGAAAGTGCCTCCGCGAGCCAAACAGCGTGCACATGGGACTTAACCAAGTCTTCGTTTGCGAAGTCCAGCCGTGGAGGCTGAACTTGTCCTGACACCATTAGATTCGACCGATCAAAGTAGTACGAATCGTGGGCATTTCCGGATGCGCAGTAAGTTACCACCAGGGCAGGTTGTCCAGAGCGCCCAGCACGGCCACTGCGCTGAGCGTAGTTGGCGGGGGTTGGCGGAACATTGCGCATCGCGACGGCGTTCAGTGACTTAATATCGACGCCGAGCTCCATAGTCGGCGAACAGAAAAGGAGGGGGAGGTCCGCAGTTCCAAATTCCTTCTCCCGAGCTTCACGTACCGGACCGGGAACCTGGGCGGTATGTTCGGCTGCGTGCAGCCCAGCGAGTCCGGCCGCTTGTTCCCCGTAGAGGTCGCGGAAGAACTTGACGACGCGTGGTTTGCGGTCGGCATGGTAGCTACGTCGAATGGGATCGGCTGCACCAGCAGTTCCATCGCCAGCGCGCAGAACCATTGCTGAAAGCTTTAGCTGGTACCCCTGCTGTTTCTTACCAGGGATGTAGCTGATGAGTCCGTGCTTCGCGAGGAGATGAACGAGGTCTTCAATTACTTCGTTGGCCTCGCTTGGAGTCAAAGGGATTCCAAATCGTTCGGGGCGGCGAAGCCACCGACCAAATCCGCTCTTGCCGGTAATCATGAGAAGATTCCGGCCCTTCTGCCCTTCGCGTACCGATTCGGGCACCGCCAGACCCGTCTCCGGCGCACGCTCTCGATCGTTAACTGACCAGACACCTTTCAAATGCTCGGTACTTTGTGACCGCAACTTATCGAGCCACTCCTGCGTGAACTCCTCGGCCTCGACAGCGAGGACACGTCTAAACTCGTCAAGCAGTACGCGGATAATCTCTTCGCGCTGTGCTGGTTCTGCATCGCGAAGCAGGTAGTGGGAATCCGCCCAACGGTGTTCTTGTTCCGCGAGTAGTTTGGCATGAGGGTAGTCGACCACCATCAACCCGGTTTGTTCCAAGTTGGGCAGGGTAATCCGCCAGCCCCTCTGGAGATCTCGCAATGCACGATAGGTGAGCACCTGGTGCAGGGCGCGCTTGGAAGGTCGGGGATCCAACGGATCCTCTACCTTGCTGTATTCACTTAACGAAAGATTCAAACAAGTTAATAGCGCATCTCCGAGCTCGGTGGCGGGGAGTCCTTCATCAGGTGCCTGTTGAAGCGCTTGTACTAACGATGCCCTGAGCTGGGCAACCTGGACGAAGTCATTGAGGTGGCCGGATTGGAGTGCGGCATCCTGCCGGTTGTCCACGAAGGTCAACAATTTCTTGGCATCAGGATCCAGATCTTTGCCGGCGTCCGACTTGAGCAACTGGACTAGTCGCGTGGCGATCACGGTGATCGCACTGGAACGGCCCTCCTGATCCAGCGTCACGAGCTTGCTGTACTCGCCGCTGCGGATTGCCTCGTATGTTACGCGGCAGCCAAGGCAGAATCCGAGTGAACCCGGGATCCAAGCAGCTAGTTGTCCACTATCTGATGGCTGTGATTCTTCAGCGAAGGCAGTGCCGTCGGGATGAATTATGTACCGTTCGGGAACTCTATTCCTCTTCGTCTCGGCTACACGAGGGCCACTTGGAGATTCCGTCCTCCACGAACTGGGGAGACGATCCTCCGCCAGGGGGTCCCTCGGCCACTCGGCATCGGACGAGATGAACAGGTAGCCATCTTGCCCGTCTGGATTGTCCTTTTGGATACGCAGCTCATGTCTGGCAAGGAAGGTGGTACCCGATGCCGCTTCCGATTTCGTCGCCATGAGGTATTCTTGCCCGCATTCGCGACAGAACGCGAGGGGATAAAGCCGACGTTCGTTATCGAGCGTTACCTGGAAGTTTGTTTCGATAGCGCGTGATTTCTCAGCCTCGGCGGAGACGAAAACGGAACCGCCCTTGGAAACGAACTGGTGGAGCCGGAAAGCGAATAATGGTCGGTTTGTCTCTGGATGCCTCGATTGCGAGCCAGCGAGCAGTGTTGCGCGGATCGCACGTGAGCAGTCTGAAGAGTCCTGGTTAATCTGACTTGCAAGCTTCTCAGCAGCTTTGTCTACGGTCTGGGGCACAGCGCGGATGAGTCTGTCGGTTTCGTCTTCAACATGGAGGCCGAACTCATCCTCGATCCATGAAGCTAGGGGATCGTTTTGCAATCCCGAATAGTTTGCCGCGAGCGATACGATAGAGAATTCCGTATCTGACCGTTCACTCACCGCGGAGGCCAGAGCCGAGTCTATCGGGGCGCGGTCATTGGTGACACGCATCAGCGACTCCATGATTACGTTTTCACCCGGTACGGAAGTACCAAAAATGCGTGAGGCGACTCGACCGACGTCGTTCCTTTGGTCTTCGGATGTTCCTTCTGAAGACATTGTTGCGGATGTGCCAATGCACTGAAGCGTGTCTTGGGCGTCGCAGGCATCACGAAGCCGTCGAACCAGCATAGCGACGTCTGCGCCTTGTCGTCCGCGGTACGTGTGCAACTCGTCGAGGACAAGGAAACGAAGGCCTTTGGCTGCACTAATTAGGGAACTACGTTCATCCGGACGAGTCAGGACGTATTCAAGCATGACGTAGTTGGTCAATAAGATATCCGGAGGATTTTTGAGGATCTCCTGCCGAGTTTCTGCATCTTCCTGTCCCGTGTACCTCTGGAAGGTCACCGGGGGACGGCCGTCATAGCCATTAAGGAGGAATTTCTCGAGTTCTTCACGTTGGCTGTTTGCCAACGCATTCATCGGGTAAACGATGATCGCCTGTACACCTTTACCGCTGCCGTGGCGGAGTACATGATCAACGATAGGAAGAATGTATGCGAGTGACTTGCCTGAACCTGTGCCAGTGGTGAGGACATAAGACTGACGCGAACTGGCAATATTTACTGCGTCCGCCTGGTGCTGGTGCAGGGTAAGCTCGCGAGCCCCCTGATCATCAGGGGAGTTCTTTACCCGGAAGACACGGCGGCACTCCTCGTGGAGCAACCCTCGGCTGACGAGTTCGCTGATGGAACCGCCTGATTTAAACGAGGGATTGAGCGAGAGCCATGGGTCTGGCCACTGGCGGCCTTTGCTGCTTTGCTCCCCGACAACCTTTGCGATATTCGGATCTTGGATGTCAACGAAACCCTCGCTGAACGATCGGTAACCGTCGATCATTTTATTGCGGATGCCGAACGCGTCCATGGATCCCCCAAATCACGACATATGCGGTGATATATTCCGCATTCATTCCACTACATTAGTACAAAGTCCGCTGTGACCACCGGCGGATTACCGCAAGCTAATGCGATCATCTTAACGTCTATGGATGACCGACTGCTGAAATACACGAAAAAAGTGTTAGCGTGCGCAAGGAGTGACTTGCAGGGCCAGATGAGGCTGGTTTGGAACCTGAATGTCACGCGTGGAACAACGCCCGGGCACTGCCGGCGAGAAGTGAGCATTGTAGCTGCTGGCCGCGCTGAATCGTTTCGAGTAAACACACCATCTCCGAAGGCCCGTACCAGTTTGATTTGTTGGTGGCTGCTGGATCTGACAGCGAATCGTTCGGTAGTAATCCAAGTCTTCAGATCGCTTGTCCACGAAGCGAAGAGAATCGTTATGTACTTCCGGGCAGTGCTGAATACGGTTAGTAGATACCAGCAGCTCGTACAGTTGGAAAACTAATGAACCGAACCTGCTTATTGTCGCCATCTTACTGAACATCAATGCCTGAACGACCTATGACAACCAGTCAGGGAAACAGTCAATTCGAAACCTATAAAGCTTGATCGTTCATGGTTCAGATGTAGGCAAGTCGACGTCGAAATTAGATATCTCAAGAGGTCAAATGGGACTTTATCAAGATCTCAATTCAACTTTTTCGATTTCAGCGATCGTTAACTTGATGGACTCAATCATTGAATCAATCGCGTTGACGCACTCGTTCTTACTTCCACAACTACCATCTGTGAAAGTTTGTCCAACGCTTTCGACTTCCTCACCTAACGTGACAATGTTCGCTAAGTATTCCTTGATAGATGAAGGAGGTTCACCGATGTAGTCCGGGTGACTTGATTTCGTGAGTCCCTTAGTTGCGTGCGCAGTAATTGATCCTTGAGTCTTGAGGCTAAGAACGTGAAGGTGACAGACAATATCTTCTCGATACATGATTGAAATACCAGAGCATTCATTATCCTCCCACTCGGTCAATTGATCCTCTAGATCGTTCTTGACGCCTTGGAGCGCAATAGCAAAATCTTCGATTTGTTCTTCTTCTAAATCACTGCTCGGTGTCGTGGATATCGATGTTGAGGCAGTCGGTGCGGTGGGAGAAGTAAGAATTGGTGAGGTGTCCGTGCTTGCAGCGCATCCCGTAAGGAAAAAGGCCCCAAAAAGTAAAAGTAACGTCCGGCGCATTTCCATCCCCCAATGAAGTACAGCCACTCATCTTGTTGACTGATTTCATGAGAGTAAGGCCACGAATCGAGGTTGGCAACGTAGTAGTTCAGGGGATTAGTACGCAGGGCCTACTTTCGGTGAGCAAACCTAAAAGCGTCCATGTGACCAACTAGGCTTGGGGTATGGGGATTCTTGATAACGACACCAATTCAAAAGTACTTCAAAGAAGCCGGGCTCGGGATTTCATTGATGCAGGCTCCGGGTTACTTTCGACGAGAAATGCAGCCGATGCGATGACGCGTTCAGTGGTCGATTCTATGACTTCAACGATGTCGTCGATCACGAATGGTTCTGCTTCTCGGCTGATGAACCACGCGCGCGCTGCATCACGGCTAGACACCGTTGGTATCGTAGGCCTGATTGACGCTGCCAATCCCTTGAAGGACCAGCTCAACAACATGAAGTCACTTGTCGCCGATTCATTAAAGGTCGTCCACTGGTCGCCCTACGAGAATGTCCTAAACACGAGGCCCTCGTCGTTGCAAGTGCTTGGCCAAGGTCTGGGAATGGTTGCAGCTGAGGAAATCCTAAGCGAAACAATGAGCAGCCAGTCAATAATTGCTACTCCGAAGCTAAGAACCATCGGCACTGGCCTAAGCTCCTGGCAGTCAGTGCGATTATCCAGTGTTGTAGATGAAATCTCTGCCTTCGCCTCCCAAACTAACGCTGATCCGCTGGGACTCGGCAAATTGGTGAATGTTGAAACGAATGGTGCTAGCAGCGCGGTTCTCGCCGGACAGAGAGATGTCCTCAAAGACATCATCGAAAACGCTGAAGAGTTTGATCGGCAATGCCGTGGAACGGAAATTGAGGCGACGGCAAATGATTTTCTGGACAGTCACGCACATGTCGCTGTTCAGCTCGCCAATTCCTCATACCTAGTAACGCTCACCTTCAAACAAAGGCGACAAATTGCCCGATACCTCGCAGTCGTTGTGTACCTCTCGTTTGTGAGCATTGCCGTATATGGAGTGGTCGCATCTCCAATCCTTCTGCAGGTCCTTGCTCTTTTCGGAGTCACGCTTGGACACAAGACGGCGGCTACTACAACCTACAAGTACTCGATGAAAGTTCTGGACAGCTACTTGGCAGACCCCGAGGAGGGCTGAACCAGCGTCGTTGGCTACTGCCCAGGGACTTACGTATATAGTCACCAAGTCAGTCGCAGGCTGCTGCGGTCCGTCGCAAGTAGGTTGGTAGCATCTCGCATCCTTGATTATGCAACCTGATTTTAGGCGGAGGATGTTCTTCCTGCGCGCCGTAAGAACGGATCCAAATCAACTTGCTGTTCATCTCTCTTCAGCGCAAAGAATCCGTAACATCAGCGAACAGTACGACGGTCGAAATGGTGTTGAAGGTCTTCCGGGAATCCGTGCGGTCATGAACTGCATCTTAGGGGAGTGGATGGGAAGTCGTTGCCAATCTGTGCCGCTACCAGGAAGACAACCATGTACGGGGTTGCCGACAGCGCTGGGTTGAATTGAAGGGTGAAGTAACAGAACACCGAAAGGACGAACAGCCGCGTTTAACTGGCGCGAAGCATGGTGACTGCCGTGACTCAGATTGGATGATCTGCCGACATGCAGTCGAGGACACCGATGAGCATGGCTGGACTCGGAAAATCAGCCCTTGGGAACAGCATCTTCACGCGTGTCGGCCCTAGCTGGAGACTCTGTTTTCCGGACGCATCAGCGGAAAGCAATTGCGCAGCCGATCGCTGAGAAAGAACGATTCCAAACCACGAAACGAATCGCCGGTGTCATCGTACGGTGCGTTTAGGCGATCGACGGCTATCTTGTCCGCCCGCGCGCTTAAGCTGTCATCAATGAAGCGCACGGTCACTACGGTGAGTGAAGTAGTCGTTCGGAGAAAACGGCTCCAACGGTCGTAGCGTGTTCTTCCTGTTGCACTGACCGAAGCAAACAGAGCTTTAGCGTCGCCACCGGATTGTGACGAAATGCTTGAGGGTCACTAGGTAGAAGGAGATTCGATGCTTGAAAGAACAAGGCGGTTGCATGGATACGACCCCGTGCTGGATCGAATGGACCGCAAACAGATCATTGGCCACTATCTGAGTCTTTTGCCGAACACGAGTCAGAGTTCTTTGGAATTCAAGACCCGAAGTGAATTGATCGAGGACTTGCTTGATCTTCAGGATCTGCAACAGCAATCGCAATCTGCCTCACGGAAGGACTATCCGCTTCGCCGGCCGTTCGCGTCGTCCTCGCCTAATGACTTCAACAGACATGCGGGCAAGCCAATCCTTTGGTGTTGGGAGAAGGACGTTTGTGCGACAGCGAATTCATTGGCAACTGCCGAGCAAACCTACGAATTGGACCTTCCCCAAACTTTGGAACCGGATACCCTCGTTCTGACCGCTGCTAATTCCGCTCCACCGTTAATCTTGGGCCTGGAAGTGGTCAGTGGAGTGGTCGACGGAGCTGCCGAGATAGAACTCTTAGAAATGTTCTCGAATCCGATCTCTGTGCTGGAAGTCGAACAAAGATTGGGCGCGAAACTTCCTCGACGCACTCAAAACCTCAGGCCATCCATCGTGGACCAAGTTATGGGCGTTATTTCGGAACTTGTGGTCTCACCGGCCCCAATTATTCTGGCCGCAGGCGATTGCGATGCAGGAGTATCGAATGCCGCAGATGACGCGATCTTGGCTATTTCAATGCTTCAGGCTGACTTTTGTGAAGAAGCAGAATGCCAATCTTGTGGACGCCGGGGGATCTCCAATTTGGAGGCTCACATATCGCGGCCAGGGTCCGATAATCTTGTGCTGGAGATTCAAGATCATGTTGATGATACGAAGCTAGTCTGCGTCGATTGCCACGTATTGATACACCAAACTGATTTTGTCAAGGTCAGCGCCTTTTCTAAACCGGCGTGCCCTGAATGCGGGGAACGTAACCCTCGAACTATGTTGTGGGGCGAACCTGCCGGCCTTCCCAGTGATGACGTCGTTATCGCCGGATGTGTTTTACCGTCGGAACCGTTGCCTGAATGGCAATGCCGTTCTTGCGAGACTGAATATTTTGTTCAGAAATATGAATACGAACCTTACAAGTTAGAGATTGATGCATTGGCAAGGCTCACATCTTGGCAGCTGGCTAACCTCATAATGAGAAAGCACAAGGAAGAAAACAACATCACCTAGTCGCACTCTGGTGATCGAATTATTTGTCGAAAGGCGAGGGTGGGGAGATGAAATCTTCGAAGCAGCCGGTCTGGGCTTTGGTTATGGGAGTACTCGTAATTCTGTTAGCTGTGGGCGTAGTGGTCCTGCTCCTGCTTTGGCTTGCGGATGTGGTCAAGACATTGGATGCCCCCAAAGCGGCTATCTTTGTCTCTCTTGTCGGAGTCTTGGGTATTTTTTTAACCCAATCCTTGACCGGGTACTGGAACCGGAAGCTAGAAAAGGAACGCGCTCAGCTTGCCCGCCGTACGGAAGTGTATGAAAGCCTCGTTCGCTCACTCACCGGCATGCTGACGGCTAAGGGTGACGCAGGGAAGAGGGACGAACACTTTCAAAAGATGCTCGATTTTAGCCCGCAGGTGATCGTGTGGGGATCGGGCCCTGTCCTGAACGCTTGGAACCATTTCCGATACAGGCTTATGAGCGTTAGCGAGAAACCGTTTCGGGAAAATGAGTTCCTCAAAATCACAGCCGATCTGCTCAAAGCAATTAGAGAAGACTTAGGCCATAAGGACAGAAACAAAGTTTTCGACTCAGATCTTCTGCGCCCGTTTATCAACGATGCAGAGGCGGGCCAGAACTACTCCATAGCGCCCTCGGAGTGAATCAGGCGTGAGGGGTCGCGGGTGCAATTCATCTTGTATCGCGGTGATGGGTTGGAGAAGTCCATTGGGTACCTCTACGTTTAGAACGTTTCGGATGGTGCCGCAAAAGGGGAACAGACGTTGCGCGGGGATTTCCACCCTGGCTTGACCTGCTCCTCAGGCCGATCCTTTGTAGCAAACGGTCGCGTTGTACAAACGAAGCGGGGTGGGTTGTTGTCGAATCCGACAACAACCCACCCCGCATGGAGTTACTTTCAGTTACGCATCAACCGCAGTCTTTGAGTGACGCAGGAACGGGTCACCATCAACTTGTTGATCATCCTTCTTTAGTGCAAAGAATCCGTAGACGCCGGCTAGCAGCACCACAATGGCAATGGTGATGAAAGTCTGCTCGTTGCCTACGCGGTCGTGCAGTGCGCCCAGTGGGGTGGACAGAACGACGTTACCAATCTGTGCCGAGACCTGGAAGCCAACCATGTACAGGGTGGCTGACAGTGCTGGGTTGAAGTGCAAGGTGAAGTAACGGAACACCGGCAGGATGAACAGCGGAGTTTCGATTGCGTGCAACATCTTGATGGCCGAGACCAACAGCGGATCATCCACCAGGGCACAGCCCAAGATACGAACGAACATAATGGCGACACCCATGAGCAGGGAAGCACGTACACCTACGCGGCGCATGATGATTGGGACGATACCCAGCATGGCAGCTTCAAAGAAGACCTGCACTGAGTTCAAGATTCCGTAAACGCGCTGACCGGTAGCAGGATCATCAAAGAGTCCGGTGTAGAACTCTGGGAACATCTGCTGATCAAAGACGGTGTAGAAAGTCCATGAGAGCATCACGAAGATGATGATCAGCCACAAGCTAGGCAAACGGAACAGGCCAAGCATTTCACGGAATGAAGGCGTGGAAGCAGGGGACATGATTCCCTCAACCGGACGCTTAGGTACCGGCTCACCCTTGGCACGCGAAAACAGCAACAATGCTAGGTGTACCAGTCCAAGTACGGAACCAATCCAGAAGTTCAGCATTGGGTTGATGGTGAACAGGAAGCCGGCGGCCAAGGCAACTACGGCGTAACCGAAGGAACCCCACATACGCGCCTGTCCGTATTCAAAACCGAAACGACGGCTGTAGCGTTCGGTCAAAGCTTCAAACAGACCCACACCAGCAAGGAAGCCAATGGAGAGCACAATGGCGCCGAGGATGACACCGGTCATGAAGTTGCTCTGCAACAGTGGCTGGTAGACCCATGTAACGAATGGGCCAACCAGCGCGGTCACTGCAGCCAGCACGACGGCCAGATGTTTCTTAACACCCAGGCGGTCTTGGATAGCTCCATAAGCAAACATGAGGACCAAAGTGGCCAGCGAGTTCACCGAGTAGACGGTACCGACCTGTGCACCGGTCAGTGCTAGGCCGGTCGTTTCACTGGTGAGCCAGATTTGGAAGAAGGACCACCAGATACCCCAGGATGCAAAGAACAACAGCATCGAGAAGGAACTTTGGAGGTATGTCGGATTTCGTAGAGAAGTTGTAAAGCCAGCCATCTTTGCCCTGGTTTCTTTCGTGTGCATGTAAAGCGAAATTAGTGAGTGAGTGCGTTAGTGAAGTCTTCAAGCCATGGAGGATTTGCTCCGGCCTGTGCCACTGTCAGTGCAGCAGAAGTAAGTGCACCACGCAAAGCTTGTTCAATGTCTTCGGATTTCAGTTCGGTTCCGTCACGAAGTGCCGTGACAGGATCTGGAAGTGAAAGGACTCCATAGAGTAGTCCGGACATAAAAGCATCTCCGGCACCGATGGTGTCCTTGAGATTGGTGGGGCAGGCCTCCACGTCGTAACGCTTGCCAGCAGCAAGTGCCAGGCACCCGTCGCCACCCTGCGTCATGACAGCTAGTGCTGGACCAAGGCTAGCTACGTGTTCTAGTACTTCCCACGCTTCTAAGTCTGGGTAAAGCCACTGGCCATCCACGTCACTGAGCTTCACTACGTGGCTGAGGCTGATGAGCAGCTCAATACGCTCTAGTGCAGCTTCGCGGTCTTCTACAAGATCCGGACGTAGGTTCGGGTCATAGCTGCGCAAGGAATCTGCAGATGCATTTTCAAATGCGTCCACAATGCACTGCCCGGATGGTTCAATCCATGCGGCGATGGAGCCGGTGTGCAGCAAGGTGGTCTGTGTATCCGCGTCCACCGCAGGAATCTGCTGGTGGATATCAAAAGTGTAATGAGCGTTGGAGTGCTCATCCATCTCTACCTGAGCTACCGAGGTGGAACGTTCCGTGACTGAACCCGGTGCAACCTGGACACCTGAATTGCTCAGATGTTCAGCAATTTGCTCACCATAGGTGTCCTGACCAAATTCGGTGTGGAACTGAACCTTGCGCCCAAGACGGGACAGGCCAACAGCAACGTTGAGTGGAGATCCACCTGGATGTGCAGTTTCGCCAACAACATCAACAAGTGATTCACCAAGAACGGTAATCAGGCTCATGCGTTGGTACCTGCTTCAATTTCTTCCAGCGGCAGTACGGCAACCGAGGCATTGGTTCCGCCGGCTAATTTCAGTACGCCATAGGCTGGTGCAGCTTCACCGGTGAGCTGATCGGTCAGCGAGCGAAGTCCATCTGCAGCAAGGATTTCAATGGAACCGTGATCTAGCAGAACCTGGACCGTGATTTCAGCCAGCCCTGCTGGCAGTGGCATGCGCTGCGTTGATGCGTAGAGTTCATGATCAACTAGGCCCGCGGTACGATCATGGGTCAGCACGGCAGACTCGACAGTAATTTCACTGATCAGGCTCTCGTCAGTCCGGTAGAGCGACAACTTTGCTGATTCACTGACGTTGCCTGCAAGGTGCAGTTCAAGCAGAGCCGGGGAACCCAACTCAATGCGAGTCTCTGCGCCGGTTACTGACTGAGAAACAACATCGGTGACTGGCAGTCCAAGGATCTGCTGACGGATCTCGAAGTTACCTTCAGCGTCCTTGACCAAGTCCAGGGTGCGAGCGGTACTCATCGAACCGCGCCATCCATCATTAGGAAGATCACGGGCATAATCCCAGTTGCTCATCCAAGCAATCAGAGTCTGCTGATCAACTGGCAGTCCGTGGAAGCTGACGCCGGCGTAGAAGTCACGGCCGAAGTCCAACCATTTGGCGGCGCTTAGTGCTTCAAAGTCCAGTCCCTCTACAGCGGCTACGTCTTGATCCGGGGTGAAGGTAGTGCCGTCAAATTCGCCAACAAAGTATTGGGTACCTGAACCGCCAGCAATGCCGCCTGGGTTCAGTGAAACAATAAGGACCCACTTGAGCTGGTCAGTTCCCGAAACTGGAAGCTGGAACAAATCCGGGCATTCCCAGATACCAGTGACTGCTGCCTTTGGCCCGAAGCTGGAGAGCTCAGTCCAATCAATCAGATTCTCGGAACGGTAGATCACTACGCGACGTTCAATCGCTTCTACAGCAACTAAGACCCAGTAGGAGCCTTCAGCGGATTCGTAGCGGGAGACCTTAGGGTCGCGGAAGTCTTTGGAACCGCGGTCAATGACTGGGTTCTGTGCGTACTTGGTGAAAGTCGCGCCACCATCCAGCGAGTAGGCAATGGCTTGAGACTGATTGGTCTCGTCCTTGGCTGCTGCGGTGTAGATGGCAATAACCGGCGGAATGGTTCCGTCGCCGAAGCCACTGGTGTTGTCATGGTCCACCACGATGGAGCCGGAGAAGATGTCAGCAACGTCGCCATGCAGGATGGCAATGGGGAGTTCTTCCCAGTTCACTAGGTCAGTGCTTACGGCATGTCCCCAGGACATGTAGCCGTGGCCAACACCATTGGGGTTGTGCTGGAAGTACAGGTGATATTGCTTTCCATCAAAGAACAAACCGTTGGGATCATTGATCCAGTTTTTCTTTGCTGTGAAGTGTAGCTGTGGTCGCTTCACCGCGACCTGCTGGGTTTCGGGCAACGCTGCCATCCTTCAATAAGAGAGTGCTAAATGCATTTAGCACAAAACTCTAGCAGTGTGATGTGATCCCTGCAATAGGCTAGGCTCGAATAATTGCATGTCAACGGTGGCAAGAAGGAAACGTGGAAACGCACAAAGTAAAGCGGGTAACACTAGCTGACGTGGCAGAAGCCTCGGGAATGTCCAAGGCAGCGGTCAGCATGATCCTGAATAAAAAACCAGGAACACGACTGTCAGCCGAAGCCACCGAACGGGTCCGCGCTGTCGCAACAGAGTTGGGTTACCGCCCTAACGCTGCCGCTCAATCCCTGCGAAGCGGCAAGACACGCACGCTGGGATTCATTTCTGATCAAGTTACCGTCACCCGCTTCGCCTCAGAAATGATCACGGGCATCCTGCGTGAAGCCGAAAGCCGCGACCACACAGTGCTCATCGCTGAGACCTTTGGCAAGCCCGAGCAAATGGCTGAGGCTATAACGCAGATGACTCACCGAGATGTTGACGGACTGATTCTTGGATTCATGGATTCTCGTCAACGTGATCTGAAGATTCCTCGGACTGAACTTCCCACCGTTCTGGTAAACGGAATAGACGAGAGTCCATGTACCTCGGTGCTTCCCAATGAGAGAGAGTCCGGGGCCAAGGCCGTGCAACGAGTCATTGAATCCGGAGCTCAAAGCGTCGCCGTGATCGGTGAACTGAAAAATGCCGAAAAAAATCCACGGATCTATCCCAGCATCACTCGGCGTTTCGGGTCCATGCGTCAGGCCTTGGTGGAATCAGAACTAGAGGTTCTAGGCCACTGGGTGCTGGAAGACTGGAACCCCACGGATGGGTACGAAGCCACCACGCGAATGCTGGCCGAGGGCTATAAGCCAGACGCCATTATCTGCGCCAACGACCGTGTGGCCATGGGCGTCTTTCAAGCGCTCGCCGAAAAGGGCCTGGCACCGGGAACGGACCTCTCTGTACTTTCCTTTGATGATGAGATCATCGCTACCTATCTGCGCCCGCAGCTGAGCTCAATCCGTCTTCCGTATGAAGAAATGGGAGCGATGGCTGTTGGACTGCTTCTCGACGGGAAGCTGGAACCCGTTGAGCATGAAATTGATATGCCGCTCATCGAGCGCGACTCAATGAAGAGCAACTGACGCAAGTATCTCAACGCCACTTGCGAGTGAATCAAGAAATTTTCTTACGATTCCGCAATTTCTGACTAGTGCCTTTGGCGCCTTCGCGCGACGCTCAGTCCGTGCAGCGACGTACCTTCAGGTCCTAGGCCAGCTGCCCCTAGCTGTCACTAGTTGGCTTTGACCTGCGCTGGCTTCACAAAGCGGCGCATTTTCCAGCAGTGATGTCCTGACTTTGTGCGCCCAAATCCGCAGGAATCAAGGAAAAGCCGACCATTCGAACTTTCCGCCTTGACACTCATAAGTGATGTGGGTTACCTTATTTCTCAGCGTAGTAACGCGCGTTACTGAATCGTGTTAGCAAATCGTTTACATGGCAGAAAACGCACTGATCTCAAAGGGGAGGAGGGGACATGTCTCAGCAATCCGTCACCATGGCCGATGTCGCCAAAGCGGCCGGAGTCAGCCGAACAACGGTGTCATTTGTACTCAATGGTCGGATGGAATCGAGCATCCCCGAATCCACAAGAGAAAGAATCAACCAGGCGGCACGCGACCTGGGCTACCGCCCCAACGCAGCCGCACGGACCCTGGCCAGCAAACGCAGCTCATGGTTCGGTCTGGTTACCGAAATCGCCACCTCTCCCTTTGCTACTGACGTGATCAAAGGAGCACAGCAGGCAGCATGGGAAGACGGCAATTTTCTCCTCGTTGCACCAAGCGACGCGGAACCGGGAATGGATCACCGTGCGGTGGAGAAGCTACTTGAACAACAAGTCGGCGGACTGATCATTGCAACCACCTGGCACCGAGAAATAACAGTGCCGGCCAACGCAAGAGCAGTTCCGTGTGTTCTGGTTAATTGCTTTGACGCTGATGGAGAATTTCCGTCAGTTGTCCCGGATGAAATCGGAGGCGGTTATGTCGCCGCTGAAATTCTCGCTAACGCCGGACACACCAACATTGGGCACATCACCGTTGCCACAGGAATCCCTGCACAAATCGGGCGCCAAACCGGTATGAAGCAGGCTCTGCGTGAACATGGGATAGAACAAGACGATTCAAAAATCGTCCCCGGTGACGGTACGGCAGACAGCGGATATCACGGGACACAAACGTTACTAAGCCAACCTGATCCGCCCTCCGCTATTTTCTGCGGAAATGACCGGATCGCCATGGGCGCCTATGACGCAATCAAAGAACTCGGTTTGCGTGTGGGAGAAGACATTTCAATCGTCGGCTTTGATGATCAAGAAATTCTGGCTCCGCATATGCGACCAAAACTGACAACCATCGCTTTGCCCTTTGAAGAAATGGGCTTGGCTGGAGTATCACTACTAAACCAAATGGTAGAGGGCTCACCGATTGAGAATCGCCAAATTACCATCGGCTGCCCTCCACGCATTCGTTCATCTGTGGCCTTGCACGGCCAAAGATGAGCTTCCCCTCCGCTACACATCACATGAATGGATGAGGAACTTCAATGATAATCAAATACCTACGCCGGGCGCACCTCGCCGCGGCAGCGACCGCCGTAGTCGGTGCACTCGCCTTGAGCGGATGCGTCGCATCTAATCCTGGCGGGACTGAAGGAAGCAACGGATCAGCAAGCGCTGCGTTCCTCACCATTCCGCGTGAAGATATGGGAACTTTCTCCCGAAACTTCAACCCATTCTCACCAAATGCTGCGCCAATGACCGGTCAGTCCATCTATGAATCCATGCTGGTTTACAACCCAGCAGGCGGCGACACTGTGCCTTGGCTAGCCACAGATTGGGTAGTTGGTAAAGACGGAAAGTCACTGACCTTCAACCTTCGAGATGACGTTAAGTTCTCTGATGGCACCAAGCTGACTTCTAAGGACGTCAAGCTTTCGGTAGAACTGCAGAAGAAGATTCTTGGCGGATATGACTACCTGAAGTCAATCAAGACTCCGGATGATTCCACCGTAGAATTCATCTTCAGCAAGGCGTACACCCCGGCCCTCTATGAACTGGGCCAGCAGGTTATTGTCCCGGCCCATATCTGGTCCAAGTTTAAGAAGCCAGGCAATGAAGAGAACCCGAAGCCTGTAGGCACCGGTCCTTACACCGAGGTGGCCAACTTCCAGGCACAGTCCTTCGAGTTGGGCAAGAACCCGAACTACTGGCAAGCAGACAAGCAGAAGCTTGGTGGCATCCGCATGCTGGCCTTCGCCGGAAACGATGGTGCCAACTTGGCCGCTATCTCCGGTGACGTTGACTGGACCCAGACCTACATGCCAGATATCCAGTCCACTTACGTGGATAAGGATCCTGAGCACCGTCACTTCTGGTTCCCAACCACCGGTTCAGAAATCAACTGGCAGCTGAACACCACCAAGGAAGATTTCTCGGATGTTCGTGTGCGTAAAGCACTGAGCATGGCTGTTGACCGCGACCAGGTTACCAAGGTCGGTATGTCCGGCTACGCCAAGCCTGCCGACTGCACCGGTCTGTCCGGCAACTACGACAAGTGGCGTGATGCCTCGGTAGTGGAGAAGTGCGACTGGACCAAGCGCGATGTTGAAGGTGCCAAGAAGCTTCTTGATGAAGCTGGCTACAAGGAAAACGCTAAGGGTCAGCGCACCACCCCAGATGGCAAGCCATTCGCTTTTGATATCTCGGTGGGCTCAAGCTCAACCGACTGGCTGTCAGTAGCAAACATCATTGCGCAGAACCTCCAGGACGTGGGCGTCAAGGCCACCGTTGATTCTCCTGACTGGGCTTCGGTCACGGCAGGATATGAGACCGGTGAATTTGATACCGGCATCGTGTGGACCGCCAACGCACCGACCCCGTACCAGTACTACCTGAACCTCATGGGTAGCCAGAACGTGAAGCCTGTAGGCAAGCAGACCTTTGATAACTACCACCGCTTCAGCGACAAGAAGGCAGATGAGCTGCTGAACAACTTTGTTGCTACCAGCGATGAAGGTGAACAGAAGCAGATTGTTAATGACCTGCAGGCACGCTACAGCGAACTGGCACCAGTAGTACCGCTATTTGCCGGCCCAGAGTGGGGCGCCTACACCACCGAGAACTTCGTTGGTTGGCCAACCGAAGAAAACCCTTACGCAACCCTGAGCAATCGCGCACCAACCACTGTTTTGGTGCTCACCAGCCTAGAGCCAGCGAACTAGCAACAATTCCCTTCCGTAGTGGGCGGATTCTATCCGCCCACTACGTTGCGATCCTTAGTCAAGGACACACACCATGAGTTTCCTCTTACGACGCCTAGGCTTTTATCTTTTAGCCTTCTGGGCGTCAATCACCCTAAACTTTCTGCTGCCACGACTGATGCCAGGTGACCCCGTCACCCGCATGCTTTCTCGTTCGCAGCAACGACTCGAACCTCAACAGGTCGAAGCACTACGCACCTTGATGGGCGTAGATGGCGGACCAATCATCCCTGAATACTTTGCCTACCTTGGCCGTATCCTCACCGGTGATTTTGGGATGTCGATTTCCCGTTTCCCCACTCCGGTCTCTGAGGTTATCGCCTCGCAGCTGCCATGGACCTTGTTGCTTGGGTTGACGTCTTTGATTATCGCGGTGATCCTTGGCAACCTGCTGGGCATCCTTGCAGCCTGGCGTCGTGGCGGATTCTTGGACTCGGTGGCTCCACCGCTGTTGGTTTTCATCGGCTCATTCCCGTACTTCTGGCTAGCCATGGGTGCGCTGTACATCTTTGGCATCAATATGGGCGTAGCTCCGATGCGCCACGCCTTCTCCGTAGGATTGGTCCCCGGCTTCAACCTTGTATTCATCTTGGACGTGGCAGCCCACCTGATCTTGCCAGCGCTGACCATCGTGTTGGTTTCGCTAGGCGGTTGGATGTTGGGAATGCGCAACACCATGATTGCCACCAACTCTGAAGATTACATTTTGATGGCTGAGGCTAAGGGCCTTCGTCCACACCGCATCATGCTGAACTACGCAGCACGCAACGCGATGCTGCCTTCGGTGACCAGCATGGGCATGAGTATTGGATTTATTGTCGGTGGCGCACTGCTCACGGAAGTGGTGTTTGCCTACCCAGGTGTTGGCTACCAGCTACTTGGTGCAGTTCAAGGCCTTGACTACCCACTGATGCAGGGCATGTTCTTGACCATTACCGCCGCAGTGCTGATTGCAAACTTCCTCGTAGACCTGGTCTACGTCCGACTAGACCCTCGCGTGCGGAAGGGCTGAACATCATGAGTCAGAATGTCACAGATCCCCAAACCCTGATAGCTGAAGAGCCCACGGACGAAAGCGCAGCCAACAGAGCGCGTGTGAGCGCTACCCGCCTGTTGCGCACCTTGCTACGCAACGGCAAAGCAGTCGCCGGGCTGAGCATCATCGTTGTCTTCATCGTCTTGGCGCTGCTAGCCCCGGTGCTATTCCCGGGTGACCCAGCACGTATTACCTCTGCCGGTGCAAGCACCCCAAGTCTGCAGCACTGGTTGGGTACCACCACCAAGGGACAGGATGTTTTGGGGCTGACGCTGTGGGGCGCACGTTCCTCACTCTTTGTCGGTTTTGCCGCAGGCATCTTCTCTACCGTGGTTGGCGTCCTAGTTGGTTTGAGCGGTGCCTACTTTGGGCGCGGCCTAGACGAAGTACTGTCCTTGGTTACCAACGTGTTCCTGTTGGTTCCTGGCCTTCCTTTGCTAGTGATCCTGGCAGCCTTCATGCCGCCAGGTCTTGGAACGGTCATTGTTGTATTGGTGATTACCGGCTGGGCAGGCAGTGCACGTGTGATGCGCTCACAAGCCATGTCCATCCGAGGCAAAGACTACGTCGCCGCAGCGCTGGTCTCGGGCGAACGCCCACTGCGCATTATGGTGCGCGAAATTCTTCCGAATATGGCATCGGTGGTTATGACCACCTTGCTGGGCTGCATCATCGGTTCCATCGGTGCCCAGGCTGGCCTTGAATTCCTGGGTCTAGGGGACGTGAACACAATTTCGTGGGGTACCAACCTGTTCTGGGCCACCAGTGATGGCTCGCTGATGCTGGGTCAATGGTGGATCTTTGTACCGTCGGGTCTGGCCATCGCATTGGTTGCCTTCGCCTTGGCCCTGTGCAACTACGCAGTTGATGAAATCACCAACCCACGCCTGCGCCGACCAAAGCATGCAACAAAGAGCACCGCGGCAACCACCGTGGTGCGAAAGGAAGAAAAATGAGCGTCCCGGTATTGGAAGTCCAGGACCTGACCGTTGAATACGTGAGTGATGAACGCGCTGTACGTGGAGCGGACCGAGTCAGCTTCACCATCAACTCAGGTGAAATCTTTGGTTTGGCTGGCGAGTCCGGCTGTGGCAAGTCCACTATCGCCAACTCGATCATGAGACTACTCAAGGATCCGGCACGCATCACCAACGGCAAGATTCTCTTTGATGGCAAAGACGTGCTGGGCATGGACGAAGCATCCTTGCGAGCATGGCGTTGGAACAACGTAGCTATGGTGTTCCAATCCGCCATGAACTCGCTCAACCCGGTCACTCGCATTGGTGAGCAGTTTGTTGACGTGATTCGTACACATCGCGGTGGCAGTCGTGCCGAGGCACTGAGTCGCGCCAAAGAACTGTTGCAGATGGTGCGCATTGATCCGGCACGTTTGCGTGCTTACCCACATCAGCTTTCTGGCGGACAACGTCAACGCATTGTCATTGCTATGGCTTGTGCGTTGAACCCACGGTTGTTAATCCTTGATGAACCAACCACGGCACTAGATGTGGTGGTTCAGCAGGAAATCTTGGAGCAGATTCGTGAACTGCAAACCGAGCTCGGATTTGCCATTCTCTTCATCACCCATGACATGTCATTGATGCTTGAGCTCTCCAACCGTATCGGCATCATGTATGGCGGTCGCATTGTTGAAATGGCTCCATCAGAAGTTCTGCGCGACGACTCAAGCCACCCCTACACCCAAGCGTTGCTCGGAGCATTCCCTCCACTTCATGGGCCACGGGTGAAACTTACCGGCCTGGCAGAGGGAACAAAATTTACTGACATTCAGGACCTTGAAGAAATCAGTCAGGGACATTGGGTGGCTCCGACTAATCAGCCAGCGCTGTCGCAAGGAGAACTGTCATGACTTCAACTGCAACGCCTCAGACCTCCACCACAGGTCCGGCCGTTTTTATTCGCTCAATGAGCAAGTCCTACAGCAGCTCTTCACTGCTCAAGCGCAAGAGGATTCCTGCGCTCAGGGATATTGATCTTGAGATTCAGCGCGGAGAAATTGTTGCGCTGGTAGGGGAGTCTGGCTCAGGAAAATCCACGCTAGCCCGTTGCTTGGCGCTACTTGAGACTCCTGATTCCGGTGAGGTCCTGGTTAACGGCAAAGAAATTGCCGGCCTGAAAGGAGCTGCAGCACGTAAGTACCGCAGCGATGTCCAGATGGTCTTCCAAGATCCCTTTGGGTCGCTGAACCCAACCTTCCGAGTTGAGCACATCCTTGAACGCGCGTTGGCTTTGCACCAACCCGAGATCAGATCCAAGCGCAATGAAATGGCCAGGTTGGTGAGCACTGTGGGTTTGAACCCTGAGGTGCTTTCTTCCTTCCCCCATGAGCTGTCCGGTGGGCAACGTCAGCGTATTGCCATCGCACGTGTGTTGGCAGCTAAGCCAAGTGTCATCTTGGCTGATGAGCCAACATCGATGTTGGACGTTTCGGTACGCATTGGTGTTCTGAACCTGCTCCATAAGCTGCGCGATGAGCATGGAATCAGCATCCTCTACGTCACCCACGACCTGGCGTCTGCACGTTATCTTTCGGACCGTATCGCGGTACTGAATGAAGGACGCATTGTTGAGTCGGGGGAGTCAGTGCAACTGCTCGATAACCCACGACATCCGTACACTCAGCTACTCGTTGGTGCCGTGCCGAACCCAGACCGTAACAGCACCCAGGACGCAACTAAGCGTGCTGCCCTGCGTGAAAAAATTCAGCGCTGGTCAACCGGTGCCAACCTCAAAAAACACATGATCGATGAAGCTAACCAGCACTGGGTGCTGGCCGAGGAAAGCGAGATGAATTGACCTCTAAAACCACAGACGCGAGCAATGATGGTCCGTCCCGGCGAAGTATTGTCGCCACACTTGCCTCGGCCACCGCATTGGGCCTGACCGGACTCGGCACAGGCGTAGCCAACGCTGCACCGGCAGCACCACGGGCAGAAACTAAAGCGAAAGCCACCACAGCCATGAGCTACCGCCCCAGCTTCCACTTCAGCGTTCCTGATAACTGGAAGAACGATCCGCAACGTCCCATCTATTTGGACGGTGAGTATCTCTATTACTACCTGTACAACGAGGATTACATCCTTGGTGGAACGGGTACCAGCTGGCGATTGACGACTACCAAAGACCACGTAAATTTCGCTGACCAAGGTGTCGCAATCAGCAAGCACGCCAGCAAGAACGGTGACTGCTGGTCAGGCTCAATCGTCATTGATAAGAACAACACTGCTGGTTATGGGAAGAATGCGCTCATTGCCTTGGTTACTCAGGCACCTAATAGCAAGCAAGCACAATACCTCTGGTACTCCACCGATAAAGGCCGAACCTTCCAGCCGAGTGGAACCGAACCAGTACTAGCAAATCCGGGCAAGGAAGCTTTCCGCGATCCCAAGGTTATTTGGCATGAAGAGTCTTCCCGGTGGGTCATGCTCAATGCTGAAGGTGACCGACTGGGAATCTATGTGTCTGAAAATCTGAAGCAGTGGAAACGCACCAGCGAATTTGTGCGCACAACTTTGGGCATCCTTGAATGCCCAGACTTGTTCCAAATCCAGGCCTCTGATGGAACCAAGCATTGGGTGCTAGGTACCAGCGCCAATGGAAAGCCGCGAGACTTGCCTGCTACCTATGCCTACTGGCTCGGTAAGTTTGATGGAACAAGCTTCACCACAACAGAAGATGACCCGCAATGGTTGGACTGGGGCTTCGACTTCTATGGAGCGGTGACCTATCCAGATCACCACGCTGGCGGCAGCGAGAACCCTGAACTGCGTCGTGCTATTGGCTGGAACAACTTCTGGGATTACCCGCACAACGCACCAAGCATGGCCACCGATGGTTACAACGGGGACGACATGATTGTCCGCGAGCTAAGGATGATCGCAGGCACGAGCGGGTATTACCTCGCGTCGGTTCCGGTGGCAGAACTGGATCAGTTGGCGGGCCCTACGGTCAGCCTCGGTAGCCCAAAAGTATCTGGCGAAAAGGTTCTGGAATTCTCCAGCAGCGCCTACGAACTGACCTGTGAATTGAACTGGGACCCAGCCAATCCACCGGAAAACGTTGGCTTTGAATTGTGTCGGGCAAAGACCGGGACTCGTCACGTTGCCACTGGGCTCTACTTGGCTGGTGGATTCGCTTATGTGAATCGCAAGCCGAGCTTCCACCCAGGGGATAGGAGCGAAACCAAGAGTCCGCTCAAGGTGTCCAACGGACGCGTAAAGGTACGAATCTTGGTAGACCGTTCCAGCGTTGAAGTCTTCCTCGGTGATGGACGGATTGTTCATTCACACCGGGTGTTCCCGCTAGCGTCAGATTCAGGGATCAAACTCTTTGTTTCTGGCGGCAAGGCAACCTACAAGAACCTCAAAGTGCGCAACCTGAGCTTCGCGTAGCCAATGATCTTTGAATTCATCTCGTGGGAAGTATGACGAGACGAAGACTGGGAACAGAAAGGGATGCCTCCAAGAATCTTTTGATTCTTGGAGGCATCCCTTCTCAGTGTTCAAAGACAATTAGACCGCAATGACCGGATTGGTCAGTTCGCCAATTCCCTGAATCTTGCAGGTGACTTCATCGCCAGCCGCGATCCGTCGGCTCGTGGCAGGGAAGCCCGTCAAGATGACATCACCAGGCTGTAGGGTCAAGAATTCACTGTGATAAACCAAGATCTCTTCGACGCCCCAACCGAGGTTCTGCGTAGTCGAGGTTTCTAGTGCTTCGCCGTTGTGTACGATTCCTATTTCTAGGTCTTGGTCCTCTAGACCAACAACAATCCATGGACCCAGTGGTGTGAACGTATCTGGGCTCTTGGCACTGATCCATAGTTCATCAGCTTTCTGAGCATCACGGTCCGTGACGTCATTGCCGATAGTTACACCAAGAACAACCTCGCGAGCATTGTCCAGTGTTAGATTCTTTGCTGGTTTGCCAATGACAATCGTCAGTTCGGCTTCAGGCTCGACGCGAGCGTCGGAGCTCATTAGCTCAATTGCTTGGTTCGGTCCGATGACTGAACTGGCAGCCTTGTGGAATGACTGCGGTGGAATGGCGCGGCCTGGTGCACCGGTGTTATGGGCCATGCCAAAGATGTTGGTCGGGGCGCAGGGTGCAAGTAGATCAAACTGGTCTTGTGAGACGACATCGTTGATTTCCCAACCTTCGCGTGAAGCGCTGTTTTGGTTTGCTCGTGATGTCGGGAATGGCGAATCGATGATCGTCCACTTTTGACCCTCGGGGGAGTCGTAGTCCTCCGCGTCATTTCGTACAAAGAATTGCTCTGGAATTGGTGAGTCTTTTGCGTCCTTGGGATGGACGCGGGCAATGCGATATGAAGCTTCAGGCATGAGGACATCGTATCTTCCAGAGCAGGCCCATTTAGCTTTGGGTCGCATTGCTACGAGAACTGATGAAGGAGTCATCAACAACCTGATCGCTCGCTCATCCGTGGCGCAAAGACCACTACTGTGCTGTTCAACGAAAGTATCGAAGCGTGGACTCACATCATGCTTGAAGCGAAGAGCCGTGTGTCCTAGGGGTGTGCGGCACCCACGATCCTGATTCCAGCAAGCTGTTGAATCGGGACAGCTGGAATCGCTGTGATCTTGCCAACAAAGCCAACATACTTACTGGTCAGTAACGAGGTTGGTTGTGAGGCGTAACCCCGGAATCACGCTGAAGTATAGTCTTGCAATGTAAATTTCGAGCCGTGAACGGGTCAAGTAAATAGGTTGACAGTTCTCAACCTTTTTTAGATAGTTGAGTAATGTCAACTTCTGCACCACCTATAGAACCGAGCGTGAAATCATCGGCACCGATGAAGCCCGCTCAGGTCATGCTTTCCATCTCCGGCCTCATGGCCGCCATCTTTACCGTTCTGGTTTCGTCCACCGTGGTGGCAACACCAATGCCAGAAATCGTTGCGGATCTTCGCGGTACTAACACCGAGTACACCTGGGTACTGGTTGCGGCCTTCCTGTCCATGACAGTGACCACCCCAATCTGGGGCAAACTCTCCGATATCTTCAACCGCAAGCTGCTGCTACAAATCGGCTTGATCATCTTCGTTGTTGGTACCGTTGCAGCCGGCTTCTCCAGCCAAATCGGTGGCGACTCGCACGAAGGCGCTATGAAGTGGCTTATCGGCTGGCGTCTGATTCAGTCCATCGGTACCGGTGGCCTGATGGCGCTGGTTCAGGTGGTTATGGCTGACATCATCTCGCCTCGCGAGCGCGGTAAGTACATGGGCATCATGGGTGCCGTCATGGCCGTCGGACAGATTGGTGGTCCACTGCTTGGTGGCGTTATCGCCGATAGCTGGGGCTGGGAATGGTGCTTCTACGTTTGTGTGCCATTTGCTGTTGTTGCATTCTTGCTGATCCAGGGAACCCTGCACATCAACCAGGTCAAGCGCGAGACCAAATTCGACTTCCTCGGTGCTGCACTGATCATTAGCGGCATCAGCCTCTTGCTGATCTGGATCAGCTTGGGCGGTAAGACTGCAGACTCAGGTGGATTCGCTTGGGATTCCTCGGAGAGCATCATCATGGTCTCCGCCGCAGCAATACTAATTGCTGCCACCGTTTTCTGGGAACTGCGCATCAAGGAACCAATCATCCCGTTGCGTCTGTTTGCACAGCGCACCTTTGCACTGTCCTCCGTTGCATCGATTGCCGTTGGTGTGACCATGTTTGGTACCGCCGTGTTCCTCAGTCAGTACCTGCAGCTCTCACGCGGCTTCACCCCAACCCACTCCGGTCTGCAGACTTTGCCAATGGTTCTTGGCTCCATGTTTGGTGCCATTGTTGTAGGTCAGTTGATCTCCCGTACCGGTTACTGGAAGAAGTACGTAGTAGGCGGCGGCGTAGTACTGACCGTTGGTCTTTACCTGATGTCGCGTATCGACTACGACACTCCATTGTGGTTTGTGGATCTTGGCATGTTCTTGCTTGGTCTTGGTTCCGGTGTGCTCATGCAGAACCTAGTTCTGGTTACACAGAACTCACTGCCTCCACGAATGATCGGTTCCGGTTCCGGCGCCATTGCCTTCTTCCGTAGCCTCGGCGGCACCATCGGTGTTTCCGTTCTTGGAACCGTGCTTGGTACCCAGGTATCCGACAAAATGAAGTCCGGTATGGACAAGATTCTTGAAGAAATCAACAAGGCTGCCGGTGCTCCGCAGATGTTTGTTGATCACCCTGACTGTGCAGATAGCTTGAAGTCCCTGACCAGCGGCACCGTTCCAGCCGTCAACGACCTATGTGAACCAGTGCGTACCGTCGTGGAAAGCGCCTATGGCCAGTCCATTGCCTTCTTGTTCCTGCTGGTTGTCCCATTGGCAATCGTCACCCTGATCTGTGCAATTTTCCTGCCTAATAAGCCACTGTCCAAGAAGACTGCTTCCGAGCAGATTGAGGAAGAGCTTGGCGGAGAACTTGCTGCCCTTGAGCCAGCCGAACGTGGCGGCCGCGGATACGAAGAACTCATCGCTACCGGTGCGATAACGCTGCCAACTGAAGAAGAGCTGGCCGAAGCGCGTAAGCAGTTGCACGTGGCCCGTCGGATGGATGAGCGCGACCTAGTTGATCAGGTCATGCGTAACCGAAACGCACTTCCTGGTGAAGGCGTTGGGACCACGGGGTCTGAGCAAAACGTCGAACCAAGCGTTGCCCAGAAGCTTCAGAACGCAGAGAGCGAAGTGCACCATGAAGCTGCCCGCGCAGAATTCATGGTTGAGGAACTGCAGGGAGCGCTAGAGCGTGCCCGCGCAGCTCACGCACAAATCGAAGAGCAGGTAGGTAATGCTGTTCACACTCTGAAGTCCTATGATCAGAAGCTAAATGCTCTAGGCGAGCGTGTGGATGACACTGAACGTGCACAGCACGAACTGCGTCTCCAAGCGCAGGCCGAACGCCGTGCGGTTAGCCGGATGCAAGGACGCCACGCAGCACAGAGCGAAGCTACCGCTCCTGCTGAACCACAGCCGGTCGCTGATGCTGGTACTCAGCCTTCGGCACCTGCAAAGCCAGCTGGCGAGCAGCCAAGCGGTACCGATGAAGATTCTCGGAGCGCAGGGTTGTGAGCCGAATGAATGGCCCGGCGCTTGATGACATTGAGGCTGCCTTTGCAAGGCTCGCTCCAATAGTCAAAGGACGCATGGCTAATGCGGCCACGCAGTTTCATCCTGAACTGCGTGGCGCCGGGTTCGCCGTACTTCGCATGGTCTTACTGCGCACGCTGCGTGGGCCCAAGGGAGACGTGACAGTCTCTGAAGTCGTCTCAGACTGCCACATGGACAAGTCCGTTGTTTCTCGTCAGCTCAAGGACTTGAAACAGTGGGGTCTGATTCAGGTGGAACGCTCAGAGCAAGATGCACGCGTGTATCTAGTCAGTCCTACTGACTTTGCGATGAAGCGTTTTGCGGAAATTAAACAGGCTACGCGTTCTGAGTATTCAGACATGTTTAGTGAATGGGATCCTCGGGACTTGTCCGATCTAGCGAAACTGTTGTCGCGCTATTCGGAACAAATGGAACTAAGCAGCCACGTCTCCTAGGCGACGGCGCAGAAGACATAACCCGTGGGTGGTAACTGATCATTGATCAGTTACCACCCACGGGTTTCCTTTTGGCTCAATTCGCCGGTTTACAACGTCTTGAGTCGCTGGAACCATCGCATCAGAGAGCCATCCAAGATGATATCGTGAAGGGCTTCACCGTCGAATTCTGCTTCCTCGAAGAGCTTTGCGCTGCAAAGCGCAAAAATCTGATCGGCGCTTGCCGCGCCGATATTCTCGTCGTTTTTGGCGAACGTGGCTGGCTTGGTCCCGAGCAATTTGTTCCACTCGCTGACACGGAACTTCTCGAGAGCCTCACGAATTTCATGACGGAGGTCAGCGGTATCTTCAATTGAAGACTCAGTGTCAGTCAGAGGCTCAAGCTGATCAATGAATTTTGTGATTTCCGAAAATTCGCTCTCAAGCTCGACTTCCTCTTGGGCATGAGCAGCATCGTTTTTCGTTGACCGTAGGGTAATGAAGAGCTCTTCAGGATCTAAGTCCATGAAGTCGAAAATCTTCCGTAGCAAGGCTACCTTGACGCCTGTTGAGGAGTGAGTACTAACTTTTAGCCCAGGTACAATTTCGCGGAGGCTAGTTGGATCCGTTGGGCTAGCCGCCGCCTCTACGAATGCGTCATTCGTCCTAGCGAACGAAAACATCTTTTCGCGATCTTTTTCGACTAGTGCCTTCAGAACGTATAGAAGTAAGTCACGCCAGTTTGCGACAGTCGCTTTTGTACCTTCAAACTCAAATCCGATGACATTCTGGTTGGTGAAGTCTGTGTCGGTGCCCATGGGCTCCACCGGTACCGGGACATGCGGTGGCTCGAATTTAGAGAATGGGTAGCTCCAATATTCCAACGCTGTCTTCGTCAAAATCTCACTGCGGGCATTGAGCTGATCCAAGCCCCAAGTATCGCTCTCCTTGAGCAACGAGTTCAGGCGATACGGTGAAAAGTTAAATCCGTTAGGTCGGGTTTTCTTGACGGCGAAATTGCTGTTCGAGTACTCAGAGTTGTAGCCAGTAACCGTTAGGTTGGCGATTCGATGGGCCCATTCGTCGTGGATAGCATCGGCTTCTTCACCTAGGTCCGATCGCCAGTCTTCAGTCAACGTTTGGGGCATGATGTGTTCAATACTCAGTTTGCCGCTCTCGATCCCGGCAGCTATGTCACGCGTATCATTTGAGTCTTGGTTCTCCAGACATTCAAAGATGTACTTTCTGCGTTCAGATTGTACTCGGTACATGTCTCGAGTCCGGAAATCGGCCTGAAAATCTTCATCAGTGGGGAACCAACCACTACCCGATCGGCGTGTAAGTAAATAGGCAAGGACGTCTGAGAACTTATCGTTTGGCTTCCTCAATTTACGGACGTCTTTGTAGAGAAGAGCAAAAATCTTATTTAGCGCGTTCGTTGCCAGTCCGTAAACCCAACGGCGGAAAAGGTAAGACTCAACGATTCTGACCGAGTCTGCGAAGTCAGCTTCTGTGACAGTTCCGTTCTGGTACTCGGCCATCAGTGGCATGAAGAAGGGCAAGGTAACGTCTTGGCGCAGTAAAGCGAGGCGGCGCAGTCGTTCGTCAACCATTGCCGAGCCGGTTTTTGCGCTGAGTATCCGCTTATAGTAGTCAGAATAATCGCGGATCTCCGACATGATTGCTTGGATGTCGCGTTCATCATTGACTATGAACTTTTTGAAACTGTCGAAGACTTGGTCCAGTTTGGGTGTCTTGGAAGTCTTGGTGATTAGATACCAACGAAGGAAAGCGTCGGTATCGTAATTCACGTTCTTTTCCATGCGGTTCCAGTAATCTTCGTACAGCAAGTTTTGTGTTGCTGAAGGAAGCCCCATCAACACGAGATTCCTAATCTTGTCGGCTTCCGAAAGTTCCAAGCCGGTGGAATTGAGGCTCTCGAAAATTCTCTGAGGGTCATCATGCTCTTCCAAATCGAGATGCATGACTTCGAGCTTGTTGATTGATGCCCAGACTTGATCAGCCGTCAATCCGAGTTGAGGTATCCGGGATAAAAAGTACCTGTAATTGGCGGTCACATTTGAGGACTCGATGTATTCGGACGCTGGACCGAAAAGCCTGCGATATGCGTCAGCGTCGTCTTTGACCGGCTTTAGCTTCACCCTTGGTTGCTGAGAAGCCGCGTCGTTCAAGAGATAGCTGTTTCTGATCTTTGTACCCAGTGACGGATCGGACGATTCGATGGATCCAGCGGTGATGAGGTCTGCAAGTGCCAACATTAGCAAGCTAACCGTCGTAAGACGCTGCTGTCCATCGATAACCACCCATCGCCAAGAACCTTCAGTCTTCCCGACGACTGCGCCGAAGAAGTGCTTTGGTCTACCTGACTGCGCGAGATCGATCAGATCTCGAAGTAATTGCTCACAGTGTTTAGATTTCCAATCGTAATTTCGCTGGTAGACCGGAATTAGCAGTTCTTTATTCTGCGCATCGTAAATTCTGAAAACTTCAGTAACTTGACCTCTCATGCCTGAATCTTAGCAATATTGTGGTTCCGGCCGAACCAGCGCATAAAATCGCTTGAAATTCCACAGGGCTAATGTTTTAGAGATGGTAGAGGAGGCCAATTCTGCATTAGCTACCGGATGTCGGCGCCGCTTCGGATAGAAACAAACAGTGCCTCATGAAATCTCGAAATTTCGAAATCTCATGAGGCACCGTTCTAGATGTTTTCTATCGAAGGTTCTTAGACCGACTTCATTCGTGCAACGTTGTCGCGCACAACAGCCTTGAAATCCCCACCGGAAGCGGCAAAGACTTTACGCTGACGCTGGTACTCGGCACCAGCCTCGATGAGACGAATGATGCCTTGAAGTTCCTCTGAACAGCCCAGCTGTTCGGCCACGGGAGCAAGGCGCTTGACTTCTGCACGCAAGTGGTCAGTCACCAACATTTCATCACCCTGAGCATTCAGGATGATGATGGCGTCCAAACCATAGCGGGCTGCGCGCCACTTGTTCTCAACGCGGAACCACGCAGGCATGATTGGGATCTTGTAGCCAGCTTCAATTGACATTGACATGTCGTGAACCAGGCACTGGGTCAAAGCGGTAATTGCCGCAATGTCATCTAGTGAGCTCAAGCCGTCGCAGATGCGCATTTCAACGGTGCCAAAGCGAGGCACTGGGCGTACGTCCCAGCGGATTTCTGAGACATCATCAATCACGCCGGTATGCAGCATGTCTGCGATATGTGCTTCGTATTCAGACCATGAATTGAAGTGGAAAGGGATGCCGGCGGCCGGAAGCTGCTGGAACATTAGTGAACGCTGGGAGGCGTAGCCGGTGTCTTCTCCACCCCAGTATGGGCTGGAAGCACTCAGCGCCTGGAAATGTGGCTGGTAATTGATCAAGCCATCGGTGATAGGCAAGGCCTTATCTCGGCTATCCAAACCAACGTGAACGTGTACACCGTAGATCACCATTTGGCGGCCCCACCACTGGGTGCGGTCAATCAGCTTGGCGTAGCGGTCTTTGTCGGTGACCGGCTGCAACGTTGGTGCTGCGAACGGGTGGGAGCCTGCGCAGTACAGATCTACTCCGTGGTCTCCGGCAACGTCATTGAGCATTCGCACGTTGGTGCGAAGTTCCTCAGCAGCACTGGCCACTGTCTTGTGCACACCGGTGACTACCTCAACGGTATTCATCAGCAACTCTGGCTTGACCGTTGGGTGCTCATCTTCATGGCTCAGACCAGCATCTTTCTTGAGCTGGTCAAGGACATCTTCAGCTACCGAGCACAAGTCCGCGTCTTCGCGATCGACTAGAGCAATTTCCCATTCAACACCAATGGTGGATTGGGCGGATTTGGCGAACTCGATTTTCTGCACGGTGCTCCTTGTGATGACTACTCGGGCGGATCACTCCGGAGCCGAACAAACAGGACAGGAGATTCACCGAAAATCGTTGTTTCTCCATACCCATTCTATATATTGCAACTCGTCGGTTGGGATAGCGAACCGATGGGAGGTGCATCACCTCAGATTAGTGAGGTGATACTTCGAAAGCTACACGCTTATCTCCAATACGTGCCAGCATCAGCGTTGCTCGGTTCTTCGCGCCCTTGGGTGCGCCGGCCAGAAGAATCTTGCGTAGCTCTTCTGGCGTTGCATCAACTCCGCGCTTTTTGATGTCCAAGGTGCCAATGCCATTGGCCTTGACCCAGCTACGCAGTTTCTTCACGTTGTAGTCGTGAACTGCTAGCACTTCATAACCACGAGCAAAGGGAGTGGAGATCTTATCTTCATGCGTGAAGTAGGCAATGTGCTCATCAAGCAGATGCCCTCCGGTGCTTTCCAAAAGCTTTGAAATCAGATGAGAACGGATCACCGCACCATCGGGTTCATAGATGTGCGCAGCCAGTTCACCAACTTCAGCTAACTTGTCATCTTTGTCCGCCACAGGGCTCGTCAATTCATGAGCGCCATCTTTGTCGATGACCAGAGCAGCGCGAGCCACGTTCTCACGCTTGAGTTTGCCAAACCAGAGGCACGCTTCAATGACTGATCCGTGATCAGAAATCCACACAGATTCTGCATTCGCAGGAATGGCATCGTGGGGCAGGCCTGGGCCAAGCTTCACGCCAACATCTAGTCCGGAATCAACCAGTTTCTCAACAAAAGACAGGGGAGGGGAGAAGGCCTCTGGGTCAAAGAGTCTGCGGGTACTACCGGCGACATCGGTTCGGCGTGCCGGATCAAGCCAGACTCCGTCAATTCCAGTCAGGTCTGTTTCCTCAGCTCCACCGTGCACAACCTTGGCATTCTCAAATGGCATCAGGTTCAACGTGGTTGCTGCCGCGGTGGTTTCATCTTTTTCTACCGCGGTGACCTGCAGTCCGGCACTTGCCAGTGCAATCGAGTCAGTACCAATACCGCAGCCGAGGTCAGCCACGTGGGTTGCGCCAGCCTTGGTGAAGCGTTGGGCATGTAGCCCGGCGATGGTCAGCCGGGTGGCCTGTTCCAGACCGGCCGGAGTGAAAATCAACGAGTCAGCAAAAGGGCCAAACTTGACGCGGGCTTTGTAACGAAGCTCGGACTGGGCAATGACCGCACGAACCACTTCTGGTGCGTGCCCGTCCTTGCGCAGTTTTTCATTCAGGGTCCACGCTGCATCCTTGGAAGAGACCATGGATGGATCAATGGTGGAAAGCAATTGCCAGCCTTCTGCAGAAAGCAGAGCGGCGAATTGTTCGTTGAGCGTTGAGTCGTTAGAAGCCTGAGCCATGTCTCAAGCCTAGCGTTGATAGTTTGCTTGTTTTGTCTAGAAGCCTGTTGCCTCCAGTTGGGCGATGTGACCTATGTGACACTACGGCGTCATATTCAGATTCTCTTGATGGTCTTGAAGGTCGGTGCAATCGGGTGCTGCCCACGCCTCGGGAGAGATCGGAGTCAGGGCATTTGGGTTCAAACTGTGAAGCGTGATTCTTGGCTGGCTAAGCGAAGCTGTTTCATGGAGTGCCATTTGTTTAGAAAGCGTAATGCTTTGTTGCATCCTTCAAATGTTTCTGGCGGGTAGAGCTTTGGCTGATTTAGAGTCAGTCGTTCGAGTTAGCGAGCTGCGAAGCCAGATTGCTCGTGTTGCGCGATAAAGGCGAAGTGCATAGAGGAAAACTGAAGTGACTCAGGTCGCATTCGGTCATGGTTTGGTGTTCCATGGCACCTGTGAAGAAATCTATGCAGCGAACGACAACGACGTCGAGCAATCAATTGCCAACAAGTGTCGGGGACCTGAACGACCCTGCGCCACTGGCTCAAAACCAACTCAAGCGCGGCATGAGTAGTCGCCACCTACAGATGATTGCCATCGGTGGGTCTATCGGTACCGGCTTGTTTGTCGCCTCGGGTGGAACCATCGCGGAGGCTGGACCTGGCGGCGCTTTGGTGGCCTATGCGGCAGTCGGCCTGATGGTCTACCTGTTGATGCAATCACTGGGGGAGATGACTGCCAAGCTCCCGGTGGCTGGTTCCTTTCAAACCTTCGCTACCCGATTTGTTTCACCCTCGTTCGGCTTCGCCATTGGCTGGAACTACTGGTTCAACTGGGCCATCACCGTTGCTGCTGAACTTGTAGCCGCCGGCATCGTCATGAGCTTCTGGTTGCCCGATGTTCCGGGCTGGATTTGGGCTGCAGTATTCCTCGTGGCGCTAACGGCACTAAACGCGCTCTCGGCCAAAGCTTTCGGCGAAGGTGAGTTCTGGTTGGCCATGATCAAAGTTGCCACCGTGGTAGCTTTCTTGGCTGCTGGCGTGTTGATGATCTTCGGAGTGCTCGGAACGCAAAGTGACCCACTGGCCAACTGGAGGGAAGGCAAAGAAGTCTTCCATGGTGGTTGGCTGTCCATTCTTTCAGTATTCATGATTGCCGGTTTCTCTTTCCAAGGCACCGAGCTGGTGGGTGTTGCTGCCGGTGAAGCTAAGGACCCCCGCCGAGAAGTTCCCAAAGCAATCCGCCGAGTCTTCTGGCGCATCATGCTCTTCTACATCGGTGCCATCTTCATCATCGGTTGCCTCATTCCTTTTGCTGACCCCAGCCTGTTGGCCAGCGGTGAAGCGGATGTTGCTTCCTCACCTTTTACTTTGGTCTTTGAACGCGCAGGCATTGCCTTTGCTGCGGCAGCAATGAACGCAGTGATTCTTACAGCGATTCTCTCTGCCGGGAACTCCGGTCTTTATGCCTCTACCCGCATGCTCTACTCCATGGCCCATGACGGAAAGGCTCCCAAGATTTTTGGACGCACCAATTCCCGCGGTGTTCCGATTATCGCTCTGATGGCTACGGCAGCGGTGGGTCTGTTTGGGTTCCTGACCGCACTGGTAGGGCAGGGTGCCGCCTACACCTGGTTGCTCAACGTCTCCGGACTATGCGGATTTATTGTCTGGGTAGGCATCGCCGCATCACACTACCGCTTCCGGCGCGGCTATTTGGCGCAGGGCTATAGCGTCAAAGATCTTCCGTACCGTGCACCATTGTTCCCCTTGGGTCCTATCGTGGCGTTCATAATGCTTATTGCCGTGATTGTTGGACAGAACTATCAGGCGGTATTAGCCGGTCATGGCCTGGAAGTACTGTCCGCCTACATTGGTCTGCCACTATTCCTCGGGCTGTGGTTGGGGCACCGGTTGGTCACTAAGTCAAAGATGGTCACCCTTGAACAGATCGATCTTTCGGCTCCGGAGGACATCGAAGAGTCGGCTGCTGTGCGCTCTGCGCGAACCGGTGTGACGAACTAAGGGCATTCGTTAGCACTCGCCTTGACCGAGTGCTAAAGCACGTCCTAAAGTCAGTGTTGGAAGTTCTGCACACTTTATTGGGTGTGGAACCACCGCCTGACTGGATACCACCAACTGGCACCGCGACGACGGTTGGTCCAATGCCATAGGGCGCACCCCTACCACCATTGGTTCGTACACGAAAAGGAGAGACCATGTCTGTCTCCATCAAGCCGCTCGAAGACCGCATTGTCATCAAGCAGGTCGAAGCCGTAACCACCACCGCTTCGGGCCTTGTTATCCCTGATTCCGCTAAGGAAAAGCCACAGGAAGGCACCGTTGTTGCAGTAGGCCCCGGCCGCATTGACGACAAGGGTAACCGCGTTCCTGTAGACGTTGCTGAAGGCGACGTAGTTCTGTACTCGAAGTACGGCGGAACCGAGGTCAAGGTCGGCAACGAAGAGTACCTCGTACTCTCGGCTCGCGACGTACTGGCAGTTGTCGTAAAGTAACGCCACCCTCTCTAAAGTTTCAGGAGAAAATGCATGGCTAAGCAGCTAGCATTCAACGAGGAAGCGCGACGCGCACTCGAAGCGGGCATTGATAAGCTCGCGAACACGGTGAAGGTTACCCTCGGCCCACGCGGTCGTAACGTGGTGCTTGCCAAGACCTGGGGCGCCCCGACCATCACCAATGACGGTGTCACCATTGCGCGTGAGATCGATCTTGAAGATCCATATGAAAACCTTGGCGCACAGCTGGCCAAGGAAGTAGCCACCAAGACCAATGACGTAGCAGGCGACGGTACCACCACCGCCACCGTGCTCGCTCAGGCACTGGTTAAGGAAGGCCTGAAGAACGTAGCTGCAGGTGCTGCACCAGGTGATGTCCGTAAGGGCATCGAGCTGGCCACCGAGGTTGTTTCGCAGGCACTGGCTGCTAACGCAGTAGAGGTAGCGGATAAGGTTGCCAACGTTGCTTCCATCTCCGCTCAGTCCGATGAAATCGGCGAACTGCTTGCTGAGGCTTTTAAGACTGTTGGCACCGATGGTGTCATCACCATTGAAGAGTCCTCCACCACCGCTACCGAATTGGTAGTGACCGAGGGTATGCAGTTCGACAAGGGCTACCTCTCGCCACAGTTCATCACCGACCAGGAGCGCCAGGAAGTTGTTCTGGAAGACGCCCTGATCTTGATCAACCCTGCCAAGATCTCCACCGTGGCTGAATTCCTGCCACTGCTGGAAAAGGTTCTGGAAACCAAGAAGCCACTGCTGATCATCGCCGAGGACGTTGAGGGCGAAGCCCTTTCCACCCTGGTGGTCAACAAGCTGCGTGGCCTGCTGAACGTGGTAGCCGTCAAGGCTCCAGGCTTCGGCGACCGCCGCAAGGCAATGATGCAGGACCTGGCTATCCTTACCGGTTCCCAGGTTGTCTCCCCAGAACTGGGCTTGTCCCTGGATCAGGTAGGCACCGAGGTTCTTGGTTCCGCACGCCGCGTGACCATCACCAAGGATTCCACCACCATCGTTGATGGTGCCGGAACCGATGAAGATGTTGCTGAGCGTGTAGCCCAGCTGAAGGCTGAGCTGAACCGCACCGATTCGGAGTGGGACCGCGAAAAGCTTTCCGAGCGTCTGGCCAAGTTGGCTGGCGGCATCGGCGTCATCAAGGTGGGCGCATCCACCGAGGTTGAGCTCAAGGAACGCAAGCACCGCATCGAGGACGCAGTGTCCTCTACCCGTGCCGCCCTTGAAGAAGGCATCGTTGCCGGTGGCGGTACCGCCCTGGTTGACGCTCTGACTGCTCTTGATACCGATAGCTCCATTGTTGGCCTTGAAGGTGACGTTGCAGCTGGTGTGGCCATCGTGCGCCGTGCACTGGTTCAGCCAATGTTCTGGATCGCTACCAATGCCGGCTTCGACGGTTCAGTAGTTGTTTCCAAGGTGGCAGAGTCTCCAGCTAATGAGGGCTTCAACGCCAAGACCGGTGTTTATGAGAACCTGATCAACGCAGGTGTCATTGACCCAGTCAAGGTCACCCGTTCGGCACTGCGCAACGCAGCATCGATCGCAGCACTCGTGCTGACCACCGAAACCCTGGTAGCCGAGAAGGCCACTGAGGTTGCGGAAGACGCACACAGCCACTAAGTCATTGACTAGGCTTTGAAGCCGCCGTCGGATCAAGTTCTTACTTGAGCCGGCGGCGGCTTCTTTTCATTAGTAGTTCGATATTCAACTACGAGGATTGGCTGTTAGCATCAGGTTTTGGAGTTGCATAATGAATTCGCGTCGGTTGTCTGGTGCAAGGTGACTTCGGCGGGATGCTCGATCAAGTCATTCTCGTGGTCGTTCCGCAAACTCGGCAAACCGCCAATCGGAAAATCTATTTCTTCAGTATGTGCGTTTTCTCGTGCTTGGTAAACAGCACGATAATGAGTATGGCTATTCCTAGCTCGCTACAGATCAGGCCAAAGCCATAGGCAATTTCCGCCAGATTTCTGGAAGTTTCATCCATGTCCTCCGGGTTATCGAATCCCGCCGTGATGACCCATTGCGAGGTGAACAACAGAAACGCCAAAGTCAACAAGATCTTCGCGAACATGCTAAGCCAATCTAAAAGGCGACGTGGTCGTGACTGGCGTTCGATCTTGTCAGCCAAAATTGCTAACGTCGAATCTATTGATCTTTGTGTGCTGCTGCCCTCGGGCAGGTTTGTTCGCGCTTCCGCCAAAGTTGAAAATTTCTTGCTCAGCGACCGTTCATCAAATCCCTGGTAGACGACAAACAAAACTGCAATTGTCGTCGATATCGGTCCCATCCACTGAAGGCTCATTAGGCAATCATAAAATGACGATTCTTTGGCATGGGGGTGACGCACGTCAAATCCTCAAGTTCACAGGGAATTTGTCGGTTCCAAGGCTCAGTTAATCTTGCGCAAGTCAGCTCAATACAAGCTCTGCATTTATTGCTTGAGGAGCGCTGTAGGGCGTGCCAACCTGTGTGGGGATCACAGTGTCGATTGATAGGCTCAATAGTTGTCTGACGTGTCAAGAAGATTAAACACCGAAGTCATGCCCGAGTCCCCGACGGAAGCATAGCTTGTGACTACCGCCCTCAAACAGCCCCGGAAAAGCACCAAAGGTGCTGACTTTCGGGTCGACTTACAGGGTCTTCGAGCCTTAGCCGTATTGCTGGTGATGTGCTATCACATATGGTTCTCCAAGGTCTCCGGGGGAGTCGACATCTTCTTGATGCTCTCCGCTTTTTTCCTCACCTCATCCACCGCTCGCAGAATTTCTCGCGGTGAACGCACGCCACTCATTACTGGATGGCTGCACCGGTTCTCCAGACTAATCCCGCAAGCTGCGACGGTGATCATCAGCGTTATCGTTGCCGCCTGGATCATCTTGCCCAGTAGCCGCTGGGTGGAGCTCATCGATCAGTCCAGAGCATCAATGCTCTACAAACAGAACTGGTATCTGGCTAATCATCAGGTCGATTACTACGCGTTCAACACAGACTCAGCCTCACCGCTACAGCACTTCTGGTCCTTATCCGTTCAGGGACAAATCTTCATTCTCTGGCCCATAGTCTTGGCCTTCAGTGCACTGATCTGGAAGCTGTTCTCCAAGCGTTTCAACTTCGCGTGGGTTGCCGGAACGCTCTTCGGATTGATCTTCATTGGATCTCTCGCGTTTTCCATCAACATCACTGCCACTAACCAGCAGGTTGCCTACTTCCACACCGGCGCACGCCTTTGGGAATTTGCTCTCGGTTCCTTGTTCGCCCTGACCTTGCCCTGGCTGAACACCCTGCCAGAGAAGATCCGCCGAGTTGCCGGCTGGGTAGGAATGCTCACCATCATTGGCAGCGGAGCCGTGCTGGATGTCCAAGGTCAGTTCCCGGGCTTCATGGCTTTGGTCCCAACGCTAGGCGCCGCGATGATTATCGCTGCCCCTGCACCTCGCAACTGGGCCAACCCATCAGGGTTCTTGTCCATGAAGCCATTGGTGAAGCTCGGCGACCTGTCCTACGGCATGTACCTGTGGCACTGGCCAATGCTGGTCTTCTACCTAGAAGCCTCCGGCAAGGAGCACGCTTCCTTCCTTGACGGAACGGTACTGATCATTTCTGCCATCGCGGCTTCATGGGTCACCACCAACTTTGTTGAGAAGCCGGCGGTCAATTGGCAAAACAACTTCAGCTTCCCGCACTGGGTACCGCAGACAGGTATCAGGGTCCTCGGCCAGGTGGCAGTGGTGGCCATTGGCCTGGGCATCGTCAACCTCTCGGTGACCGCGTGGACCAACAATGTGGCTCACCGAAGTGCCGTCGCCGCCACCCAAAGCGTTGCCGATAACCCCGGAGCCACCGCAACCGAGGACTGGGATCCTTCACCTGCCGCATTGACGTTGCCTTTGGCCACCGAGTTGGAAGATGAATGGCAGTCTCCAGGGAGCTCCTGCGCCGGGTCCAACAGCCCTAACGACGAGCGCATCATGTTCTGCGAACAGGGTGGAAACTTTGATGGTTCTCCAGATGTGGTGTTGCTGGGGGATTCGCACATGCAGCACTGGTCCGAGGCCGCCGCTTCCGCAATTGAAGAATCCGGCGGAAGCTGGGTACTGGTCTTCCACCCCGGATGCCGCTACGGCTCCGATGCTGACCGCTCAGAACCTGAATGCGCTGACTTCCAAGATGCAGCCAAAAAGTATGTCGCTGATCTGAAACCCAAAATGGTGATGACCACGGCCACCAAGACCGTGGCCGACACAGCCGATGATGGCCGCACGCCGGGGCAGCAGGAAACCATGGTGGACCACTACGCCGAAGCTATCCAGCCATTCCTCAATGTAGGCAGCAAGGTCATCGCCATGCGCGATACCCCGCGCTACACCTACTCCATAGCCGAATGCGTTGATAATCATGCCAAGCACCCTGAAGCCTGTGACGGATCAGCCGCAGAGACATTAGCCCAAGACAATCCGGTTCAAGATTTCTTGGCGAAGCATGATTATGGCGAGCAAGTTGTCTCATTAGATATGACCGGCTTGCTCTGCCCTGATGGGGTCTGCAAAGCTGTGATCGGTAATGTTTCAACGTACTTAGATGATTCACACCTATCCAAGACTTTTGTGGTTAGTGCCAAGCGCCAATTTGCTGATGCCTTCACCAAGGCCACCGGCTGGCAATAAGTCCTATCGGAGACCTGTTAACGCATGAGCTTGGACACAGAGTCCCGTACGGGAATAACGCTAGCGCCAAAAGGGCTCTACCATTTAACCAACCTCCGCATCCGCTCCGAAAGGTTCCTACGTGACTGAGTTCAACCCCTTTGCCTTTGAAGGACTCACCTACGACGACGTATTGCTGTTGCCTGGCCCGACGGATGTAATCCCTTCGGACGCTGACACCACCACTCGCTTCACCAAGCGCATCAACATTGCAGTGCCAATCAGCTCCGCTGCAATGGACACCGTCACCGAAGCCCCAATGGCTATCGCACTGGCACGCCAGGGCGGCATCGGCGTGATCCACCGCAACCTCTCCATTGAGGCCCAGGCCAAGCAGGTTGACCAGGTAAAGCGTAGCGAGTCGGGCATGATCACCGACCCAGTCACCGTGCACCCGGGCGCCACCTTGGCTGAATGGGATGAGCTGTGCGCACAGTACCGCGTCTCCGGTCTGCCAGTAGTTGATGAGAACCGTAGGCTGCTGGGCATCATCACCAACCGCGACACCCGCTTTGTTCCTCGCGAACAGTTCATGACCACCAAGGTCTACGAAGTCATGACCGGCATGCCACTGGTGACCGCTCAGGAAGGCGTAGCCCCTGAAAAGGTTATCGAGCTGCTTTCCAAGAACCGTATCGAGAAGCTTCCGCTGATTGATGATGATGGCAAGCTGACCGGTTTGATCACCGTCAAGGACTTCGACAAGGCCGAGCAGTACCCACTGGCCACCAAGGACGACGAAGGTCGTTTGCGCGTAGCAGCAGCCGTTGGCTTCTTCGGTGAAGGCTACGAGCGCGCCATGACCTTGATTGACGCTGGCGTTGACGCCCTGGTGGTTGACACCGCTAATGGTCACTCCCAGGGTGTGCTGGAAATGATTGCTCGCCTGAAGAAGGATCCTGCTGCTGCCCACGTAGATGTGATCGGTGGACAGGCCGCAACCCGCGAGGGTGCTCAGGCAATTATCGATGCCGGCGCTGACGCCATCAAGGTTGGCGTGGGCCCAGGCTCGATCTGCACCACCCGTATTGTTGCCGGTGTTGGCGTACCGCAGGTTACCGCGATCTACGAAGCAGCTAAGGCTGCTATCCCAGCTGGTGTGCCACTGATCGCTGATGGCGGTTTGCAGCACTCGGGCGATATCGGCAAGGCACTGGTTGCCGGCGCTGACTCGGTGATGCTCGGCTCGCTGCTGGCAGGTACCGCAGAGTCGCCTGGTGACCTCGTCTTCATGAGCGGCAAGCAGTTCAAGGCTTACCGTGGCATGGGCTCGCTGGGCGCCATGGAAACCCGAGGCAAGAACACCTCGTACTCCAAGGACCGTTACTTCCAGGCCGATGCACCTTCCAACGAGAAGCTGATCCCTGAGGGCATTGAAGGTCAGGTTCCTTACCGCGGCCCACTGTCCGCAGTGGTTCACCAGCTCACCGGTGGCCTGCGCCAGACCATGTTCTACGTCGGTGGCCGAACCATTCCAGCACTGAAGGAGCGCGGCAAGTTTGTTCGCATCACCTCCGCTGGTCTGAAGGAGTCGCACCCGCACGACATCATGATGACCGTTGAAGCCCCGAACTACCGTTCACGCTAAACTCATCTGAAAATTTCCCGTCCGGGATGACGCTCAAGCGTTGTTCTGGGCGGGATTTTTCGTTTCAGGATTGAGGGATTTCCACAGAGGACTTGTTGCATTGTCCGTACCGCGGCTCTCCTAATTCCTTGGATGATTAGCCTTGTTCACTGGTCAGTTCCAGCTGTCTCCTCGTTCCTTCTTTTCAAAGTATTTCTTCTTTGTGTTCTCACGAGCTTGCGACGTGATTCGGTCTATGTCGTCAGAGAAATGTTCTTTGGGCATCGTCTTGAAATCATCAAACATCCTCTGTTCTTCTTCTGGAGACAAACCAGGAATCCAACTCTTTGTGAGGAGAATTTCTGCTGCATTGAGAACTGCAACAAGCGCCAGGAGTAGTGTTGCGGCTGCTATGTCATTGGTGATTCCGAAGGTCGCAACAAAAGTAATGAGCAAGGCGGCTGAGAACGGCAAGAGAACATACGCGAGTCCTCCCGGTTGGGTCCGGTTTCGCTGTTTGACTATCGGCCGTTCAATGACAGCGCTCATGAATTCTGCGATGAGGTAGGAGCAGAATAGGGCAACTGCCAATTGCCCGAGCGCGGTATCAAGTTTGAAAACTAGAGTGCATAACCAGGCGAGCAAGAATGCCAGCACGGCTTTGACGGCCCCTGTCATGAGATGGCCACTGATTGATTGGCTGAGTGAGGGGAATCTAGTCTGTTCTGTTGGCACACTTCACCTTATCTTTTCGCATGGTTTCCTAGAAGCAGGCCGCGACAACTCCATTGAGTCCAAGGGCCGCCTTTACCAGTTCCGCAGCTGCTGGACCCATCTGTGCCGCGAACTGTCCGCTTCGAATGGCCGACCATATGCCGGATACGCTCTTGAAGATTGCTTTGGCCTCTTTGAACCAGCCGATGATTTTTCCAATTGAAATGCCGTCCTTCGCACCCTGGAATATGATCCACAATTCCCTAGCGCGCTAAATACTTAAGTGGGAGAATAAAAGAGCACTCCAGAAATGGGGCGTCGTGGGATTAGGTGGCACCAAGTCCCTCGTAGCCACCTCTCAGAGGTGCGGAGCCCAGTGCGGTTACACCGAGCTCAGCGGCCGTATGGCGAACCACTTAGAGGACCTCAATAATGAGCCTCAAGAGGGCCACGATAAGTCTTGAAACACTGGTGAGCGTTGGACTTTCGTGGCCTTCAGCTTGCAATGGCAAGGCCTGAGGCACTTCTTCTGCTTCTTCATGGGTCATCACTCAAATCAATGGATCCTTTTCAGAACCACCAGTCGGGTACGCGAGCTGAACTTACCCGCGTTTGAAATTGAGCTGATTAGTTACCGGACCACCCCAACGACGTGCTGAATTAGTCTTCTACTAGCGCTCACTAGCTTAAGTAGTCTTAAGTGCCTCACGCTTGGTTGCAATCAACGGTGAACAATGCGCGCGCAACAGCGTCTTAGGCCGGCGGAAGGCGTTTAGAACTACTTAAGGTTGCTTAACGCATTTTCATGAATTGTAATGGTGATCACAGGAAGTATTGAGAACCACTTAATTCACCAATGGAGGTGCGCGTTGACTATTCAGTCGCAGTTGTCGCTTCGGCCTTCGCGCGTCTCCGCTGCCGCCGTCGCTCGTACCGCTGGCGTTTCTGCTGCCACGGTCAGTTACATCATGAATGGACGGCCCGGTGCTTCTGCAGAAACGCGAAGGCACGTACTGAAGGTGGCCGGTGAATTGGGCTACCGCCCACACAACACCGGCGAAGGCCACGATCCGTTGCTTACCAGGGTTGTCGGGTTGGTTCTGCCCAACATCGTGAACCAGATGTATACGTACTGGTCTCAGCACATCATCAATGCGACCACGGCTGCGGGCTTTGATGTCTTTGTTGCAACAACTGGTGATGATCCGGAAGCGCTTGCGCAAGTTGCAGAGACACTGGCCGCTCGAAACGTGGACGGCGTGATCATTGCGGCGGCAATACGGGAAGACTCTCGCTCGTTGAGAACTTTTCGCCAGAAAAGGATTCCATACGTTTGCCTGTCCCGCAGTTCTGAGCATCTACCCGGCGATTTTGTCGGCATAGATGATGACAGTGCTGCGGAGGAGCTGATGACTCACGTGCTAGATCATGGCTACACCGAAGTAGCTACGATCATTGGTCCGCGAACTTCGACCGCTTCGCAAACCCGCGAGCACGCCTTCGTTAGAGTCGCTGGTTCTCGGGGAGTCCGAATAACGGGGGAGCGCCGAATTAGCACCAAACTTAGTTCGGAAGGCGGGCAGGTCGCCGCGAAACGATTATTCGATTCAGGCAACCCGCCACGCGCTATCGTTTGCGGCTCAGATGAAATTGCCCTGGGCGTCATGGAACATGCGCTTTCTCGCGGATTGAAAATACCGCAGGACGTCGCTGTTGTGGGCTCGGATGGGCTTAAGCGAAGCCGATCAAAACTCATCGGACTGACAACGATTGTTCAACCAGTTCAAGAGATGGCGGAAAAGTCCTTCGAGCTCCTGTTGGAGCAGATCGTCGAACCTCGAAAGACCTATAAACAAATCATTTGTGGTCACGGCCTGCACATTGGCGTGACTTGTGGCTGTACCAGCGAATAGCATCCGCCAGCCAGATCCATTCATCGCGTCAAATTCATTGAATAGGCCCACGGGCCATTAATTGTCATGCTCTCATGCAGAAGGAATGTCTCATGCAGACTACAAAATCCACTTCGAACATGCGCTCACCAGAGGTGCTCAACAAGGTAATTTTCCGGCGCATCATGCCGTTGCTCATCGCCGCGTATGTCATCGCATTCATCGATCGAACCAACATTGGTATGGCTAAAGATCGCATGGAAATTGACCTTGGAATATCCGCTACCGCCTATGGAATCGGTGCCGGTCTGTTCTTCCTGACCTACGCACTTTCCGAGATCCCTTCAAACCTGATCATGCATAAGGTCGGCGCCCGTTTTTGGATCATGAGAATCATGATCACCTGGGGCATACTCTCCGCATGCATGTCGCTTGTCCAAGGCGAATGGACCTTCTACATCTTGCGCATGCTACTTGGCATCGCTGAGGCAGGACTTTTCCCGGGCGTCATTTACTTCATCACCCAGTGGTTCATGGTCAAGGACCGTGCTCGCGCTAATGGGCTGTTCTTGCTTGGCGTGGCACTTGCAAATGTTATCGGTGCTCCGCTGGGCGGGCTGCTGCTGACTCTAGATGGCCTTGGCGGTCTGCACGGTTGGCAGTGGATGTTTATTATCGAGGGAATCCCTGCTTGCTTCTTGGCTATCGCGGTCTGGAAACTTCTTCCAAACAAACCAACCGAGGCAAAATTCCTGAGCAGGGCTGAGGCCGAAGATCTTGAAGCCCGTATTGCGGCTGAAGAGACCGCAGGCGCGAAGGCAGCCGGTAATTCCAAACTGATTCACGTACTCAAGGACAAGCAGATCCTCCTAGTCGTAGCGATCTACTTTGCCCATCAAATCGCGGTCTATGCCTTGAGCTTCTTCCTGCCTTCAATCATTGGCACCTACGGCGAACTATCTTCTATTCAGATCGGTCTGCTGACTGCCATCCCTTGGTTCTTCTCAGCAATCGGCGCACTACTGATACCTCGTCTAGCAACCAATGGATCACGCTCACGAGCCATAGCCGGTGCAAGCATGGTCGGCATCGTTGCAGGTTTCACCCTCGGTGCACTAGGTGGTCCTGTTCTGGGATTGATCGGATTCTCCCTGGCAGCGTTCAACTTCTTTGCACTTCAGCCGATCCTCTTCACGTACCCCGCTACGCGACTGACTGGTGCGGCTCTTGCGGGAGGCATTGCATTTGTGAACACCATCGGTCTCTTCGGCGGATTCCTCGGCCCTTACGTCATGGGACTCCTAGAGGAAATCACAGGCAACAAGATGTCCGGGCTGTGGTTCATTGTCGCCATGTGCGTCATGGGAGCGTTGCTGACTTTGAAATTACGCAGAGGCACAGAAGACCCTTCCGCAGCCAACGGTTCCGGCCACTAAAACGACAATTTTCAGGAGCAACGGAATTATGAGTAATTCAAGCAACAAATTAGACCTTGATGGTTTACGAGTCCTTGTCACCGCAGGCGCCGCCGGCATCGGTCTGGCAATTGCGACAGAATTCAAGAACCTCGGCGCAACCGTCTTCGTTACGGACATTAGCGCCGATGCGGTTCGCGCCGCTCAAGCTTCTGGATTTGAAGCTGCCGTGAGCGACGTATCGGACGAGAAACAAGTCCGCAGTTTGGCCACGCAGGTAAAGGATTCCCTCGGCGGACTTGATGTCTTAGTTAATAACGCCGGAATTGCCGGACCGACTGGTCCCATCGAGACGATTGACTCTCAAGGATGGACAAGCACTTTTGATGTGAATGTCCACGGACAGTTCTTCTGCATCAAGCACTTGCTGACGCTTCTACGAGAATCTGACCGAGCATCGATTATTAACCTGTCGTCTGCCGCAGGCCGTCTCGGTATGGCCGGACGCAGCCCATACTCCGCTTCAAAATGGGCTGTTATCGGCTTGACCAAAACACTGGCGATCGAGCTTGGGGCAGAAGGAATTCGCGTGAACGCTATTTGTCCAGGCGCGGTCAACGGTCCACGGATTCAGTCCGTGATCGAGGCCAAGGCAACGATGCTGCAACGCCCTGTCGACGAAGTCTCCAATCTTTACCACGCACAGTCTTCACTGAACGAGCTGGTCGAAGCATCAGACATTGCAAACATGGCGGTGTTCCTTGCTAGCCCCATGGCACTACGCATCAACGGCCAGGCCATGGCTGTAGACGGAAACACCGAGAAGCTTTACTAGAAAGGGACATCGTGAAAAACAAACGCAAAGTAATCATCACCAGTGCTGTAACCGGGGCAATCCATACTCCCTCGATGTCCGAGCATCTGCCCGTCACCGCAGATGAAATTGCTGAGGCCGCTATTGGCGCGGCAAAGGCCGGTGCTGCAATAGTTCATATGCATGCGCGAGACCCGAAGGACGGGCGTCCATCCCAAGACCCCAAGCACTTCGAACCCATCTTAGAAAAACTGAAAAACGGCACTGACGCGGTCATCAATATTACGACTGGCGGATCTCCACATATGAGCGTTGAAGAACGCATGATTCCAGTGGCGACCTTTGAGCCGGAGCTTGCTTCACTCAATATGGGATCAATGAATTTTGGGCTCTTCCCGATGCTCGATCGGTTCAAAGAATTTGAGCATGAATGGGAACGTGAAGCCCTAGAAAAGTCACGCGATCTTGTCTTCAAGAATACTTTCGCTGACATTGAGAAGATCCTCGAAATTGGCAATGCCAACGACACGAGGTTTGAGTTCGAATGTTACGACATTTCCCACTTGAATAACCTGAGCCACTTCCACCAACGTGGATTGGCACGCGGGCCACTGTTTGTACAGTCAGTCTTTGGCCTGTTGGGCGGAATTGGCGGACACCCAGAGGACCTGATGCATATGCGTCGTACCGCGGACCGGCTCTTGGGCGATAACTACAAATGGTCGATTCTCGGTGCTGGCAAGAACCAGATGCCTCTGGCAACCATTGGTGCAGCTATGGGGTCTCACGTACGTGTTGGTCTCGAAGACTCTTTGTGGATCGGTCCGGGTCAGCTTGCCGCATCTAATGCTGAGCAAGTTACCCGAATCCGCACGATTCTCGAAGCTTTGAACTTTGAAGTTGCCAGCCCGGATGAAGCGCGCGAGATGCTTTCGTTGAAGGGCCGGGACAAGGTCGGTTTCTAGACACACATCTCGGCAAAAAATGATGGAAGTCCGCGAAGATCACGGACTTCCATCTTTCTTAGCTCCGAAAGCCTGATAAAAAGTAGCCAAATCGGTTCCAACCGCCGCGCAAATTGGCGAGGGCTGGTAGGTTTCATTTCTTCAGTTGGAAGGCTTGCTTGCCTTCTGATTCCAATAACCTTTAGAAACAGCAAGCCAAATTGCCGCGCCAAGTACGCACCCTAAAGAGTTAGCCACGACATCAGTAAGTGTGGCGAAGCGGTTGGGGAGGAACAGTAGCTGGCCTAGTTCTATCAAGCCGGAGACAACGAAGCCTGCGAGGGCTGCCGTCCAGAACCGGCGAAGTCCTACGCCTAGAATGATGCCCAGCGGAACGAAGAAGATCACGTTGGCTGAAAATTCGACGAACTCGTAGTTCACAAAAGCTGGAGCGCCGTGAGCATGCAACCAGTGCAAGGTCTGTGTTAGTTCTGGTCCTGCGGATGAATCGACGGGGACAGGCCAAAACGCGATCACCATCATTGCGAGCAAGTACAGCAATGGCAAAGCCCAGCGTCGGAGCATATGGCGGCTAAGCAAAGTTCTCAGTGGGCTCCTTGACGCTGTTCATGAATTCGGGTGTTAATGCACTACCCAAGATACTCGAAGATCAGTTTTTGGCTCCGCTGCCCGAGGTGATGAATCGACTGTTACTTAGCATCCACCATGCGGTTCAGGCGTTCTGAGAACAGCATCCCCATAGCCGCTAGCAGTAGAAGGAAGAGCGGGAAAAGCCACAGTCCCACCCAGGAGGACAAGACACCGAAGAGCGGTGGCATCAGTGTCGAACCGAGGTAGGCCGCCGCCATTTGGATTCCAATGATGGCGTGTGAATTATGGCGCCCGAAATTTGCCGGTGTGGAGTGGATGATGGCGGGGTAAATCGGTGCAGATCCCAGACCAGCGATGGCTAGCCCGACTAAAGCAACTCCATTGGCTTCCAGCGGGATGAGCAGCATAAGACCACCGAGTCCCACCATGATGAAGCCACCACGAATCAGGTTGCGGTCTCCGATTCGATCAGCAAAGAATCCAGCAAGGAAGCGTCCACCAGTGATGCCCAAAAGGAAGAACGACGCAAAGGCGGCAGCCGTTGCCGGGGCCACACCGCGGTCGCCTGCAAGGTAAGTCGTAGCCCAGAGAATCGAAGTGTTTTCCAACGCGCAGTAAGCAAAGAATGCCGCAAGGACCAGGAGGACGCCCGGAATTTTCAAAACCTGCGACAGCGGAATGTGAGAGGATCCGGCCTGAGGCGCTTCACTGCTCTCGGCACTATCTTCCACCTCAGCGCGGCTGCGCATTTTCGGGGTCATGGTGTTCACCTTGCCCCAGAGGGGGAGCATGAGCACCAGAACAATAGTGAGCACGACTTGAATAAGCGCAACAACCTTGTAAGCCCCAGACCATCCCATCCCTGAGGTCAGCGCATGACTCATGATCAACGGGCTAATCGAGGCTCCCACACCCCAAAAGCTATGGAGCCAGTTCATGTGCCGTGCCGCGTAGTGCAGGGCAATGTAATTGTTCAGGGCTGCATCCACTGCTCCTGCGCCCAATCCATACGGGATGGCCCACAGACACAACATCCAAAACGAGTCAGAGAACGTAAAGCCGAATAACGCCGTTGCGGTCATTCCAACGCTGATCGCCGTTACAACTCCGGCACCAAACTTACGGGTAAGTCGTTCCGAGGCAAGGCTAGAAAAGATGGTTCCCACGGCAATGACCATGGTGAGAATACCAGCGAAGGATTGCGGGACATCAAGTTCTCTATGCATCACTGGCCAACCGGCGCCCACCAGAGAGTCGGGAAGCCCGAGGCTGATGAAGGCGATGTAGATAATAGCCAAAAGGATTGAATACATAAGGTGTTGATATCTTTCGCTGTGCCCGCGGGATGAACGCATCGCCACTGACAGGACGACCACTCAAAGTATATGTACGAGTGTACTCAAATGTCGTGTATATTCGCTGCCATGGATCAGAGTTATTTTGAATCAGACTCCCGTAGTAACCGTGAGCGCATGCTTGCCGGAGACCTCTATATCGCGGATGACCCTGAAAACGAACGCCTTCATCGACGTGGTGTCCAGCTTGCTGATGCGTACCGTCGCGCTGATCTCGCCGCAGATCCACTTGCTCGCGAGATCCTCGTAGACCTCGTTGGCACCTTGGGCGAAGGCGCCCACGTGAACTCGCCGTTATTTGTGGACTACGGCGAGAACATACACATCGGTGCCCGAACCTTTATCAACTACAACCTCACCGCGTTGGACGTCGCCACCATCACCATCGGTGAAGACTGCCAGATTGGGCCCAACGTTCAACTGCTGACGCCCACCCATCCGATTGACCCGCAACCTCGACGCGGCAAGCTCGAAGCAGCCCAGCCAATTAGCCTTGGTGACAATGTCTGGCTAGGAGGCGGAGTGATCGTGTGCCCAGGAGTGAGTATCGGAGAAAACTCGGTGATCGGTGCTGGAGCGGTAGTCACCAAGGACATCCCGGCCAACGTAGTGGCCGTGGGTAATCCTGCACGCGTGATCCGAAGCATTGGATAATTTGATGTCCTCCCGACAGTCTTCCGCCGGTTCACGCTTAGGTCGGCGCAATGATCCTGAACGCCGTGAAAAGATCATTGACGCATGCCAGAAAGTCATTGTGGAATCCGGGGTCACCGGAACGTCACACCGAAAAGTTGCGACTCAAGCCGGTGTGCCATTGGGTGCCATGACCTACTACTTTGATGGCATGCAGGATTTGCTGCACAGCACATTTTCCCGATTTGCCACCAGCATTAGTGACGATTTTGAACGTCATATGGCAACGGCAACCGATAAGGAATCGGCGTGTGAAAGGGTCTTCGAAAGAATTCTGCAAGCTAGTAGTGGCGATGATGATGAGCTGATCTTGTCTCATGAGCTCTACACCTTGGCCACCCGCGATGCTTCGTTCCGTTCGATTACTACGCAATGGATGCAGCGCAGCCGTGTGGCTCTGGAGCTTCACTTTGACCCGCTGACAGCTCGCTTGCTTGACGCGATGATTGAGGGCCTAACCATTCACCGAGCCCTGGATTCCGAAGCACGGGAGCCGAGCGAAATCAAAACTGCCATTGCTCGCATCACGAAAGATTCGCGCGAGGGTTCACTTAGTACTTAGTAATCAATCTCAAGTGCTGCTGAAGAAGTAGTTGTCCAAGTCCTTTGGTTCTGCACCAGCAAAAGATCTTGCACGCGTAGAATTATGGGCAGACAGCACCAATCGGCGTGGGATCTCACTGACTGTGCGCGACCGCGAATAAAGGACATTACTTTGGGCCAGCCAGCCAATCTGAAGAAGCAAGCACGCGAACGAATGGAACGTACGGGGGAGAGCTATACCACCGCGCGTAAGAACATTCTTACCGGTAAGCCAGAGAGCCCAAAGGCGGCTCGTGCAGCGCAGGCTCGTGACTACGCCAAAGAAGCTCGCGATGCCAAAGCTGGAATTAAGCCCAAGGCACCAAAGCCCGCTGCGGCTCCAGCGCCACAAGATGAGTTGCCTGAATACCCGGCACCAGAAGACGTCATTCAATACGATGCCGCACTGTGGCACCGAGTCCTCGTACAGGCTGGCGTCACCAACCCAGTTACCGAAGCGCCACTGAGCCAAGCACTGCTGGCAGGCCTGGCCGGTGGTATTGGCTTTATGGTCTTCACCTTCGAATACGAAGAGACCACCACCGCCACCTTAGTGACCCGCGCCCACCCATAGCCATACACGCAGAACCTGCTGGCCCGTTGCGGTGCCAAGGTCACCGAACGCACCACCGGTTCAGCCGTGCGAGCTGTTGAATACATGGACGCTGCGCTGGATGCCGGTCGCACCGTAGCTGTACGTGTTGCTATCAACGCATTGCCTTGGATCGATGGCAATGAAGTGGATGAAGCCGAGACCATTGATCTTGTTGTTGTCGGAGATCATGAAGATGATCTGCTGGTAGATGACGGTTCAGGCGTACTGAACGTCATCAGCCAAGAAGACCTAGCTTTCGCCCGCGCCAAGCGCAAAAAGGAAAAGCACTGGCTGGCTTGGGTACCTTCATCGCGCTCGCCGAAGGCTGAAACCCTGGCAACCAACGCGCTGATTGCTATCGAAGAAACCACTTCTCGTCTTCTGGGAACCCGCGAACTTTCCGGAATTCCAGATCACTTCGCGAAGAACTTCGGCATTACCGGTATGCGTACCTTTGCTGCTCGTTTGCGCGATACCACCACCAAGACCGGCTGGAGCCAGATGTTTGCTGATCAGGAGCGTCTTGCTGGCGGCATGACCCAGCTTTCGGGCTTCCTGAGTGATACCCGTTTTGGTGGCGAAGGTGCACTGCGTGGACTGTACGCAGACTTCCTTGATGAGGCCGCGGGACTTCCCGGTCTTTCGGCTCTGGGGGAGCACAGTGCAGATTACCTGCAGCTGGCACAGCTGTGGGATGAGTTCGCTGAGCTAGTGGATCCAGAAGTTACCGTTGAAAACCGCAGTGCAATGTTCTCGCAGATGGCAGATGCCATGGAGCGTATCGCTGAGGTTGAAGAGCAGGCAGCAACTGCGCTGGCAGCTACCGCGAAGTCACTGGCTTCCCAAGCTTCATAGTCCAAAAGCTTTTTTGCTTCTAACCCTGCCTCACGGTGTATGAATACACCGTGAGGCAGGGTTTCTTGCTTACTGGCGGGTTGAAACACGTCATGACCGCTCGCACTAAGACCATGAAAAGCAAGAATTCGGCCGAGACTTGGTAACCTAGTTAGGTGAGTAACGAGATTGAGATCGGCCGCGGCAAGCGGGCGCATAAGGCATTTTCCCTGGACGACGTAGCGATCGTACCGAATCGCCGCACCCGTGATCCGAAGGACGTTTCGGTATCCTGGCAGATCGACGCTTTCCAGTTCGACACCCCAATTATGGGCGCACCTATGGACTCGGTAACTTCACCGGCCACCGCCATTGCCCTCGGCAAGCTCGGCGGCTTGGGTGTACTGAACCTTGAAGGTCTGTGGACCCGTTACGAAAACCCAGAATCTGTACTGGCAGAAATCACCGGTCTGAAGTCTGAATCCGCAACGCGCAATGATCCAAAGATCACCGCTAAGTTGCAGGAACTGTACTCGGCTCCGATTCAGCCAGAGCTGATCACTACGCGCATCTCCGAGATCCGTGACTCCGGCGTAGTTGTCGCTGGCTCATTGACCCCACAGCGCACCCAAGAACACTACAAGACCGTAGTGGCTGCCGGCGTGGACATCTTTGTCATCCGTGGCACCACCGTGTCGGCCGAGCACGTCTCGAAGACCACCGAACCACTGAACCTCAAGCAGTTCATCTATGAACTCGACGTCCCAGTGATCGTTGGCGGCGCAGCTGGCTACACCCCAGCTATGCACCTGATGCGTACCGGCGCTGCCGGTGTCCTCGTAGGTTTTGGTGGCGGCGCGTCCTCCACCACCCGTCGTACCCTGGGCATTCACGCACCAATGGCTACCGCTATTGCCGATGTTGCTTCAGCTCGCCGTGACTACATCGAAGAGTCCGGTGGACGCTACGTACACGTCATTGCCGATGGTGGCATGGGCAACTCCGGTGACATCGTCAAGGCCATCGCTATGGGCGCCGACGCAGTGATGCTCGGTACCGCTTTGGCTCGTGCCGAAGAAGCACCAGGCGCCGGTTACCACTGGGGCATGGAAGCAGTGCACGAGGCCAGCCCACGTGGCGACCGTGCAAAGATCGGTACCGTCGGTTCCCTTGAAAAGGTTCTGTACGGTCCATCGCATGAAACCGATGGCACCTCCAACTTGGTTGGTGCGCTGCGTCGTTCGATGGCCACCACCGGCTACTCGACCTTGAAGGAATTCCAGCGTGTAGACGTGGTACTTTCGCCATATGAGTCTGACCGCTACTAAGACACATCACTTGGGTTGCTTCGGCCGCCGAGGGAACAACTGAACAGCCACTACTTTGATCATTCTTGATCAATGTAGTGGCTGTTTTTTCGCAAATTGAACCCGCAGAACCAAACGGATGGGTGCAAGGGTCTATTTGTTCAACTCTGGCCTAGGTCGACAGGCTGTTTATTTGCTGACTGTGAGCAGTACTGAGGTACCTGCATTCTTCACTCAGGAGAGGAGAGTTCGCAGCAATGCATTCCATCGAACCCTTTTCTATTGTTCACGTAGTGGGCATTGTCATCAGCAAACACACGGATAGCGGGATTGCACTTTAGAAAATTCAGAGAAGTCCTCGATGTAACGGGTTATCTAGGCTGTGGGTGGTTGTCAGGTGAAGCCCAAATTTTCGAAACCGGTTCTTGAGGTTCGGTATCAGCGACCTGCGCGATCAGGCCTCAAATCCTGACCGCAGAGCTGCTGTCCTCGTCGGCTCAATACACCGGCCAACCAATCCATGTACAGGGATCTTGATTCAAGGTCAGTGTTCTTGAAAGTACAGCTCTATCCATGAATTCAAATGTCGGTCTTTTCGAAGATAACATTTAAGGATAAAGTTTCTCCCTCGTTAGAAGTATGAGATGCTTTCAAATAGTTGAACGATAACTTTTTTGGTTCATTGTATCGCTCTGAACCAATCGCGATACTAATTTCGCTCGCACTTTTCGCCTGGAATCTTCGTCAGGCATTCTTTGGGGGATCAATGTCTCAAATTGGAAATGAGTCTTCCATTAAAAGACTCAAGTCAACCGGCGCTTGTGCCATAGCAGTCGCACTGACCGCCTCGCTGTTCGCAGGCGCATCACCATCGCTGGCTGCTTCGGGGACGGCAGCCACGGGTGCTTCGGTAGCTGCCGTTGTATTTTCGGTTTCGGATACTTCGGCTCCGGTGTTGGTTACTTCTTCGGTTTCGCCGTTGAATCACAACTTGGCTGATGGACCTGCCGAGATCACTATCCGAGCTACTGTTACGGATGCGACGGAAGCTAATGCTCCGGTTGTGAGCGTTTCGCATGATTCCGGTCAAAGCTATGGCTTTGGCGAAATGACCCTCGTGTCAGGTACCGCAAAGAACGGCGTTTGGGAACGTAAGGTTTCGATTCCTGAGGGTTCTGCACCTGGTGCTTGGGAAGTGTCGTTGTACCCATTGAATGATTCGTTGGGTAACAGAGGCAGCGGTTTTAGAACTTTGGGAACCGTGAACATCGAATCTTCGGTTTCGGATACTTCGGCTCCGGTGTTGGTTACTTCTTCGGTTTCGCCGTTGAATCACAACTTGGCTGATGGACCTGCCGAGATCACTATCCGAGCTACTGTTACGGATGCGACGGAAGCTAATGCTCCGGTTGTGAGCGTTTCGCATGATTCCGGTCAAAGCTATGGCTTTGGCGAAATGACCCTCGTGTCAGGTACCGCAAAGAACGGCGTTTGGGAACGTAAGGTTTCGATTCCTGAGGGTTCTGCACCTGGTGCTTGGGAAGTGTCGTTGTACCCATTGAATGATTCGTTGGGTAACAGAGGCAGCGGTTTTAGAACTTTGGGAACTGTGAATTTGTCCGACCAGGTGGAACCGAAGGACCTAGTTGCCCCTGTTCCGACGATTTCTGGTACTGCTGCGGTGGGTTCGAGTTTGTCTGCGAATGCCGGTGCATGGACCCCTTCGGGCGTATCACTGAAGTATCAGTGGAACCGTAATGGTGAGTCGATTCAGGGTGCGACTGGTGTTTCGTATCAGTTGGTTTCTGCTGATGCTGGTCAGAAGATTTCGGTGACGGTCACTGGTTCCAAGTCCGGTTTTGAGTCGGTTTCGAAGACGAGTGATTCGAAGTCGGTGGCGTTGCAGAGTTTGTCGTCGACTCCTGTTCCGAAGATTTCTGGTACTGCTGCGGTGGGTTCGAGTTTGTCTGCGAATGCCGGTGCATGGACCCCTTCGGGCGTATCACTGAAGTATCAGTGGAACCGTAATGGTGAGTCGATTCAGGGTGCGACTGGTGTTTCGTATCAGTTGGTTTCTGCTGATGCTGGTCAGAAGATTTCGGTGACGGTCACTGGTTCCAAGTCCGGTTTTGAGTCGGTTTCGAAGACGAGTGATTCGAAGTCGGTGGCGTTGCAGAGTTTGTCGTCGACTCCTGTTCCGAAGATTACCGGAACTGGGAAAGTCGGTAAGACTTTGAAGGTTTCTGCTGGTAAGTGGTCGCCTTCGGGCGTATCGCTGAAGTATCAGTGGAAGCGTAACGGCGATTCGATCAAGGGCGCAACGAAGTCAACTTACAAGCTGGCTAAGTCTGATGCCGGGCGGAAGATTTCGGTGACGGTCACCGGTTCGAAGTCGGGTTATAAGTCGGTTTCGAAAACGAGTGATTCGAAGTCGGTGGCGTTGCAGAGTTTGTCGTCGACTCCTGTTCCGAAGATTTCCGGAACTGGGAAAGTCGGTAAGACTTTGAAGGTTTCTGCTGGTAAGTGGTCGCCTTCGGGCGTATCGCTGAAGTATCAGTGGAAGCGTAACGGCGATTCGATCAAGGGCGCAACGAAGTCAACTTACAAGCTGGCTAAGTCTGATGCCGGGCGGAAGATTTCGGTGACGGTCACCGGTTCGAAGTCGGGTTATAAGTCGGTTTCGAAAACGAGTACATCGAAGAAAATCAAGAAGTAGGCGAACACCAAAGATAGATAGCAGCGATTCACCAAGCGCCTGCTAGACATGTGGAGGCCCGTTCAGTGTCCGACCAATTCAGACATTGAACGGGCCTTCTATGCATGTGTAAGAGTCGTGCACGAATTGAGCGCATTGAGCTTGGAATTCGTTCACTTTTCTATCGACTTTTTCATCGAGCTTTATGGGCTGAGGCTGGCAAATCAGCATCTTGCGAATCAGCGGGAAGTCGTAGTTTGCCCCAAAATAATTACTTGCTCTTTCGTTTTTGAGCTTGTCTCAGAGCGACTATTGCCCAGACGACTGCGAGCACGATGAAAGCAAGGCCTCGCCATTGACCGTCGGTTGTCAACTGCCAGATGCCGATAAGCAAAAGAAGCGCGGACACTACCCAAGCGATGACTGGTGAAACAAGAGTCTTGTTCATCCAATGCCCTCCTCGCCACAGCTCCAGAGAGCTACGAAACCATCTAATACGGTAATCCTAGAGGACCGTCAACCACGACTCTGGATTTGGTCACTTCAAATCCGCTCGCGCTTTCTTGCGATCACGAGTTTACTGCGCCGCGGTGAGCATGAAGTCCGAACATTTGGATTCGGTTACTTGACTCGTTGCGCCTCAACTGGCTTGTGAAGCAGTGTCCAGTTGTGCGCCGCATGCCTGGCCCGAAAACGTTAACTGTTGCCAGCGCGGAGCTTAGTTCGAGGTACGCTCACGTATTTCTGAGCGTTGGATCCCTTGGCACAATTGAATCCACAGCTGGTCAATATGGAAGCTCGAATTCCAAGAATGGAGACATGCAGGTCTGGGAAGGCACCTTCTAAATAATTGCTAGGCGTCAGCGCCAGCCACGACAGCTTTGTGCTGCATGTTCCTTAACGAACGACGTGCCTGATTCGTTCCAATGAACGAAAACTACGGTTTCTGGGCGAATCTCACCCCCACTTATTTCGAGTTCTACGGCAAATAGAAGTACGGTTAAGGGGTGTTTAAAACCGCTCTGAAACTCAAGTGGATCGGCGCCCTCATTGCTGCGCTGGCCATCGCTACCGGATTTGTTGCCCTCTCGGGGTGGCAGTTCGGCTCCTCAGAGAGCGAACCGCTGGTCAAGGTTGATAAGACCGAGAATCCAGTTCAACTGACAAAACACACGGATATTGGAATTGAACTGCTTGGCACCAAAGCTGACCAGATCGTAAAATTCACCGGCGAATTTGTTCCCGGCACAGATCAGCTCATTGATGACCGCATTGAAGACGGCAAAAAAGGTGTCTGGGTCATCACCGAGTTCAAAGTTGATGGCGCCAAACAAGACGCTGGCATCGCAGTGGTGCGCGGCTGGCAGCCAGAGGCCACCGCACCGTCAGCGGCACCTAAGGGTGAACTGGAAGTCACCGGTCGACTGTTGCCTAACGAGGGTCCAGAGAACGAGCATGACCTACGCAGCAAGACCCTGCCGTCCATCACCTCAGCGCAGTTAGCCAACACATGGGATTCGGTGCTGTATAACGGTTTCATCTCCGGGCACAAGATCACCACGGTTAAAGGCGAAAGTGTTGATCAGCCAGGCATCGACATGATCTATGTTGGACCTCAGCCGCAGGAAGCTCAGGTTAACTGGCTCAACGTCTTCTACGGAATTGAATGGGTTGTCTTTGCAGGCTTCGCCATCTTCCTCTGGTACCGCATGGTTCGTGATGACTACCAGCGCGACTTGGACGAGATCGCTGAACGCGCGGCGGACGCTCGCGACAACGGCACCAGCAGCAACTAAACAAACACAAACTTTTTTCTGATTCGGAAGGAATCATCAGCCATGTCCAGCACCAGCCCAGCACCGAAGCCCCGGAAGTTCGGCGGCACCCCAGCGCAGATTCGCAGCGCCGCCAAGTTCTATAAGGTCTTCGCCTACATCACCGGTGTGATGCTGTTGCTGCTCGTGGTCGAGATGATCTTCAAGTACTTCTGGTCCCTGGAACTCTTTGTTGGTGGCAGTTTGGCTGATGGCACCGCCAACTCGGTGGGTCTGTTCAACCGAGCAGAAGTCACTGGGGGAGTGAACCTGTCCTTGGGTATCTTGATTGCCCATGGTTGGCTGTACGTGGTCTACCTCTTTGCTGACTTCCGTCTCTGGTCACTGATGCGCTGGCCATTTATGCGCTTCATTACCATCGCACTCGGTGGCGTAGTTCCGTTCCTGTCCTTCATCACCGAGGCCAAGGTACACGCTGAAGTGGATCGTGAACTGGCAGCTCATCCAAAGGCTGCTAAGCGGTACTAGAGCCGAGCTAGATTATTTATCAACGGGCGAACCAGATCATCTGGTTCGCCCGTTGTTTTATTGTGGGTTTTATTGTGTGACGCCCTAGGTGACGCTGATGACAGTGCTCGTGCTGTTTCGCGCGCGGGGAACCGCGTAGACTGTAACGGTGACTACTGCTCCCCTCAATCCAGAACATAAGCCGGTTCTGGTCGTCGACTACGGGGCCCAATACGCGCAGCTTATCGCTCGCCGCGTACGTGAGGCCCGTGTGTACTCGGAGATCGTTCCGCACACCCTTTCTACTGAAGCCATTTTGGCCAAGAACCCTGCAGCGATCATCCTTTCCGGTGGTCCCTCCAGCGTTTACGCCGATGGTGCCCCCTCTGTAGGGGCCGACCTGTTTGAAGCCGGCGTACCGGTCTTGGGCATTTGTTATGGCTTCCAGGCCATGGCCAACGCTCTGGGCGGAACCGTGGCGGAAACCGGCCTGCGTGAGTACGGCCGTACCCCCACCAACTTTGAGGGCGAAGCACGCTCCATCCTGGCAGGCGCCGCACAGGCCCCTACCGTATGGATGAGCCACGGTGACGCTGTCTCGGTAGCTCCAGAAGGCTTCGAAGTACTGGCCACCACCGCCGGTGCACCAGTTGCCGCTTTCGCCAACGAGGCCAAGCGCCTCTACGGTGTGCAGTGGCACCCAGAAGTTAAGCACTGCGAGTTCGGCCAAGATGTACTGGAAAACTTCCTGTACAACGGTGCCGGCCTGGCAGGGGACTGGACCGCGGATAACATCGCTGAAGAGCAGATCGAGCGCATCCGTGCTCAGGTCGGCACCGGCAAGGCCATCTGTGGTCTGTCCGGCGGCGTAGACTCCGCAGTTGCCGCAGCCCTGGTACAGCGTGCCATTGGTGACCAGCTCACCTGTGTATTCGTCAACCACGGTCTGTTGCGCGAAGGCGAAGCCGAGCAGGTGGAGAAGGACTTTGTTGCTTCCACCGGCGCCAAGCTGTACATCGCTGATGAGCGCGAACGCTTCTTGACCGCTTTGGAAGGTGTCTCTGATCCAGAGACCAAGCGCAAGATCATCGGCCGCGAATTCATCCGTGCCTTCGAAGCAGCTGAAGCAGCGATCATCGCTGAAGCAGCTTCCGAAGGTGAGCCGGTGAAGTTCCTGGTTCAGGGCACCCTGTACCCGGACATCGTGGAATCCGGTGGCGGCGAAGGTACCTCCAACATCAAGAGCCACCACAACGTGGGCGGCTTGCCAGAGGACCTGCAGTTTGAACTCGTTGAACCACTGCGCACCCTGTTCAAGGATGAAGTACGCGCCGTGGGCCGCGAGCTCGGCTTGCCAGAGGAAATTGTTGGCCGTCAGCCATTCCCTGGCCCAGGCTTGGGTATCCGCATCATTGGTTCGGTGAATGAAGAACGCCTGTCCATCCTGCGCAAGGCCGACGCGATTGCTCGCGCCGAACTGACCGCTGCAGGCTTGGACAACGAAGTATGGCAGATGCCAGTAGTACTGCTTGCCGATGTTCGCTCGGTAGGCGTACAGGGCGATCACCGTACCTACGGTCACCCAATCGTGCTGCGTCCGGTTTCCTCTGAGGATGCCATGACCGCCGACTGGTCGCACCTGCCTTATGATCTGCTCTCGAAGATCTCCAACCGCATCACCAATGAGGTCGATGGGGTTAACCGAGTGGTGCTGGACGTCACGTCCAAGCCACCTGGAACCATCGAGTGGGAGTAATCCTTAAGCACTGCTAATCCACACAAAATCACTGTTGTGGATCGGAAGCGGAACCTGCAAACAGGCGTGTAACCCCGAAAGGGCGTTGCTCACTAGTTTCGGTTCCGCTTCACGCAGTTAAAACGTGTTTCGCACCCCTGATCTGGGCGCTTGGTGCACTACGTTAGAAAGAGGCGTATTTGCACCGCAGTGCGCCCGAAAATGGTCGGTTCAGTGAAGGGAATGACTGTCGTGGCTAGTGGACAGAATGCTACCTCCGAGCGGGTAGCAACCTGGGTAAAATCCCTAGGACAAAGTGCTGGTGCGGATACCACCTTGCGGTTTGCTCCGTCGACGTCCAACAGCATCGATATCACCCACGCCAACCCCTCGGGGCTGGCGCAATTTCTTGCCGGACGGCGCACGCGCCTGTCCACCCTGCTGCATGATGCAGAACAGTACGCCACCGCACGCCGTACCGCGCGCGCCCTGGCCGCTAAGATCAATGAGCTATGGGAAGAGCGCGGCATCGATGTCGGCTACCTAGCCGCCGGTGTTGCCAACTGGCGCGCAGTCCACGACGGTAAGAGCGAACCAGTATCGGCGCCAATTATGCTCGGCCGCATCACGCTGACTAAGCACGTAGACGCTGATGACTATGACCTGCAGCTGGTGGGTCGCGCCACCGTTTCCCCTGCCTTTGTCCGTCAGTTTGAAGCTGACCACGAAGCCCGGGTAGATATCGACGCCGTTGATGCTGCTGCGTACTCCATCGCTCGTTTTGATCCAGCTCGTGGCATGGATGCACTGCGCCAGCAGATGTCTGAGGTTCCTGGCGTTGTTGTAGGCCACCGCCTGTTGCTCTCCACCTTCTCTGAACTGATGGACCCAGCTGATCCAGCAAAGCTTTCGGGCTCACACCCGGTCATCGAAGCACTGATCCGTTATGACGAATCCGAAAAGCAAGCTAAGAGCGCGTCGGATAACAAGACAGCTGAAGCTCTAGCCAAACTTGTTGCTGCCAAGCCAAACGTTGCTGGCACCATCAACAAGTCTGACACCGACAAGACTGCTGGCGACAGTGCTGCCGCTTCCACGCCGACTACTGCTGACGAGTCCAAGACTGAAGAAGCTGGCAACGGTGAAAAGTCCGGCTCCCGCTTTGGCCGAGTGCGCAATATCCTCAAGGACAGCACCCGCTCACGCAAGCAGCCAAGCTCAACCGAGGAAACCTCGGCCCGCAAGGTGCACACCGGCCACACCACGCTGGCCAAGTCTTCAGATGATCGTGATCCAGAAGATGAGTTGTACTTGCTGGACGCTGATGAGTCCCAAGCAAAAATGCTTGACTACATTTCCGCCGGAGAATCGGTAGCAATTAACGCTGCCGCCGGTACCGGTGCCACCCAGACCGCACTGAACGCTGCCGCACTATTGGCGGCTCAGGGCAAGCGAGTTCTGGTTGTTGCCGAACAGCGCTCCGCCGCCGAAGAATTTGTTCAGCTGTTTAATCAGAAGCTGGATGCCGGAAGCCTTTTGCTGGAACCTAATGAGGATCCAGATTCCCTGCGCACCTTGCTGACCAAGGCTATTTTGCGCAATGAGCAGGCTACCGAACCGCAGCTGGGCACGATGTTCAAGCGTCTGCGCGATTCCCGCCACACCTTGCACGAACACGTGAAGTCGTTGCATTCGGTGCGTAGCCGTTGGGGTTGCTCGCCATACCAGGCGATGCAGGAGCTGGCTCGACTAGCTGCTCTAGAACCTGCGCCTTCCACCACGGTGCGCCTGAAGCGTTCGGTGCTTGATTCCATGGGTCAGCGCGGCCACGTAGCTGCACAGCTTAAGCGTGCGGCACAGCTGGGCGCCTACTCCAAGGAACACACCACCAGCCCATGGCACGGTGCTCCACTGCGCAACGCTGAAGCCACAGAGCAGGCTTTGTCCCTGGCCAGCGGTTTGGGACGCGACCTGCCGATCCTTCATGAGCACATGGAGAAGATTGCTCAGCAGTCACAGATCCGTCTGGAAGACAGCTACGACAAGTGGGGCGACCAGCTGCAGTTGCTGGTGGCCGTACGTGGTTCGCTAGATAAGTTTGAATCAGACATTTTTGAAGGCGACATTGATGATTTGATCGCGGCTACCGCGACCAGCTCATGGCGTCGTGAGCACGGCGTGGAAATGGGCTCCATTGTCCGTTCCCGTCTGCGCAAGATTGCCAAGGAATACGTTCGTCCGGGCATGCACATCGCTGATCTGCAGTCCGCCTTGCAGGCAGTTTCTGTCCAGCGTGATGCATGGCGCGCCATCGCCACCAGCCAGCGCAACCCACAGGTCCCAGGTGGACTGTTGGACGTTGAAGCTGGCTACCACGACGCTGGTGCACGCATCGATAAGCTTGCGACCATGCTGCCTTCTTCCGTTGGATCGCGCCTGCGCGAAATGCCGATTGCCGAGTTGCTGGATCTTATTGCAGCATTGGTTGACCGCCGCGAAGACTTGGGCGAACTGCCAGAACGCACGTTGATCTCCGAACAGCTCACCGAAGCTGGTCTAGGTGATCTGCTGGATGACTTCGCCGAACGTGAAATCGATACGGACGCCGTAGACAGCGAACTGGAACTTGCCTGGTGGCAGTCCGTGCTGGATGCCATGATTTCCGGGGATGACTTCCTGGCCATGAACGATGGCTCCAAGCTGGAAAAGATCGAGGCAGATTACCGTCTGGCTGACGGTGCACATATTGCTTCCGGACCAGATCGTATTCGTTGGGCTCTGTCGCGTAACTGGAAGGCTGCCCTAGCTGACCACCGTGCCGGTTCCCGCGCACTGCGAAATATGCTCAAGGACGGAACCCCAACTATCGCTGGGCTGTTCCGACTCGGTGCTCCTCTTGCTAGCTCGTTGACTCCGGTCATCGTTTCGGCTCCACTGCTGCTAGGTAGCGCACTGCCAGAAAACGCAGAATTTGATGCAGTCATCCTGCTCGAAGCCAACTACCTGTCCTTGCGTGAAGTACTTGACGCCGTTCGCCGTTCCGGTCAGGTCATTGCCATTGGCGATGAAATGCTCGGTGCCCCGAAGCGCTTTGAAGTTTCCGTGGATCCAACCGCCCGCGTTGTTGAGCACAAGCAGGACGTCTCTGCACTCTCGGCATTGAACAAGGTTTTGGTTTCAGGCTCGTTGTCCACCGTTTACCGCGGGATCGACGAAGGTCTGGTGGAGCAGCTGTCCACGACCTACTACGACTCAACAATTTCACGTCTGCCAATGGCCGTGAACATCAGTGGTAATTCGCCACTGTTGCGTAGTGAGTATGTTCCGGACGCTACCGGCTCGCTGGTCAACAGCGAAGACGGTGTCCAGACCACGGCAGCTGAAGTGGCCCGCATTGTTGACTTGGTCTTTGAGCACTTCAAGAACCAGGGTGAAGAATCCTTGGCTGTTATTGCCTCAAACCGAAGCCATGCAGCAGCTATCGCTGAAGCAATTCGAGTGCAGCTACCAAACCACAAGTACGCAATGGATTACTTGCGTTCAAAGCAGGAACCATTCGTGGTGACCACCATGGATCGTTTGATCGGCTTGCGCCGTGACGCGGTAATCTTCGCTTGGGGTTACGGCCGTACCACCCACGGTAAGATCCTGCACGAATTTGGTGCACTCTCACGCGAAGGTGGAGAACAGCTCTTTGTTGCTGCGATGACTCGTTCGCGCAGCCGCATGACCTTGGTTTCCAGCTTGCTGCCCAACGACGTTGACCTGAACCGCGTGTACCGCGGCGCTCGTCAGTTCTTTGAACTGTTCGGTCGGGTACAGGCCGGGGACTCGGGCGTAAGCGCCATGCGTAACCCACGCTTTGATCCGCTGGTTTCTGACTTGGCTCGTCGTTTACGTGAACGCGGTGCGATTGTTGCCGAGGACTACCGCGGTGTCCTTGACCTTTCAGCTCACGTTTTTGACGCGGCAGAAAGCGGCATCCGTCCGCTTGCTGTGGTCTATGACGGCACCGAGCACTACGCGGAACTCACTGTTCGTGAGCGTAGCCGCTTGCGCCCAGAATTCTTCGAGAAGCACGGTTGGCGTTATGTCCCACTGTGGACCATCGACGTCTTCACCGATCCAGGATCAGTCACCGAACGTCTGGCTACCTACCTGCAGCTCAAGGCTCCTACGACTCCTGCAGTAGCCAAGGAATCTAGCTCGCGCAGTTCACTGACTGCCGCTCGTCCGGTCTCTGCCCGTGAGGTAACCACCGACGAAGCGCCGAAGGAAAAGAGCGGGCTGCTTAAGTCCGCTAAGTCCAAGTTGGAACCGAAGGCTGAAGCTAAGGTCGAGGCCAAGAGCGAAGACAAGAGTGAGAACAAGGCACAGGAAACTGATGCTAAGTCGCCAGCTGAGCAGGTGGCACCAGAAGCCGAGCCAACCACTCCGGCACCGGTTCCAGCCAGCGAGACTGCCGAACAGGTGGAGTCCAAGAAGTAATGACTTCTGAGCAAGAACCAACGCGCGGTCGCCGTAAGCGACCGCGCGTTGTCGCACCATCACAACATCTTGAACAGCGTGTTCAGCTCACCGGAAGTTACACACCGGTGCCGCGCTCAGCGTCCGTTGACCGTGCTCTAGCTACGGGTCAATCCGCTGACGGAACTTCCTCGCCAGCAACTTCGAATCGGTCCAAGCGCACCACCGATCCATTGGCAGATCTAGTTGCCAAAGATCAGGACCCGCGTAGCTGGGGAGATTCCAAAGAAGATCTTGCTGAACTCATGAAGCGCGAAAAGCCACCACACTGGGGCTAAACCTTAGCTAGTTGACTAAGACCGCTGAGACCTTGCCACGAGAGACCGCTCCGGAAAGATCATCAGAAAGACTGCTGGCGGCAGCGACCACAATAATTCCTTCGCCCGTTGCACTGGCGCCGTTGAGCATGCCAAATTCTGAACTTGTTGCACTTTGCGGAACCCAAAGAACGGGTACAGCTTTGGCTATGGTCCGTGACTGAATTTCCTGGTCAAAGCCATCCCCGGTAGTCAGTACAATGTCCACCATCTGACCGGGATGAAGCAACGAAACTGTCGCCGGATCACTGAGTCGTAAAGGTACCGCCACTGTGCCCTCGATGGACCCAGCAAGAAGCTGAGGCCCAACCAACGCATACTTGCGCACCACCGTTCCGGCATCCAAACCCACAGCGGCTCGCTGGCCAACTAATCGGTCAGCAGACTCGAAGACTTCGCTATCTTGTGGGTCTAATCGTGCTGTTTGCACTGTGAGCTGATTGGCCGAAATTTCACTGCCGGCAGCGATGTCGCTGGACACAACAACAACTTCACGTTGAGAGAGCTGTCCTGAAGAAAAGACATTGAGTGTGCCGGCCAACGCCAAGAGTGCAAACCCGATGGCTAAAGGTTTGCGGTAGCGACGCAAGAGTTCGCTACGAGTGCGCACCGGGCGGACTTTTGGTTTAGGTATGACCGGAGGACGTGGCGCCGTGACAGTTCTGGAGAAGTAACTCATACCCCAATGCAAGCGTGGAGTCTTTGATACCCAGATGCATTGGAAACGAACTGTGCGTAAATCTGTAATCCAGACCTGTTGCCTTTACGGGATCTGATGCACCTGCGTAGGAGTGAAAACTAGATCCACCGGCTGATCATGCTCAGCTACAGGGAAGGCATCTTCGTCAACAAATTCGCTGTCGTAAACCACAGCAGCCACACGCACCGGTGAATCCTCGATCAACGGCAGGAACCGGTCGTAGTAACCACCGCCCTGGCCAAGGCGACGTCCTTGAGCGTCAATGGCCAATGCCGGAATGATGATGGTGTTGATGTCATCAAAGATGTCATTGGCAAAGCGTGGCCCCACCGGTTCCAGAACAGGTGCTTGAGCGCTAGGTAGGAACTCGATGCCCGGGGAGTATGCAGCCCAAGATAACGCGAAGTCTGGTTCACAAATGGGCAGATAAACTTCAATGCCCTCATTGACCAAGGCATCTAATAAGACTGAAGTGTCCGGCTCACCGGGGGAGGAGCAGTAAGCTGCGACCTTTCGAACGATGCCGGTGCTCTGCGTGAGATAGCCGAGGACCGTAGCTGCCAACTGCTTGCCATGATCCTCCCGGGTCGCAGGATCCAAAGCTTGTCGAGCGGCCCGAATTTTGGTGCGGACAGCTTTCTTCTCTACGTCTCGGTTCTTCGAAGCATCGGCAGTCATATTTACAGCTTACGCAAAACGCAATGAATTGGAACCGGCCCGCAACGGTGCACGCCAAGTGAGCATTCGGGTATTACGATGTGCTCATGTTCTTCTCTCCTCGGGCCTCACGTCTGGTTCCTGAATTGACCTCGGACCGACTGCTGTTGCGCCAGCTGACTTTGCGCGACGAGAGAGAGTGGCTTAACTTGCGTTACACCAACTCGCGATGGCTCAAACCGTGGGACCCCACCAGTCCCTTGGGTGTGCCAGAACCCATGACCTATACGCAGATGATTCGCGCTAAGGACGAAGCTGCACGTGACGGCAGCGGCTATTCCTGGGCCATCGCTCTGCCGCAGCTTCGTCAATCACGGCCTCCGCTGATCGGTCAGGTCTCGCTTTCTTCAGTTCAGTACGGTGCGGCGCGCAGTGGGTCTATCGGTTATTGGATCGATGGCAGTCACGCGGGTTTCGGTCTGATGCCTGAAGCCTGCGCTTTGGTGATTGATCATTGTTTTCAGGATTTGGATCTGCATCGTCTGGAAATCAACATTCGCCCGGAGAACGCGGCAAGCCTTCGGGTGGTGGAAAAGCTGGGGTTTAGGGATGAAGGTCTGCGCCGGGCGTTCCTGCATATCAATGGTGCGTGGGCGGATCATCGTACCTTTGCGTTGAACCGTGAAGAGCTTTCCACCACGATGCTCGAACGCATCTACGAACGATGAAGCACAATTAGCATCACTACGCGCAGAGGTCTTCACTCAAGCGACGATTCGTGGTGAAAACTTATAGACACACCGACATATGTGCGTGTCACCGTAGGAAAGGTTGCATAGGGTTGAGATGAAAGAGTCATATTCGACTCTATGAGATTTGACCGACTCAATCGGTGATGGAGGACCCACATGGCTGGCACGTCCCAGAGCGCTTCGCAGAAAGATGCTGCGTCCCAACTCAAGATACGTGTGCGCTATGGCCGGTTGTCCGTTGCACTGATCGGTGTCTTGGCAATTTTGGCAACAGTTCTCGGAGTCATCTTGGCTCCGTTCACTTCTCTCTCCTTTGGCACTGTAGGAATTTTCGCGCTGCTCGCAGTCGCTTCCTTCGCTACCTTGCGAATGCTCGCTGTACGCGACCGCAACCGCAAGCTGCTTGATCACCTTGAAGCAACCCGCCAGAAGGCCCTGCAGACCCCGGCCTTTGAAGACGCTGCCAACAAGGTCATCGCACGCAAGCACGATGGTGAAGAAGTCTTTGACGCTCGTCCAGGCTCAGCACTTCGTGCACCGGCCATCACCGCTGATGAACTTCGCGCCGAAGCTTTACGCGTAGCTCACGGTCACGGTGGCGTGAAGCAGCCAGATACTTGGGTTCCAACCCGCGTGCCAAAGCCAACCTACGTTGAAGCAAGCGAACGCATCGCTCAGGCTGCGAAGACAGCTAATGAAGCACCTGCGGTACGTACTCAGAAGGCTCCACTTCCTGCCGAACAGCCATTACGCCCAAGCAAGCAGATCAGCCTCAAGGCTTCGGAAGATGCCAAGCGTTTGGCTACCGAGGTTTCCGCAGAAGACCGTGCGGCAGTTACTTCGGTAGCTACCAAGCGTGCTGAGACTACTAAGGAAGCTGCACCAAAGGAGCCTGAAGCTCCAGTAGCGGAAACCGTTGCTCCAGTGACCGGCACCTTGCCAGCCTCTGACCTTTCGGTTTCCAGCACCAAGCCTCGTCTGAACTTAGACGCAGTAATGCAGCGCCGCCGCGCATAAAACTTTTGAGCAAAAAACAAGCTGTGATCCTCACCGAATATCGGTGAGGATCACAGCTTTTTTTAATACGTTTTTGAGCTGGTCTTAACTAGTGCATCATGTCTTCTGTAGGCAGCGGACCCTGGTTGCCACGGTGATGCGCAAAGACCAAAGTGGTCTCGGTGTGCCCAACGGATTCATCGGTTGCCAAGTTATCTAGCACCCAGTCGCGCAATGCGTCCGTGGAACCTACAGCGATGTGTAGGAGATAGTCGGTGCCACCGGAAACGTGGAACATGGAGAGAACTTCTGGAAGGCGGGGGATCCGCTCCACAAAGGTATCGATTTTCTCGCGGTCATGGGCACGTAGTTTGACCGAGATCAATGCCTGAACGGTTCGGCCTACGGTCCCGAGTGCCACTTCGGCGTGATAGCCGGTGAGGATTCCACGTTCCACTAACGAACGGGTGCGCAGAAGCGCAGTCGACGGCGCGATGCCTGCGCGCTGGGCTAACGTGGCGTTGGAGATACGTGCGTTAGCGACCAGTTCGTCGATGATGATTCGATCAATTTCATCTAGATCGACGTTTGAAGAATGCTCTGAGTGCGGGGCCATAAGAATATTTCATCACATCCTCACGGCTTCAGTGGGATATTTGGCAAATAAACTGCCTTATGCCCTGAGCGGTAGGGCAAATAATCGCTGAACAAACCGATATATTGGGGATATGACACGTCGTTCTGAGCACACCGGTGAATCCTTCGATACCAGACTGGCAGCATACTGCTTGGTGGAAAACGAAGGAAAGATACTGCTGACACTCTGGGACATGCGCCACCGAGATCCAAAATTTACACCCCGCTGGTCACTGCCCGGTGGAGGCATTGATCTAGGCGAACCAATTATCGAAGGTGCCAAGCGCGAAGTTTATGAAGAGACCGGCTACGCGGTAGGGGAGCTGGAATTGCTGGATGTGACCACGGGTGTCATTCCAGGGGCAAAGCGTTACTCCGGTGAAGGTTACCCAATGCAAACTGTTGCAGTGGTCTATAAAGCCAAACTCACCGGTGGAGAGCTCCGCCATGAAGTTAACGGTTCCACCAGTCAGGCTGCTTGGTTTACCCGCGAAGAAATTCAGAAGTTGAATTGCATTGAGCGTGTAGAAAGCATCTTGCGACTGACCGCAACTGGTAAGTAACCGCTGATCTAAAAGTCTCTGCCATAGAATCTATAGGGATATGAACTTGCGAAAATCCTCTCGTCTCGGTGTCCTCTGCCTAGCCCTGCTATTGCCACTTGCCGCGTGCACTGCCAATGAGCAGACTTCCACCAACGAGTCCAGCAAGAACGTGACCTTGAAGATTGCTCGCGGTGATCGGCCAGTTGAGCAAGCACTGGCAGAGGTTTACAAAAACGCTCTGGAAGCTAAGGGTTATACCGCTCAGATCAACAAGTCCGGCGATGATCCCTTTAAACAGGTTCAAGACGGCCAAGCTGATGTGGCGATAGACCAAGCCACAACTGCGCTCTTCCTATCTAAAGATTCTGCTGGCGTCACTGGCGACGACGGCGTTCTGTCTGTTGACGATTTGAAGAAGCTGCGCTCAGAAATCAACGATGCTGATCATCAGATCACAGCACTAGATATGAGCCCGGCAGACGCGGGCAAAGAATTAGTCATGAGTGAGGCAGAAGCGGACACCCATGAGGTTGATTCGCTGTCCTCGCTGGCTAAAGCCTGCAGCAAGCTCACCGTGATCACCGATGCATCGGATACGAGCAACCTTGCCGCAGCACTGAAGACCGAGGGGTGCCAGGCGCCTAAGATCTCTGTCGTTGACTCCTCGGACATCGATACTCAGTTGCGCGCCTCGGTGGATCGAGCGGTCGCGGTCAGTGCCGGCAACGCCATCATTTCTGATGAAGGTTTTAAGAGCATTTCAGATAGCGCCAAGTTGTTTAACGCAGAGCCCTACCTGTTGCTTGCTGGCGCCAACGTGGATGACAAAGCGCAAGACGAACTGAACAAGGTAACCGCAGAAGTCTCACAGCAGACCCTGGTGGACCTGAACCGAATGGTCAACGAACCTGGGGCGATGGCGCCCAAGGAAGCGGCGACCCGCTGGGAATGGATTATCGAGTAGCAGGCTCACACTGCTCTTGGTATTCGACCCTTTAGGATTTCGGCCGCTTCCGACGGCGGTCGAGTAACAAGGTGTGTTTCACACACCTGACATGAGAAAGTGTAATCATGGCAGAATTCAAGCAATCGACGAAACTGCACAATGTCCTGTACGACATCCGTGGGCCGCTACTAGAGCATGCCCAGCGAATGGAGTCCGAGGGACACCGCATCCTGAAGCTGAACATCGGCAATCCCGCGCCGTTCGGCTTTGAAGCGCCTGACGCGGTGCTTGTCGACATGATTCGCAACTTGCCAAACGCCCAAGGTTATTCAGACTCTCGTGGCATCCTCTCGGCACGTACTGCCGTTTCGCAGTACTACCAGACCCGCGGCATCCAGACCATTGGTGTGGATGACATCTACCTGGGTAACGGTGTCTCCGAGCTGATCACGCTCTCGCTCAACGCGCTATTAAACAATGGCGACGAGATCCTGATTCCTGCTCCGGACTACCCACTGTGGACCGCTTCGGTTTCGCTGGCTGGTGGCACCCCGGTGCACTACCTGAATACCGAAGAGGAGGGCTGGCTTCCTGACCTAGAGGACATGGAAGCTAAGATCACCGATCGCACCAAGGGCATCGTGATCATCAACCCGAACAACCCCACCGGTGCCGTCTACCCGAAGGAAACCCTAGAGGGAATCTTGGAGCTGGCCCGTAAACACAACTTGATTGTGTTCTCGGACGAGATCTACGAAAAGATCCTTTACGATGACGCCGTGCACATCAACACTGCTGCGCTGGCTGATGACGTGCTGATCTTGACCTTCTCGGGTCTGTCCAAGGCGTACCGTGTGTGCGGTTTCCGCTCTGGCTGGATGGCCATCTCCGGTCCTAAGCATCAGGCCAAGGACTACGTTGAAGGCATTAATCTGCTGACCAACATGCGTCTGTGCGCTAACGTGCCCGGGCAACACGCAATCCAGACTGCACTGGGTGGCTATCAGTCCATTGATGACTTGATCCTGCCCGGAGGGCGTCTGCTGGAACAGCGCGATGCAGCCTACAACCTGCTGACCGCAATTCCGGGTGTGAGTGTTCAAAAGGCCAAGGGTTCGCTGTACATGTTCCCCAAGCTGGATCCAGAAGTGTACCCAATGCATGATGATGAAGTTTTTGCCCTTGAGCTGCTCAAGGCTCAGAAGATTCTGATCACGCAGGGCACCGCCTTCAACTGGGTCCGTCCGGATCACTTCCGTCTGGTGACCCTGCCTAACGTGCGAGACCTGACCGACGCTGTAGGACGTATTGGACAGTTCCTTGAAGACTGGCGCGCGCGAGCCTAGTCTCTGATCGCTAAGCACTGAGCTCTTACACCTTCACCGAACCATCAACCTGGTTCGGTGAAGGTGTTTTTGCGTCGAAACATCTATTTGTCAGCGCTGCTAAATTCATCCCACCGAGAAGCTGAACTGCGCGTTATGCTGGGGTCATGAGCAAATATCCGCAGAATCTGCTAGCTTCATTGCGCGTAGTAGGCCCGGTTGACTTGGCCGAGCGCGCCACCGGAGAACCTAAATGGTGGCCTAAGAAAGCTCCTCAAACTAAGGCGCAAGCAGCCAAGCGATTAGCTGAGATTGCCCTTGAACTCGCTGAACTTCAAGAACGCTTATTTGCTTCCGCATCCCACGGAGTGATCAACGATTCACTGCTTCTGGTGCTTCAAGGAATGGATACCTCCGGCAAGGGTGGAATCGTGCGCCACGTGATGGGTCTGTTTGATCCTCAGGGCGTAGACCACCACGCATTTAAGACGCCAACTGATGAAGAGAAAGAACACGACTTCCTCTGGCGCGTTGAGAAGCAGCTACCCAAGCCGGGACACATCGGCGTTTTTGACCGCTCACACTACGAGGATGTGCTGATCCACAAGGTGCAGAAACTGAGCACCGGACGACAGATTCAGGGCCGCTACCGTCGTATCCCCACCTTTGAACGCAAGCTAGGTGAGCGTGGCATCCACCTATTCAAGGTGATGCTGCATATCAGTGCCGACGAACAGTACGCGCGACTGCGCGAGCGCTTAGACCGTCCAGATAAGCACTGGAAGTACTCGCCAGGCGATGTAGATGATCGTTTGCTTTTTGCTGAGTATCAGCAGGCTTATGAGATCGCCATTGAACGTACCGCCACCGAAGATGCACCGTGGTACGTAATTCCGGCAGATCAGAAGTGGCGGGCTCGGCTCTGTGTAGCTGAGCTACTCTTAGCTTCGCTGCGTGACATTGATCCGCAGTGGCCGGAAGCTGACTTTGATGTCTCGGCCGAAAAGAAGCGTCTGGCTGAGACTAAGTAACGGGTCTTAGTCGTTAGTGTCTTCTACTCGGCTGCGTGCTTGCTCAAGACGTTGCGAGACACCGTTGAGCCAATTTTCGCAGTGTGCTGCGAGGGCTTCGCCGCGCTCCCACAGCGCGAGCGAAGCTTCCAGCGCGACGCCGCCGGTTTCCAATTGGCTGACCACGGTCAGCAGTTCTTCGCGAGCTTGCTCGTAGGAGAGGTTCTTGATGTCCTCAGGGATTGGTGTAGTCATGATGGCTCCAGAATTCTTCGAGTTAGTTCGCGGCATCGCCGGCGGGAATTGATTGTTTGGTCTGCGCGGTGAGCTGCCCTGAGGCCAACCGGATGAAGAGCTCAGAATCAACCGGGGCATCTGCGGCTTCACGCACGATACTGCCGTCAGCAAGTTGCGTGACCGAGTAGCCTCGGTCCAAGGTCTGCTGAGGAGACAGTGCGCGTACCTGAGATTTCAAATGGTTGATCTCATCCCGGGCTCGTTGCACGCGGTAGTGCAGCAGGTCCGTAGAGCGTTGCTTCCAACGCTCTAGATCTTCGGCTCGTGAAGTCACCATTACCTGCGGGTTGGCAAGCACCGGACGCTGACGTACGGAGGCGAGAAGTTGTGCTTCGCGTTCCAGCAAGTTGTTGATTGAGCGCTCAAGACGATTACGCGCCAACTGCAGTCCGGCGAATTCTTCATTAAGATCCGGAACAATACGCTTGGCCGCATCCGTGGGAGTTGAGGCACGCACATCCGCGACATCGTCAAGGATTGGCCGGTCTGCCTCGTGGCCAATGGCCGAGACGACCGGAGTCGCGGCAGCGAATACTGCACGAATCAACTCTTCGTTGGAGAACGGCAGCAGGTCTTCTAAGGCGCCGCCACCGCGGGCAATGACGATGACATCAATCTGCGGATCAGCATCAAGTTCCTTGAGCGCAGCGGTCACTTGGTTGGCAGCGTCCACACCCTGAACTGCCGTATTGATCACCCGGAATTGGGCGGATGGCCAGCGCAGTGTGGCGTTGCGCAGAACGTCCTTTTCAGCATCTGAATCACGTCCCGTGATCAAACCAATACGCCCAGGAAGAACTGGCAGTGGCAGTTTGTGCTCAGGGGCAAAGAGACCTTCAGCGCCCAAAGCTTGGCGCAATCTTTCGAGTCGCACCAATAGTTCGCCCAAGCCCACCGGGCGAAGATCTGTCGCATTCAAAGAAAGGCGACCGGTCTTCGCATAGAAGCTTGGCTTCACCTGCGCCACTACCCGAGAACCTACCTCAGGGGTGGCGTCGAGCTTGCGCATGGTGGAGGACCAAATCGTCACCGAGAACGAGAAATCCGAATCCACGTCACGCAGGGTGAGGTAGGCATGGCCATTGCGCACATTGGCTTCCAACAGTTGTCCCTCCACCCACACCACGGGGGAGTTCTCAATGTGGATTTTCAGCTTCTCTGAGAGCAGGCGCAGCGGCCACGGGTTATCCGCGGTGGTCTGCCCAGCAGTAGCCGGCAGGCTTGCTGGTGATTGGGGCTCCATCCAGGCCGCTCCTTGAAAAATCGATGTATGGCACCAGCTCTCACAATCGCTGTTGCACAAGTGAGACTACCGTATGGCACCGACGGTTCTAGGGATTACTGAGCCTTTCGGTGCTCCAATCTAGATGGAGCATTGGTATCACAATGGGTGAAGTTTAGCTGTGGTTCATCGTGACTAGCAGTCTTGGAATTGCTTTTCGAACAATTGGATTAAGCCTTCGTTTTTGTGTTGCCTCGCGCTTACACCAAGCGCACACTCTTGAGCATTGGAGAATCATTCGCGAAAGGCACAGCGTCATGCATGGGGAATCAAAGAATCATCACTTCCGGCGGAGTATAGGAGCAACGGCATTATCGGCAGGATTGCTGGTCGGCTCGGTTCCACTCTCGGCCTCAGCCCTTGGCGCGGGGTCACTGTCCGTGCCGGCAGTATCAACCGTTGCTGTGGCAACCGAACTGTCCATCGACTGGCCCGCACGGGTACGAACCACCGACAACCTGAACATGCGCACCGGGTCGTCCACTGCCTATTCGGTGCTGAAAACAATCCCTAAAGGCACCTCGGTTGCCGTGGTGGGGCGCGAGTCAAACGGCTGGTACAAAGTCAGCTACGACGGCAAGAGTGGATACGTGAGCAACAGTTATGTTGTCGCCGCTTCGGTACGAACGCTAGACAGCCTCAATATGCGAAGCGGTGCATCCACCAGCTACCGAATTCTGAAAACTATTCCCACCGGGACCACGGTCTCTGCCTACGCCAAAGCCTCCAACGGCTGGTACAAGGTCAGCTACGGCGGATCCACCGGCTGGGTCAGCGGAACCTACGTCACCACCTATCCCAAGCCACCGTCAGCACCAATGAGCAGCGGGCCAAACCGGACCTCACGAGTGGTGCTGACCTTTGATGACTGCCCGAGCACCCTGAGCGCATATAAGGACACCATCAACTATGCCGCCAGCGCCAACATCGGTTTGGTCATCGCACCGATCGGGGACTGCCTAGCTTCCTACAAATCACGCTACGGGGTGGATCTGGCCAGCCTGGCCCGCGCCAAAGGCCAATGGGTGATCAACCATTCGATCAGCCACCCGGATCTGCGCCCACTGAGCTGTCAGAAGGTTGGGGCGCAACTTGGTGGCACCGGTGTCCACACCAACTTCGGGCGTCCACCCTATGGGGCAATCGACGGTTCGGTTCGTTGTGGTTACAACAGCCGCGGCATGGCCCCATGGACCTGGACTCGGGATACCGAAGACTGGAAGGTGAAATCCAAGTCCATCACCATCGCCCGTGCTGCGGCGGCGGCCAAGGGGGATACCGTGCTCATGCACATGCAGTGGTACGGCTTCTCGCCCGATTCACTACGCCAGATCAAAGCCAAACTGGCCAATCGTGGCATCGGTGTCTGCCGGACATACAAGGGTAGCGATGGGACCGGAGCGGTAGTTCGCACCCCGGTGAAGTTCCCAAGTTCGCTGCCTTGTTAGCTGGTTTTCTGATGAGTGGAGGTGGAACTCACAGGGTGCAAAGGGTGGCGCGCATCATATGAGCATGGGCTAACTTGCATCCAGTTCGTAGACTAGAGGTATGGCTACTTCCACTTCCATTCCGGTATCGCTGCCAGTCCCACGGATTCCGCGCGTACGTCGCTCTCCAGCCGAGATTGCAGCTGCCTCTCCACAGGTGAACGAACGCAAGGTTTTGCTCGCAGCACCGCGTGGTTACTGCGCCGGTGTGGACCGTGCCGTGGTGGCCGTTGAAAAGGCTTTGGAGCACTACGGCCCACCGGTCTACGTGCGCAAGCAGATCGTGCACAACCTGCACGTGGTCTCCGAGCTGGAGTCCCGCGGAGCGATCTTCGTGGAAGAAAACGAAGAAGTTCCAGAAGGCGCACTGGTGGTTTTCTCCGCCCACGGTGTGTCCCCGGCAGTGGTTCAGTCCGCGGCCGACCGCAACTTGCAGACCATCGATGCCACCTGCCCGCTGGTCACCAAGGTGCACCGCGAAGCCGTGCGCTTTGCCAAAAACGATTACGAGATCCTGCTGATCGGTCACGAAGGCCACGAAGAAGTTGAAGGTACTTACGGTGAAGCACCGGAAGTCACCACCATCGTGAACAACCCGGAAGAAGCTGACACCGTACAGGTCAAGGACCCGGATAAGCTCATCTGGCTCTCGCAGACCACGCTGAGTGTGGATGAAACCATGGAGATCGTGCGCCGACTACGCGTGCGTTTCCCCAACCTGCAAGATCCACCCAGCGATGACATCTGCTACGCCACCACCAACCGTCAGGCTGCGATCAAGAACATCGCTCCACAGTCCGATTTGGTGATCGTTGTTGGTTCAGCGAACTCTTCCAACTCGGTGCGACTGGTTGAGGTGGCACTAGATCATGGCGCTAAGGCTTCCTACCGTGTGGACTTCGCCAATGAAGTAGACGAGTCCTGGTTTGAAGGTGTCTCCACCGTCGGCGTGACCTCCGGCGCCTCGGTGCCTGAGGTGCTGGTGCGCGAAGTGGTGGCCTTGCTGGCCGAGTACGGCTTCAACGACGTCGCCGAGGTAACCACCGCGGAAGAGGACATTATCTTCTCGCTGCCTAAGGAAATTCGCGGCAAGCTCAAGGAAGCCGGAGACGAGGAACGCGCCCTTGGCGGTCGTGGTTCCCGTCCGCAGTCCAACTAAAGAATTCACGCGCCAGTAGATCATTGCGCGCTCATCACTAGCAAAAGGTAGAATTTTCTCCCGTGGCTCTTACTATCGGAATCGTCGGACTGCCCAACGTCGGCAAGTCCACCATGTTCAACGCGCTGACCAACGCCCAGGTGCTGGCAGCCAACTACCCCTTCGCAACCATTGAACCCAACGTGGGTATCGTGCCGTTGCCTGACTCGCGTCTAAAGGTGCTCGCCGGAATCTTCGGATCCGAGCGCATCTTGCCAGCAACCGTGTCCTTCGTGGACATCGCCGGCATCGTTAAGGGCGCCTCGGAAGGTGAAGGTCTGGGCAACAAGTTCCTGGCCACCATCCGTGAAGCCGATGCAATCTGCCAGGTAACCCGTGCGTTTGTTAACGATGACGTCATCCACGTCAACGGCAAGGTGGATCCGGCCTCGGATATCGAGACCATCGCTACCGAGCTGATCCTTGCAGATCTACAGACCATCGAGAACCAGCTGCCACGCCTTGAAAAGGAACTGCGCAGCAAGAAGATCGAGAAGTCCTTCATGGACGCTGTGCTTAACGCGCAGAAGGTGCTTGAAGAAGGCATCACCCTGTTCGCAGCGGGCAAGACCAAGGGCATTGACCTTGAAGAGCTTGCTCCAATGCAGCTGATGACCACCAAACCATTCATCTACGTGTTCAACACCGATGAAGCTGGCCTGGCGGATGCTGAGATGCAGGCCAAGCTCTCCGAGTTGGTTGCTCCTGCTGAAGCGATCTTCCTCGATGCACAGTTCGAGTCTGAGCTGGCCGAGCTGGAAGAAGACGAAGCCGCCGAGATGATGGAAGATGCCGGCATCCAAGAGTCCGGTCTGGATAAGCTGGCTCGCGTTGGTTACGACACCTTGGGTCTGCAGTCGTACCTGACCGCTGGTCCAAAGGAAACCCGTGCCTGGACCATCCGTCGCGGCGCTACCGCTCCGGAAGCTGCCGGTGTGATCCACACTGACTTCCAGCGTGGCTTCATCAAGGCCGAGGTCGTTGGCTTTGACGATTTGGTTGCCGCTGGCTCAGTGGCCAACGCCAAGTCTGCGGGCAAGGCTCGCATCGAAGGCAAGGAATACATCATGAAGGACGGCGACGTCGTGGAGTTCCGCTTCAATGTCTAAGCTTTCTCACCACTAGCGAAGCGCTCCTTGGATTTTGAATCTTGGGAGCGCTTTGTTGTATTTACAGGGCACTCGAACAGTGCTCTCTGCACCTGTTGATTCATGCCCATTCCTGCACCAACGCAGAACTGCATGCTTGGCGCAGTAACGAGTAAGATGGACTCACTAAGACCGGTTCCGCCTACCTCGGTAGGTCCAGGGCCGGTCCTCATTTTTGTCAGGCGCGTTCATAGACGACGACGTCTTAGAGGCCTATACGAATTCAGTCGCAGTGACCGGCGAGCAGATCGTGGCGCACACAAATATGTACTTCTCAGGTCTGCGCTATCCCGGACAACTGTTCACTGTTGATACTCACTCAAACGTTGTGTTCTAGAAGTCAGTTGGCCAATACCGGTTAACGCTCGGCCATGGGTGCTTTGTGCTGGGAATCGGGGAGTCCGCCGCGACCTCTGAGATGATCGCTAAAGCCATCATGAGCATCTGCGAGCATTGCGTACAACTTGTACAAGTCGTACCATAGAATCATGACTTCAGCGACTCTTTCCCAATTCCGTAGCCAGCAGAGCGACTACATCGCCGCTGCACAGCGTGAGCCTGTCGAGATCACCTCCCGCGGTGCGGGTCGTCGCGCTGTCGTCGTTTCTCCCGAGTTCTTCGACCGTGCGATGCAGGCGTTGGAGGAGCAAGCGGACATTCGGGCCGCGGCGGAAGCGCGCAAGGAGCCGCATGTTCCTTTTGATGACTTGATGGCAGAGCTTGGGCTCTGAATCCGGGTTGACGTGAGCTATCGGATCCTCATCTCCCGGGGAGCCGCCAAGACCTTTCGGGGGCTCCATCCGCAGGCTGCTGCACGCCTGAAGGCGGCGATCTACGAACTCGCAGAAGATCCACGTCCGCCGGGAAGTCTGCAGCTGAGCGGCGGAGAAGGCGAACTTCGAATTCGCGTCGGCGATTACCGGGTCATCTACGACGTCCAGGAAGAAGAGCTGGTGGTCTTAGTACTACGCCTCGGCCACCGTCGAGAGGTCTATCGGTGACGCCACGAGGTGAGTTGGATGAAGACAACACGACCGAGATCGCGATCGATGTCATTGCGCACACCGATCTGACAACAAGCGACATTGGCAGACTCCGCCGACTATTCGATGCGGAGTACAACCAAGAATTCGGTGAATGGGATCCGGAACTACCGTACGGCTACGCGCCGCACGACTTCCATATTGTCGCCCGACAGCACGGTGAGGTTGTCGGTCACGTCGGTTGGGCACGGCGTAGCATCCACGTCGGCGATCATGAGATTGTCGTGGGGGGAGTCGGAGGTGTTTTGGTCTCCGACTGTGCACGAGGTCAACGGCTTGGGGGTCGCCTCATGATTCGTGCGGCAGAATCTATGTCGGCTGCGGGCAGTATCGCGTTCGGCTACCTCGGGTGTCGAGAAGATGTAGTTTCGTTCTACACGACATGCGGATGGAGTCGGATCTTCGCTGCGGAGAACTCAATAAGTCGCGCTGGGAAGCCCGTATTCGATGCGCCGGGGCAACCCTTGCTGATCTTACCCATCGAAGCACCGCTCAGTTCGTGGCCTGTCGGCGAGGTCGACCTATGCGGTCGCGCGTGGTGATCGCTGAAGGTTAGTATTCGCAGCAACGTGCTGTGGATCCGTCCCAAGTCCAAGTAGCCCGAGCAAGATGACCCGTAGCTTCGAGATGTCCGGTTAAGCGGACGTCTTTGAACCAGCCCGAACTACACAAGAGGTATAGATGGACATACGGCTGATCGATTCGAGACAGTCCAAGGCATTACAGCGACTCATGGAATCGAACGCACAGTATTCGCGTCTGGTTGAGGGAAGAGCTCCAGTTCCTACTGCCGCGAGTGACGCTCTGACTGCACAGCCGCCGAACGTAAGCTGCTTACAAAAGGTTGATCTCGGGCTGTGGGATGGGCAAGAGCTCGTTGCCTTTGCTGATGTGATCATCGGATGGCCCGCAAAGACGGTTGCTCACATTGGCTTGCTGATGACGGATGGTGCTCGTCAGGGAGAGGTCCTCGGCCGGATGAGGCACGACGCCGTCATTGATCTAGTTGCCCAGAGCTCGGACATCAAGTCGTTGCGACTGTCGGTCGTTGATACTAATGCTGATCTGGCGGAGCCGTTTTGGAAGAAGCTTGGCTACGTGCCCACCGGCGAATCGGAGCCATACGTGTCTGGGAGTGTGGAGTCGACCGCCCGTATCTGGTTGCGGCCGGGGGTGGTGGACTAAGCCTTTATAGCCAGGGTCCCAGTCAGTTAATCCTGTACGCGTTTGTTTGGAACACCGTACCAAACGCCAGGTGCAGCTCGCATTTCCTCATGCAATTTCGAGTAGGGCACAGGGGACTTTCCAGCGGCGATGATGGCGTTCTCAAGCGTGTCACGCTCAACCCAGACATCCCGAGGATCCGCGCTTGCTTCCAGTCGCAGCGCCGAACCGCTTCATCTTCGCTCAGCCCCTACAAAGCGAGATTATCAGCAAACTCTTGGATGGTGGCGCGACGTTCGCGTGCGTTCAGCGACATGGAAACCTCCGATGAGACGTTGACTCACAAGAACCTCTGTCTAAGCACCTTTGATCATGCTGAATTGAAACTCAACGCAACTAAACTGGTTTGCTCATTTTCGGCTCATTCTTCTGCTGGAAACTTCTCTTGAAAGCATCAGCAGCTATTTTGGAGGAAATATGAGCAGCTACGTTCCACAGGGCATGTCATCAGCGGATTCCTTGGGCATTCGCCGCCGAAAAAGCAACGAAATGATGATGAAAGTTCCGATCATCACCGCGACATTCTGGGCCGTTAAAATCCTTTCAACCACCGTCGGCGAAACATTTGCAGATTTCTTGGCCGTTAATGTGGGGTTGGGTCCATTGCCGACCACAGGCATGATGCTGGTTCTATTGGCCATCGCCCTGGTGATCCAGTTCCGCACTCGTCGTTACACGCCATGGATCTACTGGCTCACCGTCGTTCTGGTGAGCATTGTAGGAACACAAATCACCGACTTCTTTACCGACACTTTAGGCGTCAGTCTCTACGTATCCACCCTCGTATTCACCATCTTGCTTGCCGTGGTCTTCATCGTTTGGTACCTGCAGGAGCGAACACTGAAGATCACCTCCATCGATACGGTGAAGCGTGAAGCATTCTACTGGGCCGCTATTCTGACCGCCTTCGCCTTGGGCACGGCAGCTGGAGACCTGGCAACCGAAGCTTTGGGACTCGGATTCTTGTGGGGCACCATCATCTTTGGTGCACTGATCGTGGCTTGTGCCGTCGCAGCAAAGCTCGGCATGTCCACGGTGACAGCATTCTGGATTGCTTACGTGCTCACCCGACCATTGGGAGCTTCAATTGGCGACCTAATCACCCAGAACAAGGGCTATGGAGGCTTGGGACTGGGCGCTTCATTGACCAGTATCCTGTTCTTGGTCGTGATCGCAGCGTTGGTTATCCGCGAGCAGATCATCGTTCGCCGCCACGGGGTGCTCACCAAAGACCAGGCCTCCACTCGTGGACAGGGTCAGGACCTTGCCTGGGCCTTCGGAGCCAGTGCAGCACTGGTGATCGCAGCGACGCTTGTTGCCGGTAGCTCCTTGGCACCGCAGCAAGCATCAACCAGTGCAGCTGGAGGTCAACACGCGGCTCAAGGCCCATTGGGTGACTTGTCGCAGTTCTCCACGATCGTGAATGACGTGACGAACAAGGTCAAGGCTGGGAATCTGACCGGAGCAACAACTCGAGTCAAAGATCTGGAAACCTCATGGGATAGCTCCGAAGCTGGGCTCAAGCCAATGTCACCATCGGACTGGGGAACGATGGACAAGGCCCTCGACCGCGAGCTGACAGCGCTACGAGCTAGCCAGCCGGTACAAAGCGACTGCCTTCACGCCTCACAGGATCTGCAGAAAGTTATCGCAGGGCTTTCAGCCTAAACTCTAAATAACAGCATTGGTGGCCGTAGTATCTGTAGCTCAGGTACTGCGGCCGCCATTCCGTGTCAGTAAAGGAGCACGCATGCCACGCATACTTGTGGTGGAAGATGACCCCATGATCGGTAGCGTGCTCATCGCACGTTTGGCCGAAGACGGGCATGTCGTGCAGCTGATCACTGATGGTCCAAGCGCTAAACACTACAGCAAATTCGGTGACTTCGATATCGTCCTGCTTGATTTGGGACTTCCAGGACTGGACGGGTTGGACGTATTGCGAGCGCTACGGCAGCCATCGACTGAAGAGTTGGCACCGGCCGTCATTGTCATCACCGCCCGTGGTAGCGTCGAGCAACGCGTCGCGGGATTAGACATTGGTGCGGATGATTATCTGGTGAAGCCCTTCGCCTATGAAGAGTTACTGGCCCGTATTCGGGCGGTTACCCGGCGCGGCTCGGTTCATCAATCCTCGATTCTGCGGGCCTGGGGCATCAGTCTTGACGAAAGTGCTGCCACGGCGACTCGTGCCAACGGAAATCCGGTCGCACTGACCAAACGGGAACTAGCTCTTTTGCGTGCGCTGCTTCTGCATTCCGGACAAGTGCTCTCCCGAACGCAGCTGGAAGCACAGGTCTATGCAGATGAAGTTGACATCGAATCCAACGCGATCGATTTCCTCATCGGAAAACTCCGGGCGAAGTTGGGTGCCTCGACGATCAAAAACATACGTGGGCTTGGGTGGATGGTGGCCAAAGAATCATGAACTCCTCACCGCCGCTTTCGTTGCGCACCCGTCTCATCACAGCCTTGATGCTTGTCATCTTGGTCATCACAGGATTGGCCGCCGGTTGGGCCTTCCAACGAGCTCAACTTGAAGCCCGCGAGGCGCAAGACGGTCTGCTCACACGTGTCGCAGAAATCGTCAAGGCTCCCGGAGCAAACTTTGAACAAGGACAGCCTTCAGATCTACCGGATGAATCAAGTTTGGTGGTAGAAATTCTTGGCCACTCAAAGAGCAAACATCAGTTGCCAGCTGATCTTAGGACCGGTTTGCAAACGATTACGCTGGGGTCCGGGGAACAACGCGTCTTCGTCGAGGACCTGGCTAACGGCAGCAAACTTGCCGTAGCCCAATCCACCGCGGTGCGACAAGATGCCGTGAGCGAGACCTTGACCTCCACGCTGGCACCAATTCTGCTTAGTGCGCCACTCATGATGGTTCTAGTGTGGCTAGTGGTGAGCTGGGCGCTGCGTCCGGTAGAAAAGCTGAGGCGAGAATTGGCCACGCGCCACGATGGTTCTTTAGATCCGTTGCCGCCAGCACGAATGCCCACAGAACTTGCAGGGTTCATCCAGACCCTAGAAGAGCACCATTCAAGGGCTGCTACCGTGCTGGAAGAACAGCAACGATTCGCCGCTGAGGCAGCCCACGAACTACGAACGCCGGTGGCCGCGGTGTCTTTCCAAGTAGAGTATCTCGCGGCAGCCCGCAGCGAGGAGGAGCGGCATGAACGCAGTGCTGCGCTGAACTCCGGAATCGAGCGCCTACGCCGGCTGTGCGATCAGCTATTGACCATGGGTGAAGTAGAACATCGCGCTGACACCCCTGCTTCATTGGATGAAATTGCGCGGACGGTAGTCAACAACCTGATGGTGTTGCCAGAAGCTTCCGAAGCCCAGATGGAATGGCAGCTAGGCGATTGCGCAGCCCAAGAAGTTCCATCCATTGCGGTACGAACAATCATCCTAAATCTCGTTCACAATGCCATACGATACGCAGGTGCTGACGGGCCCATCACCATTAGCGCCCACGCCACCAAAAAGTCACTCATCATTGAAGTCCAAGATCACGGTCCAGGAATTAAGGACCCCAAGAAGGCTACTGCTGCTTTTCATAGGGAAGCCGGGCAACATATACAGGGCAGTGGGTTGGGATTAGCCATTACCAACGGGGCAGTGGAGAGATTGGGAGGAGAACTCACGCTGGGTCCGCGCCCCGACGCGCAAGCCGGTACCTGTGCACGGGTCACCCTGCCGATCGAATAGGACTCACCGAATAGAGCATGAGTTCGGAATTTGGGGCGAACGCCGGTCAAAGGGTTCTAAGAGTGTAAGACGAAAGTGCCGGGTCCCTGCGAACATGAAGCTACCTCGGACCAAAGATTCATTCGGGCATATACCGTGGGTGCCAGACTGGCGACACTTCGAAGTGCATCAGAACGAAGCGACTGGGAAAGAGAAACTCATGAATACTGACCTTGATCTTGTTATCGAGCGCGTCATTCGTGCTCCGCGCGGCCGTGTGGAATGCCTGGACTCAGCCGGATCTCTTTGCCCAGTGGTGGATCCCAAAGCCGTATCTCTGCCAGGTCGAGAGCTTTGACGCACAGGCAGGTGGAGGCTTTGTCACCCAGATGAGCGAAGACGGCAAGAGCTTTGTACCTCATATGGACGCCGCCTTCTTAGCTGTTGACGCTGAAGAGCGCATCGTCTTCACTAACGCGGTGGATAGTACGTTGCGTCCGGCCAACCCGGTGCCGGTTTCAGTAACAGGTGAAGTGACACTGACCGATCACGTCGAAGGCACCCTCTACCGTATTGTGGCCCGGCATGCCGATACTGCTGCCCGAGCACAACACGATGAGCTGGGGCTCCTTGAAGGGTGGAGTCTAGTTACTGCGCAGCTCGCTGAACTTATTGAGGACTAAGGAAAGCGGATCTGATCCTAAAGTTTCTGCGGTGCTACTCTTGGTGCCATGTATACGGTTGTGTCTATCCACACTCCACATCCCGAGCACCGAGATGCGCTAGTCGACTCCATGCACAGGTTTGGTGCCGCAATGCGCGGTAATGACGGACTTATCGGTGTCCATACACTTCAAGATGCCACAACAGGTCGACTTGTCGGCTTGGCAATGTTCGAATCAGAAGAAGCGGCACAACGACTTTTGCCACTTGCTCGCGCAGCGGTCGAGACAGACGCATTTGATGTCTGGGAGGCACAGGACATTGACGGACTAAAGCTTTTCGAAGTCTAACGGCCGAAGCTTCAGGGCCCACATTGCCAAACTGTATGCTTTGCTGCGCGGATAGGTGATGTCTTTGTCCCCATGTGGACGCGGCCCGTTTGAAGGATGAAATCTACATACCGCTATCTAGCTCTAGAAGAGCTGGGCAATCCATTGGCTCCGGGTGGAAATCATCTTCTTGCCCAGCACAGAATCCGGAGCGCTCATATCAAAGCCATGGAAGCCACCCGGCCACACATGTAGTTCCGCTTGGACGCAAGCCTGCCAAAGCGCAGTTGCGTAGGCGACATCTTCATCTCGGAAGACCTCAGCAGATCCGCAATCGATAAACGTCGGTGGAAGCCCCGACAAGTCCATAGCCCGGGCTGGAGCAGCATAGATCGACACGTCGTCGGTGCCCTTGCGCTCGCCGAGGAGAGCGGTCCAGCCCATCACATTGCTGCTGCGATCCCAAATACCTTCTCCGTCAATCTGAACGGTGGAGATGGTGTTGTCGCGGTCATCAAGCATCGGATAAATGAGTACTTGGCCGGCCAATGCCGGGCCCTTTCGATCCCCAGCCAGCAGCGCAATGCCTGCAGCCAATCCGCCGCCGGCACTGGCCCCGGCAACGATTAGTCGGTTGGGATCAATGCCGAGTTCCTCAGCATGATCGCTGCTCCACACCAACCCTGCGTAGCAATCCTCTACAGGGTAGGGATCAGGGAATTCTGGAGCAAGACGATACTCGACGGTGACTGCCACCGCGTCGTTTTCGATAACCCAAGGAAGGAACTGGCTCAGCCCAGCCCACCGGTCACCGATGACCATTCCGCCACCGTGGGTGTAGTAAATACCTGGACCGCTTCCTGTGCGCCGTCACGTTGCAAAACCGAGACCACGATTTCTGCACCCTCAAAGCCTTTGATGGTGACGTCGCGGCGGATGATCCCAGTGCCGGCAAGAACTTGCTCCGGAGGCACTTCGGCAGGGTTAGCTTCGCGCAGCAGCGGAATCATCTCGGCGGTCAAAGTTGGCGGGAGCTCGTCCGTGGCCGAAGTCAGTATGGCCTCTGGCTCCGGATCAAAAAGTGGACGCGGATGAGAATGGGGCATCGAGGCACTTTTTTCCTATGGTCGCTTCGCTGCGACGTTTTTGTCTGCTCCGAATGCGGTGATGAGAAAGCAGAATTGTTTATTGGTCTTATTTTGCCGAAGGTTTGCTAGCTATGCCGTCGAGCCACAACGTCTCTGACTCATCGCTGTGGACACCATCGGTCCCGACATGTTTGCTGCTGATCGTTGGTCCCTTTTGGATGACGTGAACCAGTGCCATGCCGTGACCGCGCCCCAGCTCGTAGTCTTCCTTCAACCAAGTCAAGATTTCACCAGCTTTGACTCCCGGTGCATCGAGGCCTTTTTGGTGGGCGATAGCCACAAGCTGGCGAGGTGTCAGATGTGTCTTTTTCTCGATGGTGTCTAGATACGCCTGGAAGGACATGGGCTGACCTGTCATTACTAGAGGAAGGGCCAAACGGCACCTAGTGGGTAGATTACCGTCCGTTTTTACTGCAGAGCAATACCTTGAGCCTGTTCAGACCTAGAAAAGTGCACCCTCGAATACCTCGTGAGCTCGCTGTATTCATGGCAGGATGCCTTGTATGACATCGCCTGCTCCAGCATTGCCCATACCAACCTTGCATACCGCGAGGCTGAAGCTGCGTGCCTTTACCGAAGCGGATGCCGCGGAGCTGTTTGCCCTACAGAGTAACGCCACTGTGCTGCGCTACTGGGACTCGCCACCCTGGGATGACCCAGCGGCAGCCCACCGGTTCATCGTCGCCTGCAATCTTATGGCAGAAGAAGGAACTGGCGTCCGTCTGGCAATTGAGCATAGTTCCGACGCCTCGTTCCTGGGCTGGTGCACCTTCAATTCGTGGAACCCAGAGTTCCGCAATGCTTCGTTGGGGTACTGCTTCAACGAAAATGCTTGGGGTCATGGTTATGCCACGGAAGCGGTAGCCGCCGTGCTGGACTGGGCTTACACAACCCTTGATCTCAACCGGGTTCAAGCTGAAGCGGACACGCGAAATATCGCTTCGGCCAAGGTCTTAGAGAAGCTAGGGTTTCAGCTTGAAGGCACCTTGCGTCAAGACTGCACGGTCAATGGCGATACTTCGGATTCGTGGGTCTACGGCTTGCTGCGCAAAGATTGGGAAGAGCATCAACAATGCAATAAAGCCGGCAAAAGCTGGACTGCGAAGCTTGATGAGCCAGTGCCAGAAGACGTTGTGCGTTTATTGGCTACGGTGCCCGAATGGTTTGGCCAGCCCGAGGCCAACGACGAATACATCCAAGCCGCGCACACCAAGGAAACGTGGACGGTCCGTGATCAGTCGGGTGCGGTCCTCGGAGTAACGCTTGTTGATCGGCACTTCGCGCATGCGGCTGAAATACATCTGACCCTAGTGGACCGTCAGGCCCACGGTACAGGCGTCGGCACCGCCATGATGAACGCCATCGAGGCTGATGCACGGGCCAGTGGGGTACGTCTTTTAGAAGTCAAAACTCTCGGAGCATCGCATCCGGACGTTGGTTATGCCCGGACGCGACACTTTTATGAGCGGTGCGGATTTCTCGCAGTAGAAGAAACTGACCTGTGGGGTCCTGGGACACCCTGCTTGATCATGGTGAAACCGTTGTAGCCGGTCTCAACGCACGAAGAGGCTTTCCACGAAACCGCTAGCTGTTGGCGGTGACTGCTCCGGCAGCGTAGGCGGCCTGGCCAATGTGTTGCGTGGCATCGTCAATGATGGAAACGAGGCGCACCCCGCGGGTTACTGGAGTCTCCCAACTCGTATCGATCACTTCAGCAAAGTCGGTTTCGGTCAACACGTTGATGTATTCGGCTAGAGCTTGAAGGCAGGCTTCGACATAGTCAACCAACAGCTGACGATCCGAGACCTGAATCTGACGAGCTTGCTCTTCGGTGTGCCCGTATCCAACTGAGTCACCGAGTTCACCCAGATCAAAACGGTCCCGGTAGGACTCCCATACTTCAGGTTTTCCGTACAAGTGCGAAAGCTGAACATCAATCTCGCGGCCGGTGTGCCAGAGCAGCCATGCCACGGAGTTCGGGTGATTTCCGGGATGAGCGTTCAATTGCTCAGCGTTCAGTTCTGGGATTCGATGGGCTGCGTCGATGGGACGTTGGATGAAATCGGCAAAAATAGCGTGAGCATTCATAGTTCCATTGTGCCTGTCCGCCTGGGCATTACCTACGATCCTGGGGTGGAAGATCCAAGTACGAGATCTAGGTGCGAGTACGCTGACGTAAAAGAGGATCAGGCCATCACCAGATGGGGACGACGAGGAGAACTGTGATGCGCGCAGACGGACTATTGGCCCTTCAAACTGGAGTGTTCCGTCTTCCTGACGGCCAGCCTGCAACATTTGAGACCTTCGAGTTCGGCAAGCTTCGTGTGTCCTCGGGTCAATTGGCTATCAGCGATCCGATACTGCTGCAGACCCCTAGTGTGCTGAGTATCCCGCCTGGTGATTACAAGGTTGTGGCAACCATTGCCCAAGTACCAGAAAGCTACGATCTAGCGTTGAGTCGACCAGCCTATCTGAGCCTGGTCCTCTCTGATCAGCCAACTGTCTCAGTTGCCCCTGCCACGTTCGAGCCAAGTCATGTCGAAGCGGGGACGCGGTTGGTAGACCAACGGGCGGGCATGCCAAATCTACGAGGTATCCCGAGCTCGGAGATGTCCAGTGTTGCGATGAGCGATGCCGAAGCTATCGTGCCCAATATGCCGTCTGATCCAGATACGTGGTTTGATACTGTCATTTCGCCCAGCGACGGTTCCGGGTGGTTCGACCGGATGGATACAGAAATTGACGGTCCACTCGGCTCCCTGATCACCACATTGCCTAAAGCTGTTGACGGCGAAAACATTGCCATTCTGATTGCTCGGCCAGAACGGGTATTCCCCGTAGTAGAGAGCAGAGACGAAACGGGAAAACTCAGCGGAATTCATATCGACTTGCTGGTTATCGGAGCGCTCAGTGAAGCACTTCATGCCTTTGACGGTCAGGATGAACTGGCGTTGGAATATGCCCACGAGGCTGAGCGGACGGCAAACCGTCAGGCTAATTCCGGCGCGCGTGAGTCTCGAGGAGTCTTGGGCCTGCTCAAGAAATTTCTCAATCTCTAGTTGGCAGGACGCCCCGCGTGTTCTGGCGCAGGTGAGACTTCATGAGATCCAGATTTTTCTAGCCTGACCGGTCAACAAGCTACTGCTAAAACAGTGGCCAAGGCACAGCCGGCATTTCACCGCTGGGGCCCGGAAAGACTGCATTCTTACGCAAACTGAGGCATCGGTCCTTGAACGCTGTTAGCTCAGCAATACTCAGTAACTGGGAAAGCTGCTCGCCGAGCTGCGCATCAAGTAAGGTGATAATCCGGTCGATGCCGTCGATTTCTTCCTCGGACAGCGGCTGCCCAATCCAACCCCAGAGAACCGTGCGCAATTTGTGTTCTTCATGGAAACTCAGCCCATGATCTACACCGAATCGATGGCCATCGGGCATAGCTAGAACGTGGTTGCCTTTGCGGTCTGCGTTGTTCACCAAGACGTCAAAGACTGCCATTCGACGCAGTTGAATACTATCTTCGTGCAGCAGGCTCACCTGCGCTCCACTCTCATCTTGCCCATGCAGAACCGTTTGCCAGCCGGTGGCCGGAAGCTTGTCGCTGGCCACTAGATCAACGGCGTGCTGTTCAGGGTCTACGTCTTGCCATAGCTGCACCATGCCGATACCCAATGGACCTTTACGCAACCAAGTACGTGGAACTACATTCCAGCCCAGCGCTTCAGAAACCAGGTACGCCGCAACCTCGCGGTTAGCTAGGGTGTGGTCTGGAAAATCCCACAAAGGTTTTTCACCATCAACAGGCTTGTAAACGACGCTCAGCTCACCGATGGTGCCCAAAAACGTGGCATTGGAAGCGGTGGTGATTCGACCGGTGAGTTCCAGTTCATCGGTGAGCAGATCAGATGGCGTCATGAAAGTTCTGGTCCCTGACAGGTATGACCATCTGGATCAATCGGGTAGCCACAAGTCGAACATACGGGGCGTCCGGCAGCCACAATTTCATGGGTTCGCATTGCGAAGGCACGAGCTGTGCCAACTGGCATCCGCACATGCATCACTGCCTCAGGTTCTGACTCAGGATTTTCTTCGTTCAGCGAGAAGGCTTCCAGCACAACTTGCGCCACGGTGGCGTCCCATCCAAGGTTCATTGATCCGGCGCGGAAGGCCTCTTCGACCTCTTCCAGAGGATCGTTATCTACTAGCTCCACCGGAGTGTGAGTGGGAACGCTGAAAGCATTACCGGAGATCGTAGAGACTTGATCAAGAATTTCGTCAATCATTTCAGCTACGACTGCAGCTTGCTGCTTTTCCAAGGCGATACTGGTCATTGTTGATCCAGCGCGTGCCTGCAAATAGAAGGTACGCGAGCCCGGCTCGCCGACGGTGCCAATGACAACTCGATCGGGCCAATTAAAATCGTGGACTATTTCCGCCATGTCTACTTCCTTAGTGTCCTGCTCCGCCGCCCACAGGGGCGTCGACTGTTTTTAGTCCCGGGGCCAACCAGGAAAGATCCCCATCTTCGGTATTGACCGAGTGCACCGTGGGGGAGCCAGAACCGTAATGCACAATCGATGCTGAAGCCGGTCCCACGTTGATACGTTGGAAAAGATCAAGATGCATGCCCAATGCGTCGGCCAATACTGATTTGATGATATCGCCATGGCTGACCGCCACCCATACCGCGTCAGGTCCGTGCTTAGCTTCGAAGTCCGCGTCTAGTCTGCGAATTTCTGCCACTGCACGGGCTTGCATTCCAGCCATGGATTCACCGTCAGGGAAGGTGACTGCCGAGGGGTTAGCTTGGACCTTCGACCAAAGGGCCTGAACGGAGAGTTCACTGAGCTTGCTGCCCTGCCAGCTGCCGTAATCACATTCGGTCAGATCTTCAGCCGACTCAAGGCTTGGTGGGTTCATCTGGTGCCGGATAATGAAGCCGGCGGTCTGCTGACAACGCTCTAACGGGCTTGAAACGATGCCGGCCAGTGGAATTGTTGCGAGTCTGGTGGCAGTGCGTTCTGCCTGTGCCTCACCGGTCTCGTCGAGGCTGACTCCAGGTGTTCGTCCGGCCAGCACGCCAGAAGCGTTGGCGGTGGTGCGGCCATGCCGCACAAGAATTACAGTGGCCATTTACCTAGCCTAGTCATCCAGTTGATTACAGGCGAGACTTTGACTGTAATCCGCCGCGTTGAGATCAAACACATCAGCGGATAATCGGAGGTAGCCGTTGCCGGTGTACGCGTCATGTGTAGAGCACACAACTAGGAGATAACTTGCCCAGTAATCAGTGGTTAGAAGTAGGCGACAAAGTCTTTCACCGGCGTTACAACCCTGCCGATGTTTCGGTAGGTGTGGTCCTTGGCCCCACCGGAGCTACGGTTATCGATACACGTAACAACCCCGAAGAAGCGCAAGAGATCATTCGTGACGTTGCAGAACTATCGGCGCTGCCGATCGTTGCCGTAGTCAACACTCACGCGCACTATGATCACACTTTTGGAAATCAGGTATTTCAGGATGCAGGGATACCTATTTACGGACATCATCTGATCCCGACACATTTCCAGGAATATGAACAACCGCTTCTGAAACAAGCTCAAAAGCAGCCACAGTCCGAAAGGGACCGGGGCTGGCATGACGTGATTCTCACGCCTCCTAGCAGGCCCATCAAGACAGCCAGCAAAGTAGTTCTCGGCAGCCGCATCCTAGAATTGTTGCCATTGGGACCTGGGCATACGGAAACGGACCTAGCCGTGTTGGTCCCCGATGCCGGAGTCTGGTTCCTTGGAGACATCATCGAAGAATCCGGTCCGCCCATGTTTGGGGAAGGGTCAAAACCACAAGGCTGGGCAGCAGTACTGGCTTCCTTATTAGAGCTAATCAAGCCCGGGCATACGGTAATCCCAGGCCACGGTGAACCAGTAGACAGCGACTTTGTTCTCCGGCAACAAGGACACCTTGAACAATTAGCGCAGGAAATCGGCCAAGCACACGCGGACAAAAAATCGCTAGAGAACTTCAGGTTCTCTAGCGATTTGAGGGCCTTGTGGCCAGAAGAATTCCTACGCGAAGCGGCGCAAGACGGCTACCGGCAACTGGGGGGTTAGTACTGGCCCTGAATCACAAAATAGGATCCGCGGATGGTTCCGGCGAGCTTTGACTTCTGGCGCGCGAACTTGAACTTATCTGCCAGCTCTTCGGGCACTTCCATTCCGTCGGAGAGTTTGAAGCCCACTGCGCGTTTTTCACCGTCGGCTAGGCCATAGAGGACATTGATGGACAATCCTGACTCATAAAAAACGTAGGCTCGCTTGGCGCCATCTGCCTCAAAGACGCAAGCCTGCAGGGGACGAGAAGCGATTTCTAATTCGCGTTCTTTCAGCAGAATATTGTGTACCCACTGGACCACTTCTGCGCTCTGAGCGGCATCCTCAAGCACTAGGTCATGATCAAATTTATTCTTCAGATATCGCGCCTCGTTGGCACGCAACCCAGCCAAGGCTTCGGCGACCGGAGAAGTCTCTAATCCCACGGTGGACATATCTTTAAAATCAACGAGATAAGCCATATTTAGTCCTTTGCAACGCAAGCTAGGCACGTAGTGCACATCATGAATATCTTAGCCATCCCACTTAGCCAAATGCACTGAAGCCGGTGAGGTCTCTACCGAGAATGAGCGCTTGAATAGTTTCGGTTCCCTCATAGGTATGTAGCGCTTCAATATCTCCAACATGGCGTATGACGTGATTTTCCAGCAGGATGCCGTTGCCGCCGAGCATATCTCTGGCCGTTGCTGCCACCCGGCGAGCTGCCCGGGTGTTGTGGTACTTCAGCAGCGAGGCTTGGGCTGGACGGAGGTTGCCCGCGGCTTGTTCGGCTGCGACCGCGACGCACTGTAATTGCATGTTCGTCAGTTCCGAGAGCATCTGTGCAAGGAGCGATTGCACAATTTGATGAGCACCAAGCCGCTTGCCAAATTGTTCACGTTCCTTGGCGTACTGCAACGCCGCCTCAAACAAGAATAGGGCGTGACCTAGGGCGGACCAGCCCACGTTCACTCGGGTTTCCACTAGGGCCTTTGATACATCCTTGAACGACGTGGCGTTGGCTAATAGGGCAGTGCCCGGAACACGCACCTCATGAAGTCTGATCTCGGCCTGCTCGATGGCCCGTAGTACGCCTTTGCCTTGAACGGGTGTTGCTTCGTAGCCGTGAGTTTGTTGGTCAACGATGAATCCCTTGATCTGACCGTCAGTCTCATCGCGAGCCCAGACGATAGTGATGCCGCCGACTGCACCATTTCCTATCCATTTTTTATTGCCGTTGAGCACCCATTCCTCACCATCTTTGCGGGCGGAAGTCTCAAGGCTGACAGAGTCGGAGCCGTGGTGCGGCTCGGTGAGGGCGAAGCCACCGAGCAGTTTTCCGGTGGCGACCGGTTCCAAATACTGCTCTTGTTGTTCAGGTGTTGCGAATAATTTCAGGCTGCGTAGAACCAGTCCACCTTGAACGGCAGCGGCAGCAGCCATAGAGCCATCGGCGCGGGAAATCTCCATGGTCACCAATCCGGCCGCCAGAGGTGAAAACTTCGCGTGTCCGGCGATATCCAGCCCGTCGGTGAGCAAATCAAGCTCGCCCATCCTCCGAACCAATTCAACGGGATAGTGTGCCTTGTCCCAGTGCTCGTTGATAACAGGGAAGACATCTTCAGCGAATTGACGGGCCCGTGTCCAGTGCTCGCGGTCCGCACTGGTCACTGAGCTAAAAGCCGATAAATAATCGGTATCTAGCGGTGTGCTCAGATCAAATTTCATCCAAGGATCAGTGGCCATTCTCGGGGCCTCCGGTAGCGGCCCGTTCAGCCCGAAGTTCACGTTTAAGTAGTTTGCCCGATTGGTTGCGGGGCAGCTGGGCGACAAAGTCAACGCGTTTGGGCACCTTGTAACCAGCCATGCGAGATTTCACATGGTCTCGCACCGTTTGGGCGGTCAGATGCGTGCCTTCTCTGAGCACCACTACAGCGGTGACCGCTTCTATCCATCGTTCGTCATCGATGCCAACAACAGCGACTTCCGCAACTTCTGGCAGTTCATAGATGCAGTCCTCAACCTCGCGGGGTGCCACCAAAACACCTCCGGTGTTGATGACATCCTTGATGCGATCCACTACTTGAATGTAGCCGGAACGATCTTTGACAACTTGGTCACCAGAGCGGAACCAACCATCAATAAACGCTTGCTCAGTTTCTTCAGGCTTGTTCCAATACCCGTTCATCACTTGAGGAGAACGATATTGAATTTCACCGGGTTCTCCGGGTTCGGCAAGCATGCCCTGCGCATTGACAACTCTTGCCTCAACGAAGAAGACCGGACGACCACAAGAGGCTGGCCTGGCTTCGTGTTCTTCTGGCCTCAATACCGAGCACAACGGCCCCAATTCAGACTGTCCAAAACAGTTGTAGAAGCCGATTTTTGGATAGCGTTCACGTAACCGGGACAACACAGTTACCGGCATAATCGATGCGCCATATTGAGCTTTCGCCAGCGAGCTGAGATCCCGTGTTGCCAAGTCCGGATGGTTGCTCAACGGAACCCAAACCGTTGGGGCCAGGAACAAGGAGCCAATATGTTCGGATTCAACGAGCTCTAAAATTTCAGCGATATCCGGTTTGGAAAGTAAACGGACGCTGGCGCCGAGAGCTAGATAAGGCAATAAGAACACGTGCATCGCTGCAGAATGATAAAGCGGCATTGCAATCAACGGGCGGTCTTCGGCATCCAGATCTAGGGCGATGATGGCCGATACGTATTGGGCAATTAGGGCACCGTGGGTCATCATCGCACCTTTCGGTGCCGAGGTTGTTCCAGAGGTGTAGAGCAACTGAACGAGGTCAGTACTGGTGATTTTCACGCCTGAGTATTCTTCGGAATTCTCCTTGCTCAAGGCCGTTGCCAAAACACTGTTCTCGTTTCCTTCGAGAGGCAGCAGAGACCAGATTTCACGCACCTCGGGCAATTCGTGGCGGTCTGCCAGTTCTTGGACCAGCTGTTGGCGAGGTTGGTCTGCGATCACCAGAGAAGCCCCAGAATCTTGTAGCAGGTAGCGCAGCTCATCACCCTTCAAAGCGAAATTCACCGGCACATGAACCAACCCTGTTGAGGCGCAGGCCAAGAACAAGATGGCGTAGGCATCACTGTTGGCGGAAAAGGCCGCGACTCGAGATCCTGTGGGTAGATCAAGCGCCTTCAGTCTGCCTGCAACTTGATTCACTGCTATCGCTAGAGCTTGATAGGTCCACGTGCGGTCCTCGAATTTCAGTGCTGTGGCCAGCGGATTGCGCAAGACACCACGTTGAAGCAATGCGGGGATAGTGTTCGAATCATCGCGGGCCGTTGCTGACTTTTCTGTCCATGAACTCATAGTGAGATCCCTTGTCGCCGGATAGTTTTAGAGTCGTTCAATGATGGTGACGTTGGCTTGTCCGCCACCTTCGCACATGGTTTGCAAGCCCCAACGCGTGTCACTACGTTCTAGCTCGTGTAGTAGCGAAGTCATTAAACGTGCGCCGGTGGCGCCGATGGGATGGCCCAGCGCAATGGCGCCGCCGTTAACATTGACCTTAGACATGTCGGCACCGGTTTCCTTCTGCCATGCCAGTACCACTGAAGCGAAGGCCTCATTGATTTCGATACGGTCCATGTCCGCCATGGCCATACCGGTGCGTTCCAACGCGTACTTGGTGGCACGAATCGGTGCGGAAAGCATCATTATTGGATCATCTGCACGCGCAGAGACGTGGTGGATGCGGGCCCGTGGTTTTAGACCGTAACGTTTTACTGCTGCTTCGGAAGCGATCAATAGCATGGCCGCACCGTCAGACATCTGGGATGCAGTGGCTGCGGTATGCCGTCCGTCGTGGACGATTGGCGCGAGACTTGCCATCTTGCCGCGGTCCACGGCCCTGGGACCTTCATCTGTCTGCAACTGATCCATGGCCAGGATTTCTCGGTCAAAATATCCTCGCGCTTGAGCAGCCAGGGCCCGTTCATGGGAGGTGACCGCGAAGTCCTCTAATTGTTCACGCGAAAATCCCCAGTGTTGAGCCATCATTTCGGCTCCGCGGAATTGCGAGATTTCTTGGTCTCCGTAGCGGGCTGCCCACAGCTTGGAGCCGGTGTAGGGATCCGGGAATCCAAAGTCGGTGGCTGCCGTGTTGGAATAGGACAACGGAATGCTAGACATTGACTGAACTCCGCCAGCGATGATCAGATCACTGCTGCCACTAGCGACCGCTTGGGCTGCATAGGACACCGCTTGCTGTCCTGAACCGCACTGTCGTTCAACGGTGGTTCCGGGGACTAACTCGGAGAGTCCAGCCGCTAGCCACGCATTACGGGCGATGTCCATTGCTTGAGGACCTACCTGGTCGATACAGCCAAGAATGATCTCGTCGTATTGGTCAGAATCAATGTTGTTTCTTTGCACCAGCTCAGCGAGCGGAAAAGCAGCAAGATCTAGGGGATGGACTTGGGAAAGCGCCTTTCCGCGCCGCCCCACTGGAGTTCGAAGTGCATCGATGATGTAAGCCTCGGCCATGAGGGTCCTCCAGTTTGTTCACGTCAAAGTCTGTGTTTGACCAACAATGCCCAAGTCCGTAGCCGTTGTCTAGGGTAATGAGCTCAAGACTTTTCCAGCCCTAACATCGCGTCAGAAATCTCTTGAACGCTGTGATCGGGGATAGCAGTAGAGGCCTGGTCTAAGACGAGCAATGTGGCCCCGGGGATCTCGCGGGCCAGGGCTTGGCCGTTTCCGAGCGGGAAGAACGGATCCTTGGCACCGTGGATCACTAAGGTAGGTATCTGAAGCGACCCCAAGCGTTCTCGCCAACGCGGAGTGCAATCAATTTTTGAGAAAACGATGCCCAGCTGATTGGCCATGTGTACTGGCACAGTGTTGGGAGAGGTCCGGTCCCAAATACGCGAGGCAGTGTGCCGTGCTTGAACTGGATCATCACCCAAGATGCCGGCGCCAATGGCCGAACTGTCCGCTACGGCTTCGCGATCCGTCCAATCGGGCATGGACGAAGAGAATAACTGGCCCATGATCTGCTGATCATGTTCCGGTAAATCTTCATCAACAGGGCCCGGTGCGACAGGTCGTGTTCCGTATAGCGTGAGAGCAGAGAAAGCATTTGGAGCATCCAGCGCCGCTACTTGAGCGACCATGCCGCCCACGCCAATGCCAGCTAGATGTGCAGGACGTGGATCTAAACTTTGTGCCAGAGCAACAGCATCCGCAGCGAGATCGCGCAGCGTGTATTTCGGGTTCATAGGATCTTCGGTATCGGATTCTCCACAGTCACGTAAGTCGTAACGCACTACATTTCGGCCAGCATGGGCGATTTTTTCACACAGCGCATCGGGCCACGAAAGCATGGTGGTTCCACCAATGAGCAGCATGAGCGGATCAGTATCATCGCCGAAACTTTCGATACCTAATTTCACGCCATTAACTTCACGCGTTGCCATGTTGTTTCACCCATCAACCGTCAGCGAACTTACACGCAGCCCGGTTGAGAGTAGCGCTGCGCATGTAAGGCTTTGACGCTCATACTGTCCCACACGCTGCAAAGCGTCAACCAGAGGATCGGCCGAATCGAGAACACTAAGCGTGAGAAACTACAACGAAGAGCAAGCTGAACGGGGAGTGATAAAGATGAGTAGGTCACCAGAAAACATCTTGTTGCACTTATCCGAGTCGGAGGAACAACAGGTTCGTGAAATCTTTGCAGCGTTAGCCCTGCAGGGATTTCCCCTACAGAATCAGACTCCACATATCAGCATTACTTTCGCGCCAAAACTAGCCGACGAAGTGATCCATTGCGCCACGGACCTGCTGCCGGCAGTGATCCCGGCACAACTCAAACGAGTGGGAACGGTGGTTTTCGGAACCAAACGCAAACAAACCGTTGCCTGGTTATTGGAAACTTCCCCTCAGTTAGAACACGCGGGCCGAACCATCAGTGAAGTGAACACTGTTGGACACGGGCCACGATGGATCCCGCATCTGACCATGGGGCTACGACTTCCACGCGAGATAGTCCCTGAATACCTCCGAGCGCTCGATGAGTTGGGAGCCGAGTGTTGCCGAGAATTCACTGCCATTCGGGCTGGGTACTGGAAGCCAGGTTTGCAAGAGCTAACGGTACTTGCCCAGGGGTGAACCTAGGTTGGCTTTGGTTCAGAAGCTCTTCCCGTAACTAGGAAGATTTATCGGTGAGTTCGGGCATGAGCTCAAACTCTGCAGTATCGGTAGGCACACCATTAACTTGCAGGGACACTGAATGCGTTCCGGAGTAGTAGCGACGAGTCGTAATGGCCTTGAAGGAATGCGAACGGGCAATATCAAGGGTTTCGCCTGAGGACAGGGTGCGAGTCGTTAGCTTAAAGACCTTGGCTGTGGTTGATCCATTGGCCTTTTGGTGGTGCAACACGTAGTCGATGGCAAGCTGTGTAGGCTCGGCACCGGTATTGCGGACAGTCGCAGTGAAGTTCACGGTTCCGCCCCAAGGAACCTGGGATTCGTGGATCAATGGCCCGTTGATCTCAACCGTCGGAGTGCCAAAACCAAGTAGCGCTAACGCCGCAGGATTACCTTTTTTGATCAGCGTGCGCAGTGCATGCTTGACGAGTTTTGGTGTTGTGGCCTCTGGCGCTTGCATCCAGCGCTGGGCTGTTGAGGTGACTAGTTCGGGATCGTGGCGACTGATGTCGTTCAGGTGGTTAGCCACCGAGCGTCTAACGTACTCACTTTCATCACGGTAAAGCGCATCAAGAATTGGAATAGTGCAGGCCGGGTCATTCACTATCTGTGGAACCCTGACCGCCCAAGGCAAATAAGGACGCGTGCCTTCGCTTGCTAGCCTGCGAACATGCTCATCGGATAAGTCGGTCCACTGTTGGACAAGATTCAGCGCTGCGGGGAGATCATGCTTGAGCAAAACCCTAATCGCAAATTCCGAGGACAATCGTGGGGTGAGCAAACCCAGCAGCGCCAGGGCATCGGTAAATGACGCTGTCGTATTTTCACTGGCGGCACTGGTTGCCACGGCGGAGGTCACCGGCCAGATCATCCACCCGCTAAAGGTCTGCGAAGTTTCAGCAGCCTTCTTCACCACATTCGCCAGCTGCGTATATGACTCGGGGTAGTCGGTAAGCAGGGCATCGCGCAGAGCATCCGAGCGTTCACGCAGACTCAGCGGATCCAGAATCTTTGTTGCGCTACGAAGATTTTCTAGAGAACACTGCGGGTCGACTGCGTGGATTTCGTGTACGAGGCGTTCGGCTACGTCTACACCGATAAGTTGATCAGCAAAAGGCATATAGCCATTCTTGACCGGATCGGCCCAACCTGCGAACCCGTTTGGTCCAACACCGGCTTAGGGCTTAAACACAGTGAGAGCCACCAAAGTAGGTGGCTCTCACTGGAAGTCTGTGGGGTAGTGCTCTAGAACTATTAGTTCTGTACTAGGATCTGGAAGCTGACCCCGCCCTGCTCGTCCACTGCTGCGTCCAGTACCTTGTCGTCCAGGTCATCGGCGATGAGCTCGTCCAGGTAGACAGGGCTACCTTCACCCGAAACAACAGTGTCGGTTTCTTCTGGTTCAGGAACAATCTGAATGGCAAACGCTGCTTCTTCAGGTGCGTTCGTAGCGTCAGCCTGGTGGATGCGCAGGCCTGCTTTTTCGGCCTCAGACTGGTTGGTGACGATTGCGGTCACGATGGATGATGCTTGATCGGTCAGTGCGAGCACGATGGCTCTCCTTCCGGTTGCGTACATACCAAGGTCAAGGCATGTTCGTGCCACGATTCCAAAAACTGCAGTGAATCTCAAACTCGCTTAATAGGCACGAAATATCCTCCCCACGCAGCAGTAAAATCAGATAAAGTCCGCCCATGAACGCCTAGACTGGCAGGAAAATCAGATTCAAGGGGAGTGGACGTGGAACAAGTACCGGGCCTTGACGTGGCACATTCGGTCGAGGGTTCGTCAGCTCAACCCACACGACGGATCTCTGCAACCTCGAAGTCTCTGGCGCTCGCCGAGTTCTTGGAAACTGACATTGATGCACTGCATTCCTTTGCCTCGGATCCGATGGTGTGCAGATATAGCCTGTGGGGTCCCAACAAGCTTGAGGAGTCTCAAGCCTTCCTGAGCGACGCACTGGTGACCAAGCCCGGCAGGTTAATGATGGCGGTCATGTTTGGTGGCGCGGTCATTGGGACAGCGTCGGTATGGACCACCAATGAAGAACAACGAATCGGCGAGCTTGGCTACACCCTGCATCAGGATTATTGGGGACAGGGCTTGGGGACCGAAGTAGCAGTCGCACTGGTAGACCTAGGATTCCGGCTCTTGCAGCTTCGCCAGATTGAAGCGACCTGCGATTCACGAAACGTCGGTTCCAGTAAGGTGCTCATCAAGGCCGGTCTGAGATTTGTAGGACGAAGGGCTGAAGATCCAGGCAGCACCGGTGGCAGGAATGAAACTCTGCTGTACATGGTTGAGTCTGAGACAAGAGCTCACAACTGATCAAACAGCTGAGAGTTTTCCATAGTCCCTTGGTACATGCTTACGGCTACGTAGACTGAGCACGAACCACTTTCTTCAGGAGGTCACCTTGTCAGTATTCAAAGAACGCGCCCAGAACCTAGCCCGCTTACACGAGTCGGGAGAGCTACTGGTCATGCCCACCGTATGGGATACATTCAGTGCCTCGCTGGCCCAAGAAGCTGGGTTTGAAAGCCTGACTATCGGCAGTCACCCGGTGGCAGACTCCATCGGCAGTGCCGATGGGGAGCAGATGGATTTTGCTGACTACCTTGCCGTAGTTCAGCGGATTACCGGTGCCGTGGAAATCCCGGTCAGTGCCGATGTTGAGTCGGGTTATGGACTAAAGCCTGAGGAATTGTTTGAACGCGTTTATGCTGCCGGTGCAGTGGGCGTGAACATTGAAGATGTTGTTCACGGCGAAGGTAAGCGCGTGCGAGACCGCCAAGAGCATGCCGACTACATTCACGGTGTTCGCTCAGCGGCAGATGCGGCTGGCGTTGATTTTGTGATCAACGGTCGAACCGATGCGGTGAAGCTGTCCGAGCAATTTTCTGATCCGCTAGGTGAAGCTATCGCCCGCATCAAGTTGCTTGAAGAGGCCGGGGCTCGCAGCGTATATCCCGTGGCTCTGTCCAGTGCGGATCAAGTGAAACAAGTTGTTGAAGCCGTATCCATTCCAGTGAACGTGACGGCTCACCCGGTGACCGCTCACGCTGCTGGTGATCTTGCCGCCTTGCGTGAACTGGGTGTTCGTCGCGTGAGCTTCGGCCCGCTGTGGCAGAAGTGGCTGGCTGAAGTTTCCTCGCAGCAGCTGAGCGCTTGGCGCCAGGGCTAAGAATTCAAAGTCAAGAAAAATCGGACTACGAGAAACTGATTATCGAGGGGCGAGATGTACTGGGAAAATCTGGTCTTTGACGCATCAAATCCGCATGAACAGGGCATCTTCTGGGAAGAGCTGTTCAGTGCGGAAACGTTGAGTGATAATTCCGGCGGCTACGAAACGAGACTTCAGTTTTCGGATAATAGCTTCCTGGATCTTTGCTTCCCGACAGTCAGTGACTCGGGTGTTTCAGCGCAGCGACTATTTCCTGTGGTGATCGAATCGAATGCCGATGATTATGCAACATCGGCTCATTACCTCGCGCCGCGCAGGAAGCTACAGGACCGTGCTGGGCGAGATTACCTTGTAGTTGAGCCCGGCGACGGTTCGGGTCGATTTAAGTTATTAGCAGTGGAAGTCTGGAGTGCCGATCCAGTTCGCGATATCAAATTTTGGTCAGCACTGACCGGTTGGAAACAGAGCGCAGAATCGCCCACGGTACTCCAGCACCCAAATAAGGTCGGGCCACTGTTAGGCATAGTGCCACAACAGCAGGACAAGGCCGATTCCAAGAGTTCAATTCATTTAGATCTACGCTTAGAACCAGACGATGATGTAGAACAGATCGTTGAACGAGTCGAGCAGCTTGGCGGAAGCGAATTCCACCATGAATGGGGAGAGATTCCCTGGCGTGTATTTTTGGACCCATCGGGAAACGAATTCTGTATCCTGCCTGCGCCGACCAATTGACCTTGGACCCTGCCTTCTTTCGTAGACTTAGTTGCGTTGCCGAACACACAGTTCAGGAACGCAATCGCTGAAAGTGAAGTCAATACCGCAGTTATGGACACAACGACCAAAGCGCCGATGCCGTTATTTATGATCCATGGCAATGGAGTTGATCATCGGATACTGAAGCCGTTTGAACAGACTCTCCTCTCCGGCGAGATTTTTGAACTCCACAACATTGATCTTCCAGGATTTGGTGAATGTCCTGCGCTGGACGGGGTAGCAGGCCTGCCAGAGCTAGCTGACTGGTTAGAAAGCACCATTGAATCCGTGACGGCAGGTGCTCCTTTTGCGTTGCTGGGTAATTCGATGGGAGGACTGTTGTGCCAAGAAATGGCGGATCGATTTGCGGACAACGTGCAAGGCATCTTCCTGTTGGCGACGGCAGTATTTCCCCAAGCAGAATCTCGGACGTTACCTGAGCAAGCAGTCGTGGTGCACAATCCGGCGCTGCTCGATTCACTCCCTGAAACGGATGCGCAGCTGTTCTCCGACATCGCGGTAGTTCAAACAGAACAAAGCTGGCACGACTTTTCCCAGTGGGTGCTTCCTGGTCTGAAGGCCGCAAACCTTAGGGCAATGGCCAAGCTATCCAGGCGCTATGTTCTTGATCCGTTGCCACTGGATCGGGACTTTCAACTCACAGTGCCAGTGCGGATAGTTTGTGGGCGCCAAGACCATGTCACCGGATATGAAGATCAGAGCTTATTGCTGAACCGTTACCCGAATGCACGAGTAAGCATCATTGATGCCGCTGGACACAACGTACACATTGACCAACCCGAAGCCGTGCAAAGCGCCCTGCGCTCGTGGGTCGACGAAGTCCATGATTACCAGAGAACTAAGTGATTCGCTCAAGAAGTCGTAAGATATTCAAATCATGGCCCGCTGAACCGACGAATCGTCTCGGCGAAAAATCTGTATTCAAAGTTAAACCATGAATCAGAGCCTTTGCGCGGAGATAGGAAGTAATACATGGACGAGCAGATTGTCCTACGCGAGTGGACGAGCATCGATGAAGTTCCAGACCTGCTAGACGTTTGGAAAAGTTCCGTCGAACGACGTAAAGATTTCATTTCTGCTGCGGATCTTGATGCAGTAGCTAAAGCTTTGGAATCCGTCTATTCACAATCTTTAGAAGTGATCATTGCTCAACAAGGTGAACGGATCTTAGGGTTCGCGGCTTGGAATGCTTTGGAAGTTGAGCTGCTGTGGGTGCGCCATTCGGACCGCCAACAAGGAATCGGCAAGCTCCTTTTGAACCACATTACAAACAAGAGCCCAAACGTTGAGGTGCATCTGGACGCCCAGCGTGTGCTGGCCATTGAATTTTTCAGCAACTCCGGATTCAGCTTCATTGCTGGGGGCGACGGGGCGGCTTCACCGAGGACCGTATTACGTCACGAATGCTCACCGGCAGATAACGTGGCACGATAGTTTCATGAGTGAAAATAGCCGCGCACTGCGCGAAGTAAACGTCCAGCGCACCGAGTCAGGCAAGTATGTTGCAACCAGTGCCGCCTCCGGTGCGAGCATTGAATTTGGTCAGGGTGAGGGTCTGCTCTCGCCGGTTGAATTGTTGCTGGCAGCCATTGCTGGTTGCTCTTCAATCGACGTGGACGTGGCAACAACTCGACGTAGTGAGCCAGAAAAATTTGATGTTCAGGCAAGTGGATACAAGATCACTGAAGACGGCGCAAGCCGTATGGATGACATTCACCTTGGCTTTGATCTGAAGTTCCCGGATACCGAAGAGGGGCGCAAAGCCGCCAGTATGGTGGAGCGAATCGTCAAGCTATCTCACGACAAATATTGCACTGTCTCTCGCACCGTCGAGCTCGGTGCCTCCGTGGTCAGCGAAGTGGTTGAGTAAGTCCCTTGGAGTCGATTTGGGACTTGCGGGATAACTCTTGATCTAAGAAACCGCAAGTCACTCAGGTGAATTCACTGATTTGAAGATTTGATAAGTTTCAAAAAATTTTGTGATTCAGTTGTGCCTCAGGTCACTATGTGTGAATTTCGCTGCAGACGCCCATTTTTGCTTCGAATACCGCACTAAGACCTGAATATATCCAATGAGCGTTGGCTGGGAGTTACAGTCTTTGCCCTAGTCAGCGTAGTTCCTTCATCGTAGGGTCGACTTGTCCCTACGTTGAAGGAGCGGAAAATGCAGTCTGGGAACGTCTTAGGCAACATAGACTGGGCGTCAATGCTACAGAAAGTAGCCATTGCGCTCGTCATTCTCATCATTACTTGGCTTGTAGCGCGAATAGTTCGTTGGGCTGCCGGCAAATTAGTGAGCAGAGTGAAGTTCTTGCAGAAGCAAGGAAATGACGGAACTCAAATAGGGCAATCCCTCGGCAAAGTTGCCGGGCTGATTGTCTGGCTCTTTGGCCTCGTCGCTATCCTCCAGGTCTTCTCGCTTTCAGAAGTTCTTTCACCGGTGCAGGGCCTGCTCGGTGGAGTCATGGCATTTATCCCGAATCTGATCGGTGCCGGCTTCATCTTCTTCATTGGCTATGTCATCGCAAATATCGTTCGACAGCTGCTGAATACCGGACTGGGAACGGTGGACTTTAGTGGTCTCGTTCGCAAGCTGACTCCAGCCAACGAACCCGTAGACGAAGTTCAGTCACGCGAAGCTCAGGCGAAGATCGTTGGAATCATCTCCAACATTGTGTTTGCACTGATCCTGCTTGTTGTTGCTATCTCGGCACTGCAGGTCTTGGGTATCGCGGCAATTTCGGATCCTGCCCAACAGATGTTGCAGCTGGTCTTCACCGCCATCCCGCAGGTCCTCATGGCCCTTGCGCTACTGGCAGTCGGCGTGCTGATCGCTAAGTTTGTGGGTCAGCTACTGGAAACCACCCTTCAGGGCGTGGGCACTGACCGTGTTGTTGCTGAATGGGGCGTAGTCCCAGACGGCAAGAGCGCATCGGGAATCATCGCTGGAATTGTCAAGATCGCCATTATTCTGTTCTTCGGCGTGATGGCAGCCCAGATGCTGAACTTCCCAGCAATAACCAACATCCTCAACGAGATTCTGAGCCTCGGTGGCAAGATCCTCTTCGGCGCAGCAATCATCGCAGCAGGTTTTGTCATTGCCAACGTGATCGGCAAGTTCTTGGGTGAAACCACGGCTTCGAAGATCATCCGCTACACCGCAATCGCATTGTTCGTAGCAATGGGTCTGAAGTACATGGGCATTGCTGACTCAATCATCAACATGGCCTTCGGCGCAATTGTCATCGGCGCAGCTCTTGCAGCAGCGCTGGCCTTCGGCCTCGGTGGACGTGACGCAGCGGCTCGTACGCTGAACAAGATTGATACCGACAAGGTCGTCTCCAACGAGCCAGGTTCGGCGCCGCCGGCACCGCCGGCTCCACCAGCACCACCGACGACTCCACCTACGACGCCTGGCATCTAACCAGCTAGATCAAAACATCAGGGACAAAATAAAAAGTCGTGGAATCCGCTATGGATTTCACGACTTTTTACGTGCCGTTGAACTTACTCAGTTAGGTTCAACGGCAATGGAACTACAGACGGGACTGGATCATCCCGAAGTCGTGCGTATGTAAAAACATCAATACGCTCACCGTCAATTAGGAATTTGCCTCGCTCAATACCCTCACGCAGAAAACCGTTCTTTTCAGCGACATGGCGGGAACCTGGGTTATTTGCGCGTAACCCTAACTCCACGCGGTAAATGTCCTGCTCTTCAAAGAGATAATTCGCCAGGGTGGCCACAGCCCGAGTAGTCAGTGACTGCCCTCTAAATGCCTGATGCATCCAATACCAAATCCAAGCATTCTTGTTACTTGAATCTAAGGTGGCGCAAACTAAACCAATCAATCGCCCGTTCTTCGTGATGGCCAACGGACATTGACGTCGCCAATCAGCTAGTAGGGCGCCAACATGTTTACGGGCGTTAGCGGGAGTGCTGGCCTCACCTTGACGATGCATTAGTGCATCAGAGGTAAAGGCTTCAAAAACCGCGTCGGCATCTGACGCCCTGAGCTTTCGAACGCTAATTTCATCACCGGTAGTTTCTACTTGCGCATTGGTGGTATCGCGTTCTTTGTCGGTTGCCGTTGCGCTCAGTGTTCCTTGGTGAAAGAGCATTTGCCAGCGGCCCTGATCGTGGAACCACAGGGAAGTGCGATGACTTGCCCTGTGACCGAAGGTGGACCACCGGAGCAACACAAGGTTTGTTGACAGTTGTGTACCAACAGGGTCATGAACCTGTCCTGCGCTGCCACCAGAATCCTCAGCGACCAACAATCTAAGAATCTGTTCTCGGTTGTAGGTACGTCCGCTGGCTCCAATCTCACCAAAGTTCTTGTGCAATAGAAGACTCAGCTGGTCAGGGTTGTTGCGAATCGTAGGAGACAGTAGCTGCTGCTCAAACTCAACGATGGTTTCCAACAACGTGGAACCAGCAACCAATTCAGCGGGATACTTCGGAAGCGACATGTTTGTAAGTACATCACAGAAGATGACGGAACAAAGTCCGCCGTAGTTCGCTTTTATGAGCTGGGTCATGCTTATAATCGCAACATCTCCGCGGGAGCCTGAATCGACCAGGCTGAGAGGGCACTGAGCCGACCGCTATACCTGATGCGGGTCATGCCGCCGTAGGAAGGAAGCGTGCGCCTATGCATGTCAACATCGTTGGTGCCGGAATCATCGGCCTAGCCACAGCGTTTGAGCTCAGCTCGCGCGGGCACACTGTCTGCATTATTGATCCTTCACCCGGCCAAGGCGCCAGCCATGCTGCCGCAGGAATGTTGGCGCCGGCAGCAGAAACCGTCTGGGGCCAAGGACCACTGCATCAGATGTTGGCCGCCTCCAACAAGAGCTATCCAGATTTTGTGAACAGGATTCAAGCGATCTCGGGCCAGCGTCCCGACTATCTGACAAGCTCAACCTTGGTGGTGGCGGCAGAACCCGCGGACCGTGAAGCCCTACACGAGCTGGTGGAATTACAAACTTCCTTAGGCCTGTCAGCTCAAAAGCTCTTGCCCAGCCAAGCGCGAAACCTAGAGCCTGCGCTGGCCAGAAACATTGCTGGTGCGGTGCTTTGCGAGGATGATCATCAAATTGACCCTCGCTCGGTGGTACGAATTCTTCTGGAGTATTTCCAGTCGGATCTCGTGCTTGAACAGTGTGTTGAAGTGATCAAGGATGACAAGAATCAAACCACGGCCGTGCTGACGTCTTCAGGTACAAGACTGGAAGCAGAGCAAACAATTCTCTGTACTGCCCTAGGAACGGTTAGGGGAGTTCAACCAGCTCCCGTACGCCCGGTTTATGGTGACATCCTGCGGATCCAAGGCCCACCCGGCCCTGCATTAGTGACCCGAATTATTCGAGGCATCGTGCACAGAGAAAATGTCTATCTGGTTCCGCGCAAAGACGGAAGTCTTGTTCTCGGAGCCAGCGTGCGCGAAGACGGGAATCCACAAGTCAACGTTGGCGCCATGTACAACTTGTTGGATAACGCTCGCAGACTTGTTCCCGGCATCTCTGATTGCTCACTGAACGAGGTCATTGCCCGAGCTCGTCCGGCAACTGCCGATGACCGCCCGCTAATCGGTCGAATAGATCCAGGGCTGGTGATCTCCACCGGCTATTCACGTCACGGAGTGCTACTTAGCCCGTTGGGATCAACGCTCACCGCTGACCTGACAGAGCACCTGCCGGCCAGTGCGATGCTCAAGGACGTTGACCCGTACCGTTTCCCTACCTACTCATCCGACACACTTTTGGAGCAAAGTTCATGACTTCAATCAGCATCACGGTTAATAACCAACCCGTTCAGGTGGACGCAGGATTGTCCCTGCGTGAATTCATCGCCAGACACATCGGCAAGGAACTAGACAAAGATTCCAAAGCCATTGACGGTAGCAAACTTGGACTGGCCGCCGCGGTCAACGGGGCAGTGGTGCCGCGTAGCTCGTGGAACGGATTTGCGGTGCAGAGCGGGCACACAATCGAACTCGTCACGGCAGCACAGGGAGGCTGAACATGGACGCGCACGAGCTTACAGAACTTAACGCAACCACGGACCCATTTGTTGTTGCTGGCCGAACTTTTTCCTCACGCCTGATCCTAGGTACCGGAGGTGCTACCTCGCTGTCCACGCTGGAAAGTGCACTTCAAATTTCCGGGACAGAACTCACCACGGTAGCCATCCGCCATTTTTCAGCATCCGGTTCAGGCAACGTTTATGAGTTGCTGCAACGCAATGATGTGATTGCTTTGCCCAATACCGCTGGATGCTTCACCGCACGCGACGCCGTGCTCACCGCACAGCTGGCCCGCGAAGCGTTAGAAACCAACTGGATCAAGCTGGAAGTCATCGCTGATGAGGACACGCTGCTACCTGATCCATTGGAACTCTATTGGGCCACCGAACAGTTAGTGGCTGATGGCTTTGAGGTTTTTGCCTATACCAATGATGATCCCGCCCTGGCCCAACGCTTGCAGGATGCGGGAGTTGCTGCAATCATGCCTGCTGGCGCACCCATTGGCTCAGGTTTGGGGATCCTGAATCCACACAATATTTCCACCATAGTTTCGCGTTCCAACGTTCCAGTCATTCTTGACGCAGGGGTGGGTACCGCCTCGGATGCGGCGCTTGCCATGGAACTTGGCTGCGATGCAGTACTGCTAGCTAGCGCAGTGACCCGGGCGCACAATGCTCCACTGATGGCCGCCGCAATGCGCGACGGAGTTAAAGCCGGTAGGGCGGCATACTTGGCCGGCCGAATCCCCAAGCGCGATACCGCACTGGCCTCCTCACCTGAAGAAGGCATGATGCAAACGCTGGTCGGTGAGTTCTAATGACTCGCCCTGCATTGTGTGAACCGGCAACAGATTTTGAAGCCGGTGCGCTTGCACGCTACTCGCGACACCTCACACTTCCTGGGGTAGGCGAAGAAGGCCAACGGCGAATCCTCAACGCCAAAGTACTGATCATTGGAGCCGGAGGATTAGGCAGTCCCATCGCCAGTTATCTCATCGCGGCCGGCATTGGACATATAGGGGTGCTAGATGACGACAGTGTTGAAATATCTAATCTTCAGCGTCAGATCATTCATCGTGAAACCGATATTGGTAATCCCAAGGTCCACTCGGTGGCCAGAATAGCTCTAGAACACAACAGTGATGTCAAGGTGGAAGCCATTGATCAAAAGCTGAGCAAAGACAACGCTATTGAACTCTTCACCGACTACGACTTAGTTATCGACGGTAGCGATAACTTCGCCACCAGGTACCTTGCCTCAGACGCAGCAGAAATTACCGGTACGCCATTGATCTGGGGAACGCTGTACCAATTTTCTGGTCAGGTTTCGGTTTTTGATCCGCGTACCGGTCCGATGCTGCGGGACCTCTTTCCCGAAATTCCGGATGCTGATTCGGTGCCCAGCTGCGCCGAAGGTGGAGTCTTCGGAGCGTTATGCGGAGTAGTCGGTTCAGTGATGAGCACCGAAGCGCTCAAACTCATTACCGGAGTTGGAGAAACGCTCTCCGGCAAGCTCTGGCTCTACGATGCGCTGTCGGCCAGTGTGCGAACCTTAGGATTTTCACTTGATCCGCAACGTACTAAAGTCACTGAGCTAGGGGACTATCAGCCAGTTGCTTGCACAGTAGAAAAAGCAGTAGAAAAACCAGTAGCCCAGTTAGAGGTCACAGCACTCCAATCAATGCTGCAAGAACAGGAAGTTCTCTTAGTAGACGTTCGCGAGGGGTGGGAGCGGGACATCGTAGCCATTCCGGGAAGTATTCACTTACCGCTGGCGAAGGTGCGCGATGAGGCTGTGCACACAATTCCTGCCGAGGCCCCGACCGTAGTCATGGTGTGCAAGACCGGAGTCCGCTCCCAGCAGGCAGTAGAAATTGCTGCCAAGGTACTTCCAGAATCTTGCCGCCTCTACAGTCTTGCCGGCGGAACCCTAGCCTGGCATTTGCAGGTAGAAGGCGAAAAAATTAGTTACTAGTAGTCAATGCCTAATAGGGAGTTGCTGGCTGGCATAATGGCCACATGATCACCAGTGAACCCTTGGAAATTCGTGAGCTAGCTAGTCAAGATGAGCAGCAGGCCGTTGACGCTCATAATTTGATGCTTGTTGAAGACTTCGAGTTCCTTCCAACGTGGTCCGCTGATGAACACTGGGAAGATTACATTTACCGCATGAAGGCCGGGCGCCGCGGGGAGCATGTCCCGCCGGGTTGGGTTCGTTCTGCACTATTTGTAGCTTTTGACCAAGCTGGTGAACTTGTTGGGCGTGTATCGGTCCGGTATGAGCTCAATGACTCACTGCTTCAATTTGGTGGACACATCGGTTACGGCGTCGTTCCAGAATTTCGTCGTCGCGGTATTGCCGCTGAACTGTGCCGGTTCGCTCTAAACGAAGTGCGTGTTGCCGGAGTGGACCAAGCGCTACTTACCTGCGACAGCACCAATGAAGGCTCCAAAGCCACAATTAAAAAATGTGGGGGAGTGCTGGACGCGGAACTTCCCGAAGTAGCGCACTCAGGTGGACCTAGCACGCTGCGTTTCTGGATTCCGACGGCAACGGAAAGCTGAATTTTTCACGATTTTCGCGGAAATTCTTGTATGTTCTGACACAGAGCACCGGAGTACTTGCTTCGAGAGCGTAAACTGGATTGTTGGGTCGACTTTGGCCCCGACCCCTTAGATCTAAAATCCTCGAGCGGAAGTGAGCCTTCACGCATGTCAGATAACACCATTAGTCGCGACGAACTTCGTAACGTAGCCATCGTTGCACACGTTGACCACGGAAAGACCACCCTGGTTAACGCCATGCTCCAGCAGACTGGCGCATTCGACAGCCATGGTGAAACCGAAGATCGCGTGATGGACTCTGGCGAGTTGGAGCGCGAGAAGGGCATTACCATTCTTGCCAAGAACACCACCGTGTTCTACAACGGCCCAGCCGCTGACGGCAAGGCAATGACCATCAACGTTATCGACACCCCGGGTCACGCTGACTTCGGTGGCGAGGTCGAGCGTGGCTTGTCCATGGTTGACGGCGTGGTTCTGCTCGTTGATGCTTCTGAAGGCCCATTGCCTCAGACTCGCTTCGTGCTGCGTAAGGCACTGAGCGCAAACCTCCCAGTAATCATCGTGGTTAACAAGACCGACCGCCCTGACTCCCGCATCGATGGCGTCATCTCTGACTCCATGGACCTGCTGTTGGGCTTGGCTTCGGACTTGGCTGATGAAGCTCCAGACTTGGATCTGGACGCCATCTTGAACGTTCCTGTTGTCTTCGCTTCGGGCAAGGCCGGTTACGCTTCGATGAACCAGCCAGCCGATGGAACCCTGCCAGACAATGAAGATCTTGAGCCACTGTTCGAGACCATCATCAAGCACGTTCCTGCTCCGACCTTCACCGAGGGTGAAGTTCTTCAGGCACACGTAACCAACCTTGACGCATCGCCATTCCTTGGCCGTCTGGCACTGTTGCGCATGATCAACGGCACCCTCCGTAAGGGCCAGCAGGTTAACTGGGCTCGCCAGGATGGCACCATGAAGCAGGTCAAGATCACTGAACTGCTTGCCACCAAGGGTCTGACCCGTGTTCCAGCTGAAGAAGCTGGTCCAGGTGAGATCGTTGCAGTTGCTGGTATCGAAGACATCATGATTGGTGAAACCCTCACCGACCTTGAGAACCCTAAGCCACTTCCACTGATCACCGTTGATCCACCTGCGATCTCGATGACCATCGGTATCAACACCTCGCCACTTGCTGGCAAGGTCAAAGGCGCTAAGGTTACCGCCCGCCAGGTGAAGGACCGCCTGGACAAGGAACTGATCGGTAACGTTTCGCTGAACATCCTGCCTACCGAGCGTCCAGACGCTTGGGAAGTACAGGGTCGTGGCGAATTGGCACTGGCTATTCTTGTTGAGCAGATGCGTCGTGAAGGCTTCGAGCTGACCGTTGGTAAGCCACAGGTTGTGACCAAGGTTGTTGACGGCAAGGTTCACGAGCCAATGGAACGCATGACCATTGACGTACCAGAAGAGTACTTGGGTGCTATCACTCAGCTGCTGGCATCGCGCAAGGGTCGCATGACCGACATGGCTAACCACGGCACCGGCTGGGTTCGCATGGAATTCATGGTTCCTGCACGTGGCCTGATCGGCTTCCGTACCCGCTTCCTGACCGACACCCGCGGCGCAGGTATCGCATCGTCCTTGGCTGAAGGCTACGAGCCATGGGCTGGTCCAATCGAATACCGCATCAACGGTTCGATCGTTGCTGACCGTGCTGGCGTTGTGACTCCATTCGCAATGATCAACCTGCAGGAACGCATGAACTTCTTCGTCAAGCCTACTGAAGAGGTTTACGAGGGCATGATTGTTGGCGAGAACTCCCGCGCTGATGACATGGACGTAAACATCACCAAGGAAAAGAAGCTCACCAACATGCGTGCAGCTTCCTCGGATAGCTTCGAGAACCTGACCCCACCACGCAACCTGACTCTGGAAGAGTCCCTCGAATTCGCTCGCGAAGACGAGTGCGTAGAGGTTACCCCGGATGCAGTTCGTATCCGCAAGGTTCTGCTGAACGCTAGCGATCGTGCCAAGGCTACCCGTGCACGCGCTCGCTCCTAATCAGCGCAACAATAACCAAGGCAGCAACCTCTCCGCGCTCTGGCGTGGTGCGGTTGCAGCCTTGGTAGCAGGATTATTCGGTACTGCAATTCACGCGTCCATCTCCTATGTCGGCAACGACATTCCGGTGGTGTGGGGCGTGGGTGTTGCATGGCTGTTGCTAGGCGTCTTGGTCTACTGGGCTGCGGTTTCTTCACAGAAGCTGTGGGCCGGGGCCTTGGCCTTCATCGGTTGCTACGTCTGTGTGGGCCTGATTTCCTATGTAGGAAATGATCAGCTCATCCTGAGCATGCAGTACTACAAATATCTGCCGGGCCCGGCCATTGCTTCGGCCTTGTGGATGTACGGAATGATTATTCCTGCAATTATTGGATTGGTGTTGGCGTTGCGAAATATTCGCAAACAGCACCGAGCCAACTAACACAGAAGGTGTTCTTCCCAGTGGGAAGAACACCTTCTGTGTTTAACGAAAAGTTTTTGTTGCTGCACCAATCAGCGATCTGCCGGAGCACTTCCGGTGACATCCAAGTGGTGAGCCAAGAAGAGGGAGGTGGCTACACCGTCTTCTTCTGGATCTCGCATTGCGTAGTCCTCAATGACCGTGCGTAACCGAGACATCATTTCTTTTTGGGATGCTTCGCTTAGCTTCAGACCGACGCGGATCACCTGAATTTCTTCGGGAGCCAGCCCATCAATCTCTTGCAGGAAGGTGTCCACGAGCATCGGAGCTGCATCGGGGATACGTGTGCCCCAGGACTGTTTGGTGCTGCGGTAGGGAACCTCTTTAGCCCCACGATTGCCGCGGCGCGCTTCTTCCGGCTCCAGATAACCATTGGTAACTAGGGTGCGCACATGGTGTAACGATGTGGCCGGATTGAGCTCAAGAATGTCCGCAATTTCCTTGTTGGTTCGTGACTCGTGGAGGCACAAACGAAGGATTCGAAGCCTCAGCGGGGAGCTGAGTGCCCGAGCTCGCGATTGGACATGTTTGTCGGATGGCATGGAATCAGCATACGCGAAATTCGATAAGTGATTGGCAGAGTCAAATCACATGTCGCAAAGAATCTGAACACAAACCACTGGCCAGTAGTTCAGTACAGAGCACTTTAGCTGCGAGGCCGGCGTCTAGCCGGTGGCGGAGGAACACGCTTTGCGTGAGTAATCGAGGAACGGTCAATACGCACCAGCTCCGAGCGTGTCTTCACGCTAATCGACTCTTCGGTAATCTCTTGCACTTCACCCAAAGCATCGCTAAATTTTTCTCCAGCCTGAGCATTGCTCAACCGGTATCGAACGACGATACGGTCACCAGTAGCCAGATCACCAAAACTAAGCATTTTTGCGCGTCATCTTTTCGTAAGAAGAATTCATCTAAAGCCCAAGAAGCCGAAATGTGAATCGTCGGTTACGTCACAGCAGGTACATGGGCGCAAAGATGTATTGATATCAGGACTAGACTGTAGTTCGAGCCGGTTAGAGATTCAAAGAGCATCACAGAATCCTGCTCGCTCGTGTTGAAACCATCAAGTGCAAGGAAAGGTCTCGGCCCTCGTGACTTACATCATCGCTCAGCCCTGCGTCGACGTGAAAGACAAGGCGTGTGTCGAAGAGTGCCCGGTAGATTGTATTTATGAAGGCGAACGCTCGCTATACATTCACCCGGATGAATGTGTTGACTGCGGCGCCTGCGAACCAGTCTGCCCCGTTGAAGCCATCTACTACGAAGATGATGTGCCCGACGAATGGGCTGACTATTACAAAGCTAACGTCGACTTTTTCGATGAACTTGGTTCCCCAGGTGGCGCCGCTAAAATTGGTAATACCGGTACTGATCACCCAATCATCAGTGCACTGCCACTTCAGAACCAAGGCTAGGTTTTACTTTTATGCTTAAGCTCCCCGATTACCCCTGGAACCAGCTCGCACCATATCGCGAGCAGGCTGCAAAGCATCCAGGAGGGGTCGTGGACCTTTCGATCGGCACGCCGGTCGATAACACCCCGCAGATCATTCAGGACGCGTTGGCTCAAGCGGCAAACTCTCACGGATACCCCACCACGCATGGAACCGTTGAAGTTCGCCAAGCCATTGTTGACTGGTTTGCGCGTCGCCGTAACGTTACGGGCTTGAGCATCGATGACGTCATGCCAACGGTTGGCTCCAAGGAGATGGTGGCCTGGTTGCCACTGCTTCTGGGAATCGGCGCCGGGGATATTGTTGTCCGACCAAAGATTGCCTACCCAACCTATGACATCGGTGCACAGCTGGTCTCGGCTATCCCTATCGCCACCGATGATCTTGATGAACTGAGCGCCGAGGAACTTTCTCGCGTTAAGCTCATCTGGGTCAACTCGCCAGGTAATCCCACCGGCAAGGTGCGAGCTAGTGCGCAACTGCGCCAGATCGTTGAGCAGGCTCGCGAAATTGGTGCTGTGGTCGCCTCCGACGAATGTTATGCGGAACTGGGTTGGGAAGAATATGAAGGCCAAGTGCCTAGCATTCTTGACCCAGAAGTGAGTGGGGGAAACCTCGATAACTTACTAGCGCTGTACTCGCTGTCTAAGCAGTCCAACTTGGCTGGCTACCGTGCCGCTTTTGTAGCTGGTGCACCAAACCTCATGCCAACGCTGGTCAACAGCCGCAAGCATGCTGGCATGATCGTTCCCGGTCCCATCCAGCACGCCATGGTGGTTGCGCTTGGCGATGACGAACATGTGGCACAGCAGCGCGAAATCTACCGTGCCCGCCGCGAAGCACTTCGCCCAGCACTAGAAAACTTCGGACTGCGGATCGAAGATTCGGTCGCTGGTTTGTACCTATGGTGCACCGCGGACCGTCCGAGCTTCGAAACAATTGAAGCCCTAGCCCAGCTAGGAATTGTTGCAGGCCCTGGCGCCTTTTACGGCGCTGCAGGAGAACGCCACGTACGCGTGGCATTGACCGCCTCCGACGAACGGATCGCGGCCGCCGTTGAACGGCTGAATTCTTCCGCCAACCGGTGAAGATGACAGTCTGATTAGCGAGATAGGGTCCAGTCGCGGTATGTTCTAAGGTGACGACTGACCTTTCGGAACTACACGCTTTCCGGTTAGGAGAAGCAATGACAGATACTACATCTGCGCAGCTACAATTTGGTGATACCAACCTTGAGCTACCGGTTATCCCGGCTGCTGAGGGCAACGACGGTTTCGCTGTAGCACCACTATTGAAGACCACCGGGAACGTGACCTACGATCCTGGCTTCATGAACACCGCGGCCACCAAGTCCGCGATCACCTACATCGACGGCGATGCAGGTATCCTGCGTTACCGTGGCTACCCAATCGAGCAGTTGGCTGAGAAGTCCAGCTTCATCGAGGTAACCTACCTGCTGATCTACGGCGAACTACCTACCGCTGATCAGCTGGCAGAGTTCGACAACTCACTGCGCCGCCACACCCTGCTGCACGAAGAGCTCAAGGGCTTCTTCGGTGGCTTCCCACGCGACGCACACCCAATGCCAGTGCTGTCCTCGGCCGTATCGGCATTGTCCACTTGGTACCAGGATTCTCTGGATCCAAAGGACTCAAAGCAGGTCGAAAGCTCGACCCTGCGCCTGTTGGCAAAGCTTCCAGTGTTGGCTGCTTACGCCCACAAGAAGTCCATCGGACAGGCACTGCTGTACCCAGATAACTCGATGAACATGGTCGAGAACTTCCTGCGCCTGTGCTTCGGCACCGCCGCAGAGCCTTACATCCAGGATCCAGACGTAGTCAAGGCACTTGACCTACTGCTGATCTTGCACGCGGACCACGAGCAGAACTGCTCGACCTCCACCGTGCGCCTGGTAGGTTCCTCGGAAGCCAACATGTTCGCTTCGGTTTCTGCCGGTATCCACGCACTTTCTGGCCCGGCCCACGGCGGCGCCAACGAAGCTGTGCTCAAGATGCTGCGCGAAATCCAGTCTTCGGGCATCTCTCCAGAAGAATTCATGGAGAAGGTCAAGAACAAGGAAGACGGCGTACGCCTGATGGGCTTCGGCCACCGCGTGTACAAGAACTACGATCCTCGCGCAAAGATCATCAAGAAGACCGCTCACGACCTGCTGGCAAAGCAGGGCAAGAACGAGTTGCTTGATATCGCGATGAAGCTGGAAGAAACTGCCCTGAACGATGAGTACTTCATCTCGCGCAAGCTCTACCCGAACGTAGACTTCTACACCGGCTTGATCTACACCGCTATGGGCTTCCCTGAAAAGATGTTCACCGTACTGTTCGCGATTGGACGCCTTCCAGGCTGGATCGCACAGTGGCGCGAAATGATCAAGGATCCAGAACTAAAGATCGGCCGCCCACGTCAGCTGTACATGGGTGAAACCGAACGCGACTACCCAGGCTACACCAAGCCATAAGGTAGCGTACGAACGCTCACAAGAGGCTTGCCATCCGTATAAAGGATGGCAAGCCTCTTGTCTGTTTTAAGCGTGCATACGGGAGTATTCTTTGACTTTAAGACCGCGAGGGTATGCCCAAAAGTCAGGTGGTACGCATGTACTTTCGTCGTGGAAACAACTGGTCATTGGCCATCAAGACCGATCAAACGATGCTCATGGCTTTGTACTTGAGGGAGTTGGGCGGTGTGGATCCGGCTGAGGCCGGACCGAACTCCCGACTGTCCTCAACGATCAAGAATCGCAACGGTGCTGATTCTTCGCACGGACAGTTTAAGCAAGAATGGAGCGCGTGGTGGGGGACTCTCACGGCCGCTGACATTGCTGAAGAACAGGCAGAAGAACAAAAACTGCACGAAAGACTGGACGCTGACGGGTTCCCTGCGCTGGCAAGACTAGCCCGCGCTCATTACGGTCAGGCAACTGTTTTTGCGCAAGCGCATGCTCAACACTTTGAGCAGCAAAGTCCCAGCTACGTTCCGCGCAGACTAGATGAGTTGGAACGGATTTTGATAGACCACGGAGTTGAACACGATACGAAAAATGCAACCCAAGAGATTCAACTCATTGATGTGCCGCTGGATGAGCCCCGAGCATGGCTGGCTGGACCGGGCACCATTGTTGCAAGTACATCCTTGATGAAAGATGCTGGTGCTTTCCGCGGTTTCATTCAGCCCATGGTCACCATCATTTTCCCTGGGGACTAAAAACAGCAGGTTACAGAAAACAGTGAGGGTAGGCGGAACGATGTTCCGCCTACCCTCACTGTTCAAAGCTCGCACAAAAGCGAGAAAATTTAGTTAGCGTGCAGTGCGCTGTTCAGCTCAACAGTCTGACCCGCGCGAGCCAATGCTTCGACCGCACCGGTAATCGAGTTGCGACGGAAGAGAAGGTTTGGAACGCCGGAGAGCTCCAAAGCCTTCACCTGCTTGTCGCCCAAGAGTACGCGGGTGCCCGCGGTGACGTAGAGGCCGGCTTCAACCACCGAGTCGTCACCGATGGAGATGCCCACACCAGCGTTGGCGCCGAGCAGTACTCGCTCCCCAATGACGATGCGTTCCTTGCCACCACCCGAAAGGGTGCCCATGATCGAGGCGCCGCCGCCTACGTCGGAGCCGTTGCCCACGATGACCGAGGCCGAGATGCGTCCCTCAACCATCGAGGTGCCCAAGGTGCCGGCGTTGAAGTTTACAAAGCCTTCGTGCATCACGGTGGTGCCATCAGCCAGGTGAGCGCCCAAGCGCACACGGTCAGCATCAGCAATACGGACGCCCGAAGGTACAACGTAGTCAACCATGCGTGGGAACTTGTCTACACCGTAAACGGTGACAGCACCACGGGAACGAAGCTTTAGACGGGTTACTTCGAAGCCTTCAACCTGGCATGGACCGAAGTTGGTCCAAACGACGTTAGCCAAATGACCAAAAATGCCGTCAAGGTTGATGGTGTTTGGCTGCGCCAAACGGTGGGATAGTACGTGCAGACGAAGCCACACATCTGCGGTATCGGCGGGAGCCACATCGAGGTCAATGGTCATCGAGACCACTTTCTGAGTGGTGCCACGAGCAGCGTCATCCTGAGCGGCAGAAGCCAACTCACGAGGCAGGGAATCAGCCTCTTCTAGTTCACCAAGCACAGGTGCTGGGTACCAGACGTCGAGGACGGATCCATCTGCTGCGATGGTGGCAAGCCCGTGGCCTGAAGCCAAGCGTACGGAGGAGTCACTGGAGGCAGTCACAGTTTCTGAAGTCATACACTGATCGTATCGTTGTTGCCCCGGGTAACGTTGATAGATGACAGGCTAGTGAAGCTAGAAACGTAGGACTGTGAATACCGTGAACGAATTGGACCTGCGACAGGACGTCGCAGTGCTGACCGAGCAGATCATGAACATTGAATCTGTCTCCGGAAACGAACAAGCCATCGCCGATCAGGTACATGAGGCGTTGTTGAAGCTGGAGCATTTGCAGGTTCACCGTGACCAAGACGCGATTGTTGCCCGCACCAACTTTGGGAGTGAGCGCCGGGTTGTGCTGGCCGGGCACTTGGACACCGTTCCCTTGCCTCGTACTGAAGGTGCACTAGGCACCGTTCCAGCACAGGTGATTAACGGTGTGATCTACGGACGTGGAGCCACCGACATGAAGGGAGGCGTTGCCGTTCAGCTGGCCCTTGCCGCCGAACTCACCGATGCTAAGTACGACGTGACCTATGTCTTTTATGATCATGAAGAAGTAGAAGCAGCCAAGTCTGGATTGGGCCGTCTGGTACGCAACAGTCCTGAACTTCTGGAAGCTGATTTTGCCATCCTGCTAGAACCAACCAACGGCACCGTTGAGGGCGGATGTAACGGAACTAGCCGTTTTGTCATCCGAACCCACGGTAAAGCTGCGCACTCGGGCCGCGCATGGATGGGGCACAACGCCATTCATGATGCTGCCCCAATCCTGCAACGCCTAGCCGAGTACCAGCCACAGACCATCACCGTTGAAGGATTGGACTACCGCGAAGGGATGAATGCGGTACGTATCAATGGTGGTATCGCAGGTAACGTCATTCCCGATTACTGCGAAGTCGAAATCAACTACCGCTTTGCTCCGGACAAGACTCTGGCCCAGGCCGAGGCATTGGTCTTTGAACTCTTTGAGGGCTTTGAGATTGAGCGCACCGATGGGGCCGAAGGTGCCAAGCCAGGGCTCAATCAGGAAATCGCCGCAGACCTAATCAAGATCCTTGGCCAGGAACCGAAGCCTAAATACGGTTGGACGGATGTGTCCCGCTTCTCTGCCCTCGGCGTTTCAGCGGTCAACTTTGGTCCGGGCGATGCGTTGCTGGCACACAGCGATGACGAGCACGTGGCGCAGGAAGATATCCGCACCTGTCTAAACTCCTTACGCGCCTGGCTAAGCTAACTAACGCTCTTGGCAACTAATGGCCACAAAAAATGCTCTCGCTGCTTGAAGGCGGGTTCTAACGGTCGTTGCAACACCCTGAATAATCAGGAGTTGCAACGACCGTGCCTCATTTAACCCAGAACCCGTCACCGGCCACGCCTCAACGAATTCCAAGGGCAAGGCTCACACCGGACGAGAAGCAACGTTTCAACGAAGTGCTCGATGAGACTCAGCGTGTCAAAGATGCTGCCCAAGCCATCGGCGTCTCACTTCCCGCGGCGTATCAACTCGCCAAAAAACACGGCTGGGCATCATCCCGATCGGCCCCTTCCGCCACTCGTGGCAAGCCCAAAACGAGATACACGCAAGAACAGAAAGACGCGTTCTTCACTGCCTTCGACAAGCTTCAAAACGTTAGCCAAGCGGCACGCGAAGTCAATATACCGATCCACACTTGCTACCAATGGGTGGTTAAGGCAAAGCTAAAAATTCCGACATCTCACGCGGGCAAACGTGAGGAGTTCCTACGCCTCCGCGCCCAAGGTATGAGCCTTCGGGATGCCGTCAAACAGGTGGGCGCCCATTTGGAAACCGGTCGAGAGTGGGACCACGGCATCCGCAGAAGCGGAAACAAACGGTTCTATCCCGACGGTCGGGTAGTGGAATATAACAGTGGAATGACTACCCACGCCACCGAGTCAGGCCGGCAGCACAATACCGCGAGTCCAAGTCTTCCCGCGCTGGAGAAGCAGATTGATCCGCGATATCTGTCCATGACTGAACGCGAAGAAATCTATGCGCTATGCATTGCTGGGCACTCGATACGTCAGATCGCCATCAAGCTTAACCGCTCACCGTCCACCATCAGTAGAGAACTGCGACGAAACCGCACTGCCCAGGATGATTACTATCCTCACGCGGCGCACCGGCAGGCTGTGGCCCGTAGGTCACGGCAGAAGGAAGCGAAACTTGCTTGTCCTGGTCCGTTACGTGATTACGTTGTTTATGGTTTGCGTCTAGGGTGGTCACCGGAACAAATCTGTTTCCGTTTGGTTGCTGATCACCCTGATGATTTGGAGATGCGAGTGACTCAAGAAACGGTGTATCAATCAATCTTTGTGCAAGCCCGTGGTGGTTTGAAGCGAGAAGTTGTTCATACCCTGCGTTCGGGCAGGGTGCGCCGTAAACCGCAGAAGAAGGTTGATGAGCGCCGGTCGCGTTTCCGTGATCCGATGATTAGTATCAGTGAACGTCATGCTGAGGTTGAGGACCGTGCGTGCCTGGTCATTGGGAAGGTGACTTGATCATGGGTGCGGGGAATCAGTCAGCCATTGGTACGCTGGTTGAGCGTAGCACCCGGTTTGTGATGCTGGTGCATTTGCCTGGTGACAATACGGCAGAGACGGTGCGTGACGGGCTGATTGCAACAATGGCGACGTTGCCTGAGGCGTTGCGTGGTTCTTTGACGTGGGATCAGGGTATTGAGATGGCGTTGCATAAGTCGTTTAGCGAGGCGACAGATATGGATGTGTATTTCTGTGATCCGCACAGTCCTTGGCAGCGTGGTTCTAATGAGAACACGAATGGGTTGTTGCGTCAGTATTTTCCAAAGGGTACTGATTTGAGCAAGTATGGTCCGGAGGATTTGGAGCAGGTGGCGGTGTTGCTTAATGGGCGTCCACGCAAAACGCTCGACTGGAAGACTCCAGCCGAGCGTATGCATGACTTATTGTTAGAGGCCTAGACCGTCGGTGTTGCGACGATCGCTAGAACCCGCCGAAGCAGCGAGAGCATTTTTTGTGCCTGATTATTTAGACGCCAGGATTATTTGGATCCTTCTCGGCGCTGTCCACCGAACCGGCAGCTAAGGCACCGGCAGGTGCACCAACCAATTCAGCAGGGGCATCCTTGGACTTCTTGACGCGACTGCTCAAACGCTTCGAAACCATCTCTGCGATCTTGCTCAAGGTGAAGTTGATCAAGATGAAGATGACCGCAGTAACGATCAAAGCCTGCAAGACGTTGCCATTAGGCGAGGAATAGGTGCGGGCGAAGAACAACAGCTCGTTGAAGCTGATGATGTAGCCAAGAGCCGAGTCCTTCAGGATCACGACAAACTGACCGATCAACGCTGGCAACATAGCCACCAGAGCCTGCGGAATCTCGATGTGACGCAACGACATGCCACGGGTCAAACCGATAGCGATGCCGGCCTCACGCTGCCCCTTAGGCAGGTTGTGAACACCGGAGCGAACCAGCTCGGCGACAACGGAGCCGTTGTAGAAGACCAGTGCGGCCACTACAGCCCACAACGCAGTATCGCCAGGTAGCTCCAGGGAGCGTGCGAAGAAGACGTTGAAGAACACGATCATCAGCAGCACTGGAACAGCGCGGAAGAATTCCACGATGACAGTACAGAAACCATTGATGAGTTTGTTCTGCGAGAGTCGACCTACACCGAAGACCAGACCAAAAATCACCGAACCGATGATGCCCAGGATGGCTGCCTTCAGGGTGTTGACCAGACCGGGCAACAGGTAGTTCTTCCAGGTGCTTGCCTGAACGAAGTCATCCCACTGCTCAGGCTTCATCTGGCCCTTACCAGCGAGGCCAAAGAAGATCCAAGCCACAACGCCCAACGCGATGATCGCGCCGACGATGTTGATCATCAGGATTCGGCGACGTGCTTTCGGACCGGGTGTATCAAAAAGAATTGATGCGCTCATCGTGCCACCGCCAACTTCTTAGATAGCCAGGTTGTTACTAGGCCAACTGGGATCACGATGATCACAAAGCCAATGGCGAAGGTAAGGAAGATCGGGATGACGATATCGGCACGGAACTCAATCATCGACTTCATTACCGAAGAGGACTCGGTAGCCACAGAACCAACGGCAGCCACAGTGGAGTTCTTGATCAGAGCGATCAGGGTGTTACCCAACGGGACAATAGCGCCGCGGAACGCCTGAGGAAGGATGATCAAGCGAGCTGCTGGCATGAAGCCTAGACCAATAGCGCGGGCCGCTTCTGCCTGTCCTAGCGGAACAGTATTCACACCAGAGCGGATAGCTTCACAGACGAACGCTGCGTGATACACCGCTAGACCGAGGACCGAGAGTCGAAAGAAGTTCGCTTGGAAATCTCCACCAAGGGTGAAGCCCAACTGGCCGTACAGTGCCAACACGGCGAACAAGATGATGATGGTCAGCGGGGTATTACGAACCAAGTTGACGTAGCTGGAGCCGATGGCTCGGAAGCTTGCCACGGGGGAGATGCGAAGCAACGCCAGGACGGTTCCAAGTACTAACGCTCCAATTGCTGCCCAGAACGTTAGTTGGATATTGACCCAGAATGCTCCGGGGATGTTGTACTCAGTGAATATGGATAAATAATTCTCCACTGTCAGCCTCTGTCTCGATGGCCAGTGAGGCGGCCAAGCGGCTATGGGAACGATGGACTGAAAAGTCGGTCATCGGAAAAACAAGAATGCCGCGGGGGCCAAGACAAATTGGCTTGGCCCCCGCCGCATCTGGTGCGCTTATGCGCAGGTGTCTGCGAGCTTTGGTGGATTAGTCTTCGAGTTTGGCTTGTAGCCGGTGCCCTCGGTGTTCTTATCCAGCGCCTTCTGCCAGTCACCGGAATCAATCATCTTGGTGATCGCTTCGTTGATGGCCTTGCACTTGTCGGTGCCATCAGGCAGGCCAACTCCGTACTTCTCTTCGGAGAATGGCTTTCCAACAACCTTGAACTTGCCCTTGTAAGCAGGCTGTGCGGCCAAACCTGCAAGGATGATGTCATCGGTGGTAACTGCATCGATGGTTCCACCACTCATCTGAGTGACACATTCTGCGTAGCCCGGAAGCTCCTGCAGGTTGGTGCCTTCAGCGTAGTTGTCCTTGACCTTCTTAGCCGAAGTGGAACCGGTGACCGAGCAAAGGTTCTTGCCGTTCAGTGCCTCAGGGCCGTTGATGTCAGAGTCAGAAGCAACCAACAGATCCTGGCCTGCAACGAAGTACGGACCAGCGAAGTCGATGACCTTGTTGCGCTCATCGGTGATCGAGTAGGTTGCGAAGATCATGTCAACCTGGTTGTTCTGCAACATGGTTTCGCGGTTGGCCGAAGGAGCTGAAACGAACTCAACCTTGTCCTCGGCGTAGCCCAATTCATTGGCTACGTACTTGGCAACGTCGACGTCGAAGCCGGTGTAGTTGTCACCATCCTTGAAGCCGAGGCCTGGCTGGTCAAACTTGATGCCGATGCGGATCTTGTCGCCGTCAGCTTCGCTGTCCGAGCCACCACACGAGGTTAGGGCCAGAGCTGCGATAGCTGCCATTGCGGCGACTTTACCCAAACGAGACTTACGCATAATTTCTCCTAATTGGATGCGGGTGATGAAATTAGTGGTTGGTGATGAGCTTGCCGAGGAAGTCCTTGGCACGGTCTGACTGTGGATTGGTGAAGAACTCTTCAGGAGTTGCTTGCTCCACGATCTGACCATCGGCCATGAAGATGACTCGGTCAGCGGCCTTACGAGCGAAGCCCATCTCGTGGGTGACCACGAGCATCGTCATGCCTTCCTTGGCCAGTCCCACCATGGTGTCCAGAACTTCGTTAATCATTTCTGGGTCCAGGGCGCTGGTTGGCTCATCAAAGAGCATGACCTTTGGCTTCATAGCTAGTGCGCGGGCGATTGCCACACGCTGCTGCTGTCCACCGGAAAGCTGAGCTGGAAGCTTGTCCGCCTGGTTGGCCACGCCAACTCGATCAAGTAGCTGCATGGCCAAATCCTTGGCAGCAACCTTTTTCATGCCCTTGACTCGAATCGGGCCGAGCGTCACGTTTTCAAGAATCGATTTGTGGGCGAACAGATTGAAGGACTGGAAAACCATTCCGACATCTGCGCGTAGCTTGGCCAGTGCCTTGCCTTCGGAGGGAAGGGTCTGACCGTCAATCTTGATGGTGCCTTCGTCGATTGTTTCCAATCGGTTGATGGCACGGCACAACGTTGATTTACCGGAACCCGAAGGGCCGAGAATGACAACAACCTCGCCCTTGGTCACGCTGAGGTTGATGTTGTTGAGCACGTGCAACGAACCGTAGTGCTTGTTAACCCCAGTCAGCTGGACGATAGCGTCCGAGGTAGCCGACTGAGCCTGATGATCGCTGTTCATGCAATAGACATTACTGGATGTGACGCGTCCAACGCGCCACATCGAACAAGTCACATCTAGATGTTACAAAACTGTCACTTAGCCGGTACATCGACACGGTCTGGGTTGCTAGTGAATAACAGATAGAGTGAAGACATGGTTCATCAGCGAAAGAGTGAAAAGAACGCTCGCGAAGGGCAAAAACGCCACATCGAATCGAGCTGGCCTGGCAAGCGTCCCGAGGATCAGCTTGACCACTATCTCTTGGAGAGCCCACAAGAAGATGTAACGCATACCGACGTCTGGCGCGTTCTGCGTATTCAAGCTGAATTCGTTAATGGCTTCGGAACCCTCGCGGGCACCGGACCGGCGATTGCCGTCTTCGGCTCGGCTCGCACCGATCCAAAGAGCCCGTACTACAAGATGGCACACCATATTGGAACGCGTCTGGCGCAGGAAGGCATTACCACCATCACGGGTGGAGGCCCCGGCGCCATGGAGGCAGCCAATAAGGGTGCTGCGGATAATGATGGCATCTCTATTGGGCTTGGCATCGAGTTGCCCTTTGAGACAGGTCTAAATTCCTCGGTGAATAAGGGACTGAACTTCCGCTACTTCTTCGTGCGCAAAACGATGTTCGTTAAATACTCCCAAGGCTTCATTGTCTTGCCCGGTGGTTTTGGAACCTTGGATGAACTGTTTGAAGCATTGACCTTGGTGCAAACCCAAAAAATCACCAGCTTCCCAATCGTCCTGGTCGGAACTGAGTACTGGGGCGGCTTGGTTGATTGGTTGACCAATACCGTTGCTGTTGAGCGGGCAATCTCGCCTAAGGACTTGAACCTCTTTACGGTCACTGATGACCCTGATGAGGCTGTTGATTTGGTGCTGAACGCCGGCAAGAAAAAGACTGATTCGAAAGACGCACTCTAGGGGAGTCCATGCCGTTCCTATTGATCCTCATTGCGCTGTTACTTATTGGTGCAGTGGCTTTGTTGCTTTCGAGCCAACGTAAAAAGCTTGGCGTTGGACGTCATTTTGAAGCTACGGGTGAACCGATTGTGGGGCTCACGGAGCATCAGGCATCGTTGCCACCGGTGCTGCTTCCAGAGAACCCGCGTGCTGAACACATTGAAAAAGTTCGCTTTTCGCTCGGGTTGCGTGGCTACCGTTGCGATCAAGTGGATGAGGTTCTCGACGTGCTCGCAACCGAAATTACTAGCCTCGAAAATACGATTCGTGACCTTGAGTCACGGCGTGTGATTAGCGACACGAGCGAAAATTAGTAATAATAGATGATAAGAGTCCCAACTCAGCCGGGAATCTTGGCAGAGTATGGACAAGGCAAGCGGTAGTGCGTGACGCAAAAGCACGTTGCGCGCGTTAGCCCAGACGAAGGGAACAGCTTAATGGCTGCAATGAAGCCACGCACCGGTGACGGAGCAATGGAAGTTGTCAAAGAGGGCCGGAGCCTGATCCTACGCCTGCCAATTGATGGTGGCGGACGACTGGTCGTTGAGCTGAATAACGCTGAAGCGGCCGAGCTGCGCGATTGCCTGCTCAAAGTCACTGACTAGACTTCCCTGATCGCCACGAGGCGATGGCACTCGAGGACCGACAATATTGTCGGTCCTTTTGGCTTACCTAGCGAGACTTGGAAATTGGTTGTGGCAGAACAGTAGCCACGAACAATCCCTGTTCGCTAGGGAATAGATGGGTCTGCAAACGTGGATCTTCGCGAAGCATCCGCAACGCATCGCGGGTCATCACCGTTGAGGTACGGCGAACAGCTGGCTTCGCTAGACGATGCTCATCAAAAGCGTTGTTCAGAATAATGACTCCGCCAACACCAACGATGCGTTTGGCCTCAGCAACATATTCCAGCAGTAAGTCTGCGCCAGCATCGATCAGCACCAAATCGTACGCATGATCGGCCAAGCGTGAGAGAACATTTTCAGCACGCTCGTTGATGATCCTGGCACGTGCCGACGGAATGCCCGACTCGCGTAGCCCCTGACGCATGGCATTGGCGTGCTCCAAGTCGGATTCAATGGCCGTCAACGTCAGTGAGGGGCCTACGGCTTCAAGCATGGCCAGCGAGGCGACTCCAACACCCGAACCAATTTCAACCGCGTTGCGAGGCCTACGCAAGGTGCACAACAGCTGCAACATGGAACGCCCAGCAGGATCGATGCACCGCACTCCCAGATCCTCTGCCCGTTCGCGAACCTGCGCCACATGCTCTGGCTCGCTGACGTGGTTCTGAGAGTAGGTCCAGCTCGCAAAGAGTTCTGGATTCATCGAAGGCATGGGTAGTGGTCCTCAATAGCGTTGTCTGATAATGGACACTTCTAATCGTACCCAGCGCGCGGAGCGAAGTTGTTCAACTTGATGGTTCTCCCGCAGGGGATTCTTAGCTTCAGCTCAGCTTGTCGACACATACTTGAAGAGTGAACAATGCACCAAGTGATTCAATCTCTGCTACCCCGGCACCGGAAACCACCACGCCTACATGGGACCAAATGGTCCAAGAACATGGCGAACAGGTTTTCCGACTGGCCTACCGCCTTACCGGTAACCGCCATGACGCAGAAGACCTCTCCCAAGAAGCATTCGTTCGCGCCTTCAAGGCGTTGGATAAGTACACTCCTGGAACCATGGGTGGTTGGTTGCACCGTATCACCACCAACATCTTCCTAGATCAGGCCCGCCGCAAGAGCAAGATCCGCTTTGATAGCTTTGCCGAAGGTGCTGAAGAACGTCTGCCGGGTAACGTGATTACCCCAGAACGCTACTTTGAATACAACAATCTCGACGTGGATGTGCAAGAAGCCTTGCGTTCTCTCTCACCAGAATTCCGTGCAGCCATCGTTTTATGTGACATGGAAGGCTTCTCTTACGAGGAAGTCTCACGCATTCTGGATGTGAAGCTGGGAACTGTGCGTTCACGTATCCATCGCGGTAGGGCCATGCTTCGAGATGCCCTTGCACACCGCAATCCGGCAAACCGTACGCCAAAGTCTTTGTCACTGCCAAAGCTTCCACGAGGTTTGCGTCCAGCGAATTAGTCTGTGCTGCTGGCAGGGCGCTTGGTTATATGGCGCGGTGACTTCGTGAGTTTGTCTGAGACAAGGTAATCTTTTTACGTGGATCTTTTTGGAATCAATGGTAGCGAGTTTATTATTCTCGCAGTGCTCGCGGTAGTCATTCTTGGCCCCGAAAAGTTGCCTGAATACGCCAAAAAGCTTGCCAATTTGGTCAAAGAAGTGCGGCGCATGGCCAACGGTGCCAAAGAGCAACTGCGTGAAGAGGTCGGCGATGAAGTCGCCGACATTGACTGGAAAAAGCTGGATCCTCGTCAGTACGACCCACGGCGCATCATCAAAGAAGCTCTCATCGATGAGTTTGATGACGCAGTAAACCTAGCCAAGGAAAAGCCGAACACCCCGGTCGCAGCAGCTCCGGTGCGAACGGCTATTGCACCTCAGACTCAGAAGCAAGCTCCACTGGCTGCAAATGAAGCAGCTCCCTTTGATCCACAGGCCACCTAAGGCTTCGAGCTAGAACGACATTGGCAGCGATCGCCCGGCTAGTCCGCGCGGTCGCTGTACTAGTTTGTTGACCAAATCATTCAGGGCTGTAGCCGCTGGTGCTTGGGCGTGGCTGAGCACCACTGGCTTGCCTTGGTCAGAACCCAGACGTACCGATTCCTCCAAGGGAATTTGCGCCAACAAATCAACGTCGTAACCCAACTGACTGGTCAGTGACTGGCTAAGCTTCGCGCCACCACCGGAGCCAAATACTTCCATGCGCGTGCCATCTGGCAACTGCAGGAAGCTCATGTTTTCGACAACACCGATCACCTTTTGATTAGTCTGCAAGGCAATGGTTCCCGCGCGCTCAGCAACCTCGGTGGCGGTGGACTGCGGAGTGGTGATAACCAACAGCTCACTGTTAGGCAAAAGCTGCGAAACAGAGATTGCCATGTCCCCGGTGCCGGGAGGCAAATCCAAGAACAAGTAGTCTAGGTCGCCGAAGTACACATCGGACAGGAACTGTTCCAAGGCACGGTGAAGCATTGGACCACGCCAAATAACAGGCTGGTTCGAATCCAAAAACATGCCGATAGAAATGACTTTCACACCGTGAGCTACCGGCGGCAGGATCATGTCATCCATCCGGGTAGGGTTCTGCGTAATCCCCATCAAAGAGGGGATAGAGAAGCCATGAATATCAGCATCAATCAGGCCGACCTTTAAACCCTGAGAGGCCAACTGTGTTGCAAGGTTTGCGGTGATTGAGGACTTTCCAACGCCTCCCTTGCCGCTGGCTACGGCGATAACTCGGGTCAGTGACTGCGGATCAGAAAAGGGGGTGCGTCGACTAGCTAGGCGCTCGCGCAAGTCTGCACGCTGCTGCGGATCCATGACGCCGAGGGTGACGTTAACGTCCTGAACTCCAGGCACGGTGAGTAACGCGGAGCTTACTTCTTGCTCAATGGTGGAACGCATCGGGCAGCCTTCGATGGTCAACAAGATGGTGACCTCTGCTGTGCTGCCCACAAGCTGAGCGCTTTGTACCATATCAAGCTCGGTGATGGGACGACGTAACTCTGGGTCGTTGACCTTCGCTAGGGCCGCAAGAAGTTCTGGCGAATTGCTCACTTGCTGTTGTTCTTCCGATTCTGTGACTGTGGGGCGTTGACCGAATCCATTAGTCCGGTCTGTGGGGAGGAACTCTTGCCGCTGCCCTTTTTCTTAGCGCGCAGGTGCAACTCTTCGCCTTCGGTGGTTTCGAGCAGTTCTTCTAGGACGTTGCGAAGTTCTGAACGCACATAGTCACGGGTTGCGACGTCGCGAAGAGCCAGACGCAACGAAGCCAGCTCGCGGGTGAGGTACTCGGTGTCGTAGAGGTTGCGCTCTGCACGGGCGCGGTCTTCAGACAAGGACACACGGTCACGGTCATCCTGGCGGTTCTGAGCCAACAGCAGCAGGGGAGCGGCGTAGGAAGCCTGCAAGGAGAGCATCAGCGTCAACGCGGTGAAACCGATCGTTGAGTCATCAAAGCGCCAACTTTGTGGCGCCACGGAGTTCCAAATCAGCCAGAAGGCACAGAACACCGTCATGTACAGCAAGAACTGAGGCGTACCCATAAAGCGGGCAAATTTCTCAGTGACAGAACCGAAAAGATCCGGGTTAGGGGAGAATTTCGGCCAGAATCGTTGTCGTGCTGCTAGTGGGGTGTCCAGGCCATTAGTTTTACGCTGCTCAGCCATAGCTGGAACTCCTCTGCTGATCTGTCTGTTGATGGTGCTCGTTTAGTCCTGAGAGCGCCAATCATCGGGAAGGATGTGATCCAAAATGTCATCGACGGTGATGGCTCCAACGAGCCGGCCCTCTTTATTGGTCACACCCACACTGGTGAGGTTATACGTGGCTAAATGCCTGACGACTTCCGAGATATCGGCGAGATCCGACATGGATTCAAGCTCAGTATCAAGGATGTCGCCCAATGGTTCGGGTGGTGCTGCGCGCAAGAGCGCCTGAATGTGAACCTGTCCCAAATATCGTCCAGTGGGAGTCTCCAGGGGAGGGCGCACCACATACACAGTGGAAGCCAACGCGGGACTCAGCTCTTCTAAACGGACGGAGGCCAGAGCTTCAGCCACAGTCGACTCCGGAGTCAAGATGACTGGAACGGGGGTCATGACCGAACCGGCAGTACCTTCGGGGTAGGCCAACAGACGGCGAACGTCCTTCGCTTCATCCTCGTTCATCAGATCCAAGAGCTGATGTTTGGTTTCCTCAGAAACACCGGCCAACAAGTCGGCTGCGTCGTCAGGGTCCATCTCTTCAAGCACATCTGCAGCGCGTTCAAGGCCGAGGGCTGAAAGGATCTCAACCTGCTCACGGTCTGGCAATTCCTGAAGCACGTCCGCAAGGCGCTCATCTTGCAGGTGCGCAGCAATTTCTAGACGACGCTTTTCATTCATTTCATGAAGAGCGTCGGCGAAGTCAGCGGGTTTCATCTCATCGTGGGTGGCCACGAAGGTGTCTGCTGACTGTGGTTCTTCTTGGGAGCCGTGACGCAGGTCCTGCCAGGAAACTAGTACCTTGTCACGCTTGCGCGAGCGTAGGCCCAGCAGTGAAGACGTAGGTACGCCGCGCTGTACGTAGTATTCATTGATTTCCCAATCCCCACGACGGGTCTGGGCCAATCCAATATCTTCAATAACACCGCGACCGGATCCATCAACAAAGGTGATGGTGCGGTCAAACATTTCGGCGACAACAAGGATTTCTTGGCCACGCTGTTGGAAGCGGCGCATATTTACCAGACCAGAACAAATCACCTGGTTGGCTTCCATCGACTGGATGCGAGTCATCGGTACAAAGACTCGACGTTTGCCGGGTACCTCGACCACCAGACCAACACAAGCAGCGGCCTTCTGCGGGCCGCGGGAAACGACGACAACATCGCGTAATCGGCCCAAGCGGTCGCCCAAGGGGTCGAAGACATCAAGCCCGAGAAGTCGGGCGACGAAGATTTTAGACACTGGTGCGCTCACCTCTCTAGACTATCGTGTCCCACTGGTCATCGCGGTGTGCAAAGCCACAGGATAGCCACTGTTTCTTTCACCGTCAGCGATAGTTACTTCACAACTAGGCAGGCTCACAGTAAACCTGTGCACAATATAGATATGACCTCGCCTCATAGAGTAAATTCGATCAGCCCCAACGGTTTGCCTCGCGGAGAACTGCTTGGACGTTACACCAGCTACCTCGACGCGCAGAAGCTCGTTGATTACTTAGCAGACAATGATTTTCCCGTTGCTTCGGTGAGCATTGTCGGTAATGACGTACGTACTGTCGAGCGAGTGACCGCGAAGCTTTCTTACCCAAAGGTGGCGCTTGCTGGTGCCGCCCAGGGTGGCATGATGGGCCTGTTTGTCGGCCTGCTACTTTCGCTATTCGGCGGCGGCGGAAACGGTCTTTACCAGATCCTTTCCTCCATCGGTCTGGGCATGGCCATCTGGATGGTGGCCGGTGTGGTGAGCTACTCAACTCGTCGCGGAAAGCGCGATTTTGCCTCCTCCAGCCAGTTTGTCGCTACCAGCTTTGACGTGGTGGTGGACTTCGAGCAGGCACAAGCCGCTCGCGCACTGGCTTCGAAACTTCCTATGCGTCCGCAACAGGGTAACGCGCAGCAGCCAGGGGCACAGCAGCCTGGCGCGCAGCAAGCACCCGGCACGCACCACGCACCAACCCAGGTTCAGCAGCAGGCGCCGGTGGCTACTACTACCCAGCCAAACCCAACGCAGGCTCCAGATACCGCAGAAGCAACTGATGCACGCAAGGGTCAGTTCCCGGACTTGCCTGATGGACGCCCACGCTACGGTGTGCGGGTGAACGAGCCAAAGTCAGCGGCGGCCGAAGAGCCTGCCACCAAGCCGGCCGAAGATTCATCAGCACAGAATAAGTCTTCTGAAGCCGAGAACGATGAAGATCTTTCAGCGGTTGAACCGACGATCAATCCTTCACAAGGTTCGCAGCACCGGGCCAAGGACGACGAGTCGGAAGCCTAAAAACTTAGAACAAAAACACTGAAGGTCTCGGTGTCATTGCTCATTGCAATGACATCGAGACCTTCAGTTTTAAGCATTGTCTGCCTAGATTAGCCGCGCAGCTTGGCCATCCATGACTCAACGTCCTCTGGGTTTCGAGGCAAAGCAGCGCTCAAGTTCTCGGCACCATCAGCGGTGACAAGAATGTCGTCTTCAATGCGCACACCCAAACCGCGGAACTCTTCAGGGATCGCAAGATCCTCGTCCTTGAAGTACAGGCCAGGTTCGATGGTGAAGACCATGCCTTCCTTGAGTTCTGCGTCCAGGTACAGCTCGGCGCGAGCCTGAGCACAGTCGTGAACGTCTAGCCCCAAGTGGTGGCTGGTGCCGTGTGGCATCCAACGACGGTGATGCTGACCTTCTTGGCTCATGGCTTCTTCTACCGAGACAGGCAAGATGCCCCACTCTGAGAGACGTTCGGCCAGAACACGGGTGGCGATCAAATGCAGATCGCGGAACTTCAGACCTGGCTTGACCGCAGCAAACGCTGCATCGGCGGCATCTAGAACGGCCTGGTAAACCTTGCGCTGAACCTCGGTGTACTGACCGGACACTGGCAACGAGCGGGTGATGTCTGCGGTGTACAGGGATTCTGCTTCGACACCTGCATCCAGCAACAGAACTTCGCCTGGTGAGACGGTACCGGTGTTGCGGATCCAGTGCAGGATCGTGGCGTTATTGCCCGAGGCTGCGATGGTGTCGTAGCCCAGTTCATTGCCTTCAAGGCGAGCACGTGCAAAGAACGCACCTTCAACAACGCGCTCACCACGCTCGTGCTCAATAGCCTTATCCAAGTTGCGTACAACATCTTCAAAACCATTGATGGTCGCTGCAACTGAACCGCGCAATTCAGTGATTTCGTGCTCATCCTTGATCAGACGAATTTCAGAGACAAACTCGGAAAGCTCGGTATCTAGGGCATCGCTGGCCTCTAGATCCTGTGCAGTGTTCATCCGTGAAGTGTCAACGAGAGCATCCATGTTCATGTCGACTTCGCGGACCAAACGAATGCGGATACCACCAAGCGCCTGCGGGCCAGCATTCTTGGTGACGGCCATTTCTAGCTGTTCCAGGGAATCGGTTGGCAAGCCGGTGCGTGCGGAGAGGGAAGACAGCGTTGGGCGCGGACCGACCCAGAACTCGCCGGAGCGGGAGTTCAGGTAGAAGTCGGTGGTGTCGCGCCCAGCCATCGGGGCGAAGTACAAAGTGGAAACGTGATTGCTGCCGTGCTCGCCAGCACCGTCATCGGTTGGTTCCATAACCAAAACTGCATCTGGTTCATGGTCAACACCGAGACCGGTCAGGTGAGCAAAGGCCGAATGTGGGCGGAAGCGGTAATCGGTGTCATTGGAGCGGACCTTCAATGGGCCGGCAGGAATGACAAGACGCTCACCAACAAAGTTTTCCGAAAGCTTGGCACGGCGGGCCACAGCGAACGGTGCAGCTGCATCCTGTTCTGGTAGCTGCGACGTGTCAGTTGCCCACGAGGAGGCCATGAATTCTTGGAATGCCTTGGACGTTGGACGCTGGGAACGGTTGTTCACTCGGTCTTCCAACGGCTGATTTGTGCCTGTGGCAGATGATTCTTGATTGGTCATAATCCAAGTGTGTCACCAACTCAGCTTTCCCAGCAAAGAATCAGCGCAAGGGATAATCTAGGAATATGCGAATTGACCTGCACACCCACTCCAACGTGTCAGACGGAACTCAAACTCCTTCCGATTTGATCCGTTCTTCTGCCACCGCTGGACTAGATGTGGTGGCGTTGACCGACCATGATCAAACCACTGGTTGGGCGCCGGCTGCCGAAACGGCAAAGGAACTGGGGGTCGGTTTCATTCCTGGCATGGAAATTACCTGCCAGGACCCCAACGGGATTAGCGTGCATTTGCTTAGTTATTTGCATGACCCCACCTATCAGCCACTGCTAGACGAGCTGGAATTATCGCGTAACGCTCGCATCATTCGTGCGCAGCGCATTGTTGAACGTCTGGCTGAGGACTACCCGGTGAGTTGGGATTTGGTCAGTGAGCATTGCCAACCGGGCGCAACCATTGGCCGTCCGCATATTGCTGATGCTCTGGTCTCTGCAGGGGTGTCAGAGAATCGCAATGAGGCCTTCGCTAATATCTTGTCTTCGCGTTCCAAATACTATGTTACCCACCCCGCAGTACGTCCGGCCGAAGCGGTCAAACTTGTCCGTGAAGCCGGGGGAGTCCCCGTGTTTGCCCACCCGAAAGCCTCGCTGCGTGGACGGACCGTACCCAACTCAACGTTCCACGAAATGATCGACGCCGGTCTGGGTGGGGTGGAAATTCATCACCGAGACAACAGTGAAGAAGGCAAGGAATGGTTGCTTGACCTTGCTGCCAAAAAGAACTTGATCATCACCGGTTCCTCGGATTATCACGGAACCGGGAAACTAAACCGGCTCGGTGAGAATGTCACCGAGCCGGAAATGTTGCAACGTATTATTCAGGAAAGCAGTGGAACTCAGGCCTCGGTATAGGTAGTCGACTCGGGCAAGCGTGAACGCATCACGTCGATTGCTTCCGAATTCTGATCTACCAAGACAAACTTTCGTCCCAGCTTTGCAGCTACCGCTCCGGTCGTTCCAGAACCGGCAAAGAAGTCCAATACCCAGTCGCCTGGGCGTGAAGATGCCGAAACTACTCGACGCAAAATACCTTCAGGCTTTTGTGTTGGGTATCCGGTTTTTTCCTTGCCTGTTGGCGAAACGATGGTGTGCCACCAAACGTCGGTAGGCAGCTTGCCCAAAGCTCGCTTTTCGGGAGTGACCAAGCCGGGAGCCATGTACGGTTCACGGTCTACTTCTGAAGAATCAAAGTGATACTTCTTTGGATCCTTCACATACACCAAAATGGTGTCATGCTTAGCCGGCCAACGGTTCTTGGCGCGGGCTCCGTAATCGTAGGCCCATATGATTTCGTTCAAGAAGCTGTCGCGACCAAAAATCTCATCGAGTAGAACCTTGACGTAGTGGACCTCGCGGTAGTCGAGGTGCACATACAAGGTGCCATCTTGGGTGAGCAGACGGTGCGCCTGACGAAGCCTTGGCTCAATGAAGCTGAGGTAATCGTCAAAGGTGTCCTGGTAAGAACGCGCAGCACCAAGTTCGGTGCTGTAGGCACGACCTTGGAAACCGGTGCGGTCACCTTCACCTTCGGCAGCACGAACCATCGTGCGCTGGGCACGAGTCTGTTTACGTCCGGTGTTAAATGGCGGATCCACGTAGATCAAGGTGAAGCTTTCATCTGGCAAAGCCGAGAGAATGCTTAGATTGTCGCCGTGGTACACGGTATTGGCTGACGCCGGAGCTGACGATGATGAATCATCATCAGCTCCGGTTTCAGGTATTGCTGATTCTTCGGGTTGAGCAAGCACCGCTGGCTTAGGTTCCTTTCGGAAGAACGAACGAACTGGTGGGACTTGAAACTAGTCCTGTCCACCTGCATCGGTGCTACGGGTACGACGACGCGAACGGCGGCGTGGTTCCTGTGCTGATGCATCCGTGCCGGCCTCAGCTGAAGCATTTGGCTGGTGCGATTCGCGATGCCGCTCGTTCTCACGTGCTGGACGGTCCTGCTTGCCCTTGGAGTGGCCGTGGCGTGAATTCTCCTGCTCGCCAACGGCTTCCTGACCGGCGCGCTGTTCGGTCTTCTGACCGTTGACGGTGCGGGTACGGGAGCGCGAGTTGTTGCGACGGCGAGGAGTGCGCTGTGAATCTTCACGACGCTCCGAACCTTCGCCCTCTGCAGGGGCAGCCTTCTTTGCGCGTGGCAAACGGCCCTTGGTTCCCTTAGGAATGTCCAGATCCGTGAAGAAGTGAGGGGAAGACGAGTAGGTCTCCACTGGCTCTGGAACGTTCAGTCCCAGTGCCTTGTTGATCAAGGACCAACGAGGAACCGAATCCCAGTCAACAAAAGTTACCGCGGTGCCGGTGTTGCCAGCACGGCCGGTACGACCAACACGGTGAAGGTAAGTGTTCTCGTCATCTGGGCACTGCAAGTTGACCACGTGGGTGACGTCATCAACGTCGATACCGCGGGCAGCAACATCGGTAGCAACCAGAATTTCAATCTTGCCTGAACGGAACGCCTTCAGCGCCTGTTCGCGAGCACCCTGACCAAGGTCACCATGCAAAGAACCGGCATTAAAGCCACGGTCTACCAGCTCATCAGAAAGTCGAGCAGCCGAACGCTTAGTCTGCGTGAAGATGATGGACTTGCCACGGCCTTCAGCCTGAAGCAGGCGGGCCACCATCTCGTCCTTGTCCATGTTGTGTGCGCGGTAGACCAGCTGACGGATGTTGCGCTTGGTCAGCGAATCGTCGTCTCCTGGATCCTGGGCACGAATATGTGTTGGACGGGTCATGTAGCGCCGTGCCATGGTGATCACAGCGCCCGGCATGGTGGCCGAGAACAGCATTGCCTGGCGTACCGGAGGCAAGGCAGCCAAGATGCGCTCTACGTCGGGCAGGAAGCCAAGGTCCAGCATTTCGTCGGCCTCATCCAAGACAACGGTGCGAACCTGCTTGAGGTTCAGCACGCGCTGACGGTTCAGGTCAATAAGGCGACCTGGGGTACCAACAATCACGTCGGTGCCGGCCTTCAGAGCATTGATCTGCTCTTCGTAGGGGCGACCGCCATAGATGGTGGTGATGGAGATGTTGGAGTGCTTTGATGCCTGTGCGAGGTCGGCGCCAACCTGGATAGCCAGTTCACGAGTTGGGGCAACGATCAGTGCCTGCGGGGCACCTGGGAATTCAAGATTATCGTAGCCTTTGTCGCCTGCACGGATCACGCGCTGCAATGCAGGGATACCAAAGCCAAGGGTCTTACCGGTACCGGTCTTTGCCTGGCCAATGATGTCATTTCCGCCCAGAGCCACCGGAAGGGTCAGCGACTGGATGGGGAAGGGATACTCGATCCCGGCTTCCGAAAGGGAAGCGACAATGTCTGAACGGACCTTGAGGTCTGCAAAGTTCTGCTTTGCTGGCTCTTCGATGGTCTGTGGGTCTTGTGGTTCGGCAGCTTCTGCCGTCAGAGTCGTGTCAGTCACGATATTAATATTCTCGTTTCATGTGGGCCCAGCTCCGGAGTGATTCCTCGGCATTTTCTGCCGTGGGTTCATCGTGCTGTGCTATTCCAGCGGAGCCGATCGCGTCGTTTCGCTTAGGAGAATCTCATTCACCTAGGGAATGGTGACCGCTGGGAAGCCACCAAGATACTGTTTTATTTCTCAGCCCATTGCGATCGGGCATCCTATTTTCTAATAGCCCAAGCATAACGGGTTCTAGTCAAAAACCTTGGGTTAGGAGTTTTGGGCCACGATTTCAAAGCTAATCTTTCGCTGTGTGGGATCAGCCTGGATCAACTTTGCGGTGACCAAAGTTCCCGGTTCGCCGTCTCCGGTGAAACTACCGGTGACCGGCAATTGCACTAGCTGTAGTTGTCCTTCGGCAGATTTCCCTTCGCCGCCGCGTGCACTTTGCACCACGATGGCTTGGAATTCTTCTCCAATACGGTTTTGTAGAAGTACTGCTTCCATCAGATCCAGCGCAGCCTTGTTGACCTTGTTGGCCGAAGCGGAGCTTGATTGCATCAGTTCTGGAAGCTGGTCCAGAGCGGTTTTCAGCTCATCAGGAATGCTCTGATTTGAGGTCAGCAAGCTGCAGGTGAGCAGTACAAAGCGGTCCACCAAGCGTCGCAGCGGTGCGGTGGTATGTGCGTAGGGCGCAGCCAAAGCGGCCTGAACGAGGTCGGTTTCGGGCTGACCATTAATAACTTGGTAGTCGGCCCCACGGAACAGTGATGCTGCGCGGTGCATAATCACCAGTTGTTGTGGGTCGCTGACATCTAGGGTGTGCAGGTATTGGCCATAGCTGATGCTCTGATCCCATGGATGACCTAGGAGCTGGGTTTGTGTGCGGAAGTCCGCTAACGCTTTGTCCTCGGGGGCAGACATGGTGCGAAGGATTCCGACGCCGGCATCGAGCATCAGCCGGGCTGCGGCAATGCCAGTCAACAAGGAGATCTGGGCGTTGTGATCTTCCAAAGGCAGAGGAACTCGGCTCACCAGCTTGTAGCCATCGTCCGTCGCCTCGACTTCTTGATCAGGCAGGGTCAGTGATGCGCCGCCGCGTAGCTGTTCCTGCTTGGTGCGCAGGGCGCCAATTTCGGCCAGTAACTCTAGCTGTTCGTTCCCGGAAGATTCGTCGAGGCTCTTTTGGGCGGAAACGTAGTCCAACTGCGCGCGGGATCTGATGCGTACCCGGCTCAGCTCAATCTCGCCAAGCGCGCCCTGAGTATCAAGGGTTATTCTCCAGTGGAAGGCGGGGCGAACCTGATCAGGTAATAATGAGCCTTGATCTTCAGAGATCAATGGTGGATGCAAAGAGATCTTACGGTGAGGAAGATAGTAAGTCTGTCCACGTTGGCGTGCTACCTCATCGAGCTTGCTGCCCAATTTAACAAACGCCGGTACATCCGCGATGGCATAGTTCACCACGTAGCCAGCTTCGTTCTTTTCCAGATACATTGCCTGGTCTAGATCCGTGGCACCTTCGGGGTCGATGGTGAAAAATGGCATGTCGGTGGCGTCGCGCTCTGGCAGTTCCAAGTCGGCCACGGCCGTCTCGGCTGCAGTGAGTGTCTGCTGATCAAAGGGCGCGGGAACTTCAAACTCGGTTTCAATTCCGAGCAACAGCTCGGCCAAGTCTTTGGTCGGTACTGGACGTGGGCTGCGGATACGTGGTTGAGTCACCCCTTAGCATTATCACAACACAGTGAACTAAGACACTATTTCGAAAAAAATGGCCGGTGTCCCGTCAACGGGAAACCAGCCATTCTTCGACAGGCGTCAAGCGCCTTGAATAATTTGTGTTCTACTGACCGAAGCCGACGCGGCGAACTTCTTCTGGGCCGATCTCAACGTAAGCGATGCCAGCAGAAGGCAGCAAAACCTCGCGGCCCTTTGGATCCTTAAGTGCCAAGACGGTGCCATCGGCGATGGCCTTAGCGACCTGCTCGTTCACTTCTGCGTTGCTGAGCTCGGATTCAAGTACAACTTCGCGGGCTACATTCTGAATGCCAATGCGGATTTCCATGATTGTCGCTGATCCTCTCAAACGATTTAGGTGTCCCGTATGGGTCCTCTGAAGACTAATTTAGCTAGTTTTCTTTGGGGAACTGTGAAATTCCGCGCCAAGCTAAACGCGAGATGAGATCTACGGCGGTTTCTTGGTCCACCGCATCATCGGTGGAAGCCCAATAACGAGCAGAAACTTGCGATAGGCCAGCCAGGGCTCGACCGGCAAGCAGGCCTTCAGCCTCGCTCATGTCGGTGTCCTGCACAACAACGCGGGCGATAGACGCAGCGAGCTTATTGTTGAAGCGTTCGATACGTCCGGCAATCAGCTGATCAGACAATACATCGGATTCAAAAATGAGACGGTAGGCCTGAGATTCGCCCTTGATGTAGCTGTAGTACGTGTTGATGGTGGCAAACACGCGCTGACGGTTATCGGTGGTGGAGCTGATGGCTTCTTCGAGCTTCTTGCTGAAGTCGGCTAAGTGAGAATCCAACAAAGCTAGGTAGAGCTCGCGCTTACCGGGGAAGTGTTGGTACAGCACTGGTTTGGATACGAGTGCCACTTCAGCGATTTCGTCCATGGAAGCGCCATGGTAACCGTGGGCAACAAAAACTTGATGGGCGGCCTGCAATAGCTGTCGGCGCCGTGCTTCACGGGGCATCCGCTGGGAGCGGGCACCTTTGCTATTTTCAAGTTCCGTCATGTCGAATCCGGCCTTTCCAGCTGCTGCGCGATGCACCGCCGATTCAATCTGGAAATTGAGCGCAGTGATCTACTTGGAAGTAGTATTCCATGCTTTGACTTGGAATGCAGAACTGTAAATCAAGAAACGAGGATTAATTATGCGGATTTTGATTCTTCGGTGACCGGGCAACTCGCAACCGGGCTCGCGGTACTTCGGACCGGCGGTACCTCAGCCAGTGGACTAACCTGTGGCTCGGATAGCTCTAATCCGTACAGGGTCTCCAACGCTGAGACGTATTCGTCGGTGCGTCCTTCGCCAGCTAATTCGCGGGCTCGTACGGTCGGAACATGCAGAAGCTGGCGGACCATACGACGCATTGCCATCTCTACTTCTTCAGCAGCTGCAGTACAACCATGCTGTGCGCGAACCTTGGCGATTTCCTGATCAAGGACGGCCTTGGTGTGCTGGCGCAGGGCCACAATCGCGAAATCTGCTTCACGCTCACGCTGAGCTGTAGCAAATTCGGTCGTGGCTTTCTTTACGATGCGACTAGCGGCGTGTACAGCCATAGCCTGCTCGGTGGGAGCAGCCATGCGGACCGATTCAAGGGTAATCAGTTCTGCGTCTGCCAGCTCAACCAAAGTTGGATCAAAGTCATGAGTTAGAGCCATGTCGATAGCGATCAACGGATGGTTTTTCACACGTAATGTTTCTAGCTCTGCACGCGAGATCTGGTGTCCGCCACCGGAACAACCAACAATCACGTCGGCTTCACGCAGTGCCTGGGGCAGAAGTTCATCGCTGAGCGGGAATCCTCCACGCTTAGCCGTGAAGTCAGCGGCACGGCCCGAATGCGAGTAAACAGAAACGCGCTTAACGCCACGTTCCTTCAGTAGAGCCATGGTTGCTCCGGCGTATGAACCGGTGCCGAAAAGCACAACGTCCTGTTCGGACCAATCGCGATCTCCGGACATCAGCTCTTCAGCTAGATCCAGTGCCACCGATACTACGGACTTGCCCTGAGTTCCCAGATCCGTATTCGAGCCGACATCCTTGGCTGCTCGGGTTGCGTTCTGGAACAAGCGGTTGAGGTTGCTTGTGGTGGTCTTTTCGGTTTGCGCTTGGGTCAGCGCTCGACGCACCTGGCCGGCGATTTCGCGTTCGCCAACAACGGCCGAGTCCAAGCCAGCGCCCACGGAGAAGAGGTGCTCAATGACCGGTTCACCTTCCAAGCTGGTCAGGTGGCGGGCCAAGAAGTCGGGGGAGAGGCTAGTGCTTTCTGCCAGTGCGTTCACCAGGTGATCGGTGGCGTCATCCACGTGGGATACGTCCGCATACACCTCGAAACGGTTGCAGGTTGCTAGAACGACGGCACCATTGATGGCCGCCGAACCGTTAACGGAGGCAGCTGCCAGCCCGTCGGCCGAAGCGCTAATTTGCGCGACGGTCTCAAGATCGAGCTGCGAATGCGAAGCGACAAGAGATAAGAAAACCACAGTGTCCCCAGAATAGGACGGAACGACCGAGCAAACAACGCAGGCGTGCCTAAATCGGGCCCTTTGGGTGGGTTAGGTTGCTCACCTTCGGCTGCTTGCGGACCTCCCGAATGGGCTTTAATCTCAAGACTTGGCAGAATTAGAGTATGACCCTGTCGCAGAACCATCCGATGCTCGATGGACGTACCCAAGATTCCGCTTTGATCCAAGCTTTGACGGGCAAAACTCCGTCGCACCATCCAGTGTGGTTCATGCGCCAAGCGGGGCGTTCCCTGCCGGAATACCTGAAGTTGCGTGAAGGCGTGAGCATGCTTGATTCATGCCTGGACCCAGCAATGGCCAGCGAAATCACCCTGCAACCGGTACGCCGACACAAGGTTGACGCCGGAATCTTCTTCTCCGATATTGTCATCCCACTGCGCTTGGCTGGAATCGGTGTAGACATCGTGCCAGGCGTTGGCCCGGTACTAGATACTCCTATCCGCACCGCGGAACAGGTCGCAGCACTTCCAGAACTCACCGAAGAGTCCTTGGAACCAATTCGTGAAGCTGTGCGCCTGACCGTTGCTGAATTAGGCTCCACGCCATTGATCGGTTTTGCCGGCGCACCATTTACCGTGGCCGCCTACATGGTTGAAGGCAAGCCAAGCCGCGACCACTTGGGTCCACGCACCATGATGCATTCAGAACCAGAAGTGTGGGAAGGACTCATGCGTTGGGCTGCCGACGCTTCAGGCAAGTTCTTGCGTGCACAGGTTGAAGCCGGGGCTTCTGCGGCTCAGCTATTTGATTCGTGGGCAGGTTCCTTGTCATTGCCTGACTATGAAAAGTTCGTCGCGCCTTATTCGTCGCAGGCTTTGGATTTCGTTCGTGACTTGGGTGTGCCATTGATTCACTTCGGCACCGGCACCGGGGAACTGCTAAGCGCTATGCGCGATATTGGCGTTGACACCGTGGGCGTGGATTACCGCATTCCACTGGATACCGCGATCGAACGGTTGGGCCAAGGCGTTTCGGTTCAGGGCAATATCGACCCTGCACTGCTGACCGCTCCATGGGAAGTGCTTGAAGCGCACGTGCGTGAAGTTGTTGAAGCTGGAAAGCAGGCCCGTGGACACGTAGTGAACCTGGGCCATGGTGTTCCGCCAACTACGGATCCAACTGTGCTGAGCAAAGTGGTAGAGCTCATTCACTCGCTGTAATTCAACGGGTCTAAGCTGGGAGTAGTGCCTTGGGCTTGTGCGTAATCCCGGTCCAAGGCAACCGCTTCAATGTGTGAAGGTAGAAGGTGCTAAGTACGTGAGCAAGGAATCATCGCCAGCTTCTGTAGAGCGTTCAGAGATCTCTTCGCAGTCGCCTGCCCACGCTTTGCGGTTGCTAGAAAAAGTACGCAAAGCCAATGAAACCCGACATAACAAACGCACTGCCACCGATGAGGCTAAGCCGAAGGCAGCACACGCGGTAGTTATCGGCGGTGGCATCGCAGGCCTGGTCGCTGCCCGAGATCTTCGTCAAACCGGATACGCAGTTACCGTCTTAGAAGCCAATGACAGCTTTGGCGGCAGCATGCGAACCACCGACGTAGCCGGACTGAAAATTGATGCCGGCGCAGAATCCTTTGCGGTACGTCAGGGTACGGTTGCCGCCTACCTAGATGAATTGGACCTGAGTGAAAAAATCGCTCAGACCTCGGGCCAGTCAGCCTGGTTGATTCAGGGGGACGAGCAAGAGATCGTGGCACACCCAATGCCTGCCACTGCCCTACTTGGCATCCCTGCGGATGTACGCACCGATGCTGTGCGCAACATTATTGGTCGCGCCGGCACAGTCCGTGCGGCTGCTGACCTGATCACGCCAATGAGCAAAAAGTGGGCTACCCAAAAACTTTCAGTGGCTGAAGTAGTGCGCACCCGTATGGGGCAAGCGGTTTTGGACCTGCTGGTCTCGCCGGTGATTAATGGCGTGTACTCCACCGACCCGGCTCAGATCTCTATTGACGCTGCCGCCCCTGGCCTGCGCCAAGCGATGCAGGAAACCGGATCGTTGGCCCGCGCGGTAGCTAAATTGCAGGCTTCAGCTCCTGCAGGTTCACGCGTGGGCGGACTTGAGGGTGGAATGTTTACCCTCGTTGAGTCACTCGTGAAGCAACTAGAAGACTCCGGGGCAACACTGGTTCGTAATTCGCCAGTCACTGCCGTCAGTTACGACGCTCATGCCCAGATCCCCTATACGGTAACTAGCCTTGGCCAAGAAATTCAGGCAGAGCGGGTCGTCATTGCCACACCGGCTGCACCTGCCTTAGAGCTGATTAACCCGCTGCTGGCTTCCGAGGCACAAATTAGTGCTGAGGACACGTCCAATTCCATTGCGCTAGCAATTTTGGTGGTGGACAAGCCTGAACTGGATGATGCACCGCGTGGTTCGGGAGTGCTGGTCAATAAGAACGCTCCACTGACCGCCAAAGCGCTGACCCATTCCACTGCGAAGTGGCCTTGGCTCGCAAATGAAGCTGGCCCTGGAACCCACGTGGTTCGACTGTCCTTCGGTCGTATCGGTGAGTCTGAGCCAGTGGTTGAATCCGGCAATGACGAAGCATTGATCGAGTTAGCTATCAAAGACGCTTCAAAGATTCTCGGTGTTCAATTGCATCGGGATGATGTCTTAGGAAGTTTCGTCTCGCGCTTCAGCGACATGGTGCCTTTGCAAGGTGAAGCCGCAGTGCAGCGTCGAGTCGACCTTGAACAAGCGCTGGCACCATTGGTCGGGCTTGATGTGGTTGGTGCCTGGATTTCCGGTACGGGCCTAGCCCGAGTGATCTCTCAAGCACGCCGCGCGGTGGCCATCAGCGCCCGCTAAGACTTCAGCAAGAATTTTGGATTCATCATCCATGAAAAGATCCGCAGAACAAGGAGAACATCACGTGAGCAACGCACCCGAGCACAATTCGCCCGTCATGAACGAACGCACGAATGCGGGAGAAAACCCAACTTTCTTCTACACGCTCTGGACCATCTTTAAGCGTTCCGAAATCGTTGAGCGCAGCGAAGGCGCAGCAACCGAGTTTGATGCGCTGATCGCAGAGCTGGCCACCGAAGGTGCCATCGTGCGAGGCATCTACGACGTCTCGGCCATGCGCGAAGACGCTGACATCATGGTGTGGGTCCACGGCCCATCTGCCGAGCTGCTTCAGGCTTCGCTGCGCAAGATCCGTCGCTCCGCGCTGCTGGAAGGCACAAAAATTGTGTACTCCACCATGGCTGTGCACCGCGAAGCAGAATTTGCTAAGAACCACTCTCCAGCTTTCGCCCGCGGCATCCGCGCCAAGGAATGGATGACGGTTTACCCGTTTGTTCGTTCCACCGACTGGTACACCATGGACCCAGCCGAACGTGGCAAAATGCTTCGTGACCACGGCATCCTAGGCCGCGAATTCCCTAACGTTCTGGCCAACACCGTCGCTGCGTTCTCCTTCGGTGACTACGAGTGGCAGATTTGCCTCGAAGCCGATGACATGATCGACCTTGTCGATATGATGCGTCACCTGCGCTACACCGAAGCCCGTCACCACGTACGTGAAGAAACCCCGTTCTACACCGGACGGAAGATCTCTGCTGCCGACGTGCTTGAGGTATTAAAGTGAGCCAGAGTTTTGATCCGCGCCAGGGATTCGACCAGAACGGTCAGATGATTCCTAAAGCGTATGATGCTTTGCTACTCGCCTCCTTTGGTGGGCCAGAAGGCCAAGACGATGTGCTGCCATTTTTGCGCAACGTCACCGGAGGCCGAGGTATCCCGGATGAACGCCTTGAAGAGGTGGCAGTTCACTACCGCAAAAATGGTGGTGTCTCACCGATCAACGGACAAAACCGTGAGTTGAAGGCCGCGCTGGAAGCCGAGCTGGCATCCCGTGGCATCAACCTGCCGGTGTACTGGGGTAACCGTAACTGGCACCCGTTTGTAAACGACACCTTGCAACAGCTGGCCGACGATGGTCACCGCAAAGTTCTGATGCTCGGCACCGGCGCCTACTCAGGGTACTCGGCCTGCCGACAGTACCGCGAAGACCTTGGCATGGGGCTGCTGGCCACGGGCCTAGACGGCGTGGTTGAAGTTGATAAGATCCGTCAGTTCTTTGATACTCCCGCTTTTGTTGAGCCTTTTGTTCAGAGCTTGCGGATTTCTTTGGCTAAGGTTCAGGCCCAGCTTGCTGAGGCTGGAAAAACTGACAAGCCAGTGAAGATCGTTTTTGTCACCCACTCCATTCCGATGGGGGATGCGCAGGCTGCTGGTCCGAAAGAAATTCGCGAAGCAAACAGCGAAAATCTCTACACCGCGCAGCACCGGGCCGTCGCGCAGTACATTCTTTCCCAGGTTGAAGAAGCCAAGGGATTGGACTACTCGTTGGTGTACCAGTCTCGTTCGGGTGCGCCGCACATGCCGTGGCTGGAACCGGATATCAATGACGCACTGGAAGAGGATGCTGCTGCCGGTGTCGGCGGTGTTGTTGTTGTACCGATCGGTTTTATCTCTGATCATATGGAAGTGCTTTGGGATCTAGATACCGAAGCCAAGGACACCTGCGCTCAGCTGGGTCTGGCCTTTGATCGTGTGGCCACCCCGGGTACCCAGCAACCTTTTGTTTCCGGTTTGGTTGACCTGATTGAAGAGCGTCTGCTCGGCGAAGATGGCAAGGCACGCCGGGCTGGTCGTGCCTCGGTGGTTCAGGGCGGTCCATGGTTTGATGTCTGCCGCCCAGGCTGCTGCGAAAAGCGGGCCTTGGACGGAACGCTGCGGCCAACTATTGCCGCCGTTGACTCTGAAGTTGGAGTGCCACAATCATGAGCGAATCGTTCCGAGTAGGTACTCGCGGTAGTGCGTTGGCCACCACCCAGACCGGTTGGGCTGCGCAGAAGCTCGCCGAAATTTCTGGTCTTGAAGTGCAGACCGTTCTGGTGAAAACCGAGGGTGACGTAGTGACCGGATCGCTGGCAACCCTTGGTGGTACCGGCGTCTTTGCCGCCGCTTTGCGCCAACGTCTACTGGATTCCGGATGCGACCTAGCCGTCCACTCACTCAAGGACTTGCCGACAGCGCAACCTGAAGGCTTGGTTCTGGCCTGCATCCCGGCCCGTGAAGATGTTCGAGACGCACTGTGCTCCCATGACTCACTGGGCTTGGATGATTTGCCGCAGGGCGCCAAGGTAGGCACCGGTTCTCCACGCCGAGCAGCCCAGCTCTTGGCCTACCGTAGCGACCTGCAGATTGTTGATATCCGCGGTAACGTCCCTACCCGTTTGGGTCGGGTCAAAGGCATCGGCGAGACCTTGGATGACGGCAGCGTTGGCCGAAGCACCCAGGGTGATTTGGATGCGGTCATTTTGGCCGCCGCCGGAATGCGTCGACTCGGGCTGGAAAGCTACATCACCGAGTACCTAGATCCCTCGATCATGTTGCCTGCCCCGGGCCAGGGTGCTTTGGCACTGGAAGTGCGTACCACCGGTAGCGGCCACCAAGCCTTGGATCAGGCCCTGGAATCATTTGATGATCTTCATACCCGAATGCAGGTTGTCGCCGAACGTTCCTTGCTTTCCACGCTAGAAGCAGGATGCGCCGCACCCATTGGCGCGCTGGCGCAGGTGGATGGTGCCGAGCTGGTGCTCGAAGCGGTGGCCTGCAACCCCGATGGATCTGAAGTGATGCGCCGTAGCGCTCGTACTTCCGCCGACTCCATCAACTCCGCTGTGCAGCTTGGCCGAGACCTGGCCGAATCCATGATTGCTGACGGCGCTGCCGTCGTTGCCGGTTTGGCCTGAACACCCGCTCATGACCTATCACGCCCTAATCCTGCGTAACCCGGCACGAGCCGAAGCTACGGTGCAGGAATTTGACCAGCTGGGTATCGCTTCGTGGTGTGCCCAGCTGATCGATACTATCTGGCCAACAGATCGTACGGAGCTAGTGCGCATGAGCGAGCAACTGCTTGCCGGTAAGTATCAGTGGTTGGTTGTTACCAGCCTGAATACGGTGCGAGTTGTTGATCAATTGATCGGGGAGCAGCGCTTACCGGCAAGTCTGCGTATCGCTTCGGTGGGTGAAAAAACCAGCCTTGCCATTAGCGAGCTCTGGGGGCGAGAAGTAGATTTTCAGCCCACACTGCAGTCAGCGGCAGGGATGCGAGACGAATGGCAGCCTGAAACTGATGCACACCTGTGCTACCCGCATGGGGACTTGGCCAGCCCCACCTTGGCGGACGCGCTTGCCTTGCTACCAGTGAGCGTGGATGAATTTGAAGCCTACCGCAGCGTCGCCGCGGGCAGCGGGGGAGTACCGGTAGATTCATCGGTGCCTACCCAGTCGCTGAATATTCTGCAGGCTGAGGCGATCAGTGAGAAACTGGAACTGATGGATCTGGTCGTTTTCTCGGCTCCCTCGGTGGCAAAACGCTTCGCAGAACTTGTTGCTGGCCCGCTGCCGCAAAGGATGCGAACCATTGCCATCGGTCAGCCCACGGCCAAGGCTATGGCCCGAGCATCCATCCCGGTGCATGCGATCGCCACCCAGCCGACCCCGCGTGGCCTAGCCGACGCGGCCAAAGATTTGCTGCTGCTCAACGGTACGACCGAAGCTGCAGATAGTAAGTAGTCAAGACAGAAAGTAGAGCTATGGGTTTCCCTGAGCACCGTCCTCGCCGATTGCGGCAGAATCCAGCCATGCGCCGTTTGGTGGCTGAAAATGAGCTGTCCGCTCGACAGCTGATTTTGCCAGCCTTCGTCCGTGAAGGATTTAGCAAGCCAAACGAAATCAGCTCCATGCCCGGCGTTGTTCAGCACTCCATGGACTCGCTGAAGGCTGCTGCCAATGACGCGGCAGAACGCGGCCTGGGTGGAATTATGCTCTTTGGCATCCCTGAAGAACGCGACGAAACCGGATCTGCCGGAATCGACCCACAGGGGATCTTGAATCAGGGTATTGCTGCGGTCCGCGCCGAGGTTGGCGACGAACTATTGGTCATGTCCGATGTGTGCCTGGATGAGTTCACCTCGCACGGCCACTGCGGTGTCCTTGATGCCAATGGCCAGGTGGACAACGATGCAACGTTGGACATTTACGCGCAGATGGCCCTGGCGCAGGCCGAGGCCGGTGCCCACATTTTGGCTCCATCGGGCATGATGGACGGTCAGATCGGTGTGATCCGCCAGGCCCTTGATCTAGCCGGACGCCAGAACATCGCGCTGTTGGCCTACAGTGCCAAGTACGCCAGCGCTTTTTACGGTCCATTCCGTGAAGCCGTAGACTCCCAGCTGGTTGGTGACCGCCGTACCTACCAGATGGACAGCGCCAACCGAAGCGAAGCCGTCATCGAGGCAGAGCTGGACATCGCCGAGGGCGCTGACATGATCATGGTCAAGCCAGCCATGAGCTACTTGGATATCGTGCGCGACATTGCAGATTTCTCCCCAGTGCCGGTCTCCGCTTACCAAATTTCCGGTGAGTACGCGATGATCGAAGCCGCCGCTGCCAATGGGTGGATCGATCGCAGGGGCGCGGTTCTTGAGTCCTTGCTTTCCATCAAGCGTGCCGGTGCCCAACAGATTCTCACATACTATGCAGCCGAAGTTGCCGGCTGGCTTAAGGAAGGTAAGTAAGACTGATGTCTAACTCAGAACAGCTCTTCGCCGAGGCCCGCGAGGTCATGCCTGGTGGCGTGAACTCGCCAGTACGCGCCTTCGGTTCAGTCGGCGGTATTCCACCATTTATGGTTGGCGCCAAGGGTGCTTACCTCACCGATGCAGATGGCAAGGAATATGTTGACCTGGTTTGCTCGTGGGGCCCAGCCTTGCTCGGCCACTCGCACCCAGAGATCCAAGCTGCGGTACACGCCGCCGTTGATCGTGGTCTGTCCTTTGGCGCGTCCACTCCGGATGAGGCCAAGCTCGGTCAGCTGATCAAGTCACGGATGGGCGGTGTAGACCGTGTGCGCATGGTTTCTACCGGTACCGAGGCCACCATGACCGCGGTTCGTTTGGCTCGTGGCTACACCGGTCGTGACCTGATCATCAAGTTCTCCGGTTGCTACCACGGACACCTGGACGGCCTGCTGGCTGATGCAGGTTCCGGACTGGCTACCTTGGCGTTGCCAGGTTCCGCTGGGGTTACCGCGGCCACCGCCGCAGAAACCCTGGTGCTGCCATACAACGATCGCACCGCCATTGAAGCTGCGTTCGCTGAGCATGGTGCCAATATCGCTGCGGTCATTACCGAATCAGCTCCATGCAACATGGGTGTGGTGACCCCTGAAGAGGGCTTCAACAAGTTTCTGAAGGAAACCACCGCCAAGCATGGCGCACTGCTCATCGTTGATGAAGTGCTCACCGGTTTCCGTGCTTCTTCCTCGGGCTACTGGGGCTTGACCGGAAAGGTCGAGGGCTGGACCGCAGACCTCTACACCTTCGGTAAGGTTATCGGCGGTGGCCTTCCTACTGCTGCGCTCGGCGGTCGTGCCGACGTCATGGACTACTTGGCGCCACTGGGTCCGGTGTACCAGGCTGGCACGCTCTCGGGCAACCCTGTAGCTATGGCTGCTGGTATCGCACAGTTGAGCAATGCGACCGAAGAGGTCTACGCGCACCTGACCAAGCAGTCTGATGCATTGCAGGCAGCTATCACCGAGGCGTTCAACGCCGAGGGCCTGAACCACTCGATCCAGCGTGCCGGAACGTTGTTCTCGGTTGCGTTCGGCACGGCCGAAAACGGCGTGCACAACTACGCTGATGCACAGGCCCAGGAAGTCTTCCGCTACGCGCCGTTCTTCCACTCCATGCTTGACTCAGGCGTTTACCTGCCACCAAGTGTCTTCGAAGCATGGTTCGTCTCGGCAGCTCACGATGATGCTGCAATGGAGAAGATCTTTGCAGCCCTTCCAGCAGCAGCCAAGGCTGCTGCCGAGGCGAAGGCCTAAACAAGAGTAATAGATCCCGGGGCAGGCGGAACCATATTTTCTGGTGCCGCCTGCCCCGGGCTTTCTTGTGCCCTGAAATCTTCTGATTATAGATTCTTCCGGAACGCAAAACAGCCCGAGTTCCGTGAGGAACTCGGGCTGTGGAATGCTTCGAACTAGGAGCGGTGCTCCTATTCAAAAGTGGAGATTAGAAAGCTGGGATGACGCTGCCGTCGGTCCAAGTCTTCTTGATGTAGGCGCGAACTTCATCGGAGTGCAAAAGCTCTTCAAGCTTCTTGATGGCGGCGGTGTCTTCGCCTTCACGCCAGGTCAGGAAGTTAGCGTTTGGGTTGTTGTCGCCGGATTCCTGAGCTAGCATCTCATCCTTGTTCAGCTTTGCCTGAACGATGAAGTTACCGTTGATCACAGCAACGCCAATGGACTTGTCGCTCTTGTAGTACTGAACTACCTGCTCAGCGTTGGCATCCTTGAGCTTGAGAGACAGAGGGTTCTTTTCCTTGTCGTCCTGGACGGTGAGGATTGAATCGTCATCAGCGATGTTCTTGAGCAGGCCAGCCGTTTCCAGAACACGCATGCCGCGGATCTGGTTTACTGGGTCGTTGTTCAGCAGAACGGTGGTGCCCTCGGTAACTTCCTTAGGATCCTTGAACTGCTTCGAGAAGACGGTCATTGGCTCTACGTGGATACCGGCACCGTGGGCGAACTTGTAGCCCTTTTCTTCGGTTTCAGTCTTCAGGTATGCCTCGGTCTGGAAGTAGTTGGCGTCCAGCGATCCATCTTCTAGCGAAGTGTTAGGCAGAACATAATCGTCGTATTCAACGACGTCCAGGTCGATGCCAGCATCCTTGGCTAGGTTCTCATCAACGAAGCGAAGAATGTCAGCCTGTGGAACTGGGCTGGCGCCTACCTTGATGGTGACAGGCTTTGCTGGGTCCAAGGTTGCATTCGCATCAGCTGATGGTGAGCTGCTACCGCAAGCGGTGAGTGCAAATGCGGTGGCAATGCCGGTGATTGCAAGTGTGAGCTTTTTACGCATAACTTGTCTTCCTTTGAGTTGGAGCCGTGGGGCTCGGTTGCGAGTGAGGATTGCCGTGTCATGACATAGTCCACGGCTCCACCGGTAGACCGATGGAAGTCTTTATTTGTTTTAGCGGTGATCGACTTTGCGGGCAATCAAGTCGCCAACGATCTGCACAAGCTGCACCATGATGACGATAACGATGATCGTGGTGATCATGATTGGCATGTTGTAGCGGGTGTAGCCGTAGGTGTAAGCCATGCGACCCAAACCGCCACCGCCGACCAAACCGGCCATTGCAGAGTAACCAATCAGCGTCACTACGGTTGTTGTAACCGCTGCGATGATGCCTGGCATGGCTTCGGGAACCAGTACCTTGCGGATGGTCTGCATTTTTGTAGAACCCATGACCAGCGCTGCATCAACCTTGCCGGAGGAAACGTCGCGAAGGGCGGTTTCCACTAGACGGGCGAAGAACGGAATAGTACCGATGGTCAGTGAAACCGAGGCAGCGATTGGGCCAATCGAGGTGCCAACCACCAAGGCGGAGAACGGAATCAAGGACACCATGAGAATGGCGAATGGAATCGAGCGGGTGATGTTGATGATGATTCCGGAAAGTACGACGTTCATCCAGCGAATTGGAGTCAATCCGCCCTTGCCAGTGACGTGAAGCAGAATGCCGAGAACTAGGCCAATAACGATGGTGATGACACCGGAGATAACAACCATCTCAAGCGTTTCAACGGTGGCGGTGCCCATGGCCTTGAGGACTGTTGGAGTAAAGAAATCCATGATCTACTTGGCTCCTTTCACGGTTACGGCGATGCCGTTGGAGGTCAAATGGTTCACGATGGCGTCCAAGTCCGCATCAGCGTTCAACTGCAAGCGCAGGTGCGCGTACTGCTGTTCACCAAGCTGCTCTACAGAACCGGCCAACACGTTTACATCAGTGTTGAACTGGCGAGCTACAGAAGAAATGACGGGCTCAGTGGCCTGCTGACCGGTGTAGAGCAGGTCCAGTACTGGGCCGGAACCTTCTGCGCGTGGTGCATCGCCTGGAAGTGGTAGCAACGTCGAGGCGAGGTTTCCGGTGGCGTTGGTGATGACCTGCTCAATGGAGCCGGTTTCAACAATCTTGCCGCGTTCTAGCAACGAGACAGAATCACAGGCCTGCTTTACCACGTGCATTTCGTGGGTGATGATCAGAACGGTGATGTTCAAACGGTCGCGGAGTTCTTTGACCAGTTCAAGAATCTCATCCGTAGTCTTAGGATCCAGTGCGCTCGTTGGCTCATCGCAGAGCAAAACGTCGGGGTCGGTCGTCAGGGCGCGGGCAATACCTACACGCTGGCGCTGACCGCCGGAAAGCTGTGATGGGTACGCCTTAGCGAACTGAGTCAAACCAACTAGTTCCAGTAGTTCAGCTACCTTGGCAGCAACCTGGTCCTTGGGGGTTCCAACCAATTCCAGTGGGTAGGCAACGTTTTGCTCGGTCGTGCGCGAGTCAAAAAGATTGGCGTGCTGGAAGACCATGCCGATGCGACGGCGAGCATTGCGCAGCTCGTTTGAACTGACGTTGGTCAGTTCTTGTCCGTTGACAGCTACGGTGCCAGAGGTTGGTTGGTCAAGCAGGGTCAAACAGCGAACAAGGGTGGACTTGCCAGCCCCTGAATGTCCGACGATGCCATGAATCTTCCCGGTGGGGACTTCAAGGCTGACACCATCAAGGGCAACAACATCTTTGCTGCCCTGCTGGTAGACCTTGCGCAGGTCACTAACTGTGATCACTAGGCGGGTTCCTTCAGTTCTCAAATGGGTAGAGAGAGTACCCTCCATTCAACCACCATCGAACTAAATCGCCCGAATAGGGCCGAAAATCGCCTCAAGATTCTTAGTCGAGAGTCATAAAGGTTGACATCTCGAAGATTGTTCTTCAAATTGTGACAGAAGATGAACTATTGACTTCCGCGGAATGACGCATCGGCACCTAAGGTATCTGTGACATCAGGCATAGGCGCTTGTCTTGTGTGTGAGTTACCTCTCCATGATGGGCCACGCACCGTCCACAACGGCTTCAGGCTTGGTCTTGCGCAAGTAAGTTTGGAAGCTTTCCGCCTGCTCGCGAGCCCAACCAATTTGCCATCCGTGAAGAACCTGCGGCTCGACGTGCAGCTGCGGGTAGCGCTCACCGATCTGTCGGGCCACCTCTACACAGGCAACCGCGTCAGCCAAGGAAGTGTGCGCGTTTTCTAGAACAACACCATAGAACTCGCAGGCCGCGCTCAACGTGCGCTTGCCCTTGCGGAACTTATCGACCTGCTTATCAATGATGAACGGGTCAATCACGTTGCCCGGGAAGAACGGTGGCAGATCATGACGCAGGGCCTCATTGTAAAGAACCGAAAAATCATAGGACGCGTTAAACGCGACGATCGGTGACTGCTCGGAGGCGAAAGACAACAGCTGGATGATTTCTTGAACAGACTGCTTGGCTGGTGCACCCTCAGCGCGAGCCTTTTCGGTGGAAATACCGTGAACCGCAGTTGCAGCTTCCGGGATCTCGACTTCAGGATTAACTAACCACTCACGACGGTTAACCACATTGCTCTGTGCATCTAAGAGCACCACTGATGCTGTAACGATCCGTGCGGTGTTTGTATCAACGCCGGTAGTTTCCAAGTCAAAGCCAATTGCAAGGCCCTTGTGCCATTCATTCATAGGCACAACGCTACAGGCTGAGAAGGACACAGCGGCGGCCACACGCGCATGTTGTGGATCAACGGCAGCTAGTTGGCAGAATAGGACTATGAATGAAGCTGGAGTTCAGGAACCAATCGAATATGGCCAGGCCGTCCATCAGCTGGCCCGATTGATTCCCGCGGGTGCAGTTCTGAGCTACGGCGATGTGGCCGAGCTGCTCGGCAGTGGTGGGCCTCGCCAGGTAGGCAAGGCGATGGCGCTGGCCCCTGGCGGAACGCCTTGGTGGCGTGTTTTGAGGGCTAACGGAAGTATCGCTGATCCGTTGATGCCTGTTGCGCTGGAACATTGGAATGAAGAAAAGCTGGCGCTTCCAGAGAAAAAAGTGGATATGAATAAGTTCCGGTGGAACCCAACCCCCGCTGCCTGGGATGAAATAGATATCCTCAGATCGTCGTTGGGCAACCCCAAAATGTCGGAAATGGATGATGAACTGTAACCATGGACGATGCACGAAGCGAACTTATGGCAGATCCCGAAAACATTGTGGATCAGCTTCAATTGGTGCGTACCCCGGTCTTAGTTACTGGTGCACCCGGTACGGGCAAAACTCGTGCGCTGATCGGCACCGCTGTTGCCCATCTGGATGCCGGCTTGGACCCGCAGTCCCTACTGATTATCGCGCCAACCCGTATGACGGCCGCTTCAATCCGTGATGAGCTAAGCCGACGTGCTGAACAGACCTTTACCGAACCGGTTGTTCGTTCATGGTCCTCCTACGCTTTTGATCTCATTAGACGCGCAAGAGTGGAAGGGCTATTGCCGTTCCTAGAGCGTCCGCCAAGATTGCTCTCTGGTCCCGAGCAGGACACCTTGATTGGGAACTTGCTTGAGGGACATTCCCAAGGACTGACTCTTGGACCGCAGTGGCCCGAGGAACTAGAACTAGCCGTTGAGACTCGTGGATTCCGCAAAGAGGTCCGTGAATTTTTTGACCGAGTCTCAGAACTTGGACTAGAACCTGCCGACGTTGAGCGCTTAGGTGAACAAGCTCAGCGGCCTGAATGGCTGGCAGCTGCAGGTTTTTATCAGGAATACAGGGATCTTCTAGATCTGGGAAGTGCCGAGGCTTTTGACCCGGCAGGGCTAATCACCCGCGCTGCCGAAATTCTTGAAGATAACCAGTCGTTCCTTCATGCCGAACAAGATCGGCTCCAATTGGTGTTGGTAGATGACTTGCAAGAAGCAACACTGTCACAGCATCGGCTTCTAGCGCTTCTGGGCAAGGACCGGGCATTAGTTGCGTTTGCCGCGCCCGACAGCGTAGTTCAGGGATTTCGTGGTGCACGCACCGATGAATTGCATCGATTTGAACAGAACTACACCAGCTCTACAACAGTCACCTATATTGAACTGACCCACGGATATCGAATGTCTGCCCTGATCACGCAGGCTTGGCAACGAATTGTACGTCGTGTACCCGTAGCCGCTGGCAGTCGTGGGCGAACGATTGAGCCACCGCAGAGTAGCGCCACCGATGTCTGTGTTGCCTTGACCTTTGAAAACTCAACGCTGGAAGAACGCTTCATCGCCCAGCGCATCGTTCAGCTCAACCTCTTTGAAAACCGCAGTCTCTCCGAGATGGCAATTGTTGTCCGTAACGGTTCCCAAGTCCGTTCCTTTAGCCGTTTCCTAGAAGGACAGGGAATCTCGGTCCAAATCCCACCGGCAGAGATTCCGCTTAAGGACGAGGGGGCGGTCCGTCCGCTACTGGACCTACTAGAACTGGCTCACAACAACTCCGTTGCTGACGATCCGTTGCTGATGCAAAACCTGCTGTTATCGCGTTACGGCATGAGCACGGCACTGGAAATCAGACGCCTGCGCCAGCTGCTACGCCAGCGCGAAGCCGCCAACGGTGGACGGCGTTCAAGCCAAGAGTTGCTTGAAGCCTGCCTCCAAGAACCAGAGCTGGCAGCTGAGCTAGGCAAGCCGGCCTTCGGACTTCAACGTCTGCTGAAAATGTACACAGCGCTAAATACCGAACTAGCGTCAGGCACCGCAACTCCCGAAACTGCGTTGTGGTCCATGTGGGAAGCCTCCGGTCGAGCCCAAGCATGGCGCGACGAAGCACTTGGTACAGGGAACTCAGCGCGTAGAGCAGACCACGACCTCGACGCCGTACTCTCGCTATTCCAAGCAGCAGAGCGATTTGTGGATCAGCTGCCAGGCGCCAGCGTGCCGCAATTTATTGACCACATCCTGAACCAGGATCTGCCGATGGACTCCTTGGCTACCCGCGCCGCGGGCGGCAACACGGTGACCGTGCTGACCACCGCTGCTGCCGCGGGCAGGCAATGGCCAGTGGTGTTTATCCCCGGTCTGCAAGAGGGGTCGTGGCCTAACCTGCGTTTGCGTGGTGAGTTATTAGGATCCAACGCCCTCGCAGACGCTGCCGAACATGGGGTCGGTTTCCTTACCACCCGCACACCCACACATTTGGTCCGCCAAATTCGCAATGACGAGTTGCGCAGCTTCAGCAACGCAGTTTCGCGAGCTTCAGAACAATTGATTTGCACGGCTGTCGATAACGAAGACAGTCAACCATCTTCCTTCCTCGACCTAGTTGAACCACCGGGGCCCGACGGACGGGAACCCACATCGGTGCCGCGTATCCGTTCGCTGTCCACACTGGTGGCCCAGCTACGCAAGAGCGCTGAACAAAGCAAGGCCGCACTGCTCGGTGCGATTGCTGCCCCAGAGGGAACTGACCCCCAAGCCCAGTACCAAGACGCGGTACAAGTTTTAGCGTTGTTGGCCGGAACCCAACAGCCTGTACGTGGCGCACGTCCAGATCACTGGTGGGGACTACGCCCGTTGTCTTCCAGCGCACCGGTGGTGCCAGAAGATCAGCCGCGCCGTGTCTCGCCGTCCAAAGTTGAAACCCTGGTTAAATCACCGCTTAACTGGTTTGTGCAAAGCGCCGGCGGCACAGCAGCACACGACTTTGCCGCATCACTCGGTACCCTCATCCACTCCATTGCAGAAGAGCACCCAGACGCCAGCGGACACGAATATCAACAAATCCTTGAGCAGCGTTGGCCAGAACTTGAAAAGCTCGATAACTGGGAAGGGCAACGAGACTTTGACCGCGCTAGCGACATGCTCAAGAAATTTGCCCAGTACTGCATTTCCATGCGGCAAGAAGGTAGAGAACTGGTGGCACGGGAGATGCCGTTCCAAATTGAAGTACCAACGCAAGATGGCACAGCGGTGCAGCTGCGAGGCATCATCGACCGTGTCGAGGCAGATTCGAACGGAAAAGTAACGGTCGTTGACCTGAAAACCGGATCGATGGCACCAAGCAAAAATGACACCTTGGAACATCCGCAGTTAGGCGTGTACCAAACAGCAATCCAGCTCGGGGCCCTACAAGAAAACCCGGACACTCAAGAGTTGTCCAACCAGCCTGCGGGAGCTTCATTGGTCTACGTCGGCACCAAAACCAAAAGTCCCACCATTCGAGAACAACCTTCCCTTGATGGCGAAGACTGGGCGAAAACCTTGATCCTTGAGGCCGCCGAGCTCATGGGGCACAGCGAGTTCATTACTCGCCACGTTGCAGGTGCCGCAGGAATCCTCGGCAACTGCACCCTGCCCGAAGTCTGCCCCCTCTGCGCCGAAGGACGACAGGTCACCGAACCATGAGCAACATCAAATACACCCCCGAAGAATTGTCCCTAGCCTTAGGCGAGAAGTTCCCACCCACTGGGCAGCAGGCTGAAATTATTGCTGCCCCGTTGGAGCCCATGCTGGTCATCGCCGGCGCAGGCTCAGGCAAGACCAAAACCATGGCGGACAAAGTTGTCTGGTTGGTCGCCAACCAGTTGGTGCGTCCCGAGCAAATTCTCGGCGTCACGTTCACCCGCAAGGCTGCCGGGGAACTCTCCGTTCGTATCCGCGCAAAAATTGCGCAGTTGGTAGCTACTGGACTGCTCAGCGAAGAAGAAACTCGAGACTTCCTTGACCCAGCCGTTTCCACCTATCACTCCTATGCCAACACCCTGGTACAGGATCACGGATTGCGTCTTGGACTAGAAGAAGACAGCGCACTACTTGGCGCAGCACAGTCCTGGCAGCTGGGGCATACAGTCCTTGAAAAGTACACGGGGGACTACCACCACCTCAATAGCGCCACGAGCACTCTGATCGACGCCATTGTTTCCTTCAGCTCCGAAGCTTCGGAGCACTTGGTCACCGCACCTGAAGCTCATCAATGGATTGATGATCTGGTTCTAAGATTGCGCGCTCTGCCGATGGACGCCGAAAAGGACAAGGCGCCGACTCAGGTAGCACTCAAACTCATCGACAAGCTTGCCTCCCGCGCCACTATTGCAGAGCTTGCCGAGGAATACACGCGCGAAAAGAAAAAGCTCGGGGTGATGGACTACGGGGATCTAGTCGCTCACGCAGCACGGATTGCCCAGGAGGTCCCTGCCGCTGCGCTCGCCGAAAGGGCTAGCCACAAGGTTGTCCTGCTCGACGAATTCCAAGATACTTCCCATGCCCAAATGGTGCTGTTCTCGCAGCTTTATGGCAAGGGACATCCGGTCACTGCGGTGGGGGACCCTAACCAATCAATTTATGGTTTCCGTGGAGCTAGCGCCGGTCAGCTTTTTAGATTCCCAGAAACATTCCCCATTGTTCGCGGTGAAGAGCACCAAATTGCCCACGTGAAGCATCTGACGATTGCTTGGCGCAATACCGTCAACGTGCTTTCTGCTGCTAACCAAATCACTGCCGGTGGATCGCCACACACCGGCCCGGTCACCGTTAAGCCATTGGAACCCTCTGCCTTTGCGCAGCCTGGTCGAGTCATTCTCAATCGTTGCGCGACAGTTCGCCAAGAAGCTGAAGCCATTGCTGATCAGATCATCTCGGAATCAAGAAAAGCCGTAGATGAGCCCAAAACGAGCGCAGTACTTTCGCGTAATCGAAGTCAGTTGAGCATTATGGGTGAGGTCCTCGCTGAGCGGGGTATCGCCTATCAGCTGGTGGGCCTATCTGGACTATTGAGCACCCCCGAGGTTACGGATCTGGTTGCATGCTTGCACGTACTGGTAGACCCGTTACGTTCGGACAAGCTCATGAGGCTACTTTCAGGGGCTAGATGGCGTATTGGAACTGCTGATCTGGCAGCCTTTGCTGACTGGTCACGTCAATTAGAACGACGCAGAGCCAAGGGACTTAGGCCAGCGGAAGTCTCTGACGAAGCAACTGGAGCACAGGAGATCGTCGAAGAGTCAGCGCGTGCTGAACTTAATGACGCAGCTAGCCTCATTGAAGCGTTGGACTTCCTTCCTGCCGAGGGATGGCAGAGCGCCGATGGTCGTAGCTTGAGCGCCGAAGGTCGATTACGGCTTACCTCGCTAAAAGAAGAACTAGCTGCCTTGAGATTGATAGCCAACGATGACTTGGAAACCCTCATCCGTGAGGCCGAACGGGCCATGAATCTAGATATTGAGGTGGCCGTACGTCCGTGGGTTGATCTAGCTTCAGCGCGGGCAAACCTGGACGCATTTGCTGACGTAGTCCGTGATTATTCTCGGAATGCACCCCGCGTGGAGCTGGCAGGATTCCTGTTGTGGCTAGAACAAGCCGCTGAGAAAGAAAAGGGACTGCCGCTTCCGAGTGAAGACGCTGACCCGCTCGCCGTCCAGTTGCTCACCGTGCATGCTTCGAAGGGCCTGGAATGGGACATCGTGGCCGTCATGTCCCTGAATGACGGTGTCTTCCCAGGAGCCAAATCAGATCGCTGGACTAGCGGTGACAAGGCTCTACCGTGGGAGCTGCGCGGTGACGCCAAGGATCTGCCTCAATGGGATACGGACCAACCAGCACTGAAGGAATTGCTGGAAGCAGAGTCCATTTTTAAAGACAAAGTTGAGGACCACCACGTAGCTGAAGAGCGGCGCTTGGCCTACGTAGCGGTAACGCGTGCTAAATCATTGCTCATCTGCAGTAGCAGCATTTGGACTGCCACACGAAGCAAGCCGACCGAACCGTCGCAGTTCTTTTCGGCTTTAGTCCCGTTGGCCGAAGGTAACGATCCCAAGGCAGAAATTGGTGTCTGGGTTAAGGACGAAGACGCTCCGGAACAAAATCCCAGCAGACTGACACCCTTGGAAGCCTTATGGCCTTACGATCCGTTGGAAGGACCACAGATTACCGGCGGTATGAACCGCACCGAATTCCCTTACTCGCGCCGCGAAGTCATGCAGGAAATTGCTCAAGACGTGCTCAAGGAAAGCGAGCAGTCCCAGTTGCTGACCGAAGAGGGGCAACAATGGGCGGATGAAGCGCGCAGGCTGCTTGCCCAGCGTGAATTCCTGTCCAATCGCGAACGGCGAGTTGAAGCACCCGAGCACGTCCGGGCCTCGCTATTTGTTGAGTTGGCTGAAGACCCGGTTTCGGTTTTGGAAAATCTCAGGCGCCCGGTACCGCGGCGTCCGGGACTTGCAGCGCGCCGAGGAACTGCCTTCCACGCGTGGATTGAGGAGTTCTACGAAAAGACTTCTATGTTGGATCTCGGCGAGATTGTCGAGCCCGCGGATGACTATCTTGACCAGGCTCTGGACTTGGAGTCCATGAAAGAGGCATTCCTGGCCAGCGAATGGTCGCAACTTCAACCGGCCTATGTGGAAGTACCCTTGGAAACCCGTGTCGGTCCGGTGGCCGTTCGAGGCAGGATCGACGCGGTGTTCCAGATGGAAGACGGCACGTGGTTGCTACTCGATTGGAAAACTGGGCGAGTTCCGCATGGGAAGGACCTGAAGAGCAAACTAGTTCAGCTGGCGGTGTACCGACTCGGCTGGTCCCGTCTTCACGGCATCGCATTAGAAGATATCAAGGCTGCGTTCTACTACGTAGCCGCCGGGATGACCATTCGTGCAGAACACCTCTCGGACGAAGCTGAACTCGAAGCGATGATCACCAACGCATTCGAGCAGCTCGACCGCTAGAGCCTGGCGACGCCAGAAGTGTCTTTGAAAGACTACTTCTTGGCGTCGTCTGGCAGTTCTGGTTCTTCTTCTTCTTCGACTGGCTCAAGCTTGGAGACGCGTGGAGCTACACCAGAGTCTTTAGACTCTTGATCTTCCTCCGGCTTGCTTTCTTTGGAGACTGACTCGGATTCACTCTTATCAGTGTCCTTTGCCGACGACTCAACAGCTGGTTTCGAAGCTGCTACCCCAGCACCAGTACCTTCAGCTGCCGGCTTCGCGAGACCCGTCGGCTGTGAAGTAGTGGCCTGATCTTCTGAATCCGAGAGCGCTGAGACCTTAGAAGTATTAATTCGTGGAGTTGTCGTGTCGTTGATGGCCACCGGAGCAGGAACCGATTCTTCTTCAGTCGAAGAATCCTGGACCTGCAGAGCTGGCTTCGCAACTTCAGCCGCAGGCTCCGCAGCAAGGGGACGTGGAGCTTCAACTACCGAAAGTGGCTGGCCACCGAACTCGGCGATGTTGTGATCCAATTCGCGAAGCATTTCGTCTGCTTCAGCAATGCGCTCAGGATCCTTGGAATCCAACGACTTCACTAGCCACTGAGCCAACGCAAATTCGGCGGCTAAAGCAGCACGACGCATGATGTGTGGATCTGCAGCCTTGCCGCGAGCTTCCATGTATGAGGAAAATACTCGGTCAGTAAAGCTCTGGTCTTCGATGGCAGACAACCATGCAAAATCATCGGCAGGGTCACCAACATGCAAATCAGTCCACCCCTTGACGGCGGTGATGCTGGAATGCGAAATCTGTAGTTGTTCCTCGTCAAATGCACCGTGCACAACGGCAGAATTGAAGCGCCAAAGCGCAACGTCTTCCATCGCGTGTTCCCAACGACGCAATAGACCGCTCGGAACCTTGCCGGTAGCAGCTGCGGTGTCTAATTCGTTGAGCTTGCGCTGTCGAATCTCATCAGCGGTGTAGGTGGGTAGGCCAGCAACTTCAACAGCTTCGTCTGGAATCTGATGTATTGCTGCCATGCACTGGCCCAGGGCCTTGGCTAGGTTGCTGCCCTTATCGACCAGCTCATCAAGTGTTGGCACACGTCCGGGCATGTCTTTGTAGACGAAGGTGCGCAGCGTGCCCTGACGGACGGTACCGGCCACCGAGGGAAGCGCAAATGGCAACGACGTACGAACTTTGGCAGAGAAGGCCCGTAAAGCGGAAAGTTCCGCTTCCAAGCGCATGCTTGCTTCATCGTGTTTTGGGGAGCGGACGCGCCAGCGGTGCTTTGCCGCATCGACAATCAGCGCTGAATCAAAATCTTCTGCGTCGTCTGACAGCGCCGCGAAACCAACCGGAGCTAATCCGGGTACGGCGGCTGTTGCAATTGCGGCGAGTTCCATGGCAGAGCGTTTCACATGTTCCACCGTATGCGAGATCGTGACCTTAGCGCTTGAATGACGCACAGAATATGGTGGGATTCACCGCGAACGTTCAGAGTCGAGGGTGATTCTTCTCCATCGTGGCTATCCACACCCGGTTTGAAGTAGGTCAGGTGCAAGGCAAGTGGACTAGATTAGAAGTATGGCCTTGGCAGACAAGTATCGAACTCCTTTAACCGGACTACCTTTTGCAAGTTCGCTCATTGAGCGTCCATTGACAGAACAACCGAATCCGGATCTTCTACGGGAAAAGCTTGCAACAGGCTCGACCAAAGTCATGCTGATCTCTGAGCGAGGCGCCGCAGCAGAGGGAGAAGAGCTCTTTTTCCTCGCCGGCCCTAGCTATGAACCTACCGAGTCAGAGCGTCTGGTCTATCTGGGCACTGCGCAATCAACGGACTATGTGCTTGCCATCGTTGATTCACAAGAACACGCGGACCTTGGCATCGAAAAGTGGTTCACCCTGCGCGAAGCCTTCACCATTCTTCCAACGCTACAAGCTGAGTTACTCGTTGAAGCCCAGGCAATCACCAACTGGATGCGTTCGGAACGGTACTGCCCTAAGTGTGGTTCCGAGGTGCAGTCTTCGAACTCGGGTTGGGGTCAGACCTGTGTTCAACATGCCCATGAATTATTTCCCCGCACTGATCCTGCAATCATCGCTTCGGTGATTGATAGTGAAGATCGTCTGCTTCTTGGCTCCAACGCGAACTTCAAATCCAAAATGTATTCGGTGCTCGCTGGTTTTGTTGAAGCAGGGGAGTCACTGGAATCTGCAGTACACCGCGAAATCTTTGAAGAATCCGGAGTACTAGTTGGCGACGTAGCCTACCGAGGTTCACAGCCTTGGCCATTGCCTCGATCCTTGATGCTTGGATTCGCTGCCGAAGCACTCAGCGAAGAACTGGTTCCTGACGGTGCCGAAATCAAGGACTTGCGCTGGTTCACCCGAGCTGAACTACGCGAAGATTTGGAATCGGGAACAATTGACATACCTCGTGGCGTTTCAATTGCACACGCGTTGATCCGTAGTTGGTACGGCGAACCCCTTCCGGAGGCCCTGAGCAAGTGACAGAATACGACGTTCCACCAGCACAAGATTTGCTGGCTGGACTGGACGCTGAACAACGGCAAGCAGCTGAGAGCCTCAGCGGTCCTTTGTGTATTCTGGCGGGCGCAGGAACGGGTAAAACCCGTGCGATTACCCACCGTATTGCCCATGGAGTGCACACCGGGATCTACAACCCGACGAGCGTCCTGGCATTAACATTCACCACGCGGGCCGCTGCCGAAATGCGCACCCGATTGCGTCAGCTCGGTGCATCAGGGGTACAGACGAGAACTTTCCACGCCGCCGCCTTGCGACAGCTGCAGTACTTCTGGCCCCAGGCCATCGGTGGAACCTTGCCGAACCTGGTTGAGCACAAAGCACCCATGATTGCTGAGGCAGCGCGAAGACTGCGCATTTCCAGCGACAGGGCCATGGTGCGAGACCTCGCCTCAGAAATTGAGTGGGCAAAAGTCTCTATGCATACACCTGAGAGCTATGCCAAGATTGCTTCCACCCGCGAGATGCCCAACGGTCTAGAACCGGTGAGTATGGCACGAATTTTCCAGACCTACGAGGAACTCAAAGACGATCGCGGAGTCATTGACTTTGAAGACGTCTTGCTCCTGACCATTGCCATACTTGAAGACAACGAGAAAGTCGCAGCCAACGTACGCCAGCAGTATAGGCACTTTGTTGTTGATGAGTATCAGGACGTTTCGCCGTTGCAACAGCGACTTCTTGACCTGTGGCTCGGCGAGCGAAACGAACTATGCGTGGTGGGTGATGCGTCGCAGACGATCTACTCATTCACTGGCGCCCGCCCGGACTTCCTACTGAATTTCGGCACTCGTTTCCCTGAAGCAAAAGTCGTCAAACTTGTTCGGGATTACCGCTCAACTCCCGAGGTGGTCAACCTCGCGAACAAGGTCCTATCCACTCGCCGAGTCGAATCCAACGTTCCAGACCGGAACGTAACTTGGCCTGAGCCGTTGGAACTGATCGCCCAGCGTGATCACGGAGTTGCCCCTGAATTCTTTGAATGTAGCGACGACGAAAACGAAGCCGAAGAAGTCGCTCAGCGTATCAAAAAGCTGCTCAGCGATGGACAAGACATTTCTGAAATTGCCATTCTGTACCGGACCAATGGGCAATCTCAGGCTTTTGAACAGGCACTGAGTGCACATTCCATTCCGTTTGTGATGCGTGGAGCTGAACGGTTCTTCTCCAGGCGAGAAGTAAAAGAGGGCATGCTCGCCTTGCGTGCTGCGCTGAGCGTGGCTGCAGATACCCCCGTTCCTCAGATGGTCCGTGACATCCTTTCATCTCATGGCTACTTAGCTACTGCACCAAGCGGAGGAACCGGGGCTGTACGCCAGCGGTGGGAATCGCTATCGGCCCTAGTTCGATTGGCCGATGAAGTAGTGGCCCTGAAAGCAGCGCAGGAGACCGAAGCTACTTTGCATGACGTGGTCAAAGAGTTGGAAGATCGTGCCGCGATTCAGCATGCACCGACTTTGGACGGCGTCACCCTAGCCTCGTTCCACGCCGCCAAAGGCTTGGAGTGGGACGCGGTGTTCCTTGTTGGTCTCAGTGAAGGTCTGGTACCGATTTCCTATGCGAAAGACCAGGCCGGCTACGACGAAGAGCGCCGACTGCTCTACGTGGGAATCACCCGTGCTCGCATCCACCTGTTCCTCTCGTGGTCGTTGGCCCGTACGCCGGGCGGCCGAGCTCACCGTTATCCCTCACGTTTTCTAGACGGCATCAAATCGGTTCGTCAGGCGAGCAGCAGGCAACAAAGCACTTACAAAAGACGCGAACAAAAGGTCACGCCCGCGGTGTGCACCAATTGCGGTACCTTCTTGACCAGCGCCAAAGAACGAAAGCTCAAACGCTGTGCTTCTTGCCCTGCGGCCTATGACGAAGCGCTATTTGATAGCTTGCGTGGTTGGCGTTCAGAGGTAGCACATTCCAATTCGGTACCCGCCTTTGTCATCTTCACGGATGCCACGCTCATGGCGATTGCCGAACACCAGCCGGACTCGCTGCAGGGCCTTTCCAAAATTGCTGGTGTGGGCCGCAGTAAGTTGGATCGCTACGGAGAAGCAGTTATTGCTGTTCTGGAATCTCATCGCAGTTAAAATTAGCTTTGGGCCGCATCGCGCAGTGCAAGGGCACAGCATGTAGTTTGGCACCCACGATTGATGTAAAAGGAGCAAGGTTAGTTGCCCGCTTATCCAAGCACCGTTGAATTCGTTGCAGCGGATAACATCCCAGTTCAAATCGTTCGGTCCAAAAAACGACGAAAAACTATTTCCTCGTACTGGCGTGAAAACAAGCTTGTAGTCCAAGTTCCTGCGACACTCGACGAGAAAACCGAACGCTCTTTTGTCGACGAGATGCTGAAGAAATACCGTCAGAAACAGCAGAAAAAAGAACTCGGACAATCCGACTCGGCGTTGGAACAGCGTGCCGCCGAGCTAGATCAGTTCTACTTTGACGGAGCCGCTGCAGCTCAATCTGTCCGGTGGGTTACCAACCAAAACAAGCGTTGGGGTTCGGCATCCTATGCACAACGAACCATCAGACTGTCTTCGAAGCTTCAGCAGATGCCCGCATGGGTGCGCGACTACGTTCTGGTCCACGAGCTAGCGCATCTGGCCGCACCACGGGCAGGACATGGTCCTGAATTTCAAAAGCTACTCAACAGGTTCCAACGTCGCGCAGATGCTGACCTATACCTTGATGCTTTCCATGCAGGCTATAACTCGCACGCCGCAGAACACGGACAGAATGCCGAAGCAATTGACGGATTTGGTCAGGACGACGAAAGCTAGTTAAAACACAATGTCGGGGATGAACGTTATTCGTTCATCCCCGACATTCGCTTACTACATACAAACTACTTCTGCGGATAATCATCCGCTTCAGGATCGGTTGGATCCATCGGATCGGTTTCCGGGTCAACATTGTCGAATTCTCCGGAGAGCAACTTATTCAGAGCTGCATCAAAGTCATCAAATTCTTCATTTGCCAATTCACGGCGCTGAGTGAAAGTTGATGGGTCTTTGAGATCTTCTTCGGTTGGCATCAGATCTGGGTGATCCCAGACTGCATCGCGACCGTCGATTCCACGCTCCTCGTGGAGGTGCTCCCACAATGTTGCTGCTTCACGCAGCTTGCGTGGACGCAGTTCCAGGCCAACCAATGAGGCGAATGCCGACTCTGCTGGTCCACCCGAAGCACGGCGTCGACGCATGGTCTCACGCAGGTGTTCAGCGAAAGGCAGGTTTGCGGCGGCCAACGAAACAACGTGGTCAACCCAGCCCTCAATCAGAGCCAGAGTCAGCTCAAGATTTTCTAGAGCCTTGTCCTGCTCGGCGGTCCGCTGTGGAGCGAACAGACCTTCACCGAGTACCGATTGCATCGCTTCAGGGTTTGAAGGATCAATATCTCGCACTGCTTCTTCAATACGGGACATGTCAATATGGATGCCGCGCGCATAGGATTCAACAGCGCCGATGAGCTTCGAGCTGAGCCACGGAACACGACTGAACAAACGGGTATGGGCGTTCTCCCGAAGGATGACGTAGAGCAGCACTTCCTGCTCCGGGATTTCTAAACCGTCGCCGAACTTGGCAACGTTAGTCCCGATAATTCCGGGAGTACCACCGGCCAAGGGAAGACCGATGTCGGTGCCGCCTAGGACGTCAGTAGCCAAACCACCTAAGGCCGTACCCAACTGCATGCCAAACATGCTGGCGCCGAGGTTCCGGAACATTCCGTCGGAATTGCCCAGCATGCCCTTCATCTCTTCAGGGATCTGATCTTTCATGGCTGCAGTGATGGCGGTAGCAACAGACTCAGCAACTGGTTCGGTAACCTGCTTCCACGTCGCCAACGTCTTGTCGTACCAACGCTTGCGAGTCCACGCTTCAGTCACCTGACCGTTGGACTCGAACGCAGTTGAATTGTTCAGCCAGAGATCAGCCAAATTTGATGCGTCGCTGATGGCGCTCAGGCGTGCTGGCGAGACTTCAGGATCATCGCTGGCGTAAGCCTGCAACGCAGTGTCTGAAGCGAGCTTCCAATTGACTGGTCCAGATGAGGCGTTGTTGCTCATCATTGCAGACATCATTGCTTGGGCCTGCTGCATCATTTTTTGCATTGTTTCAGGGTCACCCTGGGCGCCGAGCGCATCGCGCAACTGCGGAGGAAGATTGTTGGGATCAAATCCGCCACCGAAGAGCTGACCAAACATGGCAGAAAGTGGATCCTGCGGGTTGTTATCGTCGTCGTCGCCGTTGGGGCGGTTATTCGGGGGGTTCTGTGCCATGCCTTTAAAACTACCGTGCCACGCAAAAAGTTCCCATGAATCTTAGCTTCAGTTCGCTTTCGGCACACTGAATACGCCATATTGCTGATGCCTTTAGACCACAAGGTTCAGTAGGCTAAGAGTGGTGACGTCTGCAAGGCGGATCTACAGATATTTTGATAGTTGGCGGGAGCAAGACCAGTGCACGAACGGGAAGCACAAGACGCGATGGTGGAACGTGACGATAACAGTCATGAACCACGAGGTCCTAAGCCCCTCAAACGATCCAGCGCCGGTGTCATAGCTCTGTTGCTGGTTGGCGTAATGATGTTCTTGCCAACGAATTTTATGATTCGTTCGCCAGGCCCAGTCTTTAATACTTTGGGCAAAGACGAGGGTAAAGACGTCGTCTCTATCGAGGGCGCAAAGACGTACGCATCCGACAGCGAACTTGATCTGCTCACTGTTTACGTCCAGGGTGGCGGACAAAACCGCGTCACAATTCCGGTTGTTCTCGAAGCAATGCTCAATCCGACCAAAGATGTCGTGCCTGAAGAAACCATCATGGCTCACAACACCTCGTCGCAGCAGCAAAATGAACAGAACGACAGGATGATGACTTCATCCCAAGACTTGGCCATTGCTGCGGCCATGACCGAACTTGGCTACGACTACAAAACTTGGTTGTCCGTTGCTGACTTCTCAAATGAGCTCAACTCTAAGTTGTTGAAAAAGGGCGACCGATTGCTCAAATACAACGGCAAAGACATTTCGTCCCTTGAAGAGTTGAAAAAACAGCTCAACGCCAATGGTGAGAAGCCCGCAACGTTGACCGTGGGTCGAGCCGACAAGCAGGGCGACTACAAAAATGTTGATGTCACAGTCAAAACCGAAGCAGCCGACAACGGAGAACGACAGCTCGGCATCTTCTTAGGAACCGAACATAAGTTCCCTATCGGTGTGAAATTTGGACTCTCAAACGTTGGTGGACCAAGCGCAGGCATGATGTTTGCGTTGTCCATCATTGATCGACTGACCGAAGGATCTTTGGCGGGGGAGCACCACGTAGCCGGCACCGGCGAGATCGCGGCTGACGGAACTGTCGGACCTATCGGCGGAATCGCTCAGAAGATGGTCGCTGCCAAGAAATCCGGAGCAACGATCTTCCTAGCGCCGGCAGATAACTGCAATGAAGTAGTAGGACGTGTGCCCGATGGCCTGAATGTCCTGAAGATTTCGACTCTTTCAGAAGCACATACTGCTTTGGAAAAAATCGCAGATGGTCAAGATCCATCGACTTTTGCGACATGTGAATAGATTTAGCCCTGCGTCAGGGGAAGAATGTGACGCAGGGATCAAAAGCTTGTACTCGCTCGTTCAAGATTTAGGTATACGAGTTCTACGGCTCTCATCAGCTTGTGGGACCCAAAGTAAGGAATAGATAGTGTCATATGGATCGGATAGTCCGTTCGGGGGCCCGCCAAGGCCTCGTGAACCGCAACGACCTTCCAGCCCCTCAGGCAAGAAAATTTCGCCGTTGACCTTGACCATCTTTGCGGTGGTAATCATAGTTGCGGTGTTCGTCTTCTTGTCCAATTTCTATGCGGACATCCTTTGGTTCAACCAGCTTGGATTCTCGCAGGTCTACTGGACTGAGCGCGTTTCGAAGCTTGTGATTTTTGTGATCGCCTTGGCTTTCATGTCTATACCCATGTGGTTCTCCATGCGCAGTGCCTACAAGCACCGCCCGGTATATGCACCTAACGCGGGTCAGCCAGACACCATGTCGCGCTACCAAGCCCAGCTGGAACCAATCCGTCGCTTCTTGATGGTTGGCATCCCGCTGGTTGTTGGCATTTTCGCGGCGGTGGCTGTCGCCGGACAGTGGAAGACTGTTTTGCTCTTCTTCAACCAGGTCCCTTTTGGAAGTAACGACCCTCAGTTCAACATGGATCTGGGCTTCTTTATTTTCTCGCTTCCTTTCATTGCTCTGATCAACGGCTTCCTCATCTCTGTCGTTTTGCTTAGCGGTGTAGCCGGGCTGTTGACTCACTACCTTTACGGCGGAATCCGTGTAGAAGAACGTGGTGGCATCACTATCGGTAAGGCCGCTCGCGTTCACGCTGCGGTTGTTGCGGCAGTGTTCTTGGTCTTGCAGTCAGTGAATTTCTGGATTGGCCAGTATGAGACCCTGACTGATCAGTCCGGCCGTGTCGCCGGCGCACTGTACAAGGATGTACACGCTGTAATTCCTGCGAAGATGATTCTGGCGATTATCGCTGTCTTGATTGCGATTGTTTTTGTTATCGCGGCGGTTAACGGACGTTGGCGTTTGCCACTGATCGGTACTGCCATGCTGGTGGTCACCATGATTGTGGTCAGTGGCGTTTACCCATTCTTGGTTCAGCAGTACAAGGTTGTTCCATCCCAGCGTGAACTTGAGCGCAGCTACATTGATCGGAACATCGAAATGACGCGTCTTGCCTATGGGCTAGACGATGTTGAGACCACTGATTACGATGCCAAGATTTCCACGGAGAAGAACGCACTGGCCGAGGAAACCTCGACCACTGCCAATATTCGACTTCTTGATCCGAACTTGGTCTCCACCGCGTTCGCTCAGCTTCAGCAGTTCCGTGGTTACTACACGTTCCCAAAGAACCTGAATGTTGATCGCTACAAGGTTGATGGCAAGGTGGAAGACACCGTCATCGCCGCCCGTGAAGTTAACGTGGATCAGAACGACACCTGGGTTAACCAGCACATTAACTACACCCACGGCTATGGACTTGTTGCTGCCTACGGTAATCGTGTGGCCGCAGGTGGTCGACCTGACTTCATGCTCGGTGGTATTCCTACCTCCGGTGACTTGATCACCGATAAGGACTACGAACCACGTATCTACTTCGGTGAGAATTCACCTGAGTACTCGGTGGTTGGCGGGCCTGATGAGGGCTGGACCGATCAGGAACTTGACCGTCCAGGTACCGGTGGTGAAAACCAAGATACGCGTTACACCTTTACCGGCGAAGGTGGGCCAAACATTGGCAATATGTTTAACCGCCTGGTTTACGCACTGAAGTTCGCATCGACCGACTTGCTGCTCTCTCAGCAGGTTAATGAGGAATCCCAGATCCTTTACGATCGTGACCCTCGCGACCGTGTGAGCAAGGTAGCTCCATACCTGACCTTGGATTCCAGTGCCTACCCGGCCATCGTTGATGGGCGTGTTCAGTGGATTGTCGACGGGTACACCACGTCAAATGACTTCCCTTACGCACAGCAGAAGCAGCTGGATTCGGCGGTAGCCGATTCGCTGACCAACGCTCAGGACCTGTCCTTGAGTGGTCGTGTCAACTACCTGAGGAACTCAGTCAAGGCCACCGTTGACGCCTATGACGGATCGGTAAAGCTTTACGCCTGGGACACGGAGGATCCAATTCTGAAGTCTTGGCAGAAAGTCTTCCCAACCGCAATGCAGCCGCTGGAAGACATGTCAGCGGACCTGATTGAACACGTCCGCTACCCAGAGGACATGTTCAAGGTTCAACGAGAAGTACTGACTACCTATCACGTGGACAACCCTGACGCATTCTACGAATCTAACGATGCGTGGGCTGTTCCGGATGATCCAACATCCTCTACCGCGGGTGTAAAGCAGCCTCCTTACTTCATGTCATTGAAGATGCCAACGCAGGATCAGGCCTCGTTCTCACTGACCTCGACGTTCATCCCTGCAGCAGCGTCCAATGGGCAACAGCGAAACGTGCTCTTTGGATTCCTTTCAGCCTCGGCTGATGCAGGTTCTACTGCCGGCGTGAAGTCGGAGAACTACGGCAAGCTCAGACTGCTGGAGCTTCCACGTGACACTGCCGTACCTGGTCCAGGCCAGGCGCAGCAGAACTTCGATACCAACACCCGTGTCACGCAGGAACTGAACCTGCTGCGTCAAGGTGCTTCCGAGGTCAAGAACGGTAATCTGCTGTCCTTGCCTGTCGGTGGCGGTATCCTCTACGTTCAGCCTGTCTACGTTCAGTCTTCCGGCCAGACAAGCTACCCAACGTTGCGTAAGGTCCTCGTGTCCTTCGGTGACCAGGTTGGCTTCGCCGATACCCTCGCGGAGGCTTTGGATGAAGTCTTCGGCGGTAACTCAGGTGCAGTGACCGGTGAGAATGAAGGTGTCTCACCGGATAAGGATGCACCGGAAAGTGAAAAGGCGCCGACTCAGTCTGACGCTCAGAAACTTTCCACCGCGCTTTCGGATGCTAACAAGGCCATCACCAAGGGTCAGGATGCGCTCTCTAAGAGCGACTTCGCTGCCTACGGTGAAGCTCAGAAGCAACTGCAAGATGCTTTGAACCGCGCTATGGAAGCTGACTCGTCCATCAACGGCACGGACGTCGATGGAGAAGTGAAGCTGGACGACAACGCAGCCAGCGAATCTGCTGAGCCGTCGCAGCCTGCTGAAGGCTCGAATGGCTAACCAGTAGGTAAGCTCACCGATTTGCTTTCGCCCCTTGATGATGCAAGAATTGTCTAGTCATCGCGGGGTGGAGCAGTTCGGTAGCTCGCCGGGCTCATAACCCGGAGGTCATAGGTTCAAATCCTATCCCCGCCACGAAAGTGGAAATGGAGATCCGAAAGGGTCTCCATTTTTCGGTTTAAGCATCGGTGCTCTTTGAGCGGCTGGGTGCGGGAAAATAGCCTGCGATCAAGGTCACTTCGCTCGATTGGCTATTGAGTTCATCAGTTGGTAATGTTGTATTTACCGACGCGGGGTGGAGCAGTTCGGTAGCTCGCCGGGCTCATAACCCGGAGGTCATAGGTTCAAATCCTATCCCCGCCACGAAAGTGGAAATGGAGATCCGAAAGGGTCTCCATTTTTGGTTTAACGAGATTGACCTAATCTTGTTGGGGGCAGGGGAGCGGCCGTAAAAGCCCTCTTTTTAAGGGGTGACAAAGGCCACTGGCTCTCAATTGGCCAAGTCATTCACTGATTGGTATTGTTGTATTTACCGACGCGGGGTGGAGCAGTTCGGTAGCTCGCCGGGCTCATAACCCGGAGGTCATAGGTTCAAATCCTATCCCCGCCACAAAAGTGGAAATGGAGATCCGAGAGGGTCTCCATTTTTGGCTTAACCAAAGATGGTGTGTCACTGCGCAGCAGCAACACACCATCGGAACTAATCAGCTTGTCAGCGGTTAGCCTTCAATTGCTCCGGTCTGCTTAGACTTCAACGCAGCGAGGCGAGCTTCAACCTCGGTCTGCTCGCCTAGGTCCTCCAGAGATTCAAACTGGGCGTCCAGGCTTGATGAGGCAAGTTCAGCGGCACCGCGAACACGTGCTTCTTCACGACGGATCTTGTCTTCGAAACGTCCGATCTCGCTCGACGGATCCATGATGTTCACGGCCTTCACCGCTTCATTGACCTGATTCTGCGCCTGGGCTGACTTAGAACGGGCGATCAGTTCATCCCGCTTGCTAGCCAGCTCGGTGCGCTTCTCCTTCATCTGGTTCAAACCAGTCTTCAGCTTCTCAACAATTTCACGCTGAGAGTTGATGGTAGGTTCAGCGGACTTCATCTCCGACTCAGCCTGAATCTGACGCTGGATGGCAACCTTAGCCAGGTTGTCGAACTTTGAAGCGTCTTCGCTCTTGCCTGTTGCACGGAACTCATCGGCTTTGTTGGAAGCGGCTAGAGCCTTGTTGCTCCACTCGGAGACGGCCTGCTCATCTTCTCGGTAGTCATCCTCCAGCATGCGAAGGTTGCCGATGGTCTGCGCAATTGCTTGCTCCGCTTCAGCAATATTGTCGTTGTAGTCGCGGACCATCTGATCCATCATTTTCTGTGGATCTTCAGCTGAATCCAGAATTGAGTTGATGTTGGCCTTGGCCAGTTGTGAAATGCGTCCGAAGATTGATTGCTTGGTCATGATGTGACCTTTCTGTTCGTCAAAATATCGCTGGTACTTCATTACTGTGGTCAAACAATTCGGGAAGGACTAGAAGTCCCCTCCGCCACCTCCGCCGAAGTCACCTCCTCCGAAGCCGCCGCCATCGCCGCCGCCGAATCCGCCAAAGCCACCGCCGCCGAAGAAGCCGTCGTTGCCACCTGAATGACCGCCTCCGCCGTGCCCGCCACCGAGGATTGTGTTGATCAGGATGCCGCCCAAGACTGCGCCTCCGACACCATCAAACATTCCGCCGCCTCGACCGCCGCGGCCATAGCCACCCATGGAGCTAGCGTTGCCGAAGCCATCACCGAAGCCACTAACGTCGCTTTCGGCCATCTGCGCGGCCTGGTCAGCTAGCTGGATGGCCCGTTGTGCCGCAGCGACCGCTCGACCCGGATCGGTGTTAGCTATTGCGTGGGCTTCATCGAGTGTTCGTTGTGCCTCGGCAAGCCGGGTACGAGCCGATGATCGGACGCCTCCACGACGGGCACGAATGTAGTCCTCTGTACCGCCGATGCGAGATGTTGCGGTGTGCAGAAGTGACTGCAGCTGATCCCGGGAAGCTTGGTCCTGTTGCGCTTGATCTCGTAGTCGCAACAGCGACTGGTTCAAGGGCTTGGATGCGTCATCAAGCAAAGTGATCAGGGCCAGCGGGTTGTACTTGCCGCCTGCGACCGCTTGCTGAGCACTGGTCAGCGCGCTCTCTACGCCAGCAATAGGCCCAGCCAAATCAGAGCTAGTCCCAGTTGCGAAAGTGGCCTTGGCCTGTGCAAGATCGCGTTCAGCTAAGGCTATGGCTGCCTTGAGATCTTGTTCTGCTTGCTCCAAGCCCGCACCGGTTTTGGCAATTGCTTCAAGTAGTACGCCGGCCTGATCCTGTGCTTCCTCAGCGTTTTGCACTAAGACGGCGGCTTCGGAACGGCTACTCGACAACTTCTGTGAAGCCTGCTGCAGCGCTGAGGCCGCGAAGGTCAACCTTTCGGCAGCCTGATCAGCGTTGTCCTTGACCTGACTTACTGCGCTGGCGTCATACTTAGCGGACAACCGCTCAAGGTCACCGACTCGTGCCGAAAGACGCTGATTCAGCGGTTGCTGATTAGCCGTCAACTCTGAAATGCGTGACTCGGCGTTTTGCTCCAGCTGACGAAGTTGTTTGAACTCATCGGCATGCTCTTGCAAGGACTGATTGACTTCCTGGCAACGATTAATGATCTCGGTAAGCCAAGAACGCTGGTCAGCATCGGTATCCGGGATATCATCATCCAGCTGTTGTTGCAGCCTGAAGGATTCAGTCAAATGTTCCTTGGCCTTAGCTAGATCCTGAACGAAGACCTCAACGGACTGCTTTCCGTACTGTGCCTCTGCAAATCCGAGCTCTTGCTGTGACGAACGAATTGAATCATCGGCTGCAACCAGTAATTGGTCAGCCTGTAATCGAAGCTGTTCTACTGGAATCTGCGGCTGCTGCGCTGGAGCGCCGGGCATGCCTGGGTAATTATTCTGCTGCTGTCCGGGTAGTGAACGGGAGTTCTTCTTGCCACGGCGAGAAAGGAATAAGAATCCCGCGACGGCTACGGCGGCGACCAACAGCAAGACGGTAAGCAATGTGCCACCGAAACCAGTGCTAGCAGAGGACTCGCTTGAGCTAGTGCTGGCTCCGCTATCGAAATCGCGGATGGCCTCTACAGCTCCTTCAGTTGCGCCGGCCCAGTCAAGGTTGCTGAGCGCAGGAGCGATATCTGAACGGTAAAGGTCTTGATCGGCGGCAGCCAGCGGCCCGCCTTCAGCTCCACTGAAATACGCTTGGCGAGTTTCGGTCGCGACGACCAGAATGGCGGAGGAATTACCCATGCCCTTCTTTTCAGCCACAGCCTGTGCCCACTTCGCAGCTTCAGTGGGATTGGAAAATTCATCAACGTAGATGGCAAAGAGACTGATTCCGGTGTCGACCCGAAGCTCCTTGATTTCGCTTTCCAAGCGGGATTGGTCTGATCCGAGGACTCCGGAATTGTCTATGACAAAGTCGCCAGCTGGAATAGTAACCGGGGACTCGGCCATTGCCGGTGCGGTTACACCTAGCGAAACTATCGATGCGACAATTGCACCAGTGATCATTTGTCTAGCTTTTATACCCATGTCTTGTTCCCGCCCGAAAAGCTAAGTCAAACTAAGATCGAGTTGTACCCGACCTGGTGGATCCAATGATTGGATTCACACTTAGGATTGATTCTATTTGGCCTAATGAAGCACGTCTATGACATTCAGCTTGCAGATTACTTAACTCACAGGAGGCACAAAGTCATCACAATTCGATGCCACAGACCAGAGCAGAATAATAGAACTCAAGAGAAACGACAGTTCGAAAGAGGCAAGCCATGAGCCAGACCCCGAATGAGCCACGCGAAGACAACTTGGGTGATTCCGCTAGGCCATCAAATGATCCGAGCAGCGCGGGCGCTGGCTCCAGCGAGCCGACCGCTCGGTACCCACACGTAAACGAAGACGCAAATTCCAACGTGCCAGCGGATGACGGGAATCAAACCTCTGCTCCATACACTCAGCCAATTAGCGCTGCTCCAAGTAGCACCGCTGGCTACCAAAGCCAGCAGAGTGCAGGACAGTACGGTAGCAACGGTTCGGCCTACGGTGCACATTACGCAGGTGGCACCGGAACCCAAACAACCTACCCAGTTCCTCCGCAGAAGGATCCACGCGAAAAGAAGCGCTTTGCAGGAAGCACGCTAATCGCAGGCATGGTGGCTGCAGCTTTAGTCGGTGGCATCACCGCAGCCGGAACCACCTACTTGCTCGATGACTCTGGTAGCTCCTCCGCATCGTCGAATTCCGGCACAAATCAGGGTGTTGTTATCAACAATCCTGATAAGGTCACCGAAGTTACCGCGGCCGCAGCCAAAGCTAGCCCAAGCGTGGTCACCATCGAGGTCTCCGGAAACGGAAACAGCGGTTCGGGTTCGGGCATCGTTCTGGATAAATCGGGCAATATCCTCACCAATACCCACGTGGTTACCCTTGGTGGAGAAGTATCAGATCCCAAGATCACTGTTCAGATGAACGACGGAACAGTGCATTCTGCAAAGGTCGTTGGAACCGACCCAATGTCGGACTTGGCAGTAATCAACATTGAAGCTGACGGCCTCGTGCCGGCAACCATGGGTTCATCTTCTAAGCTGAACGTCGGCGACACTGCCGTAGCCATCGGTGCACCGTTAGGTTTGAGCGGAACCGTGACCGACGGAATCATTTCAACGGTCAACCGTACGATTTCCATTGCTTCCTCGGCCGTGCCTGATGACAGCAGTTCATCGGAAAGCCAGGACGATAACCAGTTCAACTTCCAGTTCCCTGGTCAAGAAGAACAGCAGCAACAGCAGCAATCCAGCGGTTCGATCTACGTCAACGTCATTCAAACGGACGCAGCGATCAACCACGGTAACTCCGGTGGCGCGTTGGTTAACTCCAGCGGCGAAATCATTGGCGTGAACGTAGCCATTGCTTCCTCGGGTTCTAGCACAACTTCAGGTGATGAAGGCGGCTCCATTGGTGTTGGCTTCGCCATCCCGATTGATTACGCAAAGCGTGTTGCCCAGGAACTGATTGATAATGGCTCGGCTACCCACGGTTTGCTTGGCGCTACCGTCACCGCTCAGGCTTCGGATACCAGTGGGGGACAGAACGCCTCGTCCTTCTCGGTTGGTGCTCAGGTAGTCAGCGTGAGCGACGATTCAGCCGCCGCTAAGGCCGGACTTCAAAAGGGCGATGTTATCACCGGTGTGAATGGTCGTTCGGTGAAGGATTCGCAGACAGTCACCGCGGCCATTCGAGAAATCCCCGCCAACGGCGAGGCTGAAATTCGCTTCACCCGTAACGGCAAGGAGCAGACTGCCAAGGTCAACGTAGGGACCTTGTCAAATAACTAAATAAAGTCGTAATGAAGACGTAGTGAATTCAGTGACGCAGGCAAGTGACCAACTTGCCTGCGTCACTTCCTGCATATTCGTCGATAAACAACGAGTCACCCTCGATGTATCGATACGATAGTTAGTGAATAAGAAAGTCCGTCGGTGCCAATGGCCCGATGGGCGCCATAGTTTTGTAGGAAGGCTCGAATGACCGAGGAAAACACGGCGCCGCTGAAAATAGTGGTGTTGGTCAAACACGTTCCAGATGTGCAATTTGATCGTCACATCGATTCTGGCTCATTACGCTTAGATCGCTCAGAATCCGTTTTGTCGGAACTGGACGAATACGCGGTTGAAGCAGCTGTGGCACTGGTTGAATCCCAGGGCGGTTTTGCAGCTGGGCACGAGGTCATCGCAGCAAGCATGGGTGGTAAGAGCGCCAGCAATTCCATCAAGAAGGCTTTGCAGATGGGCGCCAGCTCAGGCGTGCACCTTAACGATGAAGCGCTGATCGGTTCAGATACCGTGGTCACATCCAAGGCTTTGGCAGCTTTGGTGGAGCACGTGGGCAACGTTGATTTGGTTGTTACGGGAATGTCCTCCACTGACGCGGAAACCTCAGTCGTTCCAGCACAGTTGGCTGAACGGCTGAACTTCGCACAGCTGACCCACGCGTTGAGCGTTGACTTTGATGGTGCAAGCCGCGAATTGAGCATTCGCCGCGATCATGCGGAGAGCACGCTGACCTTGGCTGCTGCGCTTCCTGCGGTCTTGTCCGTGACAGATCAGGCAAACGATCCTCGTTACCCAAACTTCAAAGCCATCATGGCTGCCAAGAAAAAGAGCATCACTGAACTCAGCGTGGCCGATCTTGGGCTGGCCGCCGAAGCTGTAGGAGCTGCTGGTTCCCGCGTTGCTGTGCTTAGCGCTGAAGCTCGCCCTGCCCGCGAAGCAGGCACCGTCATCAACGACAGCGGCCAGGCTGGAATTGCCCTGGTTGATTTCTTGGCCGAACAAAAGCTGATCTAAGGAATTTTGAACATGCCTTCAGCACTAGTATTTTTCACTGAACTCGCCGACGCGCCTTCGAAGGCGCAGCGTGAGCTTCTGACCCTTGCCGCCAGCATTGGCGAACCAACCGTGGCTGTGGCCTCAGAGGTTTCGCAAGCAACTGCAGAACAGCTGGCTAGCTACGGCGTAGCCAAGCTTCTGGTCGCACCGGCTAATCATGCCTCGTTCCTAGAGCATTCACTTTCGGTTCTTGAAGCCGCCGTGAAGCAGTCCACCGCGGACGTAGTCTTGGTGGCTAACGATAACTTCAACCGTGAAGTTGCCGCCCGCATCGCCGTGCGCGTTGAGGGATCAATCATCACCGATGCCATCAACGTCAGCGCCGACTTGGTAGTCACCAAGGACGAACTGGCAGGAAGCTACAGCGCCCAGGCGCAGGCTACCGGCGGAGTCCTCTTTGTCACTCTCAAGCCAAACAGCATCGAGGATGCACCACAGAGTGCAGCCGCTGAAGTGTCCATCAACGAGCTGGCTACAGAGACCAGCGCCGCGGAAAAGGTTCGCATCGTGGGTACCGAAGAGAAGGTTGTCTCTGACCGACCTAAGCTCACCGAAGCTCGCGTGGTTGTGGCCGGCGGCCGCGGTGTGAACGGCGACTTCGGTGCCGTGGAGCAATTGGCTGACGCACTGGGCGGTGCCGTTGGTGCATCGCGTGCAGCAACCGATGCCGGGTGGATTTCACACGACGCCCAGATCGGGCAGACCGGTGTTACCGTTTCTCCACAGGTATTTATCTCCGCGGGCATTTCTGGCGCTATCCAGCAGAAGGCCGGCATGCAGACCAGCAAGTGCATCATTGCCATCAACAAAGACGTGGACGCACCCGTCTTCGAAATTGCTGATTTTGGAATCGTCGGAGACCTTGCCAAGGTCCTGCCACAGGCTGCAGAAGAGATTCGACGCCGTCAAGCATGATTGATACGACAAAATTCATTGGTGGCAACACCGAGCGAGTTCTCGCTTTCGGAGCCCATCCTGATGATTTAGACTTCGGCGCAGCCGGGACTATCGCAGCCTTCACCGCAGCCGGTGTAGAAGTTCAGTACTGCATCATGACGGACGGTGATGCTGGCGGATTTGATGATCGGGACCCAGCAGAAACTGCTGCCCTGCGTCATCAGGAACAAAAGCAGGCCGCCAGCAAAGTTGGTGTACAGACCGTACATTTCTTAGGTGAACGCGATGGCTTCCTGGAAGTCAATCAGGAAGTCTTGCGCAAGGTTGTCAGACTGATCCGTCAGGTCAAGCCGACAATCGTGATGGCCATGCACCCTGAACGTAGCTGGGATCGAATTCAACGCTCGCATCCTGATCATTTGGCCTGTGGTGAGGCAGTTACTCGTGCCATTTACCCAGCGGTGGAGAACCCCTTCGCCTATCCTGAGCTGCTTCGCGACGAAGGTCTAGATGCCTACAAGGTGCCGTGGCTGTGGCTCTATGGAGCGCCGAAGGAACGGGAGAACGGTTTTGTAGACATCACCGATTTTTTCGATCAGAAGATGGATGCTTTGCGTTCTCACTTCACTCAGCACCCCGATGTTGAGGCGATGGAGCGATTCGTTGTGCAGCAATGTACAGCGAACGCTCAACGTGCTGACTTCGCGGATGAAAAGCTTGCAGAGGCTTTCCACCTAGTTGCAGTTAATGCTGACGATACGATTGCTGGTTTTTAGCCGGAGCGTTTGAACCTGTAGTACCTGAACAAAAGACAGTGCCCGTGGTCGGTAGGGAATTTCTCCCACACCGTCCACGGGCACTGATTCGTTTAAAGCTTGAATCCTTGATTAGGAACCTTCGGTATTCTGAGCGTCAGCCTTTTTGGTGAAAGGTACGTCTACCGAGGCTTCAGTATCTTCAGAAGGAGCTGCTGGGATCTTTGAATTTTCTACCGTGATGTGAATAGCAATCACATCTTCTGCGGGGCTGAATCCAGCGGACTCGTCTTCTCCGGAGCTTGTAGTAATCACCGACACGCTACCCGATTCATGAACTGCCCAAGCAACGTACTTTTCTGATTCATCTAGTGGAGGCAACGAGGCTAGCTCCACGCCGATGGCGTCCTTTGACTCAGAGGTGCTCAGCGTAGCTTGGCCACCGCTCTTGAGCTGCACGTTCACGCTCTGAGCATCGCTAGCTTTGGACGCCTTAGATGCTTTAGGCCCGCCAGTGAGCAAGGAAATGAGGACGGCTGCCACGACGGCAATAACAAGAATTCCAACAACTATGAAAATCCAGCGCTTGGGCCTGGTCTTTCGCTCGGCTGGTGAGCTGCTGGCCACATGGCTCACCAGATCAAGTCCAAGGTCGTCGTCCTGAGGCTCATCGCGGTGCTGTGGTTCGCTACCGTTCATTGTCTTGGATTCTCCCGAAATGTTGTCGGCACAGTTCAATACTCGCAAAGCTGCAAGCACACTATGAGCCTACTTTATAAAGATTAGGTACAGCTGTATACGTGGCGGTTGAAGACTGGTAGCTTATGCGCCGGCGAAGCCGTGCTGACGCCACGCTTCATAGACGGCAATCGATGCGGTGTTGGCCAGATTAAGCGAACGACGTCCGGACAGCATGGGAAGGCTGACCAGATCGGTAACCCGCGGGTGCTTCTTATCCTCGGCGCTCAGTCCTTCCGACTCCTTGCCGAAAAGCAAGATGTCACCTGGCTCGTAGCTCACCTCGGTGTACACGGTTTTTGCCTCGGAGGTGAACGCAAAGACACGCCCCTCGCCTAAAGCTTCGAAGGCAGCGTCGAGGTTCTCATGCACGGTGACATTAGCCATGTCATGGTAATCCAAGCCCGCGCGACGCAGATTTGCGTCCTCGAAATTGAATCCTAGGGGCTTCACCAAGTGCAGTTCGGCACCGGTGATAGCGGATAGGCGAATGGCATTACCGGAATTACCCGGGATCTCTGGGGCGTTGAATACGATACGAAACACATAACCAGTTTAAGCGTTCTTCGCACGCTATTGCGCCATTGAGGTTAGTACATCGCCTCACGCAGGTGTGCCAAGGCCAAACGGTCCACAATATTTGGTGTTGGACCTGATCCCAAGAAGAGTTTTAGCTCGCGGATGAGTGCTGCAGCATTAAGAACATTCGGGGTGGTGGCCAGCGTTGGATCAGCGTTGCGGTGGTATTCGATGACCGGTTCATGGCGGTTCCCATTGGGGGAGAGCACCAAAGTAAAGGGCACCACATTCATCTGCATAAAACTTCGTTGAAGCGACGAGATTGAGAATTGTGGCGGTTGCGTCAGCTTGTTTCCATGGCGCAAAACGCTGCCATCAAACGAGTAGTAGCCCTCGGGCAGGGTCATCGTGTTAATGACGGCCATGCGGTATCCGGCAAGAATCACGTGGTCATACTGCCCGCCATGTGGGGAATTTAGGCCATTTACTAAGCGGGCGGCCGGGAGCACATTGAGTACGTTCTTATTGAGTAGATTGATCGTATTGGCCTCACGTACGAGTCGTGAGCGGTTAGCGAACAATCCACGTTTGCGTGGTTCACCGTGGATTCTTTGCTCTGAGAGTGTGCGGCTTAGCCAGGTGAATGATTCATCCGACAGCTCGGGGACGTAGTGTGTTGAGAGCTGTGCTTTGGGCTGCTGCGGTGTTGTACGAAGTCGTTCATCGTACGGGCGAGCGGTAAAGCCGGCGCGTGGTGCCTCGCCGGGTTTCTGGAAAGTCTGGTCGTGGCTGATTGGATTGTTGTACTCAGAGATATCCTGAAAAGCCTGCTGGACCTGTCTGAACTTCTCTTCACTGCCGCCAAGGTCGGGGTGGGTTGCACGCGCAGCCCGACGATAAGCTACTTTGATTTCTTCCAGGCTGGCCGAAGGAGCAACACCAAGGATTTCATACGGGCTCGGTATGCTCATGGTCCAGTGGGATCCTTTCGACGGCAACGGCCTCTTGCCGCTGCATCTCATTTTAGCTAATTGATTCTGACAAGTACTTGGGTTGTGTTGACTGCCTCAGTAATCTTTATGTACATGGCCCCCAATGACGCCCCAAGCATTGTCCGCATCGTCTTTCACCCGTCAACGGGCAATGGCAGAGCGCTGGCGCGTGCGCGCAAGGGCGCCGCGGCCTTGAAGCAGAGGGGCATTGGCTATGAGCTGTTGGACACCAGCTTCGCAGAACACGCACAACTTCCGGCGCTGACCGACGCCCACAAGGCGTTGATCATTGTTGGGGGAGACGGGCTAATTCATCGAATGATCCCTCAAGCGCTTGGTTCAACTGTGCCGGTCGGAATCATCCCCGCTGGCAGTGGCAATGATTTGTGGCGCATGACCGGGCACCGTAACTTTGAAGACTCGTTAGACAAGGTGATTTCATATTGTTCCTCTGGTACCGAAACTACGGGCGTTGATGTACTGGAACTTCAATTTGAAGTGGCTACCGATCCGCAGCCCAAGTACGCGCTGGGGGCGGTTTCATGGGGAGCCGAAGCCAAGATCAATGCTGCGGCAAATGCCTTGCCGCGCCAGCTCGGATCCTTCAGATACATTCTTGGAATTGCCTTGAGCCTCCCCAAACTTAAAGGGTTCCACACCGTAGTTCAGTCAGGACCATATCGATATGAGGGGTCCGCACTGGCAGCGAGCATCGCCAATATTCGTTCACTGGGCGGTGGCATTAGGCTCTTTCCAACCGCTGACTTCAGCGATGGCCAATTGGAATTGGCCATGGTCCGCGGCTTAAAATTGATTCCCGTTCTACCGCTGATTCCCAAGATCATTCTTGGTGCTAAGCATTCGCGGAAGGTGAGCAGGCAACTAACGGAAGCCCACATTCAGACGCGCGAGGATAGCTACGCAGACGGGGAATACGTTGGTACAGGAAACTTTCGAGTACGCGTGATCCCTGCGGCCATCAAGCTGATTTTTTGATCCGATAGTCGCTGAACAGCATGTTCTCTTCCTCAAAGAGGGAGTGCAACGAGAACTGCTGAAAGGTTTCCTTGTCGTGGGCGGTGATGCGTTTGCCTTCGCCAGCCACCAGAACAGGGGAGTAGCTCACGCAGGCCGAATCAACGGCGCCGGCTGTAGCAAACTGACCGAAAATATGAGGCCCGCCCTCGCAGTGGATGAATCCCAGATCATGTTGATCAAGGTAGGCAACAATCTCGGCGGCGTCGCAACCACCGTCGCGCTGTGCGACCTGGATCAGCTCAACGTCCTCTCCGAAGGACTGACGCAGTTCGGCGGTGACGTCAACCGTGGTGAATACCATGACCGGTACTGGAGACTGGGTAAAGGTGGGGGCGTCAGGATCCAAATTTAGGCCTGTTGAGATAATTGCCAATGCTGGGTGTGCGCGCAGCCCGTGAGAAGTTCTCCATTGGCTGTCTTGAGCAGAGACCAATGCTCCTTCGTAGCCTTCGGCACGAACAGTCCCGGAGCCCACCACTATGACATCGGCCAACCGACGTATTAGGGCAAAAATTCGATGGTCACCCTCTGAACCCAACGCTGCCGAGAGCCCATCAACCTGGGCGCTTCCGTCGATGCTGCTCACAAAGTTGAAGCGCACAAAGGGGCGTTGCTCGCTGTTGTAGCGTTCCAGAAGCTGTTCGTCGCTGATGTTTGTGATTGATTCAGGTAGCAAGGCTCGCATCGGTTGAACTCCTTCTAGTTGCTTTGACTGCGTTCCGGATGAGCGGGAGGATTTACGTCCCCCATATTATGAATTTGATACGCAGGTTCTCGCCAGCCGTGGGTGGCTTCAATCATGCGAACCATTTGTACCGACTCTGCGATGTTGTGCATACGTAAGATGCGCGCTCCGTTCATGGCGCAGATCGTCGCTGCGACCATGGAGCCGAGGGTGCGCTCCGATTTAGGCAGGTCCAACGTCTCTCCGATGAAGTCCTTATTCGATACAGCGGCCAAGGCAGGGTATCCCAAGTTGGCGAACTCTTCGAAGCGTTCGGTGAGCTCTAAAGTGTGTGCGGTGTTCTTGTTCAGATCGTGGCCCGGATCCACGATGATCTTGGACGGTGAAATACCGGCATCGAGAGCCACCTGAACCTTTTGACTCAGATACTCGCGCACTTCAGCCACTACATCGGTGTAGGTAGGGCGTGGGTAAATCGTTCGCGGTTTGGCCAACGAATGAGTAATCACCAGATGTACGTCGTTTTTCGCAACAACCTGCGCGAGCTCGGGATACGCCAAGCCGGTCGTATCGTTGATGACGTCGGCGCCGGCTTCGATGGCTGCCTGGGCCACTTTAGGTTGGAACGTGTCGGCGGAGATGATTACGTCGCTGGCTTCGCGCACCGCCTTGATCACCGGAACGATGCGTTCAGCTTCTTCTTCCCACGCTAGTTCTGGACCGGGAGAGAAAGGGACTCCGCCGATATCAACCCAGTCCGCACCGGCTTGTACGGCTTGAAGCGCCGCGTTCACTGCCTGATCCAAAACGAAGGTGGAACCTGCATCATAGAAAGAATCCGGGGTGCGGTTGATCACTGCCATGACGGCAATTTGACGGGAGAAATCGATGGTTTTCCGCGAAAACTCATGCACCGGAACCAACAGGTCAGGCTTGAACATCGATAACTTCTCCCTTGCAGTAAACGGTTGGTGCCAACAGGTCCTGACTCATTCATACCATTGAGCACCCGGGCAAGGCAGAATTCGGTGTCAGACCTCGCTAGGCTAAAGACATGCAGTTTTCACATATCCCAGCAGAACGTGGCCAGTGGGTAGCTTCTGCCTGCGCATCGGCCGACCCAACCACAGTGGTCGCCCAAGTTCCCGTAGGTTACGAACGTTACGTTCGGATCTTGCACCCAGCCCTGGACGAAGATGATCAACTGGTCAGCTGGGCCACTGCAGCGCAAAGTCGTAATCACATCATTACCGCTGCGGATCTGTTTGAAACCGTGGCGGGTTTGGACGCGCAAGGAAACCCCACCGCTGAAGACTCATGGGTGGATACGGATTTGCCTCTGGATCAACTTCCCGAAGGTCAGTGGCAGTCACTGGTTAAGACCTTGACCGGTACTGACGCGACAGACCAGCGATACGTTGCCGGTCTGTGGGCAGGCTACGCCTTCATCGAGGGTGGGGAGCGAATCCAAATTGATCAGGAACCCGACCCTCAGCTCAGTGAAGAAGAAAATCAGCAAGCCTTTGAGGCGGCACTGGCGCTGGCCCAGCAACCAGCCTTCGGCGCAGAAGTGCTGGAATCCGCACCATTGGAATTGGGTGGCGGCTACCGGAACTACCACCTGTTTGAAGTGGATAAAGAGTTCTTGGCCCGCCCAGTGTGGGCGCGGACCTCCGACGGTGAGCAGACTCAACGCCCGGCGTTGACCTTTGCCACTGATCACCGGTGGATGCTGTCCACCGAACCATTTGATGACTGCACCATTCTTGGTGGCCCCGCAGATTTGATCGAAGCGGTGCTGGCAAACCCTGATTTGGAAACCATTGAGGTCGGCCAATTCACACGGATTGGGCATTCAAACGAGGCTGACTAAAGCCGTACCATTAAAGAGCTATGAATACTTCCGCCGTTTACCTGGATCATGCGGCAACTACTGATCTAAATCCGGCAGCCTTGGCTGCCATCACCGAACAATACTCGCGTACTGGCAACCCTTCGTCACTGCATGGGGCAGGCCGTAGCGCCAACCGTGTAGTTGATGAATCACGCCAAGCGGTCGCGACTGCTGCCGGCGCTCACCCCAGTGAGCTCATTTTTACTTCAGGCGGCACCGAATCAGACAACCTTGCCATCAAGGGACTGTTTTGGAATCGTGTGGCAAAAAACGATCAAGCGCGCACAATTGCCTTGACCGGTATTGAGCACCACGCAGTACTTGATACTGCAATGTGGTTAGAAGAGCACGACAACGCAACGCTGCTCTGGCTGCCGGTAGACCACGACGGGGTTATTGATCTTGAAGCGGCGGCTGCACTATTTGCTGAACACCATGAGCACATCGCTGTAGCGACATTGATGTGGGCCAATAACGAAGTGGGTACCGTACAGCCGGTGGCGGCCTTTGCCGCCCTGGCTGCTCAGTACGGCATTCCGGTTCACTCAGATGCGGTACAGGCATTCGGCGCAGTTCAAGTGGAGTTCGCCAAGTCAAACCTAGCGACCATGGCCATTAGTGCGCACAAGATTGGTGGGCCGGTAGGCATCGGCGGGCTGTTGGTACGTCGCGACATTGTTCTCACCCCGGTACAGCACGGCGGTGGTCATGAACGAAAGCTTCGTTCCGGGACGTTGAATGCGGCCAGCGCCGCAGGATTTGCCGCAGCGGCCAACGCCGTGCGTGCACAGCTTGGTGACGAAGCCCAACGATTGAGTCAATTGCGCGAATACGCGGTACAGCGCATTACCCAGTTGATTCCTGAGGCACAGTTCAACGGACCACGTGATGCGGCCAACGAGGGCACCCGGTTGCCTGGAAATCTGCATTTCACTTTCCCTGAATGTGAGGGAGATTCATTGCTCTTCCTCTTGGACATGGTGGGTATCGCTTCGTCGACCGGCTCGGCATGTACCGCTGGCGTTCCACAGCCTTCTCATGTTTTGCTGGCTATGGGACGAGATGCGCGCAGCGCTCGCAGTGTGCAACGCTTCACATTGGGGCATACATCCACGCGCGCAGACGTTGACGCATTAATAGAAGCTTTGCCAGAAGCGTACGTAAAGGCAAAGAAGGCTGGCATGGCAGCCGATGAAAGCAGCATCCACACGGCAGGAACAGGGTTTACACGATGAAGGTACTAGCAGCGATGTCCGGAGGCGTGGACTCGGCGGTTGCCGCAGCTCGCGCAGTTGAAGCCGGCCATGATGTCGTCGGCGTCCACCTAGCCCTCTCACGCATGCCAGGAACCCTGCGTACCGGTTCGCGCGGTTGCTGCACGGTGGAAGACTCTAACGACGCATGGCGTGCCTGCGACAAGCTGGGGATCCCGTTCTACGTGTGGGACTTCTCCGACAGGTTCGCCGAAGACGTGGTTCAGGACTTCGTTGACGAATACGAGGCAGGGCGCACCCCAAACCCTTGTATGCGTTGCAACGAGAAGATCAAGTTTGCTGCCCTGCTTGAGAAAGCACTAGCTCTAGGCTTTGACGCAGTATGCACCGGTCACTACGCCAAGGTATTGCGTGATGACAACGGTGCACCAGAACTACACCGTGCCGCCGATTGGGCTAAGGATCAGTCCTACGTATTGGGCGTGCTGACTCATGAACAACTTGAGCACTGCATGTTCCCACTGGCAGAAACTCCATCTAAAGCTGAAGTACGTGCCGAGGCAGCTGCTCGCGGACTGACCGTGGCTAATAAGCCAGATAGCTACGACATCTGCTTCATTCCTGATGGCGACACCCGCGGATGGCTTGCTGAGCGAATCGAAATGAAGCCCGGCGAAATTGTTGACCATGAGGGCAATGCCCTGGGTGAGCACGAAGGCGCACAGGCGTTCACTGTGGGTCAGCGCAAGGGTCTGCGCTTGGGCCGTCCGGCAGCCGATGGTAAGCCGCGCTTTGTGCTCGAAATCCGTCCGAAGGAAAACAAAGTTATCGTCGGTCCTGAAGCATTGCTGGCGGTAGATCAGCTGCGCGGAATCAGGATCTCTTGGGCAGGTGTTCCGATCGCTGAGGTCTTCACCGGCGAAAAGTTTGACTGCATGGTTCAGGTGCGTGCCCACGGCGACCCAGTCGAGGCAGTAGCGCATATGGAGCGTTCCGCCGAAGGACGCGACGAGCTCGTAGTCAACTTGCCTGAGGGCATGCGTGGCGTGGCACCGGGCCAGACCATGGTCGTTTACCAGGGCAGTCGAGTGTTAGGCCAGGCGACCCTTGATTCGGCCCGTTCCAGTGCGTGGGATTCTGAAAAGGTCAACTAGTTCAAAGACAAAATCCTCGCCTTCCAGATGCAAAAATCTGAGAGGGCGAGGATTTTTTTGCCCAAAAACAACTAGCTACCCAATTGGCGGCTAGTAGTTCATTCTGTGCTTAGCCTTCGTCAACAATGCCAAACATGTGGGCGGAAATGTCTTGGTACTCCACGCGAGTCTTACCGGCTTCTAGTTTGGGAAGCTGAGCTGGGGAGTGGATGTGGCAATGGACAAAGTCAAAGGTAGGCCACCACTTTTTGGGGCGCTCGTATTCACTGAATCCACATACTGCGCAGACCAGATGGATCCACACCGGACGCTTGCCGGTGCGGTTTTCGCGCGATTGAGCCAGCCACGCCGGTGGATTGGTGTTCAACTCTCGGAATTCCGCTTCGGTCATCCGCGACGGAACTCCATGGCGCTTGGCCATCTCTACAGGGATATCTAACGCGATTGCCGCGTCTCTACGAGTCATCATTGACATCTAGCTTATGTCACCAAAGATTTCTGGTGGGAAGAATTTTTTCTAGGAGCATCAAACCGTGCAAAACGCCGTGGTCTCAAGCACATATTGATCCGTTGCCAGACGCAAATCTGGCCGGTAACCGTAGGTTTTGTTCGTATTTGGTGCGGTGCATCACTTAGGATATGTGAAACATGTGTTAATCATCACCGCACATGCGTGTACCTAGAAAAGGACCTTTCATGACTCGCACAAAGAACGGACTGCGACTCGCAGCAGCCGTTGTGGGTATTTCTGCCCTAGCTCTGACCGGTTGCACCTCAGCCGCAGAAGACAGCAACTCCGGTGACTCGGGCAATACCAGCGCCCCCATTACCCTAGGAACCACCGACAAGGTGACCTCCCTGGATCCAGCCGGATCTTACGATAGTGGTTCCTTCATGGTCATGAACCAGATTTTCCCATTCTTGTTGAATTCCGAGCCTGGCAGCCCAGATCCATCCAACTCCCTGGCTGAGTCGGCAGAATTCACCACTTCTACCGAGTACACGGTCAAGCTCAAGACTGGTTTGAAGTGGGCCAACGGACACGACCTGGATTCCAAGGACGTAAAGTTCAGCTTCGATCGCCAGCTCAAGATCGCAGATCCAAACGGACCATCCTCGCTACTGGGCAACGTTGACTCCATTACGGCACCTGACGCCAGCACTGTGGTCTTCAAGCTCAAGGTTGCTAATGACCAGACATTCCCACAGGTTTTGACTTCACCGGCTGGACCGATTATTGATGACGAAGTCTTCCCAGCCGACAAGGTTCTGGATGACCAGAAGATCGTTGAAGGCAAGGCCTTCGGTGGCCAGTACGTGATTGATTCGTACAACAAGAACAACCTGATCTCCTTCAGCGCCAATGATTCCTACGCAGGTGTCTTGGGCAAGCCAGCCAACGACAAGGCTGCGATCAAGTACTACGCGGATGCCAATAACCTGAAGCTCGAAGTTCAGCAGGGCAAGATTGACGTCGCATGGCGTTCACTGACCCCAACTGACATCGAAGACCTCGGCAAGGACGAGAAGCTGACCGTTCATAAGGGTCCAGGTGGCGAACTGCGCTACATCGTCTTCAACTTCGACACCATGCCATATGGTGCCAAGACCAGTGACGCCGATGAGAAGAAGTCTTTGGCTGTGCGCCAGGCCGCTGCTCACCTGGTAGACCGTGAAGCCATTGCAAAAAACGTCTACAAGAACACCTTCACCCCTGCGTATTCATATGTTCCGCAGGGATTCACCGGAGCTGCCGAGCCGCTGAAGGATCTGTACGGCACCGACGGCAAGCCAGATGCAGCCAAGGCTAAGAAGGTTCTTGAAGACGCAGGGGTCAAGACTCCAGTCAAGCTTGCCTTGCAGTACAACCCAGATCACTACGGTCCAAACTCCGGTGATGAATACGCATTGGTTGAAAAGCAGCTTGAAGCCGACGGTCTGTTTGACGTTGATTTGAAGTCCACCGAATGGGTGACCTACCAGAAGCAGCGCGTCACCGACTACCCTGCCTACCAGCTGGGTTGGATGCCGGATTACTCGGATGCCGATAACTACCTGTCGCCGTTCTTCGCCAAGGACAACTTCCTGTCGAACAACTACGACAACCCAGAGGTCGACAAGTTGATTTCAGATCAGCGTGGCATGACCGATGCGGCTAAGCGCACCGAAGCAATTGAGAAGTTGCAGACCATGGTGGCTGAAGACCTGTCGACACTGCCACTGTTGCAGGGTTCCCAGGTTGCCATTGCTGGCAAGGACGTCAAGGACGTGGACAAGACTTTGGATGCCTCATTCAAGTTCCGTCTAGGCGTACTGAGCAAGTAATTTAGCTCTGCTCAAAAACATCAAATCGAAGGGGATCTGACGTGTGCGTGAGTACCAGCGCAGGTTAGATCCCCTTGGCATGTTCCCAGATAACACCCAGTACTGGGCTCATGCCACGCATCCTGAACCATAAGGACTGACGATGACTATCACGTCACCACCCGGGCAAGAAGTTAGCCCGATAGCAGCACCTAAAGCCAAGAGCCAGGGCGGCGGATTCCTCCGTTACCTGATCACCCGATTCTTGCTGATTATTCCCACTGTTTTCATCCTCATCACAGTGGTCTTTTTCCTCATGCGCGTGACCGGAGATCCGATCACTGCAGCTATGGGTGGACGCTTGACCCCAGACCAGCTGGCCGCCAGAATCCATGAAGCCGGTTACGACCGACCAATGCTGATTCAGTACTTTGAGTACCTCGGGCAGATCTTCACCGGCGACTTGGGTCGTACGTTGAGCGATAACCGCGCCGTCACCGAAGTACTGACCACCTACGGGGCAGCGACCCTGGAGCTGGCCATCAACGCAGTGATTGTAGCCCTGCTTGTTGGTATCCCACTGGGACTAGTTGCGGCTAAATTCCGCGACCGCTACCCAGATGCCATCTTGCGCATCCTAGCGATCCTGGGCTACGCAACCCCGGTGTTCTTTGCTGGTCTGATCCTCAAACTTGTGTTTGGCGTCTGGCTGGGCTGGTTGCCAATTAGCGGACGCGCCGACTGGGAAACCGAACTAACCCTCACCGGATTGCAGAGCCCATCAGGCATCTACTGGCTAGATGCCCTGCGCAGCGGAAATATGGAAGCGTTCTGGAACGTCGCCATGCACGCGTTGCTTCCTGCCCTGGCCTTGGGACTGCTCACCGGCGGCGTGTTCTTGCGCCTGGTACGCACCAACGCCATCGGAACCTTGGGACGCGAGTACGTTGAAGCTGGACGTTCCCGCGGTGTTAGCGAATTCCGTCTGACCACCAAGCACGCCTACCGCCCAGCACTGATTCCGATTATCACCGTGATGGGCCTGCAAATTGCCATGCTCCTCGGTGGCGCGGTACTGACCGAAACCACCTTTGAATGGTCCGGTCTGGGCTTCAAGCTCGCCGAATACCTCACCGCCCGTGACTTCGTGGCAGTGCAGGGCATCGTGGTGCTACTGGCCATAATCGTTGCCGTGACCAACTTTATTGTTGACGTTGTGGCTGCATTGATCGACCCGAGAGTCAGGTACTAAACATGACTACACCAACTTTGCCTAGCTCCGCCGGCTCACGGTTCAAATCATTACCGGTCATTTCACACCTGCGTATGTCCTCTGGACTTCAACGTGGCATGCTCGTGGCTGGTCTTGTACTGTGCGCAGTATTCATTCTCAGCGCGCTCTTGGCTCCACTGCTGGCACCATTTGGCTTTGCCCAGTCCTCAGATGCATCTGGTGACTTCCCACGCCAAGCTGCCCCGGACGCAAAGTTCCTTTGGGGGACCACTTCCACTGGGTACGACGTCTTCTCACGCACCCTGTTCGGTGCACAAACTGCAATCTGGGTCATCCTGGCCGCAGTAGTCATGTCTTTGTTCATCGGCGTACTGCTGGGACTTATTTCCGGCTACCTCGGTGGCTGGTTTGATCGCATCATGGTGGTCCTTGCAGACGCTATCTACGCGTTCCCCTCACTGCTGCTGGCCATCGTGATGTCCATTGTGATTTCGCAAGGGCAATCCTCGCTCTTTGGCGGCATTATGGCAGCAGCAATATCCATTACTGTCGTATTCATTCCTCAGTACTTCCGTGTGGTCCGAGCCGAAGTGATGCGTCTGAAGGCAGAACCATTTGTGGAATCCGCACAGGTTATTGGCGCAAGCCCATGGCGGGTGATGTTTACCCACCTACTGCGTAACGCCACCCGTACCCTGCCATTGATCTTCACTCTGAACGCTACCGAAGCACTGCTGACCCTCGCCGGGTTGGGCTTCTTGGGCTTTGGTATCGAACCGACCGCCGCCTCCGAGTGGGGCTATGACCTGAACCGCGCGATGTCCGATGCGACCAGTGGTATTTGGTGGACTGGAATGTTCCCAGGACTGGCCATCGTGCTCACCGTGATGGGCCTGACCTTGGTTGGCGAATCCATGAATGATCTCAACGATCCGCGTTTGCGGCGCTTCAGCCGTAAAAAGGCAAAGCGAATTACCCAGTCCGCACAGGCAGGAGCAAGCAAGTGAAACACAGTTCTGCAGCTTCGCCGTCGAGTAATGACGCCGAGAACGTACTGAGCATTCAGGGCCTGAACATTGACTTTGTCACCGACGCAGGAGCAGTTCCAGCCGTGCGCGGCGTGGACCTGCACGTCAAGGCAGGGGAGATTCTGGCTATTGTGGGCGAGTCCGGTTCAGGCAAGTCCGTGACCGCTCGCACCGCGCTGGGAATCATGGCCGAAAACGGTGCAGCCCGCGGCGCGGTGTACCTGAACGGAAAGAACATGCTCACCCTTGGTGGGCATGAGCTACGTGCAGTGCGCGGACGCGACGTCGCGATGGTCTTCCAGGAACCTTCCACGGCACTGAACCCGGTGTACACCGTGGGTTGGCAGATCATGGAGGGGATTCGTACCCACAACAAGATTTCCAAGAAGGAAGCCAAGGCGCGCGCGATTGAAGCGATGGCTCAGGTGGGTATTCCAGATCCAGAGCAGCGCGTGAATTACTACCCGCACCAATTCTCCGGTGGTCAAAAACAACGTGTGGTCATTGCAGCGGCACTGGCGCTAAAGCCAAAACTGATTGTCGCCGATGAGCCAACCACAGCGTTGGACGTTACGGTACAGGCCGAGATTCTCTCCTTATTGCGAGACTTGCGCGAAGAACTGGGTACCGCCATTGTCATCATCACGCATAATATGGGCGTGGTAGCTGACATCGCTGACCGAGTTGTGGTGATGAACCAGGGAAAGATTGTCGAACAAGCTCCGGCCCTGGAGCTGTTTGAACGCCCACAAGAGGACTACACCAAAGCACTGTTGGCTGCTGTGCCTCACCTAGGCAGAGACAGCGCTTCGGCTGCGCTGACCCAGCGTCCGCACCAGGACGCGCCAGTCATTGTTGAAGCTCAAGGGCTAGGGGTGCATTTCCCGGGTCGCTTTGGCTCACCAGGTTTCACCGCGGTCAAAGATGTTGACCTGAAAATTCACGCAGGCGAGGTTTATGGACTTGTGGGTGAATCCGGATCTGGCAAAACCACCATCGGTCGGAGCATTGCAGGTCTGAATCGAATCAGCTCGGGTTCCCTGAAGGTGCTGGGCTATGAGATGGCATCGTTCAAGGAACGTAGCTTCAAACCCTTGCGCGAGCAGATCGGGTTTGTCTTCCAGGATCCTGCCGCCAGCTTCAATCCGCATCTGACCATCGGAGAATGTGTAGCCGAGCCGCTGGCTGTGCACCGCGAGCTGAATCCTTCCCAAAGTAGGAGCAAGGTCAACGAACTGCTTGAAGCGGTACAGCTTCCCGCAGGTTTTGCCCAGCGCTACCCGCATGAGCTTTCTGGAGGTCAGCGTCAGCGTGCCTCCTTGGCTCGCGCCTTGGCCTTGGATCCAAAGCTTCTGATTGCTGATGAGCCAACCAGCGCGTTGGACGTGTCAGTGCAGGCCAAGGTTCTTGAACTCTTTAGGGAACTGCAATCGGAGCTCGGCTTTGCTGCGCTGTTTGTGTCGCATGACTTGGCAGTGGTAGATCAGCTGGCTACCTGGGTGGGCGTACTTTACCGCGGTAGCTTGATTGAGGAAGGTCTTGGCTCCAAGGTCTTGGCGCAACCTCAGCACGCATACACACAGCGGTTGATTGCTTCACTTCCTGTGCCAGACCCACGTGAACAGGCCCAACGCCGAGCGCTGATTGAGGAACTAAACCAAGCCTCCAAGTAGCCCGGCAGTTTTGCCCATGCCCCAGTTGCGCGACCCGCCGCAGCTGGGGCATGTCACTTTGTGGTGGTTTTGAGAGGTGAACCCGTAAACTTGAGACCATGAACGAGCCGAAAAACCCTGCACAACACGAGTCATTCGACCCGCACGCCAGCTCGTTGCACGGCGAGGTAAAGAATGAAGTCCTCGACGAGTTGTACGCCATCCGGGGCAGCATCGATAACTTCGACGCACAGTTGGTTTACCTGCTGGCCGAACGATTCAAAGCAACCCAGCGCGTTGGACACCTCAAAGCTGAGCACAAGCTGCCACCAAGCGATCCAAATCGTGAAAAGGCGCAAATCGAACGCCTACGCGCCCTAGCCATTGAAGCGCATCTCGATCCAGAATTCGCAGAGAAATTGCTGAATTTTGTGATCTCTGAAGTCATCCGCCATCACCAGAATATTTCTGACTCACATAACGATGCCTGAAGAACACCTCGGCCAACGCACTGACGTTTTTGTCACCTCCTTCTGTCAATTTCCCGGCACGGAACCGCTGGAAATACATGAAGTAGTGCGCGGGGAACTGGGCGAACCCAACCTCGCTGTACTCCCACAACTCGTAGACCGCGGGGTAGGGGCAGACGCGGTAGGGCGCAGCGCCACGTTGCTCGCAGACCTCGGTTTTGACTTGCAGCCCCATGGGTGGCGAGTCGGAGTTAACGACGGCATCGACGCACGGCGCGCACGCAGCATTCTGCGCAGCGACGAAAACTTGCTGGCAGATGTCCTTGGCCCGGAGCAAAAACCTGCACAGCGGATCAAGCTCAGTGTGCTTGGCCCGTGGTCGTTAGTGGCCAGCGTGTACCTGAGCAATGGGGAACGCTCGATCAGTGACCACGGCGCTCGCCGTGACATCATTGCTGCGTACGCCCATGGAGTCAGGGAACACGTAGCGCGGCTCGCCCGAGCTACCACTTTGCGATCCTTCACCGTGCAGTTAGACGAATCCCTTATCGGTGACGTGCTTGACGGAACGATTAAGACTTCCAGTGGTTATCGAACCCTGCGTTCAATTCCTCGCTCAGAAGTTCGTAGCGCCTACCAAGAATTTCTCAAGGTGCTCACGGACGAATCCTCGAACCTTTCCGTTCAACCGGTTGTTAATCTGCCAACCGCCGACGAGCGGTGGATTGAGCGTATTGATTTGCTGAACCAGGCTGGCATCACCGCGATGATTGTGGACCCGCACGGACTAAACCACCGAAAGTGGGAGCGCATCGCCGGATTTGTTGAGGGCGCCGGGCAGATCTTCCTGCAGGTTCTCACCCCGAAGCTACCTGCCCCCGGCGTAGTTGACGCGGTGCATTCGATTCTTAGGCCGTGGCACCAGCTGGGACTCTCGGATGCGCAACTTGGATCTTTGACATTGATGCCTAGAGGCGATTTCAGTTCTTGCTCCAGCTCTGAAGCAGTGGACACTCTTCAGAAGCTCCAGACCTATGCCCAAGCGTTGGAGCAAACTCGCGTCGACGCGTAATCGATTGTGTTATCCCTGCCGGTCACAGCCGGAAATTACCGGTAAATCATGTATCTTTGAAAGAGTGGTAATGCTGATCTGCCCGGTTTGAACAGATGGTTGAAACCTCAGAGCTAGGTTGCAGGGGGATAAAGGATGAAAGCACGGATTTTAGTCGTTGACGATGATGAAGCATTGTCGGAAATGATTGGTATCGTCTTGCAAAATGATGGCTTTGACGCCGCATTTTGCTATGAGGGTTCAGGCGCCTTAGCGGCCTTCCGTGAATTCAACCCAGACTTAGTCCTGCTTGATCTCATGCTCCCGGGCATCGATGGCATTGAGGTCTGCAAGCAGATTCGTGCTGAGTCCGACGTACCGGTGGTCATGCTGACCGCTAAGTCCGACACCGCTGACGTAGTTCGCGGTCTGGAATCGGGCGCGGATGACTACGTTCCCAAGCCATTCAAGCCAGCAGAATTGGTAGCGCGCGTGCGTGCTCGCCTGCGACCTAATGAAACCCACGCAGCCGAAACGCTGCAGGTTGGCGAAGTCACCATTGATGTTGCTGGGCACCAAGTGACCCGTGGCAATCAAGCGGTTTCATTGACTCCACTAGAATTTGACCTCTTGGTCACCATGGCACGTAAGCCTAAGCAGGTCTTTAGCCGCGAACAGCTGCTGGAAGCTGTTTGGGGTTACCGCCACGCAGCAGACACCCGCTTGGTCAACGTTCACGTTCAGCGTTTGCGTTCAAAGATCGAGATTGATCCAGAGAAGCCTCAGATCATCCAAACCGTACGCGGGGTGGGATATAAGGCGGGTTCGGCAAGTTGAGTTCACACACGTCGACCGGTAAAGAGTTGGTTCCGCTCGACGTGTCTGCCCACTCTAAGCCGAAACGCTTTACCGTCGCTAAGCTTCGCTCGTGGATTCGGCGTCCTTGGACAGAATTGAAGCTGCGCTGGCAGCGGCATCTGATCTACCGCACCGTTATTTCCACGTTGCTCTTTACGACTCTTGCTCTGCTTGCTGCTGGCGCGTTCCTTTCTAATCAGATCGCTTCCACGCTTTACGATGAGCGAGTTAACCAGATCTCTAAGGAATCTGAGCGCGGCCTGACTCAAGCCCGTTCCATCCTTGAATCTGCGTCAACCACTGACCGCGCCTCGACTCAGGCCTTGGTGAATTCCACCTTGGCCTCCCTCGAAGGTGACGGGGCCACCGTAGTGCGCGACTTTGTGCTCATGCCCATTGCAGGAGATCAAAGCCTCTACGTCGGTCCCATGGCATCAGGGTCATTGACCACCCGCGTCATCCCGCAAGATTTGGCCGAACGTGTGGCCGGTGAACAGGGCATCTACTGGCGTTCTGTCGAACTTGGCAGCGCTGACCAAGCACAGCCCGGGTTGGTTGTCGGTACAAAGGTCTTGATTCCGCCAGGTCGTGAGTACGGGCTGTACTTGGTCTATGACCTCTCCAGCGTGCAGGACACCCTGGAATTCATTAACCGTGCACTGTCTTTCACCGGTCTTATTTTGCTGGTAGTAGTTGGCTTTGTTGCATGGTCGGTGGCGCGCACCGTCGTTCGACCTGTGGCTGATGCCGCCTACGTTTCTGAGCGCATTGCCTCAGGCGACCTGGACCGACGAATGAAGGTGGCAGGCAAGGACGAGGTTGCCCGACTGGGCACAGCCTTCAACCATATGGCCCAGTCTTTGCAGGAGCAGATTACCCAGCTGAATAATCTCTCTGCCATGCAGCAGCGCTTCGTTTCTGACGTGTCCCACGAATTGCGAACACCACTGACCACGGTGCGCATGGCCGCCGAAGTTATTCACGATGCCCGCGAAGATTTTGATCCACTAACTTCACGCTCTGCTGAGCTGATGTACAACCAAATTGAGCGCTTCCAGCACCTGCTTAATGATCTGCTTGAAGTCTCACGCTTTGATGCTGGTGTGGCGGTCCTTGACCGAGAATCAACGGACCTGAACGCCATTGCACGCAAAGTTGTTGATACTGCGACGCCGGTGGCCGACGAATACGGTTCGATCATCCGACTCAGCGCACCGGCCGAAGGCTGCGTAGCTGAAGTTGATCCACGCCGTGTAGAACGTATTATTCGTAACCTGGTGCTCAACGCTGTAGAACACGGTGAAAGCAATCCAATTGACATCACCATTGCTGAAAATCATTCTGCAGTAGCCTTGACCGTGCGTGACTATGGAATTGGCATGACTCCAGAAGCCAGCCTCCACGTATTCGACCGGTTCTGGAGGGCCGACCCCGCCCGTGCCCGCACCACCGGTGGCTCCGGGTTGGGACTATCGATTTCTATGGAAGATACTCGACTGCACGAGGGCCGCTTGGAAGCTTGGGGCAAGCCCGACGTGGGTTCGGTCTTCCGCCTGACGCTTCCCAAGTCTGAAGATCACGAGATTGATTCGTCACCGCTGCCACTGGAGCCTGCGGTATCTGAAGCCATCCTGAACACCACGGGAGACAGCTTCCCGTTGACTGGCGAGGTGCCCAAGATTGGTTACACACCGTTGATTCTTCCTTCCGAAGATGAACAAGCACACGACGATGTGGCCGATCCTCAAAGCAGCGGCCCGGAGTCCAAGAAGGAGAGAAACTAGTGAAAAACAAAGCCGTCTTCTTTCTTTCTTCGCTGCTCATCGGAGCAATGACCTTTACTGGTTGTGCAGCAATTCCGCGCTCTTCCGGCGTCCAGCAAATCGAAGCTGGCGCGGAAGATTCCAGCGGCGAAAGTTATAGCTACGCGGCCGAAGGCCCAGCCGAGGGTGCGGACGCACGCGAAATTGTTGATGGCTTTGTTGAAGCTGGCCGCTCAGTTGCCGAGGACTACGCAGTGGCCCGCGAATATATGAGCACTGACTTGCGCAACACCTGGCGTGGCGATACCCAGACTTTGATCTACGAAGCGTTCAACGTGGTCAACGGTGCCGACGCGAATCAATACACAATTCAGCTAGAGATCACCGGGGAAGTAGACGCCCAAGGTATTCGGACTAACTACCCAAACCACACCACGCGTGCGGTAGATATTAAAGTAGCCAAGATTGATGATCAATGGCGGATCGTCAAAGCGCCTAACGGCACCATGCTCGAAGCCTCGACCTTCACCAAGATTTTTGCTGCACAAACCCTCTACTTCTACGACGCTAGCTACTCCTACCTTGTCCCGGACATTCGATGGTTCACCTCGGGCTCAGGAACCACCACCTCCATGGTTGAAGCGTTGCTCAAAGGCCCAGCCCCTTATCTGCAAAATGCGGTGGTGTCAGCCTTCTCCTCGGCGAGCCAACTGGTGCGCTCCGCCGTTCCGGTGCGCGACCGTGAAGCCACTATCGACTTGAACTCGGATTCGTTTACCGACACCACAGACAACACGTTGTTGTTGATGAAACAACAGGTTGAAGCGACACTGACCGGGCTATCATCCGTGGATTCGGTCAAGATGCTGCGCGAGGAAAACGACGTGAACCTGGCGTCTGATGATTCCAAGATCGAGCCGGCACAGATCAACCCGAGCACTCAAGATACGTTGATCGGTGTTTCCGATCAGGACTTGGTCTACGTCAAGGGACGCTCGATCATTCCCGTGGGCGGACTGCCCGACGTTTCTGCATACGATCCGCGTGACCCTGCAATGTCTCCTGTGGGCAATAGCTACGCCTTCCTCAATGACCGTCGCACTCAGCTGTGGGGGATTAACGACCAAGGCAAGCTTCGTCTAGAGCTCAGCGGTCAAGATTTGATTCAGCCGTCCATGGATGTCGCAGGCTGGACGTGGACTGCCGATAATGGGGCGAAGACCCCAATTATGGCAATCCCAGAAGACACCGCAGCTAAGGGTGAAGCCCGTCCAATTGACGTGGCCTGGCTCGAAGGCGCCAATATCGATTCTTTCCGAATTTCCCGAGACGGCGCACGTGCATTGATTGTGGCCAGTGAAGGATCTTCCACATCCGTCTACGTTGCGGGCATTATTCGTGACGCTGAAGGTGTTCCGCGTGGGCTGACCGACACTCCAATGAAAATCTATCCAGAGGTTCCGGTGAACACTGCGCTGTGGGACTCGGATAGTTCCATCATCGTAGCCAAGTTGGAAGATTCCGAGGCCGTTGAAGCTGCCCAAATAACCTTTGAAGGTGGAAGTGAACATTTGCAGCTATTGCTGGGAATGATTGGCATTGCCACCGGAGTCGGCGGAGGCCGCGAGGTCTACGCACAAACCAAAGAAAAGCTCTACACCCGTGTTGGTAATTCGTGGCACGAATTAGATGATTTCGCCCAAGACGTTTCATATCCTGGCTAAGCTGGCACTTATTCCACAATTGGTCTTGCTGCCCAGTCACGATGCTGTGCAACGCGCCTACTGTGAAGCATGGGAACCTCGTGGAGCTGGTTGCGAACCATTGACGAATTCAGTCACCGAAGATCGGTGCGCTGGCTGAGCTTTGGCGGACGGGAATTTTTGAATTTTCTTGTACCCACCAGTTGCGCCGTGTGCTCTCGGGCAGACTTTCGTCTGTGTCCAGAATGCCGCCGAGAAATACAAACGCAGCTCTTCTTGCCTCCACTACCAGACGGGCACCATCATTACGTGGAGTTGCCACTACTGGCCAATCAGCTCTCGGTCAGTTCCTGCGGGATCTACGGCAAAGAACTGGCCCGCGCGGTCTTGGCGTTCAAGAACAAACAACGATATTTCCTTCGCGGTGTCTTTGCGCCTTATCTTGCGGCCGTCATCAACGCGAGCTGTGTCCCGCAACCAGGACAGTTAACTACCTTGATTGTTCCTGTTCCGAGCTCGCTGAAAGCTGTTGGGCAACGCGGGTATTCCCCGGTGCTTTCAATACTTGAACAAGGGATGCGCAGCGGGCTGTACTCCAGACAGCTGGTCTGTCGTTCTGTGCTGCATTACCGAGTTCGTTCAGCCTTTGGTGGGGCGCAGAAACTCAAAAGTGGATCTGCTCGACGCGGCGGCGGGGAACACTTCATTGCCGAACGCGCGAAGGTGCCAGGACAGCCGATCATCCTCATCGATGATGTCCTCACGACGGGTTCAACATTGCGCCACGCCGCAATGGCGTGTCATAAAGCCGGATATGACGTCACCCTTGCCGTTGCTTTGGCGCTGACTAAACCGCCAAATCAGGAGCCTGAACAGTGATTTCGCTGACCGCGATAGGAATTTTGGGCTCAGAGACTTGAATCTTCTGCGTGGTGGCCTAAGGTGAAGTATGGGTTGCATCACAGATGCAGCGAAAAGCCCATCTTCAGTCCGGAAGGATGGAATTTCCGGACTGTTGTGTCACCCGACTCCCTATTGGAGGACACCATGGAGCTGAATTACAGCGGACGCAATATCACCATTTCGGATCGTTTCCGTGAGTACGTGGATGAGAAGATAACCAAGGTTGACCAGCTGGCTACCAAGGTTCAACGCATTGACGTCAAGGTCCTCAAAGAATCACATGCCCGTGACCAGAGCACGGCATTGTCCGTTGAATTGACCGTTGTTGGACGTGGCCCCGCCGTTCGAGCTGAAGCTCGCGGAGCTGACAAGTTCGCCGCCTTTGACATCGCCTTCGCAAAACTTCTTGAACGACTGCGTAAGGCTCGGGACAAGCGTAAGGTCCATCGCGGAAACCACACTCCAGTGGCCGTGCACGAAGCAACCAGCACACTACCTACGGCCTCCAGCGACAAGTCGTTGGTTGAATCCACTCTTGAGGCTCAGAAAGCAGCGGAAGTTTCCGAGACTGAGTCCGAGGCCGAGTACTCGCCAGTGGTCATTCGCCGTAAGTCCTTCCCAGCCGAAGTGATGAGCGTTGATGACGCAGTGGACCGCATGGAGCTAGTCGGGCACCCGTTCTACCTGTTCATCGATGAAGCCACAGGAGAGCACGCCGTGGTCTACGGCCGCACACAGTACCAGTACGGTGTGATCAGCCTTGACCCGTCACTAGAATCTGATCAAGAAGCCACCACGGAAACTCGCGGGTACCGTGACAAGGCATTAGTAACCGACTGAGGGTAAGTCATCAGCGCACAAACTATGTTGGGCGGCCATCGCGTCCTGAGCCTCAAGCAGGCTCGTCGGATCGCGTTGGCCGCCCAAGGCCTGTCTCGTGGCAGGACTAATCAAGAGATTTCAGCACGAAAAATTATCAAGACCGTCCAGTCCATCTCGCAGCTGCAGGTCGATTCGGTCAATGTTGTTCGTCGGGCTCACTACATGCCGCTTTTTGCGAGGCTAGGGGAGTACAACATTGAAACCTTGGACAAGGTTTTGGCAACACCGCGTAGCCCGCTGACCGAGTATTGGGCCCATGAAGCATCCGTGGTGAGCGCCGAACTCGTTCCAGATTTGCAGGTGTGGCAACGCCGTACCTGGATCGACAAGTCAGATAATTTTTCTTCTGAGCAGCATGATCTCTCGGAACAGGTACTTGAATTTTTGGCGAAGAATCCTGGATCGAGTGCCAGAGAAATCAGTCAAGCCTTGGACGTCGCGCCGACCGCATCCAAAGAACACTGGGGCTGGAATTGGAACGACACCAAGTACGTTACCGAGTCACTTTTTGCGCGGGCCAAGATTCTTACTCTGGGCCGCAACACCCAGTTTGAACGGCGTTACGCCTTAGCCCAAAACGTACTAGCGACAACCGTTGACGTGAGTGAAGCTCCTCGGCAAGAAGCCCTGGAACGGCTCATCCACCGATCCCTTGAAGCCCAAGGTATAGCTACAGCGCATTGTGTTGCGGAGTATTTCCGTCTGCCAATCCGGGAAGTTAAAGCCACGTTGGCGCAACTAGCGATCGATGCCCATATTGAGCAGGTGCAAGTACCAGGGCTTAGCGAAGTTTGTTTCATGCCGCTGGGCACCAAAGTTCCCCGTAAGATCGAACAGGATTTGCGACTACTCTCGCCCTTTGATTCGATGGTATTTAATAGACGCCGTCTAGAACAATTTTTTGGCTTTGAGTATCGGATTGAAATCTATGTCCCTGAAGCGAAAAGACGGTATGGATATTATGTCTTTCCAATGCTGCTGGGGGATGAGTTCGTAGGTCGTGTAGATCTTAAAGCTGATCGTGCCCGCGGTGTTCTTCACGCCAAGAGTGTTCACTATGAACCAGGCTGGGAGAGTAGCGCCGAACTACCTTTACGCGCAGAACTTGAACGTATGGCTCGATGGCTGAAGCTGGAGAACATACAAATTGGCCTGTGAACGGCCTGTCCATCCTATTGTTGTTCGCTAGAAGAACAGCGGTCATCTACGGGAAATAGCCAGAAGCGCTGATTTCCTCACGTAGACTAAAGACGCCAGAAAATACTGTGCTTGAGATATTGGGAGCTACCACGTGGCATCATTGCTAGAACGTATTTTGCGTACCGGCGACAAGAAGACCTTAAAGGTTCTTCGTAAGTACGCCGACACAATCAATACGTTGGAAGTCGAAATTCGCGAACTTTCAGACGAAGAGCTCAAGGGCGAAACCGACAAGTTCCGCGAACGTTTGGCTAACGGCGAGACGCTGGAAGATTTGCTCCCCGAAGCATTCGCAGTGGTTCGAGAAGCGTCTGATCGTGTTCTTGGAATGCGCCACTTTGACGTTCAGCTGATGGGTGGAGCCGCCCTGCACCTGGGTAATATCGCTGAAATGCGTACCGGTGAAGGTAAAACTCTGGTGGCTACGGCGCCGGCGTATCTCAACGCCCTAAGCGGCAAGGGCGTCCACGTGGTCACCACCAACGACTTCCTCGCCCAGTACCAGTCCGACCTTATGGGACGCGTCTTCCGCTTCCTAGGTCTGACCTGCGGTTGCATCCTGGCCAGCATGAAGCCAGAAGAGCGTCGCAAGCAGTACGAAGCAGATATCACCTACGGTACGAACAACGAATTCGGCTTCGATTACCTGCGTGACAACATGGCATGGAGCAAGGACGAGCTCGTCCAGCGTGGCCACAACTTTGTCATCGTTGATGAGGTCGACTCGATCTTGATCGATGAGGCTCGTACCCCACTGATCATCTCCGGACAGGCTTCGGGCGACGTTAACCGCTGGTACACCGTCTTCTCGAAGATAGTCTCAACGCTCAAGCGCGAAGACGACTACGAAGTTGACGAGAAGAAGCGCACCATCGGTGTACTGGAATCGGGAATTGAAAAGGTTGAGGACTACCTCGGCATCGATAACCTCTACGAAGCCAACAACACCCCGCTGATCGGCTTCTTGAACAATGCCATCAAGGCCAAAGAATTGTTCAAGAAGGACAAAGACTATGTTGTAGTCAACGGCGAAGTAATGATCGTTGACGAGCACACTGGTCGTGCATTGCAGGGCCGTCGCTACTCCGAGGGCATGCACCAGGCTATTGAAGCCAAGGAAAGCGTCAGCATCAAGGCGGAGAATCAGACTCTGGCCACGATCACGCTGCAGAACTACTTCCGCATGTACGACAAGATTTCGGGCATGACCGGTACCGCGCAGACCGAGGCTGCCGAGTTCATGGGCACCTACAAGCTGGGCGTAGTGGAAATCCCTACCAATAAGCCAGCGATCCGTATGGATCAGTCCGACTACATTTACAAGAATGAAGTCGCTAAGTTCAACGCTGTTGTTGAGGACATCGCTGAACGTCACGCCACCGGTCAGCCAGTTCTGGTTGGTACCACCAGCGTGGAAAAGAGCGAATACCTCTCGCGTCTGTTGTCCAAAAAGGGCATCCGCCACGAGGTACTGAATGCAAAGCAGCACGCCCGTGAAGCGGCCGTTGTAGCTATGGCTGGTCGCAAGAGCGGCGTGACCGTATCTACCAACATGGCCGGTCGCGGTACCGACATCATGCTCGGTGGTAACCCAGAATTCTTGGCAGTCGCTGAGATGGAACGTCGTGGCTTGAACGCAGAGAACAACCCGGACGAGTACAACAAGGTTTGGGACGAAGTTTTTGCCAAAGCAAAACAAACCGTCGCTACCGAATCCAAGGAAGTTGCCGAACTCGGCGGCCTTTACGTGCTTGGTACCGAACGCCACGAGTCCCGCCGCATCGATAACCAGCTGCGTGGTCGTGCCGGACGCCAGGGCGACCCGGGTGAATCACGCTTCTACCTGTCGATGACCGATGATTTGATGCGTCGATTCAACTCCGGCATGGCAGAGCGCATCATGAACAACCCTTCAATGCCTGAAGATGTGGCACTGGAATCCAAGATGGTTTCCCGCGCCATTGAGTCAGCACAGGCTCAGGTTGAGGGCGTTAACGCCGAACAGCGTAAAAACGTGCTCAAGTACGATGACGTGATGAACCGCCAGCGTGAAGCTATCTACGCTGACCGTCGAGCCATCCTCGAAGGTGGTGACCTTGAAGAGAAGGTCGGCCACTTCCTAGAGGACGTCGTCAAGGCCATGGTCTTGGAAGCCACGCAGGTGGGCAACCCAGATGAGTGGGAACTCAAGTCCCTGTGGACTAACCTCAAGCAGCTGTACCCAATCGGTATCACCGTTGACGAAGTTGTTGAAGAAGCCGGTGGCATTGGCCACCTCTCCGGATCCTTCTTGGAACGCGAAATCCTTTCGGACGCGCAGTACCAGTACGAAGAGCGTGAAAAGCTTGTTGGTTCATCGACCATGCGAGATCTGGAACGCCGAGTGGTGCTTTCGACCATTGGTCGCAAGTGGCAGGAACACCTGTACGAGATGGATTACCTCAAGGAAGGTATCGGACTTCGTGCCATGGCGCAGCGTGACCCGTTGGTTGAATACCAGCGTGAGGGTTACACGATGTTCCAGACCATGATGGAAGGCATCCGCGAGGAAAGCATCGGTGCCTTGTTCAACCTTGATATCCCATCGGGTTCTGACGCCGTTGAAGAAGCAGCGCCTGTCGACGAATCAGCGAAGCCGAAGAACCTGCAGTTCACTGGTCCTGATGAAGACGGCGAAGCTAGCACCAAGCGTGCTCCAGCTACCAACGGTAAGAAGAAAAAGAAGTCCAAGCGTAACTAAATAAGTTCCACATCTGTGACTTGCCAACGTCCGTGCCATGGCTCAATCTTGAGAGCTACGGCGCGGACGCGGTCTTTAAAGCCGATGATGGCTGTGCATTCCCACGCCCCTGAAAAACAGTGATCCAGGTGCAAGGAAATGATTTGCCCATGTGCAGTGCCAGGTACTGGATCTACCGTGTAGCGGGAAGTCTCTAGTAGTGCCCTACGACGGAGCTTGTCGATGCAATTAGGCTCAACAACAAAGGCCAACTGGCTGACGCTGCGATAGCCAGCAACGATCTCAAAAACCGCACGGGCGACGGAGTACGAGATCTCAACGACAGCCCGACGTTCCGTTCGGTAGCCCTCGTTCCTACGGAAAATGTTGTCCATGGCCCTACTCAAATGGGCTGGACTATTGCACGGAGTTTCGGCGCTACCGCTTGGTGCTGAGCTTGCTTCAACACCAAAAGACGTGTCGGGGAATGCTGGGTCGTCGGAGAGTCGTTCCTTACCTAGGCTCCGTGGGGTGATGGTGCTCATGATGACTCCTAATGATCATTGATGGGTGGTTGTTTCTTTGTGGTGCTAACGCGTGGGTGGAAGCTCTAGGACGGTACCGATTTCTAAGTGATCAGGATCTGGACCGATGACTTGCTCATTGGCTTTGTAGATTTGCGGCCAGTAGGTTGATATTTCTTCGGCAGTGGCCTGGGCTCCGAGGCGTTTGGCTGAAATGCTCCACAACGTTTCGCCTTCGGCAACCACCACCTCAGCTCCCGACTTTGCCGGCTCCCGCTTTGGCTGTGGGGTCTGCGAGATCAAGTTGTTCATTGGAACGCTGACTTGTTCGGGGAACCACTGAGCATTGGGAACGCTTCGTTGTTTAGGTTCTGATCGTTGTGGATCCACGTTCTTCTCTGCGCTTTCAACGGAGGCGTGGTTTTCCAGGGGAGTCACCGGCGCGGCGTTAGCCGCGACCGCGGATGAAAGAACGATTGAGGTCCCGAGCAAAGATCCGAGTACCTTGCGTGTGAATCGTGGAGCAACTCGTTGGAAAAACCGGATGGTAGGAATGTGGCGGCGGGCCATGGCCCAAATAAGCAGCCGACGTGCCCCGTAGTGAATTGCGTACAAGGTGGCTAGGGACAAGGTTGCCAGGCTGAGTAACAGCACAATGTATGAGCTCGGATCCGAGGTAGCGCTGATCGCATGGAAGTCGATGATCCAGTGAATGCCAACAAAAACGAGGACTGACCCCGAGACGGCAAACAACAAGAAGATGGCGAATACCCTCGACAAGCTCATCCAAATCACTTCCTTAGCATCTGTTTAATACAATTTGATGTCATTTGGTAGCAATGATGACACTTTGCCGTGATTTTGTGAAGAGGGTGTTGAAACAAGTTTTTGTCTCGTACAGTTGCCACATGCGCTGGGATTCACTCTTTGACGATCTTGAAGCTCAACTGGATGAGCAAAACCGTGCTCAACTGCGCGACGAAATTTCTGAGAATGTCCGCATTGAAAGATCAACTGCTGAGCTCACTCAGACATTGGCGCGCTTCCAGGGCCTAGAACTGACAATCCGGTTATCCGGAGCAACTGAAATTCGTGCAACTCTCGGGCCCGTGTCTACTGACTATCTCTGCCTGGAAACAGACCGATCACAGTGGGTCATCAGGCGCCAAGCAGTCGAGTCAATTGCTTTGCCCCAGACCCAAGGCTCCGGCCTTAGCTGGCGGCATCAGAGCAAATCCATAAGGTTCGCCAGCGTCATTCGAGGTCTGCTGCGGGATAGGTCAAGGTGCCAGATTCACGGCCGCGACGGCAATGCACTGGCTGAAGGAACCTTGGCCCAAGTTGCCAAGGATTACCTGATTATCGACGTTCACCCGCGTGATGAATTTGCCCGCCCAGGACGAATCTCAGGCAATCTCTTGATCCCGCTGGAGTCCATCGGCTGGGTGGTTGCAACAACGCTTAATTGATCCACAGCCAAGAAAAGGTCTTTTCTAGAAGCCCAAGTTGTCGTAGGCTCACGATTCATAAGCACATCCACTGGCGGAGGGTTGAGCCTTGATGAGTGACCAAATAGTCCAAGGTGAGCGCACAACAAAAGCTGCGCGTGTCCGGCGTCCAGGGTGGAAAGACCCGAGGCTGGCCCTTGGCGCCATCCTTGTGCTTGCTTCGGTAGCCGGGACAATGTATCTCATCGGCGCAATGCACGAAACAACAACGGTCTACGTGGCGCGCTCAAACATTACCCTCGGCGAACAATTGACCGAAGAAAACCTGAAAACCCAAGAAGTTCAGCTCGGCGACACCGCGGGGAAGTATCTGCACCCGGCTTCCGGGTTAGACAAGAACTCTCGGGTGAACACCTTTGTCAGCGCCGGGGAACTGATTCCGGTCACCTCGGTTACTCAGAGCGAGCTCGGCTCACGACGACCGATCAATGTGGAGCTGCCAGCGGATCTAACCTCGTCAATCGCACCGGGAAGCTTCGTGGATGTATGGATTGCCAAAAAAGAATCAGGCGGCAATAGCTACGGCGTTCCAGAGAAGCTGTCCTCAATGGTTGAAGTCGCTGCACGCGTTGAAAGTGGCGGGGGACTAGTAGACAGGCAAGGAACCAACCTAGAACTCCTCGTGGAACCAAACCAACTTGAACCACTGCTCCAAGCCTTGGCCAATGATTCGAGGATCATCGTGATCTACAACCCGGCCGGGGCAGCAGAATGAGCATCTCAGTAGTGGTGTTGGGAGGTCAAGAATCCATCGTCAGGCAGATTGAGGGCTACCAAGGTGAACTCATTGTCACCCGTGTTTGCTCTGACATTGCTGAAGCTGTCGCCGCCTGCGCCACGGGAGCCGCGGACGTCTTGCTAGTAGCCGACTCGCATCTTGTCCCGCCCATGGAACAAGTTGATGACTTGCTGATCAACCGCACAGCGATAGTCTGCATGCTAGAAAACCCATCCGATCTCAAACCCACGCCAGATGTTCTACAAGTGCCAGCAGACATTGCGATTTCAGATCTTGAACAGCGAATTGCAGCTACGGTTCTTTCGCTGAGGCAACCTGAAAGCAGCAAGGACAAGGTCTCCCCACACCTGACCGAAAAGGAACCGCGTACCGCGGGAAAGATCGTTAGCTTCTGGAGTGCACCTGGCTCTCCAGGGCGAAGCACTATCGCGTTGAACTACGCGGTGGAGCTAGCAGCCGCAGGAAAAAACGTTGTACTACTCGATGCCGATACTTACGCTGCCTCGATATCCATTCAGCTGGGCCTTATGGATGAATCGGCATCGGTAGCCCAAATTTGCCGCATCATTGACTCGGGTAGCTCGGACATCGCTCGGCTCAATGCCGCTTGCTCGCTGGTCCAAGTCGGTGACACCACGATTCGGGTAGGTACTGGAATTCCTCGTTCGAGCAGATGGCCTGAAGTGCGGGCCTCGGCATTGCGGCGAGCGTCAATGACGTTCAAGGAACACTATGACGTGGTCGTCCTAGACTTGGCGCCACACATTGCCATGGACGAACAGCTGAGCTTTGACACCCAAGCACCTCAACGCAACGCAGTGACCGTTGAGATGCTTCAGTGTTCGGATGACATTTTCATGGTCGTGAATTCAGATAGCGTCGGCATTCCACGAGCCTTGCGTGCCATCGACGAACTTGAAGAATCCTATGGGGGTCTGCAACCAAAAATTGTTTTCAACAGGGTCAGCGTCTCCAGTAGCGGACGCAGTCCAAAACGCCGATTAATCGAAGCTTGGGATCGCTTTGGTCCAATGCACGACGTGGTTGGCTTTATGCCCAATGACAGCGCCGTCTGTAGTGCGTCAGTGTTAGCAGGAAGCCCTTTACTGGAGATTGCACCTAAGAGTTCATTGCGTTCTGAAATTCGGTCTTTGACCGGCATAAAATCTACGGATATCCCCAAGAAACGGGCAACTCGTCGATTTAGCAGGAATGCACGAACTCAGGACGTGAAAACCGGGTAGGGTTGATTAGACTAGTGACCCGCAACGGCGCGGGCACATCGAACTTTGTTCTTGGAGGCGTTCAGTTGAACTCGTCGGAATCCAGCATGTCAGAATCATTCATGGATGCGACTCTCACCCCAAAATTGGTGAGCGAGTACTATGGCCAGATTGCGACCGAGGACGTGGCGGCCTACCGGCCCGACGAACTCGAATCGCGAGTGGCGGCACACCTTGAAATCGGTTATGAGCGCGAAGCGGATACCCCTAACGTTGCCATCACTCGAAATAACGGAATCTCCGTAGTTCACATCGTCACCGATGACATGCCATTCTTGGTTGATTCGGTCACCGCAGCATTGGTTCAGCTTAATTCGCCAATTCAGCTCGTGGTACACCCGACTTTTGTGGTCTCTCGTGATGATCAAAGTGGCGAAATCGTCAAGATTAGCCACGCAGGCCTACAGCATGTTGCCAGTGGTGACACCGCAGCGCTGTCTGATCTCAGCACCCTGATCTCCGCAGGTTCGGCCACCCATGTCGAATCATGGATTTCCATCGAACTGGCTCGTGAGTTGAGCGATCAGCAGGCTGAAGAACTGGTGGAGCGACTCTACAGCGTTCTGTCAGATGTTCGCGTTGCGGTCAACGACTGGCCAGAAATGTTGGACCAGGCAAAAAACATCGCGCATACCCTGCCACAGACCGCGCACGCTGAACAGATCGCAGAGCTGTCCCAGGCAGCTGAGCTGCTCGACTGGATGGCAGATGGTCAGTTCACATTCCTCGGATACCGAGAATACGATCTGGAATGCGTTGATGGTGAAGAAGTTCTTGTTGCCCGTGCTGGTAGCGGCCTTGGACTCATGCGGGAAGTTGAATCTCAGGGCCCGCAGCATTTGACCAAGCAAGGTCGCATCACCGCACGCGATAAGAGCGCGCTGATCATTACCAAAGCTAACTCACGTTCAACGGTGCACCGTGGCGTGTACCTGGACTACGTAGGTGTGAAGAGCTTTGACGCTAACGGTGAAGTTAACGGTGAACGCCGCTTCATCGGTCTATTCGCCTCTAGCGTTTACACCTCAAGCGTCAAGACCGTTCCAGTAGTTCGCGAGAAGGTTCAGGCCGTCCTGAAGAGCACGGGATTCGCTGTGAATTCCCACTCTGGCAAGGACATCACCACCATCTTGGAAAGCTACCCTCGTGATGAGATGTTCCAGATTACGGTGGAGGACCTGACCCAAACCGCACTGGGAATCCTGCGTCTGCAGGAACGACGTCGCACTTCAGTCTTCGTGCGCACCGACGATTACGGTCGCTTTGTCACCGCAATGGTCTTCTTGCCCCGTGATCGTTTCTCCACCGCGGTACGACTGCGTGTTGAGCAGGAACTGCAGGACACCTTCAATGCGGACTCGGTTGAGTACGAAGCACAGCTTGGTGCCGGCGCATTGGTCCGACTGTTCTACCGCCTACGTCTGCAGCGCAACGGATCCAACCCGCAGGTGGACCGTAACGCTCTAGAGGAACGTATTGCTAAGGCCGTTCGCTCCTGGTCTGATGCCATCGTTGACACCGCGCGAACCAACTTGGAACTGGGCGACGCCAATACGCTCTCCAACGCTTGGGCCGAGGCCTTCCCGGCTGCCTACAAGGTTCAGTTTGAAATTGAGGATGCGTTCAAGGACGTCAACCTGCTTTCCAGCCTTGATGAAGATACTGAAAGCGGACCGGTCGTTTCCTTCTACGACCCGACCAGCCGTGATGAAAAATCACCAGTCTCAAAGCGCATGAAGATTTTCGTGACGCGTCCTTTGTTGCTCTCACGGATCTTGCCAGTACTGCAGGATCTGGGACTTGAGGTTGTTGATGAACGACCTTACGAGTTGAACCCAGAGGGCATCGGACAGCGCTACATATACGACATGGGTTTGAAGTTCGATGAAGCGATCGATTTCAGCTCTGTCGAAACCAAACTGGCTGAAGCTTACAGCGCGGTAGTTCGCAACGTAGCTGAATCCGACAGCTTGAATGCGTTGGTTTTGCGCGAAGGACTGTCCTGGGAGCAGGTGGCCATGTTGCGCGCCTACGCTCACTACCTGTTGCAGCTCGGAGTGCCTAACTCCACCGGCTTTATCGCCAACACCCTGGTGGACAACGCTTCGGTAACCCACAGCATTGTGGAGCTTTTCCAAGCTACCTTCGATCCTGCCTTGAGCAGTGAAGCATCCGAGGTAGCTCGTGAAGCTGCTAAGGAAAAGATTGCGCAAGCACTTGAAGCAGTGCCAACACTGGACGCTGATACCTTGCTTCGCCGCTTCGTCAAGGTCATTGAAGCTACCAAGCGAACCAACTACTTCACCGCTCATCAGGCGTTGGCCTTCAAGCTGGCTCCTGAGGAGATCGACTTTGCGCCGTTCCCACGTCCAAAGCACGAGTTGTGGGTTTACTCGCCACGCGTTGAAGGAACCCACTTCAGGTTCGGAGCCGTTGCACGCGGTGGCCTACGTTGGTCGGACCGTCGAGAAGACTTCCGTACCGAAGTTCTTGGGCTAGTCAAGGCTCAGATGGTGAAGAACTCGGTCATCGTTCCGACCGGAGCTAAGGGTGGCTTCTACGCCAAGCAGCTGCCTAACCCTGCTCAGGATCGTGGCGCCTGGCTTGAAGAAGGCAAGGGCGCGTACAAGGTCTTCATCAGCACCTTGCTGCAGCTGACCGACAACATGGTGGCCGACGCAGAGGGGGAGCACATCGTAGCTCCCGAAAACGTTGTGCGCCGCGATGGCGATGACTCGTACCTGGTTGTTGCTGCCGATAAGGGCACTGCAAGCTTCTCCGATATCGCTAACTCACTGTCCGCAGAAAAGGGACACTGGCTGGGCGATGCCTTCGCTTCGGGCGGTTCGGTTGGTTATGACCACAAGGGCATGGGCATCACCGCGCGAGGTGCGTGGGAATCGGTCAAGCGTCACTTCTTCCAGCTCGGTGTTGATACCCAGAGTGATGAGTTCAGCGCAGTAGGCGTGGGCGACATGTCCGGCGACGTCTTCGGTAACGGACTGCGTCGTACTCCGACCGTGAAGTTGCTGGCGGCCTTTGACCACCGCGACATTTTCTTGGACCCAACACCGAACGCGCAGGTTGCTTTTGACGAACGTCAGCGCCTGTACGACCTGCCTCGCTCCAGCTGGGCGGACTACAACAAGGAACTCATCTCGGCTGGTGGCGGCGTGTACTCGCGAAGCCTCAAGTCGATCCCGATTACTGCAGAGGTCCGCGAAGTCTTGGGACTGAGCGCTGGAACGGTCAAGATGAGCCCTAACGAATTGCTCAAGGCAATTCTGTCCGCTCCGGTTGACCTGCTGTACAACGGCGGCATTGGCACCTACGTCAAGGCATCCACCGAAACCAACGGTCAGGTCGGAGACCGCGCCAACGATGCATTCCGCATTGACGGCAAGGACCTGCGTGCCAACGTGGTCGGTGAAGGCGGTAACTTGGGCATGACCCAGCTGGGTCGTATCGAAGCTGCTAATAACGGTGTACTGCTCAATACCGACGCCATTGATAACTCTGCTGGCGTTGATACCTCAGACCGTGAAGTCAACATCAAGATATTTGTTGATCGTCAGATCGCAGCCGGAAACTTGAGCACTGAAGAGCGCACTGATTTCTTGCTGTCGATGACTGACAATGTTGGCGACCTTGTTTTGAAGACCAACTTCGAGCAGAACGTGTTGTTGCTCAACGAAAAGCATGCAGCGTTGGCGTGGGCTCCTGCCTATGAGCGCCTCATGCAGTGGCTTGAATCCGCAGCGGACCTCAACCGCGAGTTGGAATTCCTGCCAAGCACCGCACAGCTTGAAGAACGCCGGGCCTCGGGCGGAGCCATGACGACTCCAGAACTTTCGGTGCTCGCCGCATATTCCAAGATCCAGTTGGCTAATGCGTTGACTGAATCGGATATTGCTGATGATCCGTACTTCGCGCAGATCCTGCGCGGGTACTTCCCTGAAAAGCTCGTAGAGCGATTCGGAGATCAGCTGCAGAGCCATCCGCTGCGTAAGGAAATCATTGCCACCGTAGTTGCCAATGACGTAGTCAACGTCGGCGGTATCACCTACGTATTCCGCGCAATGGAAGAAACTGGTGCCAACGAAGTTCAGATCGCCAAGGTCTTCTGCGCACTGCGCGAGATCTACGGATTTGACCGTCAGTTTGATGCCATCAATGCCCAGCCTGCAGGAACTAGCCTGGATCACTGGGGACGTCAGCACCACGACATGCGTCGTTTGCTGGACCGCGCCACCCGTTGGTTCATCAACGGCGTCGATGAGCAGCTACTAGTCACCGAGGCGGTAAATCGCTTCAAGGACACCGTGACGCAGCTGCGTAAGGCCTTGCCTACTATCCTTCGTGGAAAAGACCTTGTGCGGTTTAACGAATGGCGTGACGAAGCGCTGGGATACGACATTCCAGAACTTCGTGCGAGCATGTGGGCTACGCAGTTCGAGTCCTTCGCTTTGCTGGACATCGCGCAGTATGTGCACCGCACTTCGATTTCTCCAATCAAGGTAGCGGAAACGTACTTCGTGCTTTACGACCTGTTTGGCGTGGACAGTCTGTTGAATCGGATTACGCGATTGCCTCGATCGGATCGTTGGCAGGCGCTGGCTCGTGCAGCGATGCGTGACGACCTGTACACAACAATCATGGATCTGACCGGCAACATCTTGGAAGCGCATGGGGATATTGCAGATCCATCAGAGCGTGTTGCTGCTTGGGAGAACGTAAACGCGGCTAACCTAGATCGTGCGAAGACAATGTTTGCTGAAGTGAACAGCCTCGAACGAGACGACATGGCGTCTCTGTCCGTTGCCCTTCGCCTGTTGCGTTCCATCGTACGAAGGTAAATACCGCCAATGGCACTCATCACCGAAGAATTACGTCAACGCGCTGCGCTAGCACCCGGTGATGAGGACTGGCTCCACCTGCTGGTGGGGGACTGGCAACTGGTCTCGGATCTCTCATTCTCTGACCTTGTGTTGTGGTTCCCCACCGGCGATGGCTCTTATGTAGCCTTAGCGCATGTGCGCCCTTCAACTTCTCACACTGCTTTCCATAGTGACTTTGTTGGAGAGCGCATTCGTAAAGATTTACGGCTCATGGTGGATCAGGCATGGGAAACCTTGCAAATTCAACGCTCCGCGGAGCAGGTCGGTAACGACATCATCTTGGGCCTAACCACGGTTCAAGCGATTCCTCTGGTCCGCCAGAATCGTCCCGTAGCCGTCATTACCTCGCACTTTGATCCGAACCAATCACGGACCCCGTCCAACCTGGAATTGGTGTACCGGCAAAGCGCAGATGACCTGCTAAAAATGGGTACCCACGGCCTCTGGCCAGAATTTGGCAGCCCCACCGGTTCACGTCGAGGTGCACCACGCGCCGGTGATGGTTTTATTCGACTCAGTGTTGATGGTGTTGTTGAATTCGCGAGCCCCAACGCTGTATCTGGTTTCCGTCGTCTCGGTGCCGCGGATGTCCTTCAAGGCCAGCCACTAGCCGACTTGACCATGGCTTTGGTCAGCGACCGCCGGGTGGTAGACGAAACACTCCCGCTGGTGCTTCAGGGCAAGATGCCGTGGCGTACCGAAGTTGAACACCGTGGTGTCACTCTTTCGTTGCGTGCAATTCCGTTGCGCAACGAATCCAAACGTTGGGGCGCACTGGTTCTGTGCCGCGATGTCACAGAGCTTCGTCGTCGCGAAAAAGAATTGGTCACCAAGGACGCGACTATCCGAGAGATCCACCACCGGGTCAAGAACAACCTGCAGACAGTCGCAGCCTTGCTGCGCATGCAGTCGCGTCGGATGACCTCTGAAGATGGCAAGCAGGGCCTGGAACAGGCAATGCGACGTGTCTCGACCATCGCGTCGGTTCACGACTTCCTGTCTAAGGGTCTAAACGAGACCGTGAAATTTGATGACCTGATGGACCGTCAGTTCCGGTTGATTGTTGAAATCGCGTCGCCTGAACAACGCGTCTCCACACGCCGAGAAGGCGAATTTGGTATGTTGGCCGCTGATCTAGCCACTCCGTTGTCGTTGGTTATCAATGAATTGGTTACCAACGCTGTGGAACATGGTTTGGCGCAACGCGACGGCGAGGTTTCGTTGGTCGCAGAGCGCTACATTGGTACGGACGGTGTGGACTGGCTGCGCGTGGTCATTGAAGACAATGGTCATGGCTTGCCCCCGGAGCCACGACGTGAGGGGCTCGGCCTGCAAATCGTTCGAACCTTGGTGACAAGTGAACTCTCCGGTGAGATCCGTTGGTTGCCCAGAGAGGGCGGGGGAACCAAGGTCCTCATCGACATGCCATTGGACCTGGAACGAAGAAACTCCTAAGCAAAAACAAAAGACCGCAGCTACAACGATGGTCGGCCAAGCATCTAAGTGCTTGGCCGACCATCGTTTTTGCAATTTAGCGGAAGTTCTTCATGTGCGCCTTTACGCTAGCAACATAGCGCTTGGTGTCCTCGTACATGCCGTACTTCTTCACGCCACCCAGGCCCTGGTAGTACGCTGCGATTGCAGTGTCCAGGTCGTCGGTGTTGTTCAAGTTGTAACGGATGACTGCAACACCGGCAACCACGTTGTCACGTGGGTTCAGCGGGTTGAGGTTCTGACCGATGCTGGAAGCAATCCAGTCGCTGGTGCTTGGCAAGACCTGCATAACGCCTACTGCGTTAGCTGGAGAGACCGAGCGCATGTTGAATCCGGATTCCTGATAAGCATGTGCCTGTGCCAAAGCCGGGTCCACACCCATGCTCAGAGCGGTGGAACGAATCAACGCCTGCATTTCTGCGCGGCTTGGAACGTCAACTGAGTCTAGGTAGTTCTTGTTCTCGTTGGCGCTGCTGACAACATGATCTTCGTAGGTGCGACCTTCAAAGGTGTTGCCGATCTTGTCTTTCTTGACATTGCTCGTCGGCGCTACGGTTGAGCCCGAGACCTTGATCTTGGTACCAATCTTGAGCGGGGAGCTGGTGCTCAAATTTGGATTCAGATTGAGCAAAGACTTCAAAGACATATCGTGCTTGACTGCGATTCCACCGAGGGTGTCACCGGACTTCACGGTGTAAGTGGAAGTCGTTGCCTTTGGCTTGCTCTGAGCGGTCGACTTCGAAGAGGAAGAAGAACCACCCGAAACCTTGATCTTGCTGCCTGGATAAATTGGCTTGCTGGCCGAGATGTCATTGATCTTAAGCAGCTCGGAGAGGCTCATGTCGTGCTTGACTGCGATTCCACCAAGCGTATCGCCTGACTTCACGGTATAGCTCGAGGTGCTCGACGAGGAAGATTCCTTTTTGGAGGAGTTGGACTCGTGGCTTGAACTCGATCCGCTGATCTTCAGCTTGTTGCCCGGGAAGATAACCTTGCTTGCCGAGATGTTGTTCTTGCTCAATAGCGAGGACAGGCTCATGTTGAGCTTCACCGCGATGCTGCCGAGGGTGTCTCCGGCCTTTACAGTGTACGTGGCGGAGCTCGAAGAGCTGCTCTTAGGCTTGGATGTTGAATTCTGGTCTTTCGAATCCGAGCTGGATCCGCTGACCTTCAACTTGGTACCCGGGAAGATGACCTTGCTGGCTGAGATGTCGTTCTTGCTCAACAGCGAGGACAGGCTCATGTTGTGCTTGCTGGCGATCGCGCTGAGCGTGTCGCCGCTCTTCACCGTATAAGTTTTTGTTCCCGAGGAGTTGCTGGACTTAGGGGAATCCTGTTTTGAAGACTTCGAGGATTCGGGCTTGCCGGAAACCTTGAGAGTCTTGCCCGCGATGATGACATCGCTCTTCAGACCATTGAGCTTTTTCAGCTCCGATACTGAGAGGTTGTATTCCTTAGCCAGTCCGGAAAGAGTTGCGCCGGCAGGAATCTTGATTTCCTTCACGTCGCGCTTTGCTGCTAATCCGAGGGTTGAAACTCGTGATGCGATCAAGTGAGCCTTGATCTGTTCCTCGGCAACCTTGATGGTTTCTGGGGTGATTGCCTTGGCTAGGCTGCCAGAGGCTTTGGGGAGGGATGCGGGAGCTGCCTGCGCTGCTGGTGCCAGCGCAAGGCTACCAATGACTGCGGCTGGGATAGCCGCGCCTGCTACTACGCCTAACGCATGCTTAGAGACATGTTTGGATTCGTGGGGCATGGAGTCAATCCTCATATATACGGTGAAAATAACGGTTTTTACTTCTCGGCAACCAGAAGGACGCAAGTTCCCAATGTTGTTCGTGATGCAATTGTTATCAAAGTGATACAAGGAAATTTACACTACTCCTGTGACGCATGGAAACTACTGAGGCCAGTTTTTCTAAAGTTTCTGCGGAGTTTGCGAATTTGTGGGAACCTTGAGGGGTGAAGGAAATCGTAGATCTCGTCGGCCAGTGGCTGACCTTGCCCGATGTGGCAGAAGAATTAGAAATCGACATTCGACAGGTGCACCGCCTCCTGGATGAGCGTGCAATCGTGTCAGTAAGAATTGGTGAGCGCAATGTTCGTTCCATCCCAGCTGATTTTCTCCAAGACGGCTCGGTAGTCGAGAGCCTGAAAGGTACGCTCTCGGTACTTTTGGATGCCGCGTACTCGGACGAAGAATCAATCGTGTGGCTATTCACCGAGGATGATTCGCTTCCTGGCACTCCAATGGACGCCCTGCGTTCGGGCCGCAAAACAGAAATCCGACGCCGTGCTCAAGCCCTGGGCTGGTAGTTCTCCCGTACATCAGTAGTTAGAGAAACTGGCAACAAAAAGGTCTCAACCATATTCCGAGCAAACGGATGGTTGAGACCTTTTGTTATGAAATAGAGACGGCAGTGGCTACTTTGAGCGCTTGGTGACCGCGTCGCTCAGTTGTTGTAGTCCGGCTAGGGCTAGGGGAGAGATCGTTAGTGCCTCGAGCGCTTCCTGGGATTGCTCGGTAAGTTCACTAATACTGTTCTCTGTTGCGGCCAAGGCGCCGCTGTCTCGAAGTATGTTGCTTAGTTGCTGAACTTCTTGGTCAGTCATATCGGCTGCGCCGAGTCGCGTCTGAATGAAATCGCGTTGTGCATCATCTGTAAGAAGCAATGCATGCGCAATCAGCTCCGTGCGTTTACCTTCCAAAAGATCGCCACCAGTTGGCTTGCCAGTTACATCGGCATCGCCGAATACGCCCAGTACATCGTCGCGCAGCTGGAACGCTTCGCCCAAAGGCAACGCGAAAGCAGAATATTGGGCCAGAAGCTCTTCGCTGGCGCCGGCTAGTGCACCACCTATTAGGAGCGGATTTTCCGTCGAGTACTTGGCGGATTTGAAAGTCACGATAGTTCGTGCGCGTTTGACGGCTTCACGGGGGTCGTAGGCAGGGCCAGCCGATTCCTCCAGTACATCCAGATACTGACCGGCCATAACTTGGGTTCGCATACGGTTGAAAATCTGACGCGCGTTGGCTGGCAGATCGCTGATTTCAGAGAAGGCTTCCTCACTCAGTGAAAGGCACAGGTCGCCCGTAAGGATGGCACTGGCTGTTCCATAAGCGGCGGCGCTGCCGGACAAGCCGAGTTGTTGGTGTTGAGCTTCGAACCGTTTGTGCACACTTGGTTGGCCCCGACGAGTATCCGAGTTATCGATGATGTCATCATGAATCAGCGCAGCTGCTTGGAAAAGCTCCAAGGCTACGCCAAGTCGGACGATGTCCTGCGAGTCCTTAGTTCCACCTGCTCCTAGAAATCCCCAGTAGGCGAACAATGGGCGCAGTCGTTTGCCGCCACGCGTCAAAGAGGTAATAGCGTTGACAATTTCCGTGGCACTGGTCGTGATTTGTCCAACCTCGACACTCTTGGTAGCCAGGAACTCCTCCAGTGCCTGCGCGACTTTTGTCGTATAGGCGCGGCTAAGATCGATGGCGTCGACCTCGAAGGAGGACAAAGAATCAGGCAATGACATGCAAAATCGTTTCTTTGAGTGAAGTACAGGTGGCAGGTACAACTCTACCGGTGAATGCTCGGCGCTGTCGGTCAACCAAGCGCTAATAATCATCATAGTGAAAACCGAACATATATTCGAGTATGGTAGTTGTGTTCGGGGTGGTTGAACCAGGAGGTCAAGATGGGGCATCGAGCGATATTGCATGTCGACATGGACGCGTTCTTCGTCTCTGTCGAGTTGCGTGACCGTCCAGAGCTGGTTGATAAACCGGTGATAGTTGGGTTCCCTGAAGGACGAAGCGTGGTGCTGTCCGCTTCTTATGACTGCCGGGCTAGGGGAGTGCATTCGGCGATGCCGATGAGCCAAGCGATTCCGTTGATGCCGGAAGCCACAATCGTTGAACCGAGCCATCACAAGTATTACGAAGCCTCAGAACAGATCATGGCCTATTTCCGAACCTTGACTCCACTGGTGGAACAGGTCAGCGTTGACGAAGCATTCTTGGATGTCACTGGTAGTGTGCGCATGCTCGGTGGGCCGGTGGAGATCGCACGAACGATTCGCCAGCACATTAGCCAAAACATGGGATTGCCTTCCAGCGTGGGAATCGCCAAGAACAAGTTTGTTGCCAAGTTGGCCTCAACCTATGCCAAGCCCAATGGGATGGCTGTTATTGCTCCGGAGCGGACCGAAGAGTTCCTGGAGGATTTGCCCGTGTCAAAGATGTGGGGCGTTGGGAAACGAACAGGGGAGCAACTGCATGCTTTGGGTATTGAAACTGTCGGGCAGCTATCGCGGGAGCCGGAGTCTCGACTCGTTGCACGGATGGGGGAGCACGGCCGATCTTTGCACCTCTTATCTAAAGGGATAGATTATCGACCGGTCGAGGTGACGCGAGAGGAAAAGAGTATCTCGGCAGAGCACACATTTGCAGAGGATATTTCTGACCCGCAAGTACTGGAAGGTGAGCTTCTTCGGCTGAGCCATCGGGTTGCAAAAAGATTGCGTGACCAAGGGCATGCCGCCGGTGGTGTGGGACTGAAAATCAAGTATCGCGATTTCACAGGACTAACACGAACAAAAACTCTTGGTGCCGCGACGGATTCATCATCGGCCATTGGTGATGCTGCGCTGTCTTTGCTTAATAAGCTTTCGCCTCTGGCCCAGCCTGTGCGACTAATTGGTGTTCGCGCGGAGCGACTGCAGGATCCTGAGTATGGATTGCAACTAAGTCTGGACCCGAAGGACGAAAAAGTAAGGGAAGCTGAACGAATGGCTGACTTGATCGGACAGAAATTCCCTCAGTCGTTGGTGACACCAGCACGTTTCTTGCGGCCGCGAGAATAATCCGTTTCTGTGTGCCAGGTGGGTATATGAACCAGTGGTGAAGATCAACTGGCAGGCTGGCAACAAATGAGACTATCCTAGTAGTAAGGCTCAAATGATTTGGGGAACTTTTTCCTCCTGATCCACGTTGAACCTCACGACGGTAAATGACCGTCAAGTTTGCCTTTGGAAGGAGAAGACGATGCCGCTATCGGAACACGAGCAGCGTTTGTTGGAGCAACTTGAAAAACAGTTGCACGAAGATCGTCGCTTCGCTTCTAGTATGAAGGGGCCTGCAAGCACAGGCCGCCTTTCCACGCGTAACGTCGCGCTAGGCATACTTCTGGTGATCGTCGGTCTTGCTGGCCTCATATTTGGCATCTCCCAGCACATTATTATTCTTGGTGTCCTTGGGTTCGTTGTCATGTTTGGTGGGGTTTTGTTGGCCTTGACCAAGTCCGCCTCTGGCAAACTAGGTCGAGCTGGAAATACTGGACAGAATTCCACTGCGAAGAATAATTCGCAGTTCATGTCGAGTCTTGAAGAACGCTGGAATCAGCGCAAGCGAGATCAGTCCGATAGCTAGTCGGACACGTAGTTGAGGTGTAGCCCCTAGGGTTACACCTCTTTTTTGTCCAAAAACTCATGCCGCCTTATTGATGGGCAAGCCTGAAGGTGACCAAGATTTCCCCCTGGATGCCACGTGACTGAGCGCATTTTCGGCCGTCCCTGCGGTGCGCGAGCAGTGCGTCATGCGACACGCCTCAAAGTGCTATTTCAAACTCTCGGCAGATTCCAAGCTTGGTTGTTCCAGCGGCGTTTTGGCGCCACCCCACTTTGCTCCCTAAGCCACTCCACTTTCCACCACTGGACTCAGGATTCCCTAGATTCCGCAGTATTTCACTGCAAAATCTCTGAAACAGTAGTGAAGTCTGTCTAGGATCCCCTCGCTCCCTCCACCTGCAATCAGTCTGAGAACCCGCTAGATTGCGCTGATTTTTTACTCCAGACCCTCGCGAAACCAGTGAAATCGCATTGACAGTGGAGGGTTGTGGAGTAAAGTGGAGGCAAGTAGAGAAGAATGGGGCTTCTGGCCGATTCGTGGAGAGGTGGTGTGCATGTTCCTTGGAACGTACACGCCCCGACTCGATGAAAAAGGTCGCCTAATTCTTCCGGCTAAATATCGTGATGAATTGTCCTTCGGGCTGGTTCTTACCCGCGGTCAGGAACGTTGCATTTACGTTTTCAGTCAGCGGGAGTTTGAGAAACAGCATGAGCAACTGGCTCAGGCGTCATTGACCTCACGACGAGCACGCGACTACGCACGTGTGTTCCTCTCGGGGGCATCTGATGAAGTTCCGGACAAGCAGGGACGAGTCACGATTCCGCAGGTACTGCGTACCTACGGTGGCCTTGACCGTGAAGTGACAGTAATTGGTGCGGGTAACCGCATTGAAATCTGGGACACGCAGGCATGGCAACAGTATCTGGATGAACAGGAAGACGTGTTCTCAGATACGGATGAGGACTAAGGGCTGCGGCCCAAGGTCAATCCGACAGCACAAGATGTTGGGATGAGATCTCCAGCCACCTAGAGGGGGAAGATCGTCTGGCTCCACTTCCCCGGAGCCAGAAGGTTGAACTGCCACTTGGTTGGAGGGGGATCTGATTCCAACAACACTTTGAACATCGAAAGGGGGCGCAGTGCCAAATCAAGATTCTCAACGACCAGCATCAGAACGCCATGTTCCAGTACTTCTGGACCGTTGCGTAAATCTCCTAGCACCAGGTATTGAACGGGCAAATGCTGAAGGCCGTCGAGCAATCGTTGTGGACTGCACCCTTGGTATGGGTGGCCATTCAGAAGCCATTTTGAAGCGGTTTGAAAACTTGCACCTTATCGGTCTTGACCGTGATGAGCAGGCACACGAACTAGCAGGCGCTCGATTGAAGCCATTCGAGGATCGCATCGATCTAGTGCACGCTGTCTACGATGAGATCGCAGACGTAGTCGAGGACTTGGGCTTCCCAGGCATTGACGGCGTGCTCTTCGATCTTGGTGTTTCCTCGCTGCAGCTCGACGAGCGTGAGCGTGGCTTCGCTTACTCCTACGACGCACCTCTAGACATGCGAATGGACACTTCCGTAGGGCCAACCGCAGAGGACCTAGTCAACGACTTGGACCGCGAGGAACTGCTGCGGATCATTCGACAGTGGGGCGAAGAAAAATTCGCCGGACGGATCTCGACCGCAATCGTTGAGGCACGTGCCGAATCGCGAATCACCACTACCGCCGAACTGGTCGAAATCATTCGTCGAGTCGTGCCGGCGGCGGCTGCTCGCAATGGCGGCCACCCGGCCAAACGAACTTTCCAGGCACTGCGCATCGCAGTCAACGAGGAACTAGACGTTCTTGAACGTGCTATCCCAGCAGCAATGGGCGCACTGAACGTCGGGGGACGAGTTGTTGTGATGAGCTACCACTCCTTGGAAGACAAGATCACCAAGCGCCACTTTGTCCAAGGTGGCACATCTTCGGCCCCTCCGGGATTCCCGGTAGAGCTTGAAGAACATAAGGCTGAATATAAGGTCCTTACCAAAGGCACCGAAAAGCCGAGCGACCAGGAAATTGCAGAAAATTCCCGCGCAGCCTCAGCTCGTTTACGAGCTGTGGAGCGAGTGTTGAAGAGGAGCTAGGATGAGCCAACGAGCCCCGCGTCGCGTGCAGAATGCTGCAATCGTGAACAACCAACCAGTTGTCCAAGGCAACACTGCACGAGCCTTACGCCCAGAGCCCGTGCTCGCTAGCGAGTTGCCAAAGAGTGATTTGCGACAGCGAGTGACTCTTTCTTTGGTCCCACGGATCAGAGAAACAAACCGACGCTCCATGGTCACCATGTCAGCAGTCCTCGTTTTGCTCGCCTTCAGCGTTATCGTCACCCTGGTGTTGCTCAACACTTCTGTGGCACAGCGTCAGTACGACATCGTCTCGCTGCGCAATCAGGAACGTGCTCTTTCGCAAGAGAATCAATCATTGCTCAAAGAAGCGCAGTCCCTGGGTGCACCTCAGGCACTGGCTGCCAAGGCTAAAGATCTGGGTCTGGTTTCACCAGGTGCTCCTGGATTGATCAGCCTTTCGGAGAGCAAAGTGACTCAGGACGCTGAAGTAGCAGTCAAGGCTAAGGACAGCAAGCAAGAGTACGGCACATTGCCTCTGCCAGGCTCAACGACCAGCGAGAGCAAGAAGACTGAGTCAAAGGCTAAGGAAGAAAAGTCCTCGACTCCAAAGACCACTGTGGGTAAAACCTCACAAGAAGCAAATGCGTCCACTGCTTCGGCTCAGGATTCCAAGGAAACCGTGGTGACTACCGCAAAAAGCAACCGCGAGGTAGCTGATAACGGTCGCCCGGTATTCCAGGAATCAGAGCTCAATGGCGGCACGATCCCGGCTCCAAGCACCAAATCCCCAGCAGGGTAGCCAGATCTTCCTAAGCTAGATAAGAGCTAGCGGATACTGCTGGAAACCACGCTGAGGGAAAGTTAGGTTCATTGTGAGCTCGACGGCAATCGACACTGTGAAAAAGCGGATGCGCTTCGTACTGCTTCTCTCGGTAATCTTGTTGGTGGTGATCCTGGGCCGGTTGGTTTGGGTCCAGGGCATCAACGCAACTTCCGTCGCCAACGCAGCCCAGGAAAATCGCGAACGCCAAGAAACCATTGCTCCGACCCGTGGCTCCATTGAGGACCGCAACGGAACAACTCTGGCCGTCTCAGTTGATCGCTACGATCTTGTCATCGACCAGCGCCAGCAGGATGAAAACATCCGCCGCGCAAAACGCGATGGTTCCAACGGCCACGAGATGGTCTCTTGGGATCAGGCCATTGATGAACTAGCTGATGCGTTAGATCAAGACCGCGAAGAACTGGCAAAAAAGGTTCGCCCGCAAGGAGATGCAACTCCTAAAGGCTACGTAGTCCTTGCCAAGAGCGTGACTCCAGAAGTACGCAACGAAGTTAACGAAATCGGCATTCCTCGCCTGTCTTCCTTGCTACGCAGCGAGCGCCAGTACCCACAGGGCGTCATTGCCGGACCACTTTTGGGGTTCGTCAAAAACTCTGAAGACCAGACCTCGGTAGTTGGTGCCGAAGGTTTGGAACTGAGCCAAGAAGATCATTTGGCTGGAACCGAAGGTAGTCGCAAATACGAGATCAGCGCCGACGGCGTTCGTATCCCGGTGACCGAGGTTGAAGAAACTCCTGCAGTTAATGGTCAGGACGTTTTGCTGACCATCGACTCAGATATCAACTACGTGGCTCAGCGCGCTGCTGAAAAGAAGCGCGACGAGTTCAACGCCGAGTGGGTTTCCGTGGTTGCCATGGAAGTTAAGACCGGCAAGATTCTGGCTATCGGTGACTCTGCCGAGCTTGATCCCAATGACCCGGGCGCGACCGATCCTGAGTTCCGTCACTCCACATCCATTACTCGTGCCTTCGAGCCAGGTTCCACCGGTAAAGCAGCAATCTTCGCTGCGGCCATTGATCAAGGTGTTGTTAAGCCCACCGACGTGATGACCGTGCCGAACAAGAAGACTTTCACCAAGGAGACCATCAACGACTCCTTGCGGCACCCAACCTACGACATGACTGTCGCCGGTGTCTTCGCCCGTTCATACAACACCGGTACGGTGATGATCGGTAGCAAGATGAGCAAGCAGACCCGCTATGACTACATGAGGGCCTTTGGACTGGGAACTCCCATCCAGGTTGGCCTCAATGGTGCTAGTGCAGGCCAGCTGGCCAAGCCAGAAAATTGGGACCGTCGTCAGCAGTACACCACCATGTTCGGTCAGGGCTACTCGCAGACTGTGCTCCACACTGCCTCGATCTTCCAGACCTTGGCCAACGGTGGCGTGCGACTTTCTCCAAGTCTGATCGAAGGCTACCGAAACGATGATGGTTCGGTCACTAAGATTCCTGACCCAGAGCAGAAACGCGTGGTCAAAGAAACCACAGCCAAAGAGATGCTTAAGGTCATGGAATCCGTGGTCGACTACGGAACCGGCTACAAGGAAGCCATCCCCGGATACCGCGTTGGTGGTAAGACCGGCACCGGTCAGGCCGCGGGTGCTAAGGGCTACGACGGCTATACTTATTCCTTTGCAGGTGTAGCACCTTTGGAAGACCCACAGTACGTAGTTGTCGCAACCATGTATCGCCCTAAGGGTGACTGGAAAGCCTTCACGGTCGCTGACACGTTTACCGACGTGATGAGCCACACGCTTAACACATTCAACGTGCCACCGAGCACAACAGATTCAGAGGCGTATGACGTCTTTGCAGGTAAGGAACAAAAGAAATCTTGGTAGCCCAGAATCCCGGAACTCCACGCGAGTTGGAGCGGTACCTTCGTCCAGAGAACATGGCCGGCTTGGGCTTTGAACAGGTCTGCGGCGCTGCTGGCGCGGTTCGAACGCGAACTGCGTTCAACGCTACCGTGCAGGTTTTCGGAGTAAGCCTGAACCCGCAAGTTATCCAGCCAGGCGATGTCTTCCTTGGCATCTCCGGGGCGAAGCGTCACGGCGCAGAATTTGTTGACACCGCGATCTCCAATGGCGCCGTCGCGATCATCACCGATACCGCCGGACTGGAGTTACTGCCCGAAGACCTGTCCATTCCGGTCGCCGTGGTTGCCAACGTACGTAAATCTGCAGCGCAGATTGCCCAGGCTGTGTATGGCACCAAGGACAAGAGCCCAACGCTGTTCGCAGTCACCGGGACCAACGGCAAAACCACCACCACCTTCATGATTCGTTCGATTCTTGAAGCGCTCGGTGAGGTGACCGGACTGATCGGCACCATCGAAATGTCTGCGCGGGGTCAAATTATCCCCAGCGTTCTAACCACTCCTGAATCAACCCAGCTTCACGGAGTACTGGCGCGCATGGCGCAGCAGGACGTCACCAGCGTGGCCATGGAAGTCTCCAGTCACTCCTTGAGTTATGGACGCGTTGACGCGCTGAACTTTGCGGTGGCCGGTTACACCAACCTCACCCAGGATCACTTGGACCTTCACGGGACCATGGAAGATTACTTCCAGACCAAGGCCGAGTTGTTCACTGCTGAACACAGCCAGAGCGCGGTCGTGATGGTTGATGATCAATACGGGGCACGGCTAGCAGACCAAGCCCAGATCCCTACCTTGTCGCTGAGCTTGGATGAAAGCAATACCGCTGCACATTGGCGAGTCATCGAGTTGGAGCACTCTGGGCTCGGCCATAGCTTCACCTTGGCACACCGCGACGGACAGGTACTGCGCACCCGCACCGCGTTGCCCGGCATGTTCAACGTAGCTAACGCCGCGCTAGCAACCGTCATGGTGCTCGCAAGCGGAGTAGAACTTGACGCTTTGCAAAAGGCGCTGGATGCCAAGGATCCGCTTTCGGTGGCCGTTCCAGGTCGAATGCAGGTCGTGGCCGAGTCACCGGTTGCAGTCGTCGACTTCGCGCACAACTCTGATGCCTTGGCCAAAGCCTTGGACTCGATCCGTCCTGGTGCTAACGGGCGACGCATTATCGTCTTTGGCGCCACCGGTGAACGAGATAAGACCAAGCGCCCAGATATGGGAGCCGTGGCAGCGCGTCACGCGGACATTGTCATCGTCACCGATGATGATCCACACGGTGAAGCACCAGAACCGATTCGTGAACAAGTGGCGGCCGGAGCGCAAGAGGTCATCCGCAACGAACGCGGCGAAACGGTGCTCTACAACATCGCGCCACGCGCCAAAGCCGTGGAATTCGCTGTGAGTTTAGCCAAGAGCAACGACGCAATCCTCGTAGCCGGTCGTGGCCACGAAGTAAGCCAAGACGTTGCGGGAATTGATGTAGAACTCGACGATCGTGTGGAATTAGCCAACGCGCTAAATCTTCATGGATTTGTGACCAAATCCTAGATTGAACAAGACCACTATCGCCTCCGCACGAGTGTAAAGTCCTTAATGCCATGATTGAACTGTCTTTGACTGACCTACTGAAGATCACCGGGGGAGAAGCGAGTGCTACAGTCGCTTCCGACACGCTGATCACTTCCGTGACCACGGATTCGCGTGAAGTTACTTCAGGCTGCTTATTTGTAGCCAAGCCCGGAGAATTCTCCGACGGACACGCGTTTATTGATCGCGCTTTAGCCTCCGGAGCCGTACTAGCTCTGGCAGAACGGCTGACCTACGACGACGCCCGGAACGTACATCCGGCCATCATCGTTGATGACGCTGTTGAGGCAATGGGCAAGATCGCCGCTCACATTGTTCAGTACCTGAAAGCCAAAAACGACGCCAAGGTGGTTGGCATTACCGGTTCGGCCGGAAAAACTACCACCAAGGACTTGCTAGCGTCGATCCTTTCGGACGTGGCACCGACGGTATCACCCATCGGCTCCTACAACGGTGAAGTTGGCGTACCGCTGACGGTGTTCACTGCGACGGAACAAACTAAGTACCTTGTGATCGAGATGGGCGCTACTGGCCTTGGCCACCTCACCTACCTCACCGACATGGTGCACCCGCAGGTCGGAGTGGTGCTCTGTGTTGGTACCGCCCACGCGGGTGAATTTGGCGGCGTGCAAAACATCGAGAAGGCCAAGGGCGAACTTGTTCAAGCTTTGGACACCGATGGCATCGCAATTCTGAACGCTGATGATTCCCGTGTGGCTCGCATGGAAGACCGGACCTCCGGTGAAGTGCGTTTCTTTGGCACAAGCGAGCACAAACCAGAACGGGCAGGGGTCTGGGCCAGCGACATTGTGGTCAATTCTGCAGGACAGCCGCAGCTCACCCTTGAATTCCCTAACGGTTACAGCCAGCGGATTACCTCCGGGCTGCTCGGCCGACACCACGTCAGCAATATCTTGGCAGCTGCTAACGCGGCCTACGCACTAGACATCGACCCTGAGGCCATCGCCTCAAGCCTAGACGGACGGGCCGCCGGTAGCCGTTGGCGCATGGAGCGTATCGAACGCGCCGACGGGGTGAGCATCATCAATGATGCCTACAACGCCAACCCTGAATCCATGCGTGCCGCTCTGGTAACGCTGGCAGAACTGGGACTGGGCGAAGACGGTGCACCGGGTCGACGCACCTGGGCCGTACTGGGTGAAATGCTTGAACTCGGTGATGAACGAATTCACCAACATGACTTGCTCGGACGCTTAGCCGTTCGAATGAACATTAAGAAACTGGTTGTTGTTGGATCCGGCGCTAAGCCGGCTTACAACTCGGCCGTGCTTGAAGGTAGCTGGGGCGACGAGGCGTACTACGTTGAAAGCGTGGACGAAGCTCGTGAACTGCTGCAAGCTGAACTTCAACCAGGGGATATTGCCCTATTCAAGTCCTCTAATGGGGCCGGTCTGCGCTTCCTTGGCGACGACATCGCAGCATTCGTGAAGGAAGGCGAAGACGCGTGATCGCATTGATCTTGGGGGCTGGCATTGCCCTCGTTTTGACCATGGTGGCAATGCCGCTGTACATCAAACTGCTTACTGCTAAGCAGTATGGCCAAGTGGTTCGTGATGATGGACCAAACTCCCACGCCGTAAAGTCAGGCACCCCAACTATGGGTGGCGTGGTCTTTGTGCTCGCGGTATTTGTTGCATACTTCGCCACTCACGGCATCCTTGCCTTGATGGGACGCTCATCCTCTGGCATCACCGCCAGCGGATTACTTGCCCTGCTGCTCTTTGGAGGCATGGGTCTGGTCGGCTTCCTAGATGACTTCATCAAGATCTTTAAGAAGCGTTCCCTGGGTCTACGCGCTTGGCAGAAGATCGTCCTTCAGGCGATTTTTGGTATCAGCTTTGCGGTGATGGCCTTGCAGTTCCCTAACGAACGCGGCCTGACCCCGGGCTCCACCGCGATCTCATTCCTTCGCGACTCCAACATTGATCTGGCATTTGCTGGACCGTTACTTGGACTCATCCTGTTTGTGATCTGGGCGAACTTCATCGTTACCGGTACCACTAACGCGGTGAACCTCACCGACGGTCTGGACGGGCTAGCAACCGGTGCGGCAATTATGGTCTTTGGTGCCTACACCCTGATGGGGATCTGGCAGCAGAACCAAGCGTGCGCCAACATCAGCTCGATGGATGTTTGCTACTCGGTTCGTGACCCACAGGACCTGGCCCTGCTTGGTGCCACCCTCTCCGGTGCACTGATCGCTTTCCTTTGGTTCAACGCCAAGCCGGCCAAGATCTTCATGGGCGACACCGGCTCGTTGGCTATTGGTGGCGCCATTGCCGCGTTCGCGATCCTCTCGCGCACCCAGCTGTTGCTTGTAGTCATTGCCGGTCTGTTTGTCATCGTTGCACTCTCGGTGATCATCCAGGTGGGCTACTTCAAGATCTCCGGTGGTAAGCGTGTGTTCAAGATGGCACCGTTGCAGCACCACTTTGAACTTTCGGGCTGGTCCGAAGAAAACGTCGTAATTCGATTCTGGATCCTTGCCGGCCTCTTTGTGGCTGCCGGTTTGGGACTCTTCTACTCTGAATGGGTTGTCGCACTGTGAGCGCAGATGCCAAAGAACTTTTGGACTCACTAACTAGCTGGGATGCTAACTGGAAAGGTTTGCGTGTTGTTGTTGCAGGCATGGGGCTTTCCGGCTTCTCCGCCGCCGACACACTGATCGAGCTGGGCGCCATCGTCACCGTCATTGACGGCAAAGATGATGAGAAGAACCAGCAGCGTGGCGAAACGCTCAAGATTGTTGGCGCCCACGAAGTATTGCTTGGTGCCGAACACGTTACCTCCCTGCCATTGGTAGCTGGAGAACAAGCACAGCTGGTGATGGTTTCACCAGGCTGGAATCCACGTAACCCAGTGATCGCGCAAGCTGCGAATCTGGGAATTGCTATCTGGAGCGACATCGAGCTGGCCTGGCGTGTGCAAAACCGTGCCGGCCATGTGGCCCCAAAGTGGTTGGTGATTACCGGTACCAACGGTAAAACCACCACGGTGGGCATGACCGAATCGATCTTGCGTGCAGCCGGACTGAAGGCCATCGCCGTAGGTAACGTTGGCACCCCGATTCTTGATGCAGTTCGCGAACCGGTTGAATACGACGTTTTTGCCGTAGAACTTTCCAGCTTCCAGCTGCACTACACCCACAGCATCTCGCCGTTGGCCTCCGTGGTTCTGAATATCGCAGAAGACCACGTTGACTGGCACGACGGCTTTGAGAACTACAAGGACGCTAAAGCGAAGATCTACGAACGCACTCAAGTTGCTGCGATCTTTAACGCTGAAGAAGAAGTCACCATTTCGATGGTGGAAAATGCTGACGTCATTGAAGGCTGCCGTGCTATTGGCTTCACCACTGATACTCCAGCAGTATCCATGCTTGGCATCGTGGAGAACCTGTTGGTTGACCGTGCTTTTGTTGAAGATCGCAAATCGAGTGCCGCTGAACTGATCCCGCTGGATCAGATCGGTGAGATTGTTCCTCGGCACACGGCAGCCAATGCTGCCGCAGCAGCGGCACTGACCCGCGCCTACGGTGTTGAACCAGAAGCCGTGTTTAACGGTTTGAGCGGTTTTGATGCTGGTGAACACCGCATCCAAGCAGTAGCTCGAAAGAACGACATCCTCTGGATCAACGATTCTAAGGCGACCAACCCACACGCCGCGGACGCCTCCTTGGCTGCCTTTACGCGTGTTGTCTGGATCGCCGGCGGCCTATCTAAGGGTGTTGAATACGAAGAGTTGGTCGCTAAGCACGCACACCGCTTGGCTAAGGTGCTGGTGATCGGAACCGACACCGCGGCACTGATTAAGGCTCTGGCTGCCAAGGCTCCGGATGTTGAGGTCATCAACATCACCGCTCTGGCACAGTCGGCACAATTGAGTGAACCAACCGGCACCGACGTCATGGCTCAGGCCGTGGCGAAGGCTGGCGAAATCGCTGAGCCAGGGGACACCGTGCTCATGGCACCTGCGGCGGCTTCGATGGATCAATTCAGCTCTTATGCCCAGCGTGGCAACGCGTTTATCAGCGCCGTCAGTGATCTGATGGATAAAGCTGGCGAAGAGAACTAAGCAACCGTTTACCGTACAGATGACACCAAGGCAGGAGGCACCGATGGCGACAGAGCAACATCAGCCAGCCACGGGGGCCGCAGCAAAAACTCCCTTGTTGACCAAACTGATTGGCACGGTTGAAAGTGCCAGCGGACGCATGGCGTCCATGGATTACTGGATGGTCCTTGCGATCTCGGTAGTACTGGCCATCTTCGGAGTATTGATGGTGCAGTCCTCCGCCTCGGTGGAAGCCATCGCCAAAGGCAAAGACGGCTTCACCGTAGCCCTATCGCAGGCGATGTTCGCCGGCGTGGGCATCCTGTGCATGCTAGGTATGCAGTTCCTCAAACCAACCAAGCTCAAAGCTCTGGCTTGGCCGGCAGTTTTTGGTGCACTGTTGTTGCTGTTCATGGTTGCCTTTACCCCGTTGGGTCACACCGTGCTGGGTAACCGAAACTGGATCAGGATCGGCCCTTTAGGCTTGCAGCCAAGTGAGTTCGCAAAGTTGGCTTTGGCCGTTTTTGCCGCCTTCATGCTTGAGAAGAAGCAGCACATGCTGCACGACATCAAGCACTTGGTCATCCCGGTCGTCGCTCCGGTTGGCATCGGCATTGTTGGCCTGGTGGTTGTCGGTAAAGACGTTGGTACTGCACTGGTGCTGCTGATGGTGATCGCCACAGCGATGTTCCTTGGCGGAATTCGCATGAAGTGGTTGGCCGGCTTCGGAGCCGTAGGCCTTGTTGGCATGGCCATCGCCGTTATGGGATCTTCCAACCGACGTCAGCGTGTGCTTGCGTGGCTGGATACCGATTGTGGTCCTAGCGACCAGCTTTGTTACCAGGCAAGTATGGGTCTGCACGCTTTCGCCTCCGGTGGCTGGTTTGGTGTGGGCGCCGGGCAGTCCCGCATGAAGTGGTCTTATGTGCCAGAAGCTCAGAACGACTTCATTTTCTCCATTTTGGGTGAAGAGTTTGGTCTGATTGGTGTGCTCTTCGTACTTGCTATGTTCATCGTCTTGGCCCTGGCTATGTACCGCATTGCGATTCGAGCCAACGACATGTACACCAAGGTGCTCATGGGTTGCTTGATGGCGTGGGTCGTTGGCCAGACGTTCGTAAACTTAGGTACGGTTACCGGAGTGCTTCCGGTCATTGGTGTCCCGCTACCGTTTATCTCATCCGGTGGTTCGGCCATGCTAGCCATTATGTTGGCCATGGGCTTTGTCCTGTCATCTGCTCGGGCTCAGAAGCTAGCTTTTGAAGCCAGCGCAGAGAAGAACCTGGACAAAACCAAGCCAACTAAGCAAAAGTAGCGCACCGTTCGCCACACAAACGTTGACGCCCTGAATTCATATTGAAGGGCACCAAGCCCGTACGTTCGGGGCCAAAGGAGTAGAAGAGCAGATGAGCGAAGCAATGCGTCTTGTCGTCGCTGGCGGAGGAACTGCTGGCCACATCTCACCCATGCTGGCGATTGCCGATGCGGTGAAAGTTGAACAAGCCGGTGCACAGATCACTGCCTTGGGTTCCCCTGGCGGTCTGGAAACCAAACTGGTTCCAGAGGCCAGCTATCCCTTGGAGCTGATCCCTAAAGCACCCATGCCTCGCAGCCTGAATCTTGACCTGTTTAAGTTCCCGTTCCGTTTCCTCACGGCACTGAACCAAGCTAAGCGTGTGCTTAAAGAAACCAAGGCTGAAGCGGTACTCGGGGTGGGAGGCTACGTCTGCACCCCGGCCTACCTAGCTGCCAAGCAGCTACGGATCCCGATCTTTGTTCACGAGGCTAACTCCGTGGCAGGTATGGCCAACAAGCTCGGCGCAAAATCAGCCGTCTTTGTGGGAACCACTTTTGCGCAGACCGGACTTCCCGGCGAAGTCCAAGTTGGTATGCCAATGCGCTCCAACGTGGCACAGATGGATCGTCACGCGTTGCGCGATGAAGCTCGTGCGTACTTCGGCGTTCCAGATGCCAAGCCGATCCTGTTGGTCACCGGTGGATCCTCGGGTGCGCAGAGTATCAACACTGCTATCGCCGACTCGCTTGATGAGCTTCATGCAGCCGGAGTGCATACCGTGCATATCACCGGACGAGGCAAGCAGATTCTTAACTCCGAGGGCCAGCTTTTGGAACACGAGGGTTACACCCAGGTTGAGTACGTTGACCGTATGGAGTATGCCTACGCCGTGGCCGATCTGATGGTCTGCCGTTCCGGTGCAGGAACCGTGTGCGAACTAGAAGTTGCCGGCACCGCAGCCGTTTTGGTCCCACTGCCAATCGGCAACGGAGAACAAAAACTTAATGCCCGTGCTTTGGTCGCTGCTGGGGGAGCGCTCTTGGTCTCTGATGACGAATTTTCCAAGAGCTATGTCACCGAAAATGTCATCACATTGCTCGGCGATCAGCATAAACTTGAACAGATGTCTCAAGCAGCTGCCTCGTTAGGGCAGCGCGACGCCGCACAAATCATGGCGCGTCGAATTATTGAAGAAGTTTCAACCCGCCGTGGTGCGGGTCAGGAAGGCTAGAACCATGGCACTGCGCGCCAACGAACTGCACACTGAACTCGGCAAAGTACACCTCATGGGCGTTGCCGGGGTCGGAGTATCTGCGGTGGCTCGATTGCTACTGGACTACGGGCTGGAAGTTTCGGGCACCGACGCTAAGGACCTGCCGGTTCTGGACGGATTGCGTGAACGCGGAGCTCGAATCCATATTGGCTACGATCCTGCCAACTTGGGTGACGCCCAAACTGTGGTGATCTCTTCGATCATCAAGCCGGGAAACCCAGAATACGATGAGGCCGTACGTCGTGGCCTGAAGATTCTGCACCGTTCACAGGGCTTGGAAGCTACCATGCGAGGCCACGAGAAGGTCGTGACCGTCGCCGGTACTCACGGAAAAACCACGACCACTTCGCTGACCGCTCACATGCTCAAGGCTGTTGGCACACGCCCCAGCTTTGCAGTAGGCGCAAATATCCCAAGCTTGGGTACCAATGCGGAGCTTGGTGCAGGCGGATACTTTGTTGCCGAAGCCGACGAATCCGATGCGTCGTTCCTGAACTACCGACCTGACGTGATCATCGTGACCAACGTCGAGGCCGATCATCTGGATCACTACGGAACCGCCGAAGCAGTACACCAAGCCTTTGTGGACTTCGCTTGGTTGCTGCCAGAAAATGGTCTGCTGATTTGTTGCGCGGATGATCCAGGCGCTAACGACCTGGCCAATAAGATGCGCGCCGAACGCAGCGACCTGCGTGTGCGTACCTACGGGTTTAGCGAGCATGCTGATCACCGTCTCTCTGCGGCGCAGGCCACAGCAGACGGACGCTTTACCGCCAATATTGACCTAGGTGACGGTCAGAAACACACCATGGATCTGGCTGTACCTGGCCAGCACAACCTACTCAACGCTGCCGCAGCACTGAGTGTTGCGCTGGACGCAGGCCTTGACGCTGACCAAGCACTGCAGGCGCTCGCAAGCTTCTCCGGTGCAGCGCGCCGCTTTGAGTTCAAGGGAGAAGTCGGTGAAGTTCGGGTCTATGACGACTACGCGCATCACCCAACTGAAGTTTTGGCCGCTTTGTCCGCGGGGCGCACTGTTGCCGGTGAAGGCAAACTTCACATTGTTTTCCAGCCGCACCTGTTTAGCCGCACCAAGGAGTTCTACCGAGAATTCGCGCAGGCACTTTCGCTGGCGGATTCAGTGGCAGTCTTGGAAATCTACCCGGCTCGCGAAGAGCCGATCGAAGGCGTGACCAGTGAGCTGATTTCCTCGCGGATTGAAGTTCCTTCACACGTCTTTGAACCTGCTGCTGCGGTCGCACACGTGATCGAGAAGGCAGAACCCGGAGATGTCGTGATGACCATCGGCGCCGGTGATGTCACCGCGCTGGGTCCTGAAATCGTGAAATCACTGAGCTAACGCAATCAGGCAATAGTCGTAGGCCAATGACATTGGTCGTACCAACCACACAAGGCGTTCCATGGGTGAAGAATCAAAAGTCGTAGTACTTCCGGAAAGTCCGGAGAAGAAGCGACGTAAGCTGCTGATCATTATCTCGGTGAGCATTGTGGTGCTCAGCCTCGTTGCAGTGCTTATTTTGAGTTTTTCTCCTTTGCTGGCAGCGAAGAAAATTGAAGTCTCTGGCACCAAGCTGACTGACGCTAAAAAGTTGACGCAATCTTTGGAGCCGCTGAAGGGCACTCCCCTTCCACGAATTTCGGAGTCCAAGGTTCAGGAACTGATCGGTGAGCAGCCAGCCATCGACAGTGTGGTCGTTAAAGCACAGATGCCAAATACCTTGGTGGTAGAAGTTATCGAGGCGGATCCGGTGGCCATCTTGGTTGATGGCGACAAGCAGTATCTAGTCTCTGAGACCGGCAAGAAGCTTCGTACCTTGGGCAAAAAAGACAAGACGAAACTTCCGAAGATCAAAGCCAGCAATGAAACCAAGGACCCTGAGAAGTTTAAGTTGTTGACCAGCATCTTGAGCTCAGTGGATCAGGAAGTGTTGAAGGAAGTTACAACAGCGACCCTGTCCAAAGCAGGCTTTGCAGAACTTGCCCTTCCCAAGAAGCGCACGCTGATTTGGGGAGACAATACGAAGTCTGCACTAAAAAACCAGGTAGCGAAGATTTTCGTGAAAGAGCTTGGCGACAAGGATTCAGCCAAGACCACCATCGACGTTACCAACCCAGAGAATCCAGTGGTTTATTAAGTCTCGGCCTTATGGGCGCGGGAGGACGAATAAGCCGACAAATTCTGGAAAGATAGTTTTGAACAAGCGACACGCCTCGGCGGTCGTTGCACAAAGACCACACGACTCATAGCGTTTCTTATAACGACAGCTTGACAGAACCTAAAGCTTAAGGCTAAAGATGAAGGTTTTGAGCTGAAGTCGTGACATATGTAGCACATCTAACAAGGGAAGCGGGACGTGGCAGCTCCACAGAATTACCTCGCGGTCATTAAAGTCGTCGGAATCGGCGGTGGCGGTGTAAACGCAGTCAATCGAATGATCGAAGTCGGTCTTAAAGGCGTAGAATTTATCGCCATTAACACCGATGCTCAGGCTCTGCTTATGAGTGATGCCGACGTCAAACTAGACGTAGGACGCGAACTTACTCGCGGCCTGGGCGCTGGTGCTAACCCTGATGTGGGACGCCAGGCAGCTGAAGATCATGTAGAAGAAATCGAAGACGTCCTACGTGGCGCAGACATGGTCTTCGTTACCGCTGGCGAAGGCGGTGGCACCGGTACTGGTGGCGCACCAGTAGTTGCACGCATTGCGCGTTCGCTTGGTGCACTGACCATCGGTGTTGTCACCCGTCCGTTCACCTTCGAAGGTCGCCGTCGTGCGAACTCCGCCGAGTCGGGCATTGAAGCTCTGCGCGACGAAGTAGATACTTTGATCGTGATTCCGAATGATCGACTGCTCTCGATCTCGGATCGCAACGTTTCGGTTCTGGATGCATTCCGCCAGGCCGACCAGGTCCTGCTCTCCGGTGTGCAGGGCATCACCGACTTGATCACTACCTCCGGTTTGATCAACTTGGACTTCGCCGACGTTAAGTCTGTTATGCAGGGTGCGGGTTCCGCACTCATGGGTATCGGCTCGGCGCGCGGTGAGGATCGTGCAGTCAAGGCTGCCGAACTCGCAATCGCTTCGCCACTTCTTGAAGCATCCATCGATGGCGCACACGGCGTGTTGCTCTCCATCCAGGGTGGCTCGGACCTCGGTCTGTTCGAAATCAACGAAGCCGCTCGCCTGGTGCAGGAAGTTGCTCACCCGGAAGCTAACATCATCTTCGGTGCCGTCATTGACGATGCCCTGGGCGATGAAGCACGCGTCACCGTGATTGCTGCTGGTTTTGACGAGCCAGATGTAACCAGCAAGCCAATGGCACCGGTTGCAGCAAAGCCAGCTGTATCTTCGCGTCCAGTTGAGCCAGTACCTGCATCAGTACCTGAGCGCCAGGCCCCTGCGGCACCTGCAGCTGCAAAGCCAGCTCCGGTTGCTGAAGAAAAGCCTGCTGAGAACAACGGCTCGTTCCAGGATCTTCCTGACGTTGTCGATTCGGACCTCAACGGTTCGAACGACGATCTGGATGTTCCTGACTTCCTGAAGTAAAAACAGCGAGAAGCTGAGCAGTGCTACATTTCACGTCGGAGCTCGATCCGAGTATTCAGTTGGCGTTTACGTCGCAAGAAGAGGGAAACCTCGCCTTGCACGTGGATGACGATCCCCGCCTGGTAGCGGAGAATCGTAGCCGGGTGGAAGACTCGATCGGGGTTCGGCGTTTCTCGCTTAATTTCATGAACCAGGTGCACTCAGCCGATGTCTTCAAAGTGCAACCGGTGGAGCGTAGCTCATGGCTTGAACCGCCGGCACCTACTTGTGATGGATTGGTTGATCCTACGGGCAAGCAGCCATTGGCTGTAATGGTCGCTGATTGTCTTCCGGTGCTCTTTGTTGGCACAGATGCACAAGCTGATCGCACGTTCACCGCAGCAACGCATGCAGGACGTCGCGGACTGCTCGATAATATTCTCACTCGTACGGTCCAAGAGCTTCGGTCGTTGGGTGCAGATCAAATCGAAGCGATTATTGGACCTTCTATATGCGGACGATGCTACGAAGTATCAACCGAAATGGCGGAGGAGTCCGAGTCGCTCCGGGCGGGTATTCGATCTGAAACTCGCTGGGGGAGTGCAGGACTTGATTTGCCGGCTTCGGCCGAACGAGAGCTTGTTGAGCTCGGGGTTCAGGTACGCCAAAGCGAGGTCTGTACCTTGGAAAACGAAAGCTATTATTCGTACCGTCGCACACCAAGTGCCGGGCGACTTGCTGGACTGATTTGGTCCGCAGCGTAGGCGTGCGCGACACACCGCGCAGAATTGAACGAATAAACGATGTCTGCAGAAATTTGTACGGTAGCGTCGGAGTAGCGGAAGCATGCAATGGGGTTGCATGCAAGGGATAAACGAGGAGAAACATCGTGGCTGACGGTCTACGTAAGGCAATGGTATATCTCGGCTTGGCGGACGCCGTCGAGCAAGAAGAAACCCAATCAGCATACTCCGAGCCTAAAAGCCAGGTGCGTGTTGTTGAGGATGCTGCTCCATCGCAGCGCCCTGCAGAAACCCCACGTCCGCAAGCTGTCGCAAGGCCAGCTGCAGCGCAATCACAAGCTAGAGAACCAGAGACGGAATACCGTGCTCCGGTCACCCCAATCAAGCGTGCCCCTTCAGTACGGGATGAGGATTCCGAATTGCGTCAGATTACAACCGTTCACCCACGTTCTTACAACGATGCCAAGATCATCGGTGAGAACTTCCGTGACGGAATCCCGGTGATTATGAACGTCACCGATATGGGCGAGACCGATGCCAAGCGCCTCGTTGATTTCTCCGCCGGACTAGTTTTCGCCTTGCACGGCTCAATCGAGCGCGTGACTAACAAGGTCTTCCTACTTTCTCCTTCAACCGTTGAGGTGCTGGGAGAAGACCACAAGAAGTCTGAAGCTCAGGCTACTTTCTTCAACCAAAGCTAAGAGCCCAGGAGCACACACACAAATGGTGTTCGGGATCATCTATCTCGCTTTAGCAATTCTGCAGATTCTACTGCTGATGCGAATTGTGCTGGATATTACTGAAAGCTTTGCTCGCCACTGGCAACCCAAAGGCATCGCATTGATTGCAGCTACTGCAATCGTGTCGATTACTGATCCTCCACTGCGCTGGTTGCGCAGGAGAATCAAACCACTAGATCTTGGCGGAATTCGTCTTGACCTGTCGTTTCTGCTGTTGTTCATCGTTGTAATGCTTGTCAAAGCAGTGGTGTACAGCGTAGGTACCAGTACAGGGATCTGATTAGGCGGTTTTCGTCTAGAACAGGGATTGTTCTGTGAGTCCAAACCCTGTAGATTCAAAGAATATGAGACACGAGCGTAAGCTTGATTTCGTATTTAGTGTCCAAATCGTTATATCCTTTAGGAAATAGTGCTCCGACTTCACCGGTCGCGACACTGACAACAAAGGTAAGTGTTTCGCAAGGCAAGACATGGTCGTGCGGAAATGATCCCAGTATTGAGGTGACCCAATGGCTTTAACGCCAGAAGACGTAGTCAATAAGCGGTTTCAGCCGACCAAGTTCCGTGAAGGCTATGACCAAGACGAGGTAGATGACTTCCTCGACGAGATCGTAGTGGAGCTGCGTCGCCTGACCGGTGAGAACGAAACTCTCCGCAGCCGACTTGCTGAGCTTGGTGAAGATGCCGGTTCGGTATCGAAGGAACAGACCGTTCCTGCACCAGTTTCGGCAGCTCCAGCAGCAAAGCCTGCTGAGGAGAAGAAGACCGAAACTAAGCCAGCAGAGCCAGCTAAGGCTGCAACTCCAGCTGCAAAGCCGGTTGTTGAAGAGAAGAAGGCTGAAGCAAAGCCTGCGGTTGCAGAGAAGCCAGCCGCAGCACCTGCTGCCGCTCCAGCACCTGCTGCTTCGACTGCATCAGCTGCCGCTGCAACTCCAGCAGCCGCTCCTCGTAGCGAATCCGCAGAGTCGGCAGCCAACGTGCTGTCGATGGCTCAGCGCTTGCACGATGAGTACGTTGCCTCCGGTGTTGAGCAGCGCGACAAGATCATCTCGGACGCAAAGACCGAGGCGAACACGCTGGTTACCTCTGCAGAGGAAAAGAGCCGCAAGACCTTGTCGGCTCTGGAACAGCAGAAGTCGGTTCTCGAACGTAAGCTTGAGCAGCTTCGTGGATTCGAGCGCGATTACCGTGCTCGCCTGAAGACCTACATCGAAGGACAGCTGCGTGACCTTGAGTCCCAGGGTTCGATCGATGCAGACGCAACCAAGTCGAACTAGTCGCTGACAGGTCAAAACCTGATCTAGCTATCTAGTAAGATCAACGGTGGTGCACGGATAATATCCGGGCACCACCGTTGACGTTTAAGAGGAATCAATAGGTATTACTGTGGACGCAGTTCAATCGGGGAACAAATCCCTGTCACCCAAAAAGTTTCTGGGCCTGGGCCTAGTTATTGCCCTGATCGCCTTGGTACTGGACCAAGTCGTGAAGATCGCGGTGGAGCAGAACATGCATCTTGGTGAATCATTTGAAGTCATTCCAGGCTTCTTGAGCATTCACTATATTTTGAACCCTGGTGCAGCATTCTCCATCGGAGAAAACTTCACCATCATCTTTGCCATACTCCAAGCAGCAGTAGCGGTCTTCGTCATTTACCTACTCAGCCGCAAAGTACTAGTACGCAGCTGGGCGATCGCACTGGGCGCTTTGCTCGGCGGAGTCCTAGGGAATCTAGGGGACCGCATTTTCCGCGACCCAGCCTTTGGATTTGGTCACGTAGTAGACATGTTCTCCGTGAATCACTTCGCAATCTTCAATGTTGCCGACTCCTTTATCGTCTGTTCGATGATCGCCGTCGCTTATATGCTCATTCGCGGTCGAAACCTTGATGGAACCATCGGAGATTCGCCAGCAGAAGAGGACCACGGGTTGGATGAAACGGAGCCTAAGCCTTGATTTCCTCAGAGACGACAACGTACGAACTACTTGTGGACCCGGACGACGTAGGGGCACGGCTAGATGCCTACTTGGCACGTAGCCTTCAGATTCCTCGAACGCTTGCTCTAAGCCTGTGCAAGGACTCACAGATACAAGTGAATGGCCGCACGGTTTCAAAAGCTGTGAAGCTTAAAGCCGGTGACCAGCTATATGTGACCATCCCGCCACAACGTGATCCATTAGAAATTAAGGTTGAGAAAGTGGAAGAGCTGAAGATCATCGCTGATGACGATGACTATGTAGTCATCGACAAGCCGGTCGGCGTAGCAGCCCATCCTTCTCCTGGGTGGGTTGGCCCCACTGTGGTGGGCGCTCTCATGGCGGAGGGCTACAACATTTCTACCTCGGGTGCAGCAGAGCGTCAGGGGATCGTTCACCGTCTGGACGTTGGAACTAGCGGACTGATGGTGGTCGCAAAGTCGGAGCGTGCCTATACCGCCCTGAAACGAGCTTTCAAGGAACGCACCCCAAAAAAGATCTATCACGCTGTCGTCCAAGGGTTACCTGATCCGCTGGAGGGCACCATCGATGCACCCATCGGACGCCACCCAGGGCATGACTGGAAGTTCGCCGTCCTTGAAGGCGGACGCCAATCGGTGACCCACTACAAGGTCATCGAAGCTTTTAGTCGTGCTTCACTGGTTGAAGTTCATTTGGAGACCGGTCGAACACACCAGATCCGTGTGCACTTCTCCGCCTTTGGACACCCCTGCGCCGGAGACCAAACCTACGGTGCAGATCCCAAGCTCGGGGCAGCTCTGGGCTTGACTCGGCAGTGGCTACATGCCAAGCGATTGGGCTTCAGTCACCCCGTGTCTGGGCAGTGGGTTGAATACGAAAGTGACTACCCAACAGACCTTGACGGTGCTCTTGAGTTGCTACGCGAAGGCGACTACTAAGGCAGATCGCATGGCACCTCACCGTGCCAGAGGCAACCTGTCGGGATAACCACAGCCACCGGGTGGGCTGTGGTGACCCAAAGGGTCCCGAAGAGTCGTTAGACTGTTTGGGTGAGTGCTACACGCGACGGATTTGTTCATCTTCATACCCACACCGAATATTCCATGCTGGACGGTGCTGCCCGACTCGGCGAACTTTTTGCTGAGGCTAATCGTCAAGGCATGGAGTCCCTGGCGATTACGGATCACGGCTATCTCTTCGGGGCCTTCGACTTCTGGAGGCAAGCCACCGGCGCTGGGGTCAAGCCCATCATTGGCGTCGAAGCGTATGTCACTCCGGGCACTGCCCGTAACGATAAAACCCGTGTGAAGTGGCGTACCGACGAGTCGCAAAAAGGCGACGACGTTTCCGGTGGTGGTCTGTATAACCACATGACGCTCCTGTCCTATAACAACGTAGGCATGAACAACCTCTTTAAAGGTTCATCGCGGGCATCGCTAGACTCCGTATTTGGTAAATACCCACGCTGGGATCGAGAGCTTCTCAACGAACACCACGAAGGCATTATCGCCACCACCGGTTGCCCTTCGGGTGAAGTGCAAACCAAATTGCGTCTGGGCCAGTACGACGCAGCCAAAGCTGCAGCTGCTGAGCTGCAAGATCTTTTTGGTAAAGAGAACTACTTCTGCGAGATCATGGACCACGGGCTGGAAATCGAGCGGCGCATTACCAAGGATTTGCTTCGTCTTGCCAAAGAACTGGACATTCCGCTCGTTGCCACCAACGACCTGCACTACACCCATGAAGAAGACGCTAAGGCTCACGAAGCCTTGCTGGCCATCAACTCGGGCTCGACCCTTGATGAGCCGACCTATGATCAAGGCGGTAGCCGCTTTGCGTTCTCCGGCACCGGCTACTACCTCAAGAGTGCGCGAGAAATGCGCGAACTTTTCAAGGAATTCCCCGAAGCCTGTGACAACACCCTAGCTATCGCAGACCGCGTTGAAGTCGACTTTGATACCAACGCCAACTACATGCCAAAGTTCCCTTGCCCGCCAGGCGAGGATGAAACCAGCTGGCTGATCAAGGAAGTCGACAGGGGTCTTCACTACCGGTACCCGGACGGAATTCCCGAAGCTTCACGCAAGCAGGCGGACTACGAGCTTGATGTCATCATCAAGATGGGTTTCCCGGGTTACTTCCTGGTTGTTGCGGACTTCATCAACTGGTCCAAGAGCAACGGAATTCGCGTTGGTCCAGGACGTGGTTCTGGTGCAGGTTCGATGGTTGCTTACGCTATGCGTATTACGGACTTGGACCCACTGGTCCATGGTTTGATCTTCGAGCGTTTCTTGAACCCTGAACGTGTTTCCATGCCCGACTTCGACGTCGACTTCGATGATCGCCGCCGTTCTGAGGTCATCAAGTACGTGACCGAGAAGTATGGCGATGAACGTGTATCCATGATCGTTACCTATGGTTCGATCAAGACCAAACAGGCGCTGAAGGATTCCTCGCGTGTGCTGGGCTATCCCTTCAGCATGGGTGAAACCCTAACCAAGGCCCTACCGCCAGCGGTGATGGCCAAGGATATTGCCCTGAACGATATTGAAAACCCCGAAGCTAAGCGTTATTCCGAAGCTGGGGATTTCCGTAACCTGGTCGCTAATGACCCGGAAGCTGCCCGCGTCTTTGAAACTGCCAAGGGCCTTGAAGGTCTAAAGCGACAATGGGGCGTGCACGCGGCCGGCGTCATCATGAGTTCTGATCCCATCATTGATGTGGTCCCAATTATGCGCCGTATCCAAGACGGACAGGTCATCACGCAGTTCGATTACCCAACCTGTGAAGGCCTAGGCCTGATCAAGATGGACTTCTTGGGTCTGCGTAACCTCACCATCATTTCCGATGCTTTGGAAAACGTCCGGTACAACACCGGCGACGAAATCGATCTGGAAACCCTGGGCATTGAAGATGTCGAGGCTTATAACCTGCTAGCTCGCGGTGACACGCTAGGCGTGTTCCAGCTTGATGGCGGTCCGATGCGCTCGCTGCTGAAAATGATGCGCCCGGATAACTTTGAAGACATCTCCGCAGTTATCGCGCTTTACCGTCCAGGCCCCATGGGTGCTAACTCGCACACCAACTATGCCTTGCGCAAAACGGGTCTGCAGGAAGTTACCCCGATCCACCCTGAGCTTGAAGAGCCACTGGCCGATATCCTCGGTGGAACCTATGGCCTGATCGTTTACCAAGAGCAGGTTATGGCGATCGCGCAGAAGCTGGCCGGGTACTCCCTGGGTCAGGCAGATATTTTGCGCCGTGCCATGGGTAAAAAGAAGAAGTCTGAACTGGATAAGCAGTTTGCAGGCTTCAAACAGGGTATGAACGACAACGGGTATTCCGACGCTGCGGTGAAGACGCTGTGGGATATTCTGCTTCCATTCTCGGACTACGCCTTCAACAAAGCCCACTCGGCCGCCTATGGTGTGGTTTCCTACTGGACCGCATACCTCAAAGCGCATTACCCTGCCGAATACATGGCGGCGCTGCTGACCTCGGTTGGTGACGACAAAGACAAGCTTGCGCTGTACCTGAACGAATGTCGCCACATCGGCATCACCGTTTTGCCACCGGATGTTAACGAATCGGCGCTGAACTTTACCCCAGTGGGTAAGGACATCCGCTTTGGTATGGGCGCTATTCGAAACGTTGGTACCAACGCCGTGGCCGGCATCGTCGAGGCCCGTAAAGAAAAGGGAAACTACAACGACTTCAGTGACTTCCTGAGCAAGGTTCCAGCAGTAGTTTGCAACAAGCGAACCATTGAATCACTGATCAAAGCCGGCGCCTTTGACTCGCTGAAGCATCCGCGTCGAGCCCTGGTAGCGATCCACGAAGAAGCCGTCGACTCGGTGATTCAGTTGAAGCGCAACGAAGCAGCCAACCAGTTTGACCTCTTCAGTGCGTTGGGTTCTGACGAAGCTTCAGAATCGATGAATGTTGCCATCCCGGACCTGCCGGACTGGGACAAGAAGGAAAAGCTCGCCTACGAGCGTGACATGCTCGGACTATACGTATCTGATCACCCGTTGCAGGGTTTGGGCTCAGCGCTTGACCAATATGCGGATATGCCTGTCACCCACGTACTTTCTGATGATGGACCTCAAGATGGGCACATCATTTCCATCGCGGGCATGATTTCCGGATTGCAGCGTCGAATTGCCAAGAAGAGTGGCAACCCGTACGCGCGCTGTGAAATCGAAGATCTTTCGGGCTCGATGGAAGTGATGTTCTTCGGGCAGGCCTACCAGCCGATTGCCGAGATCCTAGCCGATGACCTGCTCGTGGTCATCAAGGGACGCGTCCAGCGACGCGATGATGGATCAATCACGCTCAACGCACAAGAGATGATGATCCCGGAAATTTCCGAGGACGCCAACGGCGGTCCAGTGGTCATTGGCATTCCAACGCACAAGGCTACTGAATCACTGGTGCAACGACTGGGCGATGTACTTCGCACCCATAGTGGCAATACCGAAGTGCGCGTTAAGCTCACCGGTAGCCGCGGTACCTCATTGATGCGACTGGGAATGAACTTCCGAGTTAATCCGAATCCAGCCCTGTTTGGGGACCTCAAGGTGCTGCTCGGCCCGCATTGTTTGGACGTGTAAGCACAGTTTTAGTGACCGGGTGAGGTAATCAATAAAACCTCGCCCGGTCATCGGCGTTAAGCTTGATGTGTGAGCACTATTGAAGACACCGAATTTTCAGACCTCGCCACTATCGACTGGCGCAATGAAACCCTGAGCTATGCGCAGCTCAAGGCACACCTTCCACGCCCCGAAATGAACACGCAGACGGCAACCGTTGCGGTTCAAGGCATCATCGATGACGTTCGAGCTCGTGGCATGGAAACGCTTAAGGAGCTTGCCAAGCGCTTTGATCATGTGGAACTGGAACACACCCGCGTGCCACAGCATGAGCTGGATCGAGCTCTTGCAGAACTGGATCCTCTGGTTCGTGAAGCACTGGAAGAATCCATCGCTCGCGCACGCGTCTTTGCTGCTGCCCAGCGCCCGCAGGATATCGAGGTCGGTTACTCAAATGGTGCCACCGTCACCCAACGCTGGGTTGCTGTGCGTCGTGTAGGACTCTACGTACCTGGTGGTCTTGCGGTGTACCCATCGTCAGTCATTATGAATACTGTGCCGGCGCAGGCCGCAGGGGTTAGTTCACTAGCTTTGGCCAGCCCACCACAAAAAGAATTTGGTGGCTTGCCACACCCAACCATCTTGGCTGCAGCTAAGTTACTGGGCATTGATGAGGTTCACGCAATGGGTGGCGCCCAAGCTGTTGCGGCTTTCGCCTATGGTGTGGAGGTTGAAAATGATCAACGCGGTGGTATCGAACCTGTTGACGTGATTTCCGGTCCGGGCAACGTTTTTGTCGCTACCGCAAAGCGACTGGTTAAGGGTGTTGTGGGTATCGACGCCGAGGCTGGTCCTACGGAAATTGCGATCTTGGCTGATGACACCGCCAGTGCAAAGTTTGTTGCCGCCGACATGATCTCGCAGGCTGAACACGACGCTAACGCGGCAGCAGTATTGATTACTGATTCCGAAAAGTTGGCCAGTGCAGTTCGTGGTGAACTAGTAGGCCAGGTAGCGAACACCAAGCACTCGCAGCGAGTCCGTGAGGCACTGTCGGGAACCCAGTCCGCCATTATCCTGATCAAGGATTTGGAACAGGGCATTGAAGTTGCCAACGCTTACGCGGCCGAACACCTCGAAATCATGGTGCAGGATCCGCAAGCCACGGCAGCGCGCATTACCGCGGCCGGCGCCGTATTTGTCGGCTCCTACGCGCCAGTGTCTTTGGGGGACTACTGCGCCGGTTCGAATCACGTACTGCCTACCAACGGCACCGCTGTCCACGCATCGGGACTGAACGTGAATACCTTCTTAAAAGCTATTCAGGTCATTAATTACAGCGAGGCCGCGCTGAGCGATGTCGCTGCCCACGTGATCAATCTGGCCAACGCGGAGGACCTACCAGCGCACGGTGACGCGGTAGCAGTACGAAACGCTCATTAGGCGCTAAACTTGTAGGTGACATGAGTGGATTCTCGTCGCCCGCGTAATCGAGAATGCTTCACTGGCCAAAGACGGAGGTGCCATGAATTGCCCGTATTGCCGTAACGCAGATTCCCGCGTGGTCGACAGCCGAGTTGCTGACGACGGCGTGTCAATCCGTCGCCGTCGCCAGTGCACAGCGTGTTCTCGACGCTTCACCACCACCGAGACCGCGAGCTTGAGTGTTCTTAAGCAGTCAGGTGCTGTGGAACCGTTCTCCCGCAACAAGGTGATCAATGGTGTGCGTAAGGCTTGCCAAGGGCGCCCAGTTACTGACCACGACCTTGCCGTTCTGGCACAGGAAGTGGAAGAGGCCGTGCGTACCTCAGGTGCGGCAGAAATTCCTGCGCACCAGGTTGGGCTTGCAATTTTGGAGCCGCTCTCGCGTTTGGACGAAGTGGCTTACCTGCGCTTTGCCAGTGTTTATCACAACTTCCAGTCGCTCTCGGACTTCGAAAGCGCCATTGGACGTCTGCGCGATCGACGAAGTACTACGCCTCAGGGTACTCAGCGTCCATTGACCGCAGAATAGACTCAACGCTTATTAACGCGAATGCCGGTATTCAAACCTTGGTTTGAATACCGGCATTCGCTTTTTCTTAGACAGAGACCTTACGGCAGGGTTAGGATCTCTGCACCGTCGTCGGTCACCAGCAGCGTGTGCTCAAACTGAGCGGTGCGCTTCTTGTCCTTGGTGGTGACAGTCCAATCATCGGCCCACATATCCCAGTCAATGGTGCCCAAGGTCAACATTGGCTCGATGGTGAAGACCATGCCCGGCTCAATCAACGTGTTGTAGGCAGGAGCCGCATCATAGTGCGGGATGATCAGGCCGGAGTGGAAGGATTCGCCCACACCGTGGCCGGTAAAGTCTTTGACAACCCCGTAGCCAAACCGCTTGGCGTAGGTCTCGATACTGCGGCCAATGACGTTGATTTCACGTCCTGGCATCACAGCCTTGATGGCACGCTTGAGTGAATTTTCAGTGCGTTCTACCAATAGACGCGATTCTTCATCAACGTCACCAACGAGGAATGTCGCGTTGTTATCGCCGTGAACTCCACCAATGTACGCAGTGATATCAATGTTGATGATGTCACCATCTTGCAGCACGGTGGTATCAGGGATGCCATGGCAGATGACTTCGTTCAGTGAGGAGCAAAGGGACTTGGGGAAGCCGCGGTAACCCAAGGTGGATGGGTAAGCGTTGTGGTCCATGAGGAACTCGTGACCGAGTCGGTCCAGCGCATCGGTGGTAATTCCGGGCTGGCAGGCCTTACCAACTTCTTCAAGAGCTTGAGCCGCAATTCGAGAAGCAACACGGATACGTTCGATAACCTCGGGGCTCTTCACTTCTGAAGCGGAGTTCTCCGAAGGCTCTTTTTTGCCAACGTACTCAGGCCGTTCGATGTGTTTGGGCACCGGAAGCTCGGGGGAGACGGTGCCAGCGGTCAAGTTTCCAATTGGTGCAGTTGCAGCAGTAGCCATGAAACTAATTCTAGCTTCATGCAGGTTTTAGCCTGGCGCGTTTCTGGCCAACTTGTAGGTGGTGTTCCACCTATTTTCTGGTTGGTGGGCTAACGTGTAAGTGGACGTACGAACCTAGAATTAAGGAGTTTGCGATGAGTTCAGCTGGCACCCCTGATGAAGGACAATACTGGTACAACGTTTCCACCAAGAGCGTGGAAAAGGGACCACAGTCTGATTGGTCGCAGTTGTTGGGCCCTTACGAAACTGCTGCCGAAGCCGAAGCTGCTATGACCAAGGTGCAGGCACGCAACGAAGCGTGGGACGAATCCGAGGAAGACGAGCAGTAGTCGTTCGCTCCTAACGGATGCAGCGATCGTGCACAACTAAGGCGGTGGCGGAACAAGTGAGTAATCACCTGTTCCGCCATCGCCTTAGTTAGTTCTAGGCATAGATAGTTCTAGGCCGCGATACTACTCTTTGAATTCGTATTCATCGGACGGGAATGATCCGTTCAGGACGTCCTGGTGGTACTCGCTGACAGCCTGTCCAACTACGCTGCGAAGATCTGCATACTTTTTGACGAAGCGCGGAGTGCGTCGCTCACCTAGGCCCAGCATGTCCTGCCACACCAATACCTGTCCGGTAGTGGCTGAACCGGCGCCAATGCCGACGGTCGGGACGCGCAACGCGGCATCAACTTGCGCTGCCGCATCACTTGGCACCATTTCGATGAGGATGGCAAAAGCTCCAGCGTCTTGGAAAGCCAATGCATCGGTTTTCATCTGTTCCACAGCATCACCGCGACCTTGTACGCGGTAACCACCCAATGCGTGCTCTGCTTGCGGGGTGAAACCGATATGACCGATGACCGGAACGCCAGCGAGGACCATGGCTTTCACATGTGCAGCGTACTGCGCGGTTCCCTCCATCTTCACGGCGTGGGCGCCGCCCTCTTTCAAAAGGCGCACTGCGGACTCGACGGCCTGTGCGGGGGATTGCTCGTAACTTCCGAAAGGCAGATCGGCGACAACCATGGCACGTTTGGTGCCGTTGGCAACGGCCTTGGTGAACACCAACATTTCATCCAGCGTGATCGGCAACGTTGAACTGTAGCCAAGCACGGTATTTGCTGCAGAATCGCCAACCAGCAGGATCTCAATTCCTGCTGAATCAAAAATTTCGGCCATCATTACGTCATAGGCAGTTAACATCGCGAATTTTTCGCCGCGATCTTTTGCCTGCTGAAGGTGATGAATTCGGATGCGGGACGGGCCTTTATCAGGATTCCCTAGGTATGGTTGAGGCATAAAATGACTTTATCGCACTTGGACTGGGCGATGCTTGTCCATCGGCCCGGCCGGAACCGATATAGTGTTGCCACAGGTCAATTTTTCTTACCGGCCGTGATCAGGTCCGGATATCAGAAATCCAAAGGTGGTGGATAATGGATCGTCAGCAGGAATTTGTGCTGCGCACCATTGAAGAACGTGACGTTCGATTTGTGCGAATGTGGTTTACCGACGTAGTTGGTTCACTGAAATCCGTTGCGTTGGCGCCTGCTGAAGTTGAAGACGCCTTTGAAGAGGGTCTGGGCTTCGACGGTTCGTCAATTGACGGCCTGTCACGAATCTCAGAATCCGACATGTTGCTTCAGCCGGATCCATCAACCTTCCAGATCTTGCCATGGCGCGGTGAAGTCGAACCGACTTCCCGAATGTTCTGCGACATCCTGACCCCAGAAGGTCAGCCGTCCAACGCGGATCCTCGTCAGGTTCTCAAGCGACAGCTCACCGAAGCGTCCAACATGGGCTTCACCTGCTATACGCACCCTGAAATTGAGTTTTACCTCCTCAAGGACGATCAGCTTGACGCCAATGGGCGTCCGCAGCCAATCGACACCGGTGGCTACTTTGACCACGTGCCGGATGGCGTTGGCCAGGACTTCCGCCGTGCTTCGGTAACGACGCTTGAAGCTTTGGGTATTTCCGTAGAGTTCTCGCACCACGAGACCGGCCCAGGCCAGAACGAAATCGACCTTCGTTACGCGGACGCATTGCAGACTGCAGATAACATCATGACCTTCCGTACCGTCATCAAAGAGATGGCGATGCAAAAGGGCATTCACGCAACCTTCATGCCGAAGCCGTTCTCAGAACATCCAGGTAGCGGCATGCACACTCACTTCTCGCTCTTTGAAGGAGACAGCAATGCCTTCTTCGAAGCCGGTCGTGAATACCAGCTCTCTGACGTAGCACGCTCGTTTATTGCGGGTATTTTGCACCACGCACCAGAGATGACCGCGGTGACCAACCAGTACGTGAACTCGTACAAGCGCCTGTGGGGCGGGGGAGAAGCTCCGAGCCACCGCTCGTGGGGTCACAACAACCGTTCGGCACTGCTACGCGTTCCGCTGTACAAGCCAGGCAAGGGTCAGAGCGCTCGCGTTGAATACCGTGGCATTGACTCGGCAGCCAACCCATACCTCGCCTACGCTTGCCTGCTTGGTGCAGGTCTGAAGGGTATCCGCGACGGCTATGAGCTGGAGGAGCCAACCGAAGATGACGTGTGGAACCTGTCCACCGCAGAACGTCGCGCCTCAGGGCACGTCCCGCTGCCAGGTAGCTTGCACGAAGCACTGCGCGTGATGGAGGAATCCGAGCTGATGGCCGAGATCCTCGGCGAGCAGGTTTTCAACTCCTTCATCTCTAACAAAAAAGCTGAATGGGAAGAATACCGTCAGGTAGTCACCCCGTTTGAGCTCACCAAGAATCTGAGTACCCTCTAGAGAAATCGCCGCGTGCTTGCACGCGGCGATTTGTGGAAGACATAAGAATCACCATGCCAGACGTATCCTCACGATCATTGATCAACGCTGGTTTCAGCGATATCGAACGGGCCAAAAAGTTCCTGCAATCACCGGAGCTCGCCCCGATTGATCCGAAGCTGATCGTGAGCAAGATGGCCCATGCTCCAGATCCTGATCAGTCATTGCTCTTGGCGTTGCGCTTAGTGGATCGTCATCCCGAGGCAATCAAGATTTTCTCGGATCCTGAAACCTGCCAGGGCTTGGTTAGACTGCTTGGCAGTTCCTCAGCGCTTGGTGAGTTCCTGATTCGTTGTCCCGAGGCACTGGAGACGGTGCGCACTGCGCCTTCCACTGAGTTTGAGCAAGCTACGCCTGAACATCTAGTGGAGAGCATGCTGGCATCAATTGATGCCAAGCGTACAACCGGTGGTCACTGGGTTTCCTCATTCACTGGAGCCGAGGGCCGCCAGCGATTGCGCACCAGTTACCGCAAGGCATTACTTGCGCTAGCCCATCGAGATCTTGGAGCCAGCAACCCGCAACGGATCCTACCCAACGTGGCCGCCGAATTAGCCGATATGGCTGGGGCTGCATTGGAAGGCGCGCTGGCTATAGCCCGCGCTGAAGCTGCCGAACAGTACGATGCGCAAGACGTGGACCGCGTGAAGGTCTCCATCATTGGGATGGGTAAATGTGGCGCTCGCGAACTGAACTACATCTCTGATGTGGACGTCATTTATGTGCACGGTTCTGCCCCGGGTATCGAAGATGATCTAGCTTCCGCTATCGCCACGGTCCTGTGCGGCAATACCGCACGAGCTTTGATGGTTCCGGGCCCGGAACCAATGCTCTGGGAAGTCGACGCCAACCTGCGTCCCGAAGGCAAAGACGGCGCGCTAACCCGCACCTTGTCATCCCACGAGGCTTACTATCGTCGCTGGGCTCATTCGTGGGAATTCCAGGCACTGCTCAAGGCCCGTTGCATTGCCGGGGTCCAGGAGTTGGGTCGCTCTTATGAGCGCATGGTTTCCCCCATGGTGTGGTCTAGCTCAGAGCGTGATGGATTTGTTGAATCAGTACAGGCGATGCGTCGACGAGTCAGCGACAATATTTCCAAAGATGATATTGTCTGGCAGATCAAGCTCGGCCCTGGCGGATTGCGCGACGTGGAATTCACCGTGCAGTTGCTGCAGCTGGTGCATGGGCGAGTCGACCGGGACATTCAAATTCCGACGACCACACTAGCAATTCACGCACTAAGCCATATTGGTTACATTGGCCGTGAAGATGCGACAAACTTTGATGATTCCTACCGCTTTTTACGTTTATTAGAGCACCGTATCCAGCTCAGCCAGCTACGCCGTACGCACCTAATGCCACGGGCCGAATCTGCGCAGCGAATTCTGGCGCGCTCCATTCGAGGCGCAGGGGACCTTCAGCCGACCAGCCCAGAAAAGTTGATGCGCCGCTGGAACGAGACCAAGCGTATGGTGCGTTCGCTTCATGAGCGCATCTTCTACCGTCCACTGTTGGTCAGCGCCTCCAACCTCTCCGCTGATGACGTCAGGCTGACTGCCGAGTCGGCCCAAGCACGCTTGCGTGCACTAGGTTATCTTGACCCTAAAGCCGCTATGCGCCACATTGAGGCGTTGACCGGTGGAGTGTCGCGCAGGTCCTCGCTGCAACGACAGCTGCTACCGGTGCTCTTGGACTGGTTTGCTCGTGGTGTTGACCCTGACGCGGGGTTACTTGGATTCCGCCGACTCAGTGAATCCTTAGGCAAGACGCACTGGTTCTTGGGCATGCTGCGTGATACCAACGCCGCAGCCGAGCGCCTGAGCCATTTATTGTCCAACACCCGCTTCCTGACGGACCTGCTTGCCAATGAGCCTGCAGCGGCCGCCTGGCTGGGTTCGGATGCATCCTTGGCACCGCAGAGCCTTGAGAGTCTCTTACAGCAAAACCAGTCGATCATTCACCGCACCAAGCAGCCAGAGAGCGCAATCAGGATGATTCGCATGGTGCGCCGGCGTGAGTTCTTGCGTGTGGCTCTGGCCGATGGCGCAGGACTGCTCACGGTTGACGAGGTCGGTCAGGCACTGTCGAACATCGATGGAGCGATGATTGACGGCGTGCTAAGGGTTCTGTTGAGCGCGGATCAAGAAAAGCACGGTGAGCAGGCGGTTATTTCGGTCATTGCGATGGGTCGACAAGGTGGTCGAGAAATTGGTTATGGATCTGACGCAGATGTCCTATTTGTCCAGCGTTCCGTTCCTGGTGCGCCAGCTCAAGCTGCTCAGGAACAAGCACTGCGAGTAGTCACTGAGTTGATCTCGTGGACCTCGAAGCCGCTGAAGCCAGCAATTCCTGCTGAGGTAAAACTCAAGGTGGATTCTGACCTTCGTCCCGAAGGACGACAGGGGATCTTGGTGCGTTCCATCGACGCCTACGCTTCCTACTACGCACGATGGGCAGAAGTATGGGAACGCCAAGCTTTGCAAAGAGCGCGTCCCTTCGCTGGCGATGCTGAGCTGGCAGACGACTTTATCGCGTTGATCAAACCTGTTCGCTACGGCAAGGGACTGGAAGAGAGCGAAATTCGCGACATTCGTAAGATCAAAGCACGTGTTGAATCTGAACGACTTCCTCGCGGTGCAGATCCCAACCGGCATCTAAAATTGGGTCGCGGTTCACTGTCGGATATTGAATGGCTGGTGCAGTTCTATCAGCTGCAGTATGCCTGGCAGCACGAGTCGCTGCGCACAACCTCAACCTTGAAGGCACTAGAAGAGCTGGCAAAGATTGAACTGATCACGGAAGATGATGCTGAACAGTTGGCGAATGCCTGGCGTTTAGCCACGCGTATTCGTAGCGCTGAGATCATTACCTCCGGGCGTTCAAGCGATGTTCTGCCAAGCTCGTCGCGGGACATGGAAGCCGTGGCCCGCTGGTGTGGTTACGAGCCGCACTTCGGTGTAGAGCTCGAAGAAGATTACCTTAGGGCTACTCGTCACGCGCGAAGTATTTTTGAACTGCTCTTCTACGGTTTTGAAGACTAGCTCAAAGTGTCTTTGACCCAGATCCAACTGAATCAGTGGACAACTGCTTCGGCCGGCTATCGACGCTGGGAACGCAAGGTCTATCTTGGCTCTGGTGAAACGCTCTGGGAACGCAGTTGTGATGCTTTACTTCACTGGGAAATCAAGACACGAAGCGGGTTTGCCGTTACCGGGCAACCACGAGTAGCTATCGGTGCACACCCTGAATTACGTGTCAGGCTGGGACCGATGAGCATCGACGAACCTATCGAAGTCGTGGATGTCATCGAGGAAAGCTCACGTGTTGGCTTTGCCTATAAGACGCTGTCAGGCCATCCTGTCAGTGGGGAAGAGGCGTTCATTCTCGTTCGTGAACAGGCCGGCATCTTCCTAGTGATCCGCTCACTGACAGCGCCATCAGATCGACTGCGCTGGCGAATAATATTCCCGTTACTGTTGCTTGCGCAGAAGTACACACGCCGTCGCTACGCCACAGCGTTGCTTAGAGAACCTTCATAGGTCAGAGGGGAGTAGGGGCAAAAGCCTCTTTGGCTACCGGTGGCTTTTTGTTGTAACTGTGAGCCTTTGCTCCACGTCTGGCCACATCACGTGGATCCGTTCGGTAGCTTCCAAAGCTTTGACTCGCAGAGCGTTAGCCAACACAATGCCGAGAGGTGAGACCTCTAGGATTGTGAGTTCTTCTGTCTTCTCTTGTTCTTGAGCATCAAGTCTCCAGTTACTCATCAGCTCAGCGATGCCGCGTTCTTCCAAAAGGTATTCAGCTGCAGAATATTCGTGTGGTTCAGCGATTGCGTGTCCCAAGATATTGCGGGGGATCACTAGAGAGTAGTCGGGCGTGACAGGTTGGAGGTAGCCTACCGTCTCGCCGTCTTCACGTTGTACGCTCACCCAATCGGAAATATCCATGTTTACAGACTAACAATGACAAAAAGCTGGGTCCCACCAAAAGTGGTGGGACCCAGCTTCGACTAATCAGTCTGCCCTTATGGCAGGAGCGTGATTAGCAGCCGTAGTACAGGTCGAACTCGTATGGGTTCGGACGCAGGCTCAGTGGCTTGATTTCGTTTTCGCGCTTGTACTCAACCCAAGTGCTGATCAGGTCTTCGGTGAATACTCCACCTTCGAGCAAGAACTCGTGATCTGCTTCCAATGCCTTCAGGGCCTCTTCAAGGCTCTCAGGTGCACGCTGGATGTCCTTGGCTTCTTCTGCTGGAAGCTCGTAGAGATCCTTATCGATTGGCTCAGCTGGCTCGATACGGTTCTTGATGCCGTCCAGGCCTGCCATCAGCTGTGCAGCGAATGCCAAGTATGGGTTTGAGGAAGCATCTGGTGCGCGGAACTCGATGCGCTTTGCCTTAGGGTTCGAACCGGTGATTGGGATACGGATACCAGCCGAGCGGTTACCCTGCGAGTAAACCATGTTCACTGGAGCTTCGAAGCCCTTGACCAGACGACGGTAGGAGTTCACGGTTGGGTTGGTGAATGCAAGCACAGCAGATGCGTGCTTCAGCAGGCCACCGATGTACCAGCGAGCAACGTCGGACAGGCCAGCGTAGCCCTTCTCGTCGTAGAACAGTGGCTCGCCACCGGTCCACAGCGACTGGTGAACGTGCATGCCCGAACCGTTGTCGCCGAAGACTGGCTTTGGCATGAAGGTTGCGGACTTGCCCCAAGCATCGGCTACGTTCTTGACGACGTACTTGAAGAGCATCAGTTCGTCAGCAGCGTGAACCATGGTGTTGAACTTGTAGTTGATCTCAGCCTGGCCGGCTGCGCCAACTTCGTGGTGGCTACGCTCAACTTCGAGGCCAGCCTTGTCCAGCTCAACGCAGATAGCGTCACGCAGGTCAGCCTGTTTGTCAGTTGGAGCAACTGGGAAGTAACCGCCCTTGAAGGCAGTCTTGTAACCCTGGTTGCCACCCTCTTCCTTGCGGCCGGTGTTCCATGGAGCTTCGTCAGAATCGATCTTGTAGAACGCGCCTTCTGGCTTCGATTCGTAACGAACATCTTCGAAGATAAAGAATTCAGCTTCTGGAGCGAAGAATGCGGTGTCAGCAATGCCGGTCGACTCGAGGTAAGCCTCGGCACGCTCTGCAACGCCACGTGGGTCACGGTGGTAAGGCTCACCGGTACGTGGGTTGATGATGGAGAAGTTGAAAGCCAAGGTCTTCTCGATACGGAATGGATCGATGAAGCCGGTGGTGACATCTGGGATCAACTGCATGTCTGATTCAGAGATGCCAGCGAAGCCGCGGATGGAAGAACCATCGAAAAGCTGGCCGTTGACGAAGAAGTCGGCGTCTACGGACTTTGCAGGCACGTTGAAGTGCTGCTGTACGCCTGGCAGGTCGGTGAAACGGATATCGACGAACTTGATGTCCTCATCGGCAATATATGCCAAGACTTCTTCTGGACTGGTAAACATGTGCAGGTGACTCCCTGGTGAGATATGAGTTTTGGTAAACAGAACGATCAGACGGGATGGCCCCGCTGGTTCCCTTGCTTACGTATAGAGCTTACCCACAATCCGTTTCTGAATGGTGTCTCTATTGTTTCCAGCCTGTTACAAGGACGAAACTCGGGCATGTCGTATCGCTCTGATCTGGCACGATGCAGTTCGTAATAATCTGACTCGGACACTTAGCGTACTTTTTTGCGGTCAATTCACACCTTGTCACGACGCACAGAAAGGCTCGATAGACTTGAAGATGTGGAAAGAAAAGACTTCGGTTCGTGGCTTGAGGGCCCGCCACAGCACAGCACGCAACAATGGCCAGGACAAGATTTGGGCCGACCAGAAAAAGGCCCTGGGTCAATAGGACGCTTCCCTAAACGGGTCGGTGCATTGTTTATTGACTGGGGGCTGTCAATGCTCCTTAGCTGGTGGCTATTTGATCTAGGTGACCTTGCCACGCTGTTGCTGTTCTGTGCAGGACAGATTATCGGCGTAGGATTCACCGGCCACACCATTGGCCATAGAACTTTTGGGCTTCAGGTACAGTCCATGGATGGCTCGGCGCTAAGGCCCTTGCAAGGCCTGATCCGGTCTTTGCTCCTTTGCCTAGCAATTCCGGTATTCGTTACCGATAAAGACCAGCGCGGATTGCACGACCGGTTAGCCAAGAGCATTTTGGTCAACATCCGATGAGTGAAAAATTGTAGAGAAAACAAAGAAGCCGCAACAGGAAAAATTCCTGTTGCGGCTTCTTGCATGTCTAGTTCTTAGCGACCACGGGTTGCACGGCGGTTTGGCCGTACGCGGCTAGGGTCAACGCCCTTAGGGATAGGCAAGCGATTAGCAGTCAACGTGCTTAGACGCTTATCGATCGCGCTTACCTCAAGTTTGGTGATGGCCTTAGGAAGCTTCTTCATTTCCTTGCCGACGTTCACCAAGCTGGTCTGGTCTTCGTCCTGTCCAGCGTTGATGACGTGGATTGGGACGTTTGGAAGAACGCGAGCAATACGCTTGCGTTCGGAGCTAACGAGTTCGCGAACACGAGTCTTAGGACCTTCGGTAACCAGCACAACACCGGGACGACCGACGGCGAGGAAAACCAAATCCTGGTGGCGGTTGTAAGCCACTGGTTCCTGCTTCAGGATCCAGCCACGACGCAGCACGCTCATCGCGGCACCGGCAGCACCGGGACGACCTTCAAGCTGTGAGAAGGCGGCTCTTTCGGCACGACGGGACATGATGAACATTGCCGCAAGAAGAGCCAGTGGAATGGCGATGATCAACATGGTGATCCAGTTGTTGATCAAGATACCGATGACCAAGCAGACTGCAATTACAGCCAAGGCTGCCAGTGCCATCCACCAAACGACCATAGGGTCGTTGCGGCGGGTCATCTGGAAGACTTGTCCGATTTGCTTCAATCGGCCTGGTTCTTTGTTCTTCTTCTCAGCTTTTGGTTTACGCGAAAACAGGCCACGCTTTGGTTGCGCGGCTGCTTCGTTGTCGGAGTTTTTGGCCATAGTGCCTTAATTCTACGCGATATTGATCAGAGTTCTAAGCCCAGAGCGGGCGCGCGGGAAAATCATCTGCATGTGACGATCAATTGATATGTCAAAGGCCTCGTAGCCGTTGTTCAAAATTGAACTAGGGGACTACGAGGCCTTCGCAAATGTTCACAACCGAGAAGCTTTACTTGATCAGTGAAGCGGCTTCCTGACGGGTGTTGCCTGAGGATTCGATGTGCGAAAGTTCTTCTGGAATCTCGCGACCCTTCTTGCGCATGGCGCCTGCCCAGAGGCGACCGGCACGGTATGAAGAGCGGACCAATGGACCAGACATGACGCCAGCAAAGCCGAGCTCTTCAGCTTCCTGTTGCAATTCAACAAATTCCTGAGGGGTAACCCAACGATCCACCGGCAGGTGAAGATCGGTTGGGCGCAGGTACTGCGTCAAAGTCAGCAGGTCGCAACCGGCTTCATAGAGATCGCGCATGGCCTCGGAGATTTCCTCACGAGTTTCGCCCATGCCCAAGATCAAGTTCGACTTAGTGATCAATCCGCGCTTACGACCGTGGGAAATGACATCCATGGAACGGTCGTAGCGGAATGCTGGGCGAATACGCTTGAAGATACGTGGCACGGTTTCAACATTGTGCGCGTAAACCTCTGGAGCGGAGTCGCAGATAACGTCAAGATTCTCTGGCTTTCCTGAGAAGTCAGGAATCAGCAATTCAACACCGGTGGTTGGATTCATCTTGTGAATCTGACGGACGGTCTCGGCGTACAGCCAGACACCTTCGTCTTCGAGATCATCGCGGGCGACACCGGTGACGGTGGCGTAACGAAGATCCATCTTCTTTACGCTCATGGCGACCTTGAAAGGTTCCGAGCGATCGATAGGGGATGGCTTGCCGGTAGCGATCTGGCAGAAATCGCAACGACGAGTGCACTCGGATCCACCGATGAGGAATGACGCTTCGCGGTCTTCCCAGCACTCAAAAATGTTTGGGCAGCCTGCTTCTTCGCAGACAGTGTGAAGTCCTTCGGACTGCACGAGGTTTTTTAGGCCAACGTATTCGGGCCCAATGTTCAGCTTTGCCTTGATCCATTCGGGCTTACGTTCCACTGGCACTGCAGCGTTTCGCTTTTCAACGCGAAGCATGCGGCGGCCTTCTGGTGCGACGCTCATTAACGGCTCTTTCTTTCGGAGGGAATGATTGTCTAAACGATTTGAGGGGTAAGAAGTCGTTCGAGTTCGACCTGCACGCGGTCGACGATGTCTTCTGGGGTAACAGTACGACCTAGCTCAGCTGAGATGGTGGTGACACCTGCATCGGTAATACCGCACGGGATGATCTGCTCGTAACCGGTGAGCTCATTCGAGCAGTTTAATGCGAAGCCGTGCATGGTCACACCGTGACTAATGCGAAGGCCAATGGCAGCAATTTTTCTGTCTTGCTCGCCATCCTTACCGGGAACCCACACGCCGGAGCGGCCCTTGATCTGGGCTGTGGGGATACCGAGTTCACTGACAACGTTGATCAGTGCTTCCTCGATGGTTTCAACGTAGAGACGTATTGCGCTCATTTTGCGAAGCTTAACGATGGGATAGCCGACCAGCTGTCCCGGTCCGTGCCACGTGAGCTTTCCGCCTCGGTCTACGTCTACAACGGGTGTGCCGTCTAACGGAAGATCCTCCGGTTCGGTCCTCTTGCCTGCGGTATAGACCGCTTCATGCTCGAGGAACAAAACTCGCGGAGCCTGTTCGTCCGCGGCTACCGCATCATGCAACTGGATTTGGTAGTCCCAGGCTTCCTTATAGGGCACAAATTTTGAGCCTAGTCCGACTCGTTCGAATTCGATCGCCATGAGGGTTACCCTACGCCGATGTCTTTGCTGTCGCTAATTCGCTTGACGAGCCAAAATCTGTGGATAACCAACTTGTGTTTCTGGTTTTTGGACTACAACGGAGACATGAATGAATCAACGAATGTCTTATCGTGGCCAATCAGTCCCGGGTACGTCACGGTTAGACCATTAAGTGCCAAGTCACCGTGCAAAGTTTGGTTGCTGCGCCGGGAAAGTGATCAGTCTTACATGGTGCTAAAACTGAGTTTGACTATGGAGAACGTCACCTCGTTGAGGCAAAACGCCATCACTGAATCGAGGAAATATGTCGTCGATTTTTACGGGACGTTATCGACACAATTGGGTGATGGGTTGATCATGGAATACTGTCCCGGCGGAAGCGTCGCCGAGCTGGTCCATAGCCGTGGTGTCTTCAGCCTTGGAGAATGTATTACTGCGCTGGCCCCGGTCGCTCAGACATTGTCGGTGATGCATTCCGCAGGCACGAGGCATGGTGATCTGTCGCCAGCCAATGTCCTGCTTACTGCCAGTGGAATGCCTAAAATTATTGACTTCCAGGAAGCTGCATCAGAGACACAAATCCCCTCAGGTGCAGGCACACCCGGATTTATGGCCCCTGAAGCCAGTTCTGGAGAACTAGAACCCCAAGTGGGGGCGCAGGACGTTTACTCTTTGGGTGCTTGCCTATGGTTCTTGCTCTCAGGTCGGCCACCGGATCCTGAATGGAGTCGGGCTCCGGCCAGCGTCATGTTCCCAACCATCCCCGACATTGTCCACGAGCTACTGATTGAGTCATTGAGCGTTGACCCGCACAGCAGGCCTACGGCTGAGCAATTCGCCAGAACGCTATTTTCTAGTAGCGCGGCTGAGCCGATTCATTGGGAAGGGCACGTATCTGAGGATGCTACCCATTTGATGGAAACTATTCATCCGGAGATTGATCACCGGGGTCTGCGCAGTCGAAATCAGCACAGACGAGATCGAGCAGAGTCGAAGATATGCGCGGGATCCGACAAGAGTACAAATATGCACAAGCTTCGCCGCACACCCGGAGCTCTTAAAGTTGCGGGGACTGTGGTGCTAGGAATCGGAGTTTTGCTGGGAAGTTTGGTGGGTGTCAATCACCTTCGTGCTGCCACAGCATCGGACCCCAGCGCTGAATTGGTAACGCCATTGGCAGAGCCAAGCTGTCGAATCGATGATGCAGGACAGGAACCTGCCTGCGTGCTTCAGCAGGACACGGTAACTTCTGCGTTTCTCAGTCTTACTAAAAAGCGTGATGCGGCCATGGGCGCGATGAATACCAAGGCGTTGAAGGCTATCTACGCTCCGGGATCGGAGCAATTGAAACGCGATTTGGAAACAATCAAAGCGCTAGAAGAGATGGAACTGAGATTTGAAGGTCTGGAGACCCATCTTCAAGATGTGAAAGTGACTGCGCGCGGGCAAGGAAACTCGGTAATGCTGGCGGCCACTTCAACCCAGCCTGACTATAAGTACAGGGATCTGGAGGGCAAGAACGTGCATACAGTTAAATCTGCAGAACCTCAACGCGTTGAGATTGAACTGGTGCTCATTGATGAACAGTGGAAGCTCGGTAAGGTGATCCGTCATTAAACGCGCAATGGCAGGAACTGTAAACCAGCACGAGTAGTGCGCCAGTTACTGTTCCTGCCAAAGGTCAGAGTCTTGTTTAGACCCAGAGGGTGGCAACGGCAATGTTGATGAATGCCATTCCGCCTACGGCGTGGGCAAGGCCAGTCGAGACCTCTTCGCCAGCCTTGATCTTCTTGCGGCCGAGGAATGCGGCTACAGCGATCACGATAGCGATGACAATCTTCACGGCAATTTTTGCGTGGTTCACTGGATCGGTGCCAGCCTCAGCGATGCCTACCAGCGCAAGTCCGGTGACAAGCTGTGCCAGGGCACCGTACCACTGCCAGACATTGACAGTTGGCGTTTTGAAGTTGGCTAGCCAACCACCGAAGATTGCTCCAGCTCCGAGGATGTGAACAAATACCAAAATGACTTTAAGGATTTCCATAGTCCTAGCCTAATCTAAATTCGACGTAACGTAGAAAACAAAGATCGTCCCTGCTGAAAGGTCAGCAGGGACGATCTTTGTTGCGGCTATTGGTCTAATCTAAGACTTAGAGTCCTAGATCGCCTTCGAATGCGCCACCCTCAAGGCGAGCCTTGACGGTCTGCAGGAAGCGACCTGCGTCAGCACCGTCAACCAGACGGTGATCGTAGGTCAGGCACAGGTACATCATGTGACGGATTGCAATCGAATCGTTGCCATCTGCATCGGTGATGACCATTGGACGCTTGACGATCGCACCGGTGCCCAGGATTGCTACCTGTGGCTGGTTGATGATCGGGGTGTCAAACAGTGCGCCGACCGAACCAATGTTGGTGATCGAGAAGGTGCCGCCCGACAGCTCATCAGGACCGATCTTGTTGCTACGGGTACGTGCAGCAACATCGGCGATGCGCGAAGCCAAACCGGCGAGGTTCAGATCTCCTGCGTTCGATACAACTGGAACCAAAAGGCCCTTGTCGGTATCGACTGCAAATGCCAAGTGCTCGGCATTGTGGTAGGTGATCTGCTGAGTCTCTTCGTTGTACTCTGCGTTCAACTTCGGGTGAGCCTTCAAGCCTTCGGCAACAGCCTTAGCGATGAATGGCAGGTAAGTCAGGTTCACGCCGTTGGTGGCCTTGAAGCTGCTCTTAGCCGAACCGCGCAGCTTGACGATGCGGGTCATGTCGATCTCGTGGACCTGGGTCAGCTGAGTCGAAACGTCCAGCGACTCGCGCATACGACGGGCAATAACCTGACGGATGCGTGGAGCCTTTTCGGTGGTTCCGCGTAGCGAGGAAGCCTCGACAGCCGGGGCAGCTGGCTTGGCTGCTGCAGGAGCAACAGCTGGTGCGGACGATGCGGCAGGAGCAGCTGCTTCCTTAGCGGAAACGGCATCAAGCACGTCCTGCTTACGGATGCGACCGCCAACGCCGGTGCCCTTGACCGATGCGATGTCGATTTCGTGCTGGTTAGCAAGGCGGCGAACCAGTGGGGTTACGTAACCCGACTCGTTGTTCGACTCTGCAGCAGGAGCTTCTTCCTTAGCTGGAGCAGCTGGAGCAGCAGGTGCTTCTTCCTTCGCAGGTGCAGCTGGAGCAGCAGGTGCAGCCGGAGCGGCAGCAGGTGCCTCTTCCTTCGCAGGAGCCGCAGGAGCTTCTTCCTTAGCAGGAGCAGCAGCGGCGCCAGCGGCACCGATCACTGCGAGAACTGCGCCAACTTCAGCGGTCTCGTCTTCTGGAACACGGATTTCCAGAAGGGTACCGGCAACAGGGGAAGGAACTTCGGTGTCGACCTTGTCGGTGGATACCTCAAGCAAAGGCTCGTCGACGGCAACTTCTTCGCCAACTTCCTTCAACCAACGGGTAACGGTACCTTCGGTAACCGATTCGCCCAGAGCTGGCAGGGTAACTTCGGTGCCCGAAGCGGAACCGGCCGATGGAGCAGCAGCTGGTGCTTCTTCCTTAGCTGGAGCTTCTTCCGCTGCAGATGCAGCCGGAGCTTCTTCCTTGGCTGGTGCTTCTTCAGCAGCTGGTGCGGCAGGAGCGGCGTCGCCGGATCCCGAACCGTCGCCAATGCGAACCAGTGGAGCGCCAACTTCAGCGTCCTCGTCCTCAGCCACGAAGATTTCCTCAATGATGCCAGCAACTGGCGAAGGAACTTCAGTGTCTACTTTGTCGGTGGACACTTCCACCAACGGCTCGTCTACCTCTACGCGGTCGCCGACCTGCTTCAGCCAGCGAGTTACCGTACCTTCGGTAACGCTTTCACCCAGTGCGGGTAGGTTTACGGTTTCAGACATCGTCCCGTATCTCCTTGGTTTTTAAATCTTGAATTGTGGGTGGAGGCCGAGCCTCCGAGCTTTGTGCACTAGGCAGCGCGTTCGTCGAACGCGCTGCCTAGTGAAATCAAAAGCTATTAGCCGTGTAGTGCAGCGCCGGCCAGAGCCATAGCTGCTTCGCCCAATGCTTCGTTCTGAGTTGGGTGAGCGTGGATCAGCGGAGCGATGTCCTCTGGGTATGCTTCCCAGTTAACAATCAACTGTGCTTCACCGATCTGCTCGCCGATGCGACCGCCGATGCCGTGAACGCCCACGATTGGACCGTTCTTGACGCGAACCATCTTGATCAGACCGCTGGTGCCCAAGATTGCGGACTTACCGTTACCAGCGAGGTTGTACTCGGTGGTTTCGATCTGGTCTGCTCCGAACTTCTCTTTAGCCTTAGGCTCGGAGTAGCCGACCGATGCAATCTCTGGTTCGCAGAAGGTGACCTTCGGGATGTTGATGTCCTCGATGATCGCTGGCTTCAGACCGTTGATTTCCTCGATCACGAAGCGACCGTGCTGGTAACCGCGGTGTGCAAGCTGTACGCCTGGGACAATGTCGCCAATTGCGTAGATGTTGCCAACGCCGGTGTGCAGACGCTCGTCGGTGATCACGAAGCCGCGATCGATGGTGATGCCCTGCTCTTCGAAGCCAAGACCCTCGGTAACTGGACCGCGACCCACTGCAACCAGAACGATGTCTGCTTCCAGTACGTTGCCGTCAGCCAGCGAAACCTTGACGCCGTTGGCGTTCTGCTCGACCTTTTCGAAGAAGACACCAGTGTTGAACTTGATGCCACGCTTCTTAAAAGCGCGCTCCAAGGTCTTGATGATGGCTGGATCTTCGTTAGGAACCAGCGACGGCAGGCCTTCAACGATGGTGACGTCGACGCCGAATGAGTTCCATACGGAAGCGAATTCAACACCGATAACGCCGCCGCCGAGCACGATGGCGCTCTTTGGCATGTCTTCCATGTTCAATGCTTCGGTGCTGGTCATAACGCGGCCACCGATTTCCAGACCGAAGGTCTTGGAAGTGGAGCCGGTTGCCAAGATGATGTTCTTGCCCTTGTAAACGGTGCCATCAACATCGATGGAATCCTGGGAGACAAGACGGCCGTTACCAGTGATAACGTTGACCTTCTTCATCTTGAGCAGGCCCTGCAAGCCCTTGTACTTTCCGGCAACAATGCCTTCTTTGTACTTGCGCACGCCACCCAAGTCGATTGACTCGAGCGAGGAGTTGATGCCGAACTTGGCACCCTCGCGAGCGTTTTCAGCCAACTCTGCAGCGTGCAGGTAAGCCTTGGTTGGGATGCAGCCGGTGTGAAGGCAAGTGCCGCCCAGCTTTTCCTTTTCAATCAATCCAACGGTGTAGCCCAGCTGGATGGCACGCAATGCTGCCGAGTATCCAGCGGATCCACCGCCGAGGATGAGGACATCAAATTCTTGCGTTGCTGCCGAATCGGCCACGTGAACGCTCCCTCGTATTCGCTAAGTGAGGCCGGCTTTGGCCGACCAGGGGATCGGTCGCAGATCTTTGGGAGCATTACGCTGGTTGGCGCGCACCATAGATCCACGGTGATGTTTCAAAACTTACCTTAGTACCGCATACCTGCCAGAGTCACCTTCGAGGGCGTAAAAGTCAGGCATGTCTCTTATTTTTAATCTCATCCCGGCATCCGATTGCCATCGGCAGTGATACCGGGATGAGATTAAGAGCTAAAAATGCTGATGAAGCAGACTGCTCATCGGTGCCTAATTTGCGGCGAGCTGCTCCGCGTAGGCAACCAACGTACGAACCTGTGAGCCAGTTCCGTTCTTCGGGGTGTAGCCCCAAGCGCTACCTTCATTAAAGGCAGGGCCAGCAAAGTCGATGTGTGCCCATGGGATCTTCTTGCCGTCAACTTCGCCGACAAATTCCTCAAGGAAGACGGCTGCGGTCATCATGCCACCCATGCGCTCACCGATGTTCGCCAAGTCGGCAACTTGGGATTCGATGCTTGGACGCAGCTCTTCTGGCAGCGGCATTGCCCAAGCAAGCTCGCCCACCTGATCGGATACTGCAACAAGATCGTTGGTGACCTGTTCGTTGCCCATGATGCCAGCGGTACGCAGACCAAGCGCCAGCATCTGTGCACCGGTAAGGGTAGCGATGTCGATCATGACATCTGGCTTTTCCAAGCTGGCAGCGGCCAAACCGTCGGCCATAACCAAACGGCCTTCAGCGTCGGTGTTCAAAACCTCTACGGTTTTGCCACCAAACATGGTCAGGACATCGCCCGGACGCGTCGAAGCGCCACCTGGCATGTTTTCAGCCAAGCAAAGCCACGCGGTGACCTTGACGTTGAGACCCAGCTCGGACACTGCGGCCACAGTCTGGAACACTGCTGCGGCTCCGGACATGTCAGACTTCATGGCGTGCATGCCAGCAGCTGGCTTTAGCGAGGTGCCACCGGTGTCAAAGGTGATGCCCTTGCCGATTAGCGCAATGTGCTTGGTTGCCTTAGCGGGGGAGTACTCCACCTTGACCATTCGAGGCTGACGTACTGAACCGCCACCAACTCCGATCAGACCACCGAAGCCATCCTTAGCCAGGCGCTTCTCGTCAAAGACCGTGACCTTCAGCGGAAGCGACTTGGAGTAATCCTTCACTGCGGTAGCAAATGATTCAGGGTAGAGAACATTGGCTGGTGCATTGATCAGGTCGCGGGTGCCGCGAACAGCACGTCCGAGCACAGCCGCACGCTTCAAGACCGCAGGAAGGTCTTTGGAAGTGGCCACCGAAGTTGCAATCTGCGCTTCGGCCAAGACTGGCTTGTCGCTCTTCTTTGAGCGGTGGTTCTCGTAGCGGTAGCTGCCCAGGGCGATACCTTCGGCGATGGCTGCGACACGTTCGACCGTCTCGGAAGGCAACACGAAGATGGCGGTTTTGGTATTGGTCAGCTGGCGTGCAGCGGATCCGGCGGCACGACGAAGCTTCTCTTCGGTGAGTTCAGCTAGTTCTTCAACGCCCAGACCAATGAAAAGCAGAACCTTTGCCTTGGACCCCTCAACGCCTGGAAGCAAGGTGGCTTCGTCAGCCTTACCCGAAGCTCCTAGCGTGGTCAGCGACTGCTCCAGCGAAGAAGTAGTTTCCGAAGTGAAAGGCGAGGCAACGATGGTTGCTTTACCGTCATTCTTCAATACGCCCAAAACGAGGGTATCGGCGCTCTTGCGCTTAATGTCAGTGCCAATGGCGCTCAAAGTGAGATCACTTGAGTTGATCACAAAATCATTCCTTCTGTGCCTTTGTAGGGTCTGAGGTCCAGTGCTCCGGAATGGTAATCCGAAACGTAGTGCATGCTGTTGAGCAAAACACTTGCTACCTCTGATGTTATCCGAGGAAAAGGTTCATCGTGCGTCACTTCACAGCGAGCGTAAGCATCGAAGCGATAGTATGTAATATCGCGGTTAAATTAGGGTGAATTGGAAGATTACGAACGCCCGAGGTCCGCTAACAAGCAAGTCGGCACTGAATGAGGAGAAAATGTCCAAGGAATCGTTGATGACGTTGGTCGCAGACGACTTGGATAATTCACGCCTCCAAGGCCTCGGAATGTACGTTTTGCTCAAGAGCATGAGTGATGCGGGACAGAGCCAATCTCAGGTCACCAACGAACTATTTGGTCGTCTGGACTCTGAACTGTTTGCAACTTTTGATGCTGATGAACTGGTTGCCTACACCTCCCAGCGTCCACGGTTGACCTTCCTGGGTGATCACTTTGCCGCCTACCAAGCGCCCCGTATTGAGATTTACTTGATGACCGATGGGATGGATCGAAAATTCTGGTTCCTCACTGGAGTAGAACCTGATCTCAAATGGGAACGCGTCATCGCAGAGATTCTCGGATTTATCGAAGCCTTTAACGTGGCTCTAGTTGTTGGCTCTGCTTCGCTTCCGATGCCGGTTCCACACACCCGCCCGGTAGGCGTGACGGCTCATGGAAACCGCAAAGATTTGATCGAGAACATTTCAACGTGGAGCCCCACCGTTGAATCGCCGGCTGGAATTACGTCGTTACTCGAAATTCGGATGACTGAAGTCGGCCGCGACATTGTGGGTTATTCTCTGCACACCCCACACTATTTAGCCGAATCCGAATATCCAGCGGTAGCGGTAGCGACCCTAGAGTACGTCGGTGCCGCCCTGAAGCTCGCGCTTCCCACAGACAAACTTCGCGAGGCTGCTCGACTTCTTGAACAGCAACTAGCGGAGCAACTTGAAGCTAACAATGATGTTCGCCAAATGGTGGATGGATTTGAAGAACGCTTTGATGCCCACGTGAAGGAGCATGAGCCGCGCTCGTTGCTTCTTGACGAGGACAAGCAGATGCCGGGCGCGGAGGAACTGGGCGCAAGCGCCGAACACTTCCTCTCGCTAATCGAAAATACCAATGATTGGTTAAGGAACGGGCGCGAAGAGCCCCAATCAGGTGATCAAGACCAGTGAGTCAATCGCATTTGAATTCGTCGAAGTCCTGGTTGGTTTTCGGATTCGCAATTCTTGCTTATATATCCGCAATTTCACAACGCACTAGTTTTGGTGTGGCCGGCATTGAAGCCACTGAGCGCTTTCATGCCAGTGCGCAGATCCTAGCGACATTCTCAGTAGTTCAGTTAGTTGTCTACGCTGGGGCCCAAGTTCCAGTCGGCCTACTTCTTGATAAGTATGGGCCGCGCATACTGATCACCTGTGGTGCGTTACTAATGTCCGCTGGACAAGCGTTTCTCGCCATGTCGGTCAACGTTCCCATGGGTTTGATTGGGCGCGTCATGGTTGGCATGGGCGATGCGATGGTTTTTGTTTCCGTCCTCAAACTCTTGCCCCTGTGGTTCTCCGGATCAAAAATTCCCGTGCTCACACAGCTCACCGGTACCTTCGGTCAGCTTGGTCAATTGATCAGTATTTTCCCGTTCCACCTGATGCTGCTCAACGCCGGCTGGTCGCCAGCGTTCTCGGTAATGTCCGGGTTTGCCTTCGCTACGTTCATTACGACGATTGCATTTGTGCGCAACGGCTCTGGCTGGGAGGGTTCAGCCCACAGCTCGCATCCCAAGGATTCACGGATCGCCCTTGCACTGAAGCAGCCAGGTACCCGGCTGGGGTTCTGGACCCACTTCACTACCGCATTTATGGCGAACACCTTCATGATGACGTGGGGCTACCCGTTTCTGGTTGAAGGACAAGGCTTAGACAGCACGTTGGCCTCCGGGCTTATGTCCGTCTTTGTTGTCGTCGCGGTTGTCTTGGGTCCTGTGCTTGGAACGCTCACCGCACGCCATGCGCAACATCGTTCCAATTACGCGTTGAGCATTATTGGCCTCATGCTGCTTTTGTGGGCTGTTGTGCTTCTTTGGCCGGGACACGCGCCGTTGTGGATACTGATTATCTTGATGATCAGCGTCGCAGCCGGTGGTCCTGCCTCGGTGATCGGGTTCGATTTTGCCCGCACCTTCAACCCGCCACGCATCTTAGGCACCGCCACGGGTCTGGTGAATACCGGTGGTTTTATCGGTGCATTCGTCACGATCTACGTCATTGGGTTCATTCTCGATTTGCTCAACAACGCCAACGGCTCCACCGGCGAGTTGTACAGTCTCGGATCATTCAGAATCGCACTGTCGTTCCAATTTGTCATGGCAGCAATAGGCATTACTTTTATGCTGATCGAACGACGCAAAGCTCGCCGATTCCTAGCAGAGCAGTAGTCCATCGCCACTAGTGTCCTAGGTTCTCCACAACTGGCCAGTTCTAAGAAATAAAGCTAGTAGATGCAGTGCACGGTAAGTGCATGACAACTACACCAGAACGCCAGCCGCTATCGCTGTCCAGTTACAAAGACATTTTGGCCTATGTGCCGCATGCCCTTGGGTTCCATCCTCGTAATTCAGCGGTATTGCTACTTATTGACGATGATCGTCTTGAAGCCACGTTGCGGGTTGACTTACCGCCATCTACTCGGCGCGAAGACGAGGAGAATTGGTCCAGCCAGGTCAACCGACTCCTTGAACGGATCCCTAGCGTCCAAGACGTCGCTCTGGTGATCTACGCTCCGGAAGATCGCCTCGCTCAGCTTGACGCGCCCTACTCATCGCTGGTGAACCATCTCGAAACCACCCTGAGTCGCAGAAGAATCCGCCTACGCCACGCGTGGTGCTTACGCGGCTCAATGATTTGGGACTACGACCCAGAAGAGGGTAACTGCGCCAAGGCCGTACCGTCACTGGTCACTAATGAAACTCACCTATCGATGGTCCTGGCTGGATCCGCACCGATGGACACGCCATGGGATGGAACCGGTATCGCAAAATGGTCAAATTCCAAAGATGTTCTCCACCTTGTTGTAGATCAAGGTGGCAACGTCATGGAGTGCCTCGAAGCATGGAATCGCACTCTAAAGATGACGCAGAAAGATTCAGAGTCATCCTTGCGCGATGATCCGAGATTGGCTGCTTTACTTCTTGGATCCTTACAGACGAAATTCGTTCGAGACCTCTTGCCGTATCTGGCTGGCCAGGGACTAGAAGACACCCTGGACATCATTTTTGGCGTTTCGTTTGACGCGCAGGAGGGTGCCATCGCCCCGTTATCTGATTATCTGCTTGGTCGGGGCTGGTATGCACCAGATTGGCGCAGGGTGGATCGACTGTGGGAGGTTGCTCGTGACCTTTTAGGTGTAGCGTGCGACGATAGCCGACACGCCTTACTGTGCATTCTGGCTTGGATTGAATGGGCAAGAGGGCGAGGGTCAATGGCGTTGGCACTACTGAACCAGGCGGTGGAAGAAAACGAGAAGTATGAATTAGCAGCGTTGCTTCAGAAACTCATGTCTCACGGCATTATGCCCTCGTGGGCAACGGATCAACTTCGTGCCTGGCGTGCGAACTTCGCGTGACACGGGCTCACCGGGGTGTCTCAAGTGGTGTCTGGGTGGTAATTCATGGATAATGAAATTACAGACCCGGTTAGGTTCGAATTGCCTTGGCCTGAAATCTCACGATTTTGGGAACATAAGGCGGGCTTGAAGCGTTGTTATCAATGTGCCAGCCCCGGCGTTTAGTCACTGATTAAACGTCTTCGGACTTGACAGGGTCATAGTGGTGTTACCGGCAGGTGCATCCGGAACGCATCGTTAGAAAGGTTATTCGTGTCATCTTCTGAGACGAACGCTAATCGTCAAGCAACTGAGGCCACTGAGGCCGAGGTCCCCGAGGCAGAGGTATCAGCAGAAACTCCTGCGGCGAAGAAGCGTGCAACCAAGGCTAAGCCTCGGACCAAAAAGGTAGCTGCAGATACTGCAGCACAGGACGAATCAACCCCAGCTGTCGCAGAAGGCGACGACGATGCTGAAGAAAGCACCGATTCGAAGTCTGACGACAATTCGAAGGGCTTCACCCTCTCCAGCGGTGACGACGACGCTCCTCAGCAGCAGGTTATGGTCGCCGGCGCGACGGCTGACCCGGTCAAGGACTACCTGAAGCAGATCGGTAAAGTTGCCCTGCTGAACGCAGAGCAGGAAGTCGATTTGGCTCTGCGCATCGAAGCGGGTCTTTTTGCTACCGACAAGCTGGAGAAGGACACCGGCGCCATTGACCAGCGTTTGCGCTGGGACTATGAGCAGATCATTCACGACGGCAAGATCGCAAAGAACCACTTGCTGGAAGCAAACCTCCGTCTGGTTGTTTCGCTGGCTAAGCGTTATACCGGTCGTGGCATGCTCTTCTTGGACTTGATCCAGGAAGGTAACTTGGGTCTGATTCGTGCCGTTGAAAAGTTTGACTACACCAAGGGCTTCAAGTTCTCGACTTACGCTACCTGGTGGATCCGTCAGGCTATTACACGAGCCATGGCTGACCAGGCTCGTACCATTCGTATTCCAGTACACATGGTTGAAGTCATCAACAAGTTGGCGCGAGTACAGCGTCAGATGTTGCAGGACCTCGGTCGCGAACCAACTCCTGAAGAGTTGGCCAAGGAACTGGACATGACTCCTGAAAAGGTTGTCGAAGTTCAGAAGTACGGCCGCGAACCAATCTCACTTCACACTCCACTGGGTGAAGATGGCGATTCCGAATTTGGTGACCTGATCGAAGACTCTGAAGCAGTTGTGCCAGCAGACGCTGTGTCATTCACTTTGCTCCAGGAACAGCTTCACTCGGTTCTCGACACGCTCTCCGAGCGCGAAGCCGGCGTAGTGGCAATGCGCTTTGGTCTGACCGATGGTCAGCCGAAGACTTTAGACGAAATCGGCAAGGTTTACGGAGTTACACGTGAGCGTATCCGTCAGATCGAATCCAAGACGATGTCTAAGCTACGTCACCCATCGCGTTCGCAGGTTTTGCGGGACTACCTAGACTAAAACTGAAAGCAAGATAGCCAGTTGAACTTTCGTTCAACTGGCTATCTTGCTTTTAAGACAAAAATTGGCGGCCCACAAATAGTGGGCCACCAATTTCGAGCTAGACGAAAACGAGATTAGTCGTTCGCGTCAACCTTTGGCTTTTCGTAAAGTCGCGAGGATTCGTCCTGCCAAACTGAGGACTGTGGGCGTAGCTTAGGTTCCACATCGCGGGCGTGGTGAGCGCAGAACAGCAGCTCACCGCCGGTTGAAGCCAGCACGGCTCGCACGTAGGCCTGTGCACCACAGCGGTCGCACCGGTCAAGGGCGTTCAGTTCACGACTAGCGGTCGTAGTAGTCATTGCCAGCCTCCTAAAGTTGATGGTTACTCAATAGAACCAGTTTGGGCTTCGACTTTATCCCTAAAATGGCCGTCTTTCGCTCACCGCGTAGTTGATGTGGACAAGGTCATAGCTGTCATCGGTGGCGCCGACCGGCGGAAAATGACAGGTATTCGAACACATTAACGATTAGAATGGAAGACAAGACGTTCTTTCTTATGTAGGTAGGAGACTATAGCCCAGTGGCTTCATCCGACAATTACAGCGCGCGACATCTCTCTGTCTTGGAAGGCCTGGAAGCGGTTCGTAAACGTCCAGGCATGTACATCGGTTCAACCGACTCCCGCGGGCTAATGCACTGCCTATGGGAAATTATCGACAACTCTGTTGACGAAGCTTTGGGCGGCTTCGGTCAGGCAATCAACGTAATCCTGCATGCCGACGGATCAGTCGAGGTCCATGACGATGGCCGAGGCATTCCTGTTGATGTGGAACCCAAAACTGGTCTGAGCGGTCTGGAAGTTGTCTTCACTAAACTTCACGCTGGCGGTAAATTCGGTGGTGGCTCCTACAGCGCTTCCGGTGGTTTGCACGGTGTTGGCGCTTCGGTCGTTAACGCGCTATCGGCGCGACTTGACGTTGAAGTTGATCGTGGTGGCAAGACCTACAGCTTGCAGTTCCGCCGTGGAGAGCCAGGCAAGTTCTCGGACAAGGGACGCAAGAAGGCTGAAGCTCCCTTTACGCCGCACGAAAAGGCCACGATTCCCGAGGTCATCGCCAAAGCTAAACGTGGTGTAACCGGAACTCGAATTCGGTACTGGGCAGATAACCACATCTTTACCCCGGACGCCAAGTTCTCTTATTCGGACCTGCAGGATCGTGCTCGCCAGACCTCATTCCTCGTGCCAGGATTGCGCATTACTCTCCGCGACGAGCGTGGCCTGCCTGGTACACCCGGCGCTGAGGGACCGCATGAGGAAGTGTTCCAACACGACGGTGGTATCAGCGAATTTGTTGACTACCTCAGCAGTGACTCTCCAGTTACTGATATCTGGCGTTTCCAAGGCAGTGGTTCATTCCACGAAAAAGTTCCAGTCATTGATGACAAGGGGCGCAGCCACATGGAAGACGTGCAACGAGTTTGCGAAGTGGACGTGGCCCTGCGCTGGGGGATTGGCTACGACACTTCGGTGCGCAGCTTCGTCAACATTATTGCCACTCCCAAGGGCGGTACTCACAGTGCTGGTCTAGAGCAGGCGTTGCTCAAATCTTTCCGCAAGAATGTTGAAGCTAACGCCCGCAAGCTCAAGTTTGGCCAGAAGGACAAGCTGGAGAAGGACGACGTTCTTGCTGGCATGACTGCAGTGCTTACTGTTCGTCTTGCGGAACCACAGTTTGAAGGGCAGACCAAAGAGATTCTGGGTACCCCTCAGGTGCGCCAGATTGTCACCAAGGTGGTTGAGAAAGCGCTCAACGAACGCCTGGGATCCAACAAGCGCGCAGAAAAAGCAGAAGCAGCTACTTTGCTCGAAAAGGTAGTCAACGAGATGAAATCTCGTGTCTCTGCGCGTATGCACAAGGAAACCCAGCGTCGAAAGACCGCGCTGGAATCTTCGTCCCTACCAACCAAGCTGTTGGATTGCCGGAGTAAAGAGGTCGGGAAATCCGAGCTATTCATCGTTGAGGGCGACAGCGCATTGGGCACGGCTCGCTTGGCCAGATCAAGCGAGTATCAGGCTTTGCTTCCGATTCGCGGCAAGATCCTCAATGTGCAGAAGGCATCCATTTCGGACATGCTTTCGAATGCTGAATGCGCTGCCATGATTCAGGTCATCGGCGCCGGCTCGGGTCGAAGCTTTGACATTGAGCAGGCACGCTACGGAAAAATCATTTTGATGACGGATGCTGATGTTGACGGTGCGCACATCCGCACGCTGTTGCTCACGTTGTTCTATCGCTACATGCGTCCAATGATTGAGCATGGGCGCGTCTATGCGGCGGTTCCACCTCTGCACCGAATTGAAATCATCAATGCGGGATCCAAGCAGAACGAAGTGGTTTACACCTATTCGGAAGCGGAAATGAACCGTCTGCTTGCAAAGATCGAAAAAGAGGGTCGGCGTTACAAAGAGCCAATCCAGCGGTACAAGGGCTTGGGCGAGATGGACGCAGACCAGCTGGCAGAAACGACGATGGATCAGCGCCATCGGATGTTGCGCCGCGTTGGTATCGAACACGCGCAGGCCGCCGAGGAGGTCTTTGATCTGCTCATGGGCTCCGACGTCGCACCACGCAAGAAATTCATCATTGACGGTGCCGATGATTTGGAACGTGAACGTATCGACGTTTAGCGTTTAGAGCTCAAGAGTCCTTGGATGCAGTTCAATTGTGAACCGTATCCAAGGACTTTCTTGTTGCCTGCAAGTTCAGATTTGAAAGCTACCAAGCTAGCAGAGTTGGTGCGACTAACAAGATCGTGGGACAGGCTAGGAGCAGGACCGTGCTGGCAAGTACGAGGAAGCGAGCGAGCTTGTTCAGGGCAGTTTCGGGTGAGAGTAGACGCTGCAGTCGGCGTGAGGAAACCTCACCGCCGGGCATTCCGACCAACTCAGCATTGGACGAGCTTTTGATCATAGAAGCATCATCAACGGCTGCCGCGGTGGCGACGGTAACGATGGCTTTGAGCAGAGTCTGACGGTTGACCTGTTCCAGAGCTTTATCGTCGGCCAGCATTTCGATCAATTGACGCACGGCTTCTAAAGCCAGCTTGGAGGTTGGAAGCCAGGGGAGTGCCTCATTCCAAGCGGTAAAGGCCAAGATGAGCAAGTCGTGTCGTTGGTCCAGATGTGATCGCTCGTGCGTGATTACAGCCTGTTGTTCCTCTGGCGTAAGTTGAGTCAGCAGCCCGCGTGAAAGGACAGTAACTGACCTCGAAATGCCCGGCACACAGTAGGCCACCGGCATGTCATGATCAATGACTAATGTGTTTGGTCGAGTCTCTGAAGGATTACTCAGCAGTCGAAGTAACTGACGGTGCTTTGCTCGTTGCCTTGAGGTCCGCCATGCTGCTCGGATGAGGGTGAGCACCAGGTGGAAGCCAAATAGGAAGGCTGTACTGAGCGCAAAGAGGTGCACAACGCCTGGATATTGCACTTGCGGGTCGCCCATAAGCAGTCGCCAGCCGGCGTGCAACGCAGAAATGAGATTGTCGCCTAGAGGGGATAGCCCCCAGACCAGCATGGAGCCGATCATCGAAAGGCCACCGCCCAAAGCGATTGCTTGCCATAGAAGAACGGCCTGCACCGGCGCGCGCGTGATCCATTTAGCTTTTGATAATGCCAACGGCGTCGGCCACGCCAATGCGATAGCCAACGCCGCTAGGAAATATGAGGTGAGAAGCACTCAGTCCCCGAAGTTTGTCTAAATTATGCGGACTTTACTGAGTCCAAGATAGCACGCAGAGAAGCTGCTTCATCTGCTGTTATGCCGCCAATGAAACGGGCTAGGACTGCTTCGCGGTCCTGCGCGGTGCCAAGAGCCTCGTTGAGCAAGCCAACGGTGTGGTCTTCGCGCGAGGAGCAAGCAGCATAGCGATGAGGGCGTGTGGAGCGTTCACGTTCCACGAGCCCTTTCTTTTCTAGGCGGGCAAGCACCGTGAGCACCGTAGTAACTGCGAGTTCCTTCGCATCGGCGCCAAGTGCCGCAAGATCATCGCGAAGGTCATTCGCGGTGAGCGGTTCTGCAGAGTCCCACAGAAGGTCCATGACGGAACGTTCCAGGTCGCCAAGGCTGGCCACTAGGTCTTACCTCACTTGCTTTTAGTTCTTTCGCTGAACATGTTGGCCCAAGGCCTAGGTGTACAGCTTGAAACACCAATTGTAGCGATTTTTGCGCTAGATTTCTACAACGCGTAAAAGAGTGGTGATTCGTGTTGGTGACTCAGTGGGCTACGCGCGCAGTCAGGATTTCCCGAGCTGCAAGTCGAGGGTTTGATTGGTTGATGCGGTCGTTTCTTGGATGTGCGATGGATCTCGGAATCTTGACTTCTACAAGCTGTCGAAATCGTCTATGGTGATACGTGAAGGCACTTCTACGGTTCGTAGAAAAAGTCTCCCAAGCTCCTACAAAGCGAAAATTGAGGAATCAATGGATGCATTGGAAATTGCCCGCTGGCAATTTGGCATAACCACGGTCTACCACTTTCTCATGGTGCCCTTAACGATCGGTTTAGGACTGACCGTCGCAGTATTGCAAACCATCTGGCACCGCACCGGCAATGAACACTGGCTGCGCATGACCAAATTCTGGGGCAAACTGTTCCTGATTAACTTCATCATGGGTGTGGCCACGGGTATCGTGCAAGAATTCCAGTTCGGCATGGCTTGGAGCGAATACAGCCGCTACGTCGGAGACGTTTTCGGCGCACCACTAGCTATGGAAGCGTTGCTGGCGTTCTTCGTCGAATCGACCTTCCTCGGACTATGGATCTTTGGCTGGAAGAAGTTGCCAAAGCTCGCGCACCTAGCCACCATCTGGTGCGCTTCGCTAGCGACCATGCTCTCGGCGTACTTTATTCTCGTAGCCAACTCTTGGATGCAGCACCCGGTAGGCACCAAGATCGTTGACGGACGTGCTGTCATGACCGACGCGTGGGCGGTCTTCACCAACAACACTGCCTTGATCACCTTCCCTCACACGCTCTTCGGTGCTTTTGCCGTGGCAGGCGGATTCTTACTTGGCATCTCTTGGTTCCACCTATACCGTCGCCGGAAAGAAGGAATCGATACCGTTGATTCCAACGGCTACGTCATCGTCGGCGAAGACTTGAGCAAGGGTAAGAACCGCGACAAGACCGATTACCAAGTGTGGATCAAATCGCTAAGGATCGGCGCCGGTATTGCGGTAGTGGCCTTCTTGGGCGTGGCCCTAACCGGCCACGAGCAAGCAAAACTAATGTTCGAGCAACAACCCATGAAGATGGCCTCGGCTGAAGCTGCGTGCCACGATGGCACCGGATTCTCCGTGCTTTCACTCGGTGACATCAACGCTCATGGAGCTACCGATTGCAACGATGTTGTAGCGGTCTTCGAAGTACCTGGCCTGTTGTCCTTCCTTGCTAACGGAGACTTCACTACCGAAGTAAAAGGCGTTAATACTCTGATTCCTGAATACCAGCAGAAGTACGGTGAGTACTACCCGGATGACGAGTCCTTCGGGCAGTACGCAGGTCAAAAGATCGACTACCTTCCAGTCATGGAAGTGACCTACTGGGGCTTCCGCCTGATGATTACCTTCGGCGGTCTGTCCGCGGCCGCTGCTGCGCTGGCCCTCTGGATTACGCGCAAGGGCACGGTGCCCGAGAACAAATGGATTTCACGACTGGCTGTCTTGGGTATTGCGGCTCCTTTCGGTGCCAATGCCACTGGATGGATCTTTACCGAAATGGGACGCCAACCATTCACCGTGGCACCTAATCCGCAGATGGGTGGGGTTGACCAAGTCTTCATGTACACAGCTGCCTCGGTCTCTCCGACTGTCACTGCTGGAGAACTGCTCTTTTCACTCATCACCTTGACGTCGATTTATGCAGTCCTACTCGTTGTTGAACTGGTGCTGTTGACCAGATACATCCGGGGTGGGGTGGCCTCAGCAATGCCAGAACTCGACGCAACGGGTCACGATGATCATCCTGATTCTGACCACCACGACAACGACGACGTTTTGGCGTTCGCTTACTAGCGGCGCACTCAAAGGAGAAAACCATGGAATGGCTACCAACACTTTGGTTCATCGTCATTGCACTACTTTGGTGCGGCTATCTATTTCTTGAAGGATTCGATCTCGGGGTGGGCATGCTCATCGGTCTGGGTCGGCCTACCGAGAAAAGAAAACGACTGCTACTCAATACCATCGGACCGGTATGGGACGGGAACGAGGTGTGGCTACTAACCGCTGGTGGCGCGACGTTTGCTGCCTTCCCACATTGGTACGCATCGCTATTCTCAGCCTTGTACATTCCACTCACTGTGGTGTTGGTGGCACTGATCTTCCGTGCCGTGGCCATTGAATACCGCGGCAAGGCGATCACCGTGCCCACACGTAAGCTCTGGGATCTAGCCTTGGGAGTCGGATCGCTGGTGGCAGCTTTCGGTGTGGGAGCCCTGTTGGCTTCAACGACCATCGGCCTACCGCTGAACGAGAACGGAGACCGGATCGGCGGGGCCTTCGCGTGGCTTACCTGGCATGCCGTCCTGGGTGGTGTGGCAGTAGTTGCCTTCTGCTGGATTCATGCGCTGGCTTTCTTGCGTCTGAAAACTGACGGCCCGGTACGCCAAGAAGCAGGCAAACTAGTTGGACGCTGGCTATCAGTGGCCGTCCTTCCATTGCTGCTCTGGACGCTTTGGGTTCTGCTAAAGAACGAATCAGCATTCGCGTGGGCAGCCCTAGCGGTCGCCCTGATAGCGGTAGTGGTTGCACTGATAGCAGGTCGAGCAGGTAGAGAAGGAATCTCCTTCCTGGCGCTGGGGATCATGTTATTAGCTGCGGTTGCTGCGATCTTCTTGGCTGCTTACCCAGTAGTTCTGCCGTCCACCATTGACTCGGCATTTGACCTTACCGTCGAGAATGCTTCAAGCACTGCGTACACATTAAAACTGATGAGCGTTGTTGCGGCGTTTGGTGTTCCTCTAGTAGTGGCATATCAAGCGTGGAGCTACTGGGTATTTCGCAAGCGGTTGCGCGAAGAACACATCCCAAAAACTCACCGCGTTACCTCGATCGTCAACTAACCATTTGCACAACCGAAAGTTGAGCTATGCCAGCCCCACGTTTTCTTCCTAGAGAACTGATCTCACCCCGGCAGTTCGCCTTGCTGACGTGCTTTTCTGTCATCAAGGCCGTGGGGCTGGTTCTTGTCGCCTATGCACTCGGGCGCTGGATTGCCACCATGGCACAAGGCGGGAACCCTGATACCAGCCTCCTATACGTGGCAGTAGCAGGTGCCGTGGTGCGAGCCTTGGCAGCGTGGGGACTGAACGTCGGGGCGCGGCGCATGGGACTGGGCGCCAAAGAACGAATGCGGATGAATCTGCTTGAATCCGAAGCAGCTCAGCCAACGATTGTTGCGGCCAAGCAGAATCCAATTCCCGTGGTCGCAACGCTTGCCAGTCACGGAATTGAAAAGCTAGACGACTACTTTACGAAATTCATTCCTGCGCTGATCGGCGCAGTAGCGGTCCCGCTGCTACTCGGCCTGTTCATTTTGAAAGTTGATTGGGTCAGCGCAGTCATTTTATTGCTGACGATTCCACTCATTCCTGTGTTCATGGCGCTGATCGGAATGCACACCCAAGATACCTTGGACCAGTCGCAAGCGGCCCTAGACCGTCTTGCAAGCCAACTGTATGAGCTGGCCCAGGGGCTTCCGGCGCTGATGGGACTAGGACGTGCCCGAGCGCACGGCAACGCCATAGCCAAGGTTGGCGCCAAATATCGCACCGCGACCATGGCGAATCTCAAGACCGTGTTTATGTCCAGCTTCTGGCTGGAGCTCATCTCGACACTTTCTGTCGCGGTGCTCGCAGTCTTTATCGGTGTCCGGCTCGTCAACGGTTCCATCGAGCTATCGGCGGGGCTGACCATCTTGATTTTGGCCCCCGAACTCTTCTCCGCTCTTCGGGAAGTTGGGTCTTCCTATCACGTGGCAGACGACGGACTAGCTGCCTACGGACGCTACGTGAAGCTCAGCAGCTCCACTCCTACCGCCGGCATCAGACAGTCCACTCCACCAAGCGGCGACAACGTGCTTGAAATCGAAAACCTGAACCTGCGCTATGAGCAGGGTGCTTACGTCTACCAAGACTTTAGTCTCACCCTGGCTGCGGGGCAGCGCCACATCGTGGCCACACCCAGCGGTACCGGAAAGACAACCCTGCTCTCCCTCGTTGCTGAGGCCTACAGCAGTGACAACACCTTTGACCCCGAGCTGGTGCAGGGCAGCATCCGGTACTCAGGTTCAATGGCGGTAATCAGTCAGCATCCACGGTTTGACGCGAGCACTGGCGCCGAACAACTAGCCCAAGACGCGCCACTTGCCAGCCCGGCCATGATCTCCGAGTTGGCCAACCGTTTGTCGCTCACAGCCCTATTGGAGCGCAACATCTCCGAGTATTCACCGGGCGAATTACGCAGGCTAGAGGTCATGCGTGCGCTATTGCGCATCCACACCGATACTGAATGCAGGCTACTGCTGGCCGATGAACCTACGGCACATCTTGATCAGGGCAATGCGGCACAGGTCCGCCAGCTTCTCGAAGAGCTTCCCGAGCGTTGCGCCGTACTTATTGCCAGCCACGACCCACTGATCGATCAGACGCTGCGCACAAACCAGGGTGCTTCAGCACTGCCTGCACGGGTGCCAGAACAGCTCGAAACCACACAGCACAGCGACCAGAGCGAGCACTTCGCAGAAGTAACGACGCGAACCTTTACTCCTCGATCTGAGCTGCTGCGCCACTACCATAGCGCACCCAAGGCCGTGCTGTGGGGAACACTCAGCGTCCTATGCGCCGTAGCGCTAGCCGCACTGAGCGGCTGGCTCATCGTTGAAGCCAGCTACCAGCCACCCATCCTGCACTTGAGCGTCGCCTTTGTTATGGTTCGAGCGCTGGGAATTGGCAGGGCAGCATTCCGCTACCTGGAACAACTGGCAATTCACGACGCGGTGCTCGGCTACGCCGGTGACCTTCGCGAAAAAATGTGGAATGCCATGATTAAAGACCCCGCACGATGGGGCTTGTTCAGCCGTTCATCGGTGGTGTTGCGCTTCCTGCTAGCTGAGGTAGACGAACTGCGGGACCAGCTGGCACGGGTCCTGTTCCCGCCGCTCTCAGCAATTGCCTTGTGGGTCCTGGCCACGATCACCCTGTTCATCATCCAACCTGAATTCGGATGGGTAGCGCTAGTTGCTGGTTTGGCGCTGGCTTTCCCTGTCCGCTGGCTAGTAAAACGCGTGGAAGGCCAACAACTTGTTGAACAGATGAATCACCGTTTTGCCATGAACCAATCTGTGCTGAACGTCCTGCGTCATAAGTCGGCGCTGCGAATCAATCAGTCCCTTGAACCAGCGATTCAAACGCTGCATGCGGAACAACAAGCCAATACTCTTGCCGCACGTCGACACGCACTCGGGCAAGGCAGCGCATCGGCGCTCGCCGTATTGTTCAGCGTTGCGATGGCAGTTCTCGTCACCTCGCTCTCGCAGAGTTCAGCTTCCCTGACCGCTCTAGCAGTACTTCTGTGTCTTGCTCTGGGGGATAGCGCAGGCAATGCACTGCTGGCGGTGCAGCAGGGGCAGTCGCTCAAACAACTCACCAAACAACTTGAACGCCACGGTCTGACCAGCAATGAAGACCACAAGGCCGCAGAGGACAATCACGCCGAATCACTAAGCGGTGACGTCGTGGGCTTTGAACTGGACGCTGTGGGCTTGGGATATGGTGCTGGCCCGGACGTTGTCTCCGGGGTGGCAGCGAAAATTCCACAAGGTCAGTGGACAGCTATCACCGGTCCGTCTGGCTCAGGCAAGTCGACTCTACTGACGGCCTTACTCGGTGCGTTGCCGACTCGACGCGGTGCATTGAACGTAGTTGATGAGTACGGTCAGCGTCAGCCTATCGATCGCGCGGATCTGTCATCGGTGGCATGGTGTCCTCAAGAAGCGCACCTCTTTGACTCGTCCATCCGTCAAAACCTGATGCTGGGCGTGCCCGAGGAGCAACAACGTACAGAGGATCAGCTCATTGACGTCCTCAAACAGGTTAACCTGTACGCCTGGTACCTGAAACAACCTTCCGGACTAGATACCAAAATTGGTTCCGGCGGGCATAACCTTTCGGGCGGACAGCGTTGCAAGCTGGCTGTGGCTAGGGCAATCCTAGGCGGGCACCAAGTTGTTCTGCTCGATGAGCCCACCGCTCATTTGGGTGTTGACGAAAGCGAAGAGCTAATGCGAACACTACGTGAGTCTTTAGCGACTCGCACCGTAGTGCTCATTACTCATGATGAACAATTGGCACAACACTGCGAGCAGCAAATAGACCTTGGCACCAAAGCGTTAATGCGCTGAAACAACTGGCTGAAACAATCAAAGGTGCCTTAGCGAATCGAAGTATCGATTCACTAAGGCACCTTCAGTGCATTTGTCTCAGGACTAGAGAATGACTCCGCCGTCGTCAAAAGGCAAAGTGTCTTCGCCCGGGGTGAAGGTTGGAGCAACCTTTGGCTGCTGCACTTCAACAGGAGAGTCCGGCTCGTCCTGTACAACTGGCGCAGGTTGTGCACCATTGACGCTTAATGTGCCGCCGAGAATGTTGATCGACTGTGCCAGCGGTGCACCTGATCCATCACGCTTTGCATACTCGGTTGGCAATGCACGAACGATGCCCGCAGTGGAGCTAGCTCGGGCCGGTCCCTGACCGGCAAAGCCAAGCTGCAAATGATCCTCGCCCTTAACAAATCGGTGCGCACGAACGCCCGCGGTGGCACGACCCTTTGACGGGAATTCAGCAAACTCGGTCAGCTTCACGGACTGACCGGACGTCCCCGGCAAAGTCTGAGAACCGGCCGCGATGGTAGCCACAACAGTGTGCTCCGCGTTGGCCGGCACCACACCAAAGAAGATCACACGATCATTCTCGCTGAGCTTGATTCCGGCCATACCCCGGCCGGTCCGACCCTGTGGGCGGACCGCGGAGGCTGAGAAGCGCAAGAGCTGGGCATCGCGAGTTAAGAAGACTAACTCGTCTTCTTCGCGTGCCACGGCAGCAGCGATAACGGCGTCGCCGTCCTTGAGCGTAATGGCCTCAAATTCATCACGGTTCAGCGGGTATTCAGGCGTAACTCGCTTGACCACGCCCTGCTGTGTACCGATAGCAATCACTTCATTGAGCGGTACCAGCGCGATCGCCGTTTCACTCTTGGCGAGCTTGAGGAACTCAGTAACTGGCACACCCTGAGCCAACTGCGGGAAGCCATGGGATTCAGGCAGGGCTGGCACGTCGATTAGCGAAACACGAATGATTCGACCGGTGCTGGTCAGCGCTCCAATTTCACCGCGTGCGCTGGAAGGTACCTGGGATACCAACACGTCGTGCTTGATTCGCGCTGAGTTGAAGTCCACTTCGGTTCGATCGGCAGTACGTGCGATCTGTCCGGTGGCAGAAAGCAGAACCCAGCATGCACTATCAGAGATTTCCAAAGTGAGCTTGGCCTGCTTGCCGTTACCAACGGCCTCCGGAAGCGCGGTGCCCTTCAACGGGGCCAACTGTGCAGACTTGAGCAACTTGGTACGTCGAGGCGTTCCGAAGGTTTCCGCCATGGTGCCAAGCTCTTCGGAAACGAGGGAGCGCAGCAGCTGATCCGATGCCAAAATCGCGCGTAGCTGTTCGATTTCTTCGCGCAGCTGTTCAGCTTCGGTTTCCAATTCCAACTTGGAATACTTGGTCAGCTGGCGCAGACGCAGTTCCAAAATGTGGTTGGCTTGCGGCTCGCTGAGGTCAAAGACCGTCATCAGTCTTTGACGAGCTTCATTAGTCTGTTCCGATGAACGGATGATGGCGATGACATCGTCGATATCAACAATGGCAATCAACAAACCCTCAACCAGGTGCAAACGATCTTCGCGTTTTGCCAGACGGTGAGTGGTACGACGGCGGACTACGTCCAGTCGGTGATCAACGTAAACAGTGAGCAGCTCGCGCAAACCCATGGTTCGCGGCTGGCCGTTGACCAATGCCACGTTGTTGATGCCGAAGGAATCTTCCATCGGTGTGTATTTGTAGAGACTTGCCAAAACTGCGTTGGGGTTAAAACCGTTTTTCAGTTCAATAACCAACTTGAGGCCATGGTGGCGGTCAGTCAGATCAACAACGTCGGAGATGCCAGAGATCTTCTTGTTGTTCACACCATCCTTGACCTTCTCGATGACCTTTTCCGGGCCCACACCGTAAGGAAGCTCGGTGACTACCAAGGCGGACTTACGGGCGGAAAGTTTTTCTAAAGCGACGGTGGCACGAGTGCGGAACAAGCCACGACCGGTACGGTAGGCATCCTTCACGCCGTCCAGACCAACGATGCTGCCACCGGATGGCAAGTCAGGGCCTGGAATGAACTTCATCAGTTCTTCAACGGTGGCTTCGGGCTCAACTAGCAAATGCTGGGCGGCGGCAATAACCTCACCCAAATTGTGTGGGGCCATGTTGGTGGCCATACCCACGGCAATGCCGGTGGTTCCGTTGACCAAAAGGTTAGGGAAGGCAGCAGGAAGAACCTCTGGCTGCATGAACTGATTGTCGTAGTTAGGGATGAAGTTCACGACGTCTTCATCCAAGTTGGCCGTCATTGCTACAGCAGAGGCGGCCAAGCGTGCTTCAGTGTAACGAGGTGCAGCCGGACCATCATCGAGAGAACCGAAGTTTCCGTGGCCATCAATCAAAGGAAGGCGCAGCGAGAAATCCTGGGCCAGACGAACCATCGCGTCGTAAATTGCGGCATCGCCGTGCGGGTGCAATTTACCCATGACTTCGCCGACCACGCGGGCAGACTTCACGTGACCCTTTTCAGGGCGCAAACCCATCTGCGCCATCTGGAACAGGATTCGGCGTTGGACTGGTTTGAGTCCATCGCGTGCGTCGGGTAGAGCACGTGAGTAAATCACCGAGTAGGCGTACTCCAAGAAGGAGGATTCCATTTCATTGGTCACGTCGATATCGACGATGTTCTCAACGAAATCCTCGGGAATCTCTTCAGACTTCTTTCGAGCCATTACTCTATTTGTCCTTCACATACTCTCTTGCGGCCTGAGCGGTCGATACTTCGTGTTGCGTCTGGGCACAACGCGAAGGTCACGACTATCCTAAGCCTATGGTGGATCGTAAACTTTCGGCGGCATATCCGGCACATTGGGAAGCTGATGTTGTGCTTCGCGATGGGACGACAGCGCATTTGCGGCCTATCACCCCGCGTGATGCGCAGGCGTTGCAGGAGATGCACAAGCATCAGTCTGAAACCTCGGTCTACCTACGCTATTTTACGTACAAGTCGTCGCTGACCCCTAAAGAGCTAGAGCGTTTCACCAACGTGGATCACACCAACCGTGTGGCATTCACTGTGGTGCGCGGTTCAAAGATTATCGGTGTTGGAAGATATGACCGTTTAGATAATCCGCGTGAAGCTGAAGTGGCGTTTAACGTCTCTGATGAATACCAAGGCACTGGTATCGGATCAATTCTGCTTGAACACCTCGCAGCGGCAGCCCGAGAAAAGGGCATTGAAAAGTTCGCTGCTGAAGTTTTGCCGGAGAACCGCAAGATGCTCACCGTCTTCTCTGAAGCCGGCTATGCGGTAGCTCGCCATTTTGAAGATGGCGTGGTGATGCTCGAATTCTCCATTAGTCCTACCGAGAAGGCACGAGAAGTCACGGAATCCCGTGAGCACCGTGCCGAAGCCAGCAGTGTGGCCGGGCTTCTGTCACCAGATTCCATTGCGATCGTTGGTGCTAGCCGGACGTGGGGAAAGCTTGGCCATGATGTTCTGGAACGACTTATCGAATCCAAATTCGCCGGCATCGTCTACGCGGTTAATGATGCAGCTTTGGAAGTCGGGGGACTAGTCTCTTACGGCAAGGTCAGCGAAATCCCGGGACCAGTGGATGTGGCGGTGCTCTGCATTCCACGCGAACGAGTATTGGAAACGATCAAAGACTGCGCCGCCCACGGTGTAAAGGCGCTCGTGATCATGTCGGCCGGATACGAATCCGCCGAAGGTCTTGGCGCCCAACGCGAGCTAGTAGCCCTGGCGCGCGCTAACGGGATGCGGGTTGTTGGGCCGGCCTCATTGGGCCTGATCAACACCGATCCTGCCGTGAACTTATACGCCTCGGGCAGCGCCGGCTCACCACAACCTGGCAACGTCGGCTTCTTTAGCCAGTCAGCAGCCATGGGAATGATTCTGCAGGGCGTAGCCATCCAGCAAGGAATCGGTGTCAGTAGCGCGATCTCAGCAGGCCTGCGTGCCGACGTTTCTGGCAATGACGCCATGCAATTCTTTGAAGACGACACACGTACCGATGTCGTTGCCATGTATCTTGAGTCCTTTGGTAATCCCCGTAAATTTGCTCGCATTGCCCGCAGGCTGGCGCGACGTAAACCAGTCGTCGTTGCCAAGACCGATGTGATGGGGCGCAGATTGCCACCGGGCCATTCGGTGCGAGTAGGACAGGCACCGGCCGGCGCAATGAACGCGATCTTGCGCCAATCAGGGGTGATCCGCGTTCGGTCCTCCGAAGAGCTACTCGACGTGTCCTCATTACTCTCAGTTTTCCCGCCACCTCAAGGGCCGAACGTTGCCGTCCTTTCGAACTCCGTGACGATTGCCGAAGTGGTTTGCGATGTCGCAGAAACACGGAATCTGAATTCCGTGATCCATGGAGGCGAGCTCGATTACAGCGTGGGCCAATCTCGTGCCCTCCCGATGTTGCGCCGCAGAATTCAGCAGCTGATTGACGACCCTCAAGTGCACACTGTCGTGCTGGCACATTTGCCATATTCCGGATTGGAAACCTCTGCTGTTCTCAAGGTTGCTCGTGAATTCTTAGACCAACCCAAACCTGTTTTGGCTCTCGTCCCTGGCTTGGCCGATACCAAAATTACCGGTGGGCTCAAACAAGGCGTGCCGTTGTACACCTCGCCCACCACAGCGATCGGTGCGTTAGCCAAGGCCTACGGTTATCAGCAATGGATCGACGTGCCCTATGAGGCCATCGAAGAGCCGGAAGGCATCGATGTTGACGGTGCCGCCGACTTCCTCAAAGAACTGGGAAAATCCGTCTCGGGTTCCAACTTGTTAGAACTCACCGAATCTCAGGCGCAAAAGCTGCTTGGTTTCTACGGCATCGAAATTTTTGGATCTCGCGTGGTCAACAGGGTTTCCGAGGCCATCAAAGCGGCCGACGAATTGGGCTGGCCGGTAGCACTGAAAGCCAATGATCCAGACTTGCGTCAGCGTCTAGATCTTGGCGGAGTACGGTTGAGCATTCCGGACCGTGCCAGCCTGGAATCCAATTTCACCCACATGAAGTTACTGATGGAAACCTACGGAGTGGATGCCCTTGAAGTTCAGAGCATGGCCCCGGCTGGTCAAGCTTGCGTGCTTAAGGCAGTGGAAGACCCGTTGCTTGGGCCCGTGATTTCCTTTGGCCTCAGTGGAGATCCGGTAAATCTCTTAGATGACTGGGCTCATGGGGTAGCGCCGCTGTCCGCTCACGATCTTGAACAACTCATTAGGCGTCCGCGAAGCAGCGTTCGGTTGTTGGGATATCAGGGGCTCGCCGCAGTGGACCTCGAAGCACTGAAGGACTTTATTACTCGCGTGTCTCTCTTCAAAGACAATCACCCCGAAATCACGGTGGCAAAGTTTGCGCCCATCTCGGTGTCAGCAGATTCGCTGAGCGTCTTGTCGGTGAATATTCAGATCAGCAATGCTGAGCAACGAATTGATAGCGTCCGCCGGGCGTTACGAAGCTGAGCGCAATCGCCCAACGTGAATTGACCTCGTCAACTGAGTAGAATCGAGTTATGAGTTCTCCAACATATTCGACTGCTCCTGGCGCTGAGCTTCAAGACGATCTGGTTCGTGCAGGTTTTTACCCGCAGATGGTCCAGGATGTACTTGCTGAAGCAATGATGAATCAGCCAGTGCTTGACCACTATGTTCATCTGGAAACTCATTTCGACAACACTGAAGTTCACCGACACATTACGGTCATGGTGATGAGTGAAAAAGTTCTGTTTATCTTGCATGTTGATGACCAGCAGCTCGATGATCATGGCAAAGATGTCATGGCTCAGGTTTCGGTCGAAATGATTGCACTTGCACGCATTGCATCGGTCGCAACCAGCTTTGTGTACCATCAGCCGCAGCACTATTCGGCAGCGGATCCAGTCAAGGAACTGACCTTCGGAATGTCGTGGGGTGGCACCAAACGTATCGATCTGGCTCCCGCTGATTGCGGTGACCCACAATGCGAGGCCGACCACGGTTTGAACGGTACTTCACAACCAGAGGACTTAGTGATTCGGGTGAGCGCTGAAGCTGATGGGCAACGTGCGGTCAACAAGGCGCGCGAATTTGCTGTCCGACTACGTTTGGCTACGATCTCTTGAGCCATAATGACGAGGTAAATGTGTCTGAACTTGCGGTCCCATCAACCAAAATTCCTGATGCACCGAAGTACGGGCAAGCCACCCTCTCAGAGATCCTGCCCTCTGCGGCTACTGCCTTGGGAGTACCGGGATTCGCCAACGCTTTGGGCTTGAAAAAGACCAAGCGCGTTGTAGTGATCATGGTGGACGGTTTGGGTTGGAACCAGCTCAAGAGCCACACAGGGCATGCACCTTTCTTGCGATCTTTATTTGCCGATGGGCAAAAATTGGGCACCGGTTTTCCCTCAACCACTGCAACTTCCCTGAGTAGCTTGGCCACCGGTGTCACTCCAGGGGAGCACGGCATGCTCGGATACGATGTGGTGGATCCGGCGCAACGTCGAGTAGTCAACCAACTAGGTGGCTGGCCGGCAGACCTGAATCCGGAAGCTTGGCAAACTCAGCCAACCGTATTCCAAAAAGTAGCCGAACACGGCGTACACGTGGCCACGGTTTCAATCCCAATGTTCGCCAAATCAGCATTGACCCGTGCTTCTCTGCGCGGTCCTGTGTTTGTCGCAGCGAACCAGCCAATGGCACGAGCCAAAGCCACCCACAACGTATTCGATTCACATCGTAGTGCGCTGGTCTACACCTACTTCAACGAGCTAGATAAGACCGGTCATAAGTTCGGTGTTGACTCCAGTCAGTGGCGAGACACCCTTGAGGAACTCGACTACGTCATCAAGTCGCTGGTGTCTCGACTGCCTGAAGAAACCACGGTGCTGATTACTGGGGACCATGGAATGGTCGACGTTCCCGAATCGCAGCGCATCGACTACAGCCAGTACCCAGAACTTGTTGAGGGAGTGGAGCTAACCAGCGGTGAACCTCGCGGGGCACAACTAACCTTTGCCGTCGAAACAGACGAGGCCGGCAGGCAACGAGTCAAAAATGCCTGGCACAAAGAATTTGGTACCAAAGCTTGGATCATGACACGCCAAGAAGCGGTGGAACGTGGTTACTTTGGCCCGATCACCGATGAGCACCAGGCACGTCTGGGAGATCTGATGATCCTAGCGGCAGAGTCAATAGCCTTTTACGACGGTCGTCGGGTTGCTCCGATGGCTTTCGACATGGTGGGACAGCACGGTTCGCTCACAGCGGGGGAGCGCTTCGTTCCGCTGTTAGTGCACCGAACCAAATAAGAATTTGATAAAAAATATGCGATTGGGGTAGCACCAGAAGGTGCTACCCCAATCGCATATTGTCCCTCTACTGAGGGCTAAGAATCTGTATCCTTCTTGCGCTTGCCAAACATGATGTCGTCCCAGCTAGGAACCGACGAACGCTTGGCCTTGCGAGGTGCAGAGTCATCGTTCTGCTCGGACTGCTTGTCGTCAGCGTCAGAATCATCATGATCTGAATCGGTGACAACCATCAGCTGAGAAGTGCGAGGCGAGATACCCTGCGGGAGGTTCGGCAACGAGTCATCTTCTTCCGCATCGTACTTGCTCATGCCGCGCTCAATGATGTCGTTGAAGCGTGACTCGCGCTCAGGATCCTGATCCTTGGGGCGCTGTCCACGACGAGCGTTGAGGAGAGTTACCAATTCCTCGGTCTCGTCAGCTTCAGGAGCGTTGGATGCAGGTGGCTCAGGCTCAGCCTGGCTTACCGCAGCGACCGGGCGGAAGTACTCAGGAGCTACTTGCTCGCTCAAGGTCTGTGCCCAGCGGTTGAGGTTCTTCAAAGATTTGCGTGCTGGGGAGAACGACCAGCGGGCAACGTTTCCAGCGGCACTCTGCGCATCGGTACCGAGGGATTCAACGTTGTCGCTAGGCAACGGAGAATCAAATTCAACGGTAATGATCCACTGACCCTCAGGATCTTTCCAAGAGTTCCAGCGCGCAGAATCGCTGTCGATGTGCAACTGGTTAAAACGGTGCACAACCATCGAGCCCAAGTCTGCTGGTTCTTCACCAAAGACTTCGCGGTATTCAGCATCGGTCTGTGGACCGGACACCTCTACACGACGAGCGAGTTCAGCCATGTGCTCACGTTCAGCGAGTACAGGGCCCTCATACTTAACGATGTCCTCGACTGGGATGTCCCATTCGAGCGACAGATCATAGGCAGAAGCACCGGCGCGAACTCGCGCCTGAATTTCACGCGGCGAGTGGACAGAGGATTCCTCACGGTTCCTTGGAGCCCGCGAACGGGCTATTTCTGCCATTGCACTGCGCAGTGCATCGTCAACGGGGAGCTCGTAGCTCATCCCGTCGTCACTGCTGACCTGCAGGCTGGAACCATTTTCATGAATTCCTACCAGTCTCAGCTGACGCATTAATACCCTCCACACGCTCTATTTCCTGAGTAAAACTCTGCCACCTTGAAGCCTGAATTCCTACCACCGCCCCGGGTGTGGCGCAAGAATAGTCATCAACTTCACGTCTTATTTCGTGTTCCTTCAGCCTGTGGCATACCAAGTAGCCCGAGGGAATGGATTTTGCGTAAAAACGTTATACTTCTATGCCGGTATGAGTTTTCACCCAGTGATGCTGCCGGCATCGACGAAACACCTGCAGGAAAGAGCAAAAAACGATCATGACATTTGAATCTGCTGCACCAACGATGCTCTCAGAAGAGGACCGCGCCAAGGAAATTGCATCGCTCAAGGCCGGTAAGACTGTCGAGATGGCGAACCTCATCGATGAATCGGAAACCTCTTTGGCTGAGGACTTCGTTTTGCCTGGTGGAGAGACGGCTCAAGAAGAAGCAAGCATCGAGGTCATGGCCGAGCAAGCTGACGAGTTCACTTGTGCATCCTGCTTCATGGTTCGACATCGCACTCTGCTCGCTCGTGAAGACAACGGGCAGAAATTCTGCAGCGAGTGCGAAGGATAGATCCCCAACACTTTTGCTAAGCGTTGAGGATCTAAGGGTGCTACGTAGAGCTACGGGTCAGTGCTTCCAATAGGTAGGGAAGGACTACTGGTCTTCGTTGACCTCGTGAGCCTTTTCTAGTTTCTCGGCTTCGAGTTTTCCTTCTTCGGTGAATTCGTACATAACGCCGGAGAGGGCCGCGGCCAGTTCTTCGGGGCGGCGAGTAGAGATCAGCCAGTACGGGGTGGTGTCACGTTCGTCGGTGACTTCCATCTTCACAACGCCGTCGAGCCAGCCTCGAAGCACCATATAGGCCAGCCCATGAAGCTTCTGTCCACGCTGCTTAAACGCATCGTTGCCGCGGTAGCCGGTGACTTCACCGATGAACTCTCGTTCAATGCTGGCTCGACCAGCCGAGACGGTGCTTTCGGTAACTTCGATTGCCGGTACGCGCACGAGGAAAATCACTACCAGGGCGATCAGGAAAGCAGCTCCAACGCTCCACCCAAGAATGACGTTGATTGGCGCCACCGCAACACCGGCAGTTATGGCAATAATGATTGGCCAAATCCAGGTGCTGGCTGAAGGCCAGAGTTTTTCGGTGTACAGAACGCGCGAAGCCTCAGGGCTGGTATTACTCATGATTCCAAGTTTAGGCAATATTTCTTTGAACGAGGACAGCGCCGGTGTGGACAGCTCATTCTAAGATCTGCGCGATAGAGTTAAGCCAAAGAAACAAGCGAACCACCAAGTCACAAAACACCCCGGGGGACTACCAAACCGATGAGTGAGCCAACAATCTCGATTGCCATCAAGATGCTCGATAGTGAACTGCCCGTTCCGAGCTACTCGCATCCTTCAGATGCAGGCGCTGACTTGCACGCCCGCGAAGGTGCAGTGCTTGAACCGGGTGAACGTGCCTTGGTGCGAACCGGTATCGCTCTGGCAATTCCTCACGGTTACGTCGGACTCGTGCACCCGCGAAGCGGCCTCGCTACCAAGCACGGAATCACAGTGGTCAATGCACCGGGTACTGTTGATGCTGGCTACCGTGGTGAGATCATGGTCACTCTGCTAAATACAGATAAGGCTGAATCCTTCACTATCAACCGAGGCGATCGCATCGCCCAGCTGGTTATTCAGAAAGTTGAGCAGGCGGCCTTCACGCCTGTCGATTCACTGGAGGAGACCGCACGAGGAGCCGGCGGCTTTGGATCTACTGGCGGATTCAACGCCTAACAAAGACCAGCGGACAGTAAGCCCAGATTTTTAAGGACACCATGATTTTCAAGCGTAAAAAATCCAAAGAGCAGGAACCGGCCGTCGAATCCAACGACGTCGCTACTGAAACTTCTGAAACCACTGAATCCTCTGAGCCTAATGAGCCTAAAGCCGGCCCATTCGACATTAATGATGTTGAGAACACGGACGAGTATCTAGACTTCGGGTCGATTCTTATCAAGCCGGTGAGCGGTTTGAAGGTGCGCATGGACGTTGAAGAGTCCAACCAGCGTGTGATCGCAGTGTCGCTGGAAGTTGCTGAGTCGCGCGTCCAGCTGATGGCTTTCTCTTCCTCCAAGTCGCAGTCGCTGTGGCCTGGCATCAAAGACAAAATCAAGAGTGACATCACCGCCCAAAATGGTGAGATCTTTAAGCGCGACGGTGCCTACGGTGAAGAACTGCTGGCGCGCGTTCCACAGCAACTACCCGATGGCCGTGACGGTCATGTAGCGCTACGTTTTGTCGGCATCGACGGACCTCGCTGGTTCCTGCGTGCAGTCATCGGTGGCAGCGCAATTTCTGATGAAGAAGCAGCCCAAACCGTCGAAAACGTCCTGCGCGATGTCATCGTGAACCGTGGCGACAAGCCACTGCCTCCGGCCGAATTGTTGCCACTGAACGTGCCAGCGAATGCGCAGACCCGCCCGGTAGGCGAGGAAGCAGAACCAGAGCTAAAGCGTCCCGAACGCGGCCCTGAGATCACCCAGATTGGCTAGAGATGGCGCTCAACGGTAAGCCCGTTACCCCGCAACTGGGGCCAGCGGATCCGACACTGGACTACTTGTGCTTGGATAACCTGTCCCAGTTACCGGCCAAGGGCAGAGTGAAGCACACCGGTTACGTTCAATCGGTGAGTTACTCGCCTTCAAATCAGGCACCGTTGCTCAAGGCCGTGGTGGTGGACAAGCTAGGCAGCGTTGCTGCCCGTCGAGGCACCGTCGCGCACGTGAGACTGGTGTTTATGGGACAAAAATCTGTTCCTGGCATCAAGCCTGGGGTGAAGGTGCAGTATTCGGGAATGGTCGCGCCCGTAGAGCAAGTCCCGACGATTTTTAATCCGCGCTACATCATCGTTCCTGTCGCCCGAGGGTAACCGGAGCAAGTTTCCGCCGACGCGGGGCAGTGTCAGTGCCGTTGAACCAATGGAAGTGAGCAGGATGCACAACGAGGATTCAGAGCCGCAGGAGCAACCTGCGCCTGCGCCAAACCAGCAACAAAGTTTTGCCGCGATGATCGGCGCAAATTCGAAGATTGCTCAGAACGCAGATGGCGGAATCGACCTGCTGTCCACCGTGGGTGGTGTGCGTGGCATCTTAGAGACCGTCGTGCCAGGTTTTGTTTTCATCATGGTTTTTGCGCTGAGCTCCAACTTGACCTGGGCTCTGATCTCTTCGATTGGCCTTGGCGTGATCTTCATGGTCATCCGAATGACCAAACGCTCTAGCCTGATCCAGTCGGTGTCAGGCCTGATCGGAATCTTGATTTGTGCCTTTGCCGCTCGCCATTCCGGTAATGCCAAGGACTACTACATTCCCGGCTTCTACACCTCTGGCGCCTACCTGCTGGGCCTCATCATTTCCGTGGTCATCCGTTGGCCACTGATCGGATTGTTGTTCGGCTTCATTCGCAATGAAGGCGTCGAATGGCGCAAGAAGGCCGATCGCCTGCGTCGCTACCAGATTGCCACGTGGATCGTGATTGCGGTGTTTGCCGCACGCCTAGCGGTGCAGCTACCGATGTACTACACCGACCACGTTGTGGCCTTGGGGCTAGCCCGTGCACTAATGGGTGTACCCCTGTATGCAGCCGGTCTGTGGTTCGCCTGGTTACTTTCCAAACCAGCCGAGACCACAAACGTTGCGACCCAAGATCCGTCCGTAGGTTAGCGGGTCGCGTCGCGCAAGGTGCGGCGCAGTAGAGGTTCTGCTTGTGGGGTGGTGATGAAGAAGATTTCATCGCCACCCTCAACTACATCATCGGCACTTGGTGGGAACGGCGTCTTATCACGTACTACAGCCATCAAGGTGGTGTCCTGCGGCCAGCTGATACGGCCGATAGCGCGGCCAATCAGCGCCGAATCATGCGGAACCGTGAACTCGACCATGTAGACCTCACCGGTCTTCAAAGTCAGCAGACGCACCAAGTCACCAACTTCCACCGCTTCCTCGACCAGAGCAGTCATCAATCGCGGAGTGCTCACCGCGACGTCAACGCCCCATGCGTCATCAAACATCCACTCATTTTTAGGATTATTGACGCGTCCGACGGTACGACGAATTCCGAACTCACTCTTAGCCAGCAGTGAGACCACTAGGTTGACCTTGTCATCACCACTGGCAGAGACTACAACGTCATAGTCCTCAAGATGAGCTTGTTGCAACACGGCAAGCTCGCAAGCATCGCCAATCAACCACTTGACGCCTTCAAGATCTTCGCGCTGTGCCATCTCTGGCTGGATGTCGATCAGCAAAACTTCGTGACCGTTGATCACAAGCTCTCGGGCGATAGAGGAACCGACTGAGCCGGCTCCGGCAATCATGACCTTCATGGAATGCCTCTCAATTAGTCGTTGGACAGGGGAGCAGGTGGGCTTGCAAGAATCTTTTCGACGTCCTTGCTCTGATCCAGACGCATCATCACGTGGACCAAATCGCCACCCTGCAATCGTGTGCGGTTTTGCGGGATCGTTCCCTCGCCAAAGCGAGTCAGATAGGCGACACGAACCCCAGAAGCTGCTTCTAAGTCCTTAACGAGTCGTCCGTACCAACCTCGATTCAGCGCCACTTCTGAGAGCACTAATCGGCCCGAAGGCTCGCGGTAGTCACCACGCATCGAGTAGTCCGGCAGGATGCGTCGTAATACCTGGTCGGTACTCCAACGCACAGCGGCCACCGTAGGGATACCCAAACGCTGATAGATTTCGGCGCGTCCTGGGTCATAAATGCGAGCGACTACATGTGGCACGTTGTAGGTTTCGCGGGCTACACGGGTAGCAAGAATGTTGGAATTATCACCGCTAGATACAGCGGCAAAAGCGTACGCGCCATCAATTTTGGCTGCTTGTAATGTGTCGCGGTCAAAACCGCGTCCGGTGACAGTAAAACCAGAGAAGTCTTTACTCAATCGGCGGAAGGCATGAGCATCCTGATCAATGATGGCTACTGAATGCCCCGCTGAATCCAGTGTATGGGCCAACGAAACGCCGACGCGTCCGCACCCCATGATCACAAAATGTGCCACCGAGAACTCCTTGGATTGCTGCTTGTGGTGATTGACCGGCGCACCGCCTAAGTGTGCTCCGAATGCAACAATAGCGCTGTTCGGGTCAAGATTATTGGCGGTGAACCTCCCGTGTGGTTTGCACACCTGCGATAACGTTATCTCGTGCCTGCATTATTTGATGGTCTCAAGAGGATTCTTGTGGGTCGGCCTTTCAGCACTGAACAGCTGAAAAAGAAGCCGCTCCCACCAAACGTAGCGTTGCCGATTTTCTCCTCCAGCGCCCTGTCCTCTTTGGCGTACGCGCCAGATGAAATCCTGCTGACGCTGGCTATGGCCGGTGTCGCGGCAGCGATGCTGTCCCCAGCAGTGGGATTGGCAGTCCTCGCCGTTCTGGTGGTGCTGGTGCTCTCGTACCGGCAATCGGTTGTTGAGTACCCCTCCGGTGGTGGCGACTATGAAATCGTCAAGAAGAACTTGGGTGCGCGTCCCGGTACAGCGGTGGCAGCGGCGCTGTTGGTGGACTTTGTCTTGACCGTTGCGGTGTCTAGCTCCTCGGCTGCTGCTTACCTGAGCGCCATTTTCCCGGTACTAGGCGAACACAAAGCCTGGGTTGCTGCCGCGCTGGTGGCACTGTTGGTAGTTGGCAATTTGCGTGGCACCGGGCAAGGAAAATGGACCCTAGCAATTCCGGTGTACCTCTTTGTTGCGGGAATGCTGGCCCTTGTCGCCATCGGCGGCGTGATGGCATTGACCGGAAACCTTGGCCACGCGCCAAGTGCTGAGTTCACTATTGTACCCGAAGCACAGTTCTCCAATGGCCTGCACGGCGTGGTTGGAGCATTGCTGATCTTGCGTGCCTTCAGCACTGGATCTGCCGCACTAACGGGTATTGAAGTCCCCATCTCCAACGTTCAAACTTTGGCTAAGCCGCGAGCAAAAAACGCCGGAAGAATCTTGTTGGTTCTTGGCCTGCTATCGGGCGTATTAACCTTGGGAACATTGATGCTGGCGCGTGCCACCGGGATTAAGGTTGTCACCGATCCTCAGGCGTCGTTCTTGCTTGATGGTCAGCCAATTTCGCCGAACTTCGTGCAGGTGCCGGTATTGGGACAGCTGGCCCAGGCGGTCTTTGGTGACTACACCTTGGGTCTGATCGTAGTGTCCGTGTTGACCATCGCCGTCTTGCTTTTGGCTGGTAATCAGGCCTTCAACTCTTTCCCATTGCTGGCCAGCCATTTGGCCACCGACGGGTTCTTGCCTCGACAGCTGCGAACACGTGGCGATCGTCTTGGCTTCTCCAACGGCATCCTCTCCTTGGGCGTTGCCGCAATTATCTTGGTGCTGCTCTTCCACGGTGATGTCACTTCGATGGTGCAGCTCTACGTCGTGGGCGTCTTTGTTTCCTTCACGCTGAGCCAGCTGGGCATGCTGACCCACTGGAAGCGCGTCCTTGTCCCCATCTCGGACCGTAAAATTCGAGCTGTTAAGCAACGCAAACGCCTGCTGAACCTGGTTGGTTTGGTCCTGTCAGCGTTGGTTCTTGTTGTTGTGCTGGCCACCAGATTTGTTCATGGTGCATGGCTGGCGCTGCTGGGCATCCTCGTATTGATGTTCATCATGCATGGCTTGCAGCGCCACTATCAAAAGGTTGATGACGAACTCGAGGTCGACGAAGACTACGCCGTCACCGCACTGCCATCGCGTGTTCACGCGTTGGTTCTGGTCTCTACCGTGCGCAAACCGGTGCTTCGCGCTCTGGCCTTCGCGCGGGCTTCGCGGCCCTCAAAGTTGGAAGCGATCATCGTTGACGTGGAACGGGAAAAAACCGAGACCACCCTCGAAGACTGGGACCGACTGGGGATCCCCGTTCCGATTACGGCCTTGGCTTCCCCCTACCGCGATATTCCTGGAGCGCTGATCGAACATATTCGTTCCATCAAGCGCGAGTCCCCGCGAGAACTCATCGTTGTCTACATTCCCGAGTATGTGGTGGGCCAATGGTGGGAACAGCTGGTACACAACCAAACTGCGCTCCGCGTAAAGAACCGCCTGCACTATGAACCGGGCGTTGTGATCGCTTCGGTGCCGTGGCGTCTGCGCAGTGCCTCAAACAACCTAGGCGGCGGAGCGACCGAAGAGTCTTCCGCACACCGCTAAAAATGCTTCCTACGAAAGACGAAAAAATGACTGAATCATCAACGTTGCAAGTACGTTTGGGCAATATCGCCCACGGCGGTCACACCGTCGCTCGCCATGAGGGGCGCGTGATTTTTGTGCGTCACGGTATTCCCGGAGAACTTGTATCGGTGCGTTTGACTGACTCGGCCCGGGAAGCGAAATTTTGGCGTGCAGATGTAGTTGAGGTCCATGAAGCCAGTGAGCACCGAGTGCCACACTTCTGGGATGCGGCTGATGCACTCAAGCACCGTGATCCCGTGGGTGGTGCTGAATTTGGGCACATTTCCTTGGCTCACCAACGCGAGTTGAAGTCACAGGTAGTGGCCGAACAGTTCACCCGCTTGGGCGGCATGAAAGCTGAGGATTACAACTTCCCCCAGGTCCAAGAAGTTGCTGGTTCAACTGACGGTTTGGGCTGGCGCACACGCATGTCCTATTCGGTTGATGCCTCCGGCAACTTGGCCATGAGTGGCTTCCGAAGCAACCAGCTCACCGCCATTACTTCGATGCCATTGGCTCATCCAGCCATCGAGGCTAGCGGAATCTATGCGGTGAACTATTCGGGTATTGACCGCGTTGAAGTAGCGGTGTCCAGTTCGGACGATCGTACGATTTTGGTTTTGCTCTCCGAGGCAAGCTCCGGTGCTGCGCTGAAGGTGGCCAAGCAATTCCCAGAAGGCGTGAACGTCGCTTCGTTCACCCAGCGTGGTGGTTCCGCCTCTGACGGCAAGGGTTCATTGGAGATCTTGGCTGGCTCGCCCTGGCTGAATGAAAAAGTGCTGGGGGAGAAGTACCGGATTACCGGCGAAGGCTTCTGGCAGGTGCACCGCAGCGCCGCGACCCTGCTTTCGGAACGAGTAGTGGATCTACTTGATCCTGTTCGTGGTGAACAGCTGGCCGATCTTTATGCAGGCGCTGGCTTGTTCTCCGTTCCCTTGGCCAAGGCTGTGGGACAAGAAGGACGGGTCTTCTCCATTGAGGGAGCACCAGGCACCCACGCGGACGCTAAAAAGAATCTTCGCGATTATCCTCAGGCCACCGTCATTCGCGGCCGGGTAGAGCACGTACTACGTCAGGTCTCCCGTGACGCGAAGCTAGATGGCGTGGTCCTTGATCCACCGCGTACCGGTATCGACAAGCAAGTTGCTGCTGAATTGGGTAGCAGTGGTGTCTCACGTATTTGTTACGTCTCCTGTGACCCTGCATCTTTCGCCCGAGATATCTCGCGTTTGACCGCTCGCGGCTACGAATTAGAGCACGTGGAGATTCACGATTTATACCCACATACTCACCACATGGAGTCCATTGGCCTCTTCGTGCGCCGTTAATCACCTGAATTTGTCCGTTGAGACACGAATTTTGGTCAAAGTTTATTCCGAGGAGTCTTTTTCTGGCAGTTGGCGATAGACTGTTTTTAGCTCTGCCGCGCTAGGAACCTGACTATCTCAGTTAGGAACTCCTAACTGGAATTACAGTGTGCGCGTGCAACAGTATGAGTGTCTGGCGAGAGGAGTCCCACGTGAGCAATGTGGACAGCTTCGGTGCCAAGGGCGTACTTGACGTCAATGGAACCGAATACGAAATTTACCGACTGAATGCGGTCGAAGGCTCAGAAAGCCTTCCCTACAGCCTTAAGGTTCTGCTTGAGAACCTGCTTCGTACCGAAGATGGCGCGAACGTAACTAACGAGCACATCAACGCACTGGGTCAGTGGGATGCGTCGGCGCAACCTAACACTGAAATCCAGTTCACCCCAGCGCGAGTCCTGATGCAGGACTTCACTGGCGTGCCTTGTGTTGTTGACTTGGCCACCATGCGCGAGGCCGTCAAGGAACTCGGTGGCGATCCAACCCGTGTTAATCCATTGGCACCTGCCGAAATGGTTATTGACCACTCTGTGCAGATTGATACCTTCGGTTTCAAGGGCGCTGTAGAGCGCAACATGGAAATCGAGTACCAGCGCAATGGTGAGCGTTACCAGTTCCTGCGTTGGGGCCAGACTGCGTTTGACGACTTCAAGGTCGTTCCACCAGGAACCGGCATCGTGCATCAGGTCAACATTGAGTTCCTGGCACGTACCGTAATGACCCGCGAGGTCGACGGCGTACTGCGCGCTTACCCAGATAGCTGCGTAGGCACCGACTCCCACACCACCATGGTCAACGGCCTAGGCGTGTTGGGTTGGGGCGTTGGTGGCATTGAGGCCGAGGCAGCAATGCTTGGCCAGCCTGTCTCCATGCTGATCCCACGCGTTGTTGGCTTCAAGCTTGCTGGCTCGATCCCAGCTGGCGCCACCGCAACCGACGTGGTTTTGACCATCACCGAAATGCTGCGTAAGCACGGCGTTGTTGGCAAGTTTGTTGAATTCTACGGCGAAGGTGTCGCACAGGTGCCGCTGGCAAACCGCGCCACCATCGGTAACATGTCCCCAGAATTCGGCTCCACCGCCGCAATGTTCCCAATCGACGATGTTACCCTCGACTACCTGCGCCTGACCGGCCGCAGCGACGAGAACGTGGCACTGGTTGAGGCTTACGCCAAGGAACAGGGCATGTGGCACGATCCAAGCCGCGAAATCCGTTTCTCGGAATTCATCGAGCTGGATCTTTCCACCGTTGTTCCATCGATCGCTGGCCCGAAGCGTCCACAGGACCGCATCGAGCTGACTTCCTCGAAGGAACAGTTCCGCAAGGATCTGCACAACTACGTTTCTGACGCCGAAGATACCCAGGGTATCGGCCGTCCGTCGACCGCAGTTGAGGTCACCAAGGAAGATGGGACCAAGTTCACCTTGGACCACGGCCTGGTTTCGATCGCTTCGATCACCTCTTGCACCAACACTTCGAACCCATCGGTCATGCTGGCCGCAGCCGTACTGGCTCGCAACGCAGCCGAAAAGGGTCTGTCCTCCAAGCCATGGGTTAAGACTTCGGTTGCACCAGGCTCGAAGGTTGTCACCGATTACTACGAGAAGTCCGGCCTCATGCCATACCTGGAGCAGCTTGGCTTCTTCATCGTTGGCTACGGTTGCGCAACTTGCATCGGTAACTCCGGTCCACTGGATGCTGAGATCTCCGAGGCGATCAACACCAACGACCTCGCAGCCACCGCGGTGCTCACCGGTAACCGTAACTTCGAAGGTCGCATCAACCCAGACGTAAAGATGAACTACTTGGCTTCCCCGCCACTAGTTATCGCTTACGCACTGGCTGGCACCATGGACTTCGATTTCGAAGCTGACGCACTGGGTCAGGACTCCGAGGGCAACGACGTCTTCCTGAAGGACATCTGGCCATCGCCAGTAGAGGTCCAGGAAATCATGGACTCGTCGATTGACAAGGAAATGTTCGCCAAGGGCTACGAAACCGCTTTCGAAGGCGACGATCGTTGGAAGGCACTGGACACCCCAGAGGGTTCAACCTTCGCATGGGACGAAAAGTCGACCTACGCACGTAAGGCACCTTACTTCGACGGTATGACCGCCGAGCCACAGCCAGTGAAGGACATCGACGGCGCTCGTGTTCTGCTCAAGCTGGGCGACTCGGTCACCACTGACCACATCTCGCCTGCAGGTTCGTTCAAGTCGGAGACCCCGGCTGGCCGTTACCTGATCGAGAATGGTGTGGATCGCAAGGACTTCAACTCCTACGGCTCGCGCCGTGGTAACCACGAAGTCATGATCCGCGGTACCTTCGCAAACATCCGCATCAAGAACCAGATCCTGGACGGCGTTGAGGGTGGCTTCACCCGCGACTTCACCCAGGAAGGTGCTCCGCAGGCTTACGTCTACGACGCTGCTGAGAACTACAAGGCTGCCGGCACCCCGCTGGTCATCCTTGGTGGTAAGGAATACGGTTCGGGCTCCTCGCGTGACTGGGCTGCTAAGGGCACCGCACTGCTGGGTGTTAAGGCCGTCATCACCGAGTCATTCGAGCGTATTCACCGCTCGAACCTGATCGGTATGGGCGTTCTGCCACTGCAGTTCCCAGAGGGTGAGTCCGCTGATTCGCTGGGTCTGACCGGTACCGAAACCTTCGCAGTTTCCGGTGTGACTGAGCTGAACAACGGCACCACCCCGAAGACCCTGAAGGTTACCGCAACCGCACAAGACGGCAAGGTTACCGAGTTCGACGCAGTTCTGCGTATCGACACCCCAGGTGAAGCTGACTACTACCGCAACGGTGGCATCCTGCAGTACGTACTGCGCCAGATCGCCGCTGCTAACTAGTAGAGCCACCCCGGTGTATACCGGAGTGTTCCACTAGTAGTTACGCAACACGCAAAGTTGAAGACCCAAGGCAATTGCCTTGGGTCTTCAACTTTAAGACTTCAACTGCGCCACAACATGACCGTGCAGCCGTGCCGTCGGGCGCGAGCGGGTCTGGGAGTCGAGAAGTTCAAAACCCGCGTTTTCTAGTAGCCCGACCAAGAATCGAGGTGGCAAGTACCAGGCGGGTGCGACTTTGTGGGCAAACGGTTGAACTTTGTCGCCCGCAAAGAAGCCCATGAGTAATTGACCACCAGGATTTAGGACTCGTGCGAACTCAGAGAAGATTGAAGGCAATTGTTCTGGGGGAGTATGGATTACCGAATACCACGCCAGCAGCCCAGCAAAGTGATTGTCGCTGAAACTCAGATTCGACAAATCGCCCTGCTGAAAAGTGCATTCACTGTAGCTCTTGGCCGCATGAGCCAAAAATTCTGGAACCATATCAACGCCCGTGGCGGGGCGTTGGGGACCAGAGATAAATTGAGTCCACTGGCCAGGGCCGCATCCGGCATCCAAAACGGGTCCGCGCACACCTTCGGCCCACGTAGCGATCAGCTCACGATCTTCTTTCTCCGCCTGCTCAATGGCACCGAACAAGTCGATATAGCGCTGGGCTATCGACGAGTATTCACTGGCAGTTTGGACCGAGGGTTCTACGCTACTCATTGCACCAGCATAGGCGCAGGGCAAGAGCATCAAAGATGTTGCTAAGCTCTGGATAAATACTGCGATGTGGAGAGCCATCAATGAAAGAATTATTGACCCAGCGACTGCACTTGCGCTCATGGACAACTGACGACGCACCATTCTTGCTGGACCTAGAGTCGCGCGCTGCAACCATGCGGTATCTCGGTCCGGGCGCAACTTGCATGACAACCTTGGATCAGGCACTAGCTTCCATCGCTAGACGTCGGGGAATAATCGCCAAAGGGCAAGGCATTTGGGCTGTAGCTGATCGTGAGACTGATGCGTTGGTTGGAAATGTTCTTTGCAAACCGTTGCAGGGTGAAACTCAACAGAGCATTGACCTGAATTTCCTGCAGACACCAATCGAGGTTGGGTGGCACCTGCACCCGAGTGCTCAAGGCCAAGGATTTGCGACGGAAGCGGTGAGGGAGGTCCTGAACTACGTCCGTGAATCTGGCGGGGAATCGGTCTTCGCGATCGTAGATCCAGGCAACGTCCCCTCGCAGAAAGTTTGTCAGCGCCTAGACTTTGCCCGCATCGCCGAAACCAATGGGTACGCTCAACCGGAGCATTGCGTTTTCCGGCGACTGTTGAGCTAAAGGTCGGACTTGAAGGCGCTCCCGGCATGCGCACCTTCGAAATCCACCGGCATTGCCCATGGTATTGAACCTCATTGCCCGCAAATTCGCACTAACTGGAACGGTGGCGGATAATGAGAGAAGGTTCCAACGCGGTAGACTAAGTATTTCGCATGGGCTCACAGCCACCACGGGCGAATTTGTAAAGGGGACGAGCGTGTCTTTGCTTAAGACCATCAAGAAACCAAGCGATCTTCGGGCGCTGTCCTTAGAACAACTAGACGATCTTGCAGAGGAAATCCGTACTTTCCTGATCGATAATGTTGCCCGTACAGGTGGCCACCTTGGCCCCAACCTTGGTGTTGTCGAGCTAACCTTAGGCATTCATCGAGTCTTCGATTCGCCGCAGGACTCCATCATCTTTGATACCGGGCACCAGTCCTACGTTCACAAGCTGCTGACCGGACGCCAGAACTTCGAAACCTTACGCCAGCAAGGCGGGCTCTCAGGCTACCCTGATCGAGCTGAATCAGAACACGACGTCGTGGAATCCTCACATGCCTCTGCATCCTTGTCGTGGCTCGACGGAATTTCTCGCGCCAATAAATTGAGGTCCAACAACGACCGTTATGCCGTGGCCCTAGTCGGCGATGGTGCACTAACTGGTGGCATGGTCTGGGAAGCGGTCAACAACATTGCCGCCGATAAAGACCGCAAGGCCGTCATCGTGGTTAATGACAATGGTCGGTCTTACGCCCCAACTATCGGTGGTTTGGCCAATCAGCTTCTGGGCCTGCGTCAGCAACTGGATAAGTTCCGCACCCACCCGGCGTACGAAAACGCCATGGAAAAGCTCAAAGACAAGCTCAAGGGATCCGGCGCCGTCGGCGGATTCACCTATAAGTCCCTTCATGCCACCAAAAAAGGCATCAAAGACTGGTGGGCTCCACAGGGATTGTTTGAAGACTTGGGTCTGAAGTACATCGGCCCTATTGACGGACACAACCAGCGTGCCGTCGAAGAAGCTTTGCAGCAAGCCAAACAGTATTCGGGACCAGTGCTAGTGCACGCATTGACTGAAAAGGGACACGGCTACGCTCCAGCCCGCGCCGATGAAGCTGACCAGTTCCATGCCGTGGGAATCATTGATCCCGTGACCGGTCTGCCCGTTTCCAAGTCGAGCGCGCAGAGCTGGACCAGCGTCTTTGGCGAGGAAATCGCCAAGGTAGCCAACGAACGTGATGACATTGTCGCCATTACCGGTGCCATGTTGCAGCCGGTGGGCTTGAAGAAGATGGCTCAAGAGCATCCTGAACGCGTCATTGACGTTGGCATTGCCGAACAGCATGCGATGACCACCGCGGCAGGATTAGCCTTCGGCGGGCTACACCCAGTGGTTTGCGTGTATGCCACCTTCTTGAACCGCGCATTTGATCAGCTGCTCATGGATGTTGCCTTGCATAAGGCCGGCGTCACCATCGTCCTTGACCGCGCTGGCGTGACCGGTCCTGACGGCGCCAGCCACCACGGCATGTGGGATATGGCGTTGACGCAGATTGTGCCAAATCTTCATCTGGCTGCACCACGTGACGCTGATCGACTCCGCGAAGAATTACGTGAAGCCCTGGAAATCAGCGACGCACCAAGCGTTGTTCGATTCTCCAAGGGATCAGTTGGGGAACCCATCGACGCCATCGATCGCTTGCCCGACGGTGTGGACGTGCTCGCTCGGTTGGGGGACAAGTCCGCTCCGGATGTCTTGATCGTTTCGGTTGGTGCGATGAGCGAATTGTCTTTGGACGTCGCGCAACGCCTGAACAGCCAGGGCGTTTCGGTCACCGTTGTTGATCCTCGCTGGGTATTGCCCATGCCAACCTCGGTGATTTCGTTGGCCGCTCGCCATCGCATCGTTGTCTGCATCGAAGACGGCGTCCGCGCTGGTGGTGTTGGTTCGCGTCTTCGCACCGAAATGCGTGCCGCTGGTGTTGATACTGCTCTTAATGAAGTTGGTTTGCCTACCGAATTCCTGGCTCACGGTACCCGTGCTGAAGTTCTGGACCGTGTGGGACTGACCGCGCAACAGGTGGCCCGCGACACTTTGGCTCAGGTGCTCGGAACCAAGGTCCCGTTCGCTCGTCCACTACCAGGGCAGGATCTTCCTACAGGACAGATTCCAAAGCTATGAGCTCAGTTCAGGCATGCCCCCAAGGACTTCCTCGCACACCAAAAGTGATCGCAACTGGTGAGTTGGTAGTCGCCCGTGCCTGGAAATTTGATGGCACGCCACACTGGGTAGTTCCGGGTTTCTACCTCGGACAAGACGAGTACGGGCACTGGCTCCATCAGCCCAAAGGCTCACTCGTAGCGCGTCCCGGCGTTGCCCACCTGGCTCAAAGTGATGCGTTGTGCCTCATTCCTCACGAGGGTCCGTGGATTGCCACGTTGTACGCACAGCCCACGGAAGACTTTGATGTCTATATCGACTTGTCGCACCAGATCGGTTGGCAGGCAATGAAGTCTGGTGGCTGGGAAGTGAATTCGATAGATCTTGATCTGGACGTTATTCGCTCTCGTAGTCGGGGGACATTCTTGGATGACGAAGACGAATTCGAAGAACACTCTGTGGCTATGGGCTATCCAGAGCAGCTAAAAACGGAAATGAGCGGAGCGGCGCGAGAGTTGTTGGACCTCGTCGCAACAGATGCTTCACCTTTTGACCGGTCCTATCGAAACCAATGGTTAGCCAAAGCCGGCGACCTGCCCACGACCTAAACACTTTTACTGATTTTTTACTGACCTGAAAAGGGAAAACAATGGCGATTATTCGCACCTATCGTTTAGACGACAAGAACGTACTGCACTTCCGCGAAGCGTGGTTCCAGCAGTTTGAAGACGGCGAGCTGGGTCAGTTTGTCATCAACCATGGCAGCGTTGGGCACATGTCCACCACCAGCGATGTTCAGGACGTGAACAACGACCGTGCCGACGAGCTTTTTGCGGGTTTCCTGCAGGCATGCACCGATGAAGGCTACGCCGAAATCAAGGATGAAGACCAGACTTGGGTCATCGTTCAGTACACGCTGAAGTCAGCTGCAGGTACGGAACGTGACCAGTACTTGGAGAAAAAGGTCAAAGAGGCGCTCACCGGTCACTTGGCATGGCGTGGCCTGGGCACCGTTGAGTCCAGTGATTTTGCTCCACGTAAGTTGAATATCCGTGTTCTTTCGCCGGCTCCAAAGCTCGCTGTTTCAGCTATCAAGACTTGCATCCGCGAAGCCAAGCTCGATTTCACCAAGATGAGCATCGGCACCGCTGATTACGCGACTCCAGAAAAACTCAAGCAGGTTCACCCGTTGCCAGCGAAGCCAATGACCCTGAGCTAATTGGTTTTGCCTTCTCTTCTTCCGCAACCAATGCAGGAAGCGGACTATCAGGCCGTACATGCACTCTCACGCTCATTAGGCCGAAACGCCGAACCTGCGCGTTTTGGCGTGGAAGGTTGCCAGTTAGTGCTGAAGGATTCCCAAGATAAGCTGCTTGGCTGGGCTAAGGCAAGCTGGTGGGATCCCGACGATGAACTGGCACCGGCAGGGTTCTATCTGTCCGGCGTGGAGATTGCAGCTGACTTTCAGCAGCACGGGTTGGCCTCAATCTTGACCACCGCGCGACTGGAATGGATAGCCCACCGTGCCGATCGGGCATGGTGTGTTGTGAATGCGCAAAACACTGCGTCGCTCGCGTTGCAGCGGTCTTTTGGATTTAGAGAAATTTGTAGAGCACCACAGTTCGGTTCTGTGCAGTTCACTGGCGGAAGTGGCCTTTTGCTGTGCAAGGAAGTCACCCCCAGCAACCGTGCTTCCGCCGACCGCAAGAAATAAGGAACTTAGTAGAAATGATTCCACAGGAAGATCGGGACGAGACTCCCGGTGCCCAACGCAAGGCGCCACCGATGGGTGCCACTCGAACGCCACTGCATTTGGTGTTCCAAGCTTGTGTTGGCGTGATTATCGGTCTGGGTATCGCTTCGGTGTTCTCCGGAGCTGCCCCGGCAAAGCTTGCACTGGCTGGTGTGCTGGTGATTGTTGTTGTTTGGATCGTTGAGCAGGGCTTCCGACTGCCTGCGCCTAACACCAAGCCCGGTGCCCGAGTTCGTTTGGTGTTGCGCCTTGTATCCCTAGTGGGCTTTACCCTTGCCGTTAGCCCATTGCTCACGCTGATTGAAGCATGAGCCAAGAACAACTTTCAGCTCAGCCCAAGCAGCGCCGGAGTATCAAACAATGGCTTTGGATGCTGTTGCAGGTCATTGCCGGTGTAGGAATCGGTACTGCCATGGCCAAAGCCATGTCACTACCCGAAGAACAAGTTGCGCTCATTGGTACGATCATTACGCTGGTCACCTGGTTGGCGGATGAAGTCATTTCATTGCCTTCAAAAGATAGCAAGCGGGGCGCAGTGATTCATGGGTCGATTCGTTTTCTAGCCCTCGTTGGTTTCATCATGGCGTTACAGTCCTTGGCTGCGCTGAATGGATTCTCGCGCTAGCAGCAGCCCAAACGGGCACAAAAAACCGGTCGAAGCATTCTCTAAAATGAGAAGCTTCGACCGGTTTTTGTTTAGCCGTCAGATACTAGTCTGTACCAGCGTCGAATGCTGCAGATTCGATGGCACGATCGGTAGCGAGATCGTCGCTATCAACGCGGGTTGCGTTGACGATATCGTCAGCGCCACCTTCCTCAAGCGAGCCAACCAGCTCAGCGGTGGTTCCACCGACAAGACCCATTCTGGCGTACTGTTCTAGGCGACCGCGCGAGTCGGCAATATCCAGGTTTCGCATGGTCAGCTGACCGATACGATCCACTGGACCGAAGGCTGCGTCGCCCACGCGTTCCATGGACAGCTTGTCTGGGTGGTAACTGAGCTTCTCGCCCTCGGTGTTCACGATCGTGTAGTCATCTCCACGGCGCAAGCGAACGGTTACGGTACCGGTAATGGCAGAGCCAACCCAGCGCTGCAGCGACTCGCGCAGCATCAGAGCTTGTGGGTCCAACCAGCGACCTTCATACATCAGGCGGCCCAGACGGCGGCCTTCGTTGTGGTAGCTGGCAACGGTATCTTCGTTGTGGATCGCATTAACCAAGCGCTCGTAGGCGATGTACAGCAGCGCCATAGCTGGTGCTTCGTAGATGCCGCGCGACTTAGCTTCGATGATGCGGTTTTCGATCTGGTCGCTCATGCCCAGACCGTGGCGCCCACCGATGATGTTCGCTTCATTGACCAAGGCAACCGAGTCGGTGAATTCCTTGCCGTTGATGGCAACTGGACGTCCAGCGACGAAGGAAACCGAAACGTCTTCGGTCTTAATCTCTACGCTTTCATCCCAGTACTTAACGCCCATGATTGGCTCAACGGACTCGATGGAGCTGTCCAGCAGTTCCAGAGTCTTAGCTTCGTGGGTTGCACCCCAGATGTTGGCATCGGTCGAGTATGCCTTCTCGGCGGAGTCGCGGTAAGGGAAGTCGTGTTTCTGAAGCCACTCCGACATTTCCTGGCGGCCACCGAGCTCGGTGACGAAGTTTGGATCCAACCATGGCTTGTAGATGCGCAGCTTTGGGTTTGCCATCAGGCCGTAGCGGTAGAAACGCTCGATGTCGTTGCCCTTGTAGGTCGAACCGTCGCCCCACACGTCCACGCCATCTTCGCGCATTGCGCGAACCAGAAGGGTGCCGGTAACGGCGCGGCCCAATGGGGTGGTGTTGAAGTAAGTCTTGCCACCGGAGCGGATGTGGAAAGCGCCGCAGGCCAGTGCTGCGAAGCCTTCTTCAACCAGTGCTGGCTTGCAGTCAACCAGACGGGAATTCTCGGCACCGTATTCCAGCGCACGGCTTGGAACGGCGTCGATGTCCGGCTCGTCGTACTGGCCGAGGTCGCCAGTGTAGGTGTAAGGAATGGCGCCCTTGTCGCGCATCCACGCTACTGCCACCGAGGTGTCGAGGCCACCGGAGAACGCGATTCCGACGCGTTCGCCTACAGGAAGATTGGTAAGAACTTTAGACATGTTTCCATCCTAATGGATAAATATGCAATGCAGTGAATTGTGTCTTGGACTCTTTGCTTTTCAGACCTACCAGATAGCCTATGGGTATAAGGTCGCGCAGTGAAGCGGCAGATGAAAAACAGTGAGGTGCACATGGAGTTCCGTCAACTAGGCCGCAGTGGTTTGAGCGTTTCAGTCGTTGGTTTGGGATGCAACAATCTGGGACGCTCGGGGACCGTCACGCAGAGCCAAGAAGGTACCGACGCCGTGGTTCATGCAGCATTGGACGCTGGAATCACGTTCTTCGATGTTGCCGACAACTATGGCAAAACTGCTGGGCTCTCCGAACAACGCCTGGGTAAAGCGCTGGGCAAGAACCGCGAAAATATCGTGTTGGCCACTAAATTCGGCATGGATGTTGCCGGAGCTAACGGACCAGATTTTAACGCCCGCGGATCACGTCGCTACATCATGAAGGCTGTGGAAGCGTCATTAAAGCGTCTGGGTACTGACCATATTGATCTGTACCAATTCCACACTCCTGATGCGAACACTCCGATCGAGGAAACCCTCCGTGCGCTGGACGACTTAGTGACCAGCGGCAAGGTCCGCTACATTGGCCACTCAAATCGTGCCGGATGGCAGATCGCCCAGGCAGAGTACGTGGCTCGCGAATTGGGAACCGAACGATTCATCTCGGCGCAAAATCATTACAACTTGATTGATCGCCGCGCCGAGTTGGAAGTCCTGCCAGCCGCCCGCGAAATTGGCCTCGGCGTGCTTCCGTACTTCCCATTGGCTAACGGCCTGCTCACCGGAAAATATTCAAAGGGCCATGCACCTGCTGGTAGCCGCCTCACCCATGCTCGACAGCAATTGGTCGAGACCTCCGACTTTGAACAGCTTGATCGCTTCGCCCAGTTCGCCCAGCAGCGCGATCTGGCACCAATCGAGCTTGCCTTCTCATGGTTGGCCGCACAGGAACCAGTCACTTCTGTGATTGCTGGCGCCACTCGTCCCGAGCAGATCCAGATGAATGCTCAAGCTGTACGTTGGGTACCGACAGAAGAAGAGCGCAAGGAACTTGATGAGATCTTCCCGGCGCCGACCAAAGTGGCCTTGTTCTAGTCTGAAGAACCACTAGCTCGGACCAATAATTAAACTGAGAGGTTGCGACCCTAAAGAGTTGCAACCTCTCAATTTTTGCGCTGAAGCTTTTTTACTTGCTTTCAGTTACGTACACAACGACCTGACCGTCGGTGATTTCGGTAGCGTACCTGGCCAACGGGGCGACGGCAGGACCATCAAGAACGGTTCCATCAGCCGGCTTAAACCGAGAGCCATGGCAAGCGCAGAAGAAATCATCTTTGCTTGAATCGGGGGTGACTACACAACCTTGGTGTGTGCAGACGCTGGAGAAGGCCAGTACAGACTTTTCATCTGGGCGGAACAGTAGTACTGGTATTTCCGCGCCAGAGGGATGTTTTGCCTGAACGGAAGTGCGTGCACCGACTTCAAGATCGGACAGCTTGATGACTTTCTGCCCTTCACCGGTTGGCTTCGGTGCGGCAGAGGCCTCAGGGGTATCAGCTTCCGAATGTCCGTCACCGCAAGCGGTCAACAATGCGGCGGAACCAAGGGCTGCAGAAGCGCACATGATGGTGCGGCGTGCTGGTAAGGCGAAGTCAGTCATGGGTTTATTCTGACAGAAGTCGCTGTGACGGTGCTAAGGAATTGGAAATTAATTAATTGCTGTCACTACGACGTTGGGCCCCAACCCTAATGGATTGAGGCCCAATGTTCGCTAAGTTCTAGCTGTTGAACTTCTTGCCGTTCACTCGTTCCGCGGCTCCAACCTGGTCAAGGTAAGGAGTGATTCCGCCGAGGTGCATTGGCCAGCCGGCACCGGTGATCATGCAAAGATCAACATCGGCCGCTTCGGCCACAACGTTTTCTTTGAGCAGCAGTCCGATCTCTTCTGCCAGAGCATCCTGCACCCGAAGCAGAATCTCTTCCTTGGTCGAGGGCTTCTCTCCCTGATTCAACAATGGTGCTGCCTGAGGGTTCAGTTCCTGCGAGCCATCCTCATTCTTCACCCACAGTGCAGTGATCTTTGCATCAATCAATTTCTGCAGGTTTTCAGAGACAGCGAAACGGTCTCCAAAAGCAGCGTTCAAAGATTTGTTCACATGCTGAGCCACTGGCAAGCCAACCATGGCCAACAGGGTGAACGGACTCATTGGCAGACCCATAGGTGCCAAGGCAGAATCCGCAGTCTGTGCGTCGGTACCTTCATCGAAGGCAGCCTGGACTTCGCTCATCAGTCGAAGCAATACGCGGTTGACCACAAAGGCCGCCGAATCTTGGGTCTTCACAGTGGTCTTCTTCAGTGCCTTGCCGACCACAAACGCCGTGGACAATGACGTCTCGTTGGTCCATTCGGTGGCTGCGATTTCCAGCAACGGCATCAGTGCTACCGGGTTGAAGAAGTGGAATCCAACCAGGCGCTCTGGGTGTTTAAGATCGCGTCCCATCTCGGTCACGGATAGTGAGGACGTATTGGTGGCCAAGACGCAGTCGGGGGAGACCACGGCTTCAACTTCGGCAAAGACCTGCTTCTTAACCGAGAGCTCTTCGAATACGGCTTCAATAACAAAGTCAGCATCGGCAAACGCTTCCTTGGTTACCGATCCTGAAACCAGTGCCTTGTAGCGATTGACGCCATCTTGGCTCATGCGACCTTTGCTGTGCAGCTTGTCGATCTCACCATGGATGTAGGCAATACCCTTGTCTACGCGTGACTGGTCCAAGTCGGTGATGACCACCGGTACATTGAGTCGACGGACGAACAGTAGCGCGAGCTGGCTTGCCATCAGGCCGGCACCAACAACGCCCACCTTGGTCACCGGGCGCGCAAGCTTGGCATCCGGTGCGCCTGCTGGTCGCTTGCCACGCTTCTGTACTAGATCCAAGAACGCGTAGACAGTGTTCTGGAACTGAGGTGTACGCATCAGACCGGTCAGAGCTTCAATTTCAAGCTTGGCGGAGTCAGGCTGGGAAAGAGTCAGACCCTTTCGGAATACTTCGAGCACCTTGTATGGTGCCGGTGCTGCCCCGGAAAGCTTGGCATCGACAAACTTTTCTGCCTGATCGGCGGCTTCCAACCAGCGGCGGGCCACCTCGGGGTCGCTCGGATCCACGGCGTTGGGACGCTGGACCTGCGTGGTTCCAGTGAGTACTGAATCAACAAAACCGGTTGAGTGTTCGATGAAATCTGCTGGCTCGAACAACGCATCAGCCACGCCCATCTTGTATGCCGCAGGGCCTGAGAGCGTGCGGTTGTTGTTCAGTGGATTCTCGATCATGACCTTCAAGGCATTTTCGGGACCGACCAGACGTGGAAGGCGGTAGACGCCGGCCCACCCTGGAATCAATCCGAGGAATCCTTCAGGAAGACCCAAAGCGCCAGCTGCTGTGCTCACCGTGCGGTAGTTGCAAGCCAGTGCAATCTCTAGACCGCCACCGAGGGCTAGCCCGTTGATGAAAGCGAAAGTTGGAACGCCCAAATCGGCAAGTAGCTCATAGGTGTAGTGACCCAAAGTTGCCATGGCCGTGGCCTGATCTGGTTCGCTCAGTCGGGTGACCGCGGACAAATCGGCACCGGCGATGAGGAAGTAGGGCTTTCCCGTAATGGCCAAGGCATGGATTTCGCCGGCCTTGGCACGTGCAGCTTGAGTCTCAAGGGTCGCACGAAGTTCCAGCAGGCCGTTGGGGCCCAGGGTGGTTGGCTTTTTGTGGTCAAGGCCGTTATCTAAGGTCAGTAGGGCGAGAGTCTTGCCGCTGGGCAGAGCAACGTCCGTGACATAGGAGTGAGTGACGGTTTCGTCGTGCATCATTTCAGCGACGGCCGCGAAGTTTTTGGTGTTTGCAGTCATTGTCTCTTCCTTATGCCTTGCTGCCAAAGTCTGCATGGTTTGGGTTTTCCCAAATGACGGTGCCACCCATGCCCAGACCGATGCACATGGTGGTGATGCCGTACCGTACCGAGTGGTCTTCAGAGAACTGTCGGGCAAGCTGGGTCATCAGGCGAACGCCGGAGGAGGCCAGTGGGTGGCCGACGGCGATCGCTCCACCGTAGCGGTTTACTCGATCGTCATCCTGCTCGATTCCGTAGAAGTCGAGGAAGGAGAGTACCTGGACGGCAAAGGCTTCATTAATTTCGAATAGGCCGATGTCCTTGATGCTCAGTCCGGCCTTGGCTAGAGCCTTTTCTGTGGCAGGAACGGGACCGTAGCCCATAACGTCTGGTTCAACGCCGGCGAAGGCGAAGGAGACCATACGCATTTTTGGCGTTAGACCGAGCTCGCGCGCTGCTTGTCCGCTGCTTAGCAGGGCTGCGGTGGCGCCGTCGTTCAGGCCAGCGGCGTTGCCGGCGCTGACTCGTCCGTGGGCACGGAATGGGGTGCGAAGATCTGCCAAGGATTCCATGGTGGTCCCTGGACGTGGTGGCTCATCGGCGGTCTTGACCGACCAGCCCTCGCCTGGACGCTTGGCAGCGACGGGAATCAGATCGGGCTGGATCTGCTGGTTTTCGTATGCCTTGGCTAGCTTATTTTGGGAGGCCACGGCGTAGCGGTCAGCGCGTTCCTTGGTGATCGCCGGGAAGCGGTCATGCAGGTTTTCCGCGGTGTTGCCCATGTTCAGGGCCTGCGGATCCACGATCTTTTCGGAAAGGAAGCGTGGGTTTGGATCGGCCCCAGCACCCATCGGGTGGTTGCCCATATGTTCTACGCCGCCTGCTACAACGATGTCGTAGGCGCCAAAAGCAATGCCACCTGCAGTCGCGGTTACCGCGGTCATGGCGCCGGCGCACATGCGATCAATGGCAAAGCCTGGAACGGATTTTGGGATTCCGGCCAGAAGGCCCACGGTGCGGCCCAAGGTCAGGCCCTGATCGCCGGTCTGCGTGGTGGCGGCGATCGAAATTTCGTCGATCTTTTCTGCCGGCACTTCTGGGTTGCGTTCGAGTAGTCCGCGAACGGCCTTGACCGCCAGATCATCGGCGCGGGTACCGTGGTAGATGCCCTTCTCGCCGGCCTTGCCGAACGGGGTTCGGACACCGTCGATGAAGACTACATCGCGGTCGTTGAGCGAAGGGTGCACGTTATTGGGCACGGTCGAAGCGTTGGCACTCACCGTCGGGCTCCTTGGGGTTGGTTCATGCTGCCCAGCATAGGGCAGTGGCCAGCATCACTGTGACCTAAACCATACGTTACTCAGTAGTAACTTGAAGTGCAAGTGCAACCCATCACACTTTGCTTATACCTCGGCAAATGCCTGCGCAAAGCTGGTTACAAGCAACTCTCGCTGCCAAGGGCGAGCGCCCAAACCAGCCAGCTTTTCATCAATGCCCTCGGCACTGATCAACACCGGTGGATTCCAGCACAGTTCCCGAAGATATTTAGGGGTCAGCAAGTTTTCTGCCGGAATGTTCCAGTGTTCGCTGACTTCAGCGAGCACAAGCTTTGCCGCTTCAAGCCGAGCCGAAGCCGCCGGATTCTTCTCAGCCCACGACCGTGGATGAGGCAACCCGGCCTTGCTGGCGCGCAGCTCAGGCAAGTCTTTGGTCAGTCGTCCGCGCTGAATGGCATCCATCCAGCGTGGAGCATCTCGTTTGGCGTGGCGGGTATGGAAACCGGGGATTTGAAGCAACGCGGGAACGCTCGCAGCACGCTGCTCCACGGCTGCCATAATTGCTCGATCAGGCAAGAGTCGGCCTGGGGCGACGTCTTGGCTTTGGGCCAGAGACTCGCGGGAAAGCCATAGCTCGCGGGCGATAGCTAGGTTGCGTCGGCCCTTGAGCTTATGGACCCCGGACAGCTTGCGCCACGGTTCCTCGGCTCGCTGTGGGTCAGGCAGATTGCGTTCGTATTCAAACTCTTGGATGGCGAAGTCTATCTTGCCTTGCTCTTCAAGAATTTTGCTGATTTCCTGACGTAGCTGCTCAAGAACTTCTACATCCAAGGCCGCGTAGTTTAGCCATGCTTCAGGCAATGGGCGGGTGGACCAGTCAACGGCTGAGTGTTCTTTGGCCAATTGCAGGCCAAGTAATTCGGCCACCATAGTGCCAAGTGAAACTCGTGGAAAACCTGCCAATCGGCCAGCCAGTTCGGTGTCAAACAACGAGGTCGGGGACATGCCCAGTTCGTGAAGGCAAGGAAGGTCCTGCGTGGCAGCATGCAGGATCCACGGCTGCTGGTTCACAAAGTCACGCAGGACGCTCAGGTCATCAAGCTCTTCGGGATCGATCAACCACGTGCCAGCGCCCTCGCGACGGATTTGAAGCAGGAAGGCTCGTTGACCATAGCGGAATCCACTGGCTCGCTCCGTGTCCACTGCCAAATCCCCGGTGCCAGCACTGAGTTCACGCACGGCACGCCGCAAGGCGGCAGGGGTGTTGATGACCTCAGGAATACCGTCTCGCGGATGCGTGAGCGGAATCAGCTGAGGTTCAGGCGACTGTGAGTCTGCGGGGGAGGATGCGGAAGCGGTGGCGTCAGAATTCGGCATGATACTTCTATTCTAGATCTAACCGTCCGCCTCTAATGTGCTTGTGAGACTTAACTAAGTCGACGGTGTGGCAGTTGCTCAACACCTTCGGGCAACGGTGGTAGTCCGGCAAAGGTGCATACCAGGTCGGCCCACGCACTCAAATGCGGTCCGAGGTCCTCTGAATCCGGCGACCATGAAGCGCGCAGTTCGATGTCAATGTGGTCTTGTTCCCCGCGCAGGTTGCCAAAAGATTCTGAAATGACCCGGGTGGCAGTCCCTCCGGCCAAATGGTGGAACGCTTCACGCTCACGCAGGGAATCTTCCAGCCACGACCAGGCGACCGACGCCAGCATCGCGTCCTGCCCCATGTCGTGATCTAAGCGTGCACGCACATAGGTGACGATGCGGAACTGGCCATCCCATAACTCTTGGCCGGCCGGATCAAATAAGAGGATGAATCGTCCGGTAGCTAGTTGCTCCTGCGACTGCAGGAACGGGGTGCGGCCGATCTCTTGTCCGTGGGGACCGTGATCGGGCGAAACCGTATCGACCACGTCGCCGCTGAGCGCCAGGGCAAACGGTGCAAGCCGACCGGGGGCCGGGATTTCGGTGAACTTCAGTTCTTTGCGTACCTTGGCGTGCGACAGCTCTTCCAGGGCCTTGGCGAAGGCGCTCGGGATGGCTGAGGCAGGGCGATCGTTGGTCACAATTTGAGTCTAAACGTGCCGTACCTTGGGTTGGGTACGGCACGCCGATCCGCGCTCAGCCTAAGCAGGGACGTGGGAACCCATGAGCTCACGAAGTTTGGTGATGAACGCTGCCACGTCTTCTTCGGTGGTGTCGAAGGAGCACATCCAACGCACTTCGCCAGCTGCGCGGTCCCAATCGTAGAAGCGGAAGTGCTTGCGCAGTTCATCGCTGACAGCGGTGGGAAGCTTGGCAAAGACCCCGTTGGCTTGTGTTGGGTAAACCAGTTCCACGCCGTCGATCTGTTCAACCGCTTGAGCCAGCTTGGCAGCCATCGCATTTGCGTGGCCGGCCAGTTCCTTCCACAAACCGGTTCCGTAGAGCTCGATCAGCTGGGCAGAGATGAAACGCATTTTGCTGCCCAGCTGCATGTTCATCTTGCGCAGGTATTTCATGTCCTCGGCGAGCTCCTTGCGCAAGGTCAGGATGCCTTCGCCGAGCAGGATGCCATTTTTGGTTCCGCCGAGGGACACGATGTCGACCCCTGCATCGGTGGTCAGTGCGCGCAAAGGGACGTCAAGCGCGGCCGCGGCATTGGACAATCGTGAACCGTCCAGGTGCACCTTCATCCCCAGCTTGTGCGCGTGATCGGTGATGGCCTTGATTTCCTGCGGGGTGTACAAGGTGCCAAGTTCTGTGGCCTGGGTGATGGACACGGCTAGTGGCTGTGCGCGGTGTTCGTCGCCGTAGCCCCACGCTTCCTGATCAATCAGTTCAGGGGTGAGCTTGCCATCTGGCGTTTGAACCTGCAACAGCTTAAAGCCGCCGACTCGTTCCGGGGCACCGTTCTCATCCACGTTGATATGCGCGGTGCTGGCACAAATCACTGCACCCCAGCGTGGCAACAACGACTGAAGCGCTGTGACATTGGCTCCGGTGCCGTTAAAGACGGGGAAGATTGTTGCCTCGTCGCCAAAGATTTCGCGCGCCGTCTTACCTAGCTGCTCGGTGTATTGGTCTTCGCCGTAGGAGATTTGGTGTCCGCCGTTGGCGCGGGTGATCGCCTCAAGGATGCGAGGGTGAACTCCCGAGTAGTTATCGGATGCGAAGCCGCGTACGTTGGCGTCGTGAAGTGAAGTCATAATGTTTGGATCCTTGGACTGTAGTAAAGGTATGAAGTGCGGGTGGCCGCGAAGCTTCAGAACAGCGTTCTGTATTTATTCGGGCAGTACTCAGGCGCTTGGCAGCACCATGCGCGTGCCGTTGTGTGCCACCGCATCATCGGCTAATAGATCTATGGCGCTTTGGGCCAGGTAGCTCACCGGTGTGTGTCCCGCCGGGGCATCTTCGGCCGACTTTTCGCTCAGCGCCTTCACCACCCAACTGACCGCGGCAGCATTGGGCGCGTTTTTGCTAAACAGGCGTGCGATCGCGTTGACCCAGTGTTCGGCGGCGGCCTTGACTGCACCATAGTTGGCGTTCGACGGCGTTGGGTTAGTGACTGCCTGCGCACTGACGATCGCCAATCGCCCGGATGGTGAGTCCAGCAGATCCTGGACAAACGCGCGGGTGGTATTACGCAGTGTTGTCAGCACCATGCGTTGCAGGAAGTCCCAGTCTTCATCACTCTGACCGACGATGGACTTGCCGCCCCGCCAGCCCCCAACTAAATGGATGAGCGAATCAATAGGACCGTGGTCCTCATGGATGCGTCGAGCCAATGCTTCGACGGCCGCAAAATCAGTGAGGTCGCATTCGTAGCGGGCTTTGGCGAAGGCCAGCCGTTCATCGAGGCGAGTCTGATTGCTACCCACCGCCAGCACCTGTGCTCCGGCCTCCGTGAGCGCGCGAGCGCAGGCGATCCCGGAAGCCGACGTGGCGCCAGCGATGAGCACTAAACGTGGTGTTTGATTCAAGAAGAGTCTTTCTTTGCTCACAATTCCTAGCCTAAGGCAGGAGTCCTAGATTTCCGATGCTCCGGTCATGCCCTTGGTCGACTCGATGACGCTGGCCATCTTCTTATTTAGCGCCTCGTAGAACATGGACAAAGGGAACTCATCATCCATTACTTGGTCCGTGATTTCACGAAGGGGAGCAGTCAGTGGCAGGGCCTGTGGTCCCTTGGCCCACTGTGAGGCAGGGTTTGGAGTCACGGTGTTCGCAACCAGTTCGTACGCCGCTAGCCAATGGGCCACCTTCGGGCGGTCGATGGACTTCCAGTACAGTTCGTCAATTGCATCTCCGAGCGCAGCGACGACTTCTGGAACCTGGTCCCAGTCGATACGTAGTTTGGTATCGGTCCAGTGTAGAACGTGGTGCTGGTGCATCCACGCGAAGAGCAGCTGGCCACCCAAACCGTCGTAGTTACGAACGCGCGATCCGGTGATGGCAAAGCGGAAGATCCGGTCAAAGATCACCGCGTATTGAACCAGCTTAGCCATCTTGGCAGTCTTGGGATCGGTGTTGGGATCGTTGTTAATCTTCATGGACTCACGGAATGCGGTGAGATCACAACGCAACTCTTCAAGGGAGTACAGGAAGAACGGCATGCGCTGCTTGATCATGAAGGGATCAAAAGGAAGATCGCCACGCATGTGAGTGCGATCGTGGATTAGATCCCACATGATGAAGGTTTCTTCAGTCAGATGCTGGTCCGACAGTAGCTCAGCTGCATCATCCGGCAACTGCAAATTGGTGATGGTTGCAGCTTCTTGCAGAACCTTGCGGAAGCGTGCGGCCTCACGGTCTTGGAAAATTGCGCCCCAAGTAAATGACGGTGTTTCGCGAATGGCTACGGATTCCGGGAAGAGCACAGCGGAATTGGTGTTGTAACCCTCGGTGAAGTCAACAAAACGTAGGGGAACAAAGAGTGCGTTGGTGTAGCTGGTGCTTTCGAGCTCTGCGATGAACTCGGGCCACATGACCTGAACGAGTACCGCTTCCAGATGGCGATTGGTGGAACCGTTCTGCGTGTACATCGGGAAGAGTACTAGGTGGATCAGACCGTCGATCCGCTGGGTTTGCGGTTGGAACTGCACCAGCGAGTCCAAGAAGTCCGGAACATCAAAACCGCTCTCGCTCCACTTTTCGAGGTCAGCGACCAGCTGTTCAAGGTATTCGTTGTCATGCTCGAAGTGGACCTTGAGCGCATGAACCGAGGCGATGATCGAATCGACCAGTTCGGTGGCGCGAGGAAGCGCAACCTCGTCGGATAGAGACCCATCTTTCGCCTGCAAACCTTGGAATTCTGTGGCGGCTGATTTTAGGGTCAGCCATGCTTCACTGTTTGCAATCTGCAGAACCTGCGCATCGCTGGCCGGCATTGGCTTGGCAGAAATCTGAGTCATTTCAATACACCTTCTTCTTTTCATGTTTGGGTAGCGCTCATGTGCTTGACATGAACGCTACGCCCAAACAATAGAAAAGTTGGTGCTGAGTGATTGGTGAATAAGTAAGTCTTATTCTTACTGTGACGCGGACCGCGCTACGATCAGAAGAATAACCCCTAAGCGTTACGCAACGTCAAGCTCAATGAGTTCATGCAAAAGCGCAGATCGGTAGGAGTATTAAACCCCTCACCTTCAAAGACGTGGCCCATATGCGAATCGCACTTGGCGCAACGAACTTCAACGCGCTTCATACCCATCGATTCATCGGTGATGTACCGAACGCGGTCTTCGGCCAGTGGGGCGTAGAACGAAGGCCAACCACATGAGGCATCAAACTTCGTGGCACTAGCGAACAGCTCAGCGCCGCAAGCTCGGCAAGCGTATACTCCCTCGGTGGTGGTGTCCCAATATTCGCCCGTGAAGGGCCGCTCCGTGCCGGCCTGGCGCAGCACCCGGAATTCGTCCGGCGAGAGAATCTCTTGCCACTGCACTTCTGTTCGTTCCGTTGCGTCGTCGGCTATTTGGTCATCATGGTTAACAGGTTCATTGCTCATACTCATAGAAACGTACAGCACCAACAGATGATTCCCACGGCACATCATGGAAAGATAAAAGTATGGCTCGGAATATCGTAGATACCTTGGAACCACGCAAAACCGTCCCAGCGACCCTGCTCGGCATCTCATTGGGTGTGGGCGCCGGTTCACTAGTTGCCGCCAGCGTTTCGGCGCTCGCCGGTTATTTCGCTCGACGGGTGGTTACACCCGAGGAACGGCGTACCGGCAACAGTATGATCCGTGAAGTTGTCACCGATCATGAGGGAAAACTCTGGGTTCATTTTGCCAAGGATGCAGAAACCAACCAGCCAGGCCCCTGCATTTTCCTGACCGAATTTGATGCGTGCTCCATTCGGCTTTCAGCGCCCGAAGAGGTTCCGGGCAAACCGAAAATCGTCGCGCGCAAAATTGAACGCGTCTACCGCGGCAGCCTCGAAGGGGTGCGACGCGGCTATCTCTCCGGAGCTGTGTACGAGCACCCTGCAGATCTCGGCTATGTCGCCGAAGACGTCGTGGTGCCGTTGGAAGGTGGCGACGGGCCTGCATGGCTAGTTGAAGGCACCGAGAATAAAAACGTGTGGGTTATCGGCGTGCATGGCCGAGGCGCTAGACGCAATGAATCGATCAGGGCATTGCCAGCTCTGACTGCCATGGGCGTAACCACCTTGCTCATGAGCTACCGCAATGACGGCCTCGCTCCGAGTGCTGCTGATGGCCGCTACGGATTGGGCGATACTGAATGGCACGATGTGCAATCGGCGGTGCGTTTTGCCAAGGAGCACGGCGCTCAACAGATCATCCTGCTCGGTTGGTCCATGGGTGGAGCCATCAGCCTGCAAACCGCCGATCGAAGCGAACTGGCGTCCGAGATTGATTCGTTGATGCTCGTTGGGCCGGTCATTAACTGGGTTGACGTCCTGTCCCACCAGGCCCGCAGCAACCGCATCCCTCAATCGGTCGGTCGATTTGGCCAGTGGCTGCTGTCCAACAAGGCTGGGCGCTGGGTTACCGGACAGGCAGCGCCGGTCAACCTCAAACGCCTGAACTGGGTCGATAGGGCTAGCGAGTTGAAGCACCCGACGTTGATCATGCACAGCCGTGATGACGAATTTGTTCCGAACGGACCAAGCCTGAAACTAGCGGCTCTTCGTCCCGATTTAGTCACGCTGCGCACCTTCACCAAGGCCGGACATACCCGCGAGCCCAATGTTGATCCCCAGGGTTTTGAGCAAGCAGTCACCAACTTCCTGACCAAGCGCATCGCCGCCCGCGCCACACTCTAGGCAAAACAACTCCAGGCAAAACAAAGGACCCAGTCTGCGCTTCGTTCAATAAACGAAGTGCAGGCTGGGTCCTTTGTATACCTCGAAAATCAGCCGGTGGCTATCGGTGCCCAGATTGCAGAAGTGGCCTTGGCAGCATCATGGGGAGCGATCTCTAGGCTGAAACCACGTCGACCGCCGGAGATGAACACCGTCTCAAATTGCTGTGCACTGCTATCGATCACCGTGGCCGAAAGTTGGCGTTGTCCGAAGGGAGAAATCCCGCCTAAGACGTAACCGCTTCGGCGTTGGGCCGCGGCCTTGTCAGCCATTTGGGCTTTCTTTTTTCCTAGGGCTAGTCCCACCGCTTTGAGGTCCAACATGGCCGCGACCGGAACCACGGCCACTGCTAGATCCTCGCTAGCGTTGGAACCGGTGGAAACTATCAGGGTCTTAAAAACCCGTTCACCGTTCACACCCAGTTGTGCTGCCGCTTCACCACCGTAACTTTCGGCTGAATCGCTGTGTGTATAACTATGCGCAACATAGCTAATGCCAGCAGCATCCAACGCGGCGGTTGCCGGGGTGGACGCGGACTGCTTCTTCTTGCCCACTTCTCAGTTTTCCTTAGGTTCAAAAATTACTGCGTTGTGCAGGGATAGCGCTTCCTAGGCTTCCAGCTGCTCGGTGATCTGACGCTTGATACGGCCCAGCATCGCGGTCATGCCGCGCATGCGCAATGGCGAAAGCGCGCGAGTCAGACCCAACTGCTGTGGCATATCATCGGGGACAGCCAGGATCGATGCTGCATCTGCACCATCGAGGCCAGTAGCAAGCACCGAAGCAAAACCACGGGTGGTTGGTGCCTCTGGGGGAGCGGAGAAGAACAGGTTAACCTCTCGGTTGCCTCCGGCAGCCACTTCAACCACCAAAAACAGTGGTGACTGGCATTCGACGACCTGCTCAAAAAGTTCCGGGTGCTCCGCTAGGCGCGGCGGAAGCTCGGGCAAATCTCGCGAGTAATCAAGTAGCAACTCTAGGCGGTCCGCTTCAGGAACCTCAGTGAACTCTTCGACGATCTCTTGCAGTTCGGAAGGCAGCTGGCTCATGCGCGAACTCCACGCTTGGCAGGAACCTCGCCCTTAGCTTCGCCACGCACGATCGGCACGCCAACTGCATTGCCCCACTCGGTCCAGGAACCGTCGTAGTTACGCACACTTTCGAAGCCGAGCAGGTGCTTAAGTACAAACCAGGTGTGGCTGGAGCGTTCACCGATGCGGCAATAGGCCACCACATCGTCGCCCGGCTGCAACCCGGCGCCCTCAAGGTAAATGGCTTCAAGCTCTTCACGGGAACGGAAAGTGCCGTCCTCGGCAGCGGCCTTGGCCCAAGGCACCGACGCTGCGCTAGGAATGTGCCCACCGCGCAGGGCGCCTTCCTCAGGGTAATTAGGCATGTGGGTGCGTTCGCCGGTGTATTCCTCGGCCGAACGGACGTCGATCAGCGGGTTGCCCAAGTGATTAAGTACCTGAGGCAGGAAGGCGCGGATTTTCTCATCTTCGCGTTCGATCACTGGGTACTGGGTGGCTGTCACCGCTGGCTTGTCGGTGCTCAGTTCACGACCTTCGGCGATCCATTTATCACGCCCGCCGTCCATCAAACGCACATCTTCATGGCCAAAGAGGGTGAAAACCCACAATGCGTAGGCTGCCCACCAGTTGGACTTGTCCCCGTAGATCACCACGGTGCTCTCGCGGGTGATGCCCTTGGCGGCCATCAACTTCGCAAACCCTTCACCGTCGACGTAGTCGCGGGTGACCTCATCGTTCAGCTCGGTGTGCCAATCGATCTTCAACGCGCCAGGCACGTGCCCGGTGGAGTAGAGCAAGATGTCCTCATCGGATTCGAGCACAACGAGGTTCTGCGATCCCAGATTCTCGGCGACCCACGCGGTGGATACCAACCGCTCTGGGTGGGCGTACGCGGCGTACTTCGGGTTGGACTCAACAGGCAGCGACATTAACAATCACGATCCTTGTAGTTCTAATGATTTAGCCCGCTGGGTACAGCAGGCTTTGGGCTTTACTTCTACCCTAGTCCCGAACGCGGATGATCACAGTGTGGGCTTCGACATTTTAGGCAATCATCACGAGCATTCAAGGTAAACTGACCGTTGGGCTTGCCATGGCAGGCTGCGAATTATTGAGTAATCAACTGAAGGACTCTCACAGCCAATGGCGACGATCACCCACCTGAGCGAGACCAAGCCCAACGTTTCAATCGAAGACTTGTTGGCCGGCTTCCACCCGTCCTACCGCTTTGGTGAAGTGTCCTTCGATACCTACCGTCCAGACCCGACCCAGCCCTCGCAAGCCGAGGCAGTTAATAAGCTCAAGGCTTTTGCGGAAACCGTCGGCAAAAACGGTTCGGGATCATTCTTCTCCAAATTGTTCGGGAAGAAGAAGGAAACCAAAAACGGTATCTACCTTGATGGTGGTTTCGGCGTGGGCAAGACCCACCTGCTTGCTTCGCTGTGGCACGCCGCCCCAGGTCGCAAGGCCTTCGGAACCTTCGTGGAGTACACCAACCTCGTTGGCGCTTTGTCCTTCCGCCAGACCGTTGAAGTACTCAGCCAGTACTCGCTGGTATGCATTGACGAGTTTGAATTGGACGATCCGGGGGACACCGTGTTGATGTCTCGCCTGATGCGCGAACTCTCTGACGCTGGCGTGAAGCTGGCCGCGACCTCCAATACGCTTCCTGGCGCCTTGGGCGACGGTCGATTTGCCGCGGTGGATTTCCAGCGCGAAATCAAGACCCTCTCCGAGCAGTTCGACGTTCATCGCGTTGACGGCGAAGACTTCCGCCACCGTGGTTTGCCTGATGCGCCAGTACCACTGGACGATGATCAGATCGAGGCTTTCGCAACGCAACGCTATGCGGAGAAAACCTTGGCCGTGGATAATTTCGACGATCTGGTCGCCCACCTCTCGCAGGTTCACCCTTCGCGTTACCGCCAGCTGCTGGCCGAAACCGATGTTCTGGTTCTGCACAACGTAGGTACCATTACCGATCAGGCCATCGCCCTGCGCTTCGTTGTTCTTGCCGACCGCCTGTACGACAAGGATGTTCCTATCGTTGCTTCGGGCAAGCCGTTTAGCGAACTGTTCACCGCAGAGATGATGTCTGGCGGTTACCAGAAGAAGTACTACCGCGCGGTGTCACGTTTGACTGCCCTAGCCCGTGAAGGTCAGGCCGGCGAAGAGGTCAGCTAGCGCCTAGAGCCACGTAACTTTTCTTCATCGCCGAGCACTGCGCTCGGCGATGAAGTGCGTTAACAGCCCGGCCACCAGTGCCCAGAAGGCACCGCCGATTCCGAATAAGGTCAAGTTCCCGGCTGCGACCAACACGGTCACCAGGGCGCTTAGTCGCCACGTGGGATCGCTCATTGATCCGAGCAGAGCGCTGGTGAGCGTGGCGAGTAGTGCCAGCCCTGCGGCGGCTTGGAACAGTCCTTCAGGGGAGGTATTGGCCAGCGAGACGATCAACGCGCTCAGTGCACCGAAGATGAGGTAAAAACCACCTGAGCTGAAGGCCGCTCGCCAGCGTAACTTCGGATTGGCCCCGGCTTGTTCTCCTGCTGCCAATGCCGCAGTGATGGCCGCTAGGTTGATGGCATGACCGCCGAAGAATGCACCGAGTGCCGAGCCGACACCGGTGAACAGCATTGAGGGCCGCCATGGAAGCTGGTATCCGAAGGAATTGAGCACCGCGACGCCCGGGATGTTCTGCGAGGCCATGGTCACGATAAGCAGCGGCACACTAATGCTCGCGATCGCTTGCCAGGTGAATTCGGGAGTTACTAAGTGCAGTTGCGGCAGCACCTGAAGTTGATCCCACGATCCGTTGCGCCAAATGTGGAAGATTCCGAAGCACACCGCTGCGAGCATACTCAACGCCACCGCAAATTTTGGTAGCAAACGCAGCCCGATCAGGAACACCAAAAGGATTCCCAGCGCAGGTACGGTAATAGTTCCCAACGCCGTGAACGGTTTGATGCACAGCGGAACTAAGACTCCGGCCAGCATGCCTTGAGCCAGCGGAACCGGGATTTTGGTCAGCAACTTGTGCAGCCCGGGGAGCAGACCGGTGAGAATAATCAGTACACCGCTGACGATGAACGCGCCGATGGCCTGTTCAAAACTGAATGCGCCTGGTGCCAGTGAGGCAAGCATCGCCGCTCCCGGTGTGGACCAGGCAATGCTGATCGGCATCCGGTGGCGCCATGACAGGGCGATCGTGCACAGCCCCACGCAGACCGACAACGCCAGCAATCCGGAGGCTGCTTGAGATGGTGTGGCCCCTACCTGAAACAATCCTGCGAGTACCACTGCGAAGGAAGCGACAAAACCCACCATGGTTGTTATCAACCCGGCAATGATTGATTGACTGAGGTGATCTTCAGAGGACGTGCGTGGAACCATAACTCATTTTTACAGGTACAGCCGGCTTGGGGATAATCACTTCCGTTTGTGAAGATAAACAGAAAAGGTACCGACCTTAGTCGGTACCTTTTCGGGATGCTCGGGCAAGGCCGAGGGGAGTAAACGAAGCAATTAGCCTTCGTTGTTCTCGCCTTCGCCACCCTCAGCGCCTCCGCCGAGTCCGTTGACGTAGTCGTTAGCACCACCCTGGATGCCGTCTACCTGGTCAGCGAACTTGCCACCGGTCTTGTCGTCGATGAAATCGCCGACCTGATCGATACCCTGCGAGACCTGATCTGGGTTCTCCTGCGCGAATTCCTCTGCCTTGCCACGCAGATCATCAAATCCTGCCATGCTGCACCTCCATTCGTTTGTGGGAACCCCTTTAGCTCCACAATTGTTCTCCACCCTAAATCGAAAAACCTAAACATGGAAGAGCTAAGCGAAACTCGGGCGTGTCGAGTCACAAAACTTAAAGCAAAAATGGGAACCACTTGGAGTGATTCCCATTTTTTATTGGAGCGGTCAACGAGGTTCGAACTCGCGACCTCAACCTTGGCAAGGTTGCGCTCTACCAGCTGAGCTATGACCGCAGGATTTATATGAAGTTATGGAGCGGTCAACGAGGTTCGAACTCGCGACCTCAACCTTGGCAAGGTTGCGCTCTACCAGCTGAGCTATGACCGCATGAACATCACAACGATGTTCAGTGCGCGATACTGGGATCGAACCAGTGACCTCTTCCGTGTCAGGGAAGCGCGCTACCGCTGCGCCAATCGCGCCGAAGATTCACGAATGAATCTCGACAAAATTCAAAAAATAATGAATTCACTGAGCGGTCAACGAGGTTCGAACTCGCGACCTCAACCTTGGCAAGGTTGCGCTCTACCAGCTGAGCTATGACCGCATATATTTATTTATAACTGGATTCATGGTCTGGTGAACCATAATTCCGTGCGCGATACTGGGATCGAACCAGTGACCTCTTCCGTGTCAGGGAAGCGCGCTACCGCTGCGCCAATCGCGCAAAAAAGATCTGCAATCTTCATTGCGAGGTGGGGACGGGATTCGAACCCGCGTAAACGGCTTTGCAGGCCGCTGCCTCGCCTCTCGGCCACCCCACCATACTGGTCGAAACCAGAGTGACTAGTTTTACCTAGTCGGTGAATCTTTTTGCGAGCGGACAACGAGGTTCGAACTCGCGACCTCAACCTTGGCAAGGTTGCGCTCTACCAGCTGAGCTATGTCCGCAAAATGTGTTGTTTTCTGAACGTTTCCGTTCTTTCCAACGAGTAAAAACTCTATACGAGAATTCGCATCCATCCAAATCGAAACGCTGAGATCTGGTTCACAGGGCTTAAAAACCGCGGATCTACGGGGGAAATTCATATTTCCCTCACGACTAGGAGCGAAGCGGGGTAGCTGCGTGCCATGATCGTGTGCATGACCTCTCCAAAATTAGCTATTCAGACGGACTCCGGTCGCATGTACAGTCGCCAAGTCGGCGGACCGGGGATTGTCCCATCCATCACCACAGTCATCGGCACAGATGCCATGGACCTAACTGGATGGGCTGGGTACATGGCGGCGAAAGCCCTTTCTGAGGATCAGCGTTTGGGGCAGGCCTTGGGGGACCAGCGACAAATGCGCTCGCTAATCCGCGCTGCCGCCAGCGCTTCCGAGAGCTATCGTGACCAAGCCGCCGCTCGCGGGGATCGAGTACATAACTACGCGGAAGCCTTTGCACTTCGAGCCTTGGGTATGGAGCACGATGTGGACGCGGCCAAGGCTGCGCTGGAGCAGAACAATGAGCTTGGGTACTTGCAGCACTTTGAAAAGTGGTGGGCTGATTACAACGTTGAGCCGCTCGCTGCAGAGATCACCATTTGGAACGAAAGTGTTGGCTACGCGGGAACTATCGACCTGGTCGCAAAGATCGGCGGTCGGGTGTGCATCGTGGATTACAAAACTAAAACCTCGGATCGTGACGGGATCGTCAAGCGTCCCGATGACAAGGCCATCATGCAACTAGCCGCGGCCTGCAAGGCTGAAGAACAAATCGTGGACGCCGAGCAAGGGCAGTGGAAGCCGTGGGAGTACGGCACCGACGCAATGCTACTCGCCGTGGCATTGGGAGACGCCGGCACCAGGACATTTATGGCGCCTGCACCGGCGCTTCCTGACTATTGGGCGAAGTTCTACGCGTTGAAGCGGAATTGGGAAGCGTCGTACAAGATTTCCCAGTCTCGCGCTACGCTGGCCGAAATCACGCCGCCAACTCAATAATGCCCGGTCGTGACCGCGTAGACTGGAACGGTTAGCATTCGTGAAAACGAAAGCTAATACCAATGTCAACGGCAGGGAAGGTACCAGCGGATAATGGCGATTTTGGGAATTCGGATCATCGGAGACCCCGTTCTACGCACGCAAGCGCAGGAGGTGACCGACTTTGGCCCGGAGCTCCAGAAGCTCGTCGAAGACATGGATCAGACGATGGAAGACGTCCATGGTGCTGGCCTCGCCGCGCCACAAGTGGGCGTTTCTCTGCGAGTATTCACCTACCAAATTGGCGAAGAACGTGGCCACATCGTCAACCCAGTGCTGGAACTAAGCGATGATTTTCAGGACGATCAAGTTGAAGGTTGCCTGTCCATCCCAGGTGTTGCCGCACCGGTGCCTCGTCGTCGGTACGTAAAAGCTAGTGGTTTTGATAAGTTCGGCAATCCGGTGCAGCTTGAAGGCGCCGACATGCTAGCCCGTTGCTTCCAACACGAAACGGACCACCTAGACGGGATCCTTTTCTTGGACCGTCTAGCACCAGAGGAAAAGAAGGCGGCCTACCGCACCCTGCGCGCAGCCAACTACTCACAAACCGCCAACGCTACCGTGCAAAAACGCGCTGGTGCCTTGGGGTCCAGCTTCGGCGCAGGGTTGGGGAACTAGAGCATGCGAATCCTTTTTGCCGGTACGCCGCAAGTGGCGGTTACTTCGCTTAATTACCTGCACGAAGCAGGTTTTGAGATCGCCGCGGTATTAACCCGCCCAGACGCACCTTTGGGGCGTAAGCGTGTGCTGACCCCTTCTGCGGTGGCAGCGCGTGCTGCTGAACTTGAAATACCGATCATCAAGGCAGCAAAAATTACCGAGGAAACCACCGCCACACTACGCGAGCTAAACATCGATGCTGCAGCCATTGTTGCTTATGGTGGCCTGGTCCCAGAGGCTGCCCTCAACGTACCAACGCACGGGTGGATCAACCTTCACTTCTCGTTGCTGCCTGCATGGCGTGGCGCGGCCCCGGTACAACACTCGATCATCCACGGCGATGACATCACCGGCGCAGTGACCTTCCAGCTTGAAACCGGGCTGGATACCGGTCCGGTCTTTGGCCAAGTAACCGAGCAGATCCACGAATTAGACACTGCCGGCATCATGCTCGATCGGCTCAGCCAGTCCGGCTCCACCTTGCTGGTTCAGACCCTGCAGGCCTTGGATTCCGGGCAGGCGCTGGCTGTCGCGCAGTCCGGCTCGCACACCTATGCGCCGAAGATTACCGACGTTGACGCGCAGCTGGACTTCACTCGTCCAGCCACCGAAATCCGTCGCCGCGCGCACGGAACCACGCCGTTCCCAGGAGCCTGGGTTCAGGTTGAAGACAAACGCTATAAGTTCGGCCCACTGCGCGAGCATCGCGACCTGACCGATTTGGCGCCCGGCGAAGTACGCATCGAGGCGGGCAAACAGCCAAAGGTGTATATCGGCACCGCAACTTGGGCTCTTGAGCCCACCCAAATTCAGCCTCCGGGCAAAAAAATGATGAACGCCTCCGACTGGGCACGTGGCGTGCTCACCCAGGGAACGAAAGTGAGCTTCGCATGAGCGGGCAAGAACAACGCGGGGGATACCGCGACAACGAAGCACGTCGTAATGAGCAAGGACGCACCCGAAACCGTGGCGGTTCCGGGCCGCGTCAGTTCTCAGCGTCGGCTCCAGGCCAGCGCAAACGTCAGGCCAACCCTGCTCGACTGGTAGCCTTCAAGGTCTTGCGCGAAGTTTCCGGCGCCGATGCTTACGCCAACTTGGTGCTGCCAAAGCTGATTCGTGAGTATCAGCTGGACCGCCGCGACGCAGGTTTTGCCACCGAACTGGCCTACGGCGCATTACGCGGCCAGGGCTTCTACGACGCGATCTTGGCTACCTTGGTGGACCGCCCGCTCAGTGAGCTCGATCCGGCCATCCTAGATGCGCTTCGAGTCGGTGCACACCAGCTTTTGGCGATGCGCGTGCCAAAACATGCCGCCCTTGATGAGACCGTTTCCTTGGCCCGTGCACAGATTGGTGCCGGTCCATCCGGGCTAATCAACGCGGTGCTACGCCGTGTCTCAGCCCAAGAAGCCGACGCATGGATCCAGCAGCTGACCAAGGATGCAAGCTCGGATTCGCAGCGACTTTCCATCGAGCACTCACATCCGGACTGGATCGTCCGCGCCTTGCGTGGTGCGTTGATCGCTCACGGCCGAGATGCTGGCGAGCTCGAAGCGTTGCTGCAGGCCGATAACTTGGCCCCTTTGGTGAATCTGGTGGCCTTGCCAGGTCTTGGCGATCTTGAAGCTGCTCTTGAAGCTGGCGCTGAACCGGGCACCCTGCTCGCCGATTCTGCCACCTACAAGCACGGCGACGTGGCACGAGTCCCCGGCGTTAAAGAGGGCACGGTCCGCGTTCAGGATGCCGGCAGCCAGGTCATGGCCCGCGCCTTGGCCGGGATCGAATTGCCCGAAGCTGGCGAGGATCGCTACTGGTTGGACTTGTGCGCCGGCCCCGGCGGTAAGGCCGCACTGCTAGGCGCTCTTGCCGTCCAGCGTGATGCTCGACTGACCGCCAACGAGCCAACCACTCACCGTGCACGGTTGGTCGCCAACTCGTTGGATGCCGTACCGCACGATTACTGGATGCTGACCGAAGAAGACGGACGCACCTTCGGCGGGGCGGATTACACCGGGGACTACGACCGAATCATGGTTGATGCCCCCTGCTCAGGCCTCGGTGCACTGCGTCGTCGTCCCGAATCTCGTTGGCGCAAAGCCCCCCGCGATATTCCTGAGCTGACCGCGCTGCAGGGCGAACTGCTGGACGCGGCGTTTAACGCGGTGCGCGTTGGTGGCGTCGTCGGTTTTGTCACCTGCTCGCCACATCAGGCTGAAACCCGCTTGGTGGTTGAGGACTTCCTCAAGCGCCACGAGAATGCTGCCCTGCTAGATACCGGATCGGCCGTGTCCAAGGTGATGTACCCTCAGGATGCCGACGCGTCCCATGCCCTGGGGGATGGAACCACGGTGCAGTTGTGGCCACATATTCACGGCACCGACGCCATGTTCATGGCCATCATCACCAAAAAGTCCTAGTTCACCCGAGTCACAAGGAGTACCTATGGGTCACCCACGGATTAATCCTTCGATCCTGTCCGCCGATTTTGCCAACCTCGCCAGCGAATTAGAGCGGATCCACACCGCCGACGGGGTGCACGTGGACGTGATGGACAACCACTTTGTACCTAACCTCACGCTCGGCTTGCCGGTAGTCCAGGCCCTGCACTCGGTAGCCAAGCTGCCCATCGATGTGCACCTGATGATTGAAAATGCCGATCGTTGGGCGCCAGAATATGCGCAGCTCGGGGTGGATTCTGTCACATTCCACGCTGAGGCTTCCGCCGCTCCGATCCGGTTGGCCCGTGAGCTGCATGCCGCTGGTTCCAAGGCCTCGATGGCGTTGCGCCCAGCAACGCCGATCGAGCCCTACTTGGACATGCTCGGGGAATTGGACATGGTTCTACTGATGACCGTCGAGCCCGGCTTTGGCGGTCAAAAGTTCCTTGACTTGGTGCTTCCTAAGATTAAGCGCACCCGTGCGGCGATCGAAGGCACCGGAAAGCCCATCGCGCTTCAGGTGGACGGCGGCATTTCGCGCGATACGATTCTGCGCGCAGCTGAAGCTGGAGCCGACGTATTTGTCGCCGGATCCGCGGTCTACTCAGCGCCTGAGCCATCGGCCGAGATCGACGTATTACGCAACCTTGCACTCGGTGGACACTGAGCCGGCGCAAATGTGCCACAATAACTTGTAGTAAACACGAATACGTGCTCCGGGGTCGGTGTAAGTCCGAACCGGCGGTGATAGTCCGCGACCCGCGTCCAAGGCCACAAGCCAAGGAAGCGGTTGAACTGGTGAAATTCCGGTACCGACAGTTAAAGTCTGGATGGGAGAAGCACGAATTTGATTTGCCTATTGGTACTGCTGATGACCCGTCAAGGGGCATCTGTCTAAAGCAGAGCCACAGGCCCATCAAATGCACACCCCCGGAGCCGCCGCTTCGAGAAGGGTGAAATGATGGATTTCCTGCGGTGGCTCATTGAAGCTTTTAACTCACAAATTGCGATCGGCTCCTCGGCACTTTTGGTGCGCGAAGTTGTTGGCAATATCTTTGGTCTGGCCAGCGCCGTTGGCGGCATGCGCCGTAAAGTCTGGGCCTGGCCGATCGGCATTATCGGCAACCTGCTACTGCTCACGGTCTTTTTGGGCAGCCTCTTTGATACCGGCTACACGGCCAACCTCTGGGGACAAGCCGGCCGCCAAATCATGTTCATCGCTGTGTCGATATTCGGCTGGTACCGCTGGAAACAGGCCAAAAATGGCACCGGTAACGCCGTCACCCCACAATGGGCATCCAATAAATCCCGCGTGGCGCTGGTAGCAATTTTGTTGCTGGGCACCGTGGCGCTCACTCCACTGTTCCGGGTCCTCGGATCCTACGAACCAGTGTGGGCCGATGCCTGGACCTTTGTTGGTTCGATGCTCGCCACCTACGGCATGGCCAAGGGTTGGGTCGAATTCTGGCTGATTTGGGTGGCTGTGGACGCCGTAGGTGTGCCATTACTGTTCTCCGCCGGCTACTACGCCAGCGCCTTTATGTACCTGTTCTACGGTGCTTTTACGCTGATCGGATTCTTCGTTTGGGCCAAGTCCAAACGCGACGAAAAACCCCAGATCGCCACCGACATGCCTGATCCGACGATCAGCACGCAACGCTAGGGGCACCAAGACATGGTGAAACCACAACAGCTTGAAGCGGCGCTACGTACCGCGCTAGAAACCGCGGGGCGAGGACATCGAGGCGCCAATCCCTTGGTCGGTGCCTGCATTCTTGACGCCGGAGGCAATATCATCGCCACCGGCTACCACCTAGGTGCCGGCCACCCGCACGCCGAAGTTGATGCACTGCGTCGACTAGGCAAGATCGACCGTGCAATCGCTGCCGAACTGGCGATGATCGTCACCCTTGAGCCGTGCAACCACACCGGTCGCACCGGTCCCTGCGCGGAAGCGATCGCAAAGGCGGGCATCGGCCAGGTCTATTACGCGGTCAGCGACAATACCGCGGCCAGCGGGGGAGCGGACTACCTGCGTAGCCGTGGCATTACCGCCACCCAGTTCAGCGACGATAGCGCAGCGCGAAACCTCAACCATCGCTGGTTTATGGCCAAGGAAGCGCAGCGACCGTTTATTACGGTCAAGCTCGCGCAGTCCTTGGATGGACGAATTAATGCGCCCGATGGCACCAGCCAGTGGATCACCTCGGACGCTTCGCGCAATCACGCCCACGCCCTGCGCGCCCGAGTTGACGCGATCCTGGTTGGGACAAATACTGCGGTGCTGGATAACCCACGGCTCAGCGCCCGAACCCGCGATGGTCAGCTGCATGCAAAGCAGCCGTACCGATTGGTCATGGGCCGCCGCGAGTTGCCTGCGGGTTTGGCGCTGGCTGAAACCCCGCAGTGGGAGCAGATCGCCACGCACGACGTGCATGAAATCATCGCCCGCGCCAATGAGCTGGGCATCGGGCACCTGTTGATCGAAGGCGGGGCGACGGTGGCTTCGGCCTTTATCGCCGCTGATCTGGCCGACGAACTGTACTGCTACCAGGCGCCGTTGTTAATTGGCGCCGGGAGTAATTCGGTGAACCTGCCCACCACCACCTTGAGCCAGGCCCATAGCTACCGACTAGATGTTGCCAGCAACGAGTCGCTGACCCGGCTGGGAGATGACATCATGCTTCATCTTGAGCCATTGCCCCGGTCCTAGCGATCGCCCCACCAAATTTTTCAGGAGAAATAATGTTTACCGGAATTGTCACCGGCCAAGGCACCATTGAAGGAATCGAATCCTTCCCCGAGCAAGACCTGGCCGTACTCACCCTGCGCGCACCAGGGCACACCGAAGACCTAGGGCTCGGAGGGTCCTTGGCAGTTAACGGTGTCTGCCTGACCGCAACCGAACTTGATGGCGAAAAGCTGCGTGTGGACGTGATGGGTGAAACCCTGCGCCGCACCTCCACCGGTGATCTGGCCACCGGGGATCAGGTCAACCTTGAGCGCTGCACTCCAGCCGGTGCGCGCTTGGATGGCCACGTTGTTCAGGGCCACGTTGATACCGTTGGCCAGGTGTTGGCCCGTGAGGACCACGGACAGTGGACCACCTTCCGCATTTCGATCGACGACGCCTATGCACCGCTCACCGCCGAAAAAGGCTCCATCGCCCTTGATGGTATTTCGCTGACGCTCACCGGGGTGTCACCGGCCAGCAGTGCAGGTGAACATTGGGTCGAAGTGGGGATCATCCCGATCACCCTGGCCGAGACCACCATGGGCTCACGCCAAGTCGGCGACAAAATCAACATCGAGGTTGACGTGCTGGCCAAGTACGTCGCGCGCCTGAACCAGTTCGGGGGCCAGCAGTAATGACCGGCTCTACCCTTGATTCCATCCCGACTGCGCTCGCGGCGCTGGCCGCCGGATCAGCGGTGGTGGTCGTGGACGATGAGGATCGCGAGAATGAAGGCGACATCATTTTTGCCGCCCAGCACGCCACCCGCGAACTGATGGCTTTCACCATCCGCTACACCTCCGGGGTTATCTGTGTTCCGATGCCCGCCGAGCGCGCCGACGCGCTGGGTCTGGGTCCCATGGTGGGCATCAACCAGGATGCTAAAGGCACCGCGTTTACCGTCACCGCCGATGCCGCCCAAGGCATCACCACCGGAATTTCGGCCGCTGATCGTGCGCTGACCACCCGTTTGCTCGCCGACCCGCACACCACGCCAGCTCAGCTTTCGCGCCCCGGGCACATTTTCCCGCTGCGCTCTGCCACCGGCGGGGTACTTAATCGCCGTGGTCACACCGAAGCTGCCGTGGATTTGTGCCAAGCTGCCGGGCTGGAACCGGTGGGCGTCATCGGTGAAATCACCAACGACGACGGCGAAATGATGCGCCTAGATGATTTGCGCACTTTTGCCGCCGAGCATCACCTGCCCATCATTTCCATCGACGATCTGGCACGCTGGCGCCGAGTTAACGATGAAATTGAACTGACCGATCCGACCAAGCTGCCCACCGCATTTGGTGATTTCACCGCACGAGCTGCCACCGCTGAAGGCCACGAACATATGGTGCTCAGCCACGGGGGACCAAACGGTTCTGCGCCGAGTAACCTAGTGCGGATCCATTCCGAATGCCTGACCGGCGACATCTTTGGCTCCTACCGTTGTGATTGTGGCGAACAGCTACACGCTTCGATGGCACAGATCGCCGCCGAAGGTGGGCACATCATCTACATCCGCGGACACGAAGGTCGTGGCATCGGCCTGGCCAACAAACTGCGCGCCTACGCCCTGCAAGAAGCCGGCATGGACACCCTGGATGCCAACCTGCACCTCGGCTTCCCGGCCGACGCTCGTGAATACTTTGCGGTGGCCGCCATCCTGCGCTCCATGGGGATCGACACTATTCGGCTGCTGAGTAACAACCCGGACAAACAAGAAAAGCTCACCAACGCCGGCATCACCGTGGACGAGCTAGTCGCCCTGCGCATCACGCCACGTGAGCAGAATTCCGCCTACCTGCACACTAAGCAGAGCAGGTTTGGACACCGCTTGGATCTGCCGGATGTACTGACTGAAACCGAAGACAACGCCTACCACGGCGCCTAATTTCACTACTTGCAAAGGACGAAGTTCATGAGTAAGCACGGAGCACCAACCAACGTTACCGATCAGCTAAAGGATCTGGCATCGAGCAAGAAGTTCTCCAGTCTTAAGGTCGCGATCCTGGCCGCAAGCTGGCACGAAGTCATCATGGACGGGCTTATCAACGGCGCGCAACGGGCGGCCAAAGACGCGGGACTAGAACAAAGCACCACGCTGATTCGTGTTCCTGGCACCTTTGAGTTGCCGGTTGCCGCAGCGAGTCTAGCCAGCGACTACGACGCGATCATCGCCCTCGGTGTGGTCATCCGCGGTGGCACCCCGCACTTTGACTACGTCTGTTTATCCGCGACCAACGGCTTAACTAATGTGAGTGTTGACACCAAAACTCCTATTGGGTTCGGCGTTCTCACCTGCGATAACGAAGAGCAGGCACTGGAGCGTGCAGGCTTGGAAAACTCCAGCGAAGACAAGGGATACGAAGCGTATTCGGCAGCGGTCATGACCGTCGCGGCGCTGGGGTAGCTATCGGCTGGCCCGTCACAAAGGGGCACGCAAATGTAGCTACCGACATGAACGGGGCTAAGATTGGTAGCGTGAAAACTTTTGACGAGCTCTTCAGCGAACTATCGCTCAAGGCACAAGAACGCCCGGAAGGCTCTCGTACCGTCACCGAACTCGACTCTGGTGTCCACGGCATCGGTAAAAAAGTTGTCGAGGAGGCCGCCGAAGTTTGGATGGCTGCGGAGTACGAAACTGACGAGGCCGCTGCTGAGGAAATCTCCCAGCTGCTCTACCACCTTCAGGTTCTCATGATCGCCAAGGGAATGACCTTGGCCGACGTTTACAAGCATCTATAGCCGTAGCAGGTGCTCGACCGGGTCGCACTAGACCCGGTCATCCACCTTGCACGGCAGAAACAACGGCCAACGAATCTAATCCTTGGCGCTTGTTTATGGCTGAACGCCGCAGCGCCACACTGACGAAATGAGTCAACAATGCTCCGCGTAGCCCTACCCAATAAGGGTGCCCTGTCTGAAATTGCTTCCACTATGTTCAAGGAAGCCGGCTACCTCCAGCGCCGCGATACTCGCGAACTGGTCCTAGTCGACGAGGAAAACCAGGTTGAATTCTTCTACCTGCGTCCCCGCGATATCGCTGTTTATGTTGGTCGCGGCATCCTCGATGTTGGTATCACCGGTCGTGACTTGTACCTAGATGCTGACGTGGACGACGACGTCGAAGAGAAGCTGTCCCTCGGCATTGGCAAGTCCACTTTCCGCTTTGCCGCTCCGATCGGTTCCTTCAACGACGCACAGCAGCTCAACGGCAAGCGCATCGCCACAAGCTACGACATCCTCCTGCGTAACCTGCTCAAAAAGGCCGGCATCGAAGCATCCATCGTTCGCCTTGACGGCGCTATCGAGTCCTCGGTCCGTCTTGGCGTGGCCGATGCTATCGCCGATGTTGTCGAAACTGGCAACACCATCAAGGCTGCGGGCATGGAAATTTTCGGCGATCCGCTGCTGAAGTCTGAAGCCGTCTTGATCGGCCGAGTTGGCCACAAGCCATCCGGTCTTGACGTGCTGATCCGACGCCTCAACGGTGTGCTTGTAGCCCGCCAGTACGTCATGCTCGACTACGACGTGCGCCGTGAACAGGCCGAAGAAGCATGCGCCCTCACCCCTGGTCTGGAGTCGCCAACCGTCTCGGATCTGGCCAACTCTGAATGGGTTGCCGTTCGCGCGATGGTCAAGAAGTCGCAGACCAACAACATCATGGATGAACTATACGACGTGGGCGCTCGCGCCATCTTGGTCAGCCAGATCCACGCCTGCCGCATCTAGTAGATAAGGAACGTACTTCGATGAGCGTTGCAATTCGTGTTATTCCTTGCCTCGATGTTGATGCCGGTCGTGTTGTTAAAGGTGTGAACTTTGAGGGTTTGCGCGATGCCGGGGATCCTGTGGAGCTTGCTCGCCGGTATAACGATGCCGGTGCTGACGAGCTGACCTTCCTGGATGTCACCGCGTCCAGCTCGGCCCGCGAAACCACTTACGATGTGGTCCGTCGTACCGCAGAAGAGGTCTTTATCCCGCTGACCGTCGGTGGTGGCGTTCGCGCTGCTGAGGACGTTGACCGTTTGCTACGAAATGGCGCTGATAAGGCGTCCATCAACACCGCTGCGGTTACTCGTCCGGAGGTCATCAACGAGATCACCGAGCGCTTTGGCTCTCAGGTGCTTGTACTTTCGGTTGATGCCCGTCGCACCGACGATCCGAAAATTGCTTCGGGATTTGAAGTGACAACTCACGGCGGCCGTACCGGCACCGGAATGTGTGCCGTTGCGTGGGCCAAGGAAGCGGCCGAACGCGGCGTGGGGGAGATCCTACTCAACTCAATCGACGCCGACGGCACCAAGGACGGGTTTGATCTGGAAATGATTCGTGCGGTGCGAGCTGCTGTCTCGGTTCCTTTGATCGCTTCTGGCGGAGCTGGCAAGCCTGAGGACTTCCCGCCGGCGATTGAAGCTGGCGCGGATGCAGTCCTCGCCGCGTCAATCTTCCACTTTGGTCCGAAGGACATGATCGCTCAGGTGAAGCAAGCGATCCGCGATGCGGGTTATCCAGTTCGCTAGTTTTTGATCGTCAAGATGCCCAGTCCATTCGGACTGGGCATTTTGGTTTAAAATTCTAGTCGTTGGCGATGAGTTCTTTCTTTGTTCGCCACACATCCATGGGCAACGTGTTGCTCGGCACCGCTGCCTGTCCCGGAATGGCTTCCCAAGGACCTCCGTCGACACTGAATTCGCCGCGGTAGAGCGTTGTTACTCTGACCCCAAATTTGCCTGTTTTAGTGTACGAGTGACTAGTTTTTGTTTCTTCGCGTAGTGTATGCGACGGCATGGCCTCGCCAGGGAAATTCAGGTTCCTAGTGGCACCATCGCCATAGTTCCAGTTCCATTGGATCGGGATTGCTTTGATCCGAACGTCTGATCCCGATAAATTGGAGTTGAATTCTTGTGTCTCTTCACTGGCCCAGAAATGCGTATGACCGTTACGCAGCGAGAACTTGTTCGGACTGCTTTGTACGTTGGAACCCTTGATTGGGAAGGACCTGAATTTTTCGAGGGTGATACGAATTTGTTCGACAAATCCCTCCTTAGGCAGATCTTTCGGTGGTTCGTCCCCTGGGCAATATTGGTATTGTCGAACAAAGACGTTTTTAGTTGAATAGATCTGCCGCGTGATAGGTCTGGAACCATCAGGGCAGGCGGGAACATCTGGATTTACATCGCATCCCGCGTGGTCGTCATGCCCAGTAAAGCATTCATAAATATCACGTACCTTGAATTTTGGCTTTTTCTTCGGGCCGTTCTTGGTCGGCGTACGGTTGGGGTTCTCTTTGTAATATGTAGACGGTAGATCGTTCGTTTCTTCTCGGGGACTCTTGTCCGGGCATCCACCGGTATTATGTCCAGCTTCCTTTTCGTGGAGCTCTGCTTCATCTTTTTCGGGGCAAATTGCCATGGAAGCGCTCGGGGCTATCGCCTGAACAGGATAGACAGGAAGTAACAGAGTAGAGACCGCTAGTCCGAGGATTAGCCTTGTCGCAATCATGACTTCGGGTCGTCAAGGTCGATCAAGTAGACGCTCCAGCTATCATCGAACTCCATTCCAAGCGCTGCGACTTGGGACGGTCTCTTCTTTTTCTCGGAGTCAGGGTCGTTTGCTTTTGTGTAGAAAGTAGCGGAATCGATTTCAAATCTAACCGACACGATTGCGGTTTTCTTGTCTGGCATGTAACTATCGAATATTTTTACGTGGTGTCGCCCTCCAACCTGCCATTTTCCGCTGGTTTTAGCCTGGTCCGTCGGATCAATGATTGTGGTCGCACAGACGTAGCATTCCCGCAGCGTGTGCTTTTTTAGAGGTTCGGAATCATTTGTTTCTATGCTGTAATTGATCAATTCAAAATAGTATTCTGCGAAGGCAGAAGCTCCATCCGTGGATTTTTCTTTGGCCGCTGCAGGCATCTTTGGTATTGGTACATTTTTTGCAGGACCTTCGGCGGAACTTGGTTCATAACGACGAGGGTCGGACGACGTATCAGGTGCAGCTGATTGCTCAGATGATCTTGTCGGAGAAGCGGTCTGCTCTGTTGTGGCTCCGCCCTCCGTTGGACTGGACGAGGCGCCCGAGCTGCATCCCGCGAGTACGAATATGATCGATACCATGACAACTAACTTCGGAGTTCTCACAGCAATCCTCCTTATGGCCTTCGTGACTTCGGTTGGCGCTATCCTATGTCTGCGATGCCCTTGTTAGGGAGGTGTTTGCTGGAAATTGTGGAAAAATCGTTGAATTCGTTGGCTTGCAGGTGCCGGATTGACTGTAACGGACGGTCTTTTCGTAGCAGCGAGAGGTTAGGTTGAAATTTGGCAAGTTGGTTTCGTCTTTGCTTGTCATGGCAGGTGTCAATCAAGATGAGGGCAAATCGGATCTCATTCTTTGAGTCCTGTGGCGAAGAAAAACGATCCCACGCTTGATGGGTGCGCCAAATGGCATCCGGATTGGGTCCGAAGGAACAAAAAAGTAACTCAAGCGAACGGCCAGACCGAACGTAGGCGTAGTCTCGGAAAGAAAATAAACCGTCTAGTCGTCGCCTGCCAGACAATGGCGCAACTTGCAGGCGCTTCTGCCTCAATATTTTTCTTGCCGTTATCAATTTGCCGCGAGGAAACTAATACACGTAAAGGCTGGAATGGCATACGTTGATGACGAGAATCAACGCTCCCGCTAGGCGCCGAGGATTCAAAACCTGGCCTTTTCATGAGCTGCTTTTTGGAGCCGGTGACTGATTTCTTACGGATCTAGTGCTGGTGGTAAAGGCACCTTCGTTTTGGCCGTTCTAACCAAGATTGCCTAGTCATGAAAGTGCTGGAGACATCTAAATAGAATCTCGTTGCGTCATTAGTGCAGACGAGTGGCCTCAGAGGCTGAAGAGGGAAAGTCCCTGGTCTGTTACTAGAACCCTGGCTTGAAACCCTTGACGATTTCTAACGCGGTTTCTCCGCCTTCGAAGAGCACGAGGCTCTGATCGATGCGGCCGAATCCGTAGAGCATTAATTCGGTGACTGGACCGGTGATCGACACGGCGTTAGGTGCCTTCTTAGCCACGTGGCGCTGTCCATCGGGACGGGTCAGGATGATGCCGACCGGTGCCTTTCGGAAGAGCACACGCGACATGCGGGTGAGGGACTGCCAGAGCATCTCGGTGTACTGCTTGTCCAACACGCGAGGAGCCCACTGGCCACGAGCACGTCGAACATCTTCGGTGTGGATGAAGTACTCGGAGAGATTAGCGGCTTGATCGAACTTGTCGATAACAAACGGGGAGTACTTTGCCGGACCGGCGCGGAAGGTGCGAATCAGCGAGGCATAGCGTTCGGGGGACTGCGCGGCATTTGCCAGCTCGTCCACCTTGGCCTCAAGCTTCTTCGACAGCGGTTTGAACACAACCCCTGCGGCAAGGACGGATCGCTCGCGAATCACAAGGTGCGCGGCAAGATGACGGGTTTTCCACCCGTCACAAAGAGTGTCGGCGGTAGGGCCCGCGGCAAGCAGGGTCTCGGCCAACGCAAGTCTGGAAGCTTGAACTAAGTGCATCACTTTCGAAACTAGCACGCAGTGAGCATCGAATTGTGCAATGCGCGAGTAGTGTCGCCCAAGTCCTGCGATGTGTCCAAGAGCAGTACGTCATAGGGAGCTGGAACACAGTCAAAACCAGTATGCTAAGAGGGATGTCTACTTCTAACGACGGCTCGAGTCTGAGCCCCGAATCCCAAAGCCTGGATCCAGCAATCGCCGATCGACTTAAGCGCGACGGCAACGGACTGGTTGCGGCCATCGCACAGCAATATGACACCGGCAAGGTGCTCATGCTTGGTTGGATGGACGACGAGGCACTTCGCCGCACCTTGAGCACCGGACGCGTGACCTTCTACTCGCGCTCGCGACAGGAATATTGGCGTAAGGGAGATACCTCCGGGCACTACCAGTTCGTCAAATCTGTCGCGCTGGATTGCGACGGCGACGCCTTATTGGTGCAGGTAGATCAAGTTGGCGCTGCCTGCCACACCGGAACCGAATCCTGCTTCACCGATCGCGGCCTAGATGCCGTGGTCGGGAACCGTCCGGAATAAACTTCCCGGCTGAACACGTAGAAGAAGAACACAGATGAAAACTCTCGGCAAAATTTCCTTATCGCGCGAACAATTTGCCACCATGGCTGTGGACCGTCGCGTCATTCCCGTAACGATCACCGTGCTCGCTGACTCGTTGACCCCGATCGGGCTGTACCGGACCCTGGCCCAGGGCCGCCCGGGCACCTTCCTGATGGAATCCGCCGCTCCGGGCGGCGTGTGGAGCAGGTACTCGTTTATCGGCGTCAATTCGCCGGCGACCCTGAGCACACGTGGGGGAGAAGCGTACTGGCAGGGCCATGCTCCCGAAGGGCTACCCAACGGTGGCATCGGCGTTGAAGTTCTGCGCGACACCGTTCGCACACTCAAAACCGAACCAGTACCCGGGATGCCTCCGCTGACCGGTGGCATGGTCGGATTTGTCGGCTGGGACTGCGTTCGACACTGGGAGAAACTGCCTGCGCCGCCCGTGGATGACCTTAAACTCCCTGAGCTGAGCATGAACCTCGTGGCGGATATGGCCGCGCTTGATTCTGCTGAGGGCACGGTGACGCTGATCGCCAACGCCATCAACTTCGATGGCAGCGACGAGCACGTGGATGAGGCCTACGATGGTGCCGTCGCTCGCCTGCAGGCCATGCTTGATCAGCTCGCGCAGCCGGTAGAAGCCACCGCCTCGGTGCTTTCTGGCACCGATGTGCCTCGCGAAAAGCTGATGGATGCGGTGACGCATTCGTGGGCCGAAAACGAGTACTTGGAAGCGCTGGCTAAATCTAAGACGGCGATCGTCGACGGTGAAGTCTTCCAAATTGTGGTCTCCCGCCGTTTTGAGCTTGAGACCCAGGCCGATGCGTTGGACGTGTACCGCGTGCTGCGTGCGACCAATCCGAGTCCGTACATGTACCTGTTCAATTTTGAGAACGAAGATGGCGAAGCGTTCGAAATTGTCGGCTCCTCACCCGAGGCACTGGTGACCGTCAACGATTCTCATGTGGTGACACACCCGATTGCCGGATCTCGTCCGCGTGGGGCCAACTACGAAGACGACCAGCTCTTTGAGAAGTCGCTGATCAACGACGAGAAAGAACGCGCCGAGCACCTGATGCTGGTAGATCTTTCGCGCAACGATCTGTCCCGGGTCTGCCAAGCTGGCACCGTGGAAGTCACCCAGTTTATGGAAGTTGAACGCTTCAGCCACATCATGCACCTGGTCTCCAACGTGGTGGGCAAAACACGCGATGACATCGACGCCTACGATGTGCTGGCCGCAACTTTCCCCGCCGGAACACTCTCCGGGGCGCCCAAGCCCCGCGCACTGCAGCTACTCGATGAGTATGAGCCGTACCGCCGCGGAATTTACGGTGGTGTGGTTGGCTACCTCGACTTTGCTGGGGATATGGATATGGCCATCGCCATTCGTTCGGCACTGCTTAAAGGCGGGCGAGCCTATGTGCAAGCCGGAGGCGGCATCGTGAACGACTCAAAGTTCGAAGACGAAGCGCTGGAAACCGTGAATAAGGCAGCCGCACCACTACGCGCCGTCTGGGCTGCGCAGTCGATGAACGCCGCACACACCATCAACACCGAACTAGGTGAAAGCAAGTGAAAAAACTAACGAGCGCCCGATACCTGGCCCTACTGGGTGTACTGGGAGCGCTGCTGGGCTTTTGGTCCGCGACCCGCACCTGGATCACGGTGGACGTGAAGGCAACCTCGGTGCAGATCCCGCAGGTGGTGATTGATGGTGCTGACGCTGCGGCGTCGGTGACCGCCGTTGCTGTGGTGGTTTTGGCTGGTTCGCTCGCGCTGCTGATTGCCGGCAAAATTTCGCGTTACATCATTGCCGCGCTGAGCCTGTTGGCTGGTGTGGTGGCGATTACCGCCGGTATCGGTGCTTTGACTGATCCACAGTCCGTGGCCGCCACGGCGGTTTCTGAAGCCACCGGCCTGGCCCAAAATGCCGGAGATTATGCACTCACTCCGTGGCCAGCGGTCGCGATCTTGGCTGGTGCGGTAATGGCCTTGCAAGCGGTGCTGATTTTTGTCTTCGCCGCTCGTTGGCCAGCCAAAGCCAGCAAGTACGATCGCCAAGTCGCTAAAAAGGCCGACATCGCCGACGATGATTCCTCCCGCAACATCGCCAGCTGGGAACAGCTTTCGGTCGGTGAGGACCCGACATCTGAACCACGCTCGTAATCTTCGGTGGTGATTCGCGCCACCGATTTGAAACGAAAGCCCGCGCAAATAGGATGTGACCGGGCACTGATGGCAGAATAGTTCTTGAAGACCATCGCCGCCGGCCAGCATCCAAAGGCCGCGGCGCAGTAACAAACATGAGGAGAGCGCGAGAATGTCGCAGAACACCGAGATCGATCCGGTCTACGCCGAAGAGATTGGCCACGGTAACTCCATTGCAGCGTGGAGCTGCGTGCTGATCATGACCCTAGGTTTTGTCGTTGGCGGCATTGCTTTTGCGCTCCTAGCTTGGCCAATTGTTTGGGTCGGCTGCGGCATCGTAGTTTTGGGCCTGATTGTCGGCGCTATCTTGAAGGCAGCCGGTTTTGGTGTGGGTGGCGCCCGTAGCGGAGCAGCACACTAAATTGAGCGTTCTTGATGACATCATCGCGGGCGTCCGGGAAGACCTGGGCGCCCGTCGCGCAATCAACGACCTAGCTTCGATCAAGGCCGCTGCCGCGCAGGCTGCCCCTGCCCTCGACGCCTTTGCGGCTTTGGGCGGTGCTCCGTCGGGCGCGCGAGACACCACACTGCGGGTGATCTCCGAGGTTAAGCGAAAGTCTCCATCCAAGGGCGCACTGGCGGACATCGCCCAGCCTGCGGTCCTCGCGGTCGAATATGAAGCCGGCGGCGCATCGGTAATTTCGGTACTCACCGAAGCCCGACGCTTTGGCGGTTCGCTAAAGGATTTGGACGCGGTCCGCGCCGCGGTGCAGATCCCGGTGCTACGCAAGGACTTCACGGTCGACGAGTACCAGATTTATGAAGCTCGCGCCCACGGGGCCGACCTGATCTTGCTGATCGTTGCGGCCCTGGACGATCAACAGTTGGCCACGTTCCTTGAGCTGACACATCAGTTGGGCATGAACGCGCTAGTGGAGACGCACACCGAAGAAGAGATTGCGCGTGCGATCAAACTCGGTGCCAAAATCATCGGGGTTAACGTGCGCAATTTGAAGACGCTCGACGTTGATCCGGCAAACTTTGCACAATTGGCTCCGCTGATTCCCGCCGACGTGGTGATCGTCGCCGAATCGGGGGTTGAATCCACCGAGCAGGTCACGCAGTACGCCAGCGCTGGAGCCGACGCGATCCTGGTGGGCGAGGCACTGGTGAAACACGCCGAACCGCGTGCCACGGTCGCCGAATTCATCACCGCTGGGACCCAGGCCAAACCGCAACGCTAAAAGCCGCGGGGCAACCAGCACAAACTTTTTTCGTGCCCCGTTGGATCTTCCGACGGGGCACGAGACATACCACGAATCAAGTTTCGTTCAAGAAAAGAGGGAATCGATGAGCACCCCGGAGAATTCCGCGCAAGGCCAGTCAATCGATGCACAGTCGCTCAGGCACGCCAGTGGCCCTTATTTTGGAGCCTATGGTGGACGATGGATGCCCGAGTCCTTGATGGCCGCCATGGACGAACTGAACGAGACCTTTGAAGCCGCCAAAAAGGACCCTGAGTTCATCGCGGAGGTCAAAGACCTCAACAAGAACTATTCCGGTCGACCTTCCCTGCTCACCGAAGCCAAGCGCTTCTCCGAGCAGTACTGCGGCGGCGTGCGGATCTTCCTCAAGCGTGAGGACCTGAACCACACCGGTAGCCACAAAATTAACAACGTGCTCGGCCAGGCACTGCTAGCCAAGCGCATGGGCAAGACCCGCATCATCGCTGAAACCGGTGCGGGTCAGCACGGTGTCGCCTCGGCCACCGCGGCAGCGCTGATGGGACTCGAATGTGTGGTCTACATGGGCGCTGAGGACACCCGTCGTCAGGCACTAAATGTCGCCCGCATGCGCCTACTGGGTGCCACCGTTATCCCGGTGACCGTGGGCAGCCAGACGCTGAAAGACGCGATCAATGAAGCATTGCGCGACTGGGTAGCTAACGTGGAGAACACCCACTACCTGTTGGGTACGGCCGCTGGTGGAGCACCCTTCCCGGCGATGGTTCGCTACTTCCACGAGGTCATCGGCGACGAGGCACGTGAGCAGATCCTGGCTCAGACCGGGCGCCTGCCGGACGCGGTCACCGCATGTATCGGTGGCGGCTCCAATGCGATCGGCATCTTCCACGGGTTCCTTGATGACCCGAGCGTCGAAATCTACGGTTTTGAAGCCGGCGGCGACGGGGTGGATACCGATCGCCACGCTGCCACCATCACCCTGGGTCGTCCCGGCGTGCTGCACGGCGCCAAGTCGTATTTGATGCAGGACGAAGATGGGCAGACCGTTGAGTCCCACTCCATCTCGGCCGGTCTGGACTACCCAGGTGTTGGCCCCGAACACGCCTATCTCTCTGACATCGGACGGGTGAGCTACGAGCCGGTCACCGACACCGAAGCGATGGACGCGTTTAAGGCGCTATGCCGCACCGAAGGCATTTTGCCGGCGATCGAATCCGCCCACGCACTGGCCGGAACCATCCGCCTGGCGCAACGCAAGGTGGCTGAAGGTGTGGTCCCCGAAGAAACCATCATCATCGCGAACCTCTCTGGTCGCGGTGATAAGGACGTGGGCACCGCTGCAGCGTGGTTCAACATGATCGACGAACAAGACGCTGAAGCTGAAATCAACGCTGCCAATTCGCAGAACTCCGGCGCACAGAACTCCGGCTCACAGAACTCTGAGGAGAAGTAAATGACCCGCGTGATGAGTGCCGCGAAGATCGCCGCTGCCCGTGCCGAGGGCCGACCAGCCCTGATCGGTTACCTGCCAGCTGGCTTCCCCGATGTGCCGACCAGCATTGATGCTGCCGTCGCACTGGCCGAAAATGGCGTGGACATTATCGAGATCGGCATTCCCTACTCCGATCCGGTGATGGATGGCCAGGTCATTCAGGAAGCCACCGTGCATGCTTTGGCCAATGGTTTTAAGGTGTCGCAGATTTTTGACATCGTGCGTGGCATTACCGAACGTACCGACGTCGCAGTGATGGTCATGACCTACTGGAATCCGGTGTTGCGTTTGGGCGTGGACGAATTTTCCCGTCGTTTTGCCGAAGCTGGCGGCGCGGGACTCATTACCCCGGATCTGGTTCCCGACGAGGCCACTGAATGGATTGAGGCGAGCACCAAGTACGATCTGGAACGCGTCTTCTTGATCGCACCATCGTCCACCGAAGCCCGCGTGCAGCGCACCGTTGACGCATCCAGCGGCTTTGTTTACTGCGTATCGCTGATGGGCGTCACCGGCGCGCGCTCCTCGGTCTCTTCGGCCGCCCAAGCGGTAGTCGAGGCAGCGCACAAGGCCGGCGCAGAAAACGCCTGTGTTGGCTTGGGCGTTTCGCGCCGCGAGCACGTTGAACAGATCGGCGCCTATGCGGACGGCGTGATTGTCGGTACCGCCTTGGTTGCCGCTCTGCGCGACGGGGGAGTAGCTGCGGTAGGAGAACTCGCTGCACAGTTAAGTGGTCGAGCCTAATGTCCTTCGCTGCACAGCTGGCACTAGCGGTGCCAGCTTCCATCCCCTCGCCACCGGCGGAGTTTTCTAAGTTCAGCATCGGGCCGCTGACCATTCACGCCTACGCGCTATGCATTTTGCTGGGCATTCTTGTCGCCCTGTGGCTGACCAATAAGCGCATGCAGGCCCGTGGTGGCAACTCCGATATGCTCTGGGACATTGCCATCTGGGCGATCCCCTTTGGCATCGTGGGCGGCCGGCTGTACCACGTGTTGATCACCGACCCGATGTACTACTTTGGGTTGGGCGAGCAACAAGCGCACTTGGCCGAAATCCCGCAGCTCTGGCTCGGCGGACTAGGCATTATGGGTGCGGTATCACTCGGCGCCCTCGGTGCGTGGATCGGCTGTCGACGAACCGGTGTGCGGCTTTCGGCCTTTGCCGACGCGGCAGCTCCGGGCCTGCTCATCGCCCAAGGAATCGGACGCTGGGGCAACTGGTTTAACCAAGAACTTTTTGGTTCACCAACCACCCTGCCATGGGGACTACAGATCGACCCGAACAGCTACAACTTCCCTGCAGGACTGCCCGCGGACACACTGTTCCACCCGACTTTTTTGTACGAGTCGCTGTGGAACGTGGCCGGCGCGTTGGTGCTCATCGCGCTGGATCGAAAGTTCAAGCTGCGTCGCGGTGCGCTGTTCTGCTGCTACATGATTTGGTACGGCATCGGACGTACTTTCACCGAATCCCTGCGTTTGGATCCGGCCGAAATTATTCACATCGGCCCATTGGGACTACGTGTTCACCAGTGGTTGGCGATCGCTTTGGTGATCGCCGGTGCCATCGCGCTCAGCCTCGTGCTGGCCAAGCTGCGCGGGCAGAACGTTAACCCGTTCTTCCTGCCAGGCCGCGAACCGAAGGCAGAAGTGGCGCAAGACCAAGATGTAGCCGGCGAAGAACCACCGGCAGCAACAACCGAAGTAGCTCAAGAGCCGAAGCACCTGGGCAAGGACCCGCAGTAGTCGCACTGCCTAGGGCATTTGGTTCGTCGGGCATCAATAGGTGCCATTGAGTGGCCGGCAAGCACATACTCTTGCCGGCCATTGCCATACCGTTTGGCGCCACTGAACTTCGACCAACGGTTTCATGACGCGCGAAGCGTGAAGTATGGCGAAATCTAGCAAAAAAGTTAGAGCCAAATTTGCCCGGGCCCGCGATAAGGCTCGGCAACATGTTCGAAACATTGCCGATACCCGAAAAACGGTAGACAACAACGGGTTTTCGGCTCCCGATCGGCTTTGCAACCGGGCCGAAAAGTGTGGCGTACACCCTAGTTTTTAACATTTTCGAAACACAAACGGTCGCACTTGAGAAACAAAAATTGCGTAACGTGTGATGTTGGCATCGTAGCGGGCCCTCAACCCCCTGGAGCGGACCTGCGATGCAGCACCACAATGAGGTGGGATATGTTCCTCCCTGGAATCTCGACGTGCCAGCATACCCCGCTGCGCGTTGTCGACGAGTTCCAGTTCGATGAAACATCAAGGCGGCCGGTCGCCCTTTTAAGGAATTATCCTCATGAGCAAAGGGTTCGGCGCGCCCATCCTGCATGAACCACAGAAAGGCACGCTCATGAGCATGACCGGAGTCCCACTGAACGCCTCGCCAGGCTCCGGCGAGAACGTCCTCTCGCCATATACACGCTTCTCTGCAATGCCTAGCGCACAGGGTCTATACGATCCTGCCGCCGAAAAAGACGCTTGCGGTTTGGCAATGATCGCGTCGCTGAAGAACGAATCCAGCCACGAGATCGTCGCCCACGCACTAACGGCACTGCGCCGCTTGGAACACCGTGGCGCTATCGGCGCCGACGAAGGCACCGGCGACGGTGCAGGCATCCTGCTGCATATGCCCGACGCATTTTTGCGCAGCGCCACCAACTTCGCGCTCCCATCTGCCGGCGCCTACGCCGTAGGTATGGGCTTCCTTCCTGCCGAGACCAAAGAGCGCGAATTTGCTCAGTCCGAGCTGGAAACGCTGGCCGCGGAAGAAAACCTTTCGGTGCTCGGCTGGCGCGAAGTGCCCGTTGACTCCTCCGTGCTCGGCGCCTCAGCACGCAAGGTCATGCCATACATCACTCAGTTCTTCGTCGCCGGTCCGACCGGTGCACCAGCACTGAGCAGCCGCGAACTAGACGCCGCCGCCTGGCGCATCCGTCGTCGCGCGCACAACAAGATGGGCATCTACTTCGCTTCGTTCTCCGCGCAGTCCATCGTGTACAAGGGCATGGTTTCTACCGCGCAGCTTGAACCGTTTTACCCGGATCTGTCGAACACCGACTTCGCCAGCCGTTGTGCGATCGTGCACTCACGCTTCTCCACCAACACCTTCCCATCGTGGCCGCTGGCTCAGCCCTTCCGCACCATCGCGCACAATGGCGAGATCAACACGGTTAAGGGCAACCGCAACTGGATGCGCGCCCGCCAGTCAACTCTGGAATCCGAATTGCTCGGCGAGGTCCCCGAAGAGCTGTTCCCGATCTGCACCCCAGGTGCATCGGACTCCGCTTCCTTCGACGAGGTCGCTGAAATGCTGATGCTTTCGGGACGCAACGTCACCGAAGCGATCATGATGATGATCCCGCAGCCGTGGGAAAACGACACTCAGATGGACGCCGATCTGCGCGCCTTCTACCAGTACCACTCGATGCTCATCGAGCCTTGGGATGGTCCGGCGGCCGTTTGCTTCACCGACGGCCAGATGGCCGGAGCGGTGCTGGACCGTAACGGTCTGCGCCCGGCTCGCTGGTGGGTTACCGACGATGATTTGGTTGTGCTTGCCAGTGAGGTCGGCGTGATCGACGTTGCCGAAGAGCACATTGTGTCCAAGGGCCGTGTGGCTCCGGGCAAGATGTTCGCCGTGGATTTGAATGCCGGTCGCATCGTTGAAGACTCCGAAATCAAGGCCGAGGTTGCCGCCTCCAAGCCATGGCGTGAATGGGTTTCGCAGAACCTGAAGACCCTTGCGGACTTCCCGGATCTGGAACACGTACGCCACAACTCGGCCTCGGTGTTGCTGCGCCAGCTCACCTTCGGTTACACCACCGAAGAGCTACGCGTGCTTTTGGCGCCGATGGCCACCACCGGCGCTGAGCCGCTGGCCGCCATGGGAACTGATACGCCCATTGCTGCACTGGCCGATCGCGCGCGCCTGCTCTTTGACTACTTCACCCAGTCCTTCGCACAGGTCACCAATCCACCGCTGGATGCCATCCGCGAAGAGTTGGTCACCTCCATGCACACCACCATCGGCCCAGATGGCAACCTGCTGAGCCTGGATAAGGTGCCGCAGTCGCAGATCGCACTGGACTACCCGGTATTGACCAACGACCAGTTGGCCAAGATCGTAAACTTGCGCGATGCCAAGGGTTCCAAGCTGTCGCTGAAGGTCCGTGGCCTGTACCGCCCGGTCGGTGGCGAGTCTGAACTGCGCGCGCGCCTGCAGGAAATCTGCGAAAAGGTCTCCGCTGCGGTCAACCGTGGAGTGCGCTACATCGTGCTCTCGGACCGTGATTCGTCGGCTGCCTGGGCGCCGATCCCATCGCTGTTGCTGACCAGCGCCGTCCACCACCACCTGCTCAAGAGCTCCAACCGCACCCGTGCGTCGCTGATCATCGAATCCGGCGACGCCCGCGAAGTGCACCATATTGCGGTATTGATCGGTTACGGCGCCGCCGCGATCAACCCATACCTGGCTTTGGAATCGGTCGAGCAGATGGCTGAAGAAGGCGAACTGCCCGGCATTGACGGCGCTACCGCCAGCTCCAACTTGATGAAGGCCCTGGGCAAGGGCGTACTAAAGATCATGTCCAAAATGGGCATTTCCACGGTCTCCAGCTACTGCGGCGCCCAGACCTTCGAGGCGGTCGGCCTCTCCCAGCGCGTGGTTGACCAGTACTTCACCGGTACCACCACCAAGCTTTCTGGCATCGAACTGGATGTGGTGGCCGCCGAGGCTGCTGAACGCCACGCTCGTGCCTACCCAGAACTCGACGGCAGCTCGCAGGCCAATGAGTTGGAAACCGGTGGCGAGTACCAGTGGCGCCGCTCCGGCCCGCCACACCTCTTTGACCCACAGACCGTCTTCCGCCTGCAGCACTCCACCCGCACCCGTCGCTACGACGTGTTCAAGGAGTACACCAAGGCTGTGGACGATCAGGCCGCTGAGCTCAAGACCCTGCGCGGTCTGATGAAGCTGAAGACCGAAGGCATCACCCCGATCGACATCGATCAGGTGGAGCCGGTCTCCGAAATTGTTAAGCGTTTTGCCACCGGTGCGATGAGCTACGGCTCGATCTCCGCCGAGGCACACGAGACGCTGGCGATCGCCATGAACCGGCTGGGCGGCAAGTCCAACACCGGTGAAGGCGGCGAGGATCCGGAGCGTCTGCTTGATCCTGAGCGTCGCAGTGCGGTCAAGCAGATCGCCTCGGGCCGCTTCGGCGTCACCAGCTTGTACCTGACCAACGCCGATGACATCCAGATCAAGATGGCTCAGGGCGCCAAGCCAGGCGAGGGTGGCCAGCTGATGAGCCAGAAGCTGTACCCTTGGGTGGCTAAGACTCGTCACTCCACCCCGGGTGTTGGGCTGATTTCCCCGCCTCCGCACCACGACATCTACTCGATTGAGGACTTGGCGCAGCTGATCCACGATGCAAAGTGCTCCAATCCGAGCGCGCGTGTGCACGTGAAGCTGGTATCCGAGTCCGGTATCGGTACCGTGGCTGCCGGTGTAGCCAAGGCCAAGGCCGACGTAGTGCTGATTTCCGGGCACGACGGCGGCACCGGTGCCTCACCGATGAACTCACTGAAGCACGCGGGCACCCCGTGGGAGCTCGGCCTGGCTGAAGCTCAGCAGACGCTGATCCTCAACGGTTTGCGTGACCGCGTCACCGTGCAGGTTGACGGCCAGCTGAAGACCGGCCGCGACGTACTGATCGGCGCCCTATTGGGTGCCGAGGAGTTCGGCTTTGCGACCGCACCGCTGGTGGTTTCGGGCTGCATCATGATGCGCGTCTGCCACTTGGACACCTGCCCTGTGGGCGTGGCCACGCAGAACCCTGTGCTGCGTGAACGCTTCAGTGGCAAGGCCGAATTTGTGGTGAACTTCTTCGAGTTCATCGCTCAAGAGGTCCGCGAACTGCTCGCTTCCTTGGGTGCACGCACCCTGGACGAAGTGATCGGTCGCGTTGAACTGCTCGAAACTGACGCTGCCCAGGTTGGTGCGCACCGCAAGGTGACCGGGTTGGCGCTGGATGCCATCACCCACGAACCAGCGGTAGAAGTTGCTGCGCGTCGTCGCCGCATCAGCCAGGACCACGGTTTGGATAAGCACCTGGATCAGCGTTTGTTGGCTGCTGCCGCTCCGGCACTAGCCGATCGCATTCCGGTAACCATCGATGCGGACATCGTAAACACCGACCGTTCGGTGGGAACCCTGCTTGGCCACCATGTCACCAAGACCTTCGCACTGGAGATCTTGGACGAGGACACCATCACGGTGAACCTCGCAGGACGAGCCGGTCAGTCACTCGGCGCCTTCCTGCCAGCGGGTATTACGCTGAGCCTGGATGGCGACGCGAACGACTACGTTGGCAAGGGCCTGTCGGGCGGCAAGATCGTCATCCACCCACCAACGAGCACCATTTCGGCTCCTGAGCAGCAGGTGATCGCCGGTAACGTGGTTGGTTACGGCGCCACCAGTGGTTCGATGTTCATCAACGGTATGGTCGGCGAACGCTTCGCGGTGCGTAACTCCGGGGCGAGCATCGTCACCGAAGGCATTGGCGAACACGGTTGTGAGTACATGACCGGCGGTGAAGTGCTGATCTTGGGGGACACCGGACGTAACTTTGGTGCTGGCTTCTCCGGCGGTGTGGCATGGGTTGTGGACTTTGATACGGACAAGATCAACCCATTGGCCGCAAGCCAGGGGGATCTGTTGATCAACCCGATTTCCGATGCCGAAGCACAGCGCATTCACCAATTGCTCACCGAGCACATCGCACACACTGCTTCGCCACTGGCGCAGCGCCTGGTGCTGAATTGGGAAGACACCCGTACCCGCATCACCAGCATCACCCCGCGCGACTTTGCTGCGGTACAGCAGGTGCGTAGTGACGCGGAAGCCAACGGGCAGAACCCAGATTCGCCACAGGTATGGAACAAGATTTTGGAGGTGACCCGTGGCTGATCCACGCGGATTCCTGAAGGTGACCGAGCGTGTCACCCAACCCAAGCGCCCGGTACCGGTGCGATTGATGGACTACAAAGAGGTTGTTGAACGCCAGAAAGACGGGACCCTGCAGCAGCAGGCTTCCCGTTGCATGGACTGCGGCATCCCGTTCTGCCATCAGGGCTGCCCACTGGGCAACCTGATTCCAGAGTTCAACGATCTGACCTACCGTGGTCGTAAGGATGAGGCGGCAGCTCGACTGCTTTCCACCAACAACTTCCCGGAACTCACCGGTAAGCTGTGCCCGGCCCCTTGTGAGTCATCCTGCGTGCTGGGAATCAACCAGCCAGCGGTGACAATCAAGCAGGTTGAGGCTGAACTTGCAGGTCACCTGATGGACCAGGGCGACTTTGTACCGCAGCCACCAGCTCGCCACACCGAACACCGTGTCGCCATTGTTGGTTCGGGCCCAGCCGGTCTGGCCGCTGCCCAGCAGCTGACCCGCGCAGGTCACACGGTTGCCGTGTACGAGCGCGACGAAGCCATCGGCGGTCTGCTGCGCTTTGGTATCCCAGACTTCAAGCTGGAAAAGCAGGTGATCGACCTGCGCCTGGATCAGATGCGTGATGAAGGTACGATCTTCCGCACCGGCATCGAAATCGGTAAGGACATCACCTGGGAGCAGCTGCGTCGTGACTACGACGCGGTGATTGTCGCCACCGGTGCGACCGTTCCGCGTGAACTGCCCATCGAAGGAAACCAGCTCGACGGCGTGCACCACGCCATGGAGTTCCTCACCGAGAACAACCGTGTGGTTGCTGGTACCTCCAGCGTGCGCACCATCGACGCCAAGGGCAAGCATGTTGTTGTCCTTGGTGGTGGTGACACAGGTTCGGACTGTATCGGTACCGCTCTGCGTCAGGGCGCTGCCAGCGTGACGACCTTGGCGATCGGCAAGCAGCCGGGCACCGAGCGTAGCGAACTGCACCCTTGGCCGACCATGCCGGTGCTCTTTGAAGTGCAGTCATCGCACGAAGAAGGTGGCGAGCGCACCTATTTGGCTTCCACTGTGAACTTTGTCGCCGGTGAGGGAACTAAGCAGAATAAGGTGATCGGTGTTACAGTTGCAGAGACAGAATTTGTTGCTGGCAAGCGCCTCCCGAAGTCTGGAACCGAACGCGTAATCAAAGCTGATTTGGTTCTGCTTGCCCTCGGGTTCACCGGTCCGGAAGCTTCCGGACTGGACGAACAGGTCAGTATCGAATTCGACAACCGGGGCAACGTCGCCCGAGATGGCTACTACATGACGAATACCGAATCGGTGTTCGTCGCCGGAGATGCCGGTCGGGGACAGTCGCTGATCGTGTGGGCTATCGCTGAAGGTCGCGCTTGCGCCGCCTCGGTCGATAAATTCCTCATGGGCTCGACAATTCTTCCAGCACCGGTAGCTCCAACCGATAGGGCCATCAGCATCATTTGAGTGACGTAGGCTTAAATGCGGCGCATCCGATTGTGGATGGGCCGCATTTTGCCTGTGTGGACAAGAAAGGCATTTGGCTGACGGAATGAGACGCGCAAAGATTGTAGCAACCTGGGGTCCAGCCCTAGCAAGCTACGAAAACACTGTAGCGGTACTAAATGCGGGCGTAGACGTCGCGCGCTTAAACATGAGCCATGGAGATCACTCCATGCACGCACAATCGTTGGCGAACGTGCGTAACGCAGCGGCTGAGATCGGCCGCGCGGTCGGTGTTTTTGCCGACCTGCAGGGTCCTAAGATCCGCTTGGGGCGCTTTAAGGGTGACGCGAAGTACATCCTGGAGGCGGGCGAAGAATTCACCATCACCATTGATGACGTGGAAGGCACCCGTAACCTGTGCTCGACCACCTTCAAAGGTCTGCCAAACGACGTGAAGGCAGGGGACTTCCTGCTCATCAACGATGGCAAGGTAAAGCTCAAGGCCATCTCGGTCGATGCAACCTCCGTGCATTCCGAGGTAGTCGTCGGCGGCGAAGTGTCCAATAACAAGGGCATCAACCTGCCAGGCGTTGCAGTGAACGTTCCTGCACTGAGTGAAAAGGATGAGGACGACCTGCGCTGGGCACTGCGTGCCGGCATCGACATGGTTGCACTGTCCTTCGTGCGCAACGCCGAAGACATTTCGCGCGTGCATGAAATTATGGACGAAGAAGGTCGTCGCGTCCCAGTGATCGCGAAGATCGAGAAGCCACAGGCTGTGGCTGCCCTTGAAGAAATCGTCGACGCTTTTGACTCCATCATGGTCGCCCGCGGAGACTTGGGTGTAGAACTGCCACTGGAAGAAGTTCCACTGGTGCAGAAGCGCGCCGTTGAATTGGCTCGTCGCTGGGCTAAGCCAGTGATCGTTGCTACCCAGGTGCTTGAGTCGATGATTGAGTCGCCAACTCCTACCCGCGCTGAAGCATCTGACTGCGCTAACGCCGTGCTTGACGGTGCCGACGCTGTCATGCTTTCGGGGGAGACCTCGGTTGGTGCTTACCCGGTCGAAACCGTGGAAACCATGTCGCGCATCATCTCTTCCACCGAAGAGCATGGTCTGGATCGTATCCCACGCTTGGGTTCTCAGCCTAAGACCACCGGTGGCGCTATTACCCGTGCTGCTGTGGAGATCGCCGATCAGGTTGACGCAAAGTACATCGTTGCGTTCACCCAGTCCGGTGACTCGGCACGTCGTCTTTCGCGACTGCGCCCAAAGAAGCCGGTTTTGGCTTTCACCCCGTTGCAGCAGACCTACAACATCATGACCCTGATGTGGGGCGTTCAGGCACGTTTGGTTGCCTACGCTGACCACACGGACAAGATGACTGCTCAGGTGGACGAAGCGCTGCTTAGCGAAGGTTTGGCCGAGGTCAACGACGTTGTCTGCATTGCTGCCGGTTCCCCTCCGGGACAGGCCGGCTCGACCAACTCGATTCGTGTACACAAGATCGGCGATCTGGCAGACGCTGGACAGCTGGTCGACGGCAAGCCAATGCCTGCCCGCGAAAAGGTTGGACCATGGGCACCGGAGAATGTTTCAACTCCTGAGTCCCTCTAGCATCTAGCTTTTACGCTGATGCCTTAAAAGTTCCGCTTCTGTTCACCTTCCGGTGGGCAGGGGCGGAACTTTTTTGTGTCAGCGGTGCAAATTGAACTTTGTGCAGTCGCTCACACTTACCCTAATTTTGGGCAGAAAAAAACCGCTGATCCGGAATATTATTCCGAACCAGCGGCCTATCTTTGGTGCCCAAGGTGGGACTCGAACCCACACATCTTTCGATACCGCATTTTGAGTGCGGCGCGTCTACCGATTCCGCCACTTGGGCTGGCACTTTGACTAGTTTACTAGAGGTTTTCCAGATTTCCTAATCGGGAACCTCGCGTCATCGCGTGAACTACAGTACATGCAAGTAGGCTTATATGTGAAACCGAGGCAACGTAGCTTCGCTGACGGAAACCATCTAACTGCCCTCCACCGCACGGGCAGGATTTTTTGATCATGGAGGAAGGCGCCAATGAGCGAACTACCCGAAGTCACCCGAATTCCATCCGAGGTGCAATCCACCCCGCGTCGTGTGGTTGTAGCCGAGGACGAAACCCTCATCCGCCTCGATATCGTCGAGATCCTACGCTCCGAGGGTTATGACGTTGTTGCTGAGGCAGATAACGGACAGACCGCATTGGAGAAGGCTCGTGAATTGAAGCCCGATCTGGTTCTGATGGACGTGAAGATGCCAGTCATGGACGGCATCACCGCCGCTGAGGCGATTGTGAAGGAACGCATCGCCCCGGTAGTACTGCTCACCGCGTTCAGCCAAAAGGAATTGGTGGAGCGCGCGCGTGAAGCCGGTGCCATGGCGTATGTGGTTAAGCCATTTACCCCTGCCGATCTGACTCCGGCCATCGAGATCGCTATTTCTCGTAATGACGAGCTGCGCGCCTTGGAAGAGGAAGTCAGCAACCTCGCTGAGCAGTTTGAGACTCGCAAGCTGGTAGATCGCGCTAAGAGCTTGCTGATCACCAAGATGGGTCTGACCGAGCCAGAAGCATTCCGCTGGATCCAGAAGACTTCGATGGATCGCCGCCTGAGCATGCGCCAGGTTGCCGAAACCGTCGTCGATCAGGTCAAGTAAGTACGAACTGCTCGTTGGTAGAATCTGTGGATGTGCACCAAAACGCCGTGTGTTTTGGTGCACATTTTCATGCGACGGCTAGCTGTTGTGCCTATCCAACGAGCAATAGTGCTTACTGAGCACGGCAAGTTATTAAAAAATTAGCCGCCCGTTAGTTGACTTCCTAGATTGACGAACCGCTCAGTACGCCTAAGATTGAAACTGCGCCAAGAACCAAGTCCTGCATGCCTAAAAATATTTCGCAGATTAGCTTGTTCGAAGCCCGTACACTTTCCCTTGCCGTTCGACCTCTCAGGCTGGTACTAAATGGATTTGACGCTGATCGTCGTCCTAGTCATTGCCTTGGCGTTGTTTTTTGACTTCACCAATGGATTTCATGACACGGCCAATGCGATGGCCACCCCGATCGCAACCGGTGCAATTTCCCCTAAGAAGGCCGTTGCCCTCGCCGCAATTTTGAACCTTGTCGGTGCTTTCCTCTCCACCGAGGTAGCCAAGACAATTTCTGGCGGCATCATTAACGAAGACCCCTCCACAGGTGTAGCCATCGGGCCAGCAATGATTTTTGCTGGACTGATGGGTGCGGTGATTTGGAACCTGCTCACTTGGCTGCTGGGTCTGCCATCGAGCTCGTCGCACGCGTTGTTCGGCGGACTGGTTGGTGCCGCTATTGTCGGTGCCGGCGTGGCTTCGGTGAACTACGGCGTGCTGCTCTCCAAGGTTTTGCTGCCTGCGCTCTGCGCCCCAGTGATTGCCGGTGTCTCCGCGTACCTGTGCACGAAGCTGGCTTACGCCATCACCAAGCGCCAAAACGGTGCCTCGCCTAAACGCGGCGGCTTCCGCTATGGGCAGATTTTCTCCTCCTCGTTGGTCGCGCTGTCGCACGGTACCAACGATGCGCAGAAGACCATGGGCATCATCACCCTGACCCTGGTGGCCTCCGGCTTGCAGGATTCAGGATCAGGCGTACACCTTTGGGTGGTTACCGCTTGTGCTCTGGCGATCGCGTTGGGAACGTACACCGGTGGCTGGCGCATTATCCAGACCATGGGTTCGGGACTGACCGACGTGAAGCCTGCACAGGGCTTCGCCGCAGAGGTCTCCACTGCTTCAGCCATCCTGGCTTCCTCGCACTTGGGCTTTGCCCTGTCGACCACTCAGGTCGCTTCCGGGTCGGTTATCGGTTCCGGTTTGGGCCGCAAGGGCGGCGAGGTCCGTTGGGGCACCGCCGGCCGTATTGCCTTGGGCTGGCTCTTCACCTTGCCGGCAGCCGCGATCGTCGGCGGTCTGGCAGCCTGGATCGTACACTTTGGCACCCCAGGTCTGGTTATCGTCACCATCCTTGGAGTTGGCGCGATGCTGACCATCTGGTTCGCTTCCCGAAAGCAGTCGCACGGCTCTGACGGGACTATGTCCGACATCGATAACTCCGGAGCTGCGGTCAACATTTTGACCAAGAAGCAACGCCGCGCCAAGGCCAAGGCTGAAGCCGCGCAAGCTAAGCTCGTCGCCACGCAGAAGGATGCTGATAACTCATGATTGACTGGGTTGCCTTTGCGATCGTTGCGATCGTCACGTGGATTGCCGCGATGCTCATTGTTACCGCTTACTCTTTCGGAGTTCGCCTGCTGGCTGTAGCTAGGGACGAAGGAAAAAGTACGGGCCTTAGCAAGACTGGCGCGTATGCCTGCTTCACCGTGGCCGGCTTAATTGTGGCCTTTGGCGTGGTGCTGATCGTTCCGCAACTTAGCGAAGCGATTTTGGGCATGTCCTCAAGCCACTAAACGCTCACTATCGCTGATAGTGCTCAGCACGCTCAACATCGGCTGGGAAGTAAAACTGCATATTGCCTTCGACGGAGGCACCCCTAGACTGGAGCCATGACTAGCTTCAAGTACTACGTGGGTGCCTCCGTTGATGGTTTTATTGCCGACGGTAGCGCCGATGCGCATTGGTTCACCACCTTCGCCAAACAGCCTGGCGTGAAAAAGCACTTTGATCAGTTCTTTGAAACCATTGGTGCAGTGGTGATCGGCGGGAAAACCTACGAGGGTATCGCCAAGGAAGTCGCCGACGGGAACATGAGCTGGATGTTTGCGCACCTCCCAGTCTGGGTCTTAACCCACCACGAATTACCGACCCTGCCCGATACCGACCTGACGTTCATCCGCGGAGAAATCGGTTTCTGGAGCCAAGACATTGCGCGAAGCGCGGGGGCCGGTGACGTGTGGGTTGCCGGCGGCGCGGATCTAGCAGGCGGATTTGTTCAAGCGAACGTATTGGACGAGCTGTTGTTAGTGACCGTGCCGGTGGTCTTCGGCGAGGGCACCAGCATTTTTGGGCGTTCGGTGCGCGCCCAACTCTCAGCGATGAGCGTTGAAGACTTGGGCAACGACATCACGCTGACGCGCTACGCGGTGGGCTAGTTTTCTACCGGGAGCATCATGTTGGTGATGCGCGCGGTGGCAATGCGTGCCCCGTCCTCGTTGCTGATCACGATCTCGTGGCTGGTGCTTCTGCGTCCTAGGTGCACCGGGGTGCATACTGCGGTGACCAAACCGGTGCGGCCAGCCTTGTGGTGTGTGATGTTTAGGTCGACCCCCACGGGTTGAGTCGTCCCGGCGCCGTGCAACGCTGCAGCCATCGAACCTAGGGTTTCGGCTAGGGCTGCCGACGCGCCGCCGTGCAAAATCCCGTAGACCTGAGTGTTTCCGGCGACCGGCATGGTGGCCGTGATCCGATCGACGGTGAACTCGGTGAAGACGATCTCTAGCTTTTCCACTAGTTCACCTACGCCATTGGAGCGCAAAAAAGACCACGCACTGTGAGGTAGGCCGTGGCGCGTGAGCTGCTGCGCGAACGGATGTGCCGAATCTTGCGTGGGTTGAGTAGTGAAATTGTCGTTCATGGGAACTAGGCTTTCAGGTGTGAGCGAAACTACCAAGCCGACACCCGCGTCGGACAAGAGACTGCTGATTATTGACGGACATTCGATGGCGTTCCGCGCGTTTTACGCGCTGCCAGCGGAGAACTTTGCGACGAGCACGGGACAGCACACCAACGCGGTGCACGGCTTTGTATCCATGCTGCTGACGATGATCCGTCAGCAGAAGCCCACCCACGTCGCTGTCGCATTCGACCTGGATACTCCAACCTTCCGGTCGCTGGAGTACACCGAGTACAAGGGCGGGCGCAACAAGACGCCCGAAGAGTTCTACGGGCAGATCGACCTCATCCAAGAGGTGATGAAGGCGATGAACATCCCGTCCATCACCCTGGAAAGCTTTGAGGCCGACGACATCCTGGCCACGCTGGCCACCATGGGCGAGGACGCGGGCTTTAACGTGCTGGTGGTTTCCGGTGACCGTGATGCCTTCCAGCTGATCACCGACAAGACCCTGGTTTTGTACCCGAAAAAGGGCATTAGCGACATTCCGCCGATGGACGCTGCCGCGGTGGAAGCCAAATACTTTGTTCCACCACAGCGTTACTCGGATCTTGCTGCACTGGTCGGCGAAACCGCCGATAACCTGCCAGGAGTACCGGGCGTCGGCCCGAAGACCGCCGCAAAGTGGATCAACCTCTACGGGGACCTGGCCGGTGTGCTGGAAAACATTGACTCGATCAAGGGCAAAGTGGGCGAGTCCCTGCGTGAGCACGTGGACAACGTGACCCGCAACCGCCGGCTCAACCAGCTGAAGCACGACCTAGAGCTGCCGGTGACCTTGGAGCAGATGGAGCTTGAGGCACCAAACCGCGAAGAGATCGAGAACCTGTTTGACGCGCTGGAGTTTAACACCCTGCGTAAACGCCTCTTTGACCTCTTTGCAGCGCAGGAGGAGGAAGTTGCCCCCGAGGTAGCTGCCTTCACCCGTGTGGTGACCGACAACGCCCAAGCATTACGCGACTTTATCGATGCCGGTAAGTCCGCGCCGATCGCCGTTCAACCTGCCGTGGTTGGCGATGAAGCTGTGGGCCTTGCATTGTTCCGTGGGGCACAGGCCGTTTGGCTTGATCTTGGCGAACTTCAGGAAGGCACCGAGAACGAACTGGCCGCATTCCTTGCTGACGCCAACGCGCCCAAAATTTTCCACGACGCTAAAGCCACCATGCACCTGCTGATCGAACGTGGGCTGAAGATCGCGGGCATCAAGGACGACACGTTGATTAGTGCGTACCTGATTCAGCCAGATCGGCGTAGCCACGACCTAGTGGACGTGGTGCAGTACCACCTGAAATATGCGGTGCCGGTGCATCAGGCGAAGAAGGGCGAATTGGATCTGGGGCTGACCGCTGATTTGGTCGAACCCACCCTGGCCCAAGCTCAGGCAATCCACGACCTGTCCGCGTTCCTTGCCACCAAGCTGGCTGAGAAGCACGCCGATTTGCTGGCTGCAGAGATGGAATTGCCGCTGATCCCGGTCCTCTTTGAGATGGAACGCGCCGGCGTGGCAGTGGACGTGGATCGGCTGAACGAACTGCGCGCGCACTTCACCACGCAGGTTGATCAGGCCACCAACGACGCTTTTGCTGCGATCGGCCACGAGGTAAACCTTTCTAGCCCGAAGCAGCTGCAGGTAGTGCTGTTTGAAGAGCTGGATTTGCCGCGTACCAAAAAAATCAAGACCGGTTTCACTACGGACGCTGAATCACTTCAAGACCTGCTGGTCAAAACCGGGCACCCGTTCCTGGTGGCGCTGATGGCTTACCGCGATGCCATCAAACTACGCCAGACCGTCGACGGTCTGCTGAAAGCTACGCACGACGATGGACGGATCCACACCACCTACGCGCAGACCGTGGCAGCCACCGGTCGACTTTCTAGTCTGAACCCGAACCTGCAGAACATCCCGGTCCGTTCAGAAGAGGGCCGACGCATTCGCGACGTGTTCATGGTGGGCACCGGGTACCAAACCCTGCTGACCGTGGACTACTCGCAGATCGAAATGCGCATTATGGCGCACCTGTCCGAGGATGCCGGGTTGATCGAGGCTTATCAAAACGGCGAAGACCTGCACCGGTTTGTCGGTTCGCGCGTGTTCAACGTCGAGCCAGAAGAGGTCAGCTCTGAAATGCGCTCCAAGGTGAAGGCGATGAGCTACGGCTTGGCCTACGGTTTGAGCAGTTTTGGGCTGTCCAAGCAGCTGAAGATCGGCGTGGACGAAGCGCGCAAATTGATGAAGGACTACTTCGATCGTTTCGGAGCGGTGCGCACCTACTTGCGTTCGGTCGTGGACCAAGCCCGCAAGGACGGCTACACCGAAACCATCTTTGGCCGTCGTCGTTACCTGCCAGAGCTGAACAGCTCGGATCGGCGTCTACGCGATATTGCCGAACGCGCGGCACTGAATGCACCTATTCAGGGATCGGCCGCCGATCTGGTTAAGGTGGCCATGCTCAAGATCTCTGCGGGGCTCGAATCCGGGAACTTTACCTCCCGCATGCTGCTCCAGGTCCATGACGAACTCATTTTGGAGATCGCCGAAGGGGAACTGGAAGCAGTGCAGGAGTTGGTGACCCACGAAATGGGCCAGGCCGCTGACCTGTTGGTGCCGCTGGATGTTCAGCCGGGCATTGGCCGGACCTGGCACGAGGCGGCTCACTAACGGGCGCAAATCTCTACCCTGATGCTGCCGGGCGCGAAGTACACTGAACTTCACGCCCGGCAGCACAGTACTATCTACCGCACTACCTACCGCCGAGCAGCATGGGGCGTGCCTGTTGAGCTTCAACGATGAAGGGTGCAAAACAGTGGCAAAAGCAATCCCTAGCCAACTCAAGTGCGTTAGTTATGACGCTGCGCAATTGGACGACGATGGACAGCGCGCCCTGAGCATTTTTCAACGGGCCACCGCGCTCGGGTTTTATGAAGAGCTGCCCGATGAAGCGGGCGAGTCCACCTACTCTCGGCTGGCAGCAGCGCAAAAACTGCGCTTTACGATGGTGTTCGATCAACAGGCGCCGGCCGAATCTCGACATGCCAGCCAGCCGGTGCACACCTATGCGAGTTTCCCGGGGTTGCTCAACGCTGGGGGAGCGCGACCGGTGGCGGTGCATAAAATTACTGCGGTGACCGTTTCGCCCACCCATCGTCGGCAGGGTATTTTGACTCGGCAAATCACGGAGGACCTGAATTATGCGCGCAGAGGTGGGTTCGCGCTGGCAGTACTGACCGCTTCTGAGGCGAGCATCTACGGTCGCTACGGATTTGAACCGGCCACCTATCAGACTCGCTTCACGCTCAAATGTGAGGGCGGTCTAAAATTGCTGGTTGCGCTTCCCGGCGCTGTGATCGACGTCGATCCCGAGCCGTTCGCAACGAAGCTTGAAGCATTGATTCGCAGCGCCTTGGCGCAGACTTTCGGTTCGGTCGATGGCACGGAATTTGATGTGGGCTATGCACTGGGGCGTTGGGAAGGGTGGGATTCTCTGGCGAAGGCCAAGAACATGCGCCATGCTGCCTACTACGATGAAGCTGGCGAACTTGGCGGATCCATTACCTATAAGTTCGGTGGTTGGGATGATGCGCAACCAAAGATGGTCGTACACAAACTTGTTGCCCTCAGCGACGTGGCGAGGTTGAAGCTGCTGGAATACGTGGCCAATCATGATTTGGTGCAGCAGGTCCATGGGCAAGGAGCATTGGATGATCCGATGCGTTTGGTATTGCACAACGTTCGGGACTACCAGGTGCGCTCCACCGACGACGTCCTGTGGTTGCGTGTACTGGATGTCATCGCCGCCTTTGAAGCTCGCGGTTACCAGCGATCGGGCCAACTGGTCATCAGCGTGACAGATCGCTTGTCGCTGATCGACGGCACGTACCTTTTTGAGGTCGCCGATGGTTCGGCAACTGTAAAGCGTGTGGCAATTGATGCGGAAGAACTGACCGGTGTAGCCCATGTGGTTCTGGGCGAACGAGAGCTGGCGGGGTTGTACTTGGGTACGGTGCAGCTCTCGCAGCTGCTGGCAGCGGGTCGGGCATCGACGAAGTCGGAGTCGGATGTGAGCGCGAGCCTGCGACTTTTTGAAGTTGATCGCGCACCCTTCACCCCTCACACGTTCTGATCAAGTGTCTGCTGAACACAGGTTTATGACGAAGTTCACAAAATGCTGACGTGGATGTTAGTGGGTTACGCTTTGACCCGCACTCTGGTATACGCGTAGACTTGTCAAGTCGTGCCATGGCACTAGTTATGGCCGCAATCAAGTTTTACCCGTTCGAAATTCCGGGACTTCCGGGGTTTCGACTGACCAAATCTATCCACATCGGAGTCCCTACTACATGACCATCACCTCGAACGAGAACAACAGCGCACCAGTTGTCGCAATTAACGACATTGGATCTGCTGAGGACTTCTTGGCCGCAGTCGATGCCACCATCAAGTACTTCAACGATGGTGACCTCGTCGAAGGCACCGTCGTCAAGGTTGACCACGACGAAGTTCTGCTCGACATCGGTTACAAGACCGAAGGTGTCATCCCTTCCCGCGAGCTTTCCATCAAGCACGACGTTGACCCAGGCGATGTTGTCGCCGTTGGTGACAGCGTTGAAGCCTTGGTTCTGACCAAGGAAGACAAAGAAGGCCGCCTGATCCTGTCCAAGAAGCGTGCTCAGTACGAGCGTGCTTGGGGCGACATCGAAAAGATCAAGGAAGAGGACGGCGTCGTTACCGGTACCGTTATCGAGGTTGTCAAGGGTGGCCTCATCCTGGACATCGGCCTGCGTGGCTTCTTGCCAGCATCGCTCGTCGAGATGCGCCGTGTGCGCGACCTGGCTCCATACATCGGTCAGGAAATCGAAGCCAAGATCATCGAGCTGGACAAGAACCGCAACAACGTTGTTCTTTCCCGCCGTGCATGGCTTGAGCAGACCCAGTCTGAGGTTCGCTCGACCTTCCTTAACAAGCTGGAAAAGGGCCAGGTTCGTCCGGGCGTTGTTTCCTCCATCGTCAACTTCGGTGCATTCGTGGACCTTGGCGGCGTAGACGGCTTGGTACACGTTTCCGAGCTGTCTTGGAAGCACATCGACCACCCATCCGAGGTTGTCGAGGTTGGCCAGGAAGTAACCGTAGAGGTTCTCGAAGTCGATCTAGACCGCGAGCGCGTTTCGCTGTCGTTGAAGGCTACCCAGGAAGATCCTTGGCAGACCTTCGCCCGCACCCACGCACTGGGTCAGGTTGTACCGGGCAAGGTTACCAAGCTGGTTCCATTCGGTGCGTTCGTACGCGTCGAAGACGGCATCGAAGGCCTGGTTCACATCTCCGAGCTTGCAGTTCGCCACGTTGAACTGGCTGAGCAGGTTGTCTCCGTTGGTGACGAACTGTTCGTCAAGGTTATCGACATCGACCTGGAGCGTCGCCGCATCTCGCTGTCGCTCAAGCAGGCTAACGAAGGTGTTGACCCAGAGGGTACCGAGTTTGACCCAGCACTCTACGGCATGGCTGCAGAGTACGACGAGGCCGGCAACTACAAGTACCCAGAGGGCTTCGACCCAGAGTCGAACGAATGGCTCGAGGGCTTCGACACCCAGCGCGCTGCATGGGAAGCACAGTACGCTGCTGCTCAGGAGCGTTGGGAAGCACACAAGAAGCAGGTTGCTGCCGCAATCGTAGCTGACGCAGAAGCAGAGCCTGCTGCTGCAGGTAGCTCCGAGCCAGCTCCAGCTTCGTACTCCTCGGAGGCTCCAGCCACCGATGCAGGCACCTTGGCTTCTGACGAAGCTCTTGCTGCACTGCGCGAGAAGCTGACCGGCAACTAATTTCGCTTTCTGCCTCGTGCAGGAATCGTGATTAGCTTTAGCTGAGCTACGAAGGCCCAACCCGAAAGGGTTGGGCCTTCGTGCATTTAAGCGGGTATTGGTGTCCACGTCGAGTCCTGCACGAGCGGCAGTGACCCTGACGGTACTCAAATTGGCGAACAGTAAGCGTCGTTGGGGCAAGGGCGGAGCAGATGCGAATGTTCGGACGCACACTAGAGACGACAGATGGATTACTTGAGGGTCTCAAGTTCAAAGACCTGAGCCCGAGGGGAGCTTAGCGATTTAGCTGTGCACATTTCTACGCTCCGGTGTGCAGATCCAGTGGCTTAGGTGGTGGCCGCAAAATGGTACTGGTTGCGGACCGGCGTTTGGGTTGGATCCATAAAGGCCGGCAGGATCACCTGAGGCACACCATCATTGGGGATGACCTTGATCAACCCGGCGTGAACATCGTGATGGTGCGTATCGCAGAGCATCGCGCTCCAATACACTGCCGTGACTCCACCTTCGGACCAGAACCAGACGTGGTGGATATTGCAGCGTTCCGGATCCATGGTGCAACCAGGCACGAGGCAGCCGCGATCACGCACTGCGACCCCTAGGCGCATGTAATTCGGATGCTTTCGTTGGGCTCGACCAATATCTAGGATTTCGCCTTTGCCCCCCAAAACTATGGGAATGATTCGGGCTTTGGCTAGGGTTTGCCGTAGATCGGTGGCGCTGAGCTTAAATCCGTGGGAGGTAATACCGAATGTATCTGCTCGACCTTCAAGTTCCGCCAAGGAAATCGTGACGACGACCTGGGGTTTGATGACTGGCACCTTCAGCTCTTGCGAGCCGGCGGTGGCCTGTGCGTCTTCTTGCGCTCCGTGAAGAGTTGCATCAAGTAGTCGCTGGAGGAGTTTTGAGTTGAGCTCGAGCAATGACATCAACCCATTCAGGCGTCGAGCGGCAGGGGTGATGGGAGCAGTGTCCGTGGCCTCGCTCGCTGCTGCTTCTTCATCGGTGACAAAGTCGGGATGCTCCGTGGTCGCGTCGGACGCGTCGGACGCGTCGGACGCGTCGGACGCGTTGGTTGGGTTGGCTGCGTCGGCCGGATCGGAGTTGTTATCGGTGAACGCCTCACGTGCAGCTTGACCAGCGTCGGAGCGCGGATTGTCACTTTGGGCGATGCCAGACTCGAAAAGTTCGGCTCGGGTGGGGCGCAGGGCAAGTTCGTAACGCACCAACCCATGACGCAGACCGCGCCGGAAAATTCCTTCTTGGGCCTCGGGCTGTTCTTCAGATTGCTGTTCCTTGGCGGACTTAATAACGGCGTTGATGCCTTTGCGCCGGGTGGCCGGGTCTGCTTCTCCTAATTCGTGATCGAGCATGGCTTCAAGCAGCTGACCGTCGGCACCGCGCACCGTAGAGGTGGTGGGGGCGTCGAACTCTTCACGAACCGGTTCCAATGCCCCCAGCCGGCGTGCCACCGATAGTGCTTCGGCAGGCGGAAGGGTCGGATCGTTGAACCGCTGGGTCAGCAAGGGAAACTGTGCCGGATACTGCTGATGCTGGTAATCAAACTGGGCAAAAACATGGTTGGCGCTGGCCACGCGCCGCAGTGCCTCGTGATGCTCAATGTGTAGCCAAGAGGACAGCAAGGCAGACGTGCCGGTGAAGGTGGCACGCTGGCCGGTGCGCTCGGCGGGCCGGGTGAAATCAATGGTGCCAGCTTGTTGGGCATTTAGCTCGTCCACGGTGAGAGTATGGGCGCTGGTGGCTTCGAGAAGGTGGGCGGCGTAGATCTGGGTGCGGAGCGCGTGATGGGCGGCGGACTCGGCGATTGATGCCAAAGCCAGAGCAAAACGCGGATCCTCACGGAAGGACTCGGCCGGTTCAGCGGTGAGCACGGAAGGTTCAGCGGTGGGTTCAGTCGTTTCCGGCGTGAGATCCTCTGGGGCGCCGACGGCCTGATGCAAAACGGGAATGAGCTCGGCCAATGCCAGCGCCTCGTCGACGGATAGTCGCGAGGTCTGCTGCAACGCTTCGGATAGCTCGGCTAACGCCTGGCTCATGGTTTGGCTCATGAGCACAGAATGCTCTGTGCCGATGCGCGGGCAAGAGCGCATCGTGCGAAGTGTGGAAAAGTTCTAGTGCGCTGCGATGGAAGAGGTGACCGTGAAGGTTTTGTCGCGTGCTAGCTGGGTGGTGGGGCCGACACGTCGGACCAATTCATTGCGATAGCGCAGGTGGGAGTTAAAAACGCACAAGAGCTGACCGCCGGGGGCCAGCACGCGGGCAGCATCGTCGATCAGTTTAAACGCGATGTCAGCGGTGACGGTATTGCCGATGTGGAATGGCGGGTTCAACGTGATCAGGCTGGCCGAGTGATCCGGAAGCCGGGACAACGCGTCGTCTTGCACGGCGGTGAGGCGGGCGGACAGGCCATTAGCCTCGGCCGCGGCCAGTGTGGATGCCACCGCGGAGGCCGAATGATCGGACGCATCAACCGTCAGGTGCCGGTGGGTGAGCGCAGCAAAGACGCCGATGGACCCGTTGCCACAGGCCAAATCCACCAACCTGTGGTGTTCGGTTAAGTCCGGCAGGTTCTCCAACAACAGCCGGGTGCCCGGATCCAATCGTGCCGCACCAAAAGTGCCAGCGCCGGCGTGCAGGCTAAAGCTGGTGTCGTTCACCTCATGGGTTGCGGTGGCCGGGAATTTGCTGGCGGGCTGGGATTCCAAGGGGAGACTGGCGGTGAGTACGCGTGATTTTTGGCGTGCCAACGAGACGTCGAGCTGGGCAAAACGCGAGGAGAGTACCTCGTTCATTGAGCGGCTCATATGTTTGATGCGCCCGCCGGCAAAGAGTCGGGCCTGCGCAGATGCCACGGCGGTGATGGCGGCAACCTGCTCGTCCAAAACATCCAGACCGCGGGGTAGTGCCAGCAAAATGTGGGTAGCCGACGTTGCTGCTTGAGCCAGCGGGTAAAAGGTCAGTCGCGCGGCCAGCTCGGGCAGCAAACGCTGCACATTGGCTTTGATGGCTTGGCGTGCGGTGAGCGAATCGCAGTGGACGCGTACCTGCGTGCTACCCAAGGCCAGTGCGCCCAGGCTCAACGCACCGTAGTGATCGCCGATGATCGTGATGGAATCGGGCCACGAGGTGCCCGCCTCGCGGTGCCACATCGCGCAGGTGTCCAGAATCAGCCGATCGGCAGCGTCGGCGGCAAAAAGGTTCGGTGCCTGCACATCGGGCCAGCGCCGAAGATCAGCCAGCAGGGTCTCAAGCTCGGCGTCGGAAAACGATGCGGGATTCAAATCAGATCAACCCATTGGGTGTTGGCGGCGACCAGTTGCCCAGCGCCGGAGGTGAGTGTGGCGATGTGGGTGTGCAATTCTTCGACGGCTTCGGGGGTATCGGGGATGCCGATCTGGATCAGCGCGGCCGTTGACTGCCACTGTGTGGGCTCGATCTGGTAACCGGCGGCCCGTAGCTCGTTTTCGTAGCGCGCGGCCGTTGCGTGAGCCGCGGGCAAGGTGAAGATGCGTAGGCGTTGGCGGCCTATTAACGTGGTGTGATCCAACGCGCTGGACACCGCTTCGGAATAGGCGCGGACCAGACCGCCGGCGCCAAGTTTAATGCCACCAAAATAGCGCACGACCACGGCGAGCACGTCGGAGAGGCCACCGCCCTGTTCTGTATCGCGCTTAGCTAGCGCGTCGAGCATCGGAACCCCCGCGGTACCCGAGGGTTCGCCATCGTCATTGGAACGCTGGGTCATCCGGTCAGGGCCAAGGATGAAGGCGGTGCAGTGGTGCCGGGCGTCAAAATGGGTTTTGCGCAAGGTCGCGATGTGTTCGCGCGCGGCGGCCTCCGAATCAACGCGGTACAGGTAGGTGATGAAGCGCGAGCGCTTGATTTCCAGCTCGTGCACGCTGTCCCCGCTGAGCGTGGTATAGCTGGTCGCGACCGATTCGTTGGTGTTCATCGCTAATAGTTTATAGGCTGGGAGCATGAAGCATGTTGGACTGACCGGGGGAGTAGCCTCCGGAAAATCTGCCGTAGCGGCTAAATTGGCCGAACTCGGGGCGGTAGTGATCGATGCCGACGCTTTGGCGCGCGATGTGGTTGCCCCTGGCACACCCGGCTTAGCTGCGATTAAAGACGCATTTGGGTCCGAGGTTTTGTTGCCCGATGGCGCTCTGGATCGCAAGGCGTTGGGTGCGATCGTCTTCGCCGATGAACAGCAACGGCAGACGTTGAACAACATTGTGCATCCTCTAGTGCGCGAGGCCGCTGGCGCGCTTCGTGCAAAGGCGCCCCAGGACGCGCTGGTGGTAGAAGACATCCCGCTGTTGGTTGAATCTGGGCAAGCTGACCGGTTTGACGCGGTGATCGTTATCCAAGCCCCACATGATGAGCGGATCCGTCGCATGGTCCAAGACCGCGGGTGGAGCGTCGAAGAAGCAAAGGCACGGATGGCCGCGCAGGCCAGTGACGAGCAGCGTGCCGCCGTCGCAGATTTTGCGCTGGACAATTCCGGCAGTTTAGAAGAACTTGAGGCACAGGTCAGTGTTCTCTTCGCGCAGTTGACGTAGGTAGTAGGAGAAATAATGCTCAAGATTTCCAAATGGACGATGCTTGCGAGTTTCGCAGTAGCTCTGGTGCTGTGGCTAGGCTTTGGCGGTCGTGCCGAGTTTGTCGGCCAGGAGCAAGGCCCATATTCGCCGGTGGTCTACATTTCCGGCTGGCTAGCACTGCTGGGCGTTGTTGCAGCGACCGTGGTAACCTGTGGCTTTTTCAGCAACGCCATTGGCCGCACCGTGCGTCGTAATGCCATCCGCTACGGTATGCGCAAGTAGTGAGTTATCCCTTTAAGCTGAAAGCTGGCTAGGGCAAGGCTCAAACGGTGGGGGCAAGTGGATATGCTGGAACTATGAGTCTTGCACAGCCGATTAAGCGGGTCGTCGCTCCCTTCGAAGTGATCAGCGAATATGAGCCAGCCGGTGACCAGCCGGAGGCCATCAAACAGCTGACCGAGCGGCTAAACAACGGCGAGAAGGACATTGTTCTGCTCGGCGCCACGGGTACCGGTAAATCTGCCACCACCGCCTGGCTGGTGGAGCAGGTACAACGCCCTACCTTGGTGCTGGTGCAAAATAAGACCCTGGCCGCTCAGCTGGCCAACGAATTCCGCGAGCTGATGCCCAATAACGCGGTGGAGTATTTCGTTTCCTACTACGACTACTACCAGCCCGAGGCCTACGTCCCGCAGACCGATACCTTTATCGAGAAGGACTCCTCGGTCAACGAGGAAGTTGAGCGTTTACGCCACTCGGCCACCAATTCCTTGCTCACCCGGCGCGACACCATTGTTGTTGCCACCGTTTCGTGCATCTACGGCTTGGGCACGCCAGAAGAGTACGTGGCCGGAATGGTCACCGTGCGAACCGGTGAAGAGCTGAACCGCGATGCCATGTTGCGCCAGTTTGTCGCCATGCAGTACACCCGAAACGACATGGACTTCCACCGTGGCACCTTCCGGGTGCGTGGCGATACGGTCGAGATTATTCCAATGTACGAAGAGCAGGCCGTGCGCATCGAGTTCTTCGGCGACGAAGTTGAAGCGATCTACACCCTGCACCCGGTCACCGGTGAAGTGATTCGTGAAGAAACCGAGATGTACATCTTCCCGGCCAGCCACTATGTTGCTGGCGCCGAGCGCATGGGCAAAGCCATCAAGCGGATTGAAGACGAGCTGGCCGGACGGCTCAAAGAGCTGGAATCGCAGAACAAGCTCGTTGAAGCCCAGCGGTTGCGCATGCGCACCACCTATGACCTGGAAATGATGGAGCAGATGGGCTTCTGCAACGGCATCGAAAACTACTCGCGGCACATTGATGGCCGCGAAGCCGGCAGCGCTCCACACTGTTTGATCGACTATTTCCCAGACGACTTCTTGCTGGTGATCGACGAGTCGCACGTGACCGTGCCGCAGATCGGCGCCATGTATGAAGGCGATATGTCACGTAAGCGCACGCTGGTTGAGCACGGTTTCCGCCTTCCCAGCGCGATGGATAACCGTCCGCTGAAGTGGGATGAGTTTTTGCAGCGCATCGGGCAGACCGTCTATCTTTCGGCGACCCCGGGTAAGTACGAGCTGGGCAAGTCCGATGGTTATGTGGAACAGATCATTCGCCCCACCGGCCTGATCGACCCGGAGATTATCGTGAAGCCCACCAAGGGACAGATCGATGATCTACTCGATGAAATCCGTCTGCGCGTTCAGCGTGATGAGCGCGTCTTGGTCACTACCTTGACCAAGCGCATGTCCGAGGACCTGACCGACTACCTGACCGAGCACCAGGTCCGAGTGCAGTACCTGCACTCGGATGTGGACACCATTCGTCGTGTGGAGCTGTTGCGCGAATTGCGTATGGGTGCCTTCGACGTGCTGGTGGGAATTAACCTGCTCCGTGAGGGTTTGGACCTGCCTGAAGTCTCCCTAGTGGCAATCCTCGATGCTGACAAGCAGGGCTTCTTGCGTTCGGCGACCTCGCTGATTCAGACCATTGGTCGCGCCGCACGTAACGTCTCCGGCCAGGTGATCATGTACGCGGATAAGATTACCGATGCCATGGACAAAGCGATCGACGAGACCAATCGTCGCCGGGCCATTCAGGAAGCGCATAACAAGGAGCACGGGATCGATCCGATGCCGCTGCGCAAGAAGATCGCCGACATCACCGATCAGTTGGCTCGTGAAGACGCCGACACGCAGGAGCTACTGAACAATAACCGGTTGGCCAAGGACGCTAAGCGGTCCAAGGCCTCAGCGAGTGTGCGTAAGGATGGGTTGGCGGCTGCGCCGGCCGAAGATTTGTTGACTCAGATCGGCGATATGACCGAACAGATGCATGCTGCGGCCGCAGAGCTGCAGTTTGAGCTGGCAGCGCGGATTCGTGATGAGGTCTCCGAATTGAAGAAGGAGCTGCGCCAGATGAAGGCCGCCGGTCACGCTTAATCCTCGACCAGTTTGTGACAGGTTGGTGTGATCAAAAAGTCTGTGCAGATGCTGTGCGCTACAATGGTTTTTTGGACGTAGGGGAGTATCCCAATGCTGTGAACGTCAACACGCGAACCAATGATGCTTCGCCGGGCGCAGCAGCCGATCAATAGACAAGCATTCAATTAACTTGTTTGCCTGGATGACGGCGGAGAGACTTGCGGCGATTTTCCATACCCTCCAACGAAAGGTCGCTCGTCTGTGGGCACTCATGGGTTAACCATTCAATTCGAGATCATCGCGCTGGTCGTGCTGTGTGCGGTGCTAATCGCAGACTTGCTGTACGTCACCAAGCGACCTCACATTCCCTCCATGAAGGAAGCTGGCATCTTTGTCGGCATCTACATCACCTTAGCTTTGATCTTCGGCGGAATCCTCTGGTGGCAAGCCGGACCGCAGATCGGCCAGGAGTTCTACGCCGGCTGGATCACCGAATATGCGTTGTCGGTAGACAACTTGTTCGTCTTCATCATCATCATGGCGCGCTTCTCGGTACCTCGTAAGTACCAGCAGGAAGTGCTGATGTTCGGCATTATTATCGCGCTGATCCTGCGTGCAATCTTCATTGTTCTCGGTGCTGCCATTATTGAGCAGTGGTCGTGGGTCTTCTACATCTTCGGTGCCTTCCTGCTGTGGACCGCATGGAACCAGCTCAAGGACGAAGATGAGGACGAAGAGAGCGGTCTAGTTAAGAAGCTGACCAGCCGTATGCCGATTTCCAATGAGTTCGACGGCGCAAAACTGCGCACCGTGATCGACGGAAAGAAGCTGTTCACCCCGATGGTGCTGGTCTTCGTGACCATCGGTATGACCGACTTGCTGTTCGCCTTTGACTCGATTCCTGCCATCTTCGGTCTGACCAAGTCTGCGTTTATCGTGTTCACCGCGAACATCTTCGCCCTGATGGGTCTGCGCCAGCTGTACTTCCTGCTGGGTGGATTGATGAACCGTTTGGTCTTCCTGAAGCACGCACTGAGCTTCATCCTGGCGTTCATCGGCGTGAAGCTGGTCTTCCACGCTCTGCACGAGAACAACCTGCCATTCATCAACGGTGGCAAGCACCTGGATTACCCATGGTTGGATATCTCGACCGGTCTGTCCTTGCTGGTGATCCTGGGCGCGATTATCGTTGCGACCGTCATGTCCTTGTGGACTCCATGGGGGCGACGTGCCGCCGAAGCTGCTGAAGGCGACTCGATGACGTCGTCCTCTGACAGGGCTTTGCGCGACGACATCTAATAAGCAGAATGAGCCCGCCGGTTCGCCTTCCAAGGTTGATCGGCGGGTTTTCTCTGGCTCGATGCAAACTAGCGAACTTATCTTGGAGGTAAATTTCATGAGCGATGCACCAACTGATTCCAAATCTGTAGCTGCTGACGTTGCGCACGCTTCAGGAACAATGTCTCGCCTCCTGGGTCAGAGCGCAGGCCAAGGCCGCTCTGTGACCGCTTGGCGGGTGCTCTCGTCCTTGGACCGTTTGGGCGCTCAGCGAGTGGGCGACTTGGCCATTGAACAACGAGTTGCCCAGCCAACGATGACCGGGCTGGTCATACGGCTTGAAAAAGATCGTATGGTCAAGCGTCAAGATGATCCGAAGGATCGCAGGGTCAGCCTAGTGAACCTCACCAAAGCTGGACGCAGGGAAATCGAAGGCTATCGTGAACGCGCAATGAACGTTCTTTTGGGTGGCATCGAAGGCTTTAGCGAAGAAGACCAGCGAGTTCTGGCCCGCTCTGTAGCGTTGTTGCAGCAGCTGAACAATCAGATTGCTGCAGGTTTAGATAGCTAGATCAGGCTCTCTGGCCGCACGTCCTAGTGATCGTGCTGGCCAGAGACATGCATTAAACACACAGTATTAAACAAAGAGGCGCGCCGTTTCCAAACATGTTTGGAAACGGCGCGCCTGTGTGTTTCTAGAAATCAATCGCCCTTTGCGGCCGCTTCAGGATCTTCACCGTTGGTCATGGCCAACAGGCGGCGGAAAATTGCTGGACCGTCATCGCCGATGCCATCGTGGTGGTACTCATCAGTGACCCACGTCTGTAGACCCGCAACCTGCGAGGCCGTACGCAAGGAGAGCTCGCGGTCGACGTAGACGTCGTCGTGGTACACCGCAGCGGCCACCGGGACGGTGTTCTCGGCTAGTACATCCAGGTCGTAGAGTGGCGCAAAATGCTCGTGTTCGGCCAAGATCCGCGCAACATCTTCCAGCGGGCGCAGTGCTGGATCTTGGGCAAAGTGCCAACGGAAGATCATCTCGCCGGTCAACAATGGAGTTTTCGCGTGCTCGGTGAACTCCTCAAATTCACTGAGCACGTCTTCGGCGGCAAAGTTCGTCGCCTCGCCTTGGGCATAGATACTTTCGTGCATCAACGCATAGAGCGGGTTCGACGCAAACGATGACTGCGCATATAAAGCGTCAAGGAACGTATCGGAAAGTCGTAGGCCACCAGGAGTCGGGCTAAAGGCTTCTTCGAAGATATGGTGAAGCAGGTGCACGCGGGTATTTCCACCCAGGTACATGCCCAACATCTGCACCAGTGGCACAGTAACTTGCTGTCCGTTGGGCAAAAACTCGTCATGGTTTTCACGCACGTGCTGGTAAATCTGGTGCAACTTGTCGAAGTCTTCTGGATACCAGGAGAAAAATTCACGATTACGTTCGGCCATGCGTGCATAGGTTGCCCGGTACACGGTCCGTGCATCCTGATCCAACGACGCTAGCCCGCCGGTAACAAGGCAACGCGATAGTGACGCGGGGAAGAGCGAAAGATAGGTCAGCGTGCAGAACCCGCCGTAGCTCTGGCCAAAGGTGCTCCACTTTTCCACGCCCAGATGCTCACGAAGCGCTTCAGCATCTTTGACAATGGAGTCGGCGCGGAAATACTCCAAGTACCGTGCTTGTGCTGCTGAGTCTCCGCGCAGTGCCAGGGTCTTGCGGTTGGCCGGCGTGGAAAGCCCGGTGCCACGCTGATCGAGCAAGAGCACTCGGAAGTGCTTGGTGGCTTCGGCGAGCCAACCCGAAAGGGAAGCTGGCCGTGGCGACTTGCCACCCGGGCCGCCCTGTAAGAACAGCAACCACGGCTTAGTTGAGTCGGTGCTGACTTCTCTGGCAAAAACCGAGATCTTTTCACCTTCTGGGCGCGAGTAGTCCAGCGGAACATCGATGCGATGATCGGTGACGTCCATGCCGCGGTAATGTGCCATTTTTATGCTCCTTGCGATCCGAGTTCTTCAAGTGCGGCGCCATCTAGCCGTCGAGTTGTCCAACCGTTCTGTGAACCTGCGCCAATCGAGTCGTAAAACTTGATCGCAGGTTCATTCCAATCTAGGACGTCCCACTCTAAACGCTTGTATCCTCGCTGAACACAAATTTCTGCGAGCTGACGTAAGAGCGCGGTGCCGGTGCCAAGCCCGCGCTGGCTGGAGCGAACGTAGAGATCTTCCAAGTGGATCCCATGCCGGCCCTCCCAGGTGGAGTAGGTCAAGTACCAGATGGCAATGCCAACGACCGAACCCTGATCATCCTGAGCCACATGGGCGAAAGCCTGTGGGTTAGGGCCGAACAAGTGCTCTTCCAGATCCTTCACGGTGTTGCGCACCGCATCCGGTTCCTTCTCATACACAGCAAGTTCTTTGATTAGTTCCAGAATCATCGGGCAGTCGTTGATGACTGCTTCGCGCACAATACTCATGTGTTCTAGCTTACCGCTGTCATACAGCTAAAACGTCGGTGACCAGTCCTAAGGTTGAACTCATGATGGGTGGACACCACGCGGTGAGCGGCGCAGCCGCATGGTTGGCAATTACAACTCCAGTGACCGTTGGGACTGTAAACCTCGGGCTGGGAACATTCCAGATGGACCGTTGGGAGACACTCGCCGGAGCAATTGTGTGTGCCGGAGCCGCCTTGCTACCTGATGCTGACCATCACGGCGCCACGATCGCGCGCTCACTTCCGCCGTTTTCATCCATTTTTGCTCGGGTTATCGGCGAAGCCTCCGGCGGCCACCGAAACGGTACCCACTCGATTATTGGAATGGCGTTTTTCATCTTCTTGGCATGGCTGGCCAACGGTTGGGACGTGGCCACCGCGGCCCTCGGAACTATCTATCCCGGAGCAGCATTATTCGCGATTCTGCTTATATCTTTCGCAGTGAAGTCGGTTAAATTCATGCCGCCCATGCTCTGCTGGATCATCGCCCTGGCCACGGGTGCCTTTGTTGGGGTGAATGCGCCCGAAGCGAATCAGTGGTTCCTATTGGCCGTGGCAGTGGGCGTCATTGTCCATGTTGTGGGGGATATGCTCACGGTCGGCGGATGCAATTTGATCTGGCCGATCAAGATCGGGTCCCCACGATGGTTCCGCAAAATTCCTGTAATTGGCGGCTGCTGGAAGTCCAACGGTCGACTGGCAGTCCCCGTGCTGGCGGAGACCGGATCGACCGCGGAATGGTTACTGGCCACGCTTCTGACGACCTATGTTGGAATTGCGCTCATCGTTGCCTAGCTAGCTTCACCCAGCGGTGCAAGGTTCTCGCCGCAGTAAACAAGCGCGGTTCCTAGGATCAACGAGCCAATCTGCACCGTGGTGGACATCAAGGCGTCAGGGCTGAAAAGTGCCGACCAGCCACTGAGTAGACCAACTACGGTTAGCAGCATGAGGCATGCTCCCGTGACACGGAGTCTGAATCCATTCATGGCCATACCCTACGACAACGTCGCTATCTTGGCTACTCACTGCCAACAAGCCGACCCAGTGCCAGCAATTCGTGGGGGACTGTGTTTGAAGGTAGCTTCCCAGTCCCAAACCAGCGCAGCTCTGCGGCCCTTTGCGGTTCCCGGATCAATGGTGTTCCCGACCAATTCCGGGCGACGAAAAAGTGATCTTCGTAAGTCTTGGCCGAGCCGTCATGGTTCTGGTGACGCGCCGAAACGGTCAGCAGACGCAGATCCGTAGGCTCAATGAGCACTCCGAGTTCTTCACTAGCCTCTCGAACAGCTGCAGCTGCCGCAGATTCACCTGGTTCTACATGCCCAGCGGCGGCTGCGCTCCAATATCCGTCCATGAAACCAGTGCCTTGCCGCAGTTGCAGCAAGACCTGGTCATCACGAACCATCAACGCGTAAGCGATCGCTTTCACCCGAGATTAGTCCAGCCGGCCAACGGAGGTTACGGTCACGACCGGCGCTCCGACCTCATCGGAATCATCCAAGGAGATCGTGGCGCTAATACCCCAGTCATGATGTTCGGCTGGGTCCGCAAAGATCTGACGAACTTCCCAGACACGATTGGGCAACTCGTTGACGATGAACAAGGCGCTGCTGCGACCGGTGGGACCGTCGTCGATGTCCTCGTGCTCGTCAAAGTATCCGTCCAAGGCATCGGCCCAAGCGTCGGCATCAAACCCGTTGTGGCCATCAAGCTCACCGAGGGCTTGGTCTTGCTCGTCGGCGAAGAGCTTAACCCTGCGGAACATTTCGTTGCGGACCATCACGCGGAAGGCACGCTTATTGCTGGTCAGCTTTTCCGGAGCTGGAGGTGGGGCAGTTTCGGTTTCCTCGCTCAGCTCGCCACGCGACAACTCTTCCCATTCGTCAAGCAACGAGGAGTCAATCTGGCGGATCATCTCTCCGAGCCACTCGATCAGATCTTCAAGGTCTTCGCGCAGTGAATCTTGGGGAACTGTTTGGCGCAGGGCCTTATACGCATCGGTGAGGTAGCGCAACAACACACCCTCGGAGCGCGCCAGCTGGTAGTACTGGACAAAATCGGAGAAGCCCATGGCACGTTCGTACATGTCACGAACGATCGACTTGGGCTGCACCTCAAAGTCGGCCAGCCACGGAGCACCCGAACGATATTGTTCAAACGCGGCCTCAAGCTTTTCCGCCAAAGGCATCGGATAAGTAATCTCATCCAGCGCGTTCATGCGGTCGTTGTAGTCCATGCCTTCGGCCTTCATCGCGGCAATGGCTTCGCCCCGAGCCTTTTTCTCCTGCCCGGAAAGTATCTGGCGCGGCTTTTCTAGGGTCGCTTCGATCACCGAGACGACGTCGAGGGCGTAACTGGCAGAATCTGGATCCAACAGATCCAAGGCAGCGAGTGCAAAAGGCGAGAGCGGTTGGTTCAGCGCAAAGTTCTGCTGCAGGTGCACGGTCAACTCGTAGTAGTTACCGTACTGATCTGGTTCGTCTCGGCGGACAACAACTTCGGTGGCGATCAGCTCACGTAAGATGCCCAGTGCACGCAGTTTCAACTTTCGCTGGGCGGCAGGTGTCTCATGGTTTTCGCTGAGCAAACGGACCGCGGCCTCGAAGGCGTTGTCTTCACGTTCCAAAAGGTTCAGCAGCATCGAGTGCGAAACCTGGAACGAGGACTTCAGCGTTTCTGGGGCAGCAGCAACAATCTTGTCGTAGGTCTTTTCGCCCCAGGTGACAAAGTTCTGTGGTGGCTTCTTCTTAGGGATCTGTTTGAGCTTCGAGGAACCTTCGCCGTGCTTCTTCAGCGCCTTTTCCATGGCCTTGTGATTTTCGATGGCATGCTCAGGGGCCTGAACTAGTACGGTACCAGCGGTATCAAAACCAGCGCGTCCGGCTCGACCAGCAATCTGATGGAACTCGCGGGCATTAACGATGCGTGTACGGGTGCCGTCGAATTTGGACAGCGCGGTGATGACCACCGTGCGGATAGGCACGTTGATGCCCACGCCCAAGGTGTCGGTACCGCAAATGACCTTGAGTAGACCTGCCTGCGCGAGCTGTTCCACCAGGCGACGGTACTTAGGGAGCATGCCGGCGTGGTGGATGCCGATGCCGTGGCGGACCAAACGGTTCAGCGTCTTGCCAAAACCAGCGGCGAAGCGGAAGCCACCGATCATCTCGGAGATCTTTTCCTTCTCCTCACGCGTGGCTACATTAACGCTCATCAACCCGGTGGCGCGATCAATGGCGTCGAGTTGGGAGAAGTGCACGATGTAGATCGGGACTTGCTTGGTCTTGATCAGTTCCTCGACGGCTTCCTGCACAGGCTCCATCGAGTAGTAGAAGTGCAAGGGGATCGGGCGTTCGGTGTGTGCGACCGTGACGGTCGGCGTTCCGGTGCGCTCCTCGAGTTCTTTCTCAAAGCGGGTCACATCGCCCAAGGTGGCGCTCATGAGCAGGAACTGAGCCTGTGGAAGTTCGATCAGGGGAACTTGCCAGGCCCAGCCGCGCTGTGGGTCAGCGTAGAAGTGGAATTCGTCCATGATCACGCATCCGACATCTGCGCGGGAACCTTCGCGCAAGGCAATGTTGGCTAAGATCTCGGCCGTGCAGCAAATGATCGGAGCGTCGGCGTTGACGGAGGAATCTCCGGTGACCATACCGACGTTTTCTGCACCAAAGATTTTGCAGAGGTCAAAAAACTTCTCGGAGACTAGTGCCTTGATCGGCGCAGTGTAGAAGCTGATCTGATCGCGGGACATGGCATAAAAATGCGCTGCGATGGCGACCAAAGATTTGCCGGAGCCGGTCGGGGTGGCAAGGATGACGTTGTTGCCGCCGGCCAGCGCCATCGACGCTTCATCCTGGGCAGGGTAGAGGTTGATACCACGGGTGGTGACCCATTGGCCGAAAGCCTCGTAGATTTCGTCGTCGGAAACGTTTTTACTGTCTGCTGGCAAATAATCGGTGAGCAACATGATGTTACTAGCCTATCGGTTCAACGCCATGTCTCGGTGCCTAGTAGCCCGTAGAACAAAGGATTAGGCTGAGGGCATGAAATGGGATCCAGCTAAGTACACAGAATTCTCCGATTACCGCGGACGTCCATATAAAGACTTGCTCGGGCAGCTAACCGAAATTGAGCCGAAAAATATTGTCGATTTGGGCTGCGGACCGGGGAATATGACTCGGCTGTTGGCGCAACGATGGCCCGATGCTCAGGTGACCGGTCTGGACTCTTCTGCGGAAATGATCGCGAAGGCTAAGTCTTCGGAACATGAACCGAACCTAGATTTTGCCTTAGCTGATGCCACCACATGGCGACCCGCCGAAAACCTAGATCTGTTGTTCTCCAATGCGATGTTGCAATGGCTTCCGAATCACCGCGAGCTACTGTCCTCATGGTTGGGCACTATGAAACCCGGAGCCTATGTAGCGATCCAGATGCCAGGGAACTTCCGTTCACCTTCTCATGCGCTGATGCGCGAAGTGGCCGAAAGTCCAAAGTGGATTCAGAAGCTCGGGGGAGTACTACGCGACGGCCACGTTGTGGGAGAACCAGAGGAGTATCAGCGGCTATTGCTGCAGCAAGGATTCCAAGCAAATGTCTGGGAGACAACATTCCAGCAATTGTTGCCCGGCGATGACCCCATTGTGGATTGGGTTCGCGGTACGGCACTATTGCCGGTGAAAGCGGTATTGGACGCAGAGGACTATCTAGAATTTGAGGATGACTATCGAGCGGTAGTCAGCATTCACTACCCATCGGTGCAGACCCCGGACGGTACGAAGCTAACAAACTTCCCATTCCGTCGAATATTCGTGATCGGTCACAAACTGACCCAGTAGCGGGCAGGCACTAGTTTCTGCAGCAATTCAGGCAGAACTTTCACTGCGATGATCACGCTCAAGGTGCCTAACGCCAGCCCCGAAACTACATCGTGGAAGTAGTGTGCCCCGACGCCGACCCTAGACAGACCGATAACTATAGCTAGTGGGATCGCATACTTGGCCAGCTTCGGGACCACCAGAGTGCACGCCGTGGCGATAGCGGCCGCGACTACAGAATGATTGGACGGCCAAGACCAGTCTCCCGAGGCCGGGCAAGCCATCGCGGTGAGCACATCAAGAGAATTGCACGGTCGTTCCTCGCGGAAAATTGCTTTGATGAGTTCACTGAGCACATAGCCAATTCCAGCGCCAATGCCACCGGAGGCTAGAGACAAAAAGGGTGGACGATCCCGAAACCAGCAAGTGATGGTGAGCGCAACGGCGCCTAGCACTAACAGCTTGAGCAGGGCGTCGGAGCAAAAAATCACGATAGCCGACAGCAAAGATGAGGAAACGACGACGCCACTGATGCCCGAGTACAGGACATCACGCAGCGGGAAAGATAGCGCGGCGATGAGGACCAGTGCGACAACTACCATTGCTGGTCGAGTCGGTCGGATCTTATATTTCGCGGTGGGGGAAAGACTCACGAGTGGCGATTATACGGATCCGGGCTGTGCGCCAAATTCAGTGAGCTATCACCGAACTGCCAGTGCGAGATGCCCACAAGTAAACCTTGGGGCATCCGGCGACACTGTTTACCAGCCGCGTTCGCGCCACTGATCAAGATGCGGGCGTTGTTCACCTAGGGTCGTTGTGTCTCCATGCCCGGGCAATACTTTGGTTTCGTCTGGGAAGCGATCGAAGATTCGTTCGGAGACGTCGGTAATCAGTGAGAGGAAGCGCTGTGGGTCTTTCCACGTGTTGCCAACGCCGCCGGGGAAGAGGCTGTCACCGCTGAGTACGACCGGCTGTCCGGAGGAATCAACTAGCGCATAGCCAATGGAACCTGGCGTGTGTCCGCGCAGGTGGATGGCTTCAATAATTACGTCGCCGAGCTTTAACTGATCACCATGGTTCAACCCGTTGGTGATTTGAACACCAGATTCTTCAGCGATGCCGGTCATGTCCTCGGCGCCGGCATAGGTAGTAACAGGGTATTTTTCGACGATGTCGGCCAACGCACGAATGTGGTCCCAATGCTGGTGTGTGGTGGCAATACCAACAATTTGGGGATCTTGCGCATCACCTTGCGAGGCCTGAATGAGTTCTGCAATTGCAGGGACGTCGTCGGCAGCATCAACAAGCAGCTGCTCGCCGGTCCCTCGGTGAGTAATGAGGTAAACATTGTTTTCCATGTCGGAAACGGAGGTCCAGCGGATGGTCACGTCATCTAGCAATAGTTCGTTCATACCACTCACACTACGACGGAATATATGGTCAACGCGACCATTAAAGATAGGCTCGGGACAACAGAAGATACAGTTCCAACGAATGGAGCACAGCATGAGCGAACTAGCATTCATCAAGATTGACCCCAACTCCACCGTGGCGCCGTACCAGCAGGTCCGGGAACAAATACTCTCCGCCATTGCTAAGGGAAAGCTTGCACCAGGTACAAAGCTGCCTTCAGTTCGGGCGTTGTCCGGGACGCTGAATCTGGCGGTTAATACAGTAGCCAAGGTATACAAGGAGCTAGAACTGCAGGGGGCCGTCGTCACCCGTGGTCGTCACGGCACCGTGGTACAGGCGGCCGACGATCGCGGTGAGCAGGAAGTCAGCGATGCCGCAGCAGACCTGGCTCGGATTGCGCAGCTATGGTCAGTGGATGAAGCGACCGCCGTGAAATACCTGCGTGCCGCTTTTAGCTCTTTGCCACGCTGAGAAATGACGAGCTTGATGTAGCGCGAGCTACCTAGTAGTGCGCCACTGGGCGCCATAGCGCTGTGATGTTCCGTATCAAGGAACGGTTCTAAAAGTTTGTGGATAACCCTCTTGGGCCTTTGAAATCTGGGTTTAGACTCTGGAACTAAATCAATGTTCCCGGGGCAGGAAAACACCATGAATTCGACTGCACATCGCCACGTAACTTCGAAAAGCATCACCGCAATTACCATCAGCGCACTGATCCTCAACGGTGCCTTGGCCGGTTGTACTGCCAACAAGACTGAATCCAGTCCCGCGCCTGCCGAGCAAGCCGAGAAAGCCGAGGAACAAGTTCCCGTTCCCGCGAGCTTTGCGTGGAAAACCGAAGAAGTTCTCGTATCGGATCCAACCGTAATTGACGATGTGGCCATTGCCTATCGACGTGTTGGCCCGCAGCTGGAAGTGATCGCGCGGAATCTGAAAAACGGTAAGCAAGTGTGGAAGGACGAGGCACTCGGTGCAGCCGATGCGCGAGGCATCAGTCCAAGTATCGAAACCGTAGAACATGATGGCAAGAACTACGTGGCCTATACCGGAACAAGAACGGACGCCGTGGGGACACTCTAGATCGTCGATGTTGCCACTGGTAAACCAGTGAAGATCAACAACAATTTTGAACTTTGGGGAAACCGGCCAAATGTCTGCGGCAAGACTTTCTGCACTGAAGGTTCAAAGGTGCGTAATGAGCAGTATCTTGACCATCAGCACATGAAATTTGATTGGTCCAGCAAGCAATGGTTCACGGTACCTGAGAACAAGCTCGAATTCGGGTACCAGCAAGGTGGGCGCCATCTGGGCGAAGGCATCTTCTCCTACTGGGACAAGAACGACAAACAGATGCGCAATTTCTCCAAAGGAACCAAGACGTTGTGGGAACGGCCCTACGAAGAAGTCTTCGCTAAAGGGTATTCAACATCCGGCGGCTGGAACTGGACAAGCGTAGAAAAAACAAAGAAATTCTGCTCGGCTCTGGCTCACACAGCCAGGGCGATTTCTTTGAAACCGATAAAAAGAGAGCTGAATACCGGCTTGCCGATCTGTCGAAACTTGTTGCGCTTGATGCGAAGACCGGAAAAACCTTGTGGTCCCAAGCGGGTATCTCGCCACGGTGCGGATTCGACTCGCCCCAAATAAACGAAGCCAATGACGACACAATCGTTATTTGCTACTACGACGGGGCAATCAAACACTGACGGCGAGAAAAGATGACTACTACTCGGTGGAAATAGACGATGCTGCGTGGAGCGCGGTTGCATTGGATGTGAAGACCGGCGGCAAAAAAGTAGCAATACAAACTTAGCGATCCTTACGACTACGATGCCAGGGTAGAAACGGCTGGAATACCGCGCGTCGACGATAATACCTCGATACTTCCACTCAGGGGTGGCGACAAAGCGGTTAGTAACGCCGATGGCACCGTTGTCCCATTGGCGGATGTTGTGGGAGAAAACGCAATTTGTTCGGAAGATCGCGAGCCATACTTTATTTACTCCGCGACCTTAGGTACTGAAGTACCAACGGAACACAAAGCATCGGGGGACACCAGCTTCGATGAGGCCGAAATAGTGTGTAAGCGCGGGACATGGAAACCGAGTAAGGGCATGACGACGGTACAAGAATTTCGACGGGCAGGGTACGACGAGAAAGAAGTTGTTGTACTCAACGGCTTAGAAGGCATGATGGCTTACCGAATGACGGCTACGGACGGGCAGTAAGGCGCAGATTGGCGCTCGCCGAATGCGTTGGTGAGCCTGTGAAAAAATTTCTGTGAGATAGAACCACTCGTACACTTATTCGAAGTAGTTTTCGATTAGTATGGGCTCGTGGCTACTACTGCAGACAGCAATAAAACAGATCTTACGCGCCTGATCGTCAAGGGCGCGCGTGAGCACAACCTTAAGAACGTAGACATTGATCTACCGCGTGACGCGATGATTGTCTTCACCGGGCTTTCCGGTTCCGGCAAATCCTCGCTCGCTTTCGACACGATCTTTGCCGAAGGTCAGCGTCGTTATGTCGAGTCACTTTCTGCGTACGCCCGCATGTTCCTCGGGCAGGTAGACAAGCCGGACGTGGACTTCATTGAGGGCCTTTCTCCAGCGGTGTCGATCGATCAGAAGTCGACCAGCAAAAACCCTCGTTCAACCGTCGGTACGATTACCGAGGTCTACGACTACATGCGCCTGCTCTGGGCCCGTGTTGGTCACCCACATTGCCCGATTTGTCATGAGCCGATCTCCAAGCAGACTCCTCAGCAAATCGTGGATCAGTTGATAGAGCTACCTGAAAAAACTCGTTTCCAGATCCTCGCTCCGGTTGTTCGTTCACGCAAGGGTGAGTTTGTTGACCTCTTTGCGGAGCTTTCCTCAAAGGGCTTCTCGCGTGCCCGAGTTGACGGCGAAACGATCCAACTTAATGATCCTCCGAAGCTTGCCAAGCAGGTTAAGCACACCATTGAGGTAGTGGTTGACCGTCTAGCAATCAAGGAAGATGCCCGACAGCGTTTGACGGATTCCATCGAGACGGCTCTGGGCATCGCCGATGGTCGAGTATTGGCCGACTTTGTTGACCTGGATGCCGATGATCCCAAACGTGTCCGCTCGTTCTCCGAAAATCTTGCGTGCCCTAATGAGCACCCGCTAGCCATTGATGAGATTGAGCCTCGCACTTTCTCCTTCAACAACCCATTCGGTGCTTGTGCTGCCTGCTCTGGTATCGGTACCAAGCTCGAAGTTGACGAACACCTGATCGTTCCCGATCCGGAGGTCACCTTGGCTGAGGGTGCTATCGCTCCGTGGTCACTGGGTAAGGCAACCACCGAGTACTGGAACCGTCTTATTGAGGGGCTCGGCCAAGAACTTGGCTTCAGCATGAGCACTCGGTGGAAAGACCTGCCAGCCACGGCTCGCGAAGCGATTCTCAGCGGTAAAGACCACAAAGTTGTTGTTCAGTACAAGAACCGTTTTGGCCGCGAACGCAAGTACTCCACTGGTTTTGAAGGCGTCATCTCCTACGTGCATCGCAAGCATGAAGAAACCGAGTCGGATCACGCTCGCGATCGTTACGAGCAGTACATGCGTCAGATCCCATGCCCTACTTGTGGTGGCGCGCGACTGAACCCAGCTTCCCTTTCGGTGCTCGTCGGCGGCCGTTCCATTGCAGAGGTTTCTGCCATGGACCTGCGCAGTGCAGCAAACTTCCTATCTAACATTGAGCTCTCAGCGCGTGAAGCGAAGATTGCAGCTCAGGTGGTTAAGGAAATCGACGCCCGCATGAAGTTCTTGCTGGACGTTGGACTGGAATACCTGACTCTAGAGCGTGCCGCCGGAACACTTTCAGGCGGCGAAGCGCAGCGTATTCGACTTGCCACCCAAATTGGTTCAGGCCTGGTGGGCGTGCTGTATGTTCTCGATGAACCTTCGATCGGTTTGCACCAGCGAGATAACCGACGCCTGATCGATACCCTTCTGCGCCTGCGCTCATTGGGTAATACTTTGATCGTCGTGGAGCACGATGAAGACACCATCGCTGAGGCCGATTGGATTGTTGACATCGGTCCAGGTGCGGGCGAGAACGGTGGCGAAGTTGTCCACTCCGGATCTGTCGAGGGACTCAAAGCCAATACACGCTCTTTGACCGGTGACTACCTGTCGGGGCGCAAGCAGATCGACATCCCTACCAAGCGACGCAAGGTTGATAAGGATCGCAAGCTCAAGGTCGTTGGCGCCAACGAGAACAACCTGCAGGACGTATCGGTTGAATTCCCGCTGGGTCTGCTTACGGCAGTGACCGGTGTATCTGGTTCAGGTAAATCGACCTTGGTCAACGACATCCTGTACAAGGTGCTGGCCAACAAGCTCAACGGTGCCAAGCAAGTGCCAGGTCGCCACACCCGAGTGTTGGGTTTGGAGCACTTGGACAAGGTCGTGCATGTTGACCAGTCGCCAATCGGTCGTACTCCACGGTCAAACCCTGCCACCTACACCGGTGTCTTTGATCATGTCCGTAAGCTTTTCGCGGAGACCAATGAAGCGAAGCTACGCGGTTACCAGCCAGGGCGCTTCTCATTCAACGTGAAGGGTGGACGTTGCGAATCTTGCTCCGGCGACGGAACGCTCAAGATCGAGATGAACTTCCTGCCTGACGTCTACGTTCCGTGCGAAGTTTGCCATGGGGCACGCTACAACCGCGAGACCTTGCAGGTGCTCTACAAGGGCAAGAACATCGCTGACGTTCTGAATATGCCAATCGCTGAGGGTGCAGAATTCTTCAGTGCATTCACCCCGATTGCGCGCCACCTTCGCACACTGGTTGATGTGGGCTTGGGCTACGTCCGCCTTGGACAGCCTGCCACCACTCTGTCCGGTGGTGAGGCTCAGCGCGTGAAGCTCGCCGCCGAATTGCAGAAGCGTTCCAACGGTCGGTCCATCTACGTTTTGGATGAGCCCACCACTGGTCTGCACTTCGAAGATATTCGAAAGCTGCTGCTGGTCTTGCAAAGCCTGGTCGACAAGGGCAACACCGTTTTGACCATTGAGCACAACTTGGACGTCATCAAGTCTGCCGATTGGGTGATTGATCTAGGTCCTGAAGGCGGATCCGGTGGTGGAACTATCTTGGCGACCGGAACCCCGGAAAAGGTAGCCAAGGTCAGCGAGTCGCATACCGGAAAGTTCCTCGCGGAAATCCTGTAGAACACGGTGCGCGGATCAGGGAAATATGCCTTTTCAGTCATGGATTCCTGACCCGCACCCGCTTCGTGGGAAGATAGCTAAGTGAATATGTCGGTAACAAGTGCGCTCTTCGATCTTGACGGGACTCTCGTGGACCCCGCAGGTGCCATTACTTCGGGAATTCGCCATGCCCTTGTGGCTCACGGATTAGCCGATCCGGGGGAGTCACGAGTTGAAGCTTTGGTCGGTCCACCGTTGCAAGTGGGACTTCGAACCATTGAAGGCGTCACCGACACAAACATCGATCAAATCATCGCCACTTACCGTACGCGCTACGAAGAAGCCGGCATGGATGAGTCGAAGGTGTATCCCGGGATCATCGAGCTGTTGCAGGCACTGCGTCGCGCGAATATCTACGTTGCGGTCACGACGGCAAAACCGGTGAATATTGCCCGGTTGTTATTGGACCGCAAGGGATTGACCGAACACCTTGATGCAATCCACGGTAACGACGGTGAACACGGCGCCATGGGTTCAAGCAAGACACATATTGTTGCTGCCGCATTGAAAGACGCCGAGTTGGACGCGTCGTCCAGCGTAGTGATCGGCGATCGATACTACGATGTGGATGCGGCACGAGAAAATTCGGTCTCATCCGTCGGCGTAGCTTGGGGCTTCGCTCAAGGGGACGAACTTTCCCATGCTGACCTACTAGTAAACACCACGCAGCAATTGGCCGTAGCTCTGCTAGGGAAGCAGGCAGCTAAATCATTAGAACTTGAACCAAACGTCATGCAGGAAGGTGCAAAATAAATGAGCATCTACACCATGACCCGTTCTTCGATTCGCGGCGTCATCCATGGCGTGTGCCGTGCCGAGGTTACCGGACTTGAAAACGTCCCCAAGGAAGGCGGATTTATTGTCGCCTCCAACCACCTCTCCTTCTTTGACTCGCTCATTATCCAAGCCTTGACGCCCCGCGACGTGGCATTTTTTGCGAAGGCAGAATATTTCACAACTCCCGGAGTCAAAGGAAAGTTGATGAAGACTTTCTTCGAATCCGTAGGCTCAATTCCAGTACAGCGTGGTGAGCAGGCTGCCTCGGTGGCTGCCCTGGATTCACTAGTGGAGATCATCGAAGAAGGCGGGGGCATCGGAATCTATCCCGAGGGCACCCGCTCGCGCGACGGTAAGCTCTACCGCGGTCGAACCGGTGTGGGTTGGCTTGCGCTAACCACTGGTGTTCCTGTGGTTCCTGTCGGACTGATTGGTACTGAAAAGTTACAGCCTGCAGGTTCTAAAGGATTTAGGCCCGCAAAATTCCAGATTCGTTTTGGTGAACCACTGCAGTTTGACCAGCTGGGGCGCAAACATCCGCTGCCGCAACGTCGTCAGGCAACTGACCAGATCGTGGATGCGATTGCCGCTCTGTCCGGTCAAGAACGCGTGGATTCATACAACCAGTTACCTCCAGACGCGAAATGACCCATGGCTGATCCAGCAAGTTACCGTCCGAAAACTTCGGACATTCCAACTAACCCCGGTGTGTATCGTTTCCGTGACGAACACGGCCGGGTGATTTATGTTGGCAAAGCCAAAGTTCTCCGCAATCGACTGACGTCTTACTTCGCCAATCCAGATCGGCTCACGCCCAAAACACGGACCATGGTCTACACAGCAGGCAGCGTGGAATGGACCGTTGTTGGTTCAGAGCTTGAAGCTCTGCAGCTGGAGTACGTCTGGATCAAGGAATACAACCCGCGGTTTAATATCGTCTTCAGAGACGACAAGTCTTATCCCTATCTTGCGATCACGCTCAACGAGAAATACCCTCGTGCGTTGGTCATGCGTGGAGATAAGCGCAAGGGCGTTAAATACTTTGGCCCCTTTTACCCCGCCAAAGCAATCCGCGAAACTCTAGATACCCTGCTGCGTGTCTTCCCTGTGCGCAGTTGCGCCCCTGGTGTCTTTAAACGAGCAGAAGCCTCGGGGCGCCCGTGTCTGCTCGGATATATCGACAAGTGTTCCGCACCCTGTGTGGGCCGGATCTCCCAGGAAGACCACCGCCAGCTCGCCGATGATTTATGTACCTTCATGGGTGGCGAAGCAACCAAGTTCACCAGGGCACTAACGGTGAAAATGCAGGATGCTGTAGCGGAATTGGAATACGAAAAAGCCGCCCGCTACCGTGATGATATCGCCGCATTGAAGCGAGTCTTTGAACGAAACGCAGTGGTTTTGGACGACCGTACTGAAGCCGATATTTTCGGTGTGCACGGCGATGAATTGGAAGCATCCGTTCAGGTGTTCCATGTTCGAGACGGTCGAATCCGGTCACAGCGCGGTTGGGTTGTTGAGAAGGTCGCGGACGTAACCGACGCCGAATTTGTTGAGCAATTGCTCACCCAAATTTATGCTGACCACGCGGACCGCATTCCTCGTGAAATTCTTGTGCCATCCCTACCCGATGACATTAACGACGTGACGCAGTGGCTTTCAGAGCTACGCGGTTCCAAGGTTTCTTTGCGCGTTGCCCAACGCGGCGACAAGGCTGCGTTGGCCGGGACTGTGAAAGAGAATGCGGAACAGGCACTTCGACTTCACAAGTCCAAGCGTGCAGGGGACATCACAACCCGTTCCTTGGCCATGCAGGAACTCCAGGAAGCACTGGGTGCCCAACAAGCACTACTGCGTATTGAGTGCTACGACGCGTCGCATACTCAGGGAACCAACGTGGTTGCCTCCATGGTGGTCTTTGAAGATGGGCTTCCGAAAAAGAGCGAATATCGTAAGTTCTCGATCACTGGGGATGCCGCACGCGACGATACCGCGAGCATGTACGACGTCATTTACCGACGCTTCAGCCGCTACCTCAAAGAGAAGGTTGACCCTGCCTCCTTTGCAACTGGTGCGGTGACCGAGGATGAGATAGGGGAGAGCACCAAAAAGAAGTTCTCTTACCCGCCGTCATTGGTGATCGTGGATGGTGGCCCGCCTCAGGTTGCTGCCGCGCAAAAAGCCATGGACGATCTGGGGATCGACGATATACCTGTAGTTGGTCTAGCTAAGCGCTTGGAAGAACTGTGGCTACCGGATGATCCGTTCCCGGTGATTCTTCCGCGCGCTTCTGATGCGCTGTACCTGGTCCAACGATTGCGCGATGAGGCGCACCGATTCGCCATCACCTTCCACCGTGAGAAGCGTGCCAAGTCCATGATTGCCTCTGATCTGGACGCTGTCCCAGGTCTTGGCAAAGCTAAGCAAGCAGCGCTGCGTAAGCACTTTGGCTCCATGAAGAAGATCCGTGCAGCAAGTATTGCTGAACTGGTTGAAGTCCCAGGGGTGGGAGAGAAACTTGCGACAATCATCAAAGACTCCCTCGAAGATGCTTCACTTACTGGTGTGAATATGACGACAGGCGAAATTGTCGACTAGCCTTGGAATATGACCGCTGAGTATGAAGCCGTAAAACCGCCTGAGTCTGAACTGGTGATCGTAACTGGCATGTCAGGTGCCGGTCGAACCACCGTTGCCCACGCCTTGGAAGACCAGGGCTGGTATGTGGTGGAGAACCTGCCACCGGCCATGCTTGGCCCGCTGACTGAAATGATGAGCCGTTCGCAGGGATCCATCCCCAAGATGGCCGTAGTCATGGACGTGCGTTCCAAAGAAATGTTCCCGGAGATTCGCGACGCGCTAGCCAACCTGACAGCTAGCGGAGTGAAATTCCGACTGGTCTATCTCAACGCCAGCGATGAAGTTCTGATCCGACGATTTGAACAGGGTCGCCGCCCGCATCCGCTACAGGGTGACGGTCGAATTGTTGACGGGATTACCAAGGAACGCGGTATCACCGATCAGCTGCGCGAAGCCGCGGAAATCGTCTTGGACTCTTCAACGATGTCGGTGCACGATCTGGCGCGTTCGGTGACCGAGCTCTTTAGTGAGTCCGGTCCGATCATCCTACGCATCAATGTCATGAGCTTTGGCTTCAAATACGGTCTTCCAACCGATGCCAACTACGTGGCCGACGTGCGCTTCATCCCTAACCCACACTGGGTTCCAGAGTTGCGCCCCCAGACCGGACAGGACAAAGAAGTTTCTGACTACGTCTTGAACCAAGAAGGCACTAGCGACTTCATTGAGAACTACCTCAAAGCTCTTGAGCCTGTATTTGAGGGCTACCGCCGCGAAAATAAGCACTATGCCACCATTGCGGTAGGCTGCACCGGAGGAAAGCACCGCTCGGTTGCCACCACCATTGAACTTGGCCGACGATTGGCACAGTTCCCTAACGTTCGCGTGAGCATCAGCCACCGCGATCTAGGACGCGAGTAAAAACATGGCCTTTGCAACCGGTCCCATTTCGATTCAGGGACTAACCCGAGGCGACGATCAGCGCAACCCTTCAGTTGTCGCATTGGGCGGAGGGCACGGTCTGTCCTCCTCACTGTCGGCACTACGCCGACTGACTACCGAGCTCACCGCCGTTGTAACCGTGGCCGATGACGGTGGAAGTTCAGGGCGCCTACGTGGCTCCTTTGACGTGTTGCCACCGGGGGACTTGCGGATGGCTTTGGCTGCGTTATGTGACGACACCGATTGGGGCCGAACCTGGCGCGATGTCATGCAACACCGCTTTGCATCAGACGCGAACCTTGAAGAGCCACTGAACGGTCATGCGGTAGGAAACCTACTGATTTTGGCCCTGTGGGAACTTTTGGATAATCCAGTGGCAGGACTACGTTGGGCTGGAGCGTTGCTTGGCGCACGCGGCCAGGTTCTGCCGATGAGTACCATGCCGTTGTCCATCCATGGGGATGTGCTCGAATCCGATGAGAATGACTCGTTGGTTCGTCGAAGAATTGAAGGTCAAGCGAAACTGGCACGCGCCGGAGCCGGTGGTTTGGTCACCAATGTTCGTTTGGAACCAGCCGATGCGCCGGCATGCTCCGAGGCTTTGGAATCCATTGAGCTGGCCGACTGGGTCATCCTAGGTCCGGGATCTTGGTACACCTCGGTGCTGCCACATTTACTGTTGCCCGATATGCGTCAGGCAATCGCGTCAACTACAGCAAAAAAGCTGCTGACGATGAACTTGTCGATGGATACCGATGAGACCAACGGGATGGATGCTGCAGCGCATCTTGAAGTGCTCAGCCGCTATGCGCCAGAAGTAAAATTCGATGCGATTATTGCTGATGAATCCAAGATTGTAAATCGTCAGAGATTTGAGCTGGCAGCGCAAAAACTGGGTGCACGCGTCTTTTTTAGTACAGTAGGAGTATCTGACGGTCGTGCAGTGCACGACCCGTTGCGACTAGCGGCGGCCTATCACGAGGTGTTTACCGCGATCGGATCTTAGGAAGATCCTAGTAAGGGAGTTTGATTCATGGCATTGACGGCTTCCGTCAAAGACGAGCTGTCGCGAGTAGAGATTCGCAAACCTTCGGTACGTAAGGCCGAGGTTTCGACGATGCTGCGCTTCAGCGGGGGACTTCATATTGTCTCCGGGCGAATTGTCATTGAAGCTGAGGTGGATCTCGCTGCAACTGCCCGTCGGCTTAAGATGGCCATCGGCGAGTTGTACGGCCACGAGGCAGAGATCGTTATGGTCTCAGGTTCCGGCATCCGTAAGGGTAGTCGTTACATCGTCCGCGTCGCCAAAGACGGAGAAGTGCTCGCTCGGCAGACTGGGCTACTAGATCAGCGAGGTCGACCTGTTCGAGGTTTGCCTTCGGTGATCGTTAACGGTTCCACGGCCGATGCTGAAGCAGTCTGGCGCGGCGCCTTCTTATCGCACGGTTCCTTGACCGAACCCGGGCGCAGTTCTGCATTGGAAATTACTTGCCCCGGCCCAGAGGCAGCATTGGCGCTTGTTGGCGCGGCTCGACGTTTGGGTCTGACGGTCAAGGCCCGCGAGGTGCGCGGCGTTGACCGTGTGGTGATCCGCGACGGCGACGCAATTGCGCAGCTTTTGACCCGCATGGGTGCCCACGATGCCTTGATGGTGTGGGAAGAACGCCGCATGCGTAAAGAAGTTCGTGCCACGGCCAACCGGCTGGCAAACTTTGATGATGCCAACCTGCGTCGCAGTGCCCAGGCAGCAGTTGCTGCTGGCGCTCGCGTAGAACGCGCACTGAGCATTCTTGGCGAGGAAGTTCCTGAGCACCTTCGCTACGCTGGGCTGCTTCGCTTGGAGCACAAACAAGCTTCCCTCGACGAGCTCGGTCGTATGGCTGAGCCCCCAATGACTAAGGACGCCATAGCTGGTCGAATTCGTCGCTTGTTGGCCATGGCTGACAAGAAGGCCAGTGATCTGGGAATACCAGGCACGGAGTCCAGCGTTCCAGTAGACGAACTGGAACATTAAAAATGTCCCCGTGGGAGCCCTCCTACGGAGATTCATCCGAAAGAGAAAATTGAGGAGAATCATGGCTGTATATTCACTGCCAGAACTGCAGTACGACTACGCTGCACTCGAGCCAAACATCTCGGCTCGCATCATGGAGCTGCACCACTCCAAGCACCACGCAACTTACGTCGCTGGCGCTAACTCGGCACTGGAACAGCTGGCTGAAGCCCGCGAAAAGGGCGAATTCGGTAACATCCCGAAGCTGTCCAAGGACCTGGCATTCCACTTGGGTGGACACACCAACCACTCGATCTTCTGGAACAACCTGTCCCCAGAGGGTGGCGACAAGCCAGAGGGCGAGCTGTCCGCAGCAATCGATGAGTTCTTCGGCTCCTTCGATAACTTCCGCGCTCACTTCACCGCAGCAGCAATGAGCCTGCAGGGCTCGGGCTGGGCTGTACTGGCGTACGACGCACTTGGTGGCCAGCTGGTTATCGAGCAGCTCTACGATCAGCAGGGCAACATTCCAGTGGCAACCACCCCACTGCTGATGCTGGACATGTGGGAGCACGCCTTCTACCTGGACTACGTCAACGTGAAGGCTGACTACGTTAAGGCTTTCTGGAACATCGTGAACTGGGCAGACGTTCAGGCACGTTTTGAAGCAGCTCGTAAGGGTGCAGCTTCGCTAATCGTTCCCGGTAAATAAGTAATCTGGTAAGTTAGCTCACATTCTGCGCTTAAATAGCGTAGTATGTTTCAAGTGTGTTGCGGATCCCGGTGATCCACTGGGATCCGCAAAGCACGGCACAACGGAGTGTCCTTCAAAGAAGGCCACTTCCGTTTGCGGACGGTCGTGGCACAATCATCCCGTTTAGAGGAGATAGTCACGTGACAACTCGTGTTGGTATCAATGGTTTTGGCCGTATCGGACGCAACTTCCTGCGTGCAGTATTGGCACACAAGGCAGACATCGAAATTGTCGCCGTCAACGACCTTGGTTCAATCGATTCGCTTGCTCACCTGGTGAAGTTTGACTCTGTACTCGGCCCAGTGGGCGAGGCAGTATCCGTAGATGGTGACACCATCGTTGTCGGAGAACGTCGCATCAAGGTACTTTCCGAGCGCGATCCAGCAAACCTTCCATGGGGTGAATTGAACGTCGACGTCGTCATCGAGTCGACTGGTTTCTTCACCAAGGGTGCAGACGCCGGCAAGCACATCACCGCCGGTGCAAAGAAGGTCATCATCTCGGCTCCGGCCTCCGATGAAGACATCACCATCGTGATGGGTGTTAACCAGGACAAGTACGATCCTGCAAACCACAACATCATCTCGAACGCATCATGCACCACCAACTGCTTGGCCCCACTGGCCAAGGTTCTGAACGATGAGTTCGGCATTGTTGATGGCCTGATGACCACCATCCACGCATACACCGCTGACCAGCGCCTGCAGGATGCACCTCACAGCGACCCACGTCGTGCACGTGCTGCTGCATTGAACCTGATCCCTACTTCGACCGGTGCTGCTAAGGCTATCGGCGTAGTAATGCCAGAGCTCAAGGGCAAGCTGCACGGTTACGCAATGCGCGTTCCAGTTCCAACCGGCTCGGCAACTGACCTCACCGTCAACCTTGCTCGCACCGCAACCGTTGAAGAAATCAACGCTGCATTCGAAAAGGCTGCTTCTGAAGGTGCTTTGAAGGACGTTCTGGAGTACTCGACTGATCCACTGGTTTCCACTGACATCGTCACCAACCCACACTCCTCGATCTTCGACTCCGGTCTGACCATCGTTATGGGCAACAGCGTGAAGGTTGTTTCGTGGTACGACAACGAGTGGGGCTACTCCTCACGACTTGTTGACCTTGTCGGATTCGTGGGATCAAGCCTCTAGTCGATAACCTAGAGATATGTCTTCTCACACTATTGACGAATTGATCGCTGACAACGGTGTCCGCGGACGGCACGTTCTGGTCCGCAGTGACCTGAACGTGCCGCTCGACGGTGCAACTGTGACCGATGACGGCCGCGTACGCGCATCTTTGCCGGTCATCACCAAGCTAGTTGAAGCAGGTGCAAAGGTCATTGTTATGGCGCACCTGGGCCGCCCTAAGGGGCAGTTCGATGCGAAGTACTCGATCGCACCTGCAGCACAGCGCTTGAACGAACTTGCCGACTTTGATGTAACGGTTGCCGAGGATGTTGTGGGCGAATCCGCTCGCAAGGCCGCGGCAGACCTTGCTGAAGGTTCTGTACTGGTTCTTGAAAATGTTCGCTTCGATGCTCGCGAAACCTCTAAGGTTGACGCAGAACGCGAAGAGTTCGCCAAGGAATTGGCTGCTCTGACCGGCGAAAACGGCGCTTACGTGAACGACGCTTTTGGCGCCGTACACCGCAAGCACGCTTCGGTTTATGACATCGCAAGCTTGCTCCCTAGCTACCAGGGTGACCTGGTTGCAACCGAAGTCAAGGTTCTCAAGACCTTGACTGAATCTCCTAAGCGCCCCTATGTGGTGGTTCTGGGTGGTTCTAAGGTTTCGGACAAGCTTGCAGTTATTGACAACCTGCTGGGTAAGGCCGATCAGTTGCTGATCGGTGGCGGCATGGCTTTCACCTTCCTCAAGGCTCAGGGCTACGCCATTGGCGGCTCGTTGCTTGAAGAAGACCAGATTTCCGTCTGCGAAGATTACCTCAAGCGCGCTGAGCAGCTCGGTTGCGAGATCATCGTTCCTGTTGACGTTGTAGTCGCCGAGAAGTTTGGTGCCGACGCCGCACACGAAATCTTGCCAGCTGACGAGATCGAAGAAGCGAGCTTCGGTTCCAACGGATTGGGCCTGGATATCGGACCTAAGTCGGCAGAGCAGTTTGCAAGCTACATCACCAGCGCAAATACCGTGTTCTGGAATGGCCCAATGGGCGTATTCGAGATCCCGGCATTCGCTGAAGGTACCCGCACTGTTGCTCAGGCACTGGCCAACTCGGAAGCGTTCAGCGTTGTCGGCGGTGGCGATTCAGCCGCAGCCGTACGTGCACTGGGCTTCTCGGAGGACGACTTCGGTCATATCTCCACCGGTGGCGGAGCATCCTTGGAGTACCTCGAAGGCAAGACCCTGCCGGGCGTTGCCGCATTGGAAGGTTAAGAAATGACCATTTCGCAGAACGGCGCCTTTGTGCGCCAGCCGCTGATCGCTGGCAACTGGAAGATGAACATGGACCACGTCCAGGGCATCACCCTAGTCCAGAAGCTTGCGTGGACCCTCAAGGACCACGAGCACAACTACGATCGTGCGCAAGTTGCAGTATTCCCGCCATTCACGGACATCCGTGGTGTTCAGACCTTGGTTCTGGGCGACAAGCTGGACGTCGTTTACGGCGCTCAGGATTTGTCTGCACAGGATTCGGGTGCGTACACCGGCGAAATTTCGGGCCAGTTCCTGAAGAAGCTCGGTTGCACCTACGTTTTGGTAGGTCACTCCGAGCGTCGTGAATACCACAACGAAACGAACGACGTAATTGCTACCAAGTTGGCGGCTGCTTACCGTCACGAGCTGACCCCAATGCTTTGCGTTGGAGAAGGCTTGGAAGTTCGTAAGGCTGCGGAGCACGTAGAGTTCACCTTGAACCAGTTGGCTGAATCGCTGGAAGGCGTGAGCGCTGAACAGGCAGAAAACCTGGTCATCGCTTACGAGCCAGTGTGGGCCATCGGTACCGGTGAAGTTGCAGGTCCTGCAGATGCTCAGGAAATGTGTGCAGCAATTCGCGGTGCACTTGCCCAGCGTTACGGCCAAGAAATCGCTGAGAAGACTCAGCTGCTCTATGGCGGTAGTGTTAAGGCTGCGAACACGGCAGCGATCATGCGCGAGCGTGACGTTGACGGCGTGTTGGTTGGCGGAGCCAGCCTCGACGCTGAAGAGTTTGCTAATATTGTCAGGTTCGAGCAACACCTCGTAACCGACTGAATCTAGCTAAGGAACCGTCGACTTGGATATTATCAAGATCATCCTGCAGGTACTGCTGGGCATCACAAGTGTCCTGCTAACCCTCCTGATCCTGCTTCATAAGGGTCGTGGTGGCGGTATGTCGGACATGTTCGGCGGCGGCATGACCAGCTCTATGGGCTCTTCAGGCGTTGCCGAGCGCAACCTGAATCGCATCACCATTATTCTTGGTCTTGTCTGGGGCGCCGTGATTATCGGCCTAGCCCTAGTCCTGAGGTTCAGCGCCGAGGCCTAAGCGAACCTTAGATCATCAGCTGCCAATGGGCGCCTTCCACATCATGTGGAAGGCGCCCATTGAGTTTAACAACGTGCGCGCTAAAGACCGGTACTGAGCACCACAACGCTATGAGCCTTGGCAGCGTAACTCTCTGTCACTGCGTCCACCGCGTCCGCCGAGTGTTCAGGCTCGGCGCTGTCCAACTCGATCTTCCATTGAGCTTCGCCCTCCGCAGGAAGCGCAAAGTCGCAGTGGTCGCCAAAGTTGAAAATGATCAGCACACTACCGGTGAGTTCTTCACCGCGTGGATCCTGGGCGCAACCGCGAAGCTGGAGAGCCAACGAACGGAAGGCCGGATCTTTCCAGTGCTCGGCGGTGGGAGCAGATCCACCCGGGCATAACCAACGCACGTCCTTAAACCCGTCGGCGCGCACCTTTCCGTGCAAGAAGCCACGCTGGCGCAGCAACGGGAGTCGCCGGCGTACATCAATGAGCTGACGTACATAGCTGATCAGCTCCCAGTCTGGTTCAGACCAGTCGATCCACCCCAACTCATTGTCCTGAGCGTAGGCGTTGTTATTGCCCGACTGGCTATTGCCCAGTTCATCGCCCGCCAGAAGCATAGGCACACCCTGTGCCAAAAGCAGGGTGGCGAGCATCGCGCGCACACGCAAGCTGCGCGCCGCAACGATCTCCGGGTCGTCGGTCGGTCCTTCTACTCCATGGTTATCGGAGTAGTTCTCACCGTGGCCATCCCGATTCTCCTCTCCATTGGCCTCGTTATGCTTCTGCGCATACGAGACGGTATCACGCAAGGTGAACCCGTCATGGGCGCTGATGAAGTTCACTCCCGCGAGGGTAGTGCGACCGGAGTCATCAAAGAGGTCCGCGGAACCCAATAGTAAGGAACCGAAGTTGGCTTCACCGAGCACTTCGCCACGCCAAGCCCGACGTACCCCATCGCGGAAGCGATCGTTCCACTGAGCGAAGGGGGCAGGGAAGTTGCCCAACTGGTAACCGCCCGGACCAAGATCCCACGGTTCGGCAATGAGCTTCAGCTCGGCGAGCACCGGATCTTGGGCGATGGCCTGCAGGAAGCTGCCTTCCGGGTTAAAGCCTTCGGGGCCTCTCGCTACCGCGGTGGCCAGGTCGAAGCGGAAACCGTCAACGCCGAAAGTTTGTGCCCAGTAGCGCAGGCTGTCCATCACCATGCGCAGCACTATCGGGGTATCAACCGCCAGCGTATTGCCGGTTCCGGCGTCGTTAATGTAGTGGCGCTGATCTTCGGCTAACCGAAAGTAGCCAGCATTATCCAGACCACGAAGATTCAGCGTTGGACCTTGATCTCCGCCTTCGCCGCTGTGGTTGTACACCACGTCAAGAATGACTTCGATGCCAGCTTCATGCAGGGTATAAACCAGTTGGCGAAGCTCAGCGATCGCATTATTTTGGGCATAGCGCGGTTCCGGAGCGAACCACGCCACCGGCTGATAACCCCAATAGTTGCGCAGCTCTTTCTCAACGATGTGTGCATCGTCGAGGAAGGTCTGCACCGGCAGAAGTTCCACGGCATTAACACCCAAGGAAACGAGGTGTTCAATCACCGCTGGATGGCCCATGCCGGCATAGGTTCCACGTAACTGCTCGGGAACGCTTGGATGCGCAGCCGAGATGCCTTTCAGATGAGTCTCGTAAATCACCAGATCAGCCAGGTCGTGGCCTGGGCGGTTGCTGGCAGGCTCCGGTCCCGTGGGCGTCGCGGTAATGATGCCGTGAGGTACCACCGTGGCACTGTCGCGCAGATCCAGCACAGGTTCGAGCTCTTCGTTTTCTGCCGGCTCGGTGCCTTCCATCAGTTCGTGATAGCGCACCGGACGGTCCAACGACCGAGCATAAGGGTCGATGAGCAATTTGTTGACGTTAAAGCGCAAGCCATCGTTCGGCCGGAACTCACCGTCGGCGCGCAGCCCATAGCGCGCGCCCGCCCCTAGACCGCCAAAATGGGCATGCCAAATGCCATCTTGACAGTAGGGGAGAGCAAGGCGCTGCTCGGGCTCCTGATCATTATCGGAGAACAGACAAAAGTAAAGCGCGGTGGCCAAAGGCGCGTAGACGGCAACGTTAATCCCGGCAGAATCCACGGTGACACCTAGCGGCCAGGAGCGGCCGGGGGACGCCGTGCCCGCCGGGGTTCTGGTCATGAGATGAGTTCCGTAAATAGCTGAGCATAGACGGCCGCCGATGTGCCCCAGTCCACCGGGGTGTGCAACCCCTGATCGCGCAGGCGCTCCCAGGCTTGAGTATCGGCATACAAGTCCACTGCTCGGCCTAGGGCAAAGCCCAAGCCTCCGGCATCGATGTCACTGAAGGTGAAACCGGTGGCAGTCCCATTTGCCAGATTCTCTGGCGTGGCATCCACGACGGTGTCACGCAGACCACCGGTCGCGGCCACCAACGGAATAGCGCCGTAGCGCAGCCCGATTAGCTGGGTCAGCCCGCACGGTTCAAAGCGTGAAGGAACCAACACTAAATCTGCTCCGGCATATAACCGGTGGCTCAGCCGTTCGTCATAACCGATGTGCAATCCCACCGAGCCTGGATAGCGGGCCGCTAGCTCGCCCAGGGCATATTCGTAGCCGGGGTCGCCGGAACCCAGTACGATGACTGCACCACCGGATTCGATGAAGGTCGGTAGCTTCTCCAGCAACAGGTCTACACCCTTTTGATGGGTGAGTCTGGTGACCACCACAGCCAACGGACCAGAAGGATTTTCGAGAGAGAACTCGTCGAGCAGCGCTTGACGGTTTTCTGCCTTGGCCGTTGAATCCACCGCGCTGTAGTTGGTAACCATCGGATCCGTGGCAGGGTTCCAGACTTCGGTATCAATGCCATTGAGGATGCCCTTGAGCTCGCCGCGCTCGCCCCGCATGGACACTACACCCTCAAGCCCAAAGCCGAACTCCGCGCGGGTCAGCTCCTGAGCATAACTCGGGCTCACGGTGCTCACCTGTGAGGCATGAACCAGTCCCGCCTTCAGCGTGCTGACCAGCCCGTGGTACTCCAAGGCCTCCGAATGGAAGTCCCAGGTGGGAAGGTGCAGTGCATCGAGTTGATCGGGACCAAAAACGCCTTGGAAGGCAATGTTGTGGATGGTCAGCAGGCTTGGGATCGAGGAGCCGGCATACTTCAGGTAGGAAGGCACCAGCCCGGCCTGCCAATCGTGGGCGTGCACCACATCGGGGCGCCAACGATCACTCGTTCCCTCGATTGCAATCCGCGCAGCCACCCAAGACAGTGCGGCAAAACGTACATGGTTATCGTGATGGTCGTGCCCATCAACCACGTACGGGCCGCCGGGCCGGTCAAAGAGATGCGGCGCATCCAGCAACAGCAGGTCTAGGCCTTCGTAGCGACCGGTCCGGACTGAGGCTGGGCCGCCAAAAAGGTTCTCTTCTCGCCAAATTCGTCGGGTACGCCCTACCTGCTCCAGCACGCCAGGATAAGCGGGCATCAAGATGCGGGTGCGCCATCCCAGCGGTAGTAGGGCAGCGGGCAGGGCGCCAACTACATCGGCCAGACCGCCGGTTTTGACCAGCGGTGCACATTCGGAAGCAACAGACAGCACACGGCGTTGTCGTTGAGCCATCGGTTCTTATTCTCCCTTCAGCTGCTCTGGGCTCAATTTCAAGGCCCCGTCGAGCACTGCAGCACGGCGGTCGAGCATCGGCTGGGTGATCAGCACAACCCCGGAATCTGTGCGACGGAACCATTTTGAATCCTCGACCGGATCCTGGCCAACGACCAGACCCTCAGGAATGTGCACCCGGCTGTCGATCACACATTTGGTCAGATCGGCGTTGCGGCCCACATCGACGTTTGGCAGGGAGACCACTTGATCCAGCTTCGAGAAGGAGTGCGCTCGGTTTCCGGTAAACAACAGCGAACGGTGAACATCGGCCCCGGAAAGGATGCAATTTCCAGAGATGAGCGACTCGATGGCTTGCCCACGTCGCGCTTCATCGTCGTGGATGAATTTTGCAGGCGGGGTCAACTCGGCGTAGGTCCAGATGGGCCAGGTGTTGTCGTAAAGATCCAGCGAAGGGACGACCTTGGTGAGATCCAGATTCGCCTGCCAGAAGGAATCGATAGTACCGACGTCGCGCCAGTACGGCTCGGTTTCCAGTCCGCCCATGACGCAAGAATCGGTGAACTTGTGGGCGTACGCACTGCCGTTGCGCACCACAGAGGGAATCAAATCGTGGCCAAAATCGTGGCTTGAGCTTGGATCTTCGGCGTCGTTGAGCAACAATTCGCGCAGGAATTTCCAGTTGAACACGTAGATGCCCATGGAAGCCAGTGCCATATCTGGATTCTCCGGCATGCCCGGAGGATTAGCCGGCTTTTCGAGGAAGTCCACGATGCGCCCATTGCGATTAACATGCATCACGCCAAAGCCGGTAGCCTCCTCGCGTGGCACCGTTAGGCAGCCGACTGTCACGTCGGCTTTGGTATTCACATGCTGGTGCAGCATGACCTCGTAGTCCATCTTGTATACGTGGTCACCGGCCAAGATGATCACGTACTCGACGTCGTAGTCATCAACAATATCGATATTTTGGGTGACCGCATCCGCGGTGCCCAGGTACCACTTGTTTTCCTGCACGCGCTGGCTGGCTGGCAGGATATCCAGGTACTCGTTGCGTTCGGAACGGAAAAAGCCCCAGCCTCGCTGCATGTGGCGGATCAGCGAGTGTGCCTTGTACTGGGTGGCCACCGCCATTTTACGTACCCCAGAATTTAGGGCGTTGGACAGCGGGAAGTCGATAATCCGCGAGTTGCCACCAAAGTGGACCGCCGGTTTGGCCCGGCGGTCGGTGAGCTCTTCGAGCCGGCTTCCACGGCCACCGGCAAGAACGAAGGCCATCGCCTGGCTGGAAAGGCGCGGTGGTGCACCGGTCAGGTGACGAGTATCAGGTGCTGAATTCATGAGCGTTCCTCCACAAAATAGATTGCCGATAAAGGTGGGAGTGTGAGTAGTGCGGATTGTGCTTCGCCGCCCGCGGGGACGGCTTCGGTTTCGATCGCCCCGCCGTGGCCGCGGTTGGCCCCGTGGTAGCTCTCGGAATCGGTATTGAGGGCCTCAACCCAGCGTCCGGCCACCGGGAATCCGATACGGAAACCGGTGCGATCAACCGGGGTGAGGTTCACGACGACAACTACGTGCGCGTCGCCTGGCTCGCCACGGCGCAGCCATGCGAACACCTGGTGTTCAACGTCGTCGACCAGCAGCCATTGGAACCCTTCGGCACTTGTATCGCGCCGATGCAGGGCGGGTTGCTCGCGGTAGAGCTTATTCAAATCGCGTACTAGGGAGAGCACCCCAGCATGACCGGGATCGTCAAGCGCATCCCACTCGAGTTGCCCCTGGAAGTTCCATTCGCTGCGCTGCCCGAACTCTTGGCCCATGAACAAGAGCTTTTTGCCCGGGTAGCCCCACATGTAGCCGTAGAAGGCCTTGAGATTGCCAAGTTTGTCGGCGTGGTTTCCGGGCATCCGCGAGTACATCGAACCCTTGCCGTGCACCACCTCATCATGGCTGATGGGCAGCAGGAAGTTCTCGCTGAAGGCGTAGGTGATGCCAAAGGTCAGCTGGTTGTGATGATGTTTGCGATAGACCGGATCCTTGCCGAAGTACTCCAGCGAATCGTTCATCCAGCCCAGATTCCACTTGTAACCAAAGCCCAGACCGCCGGCATCCACCGGGCGGGTGACTCCGGGGTAGGAGGTGGAGTCTTCAGCGATCATCGTGATGCCTGGATGTTGTCCATAGCTGGCCACATTGGTCTGCTTCAGGAATTCGAGCGCCTCATAGTTTTCGTTGCCGCCGTCCTTATTGGCAATCCACTCGCCGTCCTTACGCGAGTAGTCGCGGTTGATCATCGATGCGACCGCGTCTACGCGTAACCCGTCGAGGTGGTACTCATCAAGCCAGTACAGCGCGTTGGCCACCAGGAAATTGCGCACTTCTGGGCGGCCGTAGTTATAGATCAGCGTGTTCCAGTCCGGATGGAACCCTTCACGCGGATCGAGGTGTTCGTACAGTGCGGTGCCATCAAATCGGCCCAGTCCGTGCTGGTCGGTGGGGAAGTGCCCGGGTACCCAGTCGGCAATGACCCCGAGCCCGCGGGCGTGGGCGGCATCAACAAATGCCGCGAACTCCTGCGGCGTGCCGTAACGGACGGTGGGGGCGAATAACCCGACCGGCTGGTAGCCCCAGGACCCGTCAAAGGGATGTTCGCTTACCGGCAGCACCTCGATGTGGGTGAAGCCCAGGTCCGCCACATAGTCCACAAGTTGTGTTGCCAGCTGCAAGTAGCTTAGTGACTTATTGGTGTTGCCATCGCGACGCCACGAACCTAAATGCACCTCATAGATGCTGATCGGGGCATCAACCGCGTTGATCGACTCGCGCCGGGCGACCCATTGTTCATCGTTCCAATCATGGGCGTCTAGAGTGCGAACCACTGAACCGGTGGCGGGCGGATGCTCGGAGCCGAAGCCGACCGGATCGGCCTTTAAAGGCAGCACTTGCCCGTCCTGGCCAAGTAGCTCGTACTTGTACACCGTGCCCTCATTAAGCCCGGGTAGGAAGAGTTCCCAGACGCCGGTGGCCCCACGCAAACGCATCGGGTGGACGGTGCCGTTCCAGGAGTTGAAGTCGCCGACCACGGAGACTCGGGCAGCGTTGGGTGCCCAGAGGGCAAAGTGCACACCGGGCACTTGCTCGTGGGTGATCAGGTGCGCGCCGAGCGTCTTCCACAGGCCATGGTGCTCACCTTGCCCAATTAGATGTTCATCAAATTGGCCTAACACCGGGCCAAAGCGGTAAGCGTCCTCGCGTTCCTCCACGTAGCCCGAGGGCCAATGGATGCGCAAACGGTAGTACGGCAAGGCTGGCCCGGTGAACAGCGCCGGATCGCTAGGGTGTGCCTTCAGCTGCACTTCGTCGGTGGCGTTAAACAACCACAGTTGCTCAGCCCCGGGAATGCGCACCCGAACCTGCTTGCCATCTTCGGTGGGACCGAGCATCGCAAACGGGTCCGGGTGCCGCCCCTGCGCCAACAGGTGAACCTGTTGCACGTCGAGCACCGAAAGACTCTTGCCTTCGTTAGTCACTGGGACTCCTAGTCGATTCAATTGCTCTCATCCAAACACACTGAGAGCACGCTCAATTCAAGATGACGCAGGTCACGACAGTATTACTCATCGTGTCGTGGAGGCGCGGCCTAAAGTGCGGATTCCACGTCCCAAATTTGCGTCATATATTCGCGAATTGAGCGGTCAGAGCTGAAATACCCCATACGGGCGATGTTCAGGATCGCCATGCGCTGCCAGCGTTCAGGATCGGCGTAGCAGGTGGCCACCTCACCCTGCGCCCGGTCGTAGTCCTCAAAGTCTGAGGCCACCAAGAACCAGTCACTGTTCCACATCGAGTCGAGCAGCCCGTCATAACGATGGTGATCCTCGGGGCTGAAGGTGCCCTCGGCAATAGCTTGAAGCACATCGCGCAGGGTTTGGCTGGCTTCCAGAGCGGTGCGTGAGTGATCGGGTTGAGCCCGGCGTTCGGCGACCTGTTCGGTAGTGAGCCCAAAGAGGAAGAAGTTTTCTTCTCCCACGTGCTCACGGATCTCAACGTTCGCCCCGTCCAGGGTACCGATGGTCAGCGCACCGTTAAGCGCAAACTTCATGTTGCCGGTGCCAGAGGCTTCCATGCCGGCCGTGGAAATCTGTTCGGATAGATCCGCGGCCGGGATCAGTTTCTCAGCCATCGAGACGCCGTAGTTTGCTGGGTACACCACGCGTAACAGGTGCGAGGTCTCAGGGTCGTTGTTAATAACGTCGGCAACGTCGTTGATCAGCTGAATGATCAATTTGGCCATGTGGTAGCTCGGGGCTGCCTTGCCGCCGAAGATCTTGACACGCGGGACCCAATTGGCCTGCGGGTCGCGCTTGATCCGCTGCCAGTGCGCAATGGTCCACAAGATGTTCAGCAGCTGACGCTTGTACTCGTGCAGTCGCTTCACCTGGGCGTCGTACAAGGCGTCGGCAGGCAATTCGATGCCGTGTTCCTTGGCGAGCCAGCCGGTGAAATGTTCCTTGGCTTGAAGCTTGCTACGGCCGAAGGCGGCGCGGAAGGCTGGATCCTCGACGTAAGGCTCCAGATCACGAAGTCGTTCCAGGTCGGTTTCCCAACCGGCGCCAATAGTATCGGTAATCAACGCAGCCAATGATGGGTTGGCTAGCTTAAGCCAGCGACGCGGAGTGATGCCGTTGGTGATGTTCACGATGCGCCCGGGGTGCAGGGCGTTGTGTACCGGGAACAGGTCCTTGCTGACCAGTTCGGTATGCAGCGCCGAAACGCCGTTCACCTTGTGGCTGGTGGCGAAGGCCAGGTCGCCCATGCTGACCTGGTCGTGGCTGATCAGGCGCACTGGGTCCGGGGATGATCCCTGCAGTTCAACAAACTGGGTGTCCAACGTTTCGATGATCTGCAAGTGGCGTGGAAGCACCTTGCGCATCAAGCCCACACTCCAGCGCTCCAGGGCCTCGGGCAGCAACGTGTGGTTGGTGTAGCCCAAAACTTCGGTGGCAGTCTTCACTGCCGAATCGAAGTTCACGCCGTGCTCGTCCACCAGCAGGCGGATCAGTTCCGGGCCGGCAATCGCTGGGTGGGTGTCGTTCATCTGGATGGCAACAAACTCCGGGAGCTTGAGCAAATCCTGATGCGTGGCGAGGTGGCGGCGCAGGATGTCCTGCACGGAGGCGGAGGTCAGGAAGTATTCCTGGGAGAGCCGTAGCTCCTTGCCGCCTTCGGTGGTGTCGTTCGGGTAGAGCACTCGGCTCAAGCTTCGCGCCAATGCCTCGGGCTCGGATGCAGCAGCAAAGTCGCCGGCGTTAAAGCGGTTCAGGTCAAAGAGGTCGGCGCTTGGCATGGCCGCCCAGAGGCGCAGGGTATTGGCCCACTGTCCGCCGTAACCAACCACTGGTGTGTCGTGGGCGGAGGCGAGCACCTTGGAGTTTGGTGACCAGATTGAGGCGCCGTCGTGTTCGGAGAGTTCGCCGCCAAAGCCCACTGGGTAGGCGGCTTCAGGGCGTGTGAAGTCCCACGGGTTGTCGGTAGCCAGCCAGTTTTCTGGGGTTTCGATTTGCCGCCCGTTTTCAAAGTGCTGGCGGAACAGTCCATGTTCGTAGCGCAGGCCGTAGCCGTACGCCGGACAGCCCATGGTGGCCATGGATTCCAGATAGCAGGCAGCCAAACGACCCAACCCACCATTGCCCAATGCCGCATCAGGTTCGCCCGCGGCCACTTCATCAAAGCTCAAACCGAATTCCGCAAGTGTCTGAACCATGACATCGCGTAGTCCCAGGTTGATTGCTTGGTCTTCAAGCAGTCGGCCGATCAGAAATTCCATCGACAGGTAGTAGACCCGTTTGCGGTCTTCGTCCCAGGTGCGGCGGGTCGCACCAAACCAAGGATCCACCGCGTAGTCACGGACCGTGTGGGACAGGGCCATCCGCCAGTCGAAGAGTGAAGCTTGTTGCGGACTCTTACCGACTGTGTACTGCAGGTGACGTAACAGTTGTTGGCGGAACTGTGCGGGTGTCGTCACCGGATTTGCGGCATTGGTATCGCGGAGATCTCGGGCATCAATTGGTTGCGACATGTACTGCTCCCGTTGGCTTAAGTGGAACGTGAGTTTCGAATTGTGGCGCCTGAAATGTGACATTACTATAGGGCGCGCAATCTGTCTGCGGTGGTTACTTCAATGAGTCAAAAAACGTGTCGGACGTCATATTCTTCATCGTCGTTCCGGACGAAATACACGCCAGCATTTTCGGACTGTCACTAGGGGAAAGGAAGTTCGCTGAGAACGTTCAGCCAAATAGTTCGCTGAAGACAATCGCGGTACAAGAGGTGCGCCTCGTGCGCTGGCCTACCTCGCCAGAGATAAACCGCGCAGCTTTGCGTATCCGGTCATCCAAGTCCAAAAAGTCCGCCTACCGGTTCGTGGTCGGTAATCTTCTTCCTTCTCCTGCATTGCTGGCTGCTTGGCTCAGCCACGGCGGCGAAATCCGTCCAAGCAACTCGCGCAATTTAGAAAGTTGCATCTATCGTTGCCGCAATTTCGCCAGATTGTGGTGGTTTGTTGACTCTGAAAGGGCATCGAAGGCTCTCTAGGGAGGTATCAAGCGGCAGTCCTAGCGGCGATTGCTCTTTCGCTAGGTTGAAAAATGTCCTTGTCGGAAACTAATAGATGCGATAACATCTGGTGTGTAATATTCGACACTCGCAATGTCGATGGAGATTTTTTGAAGAAAATAACAGTGCGCTTGACGGCAATTATCGCGACGTATGCGGTTTTGTTCTCGTTAGTAGCGGTACCAGTGCAAGCGGTCGAATCTGTTAAGAGTGTTGGGTTACCTGCTGCGACGACGCCTTGTTCGTTCACTCCTGAAACTACTGCGGTTGACTTAGCGGAAAGTTCGACCGCTGCCGTTGATTCGGGGCCAGTTGTCGCGAACCCAGCATGCGCTGCGGTTGCAGGTTGGCAGAGAACATGTTCCGCGACGGGAAAAGTATATTCCAGAAATATCTGGGTGAACTTCAAATCAGGCACGAATCCGTGCAAAGGAGCGTATCTGGTACTACGCCGTAACGACGGAAAAATGAACAGAGTAGTAGATACACGTACCTATAAGAGTCTCAACGAATGGTGTGGCAAGAGACCTTTCGACTGTGCAGTCGCGACTGGAGGATTCTTTTTCATTGCCGGATTACTGATTGGTCCGTGGAATTCGTGACTAGGCCTCATTCTCTAATCGTGTTGGCTCTTCTTCTGATACTGTCGCTTGCTTTGGTAAACCTTCCCGAATCCATAGGTGCGTTTTCGCGAAATTGGTTGGCTGGTCTCTCGGGTTTTGTCCTTTGGCTAATCATGTTTGGCTCGCTGCGGAGGAAGAACAAGTAGTACCGAGCGGATTCTAGGGGTCTACGTATCACCAGTATTCATGGTCACGTCAGCCTGCCGTGCTTACAGGTGTGGCCTTCGTACCGAAACTGAGTGCTGAAAGCTAGCTAAAACCTAAGGTCAAAAGCCGCCAATGGGCGCCTTCCATGATGAGTTGAAGGCGCCCATTGAGTTTTGGGAGCTATGAAAATTGGGCGACGGCGCCAATAACGCCTCGGCCGCAGCTGGGTTCTTACGGGAGCAACGGTTAGGCAAGTTGCCCAAAGGCTTCGTTATCGGCAACTGAACCGAGTACCAAGAGCTGATCACCAGTGTGTAATACCGTATCGCCCTCGGTATTTTCCATTCACCGTCTGCGTTTGTCGTTGCAGCGATGGTGACGCGGTACTTGTTGCGCACGCCGGCATCGCTGAGCTTAGTACCCTGCAGAATTGAAGGTGCGTCCATTTTGACCATTGCGTAGCCGGGATCGATTTCAAGGAAATCGATCAGCGATCCGCGTACAAGGTGCGCAACAAGCTTGCCCATGTCCTTCTCTGGGTACACGATGTGGTGGATACCTAATTGTTCAAGGACTAGACCATGTCGGTCATCTTGCGCTTTAGCCCAGATCTGCGGGATTCCCATGCTGGCCAGCAGGGAACAACACAAAATTAATGATTGCCAGTGGCTGCCGACGGCAACAACAACTCGATCAAATTCATGAATCGATAATTGTTCCAGGGTCTCTCGGTTGGAATCATCTGCACGTACTACCTGAGTCAGTTCGCCGTTTAGGGCCTGAACGGTATGCTCCGGTTGATCAATGCCTAACACATGCGTGCCCGACTTCATCAGTTCTAGGGCCAAGGATTCGCCGAAACGACCCAATCCAATAACTGCTACAGAATCGGCATTAGCCAGTTGATTGTTCGTGTTGTGGACGTTCAATAGCTTAGCCGATGGCTGGTCTTTCTTTAGGTAGTTCGTAAAGAGCTTTACGATCGCGCATGGCTAGGGCTGAGACTAGTGAGAGTACGCCCACTCGGCCCAGATGCATGAGCACAACCAGCACCATCTTTGTGGGGGACGATAGTTCCGGGGTGATACCGGTTGATAGTCCCACGGTTCCAAATGCAGAAGTTGCTTCGAGGAGGCACCGATGAAGTGAGTATTCTGTGAGCAAGTTCAGGGCCATCGTTCCTGCGAAGACTGTCGCTACACCCAAAAGGGCCACGGTGATTGCTTGGCGGTGTACCGCGCGGGACAGACGCTTACCCATGGCATTCACGGCTGTTTCGCCACGAAGCTCGGTGATGATGATGAACAGTAGGATTGCCGCAGTAGTGATTTTGTTAGCATCAGCCGTACCGGCCGGTCTGCCACCAACAAACAACACATCCATGCCATGCCATGTAGCGGAATGCATGGCACCAATATCTATTGAATTGAAGCCTGCGGTACGTGTTTGAACGGACTGAAAGAAGCCGGCCAAAATCCGTGATTCTGGATTGAGTTGGCCAAGAGTTTCTGGGTTGTTCCACTCCATGACGGTGATGAATACCGTACCAACGACCAATAACAGCACCGTCATCAACACGACTAAACTGGTATTCATGGCCCACTTCAGCGCGTTTCTCCAGTGGTGCTTGAGCTGTACTAAAACTGGGAAGCCGAGGCCACCGAGGATTATGGCCACACTGATGGGAAGGCAGAGCTAGGGGTCAGCGACAAAATCCATCAAGTTATTGGTGTGCAGGGCGAAACCGGCTTTATTAAACGCAGAAACGGCATGGAAAACGCCCTGCGAGTAGCACAGCAACCGCCAGTTCAATTGTCAGGGACAACTTGATAATCATGATTGCTGCGGTGCGCACATCTGACCAGCTGACCGCGCTACTTTCTCGCTGTGTTGAGAGCCGGGTGAGATAACCTATTCGACCCATCACCAACATGCTGAGCACCGAGTCGACCAGCATTAATCCAAGTCCGCCAACCTGAATCAATATCAGGATCACGATCTTGCCGAATAAGGTGTAGGCAGTAGCCGTATCCACGACTGTTAAACCTGCAACGCACACCGCGGAGGTTGCGGTGAAATTCCCATCCATCAGTGATGTGAACTGCCCCGATGTAGTGGCCCATGGTTTTGAGAGGAGGAGTCAGCCGAAGAGCATCGCGGAGGCGAACATTATGGCCACAAGGCGTTCGGGTCTAGCCGAGGCGCTGCGACCCAGCGGGTCGATGCGCCAAGCAAGGGTAGAGTGCATATCCATCGCAATGGAAGAAGCGAGGTCGCGCATCGACGCTCGACCAGAAGCACGGATGAAATACTTAGCCTCGGCTGACCCAAGCCAAAGTGATCTGAGGCACTGTGAACTGTTGGTTTGAGGACGCCAACACGGTGCCATTGAAACTCCCATTTGCGTCGATTTTTACACTTGCAACTCGATGGTCGCTTGCGTCGCTTAGGAGCCCATCAACTCATGTACGCGCTGCGCGGTGCCCCATGACATGGTCACGCCACCGCCACCATGTCCGTAGGCAGCAATCACCGAAACCCCTTGAACATCCAGGCGTTCGAGCCGGATTGTTTCACGGGCAGGTCGTAAGCCAACCTTGTGCTCCAATACCTCGCAGTCTGCGAGGGCAGAGACTAACGTGGTCGCTCGTTTGAGAATATCGATGGATGTCTGTGGATCTACTTCAGGATTAGAATCATGGTCTACATCGATACCGCCGACGATAATGTCATCGCGGCGTGGAATAACGTAGATAACACCGTCTGGATGGTCATCGTCGCTGATCCACTCGGTGAGTCCAACGGTATTGGCTAGTCGCACTACTTGGCCGCGAATGGGGTAAACGCTGTCGTCATCACCCAATAACTCGCCGCCACGTAAACCTGCTGCTAGAACGACCACATCAGCTTCATCGGTGAATTCAGAGAGCGACTTAACTGTTCGCTCGATGAACCGTACCGAAAGATTTGTGCATTGGCCACGCAGCCAAGAAAGATATGTCGGCATGGTGATCACCGGAACTGTACCTGCCATGGCAGCCAAAGCGCCTTCGGGCAATATTTCCGGCTCAGCTGGAGCCGAGTCGGCTACAAAATTTGTCCAGGAACGGTCAGCATCGGCCCGGCGTTCAATGTCCATACCAAAACGTAGATCAACGCCGGTCTCTGGAATCAGCGACAAGGCTTGGAAGCGGGACAATGTGCGCGAGAGTAGCAGGTCGGCTGCCGGAGAGTTCTCTGAGTGGTAAGGGAACCAAATGGCCGCCGATACCGAAGAGACAGTCTGCAAGGTGTCTTGATCGCTGACCACAGTCACTTGGTAGCCATGGGAGGCCAGTTCGTGAGCGGTGGACAGCCCAATGACGCCGGCGCCAATGACGGTGACTTTTTGTGAGGATAACAGTTGCGGCATGTATTTCCTTCAAGGAGTTTGATGGTTAGCGAAAGGCCGGCCCCACGAACCAAGAGGTTCAAGGGGCCGACCTTGCGGTGCTATTTAGAGCAGGGTTGAGGCGGCGCGATCCACAATCCAGCGGGTTGCTTCTGTGCCATGCACAGCGCTGGCCGGAACTGCCACTTCATTGATTTCATGGGAGGCTGCAGCCAAGGCCGGAGCCTTGTCCGCACCGGCAACAATCAACCACACTTCACGGGCGGTGTTGATGGTCCCCATGGTCAGGCTCACTCGATGTGGTGGCGGCTTGGGGGAGTTGTGCACCGCAATGGCACCCAACTCCTCAGAACGCGTGTGATTCGGGAACAAGGAAGCGACATGAGAGTCGGGACCCATACCCAGCATCAATACGTCAAAGACCGGGGAGGCTGCGCCTTCACTGGCTTCGGCGGCGAGCAACGCCGTGTAGGCCACGGCTGCTTCTTCAGCAGTCTCAAACTCATCAGTTGATCCCATAGCGTGCACCGTGGCACGATCCAAGCCCAGCTGATCTAGAGCTGCGAAGAGTTCCTCCGCCTGCAAAACGTTGCGATCCGGTGAATCAGCGGCAACAAAACGCTCATCTCCCCACCAGAAGTGCACCTGAGACCAGTTGACCGAAGCCTTTGCTGGGTTCTGTGCCACTGCAGCCAACGCGGCGATGCCCAAGGTACCACCGGTGACAACAATGTGAGCGACCCCGCGGGCCGTCACCGCATCGGTGATCGAAGTGATCAACCGTGCGGCGATGGCTTGCGCCGTAGCAGAAACATCATCATGGATGGTGATTTGCCTAGCGATCACTGGGAACAACGCTCCTGAGCTCAGTCATCTTCAAACCCTTGGTGATGACGTCACCGAAGACCTCATCGGCGTCCAGGCGGCGCATTTCTTCAGCCAAGCAGTCAGCGACTGAGCGACGTGGAAGGGAGATGCGCTGTGGGGCAGATCCAGGCTGGTACAGGTGAGCCACTGCGCCGGAGGGACGGGAGAGTTCCACATCTCCTGCCTCGCGGGACAAACGTACGCTGGAGAGTCCACCGGTCGTATTATCCGCAGCAATGGTGACCGGAACATCCAAGGTCATGGTCAACCAGGCGGCCAGCAAAGCGGTGGACGGAGAGTTCTCCGAGCCCTTAACCGTGATGCTGGTCAGATCTTCGGTGCCAACCAGATCAATGATGCTGGCCAGCTGTCCGCGCCAGTAGGTCAAACGGGTCCAAGCCAGGTCGGTATCGCCAGCATGGTAGCTGTCGGTACGACTGTAGAGCGAAGCCACCGGATCGGCTTCTTCCGCAGAGTCGGTAATTCGACGGTGCGCAAGCTTGCCCAGGGCCGTAGCGTATGGATCCTTTGGCACACCATGTGGCCACCAAGCCACGATCGGTGCATCTGGCAACAACAGGGCCGAGATCAGTGCTTCGTCAGCCACAACATCTGGACCGAAGGTGCGCATGACGATGACCTCGGATGCGCCGGCGTCGCCGCCAACACGGATCTGCACGTCAAGACGGTTCTTGGCACTGGTATTGCCGCGCACCACCACGATGATGCGGCAAGGGTGCTCGCGACTTGCCAGGTTGGCTGCCTCGATTGCGTTCTCGGCGAAACCTTCACGGGTGATGACCACAAGGGTCAGCACACGAGAAAGCGCAACAACGCCGTGGGTTCGACGTGAGGAAATCAGCTTCTTGGCCACCTTCGAGGTGGTGGTGTCGGGAAGATCAATCATCATGGGCGGCGCCATGTCCTTCCATCTTTGGCCATCAGCTCATCGCTGCTGGCTGGTCCCCAAGAACCCGGTGCGTATGGATCAGGCTGGGTTGGCTGCGAAGCCCAGTATTCCTCAAACGGATCCAGGATCCGCCAGGACTGCTCGACCTCTTCGTGACGTGGGAACAGCGGTGGCTCACCCAAGAGCACATCCAATATCAGTCGCTCGTAAGCTTCTGGGGATGACTCGGTGAACGCGTTGCCGTAGCCGAAGTCCATGGTGACATCGCGAATCTCCATCTGGGTGCCAGGCACCTTGGAGGCCAAACGGATGGTTGCACCTTCATCAGGCTGCACACGGATCACAAAGGCGTTCTGACCGAACTCGTCGGTATCGTGATCACCAAAGAGCAGGTTAGGAGCCTTCTTGAACACGACCGCGATCTCGGTGACGCGACGGCCCAAGCGCTTGCCTGCACGCAGGTAGAACGGTACTCCGTCCCAGCGGCGGGTCTTGATGTTCAAGCGAACCGCAGCGTAGGTTTCGGTTTTGGACTTCGGGTTGAAGCCTTCCTCATCGAGGAACCCAACAACTTCTTCAGCACCCTGCCAACCGGAGGTGTACTGACCGCGTGCGCTGGCTGCTCCCAGATCCTCAGGCAGTTCAACTGCGGTGAGCACCTTCTCCTTCTCGCTGCGCAGGTGATCGGCGTTGAAGGAGATTGGCTCCTCCATGGCGGTCAGCGCGAGCAGCTGAAGCAGGTGGTTCTGGATGACGTCGCGGGCAGCGCCCACTCCGTCGTAGTAGCTGGCACGTCCACCAATGCCGATGTCCTCGGCCATGGTGATCTGCACGTGATCCACGTACTTGTTGTTCCACAGTGGCTCGAACATCTGGTTACCAAAGCGCAGAGCCAACAGGTTCTGTACGGTCTCTTTGCCCAGGTAGTGGTCGATGCGGAAGACTTGATCTGCTGGGAAAACGGACTCCACGATTTCGTTCAGTTCGCGGGCGCTTTGCAGGTTGTGGCCAAACGGCTTCTCGATGACTACTCGTTCCCAGCCTGGGTTCGAGTCGTTGGCCAGGTGGTGCTCGGAGAGCTTCTGGCAAACAATTTCGAACCAGCTTGGTGGGATCGAGAGGTAGAAGGCGTGGTTGCGTCCGGTGGAACGCGTCTCAGCGAGCTCGTCCAAGGTTGCGGCGAGCTTCTGGTACGCGTCATCGTCGTCAAAGGCACCGGAAATAAAGCGCATTCCGGAGGCCAACTGGGCGAAGACCGTCTCATTAAACGGGGTTCGTGAGCTGGCCAGGATCCATTCGCGAGCCTGAGCGGTGAATTCTTCAGCGCTCCAGTCGCGACGGCCGAAGCCGACGATGGCAAAGTTTGGGGGCAAAAGTCCGCGGTTGGCCAGGTCATAGACCGCTGGCATCAGCTTTTTGCGGGCAAGGTCGCCGGTGATTCCGAAGAACACCAGCGCGCCCGGACCGGCGATGCGGTTAAGCCGCCGGTCGCGAGCGTCGCGTAGTGGGTTGTTCATTAGTGCCTTACTTCGCAGCCTCTAGTAGGGCGGCGATGCCGGCTGCGCGATCCGTGAGGTTTACGCGCAGCACAGGGCGGTTGTGTTCGGCATCCGAGAGTACTGCACCGTCGCCAATGGCCTGGGCAGTGATCAAAGAACCGAAGGAGTATGGACGATCTGGGATCTCCAGGTCATCATTGTGGTCCGCGGTGATCTGCAGGAAGACACCCTGTGCCGGGCCACCCTTGTGGTACTGGCCGGTGGAGTGCAAGAAGCGTGGACCCCAGCCGAAGGTGACCGGGCGACCGGTCTTTTGTGCGAACACATCGCGCAGTTCTTCCAACGCAACATCCGAAGTGCGGTTCAGGTACGCCTGGATGGCGAAGTAACCGTCTTCTGGCAGCTGTGCGGTGAGCTGATCCAGTGCCTCAGCCAGGGTGCTGGCGGTGCTGCCGTACAGCTGTACGGAACCATCGGTAGCATCTGGAGCACTCTGTGCTGGAGCATCAAGCATGGAGCGTGCTGCGACCTTCGCGGCCTCAACGTCTGGCTGATCAAATGGGTTGATACCCAACAGGTAGCCGGCGATTGCGGTGGCGTACTCGAAGATCATGAAGGCGGTGCCCAGTGGTGCACTGAAGTGCACAGCGGTAGCGTCTTCGTCTAGTTCTTCAGCAAGTTCGTCGTAGACAAACAGTGGCAGTACGTCGGCTGCGACGTTTTTCAGCTCTGGAGCGTCAACGTGCGCGGCCACTGGCAAAATGCCTTTGCCCAGCTTGCCGGTGGATTCAGCGATGAGCTGTTCAGCCCAGTCACCAAAGCCTGGCAGTGCGTCGCCAACACAGGAGATCAGCAGCTTGTCGCGACCTGCGGTAGCCATGGCGGCACCTAGGTGCAACGCAATGTTGTCCTCGTCGTCGGCGGCCAGGATGTCGTTGATCAGCCCTGCTTCTTCAACCAGTGCCTCGATGTCCGCGCCGGCCAGACCAGAAGGTACCAGTCCGAATGCGGTCAGTGCCGAGTAACGTCCACCCACGTTGGGGTCGGCGTTGAATACTGCACGCACACCTTCAGCCTTGTCCATTGGCGAACCCGGATCGGTGACAAGCACCAGACGGGTAGCTGGATCAATACCGGCGGCGGCGAACGCTGCGGTGAAGGCACGACGCTGCGAGTCGGTTTCAACGGTGGAGCCGGATTTGGAAGAAACGACCACAACGGTGCGCTCCAAGTCGGTTCCAACGATGTCCCTGACCATCGATGGATCGGTGGTATCGCAGATGACCAGTTCGATCTCATCGTTGGCCGCGATGACCTCGGGGGCCAGCGAGGATCCACCCATGCCACAAAGCACGATGCGGGTCAGGTTTTCCTTGACTAGTTCTTCGCGCAGGGCCAAGATTTCTGGAATCAGCTTTGCCGCAGCATCAAAAGGGTTCACCCAACCGAGACGGATGGAAGACTCAGCTTCAGCATCTGGACCCCATACGGTGGAATCCTTAGCGGTGATGCGGCTGGCGATCTTTTCTTCGATCAGCTTCGGAAGTAGCTGATCAACGGAGGCAAGAGCAGCTCCGGTGGTTACTAGTCCGAGTTCCATTTACTTAGCTCCCTTGAGAGCCACCGACATATCTTCGAGCAGTTCGTTCCAAGCAACATCGAACTTCTCAACGCCTTCAACCTCAAGCAGGTTGACAACCTCGTTGTAATCGATGCCCACAGCTGCCAGCTTGTCCAACACGTGGTTGGCTGCATCGTAGCTACCGGTGATGGTGTCGCCACGAACCTCAGCCTCAGCTGCGGTAGCGTCCAAGGTCTTTTCTGGCATGGTGTTCACGGTGTTGGCAGCGACCAACTCGGTGACGTACAGGGTCGATGGGTAGGCAGGATCCTTCACACCGGTCGAAGCCCACAGCGGACGCTGAACGTTGGCGCCAGCGGCAGCCAGCACCTCGAAGCGTGCCGAAGCAAAGGTCTCTTCGAAGACCTGGTAGGCAAGGCGAGCGTTAGCAACGCCGGCCTGGCCGCGCAGAGCGGTAGCAGCATCGGTGCCAATAGCGGCAAGACGATTGTCGATTTCGCTGTCAACGCGGGAGACGAAGAAGGAAGCGACCGAGTGGATCTTGGACAGGTCCAAGCCCTTGGCGTGCGCCTTCTCCAGACCGATCAGGTACGCGTTGATCACTTCGCGGTAGCGCTCAAGCGAGAAGATCAAAGTGACGTTCACGGAGATGCCTTCGGCAATGGTCTCGGTGATTGCTTCCAAGCCCTCAAGGGTTGCTGGGATCTTGATCAGTACGTTTTCGCGGTTTACGCGCTCGTACAGTGCCTTGGCCTGAGCGATGGTTGGTGCGGTTTCGTGAGCCAAGCGAGGGTCAACCTCGATGGACACACGACCGTCGAAGCCCTTGGAGGACTCGTAAACACCCTTGAACAGATCGCAGGCTGCAGCAACGTCGTCGCTGGTGATCTCGGTGATGGCGTCCTCTACGGACTTTTCACGCTGTTCGGCGATAGCTTCGCCGTACACTTCAGCCTTGGACAGTGAAGCGGCGAAGATTGCTGGGTTGGTGGTTACGCCAACAACGTTCTTCTCTTCGATCAGCTTGGCCAACGAGCCGCTGGTCAGTCGTTCACGGGAAAGGTCATCAAGCCAGATGGAAACGCCGGCGTCGGAGAGGGCCTGGGTATTTGGGTTGCTCATAATGTACTTCGAATCCTTACTTTGCGGCGTTCTGAACGGAGGTTTCGGCTGCGGCAACTACGGCCGCGGTGGTGATACCGAACTCTGAGTACAGCTTCTTGTAATCGGCGGAGGCGCCGAAGTGGTCCAGGGAGATGATCTCGCCGTTAGCGCCGACCAGCTCGCGCCAGCCCTGTGCTACACCGGCTTCAACCGATACGCGGGCGGTGATTGCTGCCGGGAGCACCTCTTCGCGGTAAGCCGCATCCTGCTTGGCGAACCATTCGAAGGAAGGCAGCGAAACTACGCGAGCTGCGATGTTCTTGGCGGCCAGCTCTTCACGAGCCTCGACTGCCAGTTCCACCTCGGAACCGGTAGCCAGCAAGATGACATCTGGGGTGACCTCTGCGCCGTCACGAACGGCTTCAGCCAGGATGTAGCCACCCTTCAAGGTGCCCTCTGCGCCGCGGAAGCCGGTGGCTGCACGGTCGTAGATTGGCAGGTTCTGACGGGAGAGCACGATGCCCGAAGGGGTATCGGTCAGCTCCAACATGCCACGCCATGCGTAAGCAACTTCGTTGGCGTCCGCTGGGCGAACGACGTCGAAGTTAGGGATCACGCGTAGCGAAGCAAGCTGCTCCACTGGCTGGTGGGTTGGGCCGTCTTCGCCCAGACCGATGGAGTCGTGGGTCCATACGAAGATCGAAGGCACACCCATCAGGGCAGCCAAGCGGATCGCTGGGCGCTGGTAATCCGAGAAGATCAGGAAGGTGCCAGAGAACGCGCGGGTTGGGCTCGAAAGCACAATACCGTTCACGATCGAGGCAGCTGCGTGCTCGCGGATACCGAAGTGCAGTACACGACCGTATGGGCTTGCATCCCACGAAGCGGTGGAGCGACGCTCGGGAGCGAAGGACTTCGCGGTATCGATGGTGGTGTTGTTGGAACCGGCGAGGTCAGCGGAGCCGCCCCACAGTTCTGGCAACTCATCAGCGATCGCGTTGATGACCTTGCCCGAAGCCGAACGGGTGGCCATGGTGGAACCTGGCTCGAAGACTGGAAGCTTTTCGGTCCAGCCTTCTGGAAGCTTGCCAGCCTGCAGGCGCTCAAGCAGAGCAGCCTCTTCTGGGTTAGCGCTCTTCCACGAGTTGAAGGTTTCGTTCCAGGACTCGTGCAGGTCGGCGCCACGGGTGACAACTTCGCGTGCGTGATCCAGTACTTCCTGGTCGATGTGGAAGTTCTTTGCTGGGTCGAAGCCCAGAACTTCCTTCAGGCCTGCAACTTCGTCGGTTCCCAGCTTGGAACCGTGGATGCCGCCGGTGTTCTGCTTGGTTGGTGCTGGCCAGCCGATCACTGTGCGCAGGGCAATGATCGATGGACGGGAAGTCTCAGCCTTGGCAGCGCGGATGGCCTCATCCAGTGCCTTGAGGTCTTCGACGTATTTGCCGGTGACGGTCCAGTCAACGCGCTGGGTGTGCCAGCCGTAAGCGTCGTAGCGACCCAGTACGTCTTCGGTGAAGGCGATGTCGGTGTCGTTCTCGATGGAAATCTTGTTGTCATCGTAAATTACGACGAGGTTGCCAAGTTCCTGATGACCAGCCAGCGATGAAGCCTCGGAGGTAACACCCTCCTGCAGGTCACCATCGGAAGCGATGACGTACACGGTGTGGTCAAACGGGCTGGTTCCAGCTTCAGCAGCTGGGTCCAGCAGGCCACGCATGCGGCGCTGCGAGTAGGCGAAACCAACGGCGGAGGCCAGTCCCTGACCCAATGGGCCGGTGGTGATCTCGACGCCGGCGGTGTGGCCAACTTCTGGGTGACCCGGGGTCTTTGCGCCCCAGGTGCGCAGTGCTTCGATGTCTTCCATCTCTAGGCCATAGCCGGAGAGGAAAAGCTGCAGGTACAAGGTCAAAGAAGTGTGACCAGGGGAGAGCACGAAGCGGTCGCGGCCGATCCAGTTAGGATCCTTAGGGTCGTGGCGCAAGTGCTTCTGGAAAATCAGGTAGGCGGCCGGTGCCAAGCTCATTGCGGTACCGGGATGGCCATTGCCAACTTTTTCAACAGCGTCGGCTGCCAGGACACGGGTGGTGTCGATGGCCTTACGATCCAACTCAGTTAGTGAAAACTCTTCTACTAAGGCTTCAGTCGCCACAGCGGCGTTCCTTCCATTCAGGCTCGGACGGGAGCTATCTCCCGCTGACACGCAATACGCCGTCGCCTCCCACAAGTTCCTGACATTTCTTAGCTCAGGAAGATCTAGGTTGCGACGGCGCAATCTCGCTCAACTCTATCGCGAAAATAAAGCTTCGCGTGTTGGTTATAGCAAGATGACGCGCAACTTTATTTCCGCAACGTAACGCTTGATTCACCACAGATAAAAACAAATGCCCGGATCCCTTTGGATTGGAGCGATGTTTCGTTTGTCACAGGGGCACGAAGCGAGGTCGGGCAGAGCTGAACGAAACATTCGGCCGGGTATCACCGCAAATGAATTGAACAAGGGTAGGTGCTTGTGCATTGGCCTAATACAGGACTTATTACCTGTTGAATGGATCATGAGTAGACTCAATGAAGTCAAAGACCCTGAAAGTTTCAAAAAACTAACATTTTGCGGCGGTCCCAGTCGGTGATCGAACCGAGCTCCAGGAGGCCTTGTCCAGATATTGAGACTTCGTGACGCTGTTCGCTAAGAGGTGAGGTGACCAAGCGAGCCATTGAGCAAGCGCGGTAAGCCGGATCAAACTTTTGTGGAGCAGGTTGACCGAGATCACCAAGATTTGCCGTGGAAGAGCCTGCTAAGGAGTTTCAAAGAATTTCTATCGGGCGTAGAATGATTTTGTCTATCTTGTACCCGTGAAGAACTGAGTGCGTTTAATTGAAGACTCAAAGTGTCGCCGGAGCATCAGTGCCGCGCGCGTCGCGTCAGCCTGGTGAGAGCACCTCAGATTTTGTGAAGCGTAAGGCCAGCGCCTATTTCTCGCTGACCAAGCCTCGCGTTATCGAGTTGCTGCTGGTAAGCACCCTTCCGACCATGATCTTCGCCCAGCGAGGATTCCCTCCGCTCTGGCTCATGATCTCCACCCTCGTTGGTGGCGCAATGGCAGCCGGTGCTTCGGGTGCATTCAACTGCTATATCGATCGGGATATGGACAAGTTGATGAAGCGTACCAAGGGACGCCCTCTGGTAACTGGAGACCTGACGCCAAAAGAAGCGTTGATCTTCTCGTGGGTCTTGGCCATTGCGTCGCTTGTTGTTCTCTGGTTCGGCACCAACCCGCTGACCACTGCCTTGGGTCTCGCTGCGATTCTTCTCTACGTTGTCTTCTACACGATGATTCTGAAGCGACGCACTGCTCAGAACATTGTTTGGGGTGGCATCGCCGGCTGTATGCCAGTTCTGATTGCTTGGGCGGCCGTTACCGAAAAGATTGAGTGGCCAGCTGTCATTCTCTTCTTGGTCATCTTCCTTTGGACTCCGCCTCACTACTGGCCACTGTCCATGAAGTACGCGGATGACTACAACGCAGCCTCGGTTCCTATGCTTGGCGCAATTGCCAACGCCCGCCGGGTATCCGTTCAAGTTGTTCTCTACGCATGGGCAACCGTCGTATGCTCAATGCTGCTAGTTCCTTTGGGCCACGCTGGCATTCTCTACACGGCCATTGCCGGTGGTGCTGGCATCTGGTTCGTCATAGAGTCGCACGTTCTGTATCGCGAAGCTCAGGGCGATCACAAACCAGCAGTAGTCAACCGCAAGGCTATGAAGGTCTTCCATATCTCGATCACCTACTTGACGATTGTCTTCCTAGCATTGGCTTTTGATCCGTTTATCGGAAGTCCACTGTTCGGCTAAAAGCCGTTTTGGAGTTCATGATCCGCTAGCCCCTTCGCAAACAATCTTTGGATTGGCGGAGGGGCTTTTGCATGCCCGGTGCCAGGACGTAGTTAGTGCCCGCTCTATGGTCCACCTAATGTCGGTCTGCATCGTGCAAGTTAATCTTGCTATGCAAGTCTTGTTATGCAAGGTATGCTCAATTCATGCTCGAACAGCGCGAAAAGATAGCAACCAATATACGCAAGGGTGTTCTCGAATATTGCGTCCTAGGATCACTGGCTAACGACGACAAGTATGGGCTAGAACTTGCTGAGGAACTGACGAAACGTCATTTGACGGCAGGGGAAGGCAGCCTGTATCCGCTACTTGCCCGAATGAAAACTGCAGGGTTGGTCGAGACTCGTTGGGAAGAAGGCGGGGCAGGCCGAAAGCGAAAATACTACTCAATCACCGGCCACGGGCAGATCATGCTCAAGGAGTTCCGCGCCGTGTGGGCCGACATTACGGAACAGGTTGAACAATTGCTTGGAGGGCAAGATGGCGAAGGCAGCTGAGAACCAAAGCGTGGAGGCCTATCTGCGGTCGTTGGATCATCAATTACGAAATGTGCCGATAGAGGCTCGACGAGAGCTCGTTGAAGATATCGCGGAGCACATCGATGAAGGTCGCGAAAGGGGGCGTAGCGAAAGCGAGATCATTGCCGCCCTCGGAACTCCGCAAGCAGTAGCGGCACCGTACCTAGAAGACGTGCTGCGTGACGGAAACTCGCCTCGACTGCGTCGCATCCGCCGGGTACTGGGCATCGTCGCGTTGGTGACGGGTCTGTTTTCCGCGATTATTTCGCGATCCTCGGATTCAACCATTGTGAACATGGCTTTTGGCCCTGTAGAGCTTCAAGGACTGAGCATCAATTACGACTACTCCGATGTCTTTGCGGCAATACAGCTTCTAATTTTCTTGGCACTTGCCTTGATGGTTGCAGCGTCAGCCGTCATGAAGCCGACTACTGCGCGAAAATACAGCATTGCGGCCGCCATTGTCATGACGGTTGTCGTGATTATCTGCGGGACCGGGCTGGGAATGTTTTTCGTGCCTTCGATGGTCACCGCCTGGATGCTCGCCGGTGCAAATAATCTAAAGCTCAGCCATGTTGGTAGATCCAAGCGGTCGCGCACCGTTCAAGCTATCGGTGGCGTCGTGTTGTTGATCCCGGTGTTGCTTTCCTTAGCTGGGCTGGCCACCGGTGGCGTTCAGGGAGCAGGCGCCTACGTCTATGCAGCGCTCGGACTCCTTTGCGGCGTAGGGTTCGTTCTCAAATTCAGGCTGGCGCTCTGGGCAACTTGCATCATTGGAGCAGGGGTGTCCATCGGTTCCATCCTTGATCAAGGGATGTTGATGGCAGCGTTATGGCTAGCGGGTATTGCGTACTTCTACTTTGGCTTATATGGCCTGCTGTGGTTTGAGAAACGTAAGCTGGCAAGTTAGGCCCCTGGCGGTTGTCAACACATTTTAAACAGTTCGGGTGGCAATGCATTTTAGTTGCATGGCCACCCGAGCGTTACGCCGAGACTAGTTGTCGACTCGCTGATACTTCGGAAGAAGCGAAGTTCGATCCCAGGTATCTGTACTGGATACCAGCAACAGGCTGGCCCCAAGCATATGCAGGAGAACCAAACCGATTGGTAGCCCGGTGAAGTGTTGGGTATATCCGATAGCGGCTTGGATAAGGATGACTACCACCAGCCACCAGACGGAAGTGCGCAGGCGCCGGTTCACATCCGACTTACGAGTCATGATGATCAGGGCGATTGTCGCGATAACCAGCAGGTAGACCGGGGCAGTGTGCATCCGCGTCACCAACGATGGATCAAACATGTGTCTTGGCGCAGTTGCGTCACCTGCGTGCGGCCCGGTGCCGGTGACGATGGTGCCAAGAATGACTGAAACGATTGAGAAGATCCAGGCAGCCGTCGAAACCTGTCGAAGGCTCTTGGTAGCCGGGGGACTTACTTGCTTCTTGAGCTCGGTACGAGTGCGGTTCACCAGGAGCGTGGCCAGCATGACTAGCGTTCCGGAAAGCAAGAAGTGCAAGGAAACTATCCATGGATTCAGCCCGGTCAGCACCGTAATGCCACCAATGACGCCCTGAGCAGGGATACCCAGAAGCAGAATCAGGCCCAACTTAAAAATGGTTGAGTGGCTACGACGCATCGACCAAACCGAAAACAGGAACGCGATGGCAATGAACAGCAAAACGAAAGTCAGCGTGCGGTTTCCGAACTCGATGATGCCGTGAATTCCCATTTCAGGAACGGGCGTCATGGATCCTGGAACACAATTCGGCCAACGTGAACAACCTAAACCAGACTTGGTCAGGCGGACAGCCCCACCGGTGACGATGATGCCAACTTGCGAAACTAGAGAAGCGATAGCTAGGCCGTGCACCAAAGGCGTGATTTTTGTTGGCAACCTGCTGGCCCAGCTTTGTGCGGATAGGTCTGAAGACATGGGAATCTCCCTTAGAGACTAATTCGGTAGCTTAGTTCCACTTGAACAGCTTGATGGCGGCGAAGGATGCAGCTGCGGACCACAAGAGAAGGAAAATCAGTCCAGCAATGCTGAAGTGTCCTGAAATTAATGCGTCGCGCATTGCATCGCCCAAGGCCGCAGAGGGCAAGGCGTTCAAGGTGGGCTGAATCCACGCCGGCGCCATGCTCAGTGGATACAAGACGCCACCAGCGCCAGCTAGCAGGATCCAAGCGAGGTTGGTGATCGCCAAGGTTGCTTCTGGCCTAACGGTTCCGGCAATCAGCAGCCCCAGAGAGGTGAATGCGGCCGCGCCTAGGAGCAAGAACAGGATTCCTGGGGCGATACCCGCAAGGTTTGGATGCCAGCCCATGAACAGGCCCACAGCGGTGATCAGCACAACCTGAATAACCAAGACGGTCAGCACGGCAATAACCTTGCCGAAAATCAGACCAGCTTTACCCAGGGGAGTAGTGGAGAACATCGTCAACACACCGTAACGGCGATCAAAGCCGGTACCGATGCCCTGACCAGTGAAGGCTGTTGAAATAACGCACAGTGCCAACACGCCGGGGACTGCGGCGTCGATATTTCGTTCCGCTACACCCTCGATCAGATCGGTGACGTTCAGAACGATCAATGCAATCAGCGGCATAACCACGGCAAGGATGAGCTGCTCACCATTGCTGAGCATCTGAATGGACTCGTACTTACCCTGAGCGAGAATACGTTTGAGCGGCGATGTGGCGTTTGACGTTGCTACTGGCTGGCTCATGCGCGTTCCTCCTTTTGTGCGAATTCGAGGAACACATCTTCGAGGCTGCGTGATTGAAGGTTGAGCTGCGTGGGCAGAATACCTTCTTGGACCCACCAGGTGGTTAACCAGTTCAGGTGTTCGGGGGAGCTGACACCGTCCAAGCGGTATTCGCCGAGAGAGATTTCTGAAAGGTGTAAACCAGCAGGCGGTTCTGGAAGGACTAGGCCAGCCGGTGCCGCAAAGGCAATTGGCCGGGTGTCTTGATCTTCGGCAGCTCGCTCGATCAGTTCGGCAACGGTGCCTTGGGCGACGGTGCAGCCCTTATCGATGATGTAGACGTAGTCGCTTAGGCGCTGGGCGTCATCCATCAGGTGAGTGGTGAGAATAATTGCCTTGCCGGCATCACGCAGCTCAGAGATCAAATCAAAAACGACTTGACGCGACTGTGGGTCCAACCCGGCGCTGGGCTCATCAAGGAAAAGAACTTCTGGATCGCCAGCTAGCGCAATAGCCATGGCTACACGCTGCTTTTGGCCGCCGGAGAGTCGGCGAATAGTTCTGGTCCCAAAAGACTCGAGATCTAGTCGTGTGATCAACGCATCAATGTCGATGGGGTTCTTATACAAGGATGCGACGTGTCGCAGCAACGGCACTGGCCGCATCGAGGGGGGAAGTCCACCGTCTTGAAGCATAACGCCCACCCGCGAACGAAGGTCGGGGTTGTCTCCGAAGGGATCCTGACCCAGTAGCTCGACCGTGCCACCGTTGGGTTGCAGGAGGCCTTGGGCGCAAGCCAGGGTGGTGGATTTGCCGGCGCCATTTGCCCCGAGCAGCGTGGTGACCTGGCCGGGGTAAGCCTTCAGAGTCACTGACTCTAGGACGCGCAACATGCGGTTGTCCAAGGCTGGGACTGGCCCTAAATCTTTGGCCAGCTCATTGATGATCAGACTGGGGGTTTGGGAAGACACCAAAACATTCTACGACATGTCGAAGTTGGAATTTTGAGGATTGTGTCACCAAGACTCGCGGTCACCGACTAGGGGCGAGAGAATGGAGAGAGAAGTTCTTATTAAGAGGTATCGGATGACGAGGTGGGCAAGCTCTCACTTAGTAAGCCCTTCCTTACTAGACCTAGAGCAAAAATTTACGCATGATTGTGTTGTGTATTCATCAAATTTAGACTCAGCTAGTGGCTCCACTGCCGAAACAGTTGGTGCAGTTGGGGATACCGAAGAACGCACGCGCGATCGTGTTCTCTACGCAGTACTAGAGGACGGACCGGTGAGTGCAGCGGAGCTGGGCAACAAGCTTGGCTTCACTCCGGCAGCAGTACGCCGTCACCTTGACGCTCTCTCGAAGTCGGGACTCGTTGAAGTGAAACTGGTAGCAAACCAGAAGTCGGGCGCCGGACGCCCGTCACGTCGCTACGTGCTTTCGCACCGCGGCCAGACGAAGCTCGGCAACGACTACTTGGAAATCGCTACCGACGCACTAAAGATGCTCGGCGATGCGGCAGGAGACGATGCGATTCGCACCTTCGCGCGTAATCGTTTCGCACAAATGGAGACCCGATACGCGAAAGCGTTGATCGGTGTTGAAGGACTGGAAGCACGAGCCGAAGTTCTAAGCAATTTGCTTAGCGCGGACGGGTTTGTGGGGTACAGCCGAAAAGTTGATACAAAAGTGGCAACCGCTTTGATGCATAGCGTTCAGCTGTGCCAGGGCCACTGCCCAATACAAGACTTGGCACGAGAGTTTCCGGTGTTTTGCGACATGGAAACTGAAATGTTCGCCAGATTGCTTGGAGTCGACGTTCGACGATTGTCGACCTTGGCTGGCGGCGGACACGTGTGCACGACCCACATCCCTGTGGGGCGTGAAAAGGCGCCAATGCGCGCCGAGAAGAGAACTCGAATTCAGTTCACGAAGCAGGAGAGGCCGCGATGACGGATCAGATTGCACAGGAGTCAGCAGACCCAGGTGTAATTTCCGAAATTCTGGAGAAGAACCCCGAACTCCAAGGAATCGGCAATTACGAATATGGCTGGTCAGATAAGAACGACGCGGGTGCTAACGCTCGCCGCGGCGTTGACAAGGACGTTGTGGCGAACATTTCCGCCCTCAAGTCCGAGCCAGAATGGATGCTGGACCGCCGCCAGAAGGCGCTGAAGTACTTTGACCGCAAGCCAATGCCAACCTGGGGTCCAGACCTCTCGGGCATTGACTTCGACAACATCAAGTACTTCGTGCGTTCCACCGAGAAGCAAGCAACCACTTGGGATGAGCTTCCTGAAGACATCAAGAACACCTACGACAAGTTGGGTATTCCTGAGGCTGAAAAGCAGCGCCTAGTTTCCGGTGTTGCCGCTCAGTACGAGTCTGAGGTTGTTTACCACCAGCTGCGTGAGGACCTTGAAGCTCAGGGCGTCATCTTCCTTGATACCGATACCGGTCTGAAGGAACACCCAGAGATCTTCCAGGAGTACTTCGGCTCGGTAATCCCAGCAGGCGATAACAAGTTCGCTTCGTTGAACACCGCAGTATGGTCCGGTGGCTCTTTCGTTTACGTTCCTAAGGGCGTACACGTAGAAATCCCACTGCAGGCCTACTTCCGTATTAACACGGAGAACATGGGTCAGTTCGAGCGCACCTTGATCATCGCTGATGAAGGATCTTACGTTCACTACATCGAGGGTTGCACCGCCCCGATCTACCAGTCTGATTCGCTGCACTCGGCAGTTGTGGAAATCATCGTGAAGAAGAACGCTCGCGTTCGCTACACGACGATCCAGAACTGGTCGAACAACGTGTACAACCTGGTGACCAAGCGCGCTATCTGTGAAGAAGGCGCAACCATGGAATGGGTCGATGGCAACATCGGTTCCAAGGTCACCATGAAGTACCCTGCGGTCTACCTTGTTGGCGAGCACGCCAAGGGCGAGACCCTGTCCATCGCTTTCGCAGGCGAAGGCCAGCACCAGGACACCGGTTCCAAGATGGTTCACATCGCTCCGAACACCTCCTCGGCCATTGTTGCAAAGTCGGTTGCTCGTAACGGTGGACGCTCGGCTTACCGTGGTCTGGTTCAGGTTCAGGAAGGTGCCAAGGGCACCAAGAACTCGGTGGTCTGTGACGCGTTGCTGGTTGACCAGATTTCGCGTTCGGACACGTACCCATACATCGACGTTCGTGAAGACGACGTCACCATGGGCCACGAGGCGACCGTTTCCCGCGTTTCCGAAGAGCAGCTGTTCTACCTCATGTCCCGCGGTATGGCCGAGGACGAGGCAATGGCGATGATCGTGCGTGGCTTCGTTGAGCCAATTGCGCGTGAGCTTCCTATGGAATACGCGCTGGAACTGAACCGCCTTATTGAACTTCAGATGGAAGGATCGGTCGGTTAAGAATGTCGGAGACCACCACCCACATCCCAGAGGAGAAGGTGCGCATTGGCGCTCCATCCATTCCTGGTTTCACCGAAGAGGGCGAAGATCTTTCGCCGATCAACGATAATGACAGCTCGCCACTAGGCGGTGCCTCCACCAAGGCACACAGCCACGGTGGCGGAGTTGCTGCTCCGGATTCTTCGCGTGCCGGTCGTTTGACCAGCACCAACGTTGAGGATTTCGCAAAGCTGACCGGTCGTGAAGAAGACTGGCGTTTCACCCCTTTGAAGCGACTTAAGGGCCTGCACAGTGATGACCTCACTGGCGCAGCTCCAAAGGTTGAACTCACCGGAAATGACATCGCCAAGCTTTCGGTTGTGTCTGCAGATGATTCCCTCAACGGTGTAGCGCATACTCCGGATGATCGCGTTTCAGCCAATGCTTGGAAGTTCGCGTCCGAGACTCAGGTTGTGACCATTCCGAAGAATGCTGAAGGCGCTAACGCTAGCCTTCGCATCACCGGCGAATCGTTGGTTCCTGCCGCTCAGCACCTGATCATTGTTGCTGAAGAAAACTCAGAAGCTACCGTGATCTTGGATCACGTTGGCTCGGCAGTACTGGCACAGAACATCGAATTTGATGTTCGCGCCAACGCCCGTTTGACTGTGATTTCACTGCAGGCTTGGGAAGATGACGCAGTGCACGCTTCCTCGCAGCAGGCACTGGTTGCCCAGGGCGCTAAGTTCAAGCACATCGTTGTTTCCTTCGGTGGCGACTTGGTTCGCGTGAACCCGTCGGCTCGCTTCACCGGCGAACGTGCGGAAGTTGAGCTTTACGGCCTGTACTTCGCAGATCCCGGCCAGCACCTTGAGCACCGTCTGTTCGTCGACCACGCAGTTCCTAACTGCAAGTCGAACGTTCTTTACAAGGGCGCGCTACAGGGCAAGGACGCACACACTGTTTGGGTTGGCGACGTGCTGATCCAGAAGGAAGCTGTGGGTACCGATTCCTACGAAGCTAACCGCAACTTGGTTCTGACCGACGGCGCTCGCGCTGACTCGGTTCCAAACCTGGAAATCGAAACTGGTTTGATCGATGGTGCTGGACACGCATCGACCACCGGTCGCTTCGATGATGAGCACCTCTTCTACCTGATGGCTCGCGGTATCGACGAAAAGACCGCACGCCGCTTGGTAGTCCGTGGCTTCCTGAACGAAATCGTTCAGCAAATCGGCGACGAAGCTCTCCAGGAGCGACTGACCGACACCATCGAAGAAGAATTGGCTGCTACCGAGCACTAGGTAGTACTCGCTTCACCAGCTTTTTAGCCTTAGAGCTTTTTAGAAAGAAACGGAACGACGTATGTCTACTCTGGAAATCAAAGACCTGCACGTCTCTATTGACACCGAGCAGGGCGAGAAGGAAATTCTCAAGGGTGTAACCCTGAGCATCAAGACCGGCGAGACCCACGCAATTATGGGTCCTAACGGTTCGGGTAAGTCGACCTTGGCTTCGACCATCGCTGGCCACCCACGCTACAACGTCACCTCCGGCTCCATCACCCTCGACGGTGAAAACGTGCTGGAAATGAGCGTTGACGAGCGCGCTAAGGCTGGCCTGTTCTTGGCTATGCAGTACCCAGTTGAGGTACCAGGCGTAACCATGACCAACTTCCTGCGTACCGCTAAGACCGCAATCGACGGAGAAGCTCCGAAGCTGCGTACTTGGACCAAGGACGTCAAGGAAGCTATGGGCAAGCTCAAGATTGACGCCGACTTCGCTGGTCGTAACGTCAACGAAGGCTTCTCCGGTGGCGAGAAGAAGCGTGTTGAGATCCTTCAGCTGGAACTGTTCAAGCCTAAGTTCGCCATTCTCGACGAGACCGACTCGGGCTTGGACGTTGACGCACTGAAGATCGTATCTGAGGGCGTGAACCGCGCACAGGATGAGAACAACATGGGTACCTTGTTGATCACCCACTACACTCGCATCCTGCGTTACATCAAGCCTGACTTCGTTCACGTGTTTGTCGACGGTCACGTTGCTGAACAGGGCGGCCCGGAGCTTGCTGACCGTCTGGAAGACGAAGGCTACGACCGCTACCTGAACGTCAAGGCCTAAAGGTATTTCAATGACTGAATCAACCGAGCAGAGCGTAGGAGCCGTTTCGACTCCTCTGGAAGATGTTGAGGAAGCTCTTAAGGACGTTATTGACCCGGAACTGGGAGTTAATATCGTTGACTTGGGGCTGCTCTACGGTTTGAAGTACGCAGAAGATGGCGTGCTAATTCTTGATCTCACGTTGACCACCGCAGCTTGCCCGCTCACCGACATTATCGAGGAGCAGGTTTCAAAGGCGTTGGAGAACATCGTTGATGATCACCGTCTGAATTGGGTTTGGATGCCACCCTGGGGTCCAGAACGCATTACTGATGACGGTCGCGATCAGATGCGAGCCCTTGGGTTCAACATCTAATTTCGACCCCTAAAACGCGAGTCGCTACAGATCTGAAAGGATCCGTAGCGACTCGCGTTTTTTGCTTGAGCTGTAGAGACTGTGCTGAAAATACGGGTTACTGTACGACGCGAGTAGAGATCAATTGATGACTGTTTCAAACCCGATGGCACTACCTGTGCCGCCGGCCGCAGCCATCAATGCGAAAGCCCGTTGCCCAGACAGATTCATTCGCCGTGCTTGAGAAAATAGCCGCGTGATTAGAACAGCCCCACTAGCGCCGTAGGGGTGCCCAAGTGCTAAGGCACCGCCTTCTCGATTGACTGACTCGGGCGCGATCCCCAATTGGTCAAGACAGGCCAGCGCTTGGACGGCGAAGGCTTCATTAAACTCAATTAGTGGCTCGTGCTGCTGTGGTGCGTGCTCCAGAAGCTTTGAAAGTTTTTGATAGGCAGGTGCGGCGGCCATCCCCAAAATTTCAGGATCACATCCGGCAGAGGACGATGCGAGATAACGCAGGGCAAACTGCGGCTGCAGCTTCTCAAGAACCTTCTTGCTGACCAAGAGCACAGCGCTTGCCCCGTCATTGATCGGGCAAGAATTTCCTGCCGTCACGCTTCCGCCTTCCACAAAGGCGGGTTTGAGCGTAGCCAGCTTCTTGGCACTGAGCGTGGATCTAGGACACGTGTCTTCCTCGATGAGTCCAGAGGCGGTCTTCACTGGAACTAGTTCATCGCGAAAGACGCCATCCACCGCAGCTTGCACTGCGCGTTGGTGGCTTTGCAAGGCAAAGACATCCTGCCGAGCCCGACTCACACCGAATCGTGCAGCAATGTTTTCTGCAGCGGTACCCATATCTGGATCGGGGTCTGGATACGGAGTGAATCTTGCTCGTGAATAGAGTCTTGGCGGCGAGATGGAAGACGTCTGCTTTTCGACCCGCCAGGGCGCGGTGCTGACCGATTCCACACCACCAGCAAGTACAACCTGAGCCTCGTCACAACGAATCATGCGTGCGCCGGCTGCAATGGCCTCTAACGCGCTAGCGCACTGTGCATCCAGAGATGTAGCTCCAACTGATGAAGGTAGGCCCGAAGCGAGCGCCGCGACGCGCGCAATATTGCCGCCCGGTCCTGCGGCATTTCCAACGAACACGTGATCAACGCTCGCCGGCGACAATCCACAGCGTTCGAGCAGGGCATCAAAAACCGGTGCCAAAAGTTGTTCGGCGTTTGTGCGGGCGTACTCTTTACCTGCCCTAACGATCGGCGTGCGTAGTGCATTAGTGACAAAGGCGTCAGTCATCGTAGTCGCAATCTTTGTAGGAATTCTTCGGAGCCTTCGTCCAGATGCAATAGGGTCGCCTTGCCGCTGAAAGTTTGCGGCCAACGGCTCATGAATATGACTTCGTGGGGGATTTTGTAGGTGGGCAGGAATTCTCCGAGCTCGGATAAGAGGTCCTGGCCTTCAACAGGTGTGGAGCAGACGAAGGCGACGAGGCGTTCATTTCCGTCACTGCCCTGGACCTGGATCTTTATCTGAGGCAATCCGACTCGGACAAAAGCCTGTTCTATTTCTTGGACGTAGATGTTGTTGCCGTGCAGATTCAGCATTCCGTCACCGCGCCGCAAGAAAGTTATCTCGCGATTACCCGATACCTTTGCCATGTCGCAGATGCTTGTCGAAGTGTGGCATCTGGCCATGGGTGGGGCGGTCTCGGCCAAGTAATCAATCGCGTTAAACGGACTTTGAACAAATACGCGTCCCGTGCCAGTGTGCAGATCCTTGTCGTGCAGGTGAACTTCCACCTCTGGGAACAATGTCCCAACGAAGTTGTTGGAAGCCACACCTCCGGGGATGCGTTTCGCATAGGCAATCAGACTGTGTTCGCTGCTCCCAAAGTATTCAACGCAGTGCCTCAAGGAGACAAGACTATGTAATTGGTTCACGACTACGGGACGTAGTGATTCTCCGCCGCTAACCACGCAGGTCACGTGGCCAAGCAGGTTGGCATCTATGCTGTTGAGCATCAGTTCCAGAATGGTCGGAACGCTGACAATTCTGTTGCACCTGAAGCGCTTGAGAAGCGTGCGGGTTCCGTCCACATTCCATCGACCGGTGCCCACGAATGTTCCACCGGTGTGTAAGGATTCCACCAGCGAGTACAGTCCGAGACCATGGGATATTGGACCGGGAGAAAGCGTGATCGAATCTGAGGTTGCTCCCAATATGTCTGCGCAGGAAGCTATGGATGTGGTCCAGGATTCAGCGGTCCTGACAATTGCCTTGGGTCGTGATGTTGTACCCGAAGTGCAGATGATCAGTAGTTCACGTTTGGGTGAATTGGCACGGGTGATCCGTGGGCCAGTTGAACCACTCTGGGGGAGTGGAACCAGCTTGAAGGTGTCGGCATCAAGACATTCCGGTAAGTCCTGGGAGATCAGATGGGTACACTGAAGCAGATTGATCATTGAACGCAGGAGCGCTTCAGGCCAAGCTGGGTCGAGCACTACTAAGGTCTTGCCCGCCAGCGCAGTTCCTTGGAAGCCGACAGCCATCTGAACGGGGTCGCTGGTCAGTATTCCAATTCGTTGATTTGGAACAGCATCCAGCGTTGTAGCCAGTTGCTGGGCGTAGTCGGCTAGCTGAGAATAGGTCAGCTGGCCGACGGTAGAAGCAACGGCTAGATGATCGGGGCGTTGTTGGGACCAATGATTCAGAGCGGTCCAGTAATCCATGGCTTACTTCATCAGCCCACGGTAACTGCGGTGCACGGTTAGGGCCACCAAGGTGGTCACGACTGCCTTGAACAGATCGCCAGGTAGGAACGCCGCTGAACCAAGCAGCGAGGTGCCTAGGTCCAGTCCGGTAACCATTGCAGTCCAAGGGACACCACAGAGATAGATGCCTCCGATGCCGCCGGCGATCACGGAGAGTAATCCTGCAAAGAACTGGGCCGTCTTGCCGGTAATCCGCAACACCCAGTACTTGAACAGTGCACCGATGATCAGGGACCCTAGAATCCATCCCAAGAGGTATCCGCCGGTTGGGCCCAAGAATACGCCGAACCCGCCACGTCCTCCCGCGAGCAAGGGCAACCCAGCCAAGGCCAGAACAACCACGACTAGTGAAGCCATAGCACCACGCCATGGACCGAGCAACGCTCCGGCCAACATGACTCCGAGAGTTTGCAACGTGATCGGCACGGGAATGATTCCAAGCGTGATCGGAGGAAGCAAACCCATGGCGGCGATCATCGCGGCGAAGACGGCAATGTAGACAGTGTTCTTGGTTTGTGAGGTGGAAGTTGAAGAAGTCATAGATTTTCCTAGGGAGAGCAAGAGTAAGGGAGTAATCGGTGTGAAGCTAGCGCCGTGTCGGTGCCGAATCGTAGCCGCGGGCATCGAGTGCCTCCGCAGTTTCGTCTGCGATTTTTAGTGAACGTACGACCAGTGGGACCGTGACGGCCAGCGGGTTGTTAGCCAAGCCCCGAGCATGTTGCGCTTCTCGGACCTCAATGTAGACCTTTTTCAATTCAGGAATGAAGCGAATAGTCATTGAGAGAGCCAATGCGATTTGATCTGGATTTCCGCCCACGTAGCGTAGTGGCGAGGCAACTTGCTGAAAGAGTTCCAGCATCTCTGAAAAGCGCGTGGTGAGACTGACCGAATAAGCCAATAGACACATGGTCAACAGGCGTAGAACCGAGCGAAGAGCGTTTAGCCAGTCCGTTTGTATCCCTAGCAGGATAAAAACGACACCAAGAATGATGGTGATGGAGATCAATGGTCCGCGAAGGAATTTCATTGGTACACGTGCGGAGGCCAGCAAGAACACACTGAGCACGAATGCCACCAGCAGGACCTGCCACGAAGTAATCATGTAGAGCGCGATGCTCAGTACCAGCAGGCTTCCAAACTTCCATCCGGGCTTTATGCGCGAAAGGTACGAGGTATTGTGAGCCGCGATCATGCGTGACTCCATGCCCGGTAGTGGTCGATTGCGGCATCGGCGGGCCCGTCGAACGCAATGTGTCCATCGGTCACGACGAGCACACGTTCAAAGTCTTCGAGGATTTCCAGGTCATGGGTAATCACGATGGCTCTTTGTGAGAGCCTGGATACTTCGCGTTGAAAGCCAAGCCTGTTGCGCAAGTCGAGCATGGTTGTTGGCTCATCAAAAACGATGGTCCGAGGGCGCATCGCTAGGACTGAAGCCAGTGCCACCATTTGTTGCTCGCCACCGGAGAGCGTATGGCTTTCACGATCTGAGAGGTGGGAGATGTTCAGCTCGGACAAGGTTTCCGCGACGCGTTGCTGCCGCTCATTTTTACTCATCCCCAGGTTCTTTAGCCCAAAAGCAATATCTTCGGAGACGATCGGCATGATGATTTGATTGGCGGGATTCTGAAAAACAAATCCCACTTGACGCCTGATCTGCTTGGAGTGTTGCGTGGTGTTCAGCTCGCCGATATGAACCGAACCTTGGGTGGGAAGCACCAGTCCGTTGAGCAACCGTGACAACGTGCTTTTGCCGGCGCCGTTGGCGCCAATGATGCCAATTCGCTGTTCGTTCAGGGTGAGACTGACGTCTGTCAAAACGTCTCTGTCCTCATATCGAACAGTGACGTTCTCGATGCGGATTGGGGGTAGTTCCACAAAAGCTCCAGCGTGATGCTCTGAGCCAAACCGAACTTGCACGTCATTGTGGCGTTGGTCTGACTAACGGATCGGATGGTTGAAATACCATCGATAAAGAGCATACTTGATCACTGTTCAATTGTCTTGATCAGCGTTCAATAAATTAGCTATGCGACAAAAAATTGTTCGTAGATCAAGCCAAGCGCGAGGCACACCATAATGACACCCGAGCATAATGTGACGCCCCGAGCTACCTTTGGACGTGAGCGCAACAACGCCCTTGCTGCCATCGCGACGCTGAAGTAGACAACAATCGAAACGCCCACATGTGTTAGACCGTAGGTGGCGGTCTGAACGGAGATTGGCGCTGTTGCTGAGGTGTCCAGGTACTGCGGAATCAAGGCAACGTAGAGTAGTAACGCTTTGGGATTTGTTCCACTGGTCAGTAGGCCACGCAGGTACGGGCTTCGTGAAGTTATGGAACCTTTGGGCTTGGACATGACCGCAACGGAACCCTCGCTCAGCGGTGTGCGACTTTCTGCTGGTACAAAATCTGCAGAGTTGACGCTAGAAGGACTGGAAGCCTCGGCTGGATCATAAAACTTCGCACGTTTGAATGACGCCAGCGTGGAGATGCCGAGCCAGAGTAGGTAGAAGGAGCCGGCAACGGTTAACCACATCAAAGCAGTTGGTGAACTGGCGACCAAAGCTGCGATTCCGCAAACCAACAGTGCCGTGTGCAAAAGGTAGCCGGAGATGAGACCCCAGATTGCTGGCCGGTAGCTGCGCTGGCCGAGGGCTGCCGAAATGATGTATGCCCAATCGGCTCCTGGGGTGCACGCCAAAGTAACTGAGACTAGGAGAAATCCTGCAATTTGAGCGAGGTCCATAAGTCCGTCTCCTAGGTATCAATCAGCGTTGAATCAACCATAGGAAATTTCACTCAAAATGTGTTTGCTGATTTTTGGGAGGAATCCGAACTTTGTGCAAGAAAAGCGTACTTTCTGACGAGTTGGCGCAAACTATTTGTGCGCTACGCTGGCATCATGGACAGATTGGATCGCGCGATACTCGCTGAACTGCAGATTGACGGTCGAATCAGCGCAACGGCGTTGGCCACAAAGATTGGTCTGTCCGTAGCTCCGTGCCATCGACGTATTCGTGAGCTTGAGCGAACCGGAATCATTACGGGATATCAAGCCGTGATCGCTGCAGATCGGGTTGGTCTAGGTTTTGAAGCGCTCGTGTTTGTCACGCTCAAGGATCGTGCGCAGCTCAAAGATTTTGAGCTAGCCGTCGAAAAGGTGGATCTCATCGTTGACGCGCAACGACTTTTTGGTGAACCTGACTTTTTGCTCCGAGTTTTTGCCGAAGACCTCAGTCATTACCAGCGCGTTTATGACGATGTCTTGGTCGGACTACCTGGGGTTGAGAAGCTCACCAGTACCATCGTGATGCGTAACATCAAAGAGCGCGCCGTTATCCCTGTCTAGTTGCGCGAAGAGCTCTAGCGCGGGCGTCGGCTGACTCGGGGAGTCAGTAGAAGTGACATCACCAAGACGATCGCACAGATCCAGAGTGCTTGAGGCAGTCCGGTGCTGTCGACGATGAGTCCAATGAGTGGCGGGCCGCCAAGCATTGCACCATATCCGAAGGCGCTGATAATGCTTACAGCCTTGGGGCCCAGGCGTTCACTCCTGGAAGCTGCGATACTCATGCCGACGGGGAAGCCCAAAGAACTGCCAAGTCCCCACATTGCCGAACCCAAACCGATGAGATACGGATTGGCTCCGATGATGAACAGGCAAACGCCAACTAGTCCGATAGATCCCATGAACAGCAACGTGTTCTTGTGCCCAAGTCGGTCTACGAGCTGACCGCCAACAAAACGGCCCAACGTCATAGCCCCCACGAACAGCGTAAACATGAGCGCACCGTCCTGGTGCTTCAACCCGTGGCCGTCCACGGTGGCAACGGCTATCCAGTCGTTGGCAGCACCCTCTGCGAAGCTCAGCCCGGCAACCATCAGACCCAAGAGCATAAGTAGTCCGAGCTTGCGTGGTGGTGCCGAGGACTGCGCAGATTTCTCTTTGGCACGGTTTGCGAAGTTCTCGTTTTCCCACGAGGACAGTCCAAGATGGGCGACAAATGCCAACACGAGAATGGCTACGGATACAACACTGAAATGCCAGATACTCGGGATGTGCAGTGCGATCGATGCTGTTGCCACGCCGGCTCCCAACAACGAGCCTAGGCTGAAGTAACCGTGTAGCGAGGGCATGATGCTCCGCCCGAGTTCACGTTCAATTCGTGCACCGCTGACGTTCATCATGATGTCGAGGCAACCAAAAATGATGCCGTTGATAAACAAGGCAATGTAGGCCAGTGCCGTACTTTGAGTGATTGAGATGGCGATGCCGAGTATCGGAAGGCAAAGCGCAAGCCCCAGAGGCAGAGAACACAAGAGTCGTTTTGTGGGAACGTATCGACTGATGGTTGGGATGATTGCCAAGCCAATAAGTGTTCCGACGGTCATGCAAAGCAGGAACGAGCCGAGACCTAACCCGGAAAATCCTAGTACTGCATCAATAATCGAAAGCCGGCCGGCCCACGAAGCGAAGGAAAGTCCTGCAAGCAGGAATATTAGGTTGATACTGGTGCGCTCAGAGGGGACGAGCCGCTCTCGGATGGCGACCGGTTGAATCATGAGAAAATGTTGCCTCTCGGTTTCTATATTCCCTAGAGTTTATCGCAAAATTCGCCGCTAAGTTACCGTTCAGTTGCCCCATGTTTTGATTCAGCGAGGATGCGTGGCTCCTGTTAAGCGCGCGCACAGGAAACTGGCTGATCTCAGGCCATCAGGCGACAAAACTTATGAAGCTAGAAGGCGATAGTTGCCCCTACGCGAGTCTTCAATTATTGCCAAATGAGGGCAGGGAATCGGTGCCGGAACATGCCGTGAGCCCTGTCTAGCAACTGCTAGACGCCAGGTTTTTCGAACGCTGTCCCATGGACTAAACCTGTCTAGCGAAGCAGGTATTCTCTCCACAAGAAAAACCGCTGCTCACTTATTTTCAAAGTGAACAGCGGTTAAATGTGCCCCCGACCGGATTCGAACCGGTGACCTAGAGATTAGAAGGCTCTTGCTCTATCCAGCTGAGCTACGGAGGCTTAGCCGAAAAATAGTTTAGCTCATTGCCTACTAAAAATACGACTTGAGGCTACTAGGGGGAAGTCATCCATTTCCGCCTAATCAGGCAAGGTTATTTCAATTGACCAAAATCTCGGCCTACTTAACTGCAACGGCGTCTTCGCGATTCTAGGCACATCGCCTAGATCGGTGAGCCAGCCACTTCTAGTTCGAACGTCGCCGAAGCAGAACTTGGATCACCTCGGGCAACAAGGAGGGGCGATTGACTGGGTATCCACAATTCGCGGTCGTCGCTCTCTTGGGTAATCGAGCAGGCAGCACCATGAGGACTAACGCCGGGAACAGTCCTCGGTGTCCGGATTATAAGGAGTGGGTCCAGTGAGCGATCTAGTGACTATCCGTGCCATCGTTGGCACGGATCCGCAGTTGACCATTACCCAAAAAGGAGTTTCTGTTCTGAAGTTCCGAGCTGCTACTCACGAAAGGAAGCGAGATCTTGAATCAGGCCAATGGGTTGACGGGCCAACTAACTGGTATTCAATCTCGGCTTTTCGAGGCTTGGCGGAGAACACCATGGAGTCACTGGCCCAAGGTGATCATGTGGTGATTTTCGGCAAGCTGCAGATCAGAGAATTCGAGAGAGCAGATGGTACGCGCGGAACAAGCGCCGATGTCGAAGCCTTCAGCGTTGGTCACGATCTTCGTTTTGGAACAAGCACCTTCACAAGAGTCCGTACGGACACCTCAGAAATTGAACGAGTATCGCATTCTGAATCTCAAACGGACGCAGATGCGAGTTGGCCAAAAGACCAGGGTCAAGCGGCCTGAATATTCATTGTTGGGTGGTGCTTGGCTCACTTAAGTGAATCCGAGCACCACCAAGCCAAAATAGTTGAGTTCGGATTCGGTTTTGCCCCCTATCACCGACTAGCCTTAACAACATGGCGGAATTCATTTATACGATGACCAAGGCTCGCAAGGCCGTTGGTGACAAAGTCATCCTTGACGATGTCAGCATGTCGTTCTTCCCAGGCGCCAAAATTGGTGTTGTGGGACCGAACGGTGCTGGTAAGTCAACGATCTTGAAGATCATGGCGGGTATCGACACCCCGTCCAACGGTGAAGCGCGGCTTTCACCAGGATATTCGGTGGGCATCCTGCTTCAGGAGCCACCACTAAACGAAGAAAAGACCGTCCTGGGCAACGTCCAGGAAGGCGTAGGAGAGATCTACGAAAAGATCACTCGCTTCAACGAGATTTCCGAAGAGATGGCTCAAGAAGGTGCTGATTTCGACACCCTTCTTGAAGAAATGGGCAAGCTCCAAGAAGCTATCGACGCGGCCGATGCATGGGATATCGACAACCAGCTAGAACAGGCAATGGATGCATTGCGTTGCCCACCTGGCGATGAGTTGGTAACCCACCTCTCCGGTGGTGAGCGTCGTCGTGTTGCTCTTTGTAAGCTATTGCTGCAGAAGCCAGACCTGTTGCTGCTCGATGAGCCTACTAACCACTTGGACGCCGAGTCCGTACTTTGGCTGGAGCAGCACCTAGCTGCTTACCCAGGCGCAGTATTGGCAGTTACTCACGACCGTTACTTCCTCGACCACGTCGCCGAGTGGATTTGTGAAGTTGACCGAGGCCGTCTGCACCCATACGAGGGCAACTACTCCACTTACCTGGAGAAGAAGCGCGAGCGTATGGAAGTTCAGGGCAAAAAGGATCAGAAGCTTGCTAAGCGTCTGGCCGAAGAACTCGAATGGGTTCGCTCGAACGCGAAGGGACGTCAGACCAAGTCGAAGGCTCGTCTGGCTCGATATGAAGAAATGGCTGCGGAAGCTGAGCGCACCCGCAAGCTTGACTTTGAAGAGATCCAGATTCCACCTGGCCCACGTTTGGGTCAGCTTGTTATTGAGGCCAACGACCTCAAGAAGGGTTTCGGCGAACGTGTATTGATCGACGGACTATCCTTCTCGTTGCCTCGTAACGGCATCGTTGGTGTCATCGGTCCGAACGGTGTTGGTAAGTCAACTCTCTTCAAGACCATTGTTGGCATGGAAGAGCTAGACGCTGGTTCGCTGAAGATTGGCGATACCGTCAAGATCTCGTACGTTGACCAGAACCGCGAAAACATTGATCCGACGAAGTCCCTGTGGGAAGTTGTGTCGGATGGCATGGACTACATCCAAGTTGGACAGGTTGAAATGCCTTCTCGCGCTTACGTCTCGGCCTTCGGTTTCAAGGGCCCAGACCAGCAGAAGAAGGCCGGCGTGCTTTCCGGTGGTGAGCGCAACCGTCTGAACTTGGCATTGACCCTGAAGCAGGGTGGCAACCTCTTGCTTCTCGATGAGCCAACTAACGACTTGGACGTTGAGACTCTTTCCTCATTGGAAAATGCTTTGCTTGATTTCCCAGGCTGTGCCGTCGTGGTCTCGCACGATCGTTGGTTCCTGGACCGAGTGGCAACCCACATCTTGTCCTACGAGGGCACCGAAGAGAACCCATCGAACTGGTACTGGTTCGAGGGCAACTTCGAGTCCTACGAAGCGAACAAGGTTGAGCGCCTGGGCGCCGATGCAGCTAAGCCTCATCGCGTGACTCACCGTCGACTGACTCGCGACTAGGAAGCTGTACAGCAATGGCCGCCACTTTTGTGGCGGCCATTGCTGTATAACGAAGAAGTTCAGTAGACGAGCTATTGCCGCGACGTCGAAGCGTTCAGGAATTCTGAGATACGCAGGTACTCCCGATTTTGGTGGAGCAAATGTTGTTCTGAAAGCCCATGAAGAATCTCGTGAACTTCCGCCGCGATTAGTCGTGACCCGCCTACGCTGACCGATGAGTGAAGCGTGGCGCGGAAGGCTACGGGCGCATCGATGAAATGCGGTTCACCCGTAGGCAAGATACGAAATTTTTGCTCAGGCGTGAAACGCGGGGCTCCCGGTCGGGCGAAGTTGGTGGCCAATTCGTCCTGCTGTTCGCCGAGCATGTGAATGACGAAGCTGGAAGCGGCAAGGACCGCGCCGGCAGCTCCTGACTCTTTGGCTAGCGAAAATGAAACGGCTACCGGCTCAATGGACAAGGAAGCCAAGGAAGAAATAGTCAATCCGTAGGGAACGTCATCTACCGTTGCGGTAATAAGTGCGACACCAGCTGGATGGTGGCGGAACGCCGTACGAAATTCATCTGACAATTGACTCATCCAGTGGCTCCTTTGCCTGAACCCGAGAAATAAGGTTCAGCAGCTGATGTGGAAGTTTTACAGGCTCCCACCAACGATATTGATTACTTCCACACTAAGACCTCAAGTAAACTTGAGGTCAAGGAGGGGAGTCGTGATGATTCGCACAACAAGTCCGCAGGAACCTTCAGAAGAGATACCCGCGCAAGAATTGCTCACCATCGGACAGGTCAGCGACCGTACCGGAGTTGCCCGCTCAGCCCTTCACTATTACGAAGAGGTTGGGCTCATCTCGTCATTACGCACAGGCGGAAACCAACGTAGATACCCAAGGCATCTGCTTCGGCGGATCTCACTCATTACCGTAGGCCGGCAACTGGGCATTGCGCTCAAAGACATCAAGCACGCTTTAGCCCCAGTACCTATGAGTCGTGTCCCGTCGGAAACGGACTGGCTCAGGGCCACCGAACAGTGGAAACAGGTATTGGCAGCTCGTCGCAGGGCAATCGAGGAGCTAGAAAATCGGCTTATGGGATGCATCGGATGCGGGTGCCTCTCGATGCAAGCTTGTGGGCTACTTAACCCCGAAGATCAACTGTCTAAGGATGGATCAGGGGCCAGAAGGCTGGAGGTAATCGAAGGAGCTGAACAGGACGACTGATCTTCACGATGTGGTTGAGACCTGACGAGATTTACTAGACTGAATCCATGAAGATTGCTCAGCTATTTCGTTTTCCGATCAAGGGCTTGCCCGGCGAAGCAATCGACGCTGGCGCTGTCAGCGTTGGCGGTGGAATACGCGGCGATCGCAGTATCGCATTCACGAACGGAACGGTTGAGGTTCTTGATGGACAGTGGGGCAGCTGCCACAGCTTCACCATCCTAAAAAACAATAAAAGCCTGCAAAAATGGTCTGTGGAATCCAACCCTCCATTTATTACCGTCGCAGCGCCAGATCAAGTGAATGCGTCTTCACTGACATTCGACTCGTCAACGCCTGACGGCGTGGCGGAACTTGGTGCGTACTTGTCAGAGCATCTTCCGACTCAGGGTGCCATCGAGCGCCGAGCAGTATCTATGCCGAAGGGAATGTTCGATTCTCAACGTTCGGGCATTTCCATCATTAATCCCAGGACAGTCGAGCGTCTATCGGTCGCGGGGCAGATTGAGATGGACCCGCGCAGATACCGCGGCAATATATTAGTGGAAGGACTCCCGGCCTTTGCAGAATTTGGACTCATCGGCAAGGTAATACGCATTGGCGAGGCAAGGATTGCAATAACCAAGTCGATTGAGCGGTGTTCGGCCACATCGGTGAATCCGGAAACCACTGAAGTGGATATCAATGGGCCACGGTTGCTTGCCACGCACTTTGGTCATTTGCATTGCGGTATCTACGGAACGGTTCTCGAGCCCGGAACGCTTGAAGTGGGCGACGAGATTAAGATTGAAATGCCAAGCGAGGATATTTCAAACCTAGTTCCCGCGAAGCGTTCGCCTCGATATGCGACAGTCCAAAAAACCACCAAGGTCTCTTCAGACCTAGTCGAAATTACTTTGAGCGACACATTCGGTTGGTTCAAGGAGCGCGACGAGGCTGGAACGTATCTTAGGGTTCACTTCTCGGATCCTGCTTGGCGAAACTACACGGTCACCGCCGTTGACGAGCAGAACGTCACCATAGCCGTAAGGATTCAAGGAGCAGTCTCTGCGAAACTGTCGCAACTTGAACCAGGAGAACAACTACTGATATCTGGACCCTACGGGTCGGTGACTGCTGCCAAGGTCCTGCGAGAGCGCACGGCCTTGGTCTCAGCGGGAATTGGGATCACCCCTGTTCTTGGGCTGCTACGTGATCATGAAGCTGCCGCGCAGGTACAGGATCTCCGACTGGTGCACGTTGAGCGTGGCGCCCCGAACGCGCTGTTCTCGGAGGCAAGAGCACTAGCTGGCCGAGGGAATGCTGCGCCTACGGTTCAATATTTTGATAGCACCGTGGCACGTCCGAATCCTGAAGACATCGCCCGCGTAGTCGCAGGCTGTGACAGCGTGGTGATTTGTGGACCTCAATCGTTCACGCAGATGGCTCAGGAGATCTGTCGAGCCGAAGGTATCGAACCGCAGAACATTCACTGCGAGGCCTTTGTCTCACCGCACAAAGATTTCAGCGAGCTATTTCAAGACTTCGCTAACGCAGAGATCAATTGTTTTGACTCTGGAAAACACTTTGAGTGGCAACCAGAACAAGGTGTACTTCTGGATGCGTTGCAGGCTCAAGGGATCGACGCTCCAAGCTCATGCCAAGCCGGATCCTGCGGTCAATGCGCGGTCAAGCTGCTCAAGGGGAGCGTGAGCTATCCGATGGAGCCCAGCGCCACGATACCTGACGGTCACGTTCTAACGTGCGTAGCCGTACCAAGGGAGAACGTGGAGCTGGACATCTAGGAAGCCAAAGCCAAGATTATTTCTTGGTCCCAAATTCCGGAAGCCGGACCATGCCTTCTTGCGCGACTGTTGCTACGAGCTGACCATCGCGGTTGAAGAATTGCCCGGTGCCAAGTCCTCGTGCCGAGGAAGCCGAAGGGGAGTGGAGGACGTAGAGCAGCCACTCATCAACTCGGAAGTCCCTGTGCCACCACATGGCATGGTCTAGGCTAGCGATGCTCAACCCGGGATGGATCCAGGCTAGTCCATGTGCCTTGAGAATTGGTTCGAGCAGCATGTAGTCGCTGGCGTACGCCAACGCTGCACGGTGCATCGTCGGATCGTCTGGCATCGCCGAAGTCGTCCGCAACCAGACTGCCGTATCGGCACCACGAGTCTCGTCGCCGGAAAGGTAGATGGGCTCGGAGACATGACGAACGTCGAATGGGCGTTCAAAAGCCCATTCCCGGGCTACAGGATGATCCAGATGACCCACAAGTTCAGCTGTGGTTGGCAGGGATTCTGGATCAGGTGCGTTCAGCGGTGCTGGGTCATGATGCTCTAAACCCTGCGCTGGTTCTTGGAACGAGGCGATCATCGAAAGGATGGGATCGCCGTTCTGGTAGGCATGAACTCGGCGTGCGGAGAATGAACGACCATCGCGCAGGCGCTGTACCCCGAAGGTAATGGTCTGCTCAGGGTCGCCGGGGCGAAGGAAATATCCGTGCAAAGAGTGGATAGCGCGAGTGGAATCTACGGTGCGCGATGCGGCCATGACAGATTGAGCCAATACCTGGCCACCGAATACGCGTTTCCGGTTCTGTTTGGGCATGCGACCGACAAAGATATCTTCGTCGGTTCGGGCCTGATTTTCCCCATCCAGATTTAGCAAGTCCAGTAGTGCCTGAGTGGTACCAAGGTCTCCGGTCACGGCATAAACTCCTTGAAGTTCTTTGTAGTGCAGATCTTTACCCAATGTTACTTGAAGGTACCCTCTTCATTGGGCGGACCTGCTTGTACGTAAACTATACGATTACCTGACCAGACTTCACGCCATGAGCTAATTCGTGGAAATTGGGCATGCTCGTCGTGAGAACATTAATCCATGGCAAGCGACGTACTGATTTTTGACGATGTAAATTCCGTCAGTGACCTTTCGAACTTTATTAGTCGAGCCAAGACTATTGAAGATGACGCGGCGCTATTTGTTGCCCGAGGAACCGCGCTGGCCGTTTACGTACCTGTTCTAGTTCCTGCTGAATTGGGCCAGGGTCAATACACCGTTCTAGGCATGCGCGTACACCGGCTGGCTCAGCCGGCTGAGCTAGATGCGAGTTACTCATTGTCTTCAGTGCAGGATCGACTGGCAAGAATGGGGGATAGTTCGGTCGAATTCACCGTGCCACCGGTCGAAGCTACAGCTCGTTGGGCCGGCATTTCTGTGCCGATGTCGCAGTGGGAAGACTCAGGCTCTATTGCCGATGCTGACCTATCCCGGGCCGCCCAAACCGGAATTGATGCAGTTGCTCAAGCGCTGCCAGAGAATCCGGGAAAGCCTGTCATCTCGCAAATTCGCCAACGTGTATGGTCCTCCGAAATTGAGGGACAAGATTCACCCTTGCCACTGGGCGCGGCCTTTGCGATGCATGCGTTGGGCTTCCTGACCAAAGATGGACAGAGCCGAATATTGCGCAGGGGTAGTTGGTACCGCGTGAGCAACGGACGTGGGCACGCGGTAATGCGCCAGTCCTCGTTACTGGGTTAGATCCTCGAAGTTTAAACTAATGGTCTGAAACCAATATTGGTTTCAGACCATTAGTTTTTGAAGCTCCGGATTAGTCCGGTGTATTCAGCATTGAGTGTGCAGCGCGTTCGAAGTAATCTCGAAGCGTCTCAGCGTGCAGTGGAGGCAGGTCCAACTGATCAATGGCCTTGTTCATATGGCCCATCCACACATCGCGGTAGTGCGAGTTTACGATGAAGTTACCATGGCGCATTCGTAGGCGCGGGTGTCCGCGGTGCTCCGAATATGTAGTCGGGCCACCCCAGTATTGTTCAAGGAACAACTGAAGCCGTACCTGTGCTGGATGCAGATCCTTTTCCGGGTACATGGTGCGGAAGTCTTCATCCTGAGCTACAGAATCATAGAAATTCTTGGTCAATTTTGCGAATACTTCTCGGCCGCCTACCTCGTGGTAAAACGTTCCCGGGTACAAAGATGCGTCTACAGGTTGCTCTGCTAGGTCAAGAAACTCTTGGCTTGATGCACCTAAAACGAGAGGTTTGCTGAAAGGATCCTGCTTAACGCTGTGCGGGATTTGCGGGTTTTCACTCATATTCATTCCTCAAGAATTGCTTGGCAGGACCGGTTCATGAAGTACCGGGAAGTTAACAGACCTAGCAATGAAACAAACTTTGTTGGCTTGTTCATGCAGTGAGTTCGCGAGTTCGCGCTGAGATTCATCAGCCAGTCTGACCGCGGGCTTCAGAACTGCTTGCGTGAATTCGCCACTGTTATCAGCATTCAGGCGCAAAGTACCTTGCGCGGTGTCGGTGTAGCCAATAACTTTCAAGCCGTTATTCACCGCAATGTGTAGATACGAAAGCATGTGGCATTGACTCAATGCTGCAAGCAGTAATTGCTCTGGATTCCACCGGTCCTTGTCGCCATGGAAGGTCGGGTCGGCCGTTCCTGGTAGATCTGGAAGACCCGGCGAGCTGACAATATGGTCCCGTCCATAGCTTCGGTAGCTATCAGTTCCAGTTCCGCGGTTGCCGGTCCATTCGAGGCTGACGCGATACTCATGATGCGAAAGATCCATGAAATTATTGTCGCATCTTTAACCAAATGGGGATGCACACATGAGCTTTGAGAGCTCAGCGTGCATCCCCACCTATAGTTCAGCGGTTGTTTTAGAAATCTGCCTGGCGTGCAGCTAGAGCGCGTCGGACATCAGCAGCGGACTCGGTCAACAAGCGGCGTAGTGCTGGATGCTTGTCGCCCAAAGATTCCAAGAAGGCCTGCGTCGTGTCCAAGGTAGCCTGTGACACCTGCGAGCTTGGGTAGAAGCCCAGCACGATCTGCTTAGCCATTTCGTGGGAGAAGTTTTCCCACGCATGGACCAACAATGCGAAGTACTTCTCACCGTATTCAGCGATCAGGGACTTGTCATGAGTGTTGTTGAACCCTGCGATGACGGCGCTTTGCTGATCATTGGACAGCTTCGCTGCGGTTGCCGCTTCAAAGGCTTTGGCCTTGGCTTCTGCTGTTGGGCGTGAAGCTCGGGCGGTGTACCAAGAGGCCTTACCCTTTGCGGTGTCGTCCGTGGCAAGAACTGCATCAATTTGTTCATCGGACAAACGTCCACCGGCACTCAGCGCGATGGTCAAAGACCACTTCAAATCGGTATCAATGACCAGACCGTCCAGTGTCTTGGATCCGTCGAACAGGCTTTGAACTGTATCGAGCTGTTCAGCGCTACGGGAACGGTGCGCAAAGGCCTTGGCAAACTGCAACTGGGCATCTGAACCGGCCTGAGCTTCAGTGGCCAGCTGCCACAAACGATCCGCAGCCTGAATCGAGAGCTCACTGCTATTTTCTGGGGTCACATAGCTATCCAGTGAGGTGTTCAGCTGGCGCAAGAGCACCATGATGACGGACGAGTCAAACTCGTGCCCGATGTTGTTCAGAAGCAACTGGACGTAGGTGCTGGCAGGGGATTCAGCATCACGCACGGAGTCCCACGCAGCGGACCAAACTAGGGTACGAGGCAGGGACTCTTGGAAGTCCTTGAGGTGCTCGGTTGCGGTCGCTAGTGAGCGTTCATCCAGACGAATCTTCGCGTACGTCAGATCATCATCGTTGAGCAGCACCAAGTCAGGCTGAGCGAGCCCAACCAAAGACGAAACCGGGGTCGAGGCACCCGAGATGTCTAGTTCTTCTCGGTGCACATGCTGCAAAGATCCATTTTCGTCAAGGCTGTAGAACCCAACCGCAAGTCGGTGCTGACGCAGGGTTGGGTAGTCGGAAATTGCACTTTGAAGGATGCTGAAGTCGGTGATGATGCCAGTATCATCGGTGCTGATCTGTGCAGTAAGCGTGTTGACACCTGCAGTCTCAAGCCACTGTGCGCCCCAGCCGCTGAGATCGCGACCGCTGGAGGCTTCAAGCTCGGAGAGCAAATCAGGAAGCTCCGTGTTAGACCATGCGTGCTTAGCAAAGTACTGGCGCACGCCTGCCATGAATTCTTCCTGGCCGACAAACGCAACAAGCTGACGCAGGACGCTGGCACCCTTGGCGTAGGTGATGCCATCAAAGTTGACCTCAACATCTTCGAGATCGTTGATTGGTGCCACAATCGGGTGAGTAGAAGGCAACTGATCCTGGCGGTAAGCCCAGTTCTTCTCCAAGGTATTGAACGTGGTCCACGCGCTAGTGAACTCGGTGTTCTGAGCCGCAGCCAAGGTCGACATGAATTCGGCGAAGGACTCATTGAGCCACAGGTCGTTCCACCATTTCATGGTGACGAGGTCGCCAAACCACATGTGCGCCAATTCGTGCAACACGGTGATGGCACGGCGTTCTACCATCGCTCCGGTTGGACGAGAACGGAACACATATTCTTCAAGGAAGGTTACAGCGCCGGCATTTTCCATGGCACCTGCGTTGAATTCAGGCACGAACAGCTGGTCGTACTTCTCAAATGGGTAAGGGGTGCCGAAGTTCTTTTCGTAGAACTCGAAACCTTGACGGGTGATCGTCACGATATTTTCGACGTCCAGGTATTCCATCATGGATGCGCGAGCAAAAACGCCGAGTTCAACGGTACGTCCGCTAGAGGAGACCAGCGAGTCACGGGCTACTTGGTAGGGGCCAGCGATAAGCGCGGTGATGTAGCAGGAAATTCGCTGAGTCGGGGCAAAGGCCCAAGTCGCCGCTTCGCCCTGCTCTTGTGGAGCTGGGGTTGGAGCATTGGAAACAACGTTCCAGTACTTCGGCGCGGTCACCGTGAACTGGAAGGTCGCCTTAAGGTCTGGCTGCTCGAACACGGCGAACATGCGACGGCAATCGGCAACTTCAAACTGGGTATAGAGGTAAACCTCTTGGTCCACTGGGTCGACGAAGCGGTGTAGCCCTTCGCCGGTGTTCATGTACAGCGCGTCTGCATCAATAACCAGGACGTTTTGCTCGGCAAGGTTGGGAAGCTGAATGCGGATGCCATCGGAATGGGTTGCTGGATCTAGCTCGACCCCATTGAGGTTGATCGAGCGCACATTGTCGGTGACAGCATCAATGAAAGTTGAAGCACCTTCGGTAGCGCTAAATCGTACCGTGGTTTTGGACGTGAATACCCGCTCACCGCGGGTGAGGTCCAGGCTAACCTCGTAGCTGTCGACGTTGAGCAGTCGTGCGCGTTCGGTTGCCTCAGCGCGGGTGAGGTTCATTCCTGGCATTGGGTCTCCAGTTCTTGATGAAGTGTGCGTCCGAGACAGTTATGAAACGGATACTGAATATTTGTATATTGTGTCACTTCTGGCGGGGTGTAAAGCAAGCCATCTCTGGAACAATTTACGCAAATGCCCCATATCGCCTAGAAACCTGGTGGCTTGAGTCTCAATCCGTGAGAAATCCTGCCGATATTACTGCCAGATCATCGGAACATGGCAAGGAGCTCATCGGACCTCGCTAAGCTGTATAGGAAAGTAAATGACCCCTCCAAGCTAAAAGAGGCCACAGACTATGCGCGTGCATATTGCTACAGACCATGCCGGATTAGAGCTCAGCGACTACTTGGTGAAGTACTTGACTGGCAAAGGCTATGAAATGGTCAACCATGGTCCAGAGTCGTACGATCCTGAGGATGACTACCCTGCGTTCTGCATCAACGCTGCCAAGGCCGTAGTCAAGGAACAGCGCGAAGGATTGGATTCCCTAGGCATCGTTCTTGGTGGCTCCGGCAACGGTGAGCAGATTGCGGCAAACAAGGTTGAAGGCATTCGTGCCGCCTTGGCCTGGAACTTGGATACCGCCAAGTTGGCGCGTGAGCACAACGATGCCAACGTAATTGCCGTTGGCGGACGCCAGCACTCGGTTGAAGAAGCCGCAGAACTAATCGAAGCTTTCTTGGCTGAGCCGTTTAGCGATGCAGAACGCCACGTACGACGAATCGGCAAGATTGCCTCGTACGAAACCACTGGCGAGGTTATTGACTAGTCGTGCCTGAAGGCCACTCCCTGCACCGACTTGCCCGCCAATTTGACGACGTCTTTGGTGGGCAAGTGGTGCACGTTTCTTCTCCGCAGGGCAGGTTCGCATCTGATGCAGCGCGTATCGATGGCTACGAACTAGAAGTCGCCTTTGCCAAGGGGAAGCAATTGTTCTGTCGCTTCTCCAATGACTTGTACCTCAGAGTTCATCTCGGACTCTACGGTGCGTTTAGCTTTGGGGGAGACGAACACTTCAGCGGTGCTTCTTCCATTGGCGCACCTCGGAAGATTGGCGAGACGGAAACGCGCTCAGAAGTTTGCGCGAGGCAGTATCTTGGACCACCGGAACCTGTGGGTGCAGTCCGAGCGCGGATTGTTTCTGAGCACGGTTGGGCTGATCTGCGAGGACCGACTGCTTGCGAGGTGCTTGAATATCCGCAGGTTCAGAAACATCTAAATAACTTGGGACCGGATCCGCTAGCCCGTGCGGCAAATGAATTTCGGGCCACCAAGTCAGCTGAAGCGCTGCTGGACTCGGACACCGTATTAGCCAGTGGCTACTCTGAGTTTCGGGAGAACCTCTCGAAGACCAAAACGCCCATTGCTGTCGCTTTAATGAATCAAAGCCTGATTAGCGGGGTTGGCAATATCTACCGTGCCGAGTCGTTGTTCCGCAACCGCATCGCCCCCGAGCTACCTGCCAATCAGCTGTCTTCGCAAAAAGCTCGAAAGCTCTGGTACGACATAGTCGCGATCATGGAAGACGGTGTGCGTGATGGAAAAATCATCACGACCTACCCCGAAGATCGACAAGCCGGAATTCCCCTTTGGCCCGATAACGCGTACTACGTATATCAACGCCAGGGACTCGGATGCCGTCGCTGCAGCGGCAACATTGCTTTGACTGAGGTTGCCGCCAGGAAACTTTATTGGTGCCCGAGATGCCAGAAAATGCCGAGAAAGAATTTAGCTCAGTATTGGACGACTTAGGTTGATGAGACGAGCAGAATAGTTTTTCTTCGCCGTGTCGGCGTGTATTGCTTTGAGATGCACAATTCAGATGCTATTCGAGTGCCTCCAAGTGAGAACGGGAATCCCCGATTTGCAAAGCGCATCTTTTATGGTCTAGACTCAATCTTGTTCGAAGCGAGAAAAGCTTCGAAATGGGGATGTAGCTTAATGGTAAAGCCTCAGTCTTCCAAACTGATTACGCGGGTTCGATTCCCGTCATCCCCTCGGACCAAATGCTCCGGCTCTCAATTGAGAGTCGGAGTTTTTTGTCGTGTCGAAGTTTCCGCCTGTGCTGCAGAGTGACTAATCGTGGCTCGTTTTTTGCAGTGCCTGAACCGGCGCCTGTCTGGGTCCGCAGGAGCTGGTGCTAGATCTGACTGCTGTCGGTGCACACGGTACACACGGTGCGCATGGTGCGATCGCCATTACTCTCGAGCCTATTGGCCGGGGGATTGGTGGCACAGCTCAAACTATGAGGCCCCGGGTTCATGCGGTGCATTGGTTATCTAAGGTCCAGTTTGCGAAACATGTCGCCTCCAGCTCCAGCCGGCTGAAGAACTTTTTGCGTCAAAATTCTGTTATTCAACTCACGTGAACCACCTAAGTTTGGCTTCTGACATAAGTAATCACCGTATATCCGCGGATTCACGCGGATATGAATCTTCGACATGCGTGGGTTTCGATTTTGCTTTTGGTTCGAACCCGTGTAACTTAGTTTCTTGTGATCAGCACGGGAAATAAATGATTCCTGAGTTGAACACAGGACGGAAAGTCCAGATGAAGTCGGGTTTTCCAAACTTTATCGGGGTATAGCTCAGCTTGGCTAGAGCGCGCGCTTTGGGAGCGTGAGGTCGCAGGTTCGAATCCTGTTACCCCGACTTTATGGCTGAAGATAATTCAGCCATGAAAATAGATCTGAGTAGTCAGATCACCAGAATCCACAGGATTTACTTCTTGGGTGGATTCACAACCTATCAGTTCGATGCAGCTCACAATGAAAATTGTGAACCAACGGACTTTCGGGGTATAGCTCAGCTTGGCTAGAGCGCGCGCTTTGGGAGCGTGAGGTCGCAGGTTCGAATCCTGTTACCCCGACTTTATGAGTAGAAATTCTTGGATTTCAGCTCATGAAAATTGAGAGCTAAATATTATTTAGATCTTGTGATCACTAGGAACTGTCAAAGGCAACTAGTAAGCATCACAAACGATTAGTGGATACAGGATGACTCGGGTTAGACTGTTCACTGCTAATCGGGGTATAGCTCAGCTTGGCTAGAGCGCGCGCTTTGGGAGCGTGAGGTCGCAGGTTCGAATCCTGTTACCCCGACTCTGTCGAACAACCCCGCAACGCCACCATGTTGCGGGGTTTTTTGCAGATAAAACCTAATCCTTAGACACTCAGGAGTACAACGCTGTGAAGAGCGCCGTTGAAAACGTCAACCCGACTCGGGTGAAGCTAACCGTTGAGGTTCCTTACGAGGAACTGAAGCCCCGCGTCGATGAGGCGTACAAGACCATCGCACAGCAGATCCAGGTTCCAGGCTTCCGTAAGGGCAAGGTTCCAACTCGCATGATCGATCAGCGCGTTGGCCGTGGCTACGTCATCGAAACCGCTGTTAACGAAGGTCTGAACGACTTCTACCAGCAGGCAATGGTTGAGAACGAGCTGACCCCACTGTCCCGCCCAGAGGTTGATATCACTGAGCTTCCTTCCATCGAGAAGGAAGGCGAAGGCCAGCTGGTCTTCACCCTCGAAGTTGATATCCGTCCGAAGGTTGAACTTCCGGACTACAAGGGCCTCGAAGTTTCTGTTGAAGCCAAGGAAGTTGCTGACGAGGACATCGAGAAGGCTCTCGACGACCTTCGCGGTCGCTTCGGCACCCTGAAGGAAGTTGAAGCTCCAGCAGCTGCAGACTCCTTCGTCACCATCGACCTCACCGCAAAGGTTGAGGACGAAGAGGTTGACTCCGCACAGGGCCTGTCGTACCAGATCGGTTCCGGCAACATGCTTGAGGGCATGGACGAGGCTGTTACCGGCCTGTCCGCTGGCGAAGATGCAACCTTCGAAACCACCCTTGCTGGCGGCGAGCACGCTGGCAAGTCCGCAACCGTCAAGGTTGTTATCAACGCTGTCAAGCAGCGCGAACTTCCAGAAGCTAACGATGATTTCGCTCAGCTTGCTTCCGAGTTCGACACCATTGCTGAACTGCGCGAAAACCTTGCTAAGGACGCTGCAGAAGGCAAGACCGTTGAGCAGGGCGTAGAGGCTCGCGAATTGGTTCTGGACAAGCTTGTTGAGCTTGTTGAGGTTCCTGTTCCAGCTTCGGTTATCGACGAGCAGATCGAGCAGCACTTCAACGCTCCTGACGCTGAAGAGGGTCACGACACCGAAGAGCACCGCACCGAGGTTCGCGAAAACACCGAGCGTGCTTTCAAGAACGAAATCATCTTGGATGCAGTTGCAGATGCTGAAGAAGTTGGCGTTGAGCAGTCCGAGCTGATCGATTACATCGTTCAGACCGCAGGTCAGTACGGCATGGAGCCAAACCAGTTCGCTCAGATGCTGGACGGCGCCGGCCAGGTTCCAATGCTTATGGGCGAGGTTCGTCGTCGCAAGGCACTTGCAAAGGTTCTTGAGTTCGCTAAGGTCACCGATTCCAACGGTGAAGCAGTGGACCTGACTTCCTTCGTGAAGCCAGCTGGTGAAGACGAAGCTGCTGCTGAGGTTGAAACCGAAGAAGCAAAGTAGTTTTCACTACTCTCCAATGGCCATTGGCCGCCTCTAAAAGGCGGTCAATGGCCATTTTTGTTCGCTCCCGGCGTGCATCATGCGCCGTGAGCGAAACACGGGCATGAAACGTCCCATGAAAGCCTTGAAGTAAGTAATCTCAAAGTAACCAGTTGCAGCTTTGGGATTAGAAATAAAAATTCCAGAATCTGATCTACACGTTTGGAAGAGGTAGAGAACATGTCAAATGATTCGCGCACTCCTACGATGGCCGCCGTTGACCCGGCCAGCCGCGACGACTACATTTACAACCGCTTGCTCAAGGAGCGCATCATCTGGCTGGGCTCCGAAGTCCGCGATGACAATGCGAATGCCATCTGCTCGCAGTTGCTCCTGCTCTCTGCAGAAGATCCTGAGAAGGACATCTACCTGTACATCAACTCCCCAGGTGGTTCGATCACTGCAGGTATGGCCATCTACGACACGATGAACTTCATCCCGAATGATGTTGTCACCGTAGCAACCGGTTTGGCTGCTTCGATGGGACAGTTCCTGCTTTCATCGGGTACCCCAGGCAAGCGCTTCGCGACTCCGAACGCACGTATCCTGATGCACCAGCCTTCCGGTGGCATTGGCGGTACCGCTTCGGACATCAAGATCCAGGCTGAACTGATCATGCACATGAAGAAGGTCATGAGTGAACTGACCGCTGAGCAGACCGGTCAGACCGTGGAGCAGATCCTGATTGATAACCAGCGTGATAAGTGGTTCACCGCTGAAGAAGGTCTGGCATATGGCTTTGTTGACAAGGTTGCTAAGCATGCCGGGTCTGTCACCGGTGGCGGCGGCGTAGAGCCTAAGTAGCCGAGCCCACCACTTCATTCCCAAAGATTTGTCCAAGGAGAAAACCATGAACTTCAATCCTGAAGCCGTAAGTGGCCAGATGCCATCGGCTCGCTATATTCTTCCTCAGTTCGAAGAGCGCACCCCATACGGGTTCAAGCGCCAGGATCCATACGCAAAGCTATTTGAAGACCGCATCATTTTCCTCGGTGCACAGGTCGACGATGCTTCTGCTGATGACGTAATGGCTCAGCTGCTGGTCCTGGAATCCATGGATCCAGAACGAGACGTTACCCTTTACATCAACTCGCCAGGTGGCTCGTTCACCGCGATGACAGCAATTTACGACACGATCCAGTTCATCCGTCCAGAAGTTCAGACGGTTTGCTTGGGTCAGGCAGCTTCCGCAGCTGCAGTGCTGCTGGCCGCCGGTACTCCAGGCAAGCGCCTTGCATTGCCAAACGCTCGTGTGCTGATCCACCAGCCATCAATGGGTGGCGGCGAACGCGGTACCGCTAGCGATCTGCAGATTCAGGCAGAAGAAGTCATGCGCATGCGTTCATGGCTAGAAGAAACTCTTGCTTCGCATTCGGGCCAGGCAGTAGAGAAGGTTCGTGACGACGTTGAGCGTGACTTGTTCATGACTGCTTCGGAAGCTAAGGCCTACGGCATCGTGGATGAAGTACTGACTCCACGTAAGCTAAACCGTGCTCAGCTGGGTAGCTAGCACTTAAACGGAATAATCCCCGATGAATGGCGGTTTACCCAAGGACGCCACTTTACGAAGGTGAAGTGGCGCAACACAGGTAAACCGCCATATTCATCTAATTTGGGGTACAACTAGCCTAGAATTGAGTAAGTCCACAGCTACTCAAGTAAACGGGAGAATGGTGCGATGGGACGCATGGGTGAAGGCTCAGATCTACTGAAATGCTCTTTCTGCGGGAAGAGTCAAAAGCAGGTTAAGAAGCTAATTGCAGGCCATGGTGTTTACATCTGTACTGAATGCATCGAGCTTTGCAACGAAATCATTGCGGAGGAGTTTGCAGAGGAGCAGGTGCATGAGGAATTCTCCTTAGCCAAGCCTCGCGAAATCTTTAATTCGTTGCAGGAATACGTGATTGGTCAGGAGAACGCTAAGCGCGCTCTCTCGGTGGCTGTTTACAACCACTACAAGCGAATTCACGGAAACCAGGACCATGGTCCCGTGGCTGCGCTGACCAATGATGACCCACTGGACGAAGTTGAAGTCTCCAAGTCGAACATCATGCTCATTGGCCCAACTGGTTGTGGCAAGACTTATCTAGCGCAATCGTTGGCCAAGAAGCTCAACGTGCCTTTTGCTGTAGCCGACGCCACAAGCTTGACTGAAGCTGGCTATGTTGGCGAGGACGTTGAAAACATTCTTCTGAAGCTGCTTCAGGCTGCCGATTACGATGTTAAGAAGGCCGAAACCGGCATCATCTACATCGATGAAATCGACAAGATTTCCCGTAAGAGCGAGAATCCGTCGATCACCCGAGACGTTTCGGGTGAAGGCGTGCAGCAGGCCTTGCTGAAGATCCTCGAAGGAACCATTGCAGCTGTTCCACCACAGGGCGGGCGCAAGCACCCGCATCAAGATTTTATTCAGTTGGACACGACCAACATTCTCTTCATCGTTGCCGGTGCATTCGCCGGACTAGAAGAAATCATTTCTTCCCGCGCCGGTCAGAAGGGTATCGGATTCGGTGCACCCCTCAAGGCACTGAAGAGCGAGACCGCATCGTACTCTGATGTACGGCCTGAAGATCTGCTGAAGTTTGGTTTGATTCCAGAATTCATTGGTCGACTTCCAGTCATCACTACTGTTGAGCACCTGGACAAGGAAGCTCTTGTCAGAGTATTGACCGAACCAAAGAACGCGCTGCTCAAGCAGTACCAGAAGATGTTCCAAATGGACGGCGTCGCTTTGAGCTTCGATCAGTCTGCTCTTGATGCAGTGGCTGAGAAGGCCATCGAACGCGAAACTGGTGCACGTGGTTTGCGCTCAATTCTCGAAGAAACGCTTGGGGGAGTCATGTTTGATCTTCCTAGCCGTGAAGACGTTGCAGAAGTTGTTGTCACCCGTGGCACCGTTCTCGACGGCGAAGAGCCAGCAATGCTCTCACACGCTATGGTGGCCAAGCGCGACAAGAAGTCCGCGTAGTCCGCTAGACAATCGTTAGATTATTTTTCTCAGGAAAGTTGGGATTCCATGGCCGAACGCCAGCACGTTGATTTTTGGTTTGACCCAATCTGCCCATTCGCGTGGGCAACTAGCCGTTGGATCAAAGAAGTAGAAAAAGTACGCGACATTGATGTTACTTGGAACGTCATGAGCCTCTCGGTACTCAACGAGGGCCGCGACCTTCCAGAGGATTACCGTTCCATGATGGACTCCTCGTGGGGCCCAGTGCGCGTTGTCATCAAGGCAGCACAGGAGCATGGCCAAGAAGTTGTTGACGGGCTTTACACCGCAATGGGCGAGCTTCTCCACTATGAGAAGATCACCGATCGAGATGAAGTCATCAAGAAGGCTCTCGAAAAGACTGGTCTTCCTGCTGAACTTGCTGAAGCGGCGCACACTGATGCCAACGACGAGGCCTTGCGTGCAAGCCACGAAAACGGAATTAGCAAGGTCGGCCAGGACGTTGGCACGCCGGTCGTCGCAGTTGATGGCGTAGCGTTCTTCGGTCCAGTAATCACCCGAATTCCAACTGGCGAAGAGGCAGGCAAGCTGTTCGACGCTGCCGCTCAGCTAGCCTCGTTCCCGTACTTCTTCGAAATGAAGCGTACTCGCACCGAGAGCCCAGTTTTCGAGTAAGTCTGACTACCTAGTCATTTGAAGGACGTTTCCTCTTAGCCAGGGAGCGTCCTTCAACGCTTTAGCGAGTTACCGACCATTGCTAAAATGTGTCACTAGTCTTCGGCTTATCAGTGTTGCTAACTGCCGATTCGATCAGCCAAGTCTCCTCGCGAAGGAATTCATCGTGGTCTTTAGCTCGCAGCCTCCACTCTGGCGCCGGGTAGCATCCAGCATTTGTATCATTCTTGGTGTGCTCATTGCTCCCATCTCAATAGGTGGCCTTTGGGCGTCAACTCATATCACTGACACCGATGGGTTCGTAGACACGCTTGGACCGCTGGCCGAGAACCAGGGCTTACAGGATCTCGTGGCGGAGCAAGTCACGGCGTCGATCTCGGATCAGTTGCAGGTTGAAGATCGAATCAAGGCAGTGACCGGTGATGGTCTCTTGTCCCAGTTGATTCCTGCAGAACAATTGGCAGACAAAGCCGATCAGGCGATCGAAGACAGTGCCTTGCGCGTAGTGCAATCCGACAGCTTTGCAGCAACTTGGCAGACGGCATTACGAAGTAGCCATGAAACGACCGACCGGGTATTTACAGAGCCGGATGCCGGAGAGATAGATCAGGCCGGCAAGCTCACCTTCCAGCTCGACGATGTTCTCTCCGGAGTAACAAAGACGCTCAGCGGCATAGGGATTCCGGGCTTGCCCTCGGTTGGGAATTTCTCATGGACCCTGGATCTGGTTCAACAAAACGCCTTACCCGCCCTGCAGAAGATCTATCTCATGATCCAGACACTTGGCCCGTGGGGCATTTACATTAATGCTGCTGTACTTCTAGCTGGAGTTGTTTTAGCTCCCCGGTACTTTTCTAAGGCATGCCTTTGGCTGACCGTGACAACAGGCCTTAGCTACATAGCCCTTAGGACCCTTATCCCTGATTATGTACGAGAACGACTTCTCTCGCACTTCAGTCGGGAGCTAGCGCGGGGAATTTTTGACCAGGTGAGTCACGGTTTATCTATGGCGCTGTTGGTGACCGCAATTGTCTCCGGGATTATTGGTGTCGCCTCTGTGCCGCTCGTTCGGTCTTATAACCGCCACCAGTCAATGGCTCAGATACAGGACCGATAGGCGCTGCTCAGTACGGATCTTGTTCGGTTGTAGGTGCGTGTGGCCGGGGGATGGGTAGTGGTAAGTGTGAATAAGTCCGTTTTTGAACACTAAATCAGGATATTTTTTTCGCTCAGGATCTAGCCCCGACTGACAACAAAGTACCCGATACCGAAGTTTTTGTTTCATAATTCCAGCACAAGGGTGACTGCCACCAATGGTGCCGCGTTGCGTGGCGGTCTAGCAGCGAAAGATCCGGATTTTCGGGCTGAAGTTACCTTGACTCGAAATATCGCAAAGTTTATTTACCGGATCATGGGCCTAGAACAGCGCGATGTCGATAGCTGTGACCAGCATGAGTTACTTCACAATCTGACGCTAATTCGTTGATGTGTCAGTTTTCAGCGGAGGAAAAGATTCCTATGGAATTTGTGTGAAGTGTGTGTTTGACTAATTTGCACGAGTGCTAAAGCACCCCCATCGTTAGTGGCCATGTGCCACTGGACAAGGAGTTATATCGTGCAAGTTCGTACCCTAAAAGCGGATTCATCGAAACTCAAAGGCCGACACAAGTTGGCTGGAGCCGCACTTTTCGCCGGAGCATTGATGCTCTGCACCGCACCGATGGCCACCGCAGCCCCTCACGGATCCAACGACGATATCCAGTCGATTAAGATACCTTCTCAAAAAGCAGATACCGCGATTGATTACTGGACTGCCGATCGAATGAAAGCTGCAAAGAGCGCCGATTCACTCGTCAAAGGAAAATCAGGATCCGCTGCGAAGGTAGACACGGGTAACGCAGCCAAGGTTCCAGGCCATGCAGCCAAGGCCAACGCCGGATCTTTGAAGAGCACCACTGGTGGCAAGACGCGTGCCAACCAGGAGACCCCAGTTTCGCACATCGGCAAAGTCTTCTTCACCCTCGGTGGGGTTGACTACGTTTGCTCCGGCAACGCTGTCGTCTCGTCAAACGAATCCACGGTATCCACTGCCGGTCACTGCTTGAACGAAGGCCCTGGAGCTTTTGCCACGCGTTGGGTCTTCGCACCAGCCTACGAGAACGGCAAGACTCCGTACGGCACTTTCGCTGCGACAGAATTGGTCACCACCTCGCAATGGTCCGGCAGCGGTGACATCACTTACGACACTGGCTTTGCAGTGGTCTCCAACAGCAGTGGAGTCACCCTGACTGACACCGTAGGTGCTTCAGGTGTCGCCTTCAACCAGCCACGAGGTATGGCCTACAAGGCCTACGGTTACCCAGCAGCTTCACCATTCAACGGTGAAACTCTCCAGTCCTGCTCAGGCACCGCAACTGATGACCCATTCGGTCAAACTCAGTCACAGGGTATTTCTTGCACCATGACCGGCGGTTCTTCCGGTGGACCATGGTTCTTGGGATCCGGTTCTTCGGGTTACCAGAACTCTGTAAATAGCTTCGGCTACAACACTGTTCGAAACACCATGTTCGGACCATACTGGGGTTCAGTAATCCAGCAGGCTTACCAGAACGCACAGAGCTAAGCGACCAACCGCCGGCGAAAGGAAGCGATGGGGCCTTTCGCCGGACTAGGTCAAAGGAAGTAGGGATGATGCCAAAAGAACACTCGTCAAAGGATGGGAACCAAGTCCCCGCCCAAAGGCATCGCCTAGAAGAAAGCGTCGACGAACAGAAGAAGCACTTCACGGAAGAACGACGTCGTGTTGCTTTGCCCAGAGAGTTGATTCGACCTTCTCCCTCAGGAGACTCGGAGTCCTCATCAGGGGAGTAGTAAGGGCAAAGAAAAGTCCGGTTGTCATTTCCACTAATAGTGGGAATGGCAACCGGACTTTCTTGGCTTGAGACTAAGCTTCTTCGGTTTCAGCCAACTCTACGTTGGTGACGGTAAGCTCGCCTTCAGCTTCAACCAAGGTCAGCTCGCGAGCGTTGGCTGCGGACTTCAAGTCCTCAAAACCAGCACGAAGCTGAGCTACCTGAGCGGCTGGAGCGTGAATTTCTCCGGAGAGAACTTCGGTGCGCTGCTTAACCTTGGCATCGGACTTTGCCTTACGGATACCCGACAGAGCAACGCCAACTAGTGGCAAGATCGCAGGATCCGCGCCTTCAACGGCCGAAGCCAAGTGATCGGTGCTTGGCCACTGGGTCAGGTGAACCGACCCGGTGCGCCACCAACCCCAAACCTCTTCGGTAGCGAATGGCAAGAACGGTGCAAACAGGCGCAGAACGGAGTCCAGTGTGGTGGCTAGAGTTGCCAGCACGCTGGCCTGCTCAGCTTCACCGTGACCGCCGTAGGCACGATCCTTGACCAGCTCAACATAATCGTCGGTGAACGACCAGAAGAATGACTCGGTGATGTCCAACGCACGAGCGTAATCGTAATTATCGAAGGCACGCTTGGCGTCCTCGATCACGGTGGACAGTCGAGCCAACAGTGAACGGTCAAGACCATTGGTGACTACTGCAGCATCGTCGGTGAGGACGTTAGCGTCGGTGGCACCCAAGTTCAGTACGAACTTCGAGGCATTCAGGATCTTGATCGCCAGACGGCGACCGATCTTCATCTGGTTGATCTCGTACGCGGTGTCCGCACCAAGCTTGGCACTGGCAGCCCAGTAACGCACAGCGTCGGCACCAAACTTGTCCAGAACTTCGTTTGGTACTACGACGTTGCCCTTGGACTTGGACATCTTCTTACGGTCTGGATCCAAGATCCAACCCGAAATCGCAGCATGCTTCCACGGTGCGCTATCGTGCAGTGAATCTGCACGAACCGCGGTGGAGAACAGCCAGGTACGAATGATGTCGTGACCCTGTGGGCGCAGATCGAATGGGTAGACCTTCGAGAAGAACTCGTCGTCGCGACCCCAACGGCCAACAATCTGTGGAGTCAGCGAGCTGGTAGCCCAAGTATCAAGAACGTCTGCGTCGCCAATGAAGCCATTGGCCACACCGCGCTGATCCTCGGAGTAACCAGTCGGAGCATCGGCGGCCGGATCAACCGGAAGCTGCTCGATGGTTGGCAGGATTGGAGCGTCGTAGTTTGGTTCGCCATGTTCGTTGACCTGGTACCACACTGGTACTGGGACGCCGAAGAAACGCTGGCGGGAAACCAGCCAGTCACCATTGAGGCCCGAAACCCAGTTTTCGTAGCGCGAGCGCATGAACGACGGGTGGAAATCAATTTCCTTGCCGCGAGCGATCATCTGGTTGCGACGCTCTTCGTCACGGCCACCATTGCGGATGTACCACTGACGTGAGGTGACGATTTCCAAAGGCTTGTCGCCCTTTTCGAAGAAGTTCACCGGACGGGAAATCTTCTTAGGCTCACCGTCAAGTAGGTCTGCTTCGGAGAGCATCTCTACAACGGTTTCCTTAGCCGAGAAGACGGTCTTAGTCGAAATCTGAGCGTAGGCTTCCTTGCCAGCTTCGGTGGTGATCCACTCTGGGGTCTCTGAGAGGATGCGGCCATCACGGCCAACGATCGGACGAGTTGGCAACTGCAATTCACGCCACCAGGTTACGTCGGTCAAGTCGCCGAAGGTGCAAACCATGGCAATGCCTGAACCCTTATCGGCCTGAGCCAATGGGTGTGGATGCACGGTGACTGGAACACCGAAAATTGGCGAGGTAACGGTCTTGCCAAATAGGTGCTGGTAACGCTCGTCATCGGGGTGTGCAACCAAGGCAGCACAAGCAGCAAGCAGTTCCGGGCGGGTGGTCTCGATGAAGACCTGCTCGCCATCTTCTGCATTGAAGGCGTAACGGTAGTAAGCGCCAGGCATCTCGCGGTCTTCGAGTTCTGCCTGTGCCACTGCGGTGCGGAAAGTGACGTCCCACAGGGTTGGAGCTTCGGCCATGTAGGCGTCGCCCTTGTTCAAGTTGTCCAAGAAGGCGCGCTGTGAGGCGGCGCGTGAGTTGTCGTCAATGGTGCGGTAAGTCATGCGCCAGTCCACGGACAGGCCAAGGGTGGTGAAGAGCTGCTCAAAGACCTTTTCGTCTTCAACGGCTAGTTCTTCGCAGACCTCAATGAAGTTCTTACGGCTGATGACATCCCAGTCACGCTGGTTCTTCGCCGGCTTTTCTGGTGGGCGGTAACCCTCGATGTACGGCTTGGTCGGGTCGCAACGGACGCCGAAGTAGTTCTGTACACGGCGCTCGGTTGGAAGTCCGTTGTCATCCCAGCCAAGTGGGTAGAAAACATTCTTGCCAGTCATGCGCTGGTAACGAGCCAAGACGTCGGTCTGGGTGTAGGAGAACATGTGTCCTACGTGCAGGGAACCGGACGCCGTTGGTGGGGGAGTGTCGATGGAGTAGACGGCCTCGCGGGTCGTGTCCTCGTTGAAGTGATAGGTGCCCTCGGTGCGCCACCGGGACGAAAGACGTTCTTCCAAGCCTTCCAAAGCGGGCTTTTCAGGAACGGTAACTGTTGCGGGCGTGTCTGTGCCCAAGTTGTCTTCTGCCATATCCCTATTCTTTCATGTTTTGAGCAGTGCCTTGGCATTCGTTGTCATGGCCTGCGCCACGAAGACTAGGAGTACTTCCGCCCTTTGTTCGCAGGGCTTTGCGCCTAAAGGTAGACGCTTGGTCTACGGCACGTTGATTTGGGCATTTTCAAACTGTGTAACAGAACAAATAATTACCGTGTTGAAACGTAAGAGAAATTCATGCCTTACCAACTGGTAATCAACTAGTCCTACAGTTAGAAGCATGGATAACTTTGAAACTAAAACTCCTCGTTCCGCCGTGGTCACTGGTGCCTCCAGCGGAATTGGTCAAGCAACTGTTCGAGCACTTCGTGATCAGGGGTGGACGGTATTTGCCGTGGCACGCAGGGCTGATCGTTTGGAGGCCCTGGCCAAGGAAACCGGAGCAGTTTCGGTACCTGCTGACGTGAGCGTCCAAACAGATGTTGATGTTCTAGCAAAAACTGTGCAGGTAGCAGGTGGTGCAGACACACTGATTAACTGTGCTGGTGGCGCACGCGGCACCGAGTACTGGGCCGAAGCAGTGGATGAAGATTGGGAATTCATGTGGCAGGCAAATGTCATGGGAACTATGCGCCTGACCCGTGCGTTGCTTCCGCAACTACGCCAAGCTCGTGGCACCGTGCTGAACGTGACCTCAACTGCGGCGTTGGCCAGCTATGAGGGTGGCAGTGGGTACAACGCAGCCAAGGCAGCCGAGCGTGCCATGACCAAAGCGCTCCGTCTTGAGGAAGTTGAAAACGGTATTCGAGTCATCGAAATCTTGCCTGGTCTTGTGCAGACCGAGGAATTTTCGCTTCGACGCCTTGGCAACCAAAGCGCCGCAGACAGTGTTTACGCCGGTGTGGAAAATCCGCTGTCCGCCGAAGACGTTGCCGAGGTGATCCGCTACGCGGTGAGTGCACCAGCCCACGTGAACCTGGATGAAATCGTGATTCGTCCGCAGGCGCAGGCTGCTAACCACAAGCTAATTCGCAACGCGTAACAAACGTTTCGCATCCCACCGGTGAGGACCAACCTAATGAGCCAATCAACCCCGCGCACGATTCACGTTCTTGCAACATCTCATGGCACCGACAACGCCAATGGCCAACAACTGATCCACGATTTACGAGATCAGCTTGAAGCGCTAGCCAAGGAAGAATTGCAGGTTAAGCTCGCTTGGCATGAAGCATATGTCGACGTGCAACAACCGTCGCTGGACGATGTAGTCGCCGCCTTGCCGGATTCCGAACCAGCAGTGATCTTGCCGCTGCTGGTCTCGGACGGAGTACACACAACCTCAGATATTGCACAGGCAGTGCAATCCCGTGAAAACACGGTTGCAGCCGGTCCACTAGGGCCTTTGCCACAATTGGCACAGGTGCTGGCCAGTCGCGCACGACAACATTTGGACAATGATCCGGTACTCGTCTTGGCCGCAGCCGGGACCCGTTTAGAAGTAGGTCAGATTCAGGCGCAAGACCTTGCCAGCCAAATCGCGCAGATTCTGAATCGTGAAGTGCTGGTCGGTTATTGCGCCGGGGCCAAACCACAAATAGCTCAAGTGGTGGACGACGCAATGAAGCGACCGGTGGTTGTACTTAGCTCATTGCTGGCCGACGGGTACTTCCAGCACAAACTCGCTAGCACGGGTGCAGACGTTGTGACAAGACCGCTGTTACCTGACGTAACTATTGCTCAATGTTTCCTTATGCGTCTTAAAGAGACGTTAGAAACGGCCGGTTATGTGACGCCAAATGACGAAGTTCTAACTTCTTAGTCATTGAGCGGTCATATGACCGCACGCGCTTGCTGACCCCATGGGGTAGGTTTCTACGCTTGAATACATGACGCAGACAACCACACCCGCTCGTCCAAAACGGGCGTCAAAGCCCAACGGCCAATGGAAAATCGACGGCACCACGCCGCTGAACGCCAACGAAGAGATGAAGGCCGCCGATAACGGCCTGAATGTGCGTGAACGTATCGAGAACGTTTACTCCAAGCAAGGCTTCGACTCCATTGATCCTGAGGACCTGCACGGACGCTTCCGCTGGTGGGGCCTTTACACCCAGCGTGCCCAGGGCATCCCCGGTGGCAAGACTGCAACGCTGACCCCTGAAGAACTTGAAGATCGCTACTTCATGCTGCGCGTGCGCATCGACGGTGGCGCGCTAACCACTGAGCAGTTGCGCGTCATCGGCCAGATCTCCGTCGACTTCGCCCGCGACACTGCGGATCTGACCGATCGTCAGAACATTCAGCTGCACTGGATCGACGTTGTTGACGTCCCAGAGATCTGGCAGCGACTTGAAGCTGTAGGCCTACACACCACCGAGGCCTGCGGCGACGTGCCGCGCGTCATCCTCGGTTCTCCTGTAGCTGGCATCAGCAAGGACGAACTTATTGATCCAAGCCCGGTGATTGCTGAGATTTCCCGTCGCTACATTGGTCGCCCAGAGTTCGCGAACCTTCCTCGCAAATTCAAAACCGCCATCACCGGCCACCCAAGCCAAGACGTTGTGCACGAAATCAACGACATCGGTTTGATCGCTACGGTTCACCCTGAATTGGGCGCGGGCTATGACCTGTGGGTTGGCGGCGGCTTGTCTGCAAACCCACGCCTAGGCGAACGATTGGGTGCCTTTGTCACCGAAGAGCAAGCTCCCGATGTTTGGGAAGGCGTTGTTTCGATATTCCGTGACTACGGTTTCCGTCGCCTACGCAACCGTGCACGTCTGAAGTTCTTGCTGGCCGAGTGGGGCACCGAAAAGTTCCGTCAGGTGCTGCAGGACGAATACCTCGGATATGAACTTCCTGATGGGCCGTTGCCGGTTCAGCCTGAAGAAGCAGGGGACCACAGCGGAGTACACGAGCAGAAGGATGGCAAGTTCTACATCGGCCTGACCGCTCCGGCCGGACGCGTTTCGGGCTCGTCGCTGATCGCTTTGGCAGATCTGGTGCAGTCCCATGGCTCCACCCGACTGCGCACCACCCCACACCAGAAGATCATTGCCTTGGATATTCCTAAGGACAATGTGAAGGACTTTGTCGGTGCTGCCCGCGAACTGAAGCTTGAGGCCTATCCAAGCCTGTTTAAGCGTTCGGCTATCGCCTGCACCGGCATTGAATTCTGCAAGCTGGCCATTGTGGACACCAAGGACACAACGATTGATGCCGTAGCAAAGATCGAAGATCGTCTTAAAGACCACGAGGGCAAGCTGCCACGTGCACTGAGCCTGCATGTTAATGGTTGCCCGAACTCTTGCGCCCGTATCCAAACCGCTGACATTGGGTTTAAGGGACAGCTGATCACCAATGACCAGGGCGAACAGGTTTCCGGATTCCAGGTACACCTAGGCGGTACCCTTGCCGGTTACGAAAATGGCGAGGCCGCCTTGGGCCGTACCGTGCGAGGCCTGAAGGTCGCCGCCGATGAATTGCCCGAATACGTTGAACGTGTTGTGAAGAACTACTCGGAAACCGCCACCGAAGGTGAATCATTCGCCTCGTGGGCACACCGAGCAGAAGAGGATGAACTGAAATGAGCGAACAGACTCCAACCCGCGCCCGTACCGAAGCCGAACTGCGCGAAATCGCAAAGCTCGGCGCCGAAGAACTGGGATGGGACGCCACCGCGGCCGAGGTTATCGCCTTTGCCGCTAAGCACCTAGATGTTAATGAAGTTGCTGTCGCCTGCTCGATGGCCGATGCGGTTCTTCCACACCTAGTGGCCGAACAACTACCTAAGGTAGATGTGCTCTTCCTCGATACCGGATACCACTTTGTGGAAACCCGCAGCACCCGAGATGAAGTTGCCCGCTCTTTGGACGTCAACGTCGTAGACGTTTTTCCAGAACTCAGCGTTGCTGAACAGGATGAAAAGTACGGCAAGGATCTCTTTGCTAGCAATCCTGCGGCCTGCTGCCAGATGCGCAAGGTTGATCCGCTGGCCAAGTCGCTGGCTGGCTACAGTGCATGGTTTACCGGCGTACGTCGTGACGAAGCGCCAACTCGAACCAACACTGAGCTGATCACTTTTGATGAAAAGCACGGCCTGATCAAGTTCAACCCGCTGGCACCGTGGACCTTTGACGAGCTCATTGACTACGCCACCGAAAAGCAGGTTCCAGTGAACCTCTTGCTCTCTAATGGCTACCCATCCATCGGTTGTGAACCCTGCACCAAGCCAGTTGCTGAGGGCGAAGACCCTCGCGCCGGCCGTTGGGCAGGACTAAACAAGACCGAGTGCGGCATCCACATCTAAGGAAAAGGCCATGACTATTATCGCTAACGCCCCGACAGGCACCCAGCGCAGCGTCTTGGACGCTCTGGAAGCCGAATCCATTCACATCATCCGCGAAGTACTTGCCGAATTTGAGAAGCCAGGTCTGCTCTTCTCCGGCGGCAAGGACTCCGTTGTAGTCCTGCACCTGTTGGCTAAGGCCGTGGCACCACTGCGCGTGCCAATCCCAGTGGTACACATCGACACCGGCCACAACTTTGACGAGGTCCTGAGCTTCCGTGACTCCGTCGTGGAAAAGTACGGACTGAACCTCGTGGTTGGTTCCGTTCAGGAATACATCGACCGCGGTGAGCTCACCGAACTGCCAGACGGTACCCGTAACCGCCTGCAGACTCGTGTTCTGCTGGACACCATTGAAAACAACGGCTTTGACGTTGTCTTCGGCGGCGCACGCCGTGACGAAGACAAGGCCCGCGCCAAGGAACGCATCCTCTCGCTGCGCGATGAATTTGGTGTGTGGGATCCACGTAATCAGCGCCCAGAAATCTGGAGCCTCTACAACGGACGTCACGAGCCGGACTGGCACGTACGCGCGTTCCCGATCTCCAATTGGACCGAACGCGACATCTGGGCCTACATCGAGCGCGAAAATATTGAACTGCCTCCGATCTACTTTGCCCACACCCGCGAAGTTTTTGAACGCGATGGCATGTGGCGTGCGCTGACCCCGGTCAGTCAGCCCAACGAGGACGAGCCAGTGATCCTCAAGCAGGTTCGTTACCGCACCGTTGGTGACGCTAGCTGCACCGGTGCGGTGCTCTCCGCAGCTGACACCGTTGGCAAGGTGCTGGACGAATTGGCCATCGCCACCGTGACTGAACGCGGCGCTACCCGTGCCGATGATCGCATTTCCGCCGCGGGTATGGAAGACCGCAAGACCGAAGGGTACTTCTAAAATGACGACCACACTATTGCGCATCGCCACCGCTGGTTCGGTGGACGACGGCAAATCAACTTTGGTTGGCCGCCTGCTTCACGACGCCAAGGCAATTCTTGCTGACTCGCTGGATGACATCGCACGTACCAGCGCCGAACGCGGCTTTGGCGGTGCCGACGGAACCCTGGATCTAGCTTTGGTCACCGACGGTTTGCGTGCAGAACGCGAGCAGGGCATCACCATTGATGTTGCCTACCGCTACTTCTCCACCGACAGGCGTTCGTTCATCCTGGCCGACTGCCCGGGCCACGTTCAGTACACCCGTAACACCGTCACCGGTGCGTCCACCGCTGATGCGGCGATCGTTTTGGTTGACGCACGTAATGGCGTATTGGAACAGACCCGTCGCCACCTCGGTGTGCTCGCCTTGCTGCGTGTGCCACGCCTGGTAGTGGCCGTGAACAAGATGGACCTAATCGGTTGGGATGAAAAGGGCTTCGGCGACATTGAAGCTGAAGTACTATCCCTCGCAGCTGAGTTGGGCGTCCAATCCACCACCGTTATTCCAGTCTCTGCACTACAGGGCGATAACGTCGTTGAGCCTTCGCAGGCAGCTAGCTGGTACACCGGACCAACCCTGCTCGGTCTGCTGGAAGACATCGAACCAAAGCTTAACGGCGGCGTTGCACGACTGGACGTACAGTACGTGATCCGTCCGCAGGGTGCACTTGCTCCAGGGCTAGATCCAGAACAGTACCGCGATTACCGTGGCTACGCGGGCACCTTGGTAGATGGCGTCCTGAATGTGGGGGACACCGTACAGGTGCTCTCCAATGGTCATCCTGTCACCAGCCGGGTGAAGGGGATCAGTACCCCAGCAGGCGAATCCACGCAGGCTCAGGCCGGCGACGCAATTGTTGTTGAACTTGATTCCAACCTGGACATTGCTCGAGGCGACACGATCGTGGCCGGTGAGCTGCCAACCCCACAGCGCGAATTCCAAGCGAATATCTGCGTCTTGGATCCGGTGAAGCTAACCAACGGCCAACGCCTGCTGATCAAGCACGGTACCAAGGTAGCTGCAGCGAAGCTTTCCACCGTTGACTATGTCATCAACGTGGCCGACTACTCGCAGCATCCTGCCGATAGCTTGGAGCTCAATGACCTGGGTCGCATCACCCTGCGTAGCCAGGCAGCATTGGCCATCGAGCAGTATGCAACTTCGCGTACTGGCGGTAGTTTCCTGTTGATTGATCCTACCTCCGGGCGCACCCTGGCTGCGGGGATCATCGAGGAAAACAATGAAGCAGCCTGATCTGCCAGAGCCCGCAGAAAACAAAGACCGCGTACGTTTGACCGCACACAGCGGCAAGACCGGGTACCGTAGCCGGTTCCTAGGCCTAGCCGCTGTGGGGGTCTTGGCAGCCGCAGCTGTTGTGACCACCTTCCTGCCAGGGCCAAATGAGATTCAGGCCAACGCCGCTGATAAAGGCCCGGCCGAAGAACTGAAGATTGGTTACTTCGCTAACCTCACCCACGCGCCAGCGCTCATTTCACAGTCCAAGGGAATTCTCAAAGACCAGCTGGACTCGGACGGCACGAAGATTGAAAGCCAGATCTTCAACGCCGGACCGGCTGCAGTGGAAGCCTTGAATTCCGGGGCTATTGACGCCGCATATTTGGGGCCAAACCCAGCGCTGAACAGTTACCTGTCCAGCCATGGTGAGTCGCTGAATGTGATCTCCGGTGTCGCTTACGGTGGCGCAAGTTTAGTTGTCAACGACAAGATCACCAATCCAGAGCAATTGGCGGGGACTAACCTGGCAAGCCCACAGTTCGGCGGAACCCAGGACGTGGCCCTACGCAATTACGTCAAAGGCCTAAAACTGAGCCAGGATGCCACCGTGACACCAAGCTCGAATGGCACAGTCGCTCAGCTCTTTGGCCGCGGTGAGATTGACGGCGCATGGGTTCCAGAACCTTATGCCTCATTGCTTGTTGAAAAGAACGGCGGTCACCGATTGGTGAATGAAGCTGATCTGTGGCCTGAGGGTAAGTTCCCAACCACCGTTCTTGTGGTTTCAAAAGATTTCATGGCAAGCCACCCGGAAACTGTTCAGAAATTGGTGGATGCCAATACTGAAGCAATTGATTGGCTGAACACCGCTGACGACAAGGAAAAGTTGAAGGCAGTGCAAGAAGCGTTGGCCAAGGCCAACGGCAGCACCTTTGATGAAGCGGTTATTGCCGCTGCACTGAAGGAAGTCAACTTTAGTTCTGATCCGCTTCCGGAAACTTACCAAGAGCTGGTTGACCACGCTCTGGCCGTAGGCGTTGGAACCGGCGGAGACGCTGACGGACTGGTTGACACTCGTTTTCTCGACAAACAGGAGCGGTAATGGGAGTTCTGCTAAATGAAGTTTCCCTGAGCTACCCGGGTACCGGGCTGGTTATCGACCGGCTCAGCACAGAAATTGAAGACGGCGAATTTATTGCCGTCCTCGGTGCCTCGGGCTGTGGCAAGTCCTCGTTGCTGAACATGATTGCTGGTCTCCTTGCACCAACCTCGGGCTGGCTCGAAGTTCCCAAAGATGGCGCAGCATTCATGTTCCAGGACGCGAACCTGCTGCCATGGCTCACCGCGAGTGAAAATGTCGATTTGGCGTTAAAGCTTGCCGGACATCCGGCGGACAAACGCGGAGCGCGAGTTGAAGAACTGCTCAAGCTGGTCCAGCTAGGACATGCCAGCAACAAAAAACCGCATGAGCTGTCAGGCGGTATGCGTCAGCGAGTGGCCCTAGCCCGAGCCTTGGCTCAGGACCGACAGGTTCTCTTGATGGATGAGCCATTTGCGGCTCTTGACGCGATAACCCGTGACATGTTGCACGAACAACTGCGCTCGTTGTGGGAACAGACGGGCAAGACCATCATCTTCGTGACTCACAATGTACGCGAAGCGATTCGACTCTCCGGTCGAATTCTGGTGCTCTCCTCCCACCCGGGACGCATCCTGGAAACCCGGCGCATCACCGATGAGCTACGCAATAACCCGACCCAAGCAGCGGCCCTGGCCGATGAACTGACCACGATCCTAAGGAAGGAGCAACGGAAACATGAGCTCAATGACCGAATCTCGAACTAAGTTGAAGCCCGTGCTTGCCCTCAAGCTGCGCCCTAGTGGCCGGCTCGATGCACTGGTTGCTCCGTTGCTTACCGTGGTAGTACTGGTGAGCCTGTGGCAGATCGTTTCGTGGGTTAGCCCGCTGCGTGAAGACTTGTTCCCAGGTCCAATATCTGTGGCGCAAAAGCTTCCGCAGCTGCTTGCCGACGGTTCGCTTGTATCGGCTGTGGGCAATTCACTCTTCCGCGCAGTGAGCGGATTTGTGATTGCCGTGGTGATCTCAACACCGTTAGCTTTGCTCCTTGCGCACCAGCCATTGCTGCGCAAGGGCGTGGGCCCGTTGGTTTCGGCTATGCAGGTTTTGCCGTCTATCGCGTGGGTGCCAGCAGCCATTATTCTTTTTGGTCTCAGCGACGCAACCATTTACACGGTGCTGTTGCTGGGTGCGATTCCATCGATTATCAATGGCTTGCTTTCGGGCATTGACATGATTCCTTCGCAGTACAAGTCGCTGTCCAAGGTGCTCGGTGCTTCCAAGTGGGAGCACATGCTGCACATTGAGTTACCAGCAGCTATGCCTGGGTACGTAGCTGGTCTACGTCAGGGCTGGGCATTTGCTTGGCGTTCATTGATGGCTGCAGAACTCATTGCCGTTGGTGGTTCGTTGGCCCTGGGCGTTGGCTCATTGCTTCAACGAGGACGCGACTTGGCAGATCTTTCGCTGGTTATGCTGGTGATTCTCACCATCCTGTTGGTTGGTGTACTCATTGAATTGGCCGTCTTCGCTCCTATTGAACGCAAACTATTGCGTGACCGTGGCATGAGCCGTACGGGGGAGAGCAATGGCTAAAGGACATATCACCCTTATTGGTGGTGGCCCGGGAGATCCAGAGCTGATCACCGTAGCCGGATACAAGGCTTTGCTTTCCGCAGATGTTGTTCTGGCAGACCGTTTGGGTCCCACCGCATTGTTGGCAGACCTCTCAGATGATGTTGCCGTCATCGATGTGGGCAAGGGCCCGGGCTGTCACGTGAAGACCCAAGACGAGACCAACGAACTGCTGGTCAAATACGCGCTGGAAGGCAAGCACGTTGTTCGCCTCAAGGGCGGGGACCCATTTGTTTTGGGCCGTGGCGGCGAAGAAGTGCTTTACGCAGCCAAATACGGAATTTCCACTCGCGTGATTCCTGGTGTCACCAGCGCGATTTCGGTGCCGGGTGCTGCAGGAATTCCTGTCACTCACCGGGGGATCGCCACTGGATTCACCGTAGTTAGTGGTCACACTGAACTTGCAGATGTTCCGGTTCGCTCTGATCACACCCTGGCGGTGCTGATGGGCGTATCTAATTTGCCACTAATTGTTGAGACATTGCTTACCCGAGGTTTGCCGTCAAGTACGCCGATTGCGATAGTTGAGCGAGGTTACTCACAGACGCAACGCACAACTATCGGTACGCTAGAAGAGATTGTAGTGCGCGCCCGCAAGGCCGCAGTGGCGAATCCGGCCGTCATCGTTATTGGTGATGTCGTTCGGCTAGCCCCGGAAGCCTCCGACCAACTGGTAGACCTCCTGCCGCTAGAGAACGCCGATGCCACCGAGCCGGCCTCATTCGTTGACTAAGAAAGAGAAGTTGTTTGATGAGTGAAATTATCGTCCCAGAGCACCTAAACTCCCGCGCACTGCGTGTAGCCATTGTTGGCGCCGGTCCTGCTGGCATCTACGCCGCGGACCTGCTGAACAAGAGCCAGCCAGTCGCCTCGGGTGAACTGAAGCTACATGTAGACCTCTTCGATGAGTTGCCTACTCCTTTCGGTCTGATCCGCTACGGTGTGTCCCCGGATCACCCGCGCATCAAGGGCATTATCAACGCTTTGCACAAGGTGCTTAATAATGACTGGATCGATTTCTACGGCAACGTTGGCCTTGGCCGCGACATCAGCCTAGAAGATCTACGAGCACGCTACGACGCCGTGATCATCTCCACCGGCGCCCAGAAGGATGCGGACCTGAATATCCCAGGCATCGACTTCGAAGGATCCTTCGGCGGTGCAGACTTCGTTTCTTGGTACGACGCACACCCAGATGCTGATAAGAACTGGGATCTTTCGGCCAAGGAAGTTGCTGTTATCGGTAACGGCAACGTTGCCTTGGACGTGGCACGTATCCTCTCCAAGCACGCTGACCAGCTGTTGGAAACGGAGATTCCTGAGCACATCTACGAGCAGCTCAATGACTCCGCCGTGACCGACGTGCACGTCTTTGGCCGTCGTGGTCCAGCTCAGGTGAAGTTCACCCCACTGGAATTGCGCGAACTTTCGCACTCCAAGGATGTAGACATCGTCCTTTACCCAGAGGACTTTGAGTTCGACAAGGCTTCGGATGAAGCTATGAAGAGCAACAACCAGACCAAGACCATGGTCTCCACCTTGACCAACTGGCTCATTGAGCAGGAGGAACGTGAAGAGGAACCAAGCGCTTCACGTCGCCTGCACCTGCACTTCTTGCAGTCCCCAGTTGAGGTTCTCGGCGAAGACGGCAAGGTTACCGGTCTGCAGGTAGAGCGCAACGAACTTGATGGAAACGGCGGCGCCCGCGGCACCGGCGAGTTTGTTGACTACCCACTGCAGGCTATCTACCGTGCAGTTGGTTACTTCGGCTCCGCAGTTGAAGAAATCGAATACGACGGCGCCAAGGGTGTTCTTCCAAACGTGGAAGGCCGCGTTCTTGACGCAGCAGGTACCCATGTAACTGGCCTGTACGCTACTGGTTGGATCAAGCGTGGACCTATCGGCCTGATCGGTCACACTAAGGGCGACGCTCTTGAGACCATCACCCACCTGCTTGAAGATTTGGGCAACCTGGCTCAGCCAGAGTCGACAGAGTCGATTTCTGAGCTGCTTGAAAGCCGCGAAGTTGCTTACTCGGATTGGGACGGCTGGAAGACCTTGGATGAGCACGAGAAGGACCTGGGCGCGTCCGCAGGCACCGTCTCCACTCGCTTCGGTGACATCACCCGTGACCGCGTGAAGGTTGTAGAGCGTGAAGAGCTCTTGGAAATCTCCCGCGCAAAAAAATTAGCTGAGAGTCTGTAAGCTTTACCCCAGACTCTGGTGCTCAATGGCGGTGGCCGCTAGCAAGAAATTGCTAGCAGTCACCGCCATTGGTGTATTTGCCTACGTTCGTGAGTTACAGCAGCGTCTTCCATAGATAGTCCTCGCCGACTACTGGTATTCCGTAGTCCCGGGCCTTTTTGGCCTTACCCGAAAGCGAGTCAGGGTCAGCGGCAACCAATAACGCTACCTTTTTCGTTATCGCTCTGTGTGGCGTGTATCCAGCGGAACTAAGCTTTGCCTCGATATCCGAGCGCGGTTGACTCATGTCTCCAGTTAAGACGACCAAGGATCCGGGTGCGATTCCTGCGCTCTGGTGTCCAAGCGGAGGACGCTTGTTGGATTCGAACTCAGCTGGCCGATCTCGAACCGAATCGATCAGTGTCTGCGGCAGTCCAAGCAAAGTGATGACCTTTTCGAGATCCTTGATTTCCTCATCGGTGAGAATTCCGTCTGAACAAGCGGTATCAACGAGCTGCTGAAAATAGATTTTGTGCAGTGCCAGAGCACGATCTTTGTCTAATCCGATTTCCTGAGCAGCTTGAATCAATTGCGATTCTTCGTGAGCTGAGAGGTATCGATCCATGAGTGCCAGATCTAGTAGCGCTAGATAGTTTTCTTCTGATCCAGTCCCGAGAAACTCGGGAAGTTCACCCGCCAGCTTTTCGAGAAAATGCTCTGTGGGTTTCTTGGAAGTCGATTGGCGAATCACGGGAACGATTCGATTTTGGGGTTCTGAAGAAAACCAGGCAGCGGCCGATGCAAATTGTAGTTTGGTGTCCCATTCGCGTTCGTCAGGATCTAGTTCCATGTAACGAGCCAGTAGCACCGCGGTAGCTGCGGCGTCACCTGCAGCGCTGTGGGAGTTTTGCAGTTCGATGCCAAATGAGTCGCAACAGTCCTGCAGAGACCGGCCAGCGCCCTGCAAATATCGATGCGACATTCGCATGGTGCAAATACCCTGGTCTAGAAAATCAACTGGAACAGGTACGGAAGTATTTCGGAATTCCGTTTCAAGGAATCGAGCGTCAAACGAAAGGTTGTGAGCGACTAGAACCGTACCGAGAGCCTCCAATGGAGTTCTTCCGCGACTTGTTGGAAGGTCGGAGCGGCCAGTATGTCGCGACTCTGGATTCCATGAATTGATTGTTTGCCAAGGTCGCGCTGGGGATTTATCAGCGTTTCCCATCGTTCAACGATCTCTCCCGACCGAGTCATGGTGACAATCGCAATTTCGGCGATGCGATCGTTGCCTCCGGGAAAGAGCCCTGTGGTCTCTGTATCTACAATCGAGAATAATGCGTTGTTCAATTTTGCCCCTCCGGAGAACGCTGTTGCCTCAATTTATAGCAGGGACACACCCCAGTATGGGAAGAAAACGTCTCAGGAAAGACAACAGCTCAGGCACTAAGTGCCTGAGCTGTTTCAATAGTCGCTTTTCCTTGGTTACCGTCTAGCTCGCAACCGCAGCCTTTTCGATGGTTTTGTCTTCGGTCACGTTACGGCGAAGCATGATGAACAGCAGGATCATGCCCGCAGTGATTGACATGTGGCCTAGACCCGCGATGCCAGAAATCATGGCAGATGATTCAATTCCTAGCACGGTCATGATGCCGTGGGTTAGCTGCATGCCGGCGGTCAGAACAACACCGACGTTGTAGGTACCCATGAACCATGCAAACATCTTGCGGTGCTTGCTCAGCGTGAACGCCTTTTCCAAAAGTAGGACCAACAGGAGCATCATGAAGCCGAGTATCAGCAAGTGTGTGTGCACTACCGAGAGCTGGGTTGCCTGGCCTTCGGGGAAGTGATTGATTTTGGTGAATTCGCGGTAGAACAATCCTGAAGCGACGCCGAGGATCATGTAGATGAAGGAGAAGTTGACGAGCTTACGCATTGATTTCACTTTCTTTGAGAGCTGATGAATATGCAGTAGCTTCTGCAGAGGACGATGATTTGCCGAATATTGGTCGCTTGGCTGAACCCAATACGGAGAAGAGCGCTGGGAGCAATAGCGTTCGGACAACAAAGGTGTCGAGTAAGACGCCAAGTCCGACAATCAAGCCCAGCTGACCCAGCACGGTGAGCGGCAAGGTAGCCAACGCTGCGAAGACTCCCGCCAGAACCAAGCCTGCGCTGGTGATCACTGACCCGGTGCGGCTTGCTGCCTGCACTACTGCTTTGCGGAGTTCAAGGTCTTGAGCGTCTTGTTGGACCCGATGAGTGAAGAAGATCGTGTAGTCCACACCCAACGCCACCAAGAAGACGAAGGCGAGGAGTGGAACCTGAACGTCCAGGGCCTTGGCGTCAAAGACGAGTGAGGAAACCAGTGAGCCTAACCCATCGGCAGCGGCGGCACTGAGCAGGTTTACCAACCCTAGTGCTAAGGCTGTACGCCACGACCGAGTGAGCCATCCGAGCATGACCAAACAGATGATCATGATCAATGGGGCAATCACATACAAATCACGCAAGTGCATTTGATGTGAGTCCAATTGCGCAGCGGTTTGTCCGCCAATGAGTACTTGCTCTTGATCTGCGGTAAGCGTGCGAAGCTCGGTCACTAGCTCCTTCGCCGCAGCTGAGTTTGGATCAACTTCGGGAATGACGGAAATCTGCTGCCAGTCCGAGGTTCCTACCTGCGTTGCAGCGCCCACACGCTTCACGTTCTCTACTCCAGCGAACTGACTGTTCAGCGCATCAACTTGATCTGCATGAGCAAGGACCGTAATTGGTTGGGCTTCGCCGGCCGGGAAATGAGCCGAGAGTTGTTCCATCGCAGTAGCCGACTGTGTTGGCGTACGGAATTGTTCCGTCTGCGACAAACCGATTCGAGTTCCGGCCAGCGCGCTAGCAAGTACCAGCAAGAGAACTACCAAGGCAGTCAGGTTCAGTCCGGGACGAAGCATTACTACTCGTGCTGCACGTCCGAAGAAATTCTCTTTTTTGATTTCTGTTCCGGGGCGAGGGATCAATGGCCAGAAGGCTTTGCGTCCGCTCATTGCAAGTGCGGGAGGCAGAAGTAATAGAACAAAGATTGCAGCGATCAATAGTCCGGCCGCGCAGACAATACCTAGTCCACGAGTGTCGTCCATGACGGCTAGGCCGAGGGTCAATAGCGCAACGACGACGGTGAGGTTTGAAGTCAGGATGGCTACGAGGCTGGAAGTCCATGCCTTGCTCAGTGCCTGGCGATGGTCTTCGGTCTTGTGCAGTTCGTCGCGGTAGCGCGAGATCAACAACAGAGCGTAGTTGGTACCTGCACCGAAGACTAGGACACTGAGCACGCCTGAGTCGAAGCTTAAGCCCCAGAGGTTGCCCAACAGATTAGCTACCAGCGAGGCGCTACGGTCGGCTATGCCTACAACGGCTAGCGGAAGCAACCACAGCACAGGCGAACGGTAGGTGAGGATGAGCAGCACAGCAACGATGCTTACGGTGACTGCCAGCAAGGTGAAATCGGCCCCTGCGAACGCATTGGTGATATCTACTGCGAAGGCGGTGGAACCAGTGACTCGCAGATCAAGACCCTGAACTGGATTTTGTTGAATCCAATCACGGATATCCTGCAGTGTTTGTTTGTCTGCCTCGGTAGACACCGTGCTCCAGGAAAGCGGGAGCATCGCTGCTTGCTCATCATCGCTGAACAAGAAGCGACCACCGGTAACCTTTGCACCCTCGGACAGTGCCTTGCTTTGGCTGTCTAGGGCGCTCTTGTCTTGATTAGTGAGAGCAGAACTATCAGCCTTCGTGGCGACCAATAGGGCGGTGGTGTTGTTGGAGGTGGTGTTCTCATCCAAGATCTGTTGAACCTTGGCCGAGTCTGAGCCGTCTACTAAGGAACTGTCAGAACGGGCTGGAGCTTCAAGACTGCTAAGCGCTCCAAAAAGAATTGCGATACAAACGATTATTGCGCCGACCCAAATGCGGGCGCCGCGGCGGCTGGTCAATGACTGAGCAACCCGAGATATAACTGAAACTTTCATAGTTCCAGTTAACGAGAATTTGCCGTTCGATCCATCGTGGAATGAGCTGAATAAAAGATCAACCGAAAGGTTGAGACGGGCATTGGCGTGTTGTTCTGCCCCAGGGGCGAACTAGAGCAGACCGTGGTCCTTAGCCTTATTGATTGCGTCGGTTCGTGTGGTTGCCTGGAGCTTGTCGAAGATGTGAACCAAATGCGTTTTGACCGTAGCTTCGGAAACAAAGAGCGCTTTGGCGATCTGTTTATTGCCCGCACCGGTAGCGAGTTGTAAAAGCACGTCGCGTTCACGAGCAGTGAGTTCCACTTTGGGTCGGCGCATCCCTTCAACAACACGCAGCGTCATTTCTGGGGCTAGCACCATGTGACCGGCAGCGGCTTGTCGAAGGGACTCGACGATGGTCTGAGCGCTGACGTCTTTGAGCAGATAACCGCAGGCCCCAGCTTCAATACAAGCTAATATCTCTGAATCTTTATCAAAGGTCGTCAAGATCAATACTTGCGGAGCCTTGGGACGTTTACGGATGGCAGCGGTAGTTTGTGCACCATTCATGCCGGCGCCTAAACGCAGGTCGCACAGCACCACATCAACCGCCGTGTCTTTGACGAAGCCCACGGCTTGCTCGCCGGTGGAGACCTCGCCGACAACGTGGATATCCGCATAATTATCAAACAATGCGCGAAGGCCAGTGCGAACAATCGGGTGGTCATCAACGAGCAGGATCTTGATCATGAGTTGTCCTTTGCAAAGTGCAGTGGAAGGTGAGCGCAGAGGGCAGTACCCTCGCCAATGGCGCTCTCTACGTCCAATCCTCCGCCAAGTTCATTAAGCCGACGGTTCATGGCGGTGAGCCCGAAGCCACCTACGGGCGTATTGTGTTGCAGTTTGCCAGTCGGTGGGGTGAAGCCGCGCCCATCATCGACGATGTCTAGGCGTACTTCGTCGTCACTGTAGCTCAAGCTGAGCACCACAGTGGTGGCCTGTGCATGGCGTCGAACGTTGGACAGGGCTGACTGCGCGGTACGAAGCAGGGCAATCTGCAGGCTTGGATCGAGCAGGGGTAAACCAGGCTCAATATCTACTCTGCTCTTCACCCCGGAATCTGTTGCGAAGTCATCAAGGATGCGGGAGAGGGCTCCGGCGAGCGCTTGGGAATCAAGTTCTGCTGGAGCCAGCGCGGCGATGATTCTGCGGAGGTCTGTCAGGGACTGCCCGGAGAGATGGTCGATCCGTTCCAAAGCCTCGTTGGCAGCATCGAGGTTGCTTGCAGCGCTTGCGGCTTTTGCATGTAACCCGATTGAGGAAAGCTGCTGAGCAATGGTGTCATGGATTTCTCGGGCCAGCCGAGTACGCTCGGCTGCTATGCCTGCTTCATGCTGCGAACGGGCCAGCTCCTCTTGTAAGGCTGATGTCTCTTCTTGAGCACGCATCAGGGAGTTGACCAATGAGGTGCGCTCCTGCGCATCGCGTTCCATCTGTAAGTAACCACGCGAGATGCCCCAAGCGAAAAGGCCACCGACCAGTGGGCCCGCCGCCGCGGCAACGCTGAGTTCCCCGTGGTGTAGAAAGGGTGCGATCAATGTGAATGCGTAGACCACAACGGACCACAGTATGGACGGTACAAATGGAAGCTGGTGTCCCAGCAGGAGCCAGAGGCTAAAAGCTAGCCACATGAATTCTGCAGAGACAAACAGGCTGACTATCCAAATGGTCAGGAGGATTGCTAACCACCAAGCGGGCCTGTTGATGATCTTGTTGTTGGTTAATGGAATGAACCCCATGGCGTACCAGCAAGCAAAAAGTACCGAGACCAGGACGGCCGCCCAAAGATGCTCTGGCGTTGAGACTTGTCGCAGCATCGCAATCACCAGCAGTATGGCCGTGACTAGATGCTGACCCCACAACAGCACCCTTGGCGATGCCAAGGAATGCTGCTGGATCTCTAGGTCCAGTCGTTGTGGCTCATTAGTACTCATGAATGCCAGCCTACTAAAGCTGTGGCTGACTACTGGTCTGTGAGCACTACCAACTGGGCAGTTGCCCGGGTCATCGAAACGTACCGCCGAACTGCGCCCGATAGACCGGTGCCAAAGTTTTCGGGTTTGTAGACAGCCACAAAATCGAATTCAAGGCCCTTGGCATTTTCTGGCGAAAGCGAGCTAACCCGGTTGGATGCAATGTAGGCAGGGTGGCCGATAACAGCTGCTGTACCTTCTGGATGATTGGCCAGCCATTGCTCAAGAATCGACGTCAGCTGTGTTGGGCTGGCGAAGCGAACCGACTCTCCATCAGATCTCAGGGAGTCAGGAACGTTGGCATCGGGCATCTGACTGTGTATCTGCGTGGCAGCAACTTCCATGATTTGTGCGGTGCTACGGTAATTCACCCGTAGCTGCGAGACCGTGGCATCTCTGATCCCGAGATGACTCAGGCGTTCCTCCCACGAACCGGTGAAGCCTCTTGATGCCTGGGCCCGATCTCCAACAATCGTTAAACTGCCCGAGGGGCATCGGCGCAAGATCATGGCCCACTGGACGTCAGTCAGATCTTGTGCTTCATCAATCACGACATGTGAGTAGGGTCCATCGAAAATTTCCGTTTCGGAGTCGGCTTCAAGATGTTGGTTCAGTAGTTGCTCTTGAAGATCTTCGTGGATCAATTGAGAACTCAAGTCCTCTTTATCGTCAGCGGACTGCACTAAATCACTGATCACACTTTTCCACTGTTGACGTTCTGCCCGCACCGTCGCTTCACGGCGCTGCCGCTTTGATTCGTTGGCGGGATCACCGATCAGCGAGCGAGACAAGTCGATCAGCGGAATATCGGCATTGGTCCACGAACGTGTTGAGGGAGCGGCGAGTAACTTCTTGATGTCGTCATCGCCCAGCTCTACACCGCTATAGCGCAGCAGCGCTGGTGTCGTATACAGGCTGCGCAACAGATTCATTGGATCTAGTAGTGGCCAGTACTCATTGAGGTGGGCAGCGAGGTCGGTATTTCTTTCGAGCTCATGGCGCAGGGTCTGGTGCAATGATGCTTCGCTGGCTAGGTGTGGCAGAAGCAGTTCAATCAGTGCCTCGCGTAGTTGAACTCTTGCTTCGTTATGAGGCGTAGCGGAGTCAACCATCGATACCGCGTTGCGCCACAGCTCAGGCGAAAGAGTAACTTGGCCGTCAGTGAGTTGAATTTCCAAGCTGGTATTCGGAGGTAATTGGAAAACCTTCACCGCTCTCTGGACAGTATTGAGCATCGAGGTACTGGCCTTGATACGAATGATGTCCGGGTCTGTCTCGGCAAGCACCTCACCCTCAATCGAAACTATGTTCGAAAGCGTTGAGATTTGTACTTCCTCCTCGCCAAGGTTGGGCAGGATATCGGAGACGTAGGCTGAATAGGCTTCGTGTGGACTGACAACCAAAATCTTGCCGCCTTGGCTGCGCAAGCGCGGATCCGCATAGAGCAAATAAGCCGCCCGGTGAAGAGCGACTACGGTTTTCCCGGTTCCGGGCCCACCATCAACTACCAGTGCACCTTTCGAGCTGGCGCGAATGATTGCGTCTTGATCCGTCTGAATGGTTGAGAGGACATCTTGCATCTTTGATGTCCGAGTGCTTGAGAGCGAAGCGAGGAAGGATGAGCGATCATCTAGTTTTTGATGCTCGGACAGTAGCGATGAATCAAACACTTCATCCCAAAAATCGGTGATGACCTGACGGCGCCACCGATAACGCCGGCGTAGAGATAAGCCACAAGGATTTTCATGTGTCGCTGCGAAAAATGGTTCTGCAGCCGGTGCGCGCCAATCGAGCATCAGTTGCTTGCCTACGGCATCGCTTAGCCCAACGCGGCCGATGTACTGGCGCTCGCCGGTAGTCGTGTTTTGCATGAACCCCAGGCAGGCAATGGGCCCCATGCGGTCAAGCTGGCGAAGCCTTTGACCTAACTCGTTGAGCTCAATGTCGCGTTCTAGGGATTGTTGCAAGTTGCCGGCGTGGTCTTTCCCGCGACGGGCGATGCGCTGCACGGTTTCGTTGCGCAGTTCTTCTACGCGTGCGGCGATCTCATCTAAGCGTTGCTGATCTTCGTCGAGGGCGGTGAAAGGTTCGGTGTCGGATGATTTTTCGGAAATCTCAAAGTAGCTGATGCTCATGGCTCTTTCTGGCACGGTGACTCCCGGATGTGGGTGATGCTCAAAGGGGAAGTTATTGATTATGAATCATGGGTAGGGCCTTGCGGCAAGGCCCCCTCAACGCGCTATTCTGAAAATGTAGGAAGTGGCGCAATGGGTTTTACTAGCTATTGGTTGTGAGCCTTAACTCACTTCACGCCATGGTGATCAGGGGAATTTTCACCACAACAATGACACGGTAGGATAGAACTACTCAGGTATTGATCCGGCTATCACCGGGGAGCCTTCGGAAGAACGGCGGTACTGGCTTGCCAGCACCACCTAGTAGAACCGAACGGGACCAGCCCGTCATAGCTGATGACAAGTGGTTCTTCACCAGTAGGTGAGGAATAAGCGGGGTGGTACCGCGGCATTTCTGCCGTCCTCGTAGGCAAGGAATTATCGACCCTACGCTTGAAGGATGGCCCATTCGATGAGCTTTTACCCGAAGGTCACCACTGACCCAACCGGTTCGACCCCGGCTTCACCGCGATTCCCAGAACTTGAGAAGCGCGTCCTCGAATACTGGAAGAACGACGACACTTTCCAGGCCTCCATTGATCAGCGTGAGGGTGAAGAATTCGTCTTCTACGATGGCCCTCCGTTCGCCAATGGTCTGCCACACTACGGCCACCTGCTTACCGGCTACGTCAAAGACCTTGTAGCTCGCTACCAGACCCAGCGGGGCAAGCGCGTTGAGCGTCGCTTCGGTTGGGATACCCACGGCCTGCCAGCCGAGCTGGAAGCCATGAAGCAGCTGGGCATGACGGACAAGAAGCAGATCGAAGCCATGGGCATCGATAAGTTCAACGATGCCTGCCGCACCTCGGTGATGAAGTACGCCGACGAGTGGAAGCAGTACGTCAACCGCCAGGCTCGCTGGGTAGATTTTGAGAACGACTACAAGACCCTGAACGTTGAGTTCATGGAGTCGGTTATCTGGGCTTTCAAGCAGCTCTCGGACAAGGGCTTGACCTATCAGGGCTTCCGCGTGCTCCCGTACTGCTGGAAGGACGAAACCCCACTGTCCAACCACGAGTTGCGTATGGACGACGACGTTTACAAGAACCGTCAGGACCAGACCGTCACCGTTGGTTTCACCATCCTTGCCGGCGAAACCGAAGCCTCCAATGCTCTTGCTGGTGTGCAGGCACTGGCCTGGACGACCACCCCGTGGACCCTGCCAACCAACGCCGCACTGGCAGTGCACCCATCGATCGAGTATGTTGTCGTTCCAGCAGGCGAAGCTGGAGTTAAGGCTTCAGCCGCCGCGGGCCCATTCCTGCTGGCCAAGGACCTTTTGGGCTCCTACGCCAAGGACCTGGGCTATGAGGATGCCAAGGAAGCTGCCGCTGCGATCACCGCCACCTTTGCTGGTGCTGATCTTGCTGGCGTACGTTACCAGCCACTGTGGGATACCTACACCGACACCGAAAAGTACGGCACACAAAACGCATGGCAGATTGTCACCGCCGACTACGTCACCGTAGCTGACGGTACCGGCATCGTTCACCAGGCTCCGGCCTACGGTGAAGATGACCAGAAAGTCTGTGAAGAAAACGGCATCCCTGTCATCATCTCGGTAGATGAAGGGGCCAAGTTCCTCTCCGTCTTTGCCGGCGGCCCGCTGGCTGACATCGTTGGTGTGCAGGTCTTTGACGCCAACAAGACCATCACCAACGTGCTTAAGGATGAAGCCAAGCTGATCAAGCAGGCCTCCTACGAGCACTCCTACCCACACTGCTGGCGTTGCCGTACCCCGCTGATCTACCGTGCGATCTCTTCCTGGTATGTTGAGGTCTCCAAGTTCAAGGACCGCATGGTCGAGCTGAACGAGCAGATCAACTGGATCCCAGGCAACGTGAAGCACGGCCAGTTTGGCAAGTGGCTGGAAAACGCTCGCGACTGGTCCATCTCGCGCAACCGCTACTGGGGTTCACCTATCCCAGTGTGGGAATGCACGGGAGCAGAATGCACCCACCGCGAAGTCTTTGGCTCATTGGATGAACTGAAGAACTTCTTCGGTCGCCTGCCACTGAACCACGAAGGACAGCCAGATCTACACCGCCCATTCATCGATGAGCTGACCAAGGCTCACGAAGGCTGCGCCGAAGGCGGCACCCTGGTGCGCGTAGAAGACGTACTGGATGTCTGGTTCGATTCCGGTTCGATGCCATACGCCCAGGTTCACTACCCATTCAACAACCAAGACTGGTTTGATTCCGGACACCACCCGGCTGACTTCATCGTTGAGTACATCGGTCAGACCCGTGGCTGGTTCTACACCATGCACGTGCTTTCCACCGCGCTCTTTGACCGCCCTGCCTACACCAACGTGATCTCCCACGGCATCGTGTTGGGCTCAGACGGTCAAAAGATGTCCAAGTCCTTGCGCAACTACCCGGATGTTAACGAGGTCCTAGACCGCGATGGCTCCGATGCGATGCGCTGGTTCCTGATGGCTAGCCCAATCCTGCGCGGCGGCAACCTCGTTGTCACCGAACAGGGCATCCGTGATGGCGTGCGTCAGGTACTGCTGCCACTGTGGAATGTTTGGCACTTCTTCAACCTCTACACCAACTCCGCGAACAACGGGGCCGGCTACGAGGCTAAGCGCTCAACCAGCTCCACCGACCCGCTGGATCAGTACATGCTCGCCGCGACCGGCCAGCTCGTTCGTGATGTCACTGTTGCTCTGGACACTTACGAAGTCTCTGACGCCACCGAAGCTGTACGCCAGTACATGGATACCTTGACCAACTGGTACGTACGCCGAAGCCGCCAGCGTTTCTTCGATGAAGATACCCAGGCCTTCGACACCCTGTACACCGCACTGGAAACCTTGGTGAAGGTCACCGCTTCGCTGCTGCCTCTGGCCAGCGAAGAGATCTACCGCGGACTGACCGGTCAGCGTTCGGTGCACTTGACCGATTGGCCAGATGCCAACGAGTTCCCAACGGATGCCAGCTCGCTGGAAACCATGGAAACCACTCGCAGGATCTGCTCGGTAGGCTCCTCACTACGTAAGGCTAAAAACCTGCGTGTGCGTTTGCCACTGGCAGAACTGAAGATCGTATTGGCTGGTGCTGCACGTTTGGACGGTACCTACGCTTCGATCATCAAGGATGAACTGAACCTGAAAGCCGTGACCTTGATCGACGCTGAAGGTGTCGACGCAGCTAGCTACGGCATCAGCCAGCAGCTGGTAGTCAACGCTCGTGCCGCCGGTCCACGCTTGGGCAAGAATGTGCAGCAGGCCATCAAGGGCGCCAAGTCCGGTGACTGGTCAGTGACCGATGGCGTGGTGACCGCTGGCGGTCTGGAACTTGTTGAAGGTGAATACACCTTGGATACCGTCGTAGATGCAGAAGGCGATATCGCTGCCGCAGTGATCGACGGCGGCTTCTTGGTATTGGACACCGAGGTGACCGAGGCGCTGGCTGCTGAAGGCACCGCACGTGACATGGTTCGTTCCATCCAGTCTGCCCGTAAGGATGCAGACCTGCAGGTTTCGGATCGCATCCAGACGGTGATCACTGCTAACGCGGCCACCATCGCAGCGCTAGAAGCTAACCGCGAATTGATCTCCGGTGAAACTCTCACCGCGCAGCTTGAATTGCGTGTTGATGAAAACGCCAAGGCTGAAAGCGTAAGCGTACAGAAGCTCGACACCACCACAGCAGAGGCTAACTAGTGAGCGAACTAAATCGGGTTTACGGCCAGTTGCTGGCCCGTGCTCCAGAAAACAAGATGGAACCTCGGATGGATCCGATGTTCCGTGCCATGGAGTTCCTGGGCGAACCAAACAAGTCTTGCCCGGTCATTCACATCACCGGTACCAACGGCAAAACCTCGACTGCACGCATGATCGAGTCACTGCTCGGTGCCCATGACCTGCGCACCGGGCGGTATTCCTCGCCGCACCTAATTTCCGTCACCGAGCGAATCAGCATTGACGGGGATCCTGTTGATGATGAAACTTTCGTTCGCGTCTGGGACGAGATCTTGCCCTTCATCGAACTTGTTGATGCTGAGCTTGTCGAGCGCGGCGAAAACAAGCTGACCTACTTTGAAGCGGTCACCATCTTGGCCTTTGCCATCTTTGCTGAGGTACCAGTGGACGTTGTGGTGCTAGAGGTTGGATTGGGCGGCATCACCGATGCCACCAATGTTGCCGATGGCGATGTCTCGGTTTTCACCCCTATCTCGCTGGATCACACCGACCTGCTGGGGGACACCACCGAGCTGATTGCTGAAGAGAAGGTGGGGATCCTCAAGCCAGGCGGATACCTAGTTTCTTCGGTGCAGCCTACCGATGCCGCTGACGTATTGCTTGCCCGTGCGCGTGAGCTGGAAGTTCCTGCAGCTTTTGACAGCTTGGACTTCAAGCTTTTGGAGCGTAAGTCTGGTGTGGGTGGACAGCTAATTTCCATTCAGGGACAGGCTGCTCGTTACGATGAGATCTTCCTGCCACTGCTTGGTGCCCACCAGGCACAGAACGCAACCGTGGCCCTTGCTGCTGTTGAGGCGTTCCTTGGGGGAGGCCAGCGCGAGCTGAACGCGGATCTAGTGCGTCAAGGCTTTGCCGCGACCTCCAGTCCGGGTCGCCTTGAATTGGTACGTAGCGCACCAAGCATCTTGGTAGATGCTGGACACAATCCTGAGGGAATTCGCGTTTCTGCAGATGCAATCAAGGAATCATACGGGTTCACCCGACTGGTACTCATGGTTGGCATCCTGCAGGAAAAGGACGCAGAAGCAATGCTCTACACCATGCGTGAAGAGTACGGCGATATGGTTGAGGACCTTTGCATCACCCAGTCTTCCTCGCCTCGTGCCATCCCAGCCGGTGAGCTGGCCACCCTAGCCATGAACGCTGGATGGCCTGAAGAAGACATCCACGTCACTGAAGATCTTGAAGATGCCGTGGAATGGTCGGTGGGTCGCGCTGAAGCTGGAGAAGATCTCGGCGGCGGCGTCTTGGTCACCGGTTCGATTACACTGGTGGGCGAGATTTCATTGTTGCTCAAGGGAAGTGAATCGTAATGGCCAAACTCACCCGTGCACAGCGCGAGTGGCGTCCTGGTATGAAAAAGAAGCAACGTTCTACAAAAACGATGTTTGCTTCCACCGTGTTGGTCTGTGAAGCCCTGCTGGCAGTATTTGTCACCTTGGCTGCATTTGGTCTCAAGCGTGGGGGAGAACCTGCTGTGGTGCTCGGCCTTGGCGCCGTCATCGCGTTACTGTGCATTCTTAACTGTGCGTTACTCGGAAAGAAGATCGGATTCATCATCGGATGGGTCTTGCAGTTGGTCTTTTTCCTCAGCGGATTTATCTTGGTCGATATGTTCTACCTCGCCGCGGCCTTCGCCTTGTGCTGGTGGTACGCCCTATCCAAGGGTGAAGAAATTGACGCTGAGAATCGACGTCGCGCCGCAGCCCAAGAAGCTTGGGACCAAGCGCACCCCGAACAAGCCTAATAACCTAGAAATACATCAACGATACGAAGAGGTAGTCAAATGACTGAACGTACACTGATCTTGGTCAAGCCAGATGGCGTCAAGCGCGCCCTGACCGGACAGATCCTTGCCCGCATTGAAGCCAAGGGCTACACCATTGTGAAGCTGCAGCAGCTGGAAGCTACTCGCGAGCTTTTGGCCGAGCACTACGCAGAGCACGAAGGCAAGCCATTCTACGAGCCACTGGTTGAGTTCATGCTCTCCGGTCCTGTTGTAGCCATCGTTGCTGAAGGACAGGGCGTAATTCCTGGCTTCCGTTCGCTAGCTGGCACCACCGATCCAACCGCCGCAGCACCTGGCACCATCCGTGGCGACTTCGGCCGCGACTGGGGCCTGAAGGTTCAGCAGAACCTCGTGCACGGTTCGGACTCCGTTGAGTCAGCAGAACGCGAAATTGGTATCTGGTTCGGCAAGTAAGCTGAACATGAGAAATCCCGGCAGATCGATGATCTGCCGGGATTTTTTGCCTTGGCGAATTTCTAGAGCCAATCGTCGAGGCTCTCAACGCTTGGAGGGGCAGTGCTGCCGCCTTGATCTAACTGTTGCTCCTCAGGTATTCCAATCATCACGACCTGATGATGCTCGGCCAAGGAGTCGGCTAGATGCGGGAAGTCATCATCTGTATTCCCGTTCTCAAAATTCAACATGCACAATCCTTCCAGTGGCTCTTGCCGCGTTATCCCGAAGCTGACTGAATCTGGATCAGGAACTGCAATACCGTGGTTTAAGTGAAGCATCCTGGGATGGAAAGCCTACCTCACATAAGTCACATTAAACACAAAGCCTAGTCTCGTGACAACGATACTCAGGGAAGAAAATGACTATCAGCGTGATTAGTTGACGTTTTGCGTAACAAATCGACCCAGTCAAGATCAGGGTAAAGAAAAGCTCTCCGGAAGATTTCCCTGATTTTTCAGGGATGATCTTCCGGAGAGCTTGTCAACAAAAACGGCTACCCTTTGGCCTCTTCGGACGAGGTGTCTTCAGCGCGATCGGCCTTAGCCAACGCTGCATCCTCTTCCTCGATCTCAGCTTCCGTTTGGATATCGGCGCTGGCCGCAGCAACCGGATTGGATTTGTCTCGCCCTGTCCAAACCTTGATCACAGCCCACGCTGCAGCTACCAGGGGAACAGCTAGTACCGCACCGATAATTCCAGCCAGCACGGTGCCGCCGGTCAATGCGAGCAGTACGACTAGTGGATGCAGGTTCAGTGCGCTGGCCATGACAACCGGCTGTAGGAAGTTACCTTCCAGCTGGTTCACCACGACTACCGCAGCCAAGACGATCAAAGCGACTACCGGTCCATTGGTCACCAACGCGATCAAGGTGGCAAGAATGCCGGCCACAGTGGCACCGACCATCGGAACAAATGAACCGAGGAAGACGATGACACCTAGCGGGATTGCCAGCGGTACACGGACAATCAGCAAGGTCGCGGTGATACCAATGGCGTCAACGGCAGCAACCGTTGCGGTGCCTCGAATGTACCCGCCGAAGGTGCGCAAGGCGCGGTCACCGGACTGGATCCACTTGTTGCGGTAGTGATCAGGAGTCCATGAAACGGCGAATGCCCAGATACGATCTCCGTCCTTCAGGAAGAAGAAGAGGATCACCAAAAGTAGAACTAGCCCAGTCAAGAAGCTGCCGGCAGCACTAAGCGTATTTAATGCGCCCGTGCCGAACTGCGAACTGGTCATGAAGCCAGTGACAGTCTTTACCGCTTCATCAATTTGGGTCTGATCAATTGTGATTGGCAGATTGCCAACCAAGCCTTGAACCATATCGTTGAGCTGGTTGAAACCCTGTACGGCCTTATCTACCAACTTTGGCCATTCGTTAATGACAGAGAAGACTAGCCCGGTTCCGATGCCACCGAGAACCAGGAAGGTCCCAAGGAAAACAATCCAGGCCGAAAGTAATGGCGAAAAGGTCTTGCGCAGTTTCACTACGAGAGGCCAAAGTGCACAAGAGATGATCACGGCCAACAAAGTTGGGATCACGATCATTGTCAGGCGCAGCATGCCCACAATAAGGAAGGCGGCAAGTGTACCGACGATGAGTAGCTGGGCACTGCGAATACCTAGTCGTCCTAAGAGATCACTCCAAAGTCCACTGACAGTAAAGTCAGGCTCGGTATCTTTGGTGACTAGTTGCTGGGCTCCGGATGCTGCTTTTGCTGGATTTGTTTGCTTCTTCTTTGGCGCTTGGGCTTTGCCCTTGCCGAAAAAAGCCATTGTTGCTCCTCGTAGCTTGTACTAAGTAGTTCTAACAATAGGCCAACGAGTTGACGAGCACCTAGGCCGACACCTCAGGGCAGGCTGAATCATATTCAGCCTAGGTTTTAGCCGAAAAATAAGGTACTGAAGGCTGTCGATTGATTATCCGTGCGGGGTAACCGTGCGCTGGAATCCGGGGTTAGCGGACAGTACGTAGTTAAGGCAGTCAGGTGACCGTCCCAATGCGGGCTGATCACCTGATGAAACCTATAGGCTGTGACTTTTAGGCCTTGAAGTATTCCTCGGCCAGTAGCCCCATGACTATCTTGTCGTGGAACGAGCCATCGTGGAATCCTGCCTGGCGGATTCGGCCTTCCTCGTGGAAACCGGTGCGAACAAAAGTGCGTAAGGCTCTCTCGTTGTATGCCCAGACGTTCAGGCCGATCCGGTTAAGACCCATCTCGCGGAAGCCGTAATCAATGATCATCTTTGTTGCCAAAGTTCCGTAACCCTGACCTACGTTAGACCCACCGATCATGATCATCAGCTCAGCGGATCGTGCTGGAGCGTTGTAGTCATACAGTGCGGTGTGGCCAATTAGCGTGTCATCGGGAAGCGTGATCGACAGGCCAACGCCGTCGGTGGTGCCCCGGTTCAGGCTTCGTGACTTGAAAAGTGTGGCAGCTTCATTGACCGGGTGGGGGAGTACGAGGCTTCCTTGGAGAGCCATGAATTCTGGACTGTTCCACCATTGGGTGAGGAAAGCGAGATCATCCTCTTGTAGCTCACGCAATCGCAATTGGTCTGAAATCAGTAGATCGATTCCATAATTTTGGGCATTCTCTGTGTTCCATTTGTCACTTGCCATGTACCTAATCTACCGGTCTTTGCTGTGGAGAATTTGAAAAAATCGCGGAGCGCGAAGTCCTGCACATGCGTAGTTGAGTTATGTCACTGAACTCAACACCACCAAATCAACAAGGCAGTTAAAAGCCAGCCGGGTCGTTGCTAAGGCAACGACCCGGCTGGCCAAGACTATTCGAGATGGCTAAAGGCGGATTAGCCGAAGAACGCGTTAGGGAAGCGCAAGACGATGGAAGCGGCAACTAGGATCCACAGAACTGCGGTAATGATCCAGCTCCACTCGGTGAAGAATCGCTTGACCGCTGCACCTGCCGGAATAACGCCGGTGACTACGTTGCGCGCTGTAGTGAAGACAAAGAGTGGAATCACCATGACCCACACAATCATGCAGTAAGGGCACAGGGCATTGATTTCATAAAGAGCCTGGGACCAGAACCAAATGACCAGACCCGTAGCTGCAGTTACGCCTACTTGGAAGCAGATCCAGAACCAGCGTTTGAAGTTTGTTGCACCCGCCAGTAGTACGGCACCAATAGTGAGTACAATAGCGAAGCAGACAATACCGAAGAATGGGTTGGGGAAGCCGAAGATTCCGGCTTGCGCAGATCGCATCACAGTGCCACAAGAAATCCATGGATTGATGTCGCAGCTGGTGACGTAATCCGGGTTCTTGTACAGCTCCAAGCGCTCTAATACCAAGATTCCGGCAGCTAGCCATGAGATGAATCCGGTAATTACCAAGAGCAGCCCGAAACCGCGTTCTCTAGCCCACCAAGGCAACACGCCCGGGTTTTGGCTCTTTTCTAGTGATGAAACCATGTTTCGACTATTCCATAAATTTGTAGGAAAGCGGGAGTTTCCGCTTTGAGCCTTTTCATCTTAAGGAGCAATTCTGTGGAACTGATGAGAAGCGGTGAACGCGGTGTGAACTATATATGAGAGAATAGTGATGGTTGCTCGCGGATCCACAGTCTGCTTTCAACCCGACGACAGACTTTTGAAACAACAGATCGCCTGGCGATGCATCGCTTCGGTTGAGTGCCCAATACGTGCGCCTCCCGAGGGAATACCGCGGATCGTAGGGCTGCAAAGGAAAGCAGCCGGTTTTCATAGGCCACGTTGATCCGCAGGAATTGCGTCCAGTTCTATTTCAGAGCTAGTGGCAATCTTGCGGAAAATAGCGAGCTTTTGTGTCTGACCGATAGTAACTAGTCGGCCAAGAGACACGTGATGACTGTAGTTTCAGCGGTGGCGCCGTCTGTGGAGGATGCCTAAGCGGGACAAAGTAGGAGTACGCGAATCTAATGAGCGCAGCAAATCAACGAAAGGGCGGGGCGCAAGGTAACAAGCGAGGCAATCGTTCAACACGTGCCCGTCGAACCAGCGTTTCAACCACACCAGCGCGACCACTGCGTCGTGCAATGACCTTGGCAGAACTCAACGCCGCAGCTGGCGTTGAAGAAAGCCCATACCGCTGGCGAGCGACTCGCCGCACCCAGGTCTCAACCCCTGATTCAACCAAGCGGGCCAACCGTCAGGCTGAGCGTAAAGCTCAGGTTGCACGCCACGCTGCCAGCGACGAAGCAGTCGAGCAAGCAGCCACCCGGCAAGAAACTGCGGATCAGCAAGAACTAGCTAGCGCTGTTGTTGCACCTGCAGAAACTGCCGAGACTGCGCAGACTGAAGAAACTGCAGTGGCTGATGCTCCGGCTCCAGTAGTAGAAGACCACACCGGTCAGCTACTTGCTGAACACGGCAGCTCCATGATCCTTAACCCATTTGCTGTTCCGGAAACCGCTCAGGCAGTTCTGGCTCAGGCCGTGGCTAAGAAGCATGAACCAGCCCGCCGTGAAGCGCTGGACTCCGATGCTGAGGCCGATGACGTAACTTCACGTCGTCGCCGCCGCCGCCGTCGCGGAGATGTGGACTTGGAACTTGAAGGTGGCTCACAAGATGATCCACCCAACACGGTCACCCGAGTTCGTGCCCCACGTGCCAGTGTGGAGAGCCACGGCGCAGCCAGCGACCAAGTAACCTCGGTGCGCGGTTCAACGCGTCTTGAGGCAAAGCGTCAGCGTCGCCGTGAATCCCGCGAGACCGGCCGTCGCCGTCAGGTAATTACCGAGGCAGAGTTCTTGGCACGTCGCGAGTCGGTAGAACGCAAGATGATCGTTCGCCAGCGCGAGGACCGCATTCAGATCGGTGTCCTGGAAGACGGTGTGCTTGCAGAGCACTTCGTTTCCAAAACTCAGCAGGATTCGCTGATCGGCAACGTTTATGTTGGCAAGGTGCAGAACGTCTTGCCATCCATGGAAGCAGCTTTCGTGGATATCGGACGCGGCCGTAACGCTGTGCTGTACGCCGGTGAGGTTAACTGGGATATCGCTGCCCTTGAAGGTCAGCCACGTCGCATCGAAAACGCGCTGAAGGCCGGAGACTCGGTACTCGTTCAGGTCACCAAGGATCCAGTGGGTCACAAGGGTGCACGCCTGACCAGCCAGATTTCCTTGCCAGGACGCTACTTGGTCTACGTACCAGGTGGTTCCATGACCGGCATCTCGCGCAAACTGCCAGATGTTGAGCGCCAGCGCCTGAAGAAGATTTTGAAGGATCACCTGCCAGAAAACGCCGGCGTCATCGTACGTACCGCCGCTGAAGGTGCCTCCGAAGAGGAGCTGACCAACGATATTAACCGTCTGCGTGCGCAGTGGGAAGGTATCGAAGAGCAGGCCAACTCGACCAAGACCCTGGCTCCGGAGCTTCTGTACTCCGAACCAGATCTGACCATCAAGGTAGTCCGCGATGTCTTCAACGAAGACTTCACCAAGCTGATCGTCTCCGGCGAGCACGCTTGGGACACCATCGAGGCCTACGTCATGTACGTAGCACCAGATCTGATGGGACGCTTGGAAAAGTGGGAATCCGACGAGGATATCTTCGCTAACTACCGTGTTGATGAGCAGATTGCCAAGGCGCTGGACCGCAAGGTCTACCTGCCTTCGGGTGGTTCGCTGGTTATTGACCGCACCGAAGCGATGACCGTCGTTGACGTGAACACCGGTAAGTTCACCGGCTCCGGTGGCAACCTTGAAGAGACTGTGACCAAGAACAACTTGGAAGCAGCCGAAGAAGTTGTTCGCCAGCTGCGTTTGCGTGACATCGGTGGCATCATCGTTATCGACTTCATCGATATGGTCCTTGAGTCCAACCGCGATCTTGTCTTGCGTCGTCTTGTTGAGTGCTTGGGTCGAGATCGCACCAAGCACCAGGTAGCCGAGGTGACCTCCTTGGGTCTGGTCCAGATGACGCGTAAGCGTATGGGCACCGGATTGCTGGAAGTCTTCGGTGAAGAGTGCGAGCATTGTGCTGGCGCTGGTGTGATCACTCACGAAGAACCAGTTGAGTCGCGTCGCACCTTCAACTCGGCCGGCGAAGTTCAGGTAAAAAAGTTTAATGAAAAGCCTGCTCGTAATTCCCGTCGCCGTCGTGGTGGCGAGAAGGACGAGACCAAGCCAGCTGCAAAGCAGGAGAGCACCGTAGACGGTGAGAAGGATGAAGCCGCGCGTAACGCGTTGGCAAGCATCGCTGCTGCCTCGCACCTCGAAGTACACGCTGAAAATGCGGTGAACATCGAAGGTGAGCAGATTCCTGTGATCAAGACCAGCGTGCAGCCTGACGGCGACATCTCGGTCACCCTTGAAGCTCTCGAAGCGGCCCTACCGGGCAAGGGCGAGTCCGATGAGGATAATGAGGGCGGGCGCAAGCCACGTCGTCGTTCACGCTCACGGGGACGTAACCGTTCCCAGTCGGAGAATGAGACGCAGGACGCTAAGGTTGATGAAGCTGAATCGAGCACCGAAGAGGTACAGTCGGTAGCGGTTGAAGTTCATCAGGAGCCAAAGGCTGCCACGCAGCCTCGCAAGCGCTCACGCCGTGCTTCACGACCACAGGGCGCAGGAGCAGCGCAGTCGCAGCAGGACCAGCCGGTATTGACCGGTCTGGCCATGCCGGCAGCAAACGCCCCTATCGCCTCTGAGATCAGCACCCCTGCTGAATCAACGGCCACCGTTAGCGCGGTAGCCCCACAGAGTTCCACGAAACCGAAGCGACGCAGTCGTCGAGCCACCTCGGCTCAAGGCGACGCGAGTGCAGAAGTTCTCGTGGCTGAGGTATCCGAAGCTACCGGTTCGGTAGTTCAAATGGATGTCTCCAGTTCGCACAAAGAAAAGCCATCTGAGCCTGCCGGGCAACCGGTAATGCTCGGAGTGGGTGTTCCGGTACGCGAGCTGAAATAGATGAACTTGGTCACGCTTCCCCCGCTGGGGCACTTTGTATTTGCCCCAGTGGTGTGGACTAGCGTAATCTAGTTGATCGGTGCTAAACGCCAAGATCACGGACTTTCCGTCCGCTCGGCGTCAAGGCACAAGCGCATGAGATCCCCGGGATTCGCATCCTTTATTGGGTGTTCGGGTCGATATCTGCGCCGGTAAGACAATAAACGTCGAGTAGAAGTGAGTACCCACGTGGTGTACGCAATTGTCCGCGCAGGCGGCCACCAGGAGAAGGTTTCCGTTGGAGACCTCATCACCGTTGACCGTCTTCAGGCTGCCCCAGGCAGCTCCATCGAGCTTCCAGCTTTGCTGTTGGTAGATGGCGAGAAGGTTACTTCCGCAGCTGCTGATTTGGCTAAGGTCACGGTCACCGCTGAGGTTGTAGAAAACCTTCGCGGCGAGAAGATCGTAATCCAGAAGTACAAGAACAAGACCGGTTACAAGAAGCGCCAGGGCTTCCGTGCCGCTCTGACCAAGGTCAAGGTCACCTCGATCGCCTAATTGGGCCGATCGTAATATCCATTTTTGTAGCGAAAGAGGCTAAAAGGCATGGCACATAAGAAAGGTGCGAGTTCCACTCGCAACGGTCGCGATTCCAACGCACAGTACCTAGGCGTAAAGCGCTTTGGTGGTCAGGAAGTCAAGGCTGGCGAAATCATCGTTCGTCAGCGTGGCACCCACTTCCACCCAGGCGCCGGCGTAGGCCGTGGCAAGGATGACACCCTGTTCGCCCTGGCTGCTGGCGCAGTCGAGTTCGGCACCCGTCGTGGTCGCCGCGTGGTGAACATTGTTGCCGCAGCCTAATTTAGGCAACAGGCAAATTTTTTAGTACACAAGGGGTGGGCCGTTATTCGGTCCGCCCCTTGCGTGCATAGTTAGACTTTTCTGCGAGCACAGCTCGCAACCCCGTACTAGGAGAAGATGGCCCCGTGGCTGCATTCGTTGATCGCGTAACCCTTCATGTCACCGCAGGTAATGGTGGCCACGGTTGTGTGTCCATCAAGCGCGAGAAATTTAAACCGCTTGGCGGACCCGATGGCGGCAACGGCGGCAAGGGTGGCGACGTCATCTTGCGCGTTGACCCTCAGGTCACCACGCTGCTGGACTTCCACCACCTGCCACACCGCAAAGCCGGCAACGGCGAGCCAGGCAAGGGTGGACTGCACCCAGGCAAGCACGGTGAGGACCTGATCCTTGGCGTGCCTGCAGGTACCGTAATCAAGACCAAAGATGGCGACATCCTTGGTGACCTCATCAACATCGGGGACGAGTACATCGCGGCCCTTGGTGGCATGGGTGGTCTGGGCAACGCGGCAATCTCTTCGGATAAGCGCAAGGCTCCAGGCTTCGCATTGCTGGGTATTCCAGGCACCGCTCAGGACATTGTCCTTGAACTGAAGTCCATGGCAGATATTGCTCTGGTGGGTTACCCATCGGCTGGTAAGTCTTCGTTGATTGCCGCTGTTTCTGCAGCGCGTCCAAAGATCGCCGACTACCCGTTCACCACCTTGGTTCCTAACCTAGGCGTAGTCCAGGCCGGCGAAGTTCGCTTCACCGTAGCCGACGTGCCAGGACTGATCCCAGGTGCTTCCGAAGGCAAGGGCTTGGGACACGAGTTCCTGCGCCACGTAGAGCGCTGTGCAGCCATTGTGCACGTCTTGGACTGTGCCTCGCTGGAATCAGATCGTGATCCACTGACCGATCTGGATATCATCGAAGCCGAGTTGGCCAACTATGAAGCCGACTCCACCTTTGCTGGAACTGACGGCACGATCGTTCCACTGATCGAGCGCCCAAAGCTGATCGCCCTAAACAAGATTGACATGCCAGACGGCGCCGAAATGGCTGAATTTGTCCGTCCAGAGCTGGAAAAGCGCGGATACCGTGTCTTTGAGATCTCGGCACTCTCGCGTAATGGATTGCGTGAACTGTCCTTCGCTATGGCTGAATTGGTAGAACAGGCGCGAGCCGAACAAGTTGTCGAGGCACCAGTTGTTGAGGTGCCAGTGATCCGTCAGCGTTCTTCGAAGCAGGAAGAGTTCTACATCCGCCGCGAAGAGCAGAACCTTGAGCCATTGTGGCGCGTTATCGGCGAAAAGCCTGAGCGCTGGATCATGCAGACTGACTTCCGTAATGATGAGGCAGTTGGCTACCTAGCCGACCGCCTAGCAAAACTGGGGGTAGAGAACAAGCTATTTAGGGCCGGTGCCAAGCCTGGTGACGCTGTCATCATTGGCTCCGAAGAAGATTCCGTGGTCTTTGACTGGGAGCCAACTATGGCTGCCGGTGCTGAACTACTCGGCGGAAGCCGACGTGGTGAAGACATCCGTCTGGAAGACCGCGGAGATCGCAAGACTCGCGAAGAAAAGCGCGCCGATCACGAAGAGCGCAAGGCCGCGAAGGCTGAAGCTCGTGCAGAGCTTGAAGCTGAACGCAAGGCCGGCATCTGGACTGAGTCGGTGAACGCAAAACGCAACAAGAAGGCTGCACCACCGAAGGCAGCCCAGGAGGAAAATTAAAGTATGAGTGAAAGTGCCACTAAGACTATTTCAGCCATTACCTCTCCTCACGAACTGCCCGAAGCACGGCGGATCGTAGTCAAGGTCGGATCAAGCTCGCTAACCACAGTTAGCGGGGGGATATCGCATGAAAGACTGAAGTTCTTGGTGGACACTCTCGCCGAGACCGTGAATAACGGGACCGAGGTTATCCTTGTTTCCTCCGGTGCAATTGCCGCCGGACTGGCCCCGCTGGGTTTGCCAAAACGTCCAAAGGACTTGGCAACCCAGCAGGCCGCGGCCGCAGTTGGTCAGGGTCTGCTGCTGGCCGAATACACGCAGCTATTTGAAGAGCATGATTTGCGAGTGGGTCAGGTCCTACTGACCGCAGATGACCTGATGCGTCGCTCCTCTTACACCAACGCGTTGCGTTCTTTGGTTCGATTGCTGAACCTGGGCGTGCTACCTATCGTGAATGAAAATGACGCGGTAGCCACCCGTGAAATTCGTTTTGGCGACAATGATCGCCTCGCTGCCCTGGTAGCTCACTTGGTGAAAGCCGATGCCCTTCTGCTCTTCTCCGATGTTGATTCCGTCTATGACGCACACCCTGCGGACGGCGGAAGCCGAATCAGCACCATTGAGCACCCCGACGAGCTTGAATCCGTTGATCTGGGTACTCCAGGAGCTGCGGGAGTGGGCACCGGTGGCATGATCACCAAGGTTGATGCCGCAACCATGAGCTCTTCTGCAGGTATCCCAACCCTCGTTACCAGTACCGACAACGCGGCTAAGGCCTTGCGCGGGCAGGACGTCGGCACTTGGTTTGCCGCACGTAATTCACGCCGCTCGGCACGAGACGTATGGTTGGCTTACCTAGCTGGCATTGAAGGCCGGCTGATTCTTGATGACGGTGCAGTCAAGGCCATTGCGCGGGGAACTAACTCGCTGCTTGCCGCCGGCATCATTGCGGTTGAAGGTGCATTTGAAGCTGGGGACGCCGTGGAACTCTGCGGACCTGACCGAGTTCCATTTGCCCGTGGCCTGGTTAATTACGGGTCAGATGAGCTACCTGACATGCTGGGGCAGAACACCGGAGACCTAGTGGATCAGCTCGGCGAAGGTTACGACAAGTCAGTAGTGCATGTCGATGACCTAGCTTTGATCGAACCTATTTTCTAGGATGGGAACTATGAGTATCGACGCCGTACGAACAGAAGAACAGATCACCGACGTCACCAATTCGGTTTATCAGCTCGCTGATCGAGCTCGCCGTGCATCGCGAGTTCTCAAACGAGCCAACCGAGATTGGAAAGACCGCGCGCTGTTGGCCATCGCCTCCGGGATTGACGCGAACCGCTCCAAGATCATTGAAGAAAACAAAAAGGACTTAGAAGTTGGCCGTGGCAACGGAACTTCTGTGGCCATGCTGGACCGCTTGAAGCTGGACAATAAGCGCATTGACGGTCTGATATCCGCCTTGCATGAACTTGCCGGCCTGCCAGATCCTGTCGGTCGCGTAGTTCGCGGCGAGACCCTGCCTAACGGTTTGCGCATGCGTCAGGTCAATGTCCCAATGGGTGTCATTGGAACTATTTACGAGGCTCGTCCCAATGTGACCGTAGACATTGCTGGGCTGTCGCTCAAGAGCGGCAACGCCGTGTTGTTGCGAGGTGGAACCGCTGCCTTCAACTCAAATCAGGCACTGGTCTCGACTATTCGTGACGCACTAGAATCTGTGTCTCTTCCACGAGACCTCGTGACTTCCATTGATCAATATGGTCGCGACGGGGCAGATGCGTTGATGGGCGCACGAGGCAAGGTTGACGTCTTGATTCCTCGTGGTGGCCGAGATCTGATTCAGCGTGTTGTCACCACTGCAAAGGTTCCAGTGATTGAAACCGGTGAAGGCAATGTGCACATCTTCTTGGACGCAGATGCTGAACAGCAGATGGCCATCGACATTCTGACCAACGCCAAGACTCAGCGACCAAGTGTGTGCAACACCGTGGAGACGCTGTTGATCCATAAGGATTCCACTGCCGCTGTGGCTGTGCTGAAGGCCCTGTCGGCTGCTGGGGTCACCCTGCACGTTGATGAGCGTGCTGCAGCGTTGGTTCCTAGTCTGGAAACGGTGGCTGCCCAGGAAGAGGACTGGAGCACCGAGTACATGGATCTGGATATCGCAGTCAAGGTAGTAGATGACATTGACGCGGCGCTGGATCACATCCGTGAATACTCGACCGGCCACACAGAAGCTATCTTGACTTCATCTCTGGCGAACTCTGAGCTTTTCATTGCTGAGATTGAATCGGCTGCGGTCATTGTGAACGCTTCGACTCGTTTCACCGATGGTGGCCAGCTGGGCCTTGGAGCCGAAGTTGGTATCTCGACTCAGAAGATGCACGCTCGTGGTCCCATGGGTCTGACTGAGCTAACCACTACCAAGTGGATTGTTCAGGGTGACGGTCACGTCCGTAAATAGTTTCTGACGGCGCTTTTCGGTAGGATGTAGAAGAAACGTACCGTTACTTTTCGGGCCGTTGAACCGTTGGCTTTGGCCGACGGCTCAATCGGTACCGTGGATACGACTGGAGAATTACTTGAACGCGCTGATTCTGGCCTCTGAAGCCTCTACCACTGGCATCAGTGGGCACACCTGGTCCCTGCTTATCGGTGGCGGCATCTTCGTTGCATTGATGATCTTGCTTTTGATCACCGTTTCCTACACCAACGTAGGCAACCGTCATCCTGCCAAGGAAGAAGAGCAGGATATTCACCGTCAGTTCAAGACTCACGAACCACACAGTCACTAGTCTTGGCTGAGCGTCAGCATCGTGATCGCCCATTACGCCTCGGCGTGATGGGCGGTACTTTTGACCCTATCCATAATGGCCACTTGGTCGCCGCCAGCGAGGTGGCAGCTGAGCTGAATTTGGATGAGGTAGTTTTTGTACCTACCGGCCAGCCGTGGCAGAAGGCAGACAAGCAAGTAACGAGCCCAGAGCATCGTTACTTGATGACTGTCATTGCGACGGCGTCGAATCCCCGCTTCACTGTAAGCCGGGTAGACATTGACCGTGAGGGTGCAACTTACACGCGCGATACTCTCTTGGACTTACGCGCCCAGCGCCCGGAAGCAGAACTCTTCTTCATTACCGGTGCAGACGCGATGAGTCAGATCATGAGTTGGCGCGACATCGATCAAGTTTGGGACCTAGCGCATTTTGTTGGTGTTAGTCGTCCGGGTTACGTGATGAGTGATTTGGGACGTGAAAATGTCTCACAGCTTGAAATTCCAGCACTAGCGATATCCTCTACGGATTGTCGTGAACGCGTCGCCCAAGAGAAGCCAGTTTGGTACCTTGTGCCTGACGGTGTGGTGCAGTACATTGCAAAATATGGGCTGTATACCGAGTCGTAACCTCACATTCGGTGACGTAACACGGCATAATCTCTAGGTAAGGGTGACGGTATTTGTCTATGCGGTCGGGAGAAGTACAGGATGAGCGATAACTCGCAGCCGGTTTCTAGCAGGCGAGCTCTGCGAGAAAAGCGACGCGCCGAAATGGAAGCTTTGCTAGCTAATAGCAAGGCTGAGCAAGACGCTAAAGAACTCGCAGATCAGAAGAACACAGGGGAGTCCGAGAAGTCGGCCAAGCCTGCGAAAACTGAAGCGAGCCCTGAGGCGAAGCCGGATGCAGTCAAGCCGAAGGCGTCACAGCCCGAAGCTAAAGCAGAGGCTAAGCCCGCTGCTTCTCCAAAACCTTCGACTCCAGCCGCTAAGCCGGCTGTCAAGCCGTCGACCCCTGCCGCGCAAGCTACCGCTAAGCCAGCACCTGCTGTTGCTCCGAAGCCTGCCGCCGCAAAACAGCCAAGTGCAGCCAAGCCAGTTCCTGCTAAGCAGGATGAGGCTAAGGTCACCCCAGCATCCGCTGCAAGCAAGCCCGCGGACAAGCCTGTTGCAGCTCCTGTTAAATCTGCACCGCAAAGTCAGGCTAAAACAGCTGCACCTGCACCTAGCAAGCCAGAGCAGCCAAAGAACGATTCTTCAAAAGCACAGCCTCAGGGAGCAGCTTCGGCCAAGCCTGAGACCAGCGAAAAATCCGCTGAAGCTGAACACACTCCTGAAGGATCCACGGGGGAGCGCACCTCGTTACGCCGGGCACGCAACCGTGAGGCACTGCGCGAGCGTCGCCGCCTAGAGGGCGAAGTTGACGCTTTGACCAGCCACATTCCAACCGTGGAACCTGGCGATGATCCTAAGCCACTTACTCGTCGTCAACTGCGCCTACAAGCATTAGCCGAGCAAGGTCAAGCCGCGCCAGCTACTTCGCCAAAGCCTGTAACCAAGACAGCGAAGAAGCCGGCAGATCATGATGATTCACCTGAAACTACGGTGATGAGTGTTGAGCAGGCCTTGGCAGCACGTCGTGCTCATGCACCGAAGACTCCAATTGATCCAAACCTGCTGGGGGAGGACGACTCCGAGATTGATCTCGAAGTTCTTGCTCACCAGCGCGAAATGGCTGCACGTGCAGCGATCATTTCTCGTCGAGCAGCTGAACGCGAACGTCTGCGTGTGGAGAATGCGAAGCAGGGCAAGGACGACAAGTCCTCTGATCCATTCACCGGCGCGATGGGCAACATTCGCGAGGTTGAGGACCGTATCGCCAAGACTGGCGTTCAAGGTCCAAAGACACAAAGCGTTTCGCTGAACCTGGATGCTGACGGCAAGATCAGCTCGAAGAAGAACCAGGCCGCTCCTGCAGCTAAGAAGCCAGCTGGCAAGTCTGGTGTTACGGCAAAGCCTGCTCCAAAGCAGACTGCTATGCCAGCACCAAAACCAGTGGCTAAGCCTGAGGCAAAACCAGAAGCTAAGCCAGCTGCCAAGCCGGCCGCAAAACCTGCGGTGAAGCCTGCAGATAAGTCAGCTGTTGAGCAGAAGAAAGCAACACCTGCTGGTGATTCGGCAGCAGTACAGATGCCTCGCATCAACGCGGTAAATGCTCAGGGTCTGGAACCGTTGGACGTACAAACCCACGGTGTTCGACGTGCCAACAACATGCTGATTGCCATGATTGTGGCCCTTAGCCTTGGCGGCGCAGCACTGATCGCAGGACTGATCATGTTGCTCGGCAACTAATTTCATAGCAAAATAAGATTCTCGATCTACACCTCTAACAAGGAGACACCCCACTCAATGGGAGCACACGCAGATTCAATTGCCCTCGTGAAGATTGCAGCTCATGCTGCATCTGACAAGATGGCAGAAAACATGGTCGCGCTCGACGTAGCCGATCGCTTGGGCGTCACCGACGCTTTCTTGATTGTCTCTGGTGGATCAGAACCGCAGGTGAACGCAATCGTTGACGAGATCCAGGCAAAGGTTCTCGCAGAGTACAGCATGCGCCCGGTCCGCCGTGAAGGCTTCGGCATGGGTCGCTGGGTACTTTTGGATTACGGCGACGTTGTTGTCCACGTTCAGCACCAGGAAGATCGTATCTTCTACGCTTTGGAACGCCTCTGGGCCGACTGCCCAGTTATTGAGTTGCCTGAGGAATTGTCCCAGAACAACCAGTAATCTGGAATTTGCATCCTGATCAGTTAGTCCTCTATGATAATGGAGTTGCCTGATCAGGGTAGCAATCCTTTGGGGGTATGGCGCAGTTGGTAGCGCGTCTGCATGGCATGCAGAAGGTCAGGGGTTCGAATCCCCTTATCTCCACCAAAGAAATTACCTTTTTCATTAAAATGGAAAACTAACAGAGGTCAGCATGTACCGGTGCTGACCTTTTTAGTGCCAAAATATGTGCAAAACACATAAGCCTTAAATTTAGATATTCCCGCCACCCCTGTTAATTGGTTCGAATTGCATTAGGTAGCTTGAGTACCGGTACGACATGTCGGGTCGGTAACTCACCCCTGTTCGTGGCGGCCAAAATGTACCGGTGCTGCAAAAACGATACTGCCCAAAATGGCACGAAAATAGCGACTGGACGGGCGATGAGACGGGCGACCGGACGCCCATTATGCACTCGTTTTCGGCACCAAGCCGTGACCGGTACATGCGTTCGATATTGCTCATGCTCGTAAAGCCTGCTCCTTTATGCCATAGTGCGACTCAGAAAGTTGAGCTACTGTGCAATGCCCCGAGTCACCTACGAGATGTACCGTCAACGCCACCTGCAGCTTCGCACGCTCTGGCAGGAGCAAGAAGGCCTGTTCGTGCTGGTTGACCCTAAAGATCAATGGGCGCTTCACGAGTACTATCTCTGCGCCGACCAGCCAACCAATCCGAACTCCAAGCGCATTACGAGAAGTTGAAACGTGATGGCAGCTCGCTACCGAACCGTGCGGGCAAGGCCTACGCCGAGCTAATGCGCCGACTGCAGACGGGGCGACCCGTTCAGTCAAGCTCCAAAGGAACCGATGCTCGGGAGGGTAAGGTTTTGATGACTCGTCCGCTCGTGCAACCGCATATCAATCTCGATTTATATATTGCTACGGCCATGCAGATCGTCGACCGACCAGCCGTCGATGATCCTGATCGATTGCGGAGTATGGTGCATAGTCAGAGGCTTGACCGATAGAAAATTGATGTCACAATAAGTGACAGAATGCCTACGATGAAATGCAATAAATTTGGGGGTACCTTGGCAGGCCGAACGCGGATAGATCTAAGTTGCGCACGTCGATTCGGAGTTACCTGGTGAATTATCGGCTCCCGCATTTAGCTGGTCAGCTCCAAATCGAAGAGTGGGCGAAGAGTCAGCCAGCGCAATCGAAGCTGCCGAACCTTGTTCGCAATCTCATCGTGGCGACAGCCCCGCAGGTGACAGAGCTGACTATGCCCGGGGATGAGCACGTCAATCTTTCCGGGTATGACGGCCTAGTGACGTCGCCGATCGAGACTCCATTTGTGCCAGCTGGGCGCAGCGTTTGGGAGTTTGGTGCCAGTAATGACCCGAAGAAGAAAGCGAATAGGGATTACGACGAGCGAACTAAGGACTCTCGAGGTATCGATCGAAGTGTGACGACCTTTGTGTTTGTGACGCCCCACCGCTGGGCGGGTGGTCACGACTGGGCGACGGAGAAGGCTGCGCTCAATGAATGGAAGAATGTCAAGGTGCGCACAGTTGCTGATCTTCTTGCGACACTCGAGACTTCTCCCCGGACCCACGTTTGGTTCTCTGAAGAGATCGGTGTGCCGGCCAATGGTGTTCAGACTCTGGGCAGCTGGTGGGAGAGCTTTACGAGCGGTACGCGGGGGTTGCTATCTCCAGAGCTCCTGATCGCGGGCCGTAGAGATCAAGCCACGCAGCTCCTGATGGCGATATCTAATGATGCATCAAAGCGTATGTGGATCGCTGCGCCGGATCCTGACGATGTTTTGAGTTTTGTTGCGGCAGTAGTTTATTCGGCTGATCCAGCGACACGGCAGGATTTGCTCGATCGCTCTCTCGTCGTCTTCGAGCCTGGAGCTTTGGCATATTTAGGGCGGACGGAGGGTTTACTGATTCTTGTTCCCTTTGAGGAGTCCTTGGTCCGTCAAGCGGATCTGATCAACGGACACCATATCGTTATGCATACTTCCGTTGGTCAATCTGCGGATATTGAGCTGCCTCCTGTTCCGATTGGCGACGCTGAGAAGCTACTTGAGGCGAACGGCGTGGAGAAAGGGCGGGTTAACAAGCTGGCCAAAGCTATCAACAAAAGCGTACCTCTCTATAAGAGGCAATTGATCGGGGTCTCGAGTCTCGCAATCATTACTGTTGCGGGTTTCTCAGACACGGCTATTGCGCGAAAGTCCTGGTTGCTAGGTTCCTGGAACCTGGGCTTCGCTGGGGACATTGCCGCGATTGAACGTATCTCCGGGACCGTCGATGCCTTTCACCACGAGATGGATCGGTGGCTGAATGGGGCTTCGCCTGTCTTTACGCGCGTAGGGGCGGCGTGGAAGGTTTTCGATCACACGGACTCCATAACGCAGGTAATTAATCGGATTACCGGAGATGATTTGCGGACCCTTGAGGCCATTGCGCAGGAGGTTCTTGCGGCTGTTGATCCAAAGCTTAACCTACCGCGTGAGGACCGATGGAAGGCTGCTATCGACGGGAAAGTGCGCAGTCATTCAGCTGATTTACGCAAGGGGCTCGCCTCTATGTTGGCCGTCTTGGGTTCTTTAGAGAGTGACGCTGATCGACGGGTTGACGGCCAGACGCTCAGCGGTTGGGCTCAGTTGGTCGTCCGGGCATTGCTCCTACGGGCTAACGAGGATGAAACAGGTAAGCTCTGGGAATCTCTTTTCGATGTGTTGTCGCTTTTAGCAGAGGCGGCGCCTGATACGTTCTTGGATGCACTAGAGCTTGCAATGAAGCCTGGCGGTCCATTGGCAGAGGGTGTCTTTGCTGATGCCGATCATGGATTTCTTTCGCCGACAAGCCCGCACGTTTATTTGCAATGGGCGCTTGAGGTTCTTGCTTGGTCATCACAGTATTTTGGTGCAGCCTCATCGCTGATTATGACGTTGGCGCAAAGAGATCCAGGGGGTGCGCTATCGAATCGACCAGTGAGTGCCTTGATTGGACTATTTCTTCCCTGGCGCCCCCAAACAGGGGCTTCACTAAAATCGCGAAATGCCGTCCTGTCGAAGTTCGCCAAGAGCTATCCGGAGAAGACTTGGGACCTTCTGCTCGGCCTCTACCCTGGATCGCAATCCTCGATAGTGGAGTCCGGCGGCCCTGATTTCCACGACTGGAAGGAGCGTGTAGCAAGTTCTAATGTTTCGATGACCGAATACGTCGATGCAGTCAACCATGTCGTTGCCTTAAGCCTTGGACTTGCAGAAGCTGATCCGCGCCGACTGGTAGATCTCGTGGAGAAGCTGGATGACCTCACGGTGGAGTTGCGAGATCGCGTGCTGGTGCTATTCAAGGACACTGCAGCAAAAGAGCTTGACCCGGAAATCTCCGAATCGATCTGGAATGAGCTGACGTCGCTGATTCGGAGGCATCGCGAATTCAGCGACGCCCAATGGGCATTAGATGAATCAATCCTCTTAGCTCTGGATTCTGTAGCTGAATTGTTTGAGCCGCTTAATGGGACAGGAAGGGTCGAGTGGCTCTTTGAACATATGCCTGATCTGGGCGACGTAACCCGCCGCGACGACCATGAGAAGTACCAAGAGGAGCTGACGCGCCGTCAGTTGGTAGCTGTGGAGGAGGTTTACGAACAGCTAGATCTGCTCGGACTGTGTGAGCTCGCCCAAAGGGTAAAAACTCCATGGAGTGTTGGCTACTCCGCGGCATCCTCGTCAAAGATCGCACTTGACGTTGATTCATTAGCGCCGCTTGTAATCGATACTCGCCCTGGGGTGCCGGAATTTGCCCGCGCGGCGATCGCCAAAACTCTCGCTGGTAATTCGGATAACATCATTGCTCTTGCTCGACGCCACGTCGAGACGCCACTTGTGGCAGCTAGGGTGTATCGATTAGCGGAAAATCTTCCGACAGTATGGGGGAGCCTCGCCGAAGTCGGCGAAGAAATAGAGGACCTATACTGGTCAGAATTTGAGATCTATGGCCGAGGTGATTTTAAACTTATCAACGAAACGGCTGAGCAACTTGGAAAAAATGGACGCTACGCCGTCGCATTGGATCTCTTGGCGATGTATTCACATAATGCAAAGTTCAAGCTGGACGTGGAGCTTATTATTCAACTGTTCGAGGCATTCTCTTCGGCAGAAGATCCGGAGCGGCGTGTTCTGTCCCAGTACGACATTGGCGCCCTACTCGACTACGTTGAGCAGGCTAACTTTATCGAGGTTGAGCGGCTGGGGCTTCTACAGTGGAGGCTCTTGCCGGCACTTGATAGTTCGGCAAGTGTTAAGGCGCTGCAATCTTGGCTCGCAACGTCTCCGGAGTTTTTCGTCCAGATCATCAGCTTTATGTACAAAGGTACTGATGAGGACGAAGACATTGAGCGACCTAAGGGCATAGCCGAGAATGCATGGAATCTCTTGCACCGCTGGAGAATGATTCCAGGTACATCCTTGGAGTCCGGTGAAATTGATGAAAGCGCGCTGGAGCATTGGGTACTGAGGGTGCGTGAGCTTCTGGCTCAAACTGGTCGACTTGCTCCTGGCGAAGCGTACATAGGTCAAGTGTTAGCATTTGCAAAAGTTGACGGAGATGGTGTGACTTGGCCATGCCGTCCTGTTCGTGATTTCTTGGAAAATAATAGTTCCGAGGTCATTGACCGAAACTTCGGTGTAGCTATTTACAACAAGCGAGGGGTTACGTCGAGGGGTATGACCGACGGCGGAGCGCAAGAACGATCGCTGGCTGAGCAATATGAGGGCTATGCCGCAAATATTAATGACGAATGGCCGAGGACGGCCAGGCTGCTTCGCAAGGTTGCCGAGGGGTATAGGAACGAGGCAAGGCAACATGATGAAGAGGCGCAGCGCGTCGAAGAGGGGTTTGATTTTTAGGGTTTGAGTAGATGTTCATATGAACTCCGCATCGCCACTCCCGTCTCAATCAACCGTGACCGCACCGTCTGTGCGCTGACACCCATCCTTTTGCCGATCGTCGCGAGCGAATCGCCCTGGTCGTAGAGTCTGGCGGCTTCCTCGATCTGCTCGTCATCCAGTCCGACCGTGCGCGGGGTGACTGTCTGGCTGCGTAGGTGTTTGCCGACAGTTTCTCGGCTGACTCCGTACTTGGCTGCCACGTCTTTGACTCGCATTCCCGTTTCGTAGTCGGCCGCCATCATCTCGGCTTGCTCGTCGCTGATTTGAATGAAGCGGCGGGGGATTGGTTGCTCCGGTCGAGCCTCTTTAGGGTTGGTCAGGATGCCGTCTATCAAGGAACGAAGCTTGACGGGTTGGCTACTTTGTTTCGAATAGGCTTGCAGGACGCCCACCAATTAAATCCTGAAATTCTTGGAAAAGAATTTCAGGATTTTCTCGTTTATAGGCTCATTGATTTCATCAATAGATACGTGTCTTTGAAGGACCAGAGCAGCGGGGACCTCACGCAGAGAGCAGTTGCACAAAACTCGTTGTGTTGCCGAAAGCTTTGTGCACCACTATTTTGATTCTCCTTGCGATACTGGAACAAAGTCATTCAACCAGGAGCACCATGGCACGAATTCAGCGACGCAGCTCACGAGCAAAATACACCGCCAACAACCAGGCATCGACTCATAGCCTGAAGCGAGTGCGATTCATTGATGACGGTGCTGTGGAGACGGCTCCAGCGGACATCACCGCAACTCAAGCTCTTGAATTCAGCCAAACTGGTGACAACAGGATCGCTCTTTCGCTGTACCCAACGCCGAACGAAGCCGATATCCAAGAACTGACCGAGGCTTGGAACCTGCATCCGGTACTCGTTGAAGACCTCTTGCATGCTCGGCAGCGCCCCAAGCTTGAACGCTATGGCGACGTGCTCCTCATCGTTGTTCGTTCCGCGCTGTATCTTGATGAAGCCGAGACAGTTGAACTTTCTGAGTTCCATATTCTCGTCAGGCCTGGCTCCGTTGCGGTCTTTTGCCAAGATCACCGCTGGATTGATGGAACCGACGGTCACGAATTTGCTGAGTCCATCAGTAATGGAAACCTTCAACAACATCAGATGTTGCTCAAAGACCCTAAGCTCCTGCGGCTAGGGGCGGAGGCTGTGCTCTATCGGATATTGGATGAAATTGTTGACGGATACGCTCCAGTTCTTCGCGGACTAGGCATTGATAAGGAACAGATCGAAAGCCAGGTGTTCGGCGGTGATGCAGCCGTCACCGAACGCATCTATCGACTAAGCCAAGAGGTCGTTGATATGCAGCACTCCACGGCGTCCCTGCTTGAGGTAGTGCGTTCACTGGACGACGGGTTCAGTAAGTATCCAGTTCCTGAGGAGCTGCAAACCTATCTACAGGACGTCACTGACCACCTAACTCGCGCTAATACCCAAGCGCTTGAGTATCGAGAAGCCTTGTCCCAGATTTTGAACGTGAACGCCACATTGGTCGCCCAACGGCAAAACGAAGACATGAAGAAGATCTCTGGTTGGGCCGCAATTCTCTTCGCCCCGACGCTGATCGCGGCCATCTATGGCATGAATTTCGATAACATGCCGGAACTTCACTGGTCCTTTGGGTATCCCGGTGCGGTGCTGTTCATGGTCGTATTTGCTGCAGCACTATATGGTGTATTCAAATGGCGTAAGTGGTTCTAAGTAGTCGTGGAACTAGGGGAGCGAAGTATTGGTCGAGAAGATTGATTTCAAAAAAGTTAGCCCCGGTTATCGTGCGAAGACTTCCGAATTTCAAGTACTAACCCTTGAACCCACTCGTTATCTGATGGTTGACGGAACCGGAGATCCCAATACATCCACGGCCTATACCCAGGCGGTGGAGTCGCTATACCCAATTGCTTACAAGCTGAAATTCGCGAGTAAGCAGATCGGGAGGGATTACGTGATGCCACCGCTTGAAGGGCTGTGGTGGGCCGATGATCTGACTAGCTTCACTGATCATAGGGATAAGTCTTTGTGGCACTGGACGCTGATGTTGATGATTCCGCGGTGGTTAGACGACAGTGACGCGCTGCAAGCTAAAGAAGCCGCACAAGCTAGCAAGAACTTGCCTGCCGCCGACAAGGTGCGCATAGAAGTCTTGGATGAAGGTCAATGCGTTCAGACCTTGCACGTTGGTGCTTACGATGACGAGGGACCGGTGCTCAAGAGCATGCACGAGGATTTCATCCCAAAGCATGGATTGCAGATGACCGGCAAACATCACGAAATCTATCTTGGAGATCCTAGACGAGTGACCCCGGAGAAGTTAAGAACAATACTTCGACAACCTGTTCAATCGCTTTAGCAACTACTAGATGTGGAGCAGAAATTGAGCCAGCAATTAGGACCAGACAGTTTGGTCAAGGACGTCCAGCAGGCGCTGGCCGAGCTGGAAGACCCCAAAGCTAGGGCCATCAACGAACGCCACGGCGATGACTTTGGCGTTAACTTGAGTAAGTTGAGGGCTTTAGCGAAGTCGTTGAAGTCTAATCAGGAACTTGCCGAGCAACTCTGGAACACGCAGGACACAGCAAGCTCTTTGGTTGCCATCTTGATTGCTAAGCCACGTAGCTTCACCCTTGAACAGCTTCTTCAATGGAGCAAACAAGCCAGCACGCCTAAGGTGCAGAGCTGGTTCCTTAGCTACATCGTCAAAAAAACTAAGCTCCTTGAACAGCTTCGATGCGCGCTAATGCTCGAGCAAGACCCAGTCCTAGAAGCAGCAGGTTGGGAGCTGACAGCACACCAAGTGGCCAAGGACCCCGACAAGCTTAATCTTCCAGAACTGCTGGATGCCATCGAGCGACGGATGGTCACGGCACCGGACCGCTTGCAGTGGGCAATGAACAATACCTTGGCAAATATCGGAATTGAACATGCCCCGCTTCGTGCCAGGGCTTTGGCAATTGGCGAGAAACTGCAGGTACTCGCGGATTATCCGACGTCACCCGGGTGCACCTCACCATTCGCTCCAATCTGGATCAACGAAATGGTGAAAAGAAAAGCCTAGGTTCAATTCACGGATGAATTGAACCTAGGCTTCGATCTCGACTGCAGTCGTTAACTTTCGTTGCTGACCAACTCGTCGGACTGTTCACGTAAGACTAGTTTGGAAACTAGCCAGATCGCTGCGGTGAGTCCACCGGTCAGTAGCAACTGGGTGCGTGCTGCAGGATCAGTCACGGCGATAACTACGATCACCGCGAGAACAACCAGAGTTGCGATGCTCAGTGCTGGGAAACCCCACAGGCGCAAAGGCAATTTCTCGCCATTCCTATCTGCCCGGCGTCGCAAGATCAACTGAGTTACCGCGATAAACGCCCAGATGATGATGATCGTTGACCCGACTACATTGAGCAGGACAGGCATGACGGTCTCAGGCCAAATCCAATTCAGACCCACCGCGAGGAATGAGAAAGTGACCGAACTGAGCACGGCCTTGGATGGCACGCCCTTGCCAGTCACGTGGGTGACAGCTCGTGGAGCCAACTTGCGCTGACCCAGCGAGTAGAGCATGCGCGAAGCCCCGTAGATATTGGCGTTCATTGCCGAGAGCAATGCAACGACGACCACGGCGTTCATCAGTAGTCCGACACCCGGGACGTTCATAACACCCAAAGCGGCAGCAAAAGGACCGTCGGCAATAGCCGGATCGTTCCATGGCAGCAGTGCCACAATGATGAGGATCGAGCCGAGGTAGAAGAAGAGGATGCGAAGCATCACTGACTTCACAGTTCGCTTGATGTTGCCAGCAGGATCACTCGACTCAGCAGCGGCAATAGAAACAACTTCGGTGCCACCGAAGGAGAAGATCACGATGAGCAGTGCGGCAGCGATCCCGGGCATTCCGCCCGGTGCGAATCCACCGTGAGCAGCAAGATTGCCAAATCCTACGGATGCGTCGGTAGGGATAACGCGTGTAAGAACCAAGACGCCGAAGACCAAGAACGCGAGAATCGCGGCAACTTTAATGACCGCAAACCAGTATTCGAACCGTCCATAGTTCCGAACACCCAATAGGTTCCCGGCGGTCAGGATGACTACAAAGCCGAGCACCCATGCCCATTGGGGGACTGCAGGGAGCCAAGTGGCCGTGATGGCTGCTGCACCGGTAGCCTCGGCGGCGATCACAACGACTAGCTGAATCCAGTACAGCCAGCCTAAGGTGCTCCCGGCGCTTCGACCCATGGCCCTGTGGGCAAAGGTACTGAATGCGCCGGAGGATGGGTGTGCAGCAACCATTTCGGCGAGCATCGCCATGATGACGATGATGACCGCCCCGGCGATCAAGTAGGAAATCAATACTGCCGGGCCTGCGATGGAGATCGCCTGGCCGGATCCAACAAAAAGGCCAGCGCCGATAGCTCCGCCCAGACCCATCATGGAAATCTGGCGTTGAGTCAGCGAAGAGTGGAGCTGGGAAGTCGGAGTTTTTATTGCGGTCATGCGGTGGCCGCCTCTGCGGGTTTGATTGCTGGCAAAGCTGCCAGCACACGATTGACATCTTCTTCGGTGCCGGAGGAAATACGTAGTCCATCACCGGCGAATGCGCGGACAATGACTCCGCCGGAAGCAAGCTGGGCTTCCAACTCGATGGTTTGCTCACCGGCATCAACCCAAACGAAGTTTGCCTGCGACTTCACAACTGGGTATCCAGCGGCCGCTAGAGCCTCATACATGCGTTCGCGCTGAGTCACGACCTCTTCGATGCGTACGGAGAGCTCATCGATGGCAGCTAGGGAAGCTACTGCGGCACGCTGTGCTAGGTCAGAGACACCGAAGGGCACTGCGACTTTACGCAAGTTTTCTGCTACTTTCAAAGGGCTGATTGCATAGCCGATTCGCAGGCCGGCAAGTCCGTAAGCCTTGGAGAACGTATGGAGTACGGCCACGTGTGGGTACTTGCGGAAGAGGGCAAGTCCATCAGCGCGTACGGTGGAACGGTCAAAATGCACGTAGGCTTCGTCGACTACGACAAGGACATCGCGTGGCACAGCATTGATGAAATCATCGAGTGCCTGGGCCTGAACAACCGTTCCAGTCGGGTTGTTGGGATTGCAGATAAAAATGAGGCGTGTTTTTTCGGTAATCGCGTTGAGCATGGCCGGCAGATCGTGACGTGATTCGCTGTCGAGGGGGACTTCAACCGGAGTGGCGCCAGCAATTCGGACCAGTGATGGGTAGGCCTCGAACGAACGCCAGGCGTACATGACTTCGTCACCTTCTGCGGCGACGGCATGAATGATCTGGGCCGCGACTTCAACTGAACCTGCCCCGAGGGTGATGTGCTCAGGGGCGATATCGAATTGGTCGCTGAGTGCATTGGTGAGCTGTGGAGCTGCAATGCTCGGGTAACGATGGATAGTTGCCAGCCCCTCCTGGATGCTGGAGAGCACAGAGGGAAGTGGGCTGTGCGGGGATTCGTTGGAGGAGAGTTTAGAAGCTCCAGCGGGTGCGGGCTTACCCTGCTTGTAAGCGGGTACTTTCTGCAAGGAGGGGCGCTGGTGAAGGGTCATGAGTTTCCTCTCTGATTGCCAAAACAACTTGAGGCTGGCAATCGTTCAAACAGCAAGACCCTTGCAACGACACTCCTTGCAGTGGTCTCGCTCATATTCTCGCGTGTCGCGATTCACAAGCAATGACTGTAGGTTGAACGATTGAACCGTGCAATCGGAGTCTGAGTACCTATGCAGGCTGCATAGTGGTCATTGCCCACCTGACTATTTTACTAGTCATTCTGCTTAGCCTTTTCCGTCTCGGCCTCGGCCCTAGCGCAAGCGGAGACTAATGGAAGCGTGCGCCCTTGAAAATGTTCATGCAGGGCAAATGAGGATGAGGTCCTTGCCACACCGGGCACGCGGTTGATCCTGTCAAAAATTTCTTGCAGGTCTTCAGCCGTGCGTGCAACTACACGTAATTGCAGATCCGAGGTTCCGGTGACCGTGTACATATCTACGATCTCGGGGATGGACTCTTCTAGGGCCGAAGCGACCGGACCATGCCCGTATCGCTGAATAATTTCTACTTGGCAGAACGCCACCAAAGAGTAGCCGAATCCCGCAGGTTCAATGCGAGGGATAATTCCTTGGATCACACCGGCATCGTGTAGCCGGGTCAACCGACTACTTACTGTCCCTCGGGCAACACCAAGGCGCCGTGCGCATTCCATGACCGGCAGCATCGGTGATTCGGTCAGTAACTCAATAAGGTCCGCGTCTAGGCGGTCAATGCGCACGATAGTCCCTCCGGGGTGTGTTTTTGATATTTCAAGGCTAACTGGCAAACGCGATTGTCTGACTCAGGATGTGCGTGGTTGTAACCCGCGTCACAGGATATGCTGAGCCCAAGAAAGGATCTACGGGAGGGTAACCATGTCAAAGCCAGCATTGGAATCAGTCGCAGGGAAACAGGTATTGGTCACTGGAGCGGCTAGCGGGATGGGACGATTGTTTGCCCGTAAGGCTGCTCTCGAAGGCGCATCCCGAGTGATCATCTGGGACGTTAATGAGGCAGGCTTAGAAGAGGTAGCTGCAGAACTCCGGTTACTCGAAGTTAATGTAGACGCTCAAGTGGTTGACTTGGCTCAGCTGGATCAAATCGAGAGTGCTGCAGCCCAGGCCATCAGCTCCGGCGGTGTGGACATTCTGATCAATAACGCGGGCGTTGTTACTGGATCTCCATTTGAACAACACCGCACCGAGCAGATCACCACCACGATTCAAATCAATACCTTGGCTCCGATGTACATCACTCACGAGTTGTTGTCTCAACTGACGCAACGGGGCACCGGACGCATTCTGACGATGGCTTCTGCAGCAGGGCTGGTGTCCAACCCGAATATGAGTGTCTACTGCGCCTCAAAGTCGGCAGCTTTGGCATGGAGCGACTCGTTGAGGCTGGAGCTTGAAAGCGATCCAGAGATTGCAGTCACGACCATCTGTCCCACCTACGTTTCAACGGGGATGTTTGTGGGAGCGAAACCCATGTTGCTCACCCCAATCTTGCGACCAGAGCAGGTCGTTGAGCGTGCATGGAAAGCCATGCTCTCAGGTACCCCATTGGTGCTCCTACCGTGGACCAGCAGGCTGGGTCAGTTCCTACGCGGTGTCTTGCCTCGCGTCGCCTGGGACTACGTGGCTGAGAACGTCATTGGCGTCTATAACTCAATGGACGAGTTCAAGGGTCGTGATCGAGAGACTACTGATCTGAAAAATCGCTGATTGCTCTTCCAATAATGGAAGCGAGTTCGTAACTTGGAATGACAGCGAGGGATAGGGGACGCAATGCAAAATCTGACGGTAAATCTATGGATGCAAGGAAACGCTGAGGAAGCCGGAGATTTCTACGCAGCTGCGTTGCCCGAAGCTAGATCTGAGGTGGAATCCCGATATCCCACCGAGGGGCTGTTGGACTTTCAGAAACCCTTTGCGGGAGAGGCGCTGACGGTCTCCGTGTGGGTTCGGGGCACGAAAATTACCCTCATTAATGCCGGAAATGAGTTTGACCCGAATCCTTCGATTTCGATTATTCTCAATTTCCGGGCCTCGGAACGAGAGTTGCTGGACAGTACATGGGCGGCGCTCAGCGATGGTGGCCAGGTCATGATGCCACTGCAGCAGTATCCTTTCAGCGAGCACTATGGATGGGTCACTGACCGTTTTGGTGTGTCGTGGCAACTGATGGAATCAGCCCAAGAGATTCAGCCCGGTGCCCAGGTATTGCCAAGCCTTATGTTCTGCGGCCAGGCACAGAATCGTGCAGCGGAGGCCTTGGAATTCTACTCAGACGTCTTCGGGGCAAAGGTCCATATGCAAGTGCCGTATGGGCAGGCCAATGAAGTAGTACATGCCGAATCAATCATGTTTTCCCAATTTTCGTTGGGTGAGGATGTTCTCTCAGCAATGGATTCAGGGGTGAGTCAACCCTTCACCTTTACCCCCGGTGTTTCTCTGCAATGGGATTGTGAAGGTCAGGCAGAGATTGATCGACTCTGGGATGCATTATCCGCCGTTCCAGAGGCGGAAGCCTGCGGTTGGCTCAGCGACAAATTCGGCGTTAGCTGGCAAATCGTCCCTGCCAACATGGACGAATTGATGAAACGACCAGATGCTTTCCAGCATATGCTTGGGATGAAGAAGCTGGTGATCGACGAGTTCTAAAGTTGGTCAAAAAGAGGAGAGTTGATGCACGCGCCGAAAATCAGACCGTTTACACTGCCCCAGCTGGCGACCGGATACAGCGGTGATTTAGATGGCGGCGAGTACCTAGAACTTCTCCACTTTGACAGGCTTGTAGAACCGCTGCAGGCCCGTGAAGCGCGCCTAGAAGAATGCCTGATCAGTTCGCTGCAACTTGAACAGATCAGCAACGCTCGGTTGATCCAGTGCGAATTGAGACAGATCGACTCACCAGTCATGCAGGCCGCCGGAACGTACTTCAATGACGTACGAGTTGGATATTCACGGTTTGGATCAGCTGACTTTGCGGACGCCGAATTTGATTCCGTGGTTTTTGATAACTGCAAATTTGGTTGGTTGAATTTGCGTGGAGTGAACGCTCGCGATGTTCAGTTTCGCAATTGTCAGTTTGATGAGCTGGACCTGCAAGGAGCAAAGATTCAGCGCATGTCATTCGTGGATAGCCGCGCTGGGCAGCTGTCGAGTTCTCAGGCGACGCTTCGCGAGGTTGATTTTCAAGGATTGGATTTCGGCTTTGTTGATGGACTCGAGGGGCTCCGCGGCGCGCAGATCAGCACAATGCAACTTTCTATGCTGGCCGAACAAATGGCCTCGCACTTGGGGATCAAGCTAGCTAAGTAATTTGTTCGTGGCGCTCTGATAATTCCTTGGCCGTATCTGCAAGTAAGTCTTGCATAGCCGTTGCGGCCCTGGTCAAGGCGACATCTTTACGATGTGCCAGTCCAACGGTTCGTGACAACTGCGGCGCGCGCAACGCAATGGTGCGCAGCCCTGACGATTCAAGTGCAACGGTCGCGGGGACCACCGCAACGCCTAGTCCCTGCTTTACGAACCGCAATACGGCATCCATTTCCCCGCCTTCAACAACGACATTTGGATGAAGGCCTGCGTCTCTATAGGTGCGCACGGTGCTAGCTCGAAGATCGTAGCTGCGCGAGAACGCGATCTGTGGAACAGGGGCTAACGCGCGTAAATCTAGTTCTTCGAGTTCCGGCAAATGCGGATTTGTCGTTGAATCAACAACCACTAGTTCTTCTTTGAATAATGCCAAGCTGTCCAAGTTACTTCCGTTGATCGAGTGCTCTGAAGTGACGATCAGGGCCAGATCCAACAGGCCGCCGTTGAGCTGATCTAGTAACTCTCGTGACCCGGCCTCCGATATCTGTAATTGCACCCCAGGGTATCGATCATGGAACGTACCGAGAGCCTGGGCCACCACTGACACACAAAGTGTTGGCGGCGCACCCAGACGCACCCGACCTCTACGTAAGCCCGCGAGGTCGGCCATCTCGCTTCGGATAGATTCTTCATCGGCAAGCATGCGCCGCGCGCGAGGAAGCAGCGCTTGGCCAGCAGAGGTGAGTGAAATGTTTCCCCTAGCACGGTGGAACAGTTCTGACCCTAGCTCCTGCTCCAACGTCGAAACTTGGCGGCTCAACGAAGGCTGAGTCAGGTGCAAAAGCTCGGCAGCGCGTGTGAAGTGCCCCACCTCGCTGATGGTGACGAAGCCTCGTAATTGCTCTAAATTCATATGCATAGCCTATCGCTATTGAAAGCATGATTATTATTCATTGGACGTATTCTCGGCAAAGGTCGAAGCTGAGAAATATGAGAACAGAAAAGCAAATATCAACTTCAGTCCTCGTCATCGGCACCGGTGGTTCAGGACTAAGAGCCGCGATCGAACTGGCCGAACTGGGCACCGACGTCCTCGCCATGGGAAAGCGTCCAAAGAATGACGCTCACACCTCACTCGCCGCCGGCGGCATCAACGCCGCACTCGGAACCATGGATGAAGAAGACAGCTGGCAGCAACACGCTGCGGACACCATCAAGGAAAGCTACTACCTGGCGGATCCGCGGACCGTGCAGGTCGTGGCTCAAGGCGCAACCCGTGGCATCGAGGACCTTGAACGCTACGGCATGAACTTTGCACGGGAACACGACGGCCGAATTTCACAACGATTCTTCGGAGCCCACAAATTCCGTCGCACCGCGTTCGCCGGAGACTACACCGGACTAGAAATTCAACGCACACTCATCAAGCGTGCCGAACAATTGCAGATCCCGATTCTGGACTCGGTCTACGTCACCGAACTCTTGGTCGCCGACGGCGTGATTTTTGGAGCGTACGGCTTCGACGTCAACGATGGTACGGGCTACCTGATTCAAGCCGACGCAGTCATCTTGGCCGCCGGAGGACACAACCGCATCTGGCGTCGCAGTAGTTCACGGCGAGATGAAAACACCGGAGATTCCTTCCGTCTTGCCGTAGAGGCCGGCGCCCGTCTGCGCGATGCCGAGCTGGTGCAATTCCACCCCTCAGGCATTATCGAACCCGAATCCGTCGCTGGAACATTGATCTCTGAAGCAGCCCGAGGCGAGGGCGGAATCCTCACCAACGCCTTGGGCGAGCGCTTTATGAAACGCTACGATTCCGAACGCATGGAACTGTCCACCCGCGACCGAGTTGCGTTGGCCGCCTATACGGAAATCAGCGAAGGACGCGGAACGGACAAGGGCGGTGTATGGCTTGATGTCTCTCACCTGCCACGCGAAACCATCATGTCGCGACTTCCACGGGTCTATCAGACCATGCTTGAAGAACAGATGCTCGATATCACCCGAGAAAAAATTGAGATTGCACCGACAGCCCATTATTCGATGGGAGGGGTGTGGGTTGATCCGTTGACTCATGCCAGTGAGGTTCCAGGACTGTACGCCATCGGAGAAGCCTCATCCGGACTCCACGGAGCCAACCGCCTTGGCGGCAACTCATTAATTGAGTTGCTTGTATTCGGCCGAATCGTTGGGCAGGAAGCTTCCGATTATTCACGCTCACTGTCGGTGCACCATCGGTCGCATGAAGCCATAAACAAGGCACGCAGCACTGTGGATTCGCTAGTGAACGCCGACGGTGAGGAAAACGTTCGTTCCTTGCAACGAGCAATTCGGGATGTCATGACCGAACATGCCGGGGTCGTTCGCAACGAAGAGAGCCTAAATCGCGGACTGGAGAAACTGGCGGAGATCGAAGAGAGAATGCAAAACATTGGTATTCATCCGGACATCGCTGGCTACCAAGACCTCTGTCATGCCTTTGATCTCAAGTCTTCTGTTCTAGCTGCCAGGGCAACATTGGAATCCGCCGTGGAACGCAAAGAGACACGCGGTTGTCATAACCGTAGTGATTACCCAATGACGGATCCAAGGTTGCAAGTGAATCTGGTGTGGTCGCCAGAGGGAATTGTTCGTGAAGCGATTCCTGCAGTGCCTGAAGAGATCGAAAAACTGATCACCGAAGTCTCGCAAATCGGCAAGCTGGTCGAATAGGTCTTATTGGACGCGAGAAATCGACATGCTCCTGCTCCTCGGAACGAATAAAATGGCGTAACTTGCCAGTGGCGTTCCGGGGAGCAGACTGCGTTCATTTGATAGTAATTCTCCTTCTTTGAACCGCTACTGACCTGGAAAGGCAACAGCCGTAATGAAGTCTTAACTTCATAGAAATAGACACGTGGGGGAGCCGACGCGGTCGATGGGTAAAATCAAGATTGTCTAGGGACAATGAATTTTGTCTATGAGTGTTTCGCGGCCGTTTATCGGTCAGAGTACGAAAAGCTCAGAGCAACTGTTGAATGGGGAATCTGTCGATGCATCTAACGCCGCGCGAGCACGAAAAGCTCATGATCGTTGTCGCCGCGGACCTGGCGCGCAGGCGTCAAGGACGCGGACTGAAGCTCAACTATCCAGAAGCTACGGCCATCATCACCTATGAGCTGATGGAAGGCGCCCGTGACGGTCGCACCGTGGCGGACCTGATGAGCTACGGAACCACGATCCTTCGACGTGAGGACGTGATGGAAGGAATCGCCGAAATGATGCATGACGTTCAGGTCGAAGCAACTTTTCCTGACGGCACCAAGCTCGTTACGGTCCATAATCCCATCCGTTAGCATCGACGGTTAGAAAGGCACTGATCATGATTCCCGGAGAATACGTACTTCGCGACGAGCCGATAGCTTGCAACCAGACGCAGAAGACCCGAACGATTAATCTCGTGAACCGTGGCGACCGCCCGGTGCAAGTGGGCTCCCATTTTCACTTCGCTGAAGTCAACCCAAAGCTTGAATTTGACCGTGATTCCGCTCGCGGATTCCGCCTCGACATACCCGCCGGAACAGCGGTGAGGTTCGAACCAGGGGACGCACGCAGCGTTAGGTTAGTCGAATATTCCGGAGCACGAGAGGTTCACGGATTCCGAAATGCGGTTGGCGGTCCACTAGAGAATACCGCCGATCAGATCACAGCCAACGAAGCATCGCAGAATGAGCAGGAGCTGTAATCATGGGCTTCGAAATGACCCGCAAGCAGTACTCGGAAATGTATGGCCCAACCACCGGTGACGCAATTCGCCTGGCTGACACGGAACTGCTTCTAGAAATCGAAAAGGACTACACAACCTACGGAGAAGAAGTTGTCTTCGGTGGGGGAAAAGTCATTCGTGACGGCATGGGACAAAATGGTCGCCTAACCCGAGATCAAAACATTCCCGATACCGTGATCACCAACGTCGTGGTTCTGGATTACAGCGGTATCTACAAAGCAGACGTAGCTTTGCGCGATGGACGCATCTTCAAAATCGGAAAGGCTGGCAACCCAGATATCTCTGACGGCGTCGACATCACTATTGGTGCCGCAACCGAGATCATTGCCGGTGAACACAAGATACTGACGGCCGGAGCCATCGACACCCATATTCACTTCATTTCTCCGGGTCAGGTAGAAGCGGCTTTAGCCAATGGCACCACCACTATGATCGGTGGCGGTACTGGACCAGCTGAAGGAACCAAGGCGACCAGTCTGACCCCTGGTTCGTGGAATATCGCACGGATGTTGCAGGCAGTGGAAAACCTTCCGGTCAACATCGGATTTTTGGGTAAAGGGCACGCCAGCGATACGGCACCTCTAGTCGAACAGATTCGAGCCGGAGCCATTGGGCTGAAGATCCACGAGGATTGGGGCGCAACTACATCCTCCATCGACACATCGCTGAAGGTAGCCGATGAATATGACGTTCAAGTCGCGATTCACACCGATACGTTGAACGAATGTGGCTTTGTCGAAGACACCATTGAGGCGATCGCTGGGCGCGTTATTCATACCTTCCATACCGAAGGCGCCGGAGGTGGTCATGCTCCGGACATCATTCGCATGGCTGGCCTGTCCAACGTCATCCCTGCTTCGACCAATCCCACGCTGCCGTATACAACCAATACGGTTGATGAGCACCTGGACATGCTCATGGTGTGTCACCACTTAAATCCCGATATACCCGAGGATGTCGCCTTCGCCGATTCACGCATTCGTCCTGAAACGATTGCTGCCGAGGACGTCCTGCACGACATGGGAGTATTTTCCATTACTTCCTCAGACTCGCAGGCCATGGGCCGCGTGGGCGAAGTGGTGCTACGTACCTGGCAGGTAGCGGATTCCATGAAACGCCAGCGCGGTAAATTAGCCGGGGATCCAGAGATTGGCGACAATGCGCGGCTGAAGCGCTACGTTGCCAAGTACACGATCAATCCTGCAATTGCGCAAGGAATTTCAGATTCCATCGGTAGCGTTGAAGAAGGAAAGTTCGCTGACCTGGTGCTGTGGGATCCTGCGTTTTTCGGTGTGAAACCAGACCTGGTGATCAAGGGTGGCATGGTCGTGCAATCGATTATGGGCGATTCAAATGCTTCGATTCCAACCCCACAGCCGCGCACGCTCCGCCCTAGCTTTGGTGCTATGGGTTCGGCAGTTCATTCCAGCTCCATCACCTTCATGTCCCAGGCGGCCATTGATGACGGGGTCCCGGAGCAGTTGGGACTTCGCAAGATCATTCGACCTTGCCACGGCATCCGCAACCTCACCAAGGCTGATCTGAAGCACAACGGGCAGACCCCAGAGATCAAGGTTGATGCTCAAACCTATGAGGTTTTTGTTGATGGTGAACTGGCCACCTGCGAACCGTCCAAGGAACTGCCGATGACTCAACGGTATTTCCTGTTCTAGCAGAGCTATCGCATGAAAGTTTTTGAGAAGGAGCACAATGATTATTGAAAAACTCGTGGGAAACATCCATGAGGAATCCGCCGATCTGCTTGCCGACAGGCATCACGAGAAGGTGGTTCTGCCCAGTGCGGATCTGGTCAAACGAATCCAACGGGTTAGCACTGACCATGGGCGAGAACTAGGGCTTCGGCTAGCGCCGGGACCGGATTTGAAAGACGGTGATATCTTGATGATTTCAGATTCCGAGCTCATCACCATTTCTGTCTTGCCTACAGACGTTTTGGTTATCGCTCCACAATCAATCTACGAGATGGCTTTCATCGCTCATTCACTGGGCAATCGTCACCTGCAGGCACAATTCTTCGATATTGAATCGGAGTACACGGCTGAGGTGATGGTGGTGCAATACGACCATACTGTTGAGGACTTCTTGAAGCATCACCACGCTCCATACGAACGTCAGGAACGTGTTATGCCTGTTCCTTTCCGACATGCAGAACACACCCACTAGCTCTGGGCATCTGCTGACCTTATTGCAGCTTTCGGATTCTGCTCTTCCCACGGGCGCCTTCAGTCACTCGTTTGGAATGGAATCCTATTTGGAATCAGGTCAGGTTCAGGATGAACATAGTTTTGCCCTGTGGCTTCGGCAGTTTCTAGCGCAATCGTTGGCCTATACAGATGGCTTGCTACTTCGCTTTGCTTTCGAAGCTGAAGATAAGGAACGCATTATTGCGCTGGACTCAATGATCCATGCTTCGGCACTGCCTAAGCAGCTACGTCTGGCGGCTCAAAAAATGGGTGGGCGGATGTTGGCCGTATCCTTGGCAGGATTTGAGGTGCCTGAGCTGCGAAGCTATGAACAAGCGATACGTTCGGGGCGGTGCGTAGGGCATCCGGCCATCGCTTTTGCGTTGGCCGCTCGCGGAGCCGGAGCACCGCTGGCGGATGCGCTGAGCAGCTACTTGTTTTCGACAGCGATAAGCCTGACACAGAACGCAATTCGTGCCATTCCGCTGGGGCAAGATGCCGGGCAACGGGTGATCCGTTCGATGCACGAAGCCGTTGGTGAAACAGTTACCAAAATCTTCACCCTGGATGACCAAGATTTGGGTGTGGCCGCACCGGGACTCGAGATCGCACAGATGCGACATGAGCACCAGCGCGCACGCATGTTCATGTCTTAAAACATCTGCCAAAGACCGTTGACGCGGTCCGAACTAATTTGAGGAACACACTTATGGAACCGATTCGTATTGGTATCGGAGGCCCCGTGGGCGCCGGAAAGACCCAACTAATTGAACGCATCACCCGTGCACTTGACGGGGAGATCTCGATGGCGGCGATCACCAACGACATCTACACCATCGAGGACGCAAAAATTCTGGCAGCCAACGGAGTGCTGCCGTTGGACCGAATTGTTGGGATTGAAACTGGCGGTTGCCCACACACCGCTATCCGTGAAGACACTTCGATGAACGAAGCGGCCATTGAAGACCTGAAAGCAAAGCATGAGGACTTGCAGGTCATCTTCGTTGAGTCTGGTGGCGATAACCTTTCAGCCACGTTCTCGCCAGAGTTGGTTGATTTTTCTATTTACATCATCGACGTGGCCCAGGGGGAGAAGATTCCCCGCAAGGCAGGCCAGGGCATGATCAAGTCGGATCTTTTCATCATTAATAAGACAGACTTGGCCCCTTACGTTGGAGCAGACTTGTCGATTATGGAATCTGATTCCAAGCAATTTCGAGGCCACAAGCCGTTCTGCTTCACTAATCTGAAGACGGATGACGGACTCGAAGAGGTCATCACTTGGCTCAAGCGCGACGTTTTGATGACGGATCTTGCCTAGTGGACCAGTCTCGACTCACCGGTGAACTGGCGCTGCGTATTGAGCGCAGGGCGGGTAAGGACGTCGCCACCAGCCAGTTTCATCAAGGTGCCCTGCGGGTTTTGCGACCCCACTATCTCGATAGCACCCCGCAGGTCTGCTACACCGTAGTTAATCCCGGAGGCGGGTATCTTGGCGCCGATACGTACGGCGTTGACGTGCAGGTTGCGGCTTCGGCCAGCCTTCTATTAACTACGCAGTCTGCAACAAAGATCTACCGCACGCCACAGGGCGAAGCGCTCTCACGTATGAGCGTTGAGCTAGAGCAAGACGCAGTCCTAGAGTATTTGCCCGATCAGCTCATCGCTTATCAAGATGCAAGTTATCGGCAAGAAACCGTCGTGAAGATGGACAGCTCCAGTTCACTGGTCATCTTCGAAGTAATTACGCCTGGCTGGAGCCCTGACGGACAGTTATTTCGTTATGATCGAATCCGTTTGCGCACTGAAATTCATGTGGACGGTGAGCTGGCAGTACTCGACAATCTATTGGTAGAACCGGGAGCCCAAGCCGTAGAGTCGCTCCTGTATTTGCAGGAGTACACCCATGTGGGAATGCTTCTGGCGGTGGATTCACGGATCGATTCTCAGATGGTTGAATCCTTGAGAGACGTTGCCTACGAGGTTGCTGAGAAACAAAGTGAGCCCGTGCATGTTGGGGTTTCCGAGACTGCTACCTCAGGGCTGTCGGTACGAACCTTGGGCACATCAACTGAAGGTGCCACCGCAGTGTTGATGAGTATCGTCAACGAGTTGCGTCAGCGTTTGCGCGGTCAGGCAGCTGTACAACTGCGTAAGTACTGAGTCCTTATCGTCGTTGTAATTGATCTAGGGCCAGAACCTCATCGCAGGTATTGGCAAGTGAACTAAGGTCATGCGACGCGATGATGACTGCGGCACCCCTCGACGCTCGGGCACGCAGGACCTCAAAAACGGCACCTGTCGTTTTTGGGTCTAAGGCGGACGTCGGCTCATCACAGAGCAACACCTTTGGATCTAAACTGATCGCTCGTGCCAGCAGTGCTCTTTGCAACTGACCATCCGAGACTTCCGCCGGACGCCGTTCCAAAAGGGTTTCGGGTAGTTGGGCCTCGGCACAAAGTTGGAGTATATGGTCTCGATAGCGCTTTTGATTAGGTCTCGACCGGCCGTCCCGGAAAGACAAAGGTGTACAGATCGTTTCGGCCAAGCTCAGGCGAGGATCTGCATAATTCCTAGGATTTTGGGGGAGCAAACCGATGTTCTGGCGCAGTCTTGCAGGGATTTTCGATTTGTTGGTTCCTGCCGAGACCACCGTTCCGCTGATCACAACGTTTCCCGAGTCCGGCAAGTGCAGTAGAGAGGCCACGGACAGCATTGTCGTTTTGCCCGCCCCAGAAGGCGCCGTAATTCCAACGACTTCTCCGGCGGCCACAGTCAGTGACGCTGACGACAAGATCATTTGTCCGCCACGACTTACAGTTACCTTTTCAAGAGTCAGGCTCAACGCTTTGCTCCTACACTGTCGGCCTGGATGGTGACGAGTTGCCCGTGATCCATCACGTGCACAACATCAGCCATGTTTTCGGCCAGATCATGGTCGTGGGTAACGATGAGGACGATCGCGCCCCGTTGAGCTGCGCCGCGCAGAATGTCAGCCACAATCGTTCGGGTCGTGTTATCCAGTGCGCTGGTTGGTTCATCGAGCAAGATGCATTTCGGCTCTGAGACCAGTCCGAGAGCCAGAACCGCACGTTGAGCCTGTCCACCGGATAGTTGGTGCGGATACAGATCTAGTAGGTGTGGCTCTAATCCGAATCCTTGCCAGTACCCAATGAGGTCAGGATTGCTGGTTGGGCGTAACTGCTGACGGAAAGTTCGTTTGAGCGCCGAACGCAGCGTACGTACTGGATTGAGGGCGGTGGCCGCCGAGCCGGGAATGAATACCAGTTCTTTACCGAGGAGCTTTCCTTCGGCGGCATTTTTGTACGATTTTCCGTGGAAGGTCAGCCTGGAACTAGCCTCCAAATTTTCGGGAAGTAGTCCTGCGATGGCTCGCAAGAACACGGTTTTTCCGGCCCCTGATTCTCCGGTGAGCGCATGGATAGTTCCGGGGGAGGCACAGAGCGAAGCCGAATGCACTAGATGACTTGTTCCGGCTGTAACCGACGCCGTGATTTGTAGCCCGGGCGCGGATATCTGCTTTTGGAATTGCCCGGATGATTCGTTTGATAATGCCGCCGGTGCCTTGTGGCGAGCACCCTGTTTTGGTTCGTGGAGATGATGCGATCCGGTCGTGGCCGTCCAACTGGCCAGGATCAACGCTATGGACGGGAATACGAGCAGCCACCACGCGCCGGAGAGAATCCCGCTGCGGGCGTCTTCGAGTAGCAGCCCCAATGAAGCTGACTGTGCAGGTAGCCCCACGCCGAGAAACGACAGTGCGGACTCATGCCACATGGCGTGCGGTATCTGAAGGGCGAAAGCGATTGTGGCCTGCGGTAGCACGGCCGGGATGAGGTGAGTTCGCCACAAGGCTAGTGGCCGTGCACCTGTTGACAGACTCAGCTGCACAAATCCACGTTCGCGCTCCGAGAGGAGCTTGGCACGCAGTAGCCTGGCGGTTTGAGTCCAATGGGTGAGTGCAATGGACAGCACAATGGCCCAGATCTGCCCTGGCCACAAGGCCAAAATGACTACGGAAAGTAAAAGGTGCGGAATCGCATTGAGTACATCAATGAGCCGCGTGATGATTCGGTCGGCCCATTTACCGGAGGTGACCGCCACTACCGCAGCAAGAATCCCCAAAAGCGTCGAGAAAACTGCAGCGCCGATGGCCATCACCAGCGAGACGCGCAATGCAGCGGCTGTGCGGGACCAGAGGTCGCGTCCAAGTTGGTCTGTACCAAACCAATGACTGGGGCTTGGGGGCTGATACACCGAGGCGAGATTCACTGTATTTACCGCTGCGGGATTCAGTGCCGGAACCAACAGCGCGTATGTCAGCAGCGCAGCCCCAATGATTGCTACAAACCAGGAGTAACTGGACTTAGTCATTGTTCACCCGGGCATCCGCTAGTAGGTATGCGGCATCGGCTAGGGCATTGCCTGCAAAGACCGCCAGTGCAGAACAAGCAGTGACCGCTGCCAGCAGAGCGAAGTCTCCTGCTATGGCTGAACCAACAACTGCTGAGGCGATACCTGGCCAGGAAAAGATGGTTTCAATTAGTAGGGCGCCAGTGATCAATTCGCCTAGACGAGCACCAATGACCGTAATAAAAGGAAGTAGCGCTTGGGGCAAGGCTTCGGCAAGTAACACCTGTTTTGCACCTCGACCGCGGGCAGCTAAGACCGAATCAGAATCCACTGCTTCCAGCAGCGAAGTGCGCAAGTTTAAAAGCAGCCAGGGCAACAAGCTAATGGCCAGAATGACTGCCGGCAGGAATAAGTGCGACAGTATCGATGCGGGCGTCGGGGTCATGCCTGCTGCCGCTACACCTGAGGTGGGCCAGCCTAGCGGCAAAGCAAATACGGCGATGGCTACCAGCGCCAGAACAAATACTGGAACCGACTGCGCCAGCTGCCCGATGGCCTGAACCAAACGATCAATTAGTTGGTTGCGATAACAAGCGGCTGCCAAAGCCAAAATCAGGGATAAGAGGATTGCTAGGATCAGGCCGGTGCCGGTAAGAAGCAACGTGTAAGGAATGCGTTCAAGTAGCACCTGGCCTACCGGCCGAGAGGCCGTGATGGAAATGCCAAAGTCACCGCGGATCGCATGCGTGATCCAGTGAGTCCAGACTTGAAGCCAAGGCTTGTTGAATCCTAGTTCGTCTCGAAGCTGTTCACGCAGTTCGGGGTCGGTATGCGCATAGCTGGAGCCAAGGTAAGTTGCCAAAGGATTAAACGGTGCAATGCTTGCTAGCGCGAAGACCACGGCGGTTAGCCCGGCTGTGACCGGAAGGGCTACGAGCAGGCGTCGCAGAACCAGCTTGCCAGCTAGAGCCCACCGACTTGAATGAGTCGTCATCGTCATTTTTTGCTCCACGCGCCGATTTTGGCCCAAGGTCCCCATGCGGTGCCGTGCTCATGCGGTTCAAGAAGTGTGCCGGTGGTGTTCCACGTATTGTGGACGTCGCTGCGCTGTACATAGCTGTGATCAATGAAAGCGATCAGGAGCATTGAAGGATCTTTAACGTAAAGATCCTGAACGTCTTTGTACGCTGTAGCGCGGGTTTTTGGATCAGTGCTGGTACGTCCTTGATGAAGCGCCTGATCCATTTTTGCATTTGAGAAGTGAGTCGGATTGTCGTAGTACGCTCCGGCCTCGGGATAGCTGGAGTGCAGCATTTTGTAGAGCTGCGTATCTACGTCGTATGGAGTGTCTCCGCCGCCGAGCATGATGGAATCTGTACCCACGCGTGGTTCAGCCTGGTCAAAAGTCGCTGGCTGGACTGAAATCTTGATGCCAAACTTTTCGAGTTGGGAAGCCAGCGCCAAAGATAGGTCTCTGCGTAATGTGTCGCCAGGATTGTAGAGCAAGGTGAATTCGGCCCGTTGCCCATTTTTGTTCCGTATGCCATCTTTGTTCGAGACCCAGCCGGCATCATCTAGTAGTTCTTCGGCTCGCCGCGGGTCACGGGTGAAGACTGCCTTGGAATTGTAGAACTGCCCATATTCCGGTGGCACAAAGGTGTAGGCAGGGCGGCCTGCCCCCGCCAATACACCGGAGATCATTTCTTCCCTGTTGATCGCCAGGTTCAGGGCTAGGCGAACCTTTGGATCCTTGGTAAACGGGTGATCGGCCGGGAGCGAGATGCCGCGCCAGTCAGCGCTGGAGGCAGTAACGACTTCGTATCCTTCACGTTGGGCAAAGCTGGCTGCGAGGCGAGGAGGTAAAACGGTGCCAGTGAAATCGGAACTAGCCATCGCTTGAGTTCGAGCGTTGTCGTCTTCCGACTGAGTGTAAGAAACTTTTTGAACGTCCGGCGGTCCGTCACGGTAATTCTTATTGGCGCTCAAGGTGAGTGACGAGCTGTCGAAATGATCGAGCACATAGGGACCGGTGCCTACTGGCGATCGGTTCAGTGAAGACTCACTGATTGGTGTACCTTCATGGATCAGTTCAGAAGGGGCAATACCGACGAGCAAGGAAGTCTTAAACGAGACTTGCGGTTCATGGAGGGTGAAGCGCACACCGTCTTTGCCATGGGTTTTGACCGTTGCAAGATTTTCCAGCGTGCTCGCTAGGGGAGAGGCAGTGCGTGGGTCTTTGATTGCCTGATAACTAGCGACGACGTCGGCTGGATCCAGCGTTGTCCCATCGCTGAAGTTGATGCCATTTCGTAGCGTAATATCCCAAGTTAATCCGTCGGCGGAAATCTTAGGATCTTTCTGGGCCAAGAGCGGAACGATTTGCGGCAGCGTGTCAGATTCGCCCTCTAGAGTGAATAAGGATTCGTTGATTTTTCCCACGCCATTGTTATCAAAACCTGCCAGTGGATTCAGTGAGTCCGGTAGTGCTGGAGTGAGCAAATTTACCGTTGGTTTCACCGATGCATCAGAAGTAATTGCTTGGCAGCCGGTGCATGCAATTACGATGGGAAGCAGAATCGCTACGGCGCGGGACACGGGCTTGCGCACGGGCACAGGTCCTTTCCAAGCAAAAGGGTGTTTGATGATCTCAGAATACATGTGTTCAGCTGGACAGATGTCTGTGTTACTCGGAGTCGTAGCGCCCTTTGAAACGATGGTGAACCGTGGCTGAAGAAGAATTAGAAAGAATTGGCTCTGACGCGCTCGCGAAGGTGCATCAGACGATTCCGGAATGGATCGAAGTTTTTTCTTTATGTGCCGACGAAACGCGTATCAGGATACTTATCGCCATGCACGCAGCGCCGGGTTCGTCGGTTAGCCAGCTAGCCGAGGCGACGCAACTTTCGGCCAACACGGTCACCCAGGCACTGGCTACTTTGCACCGCGCTGAAGTGGTGCAGGTGCAACGTGACGGCAAATACCGTAGGTGGCAGCTGATTCATCCCGGAATCCATCAACTCTTACATCAGCTTGAAGCGCCGCATTCGAAATTGCATCCCGAACATCAGGTTTAGCGTCTTTCAGTAACATGCCGGTAAGCGCGTGAATGAAGACAGCCGGTGAGCTTAGTTGATTTCGTCTTTACGAAAGCAACCAAACTCACCGGCTGTTTTATGTCTGTGGTTCTTAACGTTTGCGTACTACACGCTGTTCATCCCACACTGGTTCAGCAGACTCATACACATTTCCGTCTGAGCCAAAGACCAAGAATCGATCAAAGCCGCGGGCAAACCAGCGGTCGTGCGTGACAGCAAGAACGGTTCCTTCAAAAGCGTTAATGGCCCGTTCCAAAGCTTCACCCGAATGCAGGTCGAGGTTATCGGTTGGCTCATCAAGAAGCAGCAGTGTGGCACCAGAAAGTTGCAATAACAAGATCTGGAATCGAGCCTGCTGGCCACCGGAGAGAGACTCAAATTTCTGTTCCGATTGACCGGCCAACCCGTACCCGTCCAACGCGCCGGATGCGGCTTCGCGTGCCATGCCTGAGCGGTGTTCGTCGCCTCGGTGCAAGATTTCCAGAAGGGTCCTACCAAAAAGATCTGGTCGCGTGTGCGTTTGGGCAAAGTACCCCGGGCGGATTCGAGCCCCGAGCTTGACCGTACCTTCATGCTGAACCTCGGCAATCACCACATCTGAGACGGGAAGATGCTCACGTTCTGGATCACTGCCACCGGTGGCTAGTAAGCGCAGGAAATGGGACTTACCTGATCCGTTGGAACCTAGAACGCCGACTCGGTCACCGAACCAAATTTCTGTTGAGAAAGCCTTCATTAGACCGGAGAGTTCAAGCTTTTCGGCTACTACGGCACGTTTTGCGGTTCGCCCGCCCTTCAGGCGCATCTGCACGTTTTGTTCCAGGGGGATTGCCTGTGGAGGGCCAGCTTCTAGGAACTTCTCCAAACGAGTGGTTGCCGCATGGTAGCGGTTGGCCATGTCCGAGCGGAAGGCGGCTTTGGTCTTATACATATTGACCAGTTCCTTGAGCTTGGCATGCTCTTCATCCCAGCGTTTGCGTAGTTCCTCAAACCGCTCGTTGCGCTCTTGGCGTGCCTGAATGTAGCTGCCGAAGGCACCGCCATGAATCCAAGCGGTAGCTCCGCCATGGCCTGGCTCAAGTGTGACGATACGGGTGGCAGCGTTATTCAGTAGCTCGCGGTCGTGGCTAATAAAAAGTACCGTCTTTGGCGAGTTGAGCATCTTCTCTTCAAGCCAGCGTTTACCCGGAACATCAAGATAGTTATCTGGCTCGTCCAGCAGAAGCAGTTCGTCGTTACCTTCAAAGAGCGCTTCGAGAACCAAACGCTTTTGCTCGCCGCCCGAAAGTGTGCGGGCGAGCCTACTGGAAGCGGCATCAAATTCCACACCAAGGGCTGCCATGCAGACCTTGTCCCACGTGGTTTCTAGCTCGTAACCACCGGCGTCGCCCCATTCAATAATGGCTTCGGCGTAACGCATGTGGACTTTTTCGTCCTCGCTGGTGAGCATCAGCGTTTCGTATTTTGCGACTTTCTGTGCGGCCTGAGCAAGTGCTGGGGCGGCGGTGGAAAGCAACAATTCTTTGACGGTTGTTTCATCCCGGACTTGGCCAACAAACTGGCGCATGATGCCCAGCGTTCCGGTGCGGTTGATGGTTCCTTCATCGGCTTTGAGGTCACCGGCAATGATCTTAAATAAGGTCGTCTTGCCGGTACCGTTGGGGCCAATCAGTGCGGTCTTGGTGCCAGCTGAGACCTTGAAGGTGACGCCGCCCAGCAATTGGGTGCCGTCGGAGAGGAAGTATTGGATGTCAGTAACGTCGATATGAGCCACCAAGCCATCCTATCCGAGCGGTTGCACCCATTAGTGCTCAGGGTCGCGGACTACTTGTTGTACTTGTAGAATCCTTCGCCGGTTGCGACGCCGAGCTTGCCGTGATCGATGTATTCGCTTTTGAGTAGAGCGGCGAATTTCTTGCTGGTCTCGTCGCCGTTGCTGGAGATGTGATAGGCGGTGTTTAGCCCGACGATGTCATAGATTTCAAACGGTCCATAGGGTGCACCGGTTCCTAGCTTCCAGGTGGTGTCGATGGTGGCAGCGTCAGCCACTTCGTTGACTAACAGGTGGCTCGCCGATTCCAAGAATGGAACAAGCATCGAGTTGAGGACGTAGCCTGGCTGCTCCTTCAGAACTCGAATGGCTACCAAGCCGGTGCGTTCGGCAAAATCTACGACTGCCTCGTAGGCTTCCTTGCTTGTCTGGGCGGTGCCCATGACTTCACCGGTGTTGTTCTTCCAGATGTTGTTCGCATAATGCAGTGCCAAGAATTGTTCTGGTCGTCCGGTGAAGGGGGCGATGTCGGACGGCAATAGTGTGGAGGAATTGGTAACAAAGATCGTCTCCGGGCGTGCGGCTTCCGCGAGCTTGCTGTAGGTCTGTTCTTTGACTGCCAAGCTTTCTGGTACCGCCTCTATGACTAGATCTGCGTGCTTCACTGCTTCGTCTAGATCGGTGGTCAGTTTGATTGAGTCACGGGCGGCCTGGGCCTTGTGCTGATCGCCAAAGAAGTTGGCATATTCCAGGACCAGTGCGTCCAGACGTCCTGCGGCAACGCGAAGTGCCTCCTCGTTGATGTCGAAGCCGACAGTTGGCAGTCCGTGGTAGGCGGTCTGGAAAAGGATCTGTGAGCCGAGGACGCCGGTTCCTAGGACGGTGGTATTGGTTAGTTGCATGATGGATCTCCTTGAAAATTGAACTTACAATCAGAGTTTGCGCTTTTAGTTGAAAGCATGCAACTAAATGTGAGGAGCGGAACCATTCGACTTGAACAGTCTGGTTTACCGTTGCTTTTCGTTCTGTACTGAGAATCTTGGGAGGAAAAGTCTGGAAATACTCAAGGGAGAAACGCGTGTCTCGCGCTGCAACAAAGAGTTTTGGATTGATGGCAGCAGTTTTACTGGCATCGGCCATCGCACCACCGGTAATGGCGGACAACGCCGAGTACTTCGAACGGGTCGCTACCTATCCTGTTTATCAAAACCATCCTGATGGAGCCCAAGCGACGACGGCAGCGGAAATTTCGACGGTCTCTTCCGACGAAAACACACTGATCTACTCAGATGCACTCTCTGGCAGCATCGGCTTCCTTGATATTAGAGACCCCTCCAGCCCTCGAGGACTTGGCCTGCTCGGTTTGCATGAATTAGGAAGCGCCGAAGACGAGCCCACGAGTGTTGCCGCCTACGGTCAATACGTGCTTGTGGTCGTCAATAGCTCCGCTAGCTATGGTGATCCCTCTGGACGAGTAGACGTAGTTCGAATTTCTGACCGCAAATTGGTACACAGTATCAAACTGTCCGGCCAACCTGACTCCATAGCAATTTCTAAAGATGGAGCTTATGCAGGCATTGCCATTGAGAATGAACGTGATGAGGAATTAGGCGAGGGCGGTCTACCGCAAGCGCCAGCTGGGGCAGTTGCCATCATTGACTTCAAAGATAAAAACCCTGAGTCGTGGCGGCTTCGAGAGGTACCCCTCACCTCCGGAACACGCTCCGATCCTAAGCTCCTGCCACTACTGGCCAAGGCAGGGCTGGATACTCCAGAAGATCCGGAGCCAGAATACGTCAGTATCAACACCAAAAATCAGTTGGCGGTAACCCTCCAAGAAAATAACGGAGTTGTGCTCATCGACTTGCGCACAGCAAAACTCAAGCGGGCATTTAGCACCGGCACCGTTGATCTTGAAGGCATCGACACAAAGGACGATGGGCAACTGGATGTCAACGGATCACTGGACGCCGTGCCTCGTGAACCTGATGCGATTGCATGGCTTCAAGACCGATATCTAGCCACCGCCAATGAAGGCGATTGGAAGGGTGGAAGCCGAGGTTTCACGATCTTTGATTCACGCACCGGGAAAATCGTCTGGGACGCCGGTAATTCGCTAGAACAACTCGCGCTGTCTCAAGGTCTGTTCCCAGAAGGCCGGGCTGATAAAAAAGGTACGGAGCCTGAGGGTCTGGCCATCGCTAACTACAACGGGGTGGACTACGGCTTTGTAGCAACAGAGCGAGCTAACTTCGTGGCCGTTTATGACTTGTCTGATCCAAAATCGCCGCGTTATGTGCAGACGCTACCTACTACCAATGGCCCCGAAGGTCTCTTGCCAATCCCAGGACGAAATTTGTTGGCCGTGGCCTCCGAAACGGATGAAGATCAAGTCCGCTCGGCAGTGAGCCTGTATTCCTTTGGCGCGGATCAGCCACAATTCCCGCAGCTGGAATCAAATACAAAATCGTTGGTTCCATTCGGCGCCTTGAGCGGTCTGAGCTCTGATCCAAAAGATCCAAATAAGCTCTATGCGGTCAGTGACAACGCCTACGCGTCACGGATCTACTCCATCACCACAGGCAATCCCGCCACTGTCGATAGCTCGATTCCCGTGACCGGTGCAAGTACCGACTTAGACCTCGAAGGAATAGCAGCGCGTGAAGAAGGTGGGTTCTGGGCCGCAAACGAGGGATCGACGGGCAAGAACAACAAGCTGGTGAAGATTGACGAAACCGGTAAGGTGCAGCAGGAAGTTGCGCTGCCCTCAGAGGTTGTGGGCTCCTTGCAGAAACAGGGCCTTGAAGGTGTGAGCGTTCGTGGCACCGGTAAGGACGAAGAAGTTGTATTCACCCTTCAGCGAGAAGTTCCAGGTGAATCATTTGTGCGTATCGGCACGTACAAACCCAGCACGGGAGATTTCAGCTGGTTTGGATACAAACTGGATCCCGCGGTTGAGGGAACGTGGAATGGCCTCTCGGAAATTACCGCGTTACCTGATGGGTCTTATGCTGTCATCGAACGCGATAACCAGCCAGGACCTGCGGCCAAGCACAAAGCGATCTACCAGTTCGAGGGGCCGCTGGCCCAGCAGGGTGACTCAGGCGAGTCGGTACCAATGGTGCACAAGAAACTCGCTGTTGATGTATTGCCGGTGCTTGAACAATCTCACGGGTGGACCCACGAGAAGCTGGAGGGACTGGCGGTAGCCGGTGACCAGGTTTACGTAGTGACCGACAATGATGCTGTGGATGAGGCTACCGGCGAAATAGTCTTTGCCAAGCTGGGGGCAGTAGCGAACGTATTTGATCTGCAGGATTCGCCATTACCTGATGCAGCGAGCCAAGGACCGATCTCTGAGAAACCTGGCCACGCAGAACTGGTGCCACTGGCCTAGGCACAGCCACGAGTAAAGGAAGTCAGAACTGGCGCCGATAGCTTGTGGCTGATTCCTGTGAGTCTGGTGGTTGCGGTTCTAGGAGCTGCAGCTGCAGTCAAATCAGCACGAGAGCGCCGAACGAAATAGCTGTCAGCTCCAGGTACTGGGCATGAATTAGGGCGTGGCATCCATGGATGCCACGCCCTAAAAAATATGCTTATTTCTTCTTCTGAACCTGGGAAACGACCACAGCAGCAACGGCTGCGATTACCAAGGAAATAAGAAGGAACTTGCCGCCCTTATTGGACTTCTCCTTCGGAGCCAAGTTCTTCTGAGCCGACTGTACGGCGCTCTGAACCGAAGTTCGAGCACGCTTAGCAGCCTTGGAGTTACCACCGACGTTGTCGATCAAGTTGGAGCCAGCCTTGCTGATTGCTTCAACATTGACACCGGAAACAGCCTCATTCCAGCCGCCACGGATTTCCTTTGGCAGTTCTTCTTTGGCAGCCTTGGCGAGTTTCGCCAATGACTTCTCAACTTCTTTAAAGCTCTTAGCAGTCTTCGACATGTTTTCCTCTCTGGTGGACCTTTAGGTCTCATTCACTAGCCTAGCCAGCTAGCCGTTAGCTCTCAAGCGCACGGCGTTGCGCTCAGTGCGAACCGAGGATCTTCCGGATGCGTGTGCGTAGCGCACTGAGCAGACAAATGAGCATCAGTATGGCGGCAACCAGGCTGGCGGTGGCAAATAACGGCGAGGAATCTCGGCCCGTGTATCGATCGATAATGATCCAGACCAAAACCCATAGTGCTCCGGCGTTGAGGTAAATCCCGATGGGATTTTTGAAACTAATAGCGCATAAGAACAGTGCGAGCAGAACGAGCACCAAAGCCGTGGCGCCTTTGAACATCAGAGAATTCGGGTCGCCGTGATGGATGGCGACGAAGGCGATGGTTTGAGCCAGGATAATGAGCGCCAACCAACCGGCAAATAAGCCGAAACACGCTCTGGTTAACCAGCGATCAATCTGGTGGACCAAGAAGCTGCGATCGATCATGATGGCGATTCGAATAAGAATTGCTAGCAGGACGTAACCGCAAAGCAGGCTCAGGCCAATCATTTCCTGCTTCAGGCACAGCACCCACAAGGCGTTAAAGAGCACTACAGCAAGAACCCAGAGTCGCATACGTCGATGTAGCTCAAGGCGCCACCGCGCGATACCTTGCCAGATGGCATAGAGGCCCAAGGCCGCCATGAGCCCGAGCCACGGAAGCAGTCCAGGCAAGGGAACAGAACTGACAAAAGCGTCCCGTTCCAGCCAGCTACCGGCCACGTCAACCAGGTTAGACGCCGCGAGTACTGCCCATAAGGCCCAGCTCAAACCAAGGAGCATGAGTGCGCTGTAGGCGCCGGATACCAACCTTATTTCCACAGTTTTGAATTTATCACGGTTGACGTGTGCAAACTGCAAGCCACGGTTAGAGTTGAGATATGACTGATCTTTGGGTTCGACAGGCAATTTCTCAGCTCAACGCCGACGCCAATCGCAGCGCTGACACACACCTGTTGGGGTTTGAGCTTCCGGCGCACTGGGGGATTGAGCTGTACCTCAAAGACGAGTCGGTGCACCCCACCGGTTCGCTCAAACACCGACTAGCCCGTTCACTGCTGCTCTACGGACTAGTTAATGGACGAATCAAGGAAGGTACCACCTTGGTGGAGGCTTCCAGCGGATCAACCGCGGTATCAGAAGCCTACTTCTCGCGCATGCTCGGACTGGAATTCATCGCGGTGGTACCCGCCTCCACGAGCACCGAGAAGATTAAGCTCATCGAGTTTTACGGCGGTCGATGCCACCTTGTTGACGGTGCTGGGCAATTAGATGTTGCAGCCCGCGAGTTGGCAGCCCAGTCTGGTGGCTACTATCTTGACCAGTTTACCTACGCTGAGCGGGCCACCGATTGGCGAGGGAATAACAACATTGCTGAATCGGTCTATGCCCAGATGTCTGCCGAACCGCACCCAATCCCAAGCTGGATTGTCGTAGGCGCCGGAACCGGCGGAACCAGTGCAACCTTTGGCCGCTACGCTCGTTATAAGCAGCACGACACCCGCATCTGTGTTGCGGACCCAGAAGGCTCCGCATTTTATGAAGGCTGGAAAACCGGAAACCCCGATTACGTCTCCGGTACGGGTTCAAGAATTGAAGGTATCGGGCGACCGACGGTTGAGCCTTCTTTTATGCCCGGCGTGATCGACCATATGATGCAGGTCCCGGACGCAGCCTCCTTGGCAGCCATGCACTTGCTGCGTGCCAAGACTAGGTACTTTGCTGGCGGTTCCACCGGCACCAACCTTTACGCCGCGTTTAAGACCATCTCGCAGATGCTAAAAAACGGTGAGCAGGGCAGTGTGGTGACCCTGCTCTGCGACTCCGGCGAGCGCTACACAAACACCTATTACAACCAGCAGTGGCTTGATGATCAAGGCTTGAACCTTGCCCCGTACACCGAAGCGATGGAGCAGTTCCTCGCCACAGGTACGTTCGAGCACTAGTTTTTGCTTTTTAGCTTTTTGCTTTAGACAGCTGGTGGTGTGGGCATCAAACCCTGGGTGCGTTTACGCTGGTGCACCGAGAAGTAGGCCAAGCCAGCTGACCCAGCGATAAATTCTCGTTGTGATCGAGCGGGCAGATAAATGATGTCGCCGAGAGTTAACTCGATTCGCGAGTCCTCGGTGACCAAGGTGCCCGAGCCGGCAAAAATGTGGAGCAGCACATCGAGCGCCGGGCCTTGATGTGCCCCGATGCTCTGGTCTGGCGCCAAGGAGATGACGTTGGCATCAAGGTCTCGTTCTTCTGGTTCCAGCTTCCAAATCGCCCCGTTTTTCACCCCAGCAGGTAGTTGGTTGGTGTTGGCCATGCGGCGCGGTTGAGTCATTAGCTTGCCTCTTGCTCCTGTATTGGTGCACTTGTTGGTGCACTGCCTTATTAGTTCAGCCTAGCTAAGTGCTGGCCTGTCATGGCTTTGGTGCACGCTGAACATTAAGAAGTGTCAGCAGATGTGTTCTGCGGCACTAGTTGTTGTGCTCAGCGGAACCATGTCAACTGGTGCGTAGCCATGGCACAAGGTAGATGGGCGCAGTACTGTGAGCAGTAGACCCGCAAAAAAATGTGTGCAGGAGGAATGTTTTGCCTAATGTAGCCGACCACCTGATTGAACAGCTTGATGCCCAAGGGGTTCGCCGTATTTACGGTATCCCGGGGGACTCGCTAAATGGACTCACCGATGCACTACGCGAGAACGGTCGAATGGAGTGGGTTCACCATCGACATGAGGAAGCCGCCGCCTTTGCCGCCGCAGCTGAAGCAGAAATTACCGGCGAGCTGGCCGTCTGCGTTGGCTCCTGTGGACCTGGCAACCTTCACCTGATCAACGGCCTGTACGACGCTAATCGTTCGCGAGTTCCGGTGTTGGCCATCGCCGCACAGATCCCCACCGAGGAAATTGGCTCCAACTACTTCCAGGAAACCAACCCGGTGGAAGTTTTCCGTGGGTGCTCCGTTTATGCTGAGCAGGTTTCTGATCCAAAGCAAATGCCACGCATGCTTCGCATCGCCATCCGTGAGGCCATCGAAAAGCGTGGCGTCGCCGTATTGGTGATTGCCGGAGACGTTGCCCTGTCGGAAATGGAGCGCACTGCAACTCAGCTCATCGCTAAGACCAACCCTCGTGTTCTGCCCAATGAGCAGGAGCTCGAGCGTGCCGCAGAGATCCTTGAGGGTTCGCGTAAGGTGACCATCCTTGCTGGCGCCGGCGTTGCTGGTGCCCATGACGAGGTCGTGGCCCTAGCCGATAAGCTCGCCGCCCCGATTGTCCACGCCATGCGCGGTAAGGAACATATCGAGTACGACAACCCCTTCGACGTGGGCATGACCGGCCTGCTGGGCTTCGCCTCCGGCGCTAAGGCCATCGCCGAGTGTGATGTGCTGTTGATGCTGGGCACAGACTTCCCGTACCAACAGTTCTACCCACAAAACGCCACGATCATCCAAGTGGACATCCGCGGCGAACAGATTGGGCGACGCACCAAGGTTGACGTGCCATTGGTGGGTACGGTCAAAGACACTGCCGCTGCGCTGAGCGCACTATTGCCGGTGCAAACGCATCGTAAGCACTTGGAGCACGCCCTAGAGCATTACCGTAAGACGCGCACCAAGCTTGACGAGCTCGCTGAGCCTTCGAAGCCTGGCTCGGCGATTCACCCGCAGTACCTTGCACGACTTATTGATCAAGCGGCCGATGAGGACGCGGTCTTCACCGCCGATGTTGGCTCCCCGGTGATTTGGGCTGCCCGCTACCTAACCATGACCGGCAAGCGTCGGGTGCTCGGGTCCTTTAACCACGGTTCGATGGCTAACGCGCTGATGCAGGCTCTGGGTGCCCAGGCGGTGGATCGTAGCCGCCAGGTGATTGCCTTTGCTGGCGACGGAGGGCTAGCCATGATGCTGGGCGAACTGCTGACCGCCACGCAGAATAAGTTGCCGGTCAAGGTAGTGGTCTTCAACAACTCGTCCTTGAACTTTGTTGAGCTGGAAATGAAGGCCGCCGGCTTTGTCACCTATGCCACCGATCTGCAGAATCCTGACTTTGGTGCAGTGGCCACCGCGGCCGGACTCAAGGGCTACCGGGTGGAGGACTCGGCTCAGCTGGAGTCCACAGTCAAGGAATTCTTGGCTCACGATGGCCCTGCAGTACTTGATGTGATCACGGATCGCCAGGAAATGTCGATGCCACCAAATGTGAAGCTCGAGCAGGCTAAGGGCTTTGCGCTCTATGCCATCCGTACGGTCCTGTCGGGTCGTGGAGATGAGTTGCTGGATCTGGCCAAGACCAACTGGCGTCAAGTGTTCTAAGGATTTATGCATATGCTTGTTGCTGGCGCCTTTGGCGCCAGCAACATTTTTGTGAGAGCTAGAAAGTAGGCGTCTTGACTTCGCAACCTGCTGCCGCGCACGCGGCTACCACCGAAGACTTCGTTAATAACCTTGCGGCGGTGAACCAGCGCATTGCTGCGGCCACCAGTGCTGCAGGCCGTGAAGCGGACTCTGTGCGATTGTTGCCGGTCACCAAGACCATCGATGTTGATCGGTTGTCGCTGGCCATCGCGGCCGGGGTCAGTACCTTGGGGGAGAACAAGGTTCAAGAAGCTCAGGGGAAGCACGAAATTTTCCGCGAGCAGTTCCCTCACCTGCGCTACGCCATCATTGGCCCGTTGCAAACCAACAAGGCAAAATTTGTGGCCCAGTTTGCTGATGAGTTCCACGCATTGGATTCGTTGAAGCTGGCTGAAACCCTACAGCGTCGTCTAGAACTAGAGGACCGCACCCTTGAGGTGTTCATCCAGGTAAATACCTCGGGTGAGGAAAGTAAGTCGGGAATTTCTGCCTCAGCTGCTGCAGAGTTACTTGATGGTCTGTCGTCGTTGGATCGGCTTAATCCGGTAGGGCTGATGACTATGGCCGCCCACACCACTGATGAACAACAGATTCGCGCGAGCTTCTCCCTGTTGCGTCAAACCCTAGAGTCCTTGCAGCCGGATGCGCCGGCGGGCTTTAAACACCTGTCTATGGGCATGAGTGGCGACTACGAACTGGCTATTGCCGAAGGTGCCACCGTGGTGCGGGTGGGCCAGGGAATCTTTGGCGCTCGCAACTACGCCTAACACGGTGAGCAACTAGCGACTAGCGGCCGGTGACGGATCCATAGGAGGGCAGCGAGCTAATTTGGCTTGCTGCCCTTTCCTCTGCCCCGTGCTCGCCGGTTGAGGTTCTCCGGTTGTGCACAGCGCGTGGGCTAGAAGCTGAAGTGTCGGCATTTGGAGCCACACTATATGTAGTGGGGCGAGGGCACACGGCGGACTAGATGTAGCAATGAGAACACGCCGAGAAACTTGTCACAGAATAATTTTTAACCCACATGCTGTGGCGACGAAGCTGTGGAAAAAGTTTGACAGACCCCGAAAAATCGCGGTTTAAACGGGGTCGAATATCCACAGTTCCTGTGGACGTAGCGGGGGAAGAATGACATACTTGTAATACATCATCTTGTGGCTGCTTGACCGACTAAACACAACATGTAGTATTGAACTCGTTGGTGCGGCTCGCACCAGTAGCACCTCAAAGACCCTGTTTTTGAGGCATCCGAGAGGACAGCTGGGAATTTCCATCAGCAGATGGAATCCGGCCAACATCAAGAATTTTCTAAAGGGGATCAGGGACATGGCCATCACCGTTTACACGAAGCCTTCCTGCGTTCAGTGCAACGCTACTTACCGCGCGTTGGATAAGAAGGGCGTCGAGTACAACAAGGTCGACATCTCGCAAGATGCCACTGCGTTGGAGCACGTCCGTGGCTTGGGCTACATGCAGGCACCTGTCGTCGTTACCGACGATGATCACTGGTCGGGCTTCCGTCCAGACAAGATCGATCTGCTGGCTCCAGCTAACTAAGCACCAGCCCAATCCGCTCACTTTGTAGTGGAGGCAAAAAAGATGTCACCCACAGCACTTGCCGACAAGCAAAACGCTGAGGCCCACGAATCAGTTAACCTCACCAAATCGCAGTTGATTTATTTCTCTTCGGTTTCGGAGAACACCAAGAGGTTCGTGGACAAACTAGAGATGAATGCGGCTCGGATCCCGGTCTTTGCCACCGAGCCGCCGCTCATTTCCGCCGCACCGTACGTATTGCTCATCCCCACCTATGGGGGAGAGCGAGGCAAACACTCCATCGTTCCGCAAATCATGAAATTCCTGCGGTATGACGAAAATCGAGTAAATCTTCGTGGAGTGATCGGTGCGGGGAACACAAACTTCGGCGAGTACTACTGCATCGCGGCTAAGCGAATTGCTCAGAAATGCAACGTACCCGTACTTTATACATTCGAACTTATGGGGACGTCGGAAGACGTTCTCAAAGTCAAAGAAGGGCTTGAAACCTTTTGGACACCAGCGTCGCCGAATTGGCAGGAACGATGACGAGCTCAAAGGAGCTCCCAGCCCAGTTCCAGGGCTTGAGCTACAACGACCTGAACGCCATGCTGAACCTTTACGGTCCAGATGGAAAGATCCAGTTTGAAGTAGATCGCTACGCAGCCCGTCAGTACTTCTTGGATCACGTGAACAACAACACCGTGTTCTTCCATGATCTTGACGAGAAGCTGGCTTACCTCGTAAAGCACGAGTACTACGAGCGCGAGACTCTTGATCAGTACTCGATGAACTACATTCGTGATCTGTTTAAGCACGCCTTCGACAAGAAGTTCCGTTTCGAAACTTTCTTGGGCGCCTTCAAGTTCTACACCTCTTACACGCTGAAGACTTTTGACGGCAAGCGTTACCTAGAGCGTTACGAAGACCGCGTATGCATGGTTGCACTGCACCTTGCTCGTGGCGATGAAAAGTTGGCAACCCAGCTCGTTGACGAGATCATTGACGGTCGTTTCCAGCCTGCAACTCCAACCTTCCTCAACGCTGGTAAGGCTCAGCGTGGCGAACTAGTTTCCTGCTTCTTGCTTCGTATTGAAGACAACATGGAATCCATCGCCCGTGCGGTCAACTCCTCGCTGCAGCTTTCCAAGCGCGGTGGCGGTGTTGCACTATCACTGACCAACCTGCGTGAGCACGGTGCACCGATCAAGCAGATTGAGAACCAGTCCTCGGGCGTCATCCCAGTGATGAAGCTTCTTGAAGATTCCTTCTCCTACGCCAACCAGCTTGGCGCACGTCAGGGTGCTGGCGCGGTCTACTTGAACGCACACCACCCAGACATCTACCGGTTCTTGGACACCAAGCGTGAAAATGCTGATGAGAAGATCCGTATCAAGACCCTGTCTTTGGGCGTTGTCATCCCAGACATCACCTTCGAACTTGCTCGCAAGAACGAAGACATGTACCTGTTCAGCCCTTACGATGTAGAGCGCGTTTACGGCGTACCGTTCAGCGAAATCTCGGTTACTGAAAAGTACTACGAGATGGTTGATGACTCGCGTATCAAGAAGGCGAAGATCAGCGCTCGTGACTTCTTCCAGACTCTGGCAGAGATCCAGTTCGAGTCCGGTTACCCGTACATCATGTTCGAAGACACCGTGAACAAGGCAAACCCAATTGCCGGCCGTATCACCATGTCGAACCTCTGCTCGGAAATCTTGCAGGTTTCGTCAGCCTCTGAATTCGGCGATGACTTGAGCTACTCAAAGGTTGGCAAGGATATTTCTTGCAACCTTGGTTCCATGAACATTGCCAAGGCTATGGACGGCAAGAACCTGGCAGCTTCTGTAGACATCGCGATCCGCGCACTGAGCGCCGTGTCGGATATGTCCTACATCGGTTCGGTTCCTTCGATTGCAGACGGCAACAAGAAGTCGCACGCCATCGGCCTAGGCCAGATGAACCTGCACGGCTTCCTCGCTCGCGAGCACATCTACTACGGTTCTGAAGAAGGCATCGACTTCACCAACATCTACTTCTACACGATTCTGTTCCACGCATTGACTGCGTCGAACAAGATCGCCATGGAGCGCGGTGAAACTTTCGATAACTTCGAGAACTCAAAGTACGCGTCGGGAGAATTCTTCGACAAGTACACCGACCAGCAGTGGGTTCCAGCAACCGAGCGCGTACGCGAGCTCTTTGCCGACATCCACATTCCTACCCAGGAAGACTGGAACGCTCTGAAGGCGTCGGTTATGGAGCACGGTATCTACAACCAGAACCTGCAGGCTGTTCCACCAACCGGTTCGATCTCGTACATCAACAACTCGACTTCCTCGATCCACCCGGTCGCAGCGAAGATCGAGATCCGCAAGGAAGGTAAGATCGGCCGCGTTTACTACCCGGCTCCTTACATGAACAACGAGAACATCGACTTCTACGAAGATGCTTACGAGATCGGCTACGAGAAGATCATTGACACCTACGCTGCTGCTACCCAGCACGTGGATCAGGGCTTGTCGTTGACTCTGTTCTTCAAGGACACCGTAACTACTCGTGACATCAACAAGGCACAGATCTACGCATGGCGTAAGGGCATTAAGAGCCTTTACTACATCCGCCTGCGCCAGATGGCCTTGGAAGGTACCGAAGTTGAAGGTTGCGTTTCCTGCGCACTGTAATGCCTGAGATTAGTAGCCACTCAATAGGGCGCTAATATCACAAAGCAGCTGCCGTTTGGTCCGAACCAACGGCAGCTGCTTTGTATAAAAACACACGTCAGATCACATGAGATCTGACGCTAGATTTAAGTTTTGCTGACTCTGTACAGTTTGAAAGAACGGTAGAGTTGGTAGCAAAGTTCGTTACACGATTTAGCTTTTCGATGAGGGGCAATGACCGAGAAGATTCAGCTGACCAATAAGGTTGAAGCGATCAACTGGAACCGTATCCAGGATGACAAAGACGTTGAGGTTTGGAACCGTCTCGTCAACAACTTCTGGCTTCCTGAGAAGGTGCCGCTGTCCAACGACATCCAGTCGTGGGCTACCTTGACCGAAGACGAAAAACTGCTGACCATGCGTGTATTCACCGGTCTAACCCTGCTGGATACCATTCAGGGAACCGTCGGTGCAGTGTCGTTGATTCCAGATGCAATCACCCCTCATGAAGAGGCCGTGTACACCAACATCGCGTTCATGGAATCGGTGCACGCAAAGAGCTACTCCTCGATCTTCTCGACCTTGGCATCCACCAAGGAAATTGATGAGGCTTTCCGTTGGTCCACTGAGAACGTGAACCTGCAGAAGAAAGCTCAGATCATCGAAGGCTACTACCACGGTGAAGATCCACTGAAGCGAAAGATCGCTTCGACTCTGCTCGAGTCGTTCCTGTTCTACTCCGGCTTCTACCTGCCAATGCACTGGTCCTCGCACGCAAAGCTGACCAACACCGCTGACTTGATCCGCTTGATCATTCGCGATGAAGCCGTCCACGGCTACTACATCGGCTACAAGTTCCAGAAGGGCTTGGAAGGCGCTAGCGAAGAACGCAAGCAGGAGCTGAAGGACTACACCTTCGAGCTCATGTACGAGCTGTACGAAAACGAAGTTCAGTACACTCACGATCTTTATGATCCAGTTGGTTTGGCTGAAGATGTTAAGAAGTTCCTGCACTACAACGCTAACAAGGCGCTGATGAACTTGGGCTACGAAGCGATGTTCCCATCGACCGTAACCGACGTATCCCCAGCAATTCTGGCCGCGTTGAGCCCGAATGCTGATGAGAACCACGACTTCTTCTCCGGATCGGGTTCCTCCTACGTCATTGGTAAGGCAGTCAACACCGAAGATGAGGACTGGGACTTCTAGTCCGTCAACTTCGAGTCGCCTGAAAAGGTATAAATGAGCCAGGGCCTGCAGATTACTGCAGGTCCTGGCTCGTTTCTATCGTCTCCAAATTCATTGCTACGTCGGTGAACACAAGACGTGAACTTTCCTGAATCGAGAAACTAGCAAGTCCTGGTGATCAGCTTTACAAGCACTATTCATGTGCGAGCATTGGTGACAAGCTGGAACTGGCAGATCATTCCCGAAGGGAAACGACGATGGAGTTCGACACTAGATGTGTAATTGCCGGGGGAGGCCCTGCCGGCATGGTGGCAGGTCTCTTGCTGGCCCGCTGTGGTGTGCCAGTGACCGTACTGGAGAAGCACGCAGATTTTCTCCGAGATTTTCGCGGTGACACAATCCATCCATCAACGCTGCAGTTGCTAGATGAGCTTGGCTTGATGAGCGAATTTGAAAAGATCGATTTCAGCAAGGTTAGCGGTGCACAGTTCCCTACCCGCGACGGCAAGGTAACTACCGTGCTGAACCTAGCGGCGATCAATCATCCCTATCCATATATAGCGATGGCGCCACAGTGGGACTTCTTGAATCTGTTAGCTCGTGCCGGGGAAGCCGAGCCGAACTTTGATCTGCGGATGAACTGCGAAGTCCTTGACGTCTTGAGTGTGGGCGACAGGATTGTCGGTGTTCGATATTCAGGACCAGACGGGGTCAAGGAGATCAGAGCCCTGTTAACGATCGCAGCAGACGGGCGTTGGTCGAGGATTCGGGATTCCGCAGGGATTGTGATGAAAGACTTTGCAGTTCCGATTGATGTCTGGTGGTTCAAGGTACCAGGCCAATTGGATCGCCCGAATGTTTTGTCCCCAGCATTCGCTCGAGATAAGTCGTTCGTCATGATTCCCAGAACTGACTATGTGCAGATGGCGATGTTGCTGCCTAAAGGCATGGATTCCGAGCTTCGAGCCCAAGGAGTTCAGGCGTGGCGCAGTTCAATCATTGAAGCCGCTCCAGAACTTGCCACCGGTGTTGGCGATCTGAGCTTGGATGATGCCAAACTTTTAAACGTCAAGCTTAATCGTGCCCGACGGTGGTGGCGCTCCGGATTATTGTGCATCGGAGATTCGGCGCATGCGATGAGCCCGGTTGGTGGAGTTGGCGTCAACCTTGCGGTTCAAGACGCGGTGGCGACCGCCAGAATTCTGGCTGAACCCTTACGGAAATGGACGATCTCCGACAGAGACGTTCAAAGAGTTCAGAAGCGACGCATTGTCCCAACGATTATTGTCCAATCAGTGCAACGCATCATGCATCGTGGGCTGCGGCGGATCATGCGGAGCAACGAAGAAGTCACTTTACCGCTGCCGGTAGCTGTGTTGCTTCGACGTTTTCCCAAGCTGGCTTCAATACCTGCCCGTTTGCTTGGTGTTGGTGTTATTCAGGAGCACTCACCATTGGCAGCGCGACGAACAAAATGAGTTGAACTTCCGGGTTAAACACATCGAAGGTGCAGTTCCAACCTTTGCGGGGGAACTGCACCTTCGAAGGAAGTCTCTTAGCGAGCCTGGATGTTGGTAGCCTGTGGGCCCTTTGGACCAGCTTCCAGGGTGTACTCAACGGTCTGGCCCTCTTCGAGGCTACGGAAACCGAAGCTCTGGATAGCGCTGTAGTGTGCGAAAACGTCAGCAGATCCATCAGAAGGAGCGATGAAGCCGAAGCCCTTTTCAGCGTTGAACCATTTCACGGTGCCAGTGGCCATAGTGTTATTTCCTTATTTATTGATTGGCCACGATGTGGCCTGGTTGCCGATTCGAAGTTCCGAACCGGAAAATTTTGGGTTACCTCGAGCAGAGCTGCCGAGAACGATTCGCCTGCCGTCGATACGGACTATCGAATACTGATTTTGCCGGTATCGGCCAAAACGGGAGTCGCTGCACTAGCTTAAACATCGTCGGAATCCAGGCTGCTAACGGGTAATGACCCCACGCTAGCGGAGTAGAACAAGGAATCCACAGAGATGTGACGTTGAAAGTCGTCGAGATGTTTTATCTGCAGTGAAGAAGAGAAGATGAAGAATTCGTTTCGGTAGGAGTTCAATCAATCCGAAGATCGGTGAACCGATTTGTAATGCACAGACGATTTGTTGGCCGTGCTACAAATCCTACTGCTAACGTCTGTCGGCGGGTGAGTCACACCTGCAGGCGTCGAGGTAACAACTAAAGCGTACCATTGATTCGGCCAACCCGCGAAGTGATTGACACTACGTTGGCGCGTCGTAGCGAAGAAAGCCCGGAATTCCGGCGATTTTTACCATGAATGTTCGTGTTGCGTCGCGCGGCGTTGCACTGTTCTCTCCTGCTGCTGAGGAATGAATCGCAGGGCAGTAGAAGAGTATGAACAGTTTTACAGTGCGGCGGTGAGTAGCTCAGCGTTGATTGCGGCACCGGCCAAAGTTCCAGACGCCGCCGCTGCCATGACCATTGCGCCCAGATTGCTTGCGTTGCCTACAGCGTAGACACCTGGGATCGCGGTGGCCCCGGATTCGTTGACGGCGATAAATGTTCCCAACGGATGTTCGCTCAACTCGCCGCCTAGAGATTTGTAGAGTTCTGCGTTGGCGCGCATTGCACTAGCAACGATCACTGCCTGAGCGTGCAGTTTCTCATTGTTATCTAGGCGTATAGCTTCGAATGTGCCTGACTGATCAAACTCCAGCGCTTGCACACTCTGGTTCACTATCGGAATGGCTAGGGCCTTGAGGATCGACTTTCCTTCTTCGGTGAGCTCGGCAGGTTCGTGGTTGACGAACGTGATGTTGGAACTCAGCTGCTTAAACATCATTGCTTGATGTGCGCTCATTGGGCCGCAGCCAATGACAAGTATCTGTTGGTCGCGGACTTCCCAGCCGTGGCAGTAGGCGCAGTGGATAGCGGAGGTTCCCCATGCACGATCAAGCCCTGAGATCTGCGGAAGCTGATCCTTCAGCCCGGTGGCCAGGATGATACGTTCCGCAGTGAAGTTCCGAGCATCAACCTTGACGCTAAACCCCTCTGTCAGGGTGCCTGATAATGAACTCACGGTTCCCTCGGTGAGATGAACTCCGTAACTCGCTGCTTCCTGCCGACCACGTTTGAGGAGTTCAAGAGGATTGCTGCCTTCTTGGCCTAGAAGGTTGTGGGCATGTAGTGCTGAGGTGTTGCGCGGTTGTCCTTCGTCGATGAGCAGTACTGAGCGCATCGACCGTGCCAACGCAATTGAAGCTGCCAGGCCGGCGCTGCCGCCTCCGATAACGATGACTTCAAAGTGTTCCATGATGGTTCCTCTCGAATGGTGAAGCTGAGATTTTTACCTTATCGACGGTTTGCGTTAGAGGGTGTAGCGTTTTGCGCATGACGCAAGAATTGGAAGTAGACCAGATCATCCGACAGCGCATCCGCACCTTACGGCAAAACCATGGCTGGTCGTTGGAGTCATTGGCGAGTAAGGCCTCGCTCAGCGTTTCAACACTGAGCCGAATCGAAACCGGAAGCCGTCGGATTGCGCTGGACCAGCTGGTGCCGATCGCCAAAGCCCTAAGCACAAGCCTCGATGAACTTGTTGCCACGTCGGAAGCTGAGATCATCATTCGGCCCGAACCGATTTCACTGCCCGGCATTACTCTGTGGAAGCTCTCGACGGATGATGCCGTTAATGGGGTCAACGTTTCTAAGATGCGTATTGATCCTTCTAAAGCGCCGGCGCCTAGCGAATTACGTATCCATCCGGGGAAAGAGTGGTTCACCGTTTTGCTTGGTGAGATTCAGTTAAAGCTGGGGGAGCGGACGTATCACGTGAACGCGGGTCAGTCGGCGCAATTCGATACGATGACGCCGCATGCCATCTGGGCGAAAGACGGTGTTGCAGAAATTTTGGGCATCTTGGACAGCGCTGGACAGAAAGCTCATCAGCATGACAGTGGCAACTAGTCTGTTGGTTTTAGTCGCTCTTGGATAACCTGAGGGCAGTGCAACATTTTCAAACGCCAGGAGGACAGCGATGACGCATCAGCTCACTGAGGAACTCGAGAAGATTCTCGCTAAAGGTGACTACTATTTCGAGTCTTTGGGGCAGGGGCGCTACCGTTCGTCATTGCACGCGCAAGGAGCCTGGAATGAACACGAGCAGCACATGGCTCCGGCGTCAGGAATCTTGGCTTACGAACTGGAAAACTTTCAGCCTCGTGATGACATGCGCATTGCCCGGCTGAGTTTTGAAATCCACGGATTGATCCATGCAGGTGAATTTGAGATCACCACGCGAATGGTTCGACCGGGACGAACCATCGAGCTGATCGAAGCTGAGATGACAGCCAAGGGCCGAACCAGCATCGTGGCACGGGCATGGAGAGTGATTAAAGGCGATTCGAGCCAGGTCGCTGGTATCGAAGATGCAACAATTCCTGGTCCAGATGAATGCGAAGTACAGCAAGTTAGCCAGCGTTGGCCAGGCGGGTACATTCGTTCGCTCGAAATGCGGGCAGGCAAGGATTGGCGACTTGGCAAGGGAATCGCTTGGTTGCGCACCAAGTACGCACTTGTTGATAGTGCAGATGCTTCAGATATGGCTAGGCTCGTAGGTTTGATCGATACCGCCAACGGTGTCGCCCCACGCGTCGAGCCCAGCGAGGGGACTTGGGTCTACCCAAACTTGGATCTGCAGATTCACATGTACCGACAGCCTGAAGGTTCGTGGCTCGGGTTAGAAGTGCAACAGAGCTTCGGCGCCGACGGAATTGGGCTCACCTCGACGGTACTGCACGATCTCACCGGTCCGTTTGGTCGAGCCGAACAGATTCTGACTGTACGTTCGCGCTAGAAAGCGTTCAGGATGCAGAAAGTTGGGAAAGTAGCTTTTTGAGTTCCGGCTTGGGCATAAGAACAAACTGACGCTCGCGATACTTCTCGCGGTCAGCGCCATGAACACGGAACAATGCGTAACCCCGTTTGAGCAGGAAGGTCACTGGCTTTCGCCGCTGGGCGACGTCGCGGACAAAGCGACGAATGCCAGTGACTAGCGCGGGCTCATCAACGTAGTATGCCTGTACGTTGATTCCCTTTGCCTTCAGTGGCTCGAGCAGTTCGTAAAGAAAAATTCCTTCAGCGACAATCGGTCCGGCAGCTGACCTGATTTCTCGGTGCCCGTCATAGCTGGAAGTTGAGATCGAATAGTTCGGAACCATGGTGCTGCCGTTTTCCAACAGCTCATCGATCGCTTGTAGCGCGGCTTCCTTATTCCAGGTGCCCGAATGATCCCAGTCGACTTCGCCGTACGCGGTACGCGGGAACGGGACAGGATTGCCATCTTCACTGAGCTGTCGGTAGTACTCGTCGAGCGGCAGATGCGGATTACCGTACTTTGACGCGAGATAGGACTTTCCTGAACCGGAGGGTCCGCCGATCAGGATGACAGGAGTAGAAGAATTTGGCACGCCTATAATTATGGCGCAGATTTCTCAGCTGACTACATTCCTGCGTTGTGACATCAACTCCACTGGTAGCCAATGCCTGAATTAGACTCATTGTTATGAGTTTGTTCAATCCTCAGTCGGATGCTCCGCTAACACTAGAAATCGAAGATCCTAGCGGTGATCCTGCTGCAGATTTGGAACGCGGGGTTCAGTTACTTCGCGAAATTCAATCTGGAGATCGTGGGCCGACCCTGCGGTTGTATCGTCCGGATCCTACGTTGGCTTTTGGCCAGCGCGATGTTCGTTTATCTGGATATGAAGCAGCTCGTCAGGCCGCAGAAGACCGAGGCTTCATGCCTCTGGTGCGCAAGGCTGGCGGCCGTGCTGCTGCCTACCACCGTGGATCATTAATTGTTGATCACCTCGAGCCACAACACGAAGCGGTATTGGGACAGCAAAAACGCTTTGAAGTTTTTGCTGATATTTATGCTAAGGCCCTTGCCCGTTTGGGTGTTGATGCTCGGATCGGCCCCATTCCGGGAGAATACTGCCCGGGGGAGCACTCCGTTCATGGACTACCAACCTCAGCTTCGCCACGAAACTATCCGGTAAAACTCGTGGGGACAGCCCAGCGCGTGGTCGCCGGAGCATGGCTTTTCTCCTCGGTGTTTGTCATTGAGGATTCAGAGCCACTGCGTCAGGTGCTGAACGCTGTCTATCAAGCAATGGAAATCCCGATGGACCCGACGACGGTGGGTGCCGCCAGCGATCTTGTCGCCCCCGCAACTACTGAAGCCTTCATCGCTGCGCTCCTTGAGGAATACCGGGAGCATGTCAGCTTGATCGGCGCATGAGCTAACAACTCTGGGCAACAAAAAATCGGTACCTGAAATTCAAGTACCGATTTTTTATTGGGGTCAACGCTGATACTTGGTGTAACTAATTAGGCGCCGATGCGCTCTACAACTTCTTCGATTCGTGGGTTGGTGGCAGCAGTGCCATCAGGGAAGATCAATGTCGGAACCGTCTGATTGCCGTTGTTGAAGGACTCCACAATCTCAGCGGTACCTTCAACTTCTTCGATGTTTACCTCGGTGTATGCCACACCCTTCTGATCCATCAGACGCTTGAGGTTACGGCAGTATCCGCACCAGCTAGTGGTGAACATGGTGACGCCACCTGCGTCAGGAACGTACTGGTCAAGGTTCAATTCGTTGCTCATACAGGGTATAACCGTGACCCTATTGTGTTTGTTCCCAAAGTGGCCCAGAATTTTCTCTGATTTCCTTGAACTTGATGGTTAGACTGGGAGCAGATTTCCCCCGGGCGGTACGAGGAGCAGAAAATGTGTGGACGGTACGTGATGGCCAAGGCAATCGGTGATTTAGTTGCTGAGGCCGAAGCTGAGGCTGACGAAAACCTTGAACTGCGACAGTCGTGGAACGTAGCCCCAACCACTGATGTGCCGGTAGTGCTAGAGCGTCTGATTGATGATCAGTTGCACAGGCAAATCCATGTTGCTCGGTGGGGACTGGTTCCTGGATGGGCGAAGGAACTGTCCGTAGGCGTTAGAGCTTTTAACGCACGTAGCGAAACTGCGGCCAGCAAGCCGACCTTTAGAGCAGCGGTGAAAAAACGTCGGGCTGCGGTTCCCGTCCAGGGCTATTACGAGTGGAAGAAAGAGGGGAGCAAAAAGCGTCCCTTCTTTGTGCACCGTGAAGATGAGAAGTTGATCTTTTTTGCTGGACTGTACGAGTGGTGGAAGGACGAGGATGACACATGGATCCTCTCCACCTCGATTCTGACTATGGAGTCGCCTTCCGCCGATGAGCCCGGGGTGCTTGGTGAGCTTGCTGGGCTGCATGACCGATTGCCGATTCCGATGGACCATCAAATGATGGCACGGTGGATGAACCCTGCGGAAGCAGACGGTCAAGGGTTAATCGAGGAATTGCGGGCTCAAGCTTTTGACGTCGCATCAACTTGGACCATGCACGAGGTTGATAAGGCGGTTGGTAATGTGCGCAATGATTCTCCGCAACTTATCGAAGCGCACAGCAACGCACTGTTCTAGCCAGCGACGCCAGCGGCTAAGAATGTTTCAAAAAGCACCCTTTAAACATTTCGGCAGCCAACCACTGATGGTTGACTGCCGAAAGTGTCTAATGAGCCTTTTAGTGGCCGCGCTTGATCCACTCGTCCAGATTCGGGGCTTCCGCACCGATGGTGGTGGCGTCACCATGGCCGGTGTTCACTACAGTCTGTTCAGGCAGGGTCAGCAACTTGGTCCGAATCGATTCGATGATCGTTTCGAAGCTCGAGTAGCTGCGCCCGGTCGCGCCCGGGCCACCGTTGAACAGGGTGTCACCACTGAAGAGCACACCCAGATCTTCTGCATAGAAGCTGGTGGACCCCGGCGAGTGGCCCGGGGTATGTAGCGCCGTGAGGGTTGTACCAGCGATGGTGAACGTGTCACCATCGTTGATTTCAGCGTCTACGTCGCGCTCTGGGTAGACAGCATCCCAGAGCATGCGATCTTCCATGTTGAGGAAGAGCGGAGCATCCACGGCGTCAGAAAATTCGCCGGCTACTCGGATGTGGTCGTCGTGTCCGTGGGTGAGCACAACTGCCATCACTTCGCGTTCGCCGATGACTTCACGAATCTTCTCAATATCGTGGGCAGGATCAATGACTAGTACCTCTGAGTCATCACCGATGATCCAGACATTGTTATCAACGTCCCACGTGCCACCGTCGAGAGAGAAGGTACCTGAGGTAACTACGTTTTCGATACGAGCGGTCATTAGATTTCCACCACCGAACGCAGCACGGTACCTTCGTGCATCTTGTTGAAGGCTTCCTCGATCTGGTCAATAGAGATGCGCTCGGTGACAAAGGCACCGAGGTCAAGACGTCCGAGCTTGTACTGCTCAACCAGCATCGGGAAATCATGGCTTGGCAAGCAATCGCCGTACCACGAGCTCTTTAGTGATCCGCCGCGGCCGAAGACATCAAGCAATGGCAGTTCCAGCTTCATCTCTGGGGTTGGGACACCCACGAGCACAACGCGGCCGGCAAGGTCACGAGCGTAGAAGGCCTGCTTGTAGGTTTCTGGGCGGCCTACTGCGTCAATGACAACGTCGGCGCCGAAGCCACCGGTCAGTTCCTGGATAGCCTCAACAGCGTCAACCTTGGAAGAGTTAACGGTGTGGGTGGCGCCGAACTTCTTTGCGCCTTCCAGCTTGTCTGCGTTGACGTCCACGGCGATGATGGTGGTCGCACCGGCTAGCTGCGCGCCGGCAATGGCAGCTGCGCCAACACCGCCACAGCCGATCACGGCTACCGACTCGCCACGCTTTACTTCGCCGGTGTTGATAGCTGCACCGATGCCAGCCATGACACCACAGCCGAGCAGGCCTACAGCTGCTGGATCAGCATCTTCGTCAACAATGGTGCACTGACCGGAGTGAACCAGGGTCTTTTCGGCGAAGGAACCAATGCCCAGTGCTGGGGATAGTTCGGTGCCGTCCTCAAGGGTCATCTTCTGGGTGGCATTGAAGGTATTAAAGCAGTACTTTGGCTGACCCTTGGCGCAGGCGCGGCACTGGCCACAGACTGCACGCCAGTTCAGGATAACGCGGTCGCCAACTTTGACGTTGGTGACGTTCTCGCCAATCTGGCTGACTACTGCGGTGGACTCGTGGCCCAACAGGTAAGGATATTCATCGCCGATGCCACCGAGCTTGTAGTGCAAGTCGGTGTGGCAGACGCCGGTAGTGAGCACGTCGACAACTACTTCTCCGGGACCTGGGTCCGGAACGATGATATCGACGACCTCAACTGGTGCGTCCTTAACACGGGAAATGACGGCTTTGACCTTATGAGGCATGGGATTTAACTCCTGAAACGATTGAGTGTTGCTGTTTCGATGCTATCGGTGTGTTCGGTACTAATCGAGCATTCGCGGCACAATGACGCACCCGGTTTCGCCCAGAGCCAAGTCGTCAGTGACTTTCACATCTTTTGTTGCTCTGCGGCTGGCTACTAGTGAAGCTGCGCAGAGATTTATTTTGCTGCGCAAGGTGCCCCAGTTCCCCTCGGCGCCAAACTGTCGGAGCCGATGACTAGTGTAACTATCGTTCGAACAAGTATTCGAATAGACTGGTTCTACTAAGTAAGGAGTGCACACGTGGGGATGTTCACCGAGTCAATTGAGGTTGCCCGTGCAGCAAACGGAATGCCACTGCGCGTGAAGTGGCAGGGGCGGGACTACCGACTGGTTGCTGAACCTCAGCGTTGGTTTGAACGTCGCAAGTGGTGGGACGAAAACCTGCGGATTCCTCGGGGGATCGGGGCAGGGCTCGCTGACTATGAGATGTGGCGCCTGCAGTTGGTTGCGGTGAGCGGATCCAAACAAGAGCACACCTTTGATGTGAGCTTTGATGCGCAAACCGAGAGGTGGCGGCTGGTGCGCGTGCACCAAGAGCTGGCCCAAAGCGCCTGAGCTTACGGGCAGGGGAACATATTTTCGAAGGACCATTATGAGCTTTACCCATCTGAACGTCAGTTCTTCCTATAGCGCCCATTACGGGGTGTCACATCCGCGCACCCTGGCTCAAGCAGCCAAAGCGCAAGGAGCACCTATGCTGGCGCTTACTGACAGGGATGGGCTTTACGGGACGGTCAAACATGTAGCTGCCTGTATGACAGAAGGTATAGCTCCCATTCTCGGAGTGAATCTGGCTGTACTCGATGACAATGGGGCAACTCTAGGCAGGATCGTTTTACTGGCGCAGGGACACAGCAATGGTCTTGGATATGCAGCACTCTGCCGAGCTATCAGCCTCGCACACAATACTGCTCACGGCGTGCCTGGGCTCAGTGCTAATCAGTTGGATCAGCTAAGCAAAAGCGGAAACCTGATGCTCCTGCTAGGTGGTGAATCAGACGTAGCTCGAGCAATCCTGAAAGGGAATTACGCTAAAGCCCGCGGACTGTTGGTCGAGTGGAAAAAACGAGTTGGAAAAATGCTGCGGGTAGAAATCACCACGCACCTCTCCGCTCCTGGTTCGCGCCACAGCTTAGGTGAAGCATCACGCCTACTGCGCTACGCCTACGAACGTCAGATCAAAGCGGTACTGTCCAACGCCGTGCGCTACGTAGACCCCGACGGGGCAGTCACCGCAGACATTTTGGACTCGGCGCGGGCTCTACATAGCCTGAAAAATCTGGATTTCTGCCAACCCAACGGGCAAGGGTGGCTGAAAACACCGCATGAGATGTTTCAACTGGCTACCGAAATCGGCCAAGCTACCGAAAGGAGCTGGGCGCACCAGATGCTGCGGGAAACCGAAGCGGTGGCACACTGGGCGGCAATAGATCCCGTAACGGACCTGGGGTGGAAGTCGCCGGTCATTCCGGAAGCCAGGGTGATCGGCCTGTATCGACCGGCCATGCAAGAACTCACCGATCGTGTATACGGGGCCGTGCCCACCCTATTAAGAAACGAAGCACCAAACGTAGTAGAAGAACGCCTAGCCCTAGAGCTGGGCGTGATCGAACGGTTGGACTTCGCCGGCTACTTCCTCACTGTGGCGGAGACCGTAAACCTGATCACCGAGATGGGCGTACGCGTAGCCGCCCGAGGCTCAGGCGCATCCTCGTTAGTGAACTACCTTTTAGGTATTAGCCAAGTAAACCCGTTGGCCCACGACCTAGTGTTCGAACGTTTCCTCTCCGATACCCGCACCACCCTGCCCGATATTGATATTGACGTTGAATCCGCGCGACGCCACGAGATCTATCACAAGATTTTCTCCAGCTTCGGTGAGGAACGCGTCAGCCTGATGAGCATGCAGAATGCTTACCGCGCCCGTGGCGCTGTCCGCGACGCAGGTGCTGCCTTGGGTGTAGAGCAGGAGCAAGTGGACGAGATCGCCAAACAGCTCTGGCGCTTCTCTGCCTCCTCTTTCCGTGAAGCGCTGGTGGAGAAGCCAGAGTTAGCAGCGTTAGCACAGCGCATTACCGATGACACTCAGCTCGATATTCTCATTGACGCCACCGAACGATTGGACCGACTGCCAAGACATATCTCCATGCACCCCTGCGGGGTGATCCTCTCTGATGCGAGCTTGCTGGACCGTACCCCGGTGCAGCCCTCAGGCATCGGATTGCAGATGAGCCAGTTCGACAAGCACGATATGGACCTGATGGGGTTGATCAAGCTCGACGTGCTCGGGGTGCGCATGCAATCAGCCATCGCCTACACGCTTGAAGAGATCGCTCGCATGCACCCAAGCAAGGAGCAAGCGTCTCGTGCAGGCGGACACACTAACGACAGTTACATCGATGCCAGTGGAGCGATTGACCTAGCCAAGGTGCCACTCGATGATGAACCCACCTTTGATCTGATCCGCTCCACTCACACCCTGGGCTGCTTTCAGATTGAGTCCCCAGGACAGCGTGAACTGGTTGGCAAACTCGCTCCCCGTGAGTTTAACGATCTGATCATCGACATCTCGCTCTTCCGTCCCGGGCCCATGCAGTCGAATATGGTCAAGCCCTATCTAGAACACCGCCACGGATTCGCTCCCGCCCAATACCTGCACCCAGACCTGATCCCTGCGCTCGCCGAAACCCACGGGGTTACCGTCTTCCACGAGCAGGTGTTGCGCATGCTTGATGTGCTGACCGGCTGTGGTCTAGGGATGGCTGATGTCTACCGGCGCCTGCTTGGCAACCCAGAGAAAGAACCAGCCGTTGAACGCTACGTGCGTACCGAGGCAACCAAGCGCGGCTACAGCCAGGAAACTATTGATCAAGTCTGGGAGGTGCTCTCTGGGTTCGGGTCCTTTGGCTTCTGCAAAGCCCACGGGGCTGCCTTTGCCGTACCCACCTATCACTCGGCTTGGCTCAAAGCGCATCACCCCGAGGCTTTCCTCGCTGGGATCTGGGAACACGACCCAGGCATGTACCCCAAACGATTACTGGTTTCCGAAGCGCGGCGTATGGGCGTCCCTATCCTCCCGCTAGATATCAACCGCTCCAACGGACACTATCGAGTCGAACGAGTATTCGAATACGCTCCAGCGAAGGTTCCCATGGTGCCCAGAGCCGTAGGATCACAACGCCCCGGACGCTACGGAATCCGGTTAGCCTTCCGTGACATTCACCAGATGAGTGAACGCGAAGTCCAGCGACTAGTGACGGGCCAGCCATATGAGCACCTCGCAGATGTCCGCGCCCGCGCAGGGCTCTCACGACGTACCTACCAAAACCTTGCCGCGCTTGGTGTCTTTGACTCTTTACTGGCAGGAACCTCTCGTGCCGATACGATCGCTCACACTCAATCGATGGTGCACAGCTCTCTGCCGGCCAAATACCGTCCCGGCCCCGGCCAACTGGCACTGGACCTCGGGCAGATCGAACACATCAAAGCCACCGGAACACAGCTGGACCCGGCCGAGGTAGTACGCACCGAACTAGACCTGATGCACCTAGATGCCAGTGAGCATTTGATGACTTCCTATAGGCGCAGGCTCTCACACCTGCCTATTACCCAAGCAGCGGAACTACTACACCTGCGTAACGGCACCGAGGTACTAGTCGCCGGAGTGCGCATAGCCACTCAAACACCACCTATGCGTGGCGGTAAACGCGTGGTCTTCATTTCCGTGGATGACGGGACCGGCTGTATCGATGCCACCTTCTTCGATGACACACAACAACGCACCGGGCCTTTACTCTTCTCTACCCGCATGTTGCTCATCCATGGAGTCACCCGACGCACCGGACCACGTGGCATCTCACTACAAGCACTGAACGCTTGGGATCTGCATCAGTCAGAATCGTTGCCGGTCGCCGGATACCTTGAAGAACAAGGACGACCGCAAATTAGTTACCGACCAAAGTTCGGCGAGGGCGCACGCAAGAGCGAGAGCGTCGGCGAACTCGCCAAACGTATGGAGGCCGAAGGGCTTGATCAGCGTGGGGCGTGACTAAACCGAAGAAATATGCCCGTTGGCATCGATAACAAACGAAGGGTTATGCACAAAGTCCCAGCGGAAACCATCCGGATCAGCTACGCACGCACTCTTGCCACCCCACGGCTGCACCGTTGGCTCAGAGATCGAGCTAGCGCCCGCATCCAGCGCTCGCCGGTAGTGATGATCCACTTCATTATCCGAATGCACGTTATTCCCCAAAGAAAGTGGGGGAGCCATTTTGCTGTGACCGACATTTCCGTACTCGGACGGCATCTGTTTTACATCCCAAAGGGCAAGCATCAGACCATAGCCTGCGCGGACAAAAGCGATCTCCGGGTGAGCTGGTTGAACCAGTTCGAACCCCAAGCCCTCGGTGTAGAACTTGGTGGAAATTCCGACATCGCGCACACCGAGGGTGATGGCGCTGATTACCGGGGGAGCAGGTTTGTTCATGACATAAGCCTAGGCTTCTGAGATAACAGAAGCCATGGATGATCGAGCTTTCCACGAATTTTCGAGTCCCACTGGTGCACGGGTTAGCGGAGTTTGTTCTAGGAGTCTTGACCAGTGGGCCCAAAGAGTTTGGGTATGTCATGAGCCTGTTTAATGCAGACTCGTTGTTGAACGAATCACATGTGGGTCAACAATCCTCCCGAAACCCGAAGTGAACGCGCGCTGAAGTGAGGTCCTGAACTAAACTGGATTCTGGCTGGCTGTGGCCAAGGTATGCCACAAGCTATGAAGCCATCCCAGATTGAAAGGTAGAACCCGATCTCATGAGCGAGCAGCTGACTCTCACCATTGACGGCGAGCAGGTACAGGTGGACGCGGGAACAACCGGTCTGCAGTATTTCACCAATGATAAAGACGTGGTTGTTATGCACGTCGATGGTGTCCTACGCGACCTGGCCCGCGAACTTGTTGCTGGAACCACTGTCACCCGCGTAACCATCACCGACCCAGAAGGGTTGGAGGTGCTGCGTCACTCCACTGCCCACGTCATGGCTCAAGCTGTGCAGCAGTTGCGCCCCGATGCCAAGCTGGGCATTGGACCGTACATCACTGACGGTTTCTACTTCGACTTCGATGTCGCTGAGCCATTCACCCCAGAAGATCTGAAGCAGCTGGAAAAGATGATGCTTAAGATCGTCAACCAGAACCAGCTCTTTGCCCGCCGCGAAGTTTCGCCAGAAGAAGCCAAGGCAGAAATGGCTGACGAGCCATACAAGTGCGAGCTGCTGGCCAAGGCTGACTCGGCCGATACTTCAGGTGAAGGCGTGACCGTTGAGGTTGCTGCCGGCGAAACCACCATCTACGACAACGTTGATCGCAAGTCCGGCGACACTGTGTGGAAGGATCTGTGCCGTGGCCCGCACCTGCCAAACACCAAGCTGATCAAGAACGCTTTCTCGCTGACCCGTTCGGCCGCCGCCTACTGGTTGGGTAGCGAAAAGAACAAGCAGCTGCAGCGCATCTACGGCACCGCATGGCCAACCAAAGAGGACCTCAAGGCCTACCAGGAGCGTCTGGCTGAGGCTGAGCGTCGCGACCACCGCAAGCTCGGTGCCGAGCTGGACCTGTTCTCCTTCCCGGATGAACTTGGCTCGGGCCTGCCGGTGTTCCACCCTAAGGGCGGCATCATCAAGCGCGAGATGGAAGACTACGTGCGCGATCGCCACGTAGAAGAAGGCTTCCAGTACGTGGGCACCCCACACATCTCCAAGGATGGGCTCTTCCACACCTCGGGTCACTTGCCTTACTACGCGGACACCATGTTCCCGCCACTTCATATCGATGAAGAGCGCGACGAAGATGGCAACATCACCAAGCCGGGTCAGGAATACCGTCTGAAGGCAATGAACTGCCCGATGCACAACCTGATCTTCCGTGGCCGCGGACGTTCTTACCGCGAACTGCCACTGCGCTTGTTCGAATTCGGTCACGTCTACCGCTACGAGAAGTCCGGTGTGGTCCACGGCCTAACCCGCGTGCGCGGTTTCTCCCAGGATGACTCGCACTCCTACGTCACCAAGGAACAGGCACCGGCTGAAGTTGAGCACCTGCTGAACTTCATGCTTTCGTTGCTGCGCGACTTCGGTATGGATGACTTCTACCTGGAGCTATCCACTCGCGATCCTGAATCGGATAAGTTCATCGGTTCGGACGAGCAGTGGGAAGAAGCCACCGCCGTGCTAGAACGTGTCGCCACTGAAACCGGTGTTGAGCTGGTTGCTGATCCAGGTGGAGCCGCATTCTACGGTCCGAAGATCTCGGTTCAGGCTAAAGATGCCATCGGCCGTACCTGGCAGATGGGTACCGTTCAGTACGACTTCAACCAGCCTGCACGATTCGGTCTGGAGTACCAGGCTGCTGACGGAAGTCGTCAGGAACCGGTCATGATCCACGCTGCGAAGTTCGGATCCATCGAGCGTTTCTTGGGCGTACTGACCGAGCACTACGCTGGTGCTTTCCCTGCATGGCTTTCGCCGGTCCAGGTTCGCGCCATCCCAGTGGCTGAGGCTTTCAACGATTACCTTTCCGAGGTTGTCGCCAAGCTCAAGGCTCAGGGTGTTCGTGTTGAACTGGACGACTCAACGGATCGTTTCCCAAAGAAGATCCGCAACGCGTCCAAGGACAAGATTCCGTTTGTACTCATCGCCGGTGGCGAAGATGCCGATGCGAATGCAGTGTCCTTCCGCTTCCGCGACGGAAGTCAGGAAAACCAGGTGCCAATCGACGATGCAGTAGCTCGCATTGTTGAAGCCATCAAGAGCCGCGATAACAACAACTAGTTGCTACTAGTGCCGATAGGGAGCCCATAAGTATGCAGGAATCAGATCAGTCCGTCACCGACGATTTTGAACTCGCCGGTGTGCCGGATTCGTTCCAGCGCCTATGGACTCCCTATCGGATGGCTTACATCAAGGGCGGCCAGGACCAAGTCAAAGATGAGGCTAGCTGCCCGTTCTGTGCTGGTCCCGGTCGCACGGATGAAGAAGCGTTGATCGTGCACCGCGGGGAAACCTGCTACGTGATTTTGAATCTCTTCCCGTACAACCCGGGGCATTTGCTGGTGTGCCCCTACCGCCATGTGCCTAACTACACCGACATCACGGTGGAAGAAACCGCAGAAATGGCGGCGCTGGCTCAGCAGTCAATGCGGGTTTTGCGTAAGGTCTCGAACCCAAGCGGTTTTAACTTGGGCATGAACCAGGGTGAATCCGGGGGAGCGGGAATTGCTGCTCACCTGCATCAGCACATTGTGCCTCGATGGAGCGGAGACGGGAATTTTTTCCCGATCATTGCTCAAACAAAAGCGATCCCGCAGACACTTTCTGAGGTTCGTGAGGCCATCGCTGCGGCATGGGACAGCGAGAACCCGAGCTAAACACACATCAGTGTTGTGTGGCGGTAGGAATATCCAATTATTCCTACCGCCACTTTCTGTTTAACCCCGGTGATCAGCCGCCACGCACACCCAAGGTGCATTAACCCGAAGAAGAAGCTCTGACTAGGTAATTGAGGGCGAAACGCTATGTTACGCACTAATCTGCATCTAGGCGACTAATCTCCTAACGTAACAATATGACGAAACACCTAAGGTAATAAAGCAATCCACTCCTACGATTACTGGCGTACCACCTCGCTTTAAGCCTTATAAATACTGGTCCAAAGCGAATCCACGCAGTGTCGAGAGGAACTACTTTTCACCATGTCTACGAACAACCAGAACTCCGTCGTCGGATCTGACCGCGTTAAGCGCGGTATGGCCGAAATGCTCAAGGGCGGCGTCATTATGGACGTAGTCACTCCAGAGCAGGCGCGCATCGCTGAAGATGCCGGCGCCGTTGCAGTTATGGCTCTTGAGCGCGTTCCAGCCGACATCCGTGCACAGGGTGGCGTCTCACGCATGAGCGACCCAGACATGATCGATAGCATCATCAGCGAGGTCTCCATCCCAGTGATGGCCAAGGCTCGTATCGGTCACTTTGTTGAAGCTCAGATTTTGCAGTCCCTCGGTGTTGACTACATTGACGAGTCAGAGGTCCTTTCGCCAGCAGACTACGAGAACCACATCGACAAGTGGCCATTCACCGTTCCATTCGTTTGCGGTGCTACCAACCTTGGTGAGGCTCTGCGCCGCATCAATGAAGGTGCAGCCATGATTCGTTCCAAGGGTGAAGCTGGAACCGGCGACGTTTCTAACGCCACCGGTCACATGCGCAAGATCCGCTCCGAGATCGCCAAGCTTGCAGCCCTTCCAGAAGACGAGCTGTATGTAGCGGCGAAGGAACTGCAGGCTCCATACGAACTGGTCAAGGAAATCGCACACACCGGCAAGCTACCTGTCGTATTGTTCACCGCAGGTGGCATCGCTACTCCGGCCGACGCTGCCATGATGATGCAGCTGGGCGCGGACGGTGTGTTCGTAGGTTCCGGTATCTTCAAGTCCGGCAACCCGGTAGAGCGTGCCGAAGCAATCGTGAAGGCAACCACCTTCTTCGATAACCCAGACGAACTGGCCAAGATCTCCCGCGGTTTGGGTGAAGCCATGGTTGGCATCAACGTAGATGAACTGCCAGAGCCACACCGCCTCTCCGAGCGCGGCTGGTAAGAACTTCTCACCTCAGCATTGCTGGCCTTGATTCTCAAACTAGACACGAGGCGCATCAAAGCGGTCCGTCAGATTTTTCTGGCGGGCCGCTTTGCGTTCTACGGCAAGATTGTAGATTCCGACGAGCGATGCTGGAGAGCCTATTCATGAGCATTCATCTAGGTCATTCCAAGACATCTGCGACCAGTTGCTCTTCCTTCTCGACGCTTTTCGCAATGTTCGGTCGGGCGCAAACGACACTCGAAGCAATACTTATCGCCGTGTGACGGGCCTATTTTGCCGGAGTTTTTTCGCCCCTAGGCTGAGGGTGTGTTCCACAGATGGAGCATCATCGAAGAGATCAACGCAGCCGCGTCAACACTGCTGCTTAGGAGGCCAACATGACTACTACCACCACCGCCACCCGCCTGAAACTTACAAAGCTCGGCGAACATATCGGTGCTCGCATTGAAGGCCTGGACCTTTCCGGACCCTTGGACTCCCAGACCGTTGATGCGATCCGATCGGCGCTGAACGAACACAAGGCGCTAGTTTTCAGCCAGTCGGGAATCGAAACGGACGAGCAGCAAGAACTCTTCGCCTCGCACTTTGGTCCGTTGACTACTGCCCACCCGACGGTGACCTTCAGCGAGCAGGAAAAGAAGACGGTACTACCGGTAGATAGCGAACAAACCATCGCCAATCAGTGGCACACCGACGTCACGTTCATTGTTAATCCACCTCAAGCTTCTACGCTTCGTGCAATAACGTTGCCTCCGTACGGCGGAGAGACTCTGATTGCTAACGCGGCTGCCGCGTACCGCAGCCTACCTGCGGAGATTCAAAAACTTGCTGACGGGCTGTGGGCTGAACACTCTAACGATTCCGACTACGTGAGGCCGCGGACGGTAAACACCGATAAGGAGAAGGCGTACCAAGAAGCCTTCGTCTCGGAAAAGTACCGTACGATCCACCCGGTAGTTCGCGTTCACCCGCTGACTGGAGAGAAAGGGCTGTTCATCGGTACCTTTGCCAGGCACCTGAAGATTGTTGGCGTCTCACCATACGAGTCCCACGACATCCTGCGTTTGCTCCAGAGCCACGTGACTCGCCCGGAGAACGTACTGCGCGTAGCGTGGGAGCCGAACCAGTTGGTGCTCTTTGATAACCGCATCACCCAGCACTACGCTATCGACAACTATGGCCGCGCACCTCGCAAGCTCAACCGCATCACCGTTGCTGGCGACATTCCACGCAGCGTTGAAGGAAAATCAAGCTACTCGGTTGAGGGTGACGCTTCGCATTACTCTCCGATTGTTGACCCTGCCTAAATCAGGGGAGCAGTAAGCAGCCGAACTCGTTTGTTCCGCTCGTTCGATTGCCGATCCTTCGTCGAGGTCGAATTCCAACTAGGTGCGATCTCGACGAAAGAGAAGAAAGAGTTCGGGGCAAGCCGCTGTAGTAAATTGAAGTGCATGAGCGAGATCATTTTTGATGCAGCAGTGACCCTGAACGGCTACCTGGCCGACGAGAGCCACAGCTTGCAATGGCTCTTTGACGTCCCTGGAGCACAAGAACCAGACCCGGACTTGCTTCCGCAGAACGTGCGCGTCCACGTTGAAGGTGCCAATACGTATATGTGGATGCTTGAAAATGAGCAGCTAATCGAAAATCCACAAAAGTGGCAGGAATTCTATCCGGGTATCACGACCTACGTGTTTACCTCGCGGGATCTTCCTATCCCGCAGGGCGCCGATGTACGACTGGTTAACGCGTCCGTTGCTGAGATACTGCCACACATTCGAGAAGTCGCCGGCGAACAGAACATCTGGGTGCTCGGTGGTGGCGAACTTCTTGGACAATTCTTCGATATTGACGCCATCGATACGTTGGCCCTGACCGTCGCGCCAGCCGCACTGTCCGGTGGGGCCGCCTTACTACCTCGCACCATTGGTAGCGAACGGTTAGAACTTTCCGAGGCAAGGAAGGCGGGCGCGTTTGCTCGCTTGGTGTATCGAGTGCTTCGCTCCGAATAAACAAGAAACAAACAGGTGCGCGGTGCACAGAAAATATTTTCTGTGCACCGCGCACCTGTTTACCTGGCTATAGTTTTGCTACTAGTTCCAAGACCGAAGAACCAAGTGGCGACCGCGACCAAGTAATTTCAGACCGTTGGCCGTGAAGAAATCAGCGCTTGACGGCGTCGCTGCAGCAAGCAGCTCCACCGCAGTCTCTTCGTCAGGCGGTGAGAGCGGATTGATCATGGAGCGCGAAAGCCCTTGAAGCAGTGCTGTGCCAGCACCCTGACGGCGGTATTCCTTGCCCACTGCCAGCGAATGAATCATCAGCTGACCGCCCAAACCCTGCTGAGCAAAACCGCGACCAACGATCTCGCCTTCATCGGTTCGTGCCAAAGCGTGCTCTACACGGCGTAAGGCCGGATGCCCGCTAGAAAGCTGGCTGCTGAGATCTCGCCACAAATTAGTGACGTTCAGCTCGGAAGCATCGGCACCGGTGGCTTCAGGAACGTTATTGCCCAGGCGAATTTTGCCGGCCCAACGATCCATCGGAATAGCCAACGGTCCAGCGTGCCAAGATACTTGTGCGTTGTCAGAGAAACCTGTGGCCTTCAGTTCAGCGGAGTCAGACCCAGCATTAACCCAAGCTTCCACCCGGCGGGCGCCTAAACGCTGGCCCTCGGCCAGTGCTGGGCGCAACCCTGAGGGCTCCGGGTTCTCCGGGAACAGCAAGATCAAGCGCTTGCGCACCGGTTGCCATGCCCATGAGCACCCGTGGGTGGTAAAAATCTTGCCGCCTGTGGCAACTGCTAGTGCCTGATGCCAGTGGCTCAGTGCTTCCTGTGCGGAGGCAATCGTCGTCATTATTCTGCGTTCACCAATCCTCGACGGCGCAGCAACGGCTCTACCCGAGCGGTGCGGCCACGGAACAATTCATAGGACTTTAGGGGATCGCGCGTGTTACCGCGCGAAAGTAGTTCCTGACGGAACCGACTTCCATTTTCGCGCATCAAGCCACCATTTTCCTCGAACCACTGCACAGTGTCGGCGTCGAGTACTTCACTCCATATGTAGGAGTAGTAGCCAGCTGAGTATCCGTTGGCGAAAATGTGCTGGAAATAACCGGTCCGGTAGCGTGGCGGAATCAGTTCTGTATCAAAACCAGCATCGTTGAGAACCTGCTGTTCGAACTGCAGTGGATCTTCGATGACGGCACCAGCGCGAATCGTGTGCCATGCCCAATCCAGCACGCTGGCCGCGAGATATTCGGTGGTAGAAAAGCCCTGACCCCATAGCCCGGCGTCGCGCACCTTACTAATGGTTGCTTCATCCAGCTTCTGACCTGTTTTATGATGCAAGGCATAGCCGGGTATGACCTGCTGATCCAAAACCCACATCTCGTTGACCTGTGAAGGGAATTCGACAAAATCGCGGGGGACTGAGGTGCCTGAAAGGGAAGCGTATTTACCGTTGGAGAACATGCCGTGCAGCGCGTGACCGAACTCGTGGAACAACGTATTGGTTTCATCCAGTGACAGCAAGGCGGGTTCACCGTCAGCTGGAGCCGAGATATTCAACGTGTTAGTCACAATGGGCAGTTCGCCAAAGAAGGATGCCGCATCACGCAGGCTTGTCATCCAAGCGCCACCCTTTTTGGTTTCACGAGCCAAATAGTCACCGGTGTAGAGAGCCAGCGGGCTGCCATCAGCGTCGAAAACCTCGAAGACACGAACTTGCTCGTGATACGTAGGTAGGTCAAAGCGTTCCGTGAAGGTGATGCCATACAACTTGGTAGCGGTAGCAAAGACGCCATCAATCAGAACTCGATCAAGCTCAAAGTAGTTCCGCAGCTCCTCGGAATCCACCGCGTATTCATCACGCAACACCTGGTTAGAGTAAAACTTCCAGTCCCATGCGTTGAGCTCATGGCCAGCAACCTTGGCAAGAATTTCGGCTTCTTTACGAGCATTGGCAGTGGCAGCTACGGTAAGTTCAGCCAGTCGTTCTTGGACTGCCGCAGTTGAAGGCGCGGTTGCCTGGGCGAGAACTGTTTCGGCATGGTTGGCAAAGCCGAGTAGCTCAGCACGTTCGGCGCGAAGAGCAGCCATCTGTGCAGCAAGATGGATCGTTGGGTTCTCGTCGGTTCCACGAGAGATCGAGGCCATGAAGACCTTACGACGAGACTCGCTAGAGGTCAGCGATTCAAGCAGTGGCTGCTGGGTCGGAGAGACCAAGGGCAGAAGGTAGCCCTGAGCATGCCCGGCTTGTTTGGCAGCCTGAGCCGCCGAGTCGATGGCTTGTGTGCTCAACCCGGCAAGTTCGTCGGTGGATTCAAAGAGCACCGCATGTGCGTTTTGGTTCTCCAACACACGATTGCCGAATTGGCTCGAAAGCTCCGATAGCTGTGCGTTGAGTTCTTTGAGCTTTTGCTTTTCGGATTCGTCCAGCGCCGCGCCGGAGAGTTCAAAGTCCTTTAGGGTCTGTTTCGCTAGACGAGCGTCTTCGCCCTCCAGCTGTGAACAATTAAGGGTTTGTAAACGCAAGTACAAGGTTTTATTTAGGTAAATCTCGTCTTCTTGCGCACTGTAGATTGCCGACATCTGGGATTGGATGGCTCTGATTGGTTCAGTTCCATGAGCGGACAAGACGCTGAAGTACGTCATCATTGCCCGACGCAGGGTTTGTCCGCTGCTTTCAAGCGCTTGGAAGGTATTGGCGAAGGTTGGCTCGCCAGGTTCAGAGGCAATGCGCTGTAATTCTTCGCGTTGTTCCGCGGCACCGAGTTCGGCCGCTTCCAAGTAGTGATCGGCAGTAATCGAGTCAAAGGCCGGCCATTGGTAAGGGCGGGTACTTGGTGTCAAGAGCGGATTTTGCATAAGCATAGGCTTTCATAAACAACGTGATTGAGCTTGCATTAACACCCCTGAGGTCATACTGGGCTAGGCTCAAAGCATGCATCAGCGTGTGGCCCTCGTTACTCGATCCCTGACTGCCGGCTTGCTTGGTATTGCTCTGCTCTCGGGCTGTTCGGCTACCGACACCCCGAACCAGAACAGTCAGTCTTCCGCGCAGCACACGCCGTCAGGCACTGCATCAAATCCGGACAGTACCGGTGCGGAGAATGCCGATGTTGATCGTGATCAACCAAAAGACTTCTCACTGATGGTCACCGGCGATGTCCTCTTGCATCCTGCGCTTTTGGACGAGGCGAAAACATCCGCCCAAGCACAATCGGGCAACGGTGAAGATTATGATTTTTCCCCGCTACTAGCCGGGCTCAAGCCATACGCTCAGGACGCGGACGCAGCCCTGTGCAATCTTGAAACACCAATAGGAAAGCCACCATATTCGGGCTACCCGCGCTTCACTGTCCCTGAACAGATTCTCGCTGATTTGAAAGACGTGGGGTACGACGGTTGCACCACGGCGACCAACCACACCGTGGATGCCGGAACCTCCGGAGTGAACCGGACGCTGGATGCGCTAGAGGAGCATGGACTTTTTGCCACTGGCTCCTACCGCACACACAAGGATTCTCAGAAGCCACCGATTATGGAAATTGATGGCGTGAAGCTCGGGGTAGTGACCAGTACCTTTTCGCTTAATGGATTAGCTGCCGATGCAAACTGGCAGGTCGATACCGGTGTTGACGCACAAAGGTTAATCAACCGGGGCAAAGCGGCGAAAAAGGCCGGGGCTCAAATTGTTGTGGCCGCGATTCACGACGGAACCGAATACACCAACCGACCCACCGCCGAGCAACAAAATCTTGGCCATGCGCTGGCTGACTCCGGGGCCTTCGACTTCATCTACATGCACCACACGCATTCGGTGCTTCCTATTGAAAAGTACGACGGCACCTGGATTGTTTACGGGCTGGGAAACTCGGTAGCCAAGCACGCGACCAAGACCATCCTGAACCGCGAAGGCATCAGCGTCAAAGCGACATTTAGCGAAGGCAAAAAGTCCGGGGACTGGGAAGTTAGCAAGCTTGAATGGGTTCCGCATCAGCTCTCTAAGTCGCCAGTGAAATGGTGCGAAGTTTTTGACGTCTCCGATTGTCTGCCTGCTGCTGATTCCAAAGCGTCTTTAGCAAGGACCAAGGCCACGATGAACGCGTACGGTGCCATTGAAGATGGGCTTCAGCCATGGCGTCTGGATTAAATTAGCGCACTGGCCAAGGAGCCCAGCGGCCATCGTGCGGAAGAATTTCACGGGCCCTGGCCAAGCGTGCGGGCGAAATATCTTCGAAGCTGCGCGATTCCTCGGCGAATCCCAGTGCCTTGACATGAAACAGATGCGTTACTAGTTGCTGATCCCAGTTCATGATCTCGACGAAGGCCCCGGAGACTACTGCGTCGATCCATTCCTCAAGCTCGTCAAGCATCTCGGGAACTGACTCATCACAACCATCGCAACCGCAGTTAGGAGTGATTCTCCGGAATAAGGCTCCGAATTCAAGATGCACGCTAGGAAAGTTAGTGAAAACCAAAGCCATCGGTGCACACCGTGAATCCTCAGGAAAAAGTCGAACCGAAGCAATCAGATCTTGATCATTCACGCGAAGCAGCCTAGCTAGTCCGGGATCTTCGTAGCGACGCACTTTGAAACGCGCGCACATCCATTCCAGCAGCGCCTGAGTCACCTCATGCACCGGCGCAAAACGGTGCGGGTGGGCGACCTGGGTATACGCGTCCTCCGGTGGCTGGGAATCCCAGCGGTTTCCATACTCAATCGGCAGACCGCGAGCGTCAAGAAAATCGGCAATGGTGATCTGCGGTCGTTGGTATCCGTGGAGCATTGGCAACACCCTTGCTTTGACGTGGTTAGTAACAGGCTATCGCCTTGACTCGCCATGCGTGGCTTCTGGCCGGTTGGCCACAACCAAAAACTGGGAGTGATGATGTCAATGGATGGCGTCGCCGTCGAATCATGGCGTAGGAAAAGGCGACACACCGTGCAACAAAATTAGCTGGTACGAGCAAGGGTACTAACGTTGTTTCGGCGCGAAGTGCGCCATGTAGCCCTCGAACTCTAAAGGTCACACCCATGCCGAAATTTGGCGTCCTCGCCCTTCAAGGGGATTTCCGTGAACACCTTGCGTCTTTGGAACGTTTGGGCCAAGCAGCACAGATAGTACGCACCCCTGAGGATCTTAAGCAGGTCGACGCGTTGGTCATCCCTGGGGGAGAGTCCTCTGTCATCGACCGGCTGTCACGTAACTATTCGCTGGCCGAACCGATCAAGGAACGCATAGCGGCAGGAATGCCGGCGTACGGCTCCTGTGCCGGAATGATCATGCTGGCTGACCGGATTGAAAACCCTGCGGTCTCCAGTGCCGGCGCAGTACAGCAAAGCTTTGGTGGAATCGACATGACGGTGCGTCGTAATGCCTTCGGCCGACAAGTGGATTCCTTCGAATACCAGCTGGACTTCAACGGTAAAAATCTCGAAGCGGTCTTTATCCGTGCACCCGAAGCGGTGCAAGTAGGACCCGAGGTGCAGGTGATCAGCATGGTTCCGGCTGAGGATGAGCGCGAACAGGGTAGAATTGTTGCAGTACGTCAGGGAAATTTGTTGGCAACCAGCTTTCACCCGGAAGTCACCGGCAGCACGGCGATCCACGAATTTTTCATCCAACTCACGCGAGGAGACGCTTAAAGCATGTCAGGCCACTCCAAATGGGCAACCACCAAGCATAAGAAGGCTGCAATTGACGCCAAGCGCGCCAAGGCCTTTGCAAAATTCATTAAGGGTATCGAAGTTGCAGCCCGTGCCGGCGGCGCCGACATGTCCGGCAACCCGGCACTGGAACTTGCTGTTAGCAAGGCCAAGAAAAACTCCGTGCCAATCAATAACATCGACCGCGCAGTCAAGCGTGGCGCTGGCCTGACCGGCGAAGTTATTGACTACACCGAGATCATTTACGAAGCACGTGGCCCACAGGGCTCGGCTTTGCTGATCGAGTGCCTTACCGATAACAAGAACCGCGCAGCTTCTGAGGTTCGTGTTGGCATCACCCGCAATGGTGGAACCATTGCAGACCCAGGTTCGGTTTCGTACCTGTTTAACCGTCAGGGTGTAGTCCGCCTGCCAAAGGGCGAGCTGAGCGAAGACGACCTGTTGATGATCGTTCTCGACGCCGGCGCGGACGAGATTCTGGACGAGGACGACAGCTTCGCTATTGTCTGCGATCCATCGGATCTGCGTGCTGTTGCCGCTGCGCTGGACGAGGCAGAAATTGCCTACGAGTCCGACGAAATGGAATTCATTCCTTCGATGAAGGTTGATCTGGACGTTGAGGGTGCTCGCAAGTTCCTTCACCTCTTCGACGCTCTCGAAGAACTTGACGATGTGCAGAACGTTTACACCAACGCTGATCTATCCGACGAGGTTCGCGCCGCGCTGGACGAAGAGCAGTAGGACTTGACCCTTCGCGTTGTCGGCGTCGACCCCGGACTGACCCGTTGTGGTCTGGCCGTGGTCGACGTCGCCGCAAACAGACAAGTTTCGCTGGTTGATGTCACCGTCGCCGGCACCCCACCAGGAACTCCACTGGACGCCCGACTGCTAAAGATCGCCAACGCCATTGATGAATGGCTTGATCTTCACAAGCCGGACGTATTGGCCATCGAACGCGTTTTTGCTTCGGCCAACGTATCCACCGTCATCGGCACCGCTCAAGTTACTGGGGTAGTGATCACTGCAGCGGCTCGTCGTGGAATCCCCGTTGCCCTGCATACTCCCACCGAGGTCAAGGCAGCGGTCACCGGTTCTGGACAAGCAAGCAAGGCAGCCATTGGCAAAATGGTTGCGAAGATTTGTCGCCTGGAGGAAGCTCCAAAACCTGCTGATGCCGCCGATGCGGTGGCCTTGGCTATCGCCCACGGATGGCGTGGTGCAGCTTCTGGATCCAATGCTTCAGCCTCTGCAGCTGGTGCGACCGGCTCATCGCAACTCACCGGTGCGCAGCAAGCCTGGATCGCCGCCGAGGCATCGGCCAAGCGACGAGCGGTCCGACGGTAGTAGCTGCGACCCACCGGCGCATTGCGCACGTCGCTATTCGTAAGTATCTTCGATAAGCTAGGTTCGATCGAACATATATCCCAAGGAGTGGCATGATCAGCTCATTGACCGGCACCGTTCAACTGGTGTCCCTGAATACCGCGGTAATTGATGTCAACGGCTTCGGCATGCTGATCAACGCCACCCCCGGAACGCTGGCAACTTTGCACGTTGGACGTGAAGCTACCGTCTTCACCTCCATGGTGGTCCGCGAAGATTCAATGACACTCTTTGGCTTTGCCGGCGCCGATGAACGCGACGTGTTCGAAGTTCTCATTTCGGTCTCCGGTATTGGTCCTCGCACCGGTTTGGCCATCCTTGCCGTGCATAGTGCCGAAGAAGTGCGCATTGCTGCAAACACCAAAGACACCGCCGCTTTCACCAAGGTCTCCGGCATTGGTCCCAAGGGTGCCAGCCGAATTGTGCTGGAACTGAACGGCAAGCTGGTGCCAACCGGTGCTCCCGTGTCATCAACGACCACCATTGGTAACGCCAGTGTTTGGGAGCCTCAGGTCATTGCAGCGTTGACCGGTCTGGGTTGGAGCGAGAAGGATGCCACCAGCACGCTTAATTCGCTCACCAAGGCTGAACCTGAAATTGTTTCGGGCGGAAATGTCGCCGAAATCCTCCGCGCTGCTCTGCGCAGCATGTCTAGCGGGACCCGGGCCTAACCGGCGGTCGAGAGGACCATCATGAAGAATGACTCCACTGGGCTAACCAATGCGGGCAGCGAGCCTGAGGAACGCGTCCTAGAAGCGGCCCTTCGCCCACGAAATCTCGACGATTTTGTTGGCCAGTCGCGGGTTCGCCAGCAGCTTTCGCTGGTTCTTGAGGCTGCAAAAATTCGCGAACGAACTGCAGACCACGTTCTGCTTTCTGGTCCTCCAGGGTTGGGAAAAACCACCCTGTCCATGATTATTGCCGCCGAGATGAACGCACCTCTACGCATCTCATCGGGACCAGCTATTCAACACGCAGGTGACCTCGCAGCAATTCTTTCCTCGCTGACCGAAGGTGAAGTGCTCTTCCTGGACGAAATCCACCGCATGTCGCGTCCCGCCGAGGAGATGCTCTACATGGCGATGGAGGATTTCCGCGTAGATATCATCGTTGGTAAGGGCGCCGGAGCAACGGCCATTCCACTGGAACTGCCACCCTTCACGCTCGTTGGCGCAACCACGCGTGCCGGTCTGCTGCCTGGTCCTTTGCGTGACCGTTTTGGATTCACCGGCCACCTAGAATTTTATGCAGCCAAAGAGCTCGAGTTGGTGTTGCGCCGTTCGGCGATGATGCTCGACTTGAGCGTGACGTCGTTAGCGTTCACCGAGATTGCCGGTCGATCGCGTGGAACACCGCGTATCGCCAACCGCCTGCTGCGCCGAGTCCGCGACTGGGCCTTGGTGCACAAACTCGAAGAGATCGACCACAAGGCTGCGGCCGCTGCCCTTGATATGTACGAAGTTGATGCCCGCGGCCTGGACCGTCTGGACCGCGGCGTATTGGAAGCGTTGTGCACAAAGTTTGGCGGGGGACCGGTAGGACTATCCACCCTAGCTATTGCCGTGGGTGAAGAGACTGAAACCGTTGAGACCGTTGCCGAACCGTATCTAGTGCGCGAAGGGCTGATGGGCCGTACGCCTCGTGGACGTATTGCAATGCCGGGAGCATGGGAGCATCTGGGCCTAAAAATGCCCAAGGATGCAATCTTCGCCAACGCACAAAGCTATGAAAACGATGAGGATTAGGCAAGCAAAGCTTCACTGCTCGCGTAAATGGTCTGCCGGTAGACAGTAACCGATTAGACTGAAGACGCCCGACCTATGCCCGTATACGGGTCAGGTGGGCGTCTTTGTCGTTAACGTGCGCAGTAGGGCGTTTCGGCATCCCAGAACTTTTGATTAAAACGCAACGAATCGTTAGCAGGTAAATACGTGAATTCCCTCGTAATCGCTCAGGCCGCCGGTGGCGGCTTCAACCCATCGCTGATCCTGATGGTGGCGCTGTTCGCAGTGCTGATCTTCATGATGTTCCGCGGACGTAAAAAGCAGGCAGCTCAGCAGGAAAAGCTGAAGACCAACACCGTGCCAGGTGCCAAGGTCATGACCAACTCGGGTATCTTCGGTACCATCGTGGGCGTTGACGCAGAAGATCACGTACAGGTTGAGGTTGCTAACGGCGTTGTGCTGACCTTGCACCGCCAGGCCATCTCCACTTTCTTGGACAACGAGCCAGCTGCAACCGCAACTGATGCCGCTCCTGCCGTAGAAAATGCTGATGCAACCAGCGATGTCGCTGAAACCCCTGAAGAGTCCCTGCGTCGTCTTAACGACCAGGGTAAGGACGAACGCAACTCCTAAGTCCGGGGTTGGCAGCGGTGGCCCGAATGTTCAGCCACCAAAACGAGAAAGCACAATAGATGTCATCAATCAGACCAGTAAAGCAGGCGCGCAAGGCGTTGCTGTGGTTACTGATCGTCTTCATCATCGCAACCGGCGTGCTGGTGGCTGGTGCAGCGACAGGTAAAACCGCGTGGGGGCCCAAGCTGGCCCTCGACCTTGAAGGCGGCACCGAGATGATCTTGGCCCCCCGGGTTCAAGGTAATCAAACGATTAATCAGGAACAGCTGGACCAAGCGGTAGAAATTATCCGCCAACGTGTGGATGGATCTGGTGTTTCAGAATCTGAAATCACCACCCAGTCCGGTCGTAACGTTGTAGTCTCCATGCCTGGTACTCCTGATCAGGCCACGCGTGACCTGATCCAAGCATCTGCCGCAATGGAGTTCCGCCCAGTTTTGGTTTCGGGCGCTTACGAGGCGACCCCTAAGGACAAGCGGACTGCTAAGGCGGAGCTGCCAAACCCGAAGGATGAGCCGAAGAATGCTTCGGATACCAGCTGGGTCACCGCGGATCTGTACAAGCAGTTTGAAGCCTACGATTGCAAGACCGAGCTGGCCAAGGGTAGCGGCGAAGACGCTGATCCTAAAAAGCCAATGATTTCTTGCGATACCGGCACGCAGGCGAAGTACATTCTTGGCCCTCAGGAAATCCCTGGCGACCAGATCTCTGACGCTTACGCTCAGTTGGCACGTGGATCCAATGGATCGGTGACTGGTGAATGGGTTGTTGTTATTGAATTCAACCAGCAGGGCACCAAGACCTTCGCAGATACCACTCAGCGACTGGTGGCACTTCAGGGTGCACAGAACCAGTTTGCGATTGTGCTTGATGGCGAAACCATTTCGGCTCCAACCACCAACGCCGTAATTTCCGATGGTCGCCCCCAGATCTCTGGCGGCTTTACGCAGGAGACTTCCCAGGCGCTGGCCGAGCAGCTCAAATACGGTGCGCTTCCGATCAGCTTTGATATCCAGTCCGAGCGTCAGGTCTCTGCTACTCTCGGTGCTGACCAGCTGAAGGCTGGCCTCATTGCCGGCGTCATCGGTCTAGTTCTGGTCTTCATCTACTCGCTGTTCCAGTACCGCGCACTGGGTCTTGTCACCATTGCGTCCCTGTTGGTTTCAGGCATCCTAACCTACTTGGCCTTGGTCTTGCTCGGTTGGGGAATGAACTACCGGCTTTCGCTAGCTGGTGTTGCAGGTTTGATTGTTGCCATTGGTTTGATCGCTGACTCGTTCATCGTTTACTTCGAACGTGTCCGAGATGAATTGCGCGACGGCCGTCCGTTGGCAAGCGCCGTGGATATTGGTTGGGGACGTGCCAAACGCACCATCCTTGCTTCCAAGGCAGTGAACCTGTTGGCCGCTGTGGTGCTTTACATTGTTGCTGTTGGTAACGTGCGAGGCTTCGCCTTCACCTTGGGCCTAACCGCACTCATCGACCTCGTCGTTGTTTACGGACTAACGCACCCGACCTTGGTATTGCTGGCCCGTACCCGGTTCTTCGCTGACGGACACCGACTATCCGGTCTGGACCCTTCGTTGTTGGGCGTTGAGCCACTGTACAAGGGCGCCGGGCAGATCCGTCGATTCGGCGAAAATGCTGAGGCTAACCGTGGTAAGAAGAACGCGAAGGCCTCAGGCGAAGCAGCAAAGCGCATGACCATTGCCGAGCGTCGTCGCGCCGAGGCGCTACAGTCTTCACAGCCGGGCAAGCAGGAGTCCAAGGCGCAGGAGGAGAACAATGAATAAGCTAGTGACGTGGGGCAACGAGCTCTACACCGGCAAGCGTTCCTACCCGTTCACCTCCAAGCATCGCCTCTGGTTCGCCATTGCTGGCGCGTTGGTGATCCTTTCCATTCTGATTCCAGTGGTTAAGGGCGGCTTCAACCTCGGTATCGATTTCCGTGGCGGTTCAGAATTTACCGTTTCGGGCGTGCAGAACACTGACATCAAAATCGGTGAAGAAGCTGTTACCTCTGTGGCTTCGGGTTCTGAAGCGACAGTTACTAACATTGCGCAGAACACTATGCGTGTTCAGACCGAACGCCTAAGCGATGACGAGACCTTGGAAATTGCACGGGCCTTGGCTGACGGATACCAAGTCCAAGCTAAGGAAGTAACCAGTAACTTCATCGGTCCAACCTGGGGCCAAGACGTATCGCGTCAAGCCTTGGTAGGACTAGTTGCCTTCGTGGTGCTTGTCGGGTTGCTCATGGCTGTCTACTTCCGCACCTGGAAGATGTCGTTGGCTGCAATCGTTGGTTTGTTCGTTGTCATCATCGTGACCGCCGGAATCTACTCGATTTCCGGTTTTGAGATTACTCCAAGCGCGATCATCGGCTTCCTAACGATTCTGAGCTATTCACTGTATGACACGGTGGTGGTGTTCGATAAGGTTCGAGAGAACACCAAGGACTTCACCAAACAGTCACGCAGAAGCTTTGAACAGTTGGTGAACCTCGCGGTAAACCAGACGCTGGTTCGTTCCATCAACACCTCGGTTGTTGCTGTTCTTCCAGTTGCGTCGATTCTGTTCATCGGTTCCTACATGCTTGGTGCAGGTACGCTCAAGGATCTTTCGTTGGCCTTGTTCGTCGGCATTATCATTTCGGCACTGTCCACTCTGTTCGTTCAAGCGCCGTTGTACCAATGGCTGCGACGCAATGATGCAGATGTTGCTGAACATACAAAGTCGATCGCTCAGGCATAGTCCGCAGTAGCTTAAAAGAGGCACTTCCAGCACTCGCTGGAGGTGCCTCTTTGCAACTGCGTGAAGCGGTGTAATTAGTTGTCACCGGCCGAACGTGCTATAACAAATGAACCAAACAAGGTGTTTTTAAGTGCAAGGTCGTAGAGGTGTCTACGACCGAAAACTACCAGCACGCGACGCGCGGCAAGATCACAGCTGCCAGCGAAGTGTGGTGGCAATGGGGAAGGAGCGGGGCATGGCTAATACGCCTAACCTGAACAATTCGAAACGACGCTCAATCTCCCGTTTAGTGCGCTTTGCTGGACGCGGTAGTACTCCTGGCACCTCGCCGACGCTTGAGCCGTTGCTTCGCACGGTCAAATCCAAGCATCCACGGGCAGATCTGGACCTGCTGGTCCATGCTTACGAGGTAGCCGAAAAATACCACGAGGGGCAAAAACGTAAGAGTGGGGATCCCTACATCACCCATCCGGTGGCCGTAGCAACAATCCTTGCTGAGATGGGTATGACCGGAGCGATTCTCGCCGCCGCCCTATTGCACGACACCGTTGAAGATACCGAGTACTCACTCGAATCGGTCAAAAAAGAATTCTCTGAAGAGATCGCCATGCTTGTTGATGGCGTGACCAAGCTGGACAAGGTCACTTACGGTGAAGCTGCTCCAGCCGAAACCGTTCGCAAGATGGTTGTTGCCATGTCGCGCGACATCCGAGTATTGCTCATCAAATTGGCGGACCGCCTGCACAACGCCCGCACCTGGCGTTACGTTTCAGCAGAGTCTTCCTCACGTAAAGCCAAAGAAACTTTGGAGATCTTCGCTCCACTGGCTCACCGCCTAGGCATGAATACCGTTAAGTGGGAGTTGGAAGATCTTTCCTTCGCCGCTCTGCATCCTAAGGTGTATCAAGAAATCGTGCGCATGGTGGGGGACCGAACACCAGAACGCGAAAAGTATCTGACCGCTATCCGACAGACCTTGAACGGCGACTTGGGCAATGTAGAAATTCATGCCTCAGTTTCGGGCCGTCCGAAGCATTACTACTCGATCTATCAGAAGATGATTGTTCGAGGAAAAGACTTTGACGACATCCATGACTTGATGGGCGTTCGTATTCTGGTCGATACGGTCAAAGATTGTTATGGCGCACTCGGCGTGGTCCACTCTGAGTGGAACCCCCTGCCAAACCGCTTCAAAGACTACATCGCTATCCCTAAGCTGAACCTTTACCAGTCATTACACACCACGGTCATGGGTCCAGAAGGCAAGCCGGTTGAAATCCAGATCCGCACACACGACATGCATGTGCGTGCCGAATACGGTGTTGCCGCGCACTTCCAGTACAAGCACGGACAATCCGCTAACTCCATGCTCTCGCCTGAGCAGAACATGGACTGGCTGCGTTCCCTGATGGAGTGGCAGGCCGACACCACTGATTCAGAAGAGTTCCTTGACGGACTGCGCTACACCATCAGTTCGGCCGAGGTTTACGTTTATACGCCCAAGGGCGACATCATGTCTCTGCCTGTGGGTGCGACTCCCGTGGACTTTGCATACTCCATTCACACTGATGTTGGTCACCGCACGATTGGTAGCCGAGTCAACGGCAAGCTTGTACCGCTGCACACTGAACTTAAACAGGGCGATGTTGTTGAGGTCTTTACCTCGAAGGCTGAAAGCGCTGGCCCATCCCAGGACTGGCAAAACTTCGTTAAGTCGCCACGAGCCAAGGCTAAGATCCGTGGCTACTTCTCCAAGGAACGTCGAGAAGAAGCGATTGAAAAGGGCAAGGAGCTTCTGACCAAGGAGCTTCGTCGCAACCATCTGCCACTGCAGAAGTTGATGACCCATGACTTGCTCACCACCGTTGCCAACGAACTTCACCACACCGACATTTCTGCCCTGTACCAGTCGGTAGGCGACGGTCATACGAGTGCACAGAACGTTATTGAGCACCTGACGGCCCTCATTGGCCCTCCAGAGGCCGAACAGGTTGATGAGGAAGTCGTAGTTCGCCCGAACGCTCCAAGCGCGACTACGGGCAACGACGCAGGTGTGATTGTTGAAGGTGTCGGAGATGTGCTGGTTAAACTGGCACGTTGCTGCACGCCTGTGCCACCGGATGAGATCCAAGGCTTCGTAACTCGCGGGGCAGGTGTCTCGGTGCACCGCACAGACTGCCTGAACCTGGTACAGCTTTCGACCCAGCCTGACCGTCTGGTCAATGTCACGTGGGCCGCCAAGCACCACGGCGTGTTCCTCGTCGAGATTCAGGTTGAGGCGCTGGATAGAAAATCGTTGCTTTCTGATGTCACTCGAATCCTGTCCGAGAGCCATCTGAACATTTTGTCCGCCTCAGTGCAGACCAGCAAGGACCGTGTGGCACTGTCCCGCTTCTCCTTTGAAATGGGCGACCCTAAGTTCTTGAGCCACGTACTGAATCAGGTGCGTCGCATCGACGGTGTCTACGACGTGTACCGCACGACCGCAGGTTCACGACGTTAGGCCGCTTGCGCGACGTCATCGAAGGAATCAACCAGACGCAGGGCGCGTGAGCGTTCTGGGGATGGTTCGTAGCGTTGTAATGAATCCCTGATCGTTTCTAAGTTCAGGTACGGGTCGTGCAAGCTTATCGCGTTGCTCAGTACCCGACTTGCCACGGGTAGTGGGTCAAACTGCGCGCAGTCACAAACGCTTCTGAGCGCCGATGTCACTTTGACTCGACTGCGAAAAACCATCTGAGTATCGGGCACTCTGGTTTGCATAAATTGAACGTTGAGCCCGAAGCCCGGTTGAAACGGGCGATGATAACTGCGTGTATAGATACACAGCGTATAAACCTCGGGCAGTAAGCCGTGGATCCACGCGGCCGTTTGTCTGGCCAGCACAGTGCTGGAATTCAACTCTCGTCCGCAGACAAACGCGGCGATACGTGCTCTGAGTGAAGCCGTGATCCGAATATTGCTGGGCAGGAAGCAATCGCCCAATACTTCACGTAGTAGCCCATTAGAGGCCATAGCTTGTAGTTCATTGCGACTAAACATTTGGCCGGCGATCCAAAGATCCTCCGGAATGCGCAACGCGACGGCGCCTGATTCGGTAGCCTGGCAATTTCTAGATTCCATGTAGCTACTGAACCAGTAAGCGCCGTCGCGTTGACGGTGTACTGACGATCTGTGGATTACTTACTCAAAGTCGGCAGCCGACTTCTCCAAAGTGTTCAGCCACATACGACGAGCATCAAGAGCTTCTTGAGCCTTTTCGATCTGCTTTGCGTTGCCCTTAGCCTGAGCTGCAGCCAAGTCATCTTCCAATGCAGAGATGGTGTCCTGGAGCTGGGAAAGCATCGAGTTTGAACGAGCCTTGGTCTCTGGGTTGGACCGACGCCACTGCTCATCTTCGGCACCCTTGACGGCATCTTCAACCTGACGCAGAGCTGATTCAACGCGCTGTAGGTCGTTGCGTGGAACCTTGCCAGCAGCTTCCCAACGATCGCGAATCTTCTCAAGCTTGGTCTTGGTGGTAGCCAAATCCTTGATTGGCAAAAGCGCACGCGCTTCTTCCAACAGGGCTTCCTTCACTACCAGATTCTCTGAGTACTCAGCATCAATCTTGGCATTGGCCTCGGTACGAGCCTGGAAGAAAACATCCTGAGCGGCACGGAAGCGTCCCCAGAGCTGATCGTCGTCCTTGCGCGAAGCACGGCGCGACTTCTTCCACTCATCCATGAGCTTGCGGTACTCAGCTGCCGTAGCAGCCCAGTCCGTTGAGGTCTGCAAAGCTTCGGCGCGAGCAATTAACTCTTCCTTAACAGCCTTCGCAGAGGCGTTAGTGGAATCAAGCTGCGAGAAGTAGGCGCGGCGGTGACGATCAAATATCGTGCGAGCAGCGCGGAACCGCTTCCACAAAGCATCTTCGGTAGTCCGAGGCAAACGAACGGAAGAACGCTGGGAGGCTTTCCACGCTTCGAACAATTCGTTCATGGACGCCGAAGCGGTCTTCCACTGAATCTGCTCTGGACGCTTTTCAGCCATCGCTTCAGCCTGCTCAACAATGGCTTCACGAGCAGCCTGCTGTTCAGCACGAGCCTCATCGTGAGCCTTGCGCTGTTCGCCATTAAGACTCTCGACTGCAACACGAACGTTTTCAAGACGCGTTTCCAGCGCTGGGATATCGCCAACCATGTGGCGCTCAGCGACGGTGGCCGAGAGGGTGGAGACAGCCTTGCTCAGCTCACCGGCCGGAGCCTTAGCTACAACACGCTGCTCTAGGAGCATGAGCTGGGAAATCGCGTCGTCATATTTGCGCACGAAGTAGCTCAAAGCTTCCTCCTGCGTGGCGTCGGGATACTGACCCACTGGGAACTCGGCACCATCGATGATCACGAAGACGTGTCCATCTTCGGTAACGCGGGCAAACTTAGCCGCTTCGTCGAGGGGAGTGGTATGTGCGACGCTAGGCGCTACGACCGGCTTTGCTACAGGCTTCTGCGCCTGCGGCAATGGGGTCTTCTGGCTGTCGTCGGATTGCTGACTGGTGGTCACCGCTGAAACTCTTTCACTGTACGAGCACTTGCTGTAGCCAACTCTACCTGTGACCTCCGTTTCTTAGTAAGCCGACGTGCACAGGTTTCTTGCAAATCAGGCTTAAGATGTATTGGTAGCCCAATTTGCACTAAGGAGTTTCATGGCACGCAAGGCCTCACTATCAGGTTTCCCAGAATGGCTTCCAGCTGAACGGGCTGTTGAACAGCACGTGCTGGACACCTTGCGTCATGTTTTTGAACTGCATGGTTTCGCAAATATTGAAACCCGCGCCGTGGAAACCCGTGCGCAGCTGCTTCGCAAGGGCGAAATCGACAAGGAAGTTTACGGGCTGTCCCGTTTGGCTGCCGAAGACGATAAAAACGATCCCAACGCTTTGGCCCTGCACTTTGACCTCACCGTGCCTTTTGCACGCTATGTCGTGGAGAACGCCGGATACTTGGCTTTCCCATTCCGTCGTTACCAAATGCAGAAGGTCTGGCGTGGCGAGCGTCCACAGGACGGTCGCTTCCGCGAGTTCACCCAGGCTGATATCGACGTGGTTGGCGATGGCACCTTGCCATTTAGCTACGACGTGGAGCTCGCGCTGACCATCGCCGATGCGCTTTCTGCCCTGCCTATTGGCGACTTCCGCCTGCGAGTGAATAACCGCAAGCTAGCTGAAGGCTTCTACCGTGGACTGGGTCTTCAAGATCCGGATGCGGTATTGCGCGCCATCGACAAGCTGGAAAAGATCGGCGATGAAGCTGTCGCCAAGATTCTGGTTGAGGAAGTCGGCGCAACACGCGAGCAGGCTGATGCGGCACTGGCACTGGCAAAAATTCGCACCCTTGACACCTCATTCGTGGAACAAGTCCGAGCACTCGGGGTAAGCCACGAGTTGCTGGACACCGGTCTTGATGAGCTCTCCCAGGTGATCGATGCTGCTTCAAAGCGTGCGCCAGGCAAGGTGATGGCTGACCTTTCCATCGCCCGCGGCCTGGACTACTACACCGGCACCGTCTACGAAACCGTGTTGGTAGGCCACGAATCCTTGGGTTCGATCTGCTCCGGCGGACGCTACGAATCGCTGGCATCCAAGGGCAAGAAGAACTACCCAGGTGTGGGCCTGTCCATCGGCGTCACCCGGCTGATTTCACGCATCTTGGCCGAAGAAGTGGTCACCGCCAGCCGCAGCGTTCCATCAGTGGTATATGTCACCTTGGCCAACGATGACACCTGGCACGAAGCTCAGGATGTGGCCTCGAAGCTGCGTTCACGCGGAATCGCCTGCGAGGTAGCAGCCAGTGCCGAGAAATTTGGCAAGCAGATCAAATTTGCTGATCGACGCGGGATTCCGTTTGTCTGGTTCACCCAGAATGACGGCACCCACGAGGTTAAGGACATTCGCTCCGGTGAGCAGGTAACTGCCGATCCGCTCACCTGGATGCCGGCCGAGTCTGACCTAAAGATCGCCATCAGCTAATACTTGCGGCCAACTGGCCCGCACACGCACCTTGGCAAGGTGCACTAAACTTCATGGGGAGAAACTTTCCCAACCGACCGAAAGGATCGTAGTGCTACGCACTCATCAGCTGGGCGTCTTGAACGCTGAGCACATTGGACAGCAGGTTACCCTCACCGGTTGGGTCGCGCGTCGCCGTGACCACGGTGGTGTTGCCTTCTTGGATTTGCGTGATGCTTCGGGCGTAGCCCAGGTTGTTGTACGCGACGAAGAGGACTTCCACCCGCTGCGCAATGAGTTCGTGCTGCAGATCGTCGGCAACGTCGAGCGCCGCCCGGAGGGCAACGAAAACCCGAACCTGCCAACCGGCCAGATCGAGGTTATCGCTGATACCGTCACCGTGCTGAACACCGCAGCACCCCTGCCTTTCCAGGTTGACGAGCACGTTGAGGTTGGCGAAGAGGCGCGTCTGCGTCACCGCTACCTTGACCTGCGCCGCCCAACCCCGGCACGCAACATCCGTTTGCGCTCCGAGGCTAACCGTGTAGCACGTAACCTGTTGCACGATCAGGGCTACATCGAAATCGAAACCCCAACGCTGACCCGTTCCACCCCGGAAGGCGCTCGCGACTTTGTTGTTCCTGCACGCCTGACCCCGGGTGCCTGGTACGCGCTGCCTCAGTCCCCACAGCTGTTCAAGCAGTTGCTGCAGGTTGGTGGCTTTGAAAAGTACTACCAGATCGCTCGCTGCTACCGCGATGAGGACTTCCGTGCGGACCGTCAGCCAGAGTTCACCCAGCTGGATATCGAAGCTTCATTTGTTGAAGAAGACGACATCATCGAGCTCGGCGAAAAGCTGGTCTCGGAACTGTGGAGCCTGATCGACGTACAGGTCCCAACCCCGATCCGCCGTATGGCGTACTCGGAGGCTATGGCCAAGTACGGTTCAGACAAGCCAGATCTGCGCTTCGGCCTAGAGCTGACTGAAATGACCGAGTACTTCGAGAACACCTCGTTTAAGGTCTTCCAGTCCGAGTACGTTGGCGCAGTGGTTATGCCTGGTGGCGCATCCCAGCCACGTCGCACCCTGGATGCTTGGCAGGAATTTGCTAAGCAGCGCGGTGCCAAGGGCTTGGCATACGTTTTGATCAAGGAAGATGGCGAGCTAGCTGGCCCAGTGGCCAAGAACCTTTCGGACGAAGAGAAGGCCGGCCTGGCCGCTGTCACCGGCGCGACCGCCGGTGACTGCATCTTCTTCTCCGCTGGCAAGAAGAACGAAGCGCGCGCACTGCTCGGTTCGGTCCGTGTTGAAATCGGTCACCGCACCGGTTTGATCAAGGAAGGCGACTGGGCGTTTGTCTGGATCGTCGACGCACCAATGTTTGAAGCTGCCTCCGACGCTGTTGCCTCGGGCGACGTGGCTGTGGGCGCTGGCGCTTGGACCGCTGTGCACCACGCATTCACCAGCCCTAAGCCAGAGTTCATGGACACCTTCGACGCCGATCCTGCCTCGGCGCTGTCCTACGCTTACGACATCGTCTGCAACGGCAACGAAATTGGTGGCGGTTCGATCCGTATCCACCAGCGTGACGTTCAGGAACGTGTCTTTAAGCTCATGGGCGTGACCCAAGAGCAGGCCGACACCCAGTTCGGCTTCCTGCTTGAAGGCTTCAAGTACGGCGCCCCACCACATGGCGGCATCGCACTGGGTTGGGACCGCGTATTGCAGTTGCTGACCCACTCGGAGTCCATCCGCGACGTCATCGCCTTCCCGAAGACCGGTGGCGGATTCGATCCACTGACCCAGGCACCTGCGCCAATTACCCCGCAGCAGCGCAAGGAAGCTGGCATCGACTTCAAGCCTGAGAAGAAGAAGGCCGAAGAGGCCGAAGCCAAGTAGGCTTTCGCAGCTTCAAGTAGCCGAATTGAACGTATTCATGCGTTCGATCCGGCTACTTTTTTGCATGAAATAGGCTAAAAAGTAGATTAAAGCTGGTTTTAATACTAGGTTGGTTTTCAACCTAGACTTTTAGATCCCAGGAGAGCACTTGGCCTCGGCAGAACCCAATGACATCATCGAGCTCTACCCTGAAAGCGACCGACAATGGGCGCAGGACTTCAACATCGCGATGTGGTGGAAGGAGCTGAACGATTCCCAGTGCGCAGCGGAACTGGGCAAAGTGCTGGATGCGCTCCGCGACAGCGGTCAAAGCGCAGAAGAACTCTTTGGTGATCCCGCTGAATTCGGCGAAGCCCGGGCTTTCGCGCGCCTGGATCCGCAGCAGCTTGCGGATTCGGAGATGCCGATCAACAGCAGTTTGCTGCTCCTGGCTGGCATCGGGCTCGTTGTTGGCCTGCTGTGCACCGGTTTTGGCACGTGGGTCGGATTCCGCGACGGATGGACGTCGAACTCGTGGCACTTCTGGCAACTGGCGGCCCTGACTGCAGGCACGGGAATCGCCTTATCCGGGCACCTGTGGTGGTTCTACCGTTTGAAAGGCAAATTCGCGCGATCATGGGTGCTGGGGTTGTCCGGAATTGCGGTTTCCATCGCAGCAGCCGTACTGATCGCGGTATTCGGCGGTGGAGAGGTCATGCCGCTGCCCAATTGGCTGGCGCCGATTCTCGGCATCGCCCTGGCTGTCGGTGTGTTCTGGCTGCCATGGAATGATGAGTCTGAACCAGTACGCGGTGGCGCCTGCGCTTTCACGGATCCAGAAGCGTGGTTTGCCGAAACCACTCGTTTGCTGCGCGGGCGCTACGGAATGCGAAGCAGGGAAGCGGCGTCCGCTCTGGAACCTGCCCGCGAGCACTGGTCGAATATGAGCATGGAGGGCGGCGGGGCCAGCATTGCGCAAGAGTTCGGCACGCCGGGCGAATTCGCTATCGGCCTGTCAGTGAACACCGGCACAGCGCTGAAGCGACGCTGGTTACTACGCCGCCTGCTACCGCTAGCCGTAGTGGGCCTCTACAGCTTCAGCCTCGTGCCGGAGGCGATCGCCCCAGACCGCAGTGGATGGGATATCTTCTTCGCGGCGTGCCTTCTGATTTTTGTTGCGGTGACCCTCTACGAGTTGCGCCCGGCGAATCGCGCAGAATACGTAGAATCCAAGCTTGCTGAAAGGCGCGCCCAAGTCCGCGGTATGGAAGAAGGCCGCGATGAGTAAGGACTCGCCATTTCCTGGCAGCTGGCAACGCGCCATGCTCCCGATGCTCCTGCTGGCTGAGCTCTCCAACGGCCACGCTCACGGCTATGCCCTGTCCAAGTCCCTGCAAGAACGCGGTTTCGGCCCGCTCAAAGGCGCAACGCTGTACCCCGCATTGGCGAAGCTGGAAGCCGCGGGTCTCGTGGAAACCCGGTGGCAAGAAGGCCAAGGCGGGCCGGGGCGCAAGGTCTACGAACTAGCCGCCGCCGGTCGGGTAGAACTAGCCGAGCAACGAGCCAGCTTCGAGCAACTGACCAAACTGGTACAGAGCACCAGCCGCTAGGGGAGGTCTGCCGAGTCGACGATCATCGTGAACGGACCGGTATTGGTCAGCGAGACATTCATCATCGCGCCAAATGCGCCGGTCTGAACGCTCGCGCCCAGTTCCCGCAAGTAAGCCACGAAGTATTCGTACAACGGCTCGCTCACCGGCCCTGGTGCCGCATTGGACCACGAAGGCCGGCGCCCCTTGCGCACCGAGCCGTAGAGGGTGAACTGGCTGATCACCAAGAGCGGGGCATTTTTGCTGGCAGCGGAGGTTTCATCCTCCAAAATGCGCAGCTGCCAGATCTTCTGGGCGACCTTGCGCGCGGTGGCCTGATCGTCATCGTGAGTCACGCCCAGCAGGATCACCAGCCCGGGGGAGTCCAACCGGCCTGTGATCTCCCCGTCAACTTCGACGTGGGCGGTGCTGGCGACCTGGACGACGGCGCGCATGGAGCAAGTCCTTTCAAGAGGCAATAGGTGTCGGCGGTGGCGTGTTGGCATGCACCGCGCGACTCCCAGAATATCGGTAGGCTTAGCAGGTGAGCGATTTGTTCGATTCCCTGTCCGATGATCCGCGCGAAGCACGCGAGCCCCAAGTCAACCGGCCGCGTCCGCCTCTTGCGGTGCGCATGCGCCCCAAGTCGCTGGATGAACTGGTAGGCCAGCAGCACCTGCTCGGTCCCGGCTCGCCTTTGCGCCAGCTTGCCGAAAACCCGGAGACCGGCTTGGCCGGTCCGGCCAGCGTGATCCTCTACGGGCCTCCGGGCATCGGCAAAACGACCATCGCCCATGTGATCGCCCGCGCTACCGACCGCAAATTCGTCGAACTCTCGGCGATCACCGCCGGGGTGAAGGACGTACGCCGGGTCATCGAGCAGGCCAAGGACGACCGCGACCTGCGCGGGGTCACCACCGTTTTGTTCCTCGATGAGATCCACCGCTTCAACAAGGCCCAGCAAGATGCCTTGCTGCCCGGGGTGGAAAACCGCGTGGTGGTGCTGGTGGCTGCGACAACGGAAAATCCGTCCTTCTCGGTGATCTCCCCGCTGCTCTCGCGTTCGCTGCTACTGACCTTGCGTCCGCTGACCGACGGTGACCTGTCGACCCTGCTTGAACGCGCCGTATCTGACGAACGCGGCTTCAACGACCAGGTGATCCTCGAAGAGGAGCAGCGCGATGCCATCGTCCGGCTGGCCCAGGGCGATGCCCGCCGCTCGCTGACCGTGCTGGAAGCTGCCGGGGCAGTGGCCTGGAACGCCGCCGGAGCTGGCGTGGCCCCGCCGGTGCAGATCACCGCGGATCACGTCCAGCTGGCCATGGACCAAGCGGTCCAGCGCTACGACAGGGACGGCGACCAGCACTACGACATCATTTCCGCATTCATCAAGTCCATCCGCGGCTCCGACGTGGATGCCGCCCTGCACTATCTTGCACGTATGCTCTCCGCGGGGGAGGACCCCCGCTTCATTGCCCGGCGACTGATGATTTCAGCCAGTGAAGATATTGGCATGGCCGATCCCACCGCCCTTCCCCTGGCCGTCGCCGCGGCCCAATCGGTGCAACTGACCGGCATGCCCGAAGCGCGGATCATGCTGGGCCAAGCGACCGTGCATTTGGCGACCGCACCAAAATCCAATGCCTCCTACAACGCCACCAACGCCGCCTTAGCGGATGTAGCCGAAGGCAAGGGATCCTTGGTTCCAGATCATTTGCGCGACGCACACTATCCCGGTGCCAAACAACTGGGCCACGGCGTGGGCTACATCTACGCCCATGACGCGCCACATTCCATCGCCACCCAGCAGTATTTGCCCGATGATCTAGTCGGCACCAACTACTACACGCCGACAGTTAATGGGGCCGAAAAAACCATTGGCGCCAGGCTCACCCGGCTGCGTGAAATCATTCGCGGCAAGGACCCGGTACGAGGTAAAAAGCAGCGTTAATTGTGCGCTAGAACTCAGCGCCAGGCGTACTGGTTTCGTGTAGACTTGATCTTTGGCTGGCAAGCCATGCCCAGAATGCGAGCGATCGCGTACTGGAGCAGGGTTGCAGTGTAGCAGGGCCGCGACGCCCACACACTCTCCATCCTGGAGGCCAGTAGATACCGTCGCTGATCGAAAGGGACACATTAATGGCTAACGCCCGTGCCCGCCGCACCGTACGCCTTTCGCGTGCGCTCGGCCTTGCATTGACCCCTAAAGCTGAAAAGTACATGGAGCGCCGTCCATACGGTCCAGGCCAGCATGGCCGCGCCCGTAAGAAGCAGGACAGCGACTACGCAGTACGTCTGCGCGAAAAGCAGCGTTTGCGTGCCCAGTACGGCATCCGCGAAGTTCAGATGCTGAACGCATTCAAGGAAGCTAAGCGCCTCGGCGGCCAGACCGGTGACAACCTGTTGGCACTGCTCGAGTCCCGCTTGGATGCTTTGGTTCTGCGTGCAGGCTTCGCTCGCACCATCCAGCAGGCTCGCCAGCTGGTTGTGCACCGTCACATCCTGGTCAACGGCCAGCGTGTTGACCGTCCGTCCTTCAAGGTACAGCCGGGTCAGCTGATCCACGTACACGAGAAGAGCGAGAAGATGGTTCCTTTCCAGATGGCTGCAGCAGGTGAGCACGCAAAGGTGCTTCCAGCTGTTCCTAGCTACCTGGACGTAAAGCTGGAAGCCCTTCAGGCTACCTACCTGCGCGCTCCTGAGCGTGCAGAGATCCCAGTGACCTGCGAAGAGAACCTCGTGGTCGAGTACTACGCACGCTAAATCCGTGCGCTAGTTCCAAGCCCGCAACCGATTTCGGTTGCGGGCTTGTCGCTTAACTACCTGTTGGAGCTCAGACTTCGATAAGGTGGACTGGCACCAAAAACCAAAGCAGAAGAGGAAGCACATGTCGGGTTCGGATATTGCAGGGCTTATCGCCGCCGGCGCGTTTGTAGTACTGGTCGTACTGCTGGCAGTGCCGATCATTAAATTGGGCAAGGTGTTTGATGAGCTTCGCACCACGATCAAAGACGTGGCAGACGGAACCACCCCATTGCTAGGGGAGGTCGCCAACACGGTCGCCACCACCAATGACCAGCTCAAAAAGGTCGACACGATCACCAGTAACGTTTCTGATACCAGTGCCAATGTTTCCGCGCTGTCCTCGCTAGTTGCTGCCACCGTAGGCAAGCCGCTGATCAAGGTCGCCGCGTTCACCGAAGGCGTGAAGGTTGCAATGAACACCAAGCCAAGTGGCAAGGCACGTCGCAGCCGCTAAGTCAGAGCCTGTTCGATCGAACACGTATCGATGCTTGATCAGACCGTCGGCCAGCTGATGGCCGCCAAGGAGACTAGAATGAAAAAGCTCTTGTGGGTTTCTATTGGTGTGGGCGTAGGAATGCTCGCCACCAAGAAATACGCTGAAGTAAAGTCCGGGGCAGCGCTTAATCGCCAGGTCAGCAAATACACTGACCGCGTCGCGGAATATTTGGAAGCCTTCCATCAAGGAATGAGCTCCCGCGAAGAAGAATTACGTTCCGCCTTGGGCGTGGACGCCGCTAAGTGAAGGGATCATCCGTAACACGATGAAAACGCAGGAAATTGCCCGTCGGTGGGTCGACTTTTTCGTCTCGAAGGGCCACACCGCGGTGCCCAGCGCCTCGCTGGTATCAGCCGACCCTTCACTCTTGTTCACTGTGGCCGGTATGGTTCCTTTCATTCCGTACCTCACCGCCCGTGAAGAGGCTCCGTACAACCGTGCGACTTCGGTGCAGAAGTGCATCCGTACCGGCGACATCGAAGAAGTAGGTAAGACCGTACGTCACGGCACCTTCTTCCAGATGTGCGGTAACTTCTCCTTCGGTGACTACTTCAAGAATGAAGCCATTCACTACGCCTGGGAACTGCTGACCAACTCGCTCGAGGATGGTGGCTACGGTCTGGACAAGGAACGCCTTTGGGTCACCGTCTATGAAGACGGCGATGAGAAGGACGTTGAAGCACGACGGATCTGGGAAGAAGAGATCGGCATCCCGACCGAGCGCGTTGTAGGCACCGGTAAGGAAGATAACTACTGGAACACCGGCCAGCCCGGTCCCGGCGGTCCTTGCTCGGAGATCTACTACGATCGCGGTGCACAGTACGGTCAAGAAGGCGGCCCAGCTGTCGACGAGACCCGCTACATCGAAATCTGGAACCTCGTGTTCATGCAGTACCGCCTTTCGGCCGTACGCTCAAAGACCGATTTTGATGTTGCCGGCGAACTGCCAAAGCGCAATATCGACACCGGTCTAGGCCTTGAGCGCCTTGCGATGATCTTGCAGGGTGTGGAGAACATGTACGAGACCGATCAGGTCCGTCCGGTGCTCGACAAGGCTGCAGAACTCGCTGGCGTCACCTACACCTCCACCGAGGATCCAACTGACCCTAACCACGCCACCGACGTGCGCCTGCGCATGATCGCCGATCACATCCGCTCCTCGCTGATGCTGATCTCCGACCAGGTCACTCCGGGCAATGAAGGCCGCGGCTACGTGCTGCGCCGCCTGATTCGTCGTGCCGTGCGTGCCATGCGCCTGATGGGCGTGGATACCGAAGTACTCCCAGAGCTACTTCCAGTCTCGCGCGATGCCATGAAGGGTGTTTACCCAGAGGTAGCCAACGACTTCGAGCGTATTGCGCGCATTGCTTACGCTGAAGAGCGCGCATTCCGTCGCACCATCGCTTCGGGCACCACCCGTCTTGATGAAGCGCTGGGTCACGCTAAGGACGAGGGCAAGAACCTTTCAGGTGACGACGCTTTCACCCTGCACGACACCTTCGGTTTCCCGATCGACCTCACCCTAGAGATCGCAGCAGAAGCTGGTCTGTCCGTTGACGAGCCGCGCTTCCGCGAACTGATGAACGAACAGCGCACCCGCGCGCAGAAGGATGCTAAGGCCAAGAAGGCCGGCCACGCTGACCTTTCTGTCTACAGCCAGCTGGCTGAGGCCGGCAATGTGCACTTCACCGGTTATGACACCCTTCAGGGCGAGTCGTCGATCCGTGGCATTATCCGCGACGGCCAGGTTGTTCCTTACGCTGAGCAGGGTCAGGAAATTGACCTGGTGCTCAACGAGACCCCGTTCTACGCTGAGTCCGGCGGACAGGCTGGCGACAGCGGTCTGATCACCGGTGATGGCTTTGTTCTCGAGGTCACCGATGTGCAGGCTCCGGTTAAGGGTCTGAACGTACACAAGGTGATCGTGCGTGAGGGCGAGCTTCCAGCCGAGGCTTTGGTCCGCACCGAAGTTGACGCGGTACGCCGTCGCTCCGGCGAGCAGGCACACTCCGCCACTCACTTGGTGCACGCTGCACTGCGCGAGCTGCTTGGCCCAACGGCCACCCAGGCTGGTTCCTTCAACAAGGCAGGCTACCTGCGCTTCGACTTCTCGTGGGCAGAGGCGCTTTCGCCAGCAGCTCGCAGCGAAGTTGAAGAGGTTGTGAACCTCGCAATTGCTTCGAACTACCAGGTTGTCACCAACGAAATGGCTCTGGCAGAGGCGAAGAAGCTGGGCGCTATGAGCCTGTTCGGCGAAAAGTACTCCAACGACGTTCGCGTGGTTGAAATGAACGGTGCTTGGTCGCGCGAACTGTGTGGTGGTACCCACGTGGATAACACCGCCCGCATTGGTCAGCTGACCTTGCTCTCCGAAGCTTCGGTGGGCTCGGGCAACCGCCGTGTTGAGGCGCTGGTCGGTATGGAAGCATTCCGTCACGGCGCAGCTGAGCGTGCTTTGGTTTCTGAGCTTTCGGGCTTGTTCCGTGTGCCTTCTAACCAGGTCTCCGAGCGTGTTAACGACACCGTTGCCAAGCTCAAGGCGGCTGAAAAGCAGATCGCTGAACTCAAGAGCCGGGCAATGCTTGCACAGTCCGCATCGCTGTTGGAGAAGGTCGTCACCATCGGTTCGACCCGTCTGCTGGCACACAACGCCGGCCAGATCGATTCGGCTGATGCGCTACGCACCATGGCTTTGGATCTGCGCGGCAAGCTAGGCAGTGAAGCGGCGGTGATCGTCTTGATCGGCGAATCCAACGGCCGTCCACTGGTGCTAGCAGTGACCAACGATGACGCACGTGCCAATGGATTTAAGGCTGGGGCCTTGGTCCGTACCGCGACCGGTGTACTCGGCGGCGGTGGCGGCGGCAAGGACGATATGGCTCAGGGCGGCGGCCAGGATGCTTCGAAGATTGACGAAGCACTGGATGCTATCCGGGCGGCCCTAGCTAATGGCTAATGTTGCACTCGGCGTCGACGTGGGCCTAGCCCGCGTCGGCGTTGCCGCGTCTGACCCATCGGGCATTCTGGCGACCCCTGTGATGACCCTTCGACGCGATGTGAAGAAAAATTCGGACCGTCGAATGCTTTTGCGCATCATCACCGATCGAAATGCCACCGAGGTGTTCATCGGGGAGCCAAAATCGCTGGCCGGAAACACCACAGAATCCACCAAAATGGCTCGTGACTACGCTATTGCTTTGGCAGAAGAAGCTTCAGAGGCTAATATCGAGCTGTCGGTTTTTCTGGTTGACGAACGCTTGAGCACGGTTAATGCGCACCGCGCGTTGCATGCTTCGGGACGTAAGATGGAGGATCATCGCAAGGTTGTCGACCAAGTCGCAGCCACAGAAATCCTGCAGCAGGTGCTGGAAATGCGCCGGAACAACGTCCGCGTGCAGGCCAGCCGGATCGTACTGAAGTAAACCTAGCGATCCTAGGTTTAGTACGAACCGCCCCGAGAAACGAGAGTCAATGCGAGAAGAAGCCCGTCATGAGCGCCAACGCGATACACATCGCGCGCTATACGAAAGCTTCTCGGCGGGCCAACGTCCGCCGATCGCAGAACCTTCGGCTCCGGAACTAACCGGCCTGAATCACTACAGCGGTGGCGCTGCACAGCAAACCGCCGCTGCCTCGGCAAGCACGAGCGCACCAGAAAGCCAGGACGGGGAGAATACCAACACCCGGTTCCTCCCCGCCCTGGCCCCTGCGCAGGGCACCCAAACCACGGGAGAGCAAGCATCAGAAACGATGTTTGCCAGCTCTTTGACCGGCGAAATCCCTTCCGTGTCTAAGCGCGAACGACGCAAAAAAACCCGGCGCAAGCGCAACGTCGTCATGCTGGCCACCGTCATTATTTTTGCCCTGATCGTCGCAGGGTCGCTGTTCTTCGTTAAGGCTCTGGTTAAGCAATTTAATCCCGACGACTATCCGGGCCCAGGCGGATCCGCCGTGGAATTCACCGTCGAAGATGGCTGGGGCGTGGGAGTGATCTCGCGCAAGCTTGAAGAGATGGACGTGATTTCCAACGACAAGCTGCTCATTAAAGCAATTGAGGATTCCGAATCCACAAACAAGTTCATTCACCCCGGCACCTACCTGCTTAAGTCGCAGATGCCGGCAGCGGACGCGGCCAAGGTTTTGGTTAATAACAAGCCGGGCAAGGTCTTCTACATTGGGCTGAAAGCTAACCTCCGCCTTGACGCAGCACTGAGCGAGGTCGCTAAGAGCTCTGGGTTGAAACTAGCGGACCTGAAAAAGCTGGCCAATCAGCCAGAAAAGTTCGGGCTTCCCTCATCTGTGCCCAACCTTGAAGGTTGGCTGCACCCAGGGGAGTACCGCTTTGAGCTGGGCACCAACGCCAAAACCGTTCTCGCCAAGATGGTTAAGGGCACCAAAACAACGTTGAAAAACGCTGGAATCACCGATCTGAAACAGGGTTACCGGACCTTAACCGTTGCCTCCATCCTCCAAGCCGAGGCGCGCGAGAAGGACTACGCCACCGTAGCCGGAGCGATCGAAAATCGTTTGGACCCAGGCAATAAGGAAACCCACGGCTTATTGCAGGTGGACTCGGCGGTCATCTACGGTCTCAAGCGCTACAGCCTGCAGTTCAGTCCGTCGGAGAAAAAGGACAAGGCCAACAAGTACAACACCTATGTACATACCGGCCTAACTCCGACGCCGATCGGCTCTCCCGCAGATGCTGCGATCAAGGCGGCAGCTAATCCGGAAGATAACGGTTACTACTACTGGGTGACGGTCAATATCAGTACCGGCGAAACCAAATTTGCCTCCACCTATGCAGAACACCAGCAGAACCAGGCACAGTTCCGAACCTGGTGCTCAGAAAATCCCGGCGTCTGCTAGACACCACCCGCAGTAACTCCACAGCAGAAAGTGCAGGAAAAGATGAAGCAGGCTGCGGTTCTGGGCCACCCGGTGAGCCACTCGAAGTCACCAGTATTGCATCAGCGTGCCTACCAGCTTCTCGGGGCCGATCTGAGCTACGAGGCGATCGATCTGGAGCCTGGCCAAAGCGCTGCGCACATAGCTCGACTGCGTACTGAAGATTGGGCCGGCTGCTCGGTGACCATGCCGCTCAAGGACGTATTCCTGCCCTTCATGGACGAAGTTTCCACCCGAGTCCAACGCCTCGGTGCGCTGAACACCATTGTGGTGCGTGACGACGGAACACTGTTTGGGGAAAATACCGATGTTGACGGGCTTATCCGCGCGGTTCAGGATTTTTCCCAGGCTCCTTGCGGCCGAGCCATGATCCTCGGATCGGGCAATACCGCGTTGGCAGCCCTGCAGGCCTGCGCTGAGCTGAGCGTACAGCAAGTCTTTTTGGTGGTTCGCTCTCTTCGCAGCGCCTCCCGGGCCCTGAACCTAGCTAATGAACTGTCGCTCAACCCGGTCATCCACGAAATCTCAGGCATCACCGAAGAAGTTGGAGCTCAGCTCCGAGAACTGCCGCTGGTCTTTAGTACCCTGCCGCCACGCGCGGCCGATACTTGGGTCTCAACCCTTGGTCCGGGAACCGGCATCTTGCTAGACGTCGCCTACGATCCGTGGCCCTCGCAGTTGGCGAAAAACTGGGCTGGACCGGTGATTTCCGGGTTGCACATGTTGGTGCATCAAGCAGTGGAACAAGTCCGCCTCTTTGCGCACGAGGCATGGGATGAGCAGCGTCGTGTTGACGTCACAAATGCGATGTTTGACTCTCTGGGCCTGACTCGACACCAGTAAATACGTCATGTCATGGCAAAATAGAGGACATGTTGCGTTGGTTGACCGCGGGCGAATCGCATGGCCCGGCACTTGTTGGAATTCTCGAAGGACTACCTGCCGGAGTATCGGTAGATAGCGAAGTAGTACGCGAAGCGTTGGCGCGTCGCCGTCTAGGCTATGGCCGCGGTGCGCGTATGAAGTTTGAAAAGGACCAGGTTACTTTCCTTGGCGGAGTCCGCCACGGTAAGAGCCAGGGTGGCCCGGTGGCCATCGAAATCGGGAACACCGAATGGCCTAAGTGGGAACGCGTGATGAACGCTGACCCCGTTGATCTGGACGAGCTGGCATCCATGGCGCGCAACGCGCCACTGACTCGCCCCCGTCCAGGCCACGCCGACTTCACCGGCATGCAGAAGTACGGTTTTGAGGACGCTCGTCCGATTCTAGAACGTGCTAGCGCCCGTGAAACCGCGGCCCGTGTGGCCCTGGGTGCGGTCGCCTCACGATTCTTGAACGATCTTGGCATCGAACTGGTCTCGCACACCACCGCTGTTGGTGCTGTGTCGTCCCCAGAAGGTGCTCCGTTGCCTACCGCCGCCGATGTTGCCGCACTGGACGCCGATCCATTGCGTTGCTTTGACGCCGCGACCAGCGAAGCTATGGTTGCCGAAGTTGACGACGCGCACAAGGCAGGGGAGACCCTGGGTGGTGTGGTTGAGGTTTTGGCCTACAACCTGCCTCCGGGTATCGGCTCCTACGTACATTGGGATCGCCGACTAGATTCCCGTTTGGCCGCAGCCCTGATGGGCATCCAGGCCATCAAGGGTGTTGAAGTGGGCGACGGCTTTGCTACCGCAGCCCGACGTGGCAGCGCTGCCCATGACGAAATTGTTTACGCCGAAGATGGCAGCATCAAGCGCAACTCCAACCGCGCAGGCGGCATCGAAGGTGGCATGAGCATCGGTGAAGTACTGCGTGTACGCGCTGGTATGAAACCAATTGCGACCGTTCCACGTGCGTTGCGCACCATCGATACGGCCACCGGAGAAGAGACCACCGCCCACCACCAGCGTTCGGATGTCTGTGCGGTTCCAGCCGCCGGTGTTGTTGCCGAAGCTATGGTCGCGCTGGTTCTTGCACAGAGCCTGCTGGAGAAATTTGGCGGCGACTCGGTGACCGAAACCAAGCGCAATATCGACTCCTACCTAGCTAACATCCCGGATAATCTGGGATCGACCGGCGTCTAGGAAGCATTCGGTAATGATTTACCTCATTGGTCCGATGGCCAGTGGCAAGTCCACCGTGGGCAGGTCGCTGGCCACGGCCTTATCCACTAGTTTTGCCGACTCCGATGCTGCGGTGGTGTCTCATCACGGGACCATTCCGCAAATTTTTGCCGAACACGGTGAGCAGCACTTCCGCGACTTAGAGGTTCAGGCCCTGGCCCGATTACTCACCGGAGTGGTCGCTACCGGCGGCGGCGCGGTGTTGCGTGAAGAAAACCAGCAGCTACTTTCCCGAGGCACCGTGGTTTATCTCGAGCTTGGCCAAGAGGCCGCTTCGGAACGGATTCGCCAAGACTCCAACCGGCCTTTGCTGGCAGGTGACGAAGCACTCACCGTCTGGGCACAGGTCTACGAAAAGCGTCGCCCCATTTACGAAATGCTAGCTGACGTGCATGTTGTGGTGGACGGCAAGTCCGTTCTACAAATTGTCGAAGAGATTTTGCCGCAACTTGAGCAACTGTGATTAGGACCACGAGATGCAAGTTCTGCTCATTTGCACGCGTACGCTAGAAAAATCATCACCATCAGGAGGAATAGACTGATGCCATTGGCACCGACCACTCTTAAGGTCTCGGGAAACACCCCCGCCGAATCGTATCCAGTACTTGTTGGCAACGGACTTTTGTCTCACTTGCCAGAGCTACTTGGATCTTCGGTTAAAAAGGTTTTGGTTATTCACCCCCGCGCCTTGCGCACCACCGGCGACGTAGTTCGTGACGAATTGGCCAATGCTGGCCTTGAGGCACTAACCGCTGAAATCCCGGATGCCGAAGAGGGCAAGCACATCCAGGTTGCATCATTCTGCTGGGAGGTGCTGGGCAAGAACGATTTCACCCGCACCGACGCAGTGATCTCCGTAGGCGGTGGCGCGGTGACCGACCTCGCTGGCTTTGTTGCAGCCACCTGGCTTCGCGGCGTGAAGGTCATCCACATTCCTACCTCGCTGTTGGCGATGGTTGACGCAGCCGTGGGTGGCAAGACCGGAATCAATACAGCAGAAGGCAAAAACCTGGTTGGCGCCTTCCACCCACCTGCCGCCGTATTGGCTGACCTTGATGCTTTGGCGACGTTGCCTAAGAACGAACTGGTTACGGGCATGGCCGAAATCGTCAAAACCGGCTTCATCGCAGATGAACGCATTCTGGAATTGATCGAAGAAGACCCAGCCGAGGCTATCGAGCCAAGCAGCGCACGCCTTCGTGAACTGATCGAGCGCACCATCGCGGTCAAGGTTGACGTGGTCAGCCGGGATCTGAAGGAAGCTGGCGATCGTGAGTTCTTGAACTACGGTCACACCTTGGCCCACGCTATCGAACTTGCCGAGCGCTACCAGATGCGTCACGGCGCAGCCGTATCCATCGGTCTGTGCTTCGCTGCTGAACTGGGACGTTCGGTGGGGCACACCTCCGATGAGGTTGCCGATCGCCACGTGAACATCTTGAAGTCACTGGGGTTGCCAACGACCTACCGCAACGACCGTTGGGCAGCACTGCTTGATGGAATGAAGCGCGATAAGAAGGCCCGTGGCGACCAGCTGCGCTTTGTTGTTCTTGAAGCCATTGGCAAGCCACGGATTTACGAAGTACCGGATAATTCGCTGCTCTTTGCGGCCTACCAGGAAATCGGGGAATGAAAATGGGTGACTACACCGCATACGCCATTGACGTCGCATCGGTAAACCGTCAGGGCGTCGGAACTTCGGTCGAAGGCGTTTTGGTCGATCCTGAAACCCTCAAGCCCTATGTCGCCGACGAGCAGGCCGCCGAGCACCAGATGCAGGTTGGTTCGCCGACCGATCAGGTCATGATCCTGCTGGCCCGAGGCCACCTGGCTGAAGCCGGCGAGCTGATCGCCGAATCCCGCTTGATTGACCCAACCAACGCACACCTTCGTGTATTGGACACCGAGCTAACCCGCATGCAGGGTGATTTTGATCGTGCGATCAACCGCCTGCGCAAGCTGGCCGAAGAATTTGCTGGCACCGATTACGAGCCACTGATGCATCACCACTTGGGACTTTCGTTCTACGCCAAGGGCGACTACAAGGCTGCGGCGACTCGTTTCCGTAAGGCTATGGACCTTCGCCTCGAGCTCGGCGACGACGCCTACTTGGTGAATGCATCGAGCATTTGTTTGAACATTGCCGAAGAGCGCGTCGAGCAGTAAGCCAGGCAGTAACGAGCGCCACCGGGTCAAACCCTAACGCAGAAGCGGTCGGTAGGGTAAAGTTATAGATGGTTTTTTGATAATGCCAGTGCATGCTGGTGTAAATAGAGGATTGAGGAAACGTGGCGGATACAACTGACATCAAAAATGGTGTGGTGCTGAAGATTGAGGGCCAGCTTTGGACCATCATTGACTTCCAGCACGTCAAGCCAGGTAAGGGTGGCGCTTTCGTCCGTACCAAGATGCGTAACGTGATGACCGGCAAGGTAGTCGACAAGACTTACAACGCTGGTACCAAGATCGAGACCGCAACTGTTGACCGTCGCGACTACCAGTACCTCTACCAAGATGGCGATGACTACGTCTTCATGAACTTGGAAGACTACGACCAGATCACCGTTCCAGGCGAGACCGTAGGCGAGACCGCCGGTTTCATGCTGGAAAACCAGGAACTGACCATCGCCATGCACGACGGCAGCCCACTGTACCTGGAACTGCCAGCTTCGGTTGTTTTGGAAATCACCTACACCGAGCCAGGCCTGCAGGGCGACCGCTCCTCGGCTGGCACTAAGCCAGCTACCTTGGAAACCGGTAAGGAAATTCAGGTTCCACTGTTCGTAGAGCAGAACACCAAGGTCAAGGTTGATACCCGCACCGGCGATTACCTGGGTCGTGTCAACTAGTGAGAGCCCGCGCCAAAGCCCGTCGCCGAGCCCTGGAATTCCTGTTTGAAGCTGAAGCCCGTGACGTTGATCCAATGGGTGTCGCTATCTCTCGCCGGGAAAACTCGGACATCGTACTCAACGAGTACTCGCTGACGATCCTCGAAGGCGTCATGGCCCATCTGGACCGTATTGACGAAGTTCTAGAGAGCTACGTCAAGGACTGGACCATTGAGCGTATGCCTGCCGTTGACCGTTGCGCCCTGCGCATCGGTGTGTGGGAATTGCTCTACAACGACGATGTTCCCGACGCCGTAGCCGTGGCAGAAGCCGTGGTTAACGTTCGCGAGCTATCCACCGACGAGTCACCTGAATTCGTCAACGGCGTTTTGGGTCGAATCCAAAGCGTCAAGGACACCTTGGTTGACTAATACTTTGGTCAACTAACCGCGTTCCTCAGTTTTCTAGCCTGGGCCCGATCTCCATTGTGAGATCGGGCCCAGGCTTTTTTGCGCCCATTTCACGCTGCGATGGAGGAGCATCACACCGCTGCTTTATTACCCGCATGGAGCTTCTATTAATCTCTCGATCACGGTGTGCCAAGGCCAATACTGGCAGCCTCACTTAGCTGCTGCGGGGGCTAAGGTGCCTAATTCTCAGGGTGCGTGGGCGCAGAGCTATACATCGAGTGATGCATTTCACTGGCCATTCAGTGTCATGCATAGCTTTCCGCTAGGGAATCGGCCCCGGATCGTGATAATTTGAATTAGCAATATTCCTTTAAATGCCGTCCCGTGAGGCGGAGAAGGGAGAGGTGCACAGCATGAATGAAAATTCAGTGCCAGATGTGTCGCGCACGGTTCTGACCGGCGACGATATTGATCGTGTACTCACTCGTGTGGCTTTCGAAATTATCGAAGCCAACAAGGGCACAGATGACCTTGTGCTCCTGGGCATTCCCAGCCGTGGTTTCCCGCTGGCGCAGCGCTTAGCGCAACGCATCGCAGCTTCCGCGCCTGAACATTTGGACCCAGCAACTCTTGTAGGTCAGCTCGACATCACCATGTACCGTGACGATCTGCGCCACTCCACCACACGCACCCCGGCCCCAACCCGCCTTCCGACCGGTGGGATCGACGGAAAAGTTGTGGTCCTGGTCGACGACGTACTCTATTCAGGGCGCACCATTCGTGCAGCGCTGGATGCCCTCTCCGACTGGGGACGGCCGCGCATCGTGCGCCTTGCAGTCCTCGTTGATCGAGGCCACCGTGAACTACCCATCCGCGCTGACCATGTAGGCAAGAATCTGCCCACGGCCAAGAGCGAAAAGGTGCGTGTGCACCTTGCAGAAATTGATGGCAAGAACGAAGTGATTATCGAGGGCGCCGCATGAAACACCTGCTATCCACCGCGGATCTAACCCGCGAAGAAGCCATCTCAATCTTGGATATCGCCGAAGAAATGCGCGAATCCGGCACCCGAGCCATCAAAAAACTTCCCGCGCTACGCGGACGCACCGTGGTCAACCTCTTCTTTGAGGACTCCACCCGAACCCGCATCTCCTTTGAAGCTGCCGCCAAGCGATTGAGCGCTGACGTCATCAACTTCTCTGCGAAGGGTTCGAGCGTTTCCAAGGGCGAATCACTGAAGGATACCGCCCAAACCCTGCTGGCTATCGGTGCCGACGCAGTAGTCATCCGCCACCCAGATTCCGGTGCCCCGGCCAGACTTGCTGCCACCGACTGGATCGGCCTGCCGATCGTCAACGCTGGCGACGGAACCCACGAACACCCCACCCAGGCGCTGCTGGACGCATTCACCCTGCGCCGCCAGGTGGCACTACGCGAAGGTGTTAACCCGCTGGGCAAAGGCCTTGATGGTCTGAAGGTCGCGATCGTCGGGGATATTCTGCATTCCCGCGTGGCTCGATCCAACCTGTGGCTGCTGAACACCCTCGGCGCTGAGGTCACCATGGTGGCCCCGCCAACCCTGCTTCCAGTGGGCGCCCACGCTTGGCCGTGCACCATCAGCTACGGCCTCGACGCAGTGATCGCGTCCGGGATCGATGCACTGATGATGCTGCGCGTCCAAGGTGAGCGCATGAACGCTGCCTACTTCCCGAACCCACGCGAATATTCACGCTACTGGGGACTGGACGATGCCCGCCTGGCCACCCTTGACGCTTCGGGCGCCGAAACGTTGATCATGCACCCGGGCCCGATGAACCGTGGCCTGGAAATCTCCTCGGCTGCCGCCGATTCACCGCGCTCCACGGTGCTCGACCAAGTCACCAATGGTGTGGCCGTGCGCATGGCCAGCCTCTATATGCTCCTCTCCGGCGACCTGATCTGAAAGAAGACCCCATGAACTATTTGATCCAACAGGCCGCCGTACTCGGTGACACCGTGCAAGATGTGCTCATCGTTGACGGGAAGATCGCGCAGATCGGCAGCATCGAAGCCACCGAGAACGTACAGGTCATCAACGCGAAGAACCTGGTGCTCCTGCCAGGTCTGGTTGACACCCACACCCACCTGCGCGAACCAGGCCGCGAAGACGCTGAAACCGTGGAAACCGGTTCTCAAGCTGCTGCCCTTGGTGGTTACACCGCCGTGCACGCAATGGCCAACTCCACCCCGGTGGCGGACAACGCCGGCGTGGTTGAGCAAGTGTACGAACTGGGCCGTCAGGCCGGCTGGGTGGATGTCCGTCCGGTAGGTGCGGTCACCGTAGGCCTTGCCGGCAAGCAGCTGAGCGAAATCGGCGCCATGGCCGATTCGCGCGCTGCCGTGAAGATGTTCTCCGACGACGGGATCTGCGTCTGGGACCCACTGTTGATGCGCCGTGCACTGGAATATGTGAAGGCCTTCGACGGAGTGATCGCCCAGCACGCCCAGGAACCACGTCTGACCGAGGGTGCCCAGATGAACGAGGGCGAAGTTTCCTCCATCTTGGGCATGCCAGGCTGGCCAGCGGTCGCCGAAGAGTCGATCATCGCACGCGACGTACTACTTGCCGAGCATGTGGGTGCGCGCCTGCACATCTGCCACGTCTCCACCGCCGGCTCGGTAGAAATTATCCGCTGGGCCAAGGCTCGCGGAATTAACGTCACCGCCGAAGCCACCCCGCACCACCTGTTGCTGACCGACGAAAAGGTTCGCACCTACGATCCGGTGTACAAGGTCAACCCGCCATTGCGCCGCGAAGCCGACGTGCAGGCACTCCGTGCGGGCCTCGCCGATGGCACCATCGACGTGATCGGCACCGACCACGCCCCGCACCCTTCCGAATCCAAGGATTGTGAATGGGGAGCTGCGGCCATGGGCATGACCGGTCTGGAGACCGCGCTGTCCATCGTCCAGCACACGCTGGTGGATACCGGGTTGCTCTCCTGGGCCGATGTGGCCCGGATTACCTCCACCGTGCCTGCGCAGATCGGCCGTGTTGCCGATCAGGGCCGACCAATCGCGGTAGGGGAGCCAGCCAACCTGACTCTGGTTGATCCGGCTGCTACCTGGACGGTTGACCCGAGCGTTATGGCCACCAAGGGCCGGAACTCACCGTTTGCCGGAATGCAGCTACCGGGTTCGGTACGCGCCACCTTCCTGCACGGTCACGCCACGGTGCTCGACTCCAAGCTCGCTACCCCAAGGCCGGTCCATGCCTGAGGGAGCACTAGGCCCGATCATCATTACGGTGCTGATCATCGCAGCCGGCATCACCATGATTTTGCTGGGCTGGCGGAACCTCAAAGCCCGCCAATCGGACATCCCGGAGCCCTACGCTGAGTTTGCCGATACGCTCGAACACAGCTTCACCGGAATGTATGTGGCCACCACCAAGTTTGATGACTGGCTGGACCGCATTGCCGTGCATGATCTTGGCGTGCGAACCAATGCCACCTTGGAATTGGGAAGCCACGGCATTCACCTGATCCGATCCGGCAGCCGCGATCTGCACATCGGGTGGGAGCACTTCGAAAACGTTAAGCGGTCCAGCGGGATGATCGGCAAATTTGTCGAGAAGAACGGGCTGATCGTGATCACCTGGAATCGCGAAGGATTCACCTTCGACACCGGATTCCGTCCCCGCTATGCCGAGGACACCCCAAAGATTTATCAGTTGCTGGCGTCGCACACCGACGTAAGCCGAGCAGGAGACAAATAAGTGAATTCTCTGAGCAACCTACCAGCCGTGTTGGTACTCGAAGATGGCCGCATCTTCCGCGGGCGCAGCTATGGCGCCGTGGGCACAACCCTGGGTGAAGCAGTGTTCACCACCGGCATGACCGGCTACCAGGAAACCCTGACTGACCCTTCCTACGCACACCAGATCATCGTGCAGACCTTCCCACACGTGGGTAACACCGGCGTGAACTCGCAGGATCCGGAGTCCACCCGCATGTGGGCTGCCGGTTATGTAGTGCGCGATGCTGCTCGTCGACCAAGCAACTGGCGAAGCGAGCGCACCTTGGACGATGACCTAAAAGAATATGGCATCGTGGGCATCCGCGGTGTGGATACCCGTGCACTGACTCGCCACTTGCGTGAAGTTGGCGCGCTGAAGTCCGGCGTGTTCTCCGGCGATGCTGCGGCCAAGTCCGACGCCGAGCTTATCGAGATCGTCAAGGCACAGCCACCGATGGCCGGCCGAAACATCTCCGCTGAGGTCTCCGTCGCGCAGGCCTACATCGTTGAGCCAGCCGATCACGGCTACACCGGTGCCATCAAGCACACCGTGGCCGCGATCGACCTGGGCATGAAGTCGATGACCCCGCACCGCCTGGCCGAGCGTGGTTTGCGTGTGCACGTCTTGCCGCACGATGCCACCCTGGAAGATATCAAGGCCACCGGCGCCAACGGCGTGTTCTTCTCCAACGGACCTGGTGACCCAGCCACCGCCACCAAGCAGGTGGAGCTAGTTCGTTCGGTGCTCGACGCCGGACTGCCATACTTCGGAATCTGCTTCGGCAACCAGATGCTGGGCCGCGCGCTCGGCTTTGATACCTACAAGTTGCGCTTCGGCCACCGAGGCATCAACCAGCCGGTCATGGACAAGTCCACCGGTCGGGTAGAAATCACCAGCCAGAACCACGGCTTCGCCGTTGACGCGCCGATCGAGGGCTCACAGCTGGCCCCGGTTGAGCGTTTTGGCAAGGTCGAAGTTTCGCACTACTCCCTGAACGACCACGTGGTGGAAGGCCTGAACTGCTTGGACATTCCAGCCTTCTCAGTGCAGTACCACCCAGAAGCCGCATCTGGCCCCCACGATGCCGCCTACCTCTTTGACCGCTTCATCACCGCGTTGGATTCCGCCGCAGAAAAGGACAGCAAGTAATGCCTAAGCGCACCGATCTGAAATCAGTTCTCGTCATCGGTTCGGGCCCGATCGTTATCGGACAGGCCGCTGAATTCGACTACTCCGGCACCCAGGCACTTCGTGTGCTCAAGGAAGAGGGGCTGCGAGTTGTTCTGGTGAACTCCAACCCGGCCACCATCATGACCGACCCGGAATTCGCCGACGCCACCTACGTTGAGCCGATCACCCCAGAGGTCGTCGAAAAGATCATCGCCAAGGAACGCCCGGATGCGATCCTGCCAACCCTGGGCGGCCAGACCGCACTGAACACCGCCATCGCACTGGATAAGTCCGGCGCCCTGGAAAAGTACAACGTGGAGCTGATCGGCGCGAACATCGAAGCCATCGAGCTCGGTGAAGACCGCGAGAAGTTTAAGGGCGTGGTGGAGCGTTGCGGCGCCGAATCGGCCAAGTCGGTCATCGTACACACCCTGGACGAGGCTTTTGCTGCCGTCGAGGAACTGAACTACCCAGTTGTTGTCCGCCCATCGTTCACCATGGGTGGCTTGGGTTCGGGCATGGCCTACAACCCAGAAGACCTGCGCCGCATCTGCGGTGCCGGCCTGCAGTATTCGCCAACCACCGAGGTGCTCCTGGAGGAGTCCATCCTGGGTTGGAAGGAATACGAACTGGAGATGATGCGCGACAAGAACGACAACGTTGTAGTCGTCTGCTCCATCGAAAACTTCGATCCGGTCGGTGTACACACCGGCGACTCGATCACCGTCGCCCCAGCGATGACCCTGACCGACCGCGAATACCAGAACCTGCGCGACATTTCGATCGCCGTCATCCGCGAAGTTGGCGTGGACACCGGTGGCTGTAACATCCAGTTTGCTATTGAACCGGACACCGGCCGCGTAGTGGTTATCGAGATGAACCCCCGCGTTTCACGCTCCAGCGCACTAGCTTCCAAGGCCACCGGCTTTGCGATCGCCAAGATCGCCACCAAGCTGGCCGTGGGTTACACCTTGGATGAGATCCCGAACGACATCACCCAGAAGACCCCGGCCTCCTTCGAACCGGCTCTGGACTACGTTGTGGTCAAGGTCCCACGCTTTGCCTTCGAGAAGTTCCCGGCAGCGGATAAGACCCTGACGACCACCATGAAGTCGGTCGGCGAAGCGATGGCCCTGGGCCGTAACTTCACCGAGGCACTGCAAAAGGCCCTGCGCTCACTAGAGCAGAAGGGCTCGGAGCTGAGCTTCGAGACCATTGACGAATCCGAGCACGAAGCCGTACTGGCCTCCATCGTCAAGGGCTCCACCGAGCGCCTGTCGCTGGTCCAGCGCCTGCTCTACTCGGGTCTTTCGATCGAGCGCCTGTACGAAGTGACGTCGATCGACCCTTGGTACCTGGATCAGCTGGCGCTGATCAACGAGACCGCACAGCTGGTTGCCGCCAATAAGCACCTGCCTGAAGACATTTTGCGCGAAGCCAAGCACCACGGCTTCTCCGATGCTCAGCTGGCACAGCTGACCGGCAAGTCCGAGGCCGTGGTTCGCGGTATTCGCCACGCACTAGGTGTCCGCCCGGTGTTCAAGACCGTTGATACCTGCGCGGCCGAGTTTGAAGCCTTCACCCCGTACATGTACTCCACCTACGATCAAGAGACCGAGGTGGTGGCGCACGAGAAGAAGTCGGTCATCATCCTCGGCTCGGGTCCAAACCGCATCGGCCAGGGCATCGAGTTTGACTACTCCTGCGTGCACGCGGTGATGGCCTTGCGCGCCGAAGGCTACGAGACCGTGATGGTCAACTGCAACCCGGAAACCGTGTCCACCGACTACGACATTTCCGATCGCCTCTACTTCGAGCCATTGACCCTAGAGGACGTGCTGGAAGTAATTCACGCCGAAGAGCAGACCGGCGGTGTATTGGGCGTGTTTGTACAGCTGGGCGGCCAGACCCCACTGAAGCTTGCTGCTGAGCTGAAGGCTGCCGGAATTCCGATTCTTGGCACCTCGCCTGAGGCTATTGACTTGGCCGAACACCGTGGCGCTTTCCAGCGTGTACTGGATAACGCCGGGCTGATCGCACCAAAGAACGGCACCGCAGTATCCTTCTCCGATGCCAAGGCCATCGCCGACTCCATCGGTTACCCGGTCTTGGTTCGCCCTTCCTACGTGTTGGGCGGGCGCGGCATGGAGATTGTGTACGACGAGGCCAACCTCTCGCGCTACATCACCAACGCCACCGAAATCACCGTCGACCACCCGGTATTGGTTGACCGCTTCCTCGAAGACGCCATCGAGATCGACGTTGACGCACTTTACGACGGAACCGATCTGTACGTCGGCGGCATTATGGAGCACATCGAGGAAGCCGGTATTCACTCCGGCGACTCGGCCTGCACCTTGCCTCCGATCACCCTCGGCCCAGATGTGCGCGACCGCGTGAAGGCCGCCACCTTGGCTATCGCCCAGGGTGTTGGTGTGCGCGGACTGATCAACATCCAGTTTGCGCTCGCATCGGACATCTTGTACGTGATCGAAGCGAACCCACGTGCCTCGCGCACCGTGCCGTTCACCTCGAAGGCTACCGGCGTGCAGCTGGCCAAGATTGCAGCGTTGATCGGCGTGGGTAAGACCCTGGCCGAACTGCGTGGCAACTACTTGCCAGCGGTGGGCGACGGCGCACACCTGCCAGATTCGGCGCCGATCGCGGTCAAGGAAGCGGTTATGCCATTCGCTCGCTTCCGCACCCCAGAGGGCAAGGTAGTTGACTCCTTGCTCGGCCCAGAGATGCGCTCCACCGGTGAAGTGATGGGCATCGATAAGTACTTCGACACGGCCTTCGCCAAGAGCCAGGCCGCCGCGAACAACCCACTGCCAACCTCCGGCAAGGTCTTCGTTTCGGTGACCAACCGCGACAAGCGTTCGATCGTCCTTCCGGTCAAGCACCTGTCGGACAACGGATTTGAGATCATCTCCACCGGTGGCACCGCCGAGGTTCTGCGTCGCAACGGCATCCCAACCAAGGTTGTGGGCAAGTTGCATGAAGGTGGCGACTCGATCGTCGATCTGATCAACGCTGGCGAAATCGGACTCATCCTGAACACCCCTTCGGGTTCCGACGCCCGTGGCGACGGTTACGAGATCCGCGCTGCAGCTACCTCAGTGGGCACCCCGGTGATCACCACGGTGGCCGAATTTGGCGCCTCGGTTCAGGCGATTGACGCCCTGCGCGAATACGCGTGGGATGTCACCAGCTTGCAGGAGCACGAGGCTCACCTGAATGCGGCGCGCAATGCCTAGCCCGATCCTATTTGGTGACCGCCTGCGTTCTGCCATGCAGGCTTACGGCCCGCTGTGTGTGGGAATCGACCCGCATCCGGCGTTGCTGGAAGCCTGGGGGCTGGAAAATACGGCCGAAGGTGTGCGATCTTTCTCACTGACCGTGGTGGAAGCCATGGCCGGTGCCGCCGCGATCCTCAAGCCGCAGGTTGCCCTTTACGAGCGTTTCGGTTCGGCCGGTTTTGCTGCCCTCGAGGAAACTTTGGCTGCGGCCAAGGCTGCCGGGCTGCTCACCTTGGCCGATGCGAAACGTGGGGATATTGGTTCGACCATGGCCGCCTATGCGACCGCTTGGCTCGATGATGAATCTCCGCTGGCTTCCGATGCGGTAACTCTGAGCCCATACTTGGGTTACGAGTCCCTGCGTCCGGCGCTCGATCTGGCTGCCGCCACCGGCAGGGGAGTGTTTGTCCTCGGGCTGACCTCCAACCCAGAAGGCCCCTCGGTGCAGCACGTTGGTGGTGAAAACTCGGTTGCTAAATCAATTATCGACCAAGTCACCCGGGAAAATGCTGCTGCAGTAGATTTGGGTCACGTCGGTTTGGTAGTTGGCGCCACCATCGGGGACGCACCACAAAAACTGGGCATCGACCTGAGCGCCAGCAAAGCTCCGCTGCTCACTCCGGGCCTCGGGGCTCAGGGTGCGACCGCGAAAGATATCGCCAAGTCATTCGCCTCGAGCTACTCGCAGGTGCTGGGCACCAGCAGTCGAGACATTCTCAAAGTCGGGCCGAATGTAGCGGCCCTTCGCGAGAAAGCACGCAGCGTACGCGATGAATTGATCGCCGCGGGGTAGTTGAAAAATAGGTTCGTGACACAAACGCGTCGTGGCTACTAGAGTTTCTGGTAGCCACGACGCGTTTAGTCTTGCAAAAGCAGCGTTTGAAAGCTATGTTTCTCAACATAGCCTTAGTCAACTACACATTAAGGATGGCTGAACGATGGTACTGCGAGAACTCTCTGACGAAGATCGTATCCGGGCCCGCGCCAAAGCCCTTGCTGCCCGCACACGTCGTGCGGAAATCAAGGCTGAGTTCAGCGCCGGCAAAATTTCCATCACCGACGTACTAGACTTGGTATACGAAGATGAAGCCGTGGGACGCATGCGTGTCATGGACCTTCTGGAATCGGTGCCGGGCGTCGGCGAAGTACGCGCGGCAAACTTGTTGGAACGCCTTGGCATTTCCCCATCCCGCCGACTGCGTGGACTGGGGCGCAAGCAGCGCACCGCAATCACCGAGCACTTCAAGCAAAGCCCGCCAAAAACGAAAGTGTAGTCAATGACCGCTGCGTCGGTAACTGTTCTAGCCGGCCCCACGGCCGTAGGTAAGGGAACTGTCTCCACCTACATCCGTGACAACTACCCAGATGTCTGGCTCTCGGTGTCCGCAACGACACGAAACGCTCGACCAGGGGAACAGGACGGAGTTCACTACTTCTTTGTGGGCCCTGATCGTTTCCATGAGCTCGTCGAAGATGGGCAGATGCTGGAGTGGGCTGTAGTCCACGGCCAGAATAGCTACGGCACCATCCGATCGACGGTTGAAGATGCAGTGGCTGACGGCAAAAAAGTCCTGTTAGAGATTGATCTGCAGGGTGCACGTCAGGTGAAGGAGTCGATGCCGGAGGCAAAATTTGTCTTCCTGGCCCCGCCTTCGTGGGATGAATTGGTACGTCGCCTTGTGGGGCGTGGCACTGAATCGCCCGAAGAACAGCAACGTCGCCTAGAAACCGCTAAACTAGAACTTGCGGCGGAATCTGAATTCGACGTGACCATCGTTAATGACGATGTGGCACGTGCCGCCGAAGAGCTTGTAGCCCTCATGGGGCTTAAGAACGACTAATAGGGAGTCCTGTGTCCAACCTAGAGGGAATCATTAACCCATCGATCGACTCGTTGCTTGAGACCAACGACTCGAAGTACGCCATCGTGCTCAACTCGGCTAAGCGAGCACGCCAGATCAACGCTTACTACGCACAGCTGAATGAAGGCCTGTTCGAGTATGTTGGTCCATTGGTCGAGACCAAGCTGAACGAGAAGCCGCTGACCATCGCCTTGCGCGAACTGGATGAAACCTTACTCAAGGTCACTCCGGCAGAGGTCGTCGAGGACTAATTCAAAAGTTGGCGCCCTGATTAGGGCGCCTTCTTTTTGGTTAAGCACCTTTAAGCACAAGCCGTTGAGTCCCGTGGCAGTTTCTGCCAGCCGGCGGCTCGTCAATTAGCACCGACACTTCAAGGAAGTCCCTAGTGAAGCGAATCGTTCTAGGCGTCTCGGCAGGAATCGCTGCCTATAAGTCGGTCCTGCTCCTGCGTCTACTGCGCGAAGCCGGACACCACGTTGACGTGATCCCCACCAGCAACGTCGAAAACTTCGTCGGCGACGCCACCTGGGAAGCACTGTCGGGCAACCGCGTGACCTCCAACGTTTTTGACGGGGTTCAGGACGTGAACCATGTGCGACTAGGTCAGCTGGCCGATCTGGTCCTTGTTGTCCCAGCCACCGCAGACCTTATGGCTAAGGCCGCCGCCGGTTTGGCCAACGATCTGCTCACCGGCACTTTGCTGGCTACCCGCGCTCCGGTAGTGATGGCTCCGGCCATGCACACCGAGATGTGGCAGCACCCAGCCACGGTCGCCAACGTACAAACCCTGCGCGACAGGGGAGTGCGGATTATTAATCCGGCCACCGGGCGCCTCACGGGCAAGGATTCTGGCCCCGGACGCCTGCCTGAGCCCGAAGAAATTTTCGCTTCCGTTCAGGACCTACTCGGCGATGCGAGACTCGCCGGGACCAAGGTGCTGATTACCGCCGGCGGTACTCGTGAACCACTTGACCCGGTGCGGTTCTTGGGCAACCGTTCTTCGGGACGCCAAGGTGTGGCTCTGGCAGAAGCTGCAAGGGCAGCTGGCGCCGAAGTCACACTGATCGCCTGCCATTTGGAGGTGCCCGCCCCGCACGGGGTGACGCTGATCGAAGCCTCCAGCGCACAGGACTTGCATGAGGCGGTCTTCACCCATGCACCTGGTCAGGACGTGCTGATCATGAACGCCGCGGTCGCTGACTTCCGACCGGCAACGATCGAAAATTCGAAAATCAAGAAGCGCGATGAGTATTCCGCCCCCGTCGTCGAACTGGTGCGGAACCCAGATATTTTGGCCGAAGTGGTGGCGCAACGTGCCACCAACGCCCAGCTTCCGCCCTTCATCGTGGGATTCGCCGCTGAAACGGGCGATGAGCAGGGCACGGTTCTTGACTATGGACGCGCCAAACTCGCCCGTAAGGGATGCGAGATGCTGGTCGTGAATGAAGTTGGTGCCACGCTGACCTTTGGCCAGGACACCAACAGCATTCACGTGCTTTTTGCCGGCTCGAGCGACTCGGTCCATGCTGCCGGAAGCAAATTAGAGGTGGCCCGGGTCGTCATCGAACAGATTTCCCACGCAACAAAAGGACATGCTGCGCAAGAATAGTGAGCTGAGCCATGTGCGGCTTGGTCACGTATTGTCGCAACAACTGCTTAACGGTCCACCAGACCAGATAGAGTAACAAGGTGACTTCAACAACCCCTGAACTTCGTCTTTTCACCTCGGAATCCGTGACCGAGGGACACCCGGACAAGATTTGCGATCAGATTTCGGATGCGATCCTCGACGCCATGCTGGCGCAGGACCCCGATTCCAAGGTCGCCGTCGAGACCCTGACCACCACCGGACTGGTGCACGTGGCCGGTGAGGTGACCACCAACGGTTATGTCGAGATCCCTGAGATCGTCCGCAAAACCATTCTGGACATCGGCTACGACTCGTCGGCCAACGGTTTTGACGGCGCGCGTTGCGGTGTCTCCGTGTCGATCGGCCAGCAATCCCAAGAGATTCACGACGGCGTCTTCAACTCGCTGGAGTCGCGCGAAGGTACCGCTAAGGACCCGCGCGACCTGCAGGGCGCCGGGGACCAAGGCCTGATGTTTGGCTACGCTTCGGATGAAACCGACTCGCTGATGCCGACCCCGATCTTCCTCGCGCACCGTCTGTCCGAGCGTCTTACCCAGGTGCGAAAAAACGGTCGCATGCCGTTGCTGCGCCCGGACGGCAAGACCCAGGTGACCATCGGCTACGACGGTGATAAGCCGGTTTCGGTAGACACCGTGGTTGTCTCCAGCCAGCATGCCTCTGAGTACGAACTGGCCACCCTCAAGGCTGACCTGTATGAAGAGGTGGTCACCCCGATTCTGGAACGCTCAGGCCTGGACATGTCCAAGACCAATGTCATCTTGAACCCATCGGGTCCATTCATTATTGGTGGTCCGGTAGGAGACGCCGGTTTGACCGGGCGCAAGATCATCGTTGACACCTATGGCGGCTTCGCTCGCCACGGTGGTGGCGCCTTCTCCGGTAAGGACCCATCGAAGGTTGACCGCTCGGCCGCTTACGCCATGCGCTGGGTAGCTAAGAACGTGGTCGCTGCCGGCCTGGCACGTCGTGCCGAGGTCCAAGTTGCCTACGCTATCGGTGTGGCTCGCCCTGTCGGACTCTACGTCGAGACTTTCGGCACCGAAACCGTTGACCCAGCGAAGATCACCAAGGCCATCAACGAGGTCTTCGACCTGCGCCCACTGGGAATCATCGAAGATCTTGATCTGAAGCGCCCGATCTACCGCAAAACCGCTGCCCACGGCCACTTTGGCCGGGACGACAACGATTTTACCTGGGAGAAGCTGGACCGAGTGGACGCGTTGCGCAACTGGTTCAACGCCTAGGATCTACGCAGTGCAGCAAGACGCTCTGATCGCAGCACCCGAGCTGACCCGCCGTACGCGGGTTGCTCGGGTGCTGATTGATTCATCGGTTCCACATTTGGACCGGCTCTTCGACTACGAAATTCCCGACTCCATGGCCACCCAGGCCGTTGCGGGTATCCGGGTCAAGGTCCCTTTTGGGCACCAACAGCCCGCCGGGTTCATCGTCGAAATTCTCGAGGACCATGCAACGGCGATGAAGCTTAAGCCGCTGAGCAAAATCGTCAGCGAACAAGTCACGCTGTTCCCTGAAGTACTCCACGCAGCCGGCGAGGTGGCCACCCGCTATGCTGGAACTTTGTGGGATGTGGTGCGCTCGGCGGTTCCCGCGCGCGCCGCAAAGGTAGAAAAAGAGGAACTGGCCACCGTTAACCCGGAACTGCAGGAGACGCAGAACCAGATCGAGCGCTACGAAAATGGGCCTAGGGCGATCGAGGCGTGGTCAAGTGGGCAGCTGCTGCGAGCTGTGGCAACTTGGGTACCCAACATGCACGGTTTTTGGCCCGGGTTCTTGATGGACGCGGCCCGGCCTGTGCTTCAACGCGGCAAGCGGGTGTTGCTCATTGTGCCCGATGCGCGCGATGTAAAAATCCTCAGCCAGTACCTCGACGATCATTTTGGCCCGGAGTCCTATGCCCGGTTGCAAGCCGACGACGGGCCAACCCCGCGTTACCGGAACTTCCTGCGTGCCATCGGCGGACACGTGCAGATCGTCATCGGCACCCGTTCGGCGGCGCTCTGCCACGTGCCAGAGCTCGAATTGATGATTCTGTGGCAGGATGCGGACCAGTCGCACCGCGAACAGCGCGCCCCGTATCAGCACAGCCGCGAGGTGTTGCTACTGCGCAGCACCCAAGCCGGCATTTCTCTGCTGATCGCTAGTGCCTCCCGATCGGTTGAGGCACAGCGATTGGTCAGCACGGGCTGGGCGACCGAGCTGAAAATGCCGCGAGCAGCGCTGCGGGAACTCACCGCACGGGTCACGGCAACAACCAACGATTTTGAACTCGAGCGCGATCCGACCCTAGCCCGCGCCAGAATTCCGTCACTGGCCTGGCGGGAAGCAAGCAAGGCGCTAGAAACCGGTCCGGTTTTGGTGCAGGTAGCACGCACCGGCTTTGTCCCGGCCGTGGCCTGCCAGGACTGCCGCACACTAGCGCGCTGCACTCGGTGTCAGGGTCCGCTACACATCGCCGGCAAGGATTCTCATGTGGCCTGCCGCTGGTGTGGCGAGCAGTTCCACGACTACCGGTGCCAGAATTGTTCATCACCACGCATCCGAGCAGCCAGCATCGGGGCCGAGCGCACCGCCGACGAACTCGGGTTGGCCTTCCCGAAGGTCAGCGTTATTTCCTCCACCGGAGCAAAACCGGTCGAAAAAATACCTGATAAACCGGCGCTGGTGGTGGCCACACCAGGAGTAGAACCGTTGGTTGAAGGCGGCTACGCAGCGGTGTTATTGCTCGACGCCGACAAGATGCTCGCCCATGACTCCTTGCGAAACTCCGAAGAAGTTCTCGCCCGCTGGTTTACCGCCGCCTCCATGGCCCGAAGCGACGGCGTTGTAGTCCTCACCGGGCACCCCAGCCCTGCCGGGGCCTCGCTGGTACGTTATGACCCGGCCGGATTTGCCGATCGCGAATTGGCTGAACGCCGGGAGGTTGGTTTACCGCCAGCGGTGCGCAGTGCGATCATTTCCGGTCCTGGCGCGCAACGCCTGATCGCGGCCCTCGACGTTGAAACCCGTGCCCGGGTGCAAATTCATGGCCCGACGGTGATCGACGGTCCGCCAATTCAGCACCGCTACGTACTGTTCTTCTCCTACGCCGATGGACACGAGGTCACTGGCGCCCTGCGCCATCTGCGCTCGAGCATGTCTGCAGCGAAGGACCCGATCGTGACTATAACGATCGACCCCTACGACGTGCTCTAGGCGAGCGGTTCGCCGCTGGGCACGGAATCCGCTGTGGCCAACGCCGCTAGGAAACGCGCGATTTCGCTGGCGGTTTCTGGCGCCTTCTCGTAGTGGATCAGGTGCCCGACATTTTCCAGCATCACCAACGACGCGTTGGCAAAACTACGCCGCAGCTGTTCTTGAGTTGCCGGGGTACCCAGTTCGTCCTGCATCCCGCCCACCATAAGGGTCGGCAGTTTAAGCTCGGGGGAGTAGTCCCCAACAGTGGCGGTGATCGACGCACGATAGGACTGCGCCAGGATGCTGCGCGTTTGGAATCCACCAAAGTAGGCGCGGTGTTGATCGCGAACATAGGCGCGGATCGCCGGATCCTTGCTTTTGGTCATCACCAGGCTCATGGCGTCGCTGAAAAGCTTCGATCGTAGCGCAGGTTCTGCCACGGCGGCGGGCAGTTTGGCGCACACCTCGTAGTAAGCGCTGGTGAGCTTGGCCAGCAGCGCCTGCGAAGAATCCAGTGCGAGTTCGGAGATGGGATTAAGCAAAACCAGCGATGCAAATTCTCGCTGCGTAGCCAATTTTGCGGCGACGATCGAGCCAAAGGAATGCCCAAGTAAGTGCACCCGGCCATCAAGGTGCAATTGCGAAGCCAGCTCATTGAGTATCTGCGCATAGCCAGAAACATCGTGCTCAATGTCGCGCATTGAGGTGGACGCACCAAAACCGGGCAGATCGGGCACAATCACCGTGTAGTGCTCAAGGTGGGAGACGATGCGGGCCAGACCGTGGTGGTCCCCGCGGAAGCCATGTACCGCAAAAATTACGCCCTGTGCCGGTTTGCGCGCCGTGGTGATGAAGACCTTGAGCGTCGAACCATTAATCTGGTGCGTGGATATTAGCTGTTGTCGTTGGTGCATAAGTGAAATCCTACCCGTCGAGCAACGCCAACGCGGTGCCCTCATCGATGACCAAGTCAGTCATCAGCCCACCCTTTAGCGCTCCGCGCACCGCCTCGAGCTTGCCGCGACCGGCGACAACGCAGAAGCGTGTAGGGACTTTGCGTAGCGAGTCCAGGGTCGGGCCGGTGGAGCGGGAATTAAGCGAAATGTTCGAGCTGTTGCCGTCCTTGTCAAAAAACACCGTGGCCACGTCCCCCACGACACCCATGACGCGTAGCTCCTGAGTCTCATTTTTGGTCAGGTATCCGCCGCGATAAACCTGCGAGATCACCGCGGAGCCAGCCGAACCGAGTGAAAACACGGCCACGTTCATTTCCTGCTGCACTTTCAGCACGCGCTTGATGGAGGTTTCCTGCCACATCGCCTCGCGTGTCGAAGCGCGATCAAAAAAGGCCGGAACTGGGAACTGTTCGGTTCGGGCGGTAAACGCATGGCCGAAGCGGGTGAGAATATCGCTGGCGTAGCTCACGCCACTGGTCACCGGGTTTGCCGCCCCATTAAGTTGGACGATCTTGGTGTCATGTGTCGGGTGGGGAGCGAGCGCTGTGGACACTGCCTGCATTGTTGAACCCCAGGCCACCCCGACGGTCATCGACGAGGAAATGATGTCAGCCAAAAGGTATGCGGCATGAGCAGACACACGAGAGAGCAGCTCGGAGTCATCCATTGAGCCATCAGTTGGCACCACGTTGAAGTTGATGCCGTAATGCTCGCTGAGCTGATTGCCCAAAAGTGCGGACATATTTGCGCTGGGGGTGATGCTGATCGAAACCATGCCGGTTCGCTTGGCGTGGGTCAGCAATCTGGACACCGTCGAACGTGAGGTGCCCAGCTCCTTGGCGATGACCTCCATTTTCATATCCTGCAGGTAATACAGCTGGGCTGCTCGCAGCGCGTCCTTGGCTCGGGGAGTCGTGTGCACGGATGTGCCAGGCGCACCCCGTTTATAGGTTCCTCCGGACGGTGTTTTCATCATCAATCTGACCGTTTCTGCACATTTGTGCAATTTGTTTGACCGAATGGCCGTTCTGTTACAAGACTAGCCTCAGACTTATTCAATTGTTACTAAGGGGCACAAATCGTGATTCGTGAACAGCTATCCAAACTGCGCGAACGCCCGCAGGCGCGGGTATTGGTTGTTGGCGGTGGCATCAACGGCGTAGCGACCTTCCGCTACCTCGCGATGCAGGGCATCGATGTGGCGCTGATCGAGCGTGGTGACTACAGCCAAGGTGCTTCTGGGGCCAGCTCGCACATGATTCACGGCGGCATTCGCTACCTTGAAAACGGCGAATTCCGCCTGGTCCACGAATCCGTTCAGGAACGCAACTCGCTGCTGGAAATCGCACCACACTACGTGAAGCCGCTACAGACGACGATCCCGATCTTCTCCACCTTCTCCGGAATCCTCAGCGCGCCGACGCGCTTCCTCACCCACAAGTCCGGCAAGCCAACCGAGCGCGGCGCCGCACTCATCAAAGCCGGCTTGATCATGTACGACGTGTTCGCCGGCATTGGTGGACGCAACACCCCATGGCACACATTCAAGTCGGGCAAGGCCGCCCGCGCGGACCTGCCAAAGCTTCGCAACGACGTGAAGTACACCGCCACCTACTTCGACGCTTCGGTACACAACCCTGAGCGCCTGACCTTGGACGTCCTGCGTGAAGGTCTGGATGCTCACCAGAGCGCCCGTGCCAGCAACTACATCGAACTTACTGGTGTGGATGGTGGTACCGCGAAGTTGCGCGACGTACTCACGGGCGAAGAATTCGACTTCGACGCCGAGGTCATCATCAACGCCACCGGCGCCTGGGTCGACTTGACCAACAAGGAGCTGGGCCGAGAGACCAAGTGGACTGGTGGCACCAAGGGTTCGCACATCGTGCTCGATCACCCTGAGCTGCTTGAGGCTACCGGCGGGCGTGAGATCTTCTTCGAACACGAAGATGGCCGCGTTGTCTTGATCTACCCAATGCTCGGCCGTGTATTGGTTGGTACCACCGACCTCGAGCACGACATGAACGAGCCAGCGGTGTGCACCGACGAAGAAGTCCAGTACTTCTTCGACTTGATTCGCCACGTCTTCCCGACCATCAAGGTCAACGAGCAGGACATCGTCTACAAGTTCTCCGGAGTCCGCCCGCTGCCGAACCACGATGACACGGCGCCAGGATTTGTCTCCCGCGACTACCAGGTCAAGGAAACTCGCCTGACAGACCAGACCACGATGCTCTCGTTGATCGGCGGCAAGTGGACTACCTTCCGCGCGCTGAGCGAGAACCTTGGTAGCAAGGCGCTAGAGTTCTTGGGTGAACGCCAGGTGCAGTCCACCGCTGGAGTTGCCATCGGCGGCGGTAAGAACTTCCCGATGAACGATGGGGCTCTGTCGGCATGGTACGCAGCTCGCGAGTCAAAGGCTTCGCATGACCGCCTGCGCATTTTGTTTGAACGCTACGGTACCCGTGCTGATCAGGTGATGGCACAATTGGGTGACAATGAGCAACTGCTGGAAAACACCAACGAGCTCTCAGTTCAAGAAATCGCATACTTGGCTGAAAACGAGCAGGTCGGACGCCTGATTGACGTATTTATTCGCCGCACCAACCTGGCCTTCCGTGGCCTGGTGACAAAGGATTTGGTCAACGAGGTAGCACATTACCTAGCTGACCCAATGGGTTGGGATCAATCTCAACTACAAGCCGAAATCGACCATTCGCTCTCGGTTCTCGCAGAACGCCATGGAGTCATCCTGAGCTAATCTGCCACGTGGTCGGCGGCAAGGAGCCGCCGGCAGTCGAAATCACTAAGAGGTCAAAGATGTCCACTCACGTGTTTCTTGCCGAGCTTGTCGGCACATTTATTCTCCTGTTGATGGGTGGCGGCGTCTGCGCGAACGTTGCCCTCAAAGGAACCCTCGGTAGTGCCGCAGGCTGGGTCGCTATCAGCTTCGGCTGGGGCCTTGGCGTTTACTGTGGTGTCTGGATCGCGGGGATCTCCGGAGCCCACCTGAACCCGGCTGTTACCTTGGGTCTGTTGGTCAACCCCGATGTTGCAGAATACGCACCCGGCGTTGCCAAAACCTTGGCCAACACCTTGCTGTACTTCTTGGCGCAGTTCATCGGTGCCTTCCTTGGCGCCGTAGGCACTTGGCTTACCTACAAGAAGCACCTGGATGATCCACAGAACGCGGGCACCCAGCTGGGTGTCTTCGCTACCGGTCCAGCAATTCGTTCCTATGGCTGGAACATGGTCACCGAGATCTTTGGTACCTTCGTCTTGGTCTTTGTGATCGCCGGTCTGGGACACACTCCGCATGAGCTTGGCCCACTGGCAGTTGCGTTGTTGGTTGTAGCCATCGGCCTGTCTTTGGGTGGTGCCACCGGTTACGCCATCAACCCGTTCCGCGACCTTGGTCCACGCGTTGCCCACGCCATCTTGCCAATTCAGGGCAAGGGCTCCTCGGACTGGGCCTACTCGTGGGTTCCATTGGCCGGGCCAGCTGTCGGCGGTATTCTTGGCGGTCTTGTTGCCGCTCTAATGTTCTAGAAAGTGAGCAGTAAATCATGAGCGAAAAATTTGTGATCGCCATTGACCAGGGCACAACCAGCTCCCGCGCGATTGTCTTCAATCATGCAGGTGATGTGCACTCGGTTGGCCAGCTAGAGCACGAACAGATCTTCCCGGCAGCAGGTTGGGTTGAGCACGATCCCGCTGAAATCTGGAACAACGTGCGCGAAGTGATCGGCCAGGCACTGTCCAAGGCCAATCTGACCCGTCACGACATCGAGGTCGTCGGTATCACCAACCAGCGTGAGACCACCGTTGTGTGGGACAAGAACACCGGCGAAGCGGTTTACAACGCGATCGTTTGGCAGGATACGCGCACCCAGGACATCGTCGACGAGCTAGCTGCTGACGGTGGGCTGGACCGCTACAAGCAGACCGTGGGCCTGCCGCTGGCAACCTACTTCGCTGGCACCAAGATCAAGTGGATTCTTGATAATGTCGACGGTGCTCGTCAGCGGGCTGAAGCCGGCGACCTATTGTTCGGCACCACTGATAGCTGGGTTTTGTGGAACCTGACCGGTGGCACCGATGGCGGTGTGCACGTCACGGACGTGACCAACGCTTCGCGCACCCTGTTCATGGACCTGAAGACCCTGCAATGGGACGAGAAGATCCTCGCTGATTTTGGTGTTCCGGCCTCCATGATGCCCGAGATTCGTTCCTCCTCCGAGGTGTACGGCACCGTGCACACCAAGCAGTTGCTTCGTGAAGTGCCAGTTGCCGGCATTCTCGGTGACCAGCAGGCAGCAACCTTTGGGCAGGCAGCCTTTACCGCCGGTACCGCGAAGAACACCTACGGCACCGGTTGCTTCCTGATCTTCAACACCGGCACCGAAATCGTGAACTCAACCAATGGTCTACTGACCACCATGGCCTACAAGCTGGGTGATGAAGCTCCGGTGTACGCACTGGAAGGCTCGATTGCGGTGGCCGGCTCGTTGGTTCAGTGGTTGCGCGACAACATCGGCATGATCTCTTCGGCACCAGAAATTGAAGAGCTCGCAGCCAAGGTTGATGACAACGGTGGCGTGTACGTTGTCCCTGCCTTCTCGGGTTTGTTCGCCCCTTACTGGCGTTCGGACGCACGCGGTGCGATTGTGGGCCTAACTCGTTACGCCAACAAAAACCACATCGCTCGTGCAGCTTTGGAGTCCACCGCGTTCCAGACTCGCGAAGTACTCGATGCGGTGAACGCCGATGCCGAGGTGCCATTGACCGAACTCAAGGTTGATGGTGGGATGGTTGCCAACGAAGCGCTAATGCAGTTCCAGGCAGACATCTTGGGCGTGCCAGTGGTTCGCCCGAAGGTCACTGAAACCACGGCGCTGGGTGCAGCTTACGCAGCAGGTCTCGCAGTTGGGTTCTGGAAGGACCTCGGCGAGCTGGAGTCCAACTGGGCTGAGGACAAGCGCTGGGAGCCTGAAATGGATGAAAAAACCCGTGAACGTAATCTGCGCCTCTGGAAGAAAGCGGTAACCCGCACCTTCGATTGGGTAGACGAAGACACGAAGGCGTAATTCGCCAACGGTTGACCTTTACCGGAGCAGAACGACGACGCTCGAACCACATTTGCTGGTTCGAGCGTCGTACTTTTTATGCGCATTGCGCGCCCGAGCCAGGGTTCTGTGTCTGGCTTCAGGCATGGTGGTCGGGATGGTCTAGCTGGTCGGCAGGATCCGCTTGACGGCGCGGGGGAGACTCACCTGCTTGGCGGGCGCCCCAATAGGTGTTGCGACGTGGCTTCTGCTCGGGATCCTCATGCTCGGGCAGGATCACATGGGGAAGCCCCTCCACGTTGATGACTTTGATCTGCCCAGCGTGGCGCTTGTGGTGATCCCCGGTGCACATTCCGGCTCCGGACCAGACACTGGTTTCGCCGCCCTCGGACCATGGAATCTCGTAATGATCGGTCTCCACTTGATCAGGGGGCGCGGTGCAGTCGGGCACAATGCAGCCGCGATCGCGAGCCATGATCGCTTCACGAATCGGGCCCTTGTGGTAACGCATCTTGCGCCCCATATCTAAAGGTTGGCTATTGCCGCCGAGCACCAGCGGGATGATGTCCGCTTTGGCCAGCAACTGCCGCAGCTCGCCGGGCGGAATGTCCACCCCGTTGGCGGTCATGCCATGAGCATCGGCCAAATTCTGCAAATCTGCCAGCCAGAGGTAAACGACAAACTTAGGAACCACGACTTTTCGTTTTCCGCCCACGTAGGGTGCAGCGAGTAGGGACATGAGCGCGTTGAGTCGTCGCACATGAACGTCGGGACCGGTGGTTGCTGATTCCTGAGTCTCGGTGGAACCGGTTGAATCGGTATCAGCGGTATCAGCGGTGTCGGCCTCGGGGTCGGAACCGGCCCACGGTGGCATGGGTTCCTCGCTGCGCAGCCAATCTGGTGTGCCAAGGTCGTCGGCTGCGGGGTCTGGAACGTCGTGATTGGCATCAGACCCGTTTGCGCCGTCCTGGTTTTTCCCCGTCCGGTCCTGATCGGACTGGCGATCGGCTCGTCCAGCCTGGGTCCGCGGGTTGCCAGCGCGGGCTGCAATGGAACGGATCAGCTGTGCGTCACTCGCGTTGGTGCGTAGCGAAAAACAATGCACCCCATTGACGACCGAGCCAATAAACAGCCCAAGCTTTGGTGGTAGCTTCTTGCCATTGAGGTCTTTGTAGATCTTGATTTCGGCGTTGATCTGCTTGCGAGCTTCCAGCGGCGAAAGCCCGCTCAAGTGCTTGGCAGCGCACGCATCAAGCGTGTTGCCATCGGTACCTCGCGCCACGATTTCGCATTCGGTCCCTTCGAAGGTGGTGTCCGGTGGCTCCAAGCTGTTAAGTTGGCGAGCCACAGACACCACTGCTCGTCGGTTCGTTCTCCCTTGGCTGTAAAGCTGTGCTAGTTCAGGCAGGCGAGGAGCGCAAATAGTGCCCTCGGCGGTTCGTCGACCGATCAGCAGGTGGGCGTCGTCGATCCGTTGCTGCGCTTCAAAGTAACTAATACCCGTCCACGCCGCCAGAAGTTCGCCCGCGTTTTTGTAACAGGGACGGCCGGCAATAAAGTGCGGCTCGCCAGCAAAAATCTCGTCGTCGAAACATCCCTCGAAGTCACCCTCAAACACCCCATCCGGCGCGGTAGCCATCGGTGAAGTCGCCGGTGAATTAGGCGGCGCGGCGCGTCTTAGCGCAGCATAAGTTTCCAGGCTCAACGCATGGGCGCCGCTGACCTCGGCGTCCAGGGCGAACGTGAGCTGAGACAGGTGAATTTGCTGGGCGAAGCGCTCCACCAATTCGCCGTGGGCCAGGATCAAGCGCGGATCGCCGGTGCGATGCACCAGCGACCCTAACGCCGTGAACAACGCAAGCAGTAGGTAACCCACACGTAGCAACATCCCCGCGGTGAGCCCCGGCCCGAAAATGAGGCAGGAGCGACACGCGGTGCGTAGTGCGGCGATGAGTGCTGAGCTGTTCATGGGTCCATGATCGAACTCAGAAAACAGCGCGGCTGCGATCGGGCACCGGTTGTGGACAAGCAGTGCGGCCCAGAAAATTCAGCTGTGTTCAATCTTGCCCTTCACCGATGCACCCGGGACAGGGCCCAATGCGATAGAATCGCGGTATGAATTGCCAGCACAACCTAGCCTAAGCACGGCCAACAGGCCGTACCCCCGAGTGGAAATTTGGGGGCTTTTGTTATGTCTGGAACCAAAAACAAGTTTTTTCCTATCGGAAATTTTCTGCAAGGCGTGTGAGAAGAGCAGCGTGACATCATCGACGAACGAACCTAGGACCTACGACTTCAAGGACATCGAGTCCAAGTGGCTGCCGGTATGGGACGAGCTAGAAGTGTTCAAGCCCGCCGATGATGGCAGTCGGGAACGTCGCTACGTTTTGGACATGTTCCCTTACCCATCGGGGGACCTGCACATGGGCCACGCGGAAGCGTTTGCCATGGGCGATGTGGTCTCGCGCTACTGGCGCCTGCGCGGTTACGACGTGATGCACCCGATCGGCTGGGACTCCTTCGGCCTGCCAGCAGAAAATGCTGCGATCAAGCGCAACACCCACCCGGCAGAGTGGACCTACAAAAACATCGACACCCAGGCCGCTAGCTTTAAGCGCTATGCCATCTCGGCCGACTGGGATCGTCGAGTACATACTTCCGATCCTGAGTACTACCGCTGGACCCAGTGGCTGTTTAACAAGTTCTACGAAAAGGGCCTAGCCTACCGCAAGGATCACCCGGTGAACTGGTGCCCTAAGGACCAGACGGTGCTCGCCAACGAGCAGGTTGTTAATGGCGCCTGTGAGCGTTGTGGCACCGCGGTGACCAAAAAGAGCCTGAACCAGTGGTACTTCAAGATCACCGACTACGCCGATCGGCTGCTCAACGACATGGAACAGCTCAAAGGCCACTGGCCTGAGCGTGTGCTGTTGATGCAGAAGAACTGGATCGGCCGCTCTGAAGGCGCAGAAGTGACCTTCGAGATCGAAGCCACCGAAGCCAAGGCCGCGGTGAAGATTCCGGTATTCACCACCCGCCCGGACACCCTCTACGGTGCAACCTTCATGGTGGTCGCTGCGGATGCCGATCTGGCCAGTGAGCTGGTCACCGATGAGCACCGTGGCGCCCTGGAGGAATACCAGGAGCAGGTTAAGGCGCTGAGCGAAATTGAGCGCCAGTCCACCGAGCGTGAGAAGACCGGTGTGTTCACCGGCCGTTACGGCATCAACCCGCTCTCGGGCGAAAAGCTGCCAATCTGGGCTGCCGACTACGTGCTGGCCGACTACGGCACCGGAGCCATCATGGCGGTTCCTGCGCACGATCAGCGCGACCTGGACTTCGCTCGCACCTTCAACTTGCCAGTGCGTGTAGTTGTTGAAACCGGTTTGGACGATCCGAATGAAACCGGCATCGCCGCCACTGGCGAAGGCCAACTGATCAACTCGGGCGAGCTGTCCGGGCTGGGCAAGACCGAAGCCATCAGCAAGGCGATCGACATCGTGGAAGCTGCCGGTACCGGTAAGCACACGATCAACTTCCGCCTGCGTGACTGGCTGTTGAGCCGCCAGCGTTTCTGGGGTACGCCGATCCCGATCATCCACTGTGCTGATTGTGGCGAGGTTCCGGTTCCCGATGACCAGCTGCCGGTTCGCCTGCCAGATAATCTGCGCGGCGAGCAGTTGGCTCCTAAGGGCACCAGCCCGCTGGCTGCCGTTGAAGAGTGGGTCAACGTGGCCTGCCCTAAGTGTGGCGGCGCAGCCAAGCGCGACACCGACACCATGGATACCTTCGTGGACTCCTCGTGGTACTTCCTGCGCTTTGTCTCCCCGAACTACACCGAGGGACCCTTTGATCCGCAGGCCGTGCGTGACTGGATGCCAGTGGGACAGTACGTCGGTGGTGTTGAGCACGCAATTTTGCACCTGCTCTACTCGCGCTTCTTCACCAAGGTCGTCCATGATTTGGGTCTGATCGACGTCGACGAGCCTTTCAGCGCGCTGCTGAACCAGGGCCAGGTGCTCAACGGTGGCAAGGCGATGAGCAAGTCGCTGGGCAACGGCGTTGACTTGGGCGAACAGCTGGACAAGTTTGGCGTGGACGCAGTGCGTCTGACCATGGTCTTCGCTTCGCCGCCAGAGGACGACGTGGACTGGGCCGACGTATCCCCATCGGGTTCGCAGAAGTTCCTGGCTCGCGCTTGGCGCATCGCCCAGGACAGCACCAGCGAAGCCGGCGTGGACTACGCTTCGGGCGACAAGGCCCTGCGTCAGATCACCCACCGCACCGTGCACGAATCGGCGCAATTACTTGATTCGGGCAAGTTCAACGTGGTGATCGCCAAGACCATGGAACTGGTCAACGCAACGCGCAAAACCATCGACTCCGGTGCCGGGGCAGCGGATCCTGCAGTACGTGAAGCAGCCACCGTAGTTGCTCAGCTGCTGAGCATGTTCGCACCGTACACCGCCGAGGACATGTGGGAAGCCTTGGGTTACGCCCCAAGCGTTGTCACTAGCGCCTGGCCAACCGTTGATCAAAACCTGCTGGTAGATGACACCGTCACCGCCGTCGTGCAGATCAAGGGCAAGGTTCGTGCACGTCTTGAGGTATCGGTAGACATTAGCGAAGATGAACTGCGCGAGCAGGCGCTAGCCCATGAAGCAGTGGTGAAGATGCTTGATGGCAAGGCACCGCTGAAGGTCATTGTGCGTGCGCCGAAACTGGTGAACGTGGTTCCTGCACCGTAGGCTCGGTACATGAACGAACGACAGAAAAGCTCGCGCGCGGGTTGGCTGCCTAAATGGCTGGCCCCGCGCGGGCTTTCGCGTCCGCTGATCGGCATCGTCAGCGATTCTGCCTCCTGCCTTCCGCAGTCTTACCGCGATCGTGCCGGCCTAATTGAAGTCACCGTCCCGATCATCGTGGACAACCACCTGCAGGGTGATGACCCGCAGGCGCTGATGATGGGTCTGGCCATGGGCAAGAGTGTCAAAACCTCGCGCCCGGCACCTGGCGAATTTGCTCGCGCTTACCGCGCCCTGCTTGATGCCGGATGTCATCAAGTGCTCTCCATTCACTTTTCTGGCGCGTTATCCGGAACCGCCGACGCTGCCCGATTGGCCGCAGCAAGTTTTGGCTCTGCGGTGTGCGTGGTGGACTCACAAACCGTGGCCCTGCCGTTGGGATTTGCGTTGGCCGACGTACTCGACGCCAGGGATGCCGGCGCCCCGCTCGAGGTGCTAAAAACCATTGCCGAACAGTCAACCCTAAACACTGTGTACTTTGCCGTGCCCAGCTTGGAGCAATTGCGCCGCGGTGGCCGGATTAGCGCGCTGTCCTCGGTGCTTGGCAACCTGCTGAACGTCAAACCGATCCTGACCATTGATCAGGGCAGCATCACCGCGCTGGAAAAACCTCGGTCCTTTGCTCGTGCGCAGGCCCGCCTGGTTTCCTTGGCCTTACGCGATGCTCGCGAAGTGGGTAGCAACGCGCGGCTTGGGGTAATGCATTTTGGCGCCGAAGAACTAGCCACCGAAATCGCCACCGAGCTGGCCCCCTTTAGCTGCCAGCCAGTGGTGATCGAGTCCTTGCCCGCGGTCCTCGCCGCGCATACCGGCATGGGTGTGTTGGCTGTGGCCGTCGCAGCTCTTGATCCACAACCGGATAGTGAAGCTGCGGGGGACCGGACGCCCTAACCCATACTGTGGGGCATGGGCCGTCACGATTTTTTCAGCAAGTACGCGCCGCGTCCGGGCCGCCTGCGGTTTGCTGTGTCGCGCGTGGCGGTGCTTGCCCTGGTCATCGTGGTGCTTGGCTGGATCGCGATCTCGATCCTTCTGGCCCCGCCACCGGCTACGCATGAACTAGAGACCGTTCCACTTGAGGCCAACCCCACCGCCAGTGGCTCCACCACCTCGACCGCATCCTCAAGTCCTGCTGGTCCTAAAGTCACCGTGCATGTGGTCGGTGCGGTCAATAAGCCGGGGGTTTACGAGCTGCCTGGAGGCTCGAGGATCACCGATGCGGTGAAAAAAGCTGGCGGCCTGAGCCACAATGCTCAACCGGCGCTGGTGAATCTTGCTGCCAAGCTCGTCGACGGCCAGCAAATTATCATGCCCGGCACCGGTGGGGATTCCTCCGCTCAACAACTTCCTGCGCCATCCCAAGACGCCAAAGTTTCGATCAATAGTGCGGACTCCGAGGCGCTGCAAGAACTACCTGGCATCGGACCGGCCTTGGCGGAGCGAATTATTGAGTTCCGCACCAAAAACGGACCGTTTAATACCGTAGAAGAGCTGGATGCGGTGTCTGGGATTGGGCCGGCGATGCTCGAAAAGCTCACGGAATTGGTGGTGCCGTGAATACCGACTTTCGTGGGCTGTGGTTGTTGGCAGGCGCTTGGATGGCCGCCTCTTTCACGATGCCGCCAGCGTTGCTGGTCGCGTTGATCGTTGTCCTCGGTTTGCTGCTGGCTCTGTTGCTGCGCCGGCGACATGACGGTGCGCATTCCACTCCGTGGTTCACCGGACCAATCGTGCTGCTGCTCGGATTGCTCGCCGTAAGTTTTCTCGGTACCACCCGTAGCCCGTGCACACTTCCGAGCGGTTCCGAACAGCAACGTCGCGCCATTCTCAGCTTTGAAGATAGCTCGCCTAAACCCGTCGAAGGCGTGTTTAGAGGCAGCGCCAGCATCCAACGCTACTGGCGCGATGATGCGTGGGTGCAATGTGAAGTGCCGGTATACCTCACCGTTGAGTACCCGATGCCAGTGCAGACCGGAGAATTTGAAACCATCGTGAGCCTTCAGCCGGCCGACGCTGGAACCTTTGCCTGGTGGGCTCGAGCAACCAGCGAACCCAAGGTGATATCGCTAGCAAAACTAACTGCGGCAGACTACCTGAAGCAGCGATTCACACACTCGTTGCAAGATTTGCCCAGCAACGCTCGTGCCTTGCTTCCGGGCATGCTCTACGGAGACCGCTCGGGGCAAGACGAGGAATTGTCCACCGCGATGAAGACCAGTGGCCTGAGCCACCTGACGGCAGTAAGCGGGTCAAATATTGCATTGCTCGCTGCCATTGTCCTGTCACTGCTCCGGGTGTTCTCGATTGCTCGGATACCTAGCGCCGTACTGATGATTGGTGCGGTGGCGCTGTTCACCTGGTTTGTCGGCCCGGATCCAAGTGTGCTTCGAGCCAGCTTGATGGGCAGCATTGCGGTGCTTTCCTTGCTGGCCGGCAGGGGACAGGTTTCCTTGGGAATCCTTTCGCTCAGTGCAACGATCTTGTTGTTGGTTGACCCCGGGTTAGGCGTGGAACCAGCCTTTGCCCTGTCAGTGTTGGCGACGCTCGGTATCATCATGCTCTCGCCGGCCCTGACCGAAATATTTATTCAGTTCCTTCCGTCCTGGTTAGCCGAGCTCACCGCCATTTGTTGCGCAGCACAGTTCACTTGTCTGCCGGTGATCATCGCCCTGAACTCAAACTTCAGCCTGTATTCGCTACCTACAAACCTGGTGGTCGGTCCATTGCTGCCCTTGATCACTGCGGTTGGCATGGTGTGCCTCTTGCTGTGTACTCCATTGCCGTCCGTCGCACATATTTTGCTATGGGTTCCAGGGCTACCAGCTGAGCTAATTGGCAGAACTGCCCACTTCTCGGCCCAACTTCCTGGCGCAGCTCGGCCCTGGCCAACAGGCCTACCCGGAATCATTCTGGCAATATTCCTAGCCACGGTGCTGTGTATCCTGCTCATCACCGGTCGGGAGACTGAGCAGGTCAGGATCCGCCACGTTTCTTTGGGACTCGCGGGTGCACTGTTGGTCTTTGTCGCAGCCCTTGTTCTTCCTGCGACCCTGTTCTACCGCGTTCCCGTGGATTCCGACTGGAACATTGCCATGTGCGACGTTGGTCAGGGTGATGCCCTGGTGATCAATCTAGGCAATCACCAAGGCTGGTTAATAGACGCTGGCCCGCCAGACAGTGGAGTTGTTCAATGCTTGCGACGATTGAACATCAACGAACTACCAACAGTGTTTATCACGCATTCGCACGCTGATCATTTCGGGGGAGTCGTGCAATTGGAGTCATCTGGCATCAAGATCGGTCGCCGGGTGGTTTCGGCCGGATTCGATATTAACAAGTGGCCCGGAGCAGAAGTCATCGCGTCAGGATTCTCGCAGACCTACGGAAGCATCAGTTACCAGGTACTTGGCCCAGATTCCAGAGCGGCAAAAACGGCCGAGCCCAATGACACTTCGCTTGTTATGCGGTTCCATTTTCATCGGGCAACTGGGAACATAGATTTCTTCGCGGCCGGAGATATGGAGACGGAAGCAATGCATCAGCTGTTGCAGAAATTTCCACAGGGTCCGGCTGCAGTTCTTAAGGCGTCCCACCACGGGGCACGAAACGGTGGCACCGAGATCATTGAGGACATTTCTCCTGAGGTGCTACTCATCTCTGATGGCAAGGACAACTCCTATGGACACCCACATCCCGAAACCCTGAAGGCGGCCCAAGAAGTAGGCGCGAAAGTTTTTAGAACTGACCAGTCAGGTACCGTGCTTCTCACATTTGCGGAGCAAGGTGTTCTGAGTTCCTCCTTAGGTTCACCAGTTCGGTAGGATCAATATATCGACCGAAGTACGAAGGAGCTCGATGGCACGCGCCCAAGCAAACCCCGGAATCTCATGGCGAGATATCACGCCGCAACCGCTAATCTTACTTACCGGTTCCGAAGATTACCTCGCTGCGCGCGCCTTTGAATTGCTCCGCTCCCAAGCTGCACAGCGAGAGGATATTCAAGTCACTCGGCTCGACGCAGCAAAGTACGAGCCAGGCGAACTGCTACTGGCTACCAGCTCCTCGCTGTTCTCCAGCGCCAACTTGGTCGAAGTTCATGAACTGGCTCAGATGAACGAGTACTTCCTCAAGGATGCAACCAACTATCTTAAAGATCAGGCTCCAGAGAACGTACTGATCCTGCATTATTCAGGTGGCACACGCGGTAAGAAGCTCATCGATGCCATCAAGGCAGCAGGCGCGTTGATTGTGAACTGTCAGCCGGTTAAAAAAGACGCCGAGAAAATTGAGTTCGTCCAGTCAGAGTTCAAGGCAGCGAAGCGCAGAATCACCAATGATGCGGTTAAGGCCTTGGTCTCTGCGGTTGGTAACTCATTGGCAGAGCTTGGATCGAGCTGTTCTCAGCTGATTCAGGATACGACTGGCACCATTGACCAGGACATCGTGGATCGTTACTACGGCGGTCGTGTGGAAGCGACGGCGTTTAAAGTCGCCGATGCTGCGATCTCCGGTAATGCTCAAGCCGCACTGCGCACTCTGCGCCATTCGCTGGGCACGGGAACGGATCCGATCCCCATTGTGGCGACGCTGGCGATGAAGGTTCGCCAGCTGGCCAAAGTGCTCGGCGTGAATGAGCCTGCTGCGACCTTGGCCTCTGAGCTAGGTATGGCTCCTTGGCAGGTTCAACAGGCACAACAGCAAGCTCGTGGTTGGAAACGTAGCGATCTTGCCCTGTGCATTGAAGAAATCGCCAACACTGATCGAATGGTCAAGGGTGGAAGTCGCTCGCCGGGTTACGCGTTGGAACACGCCATTATGTTCATCGCAGGCAAAGCACCCAACCGCTAAAACGTAGAACTACCTATCTAACTTTCGCTTCATCTCTTGAGGCGCTCCCGGTAGGTTTGATGACTTTTCTGCGCCCGGTAGCGGACGTTAGGGGAGCGGTAGCTAAACAAGACAGGTTAAAAAGACTGGCCCCTCGAAACTCGGAAGTTTCGAGGGGCCAGCTGAAGTCTAAGCGTGGCTTAGAGGGCGCTAACCTTCTTGGCAATTGCCGACTTGCGGTTTGCAGCGTTGTTCTTGTGCAGAACACCCTTGCTAACAGCCTTGTCGAGCTTCTTGCCAGCCAGGCGCAATGCCTCGGTTGCCTTTTCCTTGTCACCGGAGACTACTGCCTCGTTGACGTTACGGATTACGGTCTTTACTTCCGAGCGGACAGCTACGTTACGCAGACGTGCCTTCTCGTTGGTAAGGATGCGCTTCTTCTGGGACTTGATGTTTGCCACTTTAATAAACTCTCTCGTTTATCGCGAAATACGGTCGGTAGAGGGTTCATCCTTCAGGCCATCGACTGAGCGGTGTGGGGCACCTATGGCGACCCGAAGGGGGCGTGTCGCCCAACCTGCGCGACACACAAGGATTAACTTTACCAGAAGTACAGCTTCACAACGAGTACTTAGCCACGTTCGTTTAGGGCGTTCACCACAATGGTGAATCGTTCCTTGTCCAAGATTGCGCCTTCGCGACGAATCGACTGATCCTTCAAACGAATGATGCGATCAAGCTTCACTTCACTTGGGCGCTGTTCACGATCCCAATCGCCGGTTCCGATGTCGAGGTAGTCAGGGTCCTGTCGGCCCGAGTTGTTCCTGTCTTTGCTGGTGAGCATCAGGCCTAAGAGCCATCCGCCATCGCGTCCGACGATCAGCACTGGGCGATCCTTACCTTGCGAGTAGTCCTCTTCATAAGGAACCCAACCCCACACGATCTCGCCTGGATCGGCGTTGCCGTCCATCGATGGCTGGTACTCGTAATTGATTGTGCCTCGGTAGTCACCGGGGTAACTGCCGGCAATTGCCGCGCCACCATTTTGGTTGCGTGGCGTTGTGGTGGTGTGGTTGCTGCGTGAGCCGGAATTCGAGTTGCTATTGCTTCCTGAGGTACGTGCGCGAGTCCTATTGATCTGCTTGATCACGCGCATTACAAGACGGAGTATTTTCTCTGGATTCAGTGCCATGAACGACAAACTACCAGCTGTGGAACGTCGAAATACGTGATGACTCGGAAATCATGACAGAATGGAAGCTAATCCAACTACGTCTTTTAGTCAGCTAGTGAGGTCTGTTTAGGTGTCTCCATTGGCCCGCGCCGCTCAGGTGCCTGCCGCGACCGATCCGTCGCTTATCCGCAACTTCTGCATCATCGCCCATATCGATCACGGTAAGTCGACCTTGGCCGACCGTATGTTGCAGTTGACCGGCGTTGTCTCGGCCCGCGACATGAAGGCCCAATATCTGGATCGTATGGATATTGAGCGCGAGCGCGGCATCACCATCAAGTCCCAGGCTGTTCGCATGCCATGGGAGTCCGAAGATGGGACCGCTTACGCGCTGAACATGATCGACACTCCAGGGCACGTTGACTTCACTTATGAAGTTTCGCGCTCCTTGGCTGCCTGCGAAGGTGCCATCCTGCTTGTTGACGCAGCTCAGGGTATCGAAGCCCAGACGCTGGCGAACTTGTACCTGGCCATCGAAGGCGACTTGGCGATCATTCCGGTGCTCAACAAGATCGATCTACCTAACGCGCAGCCTGAAAAGTACGCTGCCGAACTGGCCAACCTCATTGGTTGCGAGCCAGAGGACGTACTGAAGGTTTCTGGCAAGACCGGCGAAGGTGTCGAGGCATTGCTTGACGAAGTGATCAAGCAGCTTCCACCTCCTGTGGGCGATGCAAATGCTCCAGCTCGTGCCATGATTTTCGATTCCGTTTATGACACCTATCGTGGCGTGGTTACTTACGTCAGAGTGGTTGATGGCAACCTTTCTCCTCGCGAGAAAATCCAGATGATGTCCACCGGCACCACCCACGAGCTGTTGGAGATTGGTGTTTCTTCACCAAATCCCGAGCCAACCAAGGGTCTGGGCGTTGGTGAAGTAGGTTATCTGATCACCGGCGTGAAGGACGTTCGCTTGTCCAAGGTTGGCGATACCGTCACCAACTTCCACAAGCCGGCCGCGACTTCCCTCGGCGGTTATGACGAAGCCAAGCCAATGGTTTTCTCGGGCCTGTACCCAATGGACGGTACCGATTACCCGGTACTGCGCGACGCACTAGATAAGTTGCAGCTCAACGATGCTGCGCTGACCTACGAGCCAGAGACCTCCGTCGCGCTGGGCTTCGGCTTCCGCGTCGGCTTCTTGGGCCTGCTGCACTTGGAAATCACCCGCCAGCGACTTGAAAATGAATTCAATCTGGACCTGATCTCCACCGCACCCAACGTGGTGTACGAGGTCATGGGCGATGACAAGCAGCTGATCACCGTGACCAACCCTTCGGAATTCCCTGATGGAAAGATCTTGGAAGTCCGTGAGCCGATGGTCGCAGCGACTATTTTGGCACCCAGCGAGTTTATTGGTTCAGTTATGGAACTGTGCCAGTCTCGCCGTGGCACCATGCGCGGTATGGACTACCTTTCTGAAGACCGCGTTGAAATGCGCTACCACCTGCCCCTGGCAGAAATCGTGTTCGACTTCTTCGACCAGCTCAAGTCCAAGACCCGTGGCTACGCGTCACTGGACTGGAAGGCTGACGGAGAGCAGGTCGCCGATCTGGTGAAGGTCGATATCTTGTTGCAGGGCGATCAGGTGGATGCATTCTCCGCTATTACGCACCGCGACAAGGCCTACGCGTACGGCACCATGATGACTTCAAAACTGCGTGAGCTCATTCCTCGCCAGCAGTTCGAAGTACCGATCCAGGCCGCAATCGGTTCGCGCATTATTGCCCGTGAGAGCATCCGCGCTATTCGTAAGGACGTTCTGGCCAAGTGCTACGGCGGCGACATCAGCCGTAAGCGCAAGCTGCTCGAAAAGCAGAAGGAAGGCAAGAAGCGTATGAAGATGGTTGGCCGTGTGGAAGTTCCACAGGAAGCCTTCATCGCCGCTTTGTCCACCGACGAACCGAAAAAGAAGTAAATGCCTTCAGTTTTACCTGACGGCGATCCGGCTCCGGCCGATGGTCTGCTCCCCGCCTCATGTGCTCATGGGGCGCAGGAGCGGACCATGTCCTTTTACGTGCACATTCCGTTTTGCACGGTTCGTTGCGGATACTGCGACTTTAATACCTATACCGCCACCGAACTCGGTTCTGGCTCTAGCCAAGCAACCTACGCTGCGACCGTGGGCAAAGAAATCAGTTTTGCTCGTGAAGTGATGGACCGTTCCGGCCAGCCTCACCGCGAGATCGAAACGGTATTTTTTGGCGGCGGCACACCAACCTTGTTGCCAGCGAGCGATTTGGTTTCGGTACTCGCACAGATCCGCAACGATTTTGGTCTGAAGCCGGGCGCAGAAGTCACCACCGAAGCTAACCCAGACTCGGTGACGCGTGAAAGCCTGCAGGAGCTTGCCGACGGCGGCTTCACCCGCGTGTCCTTCGGCATGCAGTCCGCAGTTCCTCATGTACTCAAGGTCCTTGAACGCACCCACGACCCAAAGCGTGTGCCTCAAGCTGTTGCTTGGGCTCGTGAAGCCGGTCTAGATGTGAGTGTTGATCTGATCTATGGAACTCCGGGGGAGTCCTTGGAGGATTGGCGCACCAGCATCGAGGCAGCACTGAGCTACGAGCCAGATCATATTTCGGCTTATGCGCTGATCATCGAAGAAGGAACCAAACTTGCGGCGCAGATTCGTCGCGGGCAAGTACCTAATATTGACGACGATGACCACGCAGAGAAGTACCAAATGGCCGATGACATGTTCGCGGCCGCCGGTTTCTCTTGGTACGAGGTCAGTAACTGGGCTAAAACGCCAGCCAATGCATGCCAGCACAACATCGCCTATTGGACGGGCGGTGACTGGTGGGGAGCAGGCCCTGGCGCTCACTCCCATGTTGGCGGTCTGCGTTGGTGGAACGTGAAGCATCCTGCGGCCTATCAGCAGCGCATGGATGCAGGGATCTCTCCAGGCCACGGTCGAGAGTACCCTGATGCCGATGCAGTTCAGCTAGAACGCACCATGCTGCTGACGCGCCTGAGTTCCGGTATGCAGATCAGCGATCTAGATGAAGTTGGCCGCAAAAAGATTGCTGGCTTGATCGCGGACTCACTGATCGATCCTAAGGCTGCCTTTGGCGGAACTTTGGTGTTAACGCAAAGAGGCCGGCTATTAGCCGACCTCGCAGTGCGCGAACTTCTCGATTTCTAAATCTGCAAAGTTCTACTTCATCAAGCGCAAGTTGTACTTGTAACGGTAAGGGTTGCCCTTGTTGGCTTGGATTCCCGCAAGGGCACCCGAAACCGTCATGAATACCCAAAGCGCTACGGCCAGTACAGAGAAGACCCAGCCAACAATCGGCACGATGGTCAGCACGTTTAACACGATAGCCAGAACGGTCAGCGGCAAGGTGAAGTTGAATGCTTCCTTGGATTCCTGAGCGGTAAACGCACCACGATCCCGGAACACAGCGAAGATAATAGCAGCCGGGATGCAGCCAAGAACTGCGCCGAAGTGAGCCATCGTTGACCACAGACGATCCTCAGTGGGAGTCAATGGCTGCGCAGAAGTTTGAGAGCCCTCAAAGCGGGAGTCATCCGAAGACTGCGTCTGGCGTGAAGTCACTATTATTCCTTGCTGTGGGGTTGTTGGTCATACCAATCATAGCCGGGTCTGCGCCGCAGGCTGGGAGTTTACGACGTGCTAATCCAACTATTAGTTATTTGTAAGGTAACCGTAATCTTCGGTGGTGAGGAAATCGATTAGTTCTTCAATCCTGCCCAACAGTTGAGGCTCTAGCTGCCCATAGTGTGAAACCGTCGACAAGATCCGCTGCCAACCAATGCCGATGTCCTCGGCAGTTTCGTGAGGCCAGCCGAAGGCCTTGAGGATACCGGTCTTCCAATCGGTACCCTTCGGGATCACCGGCCACGCTTTGATCCCCAACGTGGCGGGTTTGATCGCTTGCCACACATCGATGTAGGGGTGGCCGAGAATCAAAACGTTATTTGCTGCGCCGGGAACTTTTAACGCTTCCGCCACAATGTGGGACTCTTTGGAACCGGCCACGAGGTGATCCACGAGGATACCAAGGCGACGTTCGGGGGATGGGGCGAAGTCACGGATCGCACCGGCTAGATCGTCCACACCATGCAGAGGCTCAACAACGATGCCTTCAACACGTAAGTCGTGGCCCCAAACCTTTTCAACCAGTTCCGCATCGTGTTTACCTTCAACCCAAATCCGACTGGCACGAGCCGCTCTTGCCTTGAGCCCGGACACGGCTCGGGAGCCAGAAGCGGAAACCAGGTTTTTAGGTGCGGGCACTTTTGCTACCGGGTCAATCATCTCCACGGGTTCGCCCTCAAGGAAAAAGCCAAACCCTGCTTGGAATGAGCGAGACTTGCCGTGGCGGTCCTCCAAAACAATGATTCGCATGCCACCAGATTTTTCGGTGCGTATGACTTCACCCACCCAGCCGGAAGAGACATCTTCGAGAATCATGCCCAGTTCAATGGGGACCTGGCGGAGTTTTTTGGGTGCTGGTGCACTCAGATCTTGCGGTCCCCAGGAGTAATTTGCCACGTACGGCCTTTCGCTGTGATCGAATACGCTCAAAAACCAATGCTAGCAACCGTTGAACGTATTAGACTTGGCACTTGACAGGTTAGAGTGCCAAACCCTTCACATGGGGATTGTTAGGAGGTGCTGTGGTGAGTGAGCTAAGGCGTTTGGATGTTCTGCGAGCAATCGTAGAAGACTACGTCCAATCCCGGGAGCCAGTTGGCTCCAAGGCGCTGCTCGACCGGCACAACCTCGGCGTCAGCGCAGCGACCATCAGAAATGACATGGCGTTGCTGGAAGAGGAGGGGCTGATTGCTGCCCCGCATACCTCTTCGGGACGCATCCCCACCGAAAAGGGCTACCGGCGTTTTGTGGACGAGATCGGCGAACTTAAACCGCTCTCTCGGGCTGAACGCGATGCGATCAACAAGATCCTCGATAGTTCCAATGACCTCGACGAGATGCTCAAGAGCACCGTTCGGTTATTGGCCCGGTTAACTAACCAGGTCGCGATGATCCAGGTGCCGCACTACGACATGGCTTCGCTGAAAAATCTTGAACTAGTTGCCTTGGGCAGTGCTCAGGTATTGATGGTCATGATCGCGTCCAATGGGACCGTGGATCAGCGAATGCTGGCTGTGTCGCGAGTGTACTCGGAGACTGAACTGGCCGATTTGAAGCTGTGGTTATTGAACAGCTTCGAGGGTGTGCAACTGGCAGAGTTGCGTGGAAAACTAACCCGTGCAGGGCTTAGCGCCCAGCAACAGTCGGATCCATTGGTGGACAGCGTTTTGCTTGCGTTGGAGGAAATGGCTCAAGCTGCCAATACTCAACGCATCATCATGTCGGGAACGGCAAATCTGGCCCGAGTGGAAGGCGACTTCCCGCTGAGCATCACCCCAGTGCTTGAAGCGCTGGAGGAACAAGTAGTGTTACTTAAATTGTTCTCTGAGCTAGAAGCCGATTCTCGTGGTCTGGCCGTAGCCATCGGCACCGAACACCACTATGGTCAGCTCTCTGAGGCCGCGGTTATTGCTACTACTTATGGTTCGGACGTGCGCAACAAGCTTGGAGTGCTCGGCCCAACCAGAATGAACTATCCGACCTCGATGGCCTCGGTGCGGGCTGTAGCCCGTTACCTGTCGAAGATTTTGGCGAACTAACAACGCTGGTATCACACCCAGCATTTTTTGAATTTTGCATTTTTAGGAAAGGACACGGCGAACAACGTGAGCTCGCATTACGAGACCTTGGGCGTTGCCAAGGACGCGACCCCGCAGGAAATCAAGAGTGCCTACCGCAAGCTGGCACGTAAGCTACACCCGGACGTGAACCCAAGCGCGGATGCCTCCGAGCAGTTTAAAGCTGTTACGCACGCCTACGAGGTCCTTTCTGACCAGACCAAGCGTTCGAACTACGATTCGACCGGAGATGAAAACGGTAATGGCCACCCAGGCTTTGGTGGTGGCGGCGGACAGGGCTTCGGCGGATTCGGCGACATCTTTGAACAGTTCTTCGGTGGCGGACAGGCCCAAGGCCCAGCATCGCGCACCCAGCCAGGCCGAGACGCACTGATCACCATCACCATCGATCTGGAAGATGCGGTCAAGGGCACCGTGTACCCATTGGAGATGGAAACCGCGGTCACCTGCAAGACCTGCAACGGCTCTTGCACCCGCGAGGGAACCAGCCCGGTCACCTGCGACATCTGCCATGGTGCCGGTCAGGTTCAGCGCCCAGTGCGTTCCTTCCTGGGCCAAATGATGACGGTGGAAACCTGTGCTGCTTGCCGCGGCTTCGGTACCACCATCCCGGACCCTTGCTTGGAGTGCAACGGCGAAGGTCGCGTTCGCGAACACGTTTCGAAGTCGCTGAACGTTCCTGCCGGCGTGGATTCGGGAACTCGTATCCAGCTGCGTGGACAGGGTGAAGCTGGCCCGGGCGGTGGCCCGAACGGCAACCTGTTTGTTGAGATCGATGTACGACGCCACAAGATCTTCGAGCGAGCACAGAGTGATCTTCACGCCAAGATCACCATGCCAATGACCGCGGCAGCACTCGGTTCAGAACTGAAGCTGGAAACCTTTGATGGCGAACAGCCGATCAATGTTGACTCCGGTGCACAAGACGGCGACACCATCACCCTTCCAGGTCTTGGTGTTCCTCGTCTACGCGGTGGCAAGCGCGGCGATATCATCGTCCACCTGCAGGTAGAAACGCCAACCAAGCTTGACGCTGCCCAGCGCGACTTGCTCGAACAGCTGGCAAAGCTGCGCGGTGAGGAAATGAGCGCAGGACGTGTTGAGCACTCCGGCGGCATGTTCTCGCGTCTGCGTGACAAGCTGAACCAGCGCTAAAGATGAGCAACCACAGCTTTGTCATCGACGCTGATCTGGCACAAAACGCGGTGCCCGGTGACACTTTGGAACTCACCGGACCCGAAGCCCACCATGCGGTGACCGTCAAGAGGGTCACCGCCGGTGAACAGCTGGACCTGCTTGACGGGCGCGGTCTGCGCTTAAGCGTAGAAGTCCAGACCACGGGTAAAGATTTCCTCAGCGCTACGGTAGTCAGCAGATCTCAAGAGGCCACCAGCGATCACCCGGTGACCCTGGTGCAGGCTCTGTCCAAGGGGGATCGTGACTTGCAGGCCGTTGAATCGGCCGTGGAGCTTGGTGTGCTGGCGGTTCGCCCGTGGCAAGCTGATCGATCCATCGTGCGGTGGAATGCGGCAAAGGCCGAGAAGGCCTTAGCTAAGTGGCAAGCCCAGGTCCGTTCGGCACAGAAGCAATCACGGCGCGCCTTCGAGCCTGAGGTCTTGTCGCTGGTTAGCTCTAAGGAGCTGGCTAAGAATATCGCTGTTGAAACCAGCGCTGGTGCTCTCGTGTTGGTTTTGCACGAACAGGCGGAGCAGTCGGTAGCAGTTCATGTGTCCAAGTGGCAGGAAACTGCGCAGCCAGGCCAAAAGGTGCTGATGATTGTCGGGCCAGAAGGTGGCATCTCGGACACCGAGTTGCAGGCCTTCGTGAAAGCTGGGGCCCACGCGGCTTTGCTGGGGCAGCACGTACTTCGTGCCTCCACAGCTGGGCCGGCAGCGTTGGTGCTTATTCGGCATTTACTCGGCGAAATCTAGGTCAAAAAAATTATCGCGAGTACCAACAGGTACTCGCGATATTTTTTTGCTAGGTCAAGTTATTTCAAGCCAAAGATGGTTCGGTCCTACTTGACGGTGAATTCGCTGGACACTTCGCCAACTTTGTCGTCCGAACCGGATTCCATGCCCCAGAAATTGAGTTTGTAAGAGCCAGCCGAAAGCCGTTCAACAATACTAAATGACCCATCCTTTTGGATCTTTCCGGCGATGACCTGCTTTTGCGCAGTGATCACGGTGAGCTTTGAGTCGGCGTCCTTTTTCTGAAGCGAATAGAACGTACCGATATCAAACTTTGTGGTGCGACCGTTGATCGTGACCTTTTCGTCTTCCAGACTGGTGCCGAACTGTGGGTCGATCACCCAGATTGGTGCCATGAATTTGGCATTGCGTTCATAAACGTCTTTGAGGCGATGTCCACCAAAAACGTTGGCGTTCGGCTTGCCATCAACAAGGATTTTCACCGTCGCCGGTGTTTCTCCTACGAGGAGTCCGGAGCTGGCCGCGGCCGCCGTTGCGGTAAAGACCAACTGCTGGATGGAGCGTTCAGACAAACCCTCGTCCAGGTGGGCGTTGAAGACCTTCGCCGGCAAATCTAAGGTGATGACATTGGTATTGCTGATCGATACACCGACCTCATCTGAGGGCTTCATCAGGGTGTATCGGTGGGGACCAGCGGGATCGGCCGAGAGCAAGGTCCAGATCGCATCACCGATCGGCTCGTTATGCCGAGTGTCATCCATGTACTCGCGGTACAAGAACACGCCGGACTTTGTATTTTCTAACCAGTAGACCGGTAAACGAGTCAGTACGTCCATCTGTTCACTGGCGTCGGTAGATACCGGCAGATTCAGTGAGTCCGAGCTCGCACTGGCAGGCATCTCAAAAGAACTCTCACGATTCGCCAGACCGCAACCAGCGGCGACGACGAGAGCTGCAGTGATTCCAAGAATGCCGATCCGGCGTGGAATCTTCTGCGTGAACTTTGACTGCACTACGTACCAATCCAGAAGAGAATATTGTCTATGGGGCACCAAAACATTTTGGAGCCGCTGTCATAGCTTGCCATAAGATTTGTCCAAAACGACCCAAAAAGTACCCTCCCTACTAATCCGTAACCAAATCTATATCTTCGCGACCTGCTCCGAATAGATTCATTCAAGGGTACTTTCAGGTCTCACACTTACGCTGAGACCTGAATTTTCACCCGAATTCTTGATGACTGGATAGAATGGTACCAAGGACAAAGTAGCACCACCGCCAAGCTCACAAAAGGGGCAGCAAGCACTGCATGCAGGTTGAACAGAATAAGACGCAAGCGGAAATCGATTCCGCATCGCTGACCATCAGTTTTGAAACAGCTGAACTCATGATCGCCACTTTGGGACCAAATGATGAGCTCTTGCGAATTCTCTCTGGTGCTTATCCTCAGGTTGGTTTCCGCCCCAATGGCCAGACTCTGGTTCTGGTTGGTGATCCTCAGCAAGTCCGCAAAGCTCAACGAGTAACAGAAGAAGCTCGTTCGCTGGCTACGCGTGGCTCACGTATGAGCGCCGAAACCATTGAGCAGATCATCAAGATGCTCGGCGCTGGCAATCCCGATGCACCTACCGATGTGTTAGGCCTAAAGATTCTTTCCGGACGCGGCCGAGCCATTCGACCAAAAACGGTCAATCAGAAAAGCTATGTCGATGCCATTGAAGACTCGACCATCACCTTTGGTATTGGTCCAGCCGGTACCGGCAAGACCTTCCTCGCCATGGCTATGGCAGTAGCTGCGCTGCAGGACAAGCAGGTAAGCCGCATCATCCTGACTCGTCCAGCCGTTGAGGCAGGGGAGAAGCTAGGCTTCTTGCCCGGTTCATTAACCGACAAGATCGACCCTTATCTTCGCCCGCTCTACGACGCGTTGCACGACATGGTGAATCCTGAAACGATTCCACAACTGTTGGAGGCGGGAACCATTGAGGTAGCTCCCTTGGCCTACATGCGTGGACGCACCTTGAACGACGCCTTCGTAATCCTCGACGAAGCGCAGAACACGACCAGCGAACAAATGAAGATGTTCCTCACCCGTCTGGGCTTCGGCTCCAAGATGGTAGTGACCGGAGACATCACCCAGGTAGATCTGCCTGGTAACACAGTCTCCGGTCTGCGCATGGCCAGCGAAGTACTTGAAGGCATCGGCGACATCAGCATGTGCCGTCTGGATGCATCAGATGTTGTCCGCCATCGCTTGATCGCAGACATTGTTTCTGCCTACGACAGTTGGGATGACACCCGACGCAAAGACCACAACCGAGGACGGCGCAGCAAATGAGCATTGAAGTAAATAACGAAACTGAGTACGACGTTGACCTGCAAGACGTATCCAACTTGGCGGACTCGGTGCTCAAGTCAATGTTCCTGCATCCTGAGACCGAAGTATCTGTCGTTTTTATCGACGAAGATGCCATGAGTGCTCTGCACGTGGAATGGATGGACCTTGAAGGTCCCACCGACGTGATGAGCTTCCCGATGGACGAGCTACGTCCAGGCACCGCGAAGGCACCGGGGGAGAACGGCATCCTCGGCGATATCGTCATCTGCCCTACCGTGGCCCAAGCGCAGGCTGAAGCCGGCGGGCACAGCACGCACGATGAGATCTTGCTGCTTACCACCCATGGTCTGTTGCACTTGATGGGCTTCGATCACATGGAGCCAGAAGAAAAAGAAGAGATGTTCACCTTGCAACGCAATTTGCTCGAGGCCTACACGGGACGCCCTGCACCGAAGGAAACGGTGGAATAACCCCGTGGAGATACTTTTGCTGATTCTCGCCCTGGTTTTTATGGCAAGCTCTGCCGTGCTGACCGCCGCGGATTCAGCCTTCTACGCATTATCTCGGCACGCAGCTGAACGGCTACGTTCCGAATCAAATTCCAAGGCCCTCTCGGCGATCTTGGATGACACCGAAACACACGCGCAAGCCATCAAGTTCTGGCGCATCTGGTTTGAAACAGCCTCAGCAGTTGCCGTGGCGTTGCTCGTTGCCCAATGGATCGACAGCGTCTGGCTCATCGGATTGCTTTCAACCATTGTTATGGCTGCGCTCGGGTTTGTGCTGGTCAGCGTTTCACCTCGACGCTACGGACGCTCTAACGCTCAAGGCGTGGTGCAAAATACCGCGCCGTTGGTGCGCTTGCTACGTATTGCTCTCGGCCCGGTAACCAACTGGCTGGCTTCAATCGCCAAAGCGCTAAGCCCCGGCGGTACCGATGAAGCAGGCTACCTTGGCAAAGAACGATTGCGGGACCTCGTGGATCGTGCCTCCGAAGGCGAAGACCTTGATGAGGAATCAGCCGAGCTGATTTCTTCGGTCATCGACCTGGAAGAAACCAGCGTGCGCTCGGTGATGGTCCCACGTACCGACATGGTGGTGTTCACCTCAGAACAGTCCTTGCATAGCGCGATCGACCTGTTCATCGCTTCGGGTTACTCACGCATTCCATTGATTGGTGAAGATACCGACGACATCCTGGGCATCATCTACCTCAAGGACCTGATCCGCGAGATCCACGGACTGCAACAAGCCCAAACGCTGAGCGATCTAGCCCGCAAGGTGCGGTTTGTTCCGGAGTCAAAATCGGCCGCTGAGCTACTTCAAGAACTTCAGCAAGAATCAATCCATCTTGCCGTGGTCATTGACGAGTACGGTGGAACGGCCGGACTGGTCACGCTCGAGGATCTGCTGGAAGAAATCGTCGGCGAGATCGACGACGAGTATGATCGATCGAGGGCCGAACTGATCGAAAACCCAGATGGGTCGTTGTTTGCTGTAGCTACCGCATCCATCGATGACATCGCCGATCACTTCGAAATGCACATTGACGAGGAAGACGTCGACACGGTCGGCGGTCTATTGTCCAAGGCGCTAGAATCGGTGCCGGTACTCGGCTCCACCGCCGATGTGCACGGTCTGCGGTTGACCGTAGTTGCCCTCGCCGGGCGACGAAACCGCATTGGCAAAATCCATGTAGAGCGTCTGGAGACGGACGCATCCGACCATAATGAGAACAACGAGGATTCCGCACATGAGCGAAAACCATAACCTGCTTTCCACCAGTGGGTGGCCCGAGAACTACCGTTCGGGCTTCACCTCCTTTGTGGGACGACCTAACGCCGGAAAATCGACGCTGACCAACGCGTTGGTTGGCCAGAAGGTTGCCATCACCTCGGCAAAACCACAGACCACTCGACACACCATTCGTGGCATTGTGCACCGCGAAGATGCCCAGTTGATCTTGGTTGATACCCCGGGCCTGCACCGTCCACGCACCCTGCTCGGGCAGCGCCTGAACGATCTGGTAGCAGATACCCTTTCCGAGGTTGACGCGATTGGCTTCTGCATCCCAGCCAACGAAAAAATTGGCCCCGGTGACCGTTACATCGCCACCCAGCTCGCGCAGTTGCAGCGCAAACCCATCGTCGCCCTGGTCACCAAGGCTGACTTGGTAGACCGCGAACAATTGGCGCAGCAACTTATTGCCGTAGCCGAAATGGGAACCCAAAACTTTGGGGAGAACGGCTTCTCGGCCATCGTCCCGGTCTCGGCAGTGAAGGAATTCCAGGTTCAGGAAGTCGCTGACGTACTTGTTGAGCAGCTGCCAAAGGGCCCACCACTGTACCCAGACGGCGAGCTGACCGATGAGCCTGAGGCCAAGATGGTCGCCGAACTGATCCGTGAGGCAGCACTCGAGGGCGTTCGTGACGAACTTCCACACTCGTTGGCAGTTGTTGTTGAGGAAATGATCCCTCGTGAAGGGCGTCCCGAGAACAACCCGCTGATCGATATTCACGTGTCTTTGTTTGTTGAGCGATCCAGCCAGAAGGCCATCGTTATTGGCCGTGGTGGCTCGCGTCTGCGCGAGGTTGGCTCCAACGCGCGCAAGGGCATCGAAAAGCTGCTTGGCACCAAGGTTTACCTCGACTTGCACGTCAAGGTGGCCAAGGACTGGCAGCGCGATCCTAAGCAGTTGGGACGTTTGGGCTTCTAGGCATAGCTAGAAATCTTCATCCTTACTCTCATCCCTGTCGGTCTTTGGACCGGCAGGGATGAAGTCTTTAAGCCCGGCAACCGGAGGCATCTTGTCCACAATGTGACACAAGTCCGACATAAGTTTGAACCCTGCCGAACGCTCGGTGTTATGCTCAAATCGTGCATTTCGAGCTTCTACTTCTACTGTGCCGCTGCGAGGATCCAAAGGACCGTTAGTGGTCTACAGGCCGACCCCTCGTCGCGGAGTAGCTCTTGTCTGGCCCCACAAACTAAGCACTATTTTTGTCTAGGGGACACACCGAAATGCAGAACATGCAGAAATCTTCGAACATGCCAATCCACAAGTATGTTCCTTTCCAGGACCAGATCGAAGTAAACCTTCCCGATCGCACCTGGCCCGATAAGTACATCATCAAGGCCCCGCGCTGGTGCGCCGTTGACTTACGTGATGGAAACCAAGCGCTGATCGACCCGATGAGTCCTGAGCGCAAGCACAAAATGTTCGACCTGCTCGTCCAGATGGGCTACAAGGAAATCGAGGTCGGCTTCCCGTCCGCCTCGCAGACCGACTTTGACTTTGTGCGTCAGCTGATCGAACGCGGCATCCCTGATGATGTCACCATCCAGGTTTTGACCCAGTCACGCGAGCACCTGATCGAGCGCACCTATGAAGCGCTGGAAGGCGCCAAGCAGGCCATCGTTCACCTGTACAACTCCACCTCGATCCTGCAGCGCGAAGTAGTCTTCCGTCAGGACGAGGACGGCATCGTGGACATCGCAGTTCAGGGCGCGCGTCTGTGCAAGAAGTACGAAGAGCAGCTGACCGGCACCAAGATCACCTACGAGTACTCGCCTGAGTCCTACACCGGTACCGAGCTGGCTTTTGCAAAGCGCATCTCCGAGGCGGTGGCCGAGGTACTGGAGGCCACTCCAGAAAACAAGATGATCCTGAACTTGCCAGCCACCGTGGAAATGGCCACCCCTAATGTGTATGCCGACTCCATTGAGTGGATGCACCGCAACCTGGCTAACCGCGATTCGATCATTCTTTCACTGCACCCACACAACGACCGTGGCACCGGTGTTGCCGCAGCTGAACTGGGCTACCTGGCCGGCGCAGACCGCATCGAAGGCTGCCTGTTTGGTAACGGTGAGCGCACCGGCAACGTGGACCTGGTGACCCTGGGCATGAACATGTTCGGTCAGGGTGTTGACCCAGAAATCGACTTCTCCGACATGGACCACATCCGTCGCACTGTTGAATACTGCAACCAGCTGCCAGTTCCAGAACGCAGCCCTTACGGTGGCGACCTGGTCTTCACCGCTTTCTCTGGATCACATCAGGATGCGATCAAGAAGGGTCTGGAGTCCATGGAAGCCAAGGCAAATGCCGCGGGCAAGGACATCAACGACTTGGTTTGGGCTGTACCGTACCTGCCGATCGACCCGAAGGACATTGGTCGTTCCTACGAAGCTGTGATTCGTGTGAACTCGCAGTCCGGTAAGGGTGGCGTCGCCTACCTGCTGAAGAACGACTACAACTTGGATCTGCCACGTCGTGCGCAGATCGAGTTCTCTGGTGTCATCCAGCGCACCACCGATACCGAAGGTGGCGAAATCTCCTCGGAGCGCATCTGGAACGTCTTCCAAGATGAGTACCTGCCAGTATCCAAGGATTCAGATTTGGATCCATGGGGCTACTACGAAATCGCTTCAGTCATTGCAACCTCGGCTGAAGACGGCAGCTTCCAGCTGGATACCAAGCTGGTTATCGACGGTGTAGCTCACGAGCGTAGTGCTCAGGGCAACGGTCCACTGTCCGCCCTGGTCAAGCTGCTCAACGAAGACGGCGTGGATCTGCGCGTCTTGGACTACACCGAGCACGCACTGAGTGAAGGTGGCAATGCTAGCGCAGCAGCCTTTGTTGAATGTGCTGTGGGAGATCGCATCCTGTGGGGCATTGGTATGGACACCAACACCAACATTGCTGCCCTGAAGGCAGTGGTTTCGGCAGTGAACCGCGCAATCCGCGACGCCGCCTAGCCACAAGCCTCTTCAGCGCACGGCTGGCACGAAGTCAAAAAACTTCGTGCCCGCCGTGCGCTGTTTTGATTGCCTGCGACACTCGCTCCCTTGCTGATTGCGCAGTTTGATCTGGGTAGTGGGAGAATATTCTTCGTGTCCAGATCAGGTTTTGCCTCTAAGAGCTACCACACTCGTGGTTTGGTCTTACGTACCCACAAACTGGGTGAAGCGGACCGAATTATCACCCTGCTCACGCCCAAAGGGATCGTGCGAGCAGTTGCCAAAGGCGTGCGCCGTACTTCCTCGCGACTCGGCGCAACACTCGAGCCTTTTATGGAGGTCGAGGCGCTGCTGGTGATGGGCAGAAACCTAGATATCGTTTCTCAGGCCCAGCTTCAAAACTCCTATGGGCACCTGCTGGTGGCTGACTATCCAAGTTATACGGTAGCTAATGCGATGGCCGAGATCGCTGAAAAACTTCTTGAGGCCGAAAGCGATAATATCGCCCAACAGTACCGGCTGTTCCATGGTGCCATTGCGTTGCTCTCCAAACAGCGGGTGGATTCTGGAGCAGTGCTCGATTCCTACATTTTGCGGGCGCTTTCAATTGCAGGTTGGGCACCGTCGTTCACCAATTGTGTCCGTTGTGGCAAGCCCGGGCCGCATGAAGCGGTACATGTGCAGCTAGGCGGGGTCGTTTGTACCGACTGCCGCCCGGCTGGTTCATTGTCCCCACATCCGGTGACCATCCAATACCTGCAAGCTCTGCTGACCGGCGATTGGGACACCGTTGCCCAAGCCGGACCTCGCGCACGCAAGCAGGCCGCGGACATCGTGGCAAACTATTTACAGTGGCACCTTGAGCGCGCAGTAACTTCCCTACGTCTCGTGGAGAGAAATTGAAAAAACTTCCCAAGATTACCGGCCGACCAGGCCCCGTCGCACCCTATGCACACCCTGCGAACCCGGTCATGCCAACGGTTCCACGTGAGCTGATTCCTGAACACGTTGCCATCGTGATGGACGGTAACGGACGTTGGGCCAATGAACGTGGACTGCCTCGTACCGAGGGACACCGCGCTGGCGAAGCTGCCCTGCTGGACGTTATTGCTGGTGCCGTGGAAATGGGCATCAAGTACGTTTCTGTCTACGCTTTCTCCACCGAAAACTGGAAGCGTAGTCCCGAAGAGGTGCGCTTCCTCATGGGCTTCTCCCGCGATGTGCTTCGTCGCCAACGCGACACCCTGAATTCGTGGGGCGTACGAATCCGTTGGTCCGGTCGCGAACCTAGACTGTGGAAATCAGTGATCAATGAACTGCGCGTTGCCGAGCAAGCGACCGAAGCAAACCTAGGTTGCCAGCTGACCATGTGCGTGAACTACGGCGGACGCGCCGAAATCGGCGACGCGATGAGCGAAATCGCCAAGGATGTTGCTGACGGAAAGCTTCGTGCCAGCGCTGTCAGCGAAAAGACTATCGCCAAGTACCTGTATGCCCCTGAATTACCTGACGTGGACTTGTTCCTACGCACCAGCGGAGAGCAGCGAACCAGTAACTTCTTGCTGTGGCAATCCGCGTACGCCGAGATGGTGTTCCTGGATCAGCTCTGGCCTGATGTTGATCGCCGCACCCTCTTTACCGCGGTAGAGCAATACGCCCAACGCGATCGTCGTTATGGCGGCGCAGTGGACAAGCCTCAGAGCTAGGTTTTATGCCCGAGCGGTACCAACCATTCGAAGCCACAGACCAAGGTCTTGGTAGGCACAAGCTCGTGCAGGCTCGGCCGAGGTAAAGACGTCGTGCATGGCACCGGGAACTTCACATAGGGTGACAAAGCTACCTAGCTTTGCCGCCCGGAGTCTTGTCTGTTGAACATCGAGTACTGAATCGGAATGTTGCATCTCGGGGGAGTAACTAGTGCCGATGCGCGTCCGGTCCGATGTCATGACCAAGATGGGCAGCTTTAGCCCCAGCCCCTTGGCGACCATGGCGTGGCCTTCAAATATGGTCTTGAGCCATCCGGCCGTATTGGGAAAAGCGAGCCGAGGTCGCCATAGCCGGTGAACGTCCCATTGCCCTTGCGCCTGGGTGCTCAGCGACTGCCAGTAGTGATCAAATTCTGGGCCCATCAGTTTTCGACGTGGATTTGTTCTGGTGAGCGCTTCCATCAGCCCATGAATAGGAATGCGCAAAAAGGCGGTTCCCTGAAATTCGAGCCAGGGTGAATTCAGTACAAGTGCCTTGATCTTTGGATTGGTTCGAGCGATCCACAAACTCAGGATCAGGCCGCCGGTTGAGTGGCCCTGGGCTACCACCGGAAGGCCGTGATGCTCGGTACTCATTAGGTCTAGGGCCGCTTCGATGTCTTGGTCGAAGATCGAAAGATCATCCACGTACCCCGGCAGTTGATGTTCAGACCTCAGGCTGCGGCCGTGCCGTCGTAGGTCCAACGCGTAAAAGTGGTAACCATGAGCGTGCCAAAAAGTTGCCAGCTCTCGATTGTAAAAGTAGTCGCTCCACCCGTGGATGCTAAGCACAATGCCTTGGGCTTTCCTGCCGAGCTTATGTCGCCGCCCTGGCGGAACGTAGCGAACCAGAGTTGCAACAGCCGGACCTTCGTCATCAACACCAAAATCTAAAGTGAGCTGCTCAAAGTCTTCTCCCATAAGATCTGCGGTCCATTGGCCCGAAAGTGTTGAGGAAAGATAATCGGGCCACGATTCGCTCGAGGGACTCGTCGGCAACTTCATATCTTGAATACTACCCATCTCGAGTTGGCTGTTTGAGGTTCTTCACGGGAAAATGATTTTATGCGCATTTACCCTCTGGTCTTCAAACATGTGTTCACCAAAATGGATCCTGAACAGGCACACCATTTTGCATTCAACGCCATCAAGATTGCGCAACGCGCAGGGCTCACCAAAGTGACGCGTAAATTCTTCGCGCCGGCACCTAAGCTGAAGCGAACCGTCATGGGCATTGACTTCCCGTCACCGTTTGGACTCGCGGCTGGTTTTGATAAGGGCGCTACCGGGATCGTTGCGCTCAGCGACATTGGTTTTGGACACGTCGAGATCGGTACGGTTACCGGTCAGGCGCAGCCAGGTAACCCGCAGCCGAGACTCTTCCGTCTGGTTGAAGACCGTGCGGTGATCAACCGTATGGGATTTAATAACGAAGGCGCCGAACGCGTTGCAGCGAGAGTATCCAATGCTCGTCAAGCACTGAAAAGTGATTACGACGCTACCCGTCCGGTGATCGGCGTGAACATCGGCAAGACTAAAGTTGTCGAACTTGAAGATGCAGTGGGGGATTACCTCGCGTCAACACGTCAGCTGGCCATCCACGCGGACTACCTCGTGGTTAATGTGTCCAGCCCAAATACTCCGGGTCTACGCTTGCTACAAAGTGTGGAGTCGTTGCGACCACTGCTCAGTGAAGTTGGACAGCTGGCAGATAACGTAGCCGGTCGTCATATTCCGTTGCTGGTCAAGATTGCACCGGATCTGAGTGACGAAGACGTTTCTGAAGTTGCCCAGTTGGCAGTGGAACTTGAGCTCGACGGAATTATCGCCACCAATACAACCATTGGACGCGATGGGCTAAAGAGCGATTCTGCGAAGGTTCAGGAAATTGGCGCCGGCGGCTTATCAGGTGCTCCTTTGAAGCAGCGTTCCCTCGAAGTACTTCGCCAGCTGCGTTCCTTGGTTCCTGAACAGATGGCACTGATCGCTGTGGGCGGTGTTGAGAATGCCCAAGACGTTAAGGATCGACTGGACGCAGGCGCAAACCTCGTTCAGGGTTACACCGCGTTCCTTTACGAAGGACCGTTCTGGGCGCGCTCGATCAACAAGAGCCTAGAGCGCATTCTGTAATCAGCTGCGCTGGAAAAAGCATGATTTGGTAAAGCAGTGGAGAACGAGTTTGAACTTGTTCTCCACTGCTTTTTTGTATCCGCGACTACAAGTCGATAAGGAATGCGTCTGCTCGGGGGAGTACAAGGTTTTTAGGGCCAGGCCACTAACCCTTAGTAAAACCTTGTAAAAATATATACACACTTTAAACATTGTAACTGGCAGCTAAAGGATATTAGAATAGGGACAAGCTCTTTTGAGCTTGTCCCTTAGTGGCTGGTACAGCCGAAATTAGTCGATTTTGGCGCCTCGGGCGACCTGTGGCTTCGGCAAACGAAGCTTACGGAACTGCATTCCACGCATCGCTGCGTACATGCGGATACCGCGTTCCATATGGCCAAACTTTGCCACTAGGCGACGCTTGAGCACGATTGAAGTGAAGATCGCTTCAAGGATGATCAAGGCGATAACAACCCAGAGGGCGATCTGAACGATCATCTGAACCGGCAGATTCCGTTGGAATACCAGCGAGATCACCAAGAAGGCCAGGATGATAAACATCATGAACTCGCCGAACATCCAACGAGCATCAATGAAGTTGCGAGTGTAGCGCTTCTGTTCACCCTGATCACGTGGCATCAGGTAGCGCTCTTCACCGGTCTCATTGGCCAAGCGAAGGCGGTTCTGAGCTTCGATGCGTCGCTGACGCTCTGCTTCTTTGGCTTCCTTGCGGTCAGTAGGCACCAAGGGGCGCTGACGGTTTGCCTGCTGCGCACTGCGCTTGGGCGTTGGTCCCGCTTTACGGCCATCCGTTGAATCCGGAGCCTGCTCTGCGGGCTGTACATTTACGGGGGATTGAGGATCATCCTTTTTACGTCCAAACACCCCACCATCTTAGCCGGAAATAGTTAGCCACGTGACATTCGATACGCGAGGAATTGCTAGGCTGAAGACATGAGCACAAATTCAACCTTCGACGCCGCAACGAATGGCGTCGATATTCAGTCACTCAAGAACCACATTGATTCAAACTTCGAGCAGATCCTCGAAGAGCTCAAGACTTTGGTTTCTATCCCGAGCATCGCTTGGGAGTCCTTTGATCCGCAGAACTTAGAGAAGTCCGCACAAGCGGTCGCCGAGTTAGCTAAGAACGCAGGCATGGAATCGGTAGAGATTCTGCGCGAACCAGCTGACGATGGCACGATGGGCGCTCCTGCAGTTGTCGCTCAACGCAAGGCAGCTCCCGGCAAGCCAACCGTTCTGCTTTATGCCCACCATGACGTGCAGCCTCCAGGCAACGACGCGGATTGGAACACGCCGGTATTCGAAGCCACCAAGGTAGGGGACCGCCTCTTTGGCCGCGGCGCTGCCGACGACAAAGCCGGCATCATGGTTCACATCGCCGCATTGCGCGCGGTGCTTGATCTGGTCAGCGATTTTGGTGTTGGCGTTACCTACTTCTTCGAAGGTGAGGAAGAAGCTGGATCGCCGTCCTTCCGCAACTTCCTCGAAGCACACCAGGACAAGCTGGCAGCCGACGTGATCGTTGTTGCCGACTCCAGTAACTGGGCCGTGGGTACCCCGGCGTTGACCAGTTCATTGCGCGGTATGTGTGCAGCAGAGATTACCGTTCGTTCGCTGAAGCACGCCGTTCATTCGGGCATGTTTGGCGGTCCAGTGCTGGACTCGCCGTTACTCGCTGCAAAGCTCATCTCCACCTTCCACAATGAAGATGGTTCGGTCGCCGTTCAGGGCTTGGTGTCCAATGAAACTGCGGACGTCGACTTCGACGAGCAGCAGTTCCGCAATGACTCGGGCGTCCTGGATTCGTTCGAATTGGCCGGTACCGGGAAGATCACCGATCGCCTGTGGAATAAACCAGCGCTGAGCGTCATTGGAATGGATATGCCTAGCGTTGATCAGTCGTCGAATACCCTCATTGCGCAAACTCGTTTTAAGGTTTCGATGCGATTGGCTCCGGGACAAGATCCAGCAAAGGCTCTGTCCGCCCTAGAAGAGCACGTAATGGGTGTCGATCTTCGCGGTGCACAGGTGGACTTCAAGGCAACCGAAGCCGGAAATGCTTATAAGGCTGATCTTGATGCTTCGGCTAATGACACCGCCCGATGGGCGTTGGAACAAGCTTGGGGTGTTGTACCGGTAAATATGGGCTTAGGTGGCTCAATCCCATTCATCGCTGATTTGCTCGAAGTCTTCCCGAAGGCGCAGATTCTTGTGACCGGTGTTGAGGACCCTGATTCAAGGGCGCACTCCGCGAACGAGTCACTGCACATCGGAGACTTCCAGCACGCTATCGAGGCCGAAGCGCTTCTACTGGCAAGGATCAACGTCGAAGGGCTATGAGGCGCGTCATACGAAGTGACACAGGGGGAGAAATCTTAGCTGTTGCGACGTAGGATAGAACCAAGAGCAGAGGCTGAACTTTGAGGGCAATCCTTGAAGCTGAAGCCATAACTAGCAGTAATGGGAGGAAATCATGACTGTAACTGTTGACCAGACCAAGGGTGACCCAACCGAGTTGCCAACCCATGAGGTAAACATTTCCGATGTGGCCGCAGACAAGGTGCGCTCATTGTTGGAGCAGGAAGGCCGCGACGATTTGCGTTTGCGCATCGCCGTTCAGCCAGGCGGCTGCTCGGGCCTGATCTACCAGCTCTACTTTGATGAGCGCATGCTCGATGGTGACGCTGTGCGTAACTTCGATGGCGTAGAAGTCATCGTAGACAAGATGAGCGTCCCATACCTTGCTGGTGCATCCATTGACTTCGAGGACACTATCTCGAAGCAGGGCTTCACCATCGATAACCCTACGGCTTCCGGCTCTTGCGCCTGTGGAGACTCCTTCCACTAGGTCATAGGGAACTAACGCCGCTGTTCAAACGTTGAAGAAATTTCTCGTTAGAACAGCGGCGTTTTTCGGCATTCTGACCCCTGAGAGGGTAAGCTCTACGTTAAGTAGTAAAACTATGTTTCCTCTTCGTGAGCCACCTCACTGTGCAACTCGTTTAACCACGAGGTGACTTATGAAGACCACATTCTGCACCAACAAAGAGGAAGGGCCGTCTGTGAGTTCGCAAGACCGAACCGGCAGTCGCGGGTCTGCTAAAGCCAAAGTTTTGGCTTTAGTCGGCACTGGCGCACTGCTTTTGACGGGATGTTCAGCGGAGGCAAAACGCGGTTGGCTCCCCAACGTGGAGCGCGACACCACCAACCACACCGGTGCAATCCAGGATTTCTGGGTTCACTCGTGGATCGCCGTGGTAGTCATCGGTGTTTTGACCTGGGGATTGATGCTCTGGTGCATCGTCGCCTACCGCCGCCGTAAGACTGACACGGGTTACCCACGTCAGCTGAGCTACAACATGCCACTGGAGATCTTCTACACGGCCATTCCTTTGGTCCTTGTTCTAGTCTTCTTTAGCTTCAACAACACCCTTGAGAAGAGCATCAACAAGCCGGTTGATTCTCAGCTCGTCGTAGACGTTCGTGCCAAGCAGTGGTCTTGGGACTTCAACTACACCTACCAGGGATCTGAAAAGCACTTCACCGGCACTCAGGCTCACCTGCACACCGACGGTTCAGAAGGTGCTCGTGAAGAGCTGCCAACCTTGTACTTGCCAGCTGGCAAGTCGGTACAGCTAGATCTGAACAGCCGCGACGTCATCCACTCGTTCTGGGTACCAGCCTTCTTGCAGAAGCTGGATATGATCCCGGGCAAGACGAACCATATTTACCTCACCCCACAGGTTGAAGGTAACTATGACGGTAAGTGCGCCGAGCTCTGCGGTGAGTACCACTCCGAAATGCTGTTCAACGTCAAGGTTGTAAGCGAGTCCGAATTCAAGGCTCAGCTTGCAAAGATGGACGATGGACACATCGGTGAAGAGTACGACCGTCAGCCTGACGCAGTAAACGGCAAAGTTGTAGAGCACGGGGAAGGAGAGTAATCGCTATGTCAACATTTGAATACGCTTCTGACGACTTCAAGTCGGTTACCTCGGCCGTGGTTCCAAAGTCGAAGGGTCGCATCTTCGTCGACTACATTACTTCGACTGACCACAAGAAGATCGGGTACATGTACCTGATCAGCTCGTTCATTCTGTTCTGTGTAGGTGGCGTTATGGCGCTGCTGATTCGTGCAGAGTTGTTCCAGCCAGGTATGCAGATCCTGCAGACCAAGGAACAATACAACCAGCTGTTCACCATGCACGGCACCGTCATGCTCCTGATGTTCGCAACCCCGCTGTTTGCTGGTTTTGCTAACGTCATGATGCCACTGCAGATCGGTTCCCCAGATGTGGCCTTCCCACGTCTGAACGCTTTGGCTTTCTGGTTCTTCGCTATGGGCTCGGCAATCGCGCTGGCCGGCTACCTCACCCCACAGGGTGCAGCAAGCTTCGGTTGGTTCGCTTACGCTCCACTGTCGAACACCACCTTCTCGCCAGGCGTTGGCGGAGACCTTTGGGTCTTCGGTCTAGCACTGTCGGGCTTCGGTACCATCTTGGGTGCCGTCAACTTCATCACCACGATCATCTGCCTTCGTGCACCTGGAATGACCATGTGGCGCATGTCGATCTTCTCGTGGAACACCTTGATCACTTCATTGCTGGTCCTGATGGCCTTCCCACCGCTGGCAGCTGCGCTGTTCGCTTTAGGTGCTGATCGTCGCTTTGGTGCTCACATCTTTGATCCTGATAATGGCGGTGCAGTCCTATGGCAGCACCTGTTCTGGTTCTTCGGACACCCAGAGGTTTACATCATTGCGCTGCCGTTCTTCGGTATCGTCTCTGAGATCTTCCCGGTCTTCAGCCGCAAGCCGATCTTCGGTTACAAGGGTCTGGTCTTCGCGACCATCTCGATCGCTGCATTGTCGGTTTCCGTTTGGGCACACCACATGTACGTCACTGGCTCGGTAATGCTTCCGTTCTTCGGTTTCATGACCATGCTGATCGCTGTACCAACCGGTGTGAAGTTCTTCAACTGGATCGGTACCCTGTGGCGCGGTTCGATTACTTTCGAAACGCCAATGCTGTGGAGCATCGGCTTCATGATCACCTTCTTGTTCGGTGGTTTGACCGGTATTATCCTTTCGGCACCTGCGCTGGACTTCCACGTTTCTGACTCGTACTTCGTGGTGGCACACTTCCACTACGTGGTCTTCGGTACCGTTGTCTTCGCAATGTTCGCTGGCTTCTACTTCTGGTGGCCAAAGTGGACCGGCAAGATGCTCAACGAGCGTCTTGGCAAGATTCACTTCTGGATGCTGTTCATCGGCTTCCACGGAACCTTCCTGATCCAGCACTGGTTGGGTGTAATGGGTATGCCACGTCGTTACGCCGACTACATGCCTGAAGATGGTTTCACCACCATGAACCAGGTTTCGACCGTATTTGCATTCATTCTTGGTGCCTCCATGATTCCGTTCTTCTGGAACGTATGGACCACCTTCCGCAATGGTGCAAAGATCGACGTAGACGATCCATGGGGCTTTGGTGCTTCGCTGGAGTGGGCAACTTCTTGCCCACCACCACGTCACAACTTCCACTCGATTCCACGCATCCGTTCAGAGCGTCCAGCTCTGGACCTGCACCACCCGGAACTGAGCGGTCGAGTTACACCTGAATCGCCGGCTGCAAAGATCTTTGGCCCTGCTGACCAGAAGGATCTGTAACGATGAAAGTTGAATCCTGGATTTTCCTAGGTGGCGTTTTCTTCTTCGCCCCTATTGCAGTCGTTTACGGCTACATGACCAACTGGAGCGAATGGGTTGGGTTCATGGCATTGCTAATGCTCGTGGGCCTGTCCGCCATGGTTGGTTGGTACCTGATGTTCACCGCCAAGCGCGTCGGGCTTCGTCCCGAAGACCGCGTTGATGGTGAGATCCACGAGAACGCCGGTGACATCGGAATGTTCTCGCCATGGAGCTGGTGGCCACTGGTACTTGCCGGTTCCGCAGCGATCGCCTTCTTGGGCATCGCCGTTGGCTGGTGGGTCTTCTTCATCGGCGCAGGTTTGTCGATTGTAGGTTTGACCGGCTGGGTTTACGAATACAGCCGTGGAGACCACGCACACTAAGCAGTACTCCTAATGGGGTGACAAGCAATTGCTTGTCACCCCATTAGTCTTTTAACATCAGTAGGGTCGACACCACAGTCTCGGCTTAGCTCGAATAGAAGGGTCAAGCATGCGCCATGCACCACAGCCGAAAGTTGAGGCTCACCTTGATCCGCAGAGCAAGCAGAGCAAATACCGGCAGATCAGAGAAATCCTGCGGACCCACGCGCGCGAAGCCTGCAAGCCAGGGTACAAGCTACCGCCCGAGAGAGAACTCGGTGAACACTTTTCGGTGGCCCGTAAGACCATCAGGCAAGCTATTGATGCCCTAGTTGATGAACAGGTGCTCAAGCGTGTAGTTGGCATTGGAACATTTGTTGTGCCAGAGAAACTGGATTTACGGGTCAGGCTGCATTCCTACTCCGAAGACATGATGCGCCGTGGCATGGTCCCGGATGCTCACGTTCTCGCATTCGCGGAGATCAAGTCCAGCCCGAACCTTGCCCTGCAACTCATGGTTGAGGAGGGGGCACCCGTGGTGCAGTTTAAGCGCCTGCTGTTGGCCGACGGTACTCCCATGAGTTTGGACGAAAACTATATGCCGGCGGATCTAGTTCCAGGCTTTGTCGACGGCGAACCGCCATCAAAGTTGTATCAGGCGCTGCACGAGCGCTACGGCATCCTTTTGGAGTGGGGTGAGGATCAGGTCGAAAGTACAGCAGCAAGCAAGTCACAGGCGCATTTGCTGGGCGTAGAGCCAGGCTTCCCACTGTTGCAGATCACCCGCTATGCGTATATTGGCGAGCGACTGGCCGACTACTCGGTCTCGCTCTACCGTTCGGACCGTTACAAGCTCTTTGTACCGCTACAGCGTGTTGGAACCCGTACGCCGCGTTACACCGAGGCGTACTGACACCACTGCTCTAAAACTTTCCCGTCTCGTAGCTAGAAGGCTGTGGGCTGCTTTTGATGAATCAGCTGGGGGAGTCACGCTGAGAGAACTGCCTGGCTCAGCTGCCTGCTCCCGGGCTCACCCTAGACTAACTACGGACGAGTTGGTCATCACGTCCAATCGGGACTGTTGCCCTGGTCCAGACTTGCTCGCTGCCTGAAATTAGCATCCGTGTCGCGTTGAGGCAGGTGGGTCAGCCTTCACCAGTTCATCAGACGCCCCTGGTCCGCTTCACGAGCCTGCGCAGACACCGAAGCACCCGGTGGCTCATGCATCCCCGTTACCGGCGCGCAGGGGGGACGCTGTGGCTTTGGGAGTTAAATAAATGAGGGACACACCATTTGGTGTGTCCCTCATTTAGTGACTAACGCGAGTCGGAATTACTTCTCGATCGAGTCTGCTTTGTTGCCCTCAACCTCATGGTGACCGTGAGCAGCATGTGCTGCTTCCAGTTCCGATGGGGTAACAGGAGCAACACGATCTTCGAAGAAGAACTTCGAGATCATTGCGCGGCGCTTCTCCGAACCGGAGACGTGGCCAGCGGCGTCAGGCTCTGCCGGGATGTACTGGCGATCCACGAAGTTGGTCAAGAGGTAACGCTTGTACACGTCAACCTCTTCGTGCTTCTCAGTGAATGCACCTTCAGGGGACATCTGGATGATGCCAGCTTCACGGCCGTGCAATACGATCTCACGATCCTTGCGCTGCAGCGAGAGGCAGATACGACGGGTCAACCAGAAGGCGAAGATTGGGCCTAGGAAGAACAGTGTACGCAACCAGTAGGTCACATCGTTCAGTGACACATGGAAGTGCGTTGCGATCAAGTCAGAGGATGCAGCTGCCCACATCACGCTGTACAAGGTCACACCGGCCATACCCATGGCGGTACGGAACGGAGCGTTACGCGGACGATCCAGCAAGTGGTGCTCGCGGTTGTCCTTGGTTACCCAACGCTCAATCCAAGGCCATGCGAACATCACCATGAAGATTGCGCCAGCAGGAACCAGTGCAGGCAACAGAACCGAAAGAACCAGAGTGTTGGTACCCCATGGGAATGGGATGTTCCACTCGAAGCTGAAGTTTCCAAGAACACCTGGCATCAAGCGCAGGGCGCCGTCAACAAAACCGATGTACCAGTCAGGCTGGGTACCAGCCGAAACAGGGGATGGGTCGTATGGTCCGTAGTTCCAAATCGGGTTGATCTGGAACAGGCCAGCGATCAGGGCAACGATGCCGAAGACGATGAAGAAGAATCCACCGGCCTTTGCAGCGTAAACCGGACCAACTGGGAAGCCAACAACGTTGTCGTTGGTGCGACCTGGGCCTGGGTACTGAGTGTGCTTGTGAGTCACAACCATGAACAGGTGGATGACGATCAGCAAGATGATCACTGCAGGCACAATCATGATGTGCAGTGAGTAAAGACGCTGGATGACATGCTCGCCTGGGAACTCGCCGCCGAAGAAGAACATCGACAGGTAAGTACCAACGATTGGCAGTGCCTTCATAACGCCATCGATAATGCGCAGACCGTTACCGGAAAGCAGATCATCGGGAAGGGAGTAACCGGTGAAACCAGCGGCCATACCCATAATCAGCAGAACGCCACCAACAACCCAGTTCAATTCACGTGGGCGACGGAATGCACCGGTGAAGAACACGCGGAGCATGTGCACGGACAGCGAAGCTACGAAGAGCAATGCCGACCAGTGGTGTACCTGACGCATGAACAAGCCACCGCGAACATCGAAGGAGATGTCCATAGTGGATGCCATAGCCGTGGACATTCCAAGGCCCTTCATTGGCACGTACGAACCTTCGTAGACAACGTGGGCCATCGATGGATCGAAGAAGAAGGTGAGGAAGGTACCCGAGAGCAGCAACAGTACGAAGGTGTACATTGCCACTTCACCGAACATGAATGACCAGTGATCTGGGAAGATCTTGCGACCGAATTCCTTGACGATGCCTGAGGCACCAACGCGGGAATCAACAAAATTCGCAATACGACCGGTGGTGGTCGCTGGGGTGTATTCGTTAGATGCACTCATGATTAGCCACGCTCCCAGTAGGCTGGGCCAACAGGCTCGTGGAAGTCACTCTGTGCAACCAGGTAGCCGTCAGCGTCAACAGTGATTGGCAGCTGAGGTAGAGCGTGTCCAGCCGGTCCGAAGACAACCTTGCATTCCTGAGTCAGGTCGAAGGTCGACTGGTGGCAAGGGCACAGCAGGTGGTGCGTGTGCTGCTCGTACAGTGCGATTGGGCAACCAACGTGGGTGCAAATCTTGGAGTACGCAACGATACCGTCAACGTTCCAGTCTTCACGGCCCTCGGAGATCTGCATTTCAGCTGGATCCATACGCATCAGCAGTACAACGGCCTTAGCCTTCTCATTGAGAGGGTTCTCGGTCTCGTTGATGCCTTCAGGTACAACGTGGAATGCCGAACCGATCTGAACATCCGATGCCTTGATCGGGGTGCCCGATGGATCGCGGGTCAGACGAATGCCGGTGTCCCACATGGTGTGGCGCATCTGGTCAATCATCTGGTGAGCGGTCTTACCGGTACGGTCCAGGTCGCGGAACATGAACACGGCTGGAATTGGAGCCAAAGCGATGGCGCCAATCAGGGTGTTGCGGATCAGCGGACGACGCTTGATACCGGATTCTTCGATGATGGTGTCTACGATCTCAACGGCATCTTGGCGGTCAGCCTCAGAGGTGATCTCGTGGCGCATTTCCATGAGCTCGTGATCTGGCATCAGGGTCTTTGCCCAGTGGACAATACCCACACCGATGCCGAGCATCGCGAAGCCAGTGCCGAGGCCCAAAGCAGCGTTCTGCACACGCAGTTCAGCGAAGGACATCTCGCCTAGGCGGCCCAGGACGAAGTAGGCCACGAAGAAGAAGAGCGTGCCGATGATGGAGATGGTAAATAGGAGCGCTACTTGACGCTCGTGTCGCTTGGCTGCGCGCGGATCGCGATCTGCGAGACGCGGACGATGGGGTGGTAAGCCTGGATCTGGGAAACGATCCTGAGCTACATCGTCAGCCTTAGCAACGGTGCCCGAGTTTTCGGGACTGCCGTGACTATGGTCGCCCATGTTTCTCTCTCATCCTTTTGTTAGGAATTTATGTACGTAGTGATGTTGCGGCTTGCGCCGCGCTTTAGGAAGGACGCGAGGTCAACCAAATGGTGAAGGCGATGATGATACCCAGACCAGCGGTCCAGGTGAACAGGCCTTCAGCAACCGGGCCCAAGGAACCCAACGCAGCGCCGCCAGCCGAACCATTAGCTTCAATGGTCTTCAGGAAGGTGATTACGTCACGCTTCTCGTCTGGGGTGATGTTGGAGTCGTTGAACACTGGCATGTTCTGTGGGCCGGTAGCCATCGCTTCGTAGATGTGCTTCTCGGTTACGCCCGTCAAAGTCGGAGCGAACTTACCACGGGTCAGTGCACCACCGGCTGCAGCAGCGTTGTGGCACATTGCGCAGTTCACGCGGAATACCGTTCCACCGTGAGCGGCGTCGCCCTCGGTGGTGTCTAGGTACTCTTCATCCGGGACAGACGGACCTGCACCCAAGCTGGCAACATAGGCTGCCAACTGAGAGATCTGCTTGTCGTCGAACTGAGCTGGCTTGGCCTGAGCCTGTGGGCCCTGCATCTGCATTGGCATACGGCCGGTGCCGACCTGGAAGTCAACAGCCGCCGCGCCTACGCCGATCAGCGAAGGACCGGAGTCAGAACCTTCGGCATGCATGCCGTGGCAGGTAGCACAGTTGGCGGCGAAAAGCTTTTGACCAGAGTCAACATCGGACTGCGATGCTGCGGTGGTCTCCGCGGCCTTCGCTTCGCTAATGTTTCCTGCTGCGGTGTAGAGACTGCCGGTAATCAGCAATCCAAACAGAAGCAGGGCCACAGCGGCGAGCGGGTGGCGGCGCTTTTTCGAAAGAGCCTTCACTTGCTGGTTCCTCACTTAGTTTCTTAGGTGTGATGTTGCCGTACTTCTTGTTGAGGCAACCTATTACTAAAAGCTGCTACTTCAAGAAGTAGATGATCGCGAATAGCGCGACCCAAACAACGTCAACGAAGTGCCAGTAGTAAGACACGACGATGGAACCCGTTGCTTCAAAGTGACCAAACTTCTTAGCCAACATTGCACGACCAATGATCAGCAAGAAAGCAATCAGGCCACCGGTCACGTGAATGCCGTGGAATCCGGTGGTCATGTAGAAGGCCGAAGCGTAGGAGTTCGAGTTTAGTGCTACACCCTCGTGAACGAGGGTGACGTATTCAAAAGCCTGAACCGAGACGAAGATGGAACCAAGGATGAAGGTAAGAATGAACCATTCAATCATTCCCCATTCCTTGAAGCTAAACAGTCCGCCGGAACGACGAGGCTTGAATTCTTCGGCACGGAACACACCAAGCTGGCACGAGAATGAGCTGGACACCAGAATCAAGGTGTTAACCAGCGCAAACGGCACGTTGAGTTTGGCAGTTTCATTCGCCCAGAGTTCGGGCGCGGCAGCCCGGAGGCTGAAGTACATGGCGAAGAGGGCGGCGAAGAACATGAGCTCGCTGGAGAGCCACACCATCGTTCCCACCGACACCATGTTTGGGCGGTTCGGCGCATGTGGCGCCGTCGTATTTGGGGCATGAGTCGCAGTTGTCACACTGACATTATGTCTCTAAATGCCCCTCAGATACCAATGCAAAAAGGCGTTGCCGGAGGTTTTTTGCGCCACATAGGGACAACATCCGCGGAAACACGCGGAAGTATCAAGAAAACTCTTTCTACAATTCGTAGAGCTTGAACCGGCGAGTCTGGCGAAACAATCGCTTAAGCAACAGATGCGTGTCCTATTTATCCCTGATCCCTCTAGGGATTTAGCGACTTACGCCACACCATCTGGCTTCACGAATTGGGCTACTACCGGCTAGCTAGATAGGCTTTCATTTGTGTCAACGAGCCTTGAATACGAAAAGTTCCCAACGTGGCCAGATCTTCTGGCTACCCTGATCAGCGGTGGCGATCTCAGTCGCGAACAGGCCGCTTGGGCCATGAATGAGATCATGAGCGGCGAAGCCAGCGATGTTCAAATCGCCGGCTTCCTCGTTGCGTTGCGTTCAAAAGGCGAAACCGTTGCCGAATTGACCGGTTTGGTCGACTCAATGGTGGCCAATGCACGGCCATTAAATATTGACGAACAAACTCTGGACATTGTTGGAACCGGCGGGGATCGTCAGAACACCGTAAATATCTCCACCATGGCCACCCTGGTGTGCGCCGGTGCCGGTATCAACATAGTTAAACACGGCAATCGCGCCTCTTCTTCTTCCTCAGGATCCGCTGATGTTTTGGAAGCTCTAGGCGTTCGCCTCGACGTACCAATCGAGCGCCTTGTAGAGGTGTACGACAAGGTTGGAATTGCGTTCTGCTTTGCCAACGTATTCCACCCCTCGATGCGTCACGTGGCCGGGGCCCGTCGACAATTGCGCATCCCTACCGCGTTTAACTTCATGGGTCCGCTCACCAATCCAGCACTACCTTCAGCTTCTGCGGTCGGCTGTTCGGACCTCGTCATGGCGCCGATCATGGCCGGTGTTCTAGCCAGCCGAGGTTCACGTGGCCTGGTATTCCGCGGAGAGGATGGACTCGACGAGCTGACCACAACATCAGCTAACCAGGTCTGGGAAATACGCGATGGAAAGGTCACCCAGTTTGCCTTTGACGCTGCAGACCTAGGGATCGACCGGGTTACTATCGAGCAGCTACGCGGCGGCGACGCTGTACACAATGCACAGGTTGTAAAGGACATTGTCTCTGGTTCCACTGGTCCAGCGCGCGATGCAGTATTGCTTAATGCAGCAGCCGGCATGGTTGCCTACGACAGCTCTAGCGAGGGCAGCTTCCTTGAACGGATGCGAACTGCCATGGACCGGGCAGCCAATTCTATCGATTCAGGCGCAGCCAAGGCCGTGCTGGAATCATGGTCAAAAACTACTCAGGAGATCGTAGGGGAGTAACCACACCTTCTACACACAAGGACGCCCCTTAGTTGTTTGGTTTACAAACAACTAAGGGGCGTCCATTGTGCGTTGTGATTAGTCGTCAAGACCCAGGGAGAACGCCGCTTCAAGGTCGTGATCCGAGTAGGCGCGGAAGGCAATATGCGTTTGGGTGCCTCGAATGCCGGGAATCTTGGAGAGCTTATTGGCGATTACTTCAGCCAAATCTTCATGCTTGTGCACCCGAGCCACCGCGATCAGATCCCAGTCACCAGCGACTGAATAAACTTCACTGATCCCGGGAATGGAGGAGATCTGCTGTGCACACTCTGGGATGCTGTCAGTTGCCGTCTGAATCATGACGAATGCGGTGACCATTGCTGCGCCTTTCACTACGTGGTCTCCATCGTGAAGACCCATTACTTAGTTTCAACTCTAGTCGAAAATGAATAATCAGCGAGCCTGCACCGACTCGAATCGAAAGCTCTTTACAGGCTTATAAATTGGTATATCCACTTACAAAGTTATATGATTGTTGCATGATTGTACTTACCATTGACCAGCGGCGTTCCAGATCCTCCGAGGACAAGGTTCAAACACTCATCGAGCAGGCGAACGCCACCGTTGCGGTTGTCCGCCAATTCGAGCGTACCGCTGGTGATGAAGTTCAGGCTGTATTGGATGACGCGTCCGAAGCAATCAGGCTGGCAGTCATGATGGCAGCTTCGGGGGACTGGAGTGTCGGACTAGGTTTCGGCCAAGTGGAGACCCCGCTTCCTAAGGAAACTCGCGCCGGCCGCGGACCTGCCTTTGAATTCGCCCGCGTCGCCGTGGAGCGAGCAAAAAATACCAACGCTCACGTAGCGGTACATGGCCCGTCCCACGAAGCCACTCGACTTGAAGCAGAGCTTCAGCTAACTGCCTGCATCGTTTCCAAGCGACGAGCGACCGCTTGGGAGGCCGGTACTTTGGCTGACGAAGGTCTAACCCAACAGCAAATAGCAAAGGAACTGGGCATCACCCAGCAAGCGGTCTCATCTCGTCTGTCTGCCGCGTTATGGTTTGAAGCTAACCGCATGATGGATGAAGCGGCCAAGTCGCTAACAAGGCAACTGAAAATGCTGGGGGAGTCTTAGATGTTTTGGATCGCGTGGAGCAGCCTTGGACTGGCCACCATTCTTTCCTGCTTGGCTGCCTACTTTGGATCATCTATCGGCAAACGCGCGGGCACGCGAGAATTTCTGGTCGTCGCGGCCGGAATCCTAGCAATCGTTTCCGCTGTCGTTGCGGCCGTAACCGACTCAGTGGCACAGGCCTCAAACGTTCCGGCGTTCTACGTCATCGTCCTGTCCTCAATATTTGCTATCAGCTTCGGTGGACCCTTTACGGAGCTCGTGTTCCGCCTAGCAGCCAAGAATGACTCAACACTTGTTAAAGACGAATCCGACCCATCACCACTACGAGGTGGTTTATGGATCGGACTCTTAGAACGCGCCGCAATTGTTAGTACCCTATGGGCTAGCTGGCCTGAAGGCATCGCTATCGTCATGGCGATCAAGGGGCTGGGACGATTCTCAGAATTGAAGGATCACCGAGCCGCCGAGCAATTCATCCTGGGTACATTTGCCAGCGGGCTGATCGCAGCGGGTTCTTACGGGCTAGGCCTTTTGTTGTTGTGATCGCTTAGCGATCCATGACGTTACCGCGCGACGCCCAATCAAGAAGACCCCGAGGACAATCAGGGTCACAATGACGAACGAGAACGCCGCAGTTTTGCCCATCATGATCCGTACGACCATACCTATGGCTACCGTTCCCAGCCACACGAGAATTCCCGAGGGCCAGAGCTTGTTGATGGTCAGCCAAGGCTTGGACACAAGCGTCATGATGACGTAAGCAATCAGGAACGGCAACGCAGTCAGCAGGATCCCGCCGAGGCCCAAGCCATGTTCATGCTCACGGCGCCCAAGCGTCGCGAAAAGAATAATGAGAACAACGTCAATGACGGCCAGCATCGGCCATTTGCTGAGATTTTGCTTCATACACTCATCTTAGAGTCGTAGCCACTTCGCTAAGAAAGCCATGGCGAAGACTTGCCTGTTGACTCAGACACACGAGACGCGGATTCATTGCGGCTGACTACGGCGCCATACCCGAACCCCACGTCAACTAGCATTAGTAGCATGAAGGCATGGCCGGGCAGCGCGTGGATACAGCAGCATCAGATTGCGCTCTATCTCATTGCTATCCTCGCCGGATGTCTCATTGGGGAAGTAGCACCAAGCTCAGCGTCAGCCTTTTCCTTAGCCGTCAATCCGCTTCTTGGCATCCTAATGTTTTCAACGTTTCTGGGCATTCCATTGCTTGGCCTGCTTGATGGTCTTCGAGACATCAAGTTCATTGGTTCGCTGTTATTGGTGAACTTTGTACTCGTTCCCTGCCTTGTGCTGCTGGTGACCCGGATTATTCATATCGAGACTGCTGTGCTCATCGGTGTTGTGCTGGTGCTGCTGGCTCCTTGTGTTGATTACGTCATCGTCTTTTCTGGCATTGCCGGGGGAGATAACCACAAGCTGCTGGCCGCCGCACCATTGCTGCTCGTGCTTCAGATGCTTTTGATACCTATCTACATGTATCTGATCGTTGGGAAAACGTCGTTGACCGTTTTCACACCGGGTCCATTTCTCCACGCGCTCGTCACGCTAATCCTGCTACCGCTAGCCCTCGCCTGTGCCATGCAACTATTAGCTTCACGATTCAGCTGGGCCGGCCGCGTCGCACCACTTGCCGATTACCTCATGGCGCCAATCATGATGATGACATTACTGGCTGTTATTGCTTCACAATTTCATTCGATTTCATCCCAGCTCGGGGAGTTGCTGACACCGATCTTCGTCTTCGCCTTATTCGCCCTTGTAGCCGGGATCCTCTCAGTACTGACTGGCAAAGCGTTCGGTCTGACTACCCGTTCGCTACGCGCGCTGACATTCAGTGGGGTTACTCGAAACTCTCTCGTTGTGCTCCCGATTGCCCTAGCGTTGCCCGCTGAATTCGCATTGACTTCTTCTGTTGTAGTCACACAGACGCTCGTAGAGCTGATGGCCATGCTGCTGATGATCAAAATAGTTCCTCGAATGATCTAGATGAACGCTTTCATGAACAAATAACTAGCGTTAAACAGGAAGTGACCTGCCTGAACGTCATAACGGCGTTCAGACAGGTCACTTCCTATTTATCTAGAGGCAATGAGGGCACATTTCATAAATTGTGCGCCATAGTGTCAACTGATGATTAGCTGCGTCCGCCAGGAGGCCCCATGACCAGCATGGAGGAAAACACCCCAACGATGACTACGAACAAGATGACGGCGGTGAGAACTGGACGGGCCACTAACCACCTCATGAGCGAGTCCATCCAGGACTTATCGCCCGGGTGATCCGTGGCGGTAGTGCGCCACTGACCGTCCAATTTACCGTTGCGTTCAAGCCATTTGTCGAAGGGGATAGTTAGGAACGGAACGATGGACGTTGCGGCGGCGCCAAGAATAAGGCGCTTCCTCCAACGTTGGTTCATACCAACAAGAACTGCAGTGGCGATGTAGGACAGGAAGACAAATCCATGAATGAACCCGGCAATTGATACCGGCCAATCACCGACTTTGATTCCGTATTTGAGAATCATGGCCAGAATTAACAGAGTCCAAGTGATCGCTTCTGCACGCGCGACAGTTCTGTATAGAGCGCTAGGTGACATGGTCTGGCGTCAGTCCTTGAAAGATAGGGGAGTACTACTCGAGTTTGAGTTCTCAACAACCTTATCGCGTGAACTCCTCGCCTTTGAATGAGACAAATTTTTTGAATCAAACGACTGTGAGAGATCCCGTCACATAGCTGCCTAGCAACCAACACCTCGAGGCTGAGGTAAGTTCCGGACTGTCTTGGTTATGAGTTCTCAGATTCTCAATCTCGTGCACGTCATTGCAAGTGCAATTAACGTGGACCCGCGAACACATACCCATACGTCGCCGGATCGGTGTTGTCGAGCGTTCGACTCCCAGATTGTGAACTGGCAAGGATCTAGGGTTTCAGTCGCTGGTTCAGCGTTTCGTTTACTGGCGGGCACACACCACTGTCGTAACCGATGAGCTGCCGCACGAATCAAGCGCAGCAAGACCTGCGTTCGTTGGACATGTGCGTATCTAGGTTCACCAACACGTCAGGCAGTCGCGAGGAAGGTATTGAGTGATCGGTGTTTAGATGCTTTATCAACGTTTGAACGCCTAGATGACCCTCAATGGGGAACAGCCAGTTTTCCACTACTTTACATAATGTAGATTATCGGCTTATTGATAACCTGCGCAGAAGTACGTGATCACCCGCCCAGATACATGGATACGACGCTTCGTGAGCAACAAGTTTTTACGCTTCGGAATCCTGTAGTGCGAGCCGATGTCCAGCAAAGTCCACGGTCTGATAAATGAACTGGCGGGTTCGTTCGTCATGCATTGAATAGATTGTGTGTCGACCAACCTTTGACGTTTGCAGAACGTCAGCAGCACGAAGCTTCGTCAAGAACTGACCTGCGACCGTTGGACTCACACCAATTTGCTGAGCCAGTTCTGGTAACGACATGTCACCTCGACACAACACCCACAGCATTTGAAGCCGCAACGGATCAGCCATGGTCTTGAGCACGAGAACACTCATTTCCAATAGATCCCTCGGGATCATTCCTTCTTGTGTCTCCAGGACACCAAAGTCACTGGTCATCGATCTCACCCCTTAGATTCATTCCTTAGGATCATCACCGTTGAGCCGTGGGTGGTAGTCCTTTCGAGTCCGTCCATTATGGTCACGCGCGCCGATAAAGCGATAGGTCTTGCCGAAATTCGCCTAGAGTCTCCGCTCACCCCACTAAACTCGCCAGCACTCCCCTGCATAAATCAACCTGTATGACATAACATAAAGGTAAGTTGACTAGAGATTTTACAGACCCACTGACTTGGTCACGCGCTTTTCACCGATTGGATCGCCACCGTCCGAACCTGCGAAATTGGATGCTAAGCGCGAGGGTGGCAAAATTTAGCTATGCCCGATTCGTTGCCTGATGTTCCCGTGACCGAACTCGGCGTCACCCGTATCCTCCATGCCCTCAACGCTCAAGGAATTGACCTTGACCAAGCGCAACGCGAACTCGTTGGAATCTTGGGACGATTCATTCACGCTGATACCAGCAATGATCGACAGGGCGTATATATCTACGGGCCACCAGGCCGCGGCAAGACACTAATCACCAACACATTTGTCGCGCTTCAATCGTCCAGAACCACCAAGCGATTTCACTTCCATGAGTTCTTTCAGAAACTGAATTCCCCGGTCAATCGAGTCCCGGGTCAGCCGATGGGAGCCATCTTCTCACAAGGACTCGAGCGAGAATTAGCTGGCGTCGAGTTGCTCGTTTTTGACGAATTTCACTGCACCGAACCAGGCGACGCCATGCTCATGGGCAAACTCGTCAAGTATTGCCGTGAGCACGGCATCCGACTGGTCACCACCTCAAACTACGAACCCGAGAAGTTGTTGGATGATGACACCTTCCACCATCTAGTTAAACCAATTATCGAGAACATCCGCTTGAACTTCGAGGTCTTTGAACTCGATAATTCATTGGACTATAGGCTCGTGGACAACGGCCACTCAGGTGAGCGCACCGGATTCCGAGCCGGCTCACTGACCTTACTCCCCCAGGAAATTCTTGCCTCTGAACAGGCCACATGGGTTGAGATTGGTTATGACCGTATCCAAGCCACTGGAGTCGAGGACGACACGATATGGATCAGTTTTGATCAAATGTGCCGCACCCGTCGAAACACCGCTGACTATCTAGAACTCGCCAATAGATACTCGCATTGGCACATCAGTGAGATTCCATCGAGCGACACTATGGCAATGGATGAGGAACGCAGGCTCGCTAACCTCATAGACGTCTTCTACGACAAGGATGTCGAAGTACATCTGTACGCTGAAGATGATTTATCCGGGCTTGGCCACATGCTTCACGACACCGAAAAGGCCCGACTGACTTCCCGTCTAACCCAACTCAAACGCAGCGAACACGAACGGACAAGCGCTTCTCGATGAACACCGACTACACAGCTCAGGAAATCCAAGACCTCGTTAGCGAAGTACTTGAGACAGCGGATGAAAACGGCGTACTGCCGATTGTTCAGCTGGGACATCCAGTTCTTCGACAACGCGCTACCGCCTACAACGGTCAACTTCCAACGCAAATGCTTGAAGAACTTCTCGAGGCGATGCGCCAGACAATGTATGACGCGCCTGGCGTAGGGCTAGCCGCGCCACAGGTTGGAATCCCTCTGCAGATTGCTGTGTTGGAAGATCTTTATCCAATTCCAGAATCCAGCGCGCTAGAACGTGAGCGGGAACCGTTGGAGTACTTTGAAATCTTCAACCCGAGCTTCGTAGCTACCTCTGACCGCCAAGCTGAATTCTTTGAAGGCTGCCTATCCTTCGACGGATTCCAGGGAGTCGTAACCAGGCCGGCAGACATCACTGCCAGCTTCGAAGATCGTGAGGGGAAAGAACAGTCGAGATCCTTTAGCGGATGGCAGGCACGTATCGTTCAGCACGAAACTGACCACCTCTTTGGCACGGTCTATGTAGACAAAGTCGAAACTCGTTCGCTCATCAATGAGAGCGAGCTTTGGCACCATGATGATCTAGATGTCGCTACTGCCCGACGGGTACTAAATTTCTAATGACCAACACCTCAACCACCGCAACCTGTCCTGTCTGCGAGCTAGAGCTGGTCTTCAGTGGCAAACAGCGTAAGACGTTGATCTGTTCAAACGGTCATCGATTTGATGCGGCCAAGCAAGGGTATTTCAACTTCCTTACCGGGAAGGGGACGAACTTCCTTGAAGACACTTCCCCAATGGTTCAGGCACGCGATGCCTTCCAGTCCAAGGGACACTATGCTCCGCTAGCGCAACGACTAGCAGCGCTGATCAACGAGCATCATCACAGCGACGTACTGGAAATCCTCGATGCCGGTGCCGGAACCGGCTACTACTTAGCTGAAATCCTCAAAGCCTCGCCAAGCACTCATCAGGATGCTCTTGCCCTGGATATCTCGCGATACGCGATGCGTCGTGCGGCGAAGGTGCCTGCTACTTTGGCGATGGTTTGGGACGTTTGGCGTAAGCTCCCAACGGCCGACGCATCACGCGATGTCGTGCTTAATTGCTTCGCCCCGCACAATCCTGCTGAGTTCCGCCGGGTATTACGGGCCAATGGATTGTGCCTAGTAGTTACCGGAGAGCCTGGACATCTCCAAGAAGTCATTGAGCCGCTAGGCATGCTTTCTGTTGCCGAGGGAAAGCAAGAATCCCTGACTGAAAAGTTCGGCTCCGAACAGCTGCGCCATATCGCATCCGAAAATCTGAGCTACACGATGAGCTTGGATTCTTCAGACCTATTCAACCTGGCCTTCATGGGACCGGCAGGCCACCATCTGTCCCCCGATACGTTGCGAGACAAAGCTGAAGCGTTGGGCACTCAAGAAGTCACCGCATCCTTTGGAGTACACATTTTCGCTCCGAGCGCCTAGAAGATACCCCAAAATGACTACTCATTTATGGGAGCGTGTACGGCAGAATATAAGAAAGGCCAAAGCTTCTGGTCCTTGTCTTATGAGAAATTAGGTGGATTCCATGACTACAGCGGAATGGATCATAAGTAACGCGTGGGTCATTTGGCTCGCGCTGTTCTTGCTGCTGGCCATCATCGAGATGCTCTCTCTAGATCTCTACTTCATCATGCTTGGCGTCGGAGCCCTCGGCGGTGTCACTGTTGCACTGCTTAGTGGCCCGTTGTGGTTGCAGGTAGTTGTTTTCTGCCTTGTTTCTCTCCTCATGATTTTGCTCGTTCGCCCCATCGCGATGAAACACATAAAAAAGTCACCTGTCGGTTATCGAACCAACATCGAACGACTTATCGGTGCGGACGCTCTCATCCTTGAACCAACTTCGCGCCTGTCAGGTTCGGCAAAAATTCAAGGTGAAACCTGGACGGCACGGGCAGAACCAAGTGTGCCGACAATGTCGCCTGGTACCTATGCCGTAGTTTCACGTATTGACGGAGCAACCGCCTTCCTGACGTCGAAGCCCGCTGATCAAGCGGACGTCTAGAGCTAGCTCAACTGCTATTTACCACTCATCACCCAGCACAATGAAAGTGAGTATGACCATGAATAACAATGGTTTTGGCTTGTCTGTTGTGCTTGTCGTTTTGGCAATCTTCGTGATTGTCGTTCTATTGCGCAGCGTACGAATCGTGCCTCAGGCACGAGCTGGCATTGTGGAACGTCTCGGCAAGTACAACCGCACTTTGAACCCCGGCTTGACGATTCTGATCCCATTTGTGGATCGCCTCTTGCCCCTGCTGGACCTGCGCGAGCAGGTTGTTTCGTTCCCACCACAGCCGGTGATCACCGAAGATAACCTGGTTGTCTCCATTGATACCGTGGTCTACTTCCAGATCACCGAGGCACGTGCAGCTACGTACGAAATCGCCAACTACATCCAGGCTGTCGAGCAGCTTACGACCACAACGTTGCGTAACGTGGTCGGCGGCTTGAACTTGGAACAGGCGCTAACCAGCCGAGACCAGATCAATGGTCAGCTTCGCGGCGTGTTGGATGAAGCTACCGGCAAGTGGGGCATCCGTGTTTCCCGCGTTGAGCTGAAGGCTATCGATCCTCCCCTGTCGATCCAGGACTCCATGGAAAAGCAGATGCGTGCAGAGCGTGACCGCCGTGCTGCGATTTTGACCGCTGAAGGTACCAAGCAGTCCTCGATCCTTACCGCCGAAGGTCAGCGTCAGGCTGAGATCCTCCGAGCCGAAGGTGACGCGCAGTCCTCCATCCTTCGTGCTGATGGTGAAGCTCAGGCTATTCAGAAGGTCTTCGACGCAATCCACGCGGGCCGTCCGGATCAAGAGTTGCTGGCTTACCAGTACCTGCAGACCCTGCCCAAGCTTGCCGAAGGTACCTCAAACACCTTGTGGGTTATCCCAAGTGAGCTCACCGAGGCCTTGAAGGGCATCGGCGGAGCTTTAGGTGGAAACGGTGCTGCTTCAGCTCCGACTCCCCCAGCTGCCCCACGCACTGACGTGTAGTAGTAACAGCTTAAATAACTAGATCGCGCTCTGCGGCGAGGTGCATGCTTTGCGCCTCGCCGCAGACGCGTATAATGGGTGTTTTGGTACTTAGTGAAAGTCAGCTGCTTGTCGGCTGGAATTATTTCCGGATATCAAACGTTGGTACGTGTAGCGAATTCTTTAAACATCGCGGAGGAAAAAACATGAGCGATCGCAGCCTACGAGGCATGCGCCTGGGTGCACAGAGCATGGAATCTGAGGCAGGTGTGGAGCCGGCTGCCCGTCAGCGCGTGGAATACCGTACCGAGGACGGCGAGACCGTCTTCGTTGTCTTTGCAGCAGAAGCTGAAATTCCAGCCGTTTGGCACACCAAAACGGGCAAGGAAGCCAAGCTTGTCCACGGCGAAGCTAGGGCAGAAGAAGCTAGCAACGAAAAGCCAGTTCGTACCCACTGGGACATGCTCCTCGAGCGTCGCAGTGAAGAAGAGCTGGAAAAGACTCTGGCAGACCGCCTGACGCAGCTTCGCGCTGCTCGCGGGGAATCAGCCTAACTTCTCCCCCAGCAACGGACACCGTCGAGTACAGCGTCCGTTTCAGAATCGTTTGAGGGGCCGGTGCCGCAACTAATAGTTGCAGCACCGGCCCCTCAGATGTTTCTAGCACTCACAATGCGCTGTGCTTAAAAGAAAATGGTGCGCACCCGTTATCCGGGCGCGCACCAACTTCTACAAATTTACTTCTTTGAGGTGAGCTTCTTCCAGCGTGCACCCATGCCCCAGCGAGTCACGTTCCACATTGCTTCAAAAACAATGTTGCCGCTCATCTTCGAAGCGCCAAGTTCACGCTCAACGAAGGTTACTGGAACCTCAACGATTCTCTTGCGCAGCATGGCTACGCGGAAAGTCATATCAACCTGGAAGCCGTAGCCACGTGATTCGACGGCGTCAAAGTCAATGGCTTCAAGCGTCTCACGCTTGAAGGCTCGGTAGCCTGCGGTAATGTCACGCAGTGGCAAACCAAGCATGGTGCGGGAGTAGAAGCTACCACCACGGGAAATGATCTTACGCAGCAGTGGCCAGTTCACAACCTCTCCACCCTTGACCCAACGCGAACCGATCACTAGGTCTGCGCCAGCGGCGCTTGCTTCGAGCAGGCGCGGAAGTTGCTCAGGCATGTGCGAGCCGTCAGCATCCATCTCGACAAAAACGTCGTAGTCGCGAGCCAAGGCCCATTCGAAACCAGCGATGTAGGCAGCGCCCAAACCGTCCTTGCCCGTACGGTGCAGCACATGGATGTTTGCGTCATCAGTTGACATCTTGTCGGCTAGTTCACCGGTGCCATCAGGTGAATTGTCGTCGACGATCAATACATCCGAATCCGGAACGGCGGACCGCAACCGTCCTACTGTTAGCGGGAGCGACTCCAGCTCGTTATAGGTCGGGATGATGGTAATGACGCGCACTCGGCGGCACCTTTCTGGGTATGCAACAAGAATGTTCTCCCTGCCCGGCAGCTGAGACAAAACATTGTCAGATATTGCTACGGATAGAGATAGTCCAAACTCAAAGTATAGTCATCAATTGCTCGTGAAGCCGGCGTAGACACTGGATTAAACAGCGATCCTCAGTGACTTCGGCCCTATCTCGCTCGCCATAGGCACGCAAAATGTTATCTAAGGTCACTGAGGATCGTTGTTCAACTTGCGTCGTTTCGAACGCAATGCTTGTGCATCACGAAGAGGCGCTTAGTTCAGCCTAGTGGTTACCCCACCCACACTGTCAACCGTCTAATGACTTCAGTCTTTATCTAGACGACTCAAGTCAACGTAGGTTTCCTAAAAATGTTAAGGCTGAAGTCAAAGTTTTACTTTAAGCTAATTTTGAGTTTCGAGGTTGTCAAAAATCGTCACGCCGGCACGCACCGTACGCAGGCACTCAGGGATTTCCTCGTCCACTACCGGCAGCATAGGCGTACCAGCGCGGGCATCTGTGCTCCACGAACTAATGCGAACGTCCGGGGTCTGCACGGCCAGTTCTGATGCGGTCCACACGGCGAAGGTTGCTTGCGCGCCAATGGCTAGTTGTCCGGCCAACGGGTTCATCTCCCCCATCGCACGATACGTGGATCGAGTCTGGGCAAGGAATGCTGCACGAGCCGAAACCCGTCCCTGGGTGTTAGACATATTCATGGCCGCGCGCACCACCTGCCAACCGTCAACCTCGGTGACTGGTGCATCAGAGCCAAGGACCATGGGAACGCCGGCAGAAAGCATTGCCGAGAGGTTATTCATGGACTCGGCGCGCTGCCCCAGCCTCTGAGCGTACATGCCGTTCGAACCACCCCAAGCGTGATCGAAAACTGGCTGCATGGACACGGTGATCGCATACTGCAGCAGTCGCTGACGCGTAACATCATCAACCATTTCGACGTGCTCCAGGCGGTGCCGGGCCATCTGGAGTTTAGGAACACCGATTTCTTGTGCGGCCAGATCAAATCCGTCCAGCACCTCATCCAGTGCACCATCACCAATAACGTGGAAGGAAGCCTGGATACCTCGGCTGCTACAAGCCACAAGGTGAGCGGCGATTTCTTCCTTGTTTAGGTACAGCGTGCCGCGTTCCCCGGCCTTGTCGCTGTAGTCTTCGCGCAGGTAGGCGGTGTGGCTACCTAGTGAGCCATCAACTTTCAGGTCCCCACCAATACCTAGCAAACGTCCCTTTGGGAACGAGCTGAAGAGCTCGTCTGCGGTGTCTGCGTCACTAACAGCTTCGCCCCAGAAGCCATAAACCTGCGGAAGCTTTGGCTGGTTATCGGCCAGTAGCTGATCTAGGGCAGCGCGACCCTCAAGGTGCGGGGCAGCCATCTCCACGACGGTGGCAAAACCACGCGATGCATAGTGTGCCAGTGCCAAACGCTGGAATTCATGATCCGCTTTTTGTGCCTTGGCAATCGCCAAACGTACGTCGTCGTGATCAGCTCCGGCTACCACGCCAGGCTTCAGGTGACCCAGCCCAAGGAAATCAAGCAGTTCCCGGTTGACCAAGGCACTGTGAACATCACGGCGCGAAAGATAGTAGGCACGACCGTCGGCGGCGCTGGTGAGGTCGTTAGCCTCTGGCAGAGTTTGGTCTTCCCAATCGGAATTGTCCCAACCCTGCGCAAGAACTACCTTGCTGGATTTCTGACCCTGAACGGCAACCAAGGACAGCAAAGAGCTTGCCGAAGTTGCTGAACTTAAGTCAGCACCCGAAAGAGTGCGTCCTAAGGCGGCCAGGTGGGTGTGGGACTCAACGAAGGCCGGAGTCACCAATGCGCCTCGCAGATCGATGACCTCATCGACATTCTCGGCGTGGCGGTCTGCTGCGTCCTCACCGCCAAGCCATGAAATAGTATCGCCATCTACAACAATGGCGGTCGCAAACGGATCCGCGGCTGAATAAACTGCCCCGTTTCGGTACAGTGTTTTTGCCATCAGTGTGCTCCCTTTTCTCGTGCACCGATTAGTTAGTTTTGATTCACCTAAACCGTGTAGGTGTTAGGCCAAGACATTTGAGTAGGCCACAACTCCGCGCTTGACCTGGTCGACAGCCTTATAGGCATTGCGCACAAGCATTGGAGGCAGCTCAGGGTTCTTGGCAAACTGATCCAGGGTGTCGATGACCTGTTTTGCCCAGCGTACAAAGTCCCCGGGCGCCATATCTGTGCCACGCAATGCGCTGTTCAAGCTTGCTCCTCTGGCCCACTTGTACATTGGCCAGATCAAGCCCGACTCAGGTGGCGCAGTTGGATCAAGGCTTAATGTTTCCTCTGCGTCAGAGAGCTCGCCCCAAATCTTGATCGTGCTATTCCAGATGTCCGCGATCTTGTCGGTAGGCATCTTTGGATCTGCACGGTCCCCGTCACGACGTGCCTGATAGACCAAGCTGGCTACCACTGCGCACAATTCGTCAGAGTTGAGCTTGGTGAGCTTGCCGGTTTCTAGGATCTGGCTGGTTAGCAAGTCTCGATCGCCGTAGATCCTTCGCAAACGCCGGCCGGAATCAGTCAGCGTGAAACCTTCATCATCTTCATGAGGAGTAAGGTATTCGAACTGCTCCAGAACCTTGCAGACCTTGTCGAATTCCGTAGCAATGGTATTGGTCCGTCCGCGGATCGCTCGACGGGCTTTCTCAGTATCCTTTTTCAGCTTCCAATACCGGTCAGCCCAACGCATGTGCTGGTCTTTCTCGGAGCACGAATGGCAAGGATGATCTTTGAGCTGTAGACGCAGCTCATTGATTTCGCGCTCGGTTGAGTCCGCACCTTCGTAATTGAACCCCTGCGCATCCAGACGCGGTGGACGTTCCTCATAGACAGCATTGTGCAGGGAGGCCGTTAGATCGCGACGCTCCTTGGGCGTACGTCCGCTGAAACCTTTAGGGATGCGAATCCGAGAAATGATCTCTACCGGACCGGTCAGGTCATCAACGGACAAACGTCGAAGCTGACCTTCTTCGGTGAGAACGGTGTGGCGCGGGTTGTACATGGCGGTATCAAGTTCGATCACCACGGCTCGGCCGAATCGACGGCCACCTGGCAGATCTACCACATCACCGCGCATTACTGCCTGCAAGGAGCGTTCGGCAGCTGAGCGTCGCTCGGTGCGCCTGCTCTTTGCGGCGTTCTTTTCCATGGTGGCTAAATTGCGCTGTAACTTCAGATATTCCGTGAAGTCGCCCAAATGGCATTCCATGGACTTGGCGTAGCCGGCCAGAGACTCTTCCTTGGAGCGGACCTGTCGTGCCATGCCAACCACCGAACGGTCGGCTTGGTACTGTGCAAAGGACGATTCCAAGATTTGTCGTGTTTGTTCGCGTCCAAACTGCGCCAGCAGGTTGGTGGACATGTTGTAGGTCGGGCGGAACGAGGAATTCAGTGGATAAGTACGCTTTGAGGCCAGACCTGCGAGGGATTCTGGTTCAAGCTCCGGATTCCATACAACGATGGAGTGGCCTTCTACGTCGATACCGCGACGTCCTGCACGCCCGGTGAGCTGGGTGTATTCGCCGGAAGAAATTTGTACGTGGGATTCACCGTTGAACTTGACTAGCTTTTCCAAGACCACTGAACGGGCTGGCATGTTCACGCCTAGCGCCAAGGTTTCGGTAGCGAATACAACCTTGATGAGGTTTCGTGCAAAGAGGTCTTCCACGATCTCTTTGAAGATCGGCAGTAGTCCGGCGTGGTGTGAAGCGAAGCCTCGAACCAGACCATCTCGCCAAGCCCAAAATTCGAGAACGTCGAGGTCCTCGCTCGGAATCCGATACGAGACTTCTTCGAGCGCCTGCCTAATTTCTGCTGCTTCTTCATTAGTCGTCAGGCGAAGGTCGGCCATGGCGCACTGTTGCACAGCCATATCGCAGCCCTTGCGAGAGAAAATGAAGAAGATCGCTGGAAGCAATGATGCACGGTCTAGTTTGCCAATAACCGAGGGACGGTTGACTCGTTGGCCGAAGCCAGAACCACGCTGCGGTCCTCGACTGCCTTTTCCGCGGCCGCGCTGAACGCGTCCACCGGAATTGTGGGTACGGACCAATTTGCGCAGTTCAGGGTTAACGCTGGCCTTCGCTTCGCCTTCTGCCACCTTGTCGAAGGAAACGTCTTCGGCAAATAGGTCAACTACGTTGGAGCCCACCATGACGTGTTGGAACAGCGGAACAGGTCGGTGCTCCGAAACGATAATGTCGGTCTGTCCACGCACGGTATCTAGCCATCCACCAAATTCTTCGGCGTTGGAGACAGTGGCTGACAGGGAGATGATTTGCACGTTCGACGGAAGGTGAATGATCACTTCTTCCCACACCGCGCCACGGAATTTATCCGCTAGGTAATGGACTTCGTCCATGATGACGTAGCCGAGACCGTCCAGTGTCTGAGAGTCGGCGTAAAGCATGTTACGCAAGACTTCAGTGGTCATGACGACAATCTGAGCTTCAGAATTGATTGAGGTATCACCGGTGAGCAGGCCAACGCTTTGCGCACCATAACGATTGACCAGTTCCGAATATTTCTGGTTGCTCAGGGCTTTGATCGGGGTGGTGTAAAAGGCTTTACGGTTTTCCCGCAATGCCTGGAAGATGGCAAATTCACCGACTACGGTTTTGCCGGCACCGGTTGGCGCAGCAACAAGAACGCTGTGCCCCTCGGTGACCTTTTGGCAGGATTCGGCTTGGAATAGATCCAATTCGAAAGAGATGCTGGCACGAAAATCAGGTAATGCAGTGCCCTGCTCGACCTGCCGTGTCTTGGAAATCGCGTATCGTTCCGCGGGTGAAGTCACTTGTGGCCGTTCTCTTTCTCGCCGATGAATTACAGCTGTGAGTTGGGTTCGTCGAGAGGACTAGGTTCTTGGATGTTCGAGGAATTTCCCTGCGCCATCCGCTCGTTTTCAGCGTCTAACGCCGCTTGCTTCTTGGCACGCTTCTTATCGTTGAAGTGACAGAAGACCGTAGCTGCTGCAAAGGTCAAGAAGAGCGGACCGGCCAAAGCGAACATCGTAATCGCGTCGCCACCAGGAGCAGCCATTGCGGCGACCAAGGCAATCAGGAAGACAGTGATACGCCAGTTCTTCAGAATGACCTTGGCCGGCAGCACGCCTACCAAGTTCAGTCCAACCATCAGCACGGGCACAAGCATTGCGCAACCGAAAGCGAGCAGAAGCCGAATAATGAACGGCAAATACTCGTTGATGTTGATCAGGTTAAGCGAGTTCTCCGGAGCCAGGCTGATGAAGAAGTGCAGTGCGAATGGCAGCACAAAATAAGCCATCGCAACGCCGCCGATAAATAGCGGAACCGAGACTGCGACGAAGCTGTAACTGAGGCGTCGCTCGTTCTTTTTTAGACCTGGAACGATAAACGCCCAGAGCTGATAGAGCCAGACCGGCGATGAGATCAGAATTCCGACGAACAGGGCAACCTTGATCATGATGTCGAATGGCGACATCACGGCCGTGAAGTTCACTGACCCGCCAGCGGCCTCAACCGGAGCGATAATCAGCTCAAGAAGCCAGTCGTAAAGGAAGAATCCTGCGACAGTGCCCAGCGTCAATGCGATGAGCGATATAAAAAGGCGGTTCCGGGCTTCAATCAGATGCTCTTTAAGAGACATCCGCCCTTCTTCGTCCTTGACCCGCTTTTTCTTAGTGCGCGGTGTCTTGTCTTTATCTATTGCCACTGAGGAAGTCTACGAGTTGTTCTTTTCGTTTGGATTCTGTTCGTTGACGGTGCCGTCAACAGTCTCAGATTTGGGATCGTCGTCCTTCATCTGGCGCACCTCAGACTTGAAGATGCGAAGCGACTGACCCATCGAGCGAGCCAAACCTGGAAGCTTTGGAGCTCCGAAAAGAAGCAGTGCCAAAACGATAATGACGACTAAGTGCCATCCCTGTAAACCACCCATGTGATTTCCCTTCTCTCAAACTAAAGTCTACGTCAGAACAGGCGAAGATCGCGCATGTTCTGAGCTTGGCCACGTTCTGCACGACGGGTGACCCGACGTACCCGGCGGGCCTCGATCCGTTCGACCTTACCTATGCTGCGCTGGGCACGAATCTCCTCTGGATCACCGTGCGTGGCGTCGGTGCCGTGAGGATAGCGTCGCGTGTTCTCGGTGTACGCAACGACCGTGCCAGGCTGGCTCAGCCCAGCACTAACATGATCTGCAGCTGCGCCTAAGGCGTCGACTACTGACATGCCGCGTTTGAACAGCCTGAAGCCTGCGAGCACAGCAAGTAGCAATGTCGCCAAAGCTAGGACAGTCCACAATAGGACCCAAAACCACCAAGGAAGCATCTATCAATCCTCATACATTCCGATGGCCTCGTCCAGCCACAGCACAACTTGTTCGCGCGTAGCGTCAGGAGAGACCACAGCCAGTTTACCGCCATGGCGAGCGATCAATGGCGCTGCGACCTGATGATCTGAGAACCGGACGGTGGCCAGATAGCCATTCTCGACCTTACCGGTGGACCATGAAACTGGATGGAACGCCTCAATCACCGGCAGAATATCAGCATCAACATAGAGAATTACCTCTAGATCTTCGGCCTGTGACTGATAGTGAAGCTGCACATCTTGTTGATCATCGTGTCGCGGCGTGACGTCGAACTGTTCATCCAGCGTTTCTGCGCTTAATACTCGATCGACACGGAAAGTTAGCATGCTTTCACGAGTTCGGCACCACGCCCGCAGGTATTGAACTGACCCATCTTCGATCATTCGTACAGGTTCCACGTCGCGCAGTTGGTGAGTTCGAGAACTAGCGGAGTAGTAATCAATGCGAACTACGTTTTGCTTCTTGACGGCCTGAACCAGTTGTTGCGGGATGTCATTCTCACGAGCCTTGGACAGAGCGAAGCCCAACGCGCCGTTCCACCCCTCAAAACGGGCCACCGCCGAATTAACCTTGCCCAGGGCAGAAGCCAGAACATCTTGATGCTCAAACTCTGGGATGCTCGCCAGTGCGTTCAAACCGCCAAGCACGGCAACTGCTTCCATGGGCGCAAGTTTTTGTGGCTCAGCCAGCAGCGCCGCATTGGAAATAGTGACTGTGTCAGACTCTAAATCCCCGTCGTTGACGTTGATCAACTCGTCGTGCTGTCCGTTCGGGACACCACACATCATGATCATGGCCAATTCTTCGCGGATCTTGGCAACGCTCATGGAGTAGCGTGTTGCCAGTTCTTCGATTCCTACCGCACCATGGGCCGCGACATACTGAATCATGTCGATATTTCTCATGACTTGGGTGGTGGTAGTTCCACGCCCGGTTGCCCTGTTGGGGCGGAACTTCGCCTGCGAGTAGCTATCAATCCCCTGCTGTGCGACCTGGGTGGCCCGAGCCGCGCTCAAGCACAGCTGAACCTGCTCCGCTAGGTGCGCCGGTGAGAGGACTTGGACGGCCGGCCCATAAGCGGCAAGTTCTGCGGCAAATGATTGTGGGTCCGAATAACCAATCTGAAGTTGCGGGTTATCACTGTTCCCGTTCAGCGACTGTGCACGTAGTGGGATCGCCTCATCGCTGTGCAGCTTGATGGTGGCAATATGTCCCGGGTGCTTCAAATCAAAATCTTGCAGCACCTGATTCATCGAAAATTCAACGGGCCGCTGATGATATTCGCTCGTCGTTCCGCTATGCCGGGAATTTGTGAATTTTCCTTGCACTCGTGACAGGCGGAAAACACGGACGTCCTCACGACTGTGATCAAATCCGGTGAAGTACCAGTTACCGTAGCGCTGCCCGATCCCCCAAACATCCACGTTGCGTTCGGTCTGAGTGCCTTGCGAAGAAACGTAAGAGAACTTCAGGGTCTTGCGGTTAAACACCGCCAGCGCACATTCTTTGAAATTTGGTTCGTCCATGGACAAGCGTGGCACCAGCGAGCCCGCGAGCGGAGAAACCGGTGGCGTCGATTCAAGATGTCCGGTGACTCGTGCCGCCGCGTTCAGACCCAGAGCCTGTAGCTTGGTGTCTTTCCATAGGCTCGCAGCCAGGGCAATCATGCCGGCCTCTGCAGGGCTGAATTTCACTGGGGGTAAGAACCAGTCAGTTGTATCTAGGCTGTAGTACGGCACGCCGTCAATAGACTCTTTGTTCAGCTGCAGACCAAAGTCATTGCGAATCTCGTCTTTGAGTCGGTCTAAGGCCTTCTCGCGGGTATCGGCTGAGCCGTCTGGCACGAGGTACTCGCCGATTAGATCGGCGTTGAACTTCCGGGACTTGGTAGCCAGGGCATAGATCAGGCTGGTTAGGCGTTCTGCCTTGCTTGGTCCGCTGGATTGCTTTGTGCTCACGTGCTTAGACTAACCAACTTTCTACCTTACTGAGAGCTTTTAAGACAGCTATGGCCCCGATTGTTATATCGGGGCCATAACAACGTCGTCGAATTACTTGGTTCCGACGAGATCCACTACGAAGATCAATGCTTCATTAGGACCGATGGCACCTGGGGCGCCACGCTCACCGTAGGCAAGGTTGGACGGAATATCCAGGCGGCGACGACCGCCAACCTTCATACCCAGCAGGCCCTGATCCCAACCCTGGATGACCATACCGACTCCAACTGGGAAGTCCAAGGTCTCGCCACGGTTCCATGAGGAATCAAATTCCTCGCCGGTGGACCAGGCAACACCAACATAGTGTGCCTGAACGGTGGTGCCAGGAGTAACTTCAGCGCCGGTTCCCTCGACCAGGTCGGTGATGACCAGTTCTTCAGGAGCGTCGGTGCCTGGGAAGTCGATTTCCGGCTTGGTGCGGTCGTAGTTGCGTTCTCCGAACGACATAGTCACGGCCTTTCTCAGTCGTGGTTAAGACGATTACTTGCTGTCAGCAGCAGTAACTGATTCCAATTCTACGTAAAATACCAGTGGTCCGGTTGGCGAACCGTTGCTCGAGGTATTTCCATAAGCCTTATCGGCTGGGATGGTCAGCAGAACCTTAGAACCGGCCTTCAGACCAGTCATGCCCTCGGTCCAGCCCTTGATCACCTGATCAAGTGAGAATTCGGTGGAATCCTTGCCGAAGTTGCCGTCGAATTCCTTACCGTCTGCCCAGGTAACACCCGAGTACTTGGCCTTGACCTTAGAGGTAGCGGTGGCTGCTTCGCCCTTACCCTCTTCAAGGACGTCTACTGCCAAATCTTTAGGAGCTTCAGTGTCCTTAGGAATGGTGATGGTCGGCTTGTCGTCGGTGACCTTGACGGTAGGAAGCTTGCCTTCCTTCTTCTGCTTGGCGACGTCATCCTTGCTCATGGTGCCGCTGGCAGTGGTGCTGTCTTCAACATGCAAGACGATGATGCGTTCAGCCTTGGCGCCTTCTGCAGGTTCTGCGACCGAACCATCAGCCTGCTGAGTGCCTTCAACGGTGGAGTAAGCGATCCAGTCGCCTACCTTAGAGTCTGACAAACGCTCGTAGAGCTCCGGCATCTGCTCCTTCATCGTGTCATCAACCGTCATGTCGGTCGCTGCACCAGTGAAGTTTTCGCCAGCGGACAACCCGTCAATCGCCTTGTACAGGCCCGACTTGATTGAAACAGTATCGCCAGGGTTAACGTCAGCGCCGTCGCCCTTCTTGATATTTACTGCCTCGTCCTTGTCCGTGACAAATGGAGTATCGAAGGAAACCTCAGGTGCCGTCTTGTCGTCGGCTGCTGGCTTGACCGAAATCTTGGACAAATCTGAAGAGGAACCTGAACCGCAAGCTGCTAAGGCTAGAACCGAAGCGGTTGCGCACAATGCCAATACTTTTCGCACGAATCTACTTTCGTTGAAATCAAAAAATGAAAATTTACTCAGATACTCGCTCTGCAAGTATCAAACTCACTGCCTACCACCCTAGGTAGGGTAGCTGTGAAAAGTCTTTCCGCCCGCTGGTTACGCTCGCTGACTCATCAAGTCAATAAGCCTATCCACTTCAGGGTCGTTGACCGCAAATGGATCCTTACACAGCACTATTCCCCCGGGTTCATCCTCATATTTCATGTGAACCCAGTCGGCGCTGTAACGGCGTCCGTTGGCACGTGCTGCGCGAATGAATTTGCTCCGAATCGCAGCGCGTGTCGTTGCAGGTGGGTTCTCCACTGCCTGACGAATCTCGGCATCACTAACCACACTATTGGCCAGTCCCCGGCGTTTAAGCAGGTGGAAAAGACCGCGTGCAGGGTCAATATCGTGATAGGTCAGATTCAGCTGAGCTAGTCGCGAGGATGAAAGCTCCAGAGAGTTCTTCTGAGCATACCCCGTCAAGAGTTTGTGCTTGATGGCCCAATCAATGTCTTTGTCGATCAATGAATAATTCTGAGTCTCAATGGCGGTCAGTGTCCGCTCCCAGAGCTCAAGAACTGTATCCACTTGATCATGGTGGGCGCCGTGGCGTGCCACAAATTCTTTGACTGACTCAAAAAGGATCCACTGAATTTGCAGTGCAGTCGGCTCGTCGCCACCCATCAGCCTGACGACGGTTTTTCCGTCAAAATCATGGGAAATCTGACGGATCGAACGAATCGGATTTTCAAGGCGAAGGTCATGATAAATTTCGCCAGATTCAATGAGCCGAAGCACAAGATCGGTGGCACCAATCTTAAGCAACTGCGTTGTCTCACTCATGCTTGAATCGCCCACGATGACGTGCAAGCGACGATGGTACTCAGCATCGGCATGTGGCTCGTCACGGGTATTAATGATGGGGCGAGAACGGGTGGTCGCTGAGGACACACCTTCCCACATGTGATCGGCACGTTGAGAGAAGACAAACTTTGTCTGATCGTCTTCGGTGATCAGGTGACCTGCACCGCAGAGCAACTGCCTAGTAACCAAGAACGGAATGAGCATGTCGGCTAGGCGCTTAAACTCGATCTTCCGAGGAATCAGATAGTTCTCATGGCAACCGTAAGAATTACCAGCCGAGTCAACGTTGTTCTTGAACATGTAGATCCGGCCTTCGTGGCCTTCTTCTAGCAGCTGGTCCTCGGCCTGATCTACCAAATCAAGCATGAACGCTTCGCCGGCACGGTCATGGGCAATTAGCTGCTTGAGCTGATCGCATTCGGCCGTGGCATATTCAGGGTGTGAGCCGACATCCAGATACAGTCGTGACCCGTTTTCGAGAAAAACGTTCGAGCTTCTCCCCCAGTTCACCACTGGCTTAAATAAGTGCCTGGCGGCATCTTCTGGGGTCAGCCGACGTCCGTCCGATGGGACATAGGTCAGTCCGAATTCGGTTTCAAGACCGAAAATTCTGCGATCCACGCGTGGTTACTTCCCCTCGACTGCACAGTTACTTGGAGTTGATGACAGATGAGCTATGCCCCATGGGCATTAAGGCTCTACTGACCACCCTTTTGCACAAAACCGCGAACAAATTCTTCGGCGTTAGATTCAAGAACCGAGTCAATCTCATCAAGCAGGTCATCGACCCCAGCGGACTGAGCGTTGGTATTTACCTGAATCTGTTCAGTTTCCTGCGACTGATTCTGAGTTGAACGGCGAGCTGAGAAGCTTTCCTGAGTCATTACTATCTCCTAAAATCTTGAATCTCGACTAAGACCTGAGACTCATGTCTATTCTGCGCTGTTTAGCGACGACGAGCTAATTCATCAATAAAATCTGAAATCTGCAACTGCGCATCAAACAAGTCGCCCACGCTCTCTCGCGTTCCGTACAGCGGCTCAGCCATATGGAAACGACTAATCTGCCGAGCGCCTGGAACTGCGAAAGACAATGCATCCCAGTTCGCGGCAATCACATACGGGGCATACCGTTGCAGGGCCATTCCACGCAGATATGCGCGGGTGTCTTCCGGCGGGTTGGTTACTGCTTGATTGATTTGTTCTTGGCTAAACAGGGTTTGCATCGCGCCTCTGGCTGCCATTCGGTAATACAGACCCTTGTCGGTGCGCAAGTCAGCCCACTGTAGATCCATCATTGCGACTCTAGGGTCAGCCAATGACAACTGGTGACGTTGGGTAAACCCGTTGATGAGCTTGTACTTGGCAATCCAATCGACCTGATCCGCGGCTAAAAATGGATCACGCTCAAGGAGCTCAAGAATATTTTCCCAGCGCTCCAAGATTTCGGCAGTGTCTGGATCGTCGATTCCACGCTCGGTGCAATACCTTTGACTGGCTTCTAGATAGAGCCGCTGAATCTCAATGGCGGTGAGTTCACGTCCACCTCGGAGCCTGACCTTTGCCTTCAGGCTAGGGTCGTGGCTAATTTGCTGAAGTGCGTCAACTGGTTCGGCCAGTTCAAGATCCGGAGCCATATTTGCTTCAATCAGCGAGAGCACCAGATTGGTTGTTCCAACTCGAAGCAACGTCGAAATTTGGCCGAGGTTCGCGTCACCAATGATCACATGCAGTCGACGATATTTGTCCCAGTTTGCATGGGGCTCATCGCGGGTATTGATAATTGGACGGTTGATGGTCGTTTCTAGACCGACTTCAGCTTCAAAGAAGTCGGCACGTTGCGAGATCTGAAAGGCTGGTTTTTGCCCAAGCATGCCCTGCCCTACTCGTCCGGAACCGCAGAAGATTTGTCGGCTGGCGAAGAACGGGGTCAGACCTTTGACAATGGAGGAGAATTCGACCTCGCGAGGAACGAGATAGTTCTCGTGCGAGCCGTAGGAAACGGACTTGTTATCAGTGTTGTTCTTGTAGAGCAACAGTTCACCGCCACCTAAGCGTTGCGCCGTCACTGCCGCGCGTCGCATCACCTCATCGCCGGCTTGATCCCACAAGACTGCCGCACGTGGAGTTAAGGATTCAGGGCTGGAGTACTCGGGGTGCGCGTGGTCCACATAGAGCCTTGCTCCATTGCCAAGAACCATGTTCATGACAACTTCGGTGGAATCTTTCTCTTGGTACAGAGTTGACCCTACGCGCGCATCATTTCCATCTAAAGCGATGGACTCGGCAGTCCAGATCCCAGCCTCGTCCAAACCCGGTTCAGCGTCGGTGAGCTGGCTTGGATGTGCCTGATCTCGGTCCATGGCAAAACCACGGGCATCCTGCAATGGGGATTCGTCGGCATAGTCCCAACGGGCTGCTGTGGCACTTGTGCTCTGCTCGGCAACTAACTGCGCATAGGCATCAACAATCTGCGCCGAAAGCACCGTGGCATTGGCCTTGGGCATCTGCGGGCGAATAATGCCGTATTCGGTTTCTAGCCCTACTAGGCGGCGTGCACTCATGAGGCGGCCTGGTGGTTAACCAAAGAGCGAATGTTGCTAATTCGCTCCCCCTTGCGTCCTGAAATTCTGGCCCAGTCATCCGGGTTGGTGGTGTTTGGCATGTCCTCGTGTTCAGCAAATTCTTCGCGAACCGCACGCAACAGGTACTCCATTTTCAGACCGCGTTCGCCCGAGGTTATCAGTGCCTTGATGGCATGCTTTTTTGCTCGGTCAACGATGTTGTGAATCACTGCGCCCGAGGCAAAGTCCTTGAAGTAAAGAATCTCGCTGTCGCCGGTCACGTAGGTGACCTCTAGGAATTCGTTGATCCGCTCCGTTGAATACATCGCGGACACCGTTGAATCAATCATCCGGCGGATGGTCGCTGATGCATCGCCTGAGTCAGCTGACAGTTCGGTCTGATGCAATGGAAGCTTGGTGGTTAGATACTTGCTGAAGATCTCTGTCGCACCAGCTGCATCGGGGCGCCGAATCTTGATCTTCACGTCCAATCTACCTGGACGCAAAATGGCTGGGTCGATCATGTCTTCACGGTTCGAGGCACCGATGACAATGACGTTATCCAGGCGTTCAACACCGTCAATTTCTGCCAGCAGCTGCGGAACAATAGTGGTCTCGACATCCGAAGAGACACCTGTACCGCGGGTACGGAACAACGCTTCCATTTCGTCAAAGAAGACAACAACTGGATCGCCATGCAGAGCCTTTTCACGGGCCCTGGCGAAGATCAACCGGATATGACGCTCGGTCTCGCCCACGTACTTATCTAGAAGCTCTGGCCCCTTGATGTTCAAGAAGTAACTGCGGGTACTGTTGCCCTCTTTACGCTCCAACACACGCTGGGACAGCGAGTGTGCCACAGCCTTGGCAATCAGCGTCTTACCGCAACCTGGAGGCCCGTATAGCAGGATTCCCTTAGGCGCGCTCAACCCGTGTTCGCGGTACAGCTCTGGGTGAGTGAAGGGCAATTCGACCGAGTCTTTGATGGCCTCGATTTGCGAGTTAAGACCACCGATATCGGAGTAGGCGATCTCCGGAACTTCTTCAAGAACCAGTGACTGCATGTCGGTCAGCTGCACGCGACTAACCGCCATGCCACTGCGTGAGTCAACGGTGAGCTGGTCACCAACCCGCAAATGCGTTTTGCGCAACGGGTCCGCTAGTTCGATAACGCGTTGGTCATCGGCTCGTGCCATGACCACGGCCAGATTATCGTCCAACAGTTCCTTGACGGTGACCAGTTCGCCGGTTTCTTCAAAACCTAAGGCAGCTACAACAACCAGCGCTTCGTTAAGCAAAACTTGCTGGCCGATAAGCACTGAGTCGAAGTCCATCAAGGGACTAACGGCGACTCGCATTTTGCGTCCAGAATAGACAACGTCAACGCCTTGGGCACCCGTTGACTCAATTCCTTGACCTGCTTCGGGGTGTTTACGTGGGTGCTTGGCTACGACCGTGCCATAGCTGAACGGGGTGTCCCCATCTCTTTCCAACGCGGACTTCAGGGTAATGATCTGCTCACGCGTAGTCTCCAGCAGTGCAACCAGTCGCTGGTTATTGCCGCTAAGCCCGGAAAGTTGCTTGTCGAGATTGCGATTCTTATCGCGCAGTACATTAACTTGGCGTTCGGTCATTTGCAGACGCTCGGCCATTTGTTCTGTCTCGTGATGTTCGTTCACGTTCCAACTCCCAACTTGCAACGTCGCTGGCTATCAAAGCAACAGCGAGGCTTTCCGGTGCTTGGCGCACCGTCTTGTATCTATCCTAAGAACTTCGGGCCCCGAGTGCAGAACACTCAGGGCCCGAAGTCACATACTGAGACGCATTGTCTCAGTATGTGAAAGTATTGCTAGTTAGTCGTCTGCTGATTCTTCTGAATTCAGGGATTCACGCACACGAACAGCCTGATGGGCATCCCGATTGGCACGACGCAACTTCTTATCGGAGATTCCACGCTCGCCTAGTGCCTCAGCACTCCACTGCTGCTCATCATGATCTCGAGTCCAAGCGCTCAAATCTTCAGAAGAGTACGAGTGCTCCTTGATGCGCTTAGCCTTTGGAATCGCATCAGTGGAATCTGCTAATCGGCGGCAGGTGATCAAGAATGCCGTGTGTGCCACCATGCGGTGATCCGGACGAACAGCCAGACCATCAACGTGCCATCCGCGGACCAGGGTTTCGAAGCACTCAGGCTCAGTGAACTGCCCGGAAGAACGAATAGCCTCAACCACACGCGACATCTGAGTCACCGAAGAAACATAGTTGGTCCATACGCCACCAGGAGCAAGAACAGTGGCCACAGCTTCAAGGCATTCCCAGGGGCTGAGCATATCCAGCACCACACGATCAACGCTGGCTGGCTCTTCAAGTTCAACTACTTTGTCTTGGAAATCGCCGATGGAGATTTTCCACGAAGGGTGGTCCCCGCCAAAAACGGTCGAGACGTTACCGCGAGCAATATCTGCAAATTCTTCGCGTCGTTCAAAAGAGTGCAGGTAACCATCATCGCCCACCGCGCGCAGTAGCGAAATGGACAGTGCGCCAGATCCTACGCCGGCCTCCACCACGCGTGCACCCGGGAAGATGTCACCAAACTGGACAATTTGAGCAGCATCCTTGGGGTAAACCACCGTGGCGCCGCGTGGCATGGAGAGCACAAAATCCTTGGCCAGTGGGCGTAGCGCCTGGTATCGAAAACCATCGATGTTCTCAATAACCGAGCCCTCGGGCAAGCCGATAATGGCCTCATGCGGGAGCATACCCTTATGCGTATGGAACTCACCACCGGTTTGCAAGGTGATGGTGTTGATTCGACGCTTCTCGTCGGTCAACTGCACGCGGTCGCCTACGCGGAATGGTCCACGTCGGGCTGCCGCACCATGGGGTGCCGGGCTGATGGCTTCGCTCACTGGAGTGATCCTTTTCTTAATGCTCTATACAGTCTTTAAAAGTTTACTTGCGTCGGCCGGTAACGGCTTTGACGATATCGCGCTGGTGCAGCAGTCCTACAACCTGCCCCTGGGCGTTGATGACCGCGTACTCTGCAGAGTCAACGCTTGCTAGGTAGTCGATCAATGCTCGGCCATCCGACTCCTCGGACACGATGGCTCCTTGGCCCAGGGCCCTGGAAACCGCCAGAGCGGGGACCGTCGTAGCGTTCGCTGGGTCAACACGCGAAAGAGCTTGAATATCCACGACTCCCACCGGCATGCCTTTGGCATCAACAAGGATAATGGAGCCTTCGCGTTGATTCTGCCGCGTCAGTACGTCGGAGACCATGGCCTGGGAGACCATGGCCGAGGCCGGGCTCATAAGATCTGAGGCGATCACGGTGGGAAGGTTCAGCATCATCTTGGAGTGGGCAATCAACGAAGTTGTGGCCTGCCACATGAAGATTGCCACCATCAGCCCAACCACCGCGGTGATGATTTGAACTTCTTGTCCGCGAAGGTACGGATAAACCACGAAGAAGAAGACCACGCCGATCGCAATCACACGACCTACCCAGCTTGAAGCGATAGTGCCTTTGAACTGGGACCCGGTGGCTTTCCAAACAATCGACTCAACAAGCCGTCCACCATCGAGTGGAAGGCCTGGCAAAGCGTTAAAGGCACCAAGCAACAGGTTGGCGTAGACAAAGAAGTCCAAAAGAAGTTTGGCGTAGACGTTCAATTCGAGATTCTCAAGAACCAACCAGCCGATGCCAGCTAGGACAAAGTTCGAGACAGGTCCCGATAGTGCTACCCAGAGGGAGGCGCCAGGCTTAGCCTTGAACGAACCAAATTGGGTGTGACCGCCCATCAGGGTGAGCACAATATGGGCATCTGGCCATTTGAAGGCCCGCGCCGTCATGGCGTGGGCGACCTCATGGATCAATACCGCAAGGGCGATGACCACAGCGCACGCAAAACCCATCAGGTAGGCGTTCAGGGCCGGGATCCATTGGCTCCGAGACAGCTGCAGTCCCACCGAAATGGTGATCACAGCGGTGATAATGAACCACGAGCTCGAAAGATATACCGGAACCCCGCCAATACGGCCGAGTTTAATTCCGGGAGCTTGTTCTGAAGATTCGCTCACGCGCTAACTTGCACCAACCATCGAGTCATTTCTGCTACGTCTACGTTTTCTAGGCTATCTACACGGCGCCAGTTGCCGTCGCCTGGATCAATGGCGTTAGGGATCAGTACAGCATGCAGCCCTGCAGCCGAAGCCGAAGCGATACCGGGTACTGAATCCTCAAATCCGATGCACTTTTCAGCGTCAAGGCTTTGGTCCAGTGCTTCACCAAGGAGTTCAAGTCCACGAAGGTAGGGTTCCGGATTGGGTTTGCCCTTGCTGACTTCTTCGCCAGTTACGGAGGTAAGAAAAGTGTCTTTTGGCAGTTGTTCCAATAGCTCGTTGACAATGCTGCGCTCAGACATGGTGACCAAAGCTTGCGGAATTCCCGCTTGATTGCAGGCCGTCAGCAATTCGCGGGCCCCGGGGCGCCAAGGAATTTCACGCTTGAGGCCGGCGATCACCTGGGCACTGAGCAGATCGATAATCTGACGTACATCAAGTTTCACGCCAGCTTCTTGGAGAACTCGAGCCGAGTTAGGAAGCGCGCTGCCAACTAACGACAAGCCCTGTTCTTCACTCCATTGCCCACCATGTGCGGCCACCAGTTCTTCCTCGGCAGCGATCCAATAAGGTTCGGTGTCAATCAAGGTGCCGTCCATATCCCAGAGGACCGCTTGCGGTGTTCTGGGGTGTGAGCCGGAATTAAAGTCAAAACTGGTGCTTGGCATGAGTCCATTCTAGATGGAAGAGTGGGGCTAAGCCGCTTCGGCAAGCAACGCCGTGGGCTAGAACGCTGGATAGGAGTTTGCATTGACCAAGGATTTCCACACCCCAACGCTGAATACTTATGTTGCCCAGAGTGAGCATGAGATTCGCCCCACTATCGTCGTGGCGGCCTTTGAAGGATGGAATGATGCCGGTTCAGCTGCCAGCGATGCGGTGCGCTTATTACTCGAAGAGAACACTTTTGAGCTGATCGCCACCATCGGTGAAGACGACTTTTACGACTACCAGTTCTCCCGTCCCAAGACTCGACGCACCGATCAAGGTGCAGTGGTGGAATGGCCACGCACTGAAATATTTAAGGTAGCGCTTCCGCAAGCTGCCGCAGACCTATTGGTCGTAATAGGCGTGGAACCTACTTTTAAGTGGAAAAACTTCTGTGCACAAATCGTAGACATAGCTCAAGAACATAATGCGCAGGCGATTTTGACGCTTGGAGCATTATTGGCTGATGTTCCGCATACTCGCCCGGTCCCGACGTCCCTGAGCAGCGACGATGTCCGGTTCCAGGAGTATTTCAAAGTAGATCCTTCGGATTATGAAGGTCCCACCGGAATACCTTCTATCTTGGGTATTGAATTTCAGCGTCGCCAGATCCCTTGTCTCTCCCTCTGGGCCCAGCTCTCGCACTATGTGGCCCAGTCCCCTAGCCCTCGGGTGCAGCTGGCATTCATTGAAATACTCGAAGAGTTGCTGCCCATCACCGTGGCAGATCAACAACTACGCGAAGATGCCCTGGCGTGGAAGCATGGCGTTGATGAGCTGGCCGCGGCGGATCCCGATGTGGCCAAGTACGTGAAGCAGCTCGAAGAGGCTACCGATACCAGCAATCTTCCTGAAGCTAGCGGTGAATCAATCGCTCGAGAGTTCGAACGCTACTTGCGCCGACGAGGAAAGTACCGTCCAGATGGATCAGGGACCGACTTCGAATTCTGAAGTCGATCCCTGCAATGATCATCCGATCATCTACGTACTGCGTTGTGGCCTAAAGCTTGAGGCCTAGCAGCGCGTCGATACCCTCGCGCAACAGCTGAGCGCCGTCGTTGGAAGTACCGGCAGGCTGTGCAGCCCACTGATCGATAGCATCCAATGCGCCAGGAGCGTCGAGGTCGTTCGCCATGTGGGAACGAATGCTGTCCAGCAGCGTTGTAGCTTCGTGCTGCGAAGTGGTTTCCAGACGCTCGCGCCAGGAAGCCACACGCTCTTGAGCGGTAGCGAGCAGGTCATCGGTCCAGAACCAATCGGTACGGTAGTGCTGTGAGAGCAGTACCGCACGAATTGCCACTGGCTCAACGCCAGCTGCACGGAGCTTTGAAACGAGGACTAGGTTGCCCAGAGACTTGCTCATTTTTTCTCCGTCCAAGCCAACCATGCCGGTGTGAACGTAGGTTTGAGCTAGCTCGTGGTGGTCGCCGGCGGCAGCGTGAGCGGCAGAGAATTCGTGGTGAGGGAAGATCAAATCTGATCCGCCACCCTGAACAGTGAATGGTGCTGGCAAGGTCTTGCGAGCAATCACCGAACACTCAATGTGCCATCCCGGGCGCCCGGTACCTAGCTTTGCGCCGTCCCACGACGGCTCACCTTCGCGAGCCGCGCGCCACAGCAGTGGATCCAGCGAATCGCGCTTACCAACACGCTGCGGGTCGCCACCTCGTTCGGCGAAGAAGCCAAGCATAGTTTCGCGGTCGTAGTTGGAAACCGAACCTAACTTCCAGGCGTCGTTCTGTGCAGCATAGGTGTCGAAGTAGATGTCGCCTTCAACACCGTCCGGGCCCGCTGGCACCTTGTAGGCCAGATCCGACTCAAGCAGCTGCTCAACTACAGGTACCAACCAGCTGATTGATTCCACGGCGCCAATGTAATTCTGCGGAGGAATGACGTTGAGGGCTTCCATGTCATCGCGGAAGAGCTGAACTTGTTCCTCGGCTAGATCGCGCCAGTCAACGCCAGTAGCTTCTGCGCGTTCTAGCAGTGGATCGTCAACGTCGGTGATGTTCTGCGAGTAGGCAACGCTACGACCGCTATCGAGCCAGGTGCGGTGCACCAGGTCGAAGGTGACATAGGTGGAAGCATGGCCCATATGGGTCGCGTCATACGGGGTGATCCCGCAGACGTACATGCTTGCATCGGCCTTGGCAGCGTCCGCGGATGCGGTGGCCTGCAGGTTACCGGTGGCGGTGTTAAAAAGTTCCAGTATTGGTGCTGAACCAACCACCTGAGGTACCTCAGGGTTTTTCCACGCGTGCACTGATGTACGTCCTTTCGCAGATGCGACGATTTTGTTCCTTTAAGTCCAAGTGAAGCAGGACTAGGTTTATTCCCGTTAACGCAGAGATGTCCGTGAAGCGTTCCACGGACATCTCCAATTATGCAGATTATGCGTTGATCAGGCCGAAGCCCAAAGCAACAAAGAGTACTAGACCCAGCAAGATGCGGTACCAGACGAAGAACCGGTACGAGTGGGTGGAGACAAACTTCAAGAACCAACCGACAATGAAGAAACCAACAACGAAGGCAATGGCCGTAGCCAAGCCCGTCTGGCCAAGGCTATAAACGCCTGGCTCATCGAAGGTCTTCACCAATTTGTATAGACCAGAGGCATAGACCGCTGGGATGGCCAAGAGGAATGAGTAGCGCGCTGCCGCTTCACGGGTGTATCCCATGAGCAAACCTGCGGTGATCGTTCCGCCAGAGCGCGAGACGCCTGGGATCAGCGCCATAGCCTGGGCAAGACCGTAAAGGATGCCGTGCTTGACGGTGAGATCCTCCAAGCCCTGCTTCTGCTTGCCGTAGTGGTCGGCGATTGCCAAGAAGAGACCAAAGACCACCAGCGTGGTCGCTACAATCCACAGCGAACGGAAGTTCGAATCGATGTAGCCTTCGAGCAAGATTCCCAAAACTGCAATGGGGATGGAGCCGACAATAATCAGCCAGCCCATTTTGGCGTCGGGATCCGAATGCGGAACCTTACCGACCAGTGCCTTGCACCAGGCACCGATGATGCGCACAATGTCTCGCCAGAAGAACAAGATCACTGCGGTTTCGGTACCAAGCTGGGTGATCGCCGTAAAGGCTGCACCGGGGTCTTGGGCGTTGGGTAGGAGTTCACCTACGATGCGGAGGTGCGCTGAGGACGAGATCGGGAGGAACTCGGTCAGGCCCTGGATCAATCCGAGGAATGCTGCTTCAAACCAATTCACCCCTTGACATTACTTCACTGCCAACGAGGATCGTGTCTAAAAAACACGATTGGGGCGAAATTCACCCCGTGGTCGTACTCACTGTTCGTCTGAAGGTATGGTGAAAGGCAAAAGTTCGGAATACTGGTCATAGAGAGCGTCTTCGTAGTCTTCGAAGGCATCCGCGAGTACACCAAATGCAGCATCAACGGAAGACTCGGCGGCGCCACGACTCTGCGAGACAACAGCCAGATGCTGCTCAAGCCGGGCAATCAATGATTGCAGTGCAAAACTGGGATCAGTGCTCATGGCATTACGCTACAACGCAAAGGGTTCTTTAGATAGGGGGCAAGGTGCTTCAAGAAATAATTAAGCCATCGCTACATCATTCCGATGAACAGCGCTTCGAATATTTGGTGATCACGTCGTTCCCCACCGAACCAGTGCACCTAGCCCGCGCGGCGCTACGCGAGCATGCTGACAACGGCAAATGGGAGCTCATGCGCACATGCCGTTACGAGGGCGGGGCGTACAAGTATTGGCTACGCCGCAGGGTTATGCGCATTCGAAGTACCCTGCCACCCATGAACTAGCTCTCTAGCGGGCCAACGAGCCAAGAAGCAACTGTGTTGGCAGCGGAGGCAGCATTAGAGGGGTGATACCAGCTGGCTTGAACGTCGCGGTACAGTCTTTCGAATTCTGATCCTCGGAAATATCCCCCGCCACCAACGAGCTGTCCAAGGACCTGAACATTCTCCCGCGCACTCGCACCAGCAATAGTGCGTAACGTGACCAGCTTCGGGAACCATTCTTCGCGGTGGTCCACCTTAGAATCCAAATCGCCAGCCACTGAGCGCTGTAGCGCGTCTAAGGAAATTAGGCGCATGGCCGCATCAGCTAGTAGCCCGCGAGATCGAACGTCCTGTGAGTACTTTGTTCCGTCGTGACGAACTTTTTTGTTCAGCGTTTCTCGCGCCATGCTGACTGCCCGGTCAGCGATACCCACATAAACGCTTGCGGTCAGCGTCAGGAATGAGGCGAAAATTCCAAAGACGAGCAAGTCTGAGTTGGGACCGATGGGAAGTCGGCTGTGAACCCATTCTTCAGGTGCCACGGCATCGCGCAGTTTAGTTGTGTGTGATTGACTCGCTCGCATACCTAGGGTGTTCCAATCCCCCAGGGATTCAACGCCTTGGCCCTTAGCTACGAAGCCATGCACCAATTCATTGTTCGCTTCATCCTTGCCGAATACGCCTAGGCGGGTAAATGCCGGTGAGAGTGAAGTGAAAATCTTGATTCCATTAAAGGTCACCGATCCGTCTGCTTCACTGACGGCGCTGGTCTTGGAATCAAAAAGCACCGAGTCGTTGCCTGTCTCCGAAATTCCGAAGGCCATCACCTCGCCTTGAGCAATCCAGTTAGTCACCATCTGTAGGCGCGTATCGCCTCGTGCCGAAAGAAGATAGGCAACACCAGCCCAAACCTGGTGCATGTTAATGGCCAAGGCGGTTGCTGGTGCGGCGGTGGCAAGCCGGCGTTGTGCTAGGGCAAGCTGCTCAAAATTCCATCCCAGTCCCCCATCTTGAACTGGGATCAATGCCTTGAGATATCCCAGGGAAACTAACTCTTCAAAGTCCTCGGTGCAGAACGTATTCTCTGCATCGTATTTTGTGGCGCGTTCCCGGAATCGTTCGAGCAACTGCTCCGATAGGACTGACTCAATTGACAACTAACTTCTCCTGAAACTTATTGATGAGTGAGGCGCGAAAGCATTAGTAGCTACGCAAGAGGTTCTCCAGAACCCGGACGCCAAACTTGATCGAATCTACTGGGACTCGTTCGTCTACGCCGTGGAACATTCCCGTGAAGTCCAGTTCCGGTGGAAGTTGTAGCGGCGCAAAACCGTATCCGGTAATGCCTAGGGTCGCCAGCCATTTGTTGTCGGTTCCTCCCGAGAGCATGTACGGCAGAACGATAGCTTCAGGATCTTCATCCAACAAAGACTTCACCATGCTGTCCACGAGGTTTCCGGCAAACGGTACTTCTAAGGAATCTTGTTCATGCACCATGGACAGCTCAACCCGGTCTCCTGCCAGCTCGCGCAAGGTAGCCAATGTTGCTTCATGTTCTTCCGGTAACGTGCGGCAATCGATGAGAGCTTCAGCTTGTCCGGGGATGACATTGTGTTTGTATCCTGCTTGCAAGGCTGATGGGTTGGCCGTGTTTTGCAACGTTGCGCCGACAAACCGGGAGACGTTTCCCATGGCTTCAAGCAGTGGCTGCGGGTTGGCGGGATCAAATTCCAAACCGGTCAGTTCAGCGACTTGTTCCATCAACGACGTGGTGGTCTTCGTATAGGACAACGGCCATTGATACTCGCCAATACGATGAACCGCTGCGGCCAAGCTGGTCACCGCATTGTCAGCGTTAATCTGCGATCCGTGACCTGCCATTCCTTGTGCAGTGAGCTTGAGCCACGCGATGCCCTTTTCTGCTGTTTGCAGCATGTAGGCTCGGCGACCATTGATGTCTACAGAGAATCCGCCAACCTCACTAATCGCTTCTTCGGCGCCGGCAAACAGGTCCGGATGATTTTTTACCATCCAACCCGCACCGTAGTCTCCGCCAGCTTCTTCGTCAGCAAAGAAAGCGATAATGAGGTCTCGACGTGGAGTGAGATTTTCACGGTGTAGATGAAGGATTGCAGCAATGATCATGGCATCCATGTTTTTCATGTCCACTGCCCCGCGGCCCCAAATCATTGAGTCAATGATCTCGGCCCCAAATGGGTCAACGCTCCAGTCTTCAGCAATGGCTGGAACAACGTCGAGGTGCCCATGAACAATCAGTGCTGGCAGCGTTGAATCGGTTCCAGGGATACGCAGAACTACGTTGGCCCTGCCCGGCACTGACTCGTAAATCTTTGCTTCTAGTCCTACAGCTTCGAAACGCCGCACTACGTATTGGGCGGCTTCAAGTTCTCCGGCGCCTTTATTGCCACCAAAGTTGGTTGTATCAATTCTGATCAGATCTCGACAGATGTCTATAGCTTCTTGTTCCATACGTTCAATGGCAGTAGCAGTAGTCATCGGGCAAGTACCTTTCGCAGCTGTTATTTTAGTAACCACCCTAGTGCGCAGAACTCAATTCGTCGCTGGTAGAGCGAATGAAACACTTATCCGTGTAATTGTTCGTAGGCTTCGCGGGCGCCGGGGTGTAATCGTTGGCCCGCGGTGCTAATTAAGGTCTCAGCGGTCAGGTTTTGAATTCCTGCGCTGCCTGACGGGATGAGCATAGTTGACCGTGTGGCAAGCATCTTGACGATTGCTGAAGCAGTCTTGTTGGGTAGATCCGTACGGGTCATCAGTAGGTTGCTCACACCAATGGTGTTGACCTCTGCAACGCCTGGATAGGTGTTTTTAGGAATCAGCACTTGGTCGTACAGGCCCGGGTCGGCCTCACGTAATTTAGGTAGAACTGCTGAAACGTCGAGGAGTCTTAGCTTCCGCTCGCTGGCTAATTTTGTCAGTGCCGTCACTGGCATTCCTCCGAAGAGGAACAGTGCGTCAATCTTTCCTTGGCCTAGCGCGTGAATCCCAGCGCTATATCCAAGCTTGGTTTCCACGGGCGGTTGATCAACGTCTTTGAGACCCGATGCCTTCAAAATTCGTTGTCCGGTTACCCATGTTCCGGACCCTGGTGCCCCTGTCCCGATTCTCTTGTCGGCCAGTTCTGCAAGCGTGTTGATCCTGCTATCTGCGTTCACGATGCAATGGAAATAATTTTGATAGATCCTGCCGAGCGCCAATAACTGCTGGTCGACTTCTCTCGCGTTATTAAACTGCGCAACGGTGTCAGCTAGACCCAGTGCAAGTTGAGCTTTACCGTCGGCAAGAAGCTGTAGATTCTGGGCTGTTGCCTGCGTCCTGAGAACTTGTGCATCTTCAGCAAGGCCAGCGTCCTCGATGGCCGTGGACAAGAGCTGCGCAAATTCGTAGTACATGCCTCCTTCTTCTCCGGAGGCAATAACCAAGTTTGATGTTGGCCTCGGTGAGCTGCAGGCGCTAAGTACTATCGGTGTGCTCGCCAGCGGAAGACCCAACAGACTCCGAAGAAGCGTGCGTCGCTTTATCCCGTTATTTTCACTCACGCCGGCCCTCCTCCGATGTCGATACGCGCGGTAGGGTTATGGCCGCACGTAGTCCCGAGTCGTGATCCGACGTTAGCTTCAGCTCTCCGAAATTGGCCCTTGCCAAGCGATCGACAATGGCGATACCGAGCCCAGTGCCTGGACTCGTCGTGTCGTTGTTTCCTCGCCAGAACCGTTCGCCAGCGTGTGCGAGGTCGGCTTCACTCATTCCGTTGCCGTGGTCTTCAATGACGATTTCTACAGCGGTAGGAAGTGAATTAACACACAGCGTAATCAGGGTTGCTGGCGCGTATTTAAAGGCGTTGGATAGCAACTCAGCCAACATTTGTTGCAACTCGAAGCTGTTGCACCACACCATCAGCTCTCCTGCAGGACCTTCCGGAACAGCGGTAGAGAGTTGATTGCCTGATTCGACGGCAGCCAATGATTGCCGTTCGGTTTCTTCAACAACTATTTGCCACACGTTGATCTGTTCGGGTTGTCGCTGAACCTCTGGCAGTGGCCCTTCGGCTCCTTGTTCATTAAGCCGATGTTCTGCCGTAGCGAGTCGAAGCACCCCATCCAATAAGGCCTCCACTCGCGAAAGCTCCAACTCGACTAGTTTCAAACCCGCAATATCTTCGTCTTTAGATAGACGTAGGTTCAGCAGATCTACGCGAAGTCGCAAGGCTGCTACGGGGTTGCGCAGTTGATGCGAAGTTTCTGCAATCAGTTCTCGTTGTTGTTGCAAACTTGTCGCCATGGTTTGTGCCATCAGGCTGACCGAACGGGACAACTTGCGTAGTTCCGGTGGCCCTTCTTCTTCCATGGTGACCGGACGTTGAGTCTTGGATAGTAGTTGAACGGCATCATCAAGGTGGTGAACAGGACGCAATACCCAAGTGGTGAGACGGTCGGCCACAAGCAGGAATCCGGCACCGATGCTCAGTGTAATCAGCACAAGAACTGTCGATATATGCAGAACCCGCAATCGTGCGTGTTCAAGGTTCACCTGCATCGTCACTGATCCCAGCACCTGCGCTGAATTTCCAAAGGGTCGCGTGATCAACGTCTGAGTTTTAGAGAAGAGGCTAATCTCGGAAATTTTGCTTTGTTCTAAGTTGAGTCCGGCGGCGTAAACAGTTTCTTGAACTTGGGAATTGTTCGGGTCTATACCTCCAGAAACAAGTCGTTTCCCATCCCGAATGATCAGCAGGCCTTCGCCATAAAGTTCGCAGTAGGTGTCCATTTCAATCTGCAACATGTTCAATTCGTCGTTGCTTTGCGCTTGGGATGAAAGCTGGACGAACCGGTTGAGCGACGCCAACCTGTTAACTTGGACATCTGCAGTCACATCTCGACTAGCGCTTTGCACAAGCACTACGCAAAGCAGCACCACAATTACACTAATGAGCGCTCCGAACACTCCGAGTACCCTGAACCTCACGAGTTAGGTACTTCAAGGCGATAACCAACACCACGCACATTGATGATCATCCCCGGGCTCGCCAATTTTGACCGCAGTCCCGTTAGATGCACATCCAACGAGCGTGAAACGGCTAAGAACGCATCACCCCAGAGCTGATCAAGGATCTGTTCGCGAGTCACCACAGAACCAGTATGCTGTGCCAGCAGATGCAAGAGGTCAAACTCCTTGGCAGTCAGGCCAAGGCTGCGCCCCAAGAGCGTGGCCTCATGCTTATCTAGGTCGATCAGTAGCGGTCCGGCAACTATGCGCTGTGACGAGATTCCCTGGCTCGCCTTGGAGCGACGAGCTACCGCTTCAATTCTCGCCAAGAGAACGCTGAGCCCTACAGGTTTGATGAGAAAGTCATCAGCGCCTTGCCGTAGTCCACGAACCACACTTCGTTCATCATCTTGGGCGGTAAGAATGATGACCGGCACGTCGCTCACCAGTCGGAGTTTGCGCAGGACTTCGAGCCCATGAATATCAGGCAGACCAAGGTCTAGGAGAATCAGCTCAGCTTGTTGGTGCCGCAAGAGTGCGTCGGCCCCATTTGCCACATGATTGGCTTGATGCCCAGAAGCTGTGACTGCGTCGGTGAGCGCGTTCGCTAGGGCTTGGTCGTCTTCGACGATCAATAGCTGCACGGCACCACCCTTGGCGTTCAGAGACGAGGATTGAATCCTCCATGACCTGTCAATTCTAGCAAGCTGACGGGCTCAAATCCTTTTTGAGCTCCCCAAATCCTAAGAAAGTGTAAGTAGTTGCGCTTCAGTTTGCGAGTAACGTAAATCACTACCAGTATGGATAACGATCTCCTGCGCTTGTGGCACGCATCACTGTCGATGGAAGCCGAAGCGACTCGCACTGTGACCAAAGGAAAGACTTCATGAGCGAAAGCACCCAGGCGCCCGGCGCCTCATTAGAAAGCGACGGACCTCCGCGCTGGAAGATTATTGGCCCCGGACTGGTTGTTGCCGCCACGGGCGTTGGCGCAGCCGACATGGTCGCCACCCTTGTTGCCGGTAGCCAATACGGCTACGCATTACTTTGGGCGGTCATCCTCGGTGTCATCTTAAAGATTGTCTTGGTTGAAGGCGCAGGGCGTTACACCCTAGCGACCGGCAAGACCATCTTTGAAGGATGGAAGACCCTGGGCAAATGGACTACCTGGTACTTCGGCCCGTACATCATCATTTGGGGATTTGTATACGGTGCTACCGCCATGAGTTCGGCAGCACTACCGTTGGCAGCGCTCATGCCTGCTATCGATTTGAAGATCTGGGCCGTACTGATGGGCCTGCTCGGTTTTGTGATGGTCTGGTTCGGCCGCTATCAGTTCTTCGAAAAAATTACCGCGGTGCTCGTGGGCATCATGTTTGTGACCGTTGTTGGTCTTGCGGTCATCGCCGTACCGAACGTGCCCAATATGCTCAAGGGCCTCATTCCGATGATCCCTGCTGGTGGCGTGGTCTACACCTTGGCCCTGGCCGGCGGCGTCGGCGGAACGATCACCCTGGCAGCATACGGCTACTGGCTGCGCGAAAAGGGCTGGTACTCCCCTAGATGGATGCGCGTGATGCGCATTGATAATTCAATGGCCTACGTGATGACCGGTATCTTCGTGATTGCCATGTTGATCGTTGGCGCCGAAGTAGTTCAGTCCGCGGGCGTAGCGATCACCGGTGGCGATGAAGGGCTGCTGGATCTATCAGAAGTTCTACGCCAGAAGTACGGCGTTCTGGTAGGCAACGGATTCCTCGTTGGATTCTGGGCTGCTTCCTTCTCCTCGATCATCGGCGTGTGGAACGGCGTATCGCTGATGTTCGCTGACTTCTGGGGCCACATGCGTAAGCGTCCGGCCAATCACCCAGACACGATGACCGGCGGCAAGTACTTCAAGTTCTACGTCCTCTGGCTTACGTTCCCACCAATGGTGCTATTCCTTTTGGACAAGCCGATTGCACTGATCCTTGCTTACGGTGTCCTGGGCGCATTGTTCATGCCATTCCTGGCCGTGACGCTTCTGGGATTGCTTAATGGCAAGCGAATTCCCAAGCAGTGGGCCAACCGTTGGCACACTAATACCGCTCTGGCTATCACTGCCGCGTTGTTCATCATTCTCGGCATTCAGCAGCTTTATAAGTCACTGTCTCCATTGTGGGCCGGATAAACTTTTCAACTATTTCGCTAAGCCGTCGATTCATGCGCAACATTGGCATGGGCCGACGGCTTAGGCCCTTAAGCTGAGGTAATGAGCATCAAAAAAATCGGAATCCTTGGGGCAGGCCGCGCCGGCACAGCATTAGCCAGAGCAGCGGCCTCCAGCGGAATTGATGTGAACATTGCCGGGTCTCGTCCTCCACGGATGATGAAATACCATTTGGCGCAGTATGCCCCTAAGGCCGTTGCAGTTTCGGCCGAAGACGTCGCTAACGACGTGGAATTGGTTGTACTCATGGTGCCCCAAGAAGAACTGGACGAGGTGGACCCCGATATCCTTTCAGGCTCCCTGCTCGTAGATGCAACCAACCGCTGGCAAGATGAGCCACTACCGCAATGGTTCGAAGACTCACTATCGCGGGGCCTGTCCAGCTCTGAAGCAGTGGCAGAGCGCTTCGCGCAGGCACGCCTCGTCAAAGCGCTGAATCACATTAGCCATTGGGATTTGGATGCAGACACCGTGGCAAAAGCGACTTCTCAGCGCGCCCTTGGCACGGCTTCCAACAATGCTCAAGACGCTAAAGTCGTTGCCAGCCTCATTGAGCAGCTCGGGTTCTTTCCGGTAATCCTTTCAAGCCTAGCTGAAGGCAAGCACCTAGAGCCCGGCGGAGAGATTTTTAATGAAGTTCTGGGCGTGGATGAGCTAACGCGCAGACTCACCGGAAAAATTGGCCGTTGAGGCGACAAAAACCCCACTTCACTAGGTCAGCAATGCAAATATCATGTGACGCTTGACACTGAAATGCTAGAAATTCTCCTTAACGGACTACTCAGCCCATGATTTTCCGCGAGTTCACGGGAATTTTCAGCACATTTGGCGCAGAGTTGCCCGATTGGAAAACATCGGCAGGGGATGGTAATGTTTTACTTCGTTGCCAGCGATAACAACGCGAACAACGAATAACCTGCGCGGGTGGCGGAATAGGTAGACGCGCTAGCTTGAGGTGCTAGTCCTCGAAAGAGGGTAGGGGTTCAAGTCCCCTTTCGCGCACAGGTAGAAATCCCGGTTGACTAAGGTCAATCGGGATTTCTTTTTTTGTTTCATGGTTCTGAGGATCCAGGGTTATCCACCAAGCAGGCGCTGCTGGCCTATGATTTGAACGTGTCTTCTACCGCTGAATCAGCCGCACCGTCCGACCACGGCTTCCTCACCGTCAATGACGGTCATCGCTTGTATTGGGAAGAATTCGGCGCCCCTGATGGAATACCAGCGTTGCACCTACACGGCGGGCCGGGCGTCACATTAGGCTCTTCGGGTTATCGTCATCGATGGGATCTGAGCCGCACACGTCTGGTGGGTTTTGAGCAACGTGGTTGTGGGCGTTCCACGCCGTCCGCCTCAAATCCGCATGTCCTTGCTGATGATTTCACCACCCAGAAGTTCATCGACGACATTGAAGCGCTTCGTATATATCTGGGTATTGAGCAGTGGATCATCAACGGCGTTTCTTGGGGCTCCACACTGGCTTTAGCCTATGCTCTGGCCCATCCGAATCGAGTTCGTGGTCTCGTACTGTTCGCGGTGACAACCACCAGCCAAAGCGAAATCCAATGGATCACCGAAGGGGTCGGTTCGATCTTCCCTGAAGCGTGGGATCGGCTCTCAACGTTCGCCGGGGCGCATGTGCCGCACTACCGATCAGGAACAATCAGCTTAGTGGAGGCGTATGCTGCGATGCTTTGGTCAGCGGACACAGATCTTCGTGATCAGGCATCCGATGAATGGGCGCTGTGGGAAGATACCCATATCTCGCTGGGCCACAAAGAAGTCACGCGCGATCCCCGATGGAATGATTCAGAATTCAGACACACGATGACCCGGCTAACCACGCATTTCTGGGCCAACGATGGGTTCTGCCATCCTCCGATCTTGGAAAACTTGGGCCGCATCCAACATATTCCAGCAGTCTTCATCCATGGTCGATACGACGTCTCAAGCCCAGTGAGCACTGCATGGAAACTGCATCAAGGTTGGGCTCATTCGGAACTGATAATCGCCGAAAGGGATGCACACGGAGGCGAAGAAATGGTGCAGCTCTGGACTGCTGCCAATCTGAAAATGATCAATAGCGCTTCTTGATAGCATCAAGACGGATCTTTGACGGAAAATTTCGGTCACTCCCCTACTCTTCTGGAGCCACAAACTATGCGTATAGCCATGCTGTCCTTGCATACTTCGCCGATGCAACAACCTGGCTCAGGCGATGCCGGTGGCATGAACGTCTATATTCAGAATCTCTCCTTCGCATTAGGCGCCTTGGGTCATGAGGTGCACATGATCACGCGCACCGCGGGCGAATCTGAATCCGTTCAGGTTGGTGAAGGTGTCTGGATGCATCAAATTCAAATCGCTGCCGGGCAGGAGTTGTCCAAAGAAGACCTGCCCTCGATTATTGATCCGTCGATTAGCGCCATCACAGAACATCTGCACGGGCTGAAGATCAACATTGTTCACGCGCATTACTGGCTATCGGGCATGGTGGGCCTGCGCCTGGCAAAACAATGGTCTGTTCCACTCGTAGTTTCGATGCACACCTCAGCTGCAGCCAAGGAACATGAATCAGGAATAGCGGAACCTGAAAATCGAAAAATTGCCGAAGAACAGTTGCTGCTAGAGTGCTCACGCATTATTGCCAATACCCCTGTTGAGGCGAATCAGCTAGAGCGATTCTATTCAGTCGATTCCCACAAACTCGACGTAGTTCTGCCCGGCGTTAACCACCGCGTCTTCCACCCAAACCAAGACAAGCTGCGTCGACCGCTGGGTGAAGACGACCTGCATCTAGTTTATGCAGGGCGCATGCAACGGCTGAAGGGTGCCCACCTCTTACTTCAGGCAATTGGTGAGGCCAAACGACAAGCTCCAAACCTGCGTATCACCGCTTCGCTCTTCGGCTCCCTATCCGGATCCTCAGACTACGATTTGAAATCGATAGTGAGCACTGAAGGCCTACAAGACGTGGTCCGTTTTTATGATCCGTTGGAGCCAAACAAACTCGCTCTCGCCTTTGCCAACGCTGATGTTGTTGCTGTGCCCTCCCTCTCGGAGACTTTTGGTCTGGTGGCGGCGGAGGCTCAAGCATGCGGAACACCAGTGATAGCTAACGCCGTGGGAGGGTTGGCCTATGCGGTCAACAACAACGTCTCTGGATGGCTTATGGCCGAACCTGAGGTAGAGCTTTGGGCGCAAAAGCTTATAGAACTTGCCGGAAACCCAGAGCTAATCACCCTTGCCGGCCACGGCGCTCTGGAACATTCCGGATTGTTCACCTGGGAACGAGCAGGTGTTGCCACGCTGGCCAGTTACCGGCAGGCGCAATCACAATTTCAGCGATAAACAGTAAAAAGCTCTGGTCTCCAACTCACGTATTGGTGAGTCAGAGACCAGAGCTTTTCTCATCAGTGACCAGTCGTCGCTAGTTCCAGTTCGAAGTGCGGCTTACCCTTTCGAGCATGCCAAGCATTAACCACATATCCCGTTGAATTTCGTTCAAAAGCCAGGTCTACCGTTGCAGGTAGAACCACCGGAGTTTTGAACTCAATGTTCCACGAATAGTCGCCAGAGCTGGGTTCAATCCCACCTAAGGCACGAGCGGCCAGATAGATTCCATGAGCGATGGCACTTGGCATTCCCAAGGCCTTCGCGCTCAACGCGGAAAGGTGAATTGGGTTGTAGTCCCCCGCCACCTTCGCCCAGCGCCTACCGGTGCCACTATCAAGTTTCCATTGAGCAGTACGCACTGGGGCAACGAACTCTGGATGCTCTGTTGCCACCGGTTGAGATTCAGGGAGTTTAACTCCCTTAGCTAAGAACGTGCTGCGCAAGAGCATGCGGTCTTGGCCTTCAACAACAATTCGAATCACCAAATCGCAAGTGGCCCCCTTGGCATGAGCGGTGAGATTCTCACTGTGCACCTCAATATCAAAGGCTTCCTCTTCGCCCAGAGGCTGGTTAACCCTGACCTGATTGCTCAGGTGGATCATCCCTAACAGCGGCAATGGAAAGTCGTTACGCAGCATCAAGGACATGGCTAGCGGGAATGCCAACGAATGCACATAGAGGCTGGGCAGAACCGTGTTCATTGGTGCATTCACCGCCTTGCGGAACTCGGTGAGCTTCGCCGGATCCGCCTTGGCACCTTGATACACCAACACGGTCTGCGGGAGTTGAGGGTTTTTTGGCTTACGTCCCAAAGTTTTCACGGCTTTGGTATACACCGAAGCCATCGAAGGAATCTCAGAAACGATCAATGCACTCACCTTAGGCACCCACCAGCGATTGACCACAAACGCGCAGTACCTGACCGTTGAGTCCAGCAGCAGAATCTGAACCCAAGAAACTGATCGCCTCGGCCACGTCCTGAGGCAAACCACCCTGCATCAGGGATGGAAGCACCATTCGTGCCACGGTGCGCGTACCAAGAGGAATCTTCGAAGTCATGTCCGTTTCGATGAAACCCGGTGCAACGGCTGCAATGGAGCCGCCGTTGGCTTCGAATAGTTTGGCGCTGGAACGCACCATGCCAATAACTCCGCCCTTAGATGCAGCGTAGTTGGACTGCCCACGATTTCCAGCAATGCCAGAAGTCGACGCCAACGAAACGATACGAAGGTTTGGCAACCCAGCGGCCAGGAACGCCTCATTCATACGCAACTGAGACGCGATGTTCACAGCGATGACCGAATCCCAACGCGCTGCGTCCATGTTGGCCAGCAGCTTGTCACGAGTGATGCCGGCGTTGTGGATCACCAGGTCCAATGAGCCGTGACGGCCGATGGCATGATCCATAATCTGCTGTGCAGCATCAGCGGCGGTGACATCAAGTTGAAGGGTAGTCGCTCCGATGGAGTTCGCCACCTTGGCCAAGGAATCCCCTGCTTGTGGCATATCAACCACTACAACCTGTGCACCGTCGCGGGCCAAGGTGCTAGCAATAGCCGCACCAATACCGCGTGCTGCACCGGTAACAACTGCGACCTTGCCGGCTAATGGCTTGGCGAAGTCTTCTGGAAGAACACCCTGTTCATTACGCACGGTCAGGAACTGACCATCCACGTAGGCGCTACGACCCGAGAGGAAGAAGCGAAGTGCTGCCAGCGCACTGGGGCTAACGATGCTGGTGGAATTTTCCAGCACAATACCGTTGGCGGTTGCTCCTGCACGCACTTCACGGCCAACCGAACGCATGGCACCGTCGATGCCCTGACGTACTGCGGCGAGAGCCGGTTCATCTTCTGCAAGCGCTGGACGGGAGAATGAGACAACACGTGCGCCGGGCAGCAGCTGGCGTAGGGCGCGACCTGCGGCAAGCATGTTTGGTGAAAGTTCTTCTGGATGCGCTGCCTCATCAAGCAACAACAACAGACCACCAAGTTTGGCGTCCCCTGCATCATGGCGACGCACATCAAGTCCCCAAGAGATCAGAACATCGCTGAGCTCTTGAGCACGAGCACTGGTACCCAGCACCAACAATGGGCCTGGTAGCAGTGGGCTATCAACGCTGTATCGGCGTAGGCGCGGTGGTCGTGGGAGGCCAAGGAGCTTGGCCAGCTTTTTGGTGGCTCCCGTGTTTACGAGTTCCATGTACTTATCAGCCATTAGCTACGTGCCTCCAAAATTGCTACTACGCCCTGTCCGCCTGCGGCACAGACAGAAATCAGTGCGCGTCCGGAACCCTTTTCGTGCAGCATCTTTGCGGTGCTGGAGATGATGCGACCGCCGGTAGCGGCAAATGGGTGTCCTGCTGCCAGCGATGAACCGTTAACGTTGAGCTTCGTTCGGTCGATAGCGCCCAGTGGCGCGTCTAGTCCGAGCTTCTCGCGGCAGAATTCTTCGTCTTCCCAGGCCTTGAGGGTCGAAAGGACGGTGCCCGCGAACGCCTCATGGATCTCGTAGAAATCGAAGTCCTGCAAGGTGAGGTTGTTGCGCTTGAGCATCCGAGCGGTGGCGTACGCAGGTGCCATCAGTAGACCTTCGGCGCCATGAACGAAGTCCACAGCAGCTGCTTCAAAGTCCACAAAGTTGGCAAGCATCGGTAGGTCATGGCTCAGCGCGTAGTCCTCGCTGCCAAGAAGAACAGCCGATGCACCATCGGTGAGCGGGGTTGAGTTGCCGGCGGTCATGGTTGCTTCGTCGCCAAGATTCTTGCCGAAGGCTGGCTTGAGCTTACCCAACTTTTCCATGCTGGAATCGGCGCGCATGTTGTTGTCTTTGGCAAGGCCGTTAAATGGCGTGACCAGGTCGTTGAAGAATCCGCGGTCGTAGGCGGCGGCCAGATTCTTGTGGCTGGCCAAAGCTAGTTCATCCTGAGCTTCGCGGGTGATGCCCCAGGCCTTGGTGGTCTGTGCCTGGTGATCGCCCATAGACAGTCCGGTACGCGGTTCGCCGGTACCTGGTGCGTTAGGTGCCAAGTGTGCAGGGCGAATTTTTGCAAGGGCAGCAAGCTTTGCCTTGGTGCTGCGTGCACGGGATAGCTCTAGCAGAATGCCACGCAGGGCTTCCGATACAGCAATTGGTGCGTCGGAAGTTGTGTCTACGCCACCACCAATTGCGGATTCAAGCTGACCAAGTTTGATCTTGTTTGCCAGGGAACCGATTGCTTCCATGCCGGTCGCGCAAGCCATCTGCACGTCGTAGGCAGGAGTTGCGTGGTCCAGGGAGGATCCGAGTACAGATTCGCGGATCAGGTTGAAGTCCTTGGAATGCTTTAGTACTGCGCCACCGCTCACGGCGCCGATGCGTTCACCCTGCAGTCCGAAGCGTGCAATCAGCCCTTCGAGTGCGGCGGTGAACATGTCTTGGTTTGATGCATTGACGTAGGCGGTGTTGGAACGGGCGAATGGGATACGGTTGCCACCGATGATCACGGCGTTGCGCGCAGACTGCTGGCTCATGTTCAAAAAGCTCCTACAAAGATTGTTGTGACACGTATTACTGTAACCAAGAGTACATGATACTCTGAGTTACGTGAACAAGATCACTGAAGTATTAGAAGGTGAAACAGACGGCCGGGCCGTCCGCTGGCAGGCGCATCGCACCGCTCGCCATGAGGAACTGCTTAAGTTAGCTCGTAAGGCCGTGCACAAGCTCGGCCCACAAGTTTCCATGGAAGACATTGCTAGCCACGCAAAGACCTCCAAGCCTGTCTATTACCGATACTTCGGTGACAAGGAAGGGCTACGCCAAGCGCTCAGCGCCAAGGTCATTAACGACTTCCGCGAAAGGGTTATCGCCGCAGCCCTGGCCAAGGACAAAGAACTCAGCTCCTTACACGCCATGGTTACTGCCTACCTTGAGCTGGCCACGAACAGCCCAAATCTGTATTACTTCGTCACAGGCGCACAGCGATCAGCGGATGATGAATCAGCCGGAGCACTCAACGACTTTTTCGATGAAGCCTCCTCTCTCATTAGCATTCGCCTGTTAAAGCTCTATGACGAAAAAGCCACCCCCGCTGCCTTGAGCCTTTGGCCCCGAGCAGCCTTGGGAATGGTTCGTGCAGCTGGAGAACAATGGCTTCGCCTACCCGCATCCGATTCAAAGCCGAGTCTCGAAGCGATGGCGCTCGAACTAACCAACTGGCTTGCCTACGGAATCACCTCAACTTCGGTAGAGATCAATGCCTAAAGATCGTAAAAACGAATTCACTGAATCATCAAGGAATGAAAGGTACGTCATGAGCGAGAACCGCATCAACGTCACTGCCCTGGCCGAACAGTTGCTTGGCCCCTACGCGGAAGTTCGCAAGGCTTCTCGCGCACGCGCCGCACGTCCAGATCTGCAGCGCGACCCATCATTGGCGATGGATGAGCACCGCGAACGCGTTCTGGGACAGTTGAGCTTGCTGGTTGAAGAAGAAGCTGTCCAGCGTGCCTTCCCGAAGAAGTTCGGTGGTTACGACGATCATGGTGGATCCATCGCTTCTTTCGAGGAGCTCGTGGCCGCAGACCCATCACTGCAGATCAAAGCCGGCGTCCAGTGGGGTCTTTTTGCTGGTGCCATACTTCACCTTGGTACCGAAGAGCACCACGCTAAGTGGCTCCCGGATGCAATGAACCTGCAGACGCCAGGCGCTTTCGCAATGACTGAAATTGGTCACGGCTCAGACGTGGCTGCAGTGGCCACCACCGCCACCTACGACGAAGCCACCGACGAATTTGTCATTCACACTCCGTTCAAGGCGGCGTGGAAAGAGTACCTTGGCAACGCAGCTTTGCATGGCAAGTCCGCAACCGTTTTCGCCCAATTGATCACCAAGGGCGTCAACCATGGCGTGCACTGCTTCTACGTTCCAATTCGCGACGAGCAGGGCAACTTCATGCCCGGCATTGGCGGCGAAGACGATGGACTCAAGGGCGGCTTGAACGGTATCGACAACGGACGCCTGCACTTCAGCAACGTACGAGTCCCCCGCACCAACCTGCTCAACCGGTACGGCAATGTCGACGCAGATGGAACCTACTCCTCCTCGATCTCTTCGCCGGGCCGCCGATTCTTCACCATGCTCGGCACCCTGGTCCAGGGCCGTGTTTCATTGGACGGCGCAGCGACCAGCGCATCGAAGATTGCTCTGCAGATCGCTGTCACCTACGGCAACCAGCGCCGTCAGTTCAATTCGACCTCTGATACCGAAGAGACCACGTTGCTTGATTATCAGCGTCATCAGCGCCGATTGATTACTCGCATCGCACGAACCTACGCCTCATCCTTTGCTCACGATGGTCTGTTGGACAAGTTTGATGCTGTCTTCTCCGGCCGCGCAGACAGCGATGATGATCGCCAAGATCTAGAAACGTTGGCGGCAGCGCTGAAGCCATTGAGCACTTGGGACGCGCTGGATACGCTTCAAGAGAGCCGCGAAGCTTGCGGTGGCGCAGGCTTTATCGCAAAGAACCGTTTCACCCAGCTCTACCAAGACCTAGACGTCTACGTCACTTTTGAAGGTGACAACAACGTGTTGCTTCAGTTGGTTGGCAAGCGTCTGCTGACGGACTACGCTTCGGAGTTCCGCAAGCTTGATAACGGTGCCATGGCGTTGTTCGCTGCTCGACAGGTTGGTACTACCGCACTGTACCGTTCTGGTCTACGCAAGGTTGGCCAAGCATTTGCGGATGCCTCTGACGAGCGTAAGAGCGCTAACTTCTTCAAGGATGCTGACAACCAGCGTGCGCTACTCACCGAACGCATCAATGCCAAGGTTGCTGAAGTAGCTAATGCGTTGCGTGCGGCTGGTAAGGACAAGGCCAAGGGTGCAGCAGCATTCAACGAGAATCAGGATCTGCTCATTTCTGCGGCACGAGATCACGGTGAGCTCTTGCGTTGGGAAGCATTCACAGCTGCACTGGCAAAGATCGAGGATCCAGCAACCCTAGAGGTCGTGACCTGGTTGCGCGATGTATTTGCGCTGACCTTGATCGAAGAGGATTTGGGCTGGTATTTGGCCAACGGACACCTGTCGATGCAGCGTGCACGCACCCTTCCCGGCTACCTCAACCGGTTGCTCGCCCGCCTACGTCCACACGCTCAGGACTTGGTGGATGCTTTCGGCTACACCCAAGACCACCTGCGTGCCGACATCTCCTCCGGTGGAGAAGCGCAGCGTCAAGACGAGGCGATGGAGTACTTCCGAGCTTTACGCGCCAGCGACAATGCTCCGATCAGTGAGAAGTCGCTAAAGAAGGCTTCTGTCTAAAGACAATAATGTGGCGTCCACACTCAAAATGAGTGTGGACGCCACATTTGTTTAAGCGATCTTCGCTGTTTAGGAAAGCCGTTGGGCCAGGGCAACAATTAGCCCCTCGGGTCCCCTGATGTAGGCCATCTTCCAGACACCCTCATATTCACCGAGACCGCCAATCAATGTATAGTCTTGTGCATCTAGCTCGGATATCACGGCCACGATGTCATCAACTTCAAAGGCAAGAGATCTCAGGCCTAGTTCATTAGCCATAGCGTACGGTTGTCCCGGGCCATGCTCCGGTTTCTCGAAGCTGGAAAGCTCAATACCTACCTCGCTGTCGGGGGCCTTGAGCATCAAGATATTCGTACGCGAATTGGGCACTCCGCTGACGGTTTCAAGAAATTCGCCTTCCAGTCCATCGGCTCGTCCTTCAATGCTCAGGCCTAGGCTCACAAAGAACTTAGCGACTTCATCGATATCCGCGACGGTGATACCAATGTGATCAAACCTCACGATGCGTGCCACGATAGAAAACCTTCCAATGCTCTGATTGCTAACAGCTGCTCATCTGGCTCCAGGCTAGAGGTAAAGGCTATCTAGCGGGAAGCTCCTTAAGAACCTGAGCTACTCTTTCTCGTTGTTCAGAGTTTAGCCCTTGAACTGGTAGCGGAAGGCAATTGTGGTTCACCAGTTTGAGGTGTTCGGCGATGGCTGCAGTTACCCTCAGGCTGCCACCGAATTCAGCAAACAGTTCCCATATTGGATTCAGCTGACCCGAAAGTTGCAGGGCCACTTCATCATCCTGAGATTGCGCTGCTCGTGTAATGGCAAGCGCCGGTTCCGGAAGCGTTCCGCCTATGACGCAGTACCACGCGTCGCAGCCAGCAATCAGCCCAGCAGCTCCAAATCCATCACCGGAGACTCCGATGCTCACGTGCTCCGGAATCACCTTTCGGACCGCAGACACATGGGCTTTCGCAGCGACAGGGTCGGTGGGCACCCCTGGAATCTTGATTGATGCGATCCCCGGTAGTGCAGCTATGCGCGCATAGAGTTCGATACTGAACTCGAAGTGAGTTGTGCCGGGATTGTCGTAAACAACCACAGGTAACTCACTGTGCTCCGTGGCAGCTCGGAACAGGTCAAATACCTCATCGTCACTCAGCTTTTGATAGCCCACTGGCGCCAAAAGTACGCCGGCGGCACCAGCGGCTTTTGCGTCATCGATGTGTTCAAGTACGTGGGCCGTCCGTATCGCACCGACGCCTACAAGCACAGGAACGTTGCCGGCATGTTCGACTGCTAAGCGCGCTACGCGAGCGCGTTCTTCACGGCTCAGATACATATAGGATCCGGTGGATCCTAGCGCGGTAATCGAGTCAACGCCGGCCTTGTTCAATCGTTGAATCAGCTTCGTGAATGATCCTTCATCCACTCGTTCATCCTTCATCGGGGTAAGTGGGAATGCGCTCAGACCGGTGAACAGTTTCAATGTGACTCCAATAGTTGGCTAGTGAATTTATCATGACAGACGAAGGTGCAAAATACGTCTAACGCACCTAGCGTCGAAGGAACGTAGATTTAGGATCAGAGTTTCTGGTGCGGACTGCCAGCAACGCGCACGCAATGACTGCGAGTCCTCCGGAGAGGGTTTTCCAACCGATATGTTCGCCCAGTAATAGAGCAGCCCAGCCCATCGTCATGACTGGTTGAGCCAATTGAACCTGGCTGACCGTCGACATTGGCCCAATAGCCAGACCGCGGTACCAGGCCACAAATCCGAGGAACATGCTTACAATGCCCAGATAGGCAAAGGAACCCCAACTCGAAATTCCACCGGCAGGAATACTGTTGCTCAAACTGATGGCGGTCAGGGTAACCATCATGGGGCAGGCGAGCACCAAGGCCCACGAAATTGTTTGCCATGATCCTAGTTCTCTGGAGAGCAGTCCGCCTTCTGCGTAGCCGATGGCACAAACGATCACCGCGATAATGAGCAGAATATCTGCGCTTTGTAGGCCGGCTATTCCTCCTCCATTAATGGCGGCGAACACGACTGCAACGACGGCACCAAGTCCCGCGGCCAGCCAGAAAGGCAATCTAGGTCGTTCCTTGGTTCGCAGTACCGATGCAACAGCTGTTGCTGCTGGGAGAATTGCGGTGACAACAGCACCATGGCTGGCCGGGACCGAGGTTAATGCAAACGACGTCAACAGAGGAAAACCTGCGACTACGCCCAGGGCTACAACACTCAGTCTGGCCCACTGTGTGCGGTTCGGAGGCCTTTGCCCAGTGAGTAAAAGTGCCGCCGTGGCCAAAATTGCGGCAATAACAGCTCGGCCAGATCCGACAAACAAGGGATCCATGCCTCCGTCCGAAACAGCGATTCGGGTGAATGGGACGGTGAGCGAGAAGGCGCAGACGCCAGCTATGCCCCAGATCAAACCCGCTGAGGTCCCCAGTAGCGGTTGAGGCGTTTTCAGAGTAGCGGTACTATTGTCTTTCATGATTAACAGTAGCAGTGAACGGCTTGTCTCGAAACTGCGTGAGTGGATTTCCACTGCACCAACCGGCGCCCAGCTTCCCTCCACCCGCCAACTTGTTGCGGACTACGAGCTAAGCCCGGTGACGGTTCAAAAAGCCTTACGCACTCTCATCACTCAAGGGCTGATTGAGTCACGCCCGGGTATTGGAACCTTCGTGCGCTCTATCCCGGTACCCCGACCAAACGACTACGGATGGCAGACCGCAGCATTGGGCGCTACGCGCAATCATTTGCCTCAGGTACATCCGAGCCAACGGGTGTTGCCCAATGATGTCATCGCTCTTCACTCGGGTTATCCAGACCGTGAATTGTTGCCCCAGAGATTAGTGAAGTCGGCCTTCGCGCGAGTAGCACGCACCGAGTCGGTACTGCTGCGTACCGAGCCGGCAGGTCTTCCCGAGCTACAAGCATGGTTCGCTTCCGAACTAAACGAACACCTGCTTCCCGGACTGAGCGCGCCCACTGCCAGAGATGTTGTCATTTTGCCTGGAAGCCAAAGCGGACTGGGCTCGATCTTCCGTGCGTTGGTCGGTGAGGGCGAACCAATGCTCATCGAATCCCCCACCTACTGGGGCGCCATTATGGCTGCAGCACAAGTCGGTGTGAGCTTGGTGCCGGTCCCAACTGGGCCTAACGGGCCAGACACCGACGAACTGGATCGTGCCTTGGAGCGCACTGGGGCACGGGCTTTTTACGCTCACCCGAATTTTGCAAACCCCACAGGGGCACAGTGGTCCCCTTTGGTGTCCGAACGTGTTTTAGAGATTGTTAAAGCTCGTGGCGCTTTTCTGATCGAAGATGATTGGGCCAAGGACTTCGGGATTTCCACCGAGTCTTCGCCCATGGCCGCCCGCGATGACACGGGGCACGTGGTTTATCTGCGTTCTCTGACCAAGAGTGTCTCCCCGGCGGTGCGCGTGGCCGGGCTGATCGCTCGCGGTCCGGCACGTGATCGGATTTTGGCAGATAACCAGGCACAGTCAATGTACGTCAGTGGCCCGTTGCAGGCGGTGGCCTTGGATGTTGTTACCCAGCCGGGGTGGGGCACGCACCTGCGTTCATTGCGCCAGCAGTTGACCAATAGACGAGATCAACTGATCAACGCGCTCCACCGGCACGTCCCCGAAGCTCACCTGCAGTCCGTTCCGCCTGGCGGATTAAACCTTTGGGTGCAGTTACCCGATGGCACCAACTTGCGGCAGTTGGAACAAGACTGCGAAACGCGCAAGTTGGCCATTGCTGCGGGTGGAAGCTGGTTCCCTGCCGAAGAATCTGGACAATTTTTGCGTCTCAACTATTCGGGGCCAAATCCTGGCGCCTTTGATGAAGGCGCCAGAATTCTCGGCGAAGCCCTGCGTAGTCAGTACGGCTAAGCCAGCCCGTCGACCTCAACCAGCCCGCGACGGGTAGGCACCGGAGCCACGTGGGTGCCGTTGGCGGCCACGCGCTGCACCGAGAGCAAACGCAAGCCCTGGCCTTGGGCGGTCTGCAAGATCCACGGGCCAACCATCAAGTACTCGTGATCGTTCTGCGCTTCAGTAACGACGCCGGTGACAACAAAATCGCCATAAGGGTTCTGGCTGAAGGAGGCAACAACCAAGTCTCCGTGGGAAAGCTGGGCGACCTCGATATCTTCTGGCGCAAAGTCGCCTTCAAAAATGGCGGGGAAAGCGCGAACGTCCTTATCTGGCTGACGCTGCATCACTTCTGCACCGTCAGTGTCCTTGGCTTTTTTCTTGGCAGCGGCAGCGTTGAGCCCGCCTACCATCACGTCGTCAAGAACCGTTGCGTGCGCGGCACCTGTAATCAGGAAGTTGCCGAATCGAGTGGTTTTGTAGAGTACGGAAAGGACGTCGCCGGCCTCAACGTCACCAAACGCGGCTTTCATACCGGCTACATCGCGCTTGCTTGGGCCCTTGATGAAAGCGTCCACTGGTTTTCTCCGATCGTGCAGGAATAAGGTTCTGCGCTTAAGCCTAGGTCAGTTCCTAGTCTGCACGAAACGAGAGACACCAAATTGGAACTAGCCTCGCATCGCTTGATCAAACCAGCCGGTGATGCTGGCCGGATGGGTGATAGCAGTGCCGACAACCACCGCAAAAGCACCGGCATCAAGTGCTGATTTAGCTTGTGCTGGAGTGTGGATCCGTCCCTCAGCGATCAGTGGACGGCCCAATTGCGCCCCGGCGATCTGCGCCAACAGTTCTAGATCTGGGCCTTCGGTCTTTTCTCGTTCGCCGGTGTAGCCGGCCAGTGTGGTTCCGATCAGATCGGCCCCGGCCTCGGCCGCCGCCAATGCATCATTTAGTGAGCCGCAGTCAGCCATCACCAAGGCACCGGTACGTTCATGCACCGCGGTAATCGTTTCAGTAAGTGATTTTCCGTCCGGACGCTCACGCGACGTGCCATCCAAGGCAACAATATGCGCTCCTGCGTTTGCCACAGCCAATGCGTGGTGGATGGTGGGAGTGATAAATACGCCTTCGTGTCCATCCTTGAACAGACCAATCACCGGGACTTCAACGGCTGAGCGGGTGAACTGAATATCAGCTATGCCTTGAACTCGCACCGCCGCGGCACCACCGATGACCGCTGAGGCAGCCACCTGCGCCATGATCTGTGGATTACGCGTCGGCTCCCCCGGATATGCCTGAGCCGAGACGATCAATGATCCACGTAGTTTTTCTAGGTCCGTCGCTGATAACAACAACTTTTACTCCTCTAACTTTCTGTCCAGAACAGGCTTGCTGCTCCGATAAGTGCTGCGTCAGTTCCGAGTTTGGCGACGCTCAGTTCGGTGCCGCTGACAAGATTGATGGCGCTAGCCGCGAAGCCTGCGCGCAGCCCATCCCACCAGATGTCGCCGGCTCCGGCCATGCCACCGGCAATGATGATCCTTTGCGGATCAAGAACGTTGGCCAGAGAACCAGTGGCGCTTCCGGCCGCTAATTCCCCGATGTACAAGGCTTTATGTGCCTGTTGATCTCCGGAGTTGGCCAGCGTGGTCACTGCTTTAGTGTCACCAACGTCAGGGTTGTTGGCCAAGCGCTGATAGTGCCGATAGATTCCTGGTCCTGCAGCGATTGCTTCAACATGGCCAAACCGACCACAAGAACATTCAAGTCCCGCGGCGTAGGGCGAATCGATATGACCCATGTGGCCAGCTACGTGATGGAATCCGCTGACTAATTGCCCTGAGGTGAAAAACGCACCACCGATGCCGGTGCCAACGGCCAGCAGCATGACCGAGTCGGCTCCTTGGCCTGCGCCGAATCGAGCTTCGCCTAAACCGTGCGCATGGACGTCGTTGACGGCGCGCACTTCTAGCCCGGTAGCGTCACCCAGAGCGGCCGACAGATCTGTTCCAGCCCAGCCTAGAATCGTATCGGTTGCCGAAACCACCTTCGCAGTGTGTGGATCGATGACCCCGGCGGATCCAATACCTAGTCCAACAGGCACGCTGTCACAGTGCGACTGCCGTTGAGCAACTACTGAATCCATGGCCTCAATTATTGCCGTAGATCCAGCTTGCGCTGGGGTGGGAAGTTGGGCACGAAAGCCAGTACTGCCATCGGGGTGGACTACGGCACCGGCGATTTTTGTGCCGCCTACATCTAAGGCCAGCACTGCGCCGGTGCCGCTGTGTTTTTCTTGCACTGGTTTTGAACCTACTTGACAGCCACGGCCAGCAGGCCGGTTTCGGCAAGGATCTCGCGGATCTTCGCCGCTTCACTTTCGTCCAGGTTCACCATTGGTGCGCTCATCGCATTGGAGGAGATGACACCCAGTTCTACCAATGCGGTCTTGAACGCGCCCAGCCCGGCTGCGCCAGGAGAGACTCGTGATGCATCCGGGGTGTAAACGATGTCAAAGACTCGTGCGAGGCGATCCTGTTCGGCGGCAGCTTCAGCCCACGAACCCGCCTGGGCAAGATCAAAGAGGCGACGGTAACCGGCCGGGTCGACGTTTCCAAGGCCAGGGGCAACGCCGTGTGCCCCACCTAAGAGTGCGCCATCCACAACAACTTCGTGTCCGGTGAAGACCGAGAACCCCTGGACATGCTTGGTGGCCAGGATCAGCTGGCGGAAGGATACGTCGTCGCCTGAGGAGTCCTTAACACCAACGATGGCACCGGATTCAGCAAGACGAATTGCCACATCCAATGGCAGCTTGTGGTGCGTACGAACTGGCACGTCGTAGGCGAAGATAACGACCTTCAGCGCTTCGTGAATTGCGGTGAAGTGAGCTTCGATTTCTGAACCGTTAGCGATGGCGTAGAACGGTGTGGTCACTACCAAGGCGTCGGCGCCCAAAGCGATGAGTCGGGAGCCTTCGTCGATTACGCGAGCGGTGGTCTGTTCGCTGGCACCAACCAGTACCGGAATTCGTCCTGCATTGGTGGCAACGATCTGGCGCAATACGCTATCGCGTTCACTCTTGGTCAGGTATGGGACTTCGCCCGAGGAGCCAAGCACAAACAGCCCGCTGACTCCACCCTTGATGAGGTGCTCAACTACGGCGTCCAGGCCAACAGTGTCAATGCTTCCGTCGGCAGTGCGTGGGGTAACTACCGGTGGGATGACGCCGGTGTATTTTGGATTATTCTGATAAGCCACGGAAATCGGATCTTTCTTCTGAAGCCTGCGTTAGGCAGGCTATGGATTTTTAGTGTTCCAGCAGGGCCGGAGCGGCACCCAGCAAAGTGCGGGTGTAGTCATTGGTTGGTGAATCGAAAACTTGCGCAGCGTCGCCGCGTTCAACGATTTCTCCGGAATTCATCACGCAAATTACGTCGGAGACGTAGCGGACAGTTTGAATGTCGTGAGAAATGAAAACCATGGCCAAGTTCAGCTGGGTTTTCAGATCTGTTAGCAAATTCAGTACCTGAGCACGCACCGAAACATCTAGTGCGCTGGTAGGTTCGTCAGCCACGATAACGTCCGGTTCCAAGGCCAAGGCTCGTGCGATAGCTACACGTTGGCGCTGGCCTCCAGAGACCTGACTAGGTAGCGCAGAGGCAGCCGAGGCAGGCAGGCCTACCACGTTCAGCAGCTCCAACGCCTTGGCTTGGCGGGATTTGTCATTGCCGATTCCATGTACGCGCAGTGGATCGGTGAGCGTATCCATAATGGACATGCGCGGATTCAACGCGGTGGCGGGATCTTGGAAGACCACGCCTACCGAACGGCCAAAGGCCTTTCGTCCGGCCGCGTTGCGCTTTGCCACCACTTCACCGTTGAACAGCACCTTGCCCCTGGTTGGTTCTTGCAGCCCAACTAGTACGGAGGCCAAAGTGGACTTCCCACAGCCGGATTCGCCCACGATGCCCACGGTCTGTCCGCGGTGCACCGTAAAGTTCACACCGTTCACGGCCTTCACCAAACGCGGGCTGAAAAGTTTTCCGCCACGAATCTTGTGGTGCACGTGAATGTCTTGCAGTTCGATGACTGGAACTTGACTCATTTCGCTGCTCCTACTTCTTTCACTATGGCTCGCCCATCGGTGTTCGCTTCCCGCAGCCACCGGCACAAAGGACAAGTGACGGGATGGATCCGCGTCTTCACGTAGGGATCGCTCCGCAAAGCGGTCGCCGTCAGCAAAGTCGTACGGGCTTGGCACGGTCCCAGGAATCTGGTGCAGGCGCTCGGACTGCGATTCAATGGACAGTACCGCTCCAAGCAAACCGCGAGTGTATTCGTGGTGCGGGTCTTTGAGTACATCGCTAATCGGACCGGATTCAACTACCTGTCCGGCGTACATGACAGTCACGCGGTGCGCCAGCGAAGCGACGAGGGCCAAGTCGTGTGAAACGAAGACCATAGCGAAGCCCAATTGCTCACGTAGCTCGTTGAGCAGTTCCACAACCTGCTTCTGAACGGTGACGTCCAGTGCGGTGGTCGGTTCGTCGCATACCACCAGTTTCGGGCTGCGCGAGAGTGCCATAGCGATCAAGACGCGCTGACGCTGACCGCCGGAGAGCTCGTGAGGGTAGGAACGCAGGGTGCGCTTGGCATCAAGCTTGACCAGGTTCAGCAGTTCTTCTGGGCTCTTGCGTCCGCCACGCTTGGTCAGCTGTCGCAGCTGGTCACCAACAAGCATGGATGGGTTCAAGCTAGAGAGGGCATCTTGGTAGACCATGGCGATTTGTTCACCACGAAGGCCCTTGTAGACCTTGTCATCGCCAGCCAGGGTCCCACCATCGATGGTGGCGGGAAGCAGTTCTTTGCCGTCGAAGGTGATTGAACCGCTCAGCTTTGCACTCTTACCGAGCAGACCCATGATAGCCAGCGAGGTAATGGACTTGCCACAGCCTGATTCGCCAACCAACGCCATGGTTTCGCCTTCGCGTACCGAGAAGGAGACGTTCTGCACGATTGGTGTATCCCCATAACGTTCGGGGAAGCGAATGGACAGATTCGAAACTTCCAAGATGGTGCGTGGGACCCCGTTGGAGGTGTCTAGAACCAAACGATCATTGCGCTTGGCTTCGGCTACCGAGAGCAGATCCAATTCAGTCCGCAGGCGTTCGCTGGCAGCACCGTCCATGGTTGGGCGGGCTTTTTGAACTGCCGGTTGATCCGACTTCGGCTTTGCCCCTGAACGCTTGGAGTTCACCAGAGCATCGGTCATGCCTTCAGCCAGAATGTTCAGCGCCAAAACCGTCAACAAGATCACCAGACCGGCAAAGGTGGTAGCCCACCAGGCACCGTTGAGTACCAGGTTGCGACCCTAAGAGATCACATTGCCCCAGCTTGGTGCCGGGTCCTAGATGCCCGCGCCAAGGAAGGACAGCGAAGCTTCCAGGATGATCGCGTCGGCAACCATCACGGTGGCAAAAACAAGTACCGGTGCCGCACAGTTACGCAATACGTGCTTGCCGAGGATGAAGAATCGTCCAGCACCAATCACTCGTTCTGCGCGAACATAGTCTTCGCCCCATTGGGCCAATACGTTCGCTCGAACAACACGGGCGATCTGTGGGGTGTAAATGATGGCGATAGACAAGATGATCACCGGCAGAGTATTTCCCAGTGATGCCAGCAGTGCAGCGGCACGGGCGATGCCCGGGAATGCCATGACCATGTCCATGATGCGCATGATGGTTTCATTAGCCCACTTAGCGCTTGTTGCAGCCAGCGCTCCGAGCAGTCCACCAAGGACCAGAGCCAAGGCCACGGAGCCCAAGCCGACAATCAAGGATGCTTGGGCACCGTAGAGCAAGCGCGAGTATATATCTCGGCCGAGTCGGTCGGTTCCGAAGGAGTGTTCTGCACCCGGCTTTTGGGCTGGAATGCCGGTATCTAGCGGATCATGCGGAGCAATCAGCGGTGCAAAGACCGCCAAGACTGCAATGATCAGCAAGAAGGCCAGAGCTATTTTTGAGCCAATTGGCAGCGCTTTGAAGCGTGCGCCGCCGCTGGAGAGTCGAGTGACCAGGTTGTTGCGTGGAGCCCATGATGGTCATCGCTACACCGTCCTAATACGTGGGTTGATCAGCAAGTAGAGCAGGTCAACGATGGTGTTGACCAGAACGAAGGTCAGCGCAATGGTCAGGGTGACTCCCTGAACTAGGCTGGTGTCCTTGTTGGTAATGCCGTTCATGATCAGCTGCCCCATACCCGGAAGCGAGAAGATCATTTCAATGACTACTGCACCGCCCAGCAGGTAGCCGATTCGCAGGCCTAGAACGGTTACCGGGGTGACCAATGCATTGCGTAGCACGCTGCAGGAGATCACTTCACCCCGAGGCACACCGTTACCAATGGCGGTTCGCACATAATCGCGGTCAAGTTCTTCGACCATCGAGGTACGAACCACGCGGGTCAGGGATGCGGAAACGGGGATTGCCAAGGCCAAGGCCGGCAGGATCATGTGCATGAACCAGGTGCCCAAACCGGAGCCGGCGGCAGCCGCACCACCGGATGGAAGCAGCGGGTTTTTACCCAGTGCGAACCACTGGATTAACAGGATGCCAAGCCAGAATGATGGGGTGGCGATGGCTGCAATGGAGAAAATTCGGACTACTTGATCCGGCCAGCGGTCACGGTATAGAGCTCCGAGCAAACCGAATGCCAGCGAGATAATCACGGCAATGATCACACCGAGAAAAGTTAGCTGCAAGGTCAGCGGGAAGGCCTTTGCGATCATTGCTGATACGGACTGGGCCGGCGGCGTGGTGACACCAAAATCAAAACGGATCAGTTGTCCGATGAATTTGAAATACTGGATGATCAACGAGTCATTCAGGCCCCGCTCTTCGCGGTAGGCCTCTTTGGCCGCCTCTGATGCGCTGTCGCCCAAGGCGTTGGTGGCTTCATCGCCTGGGGCAAGCTTCATGATGATGAAGACCAAGGCTGAGATGCCTAGGATCATCACCGGCAGTGCAGCAAGGCGACGTAATAGCAGGTTGAGGAAATTCCCCATGAAATAACTCCGTTGGTTATCGAAGCGTGCAGTTCAATGTGCCAGTAGTTTCCGGTCCGCACCACGATGATTCGGGGTGCGGACCGGAGCTATGGGCCAGCTAGGCTTTTCGGTTGACGCCGACGAACGAGATGCCGGTCGTAGGCAATGGTTGGAAGCCTTCCAGCGCATTTTCGTCCCAAGCCGAAGGCAACTGACGGTGAAGGATTGGGTACAGGGGAACCTGATCGGCAACAATATTGATTGCCTTGCCCCACGCTTCCATGGCCTTATTGTTGTCTTCGGTCTTGATAGCCGCGTCAAGCTGCTTTTGCAGTTCCTTGTACTCCGCGGTGTCGCTCCAGCGGAAGCGAGCCTTTGGCCAGACTTCGCCTCGGTAGAACCAGCTCAACAAGAGGTCCAGGTCGTTGCCGAAGACCGAAGGGTCACCAGGGGCCGCGACAACACTGAACTTTCCGCTATCAACGTTGTCGGTATACAACGCACCGGACTGCAGGTTTTTCATCGTGACCTTGACGCCCGGAATCTTGTTCCAAGATTCGAGGATCAGCGGGGCAATGTCTTTGACCCACGAGGTGTCGGTGGTGAGTAGCTCAAATTCGAGCTTGTCCACACCAGCTTCCTTAAGCAGTTTGGCTGCTTTTTCTGCATCATGGGAGTACACGGTGGAAGCCTTGATGTACCGTGGGTGGCTTTCTTGCATGTATGAACTTGCCGGCTTCGCTTTGCCCAACAATGCGGTGTTAATGATTGACTCGGTGTCCAAGGCGTAGTGCAGTGCCTGGCGTACCTTCGGATCGTTGAACGGCTTCTTGGAGCAGTTGAACATCAAGAACAAGAGGCCGAAGGAATCCGCGGTCTTCACAGTGACCTTGGAAGCCAGACGGTCCATATCTAGGTATGGAACATCTTCAATAGCCTGGACACGGCCAGATTCCATTGCGGTGACGCGAGCGGCAGCATCCGAGAGCAGGTACCAGGTCATGCCACTAGCGGTAGCTGCGTACTTGCCGTTGTAACCGTCAAACTTCTCAAAGACAATCTTGTCGTCTTTGGTGGCCGAGACGAACTTGTACGGACCACTGCCCACAGGCGCAGCATCGAAGGCTGCCTGATCCTTAGAAGCAACAGACTTAGGAACAACCTTGACCACCGAGATGCGCGTGGCAAAGAGTGGGAAGGCATAGTTCAGCTTGAACGTCACTGCCGTCTTGCCCTTAGCCTTGACCGACTTGATGAAAGGGATGAACTGAGCAAAGAGCGACGCGTTCTTGGTATCCAGCACGCGTTCGAATGAGTAGACAACGTCTTCAATGGTGACCGGGTCACCATTATGGAACTTCGCACCCTCGCGCAGTTCCACTTCCCAAGTAGTGTCGTCAACTTGCTTTGGGCCGGCTGCAGCCAAGGCGAGGAATGGCTCGCGAGTGGCCGGGTGAAGATCAACTAGACCCTCAAAGATGTGCATGTTGGCCGCAAATGGAGTTGCGCCCGAAGATGTCATCGGATCAAAGCCGGTGGAAAGTGCGTACGACATGCCGGCTTCAATAGTTCCGGTGCCGGCGCCAGTGCCGCCTCCGGTACTAGTGGAAACCGAGGAACAAGCCTACAAGCTGGCAGAAAATGCTGCCGCAGCGCCGACCATTCCGGTGAATCGCAAAAAATCTCGACGTGCAAAGGGCTTATTGGCTACTTCTTTTAGCGCCATCGGTGCCAACTCCAAGGTCAAAAGTGCATGTTGTAGGACGTAGGATGTCCCATCTATGGTTTAGACTGTAGTGCGAGACACACCCTATGGTCAACTACTTCACAATTTTTAAATTAGCACCCAAGGACAACGGAGGATCCATTGAGCACTCCACCTGTACGCCGGCCAGATGCACGCGCCCGACTACGCACCCTGACCAACGACATCACAACTCTGATCCTTGATCGCGGCTTGTTGCCCGGCGACCCGATGCCGACAGAACAAGAACTGATGGCTGAGCTTGGCGTAGGACGCAACTCGCTGCGCGAGGCGGTCAAGGTTCTCCAAGCACTAGGCATTGTTGATACCCGCCATGGGTTTGGCATGTTTGTAGCCAAGGAAAACCTCAACGCATTGCAGGAGTCCCTAGCCTTCCGTGGACAGCTTTCTCTCCGGCATCACGGGCACGAAGCCAACGAACTGGTGGACGTGCGCCAAGCACTAGAAACGGGACTGATCGGATTGGCCATTCAGTCGGTGACCAAAGAGCATTTGCAGGCACTAGAGCAGGTAGTCACCGAGATGGAAGCTCACGCCGAACGCGATGAGACCTTTGTTGAACAAGACAAGGCTTTTCACCGCATCCTCTTTGAACCGCTAGAAAATCAGCTTTTGACCAATCTCCTCGGAGTGTTTTGGGACGTCTATCGGACCATCTACGATGCCATCGATACCGACACGGAAATCACCCAGCCAGCCAAGACGGCACAGGATCACCGAGATATCCTCGACGCCGTTCGCAGCCGTGACGTGGGTACTGCCCGGTCATTGATTTCAGAACACTTCAACGGGATCCGCGCCTTGCTGGCCAAACGCGCCTCTGAGTAAGAAGACCAAGCGAATTAGTAAACTCCGCAAGGTCTCAAACATTCATTTCACAGCTAAGCTGGGATGGTGGACACACTAGAACGCTACGCACCCAATGAAAATCTAAGACGCGACGAGGCGGCTTGGCGCGCTGAAAACATCACTTGGCACTTCGCTGAAGTTCAACTGGACTTAGGCAACGCGAGTGATCCTTCCGCGCTCAGTTTCACCTCGATTACTACCTTAAACTTCTCCTCAAAACGAGCCGATACCTTCCTCGACTTCATTCACGAGTCCGTTCAAGAAGTCCTGGTTAATGGAACGGCTATTGATCTTTCCAGCGCGGTACTCGATGCTCGTATCTACCTGGATACCTTGCGCACCGATGCGCCCAACACCGTGAGGATTACCGGTCAGGCACTGTACTCTCGCTCCGGCGAAGGATTACACCGCTTTGTTGATCCCCAAGACGGGGAAACCTACCTCTATACCCAATTTGAGCCTTCGGAGGCTCGGCGGGTTTTCGCCTGCTTCGAACAGCCAGATCTGAAAACCAGTTTCCGCTTCACCCTCACCGGCCCCTCGGCATGGCATTTGGCTAGCAATCAGCCAATCGTTGACGAAGTGTTTAACGACGACGGCACCAAAACAGTGGCATGCTCCCCCACTCCACCGATCTCCAGCTACATCACTGCAGTGCTGGCTGGTCCGTACCATGTGGAACGTGCGGAGCATGTCCAAGAATTGCCCGACGGAGAAGAATTGGTTATCGAAATGGCAGCTACCTGCCGTGCCTCGTTAGCCGAACACTTTGATGGCCAAGAGATTCTAGAGCTGACCAGCCGCGGACTGGATTACTATCATGAGCTGTTTGCTTACCCTTACCCGTGGGGCAAGTACGACTCGGCGTTCGTGCCTGAATACAACCTCGGCGCCATGGAGAACCCTGGCTTGGTGACGTTCACTGAAAGCTACGTTTTCACTTCGCACGCTACCGAGGCTCAATACGAGCAGCGCGGCAACACCATCATGCATGAGATGGCGCATATGTGGTTTGGCGACCTGGTCACCATGAAGTGGTGGGACGACTTGTGGCTCAAGGAGTCATTTGCTGATTACATTGGCACCCTGGCCAATGACGAAGCCACCGACTTCACCACCGCTTGGACCACCTTCGCGGCCCGCCGCAAGGCGTGGGCCTACGTGGCCGATCAGATGCCAACGACGCACCCAATCGTTGCGGACATCCCTGACCTTCTGGCTGCCGACCAGAACTTCGATGGCATTACTTATGCCAAGGGAGCCAGCGTCCTCAAACAGCTCGCGGCCTTTGTCGGCGCAGAAGCTTTCCGCGATGCAGCACGTTCCTACTTCCGTAAGCATGCCTACGCAAATACTTCGCTTGAAGATTTCCTTCAGGCCCTTGAATCTGCCAGTGGTCGCGATATGCGCCAGTGGGCCGACGCATGGTTAAAGACCAGCGGAGTACCAAAGCTCAAGATCAGTTACAGCACCGATGAGCAAGGCTTCATTTCAGCGGCTCAGTTAGAGCAATTTGGCACAGATCCCATTTCCGGTCAGCGGATCATCCGTCCGCATGTGCTCAGCGTTGGCGCGTACGAACTTCGTGAAGGCAAACTGGTACGTACCGATTCTGTCCCGGTAGAACTCACAGGCCAGGCCGTGGCCCTTGATTTCCTGGTGGGCCGAAAAGTTCCTGATCTGCTATTGCCCAACGATGGTGACGAGACCTACGCGCTCATCGAATTTGATGCTGCTTCTCGTTCCACTTTGCTCAATAACCTTTCGGGCCTGACCGACTCGCTTCCGCGAGCAACCTGCTGGGCTTCACTATGGGACGCAGTGCGCTCGGCGACCTTGGACGCACAGAGCTACGCCAAGGCCATTTTGGCTCACGCACATACGGTTACCGATGCCGGTGTATTCACCGTGCTGACCAACCAGTTGGTTGATTCCATCAGCAAGTACGTTGCTCCTGAATTGCGCGTCGAGCTTCGAAGTGAAGCCGTTGAGGTACTCACTGGTTGGCTCGCCATCTTTGAACCGGGCAGCGATCAGCAGACGACCACCGCGCGAATCTTGACCCGGCTCGCGCGATCCGGAGTTGCCAACGAGGTTATTGATGCGTTCCTGGGCGAACAGCCTAACCGTCTGCAGGTAACTGTCGATGAGCAGCTGCTCTGGAACTCGTACGTTGCTCTGGCAGCATCGGGTCGGCTGGATGCATCAGCTGAAGCCCAAATGCATGCCGTGGCCAAAGCGAACCCAACAAGTATTGCGCACAACGCGGTACGTACGGCACTAGCTGCGCGACCAGACGCACAGGTGAAGGAATCTGCCTTCGATACCGTACTCATGGCTCGCGACGAGAAGTCAGAACTGTCCAATGACGCTCTCTCCGCCACAGCCTTGGGATTCTCGCTGGGTTCGGCTTCTCTGCTGGCCCCATTCGAGTCTCGTTTCTGGGCAGCTATCTTGCCCGTCTTTGAAACGATGAGCATGGAATTCGCAACCCGAGTGATCGAGGGCCTGTTCCCTGGACATCAGGACTTGGATGGCTCGGTAGAACAGAATCAGGCATTAGCCTGCGCCACAAAATGGCTAGAAGATAATGCTCAAGCTCCTACAGCACTGAAGCGAATCCTTTTGGAAGAGCGTGCTGAGTTGGAACGCTCGCTGAATGCTCAGGCGTTCAGTCGCACCAGCCGGTAGGTCCACAACACAGGAGCCCGGACTCTTGGATGATTATTTCATCCGAGGGTCCGGGCTCCTTGTCTGCCTGTACCAATACGGTTATGGAACGCGGGCAGTCCACTGCTCGGTATCAAATTTGGTCTCGGCCAGCTTCTTGGCTGCAGCGCGAGTTTCCTCGTCAAGTTGCGCAGGCTTGGCACCAGTTCGCTTTGCGAAGGTATCCATCATGACCTTGATGATTTCCAAACGGTCCAGCTCTGTTTGGGACTTCAAGGGATCTACTCGCTTTACCGCTGACGTAATCCCCTTGTCCGAAATTTTCTCACGGCCAATGCGCAGCACCTGAGTCATCTTTTCAGCATCAATGTCATAGCTCATCGTGACGTGATGCAGCATAGCGCCGTTGGCCAATCGCTTTTGAGCGGCACCGCCGATTTTCCCGGTCTGGGTGGCAATGTCATTCAGAGGCTTGTAGTGAGCTTTAAGTCCAATGCTCTCCAACGCTTCCATCACCCAAGCATCCAGGTACGGGTATGAATCGGCAAAGCTCATGCCGTCAACTAGGGACTCTGGGGCGTAAAGCGAGTAGGTGATGCAGTTGCCCGCTTCCATGAACATCGCACCGCCACCGGAAATGCGGCGCACAACCTTGATGCCATAGTTTTGTGCTTGTTCCATATCCACTTCGTTTTTCAGTGACTGGAAGGAGCCGATAACTACTGCGCCTTCGTTCCAGTCCCAGAAGCGAATGGTTGGTTTACGCACACCTTGAGCGATTTGCCGGGTGAGGACTTCGTCGAGAGCTACTTGTTCAGCAATCGGGATGATCTCTGGACCCAGCACTTCCCACTGGTGGTCTTCCCATTTGGTTGCGTGGCCGAGAGCTCGACGAACCACTCGCGCCACAGCATCTGCATCAAATCCGAACATGACTGCGCCGGTCCGCAGGTTCTTGGTGACTGCATCCCTAATGGTGCTGTGGCTGGCGTCTGTTGGCAGGCCCAGCACCGCTGCATTGAGGTCTTCTAACGCTTCATCAGGTTCTAAGAAGAAGTCACCGTTGAGTGAAACGTCGGTGATCTTTCCATCTTTGCTATCGAGATCTACAACGACTAATTTGCCACCGACAACCTTGTATTCACCATGATGCATCATGCCACTAGTCTATCCCTGACCACCGCTTTCCACAGCGCACGAGCGTGCAGATCACAGAATCAGCGAATCCTGAATTAAGGGCTGAAAATCGTCGCGTTAAAGCAAAACGACGTGCTTCCAAAAATGGAAGCACGTCGCATAAAGCTTGCGAGGGGCGAAGTATTACTTCTTGCCGCCGAAGCCCTTGAAGCGGGCGTTGAAGCGCTCGACACGACCAGCGGTGTCCATGATGCGCTGCTTACCGGTGTAGAACGGGTGCGAAGCAGCCGAGATTTCAACGTCAATCACTGGGTAAGTGTTGCCGTCTTCCCACTCGATGGTCTTGTCCGAAGTTGCGGTCGAACGGGTCAAGATCTTTTCGCCGGATGCCAGGTCGTTGAAAACCACAGCGGCGTACTTTGGATGGATATCAGCCTTCATAGCTATACACCTTTATGTTAATTGGCCACTGGATTTTGCCAGCAGCTACCTACTCGGAAATTTAGTCATATGCAGCAGAGATCATTGAAGAACTCGAAACACACAGACATTACATCCTATCGCACTATTTCACCTATGGAGAACCCTGTTAGCGTGGTGCGGAGCACAGATGCCAGAACGCAATAGCGCTAGCCGCACCCACGTTCAACGAATCAACTTCGCGATGCATCGGAATGATGACTGTGCGGTCAGCCAAAGCTAACGCTTCTTGCGTCACTCCCCTGCCTTCATTGCCCAAGATCATCGCAATTTTTTCGCCCGGTTTAATACGGACATCATTCAGTGCCACGGCATCATCGGTCAGTTCCATCGCAAGTAGTTCGTAGTCATGAGACTTGAGCTTTTGAATATCGGTGGGCCAGTTGTCCAACCGAACCCACGGAAGATCAAATACGGTGCCCATAGAAACGCGTGCGCTTCGGCGATACCAAGGATCAACACATTTAGGTGTCAGCAGCACAGCATCGATACCGAGTCCGGACGCGGACCGAATGATCGCGCCCAAGTTGGTGTGGTCTGCGATGTCTTCAAGAATCGCGATTCGCGAACTTGATTCGAGAACCTGATCCAAGTCGAGCGGTTCAGGGCGATTCATTGATGCCATTGCACCGCGATGCAGATGGAATCCAACCAGGTCTTCTAGTTGCTTGTCATGTCCGATGAAGATCGGGGCGGACGGGAACTTATTAAACTCTTCGGTCAACTGGCCCAAATGCTTTTCGGCCAACAGGAAGCTACGTGGAACATGGCCAGCATTAATAGCGCGCTGAACTACCTTGGTGCTTTCAGCTATATACAGTCCATTTTCAACGTCCGTTCGCATCCTCAGATGCGCTTCGGAGAGTCTCAAATATTCATCTAAACGGGGATCTTCTAGATCTGCAACGTGCAAGATGCGTTCAGGATTCACAATCTCGTTCATGGCTCTACAGCAACTTAATGATCATGTTGGTCAGGGCCATCAATCCCAGAACCACGATGAGTCCGCGTAGCCAACCAGGCGAAAGCTTGCGTCCAATCTTGGCGCCGATAAAGCCACCGATCAGTGATCCGACCGCAATCAACAAGACGATGAGCCAGTTGATGCGCTCGGGGGCGATCAGCAGATACATCACGGCGGCCATGAGGTTAACGATCAGCGAAAGAATTACCTTGATCGCGTTGGACTGTTGCAACGATGCGTGCAGGAATACCCCAAAGACCGCCATCAGCAGAACGCCCTGTGCCGCCGTGAAGTAGCCACCGTAAACGCCGATAACGAAGACCAAGATATACAAGATCATCGGTATTTTGGCACGGTCTGCCGCATCAGGATCCGAGCCACCTCGGGCCGCTTGGCGGGACTTGGCCCACGTAGCCAGTCGAGGCTGGAAGATCACCAAGACCAGTGCACAAATGAGCAGCACCGGAGCGACGACCCCGAAAACGCTTTCAGGAAGGTTGAGCAGAAGTAACGAACCGATCAGACCACCAACAAGTGAGACGGGAATCAGCTTGAGCAGTGTTTTCTTGACGCTTGCCGCTTCTCGGCGGTAGCCCCAAGCTCCGGAGAACCCTCCGGCGACTAGACCCATTGCGTTGGATACAACCGCATTGACCGGCGCAGTACCCAAGGCAACAAGAATAGGGAAAGTAACCAGAGTGCCGGAACCAACAACGGTATTGATGGTTCCGGCCCAGAGACCACCTATAAAGATCAGGGCTTCACGCCAAAATTCAACCACGCGGAGTGATCCCCTTTAGATAGTTCTCTTAGATCTTGGCAAAAGCCGAGAATCGTCCACCTTCGCGGCGAAGGGACAGCTTGAGACCGTACGTCGCTTCAAGGTTTTCTTCGGTAAGGGTGGACTCAAGTTCGCCAGCGGCAACAACTTCGCCTTCACGCATCATCATGATGTGCGTAAATCCGGCAGGAACTTCTTCAAGGTGGTGGGTCACGAGAACCAACGCAGGTGCGTCTTCGTCGGCTGCCAATTCGGCCATTTGCGCGACGAGTTCTTCTCGTCCTGCAAGGTCCAGTCCAGCTGCAGGCTCATCCAGAATCATCAGTTCCGGGTCAGTCATCAATGCGCGAGCAATCAATACACGCTTACGCTCACCCTCGGAGAGTTTGCCAAAAGGCTGATTCATGAAAGTGGACATACCCCACTGGTGTAGCAACTGGAAAGCACGACGCTCATCAAGCTTTTCGTACTGTTCACGCCAACGCCCGGTAGTACCGTAGGCAGCAGTCACCACAACGTTCAGTGCAGTCTCACTGGCTGGAATAGAATTCGCCACCAAGGCAGAGCTCAAGCCGATCAGGGGGCGCAGATCAAATACTGAAACCCGGCCTAGTCGTTCGCCGAGAATGTCGGCAGTTCCACGGGTAGGGTGCAACCGAGCGGCCGCAATATTCATGAGGGTCGATTTGCCGGCGCCGTTAGCACCGAGCACGATCCATCGTTGTCCTTCTTTAACTTCCCAGGACACGTCCTTGAGCAGTTCTTTTCGCCCGCGTACTACGCTGACATCTTTGAAAGTTAGCACTTCGCTCATGGTATTCAAGACTAGACTTTTCGGTGCTAATTCACTAATTGAATCACCGTCAAATCACCGCTTATCTCCCGGTCAGCACCGTCATGTTTGGTCGTAATCACAGAATCGACGAAAATTGGTTGCATGGCTTCTTCACTGGTTTTTGTCTCTCGCCCTTCTCTGCCCCGCACGCGGTTCCTTAATCTTTTGGAACTTGCTGTAGCTGCACACCTCATTCCGGAGGTTAGCGAGGAATCGATCAAGACCAGCCAAGATCGATTAGTTACCAAGTTGCATCTGCCTGATTCTGAGCGTAGCGAACTTCAAGACGATGCCAGTTCATTCCTCGATTCACAGGTGAGCGCTGGAAACATCAGTTATTCCGATGTATGCCTTGCTGTTGTTCCAGATGAGATCAGTGACGCGAAGCAGCTACTGCTTCTCATGGACGTTGATTCGACGTTGATTAAGCAGGAAGTTATTGAACTGCTCGCAGCGCACGCTGGGCGCGAAGCGGAAGTCGCTTCAGTCACCGAGGCCGCGATGCGTGGAGAACTGGACTTCGCACAGTCATTGATTCAACGGGTGGCCACACTAAAAAATCTTCCCGATTCTGTGCTTCAGGAAGTCGGTCAGCGCATCATCTTCTCAGATGGCGCACCATCGCTGGTCAAACGATTCCACGAAGCCGGCCACAAGGTCGCAGTGGTTTCGGGCGGGTTCCAGCAGATCCTCGACCCACTCGCGGCGACGCTAGGTTTGGACCATGCCCTTGCTAACACGTTGGGTATCACTGACGGAATCCTGGACGGAACCGTCCACGGCGAGATTGTTGACCGCACGATGAAGGAAACGAAACTTCGTCAATGGTCTGAGGAACACCAGATTCCACTGACTGCCACTATCGCTGCCGGGGATGGTGCCAATGATCTGTCTATGGTTTCAGCCTCAGGATTGGGTATCGCTTTTAATGCGAAGCCAGCGCTGCGTGATCAAGCCGATGTGCGTCTAGATTTTGGTCGTCTGGATGTTATTGCTGATCTTGTACTTGATGATCTTAGCTAGTTGTTTCCCGACAACTAGATAACAATTCGGTACATGCGGGCCTTTAGGCACGTTGTTCAGTTGCTCCAGCGGTTAGTATTTTGACTGACGCATTAATGGCCTGTGGTAGATACCTCGACCGAGCGGCATCAACATTACGCTTTCGAAAGAACTCTAATACCAGTGCAGACCACACCTCAGGACACTAACCCCGCAACGCCTTCTAACAAGAAGAAGTCGAAGAGCAAGGCTAAGCCTTGGATCATCGGCGGATCGTGCGCGGTAGCCCTTACTGCGGCATACTTCGGCGCTGCCGCAGTGATCAGCTCGCAGGTTCCGGCCAACGCTTCGGTGGCCGGTGTAACTATCGGTTCCATGAGCAAGGATGAGGCTCAGGCGGAACTTGCCAAAGTCGCAACTCCGCTGGCCGAAAAGCCTGTCGCGCTCAAGGTTAACGGCAAGGACTACGAGCTAGATCCAGCTAAGGCTGGCTTGAGCCTGAATGTCGCTGACACGGTCGAAGACCTTACCTCCTACGAGGTCAATCCGGTCAAGCTCTATGAACGACTCACCAACGACTACAACGTCACTCCTGACCTTGATGTTGACGAGGACAAGCTCAAGACCCAGGTAGAGGCTCTGGCTAAGAAGGCCAATGCCGAAGCTTCTGAGGGAAACATTGAGTTCGCTGACGGACAAGCCAAACTGACCAAGCCGGTTGATGGTGTCGCTTTGAACACCGACGACGCCGTCGAGAAAATCAGTGATGAATGGTCCATCGACGGTTCCGCTATCGAGTTGCCCGCAGAGGTGAAGAAACCACAGATCGCTGAAAAGGATCTGCAGACCTTCTACGATGATCAGGTCAAGGCGTTGCTCAAGGATGACGTAACCCTTGATTCGGGCGATAAGAAGGCCACCGTTTCGGCTTCAGACATCGCAAGCGCAGCTTCGTACGCACCTAAGGATGGCAAGCCTGCCATTGTTTTGGATGACAAGAAGTTGTACAAGTCAGCGACCAAGGGCACGGATCTTTCCAGCACCGCCAAGGATGCAAAGATCACTTTGAAGGACGGTAAGCCTTCGATCACCGAGTCAGCCAACGGCATTTCTCTGGAAACCGATGGTTTGGGCGCAAAGGTGCTAGCGGCGACCACCGCTGCTAACCGCACTGCAACCGTGAAGATGACCGAAACTGAACCGGACTTCACTACCGCGGATGCCAAGGAGTTGGGCATCAAGGAACCGATCGTTGACTTCTCGACTCCGTATCCTGCCTCAGATAAGGTCCGCACCAAGAACCTGAAGGCCGGATCCGCACGAGTCACCGGTGTCATTGTTAAGCCTGGCGAACAATTCTCATTGTTAGATACCCTGGGCCCAATCACCGAGGCTAACGGTTACTTCACTTCAGGTGTTGTTGAAAACGGCTTCAGCTCGGAAGCAGTTGGTGGCGGCCTGTCGCAGATTTCCACTCAGATGTACAACGTCGGCTTCCTGGCCGGCTACGACGACATCACCCACAAGCCTCACTCCCGCTGGTTTGACCGCTACCCTGCTGGTCGTGAAGCTACCTTGTGGGAAGGCCAGGTCGATATGATCTGGAAGAACAACACTAAGTATGGCGTGATGGTTCAGGCTTGGGTTGACGACGATGCGGTTCATACCCGCCTGTGGTCCACCAAGTACTGGAAGGTCACCCAGAAGACCTCGGATAAGTACAACAAGACCAATCCTGAAACCAAGTACAACAGCGCTGAAAAGTGTGTTTCAGAATCTGGCGGACAAAAGGGCTTCACCATCGATGTCACTCGCTACCGTGAGTCCATTGACGGTTCCGCTAAGCTCCCAGCCGATAAGAAGACATGGACTTACAGCCCATGGAACAAGATCATTTGTGGCGAAAAGCCATAACAGAATCCATTAGTTGACTATCGCCGGATGCCTTTTCAAACAAAGGCATCCGGCGATTTTTTTAGAATCCTACCGATGATCCAAGGGTGCAAAACAAAGGCTGGTGTCCAACATCCGTGAGAGATGCTGAACACCAGCCTTTGGTGTTGCTAAAGCTGCAGGTTACTTACCGGCCTGCTCCAGGAAGTCTCCTGCGCCGCCAACCAGTTCGGTGTGTCCGGTTTCAACGTCAGCAAAGACCATCTTGGCAACTTCAGCGCCGAACTCTTCAACGGAGTACAGCTTGCCAGCGGCCTCGCGGCGAGCATCAATTGCACCTGGCTCCATGCGGTTAAGCAGGGTTGCGGTGATGGTGCCCTCGATCATGTCACCCGAGACAACTACAAAGCTGATGTTCTTTTCGCTCAGCTGTGGAATCAGCTCGCGCAGTGCGTCTTCGCCGGCACGCTTGGACTTGGCCACTTCGTCGTAAGCGCCCATGGTGGAAACTTCATTGATGAAGTGTGCCTGGTGGCTGGTGACGAATACAACTCGGCCACCTTCGCTCATCTTTGGCAATGCTGCGGTGAGCATGGCTACCTGTGCGTCGCGGTTCAAACGCAGCGCGTAGTTCTCACCGAGGGAAGTTTCCATGCCACCCGAAGCGTTCAGTACCAGTACGTCTAGGGAGCCGAAGTTCTCAACTGCGGCGTCAACCAAAGCCTGTGGGCCCTCAACGGTGGTCAGGTCCGAGCCAACAGCTACGGCCTTGCCACCCTTTGCTTCGATCGCTGCAACGATCTTGTTTGCGCGTGGGGCCTTTGCGCGGTAGTTCACTACAACGCCAATGCCCTGCTCTGCCAACAGCTGTGCGGTAACCGCACCAATGCCGCGGGAGGAACCGGTAACTACTGCACCTTTGTATTCGCTCATTTTGATTGTTCTCCTTAGGTCTTCGGGAAAATTGATTGTGCCCTTACTTAGGGCAATGAAAACTTCTAGTGGCCCATGCCTAGGCCGCCGTCAACGGGAATCACGGCGCCGGAGATGTAAGCAGCCTCGTCACTGGCGATCCAGCGAACAACGTTGGCTACTTCTTCTGGCTCGGCGAAACGGTTGGCTGGAATATTAGCCAGGTAACCCTTTTGGGTTTCTTCTGGCAGCACAGAGGTCATTTCGGTGTTGATGAAGCCAGGTGCAACAACGTTTGCGGTGATGCCACGGGAGCCAAGCTCGCGGGTCAACGAACGAGCGATGCCTACCAAGCCGGACTTGGATGCTGCGTAGTTGATCTGTCCTGGCGAACCGTAGAGACCGACTACCGAGGAGATCAGGACAACACGGCCCTTCCTCAGGCGCATCATGCCCTTGCTTGCGCGCTTAATAACGCGGAAGGCGCCGGTGAGGTTGGTGTCGATTACCGAGCTGAAGTCATCTTCACTCATACGCAAGAGCAGGGTGTCCTTGGTGACGCCCGCATTAGCAACAAGTACTTCTACTGGACCGTGCGTTGCTTCAACTTCTTTGAACGCCTCATCGATCGATGCGCTGTCGGTGACATCAGCTTTGACACCCAACAGGCCGGCGGGAACCTCGCCGCTGCGGTAGGTGATAGCTACCTTGTCGCCGTTAGCCTCAAAGGCACGAGCGATCGCAAGGCCGATGCCGCGGTTGCCGCCGGTCACGAGGACGCTGCGGCCAGTGGTTGGTTCCGTAGTCAATGTATTTCTCCATTCATGCGCCTACTCAAGCGTGTCCGAATCATGTGATCGGGGCCTCGTCTGACGCACTTTGCCTAGTTAAGTAGCTTCTCCGTGATCAATCCTATTAGTTACTGGCTGGTTTTACCGCTTCGACAGCGCGTAGAAATTACGCTCTTCGCGCCACAAGTGAGACAATGGAAGCAGTTTCCGCACAGCAAAGTGAAGTCTTTTACATGTCATCTCAGCCCACGAATCATGATTCTGGTGAGCCGGGCGTTCACCGCATCACCGAAGCGCGTGAATCCCACAGCTCCGAGCGCGATAGCCGTGTGCGCAAGTACACGATATCGATGTCCGTGCGTATGGTTTGTTTCATCTTGGCATTTTTCTTTGATAACTGGCTGCGTTGGTTCTTCATTGCTGGCGCAGTGATCCTGCCCTATATCGCCGTGGTCATTGCCAACGGCGGTGCCGATCTAACCAAGCGCGAACCGGCTCCTGAGTTCTACAAAGCACCAGAGCCACAGCAGATTCCTGCAGCTGCCTCCACGCAAGAAACTAACTTTGATAACGATGACGTGATTGACGGAACTTTTGTTGATCAGCCCAGCAGCACCGACAAGGAGGACTAGTGGATTTATTAGGTTCACTGGGACAGCCTCAGTCCCCCGCCGAAGTTCAGTGCTCGCGTAAAGGATGCCGAAACCACGCGGAGTATCAACTGCTGTGGAACAATCCGAAAATCCACACTCCCGAGCGCCGTAAGATTTGGCTGGCCTGCCCGGAACATTTGCAGTGGCTGGAAACCTACCTCAAAGAGCGCCTTCTTCATCGCGAGACGTTGCCACTGTCCAGCACCTCAGGAGACACTGCGTAGATGTATCGATTTCTAGCAAGCACCCGCTGGGTTGGCTGGTTGGTACTGGTGGCGATCTTCGCCGCAGCGTGCATTAGCTTGGGCAATTGGCAAGCAAACCGTCGAGACCAAGTTCTTACCGGTATTGAACGAGTGAACCGCAATTACTTTGCTGACCCGGCTACCGGAGAAGAGGCGTTAGCCAAGTTCAAACAGCTTCCAGAAGAAAAGACCTGGATGACTGTCTCACTCACCGGTAGCTACATCGCTGATGACACCTACATTGTTCGAAACCGCATCAAAGCGGGCCGCCCTGGTTATGAAGTCCTCGTACCTTTTAAGACCAGCAACGGCGAAGTAGTGATTATTGACCGCGGGTATTTGCCTATTGGCGACAAGGAAAGTGGTCATCCCGACGCGGTGCCAGCACCACCTTCTGGAAAAGTCACCATCAACGCTCGGCTGAAGCCTTCTGAAGTTCGTCTTGACCGCGGTGCTCCTGAGGGACAGATCGCTTCAATTCAGTTGCAAGATTATGCCCAGCACCTGAACTACGACATCGCTCAGGGTGCCTACGGCATCATGTATCAAGAAGATCCTGCCCCGGCTTCGGCTCCCCTGCCGTTGGATGCACCGGACATGGATGAGGGCCCACACCTATCCTACGAATTCCAGTGGTATGCCTTTGGTGTGCTCGCCTTTGTCGGTTTCTGGTACGCGGCACGACAGCAGAAGAGGCTCAACGCTGAAGATGCAGCTGAAATAGCTGAAGCTAAGGCACTGGGTTTTGACGAACCTATTCACAAGGTTCGCAAGGTCCGCTCGGCTGAAGACAAAAAATTTAGGCGCGACGGTTCGCTAACCGATGAGGCCACCGAAGACGCGATGCTGGATCAGCCAGTGAGTTCTTCCCCAGATCAGAAGTAACTAGCCCACTAGCCATTCGGCTCAAGGTGTCCAGCGAACGGCATCAGATTGGCAACTTTCTGTTGCGCTATCCTGCTCGCTGTTTTGGGCACAGGATGCATCAACGAGTCTGCGTTGGCCCAACGGTTCATCAAGCGTGAGGGTATAGGGCACGGCCTCATTTGATTGGCAGGTTTGCGCGTTGCCCTTCAGCGGTTCAACTACTAAACCAACTAAGACATCCTCGTTGGAGTAGCTCACCTGCGTTACGGTAATCTCTCCGGTCACCCCAGAGCCACAAGCAATTCGAGTCACCTTCAAATCAAGGTGGGTGCTCTGTGCGGTCAGAGCCGCGGGGTCTGCTAGTTCCCATTATGCGTTGATCTGATCCGGTGTGTTCTTGGCACAGCCACTTAGTGACATAGTGGCCACGATCAGGCCAACACAAGCATTTCGGAAAAGCTCTGTAGATAAACGCATGGCTTGGCACATCCCATCTAGTGGTGTTGTGCCAAGCCTACGAGATTCGAGCTTTGCGGTAAACGCTTAGGTCAGCGAGACCAATTCTAGGTAGTCCTCGTTGAACAAGTCTTCGTCGCCGTCAGGCAAGATAACTACACGTTCTGGCTTCAAGGACATGACTGCGCCCTCATCGTGGCTGACCATAACTACTGCACCTGGGAAGGTGGACAGTGCGCCCAAAACCTCGGCGCGGGACGCTGGGTCCAAGTTGTTAGTCGGCTCATCAAGAAGCAGTACGTTTGCGCTGGAAGCCACAATGGTTGCCAGAGCAAGACGAGTCTTCTCACCGCCGGAAAGTACACCGGCAGGCTTGGACACGTCATCACCAACAAACAGGAATGAACCTAGGATCGAACGCACATCGGCGTCATTGAGGTGATCAGGTGCGTTACGACGCATGTTATCCAGTACCGAAGCTTCTGGATCCAGGGTGTCGTGTTCCTGTGCGAAGTAGCCGATCTTCAGGCCGTGGCCTGGAATGATCGAGCCGCTATCCGGTTCGGCCACACCTGCGAGCATACGCAGCAAGGTGGTCTTACCAGCACCGTTCAGTCCCAAGATCACGACCTTTGAGCCGCGGTCAATAGCCAGCGACACGTCGTTGAAGATCTCCAAAGAGCCGTAAGCCTTGGACAGGCCCTCGGCCATCAATGGGGTCTTGCCACATGGTGCTGGATCCGGGAAGCGCAATGCTGCGACCTTGTCGGAAGAGCGTTCTTCCTGAAGGCCGGAGAGCATACGATCCACACGCTTAAGCATGGACTGTGCTGCCGAAGCGCCCGAGGCACGTGCCTTCATCTTGTTGGCCTGAGCCTGCAAGACCGAAGCCTTCTTCTCGATGTTGGTACGCTCGCGCTTACGAGCGCGCTCATCGGTTTCGCGCTGGATTTTGTAGCGCTTCCAGTTCATGTTGTAGACATCGACTACACCACGGTTGGCGTCAAGGTTCAGCACCTTGTTAACGGTTTCTTCCATCAAGCCGGTGTCGTGGCTGATCATCAGCACGCCGCCAGCGTAGTTCTTGATGAAATCGCGTAGCCACATGATCGAGTCAACGTCCAAGTGGTTAGTTGGCTCATCGAGCAGCAGAGTTTCGGCATCCGAGTAAAGGATTCGGGCCAATTCCACACGACGACGCTGACCACCGGAAAGGGTGCGCAACGGCTGATCCAAGATACGGTCCGGCAAGTCCAAGTTGGCGCAAATTGCTGCAGCTTCAGACTCAGCGGCGTAACCACCGGCAGCGATGAATTCAGCTTCTAGGCGGTCATAACGACGCATGGCCTTTTCGGAGACGGCTTGGTCTTCGCTTGCCATCTCGTCACGGTTCTTGGCCAACTTGCCAAGGACAACGTCTAGTCCACGGGCGCCAAGAATGCGGTCACGAGCCAGTTGCTCCATGTCCGGAGTTTTAGGGTCCTGCGGCAAGTAGCCGATGGATCCCTTGTAAGTTACTTCGCCCGACGCAGGCTGGGTTTCGCCGGCGAGGACCTTGGTCATGGTCGTCTTTCCGGCACCGTTTCGGCCCACCAGTCCGATCTTGTCGCCCTTGTCGATGCGGAAGTTTACTTCGTCCATCAGCAAGCGGGCGCCGACGCGTAGCTCAAGGTTGGCTACGGAAATCATATGGTGTGGCCCTTTCACGCGGGAAAAAATATTATGGCCCGTTAATGGGCAACTTAACTAGTCTACTAGCCAAGAGCTAAACCACTGGTGGAAAGTGCATAAACTAACAATCCGCAGTGGTTCACCTCTTGGCTAACTACCCAGCTGGGAGCGGTAATCCTTCATCTGAATTAGACGACGGCGCAACGAGCCTTCACGGCGAAGGTCTCCGCCGCTGGTTTTATCGATATGTTCCTTGCCAAATCTCCACAGCAATACATCATCAAGCAGACGGTCCGGCCCTGGAGAATAACGGTGATCAAGTGCGGCACGCACGTCGGTCACCACATTGGCATCAAGTAGCTGAGCGAGTTGCCACGTCTGGTTAATCTCGTGGGCATCAAGTAATTCTGCGGCCCACGACCAGTCGTCATCACGCTTACGGTCAACGTGCGGCAACAGGGTTTGCCAGATCTCACCAATTTTTTCACTGGTCAGCGGCTCAGCACCGGCACCTTGTTGGTCGTGATAACCATTAAGTCGGTGATAGAGCTCGTCAATGTCGGTGAAGTAATCTTCCACGGTTTCCAGCATGGCTGCAGTGGCGGTGAAATGCCGGTCAATCTGTGGATTCCAAGCTGCCTCGCCCGGGTGCTTAAAGCGGATGTCGTGTTCCATCTCGCTCCACGCGTGCTGGAGCACGGTGCGGATCTGCACTTCAAAAACAAAGTTTCCGCTGGCTACTACAGGCTTGCCCAACGCTTCTTGGAATTTGCGTACGGTAGGTTCGCTACGGGTTTTTAGCAGCAGGTGTCGTGAGGAGTATCCGTAGGTTCCGGATTCAACCGAGCCAATATCCTTCTCCCGGTCGCTTCGGCAATCGAAAGAATCCCGGTGCGATTTGATCAGGCTAGCCACCTGTTGGATCTCGTGAGGCAGCATGACGATGATTCGGATACCGACCATGTCATGGATTTCGCGCAACGGATTCGGAAATTCCAGTACCGGTGCGCTCTCGGAGGTTTCTTGCAGCCGACGCGAGGCCTTGGCAGTAAATGACGCAGCAGATTTAACCCGACCAGTGATGAACAACGGCTGGACTTCACTTTGAGCAAATAGCCTACGGATCTTGGCCTTCATGGCCGACATAACCGTATTCAGTTCGCCGGTTACAGATTTGTACTGTTCAACGGCGGTCGCAATGTTCTCAGAGAACTCGTCGTCCTTCTGTTCATGCTGTGGAACCGTCATTGCTGCCTCCTAGGTGCTGATCTGCTCGTTGCTTTAGTCCTTATACTTGCTCTCGCCGGCCGGGATTCTCTATGTGAAATTACGGACGGGAAAGACGCTTGGCCATGTCGTCAAACAACGGGGCCTTATCTTCTACAGGCTTGCCTGGCTTAGCCTTTGGCGCTGCAGCGGTCTGCGGATTCTGGGCGGTCTGGGTGTTTGCCTTGGCGCTGGCGGTTTTTGCATCAGCGCGTGCGCTGGCGGTTTTTGCATCAGCGCGTGCGCTGGCAATACCTTCGGCGCGAGCACGAGCCAGAGCGTCTTGATGCTGCTGTTCCAGTTCAGTCAAACGCTCGGACTCAGCAGTCTGCGCATCGGTCAACGCTGCACTGTATCCATCATCGTAAGCAACACCGTATTTCTCGGCGTTGGCCTGCTCTTCGTCGTATTCCAATTCAGCGCGAAGCTTCGAGGCTTCTGACTTCTTCTGGTACATGTGCACGGTCAAGTGAGTGATGGCCAAAAGAACGATTGGAGGCATGGCTGCCACAAGCGCCGAAACAACCGCTGGCACACCGTTTTCGATGGAATCAACGGTAAGAATCGCGTGGGTTGAGTTTGCGGCCGTGGATACCACTGCGCCGAAGAACAATAGTGACCATGGGTAGACCATGGCCTTGCGGCTAAAGCCGTTCAAGGCGACGATGGCCACGGTTGCGGCAACGATCATACCGTCAATGATGATTGGCCAGATCCAGGCTAGGCGGGGGCTAATTCCTGAACGTTCGGCGAGGTCGGTCAGTGCGGCGAACGACAAAACGAATGCGCCAATGGCGATCAGAACCGTTGCGCCGACAGCGGTACCTAGGACTGCCTTGTGCGGTTCATTCGGGATGTCGAGCTTATTTTCTTCCATGCTGCAGGGCAGACCTAACTTCTCAATATTCGGATATGTCGTCGAAAGCGAGTTTGATAGCCCCAAGTTACTGGTCAAAAAGCCATCAGTTCTTATTTTAGCCCCACATGATCAGTGCTATTGCGCCGGAGGTCTTATTGCTCGACGATCAATAAATCCGGTGCCACTAACCATGGCCGCCAGTCCCCGCAATTGTGAATCTGCAAGGAAGAATACCGTGCTAATTACCATGTACGCGGTGAGCACCATATTCAGTACTGGGTAGGGACTTAGATCGGTGATACTGGTGGAAATTTGGAAAAGGAAGGTAACCCCGCCGAAGCCAAGAACGCTTCGCAGTACCGCTCGCCAGGCCGGCGCCGGGCCACCGTTTTCTCCGGTAACCATGAGCCAGGCGCAACGCTGTCCGAGCGATGCGCGCCCTGGGGTGAGGTTGGGCAGCAAGAAGACGAAGAAGACAACCACTACTGGGATCCACAGATTCATCAGCTTTTCGTTGGTCACCGGCCCGCCTAGTTTTTCTACCAGTGAGCGTGCGCCTGAGATAACAAAAACGGCGCCGGTAGTGATCGCTAGATCAAAAACGTTGGCCAGTACTCGGCGTGCACGACTAACCCTGCGTGGAGCTGCGAATCGCGCGTCCCCTTCCCTTGGACCAGTCAGGAAGCTGAACACGGGCAAGTAGGCAAAGACTGCGCCAGCTAGTGTCCCGGCGGTATTCATGATTATGTCATCAACATCAGCTACGCGGTAGGCGCAGTCGTACAGTCCCCAGATGCCGGTGTACTGGGTCAACTCAATTGAAAGCGACGCTGCAAAGCCAAGCACGATGGCGGTGAAGATATTTCCTCTGAGCCAGCGCACGGCCAGAAGTCCTAAGGGCATGAACAAAATGACGTTGAAGATCACTTGCCACAGGGTAAAACTGGTCGCAAAACCCCGCATCCCTTGCTCGGCGATAGTTAGTTGAAAGTCGTTAACAAAGTGCCCCGGGTTTAGCTGCGGAAGACCGCGCCCCGGAACGCAGGCCGCACTACGCGAGCTAGGCAGTGGCAACATGGTGTAACTGAATAAACCGAAGCAATACACCGCTGCCGCAGCAGTGGTAATGGTCCTACGCCAAGACAGTCGACCATGCCGACGGTACTGAAGTGCCAATAGGAAAATGCCTGCAGCGCCCAAGAAGAGGGCACCACCAAGCATGGCTATGGTCGCTGGCCAGAACATCGTTTGCATAGTTCAATCTAAGCCGATGCTCCACAGTAAGCCCTGTGCCCGGATGTGTGATCTTGACTATCTAGGATTTTTTGTTGCGGTGTTCCGCGCTGTCCAAGGGCCCGAACGGACCATCAAGAACCCGACGCGTAGTCGAATCAAAGCGGAAGAGCCCGACAAACAGCAATACAGTCAGCACACCAGCAAAAGTCTTCATCGTCCATGCTGTGTGCCATTGCTCTATGGAAAGCTGGTCAACAAAAACGGCAACCAGAATGAGGCTGGAAGCATAGATCATCAATTTTTCGGAGGTCCAAGACACCCGGTGCGAGATGGCGAAAAATGCCATGAGCCAAAGAATGTACCAAGGCTGAATGATGGGTGCCAGCAGGACCACTGCAGACAGGGACCAAGCTGTGAGGCGTACCGGATTTGAGATGTTCTTGGCCAACGCAAGACGAGCCACAATGGCCAGGGCAAATAGTTGGAACAGCTGAACGACAATGCTGTTCACTAGTAACGCGTTGCCACCAAGCAGTCCGGCCAGTTTGCTAAGGCTCCAACCGACCAGGCCCACCGGTGCATAGGGGAAGGCCGCATCGCCGGCGCTGAACATCGCAGGGATCCAACCGAACCAGAGGTTTGTCACCGCACCAATGATGGTCAACCAGATCAATGACAGGACAGAGACTTTGGCCCAGACCATCCAACGAGCACGTTTGGATGGATTTTTGTTCAGGAGAATCAAGCCGATAAATGGCAGTGCCAGAAGCACGATCGGTTTAACCGAAACTGCCATCGCCAAGGCCATCGTTGAGGCAACAGGGCGCCGATCATAGGCATAGGCCAACGCGCTGAAGACACCGGCAATCATTAGTGCGTCGTTATGCACGCCGCCAATCATGGTCAGCAAGAACAGTGGGTTACCTACAATTGCCCAATTGGCCCAGTTAGGATTCTGTCCCATCTTCTTGGCCAACTTTGCGGTGAAGTGATAACAGCCAAGTACACCCAGGGCCGCAACAATGCGAAGCAGGCCCACTCCGATTTCCGGAATGCCATTCGAGGCAAAAAAGATGATGCGGGCCAAAACCAAGAAGAAGGGACCGTAGGGCGACGGAGACTGCGCCCAGAGGCCGTCTGATCCTCCATCGAACCAGCCGGGTAGGGCTGAAATCCCTTCAGCGTAGGGAGACTTGTCGGCATGCAACATTCGTCCCTGAGCAAGGTAGGAATATACGTCACGGCTCAGAATGGGGAAACTCAACATGAGCGGTGCTGACCACATCGTGATGAGCTTGCCCAATTGTCCTGAAGTAATGTCAGTTGACTTCTGAACCCGTGGACGGGTGACAACCCACGTTCGGGTCAGCCAGACCATGCCCAAGGCCATGAGCACAATGCAGGTAATGACGCCGCTCGACTCGGTACGAAATTCGATGAAGAATCCACTCCGAGCTATCGGCGAGAGCTGATTGCGCGGAAACCAGCCAATCCCCCAGGACGCGACGGTGATCATCACCGACGCTGCAAAGCCCTGCCATCCAAGCGATCGCAGACTTTCCCCCTGTAATTTCCGGCGAATTTCCAGCACTGTCACTAGGCCTTCTTTTCCTTTGTCAGCCAATTAGTTGAGCTCAAGAGGTCAGGGACAATTGACTTGGTTTTCCGATCAAAGAAGACAAGATAGACGGCGCAAGCGATGGAGGTTCCCCAAGAAATCATTTGTACGCGAGGCACCAGGGATTCTTGCAAGAATTGCCAGACGAAAATTTGGTCGGCAGCTTGGTAGGCCAAGAAGAAAATAGTGGTCAAGTGTAGCCACAGCATCTGCCAGTCATCGCGAAGTCCGGTGACCGCGAAGAACGGCAGAAGCCACAAGAGGTACCAAGGCTGAATGACTGGGGACAAAACCACAATGGCCGAATAGGCAATGGCCATGCGCTGAACCAAATGTGAGTACTTTCCACGGAACATCAACACCATGGCTACGCCAACACCGAGCAGACGACCAATGGTGCTGATGGTTGGGAGCACTCCGGTTGATTCAAGCCCAAACGAGTGGAAGATGCTCGTCATTGCGACGGTCATCAAACCCAGCGGGGCAAAGATTGAGAATCCAGAACCGGTGTAGTGAAGCATGACATCTAGCCAACCGAACCAGTAGCCGTTCAACCAGCCAACGAAGGTCATCAGTGCCAGGAAGATCAGACCTGAATAGACCCAATACAAGATACGGCGTGGCCATTTGGCCTCGGGCCCGGCCCAAAGCAGACCGATAAATGGCAATAGAACCAACGTGATCGGCTTGACTCCGATGGAAGCGGCCAACACAACGATGGCCCAGAAACCGTGACGCTTGCACGCTAGGTAAACGGCCCATACGGACAGTCCAGTCATCAAAGCATCGTTGTGCGCGCTGGCCACAAAGTTCACCAGGAACAACGGGTTTGCCACAGTCATCCAGGTAGCTTTTGCCCCCGATACCCCGTGAAGTTCAGCAAGCTTTGGCACAAAATGCAAGCAAAGAAGAACACCGATAAACGCGATAGCGCGGAACGCGAGGATGGCGGCGTCGGTAGAGCCACCAACCAGTTTGGCTACCAAGTATTCAATGGAAAGAAAGAGTGGCCCATACGGGGTCCCATCTTGAGCCCACATGGTGTCGGTCCCCAGCTGGAACCAATTGTTCAAACTTGAGATGCCATCAACATATGGGTCCTGACCGGCTACCACCAGTCGCCCCTGGCCAAGGTAGGCAAAAGCATCGCGGCTCATGATTGGCAGGGCCACAAACATGGGAATGCTCCACAGCCAGACCGCCCGGCGAACAATCTTCAGTGATCCTTCGCCCCAGTCGCGAAGCTTCTGCCCTAGGCGCCACCAGGAGCGAAAGAGCAACCAGCAACCAAGCGCCAAGAGAATCACGCAGAGGATCACGCCCGAAGATTCGGTGCGCAGCATAATGAAAAACGGATCCCGATTCAGCGGGGAAACGCTAGCTAGCCAGCCAGTGCCGAAAGAGCCAAAAAGTATCAGCGAAGCGCCAATGACGCCACTGAGCAGCGTCTTGTTCACTCCAGCGTTTGGCTGGGATCGCACTGCTTCTAAGTTGCTGGCTGACACACTGACACCTCGTGCTGTAGCGGACCAAAATTCGTGAATTTCAAGGCCTACGTCGTATCAAAAGCTCCCCTGACAGAGGGTCTTTTGGTAGCCAGAATTCTCTGCCGATTTTAGCATTGTCTCTCCGCTTAGCTTGGGCAGGACACTGCTTGCACTCGTGCTTTCACCGCGTGCGCTCTCCCACAGGCGCGGTGCAAGTGTAGATTGGTTACGTGGCTAGTAACTCAGAAAAAATTGTATGGATCGACTGCGAGATGACCGGACTGGATCTGGTCAACGACGCACTGATCGAAGTAGCGGTACTGATCACCGATTCCGAATTGGAAATCGTTGATGAAGGAATTCAGGTTGTCATCAAGCCTGAAGATGCTGCTTTGGCACAGATGAACGACTTTGTGCGCAACATGCACACCGTCAGTGGCTTGCTCCCAGAGCTGGAACAGGGTTTGAGCATGGATGAAGCCCAGCGCATCGTGGTGGAGTACATCAAGAAGCATGTTCCTGAAGCCAATAAAGCGCTGCTCGGTGGCAACTCGGTAGGGACAGACAAGAACTTCTTGGCTCGGGATATGCCTGAAGTGATTGAGCACCTGCACTACCGGATCATCGATGTTTCCACGCTGAAGGAACTGAGCCGTCGCTGGTACCCGAAGGCGCACTATGCGGCCCCTGCCAAGACCGGCAACCACCGTGCCCTAGGCGACATTCAAGATTCGATTGATGAGCTTCGGTACTACCGAGAGACCATCATGGTTCCAGCTCCCTGACCAAGCACTGACGAGGCCAAAGCTGTAGCAGCTCAAATCGTTACCAGCGACGACCAGTAGTCGCGCCGGAACCCTTGGGGCGCAGAGTGATGCACTGCATAGCGCCCCTGGGGTTCCCGATTGGCTAATAGGTGAGAAATATGTGTATAGTATTTCTCGTTGCCAGATACGAAATCAGTTTTCAAATGCATTCTGACTAGTAATAAAGCAAACATGGTGGGTATAGCTCAGTTGGTAGAGCGTCTGGTTGTGGTCCAGAAGGTCGCGGGTTCAAACCCCGTTACTCACCCCATATCAAAAGGCTTGATTCGAAACTTAGGTTTCAAATCAAGCCTTTTCTTCGTTCACCCTCTTGCGAGCATCCGGTAATCGGCTGGCGACACCATTGCCCACGCTAGGCTTCCGCTTCTTTTGCGCGCAAGATTTGCCCACAAGGCTCGGATGAATGGCACACTTGCAAAGACGCCCGGTCGGCATTTCGACTCGAAAATGAGCCTCTGGTCACAAACCAACGGCTCACGCTTTCCTGATTAGTATTGAACGGCAAACTACGTGTATAGTATTTCTCGTTGCCCGATACTTAGTCACCAGCTCTAGAGCGTCTGACTAGTATTGAAGTGAACATGGTGGGTATAGCTCAGTTGGTAGAGCGTCTGGTTGTGGTCCAGAAGGTCGCGGGTTCAAACCCCGTTACTCACCCCATATCAAAAGACTCGATTCAGAACTTAGGTTCCGAATCGAGTCTTTTGCATTCTCAGTCCTATTGACGCAGCTCTGGTCCGCGTACTTACATCCATTCAGGGTTCAACAAACGCAACCCAAGAACCGCAGATGCGCAGTTTGCCTCACTTTGAATCAAAAGCAGTGGGCACTGACGCGGAACCTACGGCGAGCGCGTTCCTGATCACCCAGACCGCTCAATGCGGCGCACAAACCGTTGCTCGGTCCCCCACTCAACATGCTTTCGACAATGGGCACAGTATGTAACGTGAATGATTTGACGCCCGTACCTTTCGGAGCAATACCAGTTGGATGCACAGGTCCACGTGGTGCAGAGGAGATTTAGTCCAACCAACTAGCATCGAGGCCTCGCATTACCCTTAGGCCCGCTCAACGCTTGTCTACTCATGCGCATCGAAATACGGATCACCTGACTCGCGCACAATTGGTCGTTACCAGGGGCACCCCATAGAACAGCTGAACTAACCTACTCAGGCCCCTACGTTGCATCAACCGACCGACTCAGGAGGTTTTACCGCAGCTTCGGACTTCCGCACTTTGCGCTGAGTCTGGCTGGGGTTCGGCGAGCGCATGACGTTCCGCTCCAACACTTGTTGCCTTCTTGTCACATTTCAGCAAATTCAACACCATATTCGAAACTATGTTCGAATCTGTTGATTTTTGGGGTCTATCCCCCTGTTTTTCGAGACTTCTAGCGTTATTTTGCGACTTGATGCAAAGTTTTACAGCTCAAATAGGCGCGAGTTGGCTCGACCACCCATAATGGATGTTGTACTTTGGCAGGCCTCTGTGCTTTTTGCCTGCGTCCAATCCACCGAAAGGTACTCCCCCTGTGAAACGCGCACTTCTTGAAGAGGACCACGAGCAGTTCCGTGAATTGGCAACGGAGTTCAATACTCGTGAAGTCTCCGGAAAATACGCCCAGTGGGAGAAGGACCACCAGATTCCACGTGAGGTTTGGCAGTCAGCCGGTGAGAACGGCTTGCTTGGGCTTGCTGTTCCTGAAGAGTTTGGCGGAATGGGAATCGATGACTACCGATTCCGTGTCGTTCTTGATGAAGAGTTCGTCCGTGCCGGGCACCTAGCCCTTGCCTTGGCCTTCCATCTGCACGATGATCTGGTTCTGCCGTACTTGATCAATTACGGTACCGATGAACTGAAGGCCAAGTGGCTTCCTCGCATGGTGGATGGTTCTACGATCACTTCTTGCGCCTTCACTGAGCCCGGAGCTGGTTCGGACCTACGCGCTGTGCGCACCAAGGCCGTACGTGATGGTGAGAGTTGGCTGCTCAGCGGTCAGAAGACCTTTATTGGTAATGGTGCATTCGGAGATGCCGCTTTAGTGCTTGCCCGTACTGACGGTGGAAGCGGTCGCGCCACGGCGCAGTCGTTCTCGTTGTTCATGGTTGAGCGTTCCGAGGGCTACAGCAACGGCACTCCCTTCGACAAGATGGGACTGCGTGCCTCTGACACCGCGGAGCTGTTCTTCGATGAGGTCAAGGTTTCTGATGCTGATCGCATTGGTGAGATCGGGCAGGGACTAACCTACGTCAAGGAACAGTTGCCTCAGGCACGCTTGGCTATTGCGGTAGCAGCATCTGCCATCGCCAGCGCATCATTTGAGCAAGCACTGGAGCACGCCTCCAATCGTTCAACCTTCGGGCAGGCCCTCACCGAGTACCAGAACACCCGCTTTGAACTGGCTAACCTGAAAACTGAGGCGCATGTCACCCAGACCTTTGTTGATCAGGCGGTTGTTGCGTTTAACGAGGGCGAACTTAGTGCTGAGGAAGCTGCCGAAGTGAAGCTTTGGGCTAGTGAGAGCGCGAAAAAGCTTTCGGACAAGGCGTTGCAGATCCATGGTGGTTATGGCTACATCATGGAGTACCCAATTGCTCAATCCTTCACCGCGGCTCGTTTGTTGACCATCTTTGGTGGCACAAGTGAGATCATGCGTGAAACTATTGGACGAGCACTTTAAGCACTTTTGAAAGGACCTGATCACGTGCCAATCCGGCAGATCACAGTTTATGGAGAACCTGTTCTTCATCGTCGCGCAGTAGAAGTCACCGAGTTTGATGATGAGCTACGCCAGCTTGTTGCAGATATGCACGTGACCATGGACGAAGCCCACGGCGTGGGACTGGCTGCTCCGCAGGTTGGTATCGGTCTACGTCTATTCACCTATGTCTACGCAGACCAGGACACCGCTCCTGAGCGTGGTGTCATCATCAACCCGAAGCTAACCCTGTCCAAGGTGTCGCAAGCTCCGGCAGACGTTGATGACGAGTCCGAGGGTTGCTTGTCGGTCCCTGGACTAAACTACCCGCTCAAGCGTGCGGACTATGCCAAGGTTGAAGGTTTTGATGAGTTCGGAAATCCGATCTCCTTCGAGGCTCACGACTGGTTCGCCCGGGTGATGCAGCACGAATACGATCACCTTGATGGTTTCCTCTACGTAGATAAGCTCCAACCTCGCTGGGATAAGCGTTGGAACAAAGCCAAGAAGTCTTTGGGCTGGGGCGTACCTGGCATTACCTGGTTGCCTGGCACCGACGAGGACCCTTTTGGTCACTAACGCTTTGGCTGCCTAGTTTGCAGTCTTGAAGTCAAGATATCGCTGATGTAGCGCCGCACCGAGTGTATCGGTCGGCGCTACATTTGTATTCCACACTTGCGTGGCTCGCCCTTGTTCAATCCAGAATGCATTAAACATGCCGTTGGTAGCTGGCATGATCGCTTTCTGCATGGGTGCATCGGCGATCAGGTGCCGATCCGCGGTGGACAGGTAGTACTCGTCGAACGGGCCTAACAACCGCTTGGGTAGTTCCACCTCGCCAGAGCTCTCAAGCTCTTGATGCGTGGCAGAGCCGGCAACTACGAGGTAATCCTCACCCCGCTCGTCTTGCCCTACTGCCACAAGCTGATCGGCCACCTCATTGGCCGCCTTGCGCATCGTTGTCAGGGTTTGTCCCGTGTACCAAGCGGCACCACGCAAAGTCGCAGGTGCATGGGAGCCTAGGTAGCGAAGCAGCAATTCGTGCATCGGATCTGTAGGCACACGGTGATCACTGATCCAGCGATCTACCAGCACATAGTCTTGGGCGATCAGTTTGGCCTGCGCAGGAATCGGTCCCAAGCAGATCAGCCCGTTTTGTACCAGCACCAAGAGCACATGAAGTCCGCGCTGATTTTTAGTCTGTATCCCGTGACTCTCTAGCTCGGCAAAGATTGTGGCCCTACTGGCTCTTTGGCAGTCAATGAGCAGGTTGGTCACGATGGTAGAGGCGCGGTCAATGGTTTGCGAATCTATCTGCAAAGCGCGCAAATTAGTCGCAGCTGTTTTCAGGGTACGCTCTCTGGCCGCCTGCACCATCCACTTGGCGTCCTGTGACCTACAGATATGCAGGGTGCCACGCATGGTCCACGAACGAACGAGCTGGCCATCATTGAACAGCTCATTAACCTGTGCTCGGTTCGGTTCGGACGCTACCCGCTGAGCCAAGGCATAACGTCCGGCGGTGAAGTCTTGAGCTTGAATCGCCAACATATGCTCGGCTGCACCCAGCAAGCTTTGTGCAGGCTCACGTAATTTCTGACTGCGCATCCGTGCGGCCAACAACCGCTCTCGTTCCACGTCTTTGCCCTATCTCTCGCACCTAGAGCCGAGCGTAGCAGGAACGGGCTGAGGCTTAAACGACTTTCGGGACCGTACCTCACGCATCATGCGCGAAGTATGGTCCCGAAAAGTCGTACAACTCTAGTTCTAGACGCTGACGGCTTCAGCCTTCACATCTGGAACAGCTACCGGGTGGGTGCCAGCGATCGATTCGATCACGCGCACTACCTGGCAGGAGTAACCGAACTCGTTGTCGTACCAAACGTAGACAACAGCGTTTTTGCCCGAAACGATGGTGGCCAGGCCATCAACGATGCCGGCACGACGTGAGCCAACAAAGTCGGTGGAAACCACTTCTGGGGAATCGATGTAGTCGATCTGCTTGTGCAGGTTCGAGGTCAGCGAGGTTTCACGCAGGTAAGCGTTCAACTCTTCCTTGCTGGTTTCGTTCTCCAGGGTCAGGTTCAAGATGGCCATGGAGACATCTGGGGTTGGTACGCGAATTGCGTTACCGGTCAGCTTGCCTTCGAACTCTGGCAGTGCCTTAGCAACAGCCTTGGCAGCACCGGTCTCGGTGATCACCATGTTCAGTGCAGCTGCGCGTCCGCGACGTTCGCCCTTGTGGAAATTGTCGATCAGGTTCTGGTCGTTGGTGAACGAGTGAACGGTCTCAACGTGTCCGTGGTTAACGCCGAACTTGTCGTTCAGCGCCTTGAGCACTGGGGTGATGGCGTTGGTGGTGCACGATGCTGCGGTGACAATCTTGTCTTCTGCAGTAATCCACGAATCGTTGATGCCGTGAACGATGTTCTTCAAGTCGCCCTTACCTGGAGCGGTAAGTAGAACGCGAGCAACACCCTTAGCTTCAAGGTGCTGGGACAGGCCAGCTTCATCGCGCCAGCGTCCGGTATTGTCTACAACAATCGCGTTGTTGATTCCGTATTCGGTGTAATCAACGGTTGCTGGATCATTCGAGTAGATGACCTTGATCAGTGTTCCATTGGCGAGGATGGTGTTGTTTTCCTCGTCGACGGTGATCGAACCTTCAAAGCGGCCATGCACCGAGTCGCGGCGAAGCAACGAAGCGCGCTTGACGATGTCATCATCCGAGCCCTTGCGCACAACGATTGCCCGCAGACGCAAGCCGTAACCGCCACGCTCAATCAGGATACGAGCGAGCAAGCGACCAATGCGACCAAATCCGTAGAGTACTACGTCCTTTGGTTCTGCGTCGGTAGCGCCGGCCTTGCCGACCTTTTCGCCCAGTTCGTTGCTGATAAATGAGTTCAGGTCAACGGAGCCAGATTCTTTGAACTTCTTGTTCAAGCGGCCAAGATCAACGGCGACCGAGCCAACATTGAGTGTCTCGATTTCATCGAGAATTGCTTTGGTTGCCTTCAGGCTTAGCTCTTCGCCATCGATGCGGCGCACAACGCGGTGTGCTTTGATGATGTCGATTGAGGACTGATTGATCAGCTTGCGGCCATATACGGAGGGCACCACATTGTTCTTGCGGTACAAACGTCCGATCAGTGGAATCATGGCCTCGGCGAGCTCTTCGCGCCCGCTCCATTCTTGCTGGGCGACGACAGACTGCTGGGTCAAAGGAAAATCCTTCCAATTCAGCCGACTTGCAGATCCATAAAGTCGGTTGGCACCGTGGGAAGCACCATTGCTTTTGCGGTGGTACGAGGTCACAGGATCATCCTCGTAAGTACTAAGTACATTTTCCATTCTAAACTGCGCAGAAATTTTCCGGGCACCAAGATCTGTGAATCATCTCACTTGAGAAGTGAGGAAAAATATGGTGAATGGGATGGCCGATACGCCGGGTTTTGTCGCGCCGAAGCGGGACGGTCATCTATCTACGACTGCCGTTGCCGACAGCCTCTAGCGGTCCACCCGACTGCATGGGGCGAACAGCCCTCATAACGCAGTCTGTCTGACCTTGCTCCGAGTGGGGTTTACCAAGCCATCCCGGTCACCCGGGACGCTGGTGGTCTCTTACACCACCGTTTCACCCTTACCAGGAAACCTGGCGGTCTATTTTCTGTGGCACTAGCCTGCGGGTTACCCCGAGTGGGCGTTACCCACCACCCTGTTCTGTGGAGCCCGGACGTTCCTCGGGACAATTGCTTGCCACGCGACCGTCTGGCCATCCCATTCGTTAACCATTCTAGCCCCGGGACTTTGCCTGCCGTAACGCGCTGAGCGAGGTGTCCGACACGGAGATTCTCCAAAAATACCTAACCACGAACGATTTGATACGCACTGGATGCACGCGTAGCTCAAAGCATCAGCAAGTCTTCATCGACAAAGGTTGAGTGTTGAATTCCGATAGGCTGGAAGGCGTGCTTATTTTGTTGCCGCCTTCTGAAGGCAAGACAGCCCATACTCAAGGTGCTCCGTTTGAATTGGAAACACTCTCGTTTCCGGAACTAAATGATGATCGTCACCAAGTCATCGATTCTCTTGCGCAAGTTTCTGCTCGCGAAGACGCCATGGAAGTCTTAGGCGTTGGAGCTTCACTAGCTAACGAAGTAGCTCGCAATATCTCACTGCACACTGAACCGGCAGCCAGGGCACACGATATTTATTCAGGTGTGCTTTTTGAGGCTTTGAACTACGCGTCGTTGGATAAGCCAGCAAAGCTGCGGGCAGATCAAAGCATTCTGGTCATTTCTGCGTTGTGGGGCGCCGTCAGATTTGATGACCGGATCCCACCGTACCGACTTTCTATGTCCACCAAGCTTGAACCACTGGGCAGGCTCGGGAGCTGGTGGAAGAAACGATTAACTCCAGTATTGGACGAGATGGCCGGGAACCAGCTCATCATCGACGCACGCTCAAGTACCTACACGGCAGCCTACAAGCCAAGCAACGGAAATAGCGTGGCCGTCAATGTTTTTCAGTTACGCAACGGTGTTCCGAAGGTCGTATCGCACTTCGCCAAACACACTCGCGGCGAAGTTGCCCGGTTCTTGGTTCAGCAAGAAGTCGAGCCCAAGACGGCGACGGAATTGCTTGAACTGATTCAATCTAAGTGGGAGGCCACCCTGGTGGACGACAAAAAGGGTCAAGCACTAAATATTCTGCTCCCCGAAGACCATCAGTTCACCACCACAAAGTAGTAAGAATCAGCCTCTCGTCTTGGCGCACACGACAAAAGAACAAACTTTCCCTCTTCCGCTTGTGATTCAATTCACATATGCTTCACGTATGACGTCCTACGTCATACGTCCTTCCAATTTTCAGGAACCATACCCCTGCGAGGAACCAGCCCATGCGAAGCCATTTTCGATACGAGCACCGTAGAATCCTGACCGCTGCACTGGCAGTCAGCCTGACCATTCCCCTTTTCAGCGCAAACGGGGCCCTAGCGGCCACCACATTAGAGGAAGCGGACCCTGCGGTGCCGCCGGGAACCTTCAAAGAAATAAATCTCGGAACCGACCGCACCGAAAACAACTTCTTCTATCGCATCCCCGCTCTCGCTCACTTGGGCGACGGGGTAGTTCTCGCCGCGTGGGACGGCCGTCCGGGAAACGCCTCAGATGCACCGAACCCCAATAGCATCGTGCAGCGCAAAAGCACCGATAACGGTGCAACGTGGGGGCCAGTAACCACTGTCGTGGCAGGCTTCACCGGCTCCCCCGAACAAGGAAAGCACGGCTATTCTGACCCCAGTTATGTGGTGGATGACGAAAGCGGAAAGACCTTCGCCTTCTTTGTCTACTCCAAGGATCGAGGCTTCGTAGGGAGCATTTGGGGCCATGACGATGCCAACCGGCAAGTGCTCAGCGCAGCTGTTGTCGAATCCACCGATGACCGAGCCACGTGGAGCAAGCCTCGACTGATTACCGATGTCGTCAAACCAGGAGACAGCGCGGTCCCCGGCACTGTACGTTCGACCTTCGCCACGTCCGGTCAAGGCATCCAGATAACCCGCGGCCAATACGCCGGGCGACTCGTTCAGCAATACGCCGGAGATGTCATGCAGGCCGATGGCACCCGAGCGATTCAAGCCTTCTCGATGTATTCCGATGACCACGGAGCGACGTGGAAACATGGAGAATTCACCGGACAGGCCATGGACGAGAACAAAGTGGTTGAACTTTCCGACGGGCGGCTTATGCTCAATTCCCGTGACAACGCCGGCGGTGGCTATCGAAAGGTAGCTATTTCTAATGATGGTGGCCACAGCTACTCGGAGGTCACCCAGGATAAGAACCTCCCCGATCCCACAAATAACGCACACATCACCCAGATGTTCCCGGATGCGCAGGCCAAAAAGTTGCTGTATACCGGAGCCAATTCACAAACTTCGCGCTCCAACGTTTCAGCTCGAGTTTCTTGCGATGACGGAAAACGTGGCCAGGTTTGCGCACCATTCGTCGTGGTTTCTCCGGGTACTCGGTAGCCGATGTCTTGGACAATGGAAAATTTGGCGTGTTTTACGAAGCTAACTACACCGACGCCATGCAGCTTGCTACGTTCGATGAAGAATGGTTGAACTACGTCTGTGCTCCGATGCAGGCAGAAGCGTTCACCGCCAGCTCAGGATCCACTCTTGACGTTCCAGTGACCATCACGAACCAGGAAGACGAGGAGCTCTCGGGCGCCATCGCGGTGGGCGCCTCAACGCAATTCAGCGCCACAGCAAAATCGGTCACCAATCTTGCCGCAGGCGCCAGCACCACCATCAACCTTCCAGTCACTGTCGCGTCCACCGCGCTTGGAAACCAGAGTCTACCGTTGCAGTTCACGAGTAGTACTGGAAAAACTTCGCAGGTATCTGTGTCCGCTCAGATCACCGGCGAAGAAACCACTGGACTTAACATTTCGGGTCAACGCACCGATATGAGTCGAGACTTGGCCGTGGACCCATATGCGGTCGGTGAAAAAGTTCCGTACAGCTTCCGTGTGAATAGCATTGGAAACATCGCTCAATGGGTCGTACCAACTGCGGGTAACTTCTCACCGTTTTCCGCCAGCCCAATTGGACAGCCCAGCCCGGCGGGCACTTGCCGCTACTCGAACCTGCCCGCGGGTGCTGGCTACACCTGCGCCACTCCACGCCATGAGGTAACCAGCAATGAGCTAGCCAACGGATTCTTTATTCCTCAAACGCACTGGACTTCTGGCCGGGTCGGCAGCAACGCCATCGTGGATGAATACACAATCACGGATCAAGAAGTCGACCTCGTCGATCGCCAACCTAGCTTTACCGTCGAGGCCTCACAGCAAGTTGCCGCTGAGCCTGCTTTGAATTCGTCGCCTAAAGCCGGTGACTGGATTAGCTATGAAGTCACGGTTACAAATACCGGAAACGTTCGACTCAGCGCCCTAGAAGGTTCGGAATTCAGCATTAAGGAGCTTGACGCAGGCGAATCGAAGAGCGCAACCATCACACGCCTTCGCACTAGCGCTGATGCCTCAAGCCGAAGCGCACAGGAAAAATCAAAAATTGCTACCGCTCGCAACGGCGATATCAAGATCCAGGCTGAGATTTCTCAATCCATCGCCCCGTAGGTTGAAAGTGCAAAACCTGACAATGCACTGAAGCAAAAGAAGACTGCCGTGGGCAAGACTTGGGAATTACTATTCCCGAATCCCACCCATGGCAGTCTTCTTTGTTGGTTGAACTTTTGTTGGTTGAACTAACTGCCACCTTGCCCATCAGCGGCGACGAGTTCAATTTCAAAGCCCTCGCCATTTTCCAGATACGCAGCGTAGTGCTGTTCTCCACCAGCGTGTGGATGCTGATCCGAGAACATCAAGGTAAATCCGTGGTCACTAGCCTCGCGTGAAATTTGCTCAACTAGTTCTTTGGACTCAACAGTAAAAGCCAAGTGGTTCAATCCTGGATTCAAGCGTTCGTGGCGTCCATGGCGCACATCAGGCCCGGACTCAAGAACGATATAAAAGTTTGAATGGGCGTAGCTGATCCCATTACTCCACTCAGAATCAATCCGGTAACCCAGACGCGTCAGCAACCATCCCAACGTTGCTTTACTGGCTGATAAGTCATCAACCCAGATTTCCAAATGATGCAGCATGCGGTACCCTGCCTATGGGGTCAGGACAAAGTCCCAAGGATCCGAATTAATTTGCGATATTTCAATCTCTACCGAATGTCCCAGATCGTTGAGCACATTCTGCAAAGCGCGAGCGCCGGCTGAAAGCCAGACCCACTCGGAGGCAAAATGGGAAACATCAATCAAGTAAGGGAAGCCACCGTTGGCTGCTTCGCGTGCTTCACTGGCCGGGTGATGGCGTAGATCTGCGGTGACGTAGACATCGGCTTGGTGTGAGCGCACCGCATCAAATAACGAGTCACCGGCCCCACCGCATAGGGCGACCTTGCGGATGATCCCGGTGCGGTCACCTGCAACACGTACGCCACCGGCCACGGCAGGGAGCACGGTGTAAACGCGTTCAGCAAAATCTTCAAGCTTCATTGGCTTGTCCAGGAAGCCGACTCGGCCTAGTCCTTCTTCTGGCAATCCGTCCTTGGAATGCACCAGAGGCACACAATCCTTGAGGCCAAACGCGTCGGACAGGGCGTCGTTGACTCCCCCAATGGCGTTGTCAGCATTGGTGTGTGCCGTGAGCAAAGCGGTTCCGGTCTCAATGAGCCGGTGAATCGCTTCGCCCTTAAAGCTGGTTCCTGCTACTTGGGTGACACCACGAAGTAACAGTGGATGATGAGTGATGAGCAAGTCAGCTCCACGCGCGATGGCATCTTCGATCACCACAAGGGTCGGGTCTACAGCCATTACAACCTTGGTGATCTGCTGGGCGCTACGTCCGGTCACTAGACCAACGGCGTCCCAGTCCTCCGCCAAGGATTTTGGCCAAAGCTCTTCTACTGCCTCAAGCACATCGCCCAAAGTAGTTGCAGCCGGTTCCCCATCAACTGGCTGCTTTACTTCTTCGTCGGTCACTGGCTTGAGCGAAGCGGCGTCCGTAACTGACGGCTTCTTATCAGGTTCTTGCGAGTTATTTGCCTTGCTCTGCATGTCACCAACCCTACGCGTTGGGTACATCGATGGAACAGAATGCAACGCCGCATCGTTGTGAACTGTGTGAGTACTCTCAGCCTTCAATCACCGCATCAATTCAGCCCTACAATCGAGCTTCAGGGGGCCAAGCTGGCAACCTTCGTGTTGGCAGGTGGCTGCTTCTGGTGCTTGGACGCCATCTACCAGCAAACCCGTGGCGTGCACGCCGTGATCTCCGGATACATCGGTGGGCACACCAGTGACCCGGACTATTATCAGGTCTGCTCCGGAACCACCGGGCACGCTGAAGGTGTTGCAGTCATCTTTGATCCAGAAGTTGTTCCAGCCGAGATCATCTTGGACATGTTCTTCACCGTTCATGATCCAACGTCGCTCAATCGCCAGGGTTATGACGTAGGCACCCAATACCGCTCGGCCATGTTCCCGCTGGATGAAGAGCAGCGGACGCTTTTCGCTGGGGCCATCGCAAAATTTGCGCCTTTATACCCTAATCGGATTGTCACCACAATAGAAGAGTCGAAAGATTTCTATCCTGCGGAGCAAATTCATCAAGATTACTACGCAGCTAACCAAGATGTCGGATATTGCCGAGTGATCATCGACCCGAAGATCGCAAAAGTCAGGAAATATTACGCACAATGGCTAAATGAAGCCTAGCTTGACGGCATGCCTACTAGGGTTAGAAATGAACCTCGAGATGTCCGAGCCATTTAGCCGGTCATCTGCAAGTAACTCGCCGCCAGCAATCGCGGCCGCAATGAGTCACGTAAGGACTGCATAAAACATGGGCAAGATTTACAACAACGTCACCGAAGTTATCGGCCGCACCCCATTGGTAAAGCTGAACCGACTTGACGAAGGCCTAGCCGGCAACGTCGCTGTGAAGCTGGAATTCTACAACCCAGCAAACTCCGTCAAGGACCGCATCGGTGTAGCAATCGTCGACGCTGCAGAAAAGTCGGGCGCGCTGAAGCCAGGTGGCACCATTGTTGAAGGTACCTCGGGTAACACCGGTATCGCTCTGGCCATGGTCGGCGCAGCACGTGGTTACAAGGTCATCCTGACCATGCCTGAAACCATGTCCACCGAGCGCCGCGTTATGCTGCGCGCTTACGGTGCTGAAATCGTACTGACCCCAGGTGCCGATGGCATGCGCGGTGCAGTAGAAAAGGCTAAGGAAATCGTTGCGACTTCTGAGAACGCCGTCTGGGCTCAGCAGTTCGCTAACTCCGCTAACCCTCAGATTCACGCGGACACCACCGGCCCAGAAATCTGGGATGACACCGAGGGCCAGGTAGACATCCTTGTTGCTGGTATCGGTACCGGTGGCACCATCACCGGTGCAGGTCGCTTCCTGAAGGAAAAGAACCCAAACCTGAAGATCGTTGCTGTTGAACCAAAGGATTCGCCGATCCTCAACGGTGGCAAGCCAGGCCCACACAAGATTCAGGGCCTTGGTGCTAACTTCATCCCTGAGGTTCTGGACACTGAACTGTACGACGAAGTTCTGGATGCCAGCATCGAAGATTCGGTTGCTACCGCACGCGCATTGGGCGTCAAGGAAGGTATCCTCGGCGGTATCTCCGCTGGTGCAGCCGTTTGGGGTGCACTGCAGATCGCTGCTCGCGAAGAAAACGCTGGCAAGCGCATCGTGACTATCATCCCTGACTTCGGTGAGCGTTACATCTCCACCCTGCTCTTTGATGACATCCGCGGCTAAATCAGTTTCGGAAAGTTAGAATAAATCGGCGCGAGCCACCGTTGGTCTAATAGAGACCTTGATCGGTGCAGCTCGCGCCGATTTGCTGTGCGACGTCTTCGGATTCCTGCACAGCGAACCGCAACCCCTAAGGTAGTATTCATGAGTTTTTTCTCCCGCCTGCGTGAAGACCTAGCCACAGCTCGACAGCACGATCCTGCGGCACGCAGCGATACCGAAAACTTTTTCGTGTATTCCGGGTTGCACGCTATTTGGCTACACCGCGCAGCTCACAAGTTGTGGCAGAACCCTTCCACCAAGGGAGCCGCACGACTGATCTCGCAGGCTGCACGTGCGCTGACCGGCATTGAGATTCACCCTGGCGCCACCATCGGCCGTCGCTTCTTCATCGACCACGGCATGGGCATCGTCATTGGTGAAACTGCTGAAATCGGCGAAGACGTCATGCTGTACCACGGTGTAACTCTGGGCGGTCGTTCCCTAGCTAAGGTCAAGCGTCACCCAACCATTGGTGATCGTGTGGTCATTGGCGCCGGAGCCAAGGTCCTCGGTCCGATCCTCATTGGCGCGGATTCCGCCATCGGTGCTAACGCTGTAGTGGTCAAGAATGCACCAGAAGGCTCGATCGTTACCGGCATTCCTGCACAGAATCGCCCACGTAGCCCAGAAGAGCGCAAGCCTGCTGTTGACCCAGCTGAGTACATCGATCCTGCGATGTGGATCTAGCTGCACGTAGTTCTTAAACTGATCGGGTCCGCACCATTTGGTGCGGACCCGATCAGTTTAAGTAAGAACGCTTACTCAGCGACTTGATGAGTTTCGGTGCGGCTGCCGTCAGCCAGCTCAACGATCTCATCGTCCTGGCTTTGCGGTGCGGTGCCCAGCTTGCCGTTGGTCAGTTTCTGCATGATCATCGCCATGGCTCCGTCACCGGTCACGTTGGTCGCGGTGCCGAAGCTATCAAGTGCGATGTAAGCGGCGAACATGAGGCCAACTTCAACATCACCGAAGCCGAGCATCTGGCCAAGCAGACCAGCTGCTGCTGCGATGGCGCCACCTGGAACACCAGGAGCGGCAATCATCATGACTCCGAGCATCAAGATGAATGGGAAGTAAGCACCGAAGGTGACTTCTCCGCCAGTGAGCAAAAGGACTGCGATCGAGAAGCAGGTAATTTTCACCATTGAACCGGAGAGGTGAATGGTCGCACACAGTGGAACAACAAAGCCGGCCACAGCGTCCGAAACACCATTTTTCTTCGTTGAAGCCAGCGTCACTGGAATCGTGGCTGCCGAGGACGAGGTGCCCAGTGCGGTGAAGTAGGCATCGCGCATACCCCAGAGAGCCTTCAGTGGGTTGCGCTTGTTCATGGCTCCAGCGATCGAGTACTGGGCCAGCAGAACAACGAGGGTCAGTGCGAAGGAAACCACAGCGACCAACAAGAACTTGGTCACCACAGTGATTGCGTTTCCGCTGGCGGAGAGATCCAAGAAGATGCCGAAGATGAAGACCGGCAAGGCAGGGACGACAACACGACGAATGACCATCTCAATGATGGTGCGGAATTCGACAACACCGCGGAAAAGTACCGTGGAGCGGAAAGCAGTCATGCCCAACCCGATGATGAACGCAAGGACCAGTGCAGTCATCACGTCCAAAGCTGGTGGCAGGACGATCTCGGTGGCCGAGTCCCCCGCACTACTAACCAAGGAAACGACGGGCTTAAATCCTGAGCCTTCACCTTCACCGATGGCTTCAAGTCCACCACCGGACAATGACTGGGTAAATAGCCAGCGGCTGACAAAGTACGCAAGTAGCCCTGCAGCCAAAGTTGATCCGTAGGCGAGCAGCGCAGTGATGCCCAACCATTTGCCTGCACCCTTGCCAAGTTCAGCAATAGCTGGCGAAACCAAACCAAAAATAATCAGTGGCACAACGAAGTTCAGGAAGCCCGAGAAGATCGAGTTATAGGTCAGGAATACGCTTCCTAGCCATACCGGCATTACTGGGCCAAGCAAAACGCCTAAGACGATTGCTATGAGCACCCAGCCAAGCAGTGGGATTGATTTCAACAGCTTCATGAAGGTCCTTCATTGGTTCGGGATCATAGCGACGCTTAAACAGCCATCGATGTGTCGCAGCACACGTCTCGACAATGATAGTTGGGCACATGGCAACCCGAAAACATTGTGAATCGCTCAGGGATTCCCACAGTACCGACAAATTTCGAACGTTTAGCTTCGCAGGACAAGTTTTCTTCGAGAAAATTCGAAATCGATCACGCGTACACCAGACGAGTGGAAGATCTGAGAGATCCGCATCGCGGGAAATCCTCTGCTGAATTAAGTGGCGCAACGTGACGACTGACAAGATCGGTTGTGGGTGCTCTCGGCGAGCGCCTGAGCATGTTCGGCCCACCGCTTGAACATGACCCTGACTTAACGTCCCTGATTTGTTGAAGCTTAGAGGAGCCTAGTACCCGATCTGGATACCTCTTAGTAATGTTGGGCCTATGAATGCGCATCCTGCCGATACCCACAATATGATCCGAGTCCGTCAAGCCCGAGAGAACAACCTCAAGGGTATTGATGTCGACATCCCCAAACGACGCATTACGGTTTTCACTGGGGTTTCCGGCTCAGGTAAGTCTTCACTCGTCTTCGGAACGATCGCTGCCGAATCACAGCGATTGATCAATGAAACGTATACCTCTTTTGTTCAGTCGTTCATGCCCTCGATGCCTCGGCCCGACGTTGAGGTTCTAGAGAACTTGTCGGCAGCCATCGTTGTTGATCAGGAGCGCATGGGATCCAATTCCCGCTCAACGGTTGGTACCGCCACCGATGCCTACTCATTGCTTCGTGTTCTTTACTCACGCTACTCAACTCCAAGTGCCGGTGGCGCGGGCGCATATTCTTTCAACCTCGGACAAGGAGCTTGCCCGGCCTGTGAGGGATTTGGTACGGAAGCAAGTATCGACCTTGACGAGTTATTGGATTGGGATAAGACCCTGAACGAGGGCGCCATCAAGGCACCAAACTTTGCTCCTGGCGCGTGGCTCTGGCAAACATTGACTGCAGGCACCGAACCAGATCTTGATATCAAGCTCAAAGATATGCCCAAGGACATGCTTGATCGCATGCTTCATGCCGAAGATGGCAAGGTCAAGCTCAACGGGGCGAACATGAGCTACTCGGGGCTCATCACCCGCATCAAGTCCAACTACATTCTTTCTGGTCGCGAAATCAAGCAAGCGCACATTCGTGAATGGATCGACCGGATCTCAACCACGGCACCGTGCACGGTGTGCGCCGGTTCCCGACTGAGTGAAGCTGCTAGAGCCTCAAAGATGAATTCACTGGGCATCGCCGATATGACGGCCATGCAGGTTTCTGAGCTTTCCGCGGAACTAGACAAACTTCAGATCCCGGACGCCGCTCCCCTGATCAAGAACTTGATTGCGATTCTTGAGTCGATGGTCGAGTTGGGCTTGGGATATCTCTCGCTAGATCGACCCGCTGGAACACTTTCGGGCGGTGAAGCCCAGCGCGTGAAAATGATTCGTCATCTAGGTAGCGCACTCTCGGATGTCACCTACGTCTTTGATGAACCAACCGTGGGGCTTCACCCGCACGATATTCAACGCATGAATGGGCTGTTGGCGGATCTGCGAGATAAGGGCAATACCGTACTGGTCGTTGAGCATAAGCCTGAAGTTATCAAGATCGCTGATCACGTGATTGATCTTGGTCCGGGTGCTGGAACGCACGGTGGAACGCTGAGTTACAGCGGAGATGTTTCTGGCCTGTTGGCCAGCGATTCACTGACCGGTCAACATTTTTCTACGCGTGTTCCGCTGAAGCCCGCTACCAGGTCACCGGGTACTCCCCTAGAAGTTCGTGGCGCTTCCACACATAACCTCAAAGACGTGAACGTAGATATCCCTACCGGTGTACTGTGTGCCATCACCGGTGTTGCCGGGTCCGGTAAGTCCACGCTCATTCACTCAACGATTTCCAAGCGTGAAGATGTGGCCGTGGTGGATCAACGAGCGATCCGAGGCTCGCGCCGTTCAAATCCTGCCACCTACACCGGAATCATGGATCCGATTCGAGCCGCCTTTGCCAAGGCCAACTCGGTCAAGCCGGCCTTATTCAGCGCAAATTCCGAAGGAGCCTGCCCAAACTGCAAGGGCGTCGGATTCACCTATACCGATTTGGCCTCGATGGCCGGAGTGGCTCTGCCCTGTGAAGTATGTGAAGGTACGCGCTTTACCGCTGAAGTCTTGAACTACACCTTGGACGGTTTGAATATCGGTGAAGTGTTGGACTTGAGCATGGAGCAAGCCTTAGAACAACTCAAGATCCCTAAAGCCAAAGCCATGCTGACCCGGCTGAACCAAGTAGGACTGGGGTATCTCAAGCTCGGGCAGCGCCTCAGTACGCTCTCGGGCGGTGAGCGCCAGCGCATCAAGCTTGCCATCAACTTAGGCAAGGGTTCTGGCACCTACGTACTGGATGAACCAACCACTGGTCTGCATATGGCCGATGTCCAAAACTTGCTGGGTCTACTCGACGAAATGGTTGACGAAGGAAACACCGTCATTGTCATTGAGCACCATCTAGCGGTAGTTGCCCATGCTGATTGGGTGATTGACCTTGGACCAGGGGCCGGGCATGAGGGCGGTCAGATTGTCTTTGAAGGAACGCCAGCAGAACTTAGTCAATCTGGCACGCTCACCGGAATTCACTTGAATGAATACGTCGGCGGCAGTCAATGAGCTTCACTTTGCGCAAACCCGTAGCTGATGACGCCGTTGAGCTGGCCGCTTTGCATGTTGAATGCTGGAAGCAGACCTACACGGAACTGTTGCCCGAGGGATTTTTTAGCACAGAGCATGCTGAGCATCGTCTCAACCTGTGGCAACGGATTTTAGCTGACCCGAACCCTGCGTTCTCTCTAGCTGTGGCATGCAATGAGCAGGAAGACTTGATTGGTTTCTCGTTTGCTGCACCGTGCACCAAGGACTCGGTCGATGTTCCGGCGGGAATTGACCGGCAACTATACAACTTGTATCTGCTCAACGATCAGCACGGCTCCGGTGCGGGCCAGGCCTTGCTGGATGCTGCACTTGGGGATCAACCGGCCCTCTTATGGGTGGCCGAACAGAATCCTCGGGCGATAGCCTTCTATCAGCGCAACGGATTCTCCTTTGATGGTCAAGTGCTTGATGACCCCACCGCACCGCTGATCACTGATCTGCGCATGGTGCGCTTGCCTGTCTGAGAATGATTCGCTGCGTCATCGCGACAGGTCATCATTAACGCATAACGGGTCCGAGCGGAAAATTTTCCGGTCGGACCCGTTAGTTGTTACCTGCTTAGTGCAAGATCAATTAGATGCGAACAAGCATCTTGCCGGTGTTTGCTCCGGCCATCATGTCCAAGAAGGCCTGAACGGTGTTCTCTACACCGTCAACGATGGTCTCATCGTAGGAAACCTTGCCTTCAGCGAACCACTGGCCCATGCGCTGGGAGAACTCTTCGCCGTAGTTCAGGTAGCTCGACAGGGTGAAGCCCTGAAGCTTCAGGCCACGAGTGATCAGGTTGGCCATGTTCAGTGGGCCTGGGGTTGGCTCGGTGGTGTTGTAGCTTGCGATAGCACCACACAGGGCTGCACGGCCACCGTCATTGAAAGCTGCCAGTGCTGCTTCGAGGTGATCGCCACCAACGTTGTCGAAGAAGACGTCGATGCCCTCAGGGGCAGCAGCGGCTAGCTGTCCACGAACGTCGCCGTCCTTGTAGTTGAAGGCTGCGTCGTAGCCGTACTTGCTGGTGAGCAGTTCGACCTTTTCAGCACTACCTGCGGAACCGATAACGCGCTTAGCTCCCATGAGCTTGGCGATCTGTCCGGCTGCGGTACCAACGGCACCGGCCGCACCGGAGATGAAGACGGTTTCGCCTTCAGCCAAGCCGGCGATTGCGTTCAAACCTACGTAGGCGGTCAGCCCGGTCATGCCCAAGATGTGCAGGCGCAGCGAGCTTGGAACACCTGGAAGGTCAGGGATTTCCTTGAAGCTAGCTGCTGGACCCTGAGCCAAGTCCGACCAGCCGAGCTGGTGAAGAACCAGGGTGTCTACTGGCAGGGAGCTGTCATTTGAAGCGATGACGCGTCCTACTGCACCGCCGGCGATCTGCTCGCCGATTTGGAATGGCTTGACGTAGGAGCGGGTGTCGTTCATGCGTCCGCGCATGTAAGGGTCAACCGAGATGAATTCGTTGCGAACCCGAACTTCGCCGTCCTTCAATTCTGCAAGTTCAACGTGCTCAACGGTGAAGTTTTCGTTCGTTGGCCATCCGGTTGGGCGGCTGGCGAGGTGGATCTGGGTGCTGGTGGTTTCGCTCATTATGTTGAGTACCTTTCCTTTTTCGAATTTTTTCGGGTTTGAAAATTTAGAGTGCTACGCCGATGATCAGTGCGATCACCGTCAGTAATGGGAAGATGCCTTGCTTGATTGCTGCCGAAGCCTTGGATGGGCTGGAAATGATTAGGACCAGTGCGGCCAGCAACATGGAGCCGGTTCCGGTGAAGATCAGGGTCGAGCCGATGGTTGCTTCTCCAGCCATGTGGAAGACGACGCCTGCCAGGGTGGCGATGGCCAGAAACAGGTTGTAGAAGCCTTGGTTGAAGGCCATCTCCTTGGTTGCTTCCGCATCTTCAGGCGTCGAGCCAAAGGTTGCTCGAACTTTGTCAGTGGTCCACCATAGGGACTCCATGAAGAAGATGTACACGTGAAGCAATGCAGCAAGGGTGGCCAGCACGAGTGCGGTGATGATCATGATTAACAGCTCCTGAAAGTTTTAGCAGAACAAGCATTCTGTAACGTCCATTTCAATATATACTGTAATGGTCGTTTCCGAAAGTAGAAAGGTATGTGATGGCAAGAACACTAGCCTTTGACAGTACCGCTGTCATCAAAAAAGCTCGCTCCCTATTCTGGTCTAGGGGCTTTGAAGCAGCGTCCATCCCAGAACTTGAATCAGCCACCGGCCTGAGCAGATCCAGCATCTACAACTCCTTTGGCTCCAAAAGAGGTTTGTTTGACGCAGCCGTGCAGAGCTACCTCGATGAGATTGTTCGCCCGCGCCTAGAACCACTGATATCTGATGACGTTAGCCCGCAAGCACTCACTGAGTACCTTGATGGTTTGATCTCCGTATTTGGTCAGCCCAAGGCGCTGCCAACCAGCAATGGTTGCTTGCTGATCAACACCGCCAATTCACCCCTATCAGCCGACTCCCACGTGTCGCAAGTGGTCCAGGCCTACAGAGAAGAGCTAGAAACTGCGTTTGGTCGCGGGATTAGCGCTGCCCGAAGCGATCTCGACCCAACCGTCCAACAACGATTGGCCTCAACGGTGACAGGTCTTGTTGTTGCCGCTTTTGCGCTGGTGCGAATCGCTCCAGCACAGGCCCGGACCCTGCTTGAAGATGCCAAGACGCTAGTTATCTGCGAGCACTAAGCCAACAGGTTCTTTCCGGAAACGACACTGAACCCCGCTGCCCCAGCTCATGAATGGGACAGCGGGGTTCATTAGTATGACAACCCTTTAGTTTATTTAGTTTTACTGACCGTCTGGGCCTCTGCCCATGCCGCCACCCATGCCGCCCATTCCGGATTCAAACTCCCCGGCGATTGCGGTGATAACCTCGGTTGCGTCGGTGATGCTACCGGTACCTAGACCCGCATCAACATCTACGGTACCTCCGGTGTAGAAGCTGTAGCTATCGCCGTCAACAATCTCGGAGCTGGAGTACACGACATTGGCGGTGGCCTTTGAGGTGACAAAACTAGCGACTACTTTTCCGCTCGAATCAACGATGTGGATAGCGGTTCCTGCTTCAACCGTGGTGCCAAGGGAAGCCTGAACGCCGGACTGCTTGGAAGTATCGCTTAGACCTTCAGCCATGCCGTCACTGCCAGCCGCGATAAGTACACCACCGTCAACCGAAATATCCCCATTAGAGTCGAGTGAGCCATTACCGCCGTTGGTTGGACCGTTGACTACGGTCGTACCACCGGTAACTGAGATGTCGCCATTGGAATCCAACCCGTCACCCTCCGAAGTGACCGTGACCTTGCCACCGGAAATGTTCAGGTGGGCATCCTGCGCGGCATCCATGCCTCCTCCTGCGCCACCTTGCGTTGTAGTCTCGCTGCTACCAGCGGTAGCGTTCACTCCGTCATCGGTAGCGTTCACGTTGACCGTCGCTCCGGCTAGGTTGATGGTCGGCGATTCCAGTCCCTCGTTAGACTTGCTGACCGTCGCGGTTCCACCGCTGAGCGTCAAAATCTGCTCCGCCTTGATTCCGTCGTCTCCTGCGTCAATTTTCAACGTGCCGCCGTACTGGTGTAGCCAGCCGCGATCAGCGTCAGTGTCATTGGTTGACTTGATGCCATCTTCGGCTGCAGTAATCTTCACATCGCCACCGAGTAGGGCTACGTAATCCTTACCCTTAATTCCGTCGTCGCTCGCGGTGACAGTGACGTCACCGGAGGCAAGAACTAGACCATCCTTACTAACGATGCCGTCCTGGTAATTTCCCTTCACGTCCAAGGAACCCTCACCTGCGATAGTTAGGTCAGCCATCGAGTAGATTGCCGCATTGGCAGCATCTTCGGCGGTATCAGCGTAGGTGCTCGCATCGGATACAGAATTGCTGGTGCCCTTTTCTAGATAAAGAAGGGTTTCATTGGATTCATCAACCTGGATTGCGGAACCGGTTGAACTGGTGATGGAGGCATCATCCATGATGACTCGAACAACGTCTTCCTCGCCGGCGGCGACGACAACCTTGCCGTCACTGAGCGAGCCAGACAGGCGGTAAGTACCAGCACCGGTGATGGTGACGGTATCCCCATCTACCGAGACCTTGTCAGCGTCAGTTCCTGAAGCTTTGGTGCCACCATCGGCCAGGTCCACAGTTGTTTCTTTGTCAGCGTCCCACTGCAGATCATCCTCATCAAAGTGCGTGTCTTCCGAAATGTCGGTTGCTGAGGCAGTTGAGGTGTTGCCCGAAGAGCTGCTGCTCTCTGCCACCGTGGATGCGCTACTTGCGTTGCTGGTTGCGTTGATGACATCGGAGACCGTTGTCCCGCCAGAGCCTGTCGCACACCCAACCATGGTCAGCGCCAGCGATAAAGCGGCAACTGAACTCAGTGCCTTGTTTCGAAATGAGCGTTTCATGAGCATTCTCTCTGAATTCATAATAGGATTGTCGGCAATTTATTTTTGCCTATCTGAGGGTATATGACTATCTTTCAATAGTTCCCTGTGGTGACTCTGTATTCACCAAATGCCGCGCTTGTGAATGTTGAAATGGGGATGACTTGCTCGACTTTTTCCGGAACAAGAACCGCTTTTGAACGGAAAAGCTCACCAAGAAGAGCACGATCTCTGTAATGATTTTTCCGAGTAATAACGGAATCCCGGACGAGGAAAGCAATGTGAGCAACTCGTAATTCAGGGCCAGTAGGACAATGGCCAGTAATGCATAACGACTTACTGTTGCGCGCAATGGAAGCGTACGACCTTCGGTAAACACCAGCTGTCGGTTGATCCAAAAGTTCACGGCGGCGCTGCCTAGACGAGCTAGGACCACAGCAGGTAGTAATTGGTGGAACGTCGCGGTGAAGATCAGGAGCAACACCGTGTCCACCGCGAATCCTGCCAATGACGAAGCGGAGAACTTCAAGAGTGGGGCGTAGATTCTTATCGAATCCCTGATGGGCCGGAAGTGTGAGCTTTCGTTGTCGTTCAGGTAAATGGTTTGAATCTTCACCCGCTGGAGCTCTATATTGTTCCGTCGTGCATCCAGCAGCATGTTCAGTTCGTACTCGTAGCGCTCGCCGGGCACCTTGCCTAGCCATGGAAGTATCTCTGCGGGGAATCCGCGTAGCCCGGTTTGGGTGTCGTTGAGCCATGTGCCTGTGGAGAGTGCGAAGAATAACGCGGTGGCCTTATTGCCCAACTTGCTGCGTAGCGGTACCTTGCCGGAGAACTCACGTTCTCCAAGAACAATGCTTTTCTTCTGACCCACTTCCCTGGCCACAGCGTAGATGTCTTCAGCAGCGTGCTGACCATCGCAGTCCGCGGTGACAACATCGTGGCCAGGGAAGTTTTCAGCGATAAAGCTGAATCCTGTCTTGAGTGCGGCCCCTTTACCCAAATTGACCGGGTGTTGAACGAGGATTGCTCCCTGACGCTGGGCATAAGCGAAGATTTCTGCTGACGTAGGTCCGCTGCCGTCATCAACAACGACCAGGACCGTTTCATTGCTCGTCAGCTGCAGGGACTCAATAAGGGTATTGAGCTTTTCATCTGGTTCAAACGCGGGAATCAGGAGAATCATGGTCTTACCCCTGTCCTGCGATGAACAGAATGTCGGAGGTTCCACGTTCTTGGTTGCGGCCCAGCGGATTATTGACCAGCTTGCCGTTGAAGTACATGGTCGAAGAACCGCCACCGTCAATGTTGTAGGCGGTTTTGCAGCCAAGATCCAGCATGATTTGGGCGAGCTCCGGCATGGTCACCCCGACGCTATATCCTTCTGAGCGACCATCGACCACAACAAAGACGTAGTGATTATCATCGATGATGCCGATCGCGGTGCGCGGTTGCTGGCCCTGGATGGAGTGGTTACCAAAATTGGTATCGACCTCAACGTCGTCGATGCCGTCAACCTGCTTGGAGTTTTTCACTACCGTCGGCCCGAACGACACTGTTTGCCATACGCCTTCTGAAACTAGGGTGTCTGCATCGGTGCTGGTCTCGTCGTACGCCTTGACGCTGCCGTCCTTGTAGAACGCCAGTCCCTCACGGGCCCCCTTGTCACGGTAGGCGACTCCGTTGCGGATGATGATGCCGGTGTCCCTGAAACCGTAATAGTCGCCGTTGATTGCAAAGATTGCGGAGTTGTTCTCGGCTATGGCGCTGGTGGTTTCGGTGATGTTTTCGCCGAAGCTGTCTTTTGCAAAAGCGGAGGCCAGTACGGTGCCGTCTTTGAGATTCAGATCGGCTGCGAAGTAGGTGACTTGGCTGTTGCCGCTGCCCGTGACGGTCTTAGCGATATTGATTTTGGCAAGATCTGAGGTGTAGCTGGTATCGGTAATTTTGGCTGCCGTGTCAGAGGCGGTGCTGGCAGTCGCCGCTGCGGCACTAGTAACCCCTGTTTGCTCGACGTGCTCAACAACGAAGCGGTCCAATGCCCAGCCGGCTCCGCCACCTGCGCCAGCTAGAACGGCGAGCGAGCCAATAAGCACCGTCCGACGTGATGGCTTTTTACTCTTGGATGCTTTTTCGGTGGCTAACTGCTGGGATCTGGTGTTTTGCGTTTCAGGTGAATTCGTCATGTGAAAATTTATATAGACGCTACCTGTCAGCAGATCTCGATCTACTTAGGTGTTTTCCATGAATGAGAATTCATGCCAGATAAATCCCGATAAATTCGGGCAAAAAGAACTTCTGTGACGCGGCTCCTATTAAGAAAAAACCGGCCTTCTTCCTAAGGAATTCCTTAGAAAGAAGGCCGGTTTTAGCTGTGAAAACTCTAGTGAGTGTCCTCAGCTGCGATCTCGGAACGGTCACCGCTCCACAAGGTGTGGAAGGTGCCTTCCTTGTCGGTACGGCGGTAGGTGTGTGCACCGAAGAAGTCGCGCAGACCCTGGGTCAGGGCTGCTGGCAGACGCTCGCTGCGCAGACCATCGTAGTAAGCCAACGACGAGGAGAAGAGCGGTGCTGGGATACCCAGCTGAACTGCAACAGCTACAACACGACGCCAAGCTGGAACAGCCTTGGTGATCGCTTCAGCGAATGCAGGTGCGAACAAGAGGTTCGCAGGCTTCTCATCGGCTGCGTAGGCAGCGGTGATGTCCTTGAGCAGGGCTGCACGGATGATGCAACCTTCGCGCCACAGGCCAGCGATCTCGTCCAGCTTCAGCGTCCAGTTGTATTCGCCGGCAGCCGAGGTGAGCATATCGATGCCCTGTGCGTAGGAAACCAGCTTCGAAGCGAACAGTGCCTGACGCACGTCCTCAACGAAGTTCTCAGGCAGGGTAACCTCAGAGGTTGCTGCGCCCAGAACCTTCTGGCCCACGGCGCGGATATCGCGCTGGGAAGATAGTGAACGAGCGAAGACCGACTCGGCGATAGCCGAAACTGGCGATCCCATGTCCAGGCCGGACTGTACGGTCCAACGACCGGTGCCCTTCTGGCCAGCGGAGTCCTGGATGACGTCGATCAGTGGCTTGCCGGTGGAAGCATCGGTGTGACCCAAAACTTCTGCGGTGATTTCAATGAGGAAGCTAGAGAGTTCGCCCTGGTTCCACTCGTTGAAGATTTCGGCCTGCTTTGCTGGCTCGATACCTGCAGCGTTGCGCAGTAGGTCGTAAGCTTCGCCGATAACCTGCATGTCGGCGTACTCGATGCCGTTGTGCACCATCTTGACGAAGTGACCAGCACCGTCAGTGGAGATCCATGCGCAGCAAGGAGTGCCATCGTCAGCCTTAGCGGCGATCTTTTCTAGCATTGGGCCCAGAGCCTTGTAGGACTCTTCGGAACCACCTGGCATGATCGATGGGCCGAGCAGTGCGCCCTCTTCGCCACCGGAAACGCCAACGCCTACAAAGTGCAGGCCTTTCTCGTTCAACGCAGCTTCGCGGCGACGAGTGTCGGAGTAGTGCGAGTTACCAGCGTCAATGACGATGTCACCCTCATCAAGCAAAGGAACAAGCTGGTCGATGACCGAGTCTACTGGGCCGCCAGCCTTGACCATGATCAAGACGCGACGCGGGGTTTCGAGGTTCGCAACCAGTTCTTCTAGGCTCTCGGTGCGGATGAAGTCACCTTCATCGCCGTGCGCCTCAAGCAGTGCATCGGTCTTACCGACCGAGCGGTTGTGCAGGGCTACAGTGTATCCGTTGCGGGCGAAGTTACGGGCAAGGTTCGCGCCCATAACGGCCAGACCTGTGACACCAATCTGTGCAGGCATAAAAATAAGTCTCCATCAATTACGGGGAGGTGTGCCGTAAACAGAGACCAATTAAAGTGGCCCCTGAATCACGACCACGTGACCTCTATATCCTACTCGCCAATACCCTACGTTTCACAGCTCATAGCGGATGTTAAAACATATTTATCCCACCGAACTACAGCGCGTATCAAGGTATGAGACTAGTCCTTGGCTAAACTAACGGTATGTCAACTAGTCTGCACGCTCATGTGGTCGAGCACCTCGGCTCGCGCATCGTGGGCGGACAAATCCCCCGCGGATCGATTCTGCTGGCCGCTGAACTCGAGGAAAAACTCCAAGTCTCCCGATCGGTGATTCGTGAGGCCATTCGTGTACTAGCTCAATCGGGCTTAGTGACCAGCACCAAACGAGTCGGCATTCGTGTTCTGGGCGCTGAATTCTGGAATCCGTACGACTCCCATGTCATCCGCTGGCGTTTAGCGAGCGATCAAAAAGGTACACAACTTCGCTCATTGACCGAGCTTCGCATCTCAGTAGAGCCCATGGCCGCCGAACTGGCTGCCGAGGTTGCCCCCGAGGCAATGCGCAAAGAGCTCATGATGGTTTCAGCCCAGATGAGTCACTACGGTCGCCAAGGTGACCTGCACAAATTCTTGGAACTGGATATCCGGTTCCACTCCCTAGTCCTTGCAGCCTCCGGCAATGAGATGTTTGCCAACCTTGCCACCCCTATTGGTGCAATCCTGCGCGGTCGCACAGAGCTTGGGCTCATGCCCGAACGCCCGCACGAAGAAGCGCTGCTCTGGCACCAATCGGTATCTGATGCCATCTCCAACTCTGACTCCGCCAGTGCACGCAAGAATATGGAAAGCATTATGCGTCGTACACATAACGAGATCTGCAGCTTATGGGAGGGCCAAGCGCGCATATTCGTTGATCCACCCAAGGAAACACGCTAAGCACGAGCTCCAAAATCTTGTTTTAGATAGTAAAAAATCCTTCCTCTCTAACGATTGTTAGAGAGGAAGGATTTTTTGTGGTTACTAGTAACAGTAACTACGCCACTGCGGTAGCAATACCGTAAAGCACCATCACGAAGACGAAACCAACCACGGAAACCAGTGCCTGGCCAACGGTCCAAACACGCAGGGTGGTGGATACGTCCATGTTCAAGAAGCGCGAGACCAACCAGAAGCCCGAGTCGTTGACGTGTCCGGCGAAGACCGAACCGGCAGCCAGAGCCAGAACCATGGTGGCGATCTGGAAGGCGCTCAACGAGCTATCTGCCAACACTGCTGGCTGAACGATGGCAGCGGCGGTGGTCAGTGCCACGGTGGCCGAACCCTGAGCCAGTCGAACGATGGCAGCGATCAGGAAGCCCGCGATGATCAGTGGCAGACCAATAGCCTGCAACGAATTGGCGATAGCGTTACCAATACCGCTGGCACGCAGTACGCCACCGAACATGCCACCGGCACCGGTGATCAAGATGATCGAGCATACTGGGCCCAATGCGGAGTCGACCACGGTTTCGATAAGGGTCTTGTCCTTGCCCTTGCGGAAGCCAAGCAGAACCATGCCCAACAGCACGGTGATCAGCAGAGCTACTGGGGTTTCACCGAACAGACGCAACCAGGTAACCCATGAAGCCTTTGGATCAACAACGCCGGCGCTGCCGAGCATGTTCAATCCGGTGTTCAAGAAGATCAGGATCAGTGGAAGTAGCAGAAGGCTAAAGACGGTGCCTACTGAAGGCGAGGACTTGAAAGCATCCTTGTTTGAGCCATTGCCCAGAGCGGCATCCAAGATATTTGGAACAGGAATGTCGAACTTCTTGCCAACGAACTTACCGAACAGGTGACCGGCGAAGAACCAGGTAGGAACCGCAACAAGCAGACCCAAGACCAAAACGAGTCCTACATTTGCTTCAAGCAGACCCGAGGCCGCCACCGGACCTGGGTGTGGTGGTACGAAGACGTGCATCACCGAGAAGGCGGTAGCTGCAGGGATCGCGTAGTACAGTACCGAGCCGCCAAGGCGACGTGCGACGGTGAAGATAATTGGCAGCATGACCACAAGGCCAGCATCAAAGAAGATTGGGAAACCGAAGAGCAGTGAAGCTACGGACAACGCCAGTGGCGCCCGCTTCTCACCGAACTTGGAGATCAACCAGTTGGTCATCACCTCTGCGCCGCCACTGGTTTCCAGCATGCGACCGAGCATTGCGCCAAGGCCAACCAGCAAGGCCACGCTGGCCAAGGTTGAACCAAAACCGCCGGTTAGTGTGGTGATGACTGAGCCTGCTGGAATACCAGCTGCAATGGCTGTAATAAGGCTTGTTAGCACCAGAGCCACAAATGCGTGGACTCTAAAGCGGATAATAAGCACCAGCAGCAGGGCTACTGCAGCCACCGCCAGTGCAAGGAGGCCGGTGGTACCCAGCGTCCAATTCATTTCGAGCTCAGTTGTCATTGTCGTCCTTGATCAATGGTTATCCATGCCAGCATCTGGCAGATGGATTAGGCGTGGTTGACTACGGCGAGGTCAGCGACGAGCTGACGCACGATGTCTTCGGGAGAGTTAGAGATGTTTGCAGTGAGCACAGCTTCATCTGCCTCTGGCTGTTCCAGAGTGGCCAGCTGACTGTCGAGCAGCGAAGTTGGCATGTATTCGTGGGAGCGTGCGTTCATTCGATCACGAATCAGATTAGGAACGCCTGCAAGGTGCACAAACAGAGTTGCTGGTTCAAGACTACGGATCAAATCGCGGTAGTCGCGCTTGAGCGCGGAGCATGCGATGACCAGAGGTTCGCCCTGTGCAGTACCGTCGGCAAGTTTCTGCCCGATAACTCGCAACCATGGCTCGCGGTCTTGGTCATTTAGTGCTTGACCTGCCGCCATTTTTTGCCTGTTGGCATCTGGGTGCAAGCTGTCGCCGTCAATAAACTCGCGGTGCAATGCATCCGCCAGCATCTGACCAATGGTCGACTTGCCGCTACCCGAAACACCCATAACAACAATGGGCGGGACCAGTTCACTCATGTTTTCACTCCGTTGTGTGCAAACCTAATATCAGACTTAAGGAATATTTGGTTGGATAAAATCTGATTTAACAAGACTAAGAGCGCAATCGGGTGCTGTCAACCACTTCAAGTGCGCGAAGTAACATTTTCCTTTAAAGAACAGGTCAGATGTTGTTTAGGTGATGAAACCTTCACGACCTTCAACCACTAGTCGAAACTCCTGTGTGAAAAGTATGAATTTCATCGTGGCAACTCTGGAAGCCCAGCTCAATGCCATGTATTGTCGCGAATGAGTGGTCAAACCCGGCCGCTGCAAGTTCTGACCATTGGAGCGAATCATGGGATTCATTGGATGGATAGTTTTGGGCTTGATTGCAGGCGCTATCGCAAAGGCAATCCTGCCAGGCAAGCAAGGTGGCGGCTGGATCGCAACCCTGCTGCTAGGTGTCGTCGGCGCACTACTCGGCGGTTGGATCGGCAGTGCCCTCTTCGATAAGGGTGTCGGCGGATTCTTCTCCCTGTGGAGCTGGATCCTAGCCATTGGTGGCGCCTTGATCGTATTGGTCATTTGGGGATTCATCACCAAGAGGCGAGCATAGCTCGTATCATCGGGTTTTAGTCCCTCGCACTAAGCAACAAGCCCGCCGGCTGCCGCTAATTTTACAGTGGCAACCGGCGGGCTTTTGTATGTCCTGCGTTCGCTTCTCAGCACAGGTTCACAACAGATATTTGTCGTAGACTTCAAGAACTGGGGATTACTCCCCGAGCACGACGTTAAGGACGCCCATGGCCATTGATCCCATGACCCCAGAGGCAGAAGTTCGAGCACCAAAGAAATTTCTGTCTATCGGTACCGAAAGAACTCGTTGGCGCGGCCTGATTCATGCATGGTCAACACCAGGAATCATCATCATGAACCTGGTTCTGATCGTGCTTGCCGACAGCGACCTCGCCGAGTGGACCAGCGCAGTATTTGCCCTGTGCTCCATCCTGCTCTTTGGCACTTCAGCGCTCTATCACCGTGGCAACTGGACCGATAAGGTAATGGGTCTGTTCCGCCGAGCCGACCACGCAAACATTTTCTTGCTGATCGCCGGTACCTACACACCTGTCGCCGCGCTTGTGCTGCCAGCCAAACAAGCAATCATTGTTCTGTCCATCATTTGGGGCGGCGCCTTGGCAGGTATCGTCATCAAGACCGTATGGCCTACCGCCCCGCGCTGGGTCGGCGTCAGCCTCTACATCTTGCTTGGCTGGGGCGCACTGATGCAGCTACCTACCTTCTGGGCCACAAATCCGGCAGTCATGATATTGATTCTTGCCGGTGGCCTGGCCTACACCGTCGGTGCGGTGTTCTACGCAACCAAACGGCCTAATCCCCTGCCAACAATCTTCGGTTTCCACGAACTCTTCCACGCATGCACCATCGTCGCGTTCCTCTGCCATTGGACCGCAGTGCTTTTGGTAGCCATCTAGAAATCAGCAACACACACACAAAAAAGCGCAGTGGCCGCCAGCTTTCTCAAGCTGGCGGCCACTGCGCTTTCTCGGCTGATCTAGCGCTGTCCGTAACGGCGACGAACCACAAACAGTCCCACCAAAGAAATCACGGCAATCGCCATGTAGTAAAGACTCGGTGCATCCAACGATCCAGTGATCTTCAACAACCAGGTCAACACCAGCGGAGCAATTCCGCCGAGTAGCGTGACACCCACGTTGTAGGCCACCGAAAGGCCCGAGCCACGGATGGCCGCAGGGAATAGGTTGGAGAGCAACGCTGGCAGCGGTCCGAAGTAGAAGGACATGATCACGCCGAGCAGCGCGATCACCAACACCATTACCGGAACGCTCGGCTTAGAAGTCATGAGCTTGAACATCGGATACGCCAGGACAAAGGCGGCGATGGCCGCATAGGTCATCACGTGTGCCGGACCAATTCGATCCGCCAGGTGACCTACCAGCGGCACCCCGCACAGGGTAATAACGCCCGCGGCGATCCCACCTAAGAACGCCGCGTCTCCCGGAATCCCAAGGTTATTCACGGCAAAAGTAGGCATAAACAGGATCAGGTAGACGGAGATTGTCGCTACGCCAATCACCCCAACGCCGGCCAGCAAACGACCGTAGTGCTGCTTGAACAGCGTACCCAGCGGGAACTTCTCCTTGATGGAGGAAGTGAATTCTTCGGTCTCCTCCAGACGAGCGCGAATGTACAAGCCCACTGGACCGATGAGCAAACCGACAAAGAACGGCACGCGCCAGCCCCAGGATTCCAAGGCTTCTGCGCTCAATCCCGTGGTCAGGAAATAGCCGAAGGCCGAGGCCAGCATCATGGATGCACCCTGGCTGGCTACCTGCCACGAGGAATAGTACGCCTTCTTATGCGGCGCAGTTTCAATCAAGAATGCGGTCGCCGTGCCAAATTCACCACCGGCGGAGAACCCCTGAATCAGTCGCGAAAGCAAAATGATCAAGGCACCGGCGACACCTACCGATTCATAGGGCGGGGCCACCGCCATGATCAGCGTGCCCACCATCATCATGGCCAGGGTCAGGGTGAGCGCCTTTTTCCTACCCCTACGATCGGCGTAGCTGCCCAGCACCATTCCGCCCAGTGGCCTGATCACATAGGAAATCGCGAACGTGGCAAAGGTAAGAATCAGCGCGAAGGTCGGATCCGAATCCGGGTAAAAGACTTTCGCGATGGTTGTCGCGAAGGTGGCATAAACGATGATGTCGAACCATTCAAGCGCCGCTCCAATGGAACTGGAGATCACGGCCCTGCGGGCCATCGCTACCTGTTGGGCAGTAACCTGCGTCCCGGCACTCATCGGCTCAGCTGTGCAATCAAGGAGTCGACGAAGTCCTCACACTCCACGAGCTGATCAAGCAACACGTACTCATCTGGTGCGTGCGCTTGAGCGATATCGCCAGGGCCACACACCACGGTAGGAATCCCGGCGGCTTGGAATAGTCCCGCCTCGGTGCCGTAGGTAACCTTCTCGTCGGTGGCGTGCGCGCCACAAGCTGCAGCAAAAGCGACGATGTCCTCATCTAGTTCGGTATTCAGCCCGGGCGCCCCGGCCTGCTGTTCCAGGCTCACCGAGCATGCAGGGTTTTTCTTCTGCATCTGCGCTTCAAGCTTTGTGGCTTCCTCACGGAAACGATTGGTCAACGCTTCACGATCAACCACTGCCAGCGAACGGTACTCGAAAAACACCACTGCCTGGGATGGAATGGTATTCACGGCAATACCGGCATCAAACTTGTTGACGTTCATGGTGGTGGTCGGTTCGATGAACGCATCATCACTCGGCCCGCTGGTGCGCAGCTCAGCGGAAACTTGCTCCACAAAGTTCGCAAAGCGAAGCGCATAGGAAATGGCGTTAACGCCTTCCGATGGCAAGGACGAGTGAGCCGCCACGCCATTAAACTGCACCTTGAAGACGTTCATTGACTTGTGCCCGCGAATAGCCCGCATGCTTGATGGCTCCCCCACAAAGCATCCACGCGGCGCCAACTTGTCAGCGACGATCTTTTCAACCAGGCTCACCGCACCAACACAGCCAACCTCTTCGTCGTAAGAGAGGGCAAGGTGGATTGGTTCGGCTAGTTTCGCTTCGGTCAGCTTGTCCAGTTTGGCTAGGATCACCCCGAGGAAGCCCTTCATGTCGCAGGTCCCGCGACCATACAGCTTATCTCCGCGAACTTCTGCGTTAAATGGTTCGCTGCTCCACTTCTGCCCGTCCACCGGAACAACGTCGGTGTGCCCGGAGAGCACGATGCCGCCGGTACGCGTTCCATCATGGGCCGGGATGGTCGCCAGCAGATTGGCCTTGGTACCCTCGCTGTTATGGATCAGCGAGGATTCAACTCCGTAGGCTTGAAGTTTTTCCACTACGTTTTCGATCAGCGGCAAGTTTGTGTCGCGACTGGTGGTGTCCACGGCAATCAGCTCGCGGATTTCTTTCATGCTTGCTTCGGACGGTGCAGCCACAACAACTCCTAAGTACTTGGCATAATTACACTGGTTTCATGCTGTCATACCAAGTCACCTATGCATAGAAGATTTCATTCTAAGGCTATGCGGGTTAATATTTCCCGACCCCGACCCCGATGCCGTGCAGGTAGGTGCGGATTCCCTGCTCAAAGGCATCGTCCCGATCAAGGGGCTGCTTCAGCTCGCTCAGTGTTCTCAGCAACTGCGGGTAGGCCCCCGTCTGCAATGCTTCGTTCACGGCCGAGGCTTCCTGTTGCTCATCTTGTTTCTGATCGTTAAGCGCAAACGCGGCGGTCAGCGAGTTCAGCATCGCGATGGTGTGCAGCTTAACGGCGGCGCTCAGTTCCGTATCCGCTAAGGCCAGCAATCCTCGCTCGAGGTATGCCATGGAGTTGTGGGTCATCACCTGTTTTTGTAGGACGATCAATGGCACCCATGGATGGCGCCGCATGATTCCCCGACCCTGGTGAGCGATGTTCACCAGCTGCTCAATTGCAGATCCAGTGCAGGCATCAAAGTCATACTCGGCGCTGATCCGATCAACCATTAGTTCGGTGAGCTGATCGTAGGACTTCACATATCGGTAGAGGGAGGCGGGACCCGTGCCGAGACTCGATGCTACCGCCCTGAGCGAAACGGCCTCAATTCCCTGTGCGTCGGCAAGATCAACGGCAAGCTCAACAATTTTTTCGCGCGAGTATCGGGGCTTGGGACCGGTGGTTTTCTGCGGTGATTTTTTGGCCATGGCGCGAACTCCTGAGGCTGTATAGTTAAACGCGAACACTGTTCGCAATTAACTTTACAGGAGAACCATGCGCGTACTGATGATCACCCCAGGCACCCGTGGCGATGTTGCTCCGATGGCAGGTCTAGGTCAGGCACTGACCGCGCAAGGTTTAGATGTATCGATCGCTGCTAACCCTGCCTACCAAGAACTTGTGAGCTCAGCGGGCTGCACCTTCCGCGAGCTGCCAGGTGACATGAGCGCGCTGGTCAACCCTGCGCCTCCTGGTACAAAGACCAGTCCCAAAGACCTGCGGAAATACCTCGCAGAATTGGGCGCATACTTCGAACAAGCCGCTGCCGGAACATTAAAGGCAGCCGAGCACGGGTCCGAGGTGATCCTAGCCAATTCGGTAGCGCCCTTCGCTTTTGATGTCGCCGAGGCACTGGGCATCCCGGCGATCAGCGCCCATTTGCAACCGTCCGAGCCCAGCGGGGACTACTCCCCTATGGTGCTAGGTACGGCCCGCAGTTTCGGAAAGCTAGGAAACAAAGCGCTGCATCAACTGATTTCCGCGTCCAAGGCACCCTACGATGCACCGACCGCACGCATTCGCGCAAAATTGGGATTGCCCAAGCGAAGCCGTGCTGCCTCGGAACGTCTGCGCCGAAAGGTTAGCAGTCCAGTTCTTAATGGTTTCAGTTCAACCGTGGTGCCGCGCCCCGCTGATTGGCACCAAAACATTATCAATTGCGGCTACTGGTGGCCGGCGGCCGATCCATCGTGGAGCGCAGCTGCCTCACTGCGTGATTTCCTCAGCGCAGGTGAGCCACCGGTGTTCCTAGGTTTTGGAAGCACACAGGCACTCGAAGCTGACTTCCTTATCGACGTTGCCCGCCGTACCGGGCGACGAACCATCATCCAAGGCGCGGGAGAATTTTCCGAGTCAAACGTTCTGGGTGTCGGCGCAGTCCCGCATCATTGGTTATTCCCCCAGGTAGCTGCCGTAGTGCACCATGCTGGGGCCGGCACCACTGCCGCCGGTTTGCGCGCCGGTGTTCCAGCGGTGCCGGTACCCATCTTCACGGACCAGCCGTTTTGGGCTTCTCGGCTTCACCGTCTGGGCGCAGGTGTTGCCCCTATCGCCTATAAAAATTTGACCGTTAATTCCTTGGCCCAGGCCATCGATGAAGCCGAGAGCAACGAGAACTATGCTCAGGGTGCCAGATTGATCTCAACGAAACTAGCAGCTGAAGAGGACAGTGCGCTGAAGGTCGCAAGGTTCTTGGAGCGCTACTGATCACGAAGTTCAACGCATCAGAAGCTGTACGCAACAGCAACTTAACGCAACAAGGGCACCCACCAAAATGGTGAGTGCCCTTATTGAACTACTTGCTACTTATTGAAGTCGTCGCGGACGTCTTTAGCTGCGTCCTTGACAGCTTCACCTGCCTGCTTCGTCTTGGCTGCGGCCTGATCCTTCACGCCTTCAGCCTGCAAATCCTCATTGTTGGTTGCATCGCCGACAGATTCTTTGACCTTGCCGGATGCTTCCTGAGCCTTGTTCTTGAACTTATCGCCTAAACCCATAAGTCGTACTCCTTTTGCAGTCGATCGAACAACGAACAAAACCCACGTTACATGCCAATTTCGGTAGCCAGCTGGTCAGCAACTTGAGGCCAGCTGAAAGATCTCGCAAATCCTGCTGAATCCACCAATGAAGTGTATGATCCTCGCGCACCGCACCCTGATCAATCCTCGGTAGACTTATTAACACCGGCCCACGCAACACATGGCTCATGCGCGGTCTCCAACGGGTGAGCACCGCGAAACGACAGGGCGTTCGGCCATCTGTACTGCACCCAGTGCTCTTGAACCATCTATTTCGTGGGACCACGAGGGGGAAAGTTTCAGCGCCACATGGTTCTCGGCCAACGATAGACCGGCACCCAAAAAGGTAGTCCTCGTTGATGATCGACTGACCGCCGACGCCGCGATGCGTTACGCTTCGCGTGGAATCGCGATGTTGTGGCAGGGCGACTATCACAATGCCAAGCAACTGATCTCGGCCATGGACCGCCGGCTCAGCGCTACCCAAACCAGCAAGTCCTCCAAGAAGGAACAAGATGCTGGTCAAAAGTTCTACGCCATCCGTCAAGCTCGTGCACACCGCTCCCGGATGCTCTCCTTGGTCCTGGTGTCCCTGACATTCGAGAATTCAGAGCATGCCGCACAACTACGTTTGGCGCGCTCCCCACAGGTAGCCGAAGCAATCACCTTCACCTACGAACAAGCCAAAGATTTTGCTGGCACGCAAGCCGTGGTGAGCCTGCAAGAACTCTCCGGGGTGCTCAGCGCGCATCAATGGTTCCTCAACGGTGTCAACGTGCCCGCGTTGGGGGCCACCATCCATCCGCGCTACGGCACCTTTATGCCTACCCGGCAAGAATACGTTCAGCTCGTAGCCCAGGCTCCGCTTAACGGTGCGCAGCTCGCCTTCGACATCGGCACCGGGACAGGAGTGCTGGCTGCCCTGTTGGTCTCACGGGGAGTGAAGACCGTGAAGGCCACGGATATCCATCAGCGAGCCGTTGATTGTGCCAATCAAAACTTCGCCCGCTTGGGTATGCAGGATGACGCACACGCCGAATTAACCAGCATGTTCCCCGCCGGGCAGGCTGAGCTGATCATCTGCAATCCCCCGTGGTTACCGGGCAGCGCTCCGAGCACACTCGACGCTGCCATCTACGATCCGGGCGGCAAGATGCTATTGCAGTTCCTTCGCGGGTTACCTAAGCACCTGACCGAGGACGGTGAAGGCTGGCTCATCATCTCCGACCTCGCCGAGCTGCTTGGTCTGCGCACCCGCGAACTACTCTTAGCCGCTATCGACGACGCTGGCCTGAGGGTTGTCGAGAAGATTGATGGACGTCCCACACACGGCCGCGCCCATGATCAGTCTGATCCCCTGCACGCAGCTCGTTCGAAGGAGATCACCACCTTGTGGCGCCTGAAGGTCAAGGTCTAAGCGCAGTCAATCCCCGGTATAGCAAGATCTTAGGCTCGCCAACCTAGCGTTACTTTGCGCCAAGTACAGCCACGAGGAAATCATCGGCCGGCGCGTGAAAGTTCCACGTTGAGTAGCGTTGCTGAATCAGAAGATCGGCCCGCTGTGCGTCAGCTTCAAATTGCTCAAAGTCGTACCCCCTGTTGGCTCCGAATCCCACAATCAAGCGTCCGTCGGGAGCAAGAAATTGACCCAGGCGTTTTAAGGCGGGCAAGCGTTCGGCTTCGGACAGGAACGTCAGAACGTTTCCTGCACAAACGATGACATCAAAATCAACCGGACCTGAGGTAATGTCTTTGGGACTAAAACTCGCCAGATTACCCAGATACCACGTGGCGTTGGGATAGTCCTGACGGGCTACCTCGATCAGATCGGGGTCAAGGTCCACACCAACGACGTTATGCCCTTGTTCGGCGAGCCAACCGGCGATCCGACCGGTTCCACACCCAGCATCAAGAATTCGACTGCCGCGTTGTGCCAACGCATCAACGGCGCGGGCTTCGCCAAAAATGTCTTTTCCTTCGGCCACTAAGTTTCGCCAGCGCTGCGCATAGTTTTTCGCGTGATCTGGATTGGCGCGACGGGTCGCAAGCCAAAGATTTTCTTCCGGGGCACTCATGCCTCCAGTTTGCCACGAGTGAGCACCAGTCACGGCATACGAAAAAACCCGTTGTTTTCGATCTTGACGATCAAAAACAACGGGTTTTCGTTGGTGGGCCCTACCGGGATCGAACCGATGACATTCACGGTGTAAACGTGACGCTCTACCAGCTGAGCTAAAGGCCCTCCTACAGTGAAGAACCAAGCAAATTTCTTTGCTTCATTCGTTCTCTGTAACAAGAAATAATTTAGTACATGCCGAACTGACTTGGCAAATTGAGAACGGTATTTTTCGCAAAGAGTGCCGAGCGTCACTCTCCGGAAGCTGCCTTGGCTACTAACGGCGGACCCTAAACTGTCGGCACCTTCGGCGATACTTTCCCTATGAAAAGATCACTGGCAGTTGCCTCTCTCGCCCTATGTTTTGCACTGTCCGCTTGTGGCGGCCAGGCGCCGGCCTCCACACCAAGTGCAACAAGTGCAACAACTACATCCAGCACCGCGCAGCAAGGTCAGCAGGCAGAGCCTGTAGACCTCAGCGGAAAGTGGAAACAGAAAAATTCCATGGACGAAGACGCCTACCAACTGGCCACCATCAAAGGGGACGTCATCAGCATTGACTGGGTGACGAACAACGGAGACACAAAGTCAATTTACTGGGTTGGCACGTTTAAGGCTCCGAAGGCTGGCGCCGAATCATTTACCTGGACTTCTCAGCGTGATCAAAAGGCGACGGATAGCGCAATTATGGCCTCGGGCGACGACAGCAAGAAGTTCACGTTTATCAACGGCGAGATTTCCTATGAGGCCGGGATCATGGGCACAACAACTACGATGCGCCTGAGCAAGCAGTAGCCACTAGCTGAACAATCTGCGTGGAAACAAAAAATCCTCGATCCATGTGGATCGAGGATTTTTATTTGGTGGGCCCTACCGGGATCGAACCGATGACATTCACGGTGTAAACGTGACGCTCTACCAGCTGAGCTAAAGGCCCTAACCATGTTCGCTTTTGCAAGCCAACGAGGAATAACTTTACATAGATATTTCGGTTCTCGCAAATCGAGAGACCGGTATTTCTTGTGAACTGGCACACACTATGCAATTTCCCCTGAGTTACCGGGCCTCAATAGCGGATTGGTAGTCATCCATACTTCGAGGTGCAGTCATCGAACTGCTGAAAACTTCTTGCACAATCCCGTCAACTACCCACAGTGAGACCCTAGTGGCAACGCCAACATTTTCGTCGAAGGCGCCCGCTTTCAACGCCACCTGACCGTGAGGCCAAAAGTCAGCAAGCAGATCAAACTGGATGCCAAGGGATTCAGCGTAGTTGCGCAGCGTGAATTTATGGTCGACCGAAATGCCAACCACCCGCACCTGGTGATCGGTGAAGTATTGCTGTTCTTCTTGAAGTGCCGCCAGCTCTGAACCGCAGACTCGCGAAAATGCCCAAGGATAAAAGACAACCAGCACACGACCCTTTGACAGATCGGTGCTGGTAATCGTCTCACCATATTGATTTGATAGCGAGAAATCGAACAGGCGCGAACCTGTTTGAATCATTAGTTCTTCTTACGTGGGGCGAGGCGAACTGCAGACCAGTCCTCCGAAACACCTTCACTGGTAGTCACATGCAGGCCAGCGCTAGGCGCCTCCTGCTGAATTAGTGCTGGGGACACATGTCCGTCGCGGCCCTGCTTAGGTGTCAGCAACCAAACGATGCCGGTTTCGTCCAAGCAGTTGAGCGCGTCCATCAATGCGTCAACTAGATCTCCGTCGCCATCGCGCCACCAGAAGATAACTGCGTCGACAACGTCATGATCCTCTTCGGTGAGCAGTTCTGAACCAATCAGTTCCTCGATCGAGTCACGCAGATCGTAATCTACGTCATCGTCGTAACCCAGTTCCTGAATAAGGTTGTCATTTACGAAGCCCATCTTTTTAGCGGACTCCAAGTTTGCCGATACGGCGTCGCTCACTTCATTCCTCCTGCTGGTGCAAAGCGTTACTACCAACGAAACACGGTTTTCTCGTTCCATTCAAGCGCTAAGGCAATAACACGCCGAACAAATATAACCCACGATCCGGTGGTCCACATCATACCGACAGGGTCATTGGAGCAATAGCACCTATACGATATTGCTCAAGTCACTTTAAAAGTCATACTTAAGCGGATTTTCGCTCGTAATCATGACCCCACGCACCGGCAATTGACACTAGAGTTGCATATGAACCGACAGTGCACATCACTCCAGTGTTACTGCACCCGTTGTCCCAATACCGTTGCATCGCAGTGCAAAACTGCAACGTAGCGGAGCCGCAATTCAATCAAGGAGCTTCCGTGGCTGTAGAGGAACACATCTCCCAGATCCGTAGCGGGTTGACTTACCAGCTTTCAGATCAGGATCCTGAGGAAACTCAGGAATGGATGGACTCATTTGACTCTCTCGTAGAGTCCCAGGGCACCGAGCGTGCTCAGTTCATTATCCGCTCGCTGCTGCAGCGTGCAGGTGCCAAGTCCGTGGGCGTGCCCCATGTGACCACCACCGACTACGTGAACACTATTCCTGTAGATCAGGAACCAGAATTCCCGGGCGACGAAGCCATCGAACGCCGCTACCGCGCATTTATGCGTTGGAATGCCGCCATCATGGTGCACCGCGCTCAGAACCCAGCAATCGGCGTTGGCGGACACATCTCCACCTACGCTGGTGCAGCCACCCTGTACGAAGTGGGCTTCAACCACTTCTTCCGCGGCAAGAACCACCCAGGTGGCGGCGATCAGGTGTTCTTCCAGGGCCACGCTTCCCCAGGTATGTACGCTCGTGCCTTCGTCGAAGGCCGCTTGTCCGAAGAAGACATGGACGGCTTCCGTCAGGAACACTCCAAGGAAGGCCACGCGCTACCTTCCTACCCACACCCACGCTCGCTTCCAGACTTCTGGGAATTCCCGACCGTGTCCATGGGTATTGGCCCAGCTAACGCGATCTACCAGGCACAGCTGAACCGCTACCTGCAGAACCGTGGCATCAAGGACACCTCAGACCAGCAGGTCTGGGCCTTCCTTGGCGACGGCGAAATGGACGAGCCAGAATCCCGCGGTTTCCTTCAGCTTGCAGCCAACGAAAAGTTGGACAACCTGAACTTCGTCATTAACTGCAACTTGCAACGCCTTGACGGCCCGGTTCGCGGTAACGGCAAGATCATGCAGGAACTTGAAGCCTTCTTCCGCGGTGCCGGCTGGAACGTCATCAAGGTAACTTGGGGCCGCGAGTGGGATGCACTGCTCGAAGCCGACAAGTCCAACGCCTTGGTCGACATCATGAACCAGACCCCAGATGGCGACTACCAGACCTACAAGGCTGAGTCCGGCGCCTTCGTGCGTGAGCACTTCTTCGGTCAGCGTCCGGAAACCAAGGAATTGGTTGCCGACATGAGTGACGATGAGATCTGGAACCTCAAGCGCGGTGGCCACGACTACCACAAGGTCTACGCCGCCTATAAGGCAGCCGTAGAGTTCAAGGGCAAGCCAACTGTGATCCTGGCCAAGACGGTCAAGGGCTACGGTCTGGGTTCGCACTTCGAGGCTCGCAACGCGACCCACCAGATGAAGAAGCTGACCATGGAAGACCTCAAGGGCTTCCGCGATCACCTGCGCATCCCAATCACCGACGAGCAGCTCGAAGCCGACCTGTACTCGCCACCGTACTACCGCCCATCCGAGGACTCGGATGAGTACAAGTACCTGATGGAGCGTCGTTCGGCTCTGGGCGGTGCGGTACCAAGCCGCCGCAAGGAGACCTCGGTTAAGCTTCCACTGCCAGGCGACAAGGCTTACGCCATCGCCAAGCGTGGCTCGGGCAAGCAGCAGGCAGCCACCACCATGGCCTTTGTTCGTTTGCTCAAGGACCTGATGCGCGACAAGGAATTTGGTCACCGCATTGTGCCGATCGTCCCCGACGAATCGCGCACCTTCGGTATGGACTCGTTCTTCCCGACCGCAAAGATCTACAACCCAGCAGGTCAGAACTACCTATCCGTAGACCGCGACCTCGTCTTGGCCTACAAGGAGTCCCCTCAGGGCCAGCTGATCCACCCGGGCATCAACGAGGCCGGCGCCGTCGCAGCATTCACCGCTGCCGGTACCAGCTACTCGACCCACGACGAACCGCTGATCCCGATCTACGTGTTCTACTCGATGTTCGGCTTCCAGCGCACCGGTGACCAGTTCTGGGCTGCCGGCGACCAGATGACCCGTGGTTTCATCATCGGCGCTACCGCCGGCCGCACCACCCTGACCGGTGAAGGCCTGCAGCACGCCGATGGCCACTCGCCAATCCTGGCCTCGACCAACCCAGCAGTGATCACCTACGATCCTGCCTACGGTTACGAGATCGGGCACATCATGCGCTCCGGCCTGGATCGTATGTATGGCGGAACCCACCAGGATCCAAACGTGATGTACTACCTGACCGTGTACAACGAGCCAATCAGCCAGCCAGCTGAGCCGGAAAACGTTGACACCGAGGGCATCATCAAGGGTATCCACTTGCTCAAGGAAGCTACCACCGACGGCCCACGCGCACAGCTGCTGGCCTCCGGCGTGGCCGTGCCTTGGGCCCTGGAAGCTCAGCAGATCCTGGCCGACGAGTGGGGTGTATCTGCCGATGTTTGGTCGGTCACCTCGTGGAACGAGCTGGCTCGCGACGGCATGAACGCCGACGCCGAGGTACTCATCGATCCTTCCAAGGCTCGCCGTACCCCGTACGTGACCAGCAAGCTGGAGTCCACCCCGGGCCCAGTCATCGCGACCACCGACTACATGCGCGCAGTGCCTGAGCAGATCCGCCCGTACGTCCCAGGTGAATTCCACACCTTAGGCGCCGACGGATTCGGTTTCTCAGACACCCGTGCAGCAGCTCGTCGCTTCTTCAAGATCGACGCTCACTCGCTGGTCGTCCAGACCTTGCAGTCGCTGGTTGAGCGTGGCGAAATCCCTGCGGACACCGCAGTGAAGGCGCACGCCAAGTACGATCTGAACAACCCAAATGCCGGCAAGTCCGGCAATGCAGGTGGCGACGCGTAAGTCTCGCACTTGTGGCACCTAGTGCCCGGGTTTCTCCCAGCCCCGCTACGATTTTCTTCGTAGCGGGGCTGGCCGCTTTAACATCCCGGGGTTAAGCACCTCAGCCAAAAATCCGCCGCCACATTCACATCCCTGTACAAAAGTCACTAAGCTTAAAGTATGAGTCCCGAACTCGATGCCGCCGCGTCGAAAAACCGAAGCAGCCACCAGCAGCCTCCCAGCGCCCAAACGCTGAAACGGCTCCAAAGCCACATCGGGGTTCTGTCCACCACGGCGCTGAAATATCTGGATCAGCAGCTACCGTGGTATCGCTCGCTGGAGCCCAACGAACGCGCCGCGCTGGGGCTGATCGCCCAAAAAGGAATCTCCACCTTTGTCTCTTGGTATGAGGATCCCACGTCCTCGCCGGCCTGGGTGGTCACCGACGTTTTTGGTGCCGCCCCCACTGAACTGACCCGTTCGATCTCGCTGCAAAAAGCACTGGGTCTACTGCGCACCATCGTGGACGTGGTCGAATCCCAGGTTCCAGATATTGCCACCGAGGCCGAACAAGGGGCGCTGCGTGAAGCGGTGCTGCGCTACTCGCGAGAGGTCGCCTTTGCCGCTGCGGAAGTTTACGCGCGGGCAGCCGAAACCCGTGGTGCCTGGGACTCCCGGCTGGAAGCGCACGTGGTTGACGCGGTGCTGCACGGTGAACCCCATGACTCGCTGGCCTCGCGCATTGCCGCCATCGGCTGGAAGTCACAAAAAAACATTCGCATTTTGGTGGGCACCACCCCGTCCTCCAACTCAGCAACTTTCGTCGCCACCCTGCGCCGGGTGGCCACCCGCTACTCGCGGGACTCATTAATCGGGGTGCTCGGGGATCGCTCGGTATTAATGCTCTCCGACACCAATTTTGAGGACGTCGATCTCTCCCGCTTCACCCGCTTTTTTGGCCACGGCCCACTGGTCTACTCCCCCTTGGCCCCGGCAGTCAAAGAGATGCACCATGCCGCGGTGGCCGCGGTGGCCGGATATGCCGCAGCCCGCGCCTGGCCGCAGGCACCCAACCCGGTGAGCACCGACGATTTGTGGCCAGAACGCGCAGCCAATGGCGACGAGCTGGCCCGCACCGCGCTGATCGAACAGGTCTACCAGCCCTTGCAGCAGGCCTCCAATGGGTTGCTCGAAACGCTCTCCAGCTATCTGGCCCTGGGCCACTCCTTGGAAGGCACCGCTCGCGAACTTTTTGTACACGCCAATACGGTGCGCTACCGGCTCAAGCGTGTCACCGAAGTCACCGGCTGGGACCCATTGGTCCCTCGCGATGCCTTTGTGCTGCAATCGGCCCTGCTCTACGGCCGACTTCACGAAGTTAACTTGTAGGCGTCAACTTGTAGGCTTCACCCAAAGAACCTACGAGACGCAGAACACTAGTTTCTGCGCGTATGGCGCATTACTTGGGAACTTTGCTCGACCATAAGATAAGCTTTTGTAGAGTTCCTACAAACACTTCCCATGAGCTTGGTGTGCAAATGAAGCGCCAAAAGCTCCTAAAATTTGGAAAGCTGTAAGAGTGTTAGCAATCGTTTGCCCCGGACAGGGCTCCCAGACCCCAGGTTTCCTCGCCGAATGGCTCGAAGTTGAAGGCGTAGCCGATCACTTGGCTACCCTGAGTCAGATCACCGAGCGCGACCTCACCGCCCACGGCACCGTCTCCGACGAAGAGACCATCAAGGACACCGCCGTCGCGCAGCCGCTGATTGTGGCCGCCGGCTTGGTGACCGCTCGTGCACTGTTTGGCGACAGCCTGCCAGCGGGCGTGATTGTTGCCGGTCACTCGGTTGGCGAGATCACCGCTTCGGCTCTGGCCGGTGCGCTTGATGAGGCCGACGCGATGAACTTTGTGAAGGTTCGCGCCAACGCCATGGCGCAGGCTGCTGCGGCTACCCCGACCGGCATGGCCGCCGTGCTTGGCGGAGATCCAGACGAGGTCCTGGCCGCACTGGAGAGCTTTGGGCTCACCCCGGCTAATGCCAATGGTGGCGGACAGATCGTGGCCGCTGGCACGCTAGAGCAGCTGGCAGCACTGGGCGAAAACCCACCAGTCAAGGCTCGCGTGATCCCACTCAAGGTTGCCGGCGCATTCCACACCGCGCACATGCAACCAGCGGTAGGCACCTTGGCAGAACTGGCCGGGACCATCACCCCAAAGGATCCAGCCTCCACGTTGCTCTCCAACTTCGACGGGCAGCCGGTCGCCGATGGATCGGCCAACTTGGATTCTTTGGTCGCCCAGGTTTCGCGCCCGGTTCGTTGGGATTTGTGCATGGAGACCCTGGCAGCAGCTGGCGTGACCGGCGTGCTGGAATTAGCCCCTGCAGGTACCTTGGTGGGCTTGGCCCGCCGTGGCCTGAAGGGTGTAAAGACTCTCGCGGTGAAGACCCCGGCTGATCTAGAGGCCGCCCAAGCCTTCATCGCCGAGCACACCAGCAACTAGCTACGCGAACTCAAAGATTTGTGCGCCTTACCCGCAATGATGCGGCAGGCAGGCTCATCTCTGACCTAAGCTTTAAAGCGATGAAACTGCGGAGCATTTGATGCACCACGGTTTTAGCAAACCGGCTCGTGAAGCATCCTGGTAACAGGAGCGGATCGGCCACTACGAACACCGGAGCCCTCCGGTCACTGAAGAAAAGGAGCCATCCATGGCTAGCAACGAAGAAATCCTGGCGGGCCTCGCCGAAATCGTCAACTCCGAGACCGGCCTGGACGAAGCAGACGTCCAGCTGGACAAGTCCTTCACCGAGGACCTGGACATCGACTCGATCTCGATGATGACCATCGTCGTAGAGGCCGAAGAGAAGTTCGACGTTAAGATTCCGGACGAAGAAGTTAAGAACCTGAAGACCGTAGGCGACGCAGTTAGCTTCATCGCCGGCGCACAGGCCTAAGCCTTCGGCGTTTATCGCCACCACCGTTGCATGGGTACGCCGTGCACATCGGCCGGTACGTAAAGCCGGCCCCCTAAATTTCTTAATCGCACAGTAGAGAGTTTGATGATGGCGCGCAAAGTAGTGATCACCGGTCTCGGAGCCACCACCCCAATCGGCGGGGACGTCCCCACCCTCTGGGAGAATGCTTTGAAGGGCGTCTCCGGCGCCGCAACCCTAGAGGATGATTGGGTGAAGGAATACGACCTGCCGGTCACCTTCGCAGCGCGTGCTTCCGTACAGCCAGCCGAGGTCCTCAGCCGCCCCGAAACCAAGCGCATGGACCCTTCGACCCAGTTCGCTGTCATCGCCTCGCGTGAAGCATGGGCCGACTCTGGCCTGAACAAGGAAGAGATCGATCAGAACAAGCTGGCCGTGGCATTTGCTACCGGCATCGGCGGCGTCTGGACCTTGCTCAACGCTTGGGACACCCTGCGCGAAAAGGGCCCGCGTCGTGTGCTGCCGATGACCGTACCAATGCTGATGCCTAACGGCCCAGCCGCAGCGGTCTCGCTGGATCTGGGCGCCGCTGGTGGAGCTCACACCCCCGTGTCGGCTTGCGCTTCGGGTACCGAGGCTATGCACGTTGGCCTGGAACTGATCCGCTCCGGCAAGGCTGATGTTGTAATGGTTGGTGGCGCTGAAGCTGCCATCCACCCAATGCCAATGGCTGCTTTTGCCTCCATGCACGCACTTTCGCGCCGCAACGACGATCCAACCAAGGCTTCGCGTCCGTACGACGTGGACCGTGACGGCTTTGTGATGGGTGAAGGCGCCGGCGCACTGGTGCTCGAATCCGAAGAGCACGCCCTGGCTCGTGGCGCACGCATCTACGCCGAGCTTGCCGGTTCCTCGGTCACCTCGGACGCGCACCACATCACCGCACCGGATCCAGAGGGTTCCGGTGCAACTCGTGCGCTGAAGGCAGCGATGTACGACGGCCGCATTCAGCCAGAGGACGTGGTGCACGTAAACGCACACGCCACCTCCACTCCGGTGGGCGACGCTCCAGAGTACACCGCCTTGAAGAATGCATTGGGCGATCAGCTCGAAAACGTTTGGGTTTCGGCAACCAAGTCCCAGATGGGTCACCTGCTCGGTGCTTCCGGTGCAGTGGAGTCCGTGCTCTGCGCACTGGCCGTGTACCACCGCACCACCCCGGTGACGATCAACTTGGACAACCAGGATCCAGCGATCCCGCTGAAGGTTGTGACCGGCGCTCCTCAGGCTCTTCGGGCCGAGGGCACCATCGTCGCACTGAACAACTCCTTCGGGTTCGGTGGCCACAACGCCGTTGTAGCAATCCGTAGCGTCTAGTAGTTCTCTCCGGCTAAACACATTTGGGCTGGCTCCAGGAATTTATTTCCGGAGCCAGCCCATTTTTTGCTCTCTTGTCCCGGCTCACCCCGATATTTCAGGTGCTAACCTTTGCCTAACCCTGATTTCTCTTCGTTCGCGACCGCGCAACTAACCTGCAGGTCATTTTGCGCGTCGCGACACTGACTACCAGCCAAGGAGCAACCGTTATGCGTCAGCTGATCGCCACTTCATTCATTTCCCTCGACGGTGTTGTTGAAGCCCCTGGCGGTGAAGCTGACTACCGCAATACGGGCTGGAGCATGAATAGTGTTGAGTTCGATCCCGCCGCCTACGAGCTCAAGGGTGCCGAACAGGGCGAGGCAACCGCCATGCTGCTCGGTCGAGTCAGCTACCAGGCATTTGCTCCGGTGTGGCCGAGCATGGACGACCAATTTCCGCTGTACAACGCGATGCCCAAGTACGTACTTTCCACCACGCTTGATGACAAGGATCTTATACAGAACTGGGGTGAGACCACCATCTTGCGATCGGTGGCTGATGTTGCACGTTTGCGTGCCGGTGAGGGCGGGCCGATTAGCATTCACGGTTCAGCCACGCTGGTCCGTTCGCTTCAGGAGCATCACCTGATCGACCGGTACAACCTTTTGGTGTTCCCGGTGCTCTTGGGCGAAGGCAAGCGGCTCTTTAGCCAGGAATCTTTGGACGCACAGAAGCTGAAGCTGGTTGACTCGCAGGCTTACCCCAACGGGGTCCAGAAAAACGTATTTGATGTTGTTCGGTAGGAGCTGCGGGAGTTAGCGCGAGCAAATTTAGCGCAAAAGCCAGAAGTAGGACCCAATTTAGTATTGGGTCCTACTTCTTTTGGTAACAACCCCGCACCACCCGGGCTTAACTGGATGCAGTCGAAAACTCACCCAGAGACTAATTAACCAGTTGTTATACCACCTGGTTGAGCCATCGAACTGGAGCTTCGTCCCCAGCATGGCGGAATGGTTCGAGTTCTTCGTCCCAGGCTTCGCCTAGGGCCACGGACATCTCTTGGTAGAAGATCGAAGGGTTGCCTTCGCCCTTTTCATAGGCCCAACGGATGCGCTCTTCGCTGACCATGATGTTGCCTGCAACATCGATAGTGGCATGGAAGATTCCCAGATCCGGGGTGACTGACCAACGGCTGCCATCGGCGCCGGGGCTCGGGTCTTCGGTGATTTCAAAGCGTAGGTGCTGCCAACCATGCATTTCGCTGGTGAGCAGAGCGCCGGTACCTTGAGGGCCTACCCACTGGATTTCGGCGCGACAAAAACCGGGTGCTACCTGCTGTTCCGTCCAGTCCATCTTGACTGGCGTCCCAAGCACAGACCCAATTGCCCATTCCAGATGTGGGCACAGCGCTGCAGGGGCGGAATGTACAAAAATCACGCCTCTGGTCATCGGTGCAGACATGCCATCCTCCGTTGCGGTGTTGATCGTCTTCCCCTACGTCAACATCGAACAGGTGCTTTTGCCGCCGATACTTCTATTTTGCCCGATGAAGGGCACTTTTCGCCACCCGGTACGTCACTTTTCCCAGATAACTAGCAAATAATCATGCCCGAGGGTGTGCTTGGCGGTAACTTTGCCGCAATCGTTCCACTGAAACATGGGTATAGAGCTGGGTGGTGGCCAAGGATGCGTGACCAAGGAACTCCTGAACTGCGCGCAAATCAGCACCGCCGTCCAATAGATGTGTGGCCACAGTATGTCGCAGGGCGTGCGGCCCACTAGCCGAGGTGTCCCCCAACGACCGAAGGGCGGTAGCTATCACTTCACGAGCTTGGCGCACGTTGAGCCGGGACCCACGGACTCCCACCAGGAGCGCATCCTCGGCCTGTTCGACGGCTAAAACCCGACGGTGAGACCTGATCCAGTCAATCATGACCCGCTCTGCTGGCTTGCCAAAAGGAACCATCCGCTCCTTGTTACCCTTACCGAGAACCTTCAGGGTTCGACGTTCAAAATCAATGTCGGCAACATTCAACGCAACAAGCTCACTAATGCGTAGCCCTGAGGCGTAGAGCAATTCAGCAATCACCTTGTCCCGGGATTTGACCGCCCTCGCTTTGGCATCATCAGGTTTTGTCTCGACTTTTGCCTCGGCACTTGTTTCGGAATCACCGGATGGTGGTTCGGCCTGCGCGGCGGTCGCAGAGAGATCGGAAGGCTCGGAAGACAGCAGTCGATCGATCTGGCTTGGCTGAAGCACATGCGGTAAGCGACGTTCCTTTTTCGGAGCGGCCAAACGCAGCGCCGGATCGGTATCAACGAGGTCATGTTTGAGCGCCCAAGCGAAGAAGTTTTTCACCGCGGAGATACGCCGTGCCAAAGTGGTGCGCGAAATCTGCGACTCGTGGAGCAACGCGAGCCAATCGCGCAGCATCTCAACCGAAATCTGTTTCAGGCCCGGATCTTGCGCGCGGTCCTTGAGGAACTGCCCCAAGTTTCGCAGGTCAACGTCGTAGGCGCGCAGGGTATTCTCGCTGCGTCCTCGTTCGTGTTGCAGATATTCCAAATAATCGGCCACAGGCTCGGCAAATTTCGCAGACAGGCCCGTTGGTGCGGTGGTGGAAGGATCATGCTTCATCACCACCGAGCTTACCTGAGTCTGCTCAGGCGGCCGGGCGAACCAACTTCCACGTCCTACCATCGGTGCTCGCCATGCCCAGTGCTTCAAGCTGGCCCACCGCTTGCAAGGTTTGAATCAGCGGGACTCCGCTTCGTGCCGAGATCTCGTCGATGACAAGGCCGCGGGCGAAGGACATGCAGTCGTAAACCATGCCTTCATCCCTACCCAGCCGATCCGTGGGACCTTCGATGTTCAACTGCTCCTGCACCGGTTGTGCGACACTTTCCGCACCAACAAGCCGCAGGGCATCCTGCGGACTAGTGAGCAACAGGGCGCTGCCTTCAGAAATCAGCCGATGGCAGCCAGCCGAATTTGGTGCAAAAACGCTACCGGGGACGGCTGCCACATCGCGACTGAGCTCTACCGCATGGCTTGCCGTGTTCAGTGCTCCGGAGCGATGCCTGGCTTCGGTGACAATCACGAGTCGACTCAGTGCCGCGATCAAACGGTTACGGTTCAGGAACCTGAATCGAGCCGAGGTGGTTCCCGGAGGCACCTCTGAAAGCAGGACTCCACGAGCGATCACCTGGTTGAGTAGGTTGCTGTTTCCCGAGGGATAGAGCCGGTCGATCCCTCCTGCCATCACCGAAATGGTCGCAGGGTTGGGGTGCTCCCATTGATCCACACTCAGCGCTGCGCGATGCGCGCTGGCATCGATGCCATAGGCGCCGCCTGAAACCACGGTGTAACCGCGCAGCGCTAGGGTGCGTCCCAGATCAAAAGTTACCTGGTCGCCATAGTCACTGGCATCGCGTGAGCCGACAATTGCGACGTTGCGCGACAGCTGTTGGCCGCTCAGCAACTCGGGATTGTTCGCTCGCCACCACAGGCACAGTGGTCTACCGAGGTTCAGCTCATCAACCTGCCTAGGCCAGCCGGGATCGGTGTTCAGTAGGAGTCCTCCGCCATGGCGCGCCGCCATGTCTAGGACCGCCTGCGGGTTACTCAGGGAAAGTCGCTTGCGCCAACGAGTCAGGGCAACTTTGAGATCTTGGGCCATATTCGAGGAAGGTTTAAACCCGAGGATCTGATCTACCTGGGCTTTGAGTCCCTGCGGCACAAAGTCCTGACGCTGAATCAGCGTGAGTAGTTCGGACGGCGACATTAGCTCCAGTAATGCGGTGGCGGTGAAGTCGTTGGGTTCGATGAGCTGGTTGAGGTGGGCGATGACCAGCCGCTGCGCGCTGGTATTGGTGGTGAGAAGTTCGACGTTCTGGTTGCGTTGCATCGGGTGGTTCCTAACTGTTTTCTAGGCTTTGGCGCAGATGCGCGGCAATGGCTAAGTCGTCTTGGGTGGGTGCGTCATGCTGTTGCTGATCGGCAACCGTCCACGCCACGCGCAGTAGGCGATGGATGCCGCGGGCCGATAAACCACGCCGGGTGGCCAGCTGTTCGAGGGCCACTTGGGTTTTCGCCGGGTAGCGCAATTCTTGGCGCAGTACCCGAGTGGGGATTTGCGCGTTGCAACTCACGCCAAAGGTTTTCAGCCTGCCTTGGCTACGCTCGCGGGTGGCCAGCACTCGATCGCGCACTTTTTCACTGGACTCGTTCGGGGCGTTTTGCAGTAGCTGAGCTTGGGGCACCGGGTTAACCCGCACTTGTAGGTCTACGCGGTCAAGGATCGGCCCGGAAAGACGGGCGAAGTATCGGCGGCGAGCCATCGGAGTGCAGGTACAACCGGTGCCGGTGCCAAAGTTGCGTCCACAGGGGCACGGATTGGAAGCGAGCAACAGCTGGAAGCGGGCAGGCAGTCGTTGGTGCCCTTTAGCGCGCGCAAGGTTGATGTAGCCCTCCTCGATGGGTTGGCGCAACGCGTCGAGCACACCAGAATTAAACTGGGCGGCTTCGTCGAGAAACAGCACACCTTGATGCGCCCGAGAGATGGCGCCGGGAATCAATTGGGAGGTTCCACCGCCGATCAATGCGGATAACGAGGCGGTGTGGTGCGGGGCGATAAACGGCGGGGTGCGTTGCAGTTGGGTCATTTCGCTCAACGCACCGTGCGTGATCGAGTGGACGGCGGTGGCCTCTAGGGCTTGCTGATCGTCAAGGGGCGCCATGATGGTTGGCAGGCACTTGGCGAGCATCGTTTTGCCGGCACCGGCGGGCCCCACCATGATCAGGTGATGTCCCCCGGCCGCCGCTAGTTCTAAGGCCAGCCTGGCTTCGTGCTGCCCGTTGACTAGTTGCAGATCCGCCTCTTCACTGGCCGCCGGTGTGATGGCGTTCTGTGTTCCGGCAGTTACTTGATCCGCGCGTGGATGGTGCAGATAGGTGCTCAGTAGTTCTCGCGGTGCCCCACAGTATTCAAGAACCTGGCCGAGGTGGTGGGCGGAAAAGATTTCCATGCCCGCAACGAGCCTGGCTTCGTGGGCGTTGGCTTCAGCCACAATCACCCGGCCGAGTCCATGTTCTTTGGCCAGTTGTACCGCCGGCAGCACCCCGGGCACCGGGCGCAACGTGCCATCCAGACCCAGCTCGGCGAGGTAGAGCGTGTTGGGGCTGGTGACTAGCTGTTGATCCGCGGCCAACGCAGCGGTAAGGATCGCTAAGTCAAAACCGGAACCATATTTGGGCAGGGTGGCCGGGGTGAGGTTCACCGTGAGTTTTCGGTTAGCCAGAGGGATCCCGGTATTGCGGGCTGCGGCCTTGATGCGTTCGCGTGCCTCGTTGAGCGAGGCGTCAGGCAGGCCGAGGATGATGAACCCGGGGATGCCGTTGCCAAGATCGGCCTCCACCTCGATCAACGACACGTTGACCCCGTGGATGGCCACCGCGGTAGTTCGGGCGGTACTCATGGTTGCACCGATTGGTGCAGGTCAAAGAGGTATTGGTCGCCCGAGGGATAGACTTCAACGATGTCGATGCGCGGTTGGGCGATGAACATTGCGTGCGCTTGGGCCCAGAGGATCAGTAATTTGTGCAGCCGGCGATACTTTTGCGCGTTGATCGCGTCAAAGCCGGTGCCGAAGCGCTGGCTGGAGCGAGTTTTGACCTCGATGGCCACGATCTGCCCGTTTCCGGCTCGGGCTACCGCGTCAAGCTCACCGGCCGAGCATCGCCAGTTGCGGTCGAGAATCTCATAGTCGTTGTGGCTTAGGTACTCGGCGGCGGCTTGTTCCCCGGCCGCCCCCAAGCGCTGTGCAGCAGTGCACATGATCGCTCCTGGATGTTCAAACTATCTGTAAGGAACATCCTGGGCTTGATCAGCACGCCATGGTGCGGTGTTGTGGCCGGTTGTGGATTACTGCGGTGGGGAATAAAGCGCAGCGAGTGGTTAGGAGTCGATGCCCTCTTTGGGGATCTGCAGTTCGTCGCGGTTCAGTTCCTCGACGTTGACGTCCTTAAAGGTCAGTACCTTCACGGCTTTAACAAAGCGGCCCTGCCGATAGATGTCCCAGACCCAGGCGTCGATGAGGTTCAGCTCGAAGTAGACCTCGCCGGCATTGCTCAGCGTTTTCACGTCAACCTGATTGGCCAGGTAAAAACGCCGTTCGGTTTCAACCACATAATTAAAGAGCCCCACCACGGTTTTGTACTCGCGGTACAGCTGTAGTTCCATATCGGACTCGTAATTTTCCAGGTCGTCGCCAGCCATCACTTTGCTTTCTTTGTTGTGGCTTCACCTTGGGCTGTGTTGGCCCCTGAAGTCAAGTTCCAGCTTTTGCGGTGGTAGTCGCACGGGCCCTGATCCACGATCGCCGCACGATGCGCAGCCGTGGCGTAGCCCTTATTAATTTCCCAGCCGAAGCTCGGGTAGCTTGAGGCCAGGTCGACCATGATCGCATCTCGTTCAACCTTGGCCAGAATGGAAGCCCCGGCGATCGCTTGGCAGGTCATATCGCCCTTGATGATGGTTCGCACCGGCAGGTGTAAACCCACCGGTTCTCGATCATCGGCCAATAGGTCAAAGAGGTCCGGCTCCGGGGCGGTCAACCAGTCGTAACTACCATCAAGCAAGATCGCCTCGGGTGCGACACAGCACTGCGCCGCGGCGCGGGAGCCGGCAAGACGCAGGGCTGCGGTGACACCAAGCTCATCAATTTCTTGGGCCGAGCTGTGCCCCACACCGTAGGCCACCGCCCATTGACGAACCTGCGGCACCAAATCAACCCTGGTTTCGGGACGCAAAAGTTTGGAGTCGCGTAGTTGTGGGAACTCGCTGACCGACTGAATGTCGATCACGGTCATGCCCACGGTGATGGGACCGGCCAAGGCCCCACGACCCACCTCATCCACCGCGCCAATGAAGCGCACCTGCTGCGTCGCGGCTAAGGCACGTTCATGATCGAGGGTGGTGGGCTGGTTTTTGGCCGAAATTTTAGTTGCTGGCACGTTAGTTGGCTGCCGGCTCGGGAACGTTGGAGAAGACCTCATCGTGGGAATCCACGGTGCCCCATCGCGAGGCTGGCCAGGAAATGATCGACGCGCGACCCTGCACGGAGTTTAGGTCCACAAATCCGCCCTGGATGTCGGTGTGGAAGCGTGAATCGGCGCTGGCTGCACGGTGATCGCCCATGACCCAGATCTTGCCTTGTGGCACGGTGACCGAGAATTCCATATCTGAGGGCTTGTTGCCCTGGTACACATATGGCTCGTCGATTTCTTCGCCGTTGATCTTCAATTTGCCGTCACTCTGCGAGTAGGAGACGGTGTCCCCCGGCATGCCGATGATGCGCTTGACCAGGTACTGCTCGTCGGCTGCGGGCAGGATTCCGACAAAGGAGAGCACGTTTTCAAAGGCGGTGGGCGATTGCTCTAGGGGCGGCAGCCAGCCCAGATCATCACGGAAGACGACCACGTCGCCGCGGTTCAGCTCAAAGGGACCGGGAACCATCAAGTTGGCGAAGATTCGGTCGTTGATTTCCAAGGTGCTTTCCATGGATCCCGAAGGAATGTAGTACGCGCGGAAGAAGAAGGTCTTGATCGCGAAGGAGAGCACCAACGCGATGACAACGATGATGACGATCTCGCGAACAAAGCGCCATATTTTGTATAGCGGTCCCGATTCGTGGGAATTTTCAGCTGGGGCGGCGCTCACAGTTCGATTTGTACCTTCCATTATCGCGTAACACCCCCATCTTACGTGCCCCAAGTTGTTCAATCGGTCATTGGGTGGTGCGGATCCTTGGGATGCGCCTGGCGACCGGTTAATTACCCGCCGCTGGGCGCGCTAATGGCCGGCCCGAATTTTCGGACCAGCCACTGTGCGCACCCTGACGGGATGGTGGTAGTTGGTTGGTGGTGGTTAGTTGCTCGCCGGTGAGCCGATGCCGCCGCTAGGTTCTAAGTCCACCGGAATCTCGCCGATCGGCTTCTCGGTCTTGATCAGTGTTTGAAGCGCGTCGATCTGGTTGCTATCCACTGAGAGCGTGAGGCCGCCGGTTTCCGGGTTCAGCGAGTAGGCGTGGATCGAGGAACTGATCGGGGTCTCCTGCTTGGATTGCCAGCTCATGATCTTGCCGATGGCCGCACGTAGCTCTTTGTTGCTGAACTTCACTACATGACCGATCGCCCCAGCATCTTCAATGATGCTGGTCTTCGATTCATTGGTGGTAGACACGTGCAGCTTGCCGTCCTTGATCCAGCCCTGCACGTAGTCCTCGCCCAATTCCTTCGAGAGCTTCTCGTTGGTGTCCAATAGTGCAGTTTGGTCCACGGTGTTCTCGCTCGATTCTTCGGAAGGGTGGGCTGAGTGCGTGCTTGCTGACTCTTTGGTGCCCGGTTCCGCTTCTTGGCCACAGCCCGACAGCAGCAGGCTGGCCATGAGCGCCGTCGACGCCAGAGCTAATGGGGTGCGGGATGTTTTGGCGTTGAAATTCATTATTTCCACCTCAGTATTTTTTGCGTTGCCACAGCCTACCTAGAATTCAGGCTAACGCGCCTTTCGTAAAGCATTCGGTGAAGCACATGTGTGCCTACTAAAAATGTCCCGCTACCAATGATGAAGTAGCGGGACATTTTTAGCGGTTGCTAGAACCTCTTAGCGGTTCATTGCTGGACCGTGTGTTGCTTAGCCGTGACGACGGTTGCCGCGACGGAACAGCAGGAACATTGCGCCGACCAGAGCCAGTGCGCCACCTGCAGCGATCAAAGGAGCGCTAGCCGAACCGGTGTCTGCCAAAGGATCGTCGTTCTTAGGAGTTTCCTTTGGAGTAGCCGAGTTGGTTGGCTCATCGGAGGTCTCATCCTGTGGAGCTTCGCTCGACTCTTCAGTTGGAGTCTCGGAAGGCTCCTCAGTAGGGGTCTCGGAAGGCTCCTCAGTTGGAGTTTCCGATGGTTCCTCAGTAGGAGTCTCGGAAGGCTCCTCAGTAGGGGTCTCGGAAGGCTCCTCAGTTGGAGTCTCGGAAGGCTCCTCAGTTGGAGTTTCCGATGGTTCCTCAGTTGGAGTCTCGGAAGGCTCCTCAGTAGGGGTCTCCGAAGGCTCCTCGGTAGGGGTCTCCGAAGGCTCCTCGGTAGGGGTCTCCGAAGGCTCCTCAGTTGGAGTCTCGGAAGGCTCCTCGGTAGGGGTCTCGGAAGGCTCCTCAGTAGGAGTTGGGGTTGGAGTCGGGGTAGGCGTTGGGGTTGGAGTAGGCGTTGGAGCTACAACAACTACTACGCTGCCCTTGGTGGTTGCCGACTTGTCGAACCCATTGCGTGCCTGCAAAGTGAAGGCGTAAGCGCCAGCCTTATCCGGTGCGGTGAACTTGAAGTTGCCATTGCCATCAACGGTTGAGGTCTCCACAACCTTGCCGTCGACGATAACGTCAACCTTGGTACCGGAGCCTGCACCCTCTACGTTGCCGGAAATCGAATCTCCAGCGTCAACCTCTGAACCATTCTTGGTGGTCAGGGTTGGTGCGTTGATGAATTTCTTGACGGTGTAACCCTTGACTCCACTAATGCGGTTCAGTGCATCAGTCAGCCCGGTGTACATAGCGATGTCATCACTGGTGTTTTCCACACCGTCGGTTCCGGCACCATTGGCAGAGTTGATGCCGATAGCCTTAGTGCCAATCAGCACGGCTCCACCCGAGTCACCCTGGTCCAAAACACGCTGGCCTGGGTTCTTTGCGGTGTAGCCCCAAACGTCACGCAAGGTTCCGTCTTTGCCCTGCACGAAGAAGATGCCTTCGCCGGTAATTTCCGAACAGCCCCAACCGGTAGTTGAACCCGAGGAACAAGCGTTGGCGCCAACGGCACCGGAAGCGGCACCGGTAATGTTGATGACCTTATCGCGCTCGTCTCCACCTGCTGGCCACTGCGAAACAGCGGGCTTCAGGTTCAGATCTGCGTTGATACCCTCGATAACCGAGATATCAGTGCCTGGGTTTTCAGTGTCTACGTCATCCCAGGTTGCATCCGTTGGGTAACCCGAGTTGCCGGGTCCACCAAACTGAGCGAAACCAAAATTACCAAGTTCCGCAAAGTATCCGAGGAACTGGTTTGGAGCTTCTGCTTCAATTACATAGGTGTCGGTCATGGAGCCATCTTCAGTACAGTGACCTGCGCTGAGGATTGCGTCCTTACCAGTCGAGTCCCACGCGTTGAAACCGATCGAGCAACGAGCGCCTGGTTCCTGTCCGCCCTGACCGATGGCGTAGCCCATACCACCGTAAATATCTTCGGTAGCGCCCTGCTTCGCAGCTCCACTGCCATCTTTCTTAGATGGCGCGAAGACAACGTCAGAAGCGGCTGCATGTTCGGCAAATTCTTCCAAGGAAAGCTCGCCGGCAGCGGCCTTCTTCTTGGTGACAGTCTTACGCTTGGTTCCCTCAATGGAGCCAGGACCCGAAGCAATGATCTTCACGACGTTCTTGCCCTTGACGGTCGTATTGACGATCGCGGTCAGTCGGCTTAGCTGCGAGTTATCGACGTTGTCAACGATTTCCTCGTAAACGCCTTCAACGGTTGACAGGTTGTTCTTGTTGATTTCAAGAGACACAGCCGCAGGGGAAACCTCGACAATTTTCTTGGCCTCGGTCGCGTCCTTCTTACTGACCTCAACCTTTGCCTTGCCGTCCTTGACGGACGTGCGGGACTCGATACCCTTGGCCTTCAGCTGCTTTGCAAGGGCTGCGGCGGTTTCGCTGGTCTTCGATTCTTCGAGGTATTCCTCGACGGTTTTGCCTAGGTCGCGTTCGATAGCTTCAGGCAGTCCGGTCGTGTCCACTGCACTTTGGCTAGGCGTCGCGCTAGGGGTTGCCGAGCTGCTCGAAGGGGCCGACGGCGAGCTAGTCGCCTCCGGGGCCGCAACGGCTGGCATGAAGCTACTGCCAACTACCAGAGCGGTAGCGGCTGCAGCAACGAGACCTCGTTGCGCAGTTTTTTTATTTGGATTTGGCATTAATGCTTCTCCCACATTTTTGGTGCGAGTGCTAGCGCGGCCCATACCTCCGGGCACACCTCAGCACAGGTGTTGTTACCAAAATGAAACAATAGCGGGTGCAATGTATGGTTTCAAGTAAGGAATCCAACGAAAATATAAACATCAAAACGCAAACCGCCTAGTCAGTGCGCGCTGTCGAATTTCGACTAGGTCACATCTCGCACCGTTACTCAATTGGTTTAAGATTGGAGTACTCTTTCTAGCGCCTAGTCAGCTTATTGAAACCTGTGTACTGTCGCAGAAATTCCATACTAAACACACAGATTCCCGGTCGAGTCTGGGAACTTGCGAAAAAATACACGAGAAACGAAAAATAGCGTCAGATGTCGAGGATTTCGTCATCTGACGCTACTTTGCAGCCGTTGTGGCAGTTGCGCACGGGCCATTTATTGGATCTGGGATTTCTGGTCCAGCGGCCACACGATGTTGGTTGCTTTGCCGGTTACACGCTCAACGCTGATCATGCCACCACCGCTGGCACCAAGCAGGGAGCGCGAGTCTTTGGAGGCGGAGCGGTGATCGCCCATCACCCAGAGCCGGCCCTCAGGAACCTTCACCGAGAATGATTGCTCGCTTGGTGCATCGCCGTCAAAAACGTAGGGCTCTTCTAGGGGCTGACCGTTGACGGTGAGCTGGCAGGGTGTGCCTTTGCACTCGATAGTATCGCCGCCAATACCAATGACGCGCTTGACGTACTTGCTGCCGGTGCCCGTCAGGCTCAGTGCTCCGAGCAGATCGTCGGCAAAACTCGCCTTGGCATAGGGCAGGAATGAGCCGCGGCCGTCAAAAACGATCACGTCCCCGCGCTGCGGATCGGTGTCTTTGTAAGCTCGGCGGTCAACGGCGATGCTTTGGCCAGGGTTCAGGGTGGACTGCATCGAGTTGGAGTCGATATGAAACAGGTCAATCACGCTCGCGCGGAAGATAATGGTAGAGAGCAGGCCGAGAATGATGGCGAGTACAGCGAAGCGCCAGACCCATGAAAAGGCCCGGCGCTTCAAAGTTGCTCGCTCGGAGCGGGCAGTCTGGTTCATCGAAGAACGCAGATTACTTCTTTGCGTTGAAGTCACGCTTCTCGCGGATGCGAGCAGCCTTACCGTGACGATCGCGCATGTAGTACAGCTTGGCACGACGTACGTCGCCCTTGGTTACAACCTCAATCTTGTCGATGATTGGGGAGTGAACTGGGAAGGTACGCTCAACACCGGTACCGAAGGATACCTTGCGAACGGTGAAGGTTTCGCGAATGCCGTCGCCGTGACGACCTACAACGTAGCCCTGGAATACCTGGACACGCGAGTTCTTACCTTCGATGATGTTGACGTGTACCTTCAAGGTATCGCCGGCACCGAAAGCTGGAATGTCTGAACGCAGCGAAGCTGAATCAACAGAGTCAAGTAAATGCATGTTGCATCTCCTAGGATCAATGCCGCAGGTCACCGAATCCTCGTAGCGGGGCTCTTCGCTAGCCATCGGCTTTGCGAACTCCCCGGAACGTATACCACCGATTGGCTCTAGCAATCGGTGCGGTGGTTCTTTCATATCCAGTCGTCCCCCTGCGGCAGGAGCCGGACAAAAACACACCAAGAAACAATTATGCCGTATCTAACTAGCGGACGCGAGTCTGCCAGAAATTAAGCCGTCGTGATGTTGACCTCTTAGCTGGCCGATTCCGGATCTGGTGCGGTTGCCGGACTGGTTTCGGCGCCGGCGCCGGTGGCCCACTCCAGCTGCGACTTAGGGGTGATCGTCCCTTCAACTACGGCAAAGCCGTTGTGCCAGAGGGCATCACGGTCGCGACGGTTCAGCGATTGCACGTCGAGCTGCTCGATCAAGTCCGGGCGACGGGCGGCGGTGCGCTTAATCTGTTCGTCGCGACGGAATCGACCCACACGCTGGTGATTGCCACCGAGCAGAACCTCGGGGACCTCTCGGCCACGCCATGAGGACGGCTTGGTGTAGACCGGGTATTCCAGCAGCACATCGGAGTGGGATTCTTCGACCAGCGACTCAGGGTTGCCGATCACGCCCGGGATCAGGCGGGCGATGGCCTCAACCATCACCATGACCGCTACTTCTCCCCCATTAAGCACGTAGTCGCCGATGGAAACCGGGATGACATTAAAATTCTCGTGCGCGTAGTCGATGACACGTTCGTCGATGCCTTCATAACGGCCGCAGGCGAAGACCAGGTGCTCTTCTTCGGCCAGATCGTAGGCCATCTGCTGGTTGAAGACCGCGCCGGCAGGCGAAGGAACAATCAGCGTTGGCTTGGGGCCTTGCGCGTTAGCAGAGCGTACCGAATCAAGGGCCTGGCCCCATGGCTCGGGCATCATGACCATGCCAGCGCCACCACCGTAGGGAGTGTCGTCCACCTTGCGGTGCTTATCCTCGGTGAAGTCACGCAGGTTGGTGAGATTCAGGTCCAGAATTCCGTCTTGGGCGGCGCGGCCGATCAGCGACAGTGAAAGCGGCTGCAGGTACTCCGGGAAGATCGAGATGACATCAAGACGCATGGCTTAGCGCTCTTCCTGATCGCTGGAGTTCTCGTTGTCGAGCTGCGCTTCGTCGTCCGCGTCGTCGCTATTGAGGGTGAGCAGGCCCGCTGGTGGGGTGATGACGACGATGCCGGCTTCCGGATCGACATCCGGGACAAACTCGTCGACGAAGGGCAGGTAGATTTCCTGTCCGTCGTTGTCCTCAAAGACCAAAAGGTCTTGGGCAGGGTTGGTGCGTAGTCCGGTGATCACGCCAACCTGCTGGCCATCGAGCATGACCTTCAGGTCCAGCAGCTCGTGCTCGTACCACTCGTCGGAGTCATCCTCTGGCACGTCGGAGACTTCAATTTCCAGTCGTGCGCCGCGCAGGGTTTCAGCCTGGTTGCGGTCGGAGATCTCCTGGAAGGAGAGCAGCAAAATGGTCTTGTTCCAGCGCGCGTTTTTCACCGTGAGGGTTTTGACCGGGCCATCGACCACGATGATCTCCACCCCAGGGGTGAATCGCTCTTCGGGGTTGTCGGTCTGGACCTGGGCGGTGACTTCGCCACGGATACCGTGGGGCTTACCAATACGGGCAACCTGCAATCGCATAGTCTGCTGCTCTTTCTGCGTGGTGATCCGGGGATACGCCGGGAGGTGGGGTGCAATATCTGGGTGAAACACGAAAGGAGTTCCCGTCACTTGTAGGACGGAAACTCCTTTCGAAATGAAGCCAACTAGAAGTTGAGCTGCAGTTGCTTAGCCGCGGCGACGGTCGGTGTCGATAACATCAACACGAACCGATTCCTTGGCCAGCGCTGCCATGACGGTACGCAGTGCTCGTGCGGTGCGTCCCTGACGTCCGATCACACGACCGAGATCTTCAGGGTTGACCCGTACTTCGAGCAGATCGCCGCGGCGGGTGGACTTCAAGGCAACCTTGACGTCTTCCGGTTCCTCAACGATTCCGCGAACCATATGGTCGAGCGCATCAACGAGCACTGTTACTCAGCCTCGGTAGCTTCGGCCTCTGCCTCTTCAGCAGCTGGCTTTTCAGCCTTCTTGGTGATTGCCTCTGGGAGGATCACTGAGCCCTTGTCAGGTGCAACGAATGCTGGCTTAGGCTCGGCAACCTTGTAGGTGCCTTCCTGGCCATCGATGCCCTTGAACTTCTGCCAGTCACCGGTGATGTTCAGCAACTTGTGAACCTGCTCCGATGGCTGAGCGCCAACGGACAGCCAGTACTGAGCACGCTCAGAATCGATCTCGATGATCGATGGGTTCTCGGTTGGGTGGTACTTACCGATCTCCTCGATGGCACGGCCATCGCGCTTAGCGCGGGAGTCCATGACAACAACGCGGTAGAAAGGTGCGCGCATCTTACCGAAGCGCTTCAGACGAATTTTAACGGCCACTGTAGTGGTCACTCCTGTTTCTCAACATGGTCGAGCCCAATTTTTAGCACCTGTGGGGCAGGCCTTACTGATCGGACTCTAAAAGGGACAGGATTCGAAGCGGAGAGAGGGGCCGAATCAAATCGAGTACCCTGCAATTATGCCAGAGAGCGAGCATGCTGGCCAACTCTATTTTGGTCGCGCGTGGCGCTGATGTCATGAGGTTGATCACTCGCATAGTTATCGCGTTGTTAACCGGTAGCTCTACTTTAGCTCGGGGTTTGGCTCGGGGGTCAGGTTAGGGCACCGAGTGGATCCGGTTTCGGGCCGGGATCTGGAGCGGATCAAGATGTTTGGGCAGCGTGATGTACGCCAGTCCCCCGATGGTGCTCAGCGTTAACAATCCGGCATGGATCGCATGGTGATGGGCGCGGCACAGGCAACTGCCATTGGCGCTCGAGGTGCAGCCGCCGTTTTCCCACCAATTGTTGTGGTGGTATTCGAGCATTTCCACCGGCGCGGTGCAGCCCGGAACGATGCAGCCTTTATCGCGAGCATAAATGGCGCGCTTCATCGCCTCGGTGAAGAAGCGTTGAGATCGACCTACGTCGAGCGGTTGAGAATTGGGGCCAAAAATTACCCGATAGATGTCGCCTTGGCAGATTAGTTGGCCCGTATCTGCCGGCCCGAGTTTTAGTCCGTGTTCGGTGATAGAGGTGAGCTTGTCCAGATTTTTTAGATCCGCCAATGCGTCGAGCTTGATGTGGATGGCGATCTTTGGGGTGACGGTTTTGGCGGTGTTGCTCGGATCCGAATTTTTCATGGCCGCGAGCAGGGCGTTCAGGCGTCGTTGAGCGACCGAGATATTACCGTCGCCGGGAACCTGCGCGCTGGGATTAACAAAACCTGTGTTTTGTTCTCCCTCCTTTAACAAGGGCTGCGTTTCGGGCGTGGGGTCTTGGGCCCACGGTGGCATGGGGTCGTTGCTGTTAAAGAGGGCATCGCTGTTCAAGGGTGCATCGCTGTTCAGGGGTGCATCGCTGTTCAGGGGTCCGTCGTCTGCCGGGTGGTCTTGATCTTTTGACGCCTGCGTTTCATCAGGTGAGCCGGACTGGTCAGCGCGGGCAGATTTGCCGGCATCGGTGCGCGGGTTATCACTCTGGGCGGCGTGGGAGCGCATTTCCTCGCGCTGATCGCCGGCGACAACTAGCTTCCAGATGTCGCGGTCCCCCACCTGGCTCTGTAAAAACAGTCCGCATTCGGGAGCTGTGGTTTCTTTGCGCGCTTTGCGTTCGGCGGAGATGAAGTTGTTCAGTAGGCTTTCGCGGGTGTTGCGTTCGGGTTCAGCCAGAAGCTGCACTGCGTGATCTTCAAGTAGCTGGCCGTCGGAGTGGAGGGCGATGGGCGCGAGGGGTAGCCCTTCAAAACAAGTGTCGGTTGGCTCAAAGGAGTCCAGCGCGCGGGCAGCGCGGGCCACCATACGGGGGTCAAGATCGGCCGAAGAAGTGTAGAGGTCGGCTAATTTGGTCAGGCGCGGAGGCATGGTGCTGCCGTCGATGGCGCGGCGGGCGATTAGTAGGTGTGCGTCGTTCACCCGGCGCATCGCCTCGTGGGCGTTGAGGTCCAGAAATTTGGCGGCGAAGTCGGCGGTGTTCAGGTAGTGCGCGCGGCCTGAATGCTGATGGGCGGGGGTGGAAAAGTCGGTGGTGCCGGTGCGGACGGCGGCCAGGTCCTCATCGGTGAGCAGGTGCGCGCCGGTGGATTCCAGCGCGATGATGCTGTGCAGCTGTTCGCGCAGGGTGTAGCGGTGCAGGGTTTCAATCAGTTGGGCGTGGGCGGCGGCGATGCGCGGGTCGGTGCTGGTGCGCAGCGTGTGGGAAAGGCGGAGCAAGAGCGTGCAGCAGGCGGCCATGATTTCCAGCAGCAGTGCGGTGGCGCCACGGGGGAAATTTCCGGTGAGGCTGATGCGCAGTGCTGCCAGGGTGGCGGCCAACTGATGAATGCTCATGGGGACATCATGGTGCGGCGGCGGGAGGATCGGGCACAAAAAATACCGGCTGTGGGTAAGTGTGATGCTGTATAGGCGCTGTTCGACTCGTGCCAAGTTGCTGATCCACTGCGCACAATGAGCTAGGCGACTGTAGGGTAAAAGTTGGATGCGCTGGCGCTTAGATGTCGGCCGGTTGCGTTCGACGTTTTTGAGATCGACCGAAGGAATACCCCCGTGGCTTTGCGCAGCGAAGAACGCAGCGAAGAACTTGACGCCTACATGGTGACGTGGAAGCTCGAACGCGAATTTGGTGGCATGACTACGGTGTGCACCCAACGCGCTGGGCTTTTTGCGCAACGTTATGGCCGCTCGTTTATCGTCACCTTTAATCGCGACCCGAAGCTGTCGCAGACCGTTGAGGATCTGGTGGCGCGCGGTAAGTTGGATCCCAAGGTGCAGGTGCTGAACATCTACTCGTTCTTGGCACAACACGATATCACCGCGCAGGATAGGATTCCGGAGCGCAAGGCGCAGCCGGAACATCAGGATTTTGAACTGCAACATACGGTGTACTACGGCGATGAGCCACAGCTTGCCTTTAGCCAGAGCAGTTCGGCCGGGCCGGACGCGGCCACCACGCAGTTACGTTTTTTGCGCAAGGACGGCAGCACCTTCCTACTTGATACCCGATTTACCGATACTACCGGGAAAAACCGTCGCATCGTCGAGGTGCTTGATCGTGCCGGTAATATCACCGCGCGTTTCCCGAGCGCAGCCTCCTTGTACCGGCATTGGTTAAGCCAGTTGGCCGATCGCGACAATACCTTGGTGGTGGTGGACAGCAAGTACACCGCCTCGATGCTCGGGAGCTGGGAAACCAAGATCGTGCCTAAGTTGTACGCCTTCCACAGTGTGCACGTGACCAAGGGCGAAAGCCTGCTCACCGGTGAGCTGTCCGATCCACATTCCCCGGTGATCGCCCAACGAAAATTGTGGGACGGTTTTGTGTTCCTCACCGAGGGGCAACGCGCCATTTATAACCGCCGTTTTGGTGATGCCGATACTACGTTTGTGATCCCCAATCCGCTCAAATCCAGCGCGGTCACCCCGGTAGTCGAGGGCCAGGATGCACCGGAACGAAAGCCAACGCAATTGATCGCCGCCGGATCGCTGACCACCAATAAAAACGTGGCGGCAGCCATTAAAGTGGTGGCCGAATTGGTGCGCCGCGGACATGCTCCGGTCTTGCATGTGGTCGGCCAGGGATCCCAACGGGAAAAACTTGAGCAGCTGTGCGCCAAGCTCGGCGTTGAAGATGCGGTGATTTTCCACGGCTTCTCCGATAAGTTGCCAACCTTCTTTGCCACCTGCACAGCGCAGTTGTTTACCTCTAGCAATGAGGGCCAGGCTTTGGTGTTGCTTGAAGCTCAGGCCCAGGGCTGTGTGCCGATATCCTTCGACATCAACTTTGGCCCGGCCGATAGCATCCAAGATTCGGTCAACGGCTTCTTGGTTCCGGCCGGTGACATTACCCGGATGGCTGATCGCGCTGAACAGTTAATGACCGATCCACAATTGGCGGCGCAGCTTTCGGCCAACGCTCGAAAATTTGCTCAAGAGTATGCTTCGCGGGACCTGGTCTCGCTCTGGGAGGAAACCATGTCCATCGCGTCCAAGATCAAGCAGCTCGGTGCCCGGCAAGAAGTTCCAGAATTTTCCGCACGGCTAAAATCGGTGGAGTTTTTGGAGCGCGGTGCCCTGAAAATCAGCGTGGCGCATAAGGCAAAATTGCCGCGTGACACCGGTTTTGAATTTGTCATCGTGCAGCGCGACAATGAGGCTGAGGTGAAGGTCTATGCAGCCAGCGAATTTGATGAGCAACAGGCCGTGTTCACCATCGACGTCGCCGGGGTAAAGGAAGCGCGCACCCAAGAGAAGCCCACCGACGTGTTTTTGCGTATGCGGGTAGGTTCCAGCATGTTGATGAAGCGCTTGGGTGTTGAAAATTCGCGGGTGCTACCGTACTTCACGAGCCACAATAATCTGTCCTTTAAACCAGAGAAGTAGGCTTCCAGCGCGCATCGGCCTCGCACTTATCGCTCGCCCAGAAACACGAACTAGAGTTGAAGCTATGAAAATTGCGATGTCTGACCTGCAGCCACTGCTCAGCCACCACCGAATCCTGCTCGCAGGCCAAGGCGTGGACACGATGGAAAAGTCCGGGGACTCATACGCTGCGAACACGCAGGTTACTTTTGAGGCAGACCTAGAGCTACACCCTTACACGACGTTTTATGGCACCGCAGGCACCGCCTTGCCACGGATGGGTGCGTTTTCCTACACGATTTCAAAGCTGCATAAGTCGGTGAGCGTTGGTCGTTACACCTCGATCGCCAAGGGTATGAGCGTGATGGGTGCCCGACACCCTCTGGAGTGGGCCTCAACCAGTCCGGTCTTTTACAACCAGCGCGTGATGGCCCAAGCCTATTCTCAAGATCGTGGTGTCAGCCTTGAATCGACCAATTTTGACTATGCCCAGGGCCAAATCGTCATCGGCAACGACGTGTGGATCGGCGAAAAGGTGTCGCTGGGCCATGGAGTGAAGATCGGCGACGGTGCAGTCATCGCCTCAAATTCGGTGGTGACCAAAGATGTCGACCCGTATACCGTGGTCGGCGGGGTGCCAGCTCGTGTATTGCGTGAACGTTTTGCCCCCGGGATCGTGCACGCACTGCAAGCCTCAGAATGGTGGGAGTTTGCACCGGAGGATCTGACCCGTTTTGATGTCAGCAATCCCGAGGAGTTTGCCCACCAGGTGATGCGCGGCCGCGAGGATGGCAGTTTAGTTCCGCTGGTGACCCAACCACTGACCGCGCCAATGATCAAAGAGCACCTGGACACCTTGAAGTAGCTGGCACGAACCGATTAGCCCAGAGTGACGCGCAAATTGTTGTTCCATGGGTCATTAAAGCGTAGTTCCGATCCGGTGTGATGGTGCGTTACCTTCGCGAAGCTTAGGCGTTCGGCCAATTTGCCGATTTCTTCTTCGCTAGGCACATTGATCAGTACTTCACCCAGGCCCAGGGTGTCTTTGCGCGGACCGGCGCCGCGGGAGTTCCAGACGTTCATCGCCATGTGGTGGTGGTAGCCGCCGGCGGAGACAAACAAGGCCTGCTCGCCCAATGCGGTGGTCTCATCAAAGCCGAGGGTGTTCACGTAGAACTGGCGCGCGGTGGCAACATCGCCAACCTGCAGGTGTACGTGGCCGATATCGGCTGCGGCCTTGCGCTGGGTTGCGACAGCCTGTTCGCTCAAGTGCGAGTTGAGATATTCGTTGGGGTCCAGGTAGATGGTGTCCATCGATACCTCACCGTTTTTCCACGTCCAGCCGTCGCGCGGGCGGTCGAAGTAGAGCTCGATGCCGTTACCTTCGGGATCTGTGAAGTAGAACGCTTCGGAGACTAGGTGGTCTGAGCTTCCCACAAATTTGCTCTGATCAAATTGTGCAGCCGAGAGTACGGTGGCTGCCAGATCCGCCTGAGTGTCAAAGAGCAGTGCGGTGTGGAACAGTCCAGCTTCATTGCGCGAGGCCAGCTGTAGACCCGGAGCGTTGCGCAGGTTGACCAGCTCTTGAGTCCCGCGACCCAGCGTGGTGCCTTCGGCCGATTCAACAAGTACCTCTAACCCAAGTGCCTTTTGGTAGTACTCGCTCATGGTCTTCATATCGCCGACCTTGAGCTGTACGGCGTTCATATGAGTTTCGGCGGCGAGCTTATCTTCTTTGAGCGTAGTCATGACCTGTCCCCTGTTTTCTGTTCACTTGTTCCTATTGATACCTACCGTACTCCGATTTAGTTGATGCTTCAAGTAATTTTCGAAGCTCTGTGCATCACAGTGAATTTACGACGTCGCCAAGAGACTCTTGCTCGCCCTTGCGCGAAGGTGCGCAGCGCTTGCCAAAATGAGCTCCGGAGAGCCATGTGCCAGGGCCACTTCCATCAGGTTTCAACCAAGCTCGACCCCCTAACCTGCGGGTGAATAAGCAAATTCTCCGAAAGTGCAGCTGGCATGCTCCAGCATCAAGGAAGGCGTCAAGGTTCAATAGGAAAAAGAATGTGGCAGCCCGGTTATCCGAACTGCCACTGCAGACTCCTGAACTAAGAAATGCTACTGATCCGCCTCAGAACTGTCGTCATCCTGCTTGTTGTACGGCTTCGAATTGTTTCTCCGGAGAGCGGCGAACAAGAAAACCGCAAGCCCTACTGTTACCAATAGTGGAATTATGATGAAAAATACCAATTCAAATGCGTTGGGCACTAGTGGATTCATAGTTCTATGCCACCCACTTACAGGACTGTGTGATACCAAAGCTGTTAGTAATAAACTGGATAGTTGCCGCCCTTCCGGTGGTAGCCCAGCCGATTGTCCTGTTTGAAGTTGCGTCAATTTCCATATGGGCACGGTTATTGCTCTTCCACGCTTTGTCCCCACTGAATGCGATCTTGAGGGTCGGGTCGTACACAGTGGTGATGCGGGCAGTAGGGTTCTCCACGCGGACTAGCGTCGCCCCGAAGTTCTTAGCCCAAACACCGCCAGACACCTTGACTCGTGCGACCACAAGCCCTCCTAGAGACACACCACGCAGATAGCAGGCAACTGGCTGACGGCTTGTTGTGGATTTGGCAGCTGGAGTTGCGAACGGAATTTGAGTGGCCACTTGCGGCTCATCTTCGGCGAATTCCACTTCTCCAGTGAGAATAGAAGCCGCTTCGTCCAACTGTTCCGCACGAGACAAGCTGTCCAATTTCCGAAGGGATTCGATAGCTGCCTCGTCGCCCTGTTCAGCACCTTGCTTGTAGCTGAATTCCAACGCGTCAATTAGCTTCAGTTTTTGAGATTTTGATGGGACAGAACTCTCTTCGCCAACGACCGCAAATGCTTCAACGGATGGCCCCAAAGACTGCGCTTGAGCAGGCAATGCCAACCCGCTGGCCAGGAGTGTGGCAGCAAGGGAACTGAGCGCTATTTTTATTTTGATCTTCACGGTTACCCTTAGACGGTAGACTTACAAAAAATAGCCTAGTCGCAGCTCGTCTAGCGTGCAATCATACTTAAGTAGTAGTTGGGTGCGCCGACCCACCGCACACCCAGTATGAAGATATCCACTCAAATTCGTAGCGAACAATGGTTCCCCAAACAGTTCCGTTTCGCGAAGAAACTGAAGGCTGACGGAATCAGGCCATCTTTGCGTCTTGAAACCTGAAGCGGGAGTAGTCCTTCTAAACCCTCGTCAATTATGACCTCGTTTCTGCCATAAAAAACGCGTCATTTGAAAGTTCAATAAAACTAGCTATTCTGATGAAATCACTCGATTTTCTGCCAGGGAGCAGAGAATTAGCACTCGCACATCAAGGAACGAACACAATTGAAGAAAACGACTATCTGGGTCTCCGCGCTCTTAGCCGGAACCCTCGCGACCGGTGGCGTGGTCTACGCAAGCACCCACGAGCCTGACTCACGAGGAACCGTGACCCGCGTTATCGACGGCGATACCATGGATATGGAAATTGCAGGCCAGGAAACCAGGGTGCGACTTCTAAACATTGACACGCCAGAAACCGTAGATCCCAACAAGCCCGTCGAATGCATGGGCCCAGAGGCATCAGAGAACCTCAAGTCGCTGCTCAAATCGGGCGACAAGGTTGATTTAAAGTACGACGTTGAGCGTGAAGATCGCTACGGCAGAACACTGGCGGCGGTATACAAAGACGGTGAGTTCATTAATCGCTCGATCGCGGCGAACGGCCTGGGGGTCGCCGTAAAGTTTGAACCCAACGTCAAGTACTACCAACAGATTCTCGACGCGCAGCAAGAAGCGGAACAAGATGATGCTGGTCTTTTCAGCGCCGACATCTCATGCACAAATCCAGCTCAGGTAACCAAGGCACTTGATGAACTGGGACAAGTGCCGAGCGAAACAGCCAGCAGTGTCGAGCAAGCGCAGTCAGCGGCCCAAGAAGCTGCAGCTGCCGTGGCTACCGGACTGGCTACAGGCAAAGCTTTGGCGGCAATCACTCCTGACACCCACCCGGTCACGGCCATCTTGCTAGCGACATCGTTCAAAAATCCGTGACAACGATGAACGAAGTTACCGCGCAGACCCAAAAGCTGGAACAAAAGCACACGCAGCAGCACGATGATCTTGTCGCTGAGGATAAGAAGCGCAAAGAGGAAGAAGCTAAGGCCAAGGCAAAACAAAAGGCCGAGGAACAAGCCAAGCGCGAAGCTGAGAAGCAAGCAGCCGCCGAAAAGGAAGCTGCGCAATTAGCCGCCAAAAAGAAAGCGGAACAAGACATGGCCGCTGAACAGCAACGAAACGCTGCTCCTAAATACGTTGCACCCAAGTATGTTGCGCCTAAGAATGTTGCACCCAAGAAGACCCCACCAACCTACAAGGCACCAAAATCGGTGGCTCCTAAGGTGAAGACGCCACCAAAGTCATCGGTGCCAGAAAAATACACCGGACCACGATGCTATGCACCCGGTGGCAAATCCTGGAAGCCGTGTGGCTAGCAGCGGAAGCACAGACGCGTAATAGCAGTTTGATGCTCATTAGATTCCCGTATGGCTTCGGCCGTGCGGGAATCGGTCTTTTGTGGCGGCATCACCCCTTCAATCCGAGAGGTCGATTCTGCAGAACACGGCACGCAGCTAGAAGGTCTTTCAATTACTAGGACTTCAAAGTAGATTATCTAGTGAGCCACCTCACATCGTCGTTTGTGTCGCTGTAGAGGTGTAAATCTTTCCAGCGACAGAAGGTTTGATTGTGAGCGTTACCGAAGAATTCAGAGCTGCCCGTGACCGACTCCTAGAATTACGCACCGATTACACCAAAGCGCGTGCCGAATTCAGCTGGCCAGAATTTACCGAATTCAACTTCGGCTACGACTGGTTTGATCAGGTAGCCAAGGATCCGGCCCGTGCGCAGACTCCGGCGCTGATTATCACCGAACGAGATGGAGCCTCCACCCGGCGTACGTGGGCCGAACTATCCGAACGCTCCACGCAGCTAGCGCGTTGGCTCAGTGATCAGGGTGTGGCGCGCGGCGAGACAATCGCGGTGATGCTCGGTAACCAGGTAGAACTATGGGAATCCATGCTCGCCGGAATTAAGCTCGGCGCGGTACTGATCCCCTGTACCACCCAGCTGACCCCGACAGATCTGGCGGACCGGATCGAACGCGGACATATCAATTGGGTGATCACCAACGAGTCCGAGATGCCCAAGTTTGAAACCGTGCCGGGTGACTACACGCTGATTCAGATCGGCGGCACCCCGGCGGATGGAATTCTGGACTTCGCACAATCGCATACGGCGGAAGCATCTTTTGAACTGGACTCACCGACCCGCTCCGATGAAACTTTGCTGCGCTATTTCACTTCGGGAACCACTTCCAAGGCAAAGCTTGTAGAGCACACACATACCTCTTACCCTGTCGGGCACCTGAGCACGATGTTCTGGATCGGGCTGGAGCCAGGGGACGTGCACCTGAACGTTGCCTCTCCGGGCTGGGCCAAACATGCGTGGTCCAATCTTTTCGCTCCATGGATCGCCGAGGCTACGGTCTTCCTCTATAACTACGACCGCTTTGATCCGATCGCCCTGATGAATCAGATGGATAAGGAAAAGGTCACCAGCTTCTGCGCTCCGCCTACGGTCTGGCGTCTGCTGATTCAAGCAGACTTGAGCGCGCTGAAGACGGCTCCGCAAAAGTTGGTTTCGGCCGGCGAACCGCTGAACGCTGAAGTTATCGATCAGGTTCACAAATCTTGGGGCCAAGTGATCCGCGACGGCTTCGGGCAGACCGAGACCACAGTACAAATCGCCAACCCACCGGGAGAACCGGTCAAGATTGGTGCCATGGGCAAAGCGATGCCGGGCTACGAGGTGGTACTCATCGATCCGGCCACCGGCGAGGTGGGTGATCTGGGGGAAATTTGCTTGGTTACCGAGCAGCGACCGCTGGGTTTGATGAAGGGGTACTTCGAGAACGCGGAGAAGACTAACGAGGTGTTCCGCGACGGCGTCTATCACACCGGTGACATTGCCGAACGTGATGAGCGTGGAATCCTGACCTATGTGGGCCGCGCCGATGATGTGTTCAAATCAAGCGACTACAAGATTAGCCCCTTCGAACTGGAATCGGTGCTGATCGAACATCCCGGGGTCGCAGAGGCTGCCGTGGTGCCAGCTCCCGATGAGCTGCGCCTGAGTGTACCTAAGGCGTATATCGTTCCGACTGCCGATCATGAACCAGGAGCAGAACTGGCCGAATCCATTTTGGCGCATTGCCGCGAGCATCTTTCGGCCTTTAAGCGGGTGCGGCGTATTGAGTTTGCGCAGTTACCTAAAACCATCTCGGGAAAGATTCGACGGGTGGAATTGCGTCAAGCCGAAGAACAGCGCTTCGCCGGTGGCGAGGTTGCGGGAACCGAATACCGGGACATCGACTTCCCGAATCTAAAGCCATAACTGAATCCATAACTGACATTCACCATTGGGGCCTGTAGTTCAACTACGGGCCCCAATGCTTTATGTAGTGACAGTGGCAGATGACCAAGTTGAGACACGAAGTTTACATCGTGGGTTACAGCTCATACTATGAGTCGAAGATCAGTGACCTAGCTCACTAAGACCCACACCCCTTTGTAGATCGGACCGACCATGTCAGATACCGCGATTCTGATTAATACCGCTGTGGCAGTACTCGCCACGGTGCTATTGATCGTGAAATTTAAGGTCAATCCAGTCATCGGACTGGTTCTTGGATCCCTCTACCTGGGGCTCAGCACCGGGCTGGGCATCACCAAAACCGTTGAGACCATCACCCAGGGCTTTGGCGACATCATGGTGGAAGTCGGGTTGCTGATTGCCTTTGGTGTGCTGATGGGCGCCATCCTGAACGAAGTCGGAGCCATTCGACGACTAGTTGAACGGCTGCTTAGCGTATTTGGGCCGAAGTTCTTGCCGTACTCCATGGCGGTGGCCATGAGTACCGTCCTGCAGTCGATCTTTGTTGACGTACTGCTGGTCATCTCCGCCCCGTTGGCCCGGCGCATGGCTCCCAAAATCGGTCCTCTGGGCACTGCGCGACTGGCTACCGCCATGGCCATTTCGCTGGAATGCGGCATCATCTTCATGGTTCCGGGCGTCGGAGCACTAGCCTTGGCTGGCGTGCTAGAAGTCCCCCTGGGAACCATGCTGATCTGCGGTCTGATCGTGGTGGTACCAACGGTATTGCTGGCAATCATGATCATGTCCTTCCTGTTCCGTCGCGGCTTCTGGAAGCCCGAACGCGATGAACAAAATATCTTTGACGAAGAAGATTATCCCCAAGCAAGTCTGCGCAACACAGCTGGCACCAAAACGCAGAATGATGCGGATGAGGCACGCAGCGAACCGGGCGCAGTTAAGCTCGCGGTTGACCCGCAAGCCAAACGCGAAGCACCACTGTGGGTACTCTTTGCTCCCCTACTACTGTCACTGATCCTGATTGCCGTTGGTGCTGTCACTGAAATTGCCAAGATCCATAACGGTGTTCTTGAGCTGCTCGGCAACCCGGTAGTTGCACTGCTGATCGGCCTGATCGGCACCACCATCGTGGGACGGCGCACCCTGGGTCAGAAGGGTTTGGATGAGGCCATCACCATCGGCTTTAAGGACAGCGGACAGATCCTGCTACTGACCGGCGCCGGCGGATCATTGGCAGCCACCGTGGCAGCTGCAGGTCTAGGCGATATCCTCGGCGGCTTCTTTAGCGCCAGCGCCGTAGCACCACTGGTAGTTGTCTGGGTGATCGCCGCCGTTCTGCACATCGCCGTCGGCTCGGTAACCCTCTCGGCCATTACCGCTGCAGGCATGCTTGCCCCAATAGCCCCAGCGCTAGGCCTGGACCCAGTACTGATCGCCTTGGCCGCTGGTGCAGGATCGCTGTTCATGATTCACGTAACCTCCAATACCTTCTGGCTGTTGCAATCCTTGTTGGGCCAAACCGTGCGTGGTGCCCTGAAGTCGGTCAGCGTGGGAGTTTCGGTGGCTTCGGTGATTGCACTAGGCATGGTGCTGACCTTGAGCATCTTCATCTAGTGCGCAACCGATCAACCCAAGGAGTTAACTCATGAACGAACAAGCAACGATCGCACCATTATCCTCAATCCGCGTCCTAGAACTAGGCAACTACATTGCCGCTCCCACTGCTGGTCGACTACTTGCCGACTTCGGTGCAGAAGTCATCAAGGTAGAACGCCCGGCCACCGGGGATGAACTACGCAATTGGCGGCTAAAAAAGGGCAGTGTCTCGATGCTGTATCGAACGATCAACCGCAACAAAAAATCCGTTGTCCTTGATCTGCGTAGCGACGCCGGACGGGCCGCAGTACTCGAGCTAGTCCGTGAATGCGACGTGTTATTGGAAAACTTCCGACCCGGCACCCTAGAAAAGTGGGGTCTGGGACCCGAGGTACTCAGTGAAGCCAACCCGGATCTGGTCATCACCCGCATCTCCGCCTTTGGCCAAACCGGACCACTCTCCCAGCGCCCAGGCTTCGCCGCAGTCGCCGAAGCCTTCAGCGGCTTCCGCAACCTGGTGGGAGATCCCGACCGGGCCCCGGTACGCGTGGGTGTCTCTATTGGAGATTCCATCGCCGGACTCTATGCAGCCTTCGGCGTGGTCATGGCCTTGTTTGAGCGCGATAAAAATCGTCCCGAGACAAAGTCCTTGCCACTAGATCACCGAGTAATCGACGTGGCACTGCACGAAGCGATGTTCTCCATGATGGAATCGTTGATCCCGGATCACGGCGCCTACGGAGAAACGCGCAGTCGTACCGGTGGACGCATGGAAGGCATAGCGCCATCCAACGCCTATCGCTGCGCCGATGGGGCCAGCATCGTGGTGGCCGGCAACGGGGATGGAATCTACAAACGCTATATGCAAGCCATCGGTAGGCCGGATCTGGCAGATGACCCCACCCTGCAATCCAACCAGCAGCGCTGGGAACAACGAGAGCTGCTCGACGCCGCCATCGGTCAATGGAGCGCCACACTAGACTCGGCGCAAGCATTGGACATCCTTGATACCGCAGGGGTTCCTGCAGGCCCGATCTACACCGCGGCCGACATTGAAAACGAACCACAGTATCAAGCCCGCAATATGATCCAGCACCTCGACGTCTCCACCGGCGAAGAAACCCTGAAAAACGTCGGCTTCCCCGGCATTGTTCCGGTCATGGGAGGAACTTCCCTACCCATCCGCAACCTCGGACCAGACCTCGGCGAACATACCGACTGGGTACTTGGTGAGTTACTGGGCTACGACCAAGACCAGATCCACGACGCCAGCGCCAGCGAAAAGAGCCAAGCATGAGCTACAATTTCACCCCAGCAGCCACCCTTCGCGACGTCACCTTGCGCGACGGACTACAGCTGACCGGCAAACTGTTAAGCACGGAAGAAAAGATCGCCACCGTCAGACAACTACTACACCTTGGCGTCCAAGAGATTGAACTGGGCTCCATGGCCCGAGCAGATTTGGTCCCACCCATGGCCAATACCCTTGAGGTGGCTCAAGCGCTCACCGCAGAAGAACTGGCGCACTGTTGGATCTGGGTGGCCACCCCGGGCCATGTAGCCAAGGCAGCCAAAGCCGGCATCACCAACTTTCAGTACTGCCTCTCCGTCTCCGATGCGCACAACCAGGCGAATATCTCGCGCAGCACCGAGGCAAGCCTTGAAGCACTACCCGAAGCCATCAAGTATGCACAGGCCGTCAACGGGCGCATCCAGTTATGCTTGGCCACCTCATTTACCTGCCCCTTTGAGGGTCAGGTGCCAGAAGCACGAGTACTAGAAATAGCCAACGACCCACGTGCCAAAGGCACCTGCGACATCGTCATCTGCGACACCCTGGGCCAAGCCGTCCCCGCTCAAGTGGCCTCACTGATCAGCAACGTTAAGGAAAACTCCCCGCAACGAAGAATCGTCTTCCACGGCCACGACACCTGGGGACTGGGAGTTGCCAATACCTTGGCAGCCATCAGCGCCGGTGCCGAAGTTGTAGACGGAGCCCTAGGCGGCTTGGGTGGATGTCCCTTCGCTCCGGGAGCCAGTGGCAACACCTCCAGCGAAGATATTCTCTTCGCCACCCGCCCAGCATGGCTGAGCCCAGAACGCTTCGGCTCTCTGGTGCAGCTCTCCGAGCATCTGCTCAACAAACTGGGTGAACCCAACCGATCAAAGTCAGCCCAAGGGGCAAGGTCTAAAGCCAAAGCGTTCGAATGGGTCATCCCCAGCGAAGAAAGCTAAAGCCGAGCAGGAACGACTAGCCTGCAGGGCGGTGGGTCTCACCGGGGAAACGTCCACCAATGAGTCGAGTCATTCGCTCTGCGGTCTCCAAGAGCGGTTCAACCCACGACTCGCAGACCTCTTGCGACATGCGTAGGGATGGACCACTGATTGTTACCGCAGCGACCAACCCGGCTGAAGAATCAAAAATTGGTGCCGACAATCCTGAAGCTCCACTTTCGCGCTCGCCGGTGGTAATGGCAAAACCATCGGCAAGTGTGGTGTCCACTGCGCTTTGTAATTCATCCAGACCGGTAATGGTGGAGGCGGTCAAGGGTTCCAAGGAACCTTCAACAAGCCGTTGCATCAGTTCTGGCTTCCAGGCCAGAAGTACTCGTCCTGCGGATCCAGCGTGCAGTGGAGCCAGTTCCCCCAGATGCATTTCGCGACGCAAAACGTGGCGGGTTTCGGCAATACCTACGCACACCCGGTAGGACTGTTCGGCACGGAAGATGCAGGCGGTCTCCCCTGTAACATCACGCAGTTCGCCAAGCAGTGGGCTGATCACATCGAGGACTTCTTTGCCTCGGGTAGCCGGAGCAGCCCAATAGGCCATCTTCATGCCGATGCGGTAACCGTCTCCGTCCCGATCTAAGAAGCCCTGCTCCACGAGGTTTGATACTAACCGCTGCACGGTAGAGGAAGGCAGGGACGTGGCCTCACGAAGATCCGTCAAGGTAAGGACCGGCTGGCGTAAGGAAAAAGCATCAAGGATGGAGCTGATTTTTCCCAGCACAAGAAGCTGATTCTGATTCTTTGCCGGAGCTTGATCCTTTGACATATTTCAGACGCTAGACCATCGGACCATCACCGTCCAATTGCTCACTATTTTTGACTCAGACATCACAATGACAGATCGAGGGGTCAATCATTGGACAAATACTGAACTGCAAATCAAAAACACCACGCACAATGACGCAACAATTCGTCTGCACTGATCATTATCGTATATTTGGGTTAGAGCAACGATCAGATTCAGGGGCATTGGCGCCCGACAAATGAAGGACTGCGATGAACAATACCGAGAAGTTCCGAGCCGCCCGCGACCTCCTGTTGGCAGCTCGGGATGACTACGAGCGAGCACGGGCAGAGTTCACTTGGCCCCAATTCACCGACTTCAACTTTGCCTACGACTGGTTTGACGCCGTCGCAGCAGATCCGCAGCGTGCCAATGAACCCGCACTGATCTTGACCGAACCTGATGGAAGTTCTGCCCGGTACTCCTGGGCCGAACTTTCACACCGTTCCACCCAAGTAGCGCGCTGGCTCAGCGACGAAGGACTGGAGCGTGGAGACACCATCGTCTTGATGCTGGGCAATGAAGTGGCCCTCTGGGAGACGATGTTAGCCGGTATGAAGCTCGGCGCGGCGATCATCCCGACCACTACACAGGTCACTTCCGAAGATTTGGTTGACCGCATTAATCGCGGCAAGGCCAACTGGGTCATCACCAGTGATGACCAACTGGAGAAGCTACAAGAAGTTCCCGGGACCTACGCCATCGTTCAGGTTGGTGGTCAAGCGCTACCCGGCACCCTGCATTATGCAGATTCTTACCAAGCACCAGCACAATTCTCACTTGAGACTCCAACCCGTGCAGATGAAAACCTGCTGCTGTATTTCACTTCGGGAACAACCTCGCAGCCTAAGTTGGTGCAGCACACGCACACGTCCTATCCGGTGGGGCACCTGGCAACGATGTTCTGGATCGGCGTGGAGCCAGGCGATGTGCACCTGAACGTCGCGTCGCCTGGCTGGGGCAAGCACGCGTGGTCAAACTTCTTTGGTCCTTGGATTGCCGAAGCCACGGTATTTGTCTTCAACTACAAGCGCTTTGACCCCGAAGCGCTGATGAATCAGATGGATAAGGAAAACGTCACCAGCTTCTGCGCCCCACCGACCGTGTGGCGCTATCTAATCCAGGCCGACTTGAGCACCTTGAAGAATCCGCCGCACAAACTGATCTCTGCCGGCGAGCCACTGAACGCTGAAGTGATTGACCAGGTGCGTAATGCGTGGGGTCAGGTGATTCGTGACGGCTACGGACAGACCGAAACTACGGTGCAGATTGCCAATTCTCCAGGTTCCCCGGTGAAGGTAGGCGCCATGGGTCGACCGATGCCTGGTTATGAGATTGAACTTCGCAACCCAACCACCGGCCAGTTGGCTGAGGTTGGCGAGATCTGCCTGCGAATTGATCCTCGCCCGGTTGGGTTGATGAAGGGTTACTTTGATGACCCGGAGAAAACCGACGAGGTTCTACGAGACGGTTTTTACCACACTGGTGACATTGCGGAAATCGATGAGTCTGGTGTTCTCACTTACGTTGGTCGTGCCGATGATGTGTTCAAATCAAGTGACTACAAGCTCAGCCCTTTTGAGCTTGAATCCGTGGTGTTGGAACATCCCGCTGTGGCTGAAGTTGCGGTGGTGCCCTCGCCAGATCCGCTTAAGCTCTCGGTGCCTAAGGCTTTCGTGATACTTGCCGCTGGATACGAACCTAACGCGCAGACGGCCGAGGACATTCTTGGGTTCTGCCGCGAGCACTTGGCTCCCTACAAACGCATCCGTCGTTTAGAGTTCTCAGATCTTCCAAAGACCATCTCGGGCAAGATCCGTCGAGTTGAGCTACGCCTTGCCGAGGCGGAACAACATGCTGCGGGCACAACTCCAGCTGGAGAATTCCGTGACACCGATTTCCCCGATCTCAAGAAACTGAGCTCAGCCTAATTTAGGGGCAGTCCCCCGCAAAAAACGACGGTTGGTCGGAAGCGACTTCGATAGAGCTTCCGACCAACCGCTAAACAAAGAGAGAATGCAGCTTAGAATTTGTTCTTTTCTTTGACCGCGTCAACGACTCCCTTGCCCAGGTAGAACGCGCCGTCGGCATACCAAGCGGACATCAATAGTTGACGTGCGGGCTTGGGTAGCCAAGCAAATTTCTGACTATTGGCCATAACCGCGTGTGCAGCGGCGCCCGAGGCAAGAACCAAGGCGCCGGAGGCCATCAGTGCTTTGGGGTTACATCCACCGCGGAAAAGTACCCGTGAAATACCGGTGGCTTCGCGCTCTTGCTCGCTCAGTGCAGCGCGCAGGCTTCTGAACGGACCGCCAGTGGCAATAATCCGACGGTCTTCAGGGATGGGACGGCCGGTGAGGTAGTCCACGCTGCGCGGGTCGAACCCGAACAGGGCCACAAAGCGCTTGAGGCTAGCCACGTCCGTGGGGTTGCGCAGCAGTGTTAATGCTTCCTGACGCTGGGCGTCATCACTGAGCAACTGGTCAATCAACTCAATAACTTCGTCGTCGATACCACGCAACAACGCATCTAATTCTGCCAACCGGGTTGCAGCCGGCGACTCAGCACCTGGATCAAGAATCACCTGTCGTTCCAGGTCCAGCACCATGGTTAAGGCTGGAGCAAAAAGATCCTTGCGCGCACGTTTGGCTTCTATGGTGGCCATGATGACGTTACCGGTGCGCGTCAGCGACAAGAACGGACGGTTGCTTCGAGAGATACCAGGAGCAAAGACTGGATACGTAGGCATGGCCATGAGCCCGGCTTCACTGTTCCATACGGTGATCTGGTTATCCTCAAACCCGGCAGCCAAAACTAGTTCCGAAGCCTTGAGGGTGGCACCATGAAGCAACTCGTTGGTGGAGCCAAGTTCACCGAGAATGTCTTCATCCGGAGTGGGACCATCAATTTCTTCACCATCAACCAAAACGTAGTTTGCACCGGTGGAGTTCTTCAGCTCATGGACAAGCTTGGTCACTCGGGAACCCTCACGCAGTTTGCCATTGGCATCAATGCGGTAGAGGACCGCGTCGCGTGCTTCGCTGACGGTGGCAACCTCAGCCAATACTTCGGTGGCTTTCTCTCGCTCGATAGCTCCGCCAATGAATCCGAGCAGACGACGGTCGGCCAAAACGCTGCGCACAGCCTGAACGGCATCCGGCTTATCACCCATAAAAATGAACTCAAGGTTGAGGTAGTTGAACTCTGAAGAATCCACGAAGTCTGATCCCTTTCATCTGTGCAATGGTTAGCTACTGTCAATTCTAGTTACCTCGCTGAAGAACAGCTCCAAGACTTCTGCCTATCAGCCAGCCGAAGCCCTTGCGCTCCGCCACTTGACGTGGAATTCGAAAAGTTAGGTTCTCTTCGGAAGGCAACCTGGTCGGCCTGAATACAGCAAGAGCCCTTGCATCGATGGTCATTGACCGATGATGCTTGGGCTCTTGGCTGTCAGATCGCTAGACCATACTCAGCGCATGGTGGAAACGCGGAAAGTTGTATTTTATTTAGCAGTCTTACGTACCGGGTCGCTGATCGAATCAGTACCCTTCAGCCGCTTCTCGGCGCGCTTTTCCTTGATGGATTTGGTGGGCTTCTTCGCTTCGCCCTTGCGTGGTGACTTGTCGGACATGATGTGCCGCCTTGCCGGAAGCATTAATCGCTTCCAAAATATGGGGAGAGTACCCCATGGCCTCATCCTACGGTGCATTCGGTACAACCGATACCAACTGGCTGAAAGGACTCGCTGGCATGAGATGAGAAAGGACCTGCACCAATCGTCTACTGACGATCGGCGCAGGTCCATTTCTACGCGCTAGTGCTTACTTACCCAAGTACTTCTCGAAGCCTGCAGGCAGGTTCAAGCTTGATGGGTCGAAGTCCGCATTGGCGTTCTGACCAAACGCGGCACCCGAAGGTGCTGCTGGCTTCTTGTTCTGAGCTTCCAACTCGGCCTGTGCAGCCTTGGCGGGGTTACCGAACTTCTGCTGCTTTTTGCCCTTGCCCTTGGCCTTTGCCTTGCGAGCTGCGCCCTTACCGGCACCTGGCATACCAGGAATACCGCCACCGGCGGCCATCTTCTTCATCATCTTCTGGGCTTCGGTGAAGCGTTCAAGCATCTGGTTCACCTCGGACACCGTAACGCCGGAACCCTTAGCAATACGGGCACGGCGTGAACCATTGATGATCTTTGGAGCCACACGTTCGTGCTGGGTCATCGAACGAACGATGGCTTCGACACGGTCGATCTGGCGCTCATCAAACTGTTCAAGCTGCTGACGAGAAATCTGTGCACCGGGCATCATGCCCAGCAGCTTCTTCATCGAGCCCATCTTCTTGATCTGGGCCATCTGAAGAAGGAAGTCATCCAGGGTGAAGTCTTCCTGGTCGGCGAACTTCTTCGCCATACGCTCGGCTTCGCCCTTGTCCCAGTTCTTCTCAGCCTGTTCGATGAGCGTCATGACGTCGCCCATGTCCAGAATGCGTGAAGCCATACGATCTGGGTGGAAGATCTCGAAGTCGTCCAGGTTTTCACCGGTGGATGCGAACATCACTGGCTTACCGGTCACCGATGCTACCGACAGTGCGGCACCACCACGGGCATCGCCATCCAGCTTGGAAAGAACGACACCAGTGAAGTCGACGCCTTCATGGAAGGCCTGCGCGGTGTTGACCGCGTCTTGACCGATCATCGCATCGATAACAAAGAGGACTTCGTCCGGGTTGATGGCAGCGCGAATGTTCGCAGCCTGGGCCATCATTTCGGTGTCAACACCCAAACGGCCGGCGGTATCCACGATGACTACGTCGTGCAGCTTAGCCTTGGCTTCAGCGATACCGTCGCGGGCTACTACTACCGGGTCACCGGTTGGAGTATCAAATTCCGAGGAGACACCCGGGTGCGGTGCATAAACAGGTACCCCGGCACGTTCACCGTTGATCTGTAGCTGCTTTACAGCGTTTGGACGCTGAAGGTCACAGGCCACCAGCATCGGGGTGTGGCCCTCAGACTTCAGGTGCTTAGCCAACTTACCGGCCAAGGTGGTCTTACCAGCACCTTGTAGACCGGCGAGCATGATCACCGTTGGAGGGTTCTTGGCCAAGTTCAGACGGCGGGTTTCGCCACCGAGGATGCCAACAAGTTCTTCGTTGACGATCTTGACGACCTGCTGGCCTGGGTTCAGAGATTCGGAGACCTCGATGCCCAGTGCACGTTCTTTCACCTGGGCCACAAAGGCGCGGACCACCGAGACGGCAACGTCAGCGTCGAGCAGGGCGCGACGGATTTCGCGGACGGTACCGTCAATGTCTGCTTCGGTCAGGCGGCCCTTGCCGCGCAGGTTTTTGAAGGTTGCTGTCAGGCGATCGGAAAGTGAATTAAACACGTGCCGGGCACTTCTTTCGATAGGTCTTGTGGTGCGTATAAAAAACGCACAGGACTCGACTTATAAGAATATCAAGAATCGAGGCTGCATCTAACCAGCTCCACACCAATACTGGTTGTGCGTTTGCTTGCTGCGCTCCAGGGTAAAAGAAAACCGCCGGTGGCTGCATGGCCCACCGGCGGTTTCCCGGACACCGTAACCGATGTCCTACCCCTTGATTTTGTTCATGTTATTTTTCAGATTCCACCTCGTTACTTGGAAGCCAGCTGGTATCCAGCGTCGTTGTGTTCTGCGGCGTCGATACCGGCGATTTCAATATCTGCCGATACTCGCCATGGGCTGAACTTTCCAATGACTGTTGCGATGATCCAGGTCATCACTGCTGAGAAGATCATGACTACGGCCAGGGTTACGAACTGTGCAACCAGCTGCGATAGTCCGCCACCGTAGAACAGGCCACCAGCACTTTCCTCGGTTGGCAGTGCGAAGAAGCCAAGGAATAAGGTGCCGATGATACCGGAGACCAGGTGAACGCCGACCACGTCGAGTGAGTCATCATAGCCAAGCTTCCATTTGAGGTTTACTGCCCAAGCCGAACCGGCACCTGCCACTAGGCCAAGAACCAATGCAGCCCATGGGGCCAGGTCTGCACACGAAGGAGTGATGGCTACCAAACCAGCGACCAGACCGGAAGCGACGCCTACCGAGCTTGCACGTTCTCCGCGCAGCTTCTCGATGAGGACCCAACCTAGAACTGCTGCACCAGGGGCAGCGAAAGTATTGATCCAGATCAAACCAGCCTGCTCAACGGTGGTGGCTGCACCAGCGTTGAAGCCGAACCAACCGAACCACAGTAGGCCAGCGCCGAGCATGACCAGTGGGGTGTTGTGTGGCTGTGGACGATCGTGGAAGTTGTGACGCTGGCCGAGCTTCAGTGCGAGTACAAGAGCTGCGATACCTGCGTTGGTGTGAACTACTGCGCCACCGGCGAAGTCAATTGCTTCACCGAAGATCTTGCCCAGTGCGCCATCAGCGGAGAGAAGACCGCCACCCCATACCCAGAAGGCCACCGGTGCGTAAACCAGGGTGACCCACAGTGGGATGAAGAAGAGCCATGGTGCAAAGCGAGCGCGGTCGGCGATTGCGCCGGAAATAATGGCCACCGAAATCATGGCGAAGGTGCCGGAGAAACCGGCAGCAAGCAGATCCGCTTCTGCGGTGTTGTGCATGGCGAAATCACTGATTGGATTTCCCACGATGCCTGCGATGGTTGGCTCACCTGCGGAGAACGAGTACCCCCAAAGTACCCAAACTACTGCGGTGATCGCTGCTGCAGAAAAGCTCATCAGCATCATGTTCACGACGCCGGTAGAGCGAGTCATACCGCCGTAGAAAATTCCAAGTGCTGGTGTCATCATCAGTACAAGTGCGGCTGCTATCAGGATCCATAAGCTGGCAACGTCCAACTCCATCTGGATCACATCCCCTCAAGGTGTATCGGTGTATCGGTGGCGAGTCGGGCCCTACTGCAGGAATACGGTGTCCTTGGCCCGGTGTTGACTTCATTCTTCGCCACTGATGTTTCGATATACTCGCGGATTCGTTTCGCGTGTGTATCAAGTCACCCCTTTAAGTAACGTTTAGTTCTCTGCTATGTTTCGAGCCTGTTTCCCCTCTTTCACCACGAGGTTAAATGCGGGCGAAAAAGGTTCGGGCCAGCGTCTCTGAATCGAGGACTGACCCGAACCTTTATGAATTCACACCGTCTTTAGGAGCGCTTAATCTTCACTACCTGGAACTTCGGCACGGTAGTGGAGCCGCCAATAGTGGTGTCATAGGTCAGTGAACCGGTCACCGTGGCGGTGACCTTCACCAGATCCTCAGCCACATAATCATCTAGCTCGGCGCACTCGGAGACTCCATCACCAGCGGCGAACAACGCGTTGTGTTCGTAGTCGTATTTGCCCACCAAAACGTTGCTCAGCTCTGCACGGAACATGCACGGTCCGGTACCGGAATCGAACTGGGTGATCCGCGCGTAGAAGATGACGTTTTCACCGATGTGAGAATCTGGATTCTTCACAATCTGATCAAGTTCACGCTTGCTGATCTTTTTTGCCTTGTTCTCTTGCTCCTTCTGAGCTTTCTCGGCAGCTTCTTTGGCTTCTTTTTCTTCGGCTTTGCGAGATGCTTCAGCCTCTTGCTCTGCGACGCGTTCTTCCTCAGCGGTGCGCAAGGTGTCCGCTTCGTCTTGAACCGTTGCCAAGGTGGTCTTGGTATCAGCAAGTTCAGCTTCCAGTGCTTGCTTCTGTGAGTCCAAGGACGCAGCGGATGCCTGGGCAGCTTCAAAGTCTTCTTTTGAAACTCCACAAGCGCTCAAGGAAAAAACGACAGCGACAGCGACCGCTGCCAATGAGAACCTCTTCATGGTCCTACTCCATTTCGTGGGTGCGAGTTCCCGGATCCCCCAATTGCATCCAGGTACTGCTGATCATGACAGTGGGTAGGGACACTTTGGCTTTATCGGATGTCTCCGCACAGACAAAGCTGCCACCGGTCCGGGACCGGTGGCAACTTTGATTATTCAGTTAAGTTGTTGTTGCGTTCCTAGGACGTTGGAAACAGCTTGGAAGATCCCACAGCCTTTTGTAGACGCGAATCCAAAGTCCCCGAAAGCGACGCGGCGTAGGTAGCACTGAGATGGGAATGATCCCAATAGGCCAAAATTCCGCCGATGACGGTGTAGCACTTCTCGTCCTTGCACAGCTGATCGTTCATGTCGACCTCGCCGATGTTTGGATCCTTCAGCGCCTTAGCGGCATCAGCCTGTGGATCCATCGGGATCCAGTCTTCGGCCTTGCCGTTGCATTCATCAAGATCGTCAGAGTTTTCGGCAACACAGTCAGGCGCATTTTCTAGCGTGGCTCCAGGCCACGCAGTGTCACGGATGACCGCTACTTCAGCCCCGGTGTCGGACCATTGGCTCAGGATCTTCTCATAGGCCTCTGTGGCGGGGGCTTCAGAACTTTCCATCGTATGTCCTGCAAGAGGCTCGGACTGGCGGTTGGAAGAGATGACTAGGTCATAGTCTTTCTTCTTGATCTGACCGGTGACCCAGTCCCCTAGATCTTCGCAACCTTGCACGCTGGCTTCATCATCGAATCGCTGACCTTCGCCCATGATGGCGCAACGGTTGGCTACGTAGGTATCAACTTGCCAGCCGTGCTCTTTGGCAATGCGGTTGATTGCTGGATACCACTGGCCGGCATGCGAGTTACCAACCAAGGCAACTTTGATCTTGCCCTTACCGTAGCTGCAGACCGGGCGCTCTTTGAAGTCGGTGACTTGGCTGGCGAAGCAATCGTCCTTGTACAGCACAGGCTTGTCGGTTTTTGCGGCTACGGGCGCAGGGGCGATCTCTTGGTCTGGCGTTTGCGCGGCATTAGGCAACGAGCATTTATCGCTCAGTGCTGATGCGCCGAGGCAATCTTCACCGACTGTTTTCTCAACTTGTGCCTTTGCTTTATTGATGTCCTGGGCCTCATCTGCAACATTGACGCTGTTCATGTAGAAGGCGCCAGCAAATAGGGCAAGGACCAGGCTGCTTGCGGCGAGGAAGCGTGGAGCGGTGAGAAGTGCAGAAGTCTCAATGAACTTTTTGAAGCGAACTTCAACGAGCTTCTGAGTCAAGACCGACAGGATTAAAGTCAGCGCAAGGGCAGCAAACTTTTGAGGCCATTTGAAGTCGTCAACCACAAACGGCAGTAGGACCAGCAACGGCCAATGCCAGAGGTAGATGGCGTAGGAATTATCGCCGAAGAACTGAAAGAGCTTAGTGCTCAAGAAGATATTTGGGGAATACTTGTGCGTTGAATTGCACAGCAAGACTAATGCAGTACCGAACACCGGAATGGCTGCGATGTAGCCCGGGAATGGCATGTCACCGGTAAAGGCAAAAGCGCTAAAGGCGATTGCGAGGATTCCGCCCCATGATCCGATCAAGCTAGCTAGATCATTCTTGGCGGCGTGAGCCTTTGCCCCGAGTGCGGCGACCAATGCTCCGGCTGCGAATTCCCAAACTCGGGTGAAGGTTGAGAAGTAGGCAGCGCCCGGGTCTGTTGCCGTGGCGTAGAGCGAATAGGCGATGGACAGAACGAATACTAGGCCAACGCCTGCCAGAACAATGTACTTGATCTGCTTCTTGTACTTCAATGCTGTGAAAACTAGCAGGCCGATGAGTACCGGCCAGACAAAGTAGAACTGCTCTTCAGCGGAGAGTGACCAGAAGTGCTGAAAGGGGCTTGGCGCGTCACCTTCAGCAAGGTAATCAACTTTGGTTAATGCCAGGAACCAGTTCTGGAAGTAGAACGTCGCTGCAAGTGCTTGCAGACCCCAGTCCTGCCAGACCGTTTGCGGGGCGAAGATCCAAATACCCAGCACGCTAAAGAAAATGACTAGGAACGAGGCCGGGAGCAGTCGCTTGACGCGCCGCATCCAGAATCGACCGACATCAACAATGTTCTTTGGTGGCTTGGCGATCAGGTGGGAGGTGATCAGGAACCCTGAGATGACGAAGAAGACGTCTACACCAACAAAACCACCTGGGAGGTAGTGACTCCAGAAGTGATAGAGCACCACAATGCCTACGGCAATGGCACGTAACCCCTGGATATCAGAGCGAAATCCCGCGGGTTTAGGATCCTTTTTTAAAGGCATGGGCAAGTCTTGATTTGACGACACGTCGTGGTGGATCCTTTACCGGCTGGTTTAGCTTACGGAGCAGGCATCCATGGAGTTGAAACGCCATTGCTCGCATTCAATAATTACCGGAAATTCTGGTTGATTTCTGAAAATCCCTTCGCTGCTTCGCTTCTAGGGTCGGTTCACATTTCGCTCAGTTCTTGTTTACCTGACGTTTGACTTGGGATATTTCTCAACTGCCCACGAACTGACGCGCTGATTCGCGTAGACCTCGTCCCTGTCGGGCTTTGGGCGTGTCGCAATACGTCTACAAGCAAGAAACCAAAACACTGCCGTAGAGCGCACAAGGCGCCTAACTTCCACGACAGTGGAAGCCAAGCGCCTTGATTGTTTTGAAATGACCTCAGTAGCTCCAGGTCCATCCGCCGGTCTTGTCTGGGTCGTAAACAACCTCACCGGTTGCGTAGGGAGAGTCGAGGATGACCTTGCCTCGAATTTCATCCCCTGCTCCGACTGCGATATCTAAGGCATCATCCACATCACAAGAGAATGCCGCAACGGTATTCAGATCATAAACAACAGTGCGGTTCTCCCCCGGTGAGACGCCGAAAGCCGAGGCGTCCAATGGCATCAGCGCAATGTCTTCCTTGACTACCTTTTCGGCTGATTCCGCGAGCTTGGCGCTGACATCCAACAACAGGAACTTCTTGTGCTCTGGTGCGATCTTTTCACCGAAGCCACGCAGTGTGCAGGTATCCAAGACCTTCACGCTGTGCACGGTCACCTCAAAAGACGGTTTGGTTGCCCCATCCATCGTGAGCTTTCCTGCCTGACCCAAGTTTTTGATGACTTGGGCTTGGGTGTCAACGTGGACGTCGTCTCCAGTTTCCGCGTCGGTCTTTGCTACGTCTGCCATCTCGTCCTGCAACTTCTGGGACGTTGGCCCTGCCTGGGCAGAATAGTAGTTGGTGCCCATAATGAGCCCTACCGAGACTGCAGCCACCGCGATAGTGGAACCTACAGCCAGCGCGACTTTGCGCTTTGGGCTGTTGGACGGATTCTTCTGTTCATTGAGTGTGTTCATTGTCCAGTCCCCTTTTCTATGAACGCTTCAGGAAGTCGCCGGAGGAAATGTAGCGGCCCGAATTCTTGACCACTGGCTCCGAGAACGATGTTGTTTTGTACGTCCACGACTCAGATCCGTCGGTGAGCGGAACATTTTGTCTGGTGTACATCGGCCTGCCTTGGTACGTCAGCTGGCCTTCGTAGATATCCAGCTTCCTCAGCATGCCCGGTCCGGCCGAATCCGAGTATTGGAATTGCTCGGCCACAACGGTTTTTGGACCATTGGTGAGGAAGGTCCAATTCCTATTCCACAATTGGTACAGGGACGAGTTGGCTAAGCGCTGGTCCTTGACCTTTTGCTGGAAACCGCTCATGACGTTGTAAGCTGATTGTCCGGTACGCAAGGTGCCGTAGACGGCTACAGAATATGGTCCGTGCTTTCGCAGGTTTCCCGATTCTTTGATCCAGCCAGAGTTGGATCCAGCATTAATATGCACCCGTCCACCTTCGGCCTTGTGCGTGACGACAACTTTCCAGCCCTTTTTGATGCTGCCAACGGACGCAGAGCCGGAAATCGGATTCTTTCGCAAGGTCAGCCCAATGGTGCTGAAACGGGCGTAGTTCTTTACGTCCACGGCGGGAGGAATGATTGGGGCCGGCTTGTTGCGGTCGGTAACCGAGGATCAGACCCATTTGCCATGGAGATTGATTTCGTCACGGCGATTAGCAGAGTCCCAAGCGCCCCAACGAACACGGGTGCCTCTGGTAATGGTGCCTACCACTTTCGAATTGGTCTTTGATGCGGCGCTGTAGACCGATCCGTTGCGCTGTGCGTACCGGTATTGCGGGGTCACATAGTCGCGATTGGTGGTGCTGGTCCAGACCCAGCGACCGTTGACGTAGATCTCATCACGTCGGTTTGCTGCATCCCAACGACGGTACTCATACTTTTCAGCATGGTGAATCCGGCCCAGATAGGCATCGGTTTTTGGATTCATTGTCGAGTAGATGCTGCCACTTTTTTGAACGTATCGATACTGCTTTGCCGGACGGGTGCGAACCACATTCTTGGAATCGACCCAACCGTGATAGTACGCAGTCTTGATATGAGAACTGGTTCCGCTAACCTCCAGCAGACTTACCTCAGTGCGAAGGTTCACCGAACCAATTCGCTTGGTACGCGCTGCGGTGGAGTAGATACCTGAGTACCTAGTCATGTACCGGACCGAGTCATCCTTCAAGTAAGTTCGTGTGCTCAGATACTGGGTTGCCGACCAACCGGTCTTGGATCCCCAGGTAAGTTGGCTCCAGGTGCCAGATTTCTGACCGGTCAGTTTAACGATGGTCCCTTTAGGCATGACACCAAGGGATGCTGCACTGGTTGAGGGAGACTTCCTGAGATTCAGATTTTCCGTTGTCTTCGTCTCGGTGACTTTCTTGATGTACTTTGACGGCGGAGCGTTCTCAGGATCGTAGGGGCTTAGTGATACCTGGACTGTCTGAGATGGAACTGACGAGTTGGCGCCCACGGCCACTAAAGGCGTGACAAAGAGTGACATGATTCCAAGGGTTGCGACAAGCACATACCGAAGTTTGAGTTGTGCCATGTGCATCGGACCTTGACCTCATCTTCTATTCGAAAGATGCGACTGATGGTTCCGGGCAAGGAATGCCCGGGAGGTTACCTCAATTGAAGAATAGAGCCCAAGAGGTGGCGCCACAAGCGTTTTATCAACTCTTTATATTTTAAGTTCCCACGTGCTCTATGAAACTCGTTATATTTTAAGTTCCCACGTGCTCTATGAAACTCGAATGCACCAAAGGTTGTCCATGCAATGAAGTGCCTCGCGCCACTCAAGTAATAACTTGAACCACTTGCAGGTATTCACGACGTGTTTATTATTTATTGACACGTTCTCCCCGTAACCATCGCGCCACGGTGCCTGGCGCACGGAGCGCTGAGACGTAATTGTTATCTTTGAGATGCCTTGGACGGTCAGCGCAGACAACTGTGGCCCCGCCAAAAGGCGGGGCCACAGTTGTACAGATTTTTTGGTTCGCTTAGCCTTCGAGCAGCGCGTCCACAAAATCTTCTGGGTTGAATGGAGCAAGGTCATCCGGGCCTTCGCCCAGACCAACTAGCTTCACTGGAACACCAAGCTGACGCTGGATAGCAACGACGATTCCACCCTTGGCGGTACCGTCGAGCTTGGTCAGTACGATGCCGGTAACGTTGACAACTTCCGAGAACACCTTGGCCTGTTGGAGACCGTTCTGTCCGGTGGTTGCATCGAGTACTAGCAGGACTTCGTCAATGGTGGCTTTCTTTTCAACCACGCGCTTGATCTTGCCCAGCTCGTCCATCAGGCCGACCTTGTTCTGCAAGCGACCGGCGGTATCGATCATGACAATATCGACTTCTTGATCGATACCGGCACTAACGGCTTCAAAAGCAACCGACGCTGGGTCAGCACCATCAATATCGGCACGTACCGTGGGAACACCTACGCGGTCACCCCAGGTAGCCAGCTGTTCAGCAGCTGCTGCACGGAAGGTATCGGCAGCACCGAGCAACACGTCTTTGTCGTCTGCAACAAATACGCGGGCCATCTTGCCGATGGTGGTGGTTTTGCCGACGCCGTTGACGCCTACAACCATAATGATGCTTGGGCGGTCAGCATGAGGTTCAGGCAGGTAGCTGCGATCCAGGCTTGGATCTACTAACTTGAGTAGCTCCTCGCGAAGCATCGCCTTGACCCGAACAGGATCCTTGCTGCCCTCGATCTTCACTCGTTCACGCAATGCGTCAACAAGCTCCATGGCTGGTTCGGTTCCGAGGTCTGCCATGAGCAGGTTCTCTTCGATCTCGTCCCAGACATCCTCATCGATGGTGTCTTGGCTGAGCAGGGCCAAAAGACCCTTAGAGAACATGTTGTTGGACTTGGTCAGTCGAGCACGCAACCGCGCAAGACGACCCTGAACTGGCTCGGGTACATCAAGCTTTGGCGCTGCTGGGAAAACTGGTTCCTCAACAGCAATGGCAGTATCGGTGGCACCTTCCGTCGTAACGGTGGAGCCATCCTCGCCTTGACCAGCTGAACTGTCGTCAGCATCGCGCTCGGAAGTATATGGAGTCTTCGGCTTGCGACCCTTGGTGACAAAGGCGATAATGCCAATGGCCACCACGGCAACAACCGCGACAATGATGATGGTTAATGTAAGCGAATCAGACACAGGTTAAATCGTCTCACACCTTCTGTGAGTTACCACGCCTTGTGATGTCGCAGAAAGCACTCTTATAGCGATGTCTTATGCAAGGTGGAGAACATAGACTTAGTCAGTTACTGACCCAACTCACTGCTCCGCAGAAAGGCTGGCAGGTCTGAGCTGACTCAGACCATCGGCAATGAATAAGTTTTTCACTCGCAATACCAAGGCACGTGCCCCGATCCCCCGGGAAATCGGAGTCCTTCTGGTGGCGGCCTTTATCATCGCGCTGGGCTTTGGCCTGATCGCACCGATCCTGCCGCAGTACGCAGTTAGTTTTGATGTGGGCGCAGCGGCAGCCAGTGTCATTGTGAGCATTTTTGCCTTCACTCGACTGATCTTCGCACCCGTGGCTGGTGCCTTGGTAGGCAAGCTTGGTGAACCGCGCATTTATGTCACCGGCGTGCTCTTGGTTGCGCTCTCGACACTGCTGTGTGGATTTGTGCAGAACTACACTCAGCTGTTGATTGCCCGCGGACTGGGTGGCTTTGGCTCGACCATGTTCACCATTTCAGCCATGGCCCTCATCGCTCGACTCTCCCCCGAGGCATCTCGCGGTCGAATCTCAGGTTTGTACGCAGGAGCGTTCCTGCTGGGCAACGTCGCCGGACCGGTGCTCGGTAGCGTGCTGGCACCTCTGGGTATGCGGGTGCCCTTCTTCATTTACGGCACCGCGCTGGTTGCCGCTGCAGCCGTGGTGTACTTCGCGTTGGGACGTCGCCGAGATCTGGATCGTGACGCCGAAGATCCGAAGAAGACCCGTGCAGCCATCGAGGTGGTCACCACCCGTGAGGCGTTGATTTCACCTGCGTACCGTGCGGCCCTCTTCTCTGGCTTCAGCTATGGATGGTTAGCCTTCGGTATTCGCAACAGCATGATCCCGCTGTTTGCTTTAGCAGTATTTGGTCAAGGCTTAGGAACCACCGTTGCTGGTTTCTCGATGGCTTTGTTCGCTATCGGCAATGGCCTCGCGCTTCTTTTCTCCGGAAAACTCACAGACGTGGTGGGGCGCAAGATACCTGTCATGGTTGGCCTAACTTTGTTGCTGGTGTCCATCGGCTCGATGGGTGTATTCACCAGTGCCGCTGGATTTATCATCTGCTCAATCTTCGCCGGGTTTGGCGGTGGCATTCTTGGCCCAGCTCAGCAGGCATCAATCTCCGACGTGATTGGAACCGGCCGTAACGGCGGTAAGGCACTGGCCGGCTTCCAGATGAGTCAGGATCTGGGTGCCATTATCGGCCCACTGCTCGCAGGTTTCCTCGCCGATGCGTTCAACTATGAAATCGCATTCGGGGTCTCTGCCCTGGTCGCTCTGGTTGGTCTGATCGGCTGGTCCTTTGTTCCCCGGACCATCCGGCCGGTGGCCATTAGCGATGAAACAGACTCCATTGGTTCTCAGAACACCGACACCACAAAATAAGAGCCAGGCGATAATCGGGCTGCGTTAAATCAGTAATGGCGCCACTACCATAATTGGGTAGTGGCGCCATTATTTTGCTCTAACGAGGCTGTTTACGCCCACTTGGCTTTACGCAGGTCAATGCTCAACGCACCATTGACAGTTCGGTAGACCCGAACACCTGCAAAGCTAGTTTCCTTGACGTTGGCGGGAACCCGCACTCGACGGGTCTCCGCATGGTCATACTTCACGTGAACATCGGTGATGGCCAGGGACTGCGCCGAAAGTGCTGCGTATGGAAGCAGAGCAACATACTTTCCAGCACCCTGTTCGGTGACCGGGAATTCCAAGCGACGATCGGTTTCTCGTTCGTCAACGTACACAGCGCGCGGCGTAGGCCCAAGAGTCGGAACCACAAACTGCAGTTCAAAGTGATCACTCTTGCTCGCAGACTTGGTCAGTTCTGGGCGAACTGCGACCTGTTCATCCAAAGCGGCCAGACGCTTGAGCTCATCGTGATCCCCAGCGATGATCGCATTTGCCTTAGCAGTGTCCTGGTCATTGAGCACTTCGTTGGTGCGTTCGGACAGGAATTCCTGCACATAGGGGCCAAAGGCCGTCATCCACAACTTGGCACGTGCATCGCGGTACTTCAAGAAGCGTTCTCCAACGAAGAACTTCAGGCCCTTGCGCTTGAACAACCCGGCGATCAATCGACGACCCAGTTCGGGATCATCCTTGGTGTTATCGCGAATGGTATTGCTGATGTGAGTCATGGACTGCACGTAGCCATGTGGCTCAAATGGCTGGGCGCTGATGTTGTTTCCGTCGCCACGTTCACGAATGTAGTAGTACTCGTAGTCGGCAAGAACGCTTACACGTTTTGCGTGCAGGTAGCAGCCGGCTAGAACCATGCCGTCTTCAAGGCGGACCTTCTCTTCAGCGAAGCGCAGATCATTATCGAGGATCATCTGACGACGGATCAGCTTCTGTGGCATCAAGGTCGCAAAGATGGACTCCAGTGGCACGTCAACCTGGGTCGAAGCGAACAGTGAGGTCCGAATGACGCGGCCGCCTACTGGAACCAGCTTGGGCGCAAGCACATCAACGTCATGCTCCAGCGCGAAGTCGCGCATGCGGCGCAATGCTTCGGTACCCAACGTATCGTCGGAGTCAGCGTAGAAGACATACTCGCCCTTAGCCAAGGCAGTTCCAACGTTGCGGGGCTTGCCTGGCCAGCCGCTGTTCTCCTGATGGACCACGGTGAAGTTCTCATTGCGCTTGGCGTAGACGTCCAAGATTTCTCCACCAAAATCGGTGGAACCATCGTTGACGGCAATAACCTCGTACAGGCTCTTGTCCAGATCCTGAAGCTCTAGAGAATTGAGCAGCTCGGTCAAATATGGCATCGAGTTGTAAACAGGGATGACGACGCTGACAAAAATACCCTCAGGCTTTGCGGGCTCAATGTTTTCGTCCGGCGCTACCGTCGCTTCGGCCGCTGGTGCCTGCGGCTCGGGAGTAACAGTCTTTTGCGGCTCCGAGATCGTCGGCTCTGGGGCTACGGCCTCCTGAAGAGCTTTGTCACCAGTAGTTTTGCTACGTTTTCTAAACAGCGCCATCAAATTCCCAAATTTCAGAACCCGATTAGGTTCAGTGTATGTCTACCCTAATTATATACAGATACACACGAGTTGCGAGGTGGACTCACTGGATAATAAATCCGGTCTGATCAGTACGGTTACGATTTGGTAACGGTAAGCCAGATTGGCCATATCCATCACTTCGTCGACTACCTAAAGGTAACTAGGGACACATCTTGCACGAACTGAGAAAAATAGTTCTGGGTACATCCTACGCCCCTCCAATCCCCTTAATATGTTGAACGATTCAGCGCCGCACAGCTAAGGTTTTATCTGTGCAAAAGAATGCTATTAATCATGAAAAACTATTTGTCGGCGAAGACCTTGCGGTGGACTACCACGACGGGGGTTTTCCCATATCAATCGTCACTTTTGAGGCAAGAAACAAATACATCAGTGCGGTTGAGCCAAGCCCGTTTGAAAACGGATATGGTCGCGGTATATTTGCGCAACTAGGTTTAAATGAATTTTTGGTTAAGCGTAGTAGAAATCATTGGTATCAGACCGATGAAATCGAAGAAGTCATCAGGCTCATCAAGGATCGCGCCAAAGGAACCACCGTAATCACCTACGGCGGAAGCATGGGAGGTATGGCGGCGATTAGTCTTGCACCTAAACTCGGCGCCAAATACTTCATTGCCCTCTCCCCTCTGTACGACATTGCTGAGGGTGGCGAAGTCGATGACGACAGGTGGGGCGACGAAGGACAGATCCTTGACTTCACGCACAACTACATCCGGACTGGCGAATGTAAGGATTCCAAAGGCTACGTTTTCTACTGCCCAGACACCATCGATGTGGAACACGCACGCTGCATTGAACGAATGACCGCCGGAACAATGGTTCCCCTCGAATATGGCGGACACCCCGTGTCGTTTTTCCTCAACGACACCTACAAACTGAAACGACTCGTCAGCGAAATTGCTCACGAGGAATTCAACGTGGACCAGTTCCGTGAAGTCGTGAAGACCCAGACTGCGCTCACGCACTATCCGTATGAGTCTCAGGCTGCCGTACTCAATCGCGAAGGCTATCTAACTGAAGCGATCTATAGCTTACGAACCGCGGTCACGCTGAATACAAAACTTGCACGACTCCCCTATAAGCTCGGTGAGTTATTGTTCAAGGCCGAAAACTACGATGAGGCCAAGACAGCCTTCGAACAGGCATTAAGCAGAGAACCAGCGTTGGCCAAGGCGCACGTTCGGCTCAGTCAGATTTTTGAGAACCAGGGCCGCATATCGGACGCCATCAGGGCCATTCGACGAGCCATCAAGATTTCCCCTTCCAAAGCCGACTTCCACCTGCGTTTGGGTGTACTGCTGCTACAAGCCGACAGAGCCAAGGAAGCTCAGGCCTCGATCAGTAGGGCAATCAAGATTGATCCGAAAGTCTCAGCTGCTTATGTTCGATTGAGCTATGCCTACGCCGCTCAGGAACATTGGGTGGACGCTATCGATGCAATGAAACAGGCGCTCGTTATTGCACCTGACCGGGCTGAGTATCACCTGCGTTTAGGCGAGTGGCAGCTGCAAGCTGAAGACTTTGTTGGTGCAGAAAAGTCGGTGCAACAAGCCATCACGCTTGCGCCGGATAATTCCCACTATCTGGTTCGGCTCAGCTACGTCTTCGCCGCACAAGACGACTATGAACGTTCGGCGAGCGCAATGGAGCGAGCGGTTGAGCTTGCGCCTAAGACTTCCGCATTTCATCTGAGATTGGGCGAATGTCTGGTGAAGGCCGGAAATTTGGACGCCGCCCAGACATCCATGCGTGAGGCAGTGCGCTTAGCACCTAAACATCAACGTTCGAAGAAGCGCCTTGTGGCAGTACAAGCGGCCGTGGCCAAAAAGAAGCTAGCGGTCACGAGCTGATTGTTGATCTAGCTTGTACACGGCATCCAGACAGAACACGAGATTTACCCGCTACGAAGAAACAGCGCGGTCCATCTTCTGACTGATCACGGTAGTGACGCCATCGCCTCTCATGGTCACGCCATACAAAGCGTCAGCGATTTCCATGGTCTTCTTCTGGTGAGTGATCACGATGAGCTGAGAAGATTCACGCAACTCTTCAAAGATGGTGATCAGGCGTCCCAGGTTCATATCGTCAAGGGCAGCTTCCACCTCGTCCATGACATAGAACGGCGAAGGGCGAGCCTTGAAGATCGCTACCAACAGAGCCACCGCAGTCAGTGAGCGCTCACCGCCCGAAAGCAAGGACAGCCGTTTGATCTTCTTACCGGCAGGACGTGCTTCTACTTCAATACCGGTGGTGAGCATGTGCTCAGGGTCGGTGAGAACTAGTTGTCCTTCTCCCCCGGGGAAGAGTCGCTCAAAGATACGTTTGAACTGGACGGCAGTATCGTTGTACGCCTCGGTAAAGACGAGCTCTACGTGCGCGTCAACGTCAGCGATGATCTGTTCTAGGTCTCCACGTGACTTCTTGAGATCTTCTAGCTGTCCAGAAAGGAAGTTGTGACGTTCTTCGAGCGCTGCGAACTCTTCAAGCGCTAACGGGTTAACCTTTCCCAGTGCGGAGAGATCTCGTTCAGCTTTTTTCAAACGCTTCTCTTGCTCAACGCGATCAAAAGGTTTGGTGCCGATTGGATTACCATCTTCATCGACGTTTTGACGCAGTGAGCCCCATTTGTCGTCTTCATCGATAGCTTCTGGGATCAACTGATCTGGACCAAAATGAGCAATGAGGTGGTCCGGGGTGAACCCTAGCTCTTCTAATGCCTTGGTCTCTAGATTCTCAATGCGCAACCGCAACTCAGCACGGGCCATCTCGTCTCGATGCACTGCGTCTGCTAGACGCGCTAGGTCGGTGGAGAGCTGTTCAGCTTCGGTGCGCTGACTGCTAAGCAATTCATCAAGTTCGGCCTTCTTCGCGGAAAGTTCCTCGCGTTCTTGTCCGGCCATGGAAACCGAGACTTCAATAAAACGCAGAACTCGTTCAGCGGCTTTTTCAATACGTGCCGCATTTGCAGCCTGTGCCTGACGTTGTTCGGCCCGGCGCGCAGCAACTTCGCGGTGGTTTCTTTCAGCTGCAGCGGTACGGCGTAGTCCCTCAATGCGTGAGCGTAGCGCGGTGACGTGCTCTTCACTGCTTCGAAGCGCAAGGCGAGCTTCGAGTTCCTGCTGTCGAGCGGACGCAGCAGCATCGGCTAATGCCGCGCGTGCTGCATCATCGATGGTTTCTTCCTCTTGGTCAGTAGAGGCAAGTTCCATGCGCTCGGTGATCTCTTCAAGAGATTCCTGCTCAATTTCAAGCTTTTCTCGTGAGGCTTCAAGGTGTTCAACGAGCTTTTGCTTGTCTTCTTGTGCACTACGCAGCTTCTGGCCCAGACGGGCAAGGTACGAACTGAGCTCATCAATGGTGGCATCCGATTCACCCAGTGCTCCCAGTGCGTCTTCTCGGCCCTGTTGTGCAACGGAGAGGTTTGGGGAGCGTTCAGCGATTTGTTCTTCAACTCGTGCCAGTTCTTCTTGGCATTCGGTGAGTTCGGTTTCAGTCTGTTCCACCATGGCCTGCTGGGCAATCAGCGAAGCACCTGAAGAGTCACCGACCGAACTGCGTAGTGCGGAGAGTGTTGCCCCCTCTAGGGTGGTCAGTTGAGCCGTTGGGTTCTCTTTCAATATCTCAGCAGCTTGGCTCAGCTCTTCAATCACATAATGACCGGCGAACAAGTTATCTAGCAGGGCGGTCAGATTTTCTGGACCGCCCACTACTTCGCGGGCACTGATAGCACTGGCAATCTTTGGTGTTGTCTTAGCTGCTTCAGGATTAACTGCATGCAGGAATACTGCGCTAGCCTCATCCGCCTGCAACTGTTCAATCAGCTGCTGTGCACTGTGAATATCCGTTGCTACCAAGGACTCCGCGTTATCGCGTAAGATTGCAGCGACGGCCTGCTCGTAGCCGGCGTTCACGGTCATCAGCTCACCGAGGCGTCCAAGCAAGATTTCAGAGGAATCACGCAGTAACCGGGAGGACTGATCATCCGGTTTGGTATTGAGCTTCAGCGCTTCGAGGCGCGAGCGCAGACCAGAGACGCGAACCGAAAACTCACGTTCTCGATGCGCATCTGAAAGTTGTGCTTGCGATAGTTCTGAATACTCATGATCCGCGGTTTCAAAGGCATCGTTTAGTTCAGCTTCGCCGGCTAGCTGCACATTGAGGTCCACGGAGACTTCATCATGGGACCGCTGATCAAGTTCAAGGTCAGAGTCAAAGGACTGAATACTTTCCTGAAGTCGCACAATCTCTGCTCGGGTGACGTCCACACGGCTACGAGCGGAGGCTACCTGAGAAGCAAGACGAGAGATTCCTTCGCGACGGTCCGCGGCGGCGCGAAGCATTGCAGCCATGCGCTGCTGTTCCGCGCGCGATTCTTCTTCAGCCTGTTCCTTGGCTTCGACCGCTTCGGCAAGAATCTCGTGGCGGTCTTCTACGGCTTCTTCTAGCTCTTCGAGTTCTTCGCTCACCCGTTGGGCTTGAGCTTCTAAGCGTTCTGGGTCTCGGCTTGAATCAAAATGAGTCTCGTTGCTTTCCAGCAGCTTGCTTCGTTCCCGTGCCAGGGCAGCTAGCGAACGATAACGTTCAGCCTGGGTACTCAGAGCCACCCACGTGTCTTGAATTTTCCCTAGGCGTGGGGCAACATCTTCAAGCTCGGTGCTCAACTCGTTGATGTGCTTCTTGACGCGTTCAAGGCGTGAAGCTGCTTCTTGCTGCTGAGCCTGAATCTGCGACTCATCATCAATGTCTTGAGCTAGCTTATTGTTCAGCGATACCAAGTCATCAGCGAGCAGACGCGATTTTGCATCACGCACATCATGCTGGACGGTTTGTGCACGGCGAGCAATCTTAGCTTGGCGCCCCAATGGCGCCAACTGACGGCGGACTTCCGCGTTGAGATCTTCTAGACGGTCAAGATTTCCCTGCATCGCCTGAAGCTTACGAAGGGTTTTTTCTTTCCTGCGACGGTGCTTGAGTACACCGGCAGCTTCTTCAATGAAGCCACGGCGATCCTCGGCCGTTGCATGCAGAATCTTGTCCAGCTGGCCCTGTCCAACGATGACGTGCATCTCTCGGCCTAGGCCGGAGTCGGAGAGGAGTTCTTGTATATCAAGCAGGCGGCAGGAATTTCCGTTGATGGCGTACTCTGAGCCACCGGCACGGAAGAGCGTACGAGAGATGGTGACTTCTGCATAGTCGATTGGTAGCTGGCCATCTGAGTTATCGATGGTCAAAGACACGTGGGCTCGACCCAACGGGGCCCGCCCGGTAGTGCCCGCAAAGATGACGTCTTCCATCTTGCCGCCACGCAGTGTCTTGGCGCCCTGCTCACCCATAACCCAAGCAAGTGCGTCCACCACGTTGGACTTACCTGAACCGTTGGGACCAACCACCGCGGTAACACCTGGCTCAAAGTCAAAGGTTGTTGCCGACGCAAAAGACTTAAAGCCGCGAACGGTGAGAGTCTTTAGATGCACGGCGTTAAGTTCCTATGTTTGGGTCAGATCGCTATGGTTGGTTTGGGTAGTAACACTCAATCCTTCACGCAATTCTAGCGAAGCGTGCTTGGGTTTTTCTGATTCTGCTCGCATATACCGTCAAGAAATATCGAGGGATAGATCATTTCATGAGCATTCTGAGCCAGATCGAGCAATGGCCATCCGATAACGCCGTATCCGTTGTTATCAACGGCGAAGGATCCATCGTTGACCAGCACGGCGATACGGGCCGGGTATACCCATTGGCTTCAGTGACGAAGCTGCTCAGTGCCTACACCTTCTTGATAGCTCTGGAAGAAGAAGCCATCAGTCTTGGTGAACACGCCGGGCCTGAAGGTTCCACCGTTCATCACCTACTGGCGCACACCGCCGGTTACGACTTCGATTCAGAAACCATTCGCTTTGCTGTTGGTACCAAGCGCGGTTACTCGAATACTGGTTTTGAGAAGCTTGCCGAACATCTAGAGGCGCAAACTGGGATCAGTATGGCCGACTACGCTCGTGAGGCTGTTTTTGAGCCTTTGGGCATGAGCCAAACTACGATCGCTGGTAGCTGCGCCAAAGACGGACGATCCACCGCAGCAGACTTAGCGAAGTTTGCCGCTGAACTGCTGAACCCAACCCTCATTGCTCTGCAGACTTTGAACGATGCAACGCGCGTTCATTTTGAGAATCTGGCTGGGATCCTGCCTGGGTATGGACGTCAGAATCCTAACGATTGGGGTCTAGGTTTCGAGATTCGTTCCACCAAGAAGCCACATTGGACCGGAGCTAATCATCCTGCTACGACCTTTGGCCATTTTGGTCAGTCCGGGACTTTCCTGTGGGTGGATCCAGAACACCGGCTAGCTTGCGTGACCTTGACCGATAAGAACTTTGGCCAGTGGGCCGTTGATGCGTGGACTCCGTTTAATGAGCAGTTACTCGCTGAACTCACTAGCTAAGACCAGCCAACTAACTTCATGCTGTACTCACCGGTCTCGCGCTATTTAGTACTCGAACCGGATGCGCTGCACGTTCGGTGGCCACATCGTGGAATGTGCGCTTCTGGCAATAGCGGGTCGTGAAGTCTCTTCAAATGAGGTGCTTAAGGCAGGTTGTGCCCGGCAGCTTTATATAGGGTGTACCAATCGCTGCGGGTCAACTCAACATCTGAACCTTTGGCTGCATCCAGGATGCGCTGTGGTTTGGTACTACCCAAAACAACCTGAATTCCAGCAGGATGCCGAGTTATCCATGCCACTGCGATAGCCATTGGATCCACTTGATAAACGTCAGCTAGCCGATCCAGCTCTGTATTGAGCTCCTGGAAATCTGAGGAGCCTAGGAAGACTCCGTCTGAAATGCCTTTCTGGAACGGTGACCACGCTTGGAGCGTGATCTTGTTGATCCGGCAGTAGTCCAAGAGCGCACCGCCATCTCGGGCGATCGAGTCATCATGACCGGCAATATTAGTTGACAGACCCTGAGTGATAATCGGGGCGTGGGTGATGGACAGTTGAACCTGGTTGGCCACGATCGGTTGGGTGACCGCGGTCTTCAGCAGGTCAATCTGGCGTGCTGTGTGGTTGGAGACGCCGAAGGCCTTCACTTTTCCGCTAGCGCGCAGATGATCAAATGCCCTGGCTACTTCTTCTGGTTCCACTAGCGCGTCGGGGCGGTGCAGCATCAGAACGTCTAGATAGTCGGTATCCAAGGCTTTGAGAGATTCTTCTGCTGAGCCAACAATATGTTCATAAGATTGGTCGTAACCGGATGGGTTAACCAAGATGCCGGTTTTAGTCTGCAAGATAATCTCTTCACGCTGTGAGGAAGTTAGCTGTAGCGCTTGAGCAAAGCGACGCTCACAGTGGTGGTATCCACCACCTGGATGGTTGAAGCCATACAGATCTGCATGATCAAAGAAGTTAATCCCCGCTTGGCGCGCAGTGTCGTACAAGTTTCGGATCTGCTCATCGGTGTCCCCCGCGATTCGCATCATGCCGGCGATTATCGTGGATACCTGAATGTCGGTGCGACCAAGGGGAAGTGTCTTCATTGATTAGCTCCAGTGCGCGAAAGCGATGTTGGCTCTTAGCCTAACCCTCAGCCAAGCTCCATGCGCAGTAGGCGATCATCTTCATTATTCGCAGTTCCCCGCCCATCGGTGTTATTTGTCAGGATCAGTAGGGATCCGTCCGGTGCGGTGGCAACATCGCGCAAGCGGCCGTACTCGCCTGCCAGATGCTCTATGGACGTTGAAGTGTCTTGAAGCGGAACTTCCCGAAGTAGTTCACCGCGAAGGTTGGCTATCCAAATCGAGTCCCCGGCAATAGTCATGCCACTAGGACTAGCCTGGGCTGGATCCCATTGTTGTATCGGATCAACATACTGATCATCCGAGGCGATTCCTTCAACTTTTGGCCAACCGTAGTTCCCGCCGGGTTTAATAATGTTCAGTTCGTCCGAGGTATTCTGCCCGAACTCAGAGGCATAGAGGATCCCCTTGGCGTCCCAGACAATCCCTTGAGGATTACGATGCCCGTAGCTGTAGACGGGCGAGTTTTCAAAGGGGTTATCTTCAGGAACTTTGCCCTCAGGGGTGAGTCGTAGAATTTTGCCGGACAGTGAGCTTTTCTCTTGCGCCACCGAGCTATCCCCAGCATCCCCCACTGTCGCGTAGAGCATGCCATCGGGGCCAAAGGCTATCCGTCCACCGTTGTGGTAACTCGCCGAGGGGATACCTTCCAGAATCGTCTGGGGCTCTCCTAACTCCAGCGCCCCTGGCGCACCGGTGAGCGTGAAGCGTTCGATACGGTTTTCCTCACCTGCAGTGAAGTAGGCATAGAGGTACCGTTCGTGAACGGCAATTCCTAATAGCCCGCCTTCTCCGACACCGGAGACTGCTGAAATATTGCCCGCTTCTCTTTGATTTCCGTTGGCGTCAATTTCAAGTATCCTGCCGGAGTCCCGTTCACTAAGCAACGTGGTTTCACCGTGAAAAGCAATAGACCACGGCGCATCAAGCTCAGTGGTTAATGCCGAGATTTCCGAGGCTTCCGAGGCTTCCGCAGCTCCCGGGCTGGATATCGGGTGCTTGGCATCAGCGGAGCAGCCGGTCAGAAGGGAGAAACTGAGCAGTGGCAATATCAAAGTCACCGCTCGGCGCCGAGCCAAACGGTCATTTGCGGTGTAAACAATACGGATACTCATCAGACATCTTTTCTCGTGGGCTCGGTGGTCACTAACCCTAGCGATTTGTTCATCGCTCTGGCAGTCCCTGTTTGTACCCCTACACAACGAATCGAACCAGGTCTAGGTCCATGGGGTACAAAGAATGGCTCCCTTGAGCTCGGTTTTCGTTATCCCGACATAGACATGGGTAAAAAGTCAGAGGTGCGAGAATTCTTGATTTCTTGCCGCGAGAAGGTGGAATCACCTCTGGTGGGCCTGCCCACTGGCCAAAACCGGCGAGTCCCCTGGTTGCGACGCATCGAGGTGGCCAACCCGAAGCCGGCGACGCCCGCGCGGCCGGCGGATCTATTCGGGACCATGAGGAATGGCTGCGCATTCGACGTGTATCTCCGGCACTATCCTGAGCCTGATCATTATCTGACTGGGCGCGGAAGCGCACGGCCTTATACAGGCCAACGAAAGCTCTCAGCCCGAGACCAGCGAAGTGCGTTTACCGACCCCGCGCAGCACGTGGCCGCGGCTGACAGACCGGGCAACTATACGAAGAGCGACCCATAAACGGGTCACGGCGAATCAATGATTCCCTGCCCTGTTCGACGCACCGAAGGCATGTTTTCCCCTCGCGGCCGTAGGCGTTCAGTGAGCGCGCAAAGTAACCGCTAGCGCCATTTACGTTGACGTACAAGGAATCAAAACTAGTCCCACCGGCAGCGAGCGCGCGAGTCATGACGTCTTTCAAAGCATCATTAAGTCGTTGAACTTCGTTGCGCCGTATCGTTGCAGTTTTACGCAGCCCAGAGAGTTGTGCCAACCAGAGGGCTTCATCCGCGTAGATGTTGCCAACACCAGAGATGACTCCCTGATCCAAGATGGCACGCTTCAGGTCTGTACTGCGTTTGCGCAGGGATACGTAAAGGTCTTCTGCACTGCGGTATGGATCTAGCACGTCTCTAGCGATGTGCGCGGCGGCTAGCGGAATAGCGGCCTGGTCGCTTCCGTCTCCCCCAGGGAAACCGTCACTAGTTGGAACGAGCGGTGAGATAAACATTCCACCAAAGATGCGCTGATCTATGAATCTGAGCTCACTGGGATAATCCAAGTGATCACTGAGCGTTAGCCGGACTTTAAGATGTTTTTCGTCGGGTGCATCAGTTTGCTCAACCAGCAGCTGCCCGCTCATGCCCAGATGTGCCATCAGGACGGCAGGAGTAGCAAGCCCGTCAAGGCCCATCCAAAGAAATTTGCCTCTACGGGCAACAGAAGAAATGGTGCAACCGGTCAAGGTTTGCTCAAAGTCGATAACACCATCAAGGTGTCTTCTGACAGAACGTGGGTCCAACACCTGAGCGGTTTGAACTGTACGGGTGCGAACCCACTTCTCTAGCCCACGTCGGACTACTTCAACTTCGGGAAGTTCAGGCATGCGCAGTACCTAACGCTTAGGAACTTGCTCGCCAGGATTAAATTGCAGCCACGTTTGGTGGGCAGCTTCTTGCTCGGCCTCTTTTTTGGATGGACCGTGGCCTTCGCCGTAGCCCTTTTCAGCGATGCGCAAGGTGGCTACGTAAGTGCGGGCGTGATCTGGCCCGGAACCGGCAACGTCGTAGCGAAGTTCGCCCATTTTCTGCGAGGCAACAACTTCTTGGATGACAGTCTTCCAGTCGGTAGTCGCACCCACCAGACGAGGGTCTTCAAGCAACGGGGTAACAAAACGCAGGACAAATGCACGCGCGGCGTCCATCCCCTGCACTAGGTACGTTGCGCCCAAAATTGCTTCCACGGTGTCAGCCAGGATGGAGGACTTGTTTGCTCCGTTGGATTGGGCTTCGCCACGTCCGAGAAGCAGGTGTTCGCCTACTTGGAGGTCACGGGCAATGATGGCCAATGCGCGGGTGCTGACGATTGCAGCTCGACGTTTCGCTAGATCGCCTTCAGGCAGATCAGGGAAAGTAGCGTACAAGTATTCAGCTACGCAGAAGCCAAGGATTGAGTCGCCGAGGAATTCAAGGCGCTCGTTCGTTGGAATGCCACCGTTCTCGTATGAATACGAGCGATGGGTAAATGCAAGACGAAACGTCTCGGAATCAATATCGATTCCGAGACGCTTCATTAGTTCTTCTTTAGAAGACATGTCTTAGACGTCTGCGACCTTGCGACCCTTGTACTCAAGGAACAATTCGGTACCAGCCGAGTCAGTCACAACCTTTGCCTGGTGAGGCAGGCTGTAGGTTACGCGACCGTTTTCAACGGTCTTAACCAAGCTCGGTGCGGTAGCCTTCCACTGAGAACGGCGGGCACGAGTATTCGCACGGGACATCTTCCGCTTTGGAACAGCCACGACTACTTCTCTTCTCTCTAGTCTAACGTTTTGTTTTGTGCCACATCTTCTGTGGCGTTGTCGGACAGCTGCGCTAGCGCTGCCCAACGTGGATCAAGAACCTCATGGTGATGCTCAGGTTCATCGTTGAGGTTGATTCCGCATTCGTTGCAGAGCCCCAAGCAATCTTCCCGGCAAACCGGCTGGAACGGCAGGGCGGTAACCACTGCGCTCCGCAATACCGGATCGATGTCAATCAAGTCACCGACTACCCAATACTGATCCACATCATCATCGTCTTCGAATTCTTCGCTCTCTTCATAGTAGAAGAGCTCTTGAATATCAGCCTCGTAGTCGTACTCGATAGGATCAAGGCATCGTCCACATTCCCCAGCAATTTGCGCTGTAGCGGTACCCGATACCAAAATTCCCTCATGTACGGCTTCAAGGCGAAGATCTAAGTCAAGCTCAGATCCTCCACGAATACCGATGAGTGCATTTCCCACATCAGTGGGTGCCGGAACCTGCTCGTTTAGAGTCTCCATAGAGCCCGGCGAACGGCCGAGATCCCTGGTTGAAAAAACCAGAGGCGAGTTGCGATCGAGTGCGTCATGTGACGATCGATCAGAACGCTTTTCGCTAATGATGACTCCTACTAAAACATAGTCCGACATTTCATCTTAGCTTGCCGCGACCCAAGTTCCCAAACTGAAACCAGCCAAAGAACCCGGATGTTGGTGTTGCACTCACCACAGCCTATCGCAGTCTCCAGTAAAAGACAGAACACTACACAGCCAAACCAAGCCAAGGGCTCAACTATCGCAATTTATAAACCGCCTTGCACGTTACCTGAGCAAATTTAGGTCATAAGCTCAAAATTCCCTATGTACATAGGCGTTTCAAGGCATGTCAACAGTCCTCAGCTAGATCTTGACCTTATGCTTATGAGAACAGGCAGTTACTAGCGGCAAAAAGGATTTGAGATGAAGGTGTTCAACACCCTGAACAGGGCGGCAAACTATGCCGGCCAACGCCTTGCTGCTAGGCAGCAACGACAGTTCATCACTCGTCATGCCACAGAGCTATTCCACACTCCTGTTGGTGACGCCCGTTATAAAGTCGCCCTGTACTTCGCAGATGAGATGGTCAACGCCTATCAGATTCGCCAATGGTACGAACCGATGAAACGCCTGGCTGAATTCCTGCCAGTTGTTGTCATCACCCGTCGCCCGGATTCTGCCTTGGCTTTACGTGAAGAATGCCCACTGCCTGTTCACTACGCGCCAACCATTGAAGATGTTGAGCGCTTAGTTGATTCCCAAGATTTGCGTCTGGTCTTCTACGTAAACCAGAACATCCGTAATTTCCAGATGATGCGCTTCAATGAACCCAACCACGTCTTCATCAGCCATGGTGAAAGCGAAAAGGCCTACATGTGGTCCAACCAGCTGAAGGCCTATGACTATGTCTTCTCCGCTGGCCAGGCCGCCCGCGATCGCCTGGAACTGCACTTACGTAACTATGATGCCCAAGAACGAACTCGTCTGATCGGCCGTCCTCAGATTGACGTTTCCTACTTGGCCCCCTACTCGCTGAACCCGTCTCTGCCAACGGTGCTCTACGCGCCAACGTGGGAGGGTGACCGTCCGTCAATGAATTATGGATCAGTTGTTTCGCACGGCGAGCAACTGGTTGATGCCCTCATTAAAGACGGTGGCTTCAACTTGATCTTCCGTCCGCACCCACGCTCCGGAATGAATTCCGCAGCCTACGGGCAAATGGTGGAAAAGATTCGCCACAAGCTCGCAGCAGCCAATGCAACGTCGAGTGCTCGGTTACTCTTTGACGACACCGCGCATTGGGGGTGGCAATGGGCCGAATCAGATTTGTGCATCACCGACATCTCCGCAGTTGCCTATGACTTCTTGGCCACCGGTAAGCCGATGTTTGTTACCAAGCCAGTATCTAAGGAAGCCACGGTTACCGATTCGCCCGCATTGGCCAAGGTACCGTCGCTCAGCGCTGACGCTTCTCACGATGCGGCCTCGCTGATTCGTGCCGCTTTAGCTGAAGAGAACGCCAGCTTCCGAGAAGTTGTTGACTACTACTTTGGTGACGTGACGGCGGGAGCCAGCATGCATCGCTTCATTACCGAGTCACTCAAGCTTGTTGTTGGCGAAGTTCAGACCCAACAGTTGCCGATAAAAAAGGCAGCCTAAGGTCACCAGCTAAAAGAACGTTAACGAAATAGTGGAGTGCGAAGAAATTCGCACTCCACTATTTGCGTCTGTACCCTAAACCTTGACTGGGTCGACTAGCCGTTCAAATTGGCTCAGCGCACTTGCCTGATATTCTGCCGGATTAAAGGTCTTTTCAGACTGGAACCCGTTCAGGTGCTTGATCATGCCTTCAGCCAAACCGTCCGCTGAATTCTCTACGAGTAACCCGAAGCCACCCTCAAGCACACTGCGCGAACCCACAACGTCAGTTGATATAGCTGGCATTCCAAGCATCATTGCCTCGATCATGGCCAGCCCTTGACCTTCATAGTCTGAAGAGAAAACGAAGCAATCCGCAGTTTTCAAGGTAGGGAATGGGTTAGCAAGAAGTCCAGTCACCACTACATGTCCGGTCAGCCCTCGCGCCTTGATCTCATTTTCAAGGTCACTTCGCAGTGGGCCATCACCGATGAGCAACAAACGAGTATCTGGGTTCTGCTCATGAACCTGCGCAAAAGCCTGAAGCAGTTTCATCTGCCCCTTTTCAGGTGACAGGCGTGCCATGTTGGCGAAGACTGTCAGGCCAACACCATCAAATACATGAACTGGCTCTTCTAGAGTTGACCAAACTATCGGCTTTTCTAGATCCAAGAGGTTCTCAGAGACGGTGAACTTCTCTGGCTCTATACCGAAGAGTGTTGAGAGTTCCTTTTCATTCTGCTCCCCCACACTTTGAGTCACCGAGACCAATTGATCATAGTGGCGGTAGGTAGCAAACAACCCTGGCATTGTTCCGAAGCGGAGCTTCCACTCGCCCACCATGTCGTTGTGCAGGTAGATGTAGTTGCGTTCTGCGTTATTCCGAGCGGCAGCAAAAAGGCTGGCCCAGAAGCGAGAGTACCCTTCAAAGTTGATGGCGGCGTCAAACTTGGCATCGCCAAAGGAGCGTTGCATCTCTCGGGTCATGGTTTGCATGTGTACATTCTCAGCACCCGGCGAATCAAATCCACGATGTGCATGATAGCCATCAGAGACGTGACGTTCCTCCGCTGACATGATCGTTGCCCCAGCGCGCGGCAAGATCTTCACGTGTTCAGGCAATGAAGACAGGATCTCCATTGAGTCTGCGTTTTTGCTTACCGCGCCCATGTCTACCGCAACAGATACAAGGTACTTTTCTGGGTCCAAGGATCCAATGAGATTGGTAAACGCCGTGGCAATGCCGTTGGGCTTAAACGGTCCTTGGAAGAACAGTAGCTTTGTGCGTTCATCTATTGCAGGGGTAAGAACATGACTCTGGTCAGCAAAGAAGAAGAACTCGATGACACGTTGGACAGCGTGCCCGTCTTCCATGGAAGCGAAGGTTTCCAGATTCGTCTCAAAATTCGGGTGCAGTAGTGCATCAGCACCGGCTAATTGGCGCTGCAGTTCTGTTGCTACATCCTGGATTGAGTCGAGCACTTCTCCAGGCCACGTGGAGCGCTCAAAGTAGAGTCCACGCTCTGCCTCATATGCTTCAAAGTCAGGGGTATAGAAGATCACTGGCTTTTTCGCTGGCAAGAAGTCATAGAAGATCGACGAGTAATCGGTGATCAATACGTCAATGACAGCAAGTAGTTCATTGGTGTCAATTGAAGAAGGGACTACGGTCGCGTCCAGCTCTGCGTCACCAATGAGTTTCTCGGCAAATCGGTGCGCGCGGAAGAGCATGTGGTGCTCCCCTTGGGCGAGTGTGGCTAGGTCCTCGACCAGGCCACTGACATCGTAGGACTGGTCTTTGAGCTGGCCACGCCAGGTGGGAGCAAACAGAACAATCTTCTGATGGTTATTAGGATCAATCCCCAATTCGGTCAGGATTTCATTCCGTCGCTGCGCGGTCGTATTGACCATCTGGTCAATTCGAGGGCTTCCGGTCAGCGCAACCTGGGCTGGGAACAAGCCATCAAGATCGTGGTCCGTGCTCAGGGTCTTGAGCGTGTGGGCGTTCGGGACCATCATGTGTGTGGTCTGCAGGAAGTTGCGCTGCACGTTACGGTGCTCCGCCACTCCATCCTTCACGAGCTTACCCATGAACTTCAGCGGAGTACCGTGCCAGGTGTTTAATACCTGCTGGCCTTCACGGCGCGCGAAGTACGTTGGGAACGTGGCATTGTTGATCAAATATTTTGCCGTGCCCAGCAACCGGATGTATTTGTCAGAATGTTGCTTGATCACTGCAACATCAGGATCATTGGCCAGCTGTGCTGGAACCTCGGAGTATTCGTTGTACACCCAGGCGTAGCGGAAGTTTGCGAAGCGAGGATCCTGACGCATGCCGCGGTAGATCGCGTACGGATGGCAGTGAACATTCTTGCCATGTGAAGATTCGAAGAGCACCAGGTGCTCATCCAGCTCTTCAACTTCGCGGGCATGAATGGCTAGAGCACCACGACGACGGCCCACGCCCTTAAGCGCATCACCTAGTCCTGCTACTGAGATCTCAGTGAAAAGAATCATGCCAACAAAGTACTGGCACGCCTTCTCAAATTCGCCTAGCTTGGCATAGGCCTGTCCGGCCCTAGCTTGCCACTGACGTTCTGTGGAGGATGCATGCCACAGTGCGGAGGAATACGACTGGGCAGCGACTGACCAGTCACCGGTGGCCGCAGCGATGGCAGCGCGTTGACGATGTTCATTGGCACGTAAGCCAGCTGCCTTGGAACCCTTGAACGAGGTACCGAGGTAGCCCCAATCGGAAGCTGCCTGCAAATAACGTTCACTTGCTTCAGCGAATCGGCCAAGCTGGTGGAGGCTATGGGCATAACGGAAGAGCGCAACTGAACTTTCAATGTGCTTCTGCTCCGGCAACAAGTCAACAAACTGGGAAAAGCTTTGTTCTGCGGCTTCAAAATCGCCTGCACGAGAGAGAACTCGTCCTTGGGCGTAGCCGGCAAGCACTCGTTCTTGAACAGTGTCGGCTAAATTCTGCGCGCGCTGGTAGTAATCCGCTGCCTGGCGGAATTCAAACAGACGGGTAGCCGCTTCGCCGGCCCGGTAGTTCAGAAGGTAAAGATTATTGTTTTCTTCAGTGAGCGAAAGCTGAGTTTCATAGGCATCTAAGGCCTTATTCCAGTCATCCTCACGTTCGTGAATCTTGCCGATGCCAATACTTTGAACAGTCTTATCACGCGAGCGAAGTACAGCATTTGAATACGCTGCCTCAGCTTCGTCCTGCTTGCCTTGTTCTTCGAGGCTACGTCCCAAGCCGTACCAATAATTCACATGGCTATCATCAAGTTCTAAGGCTTTACGATAATACTTTTCTGCCTGCTCGAACCTGGACATGTACGTTGCGGCTTGCGCAGTAAGGAAGAACCACTTCGGATCATCGGCATGCTGGTTTTCATGTTGCACGCGAACATCTAGTTCACGCCAGCGCTGGCTGTTATTCAGTAGGAACGTGGCAATCGCCGAAGACGCCTTGGGATCATCCGGGAAATCTGAGACCAGCCCATCGAGGACCGATGATGCTAGGTCACCTTTTCTGGCCACGCGGGCACAACGGGCCCAGCGGATACGCCACGTCATCTTGCTCGGGTCACCCTGGCATGCCGCTTCAAAAAGCTCTAGGGCGCGCTCATACTTCTTTAGACGCTGCATGGTTAGAGCAAGTGTTTGAATCCAACCGTATCGATGGGGCTGACGAGCGATAGCCGCTTCAATTTGGTGCATGGCCTTGGTGTACTGCTTGCACTTGTATAAGCTGAATCCGTAGCGGAATTGAATCTCAGATGATTGCGAAATCCCGGTGGACAACGTCCGCTCGTAGTACATTGCAGCAATCTTGTAGCGTCCGAGGCGCTCAATACGACGCCCTAGGCCCAGAGCAACACGAGTACGAATTACATCCACCAGATTATTTCCTTCAAACATGGTCTTACTCTTGAGCACCAACCAACGAGTACTCACATAACTACCGATTCTGCCTTAATCTATTCGTGATTTACCCGATTGCGATGAGAGTGTTGGACTCGCGTCGGACAAAACTAGTGGCGGACCAAAAACACCCCAAGTCAACCGAAGGAAGACTTGGGGTGTTGATGAAAGACTATTTCAGATTTAGCTGTGCCATCCGCGGAAATTAACCAAGCTGGCTTCACGCTCAACAATCAGTTCCTGCACAAACTCTTGGAACTTCTTAGTTGAATCACCACGGCGCAAGTCACCGAAGTAGAACTGACGCATCTCTAGACGCTGTGCACGGTGACTATCTTCAGTCAATGCATCCTCTAGCAACGCAGGAAGTTCTTCAGAAGATTTCTTGTCAACAACGTGGCAAGCCTGAGCGATCGGCGCATCACGATGCAGGTTTTCACGGTTGTTCCGACGGTCCGAAATCACCAAAGGCTTTTCCGGATGCAGGTACAGGTAATCCAACCCAACGCTGGATACGTCGGTAATCAAGGCATCGGTGGACTCGAACATAGCAAGGATATTTCCCTGCTCGGAGATCACATGCTCGTTGCCTTTTTCAATGGCAATCTGGAGCAGTTCCTTGATCTGGCGGTGCGCTTGAGCCACGCCTGGAGTCTTGCTTGACTGCACTCGAGGATGAGGCTTGTAGATGATCCGCAAATCCGGCTTCTCCAGCAGAGCTTCAATAATTGCCACACCGTACTGGTCCAACGAGGTGTAATTATTGTCCTCGTTTTCACCTTCCCACGTTGGCGCATACATGACGTCAAACTTTTCGCTTGGTGCAAGTTCAGGTTTGAAGTCAATGTCCAGCTGTGGGCGTCCAGTGACCAGCAATTTGTTGAAGTCAAAGTCAATCAGCATAGCCTCATGACGCTTGATAGCTGCGGGGCCAGCAACAAAGACCTTGTCATAAGCTTTGGCTTTGTTTGAAACCATCGAAAGCTTGTCGCTCTCACCGTGGTTAACGTGAACATGGACCAGACGAGGATGATCCAAAGACTGGAAGTTACTACGTGAGTTGTTTACGTAGATGACCAGCTTGAGATCATTGTCGTCGTAAGCGTCCATAAGATCTGAGAAACGGCGCACAAAAATCTTAGGAAGATCCGTCACCTTACTTGCTGCATTAAAAGCACTGAGGGTGCGAAAGACCAACAGAACTTGTTCTTTCTCATGCAACTCTTCAAGCACAGGCAACCACTGATTCACCTGGTAGATCTTGTCTGCGCCGTCGCCAAAGTACACGGCAACGGAACCAGGCAACGGCACGTTGGATACACCAACATTGGCGCCAGCCGGCTTATTAACAAAGCCCATGGCCCGAGTCAGACGCTTACCCTCAGGCCGGCGTCCAACCTTGCGTAGTGCGACTTTAACGCGGGACTTGATAGAGCTCTTGATATTCAAGCTAGACATAGAATCTTTCAATAAAAGGCTTCAGCAATACGGTGGTTAGAACTACGTTTAGCTCAGTTCTTTAACGATCTGGCTCAATGTATCCAGAGTACTCTTCAATGAAGCCACGTGACGCTCGTCGAATTCACTCAGAACGCGCTTTAGCTCAGTGGTTGAGATTCCATCGGTACGTGGCAAGTAGACAACTTCAACCTCGTCACCGAGGTCATCAAACTTGCCCTTCCAGTCTTCACCGATTCCAAAGACCTTTGCGTCGTACTTGGCGATATCCAGGCGCTTCTGCTCCCAGTTATCTTCGGGAATAGCCAAATCAACGTACTCAATAGCCTGTACGATTTCACGACGCTGATCAAAAGGAACCACTGGCTTCTTGCCCTTGATTGCGTTGAACTCATCGGTCGATACACCGACGATCAAGCGATCCCCCTTAGCCTTAAGGCGCTTCAGGATGTTAAGGTGCCCAACGTGGAAAAGGTCAAAAGTGCCGTAAGTAAGAACCGTTTTGGTCATTAGTATTCTCCTGCGATAGTGAGCAAAACACCTCTATTTCGAGGTCTGCGGCGTAGGTTAGATTCGACCTGAACTGCAGTTGCTCTTCTGTTTGATTATATGGTGTTTGAAAGCTTCAAAAATCATGTCATGTTGAACTGAGCGAAGACTGAATACAGCGCGTCACTTCTCGTATGAAGACTTAAACGGGAACAGCGCGTCAAGCACCCTCTTCGCCAATTGACCGCGTTTTTCCTTCTCACTTACGCTGGCAACTTCGTTCAGGCAAAACATTTGCATGCCACGGCCTCGAACAAGCCGATAGAGCTTCATAGGTAAATGATCGCCGCCTAAATCAACGTACGAATATTCAATATCGGCGGGCACCCCAAGCCCTTCGGCGGCAGCAACATAGTGCGCCAGCGAAGACGGTACCGAAATATCCTCAACGTGCCTGAACTTATGTCTTGCCGTGGCTTTCACTTCATCAGGAAAAGTTTCCCTAATTAATTTGTGGATACTGCGAAGTTGCGGATGAGCAACGTGCTTAAACTTCAGCGAAGTTGTCTTCCCGTATTTTGACTCAATCAATCCAGCATTCAATTTAGCCGCAAGGTTTACAGCAAGGCGGGGGTTGGCGGCTTCAGCGTAGTGGGCCTTGGCTAGTGAATACTTCACCGAACCACTTCCGGTGAAGAACACGTTTGGGGACATTGGCCGTCCGAAGAAGATATCGTCATTGACGTAGATGAAGTGCTCTGAGAGACCCTCGATATTCGCAAGTTGCGTTTCAATCGCGTGCGAGTTAAATGTCGGGAGACATTCTTCAGGAGTATCAAAGATCTCAGCATGGCTAACCAACTTGATCTTTGTGTTTTCGGTATTCAACCAACTAGGCACTTGGCCCGCTGTGACCAGATAGATATTCCGGATCCACGGCATGTTCATTTCCAGAGACCGCAAAGAATACTTAAGTTCATCCCGCGATGTATAACGACCTAGATCACGGCTTGTGGGATGCGCTTCCCCAGCGGGAACCGACTGTTTGAATTCGCGATACGCGGTTTGCCACTCAGGATCAGCAGAATCTACCCAGGTATAAACGGCATCTATAGGCGAGGTAAAGTCCTGGACGTCCGGTGCCAATGTCTTACCGTCAGAATAGACCGCCCACAATGCACCAACCCCAGACTGTCGTCTGCGGGTGATGCCTGGCGTGGAATTAGAACTTTGGACGGACCATACTTGCAAGACGCCGAAACTAGCAGCAACAGAATCAGCGCGAGTGAGCCTAAACCCAGCCGCAAAGAAGCCTTCGACGAGCAAAGCCCAATCGGTTTTTGAAACAGTGGTAATGCCAAGCCAGGGATCTTGCGAAAATTCTACGCCGAGATGCATCGCCACGGAACGTGAACTGGCAATATTCGCATCACGAACATCAGTGATGCTAAGCGAGCTATCAGTGGGGTTGCTGGTCGACCATGCAAGAACCTTTTCCCAGAACGGATCAGGGAGACTGCGGCTTAGCTGCCCTCTCCACCCGTGGATTCCCAAATTTCACACCGTCCAACAGTCGTAAGTAGCACGCATGACAAAGAATTCCATGCTTCGTTCAAAAACATCTTACCGCTTGTTCATCTAAAGTTTGAACAGCGCAGTGAGAAACATCGTACCAACAGGATAGAATTCGACTTCGTTTCTTTACGGTAGTTAAGAGTGACACTCTAGCGCCATGATGTCTTGATTCCAGCCGCTAAGTCGTGTTAGATAATCGGCGGTCGCCCAGAAAGGGTCATCCTCAGCAAAGTAATCCAGCGAAGCTTTGCACGCGGTTCCTTGTACCAAGGGCTGCCTTTCCAGCCGGCCTTCCAGCCAGCCAGATACTGCTTGACTGCGTTTGGTTTGTCTCGCATGCGAAGGCATTCGATCAGCATCCATGTGGTCGGATAGATAAAGCTGAACGGAGCTGGCAGGTTTCGGCGAGCAAGCCACACCCGGTTACGCGCATTAAGACGGTAGAACTCTTCGTGCCTTCGTGGGTCAACTACTGGATGGGCGATACGCATATCGCCTGCGTACCATACGTAGGTTCCGGTATCCCAAATACGCCATGCCAGTTCAATGCCTTCGTGGGCGTACCAGAATCCTCCGGCCCACCCGCCGGTGAGGTCGAATAGCTCGCGAGTCGTCACCAAGCAAGTTTCGCCAACGTGGAATACTCGGCTCGGTTCTTCAGCAGTGCGCTTCTTTAGACGTGGAATCCAACGGGTTGGATCTTGATCGCTGTGCTCCGGATCAGTAATTCGTGGCTGAAGAAGACCCATGCGTGGATACTTTTTGAATCGCTGCACAGCAGCAATCAGAAAATCATCATCTAAGAACCAGGAGTCATCGTCCAGGAAGCAAAGATACTCGCCCTCAACTTGTCCTACTCCTGCGTTCCTGCCGGCAGGAATTCCCAAGTTCTCCGGTAAGAAGTGAGTCTTGATGCCTGCAGGTATATCGGTCGGGTCCCAACCGTTTCCCACGACTACGGCATCGATGGTGACGTCTGACTGCGACAACAATGAGTCTAGAGCCCGACCTAGCTCGACCGGACGGTTGCCCATGGTCAGTACGACAACACCGATTGTTGGAGCCAATCGCTTTTCCATGCACTCCCCTTTCCGTTTATTCGAATTGATACTGCGTCAAAGCTCTAGGCCTTCAAACGCGACGACACCATGTTTGATAGGAAATGGCCAATATTCACCAGCACACATGCCGGTAGCAGGATCCAAATCATCCACTTTTCAGCTAGACCCGGAGCTCCAGCTAGGGCGGAAATAATGGAGCAAACCAGAATGAGCAAGCTTAGCTCCACAGCATGCAATAGGCGGTGGAACGGAAGGAAACGTGCAAGCGAGCGCAGGCGGCCAATCAAAGTGGTCGTTGAAACTGCTCGTGCTTCGGCAGTATCTGGCAATTTAGTTAGACCCGCCATGCCACGCGCAGCATGAACCATAAGCGACTGCGAACGGTTCAGGACCAGCAAGACCGACAGGCAAGCCCCCATAAACAAGGTCGGCCAGGCTTGTTCAGTGAGCATGCCATCAGCGGACAGCTCCATGAACACTCGATAACCCAAGGCAATGGGAATCAATGCCTCGGTGGTGTGGTGACCCACCATGTCGATGAAGATTCCACGTGGAGATTGTGAAGCGCGCCAGCGGGCTACCTCACCATCTGAACAGTCAAAGTACAACTGCACTTGGGACAGCACTACAGCAAGTACGGGTCCCCAGATGCCTGGGATCAGCAGTGCCAAAGACATGCACCAACCAGCCAGAATCATCAGACCGGTCACGCCGTTGGCTGTGATTCGAGTTCTTACCAAAACTGCGGTCAGATAAATTGAGATGTGTCGCAAATACAGTTCAGCAGTCCAGTGTTCCGCGTTTTTCCTTGCTTTGACCTCCGGCGGCTGGCAAACAGCGCGGAGTTGCTCAAGCGTTGGATTTTTTGGGCGTTGAACGCTCACTTAACACGACCCTTGTCCAAGGTACCTGCGGCACCAAAAATACGGCCCTTCAGATAACCAGCAGCCCACGGAAGGTGAATAGATTGGAAAGCCGCAGCAGTCAGAAGTTTCTCTTTTAGGTTCTCACCCTTGGATGCTAATCCAGCTGCAACCGTGGCGGCGGCATAAACCAGAGGCGCAGAGGCAGCAAGGTTAACGAGCGATTGCACCGGTAGCGACACACGTCCGCGCGTCAACGGCGCAAGGATCAACGCAACAGATCCAATGCCCACACCGGCCAATAGCAATGGCGGGATGTCATGTCGCAATGATTTCCCTTCCGGGAATCTGCGCGCAATCTCTCCACGCCAAGTTCCTGAGGCAAAGGACTGACGCGCTAGCGCCACGAAGTTATCTCGTGGGTAATATCCAACTTTGAGTTCCGGATCAAACCAAACCTTGTGTCCCGCCTGGCGGATACGCAAGCACAGTTCCCAGTCCTGAGCTCGCCACATGTTTTCGTCGTAGAAACCAACTTCATCAAATACTTCGCGTCGGAAGATTCCCAAGTAAGCAGACTCGGCTTCACCCTCAGGCGCACCGGAATGGTATGCCGGTCCCCCAAAACCAAATTTGGAGTGGTACGCTGCCGCAATAGCTCGCTGAACAGGAGTTTTTCCTCGCGCGTCCATCAGGCCGCCAACATCGTGGGCGCCTACGCGATAAAGCGTCTCCACACCCCGACTCGTGTAATTGGCAGGGAGTTCACTGTGCGCGTCAACGCGCATAATGATCGGATGAGATGACTTTCTGATAGCTAAGTTCAGAGCAATCGGCGTACGTCCAAGAGGATTATCGACCAAGATCAGCCGAGGATCCGAGGCCGCTAATCGCTGAGCAACTTCATCGGTATCATCGGTGCTTGGACCCAGAGCAATAATCAGCTCTTTATCACCGTCATAATCCTGGGTCAGAATTGAACTGACTGCTTCTTCTAGGTAATCAGCTTCATTCAACACTGGCATGACGTACGATACGCCGGGAAGTTCAGTCATTCGTCTCTTACTTCTTATGTTGCTGGTAGGCCTTGATCACGGTGTCCGGGTCGCCATCCATCTTCTGGACGCCTTTTTCAATCCAGATGCAGCGGTTGCAAGTTTCTTTAATGGAGTTCATCGAGTGAGACACCAAGAACACGGTTCCGGCATTCTCGCGGATTTCACGAATCTTAGCTTCGCTTCGCTTCCGGAACTTCGCATCGCCAACGGCCAGGGCCTCGTCAACGATGAGAATGTCGTGCTCTTTGGACGCAGCGATTGCAAACTTCAGACGAGCGGCCATACCTGAGGAATACGTTCGCATTGGAAGATCAATAAACTCTTCCAGCTCTGCAAACTTAGTGATTTCCTCACGCATTTGCTCAACCTGCTCACGGTTGTAGCCCAATGCCAATCCACCCAAAGTGATGTTCTTGTCTCCGGAAAGATCCGGGATTAGTGCTGCTCCAACGCCAAGCAGACTTGGACGAGAGCGAGCATAAACAGAACCTTCGGCAGGCGGAGTTAGCCCAGTGATGGCACGTAGAAGCGTTGACTTACCGGAACCGTTAGAACCGATAATTCCGATGGACTCGTTTTCATAAGCAACGAAAGAAATACCCTTCAATGCATGTACGGTCCTAACTCCACGCATCTTCGGCTGAAGGAGCTTACGAGCGCCAGCGTTGCCCACGGCTTTACCGCTGGAAAACACTTGGTACTTCACGTGAAGGTTATCGACCATCACGACCGGCTTACGCGATTCATCGACCGTCAGAGTAGAACGCTTAATATCCTCTGGTCTCACGACGTCTATGAAAGATGTGTCATCCGAAAAAATTGGGGCAGGCTCATACTCTGGATGCAGTCCAGGGTTGATGAGATCATCAAAACTAATTGGCACGACCGTAACGCTCCTCAGCCTTCCAGAAGTAAACAAGTCCAACAGCCAGTACTGCAACCGCCCAAACGCTGACAATAACCCAGCTCATCGGATTGTATTCAGAATCGTTCATGATCATTGCTCTAGCAAGATGCAGGGTCTGATACAACGGGTGGAATTCAAAAACGGTTACCAACCACGGCCAGCTGCTAAGGAGTCGGTCAACGTCAAAAAGAACGCCGGAGGTGTAGAACAGCATGCGGGAGATTAGCGGGAGAATTTGGGTGAAGTCTCTAACGTGAACCGTGATTCGAGCACACATCAGTGCAATGCCCATGTTAAACACTGAGAAAATGGCGATAAGTGGAATGACCCCAAACCAAGACCACTTGGGTGTAGTTCCGAGAATCATTGAGTAGATGAACATGACCAAAACCATGGGCATCAGCGTAAGTAGGTTTTGCGTTACCTGAGCTACCGGCAGGCTCAATCTGGGGAAGGAAAGGGACTGCACTAAGGCCGAGTTTCCCGTGATTGACTTGGCGCCACCGTTCATCGAGCTGGTGAAGAATTCAAAGAGAAAAACGCCAATAACTACGAAGACTGGGAAGTCTGGCCCCTTCTTGTCCCCCTGCAAAACACCGAAAATAACGCCATACATGATGGCGTTCATGGTCGGTTTCAGAACAACCCAAATCATTCCAAGGCGGTTCTGCTGGTTCTGTTTCTGAACTCGAGCCTTCGCTAACTCATAAATGAATTCGCGGCGCTCCCAAGTTTGCCTCAGATAGTCGCCCAGTGAAGGACGCGCACCTACTCGGTGCAGGCCGAATTTATCGGCCTCCTCTGCAACTGTCATCCCCAAAAGTCCTCATTCTCGAAGCTAACTGTGGCTCGGTTCGTAAGCACAGATGTTCAAAGTCTAGTAGATCGGACCATCGATCTTCGTGATTCAGTCTGATTATCAGTCGTTTTGTCACGCCCATCACAAGATTATTCACTTTCAGGTGGATTTACCTTGAGGTACTCCGCCATGGTGTCCGTACGCAATGCCTCGCCAATTCGGGCAACGGCTTGCTCACTGGCAAGCTCTATCGATTGACCTTGGGCATCGACCGAACTTCCCGCGGTAGGCATTGTAAACATAGCCATATTCCTTGTATCCACGTTCTTTAGCTGCATTCCAAGGCCAACCAAGGTTGCTGCATCAAAATCTTCATCAAAGGTTAGGTAAGGCGAAACGGTGTCCACAATGTCGTAAAGCTTGACTGGATTCGTCAGCGTATCCGAAGACAAGAGCTTGTTGGCGGCCGAGGCAATGAATTTTCGCTGGTTGACTACGCGCTGATAATCACCGTTTGAGAATGACTTACGTTCTCTAACAAACCGAAGGGCCCTGTCCCCTTCTAGGGCAACTGTGCCCTTTGGATAGAAGTAGTCTGTGTCATTTGCGGTAAAAGGAATGTCGTTTTCCACGCTCACTCCCCCGAGTGCGGTCGAGAGTTCTTTGAAACCTTCAAAATCGACCATGGCGACATGGTCGATTTTTGTATCAAACATACCTTCGACAGTCTGCATTAGAAGCGGAACACCACCCAATGAAACTGCGGCATTGAGCTTATTCTGGCCATGCCCGGGAATATCCACATACATGTCTCGAACCATGGACATGACGTAAATCTGCGAACGGTCTTCCGGAATATGCACAAGCATCATTGAGTCACTACGCTGCTCGACAGCACCGCTCAAAGCAGCTGATCCGTCACTGTCATCATCTGCATGATCCACGCCAAGCATCAAGACGTTCATCGACTTATCTTCAGGATCCTTCACAGGGCGAGCCTGCTGGTCTGCATCCGAAAAAGCCAATGACAGCGAATTAGATTTTGAGTTGAACTGTCGCTGAAGGTCGAAGACGTAGTAACCGGCTCCGAGCACACAAACCAACATCACTGCAACGACAGCGACGAAGACACTTCTAGTTCGTTTCTTCTTTTTCCGTTCAACCGCTTTGCGCGTACTACGTGACGCAAAACCCGACGACTCAGGAACTTCTTTTTTCAAACCAACTCCACGGGGATGACACACACCGAAGCAAACCAACGATCCGCGAGACTTCGCGCAAGCAAACACAATACCGACGCTAGTTGTGTTTACCCTGAGCAGAATCAGCCGATTCGCTAGTGATAATTACCACGATTAATCCACGAAATCATAGAATTAGCCGACCAATATTGCTTTCATACGTCATTGATCTATCGAATTAATCAAGAACTGAAGTTATTGAAACGAAAGTCCAATATGGATGTTTGGGGTGAGTCAACAAGAACAAACCTGCAGTATCAGACTCCCATGGAGCGAATCCGAGACTTCTCAAAGTGCGATGTAGGTCACTAGCTTCCCCGGCTGCCCGACACCCGGTATTCACACTCCACCGATAAACTAAGTCCTGCCGTCAAGAAGTAAGAGAATCGTCTTTGTGGGAGTGCCGAGTGCCTGACCACCCCAGCACCGATAGGAAATCCGTGGGTCGCAAGCTATCAATCGGACTAATCATATTAATCGTTCTTGCCGTAGGAGCAATTCCGGTAATTCGAAGCGTCACCACCTCTTCAGATCAGGCCAATGAGCCACTGCCAAGTACCGATCCGCAACAGACCACCACGATCAACACTTACGACCGTGTGCTGTTTGCGGGCGATTCCATCACCGTCGGTCGTGATGCTCGGGAACTGCCCAAGAGCTTTCGTGAACTTGTTGAGAAAAAGCTCAGCAGCGGAGGAACGAATTCAATCACGACCATTGCCAAGTCCGGTGCGAAGTTAAAGTACATCGCCGAGCGCAAGGGATTGCCCTCAAATGTCGACCTGGCGATCGTTGAGCTGGGGACCAACGACATAAGGGGACGCACACCGGCCCAAGTGTTCAAGCGTGAATATCAGGCCTACTTGAAAAAGATCAAAGCCAGCTCGCCAAAGGTAAAACTGGTTTGTCTAGGCGTGTGGCATGATTCAAAATCAAAGAATACTCAAGCTCTAGATCGCATCATTCGCGAATCATGCCTGCAAAACGGTGGCACTTATATTCAAATCTCAGACATCTTTGATCAGCCAGCCAATCGTGGGCCTGCCGGCGCCGTCACCTGGAAAGGGAAGTCAGACGCATTCCATCCAAATAATTTGGGTCATCAGGCCATCGCAAAAAGGCTTAGCCGCGAACTGGGGCTGCAGGCCAAATAAGTTTTGGGTTTAGGCGACCCATTCCGTTCTGGTATCTCTAGTGGCAATTCAGCTTCACGACGGACACATTTCAGCACCAGATCAGTTGAACCTTTGGATTCCACGAAGTTAGAACCTGAACCCTCAAAATAGAAGTGGCGACCTAGATTTTTCTAGGTCGCCACTTCTATAGCGTCTATGCCATCCGGAACAGGCCGGGAGCTCTAGTCGTCGAGTCCTGCTACAAAGTCCTTCAGCCAGGTCTTGAGTCCTGCGCCGAGATCTTCGTGGTCTACTGCCAGAGTGATATTTGCCTGAAGGTAGCTCAGCTTGTCGCCAGTGTCGTAACGGCGTCCACGGAACACAACAGCGTGCACACCAGCGCCCTCTCCTTCTGCAGCAGCAAGAACTTGAAGAGCGTCAGTCAGCTGAATCTCGTTGCCTCGTCCTGGAGCGGTGTGCTCAAGTACTTCAAACACACGTGGGTGAAGAAGATAACGTCCAATAATCGCCAAGTTGCTTGGTGCTTCGTCCACTGCCGGCTTTTCAACAAGCCCGTTGACCTTGACGTATTCTTCGCCTTCAACGACTGATACGTCGGCGCAACCGTATGCGCTAATCTGCTCTGGCTCAACTTCCATCAAAGCAATCACAGAACCACCGGTTTTTTGCTGAACTTCAGCCATCACCGACAGCAACTCGTCACGTTCATCGATCAGGTCATCGCCAAGCAAGACAGCGAATGGTTCATTACCGACGTGCTGCTTAGCGCACAAGACTGCATGGCCGAGCCCCTTTGGGTCACCCTGACGGACATAGTGAATGTCGCCCAAGTGAGTTGCTTCGTGAATTGCAGCCAGTTTTTTCTTGTCGCCCTTAGCCTCTAGCGAGTACTCCAACGATGGAACTCGGTCAAAGTGATCCTCAAGAGCCCGCTTACTACGGCCGGTGACCATTAAAAGGTCGGTGAAGCCAGCCTTTACAGCTTCCGAGACAACGTACTGGATAGCTGGCTTATCGACAACTGGCAGCATCTCCTTTGGCATTGCCTTGGTTGCTGGCAAGAAGCGAGTACCCAAACCTGCGGCTGGGATTACTGCTTTAGTGATGACTCGTGGATTCATTTTAGAAATACCGTCCGAAAAAGTGAGAGTGATCTTTCAAGACCCTAATCTTATATCTACCCTGTGTAATTACCAATTGCGTTAAGCATCAGCTATTCAAGGAGCCGTTTTTTGACTGAACGGGGGAAGTACTCGTCAACGTCTCCACCCAGTGCTTGAACTTCCTTCAACAGTGAAGAAGACAGATGAGTGAAGCGAGTATCTGCCTGTAGGAACACCGTCTCGACGCCAGTTAGGTGTCGATTCATGGTCGCCATGGGAATTTCATATGCGTAATCCACAGTGCTACGAAGTCCTTTGACTATGGCCTCGGCGCCGTTCTCCTTGCAGAAATCAGCCAGGAGCCCCTGCCCCATCGGGACAGCAGTTACGCCGCGCAACCCCCCGACGGTCTCTTCAACCATTGCTACGCGCTCGTCTTCACTAAACCGATATTTCTTGGAATAGTTCGTAGACACAGCAACGATCACCTCGTCAAAAAGGCTTGCCGCACGCGCAATGATTTCAACGTGACCATTGTGGATTGGGTCAAAGGATCCGGGGCATACTGCTCTTCGCATGAACTGAATCTATCAAGAACTCAGCTCAATTGTTGGTTCTAAGGTAAATGTCATGCAACCATTTGTTGACTAAATTGCCAACAAACCATTGCAAGGCACTCATAATGAACCTATGGGTATTTCAATGACTCCTTGGCAACGTACAGCGCACGGGGCGAATCTTCTGGACTCTGCCGGTCAACCCGGAGTGACGATCTTTGAAGAGATCACCGCACTCGCCAACAAACATAATGCAATCAACTTAGGTCAAGGTTTCCCGGATACTGAAGGTCCGGAGGAAGTCCGCCAAATTGCTATAGATTCCATAATGGGCGGGGCCAATCAGTATGCGCCGGGATCCGGAACCCTGCAGCTCAGAGAGGCAATATCAGAGCATCAGAACCGCTTCTACTCGTTAAAGATCGATCCACTATCTGAGGTAGTTGTAACGACTGGTGCAACTGAGGCCATCGCCGCGGCGCTACTGGCTTTCATAGAACCAAGCGACGAGGTAGTGACTTTCGAGCCGTTTTATGACTCTTATGCGGCCATGATCGGCTTAACGAATGCACAGCATAAGGTAGTTCCACTGCGAGCTCCCGCGTTTGAACCCGACCTAGATGACCTTCGCAGTGCTGTTACGGACCAAACTCGAGTCATTCTCATCAATAACCCGCACAATCCCACTGGTGCGGTATTTTCACTTACTGTTCTCAATGAGATCATAGCCTTGGCTCATCAGCACAACTGCATCATTGTCTCCGATGAAGTCTATGAACATCTCACCTTTGGTACGAAGCATGTTCCGATTGCAAGCCTGCCTGGCGGTTTTGAACGAACGCTCACGATCTCGTCTTCCGGTAAATCATTTTCTTTCACGGGTTGGAAAGTCGGCTGGGCCACAGGTCCTAAAGAACTGATCACGGCGCTTCGAACAGTCAAGCAGTTCCTCACCTACTCCTCAGGCCCAGCCTTTCAGCCAGCAATTGCCCAAGCTCTACAGCTACCAGGTCCATTCTTTGAAAGATTCGCCGCGACACTAGAGGAAAGCGCAATAGCGTTGTCCCGTGGGCTGGAGGCGGCTGGCATCCCTGTCATCAGGCCCAAGGGCACATATTTCCTTGTGGCAGACATTAATCAATTTAAGCGCAAGGATGCCGTGGAGGTAGCACGATTGATGCCTGAACAAGTTGGGGTCGCTGCGATACCGTTGTCAGTGTTTGCGCGCCCCGAAAACATGAAGCACTATCAAGGCTTCTTACGATTCGCTTTCTGCAAACAACCCCAGGTGATCGCCGCTGCAGTAGAAAAGCTCCAGCACCTACCAGAGGTATTAAACCGATGAGCAAAACAGCAAAACGTTGGCTTGGATTCGTCCAAGAGCACGCAACAATTTATGATGACGATTTGATCCCAGGATCAAAAATTCTGGCCATCGGTGATGCTCCGCAGTCACATGTGAACTTGGCGCACCCTGAAGAGGTCTTCTACGAATATCTTGCCCGCGTTGCTAATCATTTGCGGGTGCTGCGCACCCCGGATAAACCGCTCAAAATGCTCCATCTGGGTGCAGGAGCTCTAACGCTGGCCCGGTGGGCCAGCGTTGTCTACCCTTCTAGCACCCATGTTGCAGTCGATATTGAACGTGAACTACTGGACTTTGTCCTAACTCAATTGCCGCTACCTGCTCAATGCCAACTACGACCAATTGTCGCCGATGCAAGATCGGTCTTGAGCGATCAACTAGCAAACGAAAAATTTGATGTCATAGTTTTGGATATCTTCTGTGGTCCGGAAGCTCCCGGACACCTGACTACAGCTGACTACTACTCAGAACTTCTAAATTCATTGTCTGAGGGCGGACTACTGTTCGTTAACATTGGCGATGATCCCCCGTTGAACTTTGCGAGGTCTCAAGTCGTTGCAGCTCAGTCAGTCTTTAAATTCGTAATGCTCAGTTCAAGCCCCGAAATGTTTACACAACGCTATCCGGGAAACTTGATCCTCACCGCCATGCACAGCCCATTACCCGAAGACATGGTTGAGCGATGCCAAGCAGCCGGGCCATATCCTTCAGAGGTGCGGCACTCACTGGACCTAGACCGGTTCAGCAAACCATAGGTGCGTTTCTCCGTATTTTTTATCTGAGAAATTCTCTAGGCCCTCGGGCCAGGTTGGTTCGGGTGAACGAGCCGAGCGTTCGATAACAACTGTCGCGTCATCAGCCAGAATCTTGGATATCTTGCCCAAAGTAACCATTAGCTCTTCTTCGGTCAGCGGGTAAGGAGGATCTAAAACGACAAGGTCGAATGTTCGGTTCGGCAGACCCGTACTGCTTGACACGAAACTGTCTAGAACTGAATCAACAGAACCGCGTTGCACAGCAACCACCGATGCCTTGAGCGCCTTGTTAACCATGGACGCATTTTGCTGGCAAACACTCGCTGCCTTAGACGCTTTTTCAACAAGCACAACTTGGCGTGCGCCCCGGCTTGCCGATTCAATACCAAGAGCGCCTGACCCTGCAAATAGGTCCAGAACACGTGCACCAGAAAGCACGTCCCAGCTCTCTAAGCGGGAAAACAGTGCTTCCTTGACTCGATCCGTAGTTGGTCGCGTCGCATCTCCGGGTACTGACTTCAACGGATTTCCGCCCGCTGCACCGGCAATAATACGGCTCATTCCAGCCTCAATCTTTAGTTAGTTCTTATTCAAAAATTCTTGAGATGACTCGTCCACCCAGGAACCAGCCATCTTCAGCAGTTCTGGGTATTTGTTTTGCCACTCGGATACATTCATCAGCGCCTCAACATTGGCCCTGGCCTGTTCAATGAGCTTACGGTCCTTGATAATGCTTAGCTCTTTCAAGGCTGACCTACTTCCGGACTGCTGCGCACCGAGAATATTGCCTTCCCGACGTTCAGCCAAGTCCGCTTCAGCCAATTCAAATCCATCCATGGTGGACTCGATTGTTTTCAGTCGCCCCACCGAAGGATGATCAGCATCCAGCCATGTAGTCATCAGGCACGTTCCCTGCAAGCCGCCACGACCAACACGTCCGCGAAGCTGGTGTAGCTGTGAGATTCCGAATCGTTCAGCGTCCATGATCACCATGAGAGTCGCGTTGTGGACGTCAACGCCAACCTCGATGACCGTCGTGGAAACTAAAACATCGATGTTGCCCCCTGCGAATGAGTCCATAACGTCTTGCTTGTCCTCTGAGTCCAATTGCGAGTGCAATGCTTCGACCCGTACGTTAGCGAAACTTGGCATGCCGGCCAGTAGCTCCATCATGGCTTCAACGCTCATGGTTTGGCCCGACGATTCTTCATACGTCGATAGAAGTACACCTTGTTCTGCAGCGGTGTCAGTGATCCTAGGGCACACAACATACACTTGGTGCCCCTGACTCACTTCTTCCGTAATTTTCGAGAACAACCGTTCCCGGAAACTGGTCAGTTGCATTGGCACAATATGCGTTTGAATGGGCGCACGTCCAGCTGGCAAACGCTTGATGGTAGAGGTGTCTAGATCCCCAAATACTGTCATCGCGACGGTACGTGGAATTGGAGTGGCCGTCATGACCAAAGTGTGTGGAACCGCGTCACCAGACTTGGCTCGCAACGCATCGCGTTGCTCAACGCCAAATCTGTGTTGCTCGTCAACAACGACAAGCCCGAGTTCGGCAAACTGCACCTGGTCGCTAAGCAAGGCATGGGTACCGATAATCAAACCGATCTCGCCACTGGCGATGCCCAACAGGGCTTGTCGTCGTTGTGCCGTTTTTGCAGAACCGGTCAGAAGAGCTACGCCAGCCCCCTCGCCTTCACCGAATAGTCCTGGGTCTGCAAGCCCGCCCAACATCTTAGTAATGGACGCAAAGTGCTGAGCGGCCAAAACTTCCGTTGGCGCTAAGAGGGCGGCTTGTCCCCCACCATCAATGACTTGGAGAATTGCCCTCAATGCGACGATCGTTTTACCGGAGCCCACTTCACCCTGTAAAAGACGGTGCATTGGATGTGGTTGGGAAAGATCAGACGCAAGCTGATCCCCTACTTGTAGCTGGTCTTCGGTCAAGGTAAAAGGCAATTGCGCTTCAAACTTGTCAGCCAGCTTCCCGGACTGACGCGGACGCGCAACGGCGTGCTGGGCACCGAGCTGACGACTACGTTCAGCGAGGGTCAGCTGCAATACAAATGCTTCTTCATAGGCAAAACGTTGACGGGCAACGTACGCGTGCTTCACCTCGCGTGGCGCATGTCGCTGCAGGTACGCCTGGAAACGCTGGGGGTAATGATTTGATCCAAGAAGGTCACTAGGGAGAAATTCAGGAAGGTTCTCTTCGGTGACGTGTGGGAGAAGCAGCCCTATCAAATCTCGTATCCGTTTATTGGGCATCTTTGCCGATGCCGGATAGATAGGAATTGGTCGAGGGTCCGCTTGGGAGGCTTCGTCCAATACTGCGTAGTCTGGTTGGCTGAGTTGTAAGTGGTCTTGATACCAACCAACTTTTCCACTGAACATCGCGATAGTACCGACAGTCAGATCCGTGCGCGCTTGATAACCATTAAAGAAAGTCATCTTCAGTTCTTGTCCGCCAGAGCTCAGCTCATCACTAACCGTAACCTCATAGATGAAGCCTCGGCGTGAGTGCATCTGACGTTGGCTAACGTTGACAACCTGAGCGACCACGGTGACGTGTTCATCAAATGGCAACTCAGCGATAGGGGTCAGCTCACCGACTTCAACATATCGACGCGGAAAGTGCCACAGCAATTCCCCTACTGTTGTATATCCAAAAGCCTTTTCCAGTGCCGTGGCGTTCTTGTCGCCAAGGTAGGTGGAAAGTCCTGAAGCCTCAAATGAAACCAGGGTCTGTTCAGTCATCATTCGTGCACAAGTCGGTGACGCTGACATTTACGGGATCGCCGTATTTCCCAATTAGTTCTATGGCTGGCTCTGCTTCAGGAACATGGACATGGACTCGCCAACGATAGGTATCTTCTTCCAATTGGTTCACCGGCGACATGATCACCGAATTGCCCATGGCGTCTAGCTGACCACGCAACGTGGCCGCACCCAAGGCATCTAAGGAAACGGTGCACATGACTTCAACCCCGGACTCGGTTTCTCGATTCAGGTGAACATGCGGATCCTGCACCCTGTAGCCATGGAATGATTCATAAGATTCAAAATCAGTGACGTCATTACGGATCGCTGCACAGAGCTCATCAATGATGATCAGCATGCCCACTGCTCCGGCATCAACAACTCCGGCCTCAAGCAGTGGTTCCAATTCCGTTTCCGTACCCTTGACCGCTAGCTGCGCCGCCTGAGTCATTTGGGTCAACAGTGCGTCTAATGCAGCACGGCTTTCGAGATCAGTCTTGATGTGCGAAAGAGTCGATCCGGCAGCTAGAGCTATCGCATTAATTACCGAAAGCATGGTGCCTTCAACCGGTTCACTCAATGCCGACCACGAGCGTACCTTTGCCCGCTCCAATCCCAGAGCGAGCAGAGGTGCGGTCAGCCGTTCGTGGCCAATCCATGGCTCACTGAGGCCGCTGAGAAAGACGGCAAAAAGGGTTCCTGAGTTACCGCGGGCGGACTCCATGGACGCGCGCGCAGCAACTTCAAGAAAACCACCGATATCGTCACTTTTCAGTTCACTAACTGCATCGTGCCCAGCGCGTGCGGTGAGGTAGAGATTGCTCCCGGTATCCCCGTCTGCGACTGGAAAGACGTTGATGGCATTAAGTCGATCAGAGTGGTTCCCGAGACTCTTGACGCTCCGCGCAAGCCATTCATGAATTGCGCGCACGGAGGTATCGAGCTTTTGGGGAGTCATGGATTCCTAGTCCTTAATTGAACTATTTAGATAGATCAGTGGTGTTCACGAACTCAGAAACTTTATCGTCCTGAAGCGCTTGACCAAACTTATCAATGGCTGCCATGTCTGGAACCACGATTGACTGACCATCTGCGGATCGACCGGTGCCACTATTTGGAAGGGTGAAGAATTCCATGTCGCTCTGACGGATGTTGAGCATAGATGATGCATATGAAGCTACCTGAGCAGAATCAAGCGAATCATCAACAGCAATGTATGGGGCAATCTGTCCCACAGCGTCTGACACCTTTGCAGGGTTAGTCAGGGTGTCTTTAGACATGATCTGACCAAGCAGGGCCTTGACGAACAGCTGCTGGTTCTTGACGCGCTGGTAGTCGCTTTCGGGGAACGCGTGGCGTTCACGAACGAACGCTAATGCTTGATCACCGTTGAGGGTCTGAACACCTTCAGGGAAATTGTTGCCCTTGAAAGATGTTGAATTGAATGCACGTGGATTGTTGATGGTCACGCCACCAACGGCATCAGTGAGTCCCTTGAATCCTTCAAAGTCAATTGACGCAACGTGATTGATGCGAACACCGAATAGACCTTCGAGGGTTTCAACTGCTTTGGAGACACCACCATGGGCGAAGGCCGCATTAACCTTTGCTTCACCTACACCTGGGATGTTCAACCAGGTATCACGCATGATGGAGGTGACGAAAATATTCTTGTGATCCGAAGGGATATGAACCAACATCATCGTGTCGGAACGACCGCCATTTGGCAGTGTGCCAAAGTCTTCGCTGTCTTCCGACGCATCTCGCGTGGCCCGAGTGTCTGTACCTAGCAGAAGAATATTGACTGCATCCTTGGACTCGTCCTTAACTTCAGGACGGGTGTCCTCGTTAGGGAAGGCATCAGCAATCTTGCCGCTTTCGGAGTCGAATGTTCGCCCCAGATTCCAAAGGTAGCCGGCGGCTACAAGCGCCGCAATTGCGACCAAAACAAGAATACTCAGTACTATCGCGCGGCCAGTATGTTTTTTCTTTACTGGCTGACTCGCATGTGCATCGAAGGACATATGCTACCTTTCACAGTTTCATCTGAATACATCTTATCTGTCAGCGTAGGGATGTAGGCTTATGAAGTGTCTAAACTCAGTGTGAATTCCGAAGTGTCGCCGAAATGTTATGCAAATATAAAAAAGATTGCGGCCATGGCGGCAAGCGTAGTTGCACTTGCTTCTCTCACTGCTTGTTCATCTGTCGCCGCCGTTGATGCTGCACCTGACGCGGCCAATCCTGCCTGCGCAGAGATGATGGTGGCGTTACCTGATTTGATCGGGGACGCACAACGACGGTCCACAACTTCTCAAGCTACCTCAGCTTGGGGCGATCCTTCGCAAGTAGTACTGCGTTGCGGCGTGCAAGTTCCTACGCCTACTTCAGATCCGTGCGTATCAGTCAATGATGTTGATTGGGTTGCTCACGAAGATGAAAAGACAAAGATCTGGACATTGACCACCTACGGACGCACCCCTGCGACAGAAGTGGTGCTTGATCCGAACGTCATACCTTCCAGCACGGTGCTCGCTTCCCTTTCTGACGCGGCGGCCAAGATTCCAGCCCAAAAGGCGTGTGTTAGCGTCGATAAGGCAGAAAAGCTGTAGCCAAGAAGCACTGAGCAATAACAAAGCGAGGAGACGAATCGTCTCCTCGCTTTGTTATTTGCAAATGCAGTATGTCGTTTAGCGCAGACCTACGTTTCGTTCAGTCGCCAAAGCTATGAGCTCATTGATGAGCTCTGGATATTCAATGCCAGTCTTGTCCCACATTTGTGGGTACATGCTTGACGGCGTAAAGCCCGGCATGGTGTTGATTTCATTGATGATCCACTCGCCCTCGGGCGTGTAGAAGAAATCAACGCGGGATAGACCTTCTGCGTCCAAAGAGTCAAAGGCTTTGACTGCAAGCTCGCGGATTTCTGCGGTGGCTTCTTCACTCAGTTCAGCGGGGCAACTGAGCTGGGCTGCGGTGCCATCCACATATTTCGCTTCAAAATCGTAGAAGGTGTGTCCGTTCGCTGCCACGGCAACTTCACCGGGCAACGAAGCTCGTGCGGCTGAACTACCGCGGCCTTCCAATACGCCACACTCAATTTCGCGACCAACGATGCCTTGCTCAACGATCACCTTTGGGTCTTCGGCCCGAGCGACATCGATTGCGGCGCGAAGTTCCGATGGGACATCCACCTTGGTGATACCCACAGAGGAACCTGCACGGGCAGGCTTTACGAACAGTGGGTACTGAAGATTCTGGCAACGTTCTAGAGCAGCTTCGCTATCGCGCAGCCACTCCTTATTGGTGATGACCTCGTAAGGTCCAACGTTGAATCCGGCGCCTTCGAAAACGACCTTCATGAAGTGCTTATCCATGCCCATGGCACTGGCGGCAATTCCGGAGCCGACGTAAGGAACGCCTGCAGTTTCCAGCATTCCCTGGATCGATCCATCTTCACCGAAAGGACCGTGAAGCAGTGGGAAGACCACATCGACTTCAGCAACCTCAGAAATGGTCGCACCAGTCAATGACTGCAGAGATGTTGTATTAGTTTCAGGAGACAACTGCACCGGGTGGTCAACGGAGGAGATCTCCGGCAGCTGGCCGGAGTCCAAAGCCCAGCCCTCTGGGTCTTTGTCCAGCAAGGTCCAGCCACCGTCACGAGTAATTCCAACTGGAAGCACGTCAAAACGTTCACGATCAATGGCATGCATGACACCGGCTGCCGTTACACAAGATACGGAGTGCTCAGATGAACGACCGCCGAAAAGGAGCAGGACTCGGAGTTTACGATCAACCATTAGTGCTGTTCTCCTTCAGACTTCAATTCACGCGAAAGTAGACGTGCTGCCATGTTTTCAACACTTAGCTTACCTTCAAGAACCATGACTACTGCTTCAGTAATTGGCATTTCGACCTTGTGAGTCTGCGCCAGATCAAATACTGCACGTGCAGACTTGATGCCTTCAGCAGTCTGAGACATGCGGTCATTGACCTCTTCCAGGAAAAGTCCCTGCCCCAGCAAACGGCCCGCGGTGTTATTACGCGACAATGATGAGGAGCACGTTGCCACCAAGTCACCCAGGCCGGAGAGCCCTGCCAAAGTATCTAGTCGGCCACCGAGTGCGAGAACTAGACGAGTGGTTTCTGCCAAGCCGCGGGTGATGACAGTTGATTTTGTATTATCGCCCATGCCCATGCCGTCACACATACCAACAGCGAGGGCAATGATGTTTTTGACGATTCCGCCAAGCTCCACGCCCAACACATCATCATTGGTGTAAGGACGGAAATATGGTGCTGAACAAAGTTCTGCAATCCACTCAGCAGTTTCTGAATCTGTGCAAGCTACAACCGAGGCAGTTGGCTGCTCACGGGCAATCTCCATTGCAAGGTTTGGACCTGAAAGCACGGCTACTTGTTCGGCTGGCAATCCAGTCACTTCCGAAATGACTTCGCTCATGCGTAGATCGGTGCCGCGTTCCAGACCCTTCATCAGCGAAAGCAAAACCACGCCAGGCGCAAAGTGTTCTTTGAACGCCGCCAGTTCCTGTCGCAACGACTGGGACGGGATGGCAAGAACCACCAAATCCGCATCCGTTAGCACTTCACGCTGATCTGAGGAAGCCGAGATGTTCGCCGGAAGCTTCGTTTCACGCAGATAGCGCGAATTGGTGTGGCGATCATTAATTTCTGCAGCTGCGTCATCACGGCGAGCCCAGATTTGCACCGGAGTCCCTTTGTCCACAACGGAATCGGCAAGCACTTTGGCGAAGGTGGTTCCCCAGCTACCGGCACCCATGACGGCAATTTTACGTGGAAGCGGCTTAGTCATTATCTGTCCTCTAGAAAGTGATGATGAAGTCGATTAGTTTTCTGGCTTTTCGAAACTACGGCCGGTCTGAGTTTGGCCGTGGTCACTGGGATCCCAGCGAGTCGCCGGAGCTTCTTCTTGACGAAGTTCAGCCTGCAAACCGGTAATTGCATCCATGATACGGTCAGTGGCTTCTTGAAGAACGGTGCGAGTACGAGGGCCATCACGCAAATCATCAAGATTTACCGGCGCTCCAACAGCGACGGTTACGTGTTTGCGAGGGAACAAATACATCTTTTTGGAATACCTAGGCAGTAGCTCTTGGTCTCCCCAGTGGGCCATAGGCACGACCGGCGCACCGGTCTGCAGCGCAAGACGCGCAGCACCAGTGCGACCGACCATTGGCCATAAATTTGGATCTCGGGTAAGGGTACCTTCTGGGTAGATCACAATGACTCCCCCAGCGTCCAGAACTTCTTGCGCTGATTTCAGAGATTCACCAGCACTAGCTGAACTACGTGTCACCGGAACCTGACCGGTCTTCTTAAGGAACCACCCAAGCACAGGAACCTTAAACAAAGATTCCTTTGCCAGCCACCGTGGGAGCCTGCCGTTGCTATAGATTGCGTGGCCAACCACCAACGGATCAATTTCCGTCAAGTGATTAGGGCACACAATGTAGCCACCCTTTGGAAGAGAATCAAAGCCCTTCCATGACTTGCCTGTCATCACGTTCATGCCTGAACGGACTATTCCTGCCAAGACAGAAAACACAAGTTTGGTGCTAGCAGACTCTCCGGGAGCCAGGATCTTTACCACGTACGAGATCCCCTTAGTTAGTTGCTCAGCTCGACGTTTGCGCCCAGACCCTGAAGCTTGTCCATGAAGTGCTCGTAACCGCGGTTGATGATTTCAATCCCGGTCACACGGCTGGTACCTTCAGCTGCCAAAGCAGCGATCAGGTGCGAGAAGCCACCACGCAAGTCTGGAACGTCAATGTCTGCGCCGCTGAGTTTTGCAGGACCGACAACAACTGCAGAGTGCTTGAAGTTTCGCTGGCCAAACCGGCAAGGAGTGGAACCAAGGCAGTCAGTGTGCACCTGAACCGTAGAACCCATGCGCACCAATGCGTCGGTGAAACCGAAACGGTTTTCATAGACCGTCTCGTGAATTACCGAGACACCCTTAGCCTGGGTCAAAGCAACAACCAACGGCTGCTGCCAGTCGGTCATGAAGCCGGGGTGAACGTCGGTTTCGAGGATCAACGGATTCAGATCTCCACCTGGGTGGTAGAAACGAATGCCGTTGGACTTGACCTCGAACTCGCCACCAATCTGGCGGTATACGTGCAGGAATGCGGTCAGGTCACGCTGCTGCGCGTCCTGAACGAAAATATCACCCTTGGTCACCAGCGCTGCCGAAGCCCATGAAGCTGCCTCGTTGCGGTCTGGCAGGGAGGTGTGGTCAAAGCCGCTGAGCTTATCTACACCCTGAATACGGATCACACGGTCACGGTGTACAGAGATGATTGCGCCCATCTTCTGCAACAGCGAGATCAAATCTAGGATTTCTGGCTCAATAGCTGCGTTACTGACCTCGGTAACACCCTTAGCGCGAACCGCCGAAAGCAGTACCTGCTCGGTGGTACCAACGCTTGGGTACTGGAGGTTCAGCTTGGCGCCGGTGAGACCGTTTGGAGCCGAGATACGAATGCCATCAGGAGCCTTGTCTACGACTGCACCGAATTCGCGAAGAACTTCTAGGTGGAAATCGATTGGACGGTCACCAATGCGGCAACCACCAAGGTCTGGAATGAAGGCTTCACCCAGTGCGTGGATCAGTGGGCCACAGAAAAGAATAGGAATACGTGAATCACCAGCGTGCGCATCAATTGCTTGATTCGACGCGGTCTTCACATTGGTTGGATCCAGCGAGAGGTCACCGGTGGTTGGGTCCTGATCAACCTTGACTCCGTGGATTTCAAGCAAGCTGCGTACTACAACGACATCTTTAATCTCCGGTACGTTTCGCAAAACCGAAGGAGTGTCACCGAGCAGAGCTGCAACCATGGCTTTTGGCACTAGGTTCTTAGCTCCACCGACTCGTACGGTGCCCTTAAGTGGGACACCACCATGGATCGTCAAGATCTTACCCATGTATGAATTACCTCATCGCGTAGTCGTTATCGCCCGCCGAAGCTTTTGAGCTTTCGAACTGGCAGGACTTAGCAAGCATACCGCTTATCAAGCTGTTGATACGTTCAGGTCATCGTGTGGCGCACACATTGTGAGCATGCTTTCAGCCACGTCAGCCTTCTCGCACGGTATGTGCGTCCTTAAAGAAAGGTAGGTCCGTTCTTCACCTATTTGAACAGATGAGAACGGACCTATTATTCCGCAATAGCGCGTGAGAATTACCCGGCGGTTTTAGCAGGCAGGGTTTTTGGCTTGTATAACGGGCGCGTGGCTTCATACGCCGTGATGGCGTCTTCCTGCTGTAAGGTCAGCCCGATGTCATCCAAACCTTCCATCAGGCGCCAGCGTGTGTAATCATCAATCTGGAACGGAGCAGAAATCGATCCACACTGAACCGTGCGTGACTCAAGATCAACGCTCACGGTAGTCCCTGGATTATTTTCCAGTTCCTTCCAGATCAGCTCAATATCACTTTGAGCAACCTCGGCAGCAACCAATCCCTGCTTGCCAGAGTTCCCACGGAAGATATCAGCAAACCGAGCTGAGATTACAGCTTTGAAGCCGTAGTCCTTCAGCGCCCATACTGCGTGCTCACGAGAAGAACCGGTACCAAAGTCTGGGCCCGCTACCAACACAGAACCTGCGTTGAAAGGTTCCTTGTTCAGGATGAAGTTCTCGTCGCGGCGCCAGCCAGCAAACAAGGCATCCTCAAACCCAGTACGGGTAATACGCTTCAGATAAACGGCAGGGATGATCTGGTCCGTGTCCACGTTGCTCTGACGCAGTGGGACACCAATGCCGGTATGAGTAAGAATCTTTTCCATGATGGTAATCCTTTCTAGACTGCGGCCGGAGTATTGGCCAGGTCGCTAGGTGAAGACAGGGTTCCGCGCACTGCGGTTGCAGCTGCAACCAGTGGTGAGACCAAGTGGGTACGCCCACCCTTGCCCTGACGTCCTTCAAAGTTTCGGTTGGAGGTCGAAGCGCAACGCTCTCCTTCATCCAACTGGTCTGGATTCATTCCCAGGCACATTGAGCAACCGGCGAAACGCCATTCTGCTCCAAAGTCTTTGAATATCTGATCCAAGCCTTCTGCTTCGGCTTCCAAGCGAACGCGAGCCGAACCAGGAACGACAATCATCCGCACGTTTGGATCTTTAACCTTGCCCTTGACTACTTCTGCAGCCGCTCGCAGATCTTCCATGCGGGAGTTTGTGCATGAACCTAAGAAGACCGTGTCTACTCGGATGTCCTTCATTGGCGTGCCGCCAGTCAGGCCCATATAGGTCAATGCGCGTTCGCAAGCCTTACGGTCATTCTCGTCTTCATAATCTTCCGGAGAAGGAACACTCTGCGAGAGCGAAACGCCTTGACCAGGGTTAGTACCCCAGGTGACAAACGACTCAAGTTCATCAGCATTCAGGAAGACTTCTGCGTCAAAGCTCGCGCCTTCATCAGAATGCAAGGTGTTCCAGTTGGCAACTGCTGCGTCCCAGTCTTCGCCTTGTGGCGCGTGTGGACGTCCCTTGACGTATTCAAAAGTCGTTTCATCCGGAGCAATCATGCCTGCGCGAGCGCCAGCTTCAATTGACATGTTACAGATGGTCATACGTGCGTCCATGGACAGCGAGCGAATTGCTGAACCGCGGTATTCAAGTACGTAACCTTGACCGCCACCGGTACCGATCTTGGCAATAACAGCCAAGATAATATCCTTCGCGGTAACTGCGGGTTTCAGTGTGCCTTCAACGTTGATGGCCATCGTCTTGAATGGCTTTAGGCTCAGCGACTGAGTAGCCATGACGTGTTCAACTTCGGAAGTTCCGATACCAAATGCCAAAGCGCCGAAGGCACCGTGGGTTGAGGTGTGAGAGTCTCCGCAAACAACAGTCATGCCAGGCTGGGTCAGCCCCAGCTGGGGGCCGACAACGTGAACGATTCCCTGTTCCTTGTCACCCAGCGAGTGCAGACGCACGCCGAACTCTTTACAGTTCTCGCGCAAGGTTTCAATCTGCGTACGGCTGGTGAGATCAGCAATAGGCTTATCGATTTCAAGCGTTGGAGTGTTGTGATCTTCTGTCGCAATGGTCAGATCTGGACGACGAAGTTGACGTCCCGCTAAGCGCAAACCTTCAAAGGCCTGCGGGGAGGTCACCTCGTGTAATAGGTGGAGATCAATGTAGATCAAATCAGGCTGACGGGCTTCGCCGTTGCCTTCTCCATGGCGCACAACGTGTGCGTTCCAAACTTTTTCTGCCAATGTCTGGGGCGACTGCATGACGGACATGCGACACACTCCTCAAGCTACGTAATTGTGGTAGTTCAACTTTGACACTTCACAGAGAGTCTTTTCCAGTATGCGGACTTGAATCTCAAATAATGAGACGTGATACTGACTGTATGACTATTGGTAGCGGTGTAGGCGTACTCGACAAAGCAGCGGCTATTCTCAACGCGCTTGAGAATGGACCCACTTCCCTTTCTCAGCTTGTGGACCTGACCGATATTTCACGTCCCACAGTGCATCGCATTGCTCAATCCTTGGTGCATCACGGACTCGTTGGACGAGACATGCATGGACGTTTTGAGCTGGGCAACCGGTTAGTAGAGCTGGCTAGCGCCGCCGGCGAAGACCGTCTTGTGAGCGCCGCTGGATCGATTCTGATTAAGCTTCGAGATATCACCGGTGAGAGTACTCAGATTTTCCGCAAGCAGGGTGACTTCCGTGTGTGCATTGCCAGCGCAGAACGACCTATCGGCTTACGAGACACCATTCCGGTAGGAACACAGCTATCCATGAAGGCAGGCTCCGCCGCCCAGATCCTGCTTGCGTGGGAAGACAATGAACGCATGGTTGATGGGCTTCACCATGCCCGCTTCACTCCAACAATCCTCGCCGGCGTGCGCAGACGTGGTTGGGCTCAATCACTGGGCGAACGTGAACCTGGCGTCGCTTCCGTGTCAGCTCCAGTCCGCGGACAGTCTGGAAGAGTCATCGCCGCGTTATCGCTGTCAGGACCGATTGAACGTCTAACCCGACAGCCCGGCAAGATACACCATGAAGCGGTGACCAGCGCGGCCCACGAACTTTCCGAACTACTGCGCGTTCAGAACGACCACATCTAAGCGCTGAGTTGCACTACGCTGTGGTCGCTAGGCTGAATTAGCTGAAGTGATCAAAGCCCGCGCCTTCAACGACGGGGTTGCCACCCACAGTCACTACAGACCGACGGCCACTGCGGGCAGTGACTTTGCCAATGACAGTGAACTCTTCTGGCACGTCCGAAGCCTTCGGGAAAGCAGCCAGGAGTCCAAAATCCTCGCCTCCGTGCAAAACCCACTTCATCGGCTCTTGCTTGGTCAACGCGGCAGCCGGCTTTAACCGTTCAGCAAATTTCTTGAGAACCTCAAGATCAAAATCAACGCTCACACCGCTGGCTTTAGCCATCCGGGTGCTGTCACGAATCAGCCCATCCGAAATATCCATTAGTGCATGAACACCAGCTTCTGCGGCGCGAGGTCCAGAGCCCAGTGGAGGCACAGGCCTACACTGTCCAGCGACTAACCGGCGCACAGCTCTGTTCCAGGCTGCTGAGTCGCTTTGATGCTCCAGTACTTCTAGACCAGCACCAGCATCACCCAAATGGCCAGCCACAGCTAAAAGGTCACCCGGCTTGGCACCGCTACGCAGAATTTTTCCATGCTCAGATTCACCGAGCACCGTGGTAGTCACCGAAATTTCTGATGCCTTTCCAAGATCACCGCCGAGGATAGTCAGTTCCTCTGCTCCGAGATACTTGATTGCATCCGTAACGCCCTGCGCAAAATCCTTGGCCCACTCCAATGGCGTGTTTCCAGGAAGGGATAGCGAGATAACAGCCCCCGTGGAGTTGCCACCCATTGCGTTGATATCAGAGACGTTTTGGGCAATTGACTTCCACCCAATGTCATAAGCCTTGTGTTCTTGACCGCTGGGCCAGACCAATCTGAAGTCTTGATTTTCAACTAGCGTGTCAACCGAAACGAGAACTTCTCCCCCGGCCACGCGCAACGCACCCGCGTCGTCACCGGGACCCAAGCTCGCTTTGCTTGAATCAAGAAGCGGCAAGATGGCGTCAAGTATTCCTTGCTCGCCAAGGTCACCAACCGTAGCTTCGGATTGAAAATTAGTCACGGAGTTCTATTCGGCTTTCTTTGCTGCCGAGCTGATGAGTTCGGCATAACTGTTGTAAATGTTCAGGTACTGATCAACCGGATCAACGATTGCCGTCCGGACCAAACCCGACACAGAACGTTGAATATTCTTCAACGCTTTTCTACGTTTAACTTTAGCCACTATTCGATTGACGAACGAGCAACCTATACCCAGCACCACGCCAAGCAACACACCAATGACAAGAACCAACGTTGGTACGGCTATGCCCTCTATGCGCGGTGCTTCTGGCAGGTCAAATTGGAAGTATCCGGCCACCGGGTAGGCCGCGAGCCAAAGAGCCCCTGCCAGTGCAGCGAGCAGTGCCACCCACTGAACAAACTTGATCACTGGCCACCACCAAGAAGAACGTTCCACCCCAAGTGGTGTTGCGGCGATGGCTGAGTCTACTGCGCTGTCCAACGAAGTAACGTTTGCGCTGACATCATCTCTAATCGGTTCATGCCAGCTCTCCGGCAATTGACTTGTAGCCTCTGCTACGTACTTGTCGATCCCATGATCAATAGCCGCGGATTCTGCTACCGAACGCTCGGGACGCGAAGTAATGGACAAATCAGAAGTTTGCCTACTACGACCCAAATTCATTCTCTGCAACGGGTCATTTCGCAGTCGGATCAACCACGTGGTCAGTGGCCAGCCGGTGCGTTGCGCGCCACGAAGCTTGTACGAAGTTTCAACAGCATCAGCGATGTACTTTGCTCCATGCGCATTGGCAATTGTCTGTTCAAGCTCTGCTTGATGCATTTGCCCCGGCAAACGCACCTTTTCGGTACTCAAATCACCGTTGAGCTTATGGATAACTTGATCTACGTCAGAACGTAAACGCCGAGTAGACAAAGCCTTGTTCTTAGCGACAGTTGCAATCTGCTTCTGAACCTCGTCCAGACCCTCGCCAGTCACTGCAGAAGCACAAACTACCGGCAACCGTTCAAGACCAGATTGCGCGAGGATCTCGCGCAGTGAATGCACGACGTTCTTGCGGTCTGATTCTGTAACCTTGTCGATTTGGTTCAGGACAATCACAATATTTCCCTGCTGACTGCGCAAGGAATTCAGATATCCATGATGAATCGACGCGTCGGCGTACTTCTGGGGATCTAACACCCAGACTAAGAAGTCCACTTGACCAACCAGCCGGGTGGCAATTTCGTGGTGTTCTACTCTTGTAGAGTCCATATCGGGCAGATCCAAGAGCATCAGGCCTGAGTCTAGGGACTTCTTGGTTACCCTTCTTTTCCCTTCCGCAGACTTCTCAATGACGTGGCGGTCAGTGACTTCTAGCCAATCAAGAAGTTCGTTGGCACCTTCGGTCTCCCAAATGGCTGCGACGGTCTTTGTTGTTGTAGGACGAATGACCCCTGTGGTTGCTAGCTTCTGGCCAACGAGTGCGTTAAAGAGTGTGGATTTTCCGCTTCCGGTAGCCCCGAATAACCCAACTACTACGTGGTCAGCTGATAGTTGACGACGTGATTCAGCTTTGTTGATGACTGCAGCGGCTAAATCTATACTCTCCGCGTCCAGGTATGGTTCAGCAAGTTGCATCGCTTGGACGACGCTGTTGATCTGCTGATCAAGACCATTGGCTGCGCGGACTACTTTGCGTTCCGTCATTTGCGGGCCCCCTTGCTGTTCAGGCTCTCCGTTGCACGGTTCAATGCCTCTACAACCTCAGGCTGCGAGTGTCCGTCTATTTCATTTGTGTAGATCTCAGATGTATTTGCTATGAGTGCTTTTGCTCGCGTATCAAGCATTTTTCGTGCTCGTGAAGCCATGCGACGCACAGCGTCCTCACCAAAAATCGCTTCCAAAAGCTTCTGGCCAACTACCGCAGAGCCACCGGCAATACCGATCTCTAGCCCGGTGAGCCCAGCGGTAGAGGCAAAGACCACCACCATCAAGATCACCGCGACTCCATTAACACCAAATGCAGCCATGCGGGCTGTCTTGCGTTTGCCCGCACCTTCTTCACGGATCATCTCAAGAATGTCTTTTTGCCATAGCCGAATACTGTCGGCAGCTTGCTCATTAAAGTCAGCGGCGGGCCGAGGCGAACTGAGTTCGCCTCGAAGCACTTGCCCCAGAGGTGTGTTTTTCCAAGCTCTGTCTATGTCGTGGCAGGCATTGGTAATTTCTGCAATGAAAACTGTATGGAGTCCAGATTCAATCGCCTGTTCCACTTTATGAGTCGCGGCTGGCCGACCAGAGAAGAACGAACTCACGCGATCGCGCATGCGGCCAACAGCACCTTCAATCCCGCGAAGTAGCTCACCTGCGCCAACGAAGTCTTGCCACCGGGACAAGATTTCGCCTCGAAGAAGCGAACCGTCGTCTAACCCTTCATTAATTCTCGCCAGCGCTTGATCGAACCTGTCGGAAGTTAGTTTGCGAAGTTCAGCAAGTTGGCTCTCCTGATCTTGCACTTCAGCCAACAGCTCACCTGCATCAGCTGTGGTTCTGCGCATTGCTCCCTCAAGCGTCTGGGCGGCTAGTTGCTGTCGCCTGGTCGCATCCGCAGCCAGCTCGTTAAGCCACTGGGATAGTGGAGCTACATGGTCTGCCGGAATTAGCTTGTCCCCGCTTAGCTGCGTCTCGTTCAGGACGTGAAGCAGCGCAGGATCAAGATTCTTTTCCGTTAGCAGTCGTCGTAGATCAGGGACGATATCTTTCTCAGCGCCCAGAGGTACGCGATTGAGTACGACGCACACAGTAATGTTTCGAACGCCGGCGTCGGTGAGCAGATCCCACGGTAGGGCATCGGCATACCGGTTAGCTGTGGTGACAAAAATCCACAAATCAGCGGCGTTCAAAAGCTGTCCCGCAAGCGCTCGATTATCGTCAGATACCGAGTCAATATCCGGCGCGTCCAAAATTGCTAGACCTTGCGGAACGCGTTCGTGTGGAGTCATGAGCAGCGCATCACTTCGAGATGAGTCCCCGCCAACAGCGAAGCCCTGCCCGGTTACTCGGATGAGTTCCGGTAATACGCGTTCCGAATCGAAAAATGTTTGGTCTGCAGGATTAAATGCAAGGACGGGAGTGCGAGTGGTTGGCCTCACGGCACCGGAAACGCTGACTTGCTCCCCCAGCAGTGAATTCACCAAAGTTGATTTTCCTGAACCGGTAGACCCGCCAACCACGGCGAGCAACGGCGCTCCCAAGTTTGATACGCGAGGCAGTAGGTAATCAGCAATCTGGTGCAAGGTTTTGGCACGCAGCTCTTCGCTTTGGGACACAGCTTCTGAAGGGCCGTGAACAAAGACTAATTCGGCGAGTATGTCTCGTAGTTCAGTCAGGTTCTGGGTGGCGACGCTGCTGAATCCTCTACCACTGGCAACATTACTTGCTGCGTTTTCGCTCTGATCTGAATTCGACTCCATGTGCACCATCTTGCCTTATGACAACGGTGATTATGGAGAGCCCAACGCAGAATTTTGGGCAAAAGAAAAAACCACGGATTTCTCCGTGGTTTTAATATGGTGACCCCAACGGGATTCGAACCCGTGTTGCCGCCGTGAGAGGGCGGAGTACTAGGCCGCTATACGATGGGGCCGTATGCTGAAGACGGATCTTCAACTCACCAAATTGCTTTGGTGAAGCGCTGGGATACCAGGACTCGAACCTAGAACGACAGAACCAGAAACTGCTGTGTTGCCAATTACACCATATCCCAATGTGACTTGGAGGTTTAGGGAATTCAGATACTTCTGATTTCCGGTCACTCCCGCAGCACGAGATAAAACTATACAGCTCTACGATTAGCAACACAAATCGTGAACTGTGCTCGTTTCTAAGGAGATATTGCGCGACATGGTGCGGAAAAGCTCAGTTCAGTTCACCTTCACCAAGTGCAGAACCCAGTGTTTAGTATCTGTGAATTAACGCACTCTTCCTACGACTAGCCAAGAACGAAACAGAGAGTTCTGCGTCGCAGGTGGACCAACGCGTCCGTGACACAAAAACGTCGCCCCGAGGGCTACAACAAAAATGCTGCGGCGCCTCGGAGCGACGGTTCAAAGCAAGAAAACCTTCAGTGGCTATCTATCGGCTTTCACCGAATGCACGCAAGCGGTCCAGGCTCGATTCGCGTCCCAGGATTTCCATTGACTCGAAAAGCGGAGGAGAAACTCGCTTGCCTGAGATGGCAACACGAGCTGGACCAAATGCCTGACGAGGCTTCAATTCCAGTTCGTCAACGAGCTTTGCACGCAGGGCAACCTGAATCTGTTCAGCATTCCATTCGCTGACAGTTTCCAAAGCGGCTACTGATGCATCAACGACCTCGACCAAGTTAGCTGGCATGCCCTTAAGCGCATTGTCAGCGATAACGATCTGATCATCTGATTTGAAGAGGAACTCAAGCATGTCTGTAGCTTCGCCGAGCAAGGCAATGCGTTCCTGCACCAGTGGAGCAGCCTGATCCAAGATCTCGTTTTCGCGCGCGGTAAGTTCTTCACCAACAAGCTGAGCAGCCTGAAGGTAAGGAACCAAACGGTCACGGAAATCTTGTGGCTCAAGCATGCGCACGTGAGTACCGTTGATAGCTTCGGCCTTCTTCACGTCAAAGCGTGCTGGGTTAGACAGCACGTCCGTCACGTCAAAGGCTTCAATAAGCTGATCACGCGAGAAGATATCTTCATCAGCGCTCAGGGACCAACCAAGAAGAGCCAAGTAGTTCAGCAGGCCTTCTGGGATGAAGCCGTTGTCACGGTGCAAGAACAAGCTTGATTCTGGATCACGCTTGGAAAGCTTCTTGTTGCCCTGTCCCATAACGTATGGCAGGTGACCAAAGCGTGGCATGTACTGTGCAACACCAATGTCGTAGAGCAGTGCGTACAGGACAACCTGACGTGGAGTTGAAGACAGCAAGTCTTCGCCACGAAGCACGTGAGTGATACCCATCAACGCGTCATCGATAGGGTTGACCAGCGTGTAAAGCGGCTGTCCGTTGGCGCGGACTACAACGTAGTCCGGAACAGTGCCTGGTTTGAAGGTGATCTCTCCTCGAACAAGGTCGTTGAAGGTCACATCGTGATCCGGCATGCGAACGCGCAAGACTGGCTCGCGGCCTTCTGCCTTGAACACCGCTTTCTGCTCATCGGTGAGTTCACGGTCAAAGTTGTCGTAGCCCAGCTTAGGGTCACGACCAGCAGCCTTGTGGCGCTCCTCTACTTCTTCTGGGGTGGAGTAGGACTCGTATACGTGTCCAGCTGCACGAAGCTTTGCAATGACATCTTGGTAGATCTCGCCTCGCTGTGACTGACGGTATGGCTCGTGTGGTCCGCCAACATTGACGCCTTCGTCCCAGTCGATGCCCAACCAGCCCAATGCTTCAAGCACTTGGTTGTAGCTTTCTTCCGAGTCGCGCTTTGTGTCGGTGTCTTCGATGCGGAAAATCATCTTTCCACCGGTATGACGAGCGTAGGCCCAGTTGAACAGGGCCGTGCGGATCAAGCCAACGTGTGGCGTACCTGTGGGTGATGGGCAAAAGCGAACGCGTACTGGGGTGTCTTCGGTTACTTCAGGAATCAGCGATAGATCAGTCATGATGTCTACATTCTATGCCTTTGAAGCTGAAAGTTGCAGTTAAACCGCAAGGCTCCCGATCACATAAATGATCGAGAGCCAGTGCGGTTCCACCAAATTGATGATGGCAAGTTGGTGGTGATTATTATTCTAGCCAGACAATGGTTAGTTGAACGAGCTTAGCGCCTGAAAACAGTCCGCAAGGAGCCGATGCCTTCAACTTCAATTTCAACTACGTCTCCAGCTTCAACCAAACCAACACCCGCTGGAGTGCCCGTCATAATGACGTCACCTGGCAGAAGGGTGAATGCCTCGGAGGCGCGAGCCACAAGTTCGTTCACTGGCCAGATCATCTCGTTAGTAGATCCGTCCTGACGGACTTCACCGTTAACGCGAGTCACAATGCCAACGTCGTCTGGGTCTGCGAGTTCAGTTTCGATCCAAGGACCCAGTGGGCAAGATCCGTCGAACCCCTTGGCGCGTGCCCACTGCGGATCTGACCGTTGTGCGTCCCGTGCGGTCAAATCATTTGCCACCGTGTAGCCAAAGATAACGTCCTGGGCTTTGTCAGCTGGAACATCCTTGCAGATGCGGCCAATGACCACAGCAAGTTCACCCTCGAAAGAAACTTCTTCAGAGAATGCTGGCAGAGTAACTGGGTCGCCGTGACCAACCACCGACGTGTTGGGCTTCAGGAACATAATCGGTTCCTTTGGAACCTCATTACCTAGTTCCTTAGCATGTTCGCGATAGGTGCGGCCGAATCCGACAACCTTGGAACGAGGAATGATCGGTGCGACGAGCCGAACGTCATCCAAGCTATGAGTCGCACCAGTTGTCTTTATTCCTTGGAAGAACGGGTCTCCCGCGAGAACGTGAATATCATTTCCATCAACTACGCCGTACAGCGGGTCACCGTCTACTACAAACCTTGCTATCTTCATTCGATTACTTCTCTTATCTAATCTTGTTTTGCCAGCGAAGTTCGTTCGCCTCGAATAAACTCGTTCATCTCTTCTTCAGAAATATCATCGAGGGAAAAATCTGGGTACCCGGCTGGGTTCTTGGACTGCCACTGCCACATGTCGCGGGCCATTTCCTCGACACCACGCTCTGCCTTCCAGCCTAGCTCCAAGCGAGCGGTAGTTGGGTCGCCATAGTACTCAGCAATATCGCCTGGCCGGCGGTCAACAAGCTTGTAGGGAAGCTGCCGTCCACAAGCGCGTGAGAACGCACCGATAACGTCCAAGACGCTCGTGCCGCTTCCTGTGCCAAGGTTCCAAACATATTGTCCACTATGTTCATTGAGGAAGTCCAAGGCATCCAGATGGCCTTGGGCTAGATCCATGACGTGGATGTAGTCTCGAACGCCAGTTCCGTCATAGGTTGGGTAATCATTGCCGAAGACTTGAACTTCACTGCGTCGTCCGACCGCAACCTGAGCGATGAATGGCATCAGGTTGTTCGGAATGCCCTGTGGATCTTCACCAATATTGCCGGACGGATGCGCACCAACAGGGTTGAAGTAACGCAAAGTCGCAATGGACCAGGATGAATCAGAGACAGCCAAATCTTCAAGGATCTGTTCAATGTGGAGCTTGGTACGACCATACGGGTTGGATGCGTCTCGTTGAGCACCTTCAACCAACGGCAATTCGGTTGATTCCGCATATACGGTGGCCGAAGAACTAAAGACCAAGCGTTTCACGCCTGCCTTTTCCATTGCGGAAACCAAATTCAGGGTGCCAACCACGTTGTTCTGATAATAAGTAATTGGCTTTTCTACTGACTCGCCAACGGCCTTCAGACCACCGAAATGGATCACAGCATCAGGCTTGGTTTCTAGAAGAACAGACTCAAGACGGTCGCTGTCCAGCAGGTCACCGGTAAACAATTGCGGTGCTGAGCCAGACATCTCACGTACTCGCTTGAGCGACTCAGGCGAAGAATTGCTCAAGTTATCAAAGACGGATACTTTGTGTCCCGCTTCTAACAACAAGAGCACAGCGTGTGATCCGATGTAGCCAGCACCACCAGTTACCAGAACGTGCATAATAATCCTTTTCAAATAAAACGATGGTCTCGGGAAATAATCCCCGAGACCATCGTAGTCCTTTGTTATGGCCTCTAAGCCAAGCGCTCAAGCCAACCGTGTCGATCTTCAACGGTACCCAGCTGGATGCCCAAGAGTTCTTCACGGATAGACATGGTCACTTCACCTGCTGGAGCACTTTCGTTTCCGATAAGTTCATCTCCATTTTTGAGCACACCAATCGGAGTAATGACTGCGGCAGTGCCGCAAGCGAATGCTTCGGTGATTTCGCCTGAACCGATTCCGTCACGCCATTCGTCAAGGGTAATCTTGCGCTCTTCAACCTCCATGCCACGATCCTTGGCAAGCTGAATGACCGACGAACGGGTGACACCTTCAAGGATTGTCCCGGTCAGTGCAGGAGTAATGAGCTTCTGATCCTTTGTTACAAAGAAAACGTTCATGCCGCCAAGTTCTTCAACAGCATTGTCATTAAACGAATCCAAGAATAGGACCTGCTTGCAGCCGTGTTCTTCCGCTTCCAGCTGGGCAATTAGGGAAGCAGCATAATTGCCTCCACACTTAGCAGAGCCAGTACCACCGCGCCCGGCACGGGCGTAGTCTTTGGAAACCCAGATGGCCACAGGCTTGAGCTCTCCCCCGAAGTAATTACCGGCTGGAGAGGCAATGACGCGGTAAGAAACTTCTCGCGCAGCGCGCACTCCAAGGAATGCTTCAGTGGCAATCATGAACGGGCGCAGGTACAGGGCTTCACCTTCACCAGTTGGAACCCACTCGACATCGGTAGCAACAAGCTTCTTCAAGGAATCCACAAACACGTCCTCGTCCAGCTGTGGCAGAGCCAACCGCTGTGCCGACTTGTTCAAGCGCGCAGCATTAGCCCGCGGACGGAAGCTCCAAACCGAGCCGTCCTCGTGACGGTATGCCTTCAGGCCCTCAAAGATCTCCTGACCGTAGTGAAGCACCGATGCCGCCGGATCCATGGCGATTGGACCGTAAGGCTCAATTCGAGCGTCATGCCACTGACCATCGCGGCCACCTTCATTGGAGGTCCAATCGACGACTGCAGTGTGGTCAGTGAAGAAATCTCCAAAGCCTGGGTTAGCCAAAACGCTGGCGCGCTCCTGGGCGCTCTTGCGACTTGTTGAAAGATTTTCGGTGAATTCCATCTACCCTTGGACTTCCTAGCTCAATAATCAAAAGAACGGATGCCCCACGTTTACGCGGAACATCCGTTCGTGGAATTGCCACCGGTTAGGAACTAACCGGAAACGTCTGTTTTTAGCTTATGCCAGTAGAGCGACAATTGCATCGCCGATTTCACTTGTGGTGCGATTATCGGTCAATTCCTGACGCGAAGTGATCTCTTTTTCAACAGCTTGCTCAACAGTGCGTGCTTCTTCTGACAATCCGAGATGATCAAGCATCAAAGCCACAGACAGAATGGCAGCCGTTGGATCAGCCTTTTGCTGGCCAGCAATATCAGGAGCGGATCCATGTACCGGCTCAAACATTGAAGGGTAGGTGCGCTCCATGTTGATATTGCCGCTGGCAGCTAGTCCGATACCGCCAGTTATGGCTCCGGCCTGGTCAGTCAAGATGTCACCAAACAGGTTGTCAGTAACGATGACATCAAAACGGGATGGGTCCGTGGTCAAGAAAATCGTGGCCGCGTCAACGTGCAGATAGTCATGAGTAACTTCAGGGAATTCCTCAGCAACTGCTTCTACGGTTCGCTTCCACAAGTGGCCTGCGTGCACCAAGACGTTGTGCTTGTGAACCAAAGTCACGTGCTTACGTTCGCGTTCTGAAGCGCGGCGGAATGCATCACGAACCACTCGCTCAACACCGTAGGCAGTGTTCACCGAAACCTCGGTGGCGATTTCGTGCGCGGTTCCGGTGCGCACCGAACCACCGTTGCCGACGTATGGTCCTTCGGTACCTTCACGAACAACCACAAAGTCAATGTTGCCGGGGTTAGCCAGCGGGCTTTCAATGCCTGCATAAAGCTTGGATGGGCGCAGGTTCACAAAGTGATCCAAAGAGAAGCGAAGCTTCAACAGCAATTCACGTTCAATGATTCCTGAAGGAATACGAGTATCACCAGGAGCTGCGCCTACGGCACCAAAAAGAATGGCGTCGTGCTGCTTGATCGCAGTCAGCGACTCATCTGGGAGAGTCTCACCAGTTTCAAGCCAGTGTTCTGCGCCAAGTTTGTAGTAAGTGAGCTTGACGTCTTGCTTGCCACCATTAGTGACGAACTTTAGAACCTTGACCGCTTCAGTTATAACTTCTGGGCCAATCCCGTCACCTGGAATGACCGCAATATCAATTTCATTTGCCATGGTTCAATTCTAGCGACCATAGTCCAACATGTGAGAGTGTGTCTCATATTATGAGAACCCTGCGACTCTCAGCTGCAGACTTCAAACCTGAGCATGACGTGCGCTGTCTCAACGACTCGATATCCTAGATCTATCGGACTCCGCTGTATCGGTTTCACCTGTCCGCAACTGACACCACTGAATTGAAGAAAGCATTGTTTCTTGCTAATCCCCACCGTCGCATTGACGGTTGGATCCGCGCGAATCCCCGACGCGTAGATTTCATCACCGGGCTTGTTTACACACTTTTCTGCGTGCCCGGCACCATCGGTCTAACCGGCTCCATGTCAGGCTCTGCAATGTTGTCCATTTTTGCGATTGCCCTTTTGCAATCGGCTCCAATGATGGTCCGCAGACGATTCCCATGGGCAGTGACTCTGGTTATTGCCGTGGGGCACCTGCTGCAGCTGGCCTTTGATGGCCTGATTCTTCCGTCTCAGATTTCAGTGCCGATAATGATCTACACCATGGCCGTGTACGGGAAACGCTGGCAGTCATTCGGTACGCTTGCTCTCGGGTTTCTAGGCGCCATTCTCGCGACCTTCACGCTTTTCAGCCCATCTCAGTACAGTCCAGAAGTCTCAACTGGGTTCACCGCTGACATGATCTTTTCCTTCGTGGGCTTGGCGCTGCTCGTTACCCTGTCGTGGACCTTTGGTGACCTGGCGCGGACGCGCAGACTAGCTATGAAATCTTTGAAGGATCACGCAGACAGACTGGAAAACGAACGAATTATGGAACGGGCATTGGCTGCCTCAGACGAGCGAAACCATATTGCCCGAGAAATGCACGATATCGTTGCTCACTCACTCTCTGTAATCATTACCCAAGCCAATGGCGCACGCTATGCAGCGGTCAAAGATCCGCAAATAGCAATCGACACTTTGAAGACTGTCTCTGATACTGGTCGTGCCTCACTCAAAGAAATGCGCCGGCTCTTGGGCGTGCTGCGCAAGGATGAAGAACTCCAAAATCGTCCGTTGCCTTCCTTAACTGATGTTGATGACCTGGTTGAAATAGCTAGGAACTCCGGACTCGAAGTGAAGCTGGAAACAGCAGGAACACCACGTAAGGACCTACCCGCCGGAGCAGAGCTCACCGCATATCGGTGTATTCAAGAATCCTTGACCAACGTTTTGAAACATGCCGGCACCAACGTAGTTGCTGAAGTGTTACTCACGTGGACCTACCGTGGCCTTGATCTTCGCATTACAGACAACGGGCGCGGTGCCGGGGCCATCAAATTAGAGGGCAATGGACAAGGGCTACTCGGAATGAGAGAACGAGTAGCCTTGTACGACGGTACCTGTACTTCCGGCGCACAACCATCCGGCGGATACGCCGTAGCAGTATTCATCCCATACTCTGAGGACTAAACACACATGGAAAATATCAATGCAATCAAAGTCGCATTGGTTGATGATCAGCTACTGGTTCGTAGCGGATTTCGGATGCTGATCGATTCACAAGATGACATGCAAGTCATTGCTGAAGCAGGTAACGGTCGAGAAGCGATAGCTTCTCCCCTGACCTCGCAAGCAGATGTCATCCTTATGGACGTTCGGATGCCTGAGATGGACGGCATCGAAGCCACCCAGCGTTTGCTTGACCCATCAAAGCCAGCAGCAGACGGACCAAAGGTCATTGTTCTAACCACCTTCGACATGGATGAATACGCCTTCAGTGCCATCCAGGCCGGCGCCAGTGGATTCCTTCTCAAAGACGCCCCTCCTGAAGAACTTCTGGAGTCAATTCGGACGGTCAACCGCGGAGATGCAGTCATTGCGCCTTCAACAACGCGACGACTACTGGATCATATGGCGCCATTGATGAAAAAGGCTTCGGCTCCTTGCAATGAACAGTTAGCGGGTCTGGTCAATTCACTGACCCGCCGTGAGCGAGAAGTCTTTGGCCTGATTGCACTGGGTCGCTCAAATCCAGAAATCGCTCAAGAATTGTTCCTATCTGAGGCTACTGTCAAAACACATGTCGGCCACATTCTCTCAAAGCTTGAAGCCCGCGACCGTGTGCAGGCCGTTGTCATCGCTTACCAAACCGGAGTAGTTAGCCCGTAGGTATGACGAATGCCGGCCTTGCAAGGAAATCAATTGACTGAAGTCCTGCAAGACCGGCATTCTCTGTCAGAAGCTAAATTTACTTTTCTTCTTCGTAGCGCGGGAAGACAGGCTTAGGAGCTGGCAATTCCGTACCAGGAACCAAAGCAGTGTCGAAGTATTCGAAGGTGCGAGCCGAACCCTCGCCAACTGCCAGCGAATTAAGCATGGCAGTCATGGTCTGAGGCAAGACTGGCTGCAAGAGCAAAGCCACCTTACGGACTACCTCGATGGTTACGTACAAGACAGTGGCCATGCGCTCAGGATCTGTCTTCTTAAGCTTCCATGGCTCTTGCTCTGCGAAGTACGCGTTGGTATCGCCAAGCACGTGCCAAACAGCTTCAAGCGCCTTGCTAAACTCTTGGCGCGAGTAGGCATCTCGACTAATGTCCAACAGTTTGCCCGCAGCATCAAGAATTTCCTGATCCTCGGCAACAAACTCTGCAGGAGTCGGAACGACTCCCCCGCAGTTCTTAGCCACCATGGACAATGAACGCTGAGCCAAATTGCCAAAGTTATTGGCAAGGTCGCCATTGATGCGAGCGACAATGGTTTCGTGGTTATAACTTCCGTCAGCACCGAAAGGTACCTCGCGGAGGAAGAAGTAACGCACCTGATCTAGTCCATAACGATTCACAAAATCGTCAGGTGAAACAGTATTGCCCAAGGACTTCGACATCTTCACACCGTTGTTGTGCAAGAAGCCGTGAATCATCACGCGCTTAGGCAACGGCAACTTGGCGGACATCAGGAATGCTGGCCAGTAGATTGCGTGGAAACGAGAAATGTCCTTGCCAATAACGTGTACGTCAGCTGGCCAGTACTTTTGGAACGAAGCGGAGTCAACGTCTGGGAATCCAACACCGGTGAGGTAATTGGTCAGTGCGTCAACCCACACGTACATCACGTGCTTTTCGTTACCCGGAACCGGGATTCCCCAATCGAAGGTTGTTCGTGAAATCGAAAGATCGGTCAGACCACCTTCAACAAAGCGCACTACCTCATTAAATCGAGTACGGGGTGCTCCAAATTCAGAATTGTTTTGGTAGTAGTCCAGCAACTTGTCCTGATACTTGGACAGACGGAAGAAGTAGGATTCTTCTTCAGTCCACGTAACCTCGGTATCGGTTTCAGTGGCGTAGCGAATTCCGTCTTCACGGACTTCAGTTTGCTCTTCGGTGTAAAACGCTTCATCGCGTACGGAATACCAGCCAGCATACTTGTCTAGATAGATGTCATCATTGGCTTCCATCCGACGCCACAGCTCCTGAGCTGCAGCATGGTGATCCGCGTCAGTAGTGCGGATAAAGCGGTCGTAGCTTGTTCCCAGATCATCATTCATCGTCTGGAATGCATCCGAATTGCGCTGGGCAAGTTGCCCCGGCGTGATTCCCAGCTTTTCAGCCGTCTGCATCATCTTCTGACCATGCTCATCAGTGCCGGTCAAGAAGAATACGTCGTGGCCGTCAAGTCGTTTGAATCGGGCCATCACGTCGGTGGCCACAACCTCGTAAGCGTGGCCGATGTGCGGAGTGCCGTTCGGGTAGGAAATGGCAGTGGTGATGTAAAAAGGTTTCTGCTGAGAAGTCACGATACAAATTTACCTTAGCTTGCGTGCTTTAGAGTTCTTCAAGTCGTTGCTTGCTTGTCACATGATCTTGTCTAGGTACTCCCAGAAGGCACTTCTTAAGGTTCTGCGGACAGTCTGCTGATCAGTCTTCCACTCCCCCAACACCTGCGCACAGTCTTTGAGTAGCGTCCTATCAATCTCCGGTGGCAACTGTGGCTTATCAGCCATTAGTTCCACTACTTCAGACTGCGTGGTAAAGGCAAGCCATGACTCGGCGACCTTTGCACCAATCTCTTCGGCTACCTTAAGTTCCTGTTGCTCATAGGCAGCATTGCCCTTGTATCCAGGACGTTCGCCACCGCTGGAATACACAAATTCCAGGCCTGGTTCCGATTGAACGGACGATTGAGCCACAGGTTTTTGAGCCATCATCGCCGGTGTTGGAATAGCTGGCTTTGGCGCGGAAGGAACTGCTGGAGCCGTTGGAGCACCCGCAATTGCCGAGGTCTTCTCCGAATGGTGCTGATCCCATTCCAGTACTTTGGTAAACGCACTATCCAATAACTGGTTAGGGATGGTTTCCATGTAATCCGCCGTTAGTGCCAAGTGTTCGGCCACCGAGGCCACGCCTAACCTGCTATCGGACTTAGCGATGCCAAGAAGTACCACTTTCATCCCGAGGTCTTGAGCCTCTTCTACGGCTTCAGCAAGATCATCATCGCCGGAGACAAGGTAGGCAATGGAAGCTGAGCGATTTCGAGCAACACCAACTAAGTCCAAAGCAAGACGCAAGTCCACGCCTTTTTGCTCACCGTTGAAAGAAATTCGACCCAGGCGAACCTTCACTCCAGGTATAAGTCCAATTCGTTTGTGCTGTTCAGTAAAGAGTCCATCCTTGGACGCGTCGTACCAATAGACGCGGAGATTATTCAGCCCGGTATTCTTCTTTACCGTCTGGACGATTCCCCGGACTAACGATTCGTAGTGAGTCGTAAAAGCTGATCTTAGGGTTGTTCCTGCGGCACGGTGACCCCCAAGTGAAAGTAGGAATCCAGCGTCAACAAATATCGCAGTTTGGTTCATCATGACTATAGCCTAACGCTAGACGCTTTGCTCTTTTCGAGATCTTTCATCGTAATGCTGGCTACGGCTAACTGGTCGCATCAGTCCGCGCAGTTAGCACCAACCTCTCGGCTGTTGAGACACGCCCGTGGGGATTAATGAACTACTGACGACTGGCATCAATCAAAACCTTGCAAGCGATCCGTTCGACTTCCCATATCCCGCACGAAAATCGGCCATCGACAATACTCCCGAGTCAGACCGATTCCCCATATAGAGTTCAAGCGAACAATCACTGTTGAGAATAGGTTCGGATTTTCCTCGAATAATTAAAGCTAAAGGCTCGTTCATTTCACGGCCGCCTCCGGGTACCATCTGACACCAGTGATACCAAAATAGCCAAAATGCTGGTACTGGATAGTTAGAGCCAGTACCAGCAAATGCCATTTATCAATTATTGCAATTGGAATAGTGCAAATCTATTTCCAAAAGAGAAATCAAATAATTAGCATGAAGCAAACGCTAACAACCTTTGAAACCGGGCATTACTCACCGAGAAAAGAATGAATCGTACAAGACGTCATGAATTCGAGACTATTTTCCGAAATGAACCAATTATCAAATAGTAAACAATCTGCCGAGACACAGTTTTCCATGCTCATTAGAGTATTTGCAACAAAGCAATGGCTAGTATTCGATTTTATCACTTACTACTCATGAATTTGCGGCGAACCGTAACTGTAACCGCGTGTCACTTTAGGTCAATACTGAATCCGTTGTGCTTCGTTTCATAGACCTTAGTAACAAATGATTTTTTCGACCGGGTATCAATATTCATTTTAAGTCGGATTTTTTCCGACCATCCCGCTAAAGAAGGTGAAACATAAAAGTCCAATATTGACTTGTCTGCGGTTGGGAGCTTGTTGAGATCGACAGACGTGCTGAAAGTCAATTCACTTGATGATTTGTCCACCAAGTCTATCGATGACTTAACGAAAGACGAACCGTCACGTGTAGCCGTAATCAGACAGAGCTCCGGCAAATACTCATCGTTGTCGACTCTAATAACACCGGAAATATGAACGAGAGAACCCTCCAATTTCGTCGCGTTGGCAAACGCAACCCCATCAAATGAAGAAGAAATCTCAGAACTTTCTTCTTCCTCCCACAAAGTCTCAAACATGTCGGCCCAACGACGCATGTTTTCAGCTGGATAGAATTTTCTCACTGATTCGGTTGCCGCCTGACGCATACTGACCTTGGTTGCCTCCGGCAAAGAAACGAAGTGTCGTATCGTTCGTCCAAGTGCATCGATGTCCCCGGAAGGAACCAAAAAACCGTTTACGCCATCAACAATAAGATCGGAGGGGCCGTATCGAATATCGTAAGCGATTGGGATGCAGCCCTGCGACATTGCTTCAAGAAGAACCAACGACTGACCTTCAGAAGTACTTGTCATCAATAAGAACGAATAATCAGACAGTAATGAAGCAGCGTCTTTAACGTGGCCTTTGAGCGATACTGATTCAACAGACTTGTCCCCGAGCGTCATACGCAGCTGTTCTATATCACCCTTTGTTGGACCGTCGCCGAATACGTCGAGAGAAATATCTAGTACATTCGCATACTCTGCTGAGGCGGTCACAGCCTTGACTGCGTGATCAACACGCTTCAACGGAGTCAGTTTTCCAACGATGGCGCCCTTTCCATCGGGCCGTTTTACTCGCTCACCCTTGCTAAGATCACGCGGCGCAGTAGCGTTCGGCAGAACAGATACGTTTTGCATGTCGACACCGAGGTTGGAAATGTCGTCATACTGTCGACGGGTCAACACTGTAACTCGATCAAACTTAGTCAAATTCTTGACTGTATTGGTTCGCAATTTCAACAACGGACCGTAGGGTGCCAGGTTCCTATTTGCCAAATGAGTCCCATGAATGACCTGAATAATCTTGGTATTCGGACATGAATACCGGTGTAGGAACTCACCAATGCGCTTGTCTTCATTGATAAGGACGCCAAGGTCCTTTCCCATGACGAACTGCAACCAGGACAGATACAAGTCAGATCCCGCTCGCCAAGTTTTTAGCGGAATGCCGTCATTACTGAAAAGCGTCATTCGACGCCCTTCCGGAAGGCTTAGCTCGTCGGTAAGTAGCAGAGAACCGTCAGCTCGAAGATGTTGCCGTCGGACCACAGCATCAGACGCATCCTTGCTAACACGCATGTAAGGACGTTCTTCCACGCCCTCGACATCGATGGCCGCAGTCGTACTAGAATCCGGACTTTCACCAACCAAATTTACAAGCACATTGCTTTCAAGGGTCCGCAAGTCGTGCCATATGTTGCGCACGTTCACGTTGTCGGAGATACCCCATCGCGCACGGAGTGTTTTTCCCGTTTTGTCCACGTCGAGACCAGCGGCCAGCGTCAGAATTGTAATATCTTTGCCGAGCCCAAATCTTTCAAACTGTTCTGTACGGTACAACATGGCAGAAGTCATGCCACCATAATTTTCTGGAATGTTCCAAGTCAACTCGAATATATTAAATTTTTGTACCGAATCCATGAATGCTCCTTCGCCCATCACGTAAGTTTTTTTAGAGAGCCAACATAGGATCAGCCTCTGAACTAACCATCATTCTTCTGTCTAGTCAGTCAATAATTGGTCAACCACTCGCGAGGCAGCGAAGCCATCATCGAATGATGCATACAATTCTATAAATTCAGCAGGAACGTTTCCGCTTGACTTTGGACTTTGAACTTGTCTTTGGATTTCGTCAAAGAGATCTTCCGATTCTTCGAATATTGGACCTGGCAGATCTTTCTCATAATCCAAGTAAAATCCTCTCAGCGAGTCTCGATAATTCTCGAGATCGTATGCGAAAAATAGCACGGGCCGATCCAAAATCGCATAATCGAAGAAAGATGAAGAATAGTCCGTGATGAGCATATCGCTCGCCAAGAATAGTTCCTGAATATCTGGATACTGAGATACGTCAATTACATTGCTGGCTATCTCGTCGGGAATACGCACCTTATTACTGACTAAATTGTGAGTGCGAACCAAAAGTACAACGTCATCGCCTAATGCCTCGTGGAATGAGGAAGGTGTAAACGGCCAATCAAAAGCAAATCGTCCACGTTTAGTTGGTTTGTCATCGCGGAATGTAGGTGCATAAAGAACGACGTACTTATCTTTGCTGATTCCAAGACGCTGTCGGATACCGTCGGCGATGACGTCGCGGTCAGGGCTCGACAGCACGTCATTTCTCGGATAACCGAGTTCAAAGATTTCTCCTTTGTACCCATACGAGGATCGCATTGATTTACTCGTGTGCGCGTTGGGGGAAACCAATCTATTCCACTGTGCAGCCATTTTTGTTACACGCGAAACGTAGCCTGGATCTCGTCCAAAGAAATTCGCTTGGTCCAAAAACATCTTCTTCAGCGGAGTTCCATGCCAAGTCTGCACATACACCCCACCTCGCCTACGCGTGATGTAATGAGGGAAATTCTGGTCATTGACCCAATACTTGGCTGTGGCCAAATACCAGAGGAAAGCAAACGAGTGTCGCTTAACTACAATGGTGTTTTCGTCTCGAACTCGCACATGTCGATTCGAAACGACCACTTTGAGCCTCGCATCGCCACGTCGAACCAGTTCATCGTAGATAGCTTTAGGATTTCCTCCAAAGCTACGTGCCAAGGTGCTCTCAAAAACAATTACATTCTCGTTGAGTGGCGCTGTTACCCTAATCAACCGATAGAAAGCCTGAGAAATCCGGGAATAAGAGCGATGGCGCTTAAAGTACCTTTTCGAAGTCTCAGCGAGATCATGGTTCATTTTGAACTTATTTAATGATGCTGGTGCGAATTCTTTGATTGCACGATAGATTCTCGCGGAACTATTCCTATCGCGATTCGCAATAAAACGGTCCGCGCGGTTCATGTATTCCGAAGTCATTACCCCGCCGGCTGAATACGTCTCACGTATTCTCTCAATTACCTCACGCTCAGTGGTTACAACAGGACCTGGCAATTCCGATAAAGGATCTGCATGCGGGACGGGGAAACGTTCCGCGTCGAACTGGTAATACACAACAGGTTTGTGCAAGAAAGCGAAATCCAGTGCGGCGCTTGAATAATCGGTGAGCATGATGCCACTCTGTTTGATTAAATCTTGAACATTCACGTCACCCTGGAAAACAACGCGGGCACCACTTCCTTTGAAGAGGTGAGTGTACTGCTGCATATTAGGGTGAAGACAGAATATAACTTCCAGACCGAATTCATTCACGAGGGCGCTTAGACGATCACCTGCCAGCAGCGACATCCACCGCATGAAGTAGTCAGACTCTTCGAATGTGGATGGATCCTGTAGCCAAGGTCGCCAGGTAGGCATTACGAACATTTGATTCTTGCGTTCAATAACGTCTTCGGCAAACAAATTATCGAATCTCGCAAATCCGGTAACTGCTACTTCTTCGCTCTTATATCCAAGATCATGAACGAAGAACTCTTTTTCTCGTTCAGAACACACCATGACCAAGTCAGCATCGAAGTCATTGGCATTCTTTCCGAAAACTGGGGCGATCCATTTTCCAGCAGTCACACCATGCTGTAAAAACACTTTTGTAGCAGCAACACGTCTAACAAAATCTGGATTTTTTGTTGGATAAAGTTGAGATGGAGCGTGCGTGCTAATAATCTTTTCTGCACGCAAAGTAATATCGATGTGTTCGACGGAACGGTAATCAATGACGTTCTTGTATCCGTCAAGGTTTTGACGCTCAGGGGAATCACTTGAGATTACATAATAAGATTCAATCTCCGGGTGGTTATCCTGCATGTATTTAAAGAAAGTCAGCCCATTATCCTGAGCCTTATATGGCATTTCACCAATGAGCCAAATTGGTTTTACGTTCTTTGGTTTAATCCAACGATATTTGGCCTCCTTCGCCAGATGAACGAATGACTTTCTGTCAAACACCTCGACCTGGATCGATGGGTTCTTAGCTTGATAGGTGAAATACGGTACGAAAGAAATAACTTTCTCTTCAGATTCGAGCTGGAACGCGTCGTTATTCCGACGTTCCAAGAATCTAGTTTTTCCAAAACGTCTTCGAACCGTTTGCTCTTCGCCAGGAATATCCATTTCTAGATAAAAATCTAGGATATCATTCTTGAGAACTTCAATATCAGATTCTAGATCGTATTCAGATTCGACAATGAAGTGGTAGTGTCCGAAATCCCTTTCGGTTTGTTGCTTGAGATATCCCAGTTTGGTATCCATCTCCGCTACATAACCGCTGGTCCGACCGACTAGAAGGACCTTTGCTTTAACTACCTTGCTGTGCCTGGAGTCGATTCTGCCTTTTAGCTTCAATGAACCATCGACAAATCTAATTCCATCATTCATGACCGCTGCGAAGGGTTCAACACGATCGTTAAAGGACAGCGATAGGAACCCTGACTTGTTAATATAAGGCGTTAGTTCTCCCACAGAAGAGTCGATGCTATGTAGTCCGTTGATTAGGGTTTTTCTGGCCTTGCCTACTGGGTATCTAAAACTGAAGCCTTCAGCCGTAGCTTCGATCTCTCTTCCAGCTAAAGGTGGGCGACGAGCATTAGACGTTGCTTGGACATGCAGATGAAAACGAATTCCAGCATCATCATCGTGCTGGATCATATCGGCGTAACGAGATTTCTCGTCGATTGCTTGAGCGACAGAATCTAGGTAGACCCTCGTAGTATAAGTGCGTATCTTCTGTGCGCCGTCTGAAACCGCTTGCAACTCAAATTGTCCAACGGACAACCATTCATCGTGGTATCTCGCCCATAGGGTTGTGAGCTCGAGGTCGTCGAATACCCTGAGAGTAACATCGAGAGCTCGGATCTTTCCATCCGTCTGCACGATTTCGCTTGAAAGCAACGTGCGCATCGGCTTTAAAAGTTCGCCCTGCGGCCCGTAGTAAACGATCCCTTCCCTGCTAAAAGCACCCCGTTTCTCGATTAAATTCGAAGCAGGGGACATCGAATTTGCTTTTAACGGATTACGGAATAGTGGTGCCATTACTACCTTATTTGCAGAGTTCGGATGCGCGGATGATTCAGCTGAAGACTAATCGACCCACTTGATTATATCTCATTGCCTTGTTTGGCAACCTCGATGCACCTAGGACTGGTGCCTACTGACTTCTCGGGCCGGATCGAAAGTGAGGACCAGGGCTGTGAAGATCACGTCATTTTGACTTCGAACCTCGGCCCTGCAGCCCCCAACGACTAGGAAGAGAAAAACATTTTTAGGTTCGCAAGCCACCTAGGGGCATTTTTAGATCTTGACGAAACCGCGAGTGCCTCTTCCTCAAAAATTGGATCTATCGAATCTGGAATGTCTGTATGAAGCTGCAGATGCTTACGGACCCAGACGATATTTTTCCGTACAACTTTGGCAGGAGAACCTACGGCGAGCGAGTTGGCAGGAATTGATCGCGATTTCGTAACAATCGCACGCGCTCCGACGACGCTACCTTCCCCAACAAGGCTTCCGGGCATAAGGAATACTTCTTGACCTACCCACACATGTTTTCCGATGGTTATGGATGCGGACTTATTTATACGTTTGCCCGTGATGCCGTCGAAAATCGGATGTGAATCGTCGGCGCGGAATCGACAATCATTTGCAATTAGCACATCTTCACCGATGTCAACGCTGCAAGACTCAGCTGTCGTTATCTGTAGATTGGAGCCACTGTAAACTCCTTTCCCTAACCGAATCGTACTATTAGCGCCGAGCGAGGACCTCCCCCGCAATAATGACCCATCACCTACTATGACTTGCGAGTCTTCTCTCAGAAAGAATATTGAGCCATTGAATTTTGCGCCTTTAGAAAATTCGACTTTACAACCCTCGGATCTAAACTCGATGGTCGAATTTGGTGATACTTGAGCCGATCCGATAATCCGGTTCCCGTATTCATCGGCGTATCCGTCTATGATCTGCTTGCCTTTTAGCAAAATGCGCACGAGTACTCCTTGGATCAGTTTTTCATTTAGACGCTGTGGAGATAGTACCAGTCTGATCTTCAATGAGGTTGTCGCGTTACAGCACCGGACGATCGGCCTGATCTGTGTCCTGTGGAACATAGATGAACCAGTGAGACATGCAGAATGACCTATGAAGGTACTTCTTTTTTGGACCTCTTTTTTGTAAAGCGCGTTCGCTGTGACAACGATCAGGTAGTACCGGTTTACTCCGATGATCAAGCTAGTCACGGGTCTTATCAATGAGAATCATCTGTTGATTCCAGCGCTTGTCTTCTTCCCGAAGGGAATCCTTCCAACCCGAATCCCAGGGCAATTCGTAGGTACATGTCCACTTTTACGTTTTAACGCAAGCAATCACGTCGTTCATGTTTTCCCGCCTGCAAATATCGGCCGGCGAGTGCCACTTCGTGCTTCGTAGTTTTTCACATCGTGAATCCATGTTGCCGATCGTTACCGGTTTATAAACGGAGCTAGTGTCCAGGGCCACGGTGTTCGAAGTAAGTGCTATCAGGAATCGATTGACCACACGGGGTGACGGATTTCACGCTAGATGCGTTGGACACCCACTTGACAGCTTACGGATGACGATCGGAGGTCCACGATCTTCTCGAAGTGTCTTGGAAAGCTTCGAAATTCTCAGGTTGTTGATCGTCCCCGGAACCGAATAGCTCAATATGATTTTCTGGGTACTCGAGCTCTGAGGCCTAGAACGATGTATGCCCGCGGTTACGGTAGCAAATATCCGAAATCACGGTACCCGCGTGCATGTCGGGTAGAGGTACGAGCCCGCCATTACAGAAGTATCGTTTCGCTCTATTAGCCAGTAGGGAATCTGAGCGGATCGTTGGTCTGCTCGAAGAAACGATATTCTGAATCAGTTTCACGGCGGGTCCGCCATCGTTTCCCCAGGCTGAGCCACCCTTGACTCGGCGCATAGGTCTGGCTGGATTCCTGCGGCGATTACCCCGCAACCGTGGCAGGCAGCTTCGGTCTTTTACAGGTCAATGAGGACGTGTCGTCCGGCCGTTCTCGCGTTCCATCGATGACGCAGTAGCCAATTAGGCGCAGAAGAATAATTGCAAGGTCACTTCCGAAGGTGTGTTACAAAACCGATCTTAGTTCTCCAGGCGTGAATTTGGTTGATCCGTATCCGTTTGCACAGCGAAACGGCAAACCTCATCTTTTCGGTTTCAGCGCGCTAGAATTCGAAGAACTTGTTAAAGTCGAAAACCGACCCAAGGAATCCTAGTACAATTCTGGGCCGGTTTTTGATGGCTGATCGACTTTCTAGACTGGAGAACTATTTCATCAGTCTGGACGGATTTAGATTCAACTTTTCTGTCCAGTAAGCGTCAGAAGTCAACTGGTCGTATCCGTCGCGCCATAGTCGAAGGTTCTCTTCGTAGGTCGCCCTCAACCGCATGGTGTTTCGCACCAGTCGTGCGGTTTCGCGCCAGAACTTTTTCTGGCTGCGACGAACTACATAGGCTGAAGACTGATCTCCATTGAGGTAAGTGATCTGTTTTGCACCATAGACCTTGTGGTAGTCATCCCTAAATGGCGAAGACAACGTCAAATCAGCGTCAGCCTCCTTGCCCATTGGCAACAAGTGTCCATTCAACGATGCTAAGAGTAGAGCTCTAGCAAGACGCGACTTTTCACCGTGAAGTTCTTCCGGTCGCTCAACGACTGGCTTCCAGGCTTCCTGCTTCGTCAAAGCCTTCAGATCCGAACGCCGTCTTGCCATATCCGCGTGCTTATCGAAGAACTTTGGTCCTCGGAGCACATCTTCAAAGGCAAGGTTGATTGCCGAAAGAGTGTCGTAGTGGAACCGCATGACGTTGCGTTGGTAGAAGCTCAGCACCATCTGCTGCAGTTCAATCCATGATCGTTGCTTTTCTGGTAGCGACAGGTGGTGTACCAGGTGGCTTCTGAAATCTAGGTACCAGGTCATTGGCGAAGCCTTGTCAGTGAAATTCTCTTGAACAGACGCAACGCCAGGAAGCGAAACGATGTCAAAGTCATTGACCAATGAGAAGCTCACGTCGTCTCCACGAACAAAGAATGGGAACGGCAAGTGTTCCACCTTGTCCAACGGGAACGCGAAGAACCACCAACCGGCGTAAAGATCTTCCGGAGCTGGAATAGTCGTCTCATATTCCATGTCGAAGACTGCATCTCGCGAACGCAGATCTAATCCGTGATATCTAGGCTTACATCCCAGATCAAACTCCGCACCATTTTCCCAGATCTGCCAACGGTGTGAAGCGTTGATCATTGCGCCGGCAACGGCAGTACGTGAATCTCGGGCGTAGGCCAATAGCCACCATGTTCGGGATAAGGCTTCCGTCTGGATCGATGCGTCGTCATCCATGAACAGGCAATGTGTTGCACCGATTTCTCGTGCGCGCAAAAGACCGCGCGTAAATCCGCCAGCACCGCCCAGATTTTCATTAGCAATGATTTCAACGCCGCCACCGTCTTCAACATTGAGCGAATTGCCGTTATCCACCACCGTCATGCTGATGTGTTCTTTGATTGCCGAATCGGCAAGGAATTCACGGAATCGGGAAATCGTGTCTTCTACTTCAGTTTCCCGCTTGAAGGTAGTTACCGAGAGCATCAGATCCGGGGTGCGCACTGGCTTGGCTGTAGTGGCCCACGCAAAATCTTCCAACTCGCCATCTTGCAATGCCATCAAGTCAAAGAAGAGCAACGACTCATCCGGTGTGTCCTCGTCTACTACGACTGGATGGCGATACAAGCCATCTAAGGTCACCACTTCGCTAACCAACTTGTGCCACGACTTGTGACGGTCGGCTTGGAAGACTGTTAGTTGGAAGCGTCCGCTGCCTTTAAGCTGAAGTTCTAGTGGAATATTTCCACAGATCCTCTTCCACTTTCCGTAATTGAACACGTTGTAGTAAGTGCCAGTAGAGAGTAGGCCACCAGGCGCAAATTCTGCCACTCCACGGCTCAGCGAAATACCAACGGGACCATAGACATGGAAATGTGCTTCTTGTTCCGTGGAAATACCGGCCTGAAGCCAAATTCCAGGCTGTACAGGGTACGCGGTAGTGGAATCAGCCATGTCAGGTCCTTCAGTCTGTCCCAATTCAAATGTTGCTGGCAACGTCATGCTTGTGTCACCCTCCTTACCGATGAGTTGTTGATTAGCCATGTCGCTTCAGGATGCTGTCGGCTTCTACGCGCTTTGAGCGTGGAACCAGGACACTTTGGTCAAAGTTACCGACAGCAACAAAGGCGATGAAGACTTCATTCTCAGGAAGATCAACAATGTTGCGAATCTTCTGTTCCTTCTCGACTCCCATGGCTGTGTTCAGCAGGCATGATCCCAATTCCATTTGGGTTAGACCCAGCAACAACGACATCATGAACAGCCCGCCATCGACGAAGGGCTGATTGCGTTCCGGTGCGAAGAGGAAAGCATCTAGATCTGCAGTGACCAAGAGCAGGCGTGGCGGCGCATTGAATCCAAAGAATCCACCCTGAACTTCAAGTAGCTGCTTGATGATCTCTGGATCATCAAACTGGTGAACACGTGCTCCCTGACGGCTACAAACCGATGGTGACTGCATGGCAATCTGAACTGCGGAAGCAATCGCTGAATCATCAACAGGAGTGTCGTTGAATTCGCGTACGCTGCGACGCCCGTAAACGACCTCCATGAATGCACGGTCATCATTAGGCGTTTCAACCGGGTCTTCGCGGTGCTTCGAAGCTGGGAACGCTCCGCCCTCCCCCAGCTGACCCTTTGCGATTACTTCTTGCGACTCCACCGAAAACAAGTTTCGGAAATGAGAGACATCCGTATTGGTCTCCTCGTTGCGGGCGAAGTAGGCCTTCATCACCGAAGCTGAGCTTTGAACGATGGTGTCGTCCGTGCCCAAACCACGCGATAGCCAAGCATTCATCTCTTTTGCAAGACCTGGGATGGCAATTCGTCCGAAGCCCGGACGGAAGTTGCTATGGGTCAGTCCCTTTTCAATTGCGTGCGCATGAAAGAACATCCGCGCGCGGATCCCAGTTACAGAGTCTGCTGACCTTCCGCGAGTAAAGGAACGAACTTGCTGCTCAAAGTCATGGTTGGCCAGCCGGCGTGCCTGCTTGGAGAAACCTTCCACAATTTCGTCTGACTTCTTGGCCGCTGGAGCGCTGGGTGCCGGTACTTTGCCCTTTGCATCAGAAATCGAAATTTCGTGTACCTGCGCTCCGGCCTTAGGACCGGTGAAGTGCAGTGCTCCAAGCATGATCTGGCTTAGCCCTGGCTCCGCTACCGAGAACTCGAACTCATCGGTGCGCAAGCCCCCCGAACCGGCAGCTACTGCCGCCTTGCCGATCACTCGGAAAGTTCCGGATTCAGGGTTACGTAAGTGCACATTGATGCTCTTAGTCTGCGTGGTTGGTGTCCACTGAATCTTGATGCGCTTTTTTGAACCTGGAGTAAGTGGCTCTGGAAGATTGGTCCAAACGTGCTTTCCACGAAGTTCTTTGTCTTTTACGACGCTCAGTGAAACGCCCTCTGCGCCCTTGTCGATGGACCAGACGTCGCTGTTGGCGGAGAAGTCTAGGTCCAGGGTGTGGCTGTTCTTGCTGGCTGCCGCGGCTGCTGTAACGGCCTTGCCGTTTTCGAGTGCGGCTGTCGACTTTACCGTGGGGTCTAAAGCTGCCTTGAGCCACTCAAGCGACGTCTTGCGCCCCTTGGTGATGTAGGTGCGAGCCTTGGTGAAATCGATGGTCCGAGTTACGTTTGGATTTTCATTCACGGTCTCAGTGGTATCACTTTCATAGACGCGGCGAGTGTCACCAAATCCGAGTGAGGCAAGCAAATTCTTGAATCGGTCCGCACCACGCTTGTTGTTGTAGATCGATGAGAATGGCTTCTCAAAGATTACCGAGAACGCTGTGCCGTGGAAGCTATCGGTGACTACGTAGCTGGCATCTTTGTAAGCACGAAGGAAGTTTTCTGGTGAGTCGGCTGCAATGATCTCTGCACGAGGTTCATCAGACCAAATCTCTTCTGCTACCGAGCGTCCCTCATCGGGGTTGCAAATCACGAGGATCTTATCCAAGCCTGTTTTTTCAAGGATGGCTACTGCCGTCGACTTCTTTTCCTCTGTTGGGTCCAGAAGGAACACTGCCAAGTATTCACCCTCAGGTGAGATCGACGCCTTAGAAGCCAGCTTGCTGTAGTGTTCCTGGTCCAGAAGGAATACCGGATCAACTACGAGGTCTGCTTTGACGCCAAAGATGTCGCTAGCCGTCTTCACTGCATAGTTCTCACGTACAGAGATAGCTTTGAACTTTTGAAGATTCTGCGAGTGCTTTTCAACGAAGTCCGGCTTGAACTTATCAGTTCCTCGATTACCGAAAGACGTGCCGTAGGCAACTCGGTTTCGGTCCGGTGCGACAAAGTCCAAGAACAGATCATCGTTGACGCGCCCGATAAGCGGGTTCCACAGCTGGTCACTGCCAACGACAAACGTTTCAGCGAGCTCATTTAGCTGATCCAGATCTGAGTAATGGAGCTGATCCGTGTATTCGTATCCGGTGCGGCGCGCAAAATCCATTGACAGGATCTCGTTTGGCCATTGCACACGGAAACCGTTGTAGCCGACAGGTTCATGCACCATGAGAACCGAATGGCCGAGGTTTTCGATGGCACGGTTCAAACCGTAGTAGGTCAGAATTGATCCGTAATTCTTGCCGTACCACCAGCCGAGGACGGCCACATCATACTTATTCTTCGGATCCACCAAGGGGAAATTCCTCATTCCTTGTCTTACGCATCATGCATGAACTAACGCATTGCCACGTCGTACTTCTGTAGGCCCGGATGCCATTTGTCAGCGAATTCTCTTATGCTGGAGCGATCCGAAACGGACTTTCCGTTGGCCGCAAAAAACCACATTATCAATAAACCAATTCCTTCACCTTTGAAATTGACCCACCGGCAAATTTGTTTATATTAAGTACACCTCCCGTTAACCTTCAATACGACAGCTCGTTACTGCCGAATGAATAAATTGCATGTATGGATACAGACTTATTAGTTGTCGGATCAGGATTCTTCGGTCTCACCATTGCCGAGCGCGCCGCAGAAGCTGGCCTCAAAGTTACGGTAATTGACCGGAGGTCACACATCGGCGGAAACGCCTACAGCGAAGCAGAACCTGAAACGGGCATTGAAGTGCACCGTTACGGGGCTCACCTGTTCCACACATCAAACGAGCGTGTGTGGGAGTATGTGAATCGCTTTACCAGTTTCACCGACTACGTTCACCGTGTGTACTCCACCCACAATGAACAGACTTTCTCATTGCCAGTAAATTTGCACACGATCAATCAGTTCTTTAATGCCGCATATACCCCAGATGAAGCACGTTCTTTGGTTAAAGAACAAGCTGGGGAGTTTGACGTTGATACCGCAAAGAATTTCTACGAAAAGGGTATCGCCCTTGTAGGACGCCCACTGTTTGAAGCATTTTTCGCTCACTACACAGCCAAGCAATGGCAGACTTCTCCGGAAAAGCTTTCAGGCGATATTGTCAGCCGCCTTCCTGTTCGCTACAACTACGACAACCGCTACTTCAACGACAAGTACGAAGGTCTACCAACGGATGGGTACACGGCTTGGATTGAGCGCATGGCGGATCACCCGAACATCACGGTTCACCTGAACACTGATTTCTTTGATTCAAGCCAACCGTTCAACAAGGACGACCTAGCCGGCCAGATTCCGATTGTTTACACCGGACCCATTGATCGTTACTTCGACTACAGCGAAGGTGAGCTCTCATGGCGAACCCTGGACTTTGAGGAAGAAGTTGTAAATGTCGGCGATTACCAGGGAACACCGGTGATGAATTATCCAGATGCTGACGTGAATTTTACTCGCATCCACGAGTTCAAGCACTTCCACCCTGAACGCAAAGACAGCTACCCAACTGACAAAACTGTCATCATGCGGGAGTTCTCACGCTTCGCTACAAAGGAAGATGAACCGTACTACCCGGTCAATACTCCAGAAGATCGTTCCGGATTGCTCGCCTATCGTGACCTCGCGAAGCAGGAACAGAATGTGTTCTTCGGCGGCCGTCTTGGCACCTACCAGTACTTGGACATGCACATGGCAATCGGCTCTGCGCTTTCCATGTGGGACAACCAGATCTCCGCACTTGCTGAGGAGCAAAAAGTCTCTCAGTAATATGAGCTAAGCATTAAGCCTTCGGGGTGTGTTCGCGATTCAAGCGCGAACACACCCCGTTTTTTGTCATCGCACCAGAAAGAGACTGCGTGTACGCAAACGGCTAGTTATCTTTGGCGTCTTGCTGCGAATGCGGCTGACAATGACGACCGTGCATCGAAGGCCGCACCAATCACAAGGCGTTTTCCTGATACTGGTTGTCCTGGTCTCCCGGTCCCCTTTACGGGGCATGGAAAACCTTGTCAGCGCTTGTTCACTGCGAACCTAGCAATGACGACTAGCACCGAGCTCAGGATCATCCACCGGGAGAAACAATTTCAGCCATTAAACCAACAGCCGAGCACCCCATACCAAAGGGCGCCCGACTCTTTTGCAAGTCCGTCTGTCTAATGATTCTTTAGCTGATTACTGTTGTCAGTTGATGCCAAGGGAGCCATCGGTTTCCATGCCCTATCGATTTCTATCTTTCGCCCGTCGCGCAGCCCCCTGAAGAGGTTGGAAGTCCCGCGGATAGTCTTCTCAACGAGTACTAATCGCAAGATTTCCTTCGCGAAGGTCAGCACTGTTCCCAAGGCGAAGTGAGCGGGGAATAACACGCCGTGAGCGCGATAATACTGTTTGAGAATCGCCCGGTTGCGCATGATGTAGTACCGGTATCCGTTGCTTGACGCGTTAAAGTGCCTGATACCGAGGTCGAGTTGCCTAATGTCTCGGGTACGCCTGAGAACAAACTCATTGACAATAACAGAAGTGGTGATCTTCGAAGCTAACCAACCGTAGAGCTGGTCGTCCCAATATATGAAGAACCGTGGGTCTGGAAGCCCAATACGACGGACCACTTCCCTGTGGATGAACATGCCTTCGAAGCACCCGGAGTTCATCTCTCGATATCCAGTGATATCAAAGTCGCTCGGCGCAAACGGAATCGGGATGGCAAGACGGTCAGAGATCCGATATTGCCAATAGAACTCACTACCGTCGTAGTCGTACCGGCGTCCCTGAATAACCTGGAACCGCGCCGCCCACTTGCCTAATTTGCCAAGAGAATCAGGAATGACCTCTACGTCATCGTCCATCATCCAGATCCATGAGGCGCCCAGTTCATATGCGGTTTTCACGCCGTGATGGAAACCGCCTGAACCACCGGTGTTCGTAGCGAGTTTTTGATAGATAACCGTTGGAGCCAGCTCGCTCGTGTGCTTGGCAACAATCTCATGCGTGTCATCCGCTGAGTCGTTATCAATAATTACTACGTGACCTGGCGACGGATTCATCACTTGGATACTGGAGAGAAGACGATCAAGCAGGTGTGACCGGTTGTAAGTAACGATCACGATCGCCGTATCCGACGGCGAGAAACTCGTCTTGTCGATCTCTACTTTGTCTTTTGGTTCAGGCTTCATATCAAATCAATTTTATCCCAACAAAAAGATGTCAGCTAATTATGAAACGACTTCTCATTAAGAATAACCTAAATTCAATCACAAATTCATCTTCCGTTTACCTAGAACTCCCCAAAGGTTTGCATTATGAATTGTTCGGCGAAAGTCATCATCATGCAACCACGGCTACCGTCCCGCTGGCGACGGAGGTGAGCCGGTCCTGATCGAGCCTGTCTAGACTTCATCCTGGGCACAGTCTCCCCACAAACGAAAGGACCCGCCCGCCGAACAAATTGTTCAGCGAGCGGGTTGCCTCAGGTTAGTGATACTTAGTCGGCGAGGTTGATCTCTCGTGCAACGCTGGCACCAATCGCAGCGCCAACTACGTCTAGAACGCCAGCAGGCAACGCAGAGTCGATGCTGATTACGGCCAGGGCCTCAGACTTCTTCTCATCGCGAGCAACCTGCATGCCAGCGATGTTGACACTCTGCTCCCCCAAAACGTTGCCTAAGGAACCTACAACACCTGGGCGGTCAGCGTAGCGAACTACAATCATGTGATCAGAAATTGGGATTTCAATTTCGTGACCATTGATGCCAACCAGCTTTTCAATCTGCTTAGGACCGGTAAGGGTACCGGACACCGCAAGTTGCGTGCCCTCATTGGTTGAACCCTTGATGGTCAGCTGATTGCGGTACTCAGGCGAGTCAGCGGTGGTGATCAAACGAGTGGCTACGCCACGCTGTTCCGCAAGCACTGGAGCGTTCACGTAGGAGACCTGCTCCGAAACGACATCCATGAAGACACCCTTGAGTGCCGAAAGCTCAAGCGCCTTGACATCTAGTGAGGCGATTTCGCCAGCAACTTCAACGTCAATGCTGGTCAACGAACCAGCGGTCAGTGCGTTGAAGATACGACCAAGCTTTTCGATCAACGGGATGCCTGGGCGTACGTTCTCATCAATGACGCCACCGGCAACGTTGACTGCGTCCGGAACCAGCTCGCCAGCAAGTGCTAGACGAACCGACTTAGCCACAGATACGCCGGCCTTTTCCTGAGCCTCATCAGTGGAAGCGCCCAGGTGTGGGGTGACGGTGACGTTCTCAAACTCAAAGAATGGAAGGTCGGTGCTTGGCTCCTTGACGAACACGTCAATGCCAGCGCCAGCAATTTCTTCATTCTTCAATGCTTCGTATAGTGCATCTTCGTCGACCAAGCCACCGCGAGCTACGTTGACTACGTAGGCAGTGTTCTTCATCTTCGAGAAAGCATCCCTGCCCAGCATGCCCAGGGTCTCTGGCGTCTTAGGCATGTGGATGGTAATGAAGTCAGCCTGTTCCAGCAGTTCATCCAGAGTCACCAAGGTTACGCCTAGCTGGGCTGCGCGTGCTGGAGTGATGTATGGGTCAAAAGCAATAATTTCCATACCGAAGCCCTGCAGGCGAGCTGCGACCAAAGCGCCGATACGACCAAGGCCGATAATGCCGGCCTTCTTCTCAAACAGCTCAACACCGGTGTAGGAGCTACGCTTCCAAGCACCACTTTTCAGCGAGGCGTTGGCAGCTGGGATTCGACGAGCCAATGACACGATGTGGCCAACGGTCAATTCAGCAGCCGAGATGATGTTGGAGGTTGGAGCGTTCACAACCATGACACCGGCCTGCGTAGCAGCCTTGATGTCCACGTTGTCCAGGCCAACACCTGCACGAGCGATAACCTTTAGGTTCTTTGCTGCGGCGATGGCTTCTGCGTCTACCTGAGTAGCGGAACGAACCAGAATTGCATCTACATCAGCGATAGCTTCAAGAAGCTGGGAGCGGTCCGCACCGTCCGTCTGACGAATTTCAAAGTCGGGACCGAGAGCAGCAACGGTTGCAGGAGAGAGTTGCTCGGCCAAAAGTACGATGGGCTTAATGTCAGACACGGGTGTGGCACCTTTGCGATTTCATTGGGCTGATGCTTGCAAGACGGTAGCTTCTAACGACTACCTTCGAATCAAGCGTAACCCTATGTATCCCGCGTTTTGGTGCGAAATCACGCATGTTACGCAGAGAAAACCCTACTTTGTGAAAACTTTCACTTATTACATAAAATGTGACAGGCCTTGCGTAACCATTAGCTCCGTCAGCATTTAGGGCTGCCCTGACTGAGGTTCCTTCTCATGTACGCCCACCCCATAGACCTCGTCTCGTATGGCCGGTACGATCGCTCTTGAAGCCAACGCGAGTACGCGGGACGTTAGCTTGAAGTTCTAATTGGGGATTCATGGAACAACATATCGGCATCATTGGTGGCGGAATTTTAGGAATAGCCATTGCACGCGCAATCACGCTGCAGACCGGGTACCGGGTTAGCGTGCTAGAAAAGGAAAGCCTCCTAGCAAGCCATCAAACTGGCCGAAATTCCGGAGTGGTCCACGCAGGCCTCTATTACCAGCCCGGTTCACTCAAAGCTCAGCTGTGTGCACGTGGCAAAGCACTAACCCGCGAATACTGTCAGGAACATGCACTGCCATACCGGGCGTTGGGAAAACTAGTTGTCGCTTTGGGAGATGACCAGCTTGGACGACTTGCCGACATGGAGCAACGGGCCATAGCGAATCAGGTACCGGGCTTGGCGCGGCTAAGTCGCGATGAACTAGTGCAAATTGAACCCCACGTCAGCGGAGTAGCCGCCCTGCATTCACCTCAAACCGCGGCAGTGGACTATGGTGCCATAACGCGCAGTATGGCGACAGAGATCGAGGCAGCAGGAGGGCAGATCTTACTAAACTCCAAAGTCACTGCAGTCAAGGTCTCAGACCAGATTTGTTTAGTTTCTACCAAGGAGAGCACTTACCGCTTTGATCAGTTGATCGTCTGTGCTGGATTGCAGTCAGATGTCATCGCTCGAATGGTCGGCGCTGATCCCTCACCTAAGATCCTCCCCTTCCGCGGAGAATATTGGGTGTTGAGCAAAAGTTCGGCATCAATGGTCAATGGCATGATCTATCCGGTCCCCGACCCACGCTTTCCCTTCCTTGGTGTGCACTTCACTCGTGGCGTGGATGACAAGGTGCATGTAGGACCGAACGCCGTACCGGCGTTGGCTCGGGAAGGCTACGACTGGAAAACATTTTCTTTCAAAGACACTATGGAGTCGCTACGTTGGCCAGGCGCATCATCTCTAGTCAAAAAATACTGGAAGATGGGTGCCACCGAAATCGGTGCCTCGTTGGTTAAACCCCTGTATCTGAAACAGTCCAAGGCTTACCTTCCAGAGCTCGCATCAACAGATCTCGTCGCAAAAGGTCAAGCAGGCGTACGCGCTCAAGCATGGAGCAAAGACGGTTCACTGCTTGACGACTTCGCAGTGGACCAGGTTGGCCCTGTGACCTTGCTACGCAATGCACCTTCACCAGCGGCCACGTCAGCGATGGCCATTGCCGACTATGTGCTGGAGCATTACCCGGTAGGCCGAGCGCGATAAATTGCGGTCCTAGACGTTGATTGAGCTCGTATTTTCAAGGCCGCTGTTGCTCGCCTCAAGAGCCTCAAGATGCCCCTCCGGACTTTGAGAACTGCACACCCAAGATACTCTGGTTTTACACCTATTCCCTGTCTTCCGCTCGTTGACCTACATAGTCTGGGTACGGGTATGTCCTAGCTAAGTTCATGCTCGAAAACGTCTCCCCTGTGCGGGAGCTTCCTTGGGGGATGTAATGAGCGTGGCGCAATTTACAAGTAGTGAAGCCAGAGAACACCGTGCTGCGGAAAAATCTCGATTCTTGACAGCATTCGCTGCTCTTACAGGACTAATACTCTCCCTACTTATAGCCGCACCGGCACGAGCCGCCGAAGAGTGCGGTCCAGAAGACAACGCTATTGTCTGCGAAAATTCAAAACCAGGTTCTCCATGGACCGAATGGGATATCGACGGGGCCGGTGATGACTCAATCCAAGGATTTGCCGCCGATATCAGTGTCAATGTCGGAGAACCTATCGATTTTAAGATTGATACTGATGCCTCCGCATATTCCATCGATATTTACCGTACCGGCTGGTATAACGGGCTCGGCGCACGAAAAATCACCTCTATATCACCTAGCGCACAGCTTCCGCAGATCCAGCCCGAATGTTTGACGGATGTCGCCACCGAACTGACCGACTGCGGCACATGGGATATCTCGGCAACCTGGGAGGTCCCCAGCGATGCAGTATCAGGTGTGTACTTAGCAAAGCTCACCCGCACCGACACCGGGGGTTCAAGCCACATCACCTTTATCGTGCGCAATGAATCCAGCACCTCGCAGGTACTCTTCCAAACCTCTGACCCCACATGGCACGCATATAACCTCTACGGTGGTTCAGATTTCTATTCCGGAGCAGACAACGGCCGCGCCTTTAAGATCAGCTACAACAGACCTTTCGCGACGCGTGACGGCGTTGAAGCCAGAGATTTCTATTTTGGGGCCGAATACCCACTAGTCCGTTTCCTAGAACGCAACGGATACGACGTCAGCTACTTCTCCGGCGTTGACACCGACAGGCACGGTGACCTGCTCACCAACCATAATGTCTTCCTTTCCGTGGGCCATGACGAATACTGGTCGGGCGCCCAACGAAGCAATGTAGAAGCCGCCCGTGACGCAGGCGTGAACTTGCAATTCCTCTCCGGTAACGAGGTGTACTGGCGTACCCGTTATGAGCCTTCTACCACCGGTGGAAATAATTACCGGACGTTGGTTAGCTACAAGGAAACCTGGTCCAATTCCAAGATTGATCCTTCCTCCCAGTGGACGGGCACCTGGCGTGATCCGCGTTTTGCATCTCAAGAACAAGGTGGTGGTCTTCCCGAAAACGGGTTTACTGGCACAGCCTACGTGGTGAACAGTGGAGATCTTCCGGTCACGGTGAACTCGGAAGAAGGAAAAATGCGTCTCTGGCGCGATACTTCTTTGGACAGCCAAACAGCGGGCAGCAAAACAGAACTTGCTCCGCATACCGTAGGTTATGAATCTAATGAAGACTTGCCCAACGGTTTCAGACCTCCAGGGCTCATCCATTTGTCCACTACCACCGGGGACATTCCAGAATATTTGCAAGACTTCGGCAATCAAGTCGCACCGGGGTCAACCACGCACCACACCACTTTATATATGGCATCAAGTGGAGCTTCGGTCTTCTCCGCCGGTAGTGTGCAATGGACTTGGGGACTTGATCAATGGCACGACGGTGATGGCGCGCCTGAAGATCCACGGATGCAACAGGCTCAGGTGAATCTGCTGGCGGACATGGACGCCTTGCCTGCAACGCTCATGAGCAACTTAGAGTATCCGGACGCTCCCAAAGATCTTCAAGCTCCATCGGTTCAGGTAACCTCGGCACCGGCGAGCGCGGTTTCCTTTGGCGAAATGGTCAGTGTGGAAGGCACCGCCAGTGACGCGCAAGGCCTGGTCTCTGCGGTTGAATATTCCTTTGACTCAGGACTTTCCTGGCAACTGGCCGAAGGCACCACGCAATGGTCAATCAACACTGTTCAACTCGGAACCGGTGAAAATGATCTGCTCGTCCGGGCTGTTGACGATTCTGCAAACTACTCAACAGAGCCAACCCCCGTACCTTTTGAGGTCAAGGGCCCCTATAGCGCCTTCGGCCAGCAAGAGCCTCAGATTAAGGATTCGGGCGATGATTCCTCGGTGGAGCTGGGGTTGCGGTTTACTGCCGCATCCGAGGGCTATATCACTGCGGTCAGGTACTACAAGAGCGCTGCAAATACCGGCAATCATACCGGTACGTTGTGGAGCCTGAACGGCACAGAGTTGGCGACAACCACTTTTAGCAACGAAAGCAGCACCGGCTGGCAAACCGCGTTATTCAGTGAACCTGTAGAGGCGCACGCAGGTGATGAATTTGTCGTCTCCTATTACGCACCTAACGGACACTACGCTGTGGCAATCCAAGATTTTGCCTACCGTGGAGTTGATTGGTCTGCCGTGAAGGTAGCCGGCGGTTTTGGCACACCTTCAGCGGGTCTCTACAACAGTTCTGCGGGATTCCCCACCACTGCGTGGGACCGCAGCAACTATTATGTGGATGCGGTCTTTGAAACCGGAGCGTCCATAGAACTCAGTGCTTATGCGCAGTCGCCTATCCCAACGGCCAACAGCGTCCCTGTGGCCACGTCTATAGGCGCCACGCTGTCCAAACAAAGTGATCCATCCTCGGTCAGCTTCAAGGTGCAGGATTCTTCCGGACAGGACGTTTCCGGAACCACCAGCTACGATGCGATCACTCGGCGGGCCACCTTCCAGCCGGAGGCACCACTAAGTGACGGTGGCAGCTACACGGTCACCCTGAGCGCCACAGACCTAACCGGCAATCCGGTGAACCGTGGCAATACGTGGACTTTCAACACCGTACTGCCAATACCCGCAGACCCAGCGGCTTGCCCATGCAGCCTGTACAACGACCAAGATATCCCCGCAGAACCTGTAGTGAATGACGGGAAGCCGGTGACCCTGAGTACACGGTTCTCCGCGGACACTGATGGCGTGCTCAACGGCTTAAAGTTCTATCGCTCCCCCGGAGAAACTGGAGCACATACCGGATGGCTTTATTCGTCCAATGGCGACACCATTGCCCAGGTGCAGTTTCCGGATGACTCGGCCGCCGGTTGGCAGTACGCCGCTTTTGACTCGCCGGTCAGCATTCAGGCCAATACTGAATATGTGGCGGCCTACCGAAGTAATGGTATCTATCCAGTAACTCCGGGTGGGCTTGGTCAACCGTTACAGGTTGGACCACTACATACTACGAGCAATGCCGGGCACTACAGCTACGCTGAAGAATTCCCTGGATCTATGGTCTCAGCAAGCTATCTCGTAGATGTCAGTTTCACTGCTGCGGGTAGCCCTGTCAGTATCACCGAACAAACACCTGCCACGGGTGCTAATGATGTGGCGGTTGATACCGAAATTTCAGCAACCTTCAGCGAATCATTGGAACCGGGTGGTGCCTTGGAAATCAGTACTTCCCAAGGAACTATTTCTGGTAGCTCCGCCCTGGACGCATCCGGAACAACACTGATTTTCACCCCTGACGCTGACCTGCCCGAAGCCACCGTAGTGAGCGTCAAGCCCACCGGTATCGTGGGTACAGAATCTGGCGAAGCATCATTGCCTTTGTGGACGTTTAGGACGGCGGGGCAAGGCCCAGCCTTGACCACCTTCCTTGAAGATCAGCAGCCGGATCAACTGGATCCTTCCGATGACGCTCCCGTGGAGCTTGGACTAAAATTCAGTGCGCAAAAAGATATTCAGGTACACGCGCTGCGCTATTACCAGGGACCCTCTGGGTTCGGTGAGCATACTGGTTCCATCTGGGATTCCACCGGGACTAAACTGGCCACGGCCACGTTTGCACAAACCTCACAGCAAGGATGGCAAACCGCCTATCTGGACAGCCCAGTGGCAATAACGCAAGGCAGTGAATTCACCATTTCCTATCAGGCCCCGTCGGGAGGCTACGTTTTTACCTCTGCAGACTTCGCCAATGGAAAGTCGAATGCTGAGCTCTCACTGACTGGTTCGAATGGGCTTTATACCTACGGCTCGGGCAGCGTCCCCGTCAGTTCATGGAATAACAGTAACTACTTCGTGGACTTGGCCTATACGGTGAGCACTCCAACGGAAACTGCCGAGCCTACGGAGTCGGCTATTCCAACCGAGTCGGCTACTCCTACCGGGCCCACCATTGCTCCTACAGATCCTGCGCAACCACTTCAGGTGACCGGATTGGTGCCGTCCGCCGAATCTTCAGGGGTCGGGACTGCTGCTGAAATTTCTGTGAGCTTCAATCAACCCATCGATGCTTCGGCAACGCTTTCGGTAGCGACGGGTGAGACCACGATTGCCGGCACCACCGCAATCAGCCCCGGTGGCACTACTTTGACATTCACCGCTACCGAGCCACTGCCCGCAGATTCGATCATCACCGTGACGCCGGCTCACATTAGCTCCCCGGGGTCACCGGTACTCGACGTCGCTGAATGGTCTTTCCGCACCGCAGCCTTGGCACCTGATGATCCTTCGGCCTGCCCCTGTGGTTTATTCAGCAATACCGATACCCCAACCGTGGCTGCAATAAACGATGGAGTGCCTGTCACGTTGGGCACTCGGTTCTCCACGGACACTGCTGGAGAAATCCTTGGATTGGAGTTCTACCGTAGCGTCGGCGAAACCGGTGCGCACAACGGTTGGCTCTACTCCACCACCGGTGAAGTGATTGCCGAGTTGGTCTTCCCAGATGTTCCAGTGTCCGGATGGCAGTATGCTGCTTTTGATGCGCCAGTACCCTTGGATCCCAACAACGAGTATGTTGCTGCCTACCGGAGTAACGGCGTCTACCCCGCTTCACCGGGCGTGCTTGGAAGTGGGTTACAGGTTGGTCCTTTGAAGACTACCGACTCCGCCGGTCACTATGGTTATAACGATGGTTTCCCTGCTTCCATGGTTTCCACCAGTTATCTCGTGGACGTGCGGTTCAAACCAGCGGCAGAACCACTACAACTCACCGACAGGTCACCGAGTGCCGGTGCCAGTGATGTCGCCGTAGACAGTGAAATCACGCTGATCTTCAATCAAGCCGTCAGTAGCGAGGCAACAATCGAAGTGAAAGTTGGTGCCACTACGGTTGACGGCACCACCACGATCTCCAACGAGAATAAGACACTGACTTTCAGTCCCTCGTCTCCACTTCCCGAAGCTAGCGTGATCACCGTGGATACAGTCAATCTCTTGGGTGTGGGCAGCACCCAAGAAGTTCTTGCTCCATGGACGTTCTCCACCGTGGGTCTCGCTACGCCCACGGTCTCATTCCTAGGGCTGGATGAAACGCCGACTGTACTGGATCCTGGAGATACCGCGGCGGTTGAATTAGGTATGCGCATGGTGGCGGAAAAAGACTTACGTCTCCACGCTCTCCGCTACTACCAAGGGCCCGGCGGCATTGGTTCGCACACCAGTACTGTGTGGGACTCCCCAGGTGCTCAGTTGGCTACGGCCAGCTTTGCATCTACCAGTGAACAAGGATGGCATACCGCCTATCTGAGCACCCCCGTGGAGGTCACGGAAGGCATGGAGTTCACCGTTTCCTACCATGCACCAAACGGTGGTTACGTACATACTCCTGCACAGTTCGCGGATGGAAAATCTAATGATGACCTGCGACTCGAAGGGGCAAATGGCGTCTTCCGCTATGGGAATAGTAGCCAACCCGGCAGGTCTTGGAACAGTACCAATTACTTTGTGGACGTACTCTACGAAGTTTCAGATGCTGACCCAACATCCGGTCTAACACCTGAACAAAGTCCGTCAGTTCAGTCGCCCAGCACAGCTGAATCCGAAGCCACTGAATCCTTACAAACAACCGACACTGGTCCTGTAGCTACAGAACCGGTGGCCACTCCTACTGAATCATCGGCCAGTCAGACAGCACCAAGCACTGGGGTTACGAGTCAAGAGCCAGACACAACGGTTGCGAGTGTAGAACCGAGCACGGGGTCTGCGAGTGAAGGGCCAGGGACGGTGGCACCGACTCCCTGATCACTGATTCGCAACCAGCAGATAGTTCCGCAAGCACACTTGGTCAAAAAAGGTGTGCGGTTATTTGACGATACGTACTACCGACGGTGACCACGCATCTTTGATGAATAGTTGTGGTTGGGCGTTGGTGGTGGCCTTGATGCTGTAGACATCGCTATCGCCCACGCTGTCGGTGCGCGGCATTCCAAAGAGCAGTGTCTGCGAATCCAGCCATTCCAGCTGATCATCAAATCCTTGCTCCAGCGGGAGGAGAGTCTCTTTCTGCGTTTTTAGGTCCAGGACGGCAATATCCCAGTGCGCTAGTCCACCCTGGGCCCGGCGCTTTTTGTAAGCCACCTTGGATTGATCTGGCGCAACTGAGGGGCACTCAGCATTCTCGATGATGGAGTTCATCCGGCGCTCTTCTAAGTTCCCTTCAACCATCCATGTCTTGCCTGCGGAAGCCACAGTGGCGTAGAACTTGTTCTCAGTGGCAAAAGTTACGCCCCAGACATTGCGGTCAATGGCAGTCAGTTCCTGACCATCAATAAAAATCGAGTAGTTCTCAAGGTTTCCGAAGTCCTGCCCCTGCACAGATCTAATGACAGTCTCCGTAGAGAAACTGTCGGTGGCATAGGAATGCCCAGTGACAAATGCGGTGGTTGCTACCAAGCCTGCCTCGGAAATTCGAGTTCGGCTGGGAACACCAGACAACGGCCATTCATCGATGCTATTGGCTTGCGCATCGAGGATTCTCGTTTCAAAAGTTGTCGGGATTCCGCGCTGAGTGCGCATACAGGAAATGTATTGGGCCGTCGCATCAACCCGATCACAAACTGTCTGGAACAGTTCCCTAGGACCGGCAGGATCCGCGATAGCGACCGAGGCGATCTGCCCATATCCTTGACCCATGGCTGTGTTGCGAAAGACTATCCGATTACCGTCAACCAATTTGTCGGTAACTTGCGCTGCAGAGGCCCCCGTCGTCCGTGCTTGATACCGACCGAAGGCTTGCACCGCATAGACAGTGACAGAGCCGAGTGCTAGCACTGCAATAATTGCCAGGATGAGCCACCTGATTTGAGCCGACATTCCGGCTGCCTGCCTAGTCATGAAGTCAGCGCACTTTCAGGGGCCTTGTCTTTGGATAGCAGGAGACGCCACGCCACCGGCACCAGCAGGACTAGCAGCGCCGCGACAATCAGCATGGCGGTGGTACTGCCAAGAAAAATCCACAGCACTCCAAATCCGGTAGAGGCAAACAGCCTGGCTACGGCCACCACCGTCTGTGCAGCACCGATGGCTGTAGAAGTTGTTCCATGAGGTGCCAGTTGGCCTGCCAGCGCAGCCAAAACACCATCCGTAGCTGCATAAAAAGTACCCAGAAGAGCCAGAGCACAGATGTGGAAGGGCAAGGAGTCTCCGGCCCCGGCACAAATGTATGCCAGGGCCAAGGCTAGATGACCAAGGATAAAAACTCCGGCACGGGATGTCTTATCTGCAATTCTTCCTAAGGGAACAGCAAAGCTAAGGAAGAACAGGTTGGCTCCCACAAAAAGCAGCGGGAACCACGAAGCCTCCAGCTGTCCATGTTCCATCAACGCCAGATAAACGAATCCATCACCAATGGTCAGCAATCCAAGAAAGCCGGCAACTAGCAGAAGCTTTCCCAATGGTCCACGTACCAATTCACGGAACTTCGGCCTCGGGACACCACTGGTTTTTTCTTCACTGTTCTCTTCGGCGTCTTCTTGCTGGATAAGCTTCCGGTTGGGCACCAACAGTGCCAAGACCGCGACGCCTGATACGGCGGCGGCCAACGACACCACGAAGACCATCCGGTAGTCCCCCGGTACCAGCATGAGTACCGCGAAAGCTAGGAGCGGACCGATGGTGGCACCCACCGTATCTAACAGCCTGTGGACCCCGAATGACCGTGCTAAATGCTCAGGTTGCGAAGCTTGATGAATCATTGCGTCACGCGGTGCTGTACGGATCCCCTTACCAATGCGGTCTAGGCCAATGACCGCAAGGATGCCACCAAATCCTGTGGCAAATAACAATCCGATTCGAGCTGCCATAGACAGCCCGTACCCTGCTACGGCAATCGGTTTCGGTTTGTTGCTTCGATCAGCCGCATACCCTGCTCCAATGCGCACCAGCGAACTGATTGACTGATTCATTCCCTCAAAGAATCCATAGGCCACCATGGATAGACCTAGCGCACCAGTTATATAAAGTGGCAAGACTGCAGCCACCGACTCTGAGGAAATATCGGTCAGCATACTGACTATTCCCAGAGCAATAACCGTCGGTGAGGCTATGAACGCTACCGTTTTTGCACGGTCGGCACCGGAGGCTTTGCGCGAGGTCCAGTCCGAGAGGCTCAGATACACTCGCTACTCCTGAATTTCAAAAACTCCGGCAGCAACGATTGATGTTGCCCCGGTAGGTAGTTGGCGAATCGTCACCGTGGTGGAGTCCTCCCCGAAGGATCCCAGCAACTGGGTGACGCCCTCGGCCGGTTCACTCTGGGCTGTCAGCCACTGTTGCTGCTCGAAGTGCTCAGAATAGAAGGAAAGAACTTCTTCTACACTCGCATTGCTACGCCCTTCAACGCCGACAAAAACCAGTTTTTCTTGCTTCTCTACCGAAGACTGAACGATAGTCGTCGATTTTGGCACCGGTACCGCGTCTTTTGGAAATTCTTTGGTCAGCTTGCCGGTGGCCACACCAGTTTGTGGGACCTTCGTCAGTACCGGCTCACGTTTCGGTGTATCAGGCAGCTTAAACTGCGAGGCCTCGGGCTGTTCAGGTACTTCTAGCCGTGATTCCGAGGCACTAGGTTTCGGGTCCCAACTTGGACGGGTCGCTTCGGCTGTGGGTTCGGATGACGTTTTCTCTTCTTCAGTCGTTTGTTTCTTCTGCTCAGAATCCTTGCCCGTTTCAGACGGGCTCGACGAGGATTTCGCAGACGTGGCTGAAGAAGCCGAGGGGGACGTGGCCATGGGACTTTGTGCAGTTTCCGCGGACAAGTCAGCGCTAGGAGTCCGCCCGCCAAAATCTAGGGCGAGCGCGACTACCAGCACTACTGCGGCGGCACCGAGCACTATGGACACAAGTATCTTGGTTTTCATATTTTCCCCCTTAGTTATCTTGTTCCCCCAAGAACACGAGATAACCCGCTCATTAGGCTATACCTCGGCCCCTTGAGATATAAGCGAAAATAGCCCAGCGACGTACTCGGTATTTACTTGGCATGGTTAGGGTCAGCAGAGAGTTGCGCTCTTCTTCTTCCTTGATCAACTTTTCTCGCTGGACACAGAACTATGCTCGGAAGAAGAGGCATACGGCATTGGGGTCCGTAGGCTCAACGGTTCGTGGTGAACCGAATTTTTTGGGGGAAATTCATGACTCACATCGAGCAAAGCGCCGATGTGTCGCCTTTGGCGACCATTGGCAATGAGAGCAGCATTTGGCACCTGGCACAGGTTCGCGAAGGAGCTGTTCTCGGAAAAAACTGCAACATTGGACGAGGCGCTTACATTGGTCCCGATGTTGTGTTGGGTGATAACTGCAAGGTGCAAAATTATGCGTTGGTCTATGAGCCCGCATCGCTAGCAGATGGGGTGTTCATCGGACCCGCCGCGGTACTGACCAATGATCTCTTTCCACGCGCCATTAATCCCGATGGGACTCGCAAGGGAAATGATGACTGGGAGGCAGTTGCAGTCACCATAGGCCAGGGCGCGTCCATCGGAGCGCGTGCAGTGTGCATCGCACCGCTGCATATCGGAGCGTGGGCCATGGTGGCCGCCGGCGCCGTAGTCAACCGTGATGTCCCGGCGCATGCGCTGGTAGTAGGCGTTCCGGCACGGCAGATTGGCTGGGTAGGCACCGCCGGACACCGGTTGCAATTCACTGATGGTGCGTGGCAGTGTCCTGCCACCGGTGAACGTTATGACCAGCTCGGCTCCGAATTCTCGGTTCCGGTCTAACTGACCGCAGTTATCACTCGTACTTTCCACCATTCTCGGACCAGTCGTGTCATCGACTGGGCTTGATGGTGCTGATCACTTCGTTGAAGGAAAATCATGTCTGCCACAATCCAACGCGTGGAGCTGGCCGGAATAACGGTGGATCTGCTCACCCAAACGGACGCCATCGACAAAATCATCGGGCACGCACGCCAAGCCAAGCAATCGCCGGAGTCCAAGCTGCCACCGTTATCGGTAGTTTCAGCAAATCTGGACCATCTCGTGCAGTTTGGCCATGGAAGCCGGTGGCAAGGAGTCTTGGGCGACTCCCTACATCCCAGCCGGCCGCTACGCGATTTACCGGAGGCACCCTCTGCCTTTGATGCACCACCAATGTCATGGCTGAATCTCATCGATGGGGCGCCATTGGTCTTGCGCGCCAGACAATTGACTGGAAAGCTGTGGCCCAGGCTCGCTGGAAGCGATTTGATTGGCCCCATCTTGGACGATGCCGAAATTCATGGACTGCGTGTGGGATTCCTCGGCGGCCAGCCTAAAATTCAAGCCGAGCTTGCCACACAGCTAGCAGAGCAACGGCCCAATCTGCACGTCTCCGGATTCTGGGCGCCGGAACGCAACGAGATTGAAAACGAAGCTCTCTCGATGCAATTAGCTAGCGCCATTCGTGAAAGCAACACCGACATTCTAGTAGTCGGACTGGGCAAGCCACGCCAAGAACTATGGATGGCATCTTACGGATCATTGACCGGGGCTAGCGTGCTTCTAGCTTTTGGCGCGGTGGTAGATTTCCTGGCCGGAACCGTGCAACGTGCGCCGCAATGGGTGGCTACTACCGGACTTGAATGGGCATGGAGACTTAGCCTTGAGCCTCGCCGACTAGCACAGCGCTACCTCGTGGATGACCCTCCGGGATTGCTGACACTACAGCGAGAAAGCCGGGTCATCTCCAATACCCAGACCAGTCCCCTAGTGCAAAAACCTGCACGCAAGTTCCCGAAATTGCTGCCTCCTAGTGACGGAAGATTTGTAACTGGGAAAACCCCGGTAGATGTTTCCGTCATCGTCGTCACCTACAACAATGCCGACTCGGTTGAGAAGCTGATTTCCTCGCTACGTGCTGAGGCCTCAGAACTACGTCTGCGGGTCATAATGGCAGATAACGGTTCAGTGGACACTACGGTACAACAGCTGGAAAAGCACAAGGATGTCATCGTGCTTCCTACCGGATCCAACCTTGGGTATGCCGGCGGTATCAACGCCGCGAGGCCATATACCGGCGACTGCGAAGCGGTGCTGATCCTCAATCCAGATCTTTTTGTTGGTCCAGGATCCATCCAACGACTGCTCAACAGAATGTGGATCTCTGAGGCAGGGATTGTTGTCCCACGGCTCCTCGAAGAAGACGGAACCACCTACACGTCCTTGCGTCGTGAGCCCACGGTGCTCCGTGCCGCTGGGGACGCGCTTTTCGGCGAGCGCGTCTCGCGACGCCCCGGATGGGGTTCTGAAATTGAATACAATCTGGAAAGCTACGCCCATCCGCATCAAATTGATTGGGCCACCGGAGCGGCACTGCTCATCAACTCAGCACTGGCCCAAGAACTTGGTCCCTGGGACGAGCAGTTCTTCCTCTACTCGGAAGAAACTGACTACTTTAAGCGGGCCAGGCAGGCCGGAGCCTCAATCTGGTATGAGCCAGAGTCATCGATGACTCATCAGATGGGAGGATCCGGGGCGTCGGTGCAGCTGGAGACCCTCATGGCGGTGAACCGCATCAGGTATGCCCGTAAGCAGCTGCCAGCGCGCACCGCCACGATATTCCAGAGCGCCGTCATTGGACACGAAGTCTTGCGCTCTTGGAAGCCACAACGCGGTGGCGTGTGGCGTGCTGTAGCCGTTGAAAGCTCATGGTCAACCCTGCCCGCGGCCACCCACGGCCCTCAACCTCATGATGGTTTTCCCTTCGGTGCGGTCATTATCCCTGCGCATAATGAGGCAGCGGTCATTGCTCAGACCTTGACTCCCCTACAGTCACTTGCTGAGCGAGGACTGGTCCAGGTCATTGTCTCGTGCAATGGGTGTACCGATGACACAACACAGATTGCTCGGAGCTTTTCCGGGATACAAGTCATTGAGACAACTACGCCGTCAAAGGTGGCGGCATTAAATGCCGCGGAAGAAATAGCCAAAGGATATCCAAGACTGTATTTGGATGCGGATATCATCATCACGGCATCAGCTCTAAGAATGGTCTTTGAGTACCTCAGCCAACCCGGCGTGCTGTCGGCAAGGCCAGCATTTACCTATAACACTTCCGGAGCTTCTAACACCGTGAGGGCTTTCTACCGTGCACGGCGCCGTTTACCAGGTACTAACAACGCACTGTGGGGTGCCGGGGCCTACGGCCTAAGCCGAACTGGACGTGCACGATTCATACAGTTCCCCGCGGTAGTCGCCGATGATCTCTTTATTGATCAGCTGTTCGGGGATGATGAGAAAACGGTGCTCCCCACCATTCCTGTGCAGGTCAAAACCCCGCGTACTCTCGGTTCACTGCTTGCCATACTGCGCAGGAACTACCGGGGACAGCAAGAACTTTTGCGCCAAGACCAAGCGACGTCTACCACGCGGTCAACATTTGGACAGTTGACGAGGTCAATTTCGGGGCCAGTCTCTGCCTGGGATGCGCTGGTATATACCGGGATGGTTACCTTGGCCCGAGGTAGAAAGAACTCTATCGCCACTAGCGTGGGTACTGTCTGGGAACGAGACGATTCAAGCCGTCAGGCGGCATAGTCGCTTGGAAAAGCTGACTGTGTGATCCACACATAACTGGCTTCGCTTGAATCGTCCGCTGACAATGCAACGCTGGAAATAAGATCCGCTACTGGTAAATATAGTTTGCGAACTCCGGCATCCGCGGGTTGTCCCAACCTATATTTCGTTACATCCCGTTGTAGTACTCGGCACTAGTTCATCTCTTCGGATTCTGCGTGGCACATCGTCGTAGAGTTAAGCCTCCCGAAGCAATGAATCCTCGATCCGAGTCCGGTTGTAAGTATCCGGCTCATTATTTGGCAGCACAGTTGGTGATGGGCATCTTGTAGACATGGATGGCGTTTCCGTCGGCAAAGTCGTCGGCGAAGGCTCCCTCTGTTGCGTGAAGGGTTCTGTTTTCATTGAGCACTTCTACGTCAGTTGAACCCACACATTGCAGGTTGAATGATGCAGTCTGCTTAGTGGCTTGCGCTGACCCGGCAAGTACGTAAAAGTGATTCTCATAGACTTTCACTCTAACGTTGACGGCGCCCTCGGCGCTGAGTATCCCCTCGGCGGTATCCGAATTCAGTACCGGAGCCAAAAGTGAAACTTGGTTGTTAATCCGTGCAACGGCGGTGCTACTTTCCTCGTCGCAGTCACGCAGGACGTGTTGCGAGGCGCACTGTCCAGAAAAACTGTGGTTGAAATAGACGATGCCACGTGCCCCCGCGATGAGGCTCTGCCACACTGCTGCGCGGATTTGTGTTGGGGTTACCGTCGGTAGTTTCTCGTCGCTAAAGGGTCGACCCAACTCTACAAACCCCCAAACAGGTTTACTGCCCGCAGGCTGAATGTAATCGCGGATTTGTTTCACCGTATGTCCATAATTAGCCGCTAGCCGGCATTCGGACTCAGTCAAATCACGAGGTTCTTCAAAGCGTGTTCCGCCCTCGGTTTTGTCACAAATATTGGGATCGGTATACCAGTAGTTATCAGCAGATACCACGTCAGCATAAGTACTGGTGAAGTGAGTTCCTACCTCGTCATCACCCCAGAAAGTCACGCCTTTACCAAAGTTCGCGTAGACCATTGCCCCTGCTGGAGCTTTCGCTAAAGTTTCCTCCAGCACCGTGTAACCGCACCGGCTCTCTTCTGGCTCGCAGATGGGAGCCTCTCCTGGCCATGCTCCTGTCCATACTCCCTCTCCGGATTTCCCCCACATGTCTACTTCGTCGGGAAGAACGAAACCGTTGAGGCTACTTTGAGGCGTGCTGCTCAGTACATATGATCCGGCGTCATGGGCAAACGTCGGATTGGATTCAGTGGTTAGTTCAACATAGGTGTTGATGCCAAAGGAGCGATCAGTCACCGCATCTTGTGCGTCCATAAGGCTTTCATGCCACACCGCAACCGGAAAATAATTCGGGTCATCTGGTAAGGGGTTCGCAAATTGAGCATAGTAAGCGGACCCACCATCATTAGCGGTGGTCTCGAAAGTTTGTTCTGTGACTCCCACTGCATTCGTGCATCCTGCCAAAAGAGAGCCGGCCACAATGATGGTACCTAGCTTGCCTGCTGGACGTAGTTCTAAGTCCACTTTGTGCAATGTCTTCGTCATGACTGGCCTGTCTTTCGGAGAACTAATTCGTGTGCTGTCGCGGCGGCCATAATGGTCAGGAACCCCAATAAAAGAAGTGCCCATTTGGCGCGTGACTGTATCTGAACGGGAACCACTTCTTCGGGGTAAACATCGGTAATAATATGTGCGCTACGTTTCACGTTCATTTGTTGTTGCGGTTCTTGGGCGAGAGCGGTCAGTTCTGTCATCGTTTGCTCCATGGTTGATGACACCTCTTGAGCTGAAGAGCCAAGCACCTCAACGGTGATCGTTGCTTCTCTCTGATACGTCTGCCACTGCCCCCCAGCGTTAGGTACACGCACCAGTTCCCCACTGTGCACGCCCGTACCGTAAATGGGAGCAGAGACTGGTTCGATAGTCGATGGCCCATGTATTCCGGTGTACGTTTCTTTCACCAAAGCGGCAAAAGGAATCAGATCCCGGGCATCGGTGCGAAGGGAATTTCCTCCTACCGCGCTGGATGGCGGCAGGAACACCAAATCCTGTTGCGTCCAATAAGTGCTAGGTGCTTGCCTGATTACTTGGGCAATGGGCAGTGCGAGTAGTACCACTAGCACGGCAACAGAGGCAGCGAGTATCCGCGATTTTTTATTGCCAATGCTAGGAACCGAAATCTTCGGATTCAGGCGTTCAGAATCCTTGGACAATCTCCAATATGCCGCGCTCATCCCCAACACGAGGAAAAGAACGCCTGGCGCCTGCGGGAATGAGAAACTGTCGAAGAATGCCATGAGTGTGGCGCTGGAAATTATCGACGCGGCCAGTCCCACACCCAAATGACTATCTAACGAATCCTCACCGGCGGTTCTACCTGCAATGGCGCAATAGACTCCTGTAACCAGCAGCGCCAAAAACGCCAGCGTTCCGACGATGCCTATTTCCAAAACCAGTAACAGCAACTGGTTATCGAGTATCCGGTAGCTAGGCAAGAAGGTACCAAAACCACGTCCGAAGAGTCGATTAGTAGCAAATACTTGAAAAGCGAAGTCCCAGCTTCCGGTCCTAGAATCCACACTGGAATCCCCGCCCTCAAACATTTCCATGATGGCACGTAAGACCGAAGGAAGCGCGGTCATCACCGCGCCGGCTCCTGCAATACCTAGCGCCACGACTCTGCGGCGCAAACGCGCATCCCAGAAGGGCATCATCGCTAGTATCCCCAACACCGAGCCGACGAGCGCGGAGCGCGTCAAGGAAATAAATGAAACGCCCACGAGTGCAGCCACCGGAACAAACCGTCGGAGGAAACCCCACTTCCGATCCCCAATGCATAAGGCAATAGCCAATGGCACCATGCTGCTGACAACTGCCGCGAACTCGAGGGCATGCCGTGCAGTTCCCCGGGGGCGCATGAATCCGCTACGCATATCGATGCCAGCGTCAACGCTTGCCAAACCAGGCGTTGGGAATCGATCGATGAGTACCGAGCCGCTAAGGAATTGGTACAAGCCCAGTGCCGCCACCACAGCACCTAGCAGAACAAGACGTCTGCATAATACGGCCAATCTTTCCTTGGACTGAATTCCGTCGGCGGCAACGAAGAAGGCGCCGGCAAACCCGGCCAAGCGCAAGATGCCCATATCTGCAGCATTCTGGTCTGGCTGTGGCAGATGGGAAGAGGCAGCGACGACCTCGCTGATCATCACGGCCGCGGCAAATGCTAAAAAGGTGAGGTACACCGGATTTGAGAACTTGACTCGATTTGCAAGGCGGGTTCGATACCAGAGCCACCAGACCATTAACGCTATTGACAGCAGGACGGCCGGTGTTCCGGCACCGCCTAACTGCGCGATAGTTCTGTCGCTGGGGACGAGTAGCAACACCACGGCGTAGACCGTCAGCCCGGTCACTGCATCTGCTTGGGCTGGTGCCCGTTGTGGCAACGGTACCAATCTACGATGTTCCGAGGACTTGAGCATTTCTCAAGTTCCGTTAGCGAATCGTACAGGCTGAACGGTCAGCCTAGCTTCGGTGGGTTCAAGACGTGCAGCTACGTCGGGTAGAGACTGATTCGGCTCCGCGGAGCCATTGCCATCGTGTTTGTCATCCGATTTCCGGCGCTTGTTTTTCGGCTTCCGTTTAGCTAAAAACTTGTCCAGTGCGGCAACAAATAAAACCGTGGCAACAGACCCGCCGCCAGCGGCTACCGCCATAAGTTGCAGCTGGCGCTTGTTCTCGGTTTCGGCTTCGTGCGTCTGAGCCAGAGTCATTGTGCCGATCTTGGCGTCCGCTGGTACCTTCAGTTCGTCCTGCAACGCATTCAAGGTAATGGGAACTTGAGAAGTCACCTTTTCTACCAGAGTTATTGCTTGGCTATCTGTGGGCGCTGCCACTGATATTTGGATAATTGGCCCGGTTGAAGTGGCATCTTGTTCAAGAGTGAATGATTGATCAGGATTAGATCCAATAACTTCCTCTTGTGAAGCCGCCGAATTCATTGTTATAACTAAGACATTGAGTGCTTGGCCAAGTCCCCCAAGGTACAGGTACGGATTATCGCCATCCTTGACCGACTTTTCCGGTGGCAATAACACCACCGTTGATGTTGCGCTGTAGGTCACCGGCGTGACGGTGTAAGCTCCGTACACTCCGGCCGCTGTCAAAATAGCTCCGAGCACGACGATGTACCACCGGCGCAAAAGACTTCGAAGCATGTCGCTTAAAACCATTTTTCCCCCAAAAAAATGTCACAAAAGTGACTCCCCCAGTGATGCCACGACTATTGCGTACCAAGTCCCCCTTAGTTCGCCATAAGGACAACAATCCTCATGTTACGTGATTGGCATCTCCTTTAGAGTTGATAATTCGATTAAATCTATGGCTCGTTGCTCCCACGAGTGTCTGGCGGCAAAAGCTCGGCGTTCTGAGATCTCCGAATCCAACGTGGGATGGGCGATACGCTGCCGGAGTATGTCGATGACCTCGCCATTTGTGTTTCCTATCGCCACATGTTCGGTGTCCAGCCAGTGTGAGGAAGGGAGATTTGTCGATACCACAAATAGCCCTGCCGCCAAGTAGTCCAGGGTCTTCAATGGGAAGCTAGCTTTGTTAAATTTCGAATCTGTATAGGGTGTAAGACCGATCCGGCACCCAGCCAAAAATTCCGGAACTCGCGTGGGCGGAATTTCACCTACCCACTGCACACCGGGAGATTCCAGGAATTTCCGCATACGCGTAGCCCACTGCGCGTTGTTACTTTTCAGCGGTCCAGCAACCCGAAGCTTCAATCCTTGATCTCGAATCTCTTCAAGCAGCCCAACGTCTAGGCGTTCGTTGAGCTGTCCCAACACCGCGATCACCGGTTGGCGGTCGCCAGCACTCAGTTCGGAGATCTTACAGCCGTTTGGCAGCAATTGAGTTACGTGCTTCGATTGCTGTTGGTCAATTAGGGTAGCCAGATGCGGTGAGACGGCAAAAACTTTGTCGGCAACGGCCAGGTTCTCGGTCAAGCGTTTGGAAACACTGCCAGCGGGCAGCCCCATAAGCTGCTCGCCAGCAACCCAATCATCGGTCACGTAGAGGTATTTCGTACCTGATATCTCGGCAGGGAAGCTTGCACTGGCAGACGAGTGAATGATCAGACGCGCTCCCGATGGGATGGTACTTGCACCCCTCAGTAGGGTGCGTATGGTGAGTTTGTCGTAGATTTTACGCAGTTGCGGATAGCGCACGCCGAACGGAACGAAAGTCTGAATCCGAGTTATTTTTCCTGTGACCTGGTCGCGGGAAGTTCCGAGAAGTTTCGCTGGTCTAGGGCCATCCGCGGTAAGGGATGATTTCAGCGTTCGCGGCGGATCCACCCAAATCACTTCAGTCTGGGCGGACAAAGCCGTCGCCAACATGTGATCGGTGCCCTTGACATCGTCCCAATAGGTGCCGGCAAGGTACATCACTTGCTGGATTGCATTGCCCGGGCGGCGAGGGCCAAATCTTGCATTCACGGTATTGCTGTTAAAGTCGTCAATCACGGTTTTGCGCCACAGTTTCTGGCGTAAGCGAGCCAGTTTGTATTTTGTGAATTCCCAGGCAGCAAGACTCCAACTACCTAGTTCATTCCCCGTCCGAATGTGATGCGAAAGCTCAGCCAGGTAGAGCTCATCCAGCGTTCGGGACAAACTCCCCAAGGAATATCTAGCGTCCACCAGTTCCCGACCAAAATCTCCGAGTATGCTCTGTCGATCTCTGGAGTCAAGTAGTGGCAACAAAATCGATTTGAGACGTTCGGCACCGCCGTGGTCATCAGAACCAACTCCGTACCACCCTTGCCAGAAAAATTCATCCACCGAATCAGGCTCCAGCAGCTTCCAATAACCTTTCTCCCCCTGAACAATCAGTGGCTTAGCGAAGGCCATAGCACGCAGTGCAGAGCCACCCATACCCAAGGCAACGTCAGCGGCAGCGTAGGCACCGCGCGGATCTGCCATTTTCCCGGTAAGCACAATACTCCCGGGGTATCTCAGGTTGACTTGTTCGGCACGTTCACGAACGGTCCCCGCGGACGAGCCACCGCCAACTATTGCTAAACAGATAGGACGCTCGTCAGCAATTAGTGCAGTTGTATCGATGGCCGAAAGAATTCCCTCAAGTTTCAGCTCAGGTACGAGCCGTGAAACCACGACGACTAATGGCACGTCAGGGTTGATCGAATATTGGGTGCGGAATTCTTGCCCTAGTTGTTGGTTCACATTGTTCTTGTGAACGTCCACCGGCGGCTCTAAGAGCGAAACACGGTTGAAGCCACGCGTTTTCCGCTCGGCCTGAATTTGCTCGGTACCTACCGTCAGTGGAACAGTTCGAGGGATGAAATCAGCCACGGCCATCGACATGACGGTGGCGATGCTTTTTGCCTGTTTCAGGCCAAGAGCCGCCAGGGCGCACTCTAATGCAGGAGGCCATTCAAATCCATGCAGAATGTCAATCTGACGCTCGAGAACTAGCCGTCGTAAATCTGCAACGATAGCAGGAGTCGGCCTAAAACGTGGTCTTGGTGACTGAATAAATTCAAGGCCCAGCTCAAGCACTTTTTGTACCAATTCCCCCTTCCAGCCGTAAACGATGACTTCATGGCCACGCTCACGCAACGCGCCGGCTAGTTCAATGGCGTTGAGCTGGCTGCCTCCCATGGACAGATCGTGGGGGTAAATCAGGATCCTCATATGCTCGTTTCCAAACTCTCAGTACGTGAAATTTTGCGGATCTGCCCGACTTCATTGCGGCAGTTCACTAGCAGCAATGCCATGATCAGCAAGCTCCACATGCCGGCAATAGACAATGCAAGGAGCGGCAACGTGATGAAGTTGGTAGCCAGAGAACATCCGGCCCATACGAAACCGCCAGCTAGAAGCGGAAGGTACAGTTGTCGCAGTATTGTGCCAATCCCTACCCCTCCACCGCGCAGCTGCCACAGGTATACCGGCAAGAGGATCACCACGGACACTACCGCGTAGGCGCAAGCTACTCCGACCATGCCTGCAAGCATCGCACCAATCCATAGCGCAGGAATCAGCACACCGAGTCCTACTAGCTGAATGATCAGAACATTTTTGGTTCGTCCCACCACCACCAGATAGTCATAGACCAGCTCGTTATAGACCTTGGACAGGGCCGCGATGACCAGCCAGCTCAGGATTTGCGCGGCTGGAATCCACGGTTCGCCGTAGACAAATATGATCAACGGGTGCGCAACCGCTGATATCGCAAGAAAAGCGGGGATGGTTGCGCTGGCTAAAACCTTAGACAAACTGGTGATGGCTTGCCGCAGTCGTACCTGATCATGTTGTATGGCAGAAAATGCCGCGGGTGCCACTCGGCGTAGTGGTTGCGAAATGATGTTCAGAGGCCAGCTCGAAAGATTAAACGCCAGGACATAAAAACCTAATGCGACACTTCCCAGCGTCGCACCTACGACTAGTTGATCCGCATATCCGACGGCAAAAACGATGACGCTAGATCCGGCTAGGGGCAAGCCGAATTTAATCAATTCCAGGGCATGGTTCCGATTCCAGCCAAATCGGTATTTCAGCGGTGAGGTTTTCAAAAACATTACCGCCGAAATCAGACCACCCGCTAACCGTCCTATGGCCAAAGCCATTGCGCCTAAGCCCACAAGTGCCAATACGACCGAGAGGATTGCCCCAACCCACACGTTGACTTGATCAATGACCATGCGCGTACGTTCTTCAAACGCACGTTGAAGCAAGGCGGCGGGACCTGCCACAAGTCCATTGAGCAGCACGGAAAGGATCAGAATTCTAACTACACCCGTCGCTTCAGGCTCTCCCATGAGTTCGGTGAAGCGCGGTGCTGCAAACCATGAGATCGTGCAGAATACTGCGCTGCCAACAACGGAGAGCGTATTGACTGTCGAAGCAATAAGTGCCGGATCCGAAGGCCACCGGACTATAGCAAGGCTGACGCCGAGCTCATTAAAACTAAGTACCGCCATGAGTGCGACAAGCGCAATAGCAAAAGTACCAAATTGCTCTGGACCCAATACTCTAGCTAGGACAATACCGATGCCAAGAGTTCCGAGCCTTGAAACTAGGGTATTGGCCAGGCTCCAGCTAAAGGCATTACCGGCGGAATTCGAAGCGCCCGTCGACCTTGTCCGCTTCCCGAGAATGCGCATTGGATCACAGCACCGAAATCAGCACATCTGCGACTCGCCGTTGTTGCTCTTCGGTGATGTGCGGGTACAGCGGTAGGGATAGGATTCTGCCGGCAGCGCGCTCGGCGACAGGAAAATCTCCTGCCTTGTATCCCAGGTGTGCGAAGGCTTGGGTCAGGTGGACTGGATGCGGGTAATGGATTCCGGCACCAATACCTGCAGCGTTGAGTTCCGCCACCACGCGGTCGCGGTCTAGAACTTGTACAACGTACAGGTGCCACACGTCGTGGTTCCCCATGGCCTGTTGTGGCAGGATGACTCCCTCAACCCCGGCCAGGAGTTCATTATACCGAGCAGCTGCTTGGCGGCGCAGTTCATTCCAACGGGCTAAGTGTTCCAGCTTGGCGCTGAGCACCACCGCTTGCACCGCATCCATCCGCGAGTTGCGTCCCACGATCTCGTGTACGTATTTAGTGCGGCTGCCGTGAGCCGAGAGCAACCTTACCCGGGTTGCCAGTTGTTCATTACTAGTCAGCACTGCTCCGGCATCCCCTGCAGCACCCAGATTTTTGCCCGGGTAGAAGCTGGTTCCGGCAATGTCCCCCAAGGTCCCGGCGTTACGTCCGTGGCGGGTGGCGCCCTGTGCTTGGGCCGCATCTTCAATGATCACCGCGCCGCACGCGCGGGCAATGGGCGATAATTCTTCAATAAATGCGGTTTGTCCGTAAAGATGCACGGGCATGATGGCTTTGGTCTTTTCGGTAACAGCTTCTGCTACCGCCAACGGATCAATCAGCAGGTATTCGGGATCAACATCCACCAAGACAACAGTCGCGCCGGTCAGGCTGACCGCTTCAGCGGTGGCAATGAAGGTATTCGCTGGAAGAATCACTTCATCACCCGGCCCAATCCCGCTGGCGCGAAGCGCCAACTCCAAGGCATCGGTGCCGTTCCCCACCCCAACGCAGTGTCCAGAGCCCAAGAAACTTGCATAACTTTGCTCAAAGTCGGTGACCGCTGCTCCCCCAATGAAGGCGGTATTCTCAAAGATTTGTGCCAGTGATTCATTAACCTGCTGCTGCACTTCAAGTTGCTGCGCTCGCAGGTCCACCAGCGGAATCTGCGTCTGGGTACTCATAGTCTTGTTACTCATGCTCTAGGCCCTGTCGATTCAAGATTTGATGAAGAAATGATCTGTCGGGCGGGGTTTCCTGCCCAGGTCTGCTCCGCTGGGACATCGTGCAGCAATGCTGATCCCATGCCGATGACCGCACCGGCACCAATCTGCACGTCTTCACGCACCGCCGCATTAGTTCCGAGGTAGGCCCGATGACCCACCGTGACCCGGCCTGCCAGTTTTGCGCCGGCCGCCAGCGTGCAAAAGTCCTCAAGCACGTTGTCATGTGTCAGCACTACCTGGGGCATGAGCACCGTGTGCCGTCCCACCCAGATATCGCAGGTCGCCACGCAGTCGGCGAGGATGATACTTCCGCATCCCACGCTCACCGAACTTCCAAGTAGTGCCGTGCTGTGGATGTGCGTTGCATAGCGAGAATCATCCAGGCCCAGCCGGCTCACAATAGCTGCCCGACTGCTTCCCTTCCCTGCACAGATCAATAGCTTTTCGCTACGCTCTTTGGCTATTTCCAGTCCCCCAAGAACTCGAACCTTGCCAATGAGCGTTCCGTGCAATGCAGTGTTGTCATCAAGCAGTCCAATGACCTCATGGTCACCGGTCTGCTCAATGGATGCGATGGTTTCTCGGGCCAATCCGCTGGCCGCCACAAGCAGTATTTTCGACATTTCACTCACCGCCGGTGGCGGCAAGCACGTTGGCCAGCACACTGGTGATCACACGATCCTGCTCATGCTCTTCCAATTGGTGGTAAAGCGGCAGAATCAACGTGTTTGCCGTCAGATGTTCGGTTGCAGGCAGGGCAGCGACAATTCCAGAATGACCTGCATAGGCCGATTGCAGATGCGAGGCCATAATGCCACGTCGGGCCGAAATATCGTCTTCGGCAAGCCGCTCAAGTAGTGCCTCACGGTCCGCCCCAAATTCTGGTCCAATCTCAATCCAGAATGATTGGAAGTTTGAGGTTCCATGCTCAGGATCTGCAACGCACCGCAGTCCCGGCACATTGGCAAACGCTCGCTGGTACCGGGATGCCAAGTACCGGCGGCGAGCCACCATGGTGTCCAGCTTCTCCAACTGAACTAGGCCAAGGGCAGCCTGCAAATCCGTCATGCGGAAGTTGTAGCCAATTTCCTTGTAACTTTCAGCTGGTGCCAGTGTGGAGTTGTGACGATCGGCAGCAGAGACATCCATTGAATGTTCACGTAACTGACGCGCACGTTGGGCCCACTGCAGGTTGTTGGTGGTGAGCATGCCACCTTCGCCAGTGGTCAAGAGCTTGCGTGGATGGAACGACCACGCGGACACGTCCGCGCCGGCTCCTACCGCAGCTCCACGATAAGTTGACCCTGCGCCGCAGGCGGCGTCTTCAATGAGGACCAGATCCAACTCATCACAAAGCTCACGCAACGGCTGAAGATCCAGCGGCATACCGCCCTGGTCCACCACAATGATGGCAGTAGTTTTCTCAGTCAGTACCGCACGGACTGTCTGCGCTGTGACGTTCCCGGTCAATTCCTCAACATCCGCGAACACCGGACGGGCACCAACATAAGTCGGTGCGTTAGCGGTGGCCACGAAGGAAAACGAAGGCACGATGACATCATCTCCAGCTCCCACCCCGGCAACCAACAAGGCCAAGTGCAAAGCGGTGGTGCAACTGGACGTTGCCACCGCGTAATCCACCTGTTGATGCGCGGCGAAAGCTTCTTCAAAAGCTGCGGTCCGCGGCCCCTGCGCTACCCATCCTGAGGCAATTACCTCGGCGACCGCGTCGGTCTCGGCTTGTCCCAGCCAAGGTTTCATCACACTAATGCGATTCATGATTCTTTTCCCCCCAAAAAAATCAGTATCTGCTTATTTGTTTGCGCCGATGGGCGTGGCTAAGGCACGTCCGGCGGCAACTTCTTCACGCAATGGTTTCCACCACTCAACGAGTGTGCGCAGTCCTTCTTCTAACCCGATACTGGCCTCGAACCCCAGGTCTTTACGCGCTGCGCTGGTGTCAGCCAGGCGCCGCACCACTGAGTTCACGGATCGTTCTGGCCCGTATTCGATACTCAAATTCGAATCCATGACGCGCAATAGGCTGTGAGCCAACTCTTTGAGACTGGTTTCGGTGCCACTGGCGATGTTGTAGACCCCTTCGGTGACCGGGCTACTGGCTGCCAAGAGATTCGCCCGGGCGATGTCTTGTGACACCACGAAGTCCATGGTTTGTGAACCATCACCAAAAATCAGTGGCGGCAGGCCATCGGCGATGCGTTCCATCCAGCGCACCAGCACCTCGGTATAGGCGCCGTGAACATCCATTCGCGGGCCATAAACATTGAAGTAGCGCAGCATCACGTAGTCCAGGCCATACATGGCGCGGAAGGACTTAAACAGTCCCTCGTTGAAAGTCTTCGCAGCTCCGTACAGGGTGTCGTTGTTATAGGGATGGTGGCGTTCAGTGGTGGGAAATTCCTCGGCCATGCCGTACACCGAGGCGCTGGAGGCGGCCACAATCTTGGGCACCCCGGCTTCCACCGCTGCTTCGAGCACATTGAAGGTGCCGTTGACCATGACATCCAAGGCCAGCCGCGGTTCCTCGGCGCACTGGGTGATGCGGATGGCCGCCTGGTGGAAGACTATGTCCTTGCCCGCCATCACTTCGCGGACCATCGCCCGGTCGGTGATGTCCCCGACGTACAGGGTGACCCGTCCGGTGGCCAGGGCATCAGCGAGGTTGCTGCGCCGGCCGCGGACCAGGTTGTCCAGCACGTCCACATGGGCTGCTCCCGCGGCCAGCAGCTGGTCGACGATTTCCGAGCCGATGGTGCCCGCACCACCGGTGACCAGGAATCGTCCGCCTGCGAGGTTCTTGATATTTTCGTTCATCGTGCATTCTCCATTGCTGCTGTGCTGTGGTCGGTGGACAGGGTGGCCGCCGCGGCGGCCCGGCTGCGATCGGCGTGCTCAAGGACCTTGAGCACCCGCAGGGCCGAGGGCCCATCTGTGGGTGCCGGGCGTGCGCCGCGAATGCTGGCCGCGAATTCGGAAACCATCAGGCCCAGCGGCTCGAATTCGGAGAGGGCCGGAGACCATGTATCGCCTAGGCGATAGGAAATCGTGGCCCCCTTGCGGTCTTCTGCATCGGCGCGCATCATTTCCTGGCGTTCCAGATCGACTCCGCGGTCGAAAATGGTCAGCCGCTGCTGCGGGTTCAGGTCATCCCAGACCAGCGTCTTGCGGCTGCCTCCGATAACCATCCGGCGGATCTTGGTCGGCGATAGCCAGTTCACGTTGATGTGCGCCAGGATGCCGGATTCCAGTTCCATGCTCAGGTAGCCGACGCACGACTTTCCGGCGTGCAAGGGATCTGATCCCAACGCCGTGACGGTGCGGGCGGACAATCCGCCGGGCAGCACGAAGTCCAAGATGGACAAATCATGCGGGGCCAGATCCCAGAACACGTCGACGTCGGGCTGGACCAGCCCGAGATTGATCCGGGTGGAATCGATGTAGAGGATCTCCCCCAGTTCGTTATCAGCAAGCAGATCACGAATCTTGAGCACCGCCGGGGTGTAGCAGTACGTGTGGTCGGCCATCAAGATGGTGCCCGCCGCAGCCGCGGCTTCAACCATCTGGGCGCCATGCACGCTGTTGTCCGCCAGCGGCTTTTCCACCACGACGTGCTTGCCAGCGGCGATCGCCTGCATGGCGATCTGGTGGTGTGTCCGTGCCGGCGTGGCAATGGCCACGGCATCAATCTGGTGGCGGGCCAGCAGCTCGTCAAGCGAGCTGACCACAGCCGGGTTGCCAGTCTTGCGGGCCAGGGCTTCGGCTCGGTCAAGATCCATGTCGCAGATGGCGACTAATTCCCAGTCGGTGCTCATGGCAAAGTTCCGGGCAAGGTTCGGGCCCCAGTAGCCGGCGCCGATCACGGCGACGCGCAGGGCCGGGTGGACCAGGGTCTCGGGTGCAACACTCATCAGTAAGCTCCATCGGGTTTGATCATGACGCGGAAGGTTCGCCAGATGATGCGCAAATCGCTGAGCACCGTCCAGTTCTCCGCGTAGTAGAGGTCCAGTCGTATGCTTTCGTCCCACTCCAGGTTTGAACGGCCGCTGACCTGCCACAGGCCGGTCACTCCGGGCTTGAGCAGCAGCCGGCGGTGGGTGTGCCCGCGATAGGTTTCGACCTCGGTGAACAGTGGCGGGCGGGGCCCGACTACGGACATTTCGCCGCGCAGGACGTTGAGGAACTGCGGAAGCTCATCGAGCGAATGCTTGCGCAGCAAATGGCCAACGCGGGTGATCCGCGGGTCGTCCTTGAGCTTGAATAGGGGCCCAGCTCCTTCATTCAGCTCTAGCAACGCGGCCAATTGCGCTTCTGCATCGTTGACCATTGTGCGGAATTTGAACATCTTGAAGGGACGGCCATCCTGGCCAGCCCGTTCTTGCAGGAAGAAGATCTTCCCTGGGCCATCACGCCTGATCAGCAAGGCGATCAGGAGAAAAACCGGCGACAGGGCCAGCAAGGCGAGCAGCGAAAAGACGATGTCGAAGGCACGCTTGAAGAAGTATCGCGTCCCAGTGAATTTCGCCAGTTCCACATGCAACAGGGGCATCCCATCCATTGGGCTGGTGCGCACGCGGCGGCTGGCTACTCCGATCAGCGAGGAGGCCACAATGAGCCTGGTTCCGGTGCCTTCAAGACGCCAGCCCAACTGCTGCAAAGCTTCGTTCCCACCTGGCAGAGGTCCGGCGACAACCACGGAATCGGCGTGCAAGCGCTGAATTTCCTGTTCGATCGAGCCGGTGTCATATAGCAGCGGAAGTACCGGATCAACCTTGCGGATATCGTGTTCGGCTTCCGGATCCGCCGCACCGTCCATCAGCACCCCAACAACGCGGTAGGCAGGTCCTGACTTCTTGGAAATCTGGCGGATTGCGAACGGGGCGTCAGCGGGCTGGCCGTAGACCAGCACATTGCTCAGAGCATAGCCGCTTCTGCTGCGCAGCCCCAGCCACTGGCGCCAGGTCCACCTGCTGGCCAGCAAGGCGGAGAGTCCCAACGGCAAGGAAAGAACGAGAAAGATCTTCAGGCTCTCTTGGCCGGTGAGCACGATAAGTACTCCGACGAAGCCCGAGAGCATCAACCCCGAATAGACCATGATCTTGTATTCCTGCATGCCCACGGCAACGCTGCCCAAGCGATGGGCTTTAAAGGATTGCAAGCTGGTCATCCAGGCGATGGTCAACAGAAGGCCGGCCAACGCATAGTAATGCGTGCTGCCTGGCAGCAATCGAGATATCTGCGAGTTTTGGGCTTGCACGATTGCCGGCAAGGAGCTCACCAGGGAAATGACCAGCAGATCAGTACCGTATAGCCGGCGCAGATAGGCGCGTCCTTGGGCACCAATGGTGCCGGTTTCCCTTTTGATTGCTGGACGCGGCAGCGTCCAGGTTCCGAGCGAAGACACATGATCTTCGCCTAGTTTGCTGCTAATTTGCGACATGGCTTGTTCCCACCCTGGCGAGCGATTCAACGCTGCAAGGGTGGTCGCTGGTCGGCAACACAAAGTCAAGCATCTGTATTCCCCCAAGAAATAAGCGAGTTCCCCAATAAACATGGCAATCGAGCTGTCCCACCAGCCCGGTTGCCGTTCTTTACCTTGAGCCTAGGATGCGAAAGCATCCGATGCACGAGTGGAGGAACACTCCAAAGATTGCCTGCATTACCCGCAAATACTCACATGGCACTTGGTTCCTACTCGATCACTACTTGGAATGGACCGGCAGTGCATAGAAAAACCCTGCACCGGCGCAGAGGGGTTGCCGGCACAGGGTTTATTCGTGAAGGAGCCGGCGGCCGCGCTGGGGGGCAATCCTCGCGGATTCGCTGGCCACCGGCCCCGTTTCTGGGAAGAGCTTCGCCGCAAAACACCAAGCGCGCGCCAGACCGACGGGCACTCGTTCGCAAAAGATCGCTTGCGTAATTCGCCAGCTCCCGCAAATCACATTACTCACCTGTGCCGGGCCGGGCACGGGTGGTACCTACCCCAAGTTTGCGCAAACCGGCACGTGCTACCTGCCGGTTGTACCCGCTTCAAGCCCTGCGTGATCCAATTCCGCGCGCTCGGTAATCCCCAACTTCGAAAATACCCGGTAGAGATGCCCCTCCACCGTGCGCTGCGAGACCGTCAAGGTCCGGGCAATCTGCGCGTTATTCAATCCCTGCCGGGCCAGGCTGACGATTTCTGTTTCCCGCGCGGTCAGTTCTGTCATGGCCAGGACACGGGCGATGTACTTTCCCGGGTCCATCCCCTGTTGGTCGATCAGTTGGGCGGCCCGGCGCAGCAAGGCGCCGCAGCGCCGCTGGTCTCCGGACTGGGCGTAGCGTTCGGCCGCCCGGGCCCAGGCCTCGATCACCACCAGGTATTCTTTCTTGGCCAGGGCGTCCTGGGCCAGCTGCTCCAGCGGCTCGCCAAGCTCTGAGCCTCGCAAGTCCATCAGGCGCGCCAAAAACGCCGCTCGCGATCCCTGCTGCCCCGCCGCCAAGGCGCGCAGTCTTTCACCCAGTTGGGAGTCGGCCAGCTCCTGGTCCCCCAGCTGCCGTGTCATGCTGAAAACGAATTCGCGTTCCACCAGCGGGAAGCACTCCAGCGACTCACCCGGATACGGATAACCCAGTCCCGCAGCGAAGGCCCGTGCAAGTATCCGCTGCTTCGACGACTCCTCGCCCAGCTGTCCGTTCAGCGAAATCGTCCCGCTGGAACTGGAGGACCCGGGCCCGATCACCAGGGATTCAGGCACCGGAAAGCCCAACCGGGCCAGCAGCAGCCGGTACAGTTTATTGGCCAAGGCCAGCAGTTGAGTGATGTCCGCAATCTGCAGCTCCGTCACGGCCTCGGCCATTTTGGCCATGGCGAGCTGGACTCTGCCTTGCAGCAGGTGGCTGACGCCATCGAGCAGCGAGATGGCCCCCTGGTAGTACTGGATGGAACGGAGCCGGGCATGGCGATAGGAGTCGATGAATGCCGCGGCGCGCTCGTATTGTCCCAAGAACAGCAGGTTCCAGCCGATGCGGAAGAACACCCGGACCTCGTACATGGCCTGCGGGACCGGGTACTCCTTGAGGTCCTGCAAAGCCGGTTCCATCAGATCCAAGGCCTGCTGGCACCGGCCGGCGGAAGCGTGCAGGTCGCTGAGCATGATCATGCCGATGAAGCGCACCTGCGCGGGCAGCAGCCGGTCTTCCAGGAATTCTTGCAGCTCGGAAACCCTGGGCAGCGGACCGCGGGCGGTATTGACCCTGAGCCAGAAATCCAGGACTCTGGCCCCCGCACTATGCAGGGCCAAGAAGCTGGATACCTCTTCTGCGTCCGCGTGCCCCCGGGCACGATGCTTCCAATCGTCCAGGATCCGCTCCAATTCGGCGCCATCAGTTCCGATATTCGTGGTGACCTCCAGCAGGTAGGCGTAGGCCTGCCCCAGCAGCGCCAGATCCGTCAGCTGATCGATCAGGCGCAGCAGCAGCGCGCGTGCGGCATGGTGCCGCCCCATGCTCAGCAGCATCCGCGCTTCGAGCAGCGCTCCCTGCCCATGATGCCGGGCGAGCTTACCCAAGACGCATAGGCGCAGGGCCAACCCGAAATTCAGTTCCCGAGCGGCCTGCTCGGCCAAATCCAGGACCAGCTTCGTGGGCACCTGCTTACCGGTTTCCAAGGACCACAGCACCTCGCGGGCATTTGGCTCTTTTCCCAGCGAGACCGCCGCGGTAACCCACAGGTCATGCAACTGTGCGATGTCCTGCTCGGTGGCCAAGGCGCGGACGCTCCGCTGCATGAGCTTGGACTTCAAGGCCATCGCCGGGCCTTGCCGCATCAGCTCGCCGATTTTCAGCAGCCGCCGGTAGGGCAATCCGCACTGCTCAAGCACTTCTGGAGGCTGCGGTCCGGCCAAAGCCAGCAACAACAGCGACTGCTGCTCCTGAACGGACAGGGACCGGGTGATTTCCCGGCCCAGCGTCAACATTGGCGTATCGATTTCCGGAAGTGCGCGGGCCACGATCCATACCGGCTCGTGGAGCCCGGGGCCCTGCGGCAGCCTGTCATCGTGGAAAAGCGTGCCTTGTTCCAGGCAGGATGCAGCATAGGCTTCAACGAAGCTGGGGTTACCGCCGGTGACCACATCGATCAGGCTCACCGTGCCCTCGGCGAGCTTGCGCCCGATCACTCCTTCGGCCACCGCGCGCACCCCTTTGCGGTCCAGGCGTTGCAGGGCCATGGTGGTGAAGGATCCCAGCTCGGCCAGCGCGCCCAGCGGGCTATCCGCTTCTAGCGACCCGCTGCCCAGGGCCAGCACCTTCACGTCGGCGTTTTCCACCAGCAGAGAGAGGATGAAGCAGGACTGCGGGTCCAGGAACTGCGCGTCTTCGACCACAACGATATGCGGTTCAACCTGCCCGCGGCTGGAAAGCAGGCTCCGATTCAGCTCGCGCAGCACGCTCACCGGCTCGTCGATGCTCTCCAGGGCCCCCAGATATGGCGACAAGGCACCATGGGCAATAGTGCTCAAGGACGGCGTGCAATACAGCGTCATGACCGGCTCGCCCATGCCCGGGGAAGCCAGCACTGCCTCCACGAGGCTGGTCTTGCCCACGCCCTGCTCGCCCAGCAGCAAGACGCCGGCAGGACCTGGCCCTTGCAGGATCTGCAGCAGCTGGTTGTATTCAGTTGTCCTGGTCTTGGCAATCAGTTGATGCTGTTTCATCGCAGCCCTGCGGTACGGCGGCTGGTGCGGTCAAGCGCAGTGAGCTCCTGGCGATTTCGGACCTGGAGCTTGGAATATACCTGGTAAAGATGCCCCTCCACGGTGCGAATCGAGACGCCATTGAATTTGGCAATTTCCGAATTCGTTTTGCCAGTTATGGCCATCTTGGCGATCTGGGCCTCACGCTTGGTCAGCTCGCGCATCCAGCCCGGCTGCTGTTCGATGGCTTCAAACTGCAGCTCGTCGTGCTGCTGGATCTGCGGAGCCGAGGCCCGCTTGCGGCCGTTGACTGTCCGGGAAAGCTTGCGCTGGTCCCTGGTTTCCATTGATGCGACGAACTCGTTGTTCGATGGCACGGACATGAGCAAGTGCCCGGCCTCGACCATGCTGTCCAGAGCCGCTGCCAAGCGCGGCGAGTCCTTGGCCGACGCCGCGTCTGCGAGCGCCTCCAGGTTCTGTCCGACAAGGCCCTCGCAGCGTCTGGCGGCGCTGCGCAGCTGCGGCAGCACCAGCTGGTCTCCCAGCCGTGCGGCGAACCCCAAGGTCAGCGCTTCGAGCAGGGTGTGCTGGCCGCCGCGGGCACGCTGGGCGAAGGTTGCCAGCCGCAGCCTTGCAGCCTGCGGCGAGCCGAGTTCGGCCAACGCAAGGCAGGAGAAGACTTCTGCCGCCCAGGAGTAGAAGTTCAGCGGCATCTGCATTGCTCCGGGGGTCCCGTATTCAGGGCATACCAGTGCGGCTGCCTCCACCCGCCTCCCGGAGCAAGCCAGCGCATAGGCAATGACCGACCCAATTAGTGCTTCGGTTCCCCGGTCTCCGGCCACTTGCATCTGGTGCAGGTTCGGTTCCAGCAGGCGCAAGGCAGCGTCGTACTCATTGCCCAGTCCCAGCAGGATCCCCCGCATGATGTCCCCGTAGGAAATGAGCAAGGGACTGATGTACTGCCCTTCGGCCAGGCGCTGGGCGCGGGCTGATGCCGCGTTCCAGACTCCGGAGAGCAATTCGGCCTGGAGCAGCTGGAACTCTATGTCTGCTGCGTCCTCGGAATGGAAATTCGAGATCGTCGGGCCGTTGAAGCGGATATTGCGCAGTTCCCCGTCCACGTAACGGACCAGCTTCATGGCATCGGCCTGTCGCGACTGCGCCGCCCAGCTGGCAGCTTGCAACGACAGGGACCGCAGGTGCAATGACTCGCTCATCCAGCCTGACGAAGACAGCAGTGACTCGCTGCTGCCGGCGATGCTCGTTTCTTTGGTCATCTCGGTGCTGAATAAGGTCGCGAACGTGCTGAGCAGTTCCAGTTCCTGGAATGCGATATCCAGGGATTCGCGCGGGCCGGATTCCCTGATGGCCTGGGCCAGTCCCGCCCTGGCCAGGTCGATTGCTTCGAGTCCGTGGGACAACTGGCCGAGCATGGCCAGCGCGCGCACGTGCATTTCCACGATGCCCACCAGGGTGCGCGGGTCAGTTGGCCAGCGTTCGGCGTGATAGCCCTGCTGCTGGAAGTCTTCAGCCACCCTGAGCTGCGATTCGTAGTCGCCAAGGTCGTTCAGGGATTTCAGTTGCGCAAGGATCCGGGCAGCCAATGGGTTCTTGTGCAACTTGGCCAGCAGTTCCGCACCGTGAGGGTGAGCCTGATTGCTGGATTCGGCGCGCACGAGCAGGGACAGCAGCGGATTGGATATGCCTACCTTGTAGGCGGCGCCGGTCAGGTACTTGGCCTGGCCACGGTTCAGCAAGCCGTCAAGCTCGCAGGTCAGGCCCGAACGCCGGATGCGGTTGAGTTCCACCGGCCCGCCCAGTGCCAGGGCCCCGAGCAGTTCGCGTTCACCGTCATCGAGCCCATGGGTCAGCGAAACGTGCAGGGCCTGCATCGCAGGCCCGGAATCGAGCGCGTTTATCCGCAAGGCCCAGGTACCGTTGTGCTGCAGCAGATGGCCGTCTTCGCGCCAGCTGTGCATCAACTTGAGCATCAGCGAGCGGTTGCCCCCGGCCAAGTAGCACAGGGTTGCCGAGGCGTAGGCGGAGACCCGCCCTTCCAATTCCTGCTGGACGAAAGCGTGCGTTTCCATGCTGCCCATGCGCTCGACGCGCTGGTGCGCCAGCCGGCCCGAACGGTACAAGGCGAACAGGTCCCCAGGAAGATCCTGCACGTGTTCGCAGATCACGAAAAGCTTGATCTTGCCCATCGTGGCCAGCTGGGCGAGCAAGGAGCTGGATTGCTCGTCGATCAATTCAGGCCGCCCGAGCACCACCATTGACGGGCGCTGGTCGGTGCACAGCACCCGGCCCAGCTGGTGGATCAGCTCATGACGGCTCGAAGCTCCGGCCACGTCGACTTGGGCAAGCAGGAATGAAAGCACACCGAAAGGCACTTTCGTGCCGAAGTTGCTTCCGTTCAGCCGGATCAGCTTCGGCGGCTCGGCCATCTGGCCCAAGTCGGTTTCCAGCTGCGCCCTTCGACCGCTGCCCACTGGTCCGGAGACCACAGCTCCGGCGCAATGCGGGTCGTTCAGGACTCTGCCCAAAATGCCTTGCGAAATCCGCGAGAGTTTCGAAGTTGTCTTACTATCTCCCCGCTGCGCTTGAGCATTGCGAGTGCCCGCCAGCGAGAGAATTCGTGAATATTCCATCATTCAAACCGCCCCAATCGGTTCGTTCCCCCAAATTAACCGCTTATCCGCGAAAGAATCCGCCTGGACTCTTCCTCGTATTTCCCCATCCTATGACTTAAAGGCAGCGAGATCACTGGGTTCGGCAGGATAAATGAAGCTCAGTCACTTTTTCTTCTTTTCCCAGTGAATGCACAGCACTTCGCCATCACTCGGCAACAACGAATTCGTCCCCGCAAATTCTGAAATTGACTTGGAACAACTCTCACCGTGCGCAGGATGGTCGAACCTGACTGAGGGTTTCTTTCCGTTCACCTGCCCTCCACTTGGACCACACCCGATTTTTACCTACCCGGTTTTTATGACGTCACACGATTCTGGCCAAGGAACTGGTCCAGCAAGTCGGATAACGGCTTCGGCGCAAAGCCGGTCGCTTGCAATTTTGCGGTGTCCAGCGTGCTGTTTACCGGCCGGGGTGCCAGATGGGGCCGGTCCAAGGCATACTCCCGGGTGGAAACCGGCTGCACGGCATCCGGGTCATGGCCGCACAAGGCGAAGACCTCGCGGGCAACCTGGTACCAGCTGGCGGGTTCGCCGCCGCCCTGCAGGTGATAGATCCCCGGGGCGCTGCCGGTATCCAGCAAGTGCATGATGCCGCGGGCCAACTCGCTGGCGAAGGTCAGTCGTCCAACTTGGTCATCGACCACCCTGGGCGCGATTCCCTGCTCGGCCAGTCGGCGCATGGTGGACACGAAATTGTTGCCCTGCCCGATAACCCAGCTGGTGCGCACCACATAGTTGCCGGTGTGAGCCAGCACAGCCTGCTCGCCAGCGGCCTTGCTTTGGCCGTAGACTCCGAGCGGCGCGATCGGATGCAGCTCATCGACCTCGCGTTGCGCGCCATCGAACACATAGTCGGTGGAAACATGCACCAGCGGCACCCCCAGCTCACCGCATCGTGCCGCCAGCTGGCGCACGGCCACGGCATTGACTTGCCACGCTTCGGCACTGCCCGCAGGGGTTTGGGCCCGGTCCACTGAGGTCATCGCCGCCGCGTTGACCACGTGGCTGCAATTGGCAAGGTCCAGCGATGCCGCGAAGCCCGGGGACTGCAAGTCGGTCTGGGCGCGGGTATACAAAGCGATCCGTTCATCTGACTTCGCCAGTTGAGCGAAGGCACGTCCGAGCTGACCGTTCCCGCCGAGCACCGCAATTTTCTTGGGCTGCACTGGTTTCGCCTGCGCCAGCGGTGGGTGCTCCTTGTCCGCCTGTGAAACTATGGCCTCATCCAAGCTGATGGGCCAGGGGATGTCCAAATCCGGGTCGGCCAGATTGACGTAGCTGTATTCCAACCGGGCTGCCTCTGTCCAGTGCTCGGTGACCAGGTAGGAGTACACGGTGTTCGAGGCCAAGGTCTGGAAGGCATTGGCCACCCCGCGTGGCACGAAGACCGCTTGGCCTTCGCCCATCTTCGCGGTGAACAGGCTGCCGAAACCGTGCCCGGGACGCAGATCCACCCAGACGCCGAAGATCTCTCCAGACAGCACCGAAATGTATTTGTCCCATGGCTCGGCGTGCAATCCGCGAGTGGTCCCGCGCGGGCCATTGAAGGAGACATTGTTCTGCACCGGGCGGAAGTCCGGCAAACCCGCAGCCACCATTTTCTCCCGCTGCCAGTTCTCCTTGAACCAGCCGCGCTCATCGCGGTGCACCGGTAGGCTGACCACCTCGAGTCCTTGAATCGGGCTGCCCTCCACCCGTAGCTGCGCCGCGCCGCCCATCAGCTGGCAACCTTGAACGCATCGGCTTGCTGCGCGTAGCGCTGCTCGGTCTGTGCCTTGGCCGGCTCCCACCAGGAGCGGTGCTGACGGTACCAGCCAATGGCTTGCTCCAGGCCCTGCACCAGGTCGGTGTACCGCGGCTGCCAGCCAAGCTCGGTGCGCAGCACCGTGGAATCAATGGCATAGCGCAGGTCATGGCCGGCCCGGTCGGCCACCGCATCGAAGTCATCGGCTTTCCTGCCCATCAGCTCCAGAATCAGTGCGAGCACTTCGCGGTTGCTCTTCTCTCCGTCCGCACCAATCAAATAGGTGCGCCCGGCCTGGCCCACTTCCAGAATGAGCTGCACCGCCGAGGAGTGGTCGCTGGCATGGATCCAATCGCGCACATTTGCCCCATTGCCGTAGAGCTTGGGCCGCAATCCCCCAAGGACATTAGTGATCTGCCGCGGGATGAACTTCTCCACATGCTGGTACGGCCCGTAGTTGTTCGAGCAGTTGGACAGCGTCGCCTCGATCCCGAAGGAACGGACCCAGGCCTTGACCAGCAGGTCGCTGGAGGCTTTGGTAGCCGAATACGGGCTGGACGGCTTGTAGGGCGTGGTTTCGGTGAAGCGCTGCGGATCATCGAGTTCCAGGTCCCCATAGACCTCGTCGGTGGAGATATGGTGCAGGCGCACGCCGTGGTTGCGCACAGCTTCCAGGAGTTCAAATGTTCCCAAGACATTTGAATTCACGAAGCTGCGCGGGTCGTGCAAGGAATTATCGTTGTGCGTCTCGGCCGCGAAGTGGACCACAGCATCATGCTGCGGCACCAGTTCGTTGACCAACACGTAGTCGCAGATGTCGCCAACAACAAGGTTGACGCGTTTGCTGTCCAAGCCTTCCAGCGACTGCCGGTTGGCGGCGTAGGTCATCTTATCCAATACGGTGATTTCACTGTCGGAATGCGTAATCATATGGTGCACGAAATTTGCCCCAATGAATCCTGCTCCCCCAGTTACAAGGATTCTTTTCATCTCACCAATGTAGCCAGTGGGCACCGCGGCCAAGCAGCTTCCTAGCAATTCTCGAGTATGACTACTCTGACAAGATCGCTGCCCGCTTCATTAGGCTCGATAGCCATGAGGGGAATAATTCTAGCTGGGGGAACCGGGTCTCGTTTGCACCCGATCACGCGAGGCATCTCAAAGCAATTGGTGCCTGTCTTCGACAAGCCGATGATCTACTATCCGCTGACCACGCTCATGCTCGCTGGAATCAGGGACATCCTGGTCATCACGACGCCGCAGGATGAGGGGCAGTTCAAGTCCTTGCTCGGCGATGGCTCGCAGTTCGGCATCAATCTGTCCTATGCCGTGCAAGCCCGGCCTGAAGGCCTGGCCCAAGCGTTCATACTTGGCGCCGAGCACATCGGAGGGGAATCCGTGGCGCTGGTGCTGGGTGACAACATCTTCCATGGACCGGGGTTCGGCACCCAGTTGGGAAGCTACGCCGACCAGACCGGCGCGACGATCTTCGGCTACTGGGTCAAGGATCCCAGGTCCTACGGCGTCGTCGAGTTCGATAGCTCCGGAAGGGCCGTATCGCTGGAAGAGAAGCCGCTGGACCCGAAAAGCCACTACGCTGTTCCGGGATTGTACTTCTACGACAATTCCGTGGTTGGCAAAGCCCGGACATTGCAGCCTTCGGCCCGTGGAGAGCTTGAGATCACCGACATCAACCGCTTGTACCTCGAAGAGGGCAACCTCAACGTCACGGTGCTGGCCCGCGGAACTGCGTGGCTTGATACCGGAACCTTCGATTCGCTCAACGACGCCTCCAACTTCGTGCGCACTGTCGAAGCGCGGCAGGGTTTGAAGATCGGTTCTCCCGAGGAAGTTGCATGGCGCCAGGGGTTCATCTGCGATGACCAGTTGCGCACTTTGGGCCGGGAGTTGGGCAAGAGCGGGTATGGCGCTTACTTGCTTCAGCTGGCAGAAAACAGTTTCGTCGATCCCCATCATTCAACGCGTCCTGCCGCTATGCCGGCTATCAGCTGACATTCGAGGGCTTCGCGGCTTCCGGACGCCGTTGGCACCTGGAAGCAGTGCGCTGGCTAGCGCGTCGAGCGCAGCGAGAAGAACAGGAAGCTCAAGAACGCGTCGCGTTCACGCAAGGCTTCTGGAATCACGCCTTCGGGCGCATCCTTGGCATACGGCGGCTCCCAAACACGCTCCACCGCGAACCCTGCGGAGATCAGTGCCTTCATGGTTTCATGCAAAGGCCGATGCCAATAGGTCAGTTCGGCAGGCTTCCCCTTGAAAGTCACTTCGTCGGTGTACTGGGTGAGCTGGAAGTAGTCCTTGCCTCGGTGGTTGAACGGGTAGAGAATCGGATGGTTCACCGACATGATGAGCCGGCCGCCGGGCTTGAGGACCCGGCGGACTTCCTCCAGTGCGTAGTCCCAGTCCGGCAAATAGTGGAACACCAAGGAAGCAATGGCATCGTCAAAACTGTTGTCGGCATACGGGAGCTTCTCCCCCAATGTCGCCACTTTCAGGTCGGCATCTTCGCCCAGCCGCTGGCGTGCCAGGTCCACCATTGCCCGGCTGGTGTCGAAGCCCGAGACGCTCGCTCCACGGCTCATGAGCTGTTCCGACAGCGGACCGGCGCCGCAGCCGATATCCAGGATGTTCCGGCCGGCAACCTCTCCTGCCAGTTCCAAGGTGGCCGGCCGCTCATAGTAGGCGTTCAGCATGCTGAATTCGTTCTCGTCAGCGTAGTCCTGGGCGAAATCGTCGTAGTTGCTTTCCTGTGGCATGGGCGCCCTCCTTTGCATGGTTTTGCCCGAGCCTAGCAAAGGCTTCAACTAATCATTGGGAAAACACTCGACTGCTCGGGTAACGCTTTGACGGCAATAGCCGCAATCGATCACAATCGCGTCCAGCCATAGTTTCTATTCCCAGTCCAGATTAGAATCAGCACATGGGACCGATCAGTGCCCATGCTCGCTCGACTTTCTATGGGGAGAAATTGAATAAATTAGTTCAGCGTTCACTCGCTGTCATCGCTTCGGGAGCACTTGTATTCTCCGGTGTCTCCGCGGCCTCGGCCGCTCCGTTGCCCACCAGCATTTCATCTGCCAGCATCGTTGCTGCGAAGAAAAAGGCTCCTGCGGTAACGATCAAGAAAATTGGCACGAAGACTGTCAAGGGTTCAGCCAAGGCAACCATCAAGCCTAGCTATTCCAAGGCAAAGAACGTGAAGATCAAGTCGGCGTTGCTGAAGGTGGTCAAGGGCAAGAAGACCGTCGCCAGCAAGAAGAAGTCCGTCAAGCTCGCAGCGGGCACCTACAAGGTCACCACCACGGTCAAGTACCAGCTCAAGGGCAAGACCTCGACCATTCAGAAGACGCAGACCTTGCTGGTGAAGAAGGCGGCCGCCAAGCGTTCCGTGAAGATGAGCGGCAAGGCAAAGAACTGCCCTGCAGGCTACCCGGTGAAGGGCAACCGCACCGGCAGCCAGAAGGAGTGGAAGTACCACGTCAAGGGACAGCGCTTCTACAACATCACGAAGCCAGAAGAATGCTTCAAGACTGCAGCTGATGCGCGCAAGGCCGGCTACCGGGCTTCGAAGCTCTAAGCCTGCCTGGCTGGTATCCGACCCAGCAGACTAAAAAATCGACCTCGGTTACTTCCCATATCGGAAGTAACCGAGGTCGATTTATTTGAAATGCAATGGAGCCAAGTGCGAGGGAAGAATCTAGCTCCGCCAGCTCCTACTTCTCAATGGCTTCTGGAGAATCCTTCGCGGACTCCCCACTGCGGCTTTTCTTGATATTCTCGGCAAATGAAGTTGCTACGTCCTCGGCTTTGTCCAGGGCACGGTTCTTCGTCTCGTCCCCAAACTGCTTGATTGCGCTCAAGCCATCAGCGCCTGCATCAGTCACCTTGTCCCGAACCTCGGAGACAGCCTTGAGCCACTTCTTTGACTCCAGTGCCCCGTAGGCGCTCTCGATTCCCAATCGGCTTTGGAATTCCACTAGATCATTCGAGACGGCATTCGTCGCCTTCACGACTTCGCTCGATGACTTCGGATGCAGCAGCACCTTTGAATTCGCCAGTCCGGCGACGACAGCGATTCGCTCAAGAAGCTGCTCGGTCACCTTCGTAATGTGTGCGATTCTGCGTTCGCGCGCGATCTGCAGCGCGATTCGATGATTCTCCAGTTCGTCAGGAGACCCGTTGAGCACACGGTCCAGTTCCAGAACAGACATGCCGTCTTCGAGTTGGAAGCAACGTGCCAATACTGCCAACCACTGGGTGGCCTTTGATTCGATCTCGCGGGTGATCTTGGCCAGTTCACCCATCTTCGTTTTGTTTTCCAGCTTTTCAGCTAATCCTGCCAAGGCCCGCAGCGCATAGGACTGGGTCGTTGCGATGGTCTTGGCATTCGAATTAACCTTTGACCATGTCGTCTCGCCGATATGCCCCACTTGGTCGCGCACGACCATGGCATCATCGATGAGCATTCCAACACCATCAAGATCCGCTAGGACCGCGTCATTCTGCGCACGGAGGATATCGTCAATTTTCTCGTCGATCACCTTCAAGTAATCGGTGATCTCATCCATGCTCTACTGCATCGCGTATTGGGCTATAATTCCACCCACGCCTGCCAGAACAGCCGGGTTTGAAAGCATCGCCGTTGGGCTGGTGACGATTTCAAGCAAATTGCTGATCTTGCCATCTTTCATGACGACTGCACGCGCCAGGCCGTTCTCCGATCCAGCCATCAGGTTCTTGGCATTGAAGATCCGTGCTGAGTCTTCCGAGAGCTTGATCCAGCGTCCGGACGTCTGCGCAATCCCGCTACCGGCTTGCATCGCGGTTGCACTGTGGCCAGCTGCTTTGCTTACGCGTTCCAAGGGCAGTTCCTTGGAAATCAAGCCGACGGATTCCACGAATTTGTCAACGGCGCTGCGTTCGCCAAGGACTGCCACGCCATTTCCATCAGAAACGATCTCAATATCTTCGCTAGCCACTTTTGCTCCTTGAACTATCAGCTATTGAACAGCGGCGGCGGCATTGTTCGTTCTGCTCTCGCCCGGAACAATTCTTACACTAAAAGATTGAATACTAAAGTTCCTTCAGGCCGCGGCACTTCAGCACACAGCAGGAGTGCAGCTCCCTTTTCGATGCGCTCATCGCAGAATGGACGCAACATGCATTTAAACGAAAACCGCTGGCTCTAAACGATATTCCTATCGTTCAGAGCCAGCTGCTTTCAGATAATAAAGCTAGTTCTCAGCTCGCGATTAGCGGGCTACGGAACCATCTACGTAGTCATCCGAGGATGCGTCCGAGATCCAGGAGAACAGCGAGCGCAGTTCGCGACCGGTGGTCTCGATTGGGTGGGACTCACCCTTGGCACGCAATTCCTTGAATTCAGGAGCGCCAGCCTTCTGGTCTTCCATGAAGCGCTTAGCGAAAGCGCCGGACTGGATATCGCCCAGTACAGCCTTCATGTTTTCCTTCACCTCTGGGGTGATAACGCGTGGACCGGAGACGTAGTCGCCGTACTCAGCGGTGTCAGAGATGGACCAACGCTGCTTGGCGATGCCACCTTCCCACATCAGGTCAACGATCAGCTTCAGCTCGTGCAGAACCTCGAAGTAGGCGATCTCTGGCTTGTAGCCAGCTTCGGTCAGAACTTCGAAGCCGTACTGAACCAGCTGCGAGGTACCACCACAAAGAACAGCCTGCTCACCGAACAGGTCGGTTTCGGTCTCTTCGGTGAAGGTGGTTTCGATAACACCAGCGCGGGTGCCACCGATGCCTGCTGCGTAAGCCAGTGCCAGTTCCTTGGCGCCACCGGTGAAGTTCTGCTCCACGGCGATCAGGTCAGGGATACCACGGCCAGCTTCGAATTCGCGGCGTACGGTGTGACCTGGAGCCTTCGGTGCAACTAGGGCAACGTCAACGTTGGCTGGTGGCTGGATGAAGCCGAAGCGGATGTTGAAGCCGTGGCCGAAGAACAGTGCATTGCCTTCTTCAAGGTGCTCTGCGATGGACTCGGAGTACACCTGAGCCTGAACCTGGTCTGGGGTCAGGATCATGATGACGTCGGCCCAAGCAGCTGCTTCAGCTACGTTGGAGACCTTCAGGCCTTCAGCTTCAGCCTTGGCGCGGGACTTGGAGCCCTCAGCCAGACCAACAACAACCTCAACACCCGAATCGCGCAGGCTCAGTGCGTGTGCGTGACCCTGGGAACCGTAACCAATGATGGCTACTTTCTTGCCCTGGATGATCGAGAGGTCTGCGTCGTCTTCGTAATACAGATCAGCCACTGTAGTTCTCCTTATTTGTGCTCTGGCGTTTAGCTCAATCTCTAAGCTAGGTGCCAAGTATCTAAAATTTGTAGTTCGTGTCCGTTGATGTCTTCGCCAGTCTTAGGCAGAGAGGGACTTTAGTGCGCGGTCGCTCATTGATTTGGCGCCACGTCCCACCGCGAGGGTGCCGGACTGAACAATCTCTCGAATGCCAAAAGGCTCAAGGATCGCCAAGAGCGCTTCAATCTTTGCCGCGTTGCCGGTAGCTTCCACTACCAGCGAGTCGGTAGACACATCGATCACCGAGGCACGGAAGAGTTCCGCAGCCTGGGTCACCTGCAGGCGGGTTGCCGCGTCGGCACGCACCTTGACCATGATGTGGTCGCGCTGCACCGAGGTTTCCGGCAGCAGTTCGACAATTTTGATGACGTTGATCAGCTTGTTCAGCTGCTTGGTCACCTGTTCTAGGGAATCGCCCTCGGCGTCAACCACTACGGTCATGCGGCTAATGCCGTCAATTTCCGTGGGGCCTACAGCCAATGAGTGAATGTTGAAGGCACGGCGGGCGAAGAGGCTAGCTACTCGGGTGAGTACACCAGGTACGTCTTCTACCAGTACCGAAAGCGTGTGCTTTGCCATGTTTTAGTCCTCCTCTTCCCATTCAGGGGTCATGCCCTTAGCAATCTGAATTTGGTCGTTGCTGACTCCCGAAGGAACCATTGGCCACACCATCGAATCAGCCGAGACAACAAAATCGATCACCACTGGGCGGTCATTGATTTCCAAAGCCTGCTTGATGGTGGCGTCAATGTCTTCATCACGTTCACAACGCAGTCCCACACAACCGTAGGCATCTGCCAACTTCACAAAGTCGGGAATGCGTGCAGTGCCGTGACCGGTGTTCAGATCGGTGTTGGAGTAACGGCCGTCGTAGAACAGGGTCTGCCACTGACGAACCATACCCAGTGAAGAGTTGTTGATGATGGCAACCTTGATGGGGATCTTGTTGATCACGCAGGTGGCCAACTCTTGGTTGGTCATCTGGAAACAACCGTCTCCATCAATAGCCCAGACCACACGCTCAGGCTGGGCCACCTTGGCACCCATTGCTGCAGGTACCGAGAAGCCCATGGTGCCAAGACCGGCCGAGTTCAGCCAGGAGCGTGGACGCTCATACTTAACAAACTGGGCTGCCCACATCTGGTGCTGGCCTACACCGGCTACGTAAACGCCGTCAGGACCGGTGAGTTCACCGATACGCTGGATCACGTTCTGTGGCGCGGAGAGTCCATCCTGGGTTTGTGTGTAACCGATTGGATAGGTTTCACGCAGACGGTTCAGCAGTCCCCACCAACCGGTCAGATCGGCCTGAGGCTCGTTTTCAAAGCGGGTAGCGCAGGCTTCTTGCAGCTGCGGGATGATCTCATCCAGCGAGCCCACAATTGGCACATCTGCTACACGATTCTTGGAGATTTCCGCTGGGTCGATATCGGCGTGGATCACCTTCGCGTTAGGAGCGAAGGATGAGAGCACACCGGTGACACGGTCATCAAAGCGAGCACCCAGGGTGATCAGCAAGTCTGACTGCTGCAGTGCAGTCACCGCGGATACTGCACCGTGCATGCCAGGCATGCCCACGTGCTGTACATGGGAGTCAGGGAACGCACCGCGTGCGGTCAGGGTGGTGACCACTGGCGCGTTGATGAATTCCGCAAATTCCTTCAGCTCTTCGTGAGCGTTGGCCTTGATGACGCCGCCGCCTACGTAGAGCACCGGACGAGTTGCGCCGGCGATCAGCTTGGCTGCTTCGCGTAGCTGCTTGTTGTGACCACGAGTCACCACACGGTATCCAGGCAATTCCACCTTTGGTGGCCACGAGAAGGTCATATCCGCCTGTTGGGCATCCTTGGTGATATCTACCAGCACCGGACCGGGACGACCGGTCTGAGCTAGGTAGAAGGCACTGGCCAAGGTCTTGGGAATGTCTTCTGCTTTGGTGACCAAAAAAGCGTGCTTAGTGATCGGCATCGTGATGCCGACAATGTCTGCTTCCTGGAATGCGTCAGAGCCAATAAATGCGCTGTGCACCTGACCGGTAATTGCCACCATTGGGACCGAGTCCATATTGGCATCGGCCAGTGCGGTGACGAGGTTGGTTGCGCCGGGGCCGGAGGTAGCGATACAAACGCCTACCTCACCGCTAGCCATGGCGAAACCCTGTGCGGCATGGCCGGCACCCTGTTCGTGGCGGACCAAGACGTGGTTGATCTTGGTCGAATCCATCAGTGGATCATAGGTGGGAAGGATGGCCCCACCTGGCAATCCGAAGACGTCTTTGACGCCTAGTTCTTCCAGCGAGCGGACGATGGCTTGTGAGCCCGTCATCTGTGTGGGAGCAACGATAGTATTCGGACCCTGTACCGGGTTCGAAGCTTCCACAACGGAAGAGACAGCGGCGGTGGCATCCTTGGTTCGATTGATTGAATTCGCAACCGACGCCGGGTTGGCGGGTGTTGAGTTGCTCATCGGGATCCTTTCCATTTCTATCTCTTCGTTTGCGCATAAAAAACGCCCCGCGGCCGTCGCTACTGACGAAAGGGGGCTTGCGCGTTACCGATGTTCTGTCCGCTTAGTGCGACAGCGTCTCAGGCTCCGCGCCTGATAACTAGTAGAACATCGAAGTTTGTTTGCATGCCTCTAGTTTTCTCTACCCGAGGGTAAAGAGCAAATAGACGCCCCGTTCATCTCAGTATATGAGATGAATGTCCATGGTGTGGACGCTTCGTCTCACCCACACCATGAATTTTCTGCTGCTTAGCCGCAATACGCGCCTGTCGAAGCAGAATTGACTAGCTTTGCGTACTTGGCCAGCACACCCGTGGTGAACTTCGCTGGCAAGGGCTTCCACCCAATCTTGCGAGCTTCCAATTTTTCGGGATCAACCAAGAGGTCAAAACTCCGTGCCGAAATATCCACACGGATCTTATCTCCGTCGCTCACAAAGGCAATGGGCCCCCCATCAACGGCTTCAGGTGCCACGTGTCCAATACACAATCCGGTGGTTCCACCGGAGAAGCGTCCATCGGTAAGTAGCAAGACATCCTTACCTAGACCGGCGCCCTTGATGGCTCCGGTAATGGCCAACATCTCTCGCATACCCGGTCCACCCTTGGGTCCTTCATAACGAATGACCACCACATCTCCGGCGTGAATCTTTCCTGCATCCAGTGCTTCAAGTGCGCCTTGTTCACGTTCAAAGACGCGAGCGGTACCTTCAAAGACATCAGCATCAAAGCCGGCGGACTTCACCACTGCACCTTCGGGAGCCAGCGAACCATGCAACACGGTCACCCCACCGGTCTTGTGGATCGGGTTGTCCATGGCACGAAGGATCTTGCCGTCCGGATCTGGTGGAGCGATGTGCGCGAGGTTTTCAGCAACCGTCTTGCCGGTGACCGTCAGGCAGTCGCCGTGGATCAATCCTGCGTCTAGCAACGCCTTCATCACTACGGGGACACCGCCAATGCGGTCTAAGTCGTTCATCACGTAACGGCCAAATGGTTTCAGGTCCGCTAGGTGCGGAACCTTATCTCCAATGCGGTTGAAGTCGCTCAGCGACAGTTCAACTTCGGCTTCCTTAGCAATGGCCAATAGGTGCAACACTGCATTGGTTGAACCGCCGAAGGCCATCATGACGGCAATAGCGTTTTCAAAGGCTTCTTTGGTCATAATGTCGCGGGCGCGAATTCCCTTGCGCAACATTTCAATCACGGCTTCACCGGAGCGGTGCGCAAACATGTCGCGGCGTCGATCGGCTGACGGTGGAGCGGCGGAACCCGGAAGGCTCATGCCCAGGGCCTCACCGATTGATGCCATGGTGTTGGCCGTGTACATGCCACCACAGGCACCTTCGCCTGGACAGATGGCACGTTCAATAGAATCTAAATCTTTTTCGCTCATTCGCCCGGCCGCGCAAGCACCTACAGCTTCAAAGGCGTCAATCAAGGTGACGTCTTTTTCGGTACCGTCTTCTAGCTTGACCCAGCCCGGCATGATGGAACCGGCATAGAGGAACACTGATGAGAGGTTCAGTCGGGCAGCTGCCATGAGCATTCCCGGCAGCGACTTGTCACAGCCGGCCAGCAGCACTGAGCCGTCAAGCCGTTCGGCCATCATCACTGTTTCTACCGAGTCGGCAATGACCTCTCGTGAAACCAGTGAGAAGTGCATTCCTTCATGGCCCATAGAAATGCCGTCAGATACGGAGATGGTTCCGAACTGCATGGGGAAACCGCCGCCTGCGTGAACGCCTTCTTTGGCGCCTTGGGCTAGACGATTAAGCGAAAGGTTACATGGAGTGATTTCGTTCCATGAACTGGCAATACCAATTTGAGGTTTTGCGAAGTCATCATCGCCCATGCCGACGGCACGCAACATACCGCGCGCCGGAGCGGCGTGGATACCATCGGTGACCACACGGGAACGTGGTTTGATATCTGGCGTAGCATCCTGGCTCATAAATTTCATTCTAGTCGTCAATATGACCAATTGAGCAACCCATGACGTAACCATGACATGTTTCAATAAATGTTATGACTGATCAAATTGTCCAAAGATATCGGTAGAGTAGGAGACATGGACAACCGCCCAGACGAAAATCCAGCCGAGCAGGTCAAAGCGCGTCTTCACGACGCGTTCGATTCGCAGATCCCTAATTTCGCCAGCTACAACCTTGTAGCTGGAACTGGTATTGCCGGTTCCGGAGGACTTAAGGTCATCGGCTATCGGCGTCAGCCAGCAGAACTGATCATCGCTCCGGTGAATTCCAGTGACTTGCGGGCCTCCGAAGACGCCATCAATATCAATAACACCAATGTGAACCAGCTTGCCCAGCTTGTAGACGGCGGCTATGAAGTCGCCACCTCCACTGGACGAGTCTTCCGCTTCACCATCCCGGTTAAGCCGAGCATTGATTTTTATATCGATGACGCGGTGAGCGTTGGTGCCGTTATTGATCAAGAGTCAGATGCTCAGGACTTTGCTGAGTTCATGGATCACTTCATGAACACCGTTGAAGGAACTGAAAACTTCGTATAGGTCAACGTCGACCTCCGAACAAGACAAGGAAGCCTCCCAAACTCTTTTGAGTTTGGGAGGCTTCCTTGTTATTAGTTTCAGTTTCGATTCAACTCAGGCACGCTGATATAAATCCATCTGTTCCGCTTGCCAAACTACCCATGGGCTAAATGCCCAAGGGGTCAGACGAAGGGAGTCCCCCAGCTGATTCAGGTCAACCCAGCGGTGATCCATCACTTCGCTCGGGTTAGCCGAAATCTCGCTATCAATCACCGCAGTGAACACCGGGCAGATTTCATTCTCAACAATGCCGCTGGCATCTACCGCTCGATAACGGAAGTCAGGCAGCGCCAGTTCAACTGACTTGATGGACAGACCTAGTTCGTGTTGGGCATGGCGCTTGATAGCATCTTCCATCACTTCATCCGGTTGCGGATGTCCGCAAAATGAATTCGTCCAGACTCCAGGCCAGGTGAGCTTATTCAGTGAACGGCGAGTAACCAGAACCTGTCCGTCTGCATTAAGCACGTGGCAGGAGAATGCTTGGTGCAGTGCGGTGTCGGTGGTGTGCACCAGTTCTTTGGCACAAGTGCCAATTGGTTGGCCATCCTCCGACAGCAAAACTACATCCATGAAGATTCTTGTTTCCTGTTCTGATTGGCGCTCACCGGTAAAACCTTTGGGAACTAAGCGTATCGGAACCTGCCGCCTAGCTACCAACGGAGAATCTCAAGAAAGTATTGCTACTTGGCGGAGAGTTGATGAGGGTAGTGCGCTCCCCTGCCTTGGAACTCAAGAATCGCAGGATTGAGAACAACACCGTCCTGGATTTCAATGGCCCGTGAAATAGTTTTGTTTTCTTTCCAGGCCTCGGCTCCGGCCAGCACGGTATTGAGGAATGGTAACAAGCCTTCGCTAATCTCCCAGCTGGCCGAGTTCCACAGATACGAAGGGGAATGGTCCACCGCGTAGTAGTTGATGTTCGGACCAATGCTCGACATTGGTTCGGCAAAGGTGCTCGGCTTGGCCCATTCGAATCCCATCCCTTCATCACAAGACACGTCCACGATGATGCTCCCCGGGCTGAAAGCACTTAATTCTGCGGTTCGTAAGTACATCAACGGAGCATTGGGGTCTTGGAGAGTGCAGTTCACGACAATGTCGCTTTCGGCCAGGAACGGCGCCAATGGCAATTTGCCCTCGTCGGTGATGACTTCGCTTAGGTTCGGACCACCCTCATGTTCAAACTGGACCATCTGTACGGCGTGAATTGGGGAAGCTACGGCAGCTACCGATCGGCTAGTTAGCACCCGAACATCGTTAATGCCGTGGGCGCGCAGCGCGGTGACAGCGCCGCGAGCTGTAGCACCAAAGCCAATGACAGTCGCGGTCAGCCGGCGACCATAGTCTCCGGTGACCCCGCAAAGTTGCAGGGCATGAAGTACCGAGGCGTAGCCGGCGAGTTCATTGTTTTTGTGGAACACGTGCAGCCCAAAGCTACCGTCCGCACCCCAGTGATTCATGGCTTCAAAGGCAATCAGCGTGAGCTTTTTGTCGATGGCAAGCTGCGTCAGCTTTGCGTCCTGGACGCAGTGAGGCCAACCCCAAAGTGTCTGCCCTTCACGCATTTCTTCCAGGTCGGCGAATTGCGGTTTGGGAAGCAGCACAATGTCTGCGCTGGCGATGATTTCACTTCGTGAGGCGATTTTTCCGACAAATGGTGCCAGTTCTTCATCGCTCATGCCACAGGGAATGCCGTATCCGGATTCGATCATGATGCTCTGGCGGGAGTTTTCTTCGATGCGTTCAAAATGCATCGGGTGAATTGGTAGTCGCTTTTCGTCAGTCTTTTGCGAAGTTGCAATGACACCTAGCGAAAGGTTTTTTGTCGAGCCCATACGTGTTGCTCTCTTCCTGTGTGGAACAGGTCAAAATGACCGGCCCATACTCCTCACGGTACAGGGCTCCACCAAACGGAATTTTGAGAAATCTTTAAATGGCTCTTCAAGTTTTAGCGTGGTGGCCCCAAAATAAGTAGGGCTCGCAGTCCCTTTTGAGAAAATGGATGTCGTCTAGACAAACCATTACGCAAGGAACTACGAGCCGTGTTCCACGGATACCGGTGGAAGCGACCCTGCGTCGATTCTTAAGAACCTCACTGACTACCATGTCATCAACGCAACCCACGATACTGATGGACAACAAGTCCTCATCGAGCCCAAAGCCCTCGAAGCTGCCGGCCCTCGTGTGGGGTGGTCACCACTCGCATCCACGCCAGGCCAATCCACCGAGTCAAAGACATCCCAACCGGCGGAAACGACCTCCAGATCCTGGTACGCAAACGCCGTATGGCCTGCCAAGAAACAGCCTGTGCACGCCGTGCCTTCGTGCAAACCACCGCCCCAGCTGCCCTCCCCTTGCACGGATCACCAGCCCGCTCTCCAGCGTCTGGTCGATGAGATGAGCTGCGAATTGCGGGCAGTGTCTCGGGTCGCCGCAGCGCACGGAGAGTCGTGGCCTACGGTCATGGCGCGGCTGAATGTTGAAGGTCCGGTTGTCGGGGATGTGGACCGGATGTTTATTCGCCGCCTCGGTATCGATGAGCACCGTTTCCGTAAGGTTCGTTATGCCCGGGGTAGGACGGGAAGAGTCGTGCGGATTGAGCTGTGGTCCATTGTGTTCACTGAGCTTGATACGGGGAAAATCTTGGATATCGTGGACGCACGCCGCGGTGCGGCGGTGAAGAAATGGTTGAAGGCCCGGCCGCGGTATCGGCGTCAAAGTGTTGAGCATGTGGCGATTGATGTGTCTTCAGAGTTCCGTAAAGCGGTGCGGGAGAACTTACTGAAAGCGAAGATCAGTGTTGATCATTTTCATGTGATTCAGCGGGCGAATCATATGATCATCCAGGTTCGTCGACGCCGGTCCGATGAGGTCTTTGAACGTCGAGGTAGGGTGACTGACCCGGCGCATAAGTATCGGAAACTGTTGACCTGTAACTTGGAGAACCTTTCCCATCTTCAGATTGAACGACTGCAAGAGATCCTGTAATCAGATACTGAACTCGCGGTGGTTTATGGGATTAAAGAGCATATGAGAACGCTGTTGCAGGCTACGGACGTTCATGAGTGTCATTCCCGGTGGTCGGTGTTGGAGAAGTCTGTTCAAGCATCGAAAATGGTGGAGGCGCAGTCTTTGTTCCGGACGTTGGTTGCCTGGCGGTGCGAGTTGTTGGTGTTTGTGAGTACCCGGTTCACTAACGCTAAGGGTGAGTCAGTGAATTTGACGGCGAAGAACTTGAAACGGATTGGTCGGGGGTATCGGAATCAGGGTCATTACCGGGGTCGGATATTGTTGTATACGGTGGGCTTACTACCGTGCTGAGCATCCTCACCACGCTTGGCTTTTAAGAGCCGCTAATCTGGCCGGGCTCGCTACTGAGTGCGATACTGGGGCATTTCGCTGGCCTGCATGACCAGCCATGGGCTGAAGGCCCATGGAGCGGCTCGGACCGCTACCGCAAATTCCACGGGATCAACCCAGCGGTAATCCATGACTTCCTCCGGATTCATGGTGATTTCTCCATCGATCACGGCGGTAAATACCGGACAGATCTCGTTCTCAACAACCCCGGAGGCATCGACCGCGCGATAGCGGAACTCCGGTAGGGCCACCTGGATATCGCGGATCGCCATGCCCAATTCACCGCCAGCATGCCGGCGGATCGCGGTTTCCATCTGCTCCCCCGGCTGGGGGTGGCCACAGAAGGAATTAGTCCATACCCCGGGCCATGTCGACTTTGACAGCGCCCTGCGTGTCATCAGAACCTGGCCCAGGGAATTCTTGACGTGACAGGAGAACGCTTGGTGCAAAGGTGTATCCCTGGTATGCACTGTTTCCTTGGGCATGACGCCAACTGGCTGGCCGTCCTCGGAAAGCAGGATGACATCCATCAAATCCTCGACTTCTCTTTGGTGATTAGCGGGTGAATACAGCTGTGTAAATCAACAACATCGTCAGCATGAAACCACATAGGTAGTTGATCCACAGAAATCTCTTCCAGGCACGGTTAACCGTACCGGACGTGGAATCCTGCACCCCAAGATGCGGAAGCACATTAAGAATGTAGGCGATGGCGAGCAAGCCAGCTAACGAGCCGACTCCGCGAACCCCGAGCAGAAGCAACAGCCCAGCGAATACATACGCGCCCGCCACCAAGAAAATCGTCGTCCGCGCACCGAATGCTACCGCGATCGAACCAAGCTTTGCTTCACGGTCGGGAAGGATGTCCTGAATGGCACCCAGCGCATGGCTGGCCATGCCCCAGAGGAGGAATGCAGTGAACACCAGCCCTTGGGTGGGGTGCACCGGCGCTCCCGCCAGCACCCAGCCGAAGATCGCCGGTGAGACAAAATGGACCGCACTGGTCAGGGAATCCAGCCCAGCGCGTTCCTTGAACCGCAGGACCGGAACGCTATAGGCAAGCAACGCAGCAACCGACCCCGCCAGTACAGCCGTGGAGATGCCGCTACCGGCGAGGGCCAAGACGATCAGGAAGGGCACGGCGGTGATCGCGCTCGCCAGCAAAATCATCCGATGGCTGTGGCGGGCCAGTAGCGCGCCTTCTATGCCGCCCTTTCTCGGGTTGCGTAGATCCGATTCATAGTCGAAGACGTCGTTGACCCCGTACATCACCAGGTTGTAGGGAAACAAGAAGAAGATGGTACCCACGACGAATTTCCAATCCACTGAGCCACCAGCCAAGAGGTAGGCGGCGGCAAAGGGGTAGGCGGTGTTCACCCAAGACACCGGCCGCGAAGTTGTGATAATTCCATGAAGCATATTCAAGCCTTGTCGTGGTCAAGAGTGGAATGGCCGCTGCCCTTGCGCCTTGACTCCTGGCCTTCGAAGAGCCACCAGAGGCCGGGTGCCAAGAGCACGGCGCAGGCGGAGTAGAAGAAGTCCTCAATGGGCGCCAACCCGATGCGCAGACCGGAAAGCGTGTGCGTTCCATAGTCGAAGAGTCCCGCAAAGATCATCAGGTTGTCGAAGATCGCCGTGAGCAGCAGCATCAGCGCCATTGCGGCCAGCAACGGCAGCGCTATAGCGGCAGGCCTTTTCCGGCTGGCCAGGACGCCCAGGAGGAACACGCTGCCTGCTGCAGCGAGAAACCATAAGCTCATCTCAAGAAACAAGGTCATCGCCTTCCCCTTAGCTCTGAGCTTGCACGGCATCGCCGCGCCCGGACCTGGTTCAGCGCTTGCGCTCCGGTGACTAAAATCATCGCGCAATAGCACAGGAAGACCAGGAAAAAGACTTCTTCCAACGGAAACTGCTCGCCGACCATGATCCCGGTCATCAGCTTCGATGGCTCATGCAGGAAGATCCCTTGCCCGATGGCAAGGACATCCCAGAACACAAAAAATCCCGTCCCCAAGGCTAGGACCGCGAGCCCGCGCAGCGGGTGGCGGAAGACAAAGAGCTTCCATTTGGCATCCAATAGCGCCATGCACCCGAGCAGTCCGAGAAGAATACCCAGATAGATCATTGTCCCGCTTCCCATCTGTTGGCGCTTCGTCGCTCATCGGGCAAGGGGCCAGGGGCAGTGATGCCCAGAACTGCCTTGGCGGCCAGCTCGCCGCTGATCAAGCACATCGGAACGCCAATCCCGGGGCGCACCGTACTTCCGGCATAATGCAGTCCCTGCACCTTCTTGCTGTGGTTGCCGGGCCGGAGCATGGCGCTTTGGCCCAGGGTATGTGCCAGGCCCAACGCCCCTCCCCGGTAGGCGCCATACTGCTGTTCGAAATCCGCCGGCCCGATGCTCTGGCGCACCACGATCCGCTGGCGCAGATCCGAGATTCCCGCCCAGCTCGACAGCTGGTCGATGGCGGCGTCCGCGATCTGCTCGACCATGGCATCCCCGAGACCATCCGGGCCTCCTTTCCCCCATTCTGGCAGGGCCGGAGCAGGCACAAGAATGAACAGATTCTCGCAATCAGCGGGCGCGACGGAAGGGTCGGTGGCGCTGGGCTTGCAGACGTAAATGCTGGTTTCCGGCTGCAATTCGCGGCCGTCGCGGATGCGCGCGAAATTATCTTTCCAGTCCGTGCTGAAAAGCAGGTTGTGATGTTCCAGTTCTGGCAGTTTCCCGGTGATGCCCAGGCACACCAGAATGGCGCTCGGGCCTGGATCCCGGCGCGCAAAACTCTTGGTCGTATGAGTTTGGAGGTGCCCTGGCAGCAGGCTTCCGTCGATATGGCGCACATCGGCTGCCCCGATCACTGCCTGGGCCGCGGTGTGTTGCCGCTTCCCCGTGGCATCGGTCCAGTGAACCGCCGCCACCCGCGGGTGCTTGCCCGGCGTGGTTTCGATCGCGGTGGCGGTGGCTCCTACTGTGATGCTGGCTCCATGCTGGATTGCCACCTTTGCCATAGCCTCGGCCACCGCAGCGAAGCCGCCCATCGGGTACTTGACGCCATCTGTCAGGTCCAGGTGGCTCATCAGCTGATAGAGCGCAGGGGTGCGCTCCGGGCTGGAGCCCAAGAATACGGCAGGATAGCCAAGCAACTGGCGAATTTCATTGCTCTGGAAACGCTTGGCTAGGTAGCTTTCCAGGCTAGAGCCCAACAAGGCGGCCAGCTGTGGGAGCAGACGCAGCAGCTGAGGGTCCAGCAGTGACCGGGGCGAGCTGAAATCATCGTAGAGGAAGTGCTGCAGGGCCAGTTCGTAACCTGTGCGAGCGGTGCGCAGGTAATCCTCAAGCGCTGGAGTGCTTCCCGGTTCTAGGGATTCGAAGAGCGCGCGGATGCCCGGTGCGGTGCCCACGTCCACCGGAGATTGGCGGCCCTGGAAGAACGTGCGGTATCCGATTTCCAGTTCGCGCACCTCCAGCTGCGCGCTGACACTGGTTCCCATGAGCTCGAACCAATGCTCGAATACCTCTGGCATGAGATACCAGGAGGGCCCGGTATCGAAGCGGAATCCCGCGCGCTCAATACGGCCGGACCGGCCGCCCACCGTGGCGTGCTGTTCCAGCAAGGTGACATTGCACCCGCGCGCGGCCAGCAGACCGGCGCTGGCCAAGCCCGAGAATCCCCCTCCGATGACTACCACGTCCCGAATTTCTCTGGCCATCTAGTGCCGCCTTTCCATGATGTGACTGGTTTGCGTCTTTCCCGGCCTGCCCAGCAGCACCCGCACCGCGATCATCGCCTTGCGCCCGGGGGAAACCGAGATTCTGGTGCGCAGCAGCATTTTTGCCGGAGCCTTGTCCAGCTGCCTGTTCAACTCCCTGAACAGGTCGTGGGCCAGGCGCACCGCACGCGCCGCGGCGGGCGCCAGCAGTGGCAGCCCAGCACGCGCCGTTTCCAGATCCTGCTCGATCTGCGCCACCAGGCGCTGCTTTTCCTGCTCGCTAAATGCTGCGGGGTTGATGCCGGGGAAATAGGCACGTCCCAGCTCCTGGCTGTCCTGCATCAAATCGCGCAGGAAATTGACCTTCTGGAAGGCCGCGCCCAGGCTTCGGGCCGCCCGTTTGGCCTGGTCCGCTTGCTCCGCGTCCAGCGGCACGGCCCCGGGCATCGCCAGGAACACCTGAAGACACATCAGCCCGATCACCTCGGCGGAGCCGTAGATATAATCTTCGAGGCTGCGCGCATCGTGCTGCCCGGTGGTCAGGTCCGCCCGCATCGAGGCGAAGAACGGGGCAGTCAGCGCCTGCGTGATGCTGGTGGAACGAGCGGTGAGCGCAAAGGCATGCACCACCAGATTGGTGCTGTAGCCGCGTTCCATGGCACGTTCCGTTTCCGCTTCCAGGTCATCGAGGCACGCGGCGATCGCGCGCGGCTCGAGCCCGGCTTGGAAGGCCACGCCGTCGACGATTTCATCGGCGAGGCGCACCAGGGCGTAGATATTGGCGATATGGGTGGCGCTAGCTGTGTCGAGCATCCGGCAGGCCAGCGAGAAGGAGGTGGAGTACTGGCGAAGCAGCACCTGCGCGCTGCGTTGTGCCGTGCGGGAATACAAGTGCAGGGCAGGGGTGCGCGGGTTGAGCTCCCGCGGTTTTATGGCGTTCATCGGCGTCGCTCCAGGATGAGGTGGCTGCAGGTGCGCAGCAGCTGCTGGGCCTCCTCGGGCAAGTCGCGGAATGCCGTCGATCCAGTGGCGCGGCTGCACAGTGCTTGGGCCAGATGCCGGGCGAATTGCTCCGTCCCCTGGTCGACCAGCTCTTGGCGGATCTGCCCGACTGACACGTGACCGGAGCGGAGGCCATTGAGCATCTGGGCAAATTCAGGCTGTTCGGCGGCCAGGGCCAGCAGGATCGTGCTCTTGAATTCGCGCAGGTCGGACTCCACGGATTTGCCGGTGCACGAAGGATCCCCGAAGGTTCCAAGCACATCGTCGATGACCTGGTACGCCACCCCCAGCTGGCAGCCGACGGTGCCGATGTTTTCAGCTTGGCCCATGGTTGCACCTGCCAAGAGCGCCCCCGCTTGCAGCGGCAACTGGAAGGAGTACGATGCGGTTTTTAGCTGCTCCATGCGCAGCACTTCGCTGGTGGTCGCCGGGGCCGATCCCAGGGAGTAGAGCAGATCCTCCAGTTCCCCTGCTCCGGCCTGCTCGATTGCCTGGAAGAAGGCCTGCTCCACGACGGACTCGCTGTCGGTGCCAGCGGCGGCCCGTGCGGCGAGCTTGATCGCCTCGCTGATCAGCAGGTCACCGGCGATGATCCCCACCGAATTCCCGGCATGCTCCGCTTCGGCCTGGCTGCGCCCGACGGTTAGAGCTTGATCGCGGTACAGCGCCGAGATGGTTGGCTCTGCGCGGCGCACGAAGTCCTTGTCCACCACATCGTCGTGGATCAGCAGCGCACTGTGTAGCAGCTCGAAAGCGCAGCCCAAATCGATGGCACGGACCTCATTGCAGCCCGAGAAGGCGCGGTAGCCGAGCATGACCAAGGCCGGGCGCATCAGCTTGCCTGTGGACAGGCGGGCGGTGATCTGCGACCACAGCACGGCGGCCTGCGCGGAATACGCCGCGCTGCGCTGCTGAGCCTGCAACCCGATCTGCTCGAGGCGATCGCTGATGGCCGCCCGGGTGACTTCGTCGATGAACCCCTTCTCGCCGGTCATCGTGCGCGGGCCGGCCGGCGAAGATTGATCGGTACTGGCATGCGTTGTCATAGTTCACTGCTCCGGTGATCTGGTGGGGTGGAATTATCGTCTTGCCCAGTGCTGGCGGCCTGCAGCGATAGGAGGATTTCCGCGAGCAGCGTGCGCAGCGCTTGTCGGGAGGGAGCATCGAGCTGCGCACAGAACCTGTGCAGGCTGCGCAGGATCGCCAGCGCCTCGCCGGTTGCCTCGGGAAAGGCAGGGCCTGCATGGATCACAGTGCGCCTCCGGTCCGTGGGGTGTTCCCGGCGCGCGATCACTTGGCGTACCTCGAGCCGATCTAACACCGCGGTGATGCCGGCCGTAGAAACGCCCAGCTCCTTAGCCAGCTCGCCGGGTCCGGGTGCGCTCAAGCTGCGGATGAGGTTCAGCGCTTTGAGATCCGTGTCGTTCAGATTCAGGCCAGCGCGTAATCGAACTTCGCGCAGTGCATGCGCTCGCTGAAGTGAGATCAGAGAGCGGAAAAGTTCCGAAGTACGGAAGGGAGGTGCACTTGCCATGATTTTTTATCTCGCTATGTTGATATTTAGCTTATCTAGATACATGATGTTTTAATAATATAGTTTTGTAGAGATAGGTTTGTCCAGCCGCATCCGCAAAAAGATTCCACGATCCTAGGAGCAACGCATGAGACCCTCACACCAACCCGCACTGCAGCCGGGCGTCAGCCCTGTTGCCGAACCGCGATGGACCTGGTCGGTGGTCACGGCAATCTCGCTGGCCACGGCCATCGTCGTATCCTTCATCGGCAGCGGAGCACTGGGCGGCACTCCGGTCCAGCAGGTGGCCGGAGGCTACCTCAGCGCTGATGCGACACTGCTGGCGCCGGCAGGACCGGCATTTTCGATCTGGAGCGTGATCTACGCCGGATTGGCGGTCTACGGCATTTTCCAGCTCACTGCATCGGGCCGGCGCTCTTCCTGGGCAGCGACCCTGCGAACTCCGGCCGTGCTCTCGGCATTGCTCAATGCGGCTTGGATCAGCGTGGTGCAACTTGGCTGGTTGGGACTCAGTGTTGCCATTATTTTCGGCCTCGTCGCCGTCCTGGCGTGGATGATGGCAATCATGCGTGCCGGCACGCCATCATCGGGGCTGGAATACTGGATCATGTGGCTGACCTTCGGCCTCTACCTGGGATGGGTAAGCGTTGCCAGCATAGCCAATACCGCGGCATGGCTGTTGTCGCTGGGCTTCGGCGTCGATGCTGCGTGGGCTCCCAAGCTGGCCGTCGCGCTTTTGATTGTTGCCGTCCTGATTGCTCTGACCATCAGCTTCTATGCGCGCAACATCTTTGCTCCAGCAGCTATCTGCTGGGGTCTGCTATGGATCGGCGTTGGGCGCCTGGGCGGGGCCAACGCATCGAATCTGGTTGGCATCACCGCACTCGGCTGCGCGGCAGCAGTCCTGATTGGAGCCAGCGCAATCGCCTGGCACCGCACATCGAGTTCAAAGGAGGGCTCCCGATGAGCATGATCGCCGTCACCGGTGCCACCGGATACATCGGAGGCCGGCTGGTCCCGCGGCTGCTGCGCCAAGGGCACCAGGTCAAGGTCTTCACCCGCGATGCCCAGCGTTTGCGCGACGTTCCCTGGCATGCCGAGGTGGACATCATCGAAGGAGACCTCGCGGACCTTGAGGCCGTTTCCCAGCTCTGCTCCGGTGCCGACGTCGTCTATTACCTGGTGCATTCCATGTCCGGAAGCCGCAATTTCGCCGAACAGGAGAAAAATTGCGCTTTTGTCATGGCCCAGGCGGCACTGCAGCAAGGTGTTGGCCAAGTCGTCTACCTTTCCGGGCTGCACCCTTCGGGAGAACTCAGCGAGCACTTGGAATCCCGTGTTGCCGTAGGAGAGATCCTGTCCGCTTCGGTGAACACGCTGATCCTGCAGGCCGGACTGGTGATCGGCTCGGGATCCGCCAGTTTCGAGATGATCCGGCACCTGAGCGATGTACTGCCGGTGATGCCGGCACCACGGTGGGTGCGCAACAAGGTCCAGCCCATAGCCATTCGCGATGCCCTGCATTATCTCGTGGCCGCAGCCGAACTGGGAGCGCCCGTCCAAGGCGCCTACGACATCGGTGGACCGCGAGCCTACAGCTACGCCCAGCTGATGCAAATCTATGCCCGCGTGGCCGGGCTACGCGAACCGAGGATCTGGGCGCTTCCGCTGCTGACCCCGCGGTTGGCCTCGCATTGGGTCAATCTGGTCACGCCCCTGCCCCGCACTTTGGCTACCGCGCTCGTCCAGTCCTTGCAGCACGACTGCGTTATGCAATCGCGAAAAATTGACGATCTCATTGCGCCGCCTGCGCAGGGCTTGTGCGACTACCCCAAATCGGTGCACTTGGCCTTGGAAAAGATTCATGCGGACGCGGTGGAAACCACCTGGGCGACAGCCCATCCGATTTCAGCTCCGGCCGAGCCGCTGCCCTCGGATCCACAATGGGCTGGGCGCAAAAGCTATACCGATACGCGCAGGATCAGCACGGCAGCCACCCCGCAGGCACTCTTCCAGGTGGTGCAGCGACTCGGCGGTGATTCGCCATACTTCGCATTCCCAAGTCTCTGGAGGCTGCGCGGCCTGATGGATAAACTAGCCGGCGGCGTGGGGTCACGTCGAGGCCGGCGCTCGCACAGCACCCTGGCCCTAGGCGATGTAGTTGACTGGTGGCGGGTCGAGGCGCTGGAGAAGGACCGCCTGTTGCGCTTACGAGCGGAAATGCGCGTTCCGGGACAGGCCTGGCTTGAATACTCCATCGGCCAGCAAGCCAACGGAAACTCTGAGCTCATCCAGCGTGCGGTCTTCTTTCCCCGCGGCCTCTGGGGACGCTGCTACTGGTGGGCGGTCTACCCGTTTCACGGGGTCATTTTCCCGGCGACAATCGCCAACATCGCGAAGGACGCAGAACAGGCACCGCGCGGTTTCCGGGACTAGGCGCGACTAGGAACGCGTGGGGTTTGACTGCTCCAGGCTGCTGTCCAGGGCATCGGAGGTCTCGGCCAGGAAACGGATCACGACCTCGCGTTCTTCAGGGGTCAGAGAATAGGCCACCTCAAAGCGCTTGGCATGATGCCGCCCCATCTGCTCGCGCGCAGCCAGATGTGCCTGCTCGGTGACTTCGATGCACTGCGACCGGCGGTCCGTCGGATGCTGGCTGCGCCGAACATGCCCATGGGCTTCAAGCCGGTCGATCATTTTCGTCACGGACGCGCTGGAGATCCCGAGATAAGCGCGCAAATCAGTGGGTGTAGTAACCCTGCCCACATTCTTTGCGGCGATCAATTGCCGAAGCGCACGCATGTCGGTCTCATTCAATTGCATATAGCGCTGCGAGCTGCGCATGATCTTGCGCTCAACCTGCCGCATTCGGCCCATCTCGGCCATGATCCGCTCGATCTGCGCCAGATCAGAAGGGGAAATGCCCCGCCGGTCAATCAATAACTGTTCTGGATCCGATTCTACAAGCCCATAGGTTGTGGGCAACCGCTCTACTGCCATAACACCCTCCCCTACGCCCTTGCCCGGCCCAGCAGCACGATTATTCGCTGCCTATGATCCTTTGATACTACGCTTCACTGGCTTGCCATGAAGCAGACAAAAAACCCTGCGGTCCGATTGCTCAGACCGCAGGGTTATCAGGTGCGAGTAGAGAGACTTGAACTCTCACGTCCGAAGACACTGGAACCTAAATCCAGCGCGTCTACCAATTCCGCCATACTCGCTAGCGCTACACCGAGAATCGAAATCCTCGAAGGCGACCTCAATCAGTGTAGCGGAAGTTTTCACCGATACGAAATCGGCGGGTCACGCGGCCTACTTTGGGTCAATCCCCAAGTCACGACGGAGCTTAGCAACGTGACCTGCAGCACGCACGTTGTACTGCGCGAGTGCCACATTGCCCTCTTCATCCACAACGATGGTTGAGCGAATCAGCCCCTCGTAGACACGTCCGTAGTTCTTCTTTTCACCCCACGCGCCGTAGGCCTCGGCCACCGCGTGATCCTCATCAGAGAGTGTTGGGAAGTTTAGGGATTCGTTTGCGACGAACTTTTCCAGCTTTGAAACCTTGTCCGGAGAGATACCCAGAACTTGGTAGCCCAGAGACTTCAAAGACTCAATCGAGTCACGGAAGTCGCAGGCCTGCTTAGTGCAGCCTGGAGTGGAAGCTGCCGGGTAGAAATATACGATGGTTTTCTTACCGCGGTAATCAGATAAGGACAACGAGTTACCCGCTGCGTCAGTCAGGGTAAATTCTGGAGCCTTATCGCCAACGGCAAGGCGTGCGGTTGTTTCGGAAGTGCTCATTACTGGACCTCTTTTCTTCGCGGTATACAAAAAATCCGACCTGATGAATCAGATCGGATTTACTGTGCGCCCCTCGGGACTTGAACCCGAAACCTAATGATTAAGAGTCATTTGCTCTACCAATTGAGCTAGAGGCGCATATCGCTCTGACTAGTTCTTTTGAAGAAGTTGTCTTTGCAACGTAGATAATCATAAGCAGTAACCGACCAAAAAACAAAACCCGGTCAATCTGCCGCTAATGAGCGCGTAGCTACTAGTCAACCCCTGATTTACGATAGGCCAACTGAGCACCAAGTAACTCACGCCACACCATATTGTCTATGCAGCGCCTCACATTACCTTCCGTGCCTTGTGGTTGCCACGTAGAACACGGGCCTACAGGCAGAAGGAACGCAATTTGAATTTAGGTCCCGAGAATCCGGGAAAACAAAAATAGGCCAGACCGAAGTCTGACCTATTTTCTTTGGTGCGCCCCTCGGGACTTGAACCCGAAACCTAATGATTAAGAGTCATTTGCTCTGCCAATTGAGCTAGAGGCGCGTTTTATTCTTTTGTGAACATATTGCTCATCGAAACGATCAATATGTTGGTGCGCCCCTCGGGACTTGAACCCGAAACCTAATGATTAAGAGTCATTTGCTCTGCCAATTGAGCTAGAGGCGCCCGCTGCGATGTTCTAGAAGCTTTTGGGCTCCGCGCTTTCGCAACGAGATAAAACTTTACCAGCTTTATCCCCCAGCGCAAATTCGATACCCACCGCGGACCGGTGACCTTCATTACAGGATATGACTAGGCGTTACTTCCATAGGATCGCTTCGGTTTGTACAGTGAATCCATGAGTGGACAACAAACAATTTCTTTCCCTTCCCAAGATTTGATTGATGCGGTGGGCTCATTCCCCGAGAATCTCAAACCAGTGCTGTGGGATCTGGTCAACGACCCGCAGACTCCCCTAGACGAGATTGAAATTGCGGTCATGCCTTATATGGCTAACCCAGCGGCCCTGAACAACATCCGCAAGGCACCTAACTTGAAGATTGTTCAGACCCAGACCACCGGCTTTGACGGCTTAGTGGATCTGATTGGAGACCGGGCAAACATCAACACAGCAGCCGGAGTCCACGCAGCATCAACTGCAGAGATGGCCATCGGTCTGGCTATTGCGTCCCTGCGTGGATTCCCGCAGGCAGTTCGAGACCAGCAGGACGGCCGCTGGAACCCGCAGCAGTGGCCTGGTCTGGCTGATCGAACCGTAGGACTGGTAGGTGTTGGCGGAATCGGTGAAGAAATTCGCAAGCGTCTGGAACCTTTTGAGGTAAACCTGCTGCGCTTTGGTTCAACAGCTCGTGCAGATGAGCACGGCGAAATCCTTTCCACCAACGAACTTTCCCAGCACGCTGCAGATATAGAAGTACTAATCTTGATTGTGCCGCTCACCGATTCCACCCATCATCTTGTTGACGCTGAGCTCTTGGCGCAGCTGCCCGACGGCGCAACGATCGTGAATGTTGCTCGCGGACCGGTGGTTGATACCGATGCTTTGGTTAAAGAAGTCGCCTCTGGACGCCTCAACGTTGCCTCGGATGTGTTCGACCCGGAGCCACTGCCTAAAGATCACCCCTTGTGGCAGCATCCCAACGCGCTGATCATTCCCCACAACGGCGGAAATACTGCAGCCTTCTTCCCGCGTATGGTCAAGCTCCTCAAGCGACAGCTAGTTCAATGGTCCGAGGGAGATCTTGGCGAGAATGTTGTGCACCGCAGCTAACAATTAGGTGACACTTATCCGCCCCGGGAGTTTTAGCCCCGGGGCTATAGCGATGGTGCGCTATCTTTGATAAATACCGTTAGTCCACCATTGTTATTGGTGCGTGCGGCATAGAACGTTGCTTGCTAAAGGAAGATGAGCCATCCCAGTGCCCGATTTGCCACTAAGTCTCGTATCTCGACGCGCAATGCTGACCGGTACTTTGGCGACAACCGCTCTGGCATTGGCCGCCTGCACTGGAAAATCTGGCACTCAAGCCGATCCGTCTTCCAATGCTTCTGCCTCAAGCACCCCGATTCCCCGGACCCTACGCCTGTCCGCCTCGGCTCCGCCGATCAAGTTAGATCCAGCCGTGGTTGCCGACAATGAGTCGTTCCGCGTCACTCGTCAGGTGTACGAGACGCTCGTTAATATTGATCTGGATACCGGTGGCGCAATTCCAGGACTGGCAGAGTCTTGGAGTGAAAGTACAGACGGACTAACCTACGTCTTCAAATTGCGTGAAGGTGTGCTCTTTCACGACGGCACCGAGCTGATTGCAGCCGGCGTTATTGCCAACTTCAAACGTTGGGAATCCCTGTCCAGCTCCCAAACCGCCTCGTCGACGCAGGGTTTCTTTGACGTTTTCCACTACGACTGTGACATTCCCAAGCTCCCTAAGGCCGACGATCTTGAGCCGGAGGTCAAGGACGGCGAATCCGCTTCGGCAGAACAACTGGCCACACAGCAAGAACGTGTTCAACAGCTAACGGAGCTGCAAAAGCAATTCACCACCAACCTCTTTACTGGTAAGTCAAAGGGTGGGAGCGCAAGCTACTTCAGGTCGGTGGAAGCCACCGACAAATACGAAGTCACTCTACGTTTGCGCCGCCGCCTGCCAGATCTTATTGAGGCATTCACTCTTCCAGGAATGGCCATTGCTGCACCTAGCGGCCTGACCGGTGGACCAGAAGATAACCCTGCCGAATCTTTGGCTACCGCACCGGTCGGCACCGGTCCCTATAAGTTTGTTTCTTTGGACAAGGTTGTTGTTCGTCTCGAGATCTTTGCTGACTACTGGAATCAGAAGCGGCTCACAGACAATAAGCAACACCCAGAAGTAGTTCTCATTTCTTCCATACCTTCCCCGTATAACCGGGAGGGCGCCTTGCTGGCCGAAGAAGTTGATGGATTCGATATGGTCTCCGTTGACACCATGCGCACCTTGGTACGCAATGCAAAGGTAGTTGTTCAGCGTGACCCATTCTCCGTGCTGTACCTCGGCATGGATCAGCGCAACAAGTGGCTAGCAAAGCCTGAGTTCCGCAAGGCCATTGCCCATGCAACTAACAGGACTTCACTGGCTGACAAACTATTCATTCAGGGATCAAAGTACGCGGCCACCATTTTGCCGCCAGCGCTGAACATTCCCAGTCCAGAAAATACGCCGAGTCATGATGAGTCCAAGGCCAAGGCACTTCTGGATGAGATCAACTACAAGGGAGAAGAAATTGAGTTTGCCTACCCACTACGGGTATCGCGCAACTATCTCCCACTTCCTGAACGTACCTTTGCTCAGATCTCAGAGGACCTAGCCAAGGTAGGCATTCGTATCAAGCCTCGTCCTATCGCGTGGACCGATGGCTATGTGAAAACCGTGCAATCAAGTGAATTTAACGGGCTACACCTACTCGGGTTCTCCGGAGGCTACCGCTCAGCAGATGACTTCTTCTCCGGAATATTGGCAAATAAAGCTAATGAGTTCGGATACAAGTCAGCGTTACTTGACTCACAAATCTTGCTTGCTCGTTCCATTCCTTCGGGAGAAGAACGCACTAATGCCTACGCAAGCATTCTGAAGACATTGGATGAGGATCTACCGTTGTTGCCACTGGTCTTCCCAATCTCAGCCTTGGCATTCAACGGAAACGTCACCTTCTATCCCCCATCGCCGATGCTCAACGAATGCTACGCCGATGTGCAGATGACTAATTCACCAGCCCTAAAGAGTTAATCAGCATTAACCCAGTTAACGATTTCTAACCCAAGGGTGGTTAGGTCTACTCTGGGATAGAGCAAAGTATCACTGTCGATGGAGATCCTCGTGCCTTCTGAAACGTCAACCGAATCTTTTGACGTAGTACTAATCGGTGCCGGCATCATGAGTGCCACTCTTGGCACCATGATCAACCAGCTGGAACCAACCTGGTCTATTGGTCTCTTTGAGAACCTAGACAAGGCGGGGTTGGAGTCATCCTCCCCTTGGAACAACGCTGGTACCGGCCACTCGGCCCTGTGCGAGTTGAACTACACCGCAGCTTCTGCTGACGGTTCGGTTGATCCAGCCAAGGCTATTGGCATCAACGAACAGTTCCAGATGTCCCGCCAGTTCTTCTCCTGGGCCGTGGACAACAAGCGCGTTGCTGACAACAGCTTCATCAACCCGCTTCCTCATATGTCGTTTGTTATCGGCGAGGACCACTCCAAGTACCTGCAGACCCGTTACGAGGCACTGAAGCCCAACGCTCTGTTTGAGGAACTGGAAATCACCAACGACCTAGACACCATCAATCAGTGGACTCCACTCGTTGCTCAGGGTCGCGACGCTTCGCAGAAGGTTGCAGCTTCACGCGTAACCTCGGGTACCGACGTTGACTTCGGTCGCCTCACCGCAGATTTGACCAACTCGCTGAGCGCCGCTGGTGCTTCGGTGAACTACGGTCACAAGGTTCAGAACCTCAAGCGCTCCGGTGCTGGTTGGGAACTGACCGTCAAGGACAAGGCCTCCGGCACAGTAAAGAACGTCAAGGCAAAGTTCGTCTTTGTTGGCGCAGGTGGCGGCGCACTGCCACTGCTGCAGAAGTCAGGCATTGATGAAATCAAGGGCTTCGGTGGCTTCCCAGTCTCCGGTCAGTTCTTGCGTTGCACCGATGAGACCATCGTGAACCAGCACAATGCTAAGGTTTACGGCCAGGCTTCGGTTGGCGCTCCTCCAATGTCGGTTCCACACTTGGACACCCGCTTTGTTGATGGCAAGCGCTCGCTGATGTTCGGCCCTTACGCTGGATTCTCGATGAACTTCTTGAAGTCCACCAGCCAGCTTGATCTTCCACTGTCGCTGCGCCCACACAACCTCATTCCGATGTTGGCTGTTGGCAAGGACAACCTAGATCTGACTACTTACCTGATCAAGGAAGTTCTCAAGTCCCGCGCTAAGAAGGACGAGGCGCTGACCGAGTACTTCCCTGGTGCCGATGGTTCCAAGTGGGAATTGATCACCGCCGGTCAGCGTGTACAGGTCATCAAGAAGGATGCCAAGAAGGGCGGTGTACTTCAGTTCGGAACCGAGGTCATCACTTCTTCGGACGGCTCCATTTCCGGTCTGCTCGGCGCTTCGCCTGGTGCTTCGACCGCAACCCCAATCATGGTTGGCCTGCTCTCGCGCTGCTTCCCTAAGCAGTTCGCCGGCTGGGAGTCGAAGCTCAATGACATGATTCCTTCTTACGGTCAGAAGCTGAATGAAAACCCAGCGCTCTACGCTGAGGTTAAGGCTGCTACCGATAAGGCTCTGGGACTAATCTAGTTCTACGTTCAAAGGTCCGTCCACCAATTGGTGGACGGACCTTTTTACGTTAACCACACCATGAGCAACTAGACACCAGCAACAAAGCTCGAGACTTGCCTCTCAGCCATCACAAAAATGATAGTCACTCAGCATCGTAGCTACAGACCCGTTGTGCTTACCCCATATGCCGCCTGCTTCTGGGTGAAGCCTTCAAATTCCAGCTGTTTGACCAGCCCTGACTTTGAGAATGACGTATATTCCAAGTAACTGGCAGCTTTCAACGCGGCCTGTTCGTTCCAATCAACAGTGACGCGTTCAACCGCCCAAGCAGCTTCGGATTTTGAAAAACCCTCAAATTCAAGCTGTCCAGCGAGACCAGTCTTTGAAAAAGCGGTATATTCCAAATAATCAGCAGCTTTATTCAGCGCATTTTGCTGGCTAAGTGTCCCAGCTTCTTCTTCCGCTTCCGCCGAAGCTTCCGCTTCCTCCTTAGCCTTGGCGCTAGCTTCAGCTTTCTTTTCTTCCTCAGCCTTTGCTTTTTCTTCCGCCGCGGCCTTTTCTTTCTCTTCGGCAGCGGCCGCTGAACTTGCCGCAGCTTTTTCTTCCTTGGCCTGTTCCTCCGCCGCTTCTTTAGAGCTTTCGTCAGCTTCAGAAAAAGCAGAGGCACTTGCCAACGGTTCCTCGGCCAGCGCGATATTCGAGGCGCTTGCAGCAACATTGGCGCTTGGACTTGCAACTACCGGGTCACCACCCCCGTCTTCGCCCCCATCACTAAGCGCAGCGATGACAACAATGGCAACGATTCCCCCTAGAACGCCGAGGCCAATTTTCTTTCCTCGCCCAAGGCGCTTCTTGGCGGAAGACACAGGCAACCCAAGCGGCGAGGAATCAAGTGAAGCGCTATTTGTTGCTCCCCAATCCGGCACTACAGACATGAACAGGAACGGGTTCTGCGAATACTCGATCGGCGGTTCAGCAGCAGCTCCGGTATTCATGTCAACCCACAGAGGCCATCCGGCTGGCGGAGCGCCCCAAGAAGGCTCTGGGGTCCATTGGACACCAGGGACAAAATCGTGCGGAAGGTAAGGCCGCCAGGCTGGCGGTGGATTAAAACGAGTGGACAACTTGTCCTCCTAGGAACTGATTTGAGAGTGAACTTGATGGCCCCAATCAATCCCCACCAAGTAGCCCCAAGCGTACGTCCAGCTTCCGACATTTTAGAGAAATTCAGACAAATAAGTTTACGGCTCTAATTGTTACTGAACAGAAACTTCATTAGAACGTTGACGTAAAGCAGGCATAATACTTTTCCTAGAAATCTTGCAACCACCAGAAAGTACCAAATTTTCATAAAAGCGACTCTTTGGGCTGAAGCTATTCATTCCCTAACCACGGCACGGTATAGATCTAGATACCAAGAATCGTCAGGTAACTCATTCGGTACCGAAAAGACTCGACCTGGCGGTCTGCCAACCCGAAACGCTCGTCTATGACCGACATTGGAAGCCTCCCTCATTCCATAGAACTTCTTGCTCCGAACAATTTAATTCCACACGGGCCACACCAAGAACCACAGATCACAATTCCTGTATCCTCAAAAAGGTTGTCTACTTCACACTAACTGTTTTTAGTCTCAAAATTTCCTGCGCCGGCCAACCCCGCGCGGAATGCTGAAAGGTACCAATGACCTATACCGCAGCGGGAAACCGTTACGACTCCATGCCCTACCGCCGCGTTGGACGTAGCGGTCTGAAGCTTCCCGTTATTTCGTTGGGACTGTGGCATAACTTTGGCGATGACAAACGCTTTGACGAGCAGGGCGCAATCCTGCGCCGTGCCTTTGATCTAGGTGTCACACACTTTGATCTGGCCAATAACTACGGTCCACCGGATGGTACCGCTGAAAAGAACTTCGGTCGCCACCTGGCCCAAGACTTCAAGCCTTACCGCGACGAATTGGTCATCTCTTCCAAGGCCGGTCACCGCATGTGGCCTGGCCCCTACGGTGATGGCGGCTCCCGCAAGTATTTGCTGTCCAGCCTTGACCAGTCCCTCGAACGCATGGGCCTAGACTACGTAGATATTTTCTACAGCCACCGCCCAGATCCTGAGACACCTATGGAAGAAACCATGGGCGCACTGGATCAAGCAGTCCGTTCAGGCAAGGCACTGTACGCAGGTATCTCCTCGTACTCCCCTGCCCAGACACTGGAGGCAGCACGAATCCTCAAGGAACTTGGCACTCCACTACTCATTCATCAGCCAAGCTACTCAATGTTTAACCGCTGGACCGAAGCAGAGAACCCTAACGTCTTCCAAGCCTTGGAGCAGGTAGGTGCTGGGTCTATTGCCTTCTCGCCATTGGCCCAGGGTTTGCTGACCAACCGGTACCTGAATGGAATCCCGGAAAACTCGCGCGCCACCAAGGGACGATTCCTCTCCGAGTCGGCAATCACCGACGAGATCCTGGACCGTATCCGCGGGCTCAACGATATTGCTGCCAAGCGCGGGCAGTCGTTGGCCCAGATGGCTATCGCGTGGTTGCTGCGCGACCAGCCACTTGGCACGCCAGTGACCTCCGCCTTGGTTGGTGCATCGAGCGTGAAGCAGTTGGAAGACTCGTTGGCTGCGGTCAATAATCTTGAGTTCTCCACCGAAGAATTGGAAATAATCGACAAATTTGCGGCCGTTTCTGGTGGCAACGTCCGTGCCTAACCCGCGCACTTGAAGAACTTACAAACCCCTTGCGGACAACAGTCCGCGAGGGGTTTGTTTGTGCCACTACTCCTCACGGATGATCTTTACCGTTTTAACTCTTTAGTGGACAGTTGCGCATGCACAACAAACTAGAATTGGTTCCAAGCACTTCATCCGTACTGCGACCTAGCTAGGACTACACCCGCATGCAACGCTTGGCCACCTTGTCATTGAAGAACCGAGCGCTCATTGCGCTAATTACGGTCTTCGCCGCCATCTTTGGTGTGATCTCCATGGGATCACTAAAACAGGAACTAATCCCCTCCATGGAGTTCCCGCAGATCTCCGTCATGGCTACCCAAACAGGTTCAAGTCCTGATGTCATCGATGAGCAGGTTGCCGCTCCGCTTGAAACGGCGTTGCAGGCTGTTGAGGGTCTTGAATCTTCCAGCGCTACCTCGCAGGCCGGATTCACCCGCATTGCGTTAACCTTTGCGTACGGCACCGATATGGATCGTGCCCGTTCTCAAGTAGACCGCGCGATCTCTAACGCCAAGTCCCAATTACCTGATGACGTTGAGCCAACAGCGCTGGCCGGCTCCATCGCAGATCTTCCGGTACTGATGCTTGCTGTCTCCTCGGATGAGTCCTTGGAGTCGCTCAATGACGACGTTAAGCGAATTGCACTTCCCAAGCTACAGAAGATTGACGGAGTCCGTGAAGCCTCAGTTTCTGGTGGTGCGACCCAGCACATTGCGGTGAAACCGAAAAACGCTGAGATGTCCCGTGCCGGGCTGACCGTCTCCGATTTGAAGGACGGCATCGAGAACGCCGGCTCACCAATTCCGGTGGGCAATATGAACGTGGACGGTCTCCAGTTGCCCGTTATTGCCGGCTCAACCCCGGATAATTTGGATGCTATCAAGAACATCCCGATCGTTACGGATAATGGACCAGCCCTGCTCAAGGACGTTGCAGATGTTTCGGTCAAGGCCGATGAAGCAACCAGCATCACCCGCACCAACGGTGCAGAAACTCTTTCCATCTCGGTGACCAAAACCCCAGATGGCGATACCGTTGCCATCTCCCACGCGGTTGCTGACATGGTTGAGGACCTTCAGTCCGAGCTGGGCCACAAGGCCACTATGACCACGATCTTTGATCAGGCACCATTTATTGAAGACTCGATCAGCCACTTGGCTATCGAAGGTGCGCTGGGCCTTGGTTTTGCGGTCATCATTATCTTGATCTTCCTGTTCTCAGTGCGTTCCACCTTGGTCACCGCAATCTCGATTCCACTGTCGCTGATGATGACCTTCATTGGAATGAACGTCTTTGGCTACACCCTGAACATGCTCACCTTGGGCGCACTGACCATCTCCATTGGCCGTGTGGTTGATGACTCGATTGTGGTCATTGAAAACATCAAACGACACCTTGCCTTTGGTGAATCCAAGGCTCAGTCCATCTTGCTAGCGGTCAAGGAAGTTGCCGGTGCTATCACGGCTGCAACGCTGACCACGGTGGCAGTCTTCCTACCTATCGCAATGGTTGGCGGTATGGCTGGTGAACTGTTCAGCCCGTTCGCGCTAACCATGACCATCGCACTGCTCGCTTCACTTCTGGTCTCTTTGACTATCGTTCCGGTTTTGGCCTACTGGTTCTTACCGCACCGTCCAGGGACCACCAAGGCGCACACGGTTCACGTTGCTGAAGATAAGTCGTGGATGCAGCGGGCTTATCAGCCAGTGCTGAAATCTACCCAGAAGCACCCGGTCATCACCTTGTTGGCCTCAGTGCTGATCTTGGCTGGCACCGTAGCCATGACCCCGTTGCTGAACACCAACCTGCTGGGTTCTACCGGCGAAAACTCCATCACGGTCAAGGCCACTATGCCTTCGGGTACCGCGTTGAATACAACCACTAATGAAGCCAAGAAGATTGAGTCTAAGCTTGGCGACATTGATGGTGTAGAAGACGTTCAGATGACCGTCGGTACCGCCAGCGGCATGGCGGCCATGTTTGCTTCCGGTTCAGACACCGCAAGCTTTACCGTCATTACCGATAAGGACGCAGATCAGGAAAAGCTGACCGATACGATCCACGAGCAAGTTGATTCCCTTGATCTGTCCAAGGACATGACCGTCACCTACGGTTCCAATTCTTCGGCTATGACCTCAAGTGACGTCACCGTGGAGATCAAAGCTCCTAATGAAGACAGCTTGCGGGAAGCCACAGCGACTATGCGTGAGGCGCTTGAGGACACCGCGTATGTCTCCGGTATTACCGACAACCTCTCGGCTGAACGTGAGCAGGTATCCATCGACATCGATGCAGATAAGGCCGCAGCAGCGGGTCTGACCGAATCCCAGCTGGCCGGAATGGTCGCTGGCCAGGTCTCCCCTGTTCCAGCCGGCAAGCTTCGCCTTGATTACACCGACCTGACGGTACAGATTGGTGAGGGGCTCAAGCTCGATAGCGTACAGAAGCTCCGCGACCTGCAGATCCCTACTGCAACTGGTCCGAAGAAGCTGCAGGATCTGGCCAAGGTTGATCGCACCAAGGTAGTCCAGCAGGTCACCACCTCTAACGGTGAGCGCATCGCTACGGTGACGCTGACCCCGGATGAAAACATGCTGGGTAAGGTTTCCAAGGAAGTCACGACCAAGCTTGATTCGGTCGATCTTCCAGAAGGTGCCAGCGCAGAAATTGGTGGCGCTGCCACCGAGCAGGCAGACTCGTTCAACCAGCTCTACCTCGCATTGCTGGCTGCTGTAGCCATCGTTTACGTCATCATGGTGGCCACCTTTAAGTCATTGATTCAGCCACTGGTGCTTCTGGTATCCATTCCATTTGCTGCCACCGGCGCCGTCGGTCTACTGCTGATCTCGGGCATCCCGCTGGGTCTGCCGTCGCTGATTGGTATGTTGATGCTGGTGGGCATTGTGGTCACTAACGCGATTGTGCTGATCGACTTGATCAACCAATATCGTCAGCCTTCCGCTGAGCGTGCGGCCATGAGCCTAGAAGACGCCATCACCCATGGTGCGCGTCAACGTTTGCGTCCGATTCTGATGACCGCATTGGCCACCATTTTTGCGCTGATTCCAATGGGTCTTGGACTGACCGGACAGTCAGGCTTCATCTCACAGCCTCTGGCTGTCGTGGTGATCGGTGGCCTGGTGACCTCTACCTTGCTGACCTTGATCCTGGTCCCCGTACTCTACCGATTGGTTGAGTCCCGTAAGGAAAAGCGTGCGGCACGTCGTGCCAATCGCAAGCACTCCTCACAACAACAGACCGATTCCGCTGATCTTGCTCTGGCGATGAATTCGGCCACCGCAAAGATCACTGCCCCGGCCAGTGAGTCGACGGTTCAAGGCGAGAAGCCTGAAAAGTCAGAAACCGACCTAACTGACAAAGTCGAAAGTAAGACTTCTAAGGCTCCTGTCTCGAATGATCCAGTGGTTCATCCCATGACCGGCCAGATCCCGAGCACACGTCGCGAACGACGGACGATTGAAGAGATGATCAATAAGTCCCCTAAGGCTTCTGAAGATTAATCTCGGCCTCGACTAGGCGGCGGACCAGACACCAAACTAACGGTGTCTGGTCCGCCGTTTTTCATCTTCAGAGTCTCCGCCAATTGCTCAGCGTGGACATCATGACCGCGTGAAGCACTTCACCACAAATTTAAGTTGCGCACAATCTAATTACGTGCAATGATTAATGCATGGCGATAGTTGATGAAATGGTTTGTTTCTCCCTGTACTCGGCAACCCGAGCTACCACCAGGGCCTACACCGAGCTGCTAGCTCCGTGGAAACTGACCTACACCCAGTACCTGGTCCTAGTGATCCTCTGGAATGAAGGATCGCAGCCGGTACGAGAAATCGGTGAGATGCTCCAGCTGGATTCCGGAACGCTCTCCCCGCTGTTACGCCGACTGGAAAGCAAAGAATTCATCAAGCGTCAACGCAGCGAGACAGACACTCGCGTAGTCAACGTTCTACTCACCGAGCAGGGCAACAATCTACGCAATGAACTAGCGCATATCCCAGAACAAATCGCTTGCGGCACGGGCCTACCCGACATCGCCAGCGCCAAAGCTTTGGTGAACTCATTGCATCGGCTTACCGAATCAATGCAAGAGATCCCAACTATGGACAGCAAATAATTTACTGCCCACCAGCACGTATTCCCCCTAAGAAAGGCAGAACCATGGAAACCTTGTACACCGCAGAAGCATTGTCCACCGGCCAGGGCCGCGAAGGTCGCGCACAGACCCCGGATGGCCGTCTTGATCTGGTTTTGACTGCCCCTAAGGAATTGGGTGGAACCGGAATTGGCACCAACCCAGAGCAGCTCTTTGCTGCCGGCTACTCGGCTTGCTTCCACTCCGCACTAAACACCGTGGCTCGTGCACGCAAGATCAAGGTTGAGGACTCCAGCGTTGGTGGCCGAGTGAACCTGCACCGCGATGGCGATGCCTACAAGCTGTCGGTAGAGCTGGAAGTTATCATCCCCGGAATGGATCACGACGCTGCTCAGGAACTTGCTGATGCAGCTCACGCCGTGTGCCCATACTCGAACGCCACCCGTGGCAACATCGACGTGACCGTCACCGTTTCTGATGACTAATCAACTCAGCAAGCCAAGGCATACAGCACGTCTGGTGCTCGGCGCATTCCTGACCTACGCGGGCGTTAGCCACCTGAGCTTTGGACGCCAAGAATTCCAGGCGCAAGTTCCACAGAGCCTTCCGTTGGATCCTGACTTAGTGGTTATATTGTCCGGCGTGGCAGAAGTGGGTCTAGGTCTATCGCTACTGACCCTGCTCAAGAAGCGTGTTCACGTCGGTTGGATAGTGGCACTGTTTTTTGTCGCAGTATTCCCCGGCAATATCGCACAGCTACTGGATCACCGCGATGCCTTCGGTTTAGATACCGATGGCAAGCGATTGGCTCGGCTGTTCTTCCAGCCGGCGCTGGTTGCACTGGCACTCTGGGGAACCGGAGCTTGGCGTGACCGCGATCAGTTGCGTTCAAAGAGCTGAATACCTCATAAGTTCAACTAAACGGTGAGTGCCATGCGGCACTCACCGTTTAGTTTTATCTAATGCTCACTGCCCCAAAGGCAAGCAGCACAGCGTCGAGGTTAGAGTCCGCTAAGCAGCTCTTTCATCTCTTGAATTTCACGATTTTGATCTTCAATGATGTTTTTTGAAAGCTTGATCGCTTCAGCATCTGACCCTTGATCCACTTCAGTCTTGGCCATGTCGACCGCGCCTTCGTGATGCGTAATCATCTGCTGCAGAAAGAGCCTTGCAGCGCTAGTTCCTTCGGCCTTTTTCAGGGCCGCAATGTCTTCATCTGAAATCATGCCGTCACCGTGGTTCATTTGACCGTGATCCATGCCTTGAGGCATTTTCCAATCGGCTAGCCAACTGTTCATGAGTTCAATTTCCGGGCCCTGAGCCGACTTGATCTTTTCGGCCAGCTCCCGAACCTCTTGTGGAATATCTTCCTTGCTCAGCAGGTCCTCGGACATGTCCAGAGCTTGTTGATGGTGGGCCTTCATTCCGCTGGCGAAACTCATATCCGCCGAATTGGCGGCACCCGATTCCGTGGCTGGCGCCGAGGAAGCGTGATGTCCGCTGTCGTGAACCGAGGAACTTGGTTCGGCCACCTGCCCGGATTCGGCTGCGCAAGCGGTGAATGCAAACAGGGTGCTTAGCGCCAGGGCGCTGAAATATAGATTTTTGTCCTTCAAGAAAAACTCCTACGGTGGGTGAAAGATGTCGTGTGCCGGCTTAGCCTTGGCACAAAAGAGCGAAACGGCAGGTCAAGATAGCGCCTGCCAATATTTCACGTTCGACAAATCCCCAACGCGGTCAAATCTGGCCTCGTCGCCCATACTCGTGAGGTGGCATTCACTGGTCGATAGACACTTTCCACCACAGCGGAAATACCTAGAACCCTCGGAGGGCGCACAAGTAGCAATAGCGCCAGCAAGGCGAGAACGCAGCCTACTGCTGCCAAGTCATGGTCCATCGGACAGTCAGCACAACCGTGCGATCTTTCTGGAACGCTCTTGGCATCGGCAGAGGCGCGAGCCCCATGATGGGCAACTATCTGTTCATGGCTCGTTGCTGGAACTGGCTGAGGTTGTGTGGCCGGTGCCAGCAGCACATGCATGGAAAGCAGGCCGATAAAAACTGAACCAACGAGCAACGCCATGCGTACTAAGGTCATCGGAGGAATCCTCCGCTGACCGAGGCGCACAACGCTACTAGATTGATTCATCTTCACTACGATAACCAATCATCACCGGTGTCGCGAAACCCGGCGAGATTGATCACTACTCATGGTCAGCACCCGTCACCGAGCCCCATCCAGCATCGCTGTGCACGATGCCTTGTTTAGCTGGTACCGCTTCTTGCGCCATCGGAACTGACGGCGAGTTTTCTAAGCCTCAGGGAATATTTGACGCTTCAACTTGTTATTACATGCATACGCATATAAATTTGAGGTAAGCGCACATCGCAACAGCCCATAGATTCAGGAGTGGAAATGCAGTTCGGAGTATTCTCAGTCAGCGACATCACCCGCGACCCAACCACCGGCCGTATCCCGACCGAAAAGGAGCGCATCGACGCTTCGGTAGCTATCGCTAAAAAGGTAGAAGAAATTGGTATGGATGTGTACGCCATCGGCGAGCACCACAACCGTCCATTCTTCTCTTCCTCGCCGACAACTACCCTGGCTTACATCGCTGCGCAAACTGAGCGAATTATTCTTTCAACCACCACCACGCTGATCACCACCAATGACCCGGTGAAAATCGCAGAAGACTTTGCCATGCTTCAGCACCTTTCCAATGGTCGTGTGGACTTGGTCTTGGGCCGCGGTAACACCGGACCGGTGTACCCATGGTTTGGCAAAAACATGCAGGACTCAGTGAACCTGACCGTTGAGAACTACAACCTACTGCGCCGACTGTGGGATGAGGATGTGGTGAGCTGGGAAGGGAAGTTCCGTACTCCCCTACAGAACTTCACCTCCACCCCGCGTCCGCTTGATGATGTTGCACCGTTCGTCTGGCACGGCTCAATCCGTACCCCACAGGTAGCTGAAATCGCTGCCTACTATGGTGACGGTTTCTTCGCCAACAACATCTTCTGGCCAAAGGAGCACTACCAGCAGCTGATCAACCTGTACCGTGAGCGTTACGAGCACTACGGTCACGGCAAAGCACATCAGGCAGTGGTTGGTCTTGGCGGCCAGTTCTACATGGCCAAGGACTCGCAGCAGGCGGTGAAAGAATTCCGTCCATACTTCGATAATGCGCCGGTTTATGGCCATGGTCCGTCGTTGGAAGATTTCACCGCACAAACTCCGCTCACCGTTGGTTCCCCACAGCAGGTCATCGAAAAGACCCTGGCTTTCCAGGAATACTTTGGCGCCTACCAGCGCCAGCTCTACTTGGTGGACCATGCAGGTCTCCCACTGAAGACCGTGCTGAATCAGTTGGACATGTTTGGTGAGTACGTCTTGCCAGAACTGCGCAAAGAAATGGAGTCACGTGCTCCAAACGACCTGACTCCAGCTCCAACCCATGAACGCTTGGTTGTAGCTCGCCGGGCTAAAATGGAAGCTGACTTAGCAAATACCAAGGAGCCAGTAGCAAGTGACCGAGACCAGTAAACCGGTAGCCTCGCTCAAGAGCACCACCGATGCTTGGGAGTCACTCTTCCGAGCACAGGTGGCGGTCATGCGTCACATCAATTCGATGTCCGAGTTCGGCAAGCTCTCCATGCGCGAATACGACGTATTGTTCAATTTGCGCAACTGCCCCGAAGGCAAAAGCCGCATGGTTGATCTGAACAAACATCTGCTCATTACCCAACCAAGTTTGAGTCGAATGATCACTCGCTTAGAAGAGCGAGGCTTGGTAGTCCGTGAAGCAGATCCAGATGACCAACGGGCCTCACGGCTCTCGCTGACCGATCAAGGTCTCAAAGTTCAGCAGGAAATCGGCCGTGAGCATGTTAAACATCTTCATGAGCTTTTGGGTTCAGCACTGAGCGAAGAAGAATTTCACGAATTAGAACGGTTGAGCACGAAGTTGCACCGCGCCATTGACTAGTTCATCATCACAGACCCGGTAGGTCAGGCTCGCGCCCCGCCTACCGGGTTTTCTGGCACCATTGAACTAGGCAACAAAATAGTCGGACCTAGACCAGCACCGAAGGAAGATCATTGTTAGAAGATGAGCAGCTACTTTCGTTAGACGTAGCAGCTAGCCAGCTTGGCGTTCCTACCAAGGATCTAAGAACTTACCTTCAAAAGCAGCGCCCCAAGGGCGGTGTCCAAATCCCGAATAAGCCCGGCGGCAACTGGCACCTGCAACCCGCGTTGCTCACCCAGCTCGGATTCGCTGGCGCCCCGGGACTAAACGCACCGTTGGTACCTATCAGCGACGAAACCCTAGATTCGCTGGACTGGTCCGAATGGATCCCCTTTGCTCAGGCAGCCAACGAAGCACCTGCGCTTCCTGGCGTTTACGTGTTTCGCCAGCAAGGCAGCGACTCAAATCCACCGCTGTATATCGGAGCTGCCGGCGAACGAAACGGCAAGGGTGTGCGCGGTCGGTTAAGAATCTATTCTTCCGGCAAGGGCGCAACCTCCGGTCTAGGCAAACATGCCATGGATCGGGCACTGGCAGATCCCGCCTGGGTGAAAGAACTACTCCAACAGGCCGAAGCTGGAACCGCAGACAAAGTTGAGTCTGTAGCAAGGCGCGCCATTGACCGCCTGGACGGTGAGATCAGATGGGTGACTTGTGTGCACCGCAAGGCCGCCATAGTTTTGGAATCTGCACTACTAAAGAAGCACGCCGCCACGGTGTGGAATGTTGTTGGTGTTCCTAAGGACGCTGATTCCTAAGCTTCGACGCGTTCCGTGCGTGATTTGCTTGCATCTACTCTCTGACCGGTTCACTGTAGGAGTACCAATACTCAAAGCGTTTCTCCGATGATGAATTGAGGTCTAGTGATGGGGCTAGTTACTTGCGATGTTACGGTTTCCTCTGATGGTTTCTGCGCCGGACCGAATCAATGCTTAGAAACTCCGCTAGGCGAAGGCGGAGAGAAACTGCATCGGTGGCAACTTGAGCGCACCGAGGAAAATACCGCCGAGATAGCGGCCATTACCGAAGCCTCAGCGTTCATCATGGGCCTGAATATGTTTGGCCCACCAGAACAAGCCCTTGAGTCCGACTGGAGCGGTTGGTGGGGCGATAATCCTCCGTACCACGCACCGGTTTTTGTACTAAGCCACCACCCTCGACCCACACTTCGCCTTGATGGTGGCACAAGTTTTCAGTTTGTCACCCGCGGAATTCAGGAGGCGCTCTCCGAAGCCAAGGAAGCTGCCGGCGAAGGGCAGGTAGCCATCGCTGGCGGCGCCAACACGATCGTGCAGTTCTTGAACGAGGGACTCATTGATGAACTGCGCCTACATATCGCGCCGATTCAGCTCGGCAAGGGCGAAGCGATCACCGTAGAAACAATCGAGTCGCATATGGACCGTTACTCACGACGAGAAACTTCGCTAGCCACCCACGTGTACTACCGACGTCGCCGCTAGATTCGTCGAGATTACTTGTAGAAGCCCTCACGCAGGTTGATGCCGTACTCCAGCCAAGCTTTCATCGCGGCCATCATCCCGGTCCATCCCATGCAATTGCCAAAGGCCGCTTTGGCGCCATCAGTGGTGGCTTGCCACGAGGTTTCGGTGATATCGACTTTAGTTCGTGTGTCATTATCAACGGAAGTGAAATCGAAGGTCACGGTGTTCATCGCGTTATCTGAGGTGGTGTGCTCAGCGCCCCATTGAATCACGATTTTCTTTGGGGACTGCGCCTCAATGACTTTGACCGGGAAAGCGCCAGGGAAATCATGAAAATCCCAGGTGAGCGTTTCCCCGGTTTCAGCACGGCCCTTAGCCCCACCAGTGGTGAAGTAGCTAGAGAGTTTTTCGGGATCAGCAACGGCTTCGTAAACCTCGGAAATCTCTTTGGAGATAAATCCTGAGACGGTGAAGGACAGTTGCTCTAAATTTTGATCTAATGCCATGTTTCATGTCTACGCGTAGCGGTAGGCTCAGGCAACACTTCGCTACTTTTTTACCGAGAATTCTGAGTCAAACACCGAAGGGCTTGGCATACTGGTAATGACCGGTGGGCAGCTTCCGCTCATCAAAGACCCGGACCATAAAATGATCGCCCCAGGTGCTGTCGCTCGGGTTGATTCCTCGCGCGAGTGCCGGCTCATATCCAAATCGGCGGTAATAGCCCGGAGCACCCAAGAGGACGATTCCACCAAGAGCTTCTGCTTCGGCCTGATCATGGATGCTCTGCATCAAGATCGATCCGACGCCGCGGTGCTGGTATTCCGGGGCTACCGCTAGTGGGCCTAACCCGAGAGTCGGTACGCCAGCGATGTTCCCCCACGTGGCAATCACGTGGCCAATGACAGCGGTGCCATCCAAAGCGACCAAGGAAAACCTGGAGTCATACTCGTCGCAGTCGAACAGTTCTTGCAAAAGTGAGACCTCTTCAGGTTCCACCATCGGGTCTATTCCGGCGAAGGCTGCATGCGTAACTGCATACACCGCAGCACGGTCATCAAAGACTTCTGGACGGATATGCATGATCGCAAACTTATCAAAACTCACCGAGCAAGAAAAATTCTCCTCTCGGATTGATCAACCCGTTCGGGGCGTCAGGTCCGATCAATATGCTCGCCGACCACCTCATTCAAAAGCGTTTGTGCATGCCAGCTCATAACTACCGGTATCGCTTCCACCGCTGGCTGAACACATCGTAATAATTGAACTCGCAGCCGCAGGCACAAGATGACGTATCCACCTGTCTCTGACCGGGACATTCACCTTTTGACACCAATGAAGACTGGCGTCGATAAACCGCAGGCAAGTAGAACATTCATCTTCAAGCAATTGCAGAAACCTTGAATCAGAGGGCGATTAGTGATGAAATGAGCAGCACATCACTCGAGATCCGATTGGACGCACGCGTGAAATCGCCACGCATGCTTAGACTTTCTCTGGCCATGACGCTAAGTGTTGCGTTAATGGCAACATTGATGCCGCTAGCTCCAGCCTCTGCCACTTCGAGCATTGCTGCGCCGAGCGAAATCAGCACCCAAGCACTCTCGGTAGACTCGGCGGTACACATAGCTGCACGCAAGATCCAGCGTGATCCGAGCCGGACCGACGTATTTGTGAACAAGAGCTACCCGTTGAGCCCCAAAAAATACGCGCCTAAGACAGTTGCAGTACCAGGCACTAACGTTCGCCTGAAATCTTCGGCATCATCTGCTTACACCACGATGGTCAAGGCAGCAGCCAAAGACGGAGTCAAGATTCGTGCGGTCAGCGGCTACCGTTCCTACGCCCGTCAGGCGGAGCTCTACAACTACTACACACGAATCTACGGTCAGAGCTACGCATCTAAGATTTCGGCCGTCCCGGGAACCAGCGAGCATCAAACGGGCCTGGCCATCGATGTTGGAAACAACAACAGCGCTTGCGGCCTGCAAGCCTGCTTTGCCGATACTCCTGTTGGCCGTTGGGTTGCAAAGAATGCACATAAGTACGGCTTCATCCTTCGTTATCCGAAGGGCCAAGAATCGGTCACGGGATACTCGTACGAGCCATGGCACTTCCGCTACTTGGGAACGTCACTGGCCAAGAGCTACAAGAACTCAGGCGCGAAAACTCTTGAGGCCTACTACGGTGTTGCCGGAAGCAAGTCCACCACTCCTCCTTCCAAGAGCGCCAAGGGAACGGCAAAAACAAGCGCAAATTTGAATATGCGTAGCGGCGCTGGCACCGGCAACCGAATTTTGCTGACCATTCCTAACGGCAAAACCGTCAAGCTCACCGGTTCCAAGAATTCGGGTTGGTACCAGGTTCAGTACAGTTCAAAGACCAGTTGGGTTTCTGGCAAGTACCTAAAGAACATCTCCATGCCATCGAATACGTCCAAGGACACTCCAAAAAAGGATGACTCCAAGACCATCAAGGCAAAGTCGGCTAAGACGACTGAAAACCTGAACATGCGATCCGGTAACGGAACCAACCACCGAATCATCTTGACAATCCCCAAGGGTAAAAAGGTGAGCGTCACCGGTTCCAAAAAATCGGGGTGGTACCCAGTGAAGTACGCCGGTAAAAACGGTTGGGCCTCTGGCAAGTACTTGCGTTAAATCATCACAATAAAATGCCGCAGCCCTTGGACATAGTCAGCTAGCTGCTAATCAATCGGCTGCCAGAGCTCGGCGAGCACCGGATGCAAGTGCCTGGTTTTTAGAGCTTCTGTAGCTTGGTGCGCGGCCGCGCTTAACGCTTCCTGGACGTCGTTACCGTTCAGAGTTGCAGCGAGGAACCCTGCCATGAACGCATCGCCTGCACCGTTGGTGTCAACTATTGTTGCCGGTGCGGCTGCAACCTGGTGCCGGGTGCCGTCAGCTTCCAAGGCGATCGCACCTTTGGCACCCAAGGTGCACACCGCCAGCTGCGGGCCACGTTCAAGACAGGACTTCATGAGCGTCCAGGGATCATCAGTTCCGTCGTCATTCATGAAGACTGTGCTGGCCCGGCTCAGAAATGGTTCGTGGAAGGTCGAGGACCCGTCATAGTCATGTAGATCCATCCACAGTGGCGGGTGCTCAACAGGTAACAAATCCAAGAGGTGCTGGCCCACGACGCTGAGGTCGATGACCGCAACACGTGCGCCCATTACTGCCTCACAAAGGGCTGCTACCGACGCGGCTGTTGGTGCAGAGACCGTAGAGACATAGATGGAAACTCGGCTTCCACCAGCCATGAGGTTAACGTGCCGTTCGGTGTCCTTGCTTGGGATGACCTGAACGTGGACTCCGGCGGTTTCGAGCAGGCTTTTTACCCGAGTGCCATCTGTGTCCTCATCCAAACTGGTCCATAGCTCAACATCCGCTGCCAGCCCGGCCAGATGCAGTGCTTTACCCGCGCTTGTTCCGCCTACCGTGTGCCAGGCTGACTGTGCGAACTGCGTGTGAGGTACCGGTTCTGGTAGGTGATCCATCTTGATCAGATGATTCCATGTGGCCGGACCGGCAATGACAATGCGGGATGAGGCCATCAATGGTTCTCCTGAGATATCTGAAACGTCTGCGGGGCGGAGCCCAAGGTTCGGTGAAGCACATATCAAATGCGGGGTCAGGTCCTTCCCCGCAGACAGCGTTCACAACACGCCCAACCTATAACACGCTGTAGCCAGGCGCCAGAGTCTTGGAGCTGAAGGGCGAAAGCTCTGTCAGGTTTCATTGGCCCGCTGCCCTTCAGGCCCCGGCTGCGGTGCGACGAGCCAGCACTCCGGCTGCCGAGGCCTATTAAAGCAGTAGACGCTTGAACACAATGTTCAAGCGTCTACTGCTTTGTGCGTTGCTTTTAGCCGTTCAGCATGCGGTAGTTTAGTGCCCCACCGGTTGCAGAATCACCAAAGGTCTCCACATGGATATGGTTCATGTGTCGGGTGTTGTCAGTCCAGTTGTTTGTGAACTGAGTGCCGTACTTACCTGAAGTAGAGTATGGCTCCCATCCCTTGCTCTCACCCAACCAGATCTTGTCCTGCCAAATCAGGTAGCTGATGCCCAGCTGCTGACGGTTATCCAGAAGGAACTGAGCGATGCGGTCACCGGCCTGAACGCCTGAGGCGCTCTGGTAATTGCGGATCATCACGTCTACTGCTCGTCCTGAGCTATGGCCTACAGAGCCTGAACGCAGAGTGCCCAGTGAGGTGAAATCGCCGGCGAACAGTCTGCTGACCGTGTTCATGACCAGTCGGGTATCGCTGCGCACCCCGCTGGTTGACGAGCCAGTTGCCGAAGTGCTCAGGTAGCTAGAGGCGACATAGCCGACACCAACACTGCCGGAAACCTTTGACCAGCCGGCCTCGGCACTGAGTACCTGAACCTTGGAACTAGCCGGAACAACTCCCTTGACCTGGTAGTTAGTTCCCGGACCGGAACGAAGGTTCACGCTGGAAGTGGCGTAGGCAGTCTTGGTAGGAGTCTGCTCTGGTTTAGGCGCTGGTTGTGGCTTCTGCGGCGTAGCGGCATTGCCGAGGTACGACTTGCTGACCCAGCCTGTTCCCTTGGAAGTTGAAACCTGAGCCCAGTTGCCCGAGGAGCGATAGACCTTGACCTTTTCGCCCTTGGGGATCACACCCCGTGAACGGTAGCTGAGTCCAGCACCGGTACGCAGATTCAGGTTAGCTGTGGTGTAACGAGAAGTGCTCGTTGTTTCCGGGGTGGACTTCTCTGGGGTCGAGGAAACGCCCGAGGACTTGAGGTAGCTGGCCTTGGACCAGCCGGTGCCCTTGGAAGAAGAAACCTTGGCCCAGCCGCCAGAAGTTTTCAGGACGGTGACACGCTCACCCTTAGGGATCACACCTAGCGAGCGATAGTTAGTTCCACCGCCACTGCGAAGGTTCAGATTGGCAATGGTGTAGCGCACGGCGCCACCGTTGTTTTGCGACGCGGAGACGGTGGCTAGGTAGGAGTTGGAAGACCAACCGGTCTTGCCAGCGTATCGAACCTTGCTCCATGATCCGCTGGTGCCCAAAATGGTGAGTTTGGTTCCCTTGGGAATGACCGCCAAGGTGGCCGAAGATGTGCTGCCCTTGGCACGCAAGCGCAGATTCGCCGTGGTGCGCTTGGTGACTGTGGACTTTGCAGCTGCGACGTTGAGCTTAGTCGAAGGCAATGATTTGGGAACTTCAGGGGTGGCTGCGGTTGCAACCGCTGCCTGTGCACCTGTTCCGATGGTCATGGTTACGGCCAGCGCTAAGGCGGCACTACGTCCAGGAATCCTCATAGGGTCCTTCTGTTTGTGGCTCAGTGCAGTCGCTTGCCACCTGATGTGCGTGGTCTAGCGCTACCCGAACTAATGATGCGAGTTGACTTTAGTTTTGGCCTCAGCCACGAGACTGCGCCGGTGCCGCGCCCTATTATGGACTGCGCCCAGTGTAACTTTGCCACATCGCGGCGCTCTGCGCACCTAAATTCAGCCATCTCAGCGCCAAAACTTACGCCGAGTAACAAGTTTTTCGTCATTTTACTACTTCTGGGTAGTCCAGACCACTAAACCAGTCCCCCAGTAGCAGGGTTCACAAAATTAGTGTTTTGCCCAGAACAAAGCGAACCTCCAAGCAACCCAGTTGCTTGGAGGTTCGCGTTTTGAGTTTTGGTTATCTACCCACGGTCATTTGTGGCCGTTGGGATCTACCGTTCGTCCATCGAGACCGGCTCCCGGTCTACGGTGAAGGAGGTGCGAGCAGAAACTGCCGAGGCACCCATACCTTGACTGCCGGAGAGCCAGACATCGTCGCCTGCTTCTACCGAGGAAATCTTGACTGCATCGTCGGTGCGGGTCAAATCTCGACGCAGGGTTTCAGGAACCAAGAAGGTCGAAGCTACGGTGATGGCCGAAAGCACTGCCATATACAGTCCCAAGACCAACCAGCTGCCATCGGTGATGGCAATCAGGTAGGCACCGAGCACACCGGCCAAACCACCGGCGAGCACTGCAGAGATTTCGCGGGCCATAGCCACACCCAAGTAACGGTGACGACTGCCAAAGAGTTCAGGAAGCATGGCGCACTGTGGGCCAAGCATCGTGGCAACACCAAAGCCGATGCCCACTGCGATCACGGCAATGGCCAAGGCGTGGCTGCCCAGGGTCAAGGCCCACCATGCTGGCAGTGAGTACACCAGCATGAAGACCGCGCCGGCACGATAAATGATTCGACGTCCGAAACGATCAGAGAGTGCTCCGGCAAACGGTACCGAGAAGACACCGATCAACGAACCAATGGTCACACCCCAGGTAAGCAAGCCCTTGTCGGCTTCCGGTCCAACAATGGTGACGAAGAAGCTCAGTGCCAGGCCCTGGAACATGTAGGAGCCACCGTTTTCCGCCATGCGCAGACCGATACCTACCAGCACGCCGGGGAAACCGTTGCGGAATAGCTCGCGCAGTGGGTGCTCGGAGACCTGTTCGCGCTTTTCCATCTCAACAAAGGTTGGGGTTTCTTCCAACTTTGAACGGATAAGCACAGCCAGGATGATCAGTAAGAATGATGCCAGGAACGGTACACGCCAGCCCCAGGTCATCAAGGCTTCTTCAGGCAGCATGGTTAGCAGCGAGAACACCACCGCGGCCAGCAAAGTTCCGGCCTGAATACCGATAAATGGTAGGGCCGAGAAGAATCCGCGTCGTGCAGTTGGTGAGTACTCTGCCATCAGCACGGTAGCGCCGGCTTGTTCGGCACCTGCGCCGAAGCCCTGCAAAAGGCGCAGGAGCACCAGCAGAATTGGGGACCAGATGCCAGCCATCTGATAGGTAGGCAATACACCAATCAAGGTTGATGCGCCGCCCATCAGCATGATGGTGATGATCAGGACAATCTTTCGCCCCAACCGGTCACCGAGCATTCCGAAGAACAGGCCACCAAAAGGCCGAGCAATAAATCCAACACCAAAGGTGGCGAATGCTGCCACCGTGGCCATGGCCGGATCGCCTTGTGGGAAGAAGAGCACATTGAAAATCAGCGCCGTGGCCAAGCCGTACAGAGCGAAGTCGAAATACTCCAGTGCACTACCAATACTCGAGGCCAAGGTGGCCCGTTGCAGGTTTTTAGCGTAGTTCGCATCAAGTGCTGAACCGCCGGAGCCGGTGGCTCCCGTTGGCGTTGAATTCATGGTGGTCTCCTTTGACGAGTGAAGCACATCACTTCTACCTGAATTGAAGATACCAGCATAGCGAACGCTGTACAACATATTGGACGCATTATTTTTGGTTGATATTTCTTGGAAAACAAAAGCGCCACCTCGCACGCCCTTCACAAGGGGAAACGAGGTGACGCTCTAAAACACTATTTAGTTTTCGCTAGAGACAATTAGTCTCGTGCGGCGCGGGCTCTCCAAGGATTTTCAAGACGCGCAGCCACTTCGCGTAGTGCAGTACCTACAGCAGCCACACGTAACGGGTCAGCCTGATCCATCGGAATAGCAGTTCCAAGAGCCAATGGCGGATCACCTGGCGACCAGGCAGCCAACGGTACGGCTACGCCGGTAACGCCACTGGTTGAATGCCCTTCATCCACCGCAAATCCACGCTCACGCGCCAGCGTCAAACGTTGACGAAGTTCCTTCGGCGTCACTTCCAGACCATCAATCCCACTGCGCAATGGCAGATTCTGGTCGATATGTTCGGTCAGCTGATCTTCGGTGAGCGACATTAGCAGCGCATTACCCGCCGCACTAAAGACGGCCGGTAGCCGCGAACCCAGAGGAGCACCAAAGCGGTAAGGCATACGCCCCTCATGACGAGCTAGGTACAGCGCGTCCGCGCCATCAAGCATGGCAATCTGCACCAGCTCACCACGCAGGGTGGGTGAGGATGAGATGAGCCCGAAGAATTCGCGCACCTGATTGAACTGCAGCGAGTACGCTCCGCCAAGTTCGGCATTGCGTCGACCCAGTCCAAATCCGTCACTGGTGCGCCGTATCATTTCGCCGTCTTCCAATGCTTGGCAAAGGTTGGCGCAGGAGGATTTGGCAATGCCCAAGGTTCGTGCGAGCTCACTAAGTGAGAGCGCACGACCATCGGCTTCAGCAAGCAGACCTAGAATTCCCAAGGCTCGGGTCACCGCCGGCGCAGGGTCTCTATTACCCCGTTCGCCGATGCCTTCAGTAACCTCAATTTCGCTTGTCATTAGTAGAATTCTACGGTGTCGACCTTGTTGCGCAAGTCCTGACCATCCAGGAAGCACGTTGCATTATGAGCGAAGAGACGAGCGATTCGCGTAGTCTCTTGGCTGCTCAGCGCAGCTGTATGCGGACTGATCAAAACATTCGGGTGATCCCACAAAACGCTGTTCGGATCCAACGGTTCCTGAGCCACCACATCAAGGGCAGCAAATCCGATTCGACCCGCCTGCAATGCAGGGATGAGCGCAGATTCATCAACCACAGTTCCACGTCCCACGTTCACAAAGATGGTTCCTTCGCGGACCGCTTCAAAGACGTCAGCACCCAGCAGTCCTTCGGTACTCTTGGTGCCTGGAAGCGTGGCGACAATGGCATCTACCTGACCAGCCACTTCGGCCAGCTTGGAAGGATCAATCAGTCGATCTACACCCGTAACTGGTTGGCCGCTACGCGAGGTTCCCCAAACGGTAGATCCGCAGGCCTTAAAGCGTTCCGCTACTGCGGTACCAATGCCGCCGAGGCCAACAACAAGAATGGTCATCTCATCTAGATGGCGCATACCCCAGCGTTCCGAGGGCCAAAACTTATTGGCTTGGTCAGCTTCAAGCTTGCGCAGATTCTTTGCACCGGCCAGAACACCAAAGAGGGCAAATTCCGCCAGAGTTGAACCGTGGACTCCGGCACTGGTGGAGAAGGCGACGCGCTCCAGTTCTTCCGTGGTCAGCCCTGCGGCTTTAACTTGCGCGCCACCACCGGCAGCAGTGGTGTGCACCCAGCGAAGTTCCGAGTTTTCGCCCACGGTCTTCTTCAGAAGTCCTGGGTTTACGTCCGGAATTCCAAAGAGTGCCTGTGATGAAGTGATGATCTCTTGATAGCGTTCAGCTTGTTCGGCCGTGCGCGTGAACTGCGGATCACCCTCCCAGTCACCTTGCCAGCGCTGGGGCCGGTAAAGCCCCGGTTCATAAATGAAATCCAAGCGGGGTTCGAGTTCTTGCATGAGTTCAATATCTGCTGCGGGTACATCTACGGCGATTCCCACGCGCAGGCGTTGTGTTGTAGGCGTCATTGCTCTGTTTTCCTTCCGTCTGGTGACAGCATAGCGTCTTGGACAGTATATTGAACAGAGTTCTCTATATTGACCACCCTTTTTTACGTCGTTCCACTTCACAACAAAGGAGTTGCTGATGAATTCACCAGTACAAAAGAACACACCTCTTGTAGGCGTGATCGGTCTTGGAGCCATGGGACGTCCTATGGCCAGACTGCTAGCCGAGGGCCACGGAGTGGTTACCGTGACTTCCAGCCGACCGGAAGACCAGGTGCTCACCGACCTACGATCAGAGTTGGAAGACGGCACAAACCCAGAAAACATTCGGTGGGCATCCAATGCGGCACAACTAGCGGCCGAATGCGATGAAGTTCTACTTATGCTTCCGGACCTTCCACAGATCAGCGAAACCCTGGAAGGCCCTCAAGGACTCTTGGCCGGGCTGGAACAGCGATCCGAAACAGCCCCACCACTACTGCTTCTTATTGGCTCCACGTGCTCGGCCCCCGGGGTACGCAAACTAGCTGAAGACCTCACCGCACGTTTCGGCGAGCGCATTTACGTCGTCGACGCACCGGTCTCAGGCGGTGAGGATGGTGCCAAAGCAGGCACGCTTTCCATCATGCTTGGCGGATCACAAGCTCTTTGTGAACGAGCATCTGAGGCATTGGCACCTTGTGGCACGTCGGTGCGTCTAGGCGAACTCGGGTCCGGTCAGGTTGCTAAGGCGTGTAATCAATTGGTTGTCAGCGCCACCATCTTTGCCTTGGGTGAAGCGTCGGTGTTGGCTGAGCGTTCCGGGCTAGATCTGGAAGCCATGTGGGACCTATTGGGTCACGGGTACGCGTCGTCGCGCCTACTTGATAGCCGTAAAGATCGGCTGGTCTCAGGTGATGATTCACCTTCTGGTGCTATCAAGTACATGCGTAAAGATCTTCACGGTGCCAACGAGATCGCCGAAGCCACCGAGACCAATGTGGTGTTACTGCCCCAGCTACGTGCGGCCATTGAGGAAGTCATTGATGCGGGCCTTGGCGACCGAGACATCTCCGTCACCAAGCGTTTTGTCGCTGAGCGGTAAGCTGCTGACCGCTAAGCCTCTGGCTGCTTAGCTCACCAGAGATTTGATGGTGGCGACCACCGCGCTGGCTACCTGACTGATCTCGTTTTCCTTGGTGCTGCGGGTGAAGGATAAACGTACGGCGGTATGTGCGAGTTCCTCCTCGTACCCCATGGCCGTGAGCACAGCTGAGGGTTCGGTGCTTCCGGCCGAGCAGGCCGAACCAGAAGAGCACAGCACTCCTCGACGTTCTAACTCGATGAGTACTGTTTCGCCCGCGGTGCGTGGGAAGACGAAGGAAACGATGCCGCCGATTCGTTGTTCAGGATCCCCGGTGAGTTCTACTAGGCCTGGCGCGATTGCGTTCACCTCCTTGGTGATGCGCTCAATGAGGTACTTCGAGTAGCTATCACCGACTGATGCTTCACGCTGCTCGGCGCCGAGTTGCAGGGCTCGTGCGATTCCTACTGCAGCTGCTGGGTTCTCAGTGCCTGAGCGTACACCGCCTTGTTGTCCCCCACCGTGCAGTAAAGGGACCAGGCGATGACGGTTGCTGAAGTACAGGACTCCGCTTCCTTTTAATGCGCCAATCTTGTGCCCAGAAATGCTCAGTGCATCAACGTGGGTGGCGAGCAGCGCAACGTCCAGCCATCCAGCGGCCTGTACCGCATCGGTATGCATCAAGGCACCGGCTGCGTGTGCAAGTGAAGCTAGTTCCTTGATGGGTTGGATGGTTCCAACTTCATTGTTCACCGCCATCACCGATAGCACTGCGACGTGCTCATCAATGAGGTCATTGGCTGCGTCCATGTCCACGATTCCGTTACGCCCTACCGGGATCATGCGGTGGGTGAAGCCATGGAACTGCACCAGATAGGCGCAGGCCTCTAGTACAGCCGGGTGCTCAATGGAACTGGTCACGACAACTTTTCCACGCGGATTGGCCAAGGCTGCACCGATCACTGCAGTGTTATCGGCTTCGGTGCCACCAGAGGTGAAGTAAATTTCGCTTTCGTCTACCCCGAGGTGATCGGCAACTTGAGCGCGGGCCCAGTCGCTGGCGCGCTTAGCTTGGTGGCCCAATTCGTGTAGGGACGCCGGGTTGCCGTAGTTGCTAGTAAGTAGCGGGGTGACGAGGTCAAGAACCTCTTGTCTCGGCGGTGCGGTGGAGGCGGCGTCCATGTAGATCATGCAATAACCATATCCAAACCGAGGTCAATGGCTCGCACCGAGTGGGTGATGGCTCCGCTGGAGATGATGTCCACGCCCGTTTCAGCGATAGGTCCGACAGTTTGAGCGCTAACCGTGCCGCTGGCTTCGATGATGGCCTGCCCATCAATGAGCTTTATAGCTGCGGGGATGTCTGCAAGATCAAAGTTATCCAGCATGATCACATCTACGCCGGCTGCCAGAACTGCGGGGATCTGCTCGATTCGATCCACTTCAACTTCCATGGCGGTGGTGTGTCCCAACCGGGCGCGAACCGCTACCAGCGCTTTAGTGAGCTCTTCACCCTCACCGAGCAATGCCAGATGGTTATCTTTGGCCATGAATGCGTCGGAGAGATTATCTCTGTGATTCACTCCCCCACCACAACGCACTGCATACCGTTCAAGTACCCGTAGGCCCGGTGTGGTTTTTCGGGTATCGGCAATGCGAGCTTTGGTGTGCGCAACGAGGTCTACCAGCTGCGCTGCAGCTGTGGCGATAGCGCTCATACGCTGCAATAGGTTCAGTGCTACCCGCTCTGCGGTCAATACCGAGGCTGCTGGTCCGTGAACTTTGAGCAGTTGCGCTCCAACCTCAAATTTTTCTCCGTCCTGGATCAGCGCAGTGACCTCAATCTGAGCATTGATCATTTTCATGGCCCGGGTAAAGACTTCGGCTCCGGCAAGTACTCCAGGTTCACGTGCGCTGACTACTGCGGTAGCCACCGCGCCCACCGGGACGATGGAATCTGCAGTGAGATCTCCCCGTGGATTGTCTTCAGCAAAAGCGATGTCCAAGATGCGATCAATAGCTTGGGCCGGTACTGGACGGATGGGCTGGTTCATGCGTGGACTTCCTTGCTTTCAGACTGATTGATTATTGGCTTCGCGGTATCTAGGACCCAACCGAAACGCTGTCTGTTGTTATCACTGCCAGCTGGCGCATCAAGTCGGTGATGCGCTCCGAGACTTTGTTTACGGGTCAGCGCGGAGTAGGCAATGATTCGTGCGCTGGTGAACAGGTTGTTGAGTTCAATTTGGGCACGTTGCTCTTGAGCTACCGGGACGCTGGCATCCAGTACGGAAATTAGCTGTTCAAGTCCATGCCCGCTGCGGTGTACCCCGAGGTGCTCACTAGCCAATGCTTGTAGCTGAGCTAGGTCCAATGGCGCTTTGGTCCACACCGGTGGCAACTGGGTAACTTGTAGGTCGCTGAGCTCGCAGACTCGTGTCGGCGCATCGGTACTCATGACGTAGATGGCTTTGCGGGCAAAGACCATCGCTTCCAGTAACGAGTTGCTGGCCAAACGATTGGCCCCGTGCACAGTGGTATTGGCACATTCCCCGGCTGCATAGAGCCCTGGCACACTGGTACGTCCATGGGTGTCGGTGTGGATTCCACCCATGACATAGTGCTGGGCTGCCACCACAGGTACTGGGGCCACTGCAAGATCCAGTCCGCACGCTTTCAGCCGCGCGCTAATGGAAGGGAAACGGCTGGCGAGGAACCCTTCACCTCTCTGGCTCTCTATTTCGCGGGCGTCGATAAAGACTTGATGGCCTGCTTGGTATTGGGCGTGGATCGCTCGGGCCACCACGTCTCGTGGTGCAAGCTCTGCCAGCTCATCAATCTCCAGCATGAAGCGCTGTCCGAGTTCATTGACCAAGACGGCACCTTCGCCACGTACCGCTTCGCTGATCATGCCGGCATTCGGGTGAAGTGCTGGGTCAACCAAGGTGGGGTGGAATTGAATAAATTCCAGATCACTAATCACCGCTCCAGCACGGGCAGCTAACGCAATTCCGTCAGCGGTTGCACCTTGCGGGTTGGTGCTCGCTTGGTACAGGGAGCCGATACCACCGGTAGCGATGAGCACCGAATCAGCATTGAAAGACTGTTGCTGATTTCCCTTTAGATAGTTCACCGTGCGCTGTCCATCATCACCGGAAACGATCTCGGTGACCAGAGCATGCTCTAAAAGCTCTATCTTGCCTTCCTGCACAGCGGTTCGAACGGCCTGTGTCAGCGCAGCGACTAATCCTGCGCCCGTAGCGTCTCCGCCTGCATGCAGAATCCGGTTAGCACTGTGCGCGGCTTCCAGCCCAAGTTCATAGTTGCCTGCCGTATCGGTATCAAAGTGGACCTGATACTTTTCCAGCGTGCTGACCAGCTCGGCAGCTGCACCGCATAGTTCCTGAACCGCATTTTGACCGCCGTACCAGGCACCAGCGCGCAAGGTGTCAGCTACGTGGCTAGCCACGCTATCTCCTACTGCCTCACCTTGAGCTGTCACCGCCGAAAGTCCACCTTGAGCGCAGGCACTGTTTCCGGCACCTAGTTGCTCTTTGGTCACCATGACTACTGGCAGTTCTAACCGAGCGGCCTCCAATGCTGCGCAGAGTCCAGCCACACCGGAGCCGATAATCACCAGCTTCCGGTCTTCCTTTAATGCCTTGTTCATGGCTTTGCTGCCAGCATGCGCTCTAGGGCAATTTTTGCGTCACCCTGCTGTTCTTTTGGCACAGTGATCTGGTTGACTACGCGTCCTTCTACCAGTTCCTCTAGTACCCAAGCGAGATAGCCGGGGTGGATCCGGTACATGGTGGAACAGGGGCAGATCACTGGGTCAAGGCAGAAGATCGTGTGCTGTGGGTACTGCGCAGCCAAACGGTTGACCATGTTGATCTCGGTACCAATGGCGAAGATGGTTGGTTCGGTGGCGGCGGCGATAGCTTTTTGGATGAAGTCGGTGGAGCCGGCAGAGTCTGCTGCGTCGACAACTTCCATTGGGCACTCGGGGTGCACGATGACCTGTACACCTGGGAAGTCTTCACGTGCCTTGGCAATTTGGGCCGGGGTGAAGCGCTTGTGCACGGAGCAAAAACCGTGCCACAAGATGACCTTGGCGTCGAGTACAGTCTGGGACTCATTACCGCCCAATTCCTTACGCGGTGTCCACATTGGCATCTGCTCTAGTGGCACGCCCATAGCCTTGGCGGTATTACGACCTAGGTGCTGATCAGGGAAGAACAGTACCCGGCGTCCGCGTTCAAAGGCCCATTCCAAGACGGTCGCTGCGTTGGATGAGGTGCAGACCAATCCCCCGTTGCGACCCACAAAAGCCTTGAGTTCAGCGGAGCAGTTCATGTAGGTCACCGGGATGACTGGCATCCGTCCGTCATCTTCTTCATCTGCGTAAAGTGCCGTGAGTTCCTCCCAGCACTTTTGCACGCTGGGACCGTCGGCCATATCGGCCATGGAGCAGCCTGCAGCCAGATTTGGCAGGATCACCGCTTGGTCATCATGGGAAAGAATGTCGGCGGTTTCAGCCATGAAGTGCACACCGCAGAAGATGATCGCCTCAGCCTTGTCTCGGCTCAAGGCTGCGTTGGCCAGTTGGAAAGAGTCACCAACAAAGTCCGCGTATTTCACCACTTCATCGCGCTGATAAAAGTGTCCGAGGATAACTGCTTTCTCCCCCAGCTTTTCTTTGGCCGCCACGATCCGAGCATCTAGTTCAGCATCGCTGGCTTTCAAGTACTCTTCGGGGATGGAGCCCTGCACCGGGTACCCGGAAGGAATCTTGTCTTCTTGGGAAGCACCAGGACCATAACCGGCCGGGGTATCCCACGGGTTTGCGGCCAAGTCGGTGGAGCAGGTGGAATCTGGAGCCAAGAGGTTCAGCCGGGTGATGTTCTGGGCGACAGATCCAAAGTTGTCAGTTAGTTCGGTGCTCATGGGGTTGTCCATTTCTTGCGAATCAAAAAAGATAAAGCTGGTGAAAAGTTCTAGGCCTGCGTGGGATCAACTTCCAGCGGGTCAGGTCCGTGGCCTACATAGCGGTAAAGCCGTGGAGGTCGGTGTTGTCCGCCAGCGAGGTACTCGTCGGTGGCCTCAATGGTCGCGGTGTTCTTCAGCGTGCGGCGGAAGTTCGCTGGATCAAGCCTTCGTCCTAAGATGGCTTCATATACTCCGCGTAGTGCTGCCAGGGTGAAGCGTTCGCCGAGCAGTCGGTGGGCAATCTGCCCGTACTCGGTCTTATTACGCAGGCGCCATAACGCGTAGTCAACAATCTTGCGGTGATCAAAGGCCAGCTGCGCGATTGCCGGATCATCGATATCAAACCAAGCCACGTTGTCGTCTTGGACTGTTGTGCCGACTTGGTTGGCATTGAGTAAGGCGAAGTAGGCGATGGTGACCAGGCGGTGCGTTGGAGATCTATCGATATCACCGAAGGTATAGAGCTGTTCAAGATAGTTAGGGCGCAGTCCGGTGGTCTCGGCCAGGTTGCGTCCCGCGGCTTGGCCCAAGGATTCTTGTGCGTCAACGGGTCCACCGGGCAGGGCCCACAGTCCCTGGTGTGGTTCTCGGATTCTGCGCACCAGTGGCAGGCAGAGTTTATCCGGGCCACCGTCTTGTCCTTCTCGGATGCCAAGGATCACCGTGGAGACCGCCAAGGCCGGCGGCAGGTTGCGCCGTTCGTTGACGTTGGCCCATCCCGGAACCGATGACATGATGTTGCCTCATTTTCACTACGTAGATTTCGTTAGAGTCATTCTGACATTAAGTCTCGATTGACGCTAACCTCTGTCCTGAATTCAGGACACAATAGCCTATGATCAATGGCATGACACTGGATCTAAATCTTCGAGTGATTCGCACAAACACTGAGGTGAGTGACCCATCCGTGCTATTCATCCACGGCTTCGCCTCATCTGGTGAATTGAATTGGGAGCGTTCGCGTTGGCTGAAATATTTCACTGATGCTGGGCGCAATGTGCTGCTTGTCGATCTGCCCGGGCACGGCAAGGACCCACGTCGCAACGAGGGAAATTGGGCACCTAGCCAGATTCGCCAGTCGCTGGCCGCGATAGTCATGGAGTTAGACGAAGGACCAGTCGATGTCATCGGCTACTCGCTCGGCTCCCGCCTCGCATGGGAGTTTGCGGCGTTTAATCCGGACTTGGTGGAGCACCTGATAATGGGTGGCCCAGGAGCCGGCGATCCGTTGGCCGCTTTTAATCTTGTGCAAGCTCAGGCCAACGTCACTTCCGGTGAACCGATCAACGATGACTACACGGCAACCATCATGAAGATTGCTTCTGCCGAACCTAGCAATGACCTCACGGCCCTTTTTGAGCTGATCGAAGCCATCAAGTCAGAGCCATACGATCCCGCAGCGAAGATCCCTTCGGTCCCCACGCTTCTAGTCGCTGGCGACCAAGACGATCTAGCAACCACCATGCCTCGATTACGCCGACTACTGCGAGAAGCGGGCACTGCAAACGAGGTGCTGTGGCTGGCCGGACGCAATCACGCCAATGCGGTCACCAGTCGCGAGTTCAAGGAGAAAGCACTGGATTTCTTAGGCCACTAGCGCTTGAGCGTGAGGAGCAGTTAGGACCATCAGGACAAGTCATGTCCTGATGGTTCACCATGCCAGTCTTCACCCAGATTTCACCTTCAAACTATCGACAGTCCTCGATTGATCTCTTTCAGCAATTATCTTGACTAAAATGCTTGCCCGGCCGATTCGCTAAATGTTAGCGTCTTGTTCTAAGAGCGGTTCAAACGTATAGCTACATGCTGTTAATTACTCAGGCAATTGTTCAGCTGGTCAAAACGCAATGAGCACCATCGACTGCACGATCGTCATCTTTGTTGATACATCCACAACAGACTTCGAGGTTTTCTGATGAAATCAAAGCTCCCGCTACTCATTGGACTCAGCGCCGTTCTTCTGGCCACGTCCTGCTCCGCAACGTCCCCAACCAGCGAAGAATCCGGCACTTCGGCGGAGCCAGTTTCTGCAACTAGCCAGTCGCAGAACGGGGATAAATCATCCTCCACACCATCAGCCTCGGCATCTAGGTCATCGGCATCCGTCGGCGCGAAAGACATCATTCCCACGTTGGCCAAGCCGCAGACGGACGAGGACCGACCGTCTCAGAAGTTCAACGATTCATCCATCAAGAAGTCCAGTTTCCGGGCCCTGGCACCGTTGTCCTACGCCCAAGAATTTGCTGCAACCAATAAAGAGGGCGACCTATGCTTGGTTGCCTGGGCGCAAAGCGGAGACGGTGACGGCAGTGCAACTATTAACGGTCCCGAAACTGAATGCGACGCTCCCGCTGAGGTACAGAAGGACGGCTTGACGCTGAACATCGATGGCAGCGACAAAAAGCCCGGCGTTGTTCTGGCAATGCTTCCACCAGATGTGGCAGAGAAAGACGTCCGTACCGTCTTGCTGAAGATTCCGGGCAATCACGAAGATCTACGTCCACCGGTGGAGTTCAAAGCTACCGACTTTGGGATTGTCTCGGTAGCAATGGAACCGGCAACGGCGAAAGAGCTGGGAACCATCACCATTCCGCGCAAGGATGGTTCTGATTTCACGCTGGACCTTGACTAGATTTTGTATCAATCCGCTCGTCTAAGTTCCCACGCGGCAAAATGGGATCCGAGCTTTAATAGAATCGCTCGGGTCCTAGCCGCAGCTCTTCGGCATCCATGTCGTTGTGGATCAGCCGTAGGACAGTGTCATCGATGTGCCCCTCATTGCGCAGACGAATCACGGTCTCACGCCTACGCTCCAACATGTGCAAGCGCAGTGCCCGGTATTGCCGGTCTCGACGTACCTCGTCGTCGACTTCCCCGTCCGTGGCTCCGGCGTTGATGATACGCAGATGGGTTTCGAAGTCCTCGCGTAGCTTCTGGCTCACGGCTTTGTCCGCGCCTAGGACGGTGGCGGCTTCGTCCAGTTCAACAAGGGCCGCCTCGGTTGCCGTTCTTTCGGCCAAGTAGCGTTCCTCGTCGATGGCAGTATCCCTCGTCATTTGGGCCCATCGGACCACCACCGGCAGTAGCAAACCCTGGACAAGTATGCTCACTCCGATGACGCCTGAAGTGACAAAGATAATTAATTCCCTTTCCGGGAACGGATCACCGGAGGCCACCAGCAATGGCACGCCAAGTGCTGCGGCTAGAGACACCGCTCCGCGGAATCCCGCCATGCCATTAACGATGCGTGTTTTGTGGCTGACTCGGCGAAGACGCTGCGCCGGGCGCCGGTCTATCCAGCGAATAATGTAGGTCACCGAGAAGAGGTGACCAATGCGCACTAGGACCAAGGCCAGTGAAATGACAACCAGCAGCACCGAGCCCCGTGCAATGAGACTGGAGTCCAGTGACCTCATGGCCGCTTGCATTTCAAGCCCAACCAGCACAAAGAGTGAAGCGTTCAGTAAGAACGTGGACAGGCTCCAAAAGCCATGGGACTGACGCCTGGATGCGGCACGTGACTTGCGCGGCTTGGCTTGGCTCATGATGAGCCCGGCAGTCACTACGGCCAGCACCCCTGATGCTTCGATGGTCTCTGCGATGAAGTATGCAAGAAATGGCGTCAAGAAGGTCAGTACCGTTTCTTGGGTTGGGCTATCCATCGCAGCGCGCAATCGCAGTATGGTCCATGCGAGGGCCGCCCCGATCAGCATCCCGCCGGCATAAGCCAGAAGCACTAACCATGAGACATGAGCAATAGTGATCTTTTCGGTTCCTACCGTAGCTCCGACGACGATGCCATAGATGACCAAAGCTGTGCCGTCGTTGATCAAACTTTCGGCTTTCAAAATTGTCACGTCTCGGCGTGTGAAGGTGCGGGTCAGTGCACCAACGGCCGTGGCATCAGTGGGCGCCAGTGCCGCGCCAAGCACCCAGGCTGGGCCCCAAGCCATGCCGAATACATGCGCAATGCTAGCCACGACTCCAGCGGTAACCAGCACAAGTAAGGTGCTGGCAAGAATGATTCCGCGAAGATTAGCTCGAATCTCGCGCAGCGAGGTAGTCAGGCTCTCCCAGAAGAGCAACGCTGGAAGGAATAAGAACAGCACCACTTCAGGTGGCAGGGAGACTTCGCGAAGTGCTGGCAGAAAACCCAACAGAAGACCGCCAAGCAACAGAAGCACCGGGGGTGCGATATGCAGCCGGCTGGCCAACCCGGTACACACAACGATGGTGATTCCCAATATGACAACTAGCTCGAGCCCAAACATTATCTGCCCCTTCGTGCAAGGGGCGCCGCTGCCCGGTTCAACGTGGGAGACTCAACGGTTGCCTGCCGATCTCCGCGATCCCCACCAAACTATGTGGTGCTTCCAGTGTGGCAGGGGAAGATTTCGTAGGTATTTCCAGCGATGAACATTGATGTTGACCGCCTCGTTGCTCTTCGAGAACAACAGGATGCTGAGAGATTCCTTTACAGTGGCGTATACATCAACAGGGTAAGGTCTGGGGCTTCAGCTGGCGTCAGGTTGTGCTGTTCATATTTGGTTAGCCCTTTGGCTGGATGGCGGAAGACCCGCTCCCCTGTTTGGAATCCTGCAACATCTCGCTCATTCCAAATCGCAGCAAATTCAGCCGAAGCCGCCGAGACTCGTGCGACGATTCCAGTCTCTCCCGACGGGCTGAGCCAGCCTCTGGTTTCAGCACGGAAGCTTCCCACAAAACCACGACTCTGCTTTTCCCAGTCTGGAAGCATCTCGCGCAATTGAGCGTCGGTGAACACGAGCCACAACAAGTTCCGGTCTTCAACGTCCACAGAAGTAATTCTCGGATAGAGCTGCGCATACTCGGCGTTCCAGCCAATGATGGCCCAGTCTGCAGACAGCAAGAAGGCCGGGAAATTCATGACGTCTAAGAGTCTTTGTAATGCGTCAGTCATTGGGCTGGATTCTTCCGGCGCCAATTCACCGTGGCCGGCTAAGGACAAGAGGTAGCTGGTTTCTACTGCACTTAGGCGGAAGAGACGCGCAAGAGACTGCATCACCTGACGTGAGGGATTGATGTCTCTAGCTTGCTCCAACCAGGTGTACCAGGTGGCAGATACCCCAGCGAGGGTGGCCACTTCTTCACGGCGCAATCCACGCACTCGACTGCGTCCCACTTCGGGCAAACCATGCGAAGCCCTGTCGGCGCGAGCTCTTCGGTCTTTGAGGAAGGCCGCCAATTCTTCGCGGCGACGCTGACCTGCGTTCATATCCCGATCCTCATATCATGGTAGTAGTACTACTAGTATCGTCACCGTCTGGGTTTCGGAACAAATCTATGGTGAGATTTTAAAATGACCACACTTCGTTCACACACCGTTACCCATGGCCGCAATATGGCCGGCGCCCGCGCACTGTTCCGCGCAGCCGGCGTGAATGGCGCAGATCTTGGCCGCAAGCCGATCATCGCCGTGGCCAACAGCTTCACCGAGTTCGTCCCCGGACACACCCACCTACAGCCAGTAGGTCGCATCGTTTCCGAAGCCATTGAGGCTGCCGGCGGTATCCCCCGAGAATTTAATACCATCGCTGTTGATGATGGAATCGCTATGGGCCACAGCGGCATGCTCTACTCGTTGCCTTCGCGCGATTTGATCGCTGACTCCGTGGAATACATGGTCAATGCACACTGTGCTGACGCACTGATTTGTATCTCCAACTGTGACAAGATCACCCCGGGTATGCTCATGGCCGCACTGCGCCTGAACATCCCTACCGTCTTTGTCTCCGGTGGACCCATGGAATCCGGACGCGCCACCTTGGTCGATGGCACCGTACGTACCCTGGACCTCGTGGATGCCATCTCGGACGCAGTGAACGAAAACATCTCGGACGCTGACCTCTTGCGTATCGAAGAGGCCGCATGCCCTACCTGCGGTTCCTGCTCTGGTATGTTCACCGCCAACTCGATGAACTGCCTGACCGAAGCCATGGGTCTGTCACTGCCAGGTAACGGTTCAACCCTTGCCACCCACACCGCCCGCAAGGACCTGTACCAAAACGCCGGCAAGCTGGTAGTAGACATCGCTAACCGCTACTACACCGACAACGATGAGACGGTCTTGCCTCGCAATATCGCCACCGTCGAAGCCTTTGGCAACGCCATGGCCTTGGATATCGCCATGGGCGGTTCCACCAACACCATCCTGCACCTGCTCGCCGCCGCCCACGAAGCTGGCGTGGAGTTTGGTTTGGATGAAATCGATGCAGTGTCCCGCCGTGTACCGTGCTTGGCTAAGGTTGCACCAAACGCTGCAGGCGCTGGCAAGATCTACTACATGGAAGATGTTCACCGTGCCGGTGGCATCCCTGCCATCCTTGGCGAACTGCGTCGAGGCGGATTGCTAGATGAAACCGTCCACACCGTTCACGCCACCACCTTGGGTGAATGGCTTGATGACTGGGATATCCGTGGCGGCAAAGCCACCGAGGAATCCTTCGCCCTGTGGCATGCAGGCCCAGGTGGCGTACGCTCGTCCACCGCTTTCTCGCAGTCGGCTCAGTGGGAAGAACTGGACACCGACGCAGAAGCAGGTTGCATCCACTCGGTAGAGCACGCCTACTCCAAGGATGGCGGCCTGGCCGTGCTTCGCGGCAACATCGCCGTAGACGGTGCAGTGGTCAAGACCGCTGGTGTTGACCCATCGATCTGGACCTTCTCCGGCCCAGCCGTGGTTTGCGAATCCCAGGATGAAGCCGTAGAAAAGATCTTGAACAAGCAGGTCAAGGAAGGCGACGTTGTTGTTATCCGTTATGAGGGTCCTAAGGGTGGACCGGGTATGCAGGAAATGCTTTACCCAACTTCCTTCCTCAAGGGTCGCGGTCTGGGCAAGTCTTGCGCACTGATCACCGACGGTCGCTTCTCCGGTGGTACCTCGGGTCTGTCCATCGGACACGTTTCCCCAGAAGCTGCTTCCGGTGGCATGATCGCATTGGTTGAAGACGGAGATACCATCTCCATCGACATCCCGACTCGTGAGCTGACCTTGAACGTTTCCGAGGAAGTACTGGCCGAACGCCGCGAACGTTTGATCTCCACCACCGGTTACCGTCCAGCAACCCGCGAACGTGTGGTCTCCCCTGCGCTGCGTGCTTATGCAGCCATGGCTCTGTCCGCCGATAAGGGTGCGGTCCGCGACGTTGATCGTGTGGAGCGTGCACTGCGCGAAGCCGACGAGCGTGAAGCCGCCGCGGCACGCGAAGGTGCTCGGGCATAACTAACGCTGACCCAAAATCTAAAGCAAGCCGCGCAAGCCGGTCCTGCCTTCGGGCAGGACCGGCTTGCGTCGTTTAGTCCGCAAACACTTTGGATGCTAGATCGAGGATAGCTTCCGGCTCAACTAGTGTTGATTTCTAATTGCCATCAGGCGTTTCGGCGGCCGGCCCGTCTGATTCAGGAGACTGAACTTCAGGACCACCAATTGGCTGCTCTTGCCATTGGACAACACGCCATTGCCCGTCGGTTTCTTCCACGACAACCACACCGGTATTCAACACCGGAGTTTGCGCAACAAAACCAGGCTCAATATTGACGCACCGCGATCCAACCCAGCTACGGATGATCGCACCATGTGAGACAAACACCGCGCTGTCCACCCCTGAAGTCCGCGCTTCATCAACTACACGGTCGAACTTTCGAAGAACATCGCCTCCGTTTTCCCCGACACCGGGAATCATCGCCCGCTCTGAACCGTCAGCCCATTCCATGACGATTTTGAGATAAGTCTGAATTGAGTTTTCGTCGTTGGCCATTTCTAGGTCACCGGCGGAAATCTCGCGTATTCCAGAACGGGTCTGCACACTGATCCCGCGCGCTGTGGCTAATGGTTGAGCCGTTTGTTGTGTTCGCAAAAGTGGGGATGCGTAAATGGCGTCGATTTTCTCGTTTTCCAAAGTACGAGGCAACAAGTTGGCTTGTTCATGACCCAACTCGGTTAGGGGCGCCCCGGGCTCACCGGTATCAAGATGACGTCCAATGTTTGATGATGTCTGACCGTGACGGATCAAAATAATACGCATGAAACCTATTGTGTCAGTGCAATTCCAAAGACCAAGGACTTGGCGAAAAATGTATCAATAATAGTAGTGAACGCATGGTCTTTGTGAATTCAAGATTGATTGCAATGTCATGATTTATCGTCAAAGCTAAATTGTCTCCCCCGTCACTTACTCTTAGTTCATTCAAGGAATCCACCTTGGATAATCACTCGCACTCTTATGGGGAGTACATCATGAAAGTTTCCACGATTCGCCGTGTTCGCAACGCTGCCGTGGGCCTGGTCATCACCGGGGCGCTGGCGTTGGGCACCATGCCAGCACAGGCAAGCGAACGTCCAATTGACATCACCGGTTATTCGGTGTCGTCCTTCACCGTGGCAGATACAAATTGCCGCAACGTCACCATCAAGGCTTCCACCAAGGTGAAGTCGGACTACGAAGACGCTTATGCGTTTATCGACGTAACCAAGAATGGCGGAGTCGTTTCTTGGGTTTCGCTAGAAAACCGCAAGATTTCAGAGCGCGCGATGATCTGCCCAGGCCTCTACGGTCTCGGCGCCTATAAGGTTGGCCCCGCCGATGTCTCGGCAACATCCAGCTACTGGGACTACGACTACGACATGATGTGGTCCGATTACTCGGACTACACGGACCGAACCAGCAAGACCTTCTACGCTCGTGGCAAGGCAAAGAGCTCAGTAACGGCCGCTCGTCGGGGCAGCAAGGTCACTCTGACCGCCAAGGCTCAGGTCTACGCTCCGGATCGCTACGGCTACATCAAGTACAACGCCAAGAACGCCAAGTTCCAGGTTAAGTCAGGCACCTCGTGGAAGACGCTGAAGACTGTGAAGCTCACCAAGGGTACGGCCAAGCTGACTGTTACTCAGTCAAAGAAGAAGACCTACCGTCTGTCGATTCCGACAGCCAGTTGGGCTGCTTCCACCAACAGCAAGTCCGTGTCCAAGTAAGGCGCATCAGGTTCATGCTGCACCAGCATTAATGAACAACTAAACATCTTGAAGCCCGAATCGCCCTTGATTCGGGCTTCAAGTTTGTGAGCCTACAATTTGCGCTACAGATGTCTCTAACTGCAGTTCAGCAGCCATATCGACGCGAACTCTTTCCGAGGTCCATGACCGTAGGCTAGTTCACTTACCGATCAATTGCATCTTGACCTGAGACTTAAAAGTCTAGAATGCTAAATAACAATATGGATACAATCTGCATATTACCTTGGTATTACCTGAGTGTTTCGATAAAAAGATAGGATGAACAGAGAAGTAGTATGAGCCAGCGGCGCGTCTTCAAGCGCATTGTCCTCCCCTGTGCATGGCTAATCATCGGAGCTCTGATTGCTGTCAGCTTGGTCAAACTAGCTTTCAGCGGAAGCTCGCCCCAGGCCGACGATCAGCTTTATCCAACAGGTGAAATCCCAGCGGAAACAGTAGTCGCCCAAAAAGACACGATCAAGAACACTCTTTCAGTTCCTGGAACCATCGAGCTTGTCGATTCCCTGCCCTTCACTTCCCCGTCCACTGGCGTCGTCAATTGGACCTTTGTGCAGGTTGGCACCAATGTCAGCCAAGGCGACAGGATTTTCCAGATTCGTGTCGAAAGTTCTCCGGAGCCGACAACCACGGAAGATTCATCTGCCGAAGATCAACAACCCTCAGATGTAAGCGGAGAACCAGAAACAACCTCGCCGGAAACGACCGTCTCCTATCACGATGTTTATGCACCAGCTGCTGGCAAAATCGCAGCGATGGATTTCAAGATCGGGGACGACGTCGAAAAGGGCGCAAATCTGGGGACCGTCCAGCCGCAAGGCTTCCACGCCGTTGGCACGATCAAGGCATTAGATCGCTACCGGATCATGAACGAAACCCTTGAAGCTACCGTCAGCATCACAGGCGGCCCTGAACCCTTCACCTGCGGCAACCTGAATATCGGTGACTCCGCGTCAAAGAACGCAGCTCCCGAGTCAACTGAAGAAGACGCGGAAACGAACATACCTTCAGATGACTCACAAAGCGAACCAAACTCAGGCAGTGAGATCTCCTGCGATATCCCCGAGGACGTGGTGGTACTTGATGGCTTGGACATGACTATGGAAATCGACGCTGGTTCCGCAGAAAACGTACTCACCGTTCCGGTGACTTCGGTACGTGGACTTGTCGGCAAGGGTGCCGTCTGGCGTCTTAATGACGAAGGTAAGGAAGTTCGTACAGAAGTTGAACTTGGCGTCACCGATGGCAAGGTCGTTGAGGTACGTTCCGGGCTCAAGGCCGACGCTGAAGTTCTACGCTACGTGCCAGGCTCTGCCCCCGCTCCTGAAGTGGAGCCGGGTATGGAGATTTATCCCTAATGAGTGGTGCTCAGCTACTGAAGCTCGAGAATGTCACTCGTAGTGTGTTGATGCCCGATGACAGTGAGCTCCACATTTTGAACGGCATCAGTCTGTCCGTCTCCGAAGGTGATCACATCGCCATTGTAGGACGCTCAGGCACCGGCAAATCGACCCTGCTCAATATCCTCGGCCTATTGGACCGACCCACCTCGGGCAATCTGGCATGGCGTGGTCAAGATGCAACCAGACTCAGTGCTCGACGTGCAGCACATGCCCGCGGCCGAGACCTCGGTTTTGTATTCCAGCAGTTCAATCTGTTGCCCGGACGTACCGCCTTGGAGAATGTCATGGCGCCATTGATGTACGCCACCGGCCGAGATTTCTGGCGCAGGAGAACCCTCGCCACCGAGGCCTTGGAGAAGGTGGGCCTGGGCGCCCGATTGGATTCAATGCCGCAAACACTCTCCGGCGGTGAACAACAACGTGTAGCCATTGCTCGTGCACTGGTGCGCAAACCCCGGGTTGTGTTGGCCGATGAACCGACCGGCGCATTGGACGTCACGACCGGTCGAGCAGTTATGGAATTACTCGATGCTGCCACGCTTGAGTCTGGGGCAGCCCTCATCACCATCACGCACGACATCAACGTAGCCGCCCTGGCCCGTGAGCAATTCCGGCTAGAAGACGGTGTGCTGAAGGGATTAGCTGCGGAGGTGGCGCAGTGAATTCCCTAGGCAGGATCTTCACCGGTTTTGTTGCTGCCTTGCTAGAGGCTTGGCAGGAACTACGCATCCATAAATTGCGTGTGTTGCTCTCGCTTATTGGAGTCACCATTGCCGTGGCATCCTTAACGACGGCCGTTGCCGCAGCCGGGATGGCACAACAGCTGATGACTGAACAGTTGGAACGTAATGGACGACCAGCACTAATCACCACCTACGCCATGAACGAGCGCGGCGAACAAGTTCCTTCGGTCAGCCCTCAGGTCACCGAGGCTTTCGCCAAAACCGCTGAACGTTTTAACGTCGAGTACGCTTCCATGGTTTCCCGATCATTTGGCTACCAGGTCTCCGCCCAAGGGGCCACCCTCGATTCTGAGGTGATGATCGTGGATCCTGACTATGCACCGATTCACCGGATCTTTGCTCAGCACGGCCGTTGGCTTGAAGCTGAGGACGCGCAGAATTTGGCTCCAGCCGTCGTCGTTGATCGAACTTTGTATCAGGGACTGGGATTAGATCAAGGATCATTTCCGGCTTCTGTTGAAATGAACGCCGGAAACCAGAAAATTACCGTCACGGTCATTGGAGCAACCTCAACGAAGGAAGGCGGACTCGGAGGCCAGCTGTGGATGCTCCCGCAAACCTATGATCATTGGTTTGCGGCCTCTGCACCGCTGACTGATGCTAGCTACGAAATGTGGGTGCCCATCGAGGGTTCCGAAGTACTAGCAGCACATTTCGGCTCCCAGATGCAGACCGAGCTTCCTGGCTACTCCGTGCAATCCATGCGCTCTGATTACTTATCTTGGGGCGCAGATGAAAGCCTCAAACAGCTGGCTTTGGCAGCTGGCGGCATTGCTGGGGTCATCCTCCTGCTTGGATCCCTGAGTCTGTTAAATGTGGCTATGGTGACGATGAAGCAGCGCATCCGCGAAGTGGGTATCCGGCGCAGCTTTGGCGCAACAACCGGCAGGGTCTTCTTCTCGGTCATGATGGAAAGCATTGTGGCTACCGCGGTTGCCGGTGGCCTCGGCGTGCTGATCTCAGTAGCGGTGGTAACTAACCCGAAGGTGATTAGTTTGGTGCTTGGACAAGGCATCGACCAGATGCCAGGCTTCCCTGTTGGAGCAGCGCTGACCGGCATCGGTGTGTCGATCGCAGTCGGTGCACTCACCGGTGTTCTTCCCGCGCTGGTGGCAGCAAGGGTGCGGATCGTCGATGCGATTCGCGTCTAATCCGGCCGTGGTTTGAAGCCGAACAGAGAATCATTTAAAGGCGCCGTTCAATGAAATTTTCATTGAACGGCGCCTTTACTTTTGGCTTCACGCCGCGGGATCTTCGGCCCTAGCAGCCAATCTTTTTGTTGCTTTAATTAACGCGCTTGACAGTCATTGAGATTCAGCGCACACTGATCGTATACGATTTGATGTACGACATGATCCATGACGAAAGTAGGACGATCAACGGTGACCACTACTGTTCCAGTAACCGATCAGACCTTCGCTCAGGCAGGTAAAGTTCTGGCTGTTCACCTGAGCTACTCCTCGCGTGCAGCCCAGCGCGGGCGCACCCCGAAGTTCCCTAGTTACTTCATGAAAGCGTCAAGCTCCTTAGCTGCCACCAACGGAAGTGTTGAGCGACCTGCCGGCACCGAGCTCTTGGCCTTTGAAGGCGAAATCGCACTGATCATCGGCACCGCTGCCCGCCGTGTTTCGGTTCAGGACGCATGGAGCCACGTTGGTTGGGTTACTGCTTCTAACGACCTCGGTGTCCATGACATGAAGTACGCCGACAAGGGATCCAATATCCGTTCTAAGTCCGGTGACGGATACACACCAGTTGGTCCCAGCCTGTTGGAAGCGGCCTCACTGGATCCGGCTAAGCTACGCGTTCAAACCTGGGTTAACGGTCAGCTCGCGCAGGACGCCTCCACCTCAGAACTGCTCTTCTCCTTTGCACAAATCATCGCTGATCTCTCCCAACAGATGACCCTGCGGCCAGGAGACATCATCCTCACTGGCACCCCTGCCGGCTCTACCGTCTTCTTCCCAGGCGATGTGGTCGAGGTTGAGGTCACTGATCTGATCACCGGCACCACCACCGGAAAGCTTAAGACCACGGCTACCGAGGGAACTTCAGCTTTTGCGCCTTTCGGAAACCAGCCAAAGCTCACCGAACAAGACAAGGAAGACGCGTACGGTGACCGTGCTTCGGCCGGCCTGCCACCAGTGATCAGCGGCAAAGACGTGCTCACCGACTCGGTGCGCGAACAACTCGCCTCGGTTGCTACCGCCACTTTGTCCGCCACTTTGCGCAAGCGCGGACTGAACAACGTGAACATCGAAGTACCAGGTGCCACCAAGGGCATGCAACGCGTGATCGGCACCGCCCGCACCCTGCGTTATATCCCCAACCGTGAAGATCTCTTCAAAGCTCACGGTGCCGGCTACAACATTCAGAAGCAGTCCATTGACTCACTGAATAACGGCGAAATTCTTGTGATGGAAGCCCGCGGGGAGACTGGTTCGGCCACCTTGGGCGATATTTTGGCCCTGCGCTCTCAGCAGCTTGGTGCAGCCGGCATCATCTCCGATGGTGGTGTGCGTGACCTTGACGCGGTATCCAACCTAGATATCCCGGTCTTCTACAACGGCGCCCACCCAGCAGTGTTGGGGCGCAAACATGTGGCTTGGGACAAAGACATCACCGTGGCCTGCGGTGGCGTATCAGTCCAGCCAGGCGATGTGATCGTTGCAGACTCAGACGGCATTGTGGTCATCCCACCAGCAATGGTTCAAGAAGTTGCCGCAGAAGCGGTAGTCACCGAGTCCAATGATGAATTCATTTTCGCCATGGTCAAACGTGGCTACGGCATTGAAGGCCTGTTCCCAATGAATGCTGAGTGGAAAGCCAAGTACAACGCTTGGCAAGAAGCAGGATGCCCGGAGCTAGATTCATGGTCACTCTAATGACTGCTTCGAAGTCCGAGGTCGCTTACCAACTGGTTTCAGAGCGAATCAACACCGGCGCCTACTCCCCCGGGTACCGTCTGGTGCTTGGCACTATTGCCGAAGAACTTGGCTGCTCGGTAGTACCGGTACGCGAAGCAATTCGCCGGCTAGAAGCTGAAGGGCTAGTTCACTTCACTCGAAATGTCGGAGCCACGGTGGCCCAGGTTGATTCCACCCTCTACCTGCACACCATGCAGACGCTGATGATTATTGAGCCTGCGGCAACCGCGCTAGCCGCCGATGCCATGGACGCCGCGTGGCTGTCCAAGGCCCGAGCGCTGAACGAAAAAATGCGTCAATGCTTGGAAGATTTTGATCCGGTAGCTTTCACCCGCATGAACACCGAGTTCCACCAGCTGCTCTACGGCCAGTGCCCCAACCCGCACATTCTTGATCTAGTGCAGCGCGGATGGCGCCGACTTGCAGCGATGCGTGCCAGCAGCTTCACACACATCCCGTACCGTGCCCGCGAATCGGTCAAGGAACACGACGCGCTACTGGATTTGATTGAAGGCCATGCAACCCCTGCTCAGATCGAAGCTGCCTGCCGTGAGCACCGAGCCCACACGCTGAACAGTTATTTGAAGGCCGCGGGCATGGAGCCCAGCGCCATCTGATCCTCACAAGAAATTCTTCTGACACACCGGCACTAACGCCGGAATCACCATCATCACCGAGCACGAAAGGAATTGCCATGAGCAAGCACTTCGTACCAGAACACCTGCCAACTCACCTGCAGCACTACATTGACGGCGTATTTGTTGACTCCAAAGGCGGAGCAACCTTCGACGTTCAAGAACCGGTCACCAATCAGAATTACGCCACCGCAGCTTCTGCTCAGCCAGAAGACGTGGATCTGGCAGTCGCTGCCGCCAAGAAGGCCTTCAAGGAAGGACCTTGGTCCAAGATGCTTCCGCGCGAACGTTCGCGGGTACTGCATAAGATCGCTGACATCGTTGAGTCCCGCGATGACGAGTTGGCTCTGCTTGAGTCCTACGACTCCGGTCTGCCTATCACCCAGGCCAAGGGTCAGGCCCGCCGGGCGGCAGAGAACTTCCGCTTCTTCGCTGACCTGATCGTGGCTCAGGTAGATAATTCCTTCCGCGTGCCAGGGCGCCAGATGAACTATGTGAACCGCAAGCCAATTGGCGTGGCCGCACTGATCACCCCATGGAACGTTCCGTTCATGCAGGAATCTTGGAAGCTCGCTCCGGCCATCGCTACCGGCAACTCCGTGGTGATGAAGCCTGCCAGCTACACGCCACTTTCTGCTGGCCTGTGGCCTGGGATCTTCCGCGAAGCAGGCCTGCCTGAAGGCGTTTTTAACCTGATCTTCGGCTCCGGCTCTGTGGCCGGAGACTACCTGGTCAAGCACCCAGATGTGCCACTGGTTTCCTTCACCGGAGATTCCTCCACCGGCGCCACCATCTCCACCGCGGCTGCCCCGTTCTTCAAGGGCCTGTCCCTGGAGCTAGGCGGCAAGTCCCCGGCAGTGGTCTTCGCCGACGCTGATTTGGATGCGGCCCTGGATGCCACCGTCTTCGGCGTGTTCTCGCTGAACGGCGAGCGCTGCACCGCCGGCTCCCGCGTGCTGGTCCAGCGCGATATCTATGATGATTTTGTTGCCAAGTTCGCAGAACGCGCCAAAAACATCCGTGTGGGCCTGCCAAGCGATCCGAAGACCGAGGTCGGCTCGCTGGTGCACCCTAAGCATTTCGAGAAGGTCATGAGCTACATCGAAATCGGCAAGAAGGAAGGCCGCCTGCTGGCCGGTGGCGGCCGTGCCGAAGGCTTCGAAGAGGGCAATTACGTTGCCCCTACCGTTTTCGCCGATGTCGCCCCTGATGCACAGATCTTCCAGGAAGAAATCTTCGGCCCAGTGGTAGCCATTACCCCGTTCGACACCGACGAGGAAGCGCTGGAGCTGGCCAACAACACCAAGTACGGCCTGGCCGCCTACGTATGGACTTCCAATTTGAAGCGCGCGCACAACTTCGCGCACCAGATCGAGTCCGGCATGGTGTGGCTGAACTCGAACAACGTCCGCGACCTGCGCACCCCATTCGGCGGTGTGAAGGCTTCGGGTCTGGGACGCGAAGGTGGCTACCGTTCGGTGGACTTCTACACCACTCAACAGTCCATCCAGATCACCCTGAACGAAGCCCACTCCCCTAAGTTCGGCGTCTAACTCGTACTTTGATTGTTTGCAAAGGAGCAACAACATGAGCAAAGAGATTTCTAACCCAATCCCTACCCCTTCTCTTCCAGCGCCGGATATTCTGCGCTGCGCCTACGCCGAACTGGTGGTCACCGACCTGGCCGCCTCGCGCAAGTTCTACGTGGACGTACTAGGCCTTCATGTTTCTTATGAAGATGAGAACCAGATCTACCTGCGTTCCTTCGAGGAATTCATTCACCACAACTTGGTACTCACCAAGGGGCCGGTGGCAGCGCTCAAAGCGATGGCATTCCGTGTACGCTCCACCGAAGAAGTGGATAAGGCCGAGGCTTACTACAAGGAACTGGGCTGTCGCACCGAACGCCGCAAAGAAGGCTTCGTCAAGGGCATCGGCGACGCCGTGCGTGTGGAAGATCCACTGGGCTTCCCTTACGAGTTCTTCTTCGAAACCACCCACGTTGAGCGCCTACACATGCGTTACGACCTGTACTCGGCTGGAGAATTGGTTCGTCTGGACCACTTCAACCAGGTCACCCCAGATGTGCCCCGCGGACGTAAGTACCTGGAAAACTTGGGCTTCACCGTCACCGAGGACATTCAGGACCAAGAAGGCACCACCTACGCGGCCTGGATGCAGCGTAAGGGTACCGTGCATGACACCGCGCTCACCGGTGGTGATGGACCACGTCTGCACCACGTAGCTTTCTCCACTCACGAAAAGCACAACATCATTCAGATCTGCGACAAGATGGGTGCACTGCGCATCTCGGATCGCATCGAGCGCGGCCCAGGCCGTCACGGTGTCTCCAATGCGTTCTACCTGTACATCTTGGATCCAGATGATCACCGCATCGAGATTTACACGCAGGACTACTACACCGGCGATCCAGACAACCCGGTCATCACCTGGGATGTGCACGATAACCAGCGCCGCGACTGGTGGGGCAACCCGGTTGTACCGTCCTGGTACACCGAAGCTTCCAAAGTCTTGGATCTGGACGGCAACGTTCAGGAAGTCATCGCCCGCACCGATGACTCGGAGATGGCGGTGACCGTCGGCGCCGACGGCTTCTCCTACACTCGCGAAAAAGATGAAGACGGCACCTACCGAGGTGAGCCGTCGAAGGGCTTCAAGCTGGGCAACCAGGTATAGGCCACAACATTGAAAAGACTCCTGTGAGACAACGTCATCTCGTTATCCCACGGGAGTCTTCGCGTTTGAAGCACGTGGAGCTGTAGCCCGCGCGCTAAATCCGAATCAGGTGACCGTCTGGATCTGCGCCGGCATTAGATACTCAACAACCCGCTGACCTAGGAAAGATCCTTAAGCAACGCAACGTCGGAAACCATCTCGATGTGCTCTTGCATCGCAACCGCAGCACCCTGAGAATCACCATCTCGGATTGCCTCAGCAATTTTCCGATGCGACTCCAAAGACCGCTCCGGACGCCCGGGCTGACCCAGAGATTCCAGACGCGTTTCTAGCACCATCTCGGAAATAAAAGTCATCAGCTTCTGTAGAACCGCAGACTTTGCGGCCCTCGTAATTGCCTCGTGGAAAAGTTCGTCACCCTTCTCACCTCGGCCGCCATTAGCAATTTCTTCACCCATGACATCCAGGGCTTGGTTGATGCTTTTGAGGTCCTCTTCGGTACGTCGTTCGGCCGCCAGCGATGCCAACTTCACTTCGAGGGTGCTTCGGGCTTCGACAATTTCGGGAAGCCTATTTTCGTGTTCGCGTAGCTCCCGCAACACTGTGGCCACACTCGGTCGATACACCAAGACGGCACCGGTTCCGTGCTTTACGTCAATGACGCCCAAGACCTCCAACGCCACAAGCGCTTGAGCCAACGTTGCTCGGGAAACCCCAAGCTGGTCTGCTAATTCTCGCTCAGCTGGCAGGTGGTCACCGGCCCCGAGTTGCTCTTGTTCCACAAAGGCCAGGATCTGCTGCATGAGCTGTTCATAAAGCCTAGGGCGCTGCACTTTGGCAAAGCCCTTAGGCTTCTGGATCTCAGCCATGTTCACTCCTTTTTGATGTTTCTTAGCACCAACCTACACCGAAAATTGACTTGACAAGACACTCAGAGTCTAGGAGGCTAGGCCAGTGAGCCAGTGACGCTCGTCACATACAAACTACCTCGCTTTGCGGCCACCACGAAAAGGATATTCCACATGTCTGTCGCATTAGTTTCCATCATCATTCTGGCGGTGATGTTCATCGTCGCCACAATGTTCCCCATCAATATGGGGGCCCTGGCCTTCGTCGGAGCATTCCTGCTCGGCACTCTTTTCCTTGGCATGGATTCCAAAGAAATTCTCGCCAGTTTCCCTGGCGGTCTGTTCTTAACGTTGGTAGGCGTTACCTACCTCTTTGCCATAGCCCAAAATAACGGCACCATCGATATCTTGGTGGACAGAGCCGTGAAACTGGTGGACAGCCGCATTGCGCTGATTCCTTGGGTCATGTTTGTCATCACCGCAGCCATCACCGCCATTGGCGCCTTGGGCCCAGCGGCGGTTGCGATCATCGCACCTATCGCTTTGAACTTCGCGCAGCGCTACAAGATCAACCCACTGATGATGGGCATGCTCGTTGTACACGGCGCCCAGGCCGGCGGCTTCTCCCCTATCGCCGTCTACGGCGTCATCGTCAACGGCCTGATCGACAAGGCCGGTTTTGAATTCAGCCCGACCGCTTTGTTCCTGACCAGCTTTATTTTCAACCTGGCCATCGCCATTGTCCTCTTCCTCGTTTTGGGTGGACGTAAGCTTGCCGGCCAGCGCGCTGGTGCAATTGCTGAACGTGTTGCCGAAGCACGCTTAAGCGTTTCTGCCGGTGCCCATGCGGCAGACGTTGACTTCAAGGCCAGTGGCTCGGGAACCTACGGACCACGCGACCCAGCTGGCGACGGTGCCGCTCCGCATGCTCCGGGCCAGCGTTTTGGCCAGATGATGACCATCATCGGATTGATCGCCCTGGCAGTAATCGCTCTGGGCTTCAAGGTTGATGTTGGATTTGTTTCGATCACCATCGCTGTCTTCCTCGCACTGGTCAACCCGGCTGCACAAAAGGGTGCCGTCAACAAGATCAGCTGGTCTACCGTCTTGCTCATCTGCGGCATGCTCACCTTTGTTGGTGTCCTGGAAGAAGCCGGAACCATCAAGTACGTTTCTGACGGTGTGGCCAACCTTGGGGCACCATTGCTCGCCGGGCTACTGATTTGCTACATCGGCGCTGTGGTCTCCGCCTTCGCGTCCTCCACCGCCATCTTGGCAGCATTGATTCCACTGGCCATTCCATTCCTTGACAGCGGATCAATCAGCGCTACCGGATTGATCTGCGCGTTGGCCATCGCTTCGACCGTTGTTGACGTCTCGCCCTTCTCTACCAACGGTGCGCTGGTTCTTGCCAATGCTCCGGAAGGCACCGACAAGGACCGGTTCTACAAGCAGGTGCTTGGCTACGGCGGCATCATCGTTGTTGCAGGACCAATCTTGGCTTGGGCGCTGCTGGTACTTCCCGGTTGGCTCTAAACACTAATTCTCATTACTTACCTGCCATCTAAAGGAGGCTCCTCATGAGTTCAACTACGCAAACAGCTGCCACTTCGAGCCAAGGTGCCACCGGACCACTGAGCGGCTACGTTGTTCTGGACCTAACCCGTGCCTTGGCCGGCCCCCACGCCGGCATGATGATGGGCGACCTTGGCGCCAAGGTCATCAAGATCGAGACCGTCGGTACCGGAGATGACACCAGAAGTTGGGGTCCGCCCTTTGTTGGACCAGAAGATAACCGTCAGGCCACCTACTTCCTGTCGTGCAATCGCAATAAGCTCTCGCTGTCACTAAATCTGAAAGATGAAGAGCACAAAGCCAAGCTGGTTCAGTTGATCAAAAACAGCGATGTTCTGATGGAAAATTTCCGCACGGGCGTGCTGGACCGACTCGGCTTCAGCGTTGAGGTTCTTCACGAACTGAACCCGCGCTTGGTCATCTTGTCGATTACCGGTTTTGGCCACGACGGACCAGAAGCTCACCGCAGCGGTTACGATCAGATCCTTCAAGGTGAAGCTGGGCTCATGTCGATCACCGGTTCAGGCCCGGAAGATCCACAGAAGGTCGGTGTTCCCATCGCGGATCTGCTCTCCGGGATGTACGGAGCCTACGGCGCATTGGCCGCGCTACTTGAACGAGAAAAGACCGGACGCGGACAGGTAGTTCGCACCTCCCTGCTGGCCTCAATCATCGGTGTGCATGCGTTCCAAGGAACCCGTGCCACCGTGGCCGGACAAAATCCGAAGGCCATCGGTAATCACCACCCCTCGATCGCCCCGTACGGTTTGTACGCCTGTAAGGACTCGAAGGTTCAGATCAGCATCGGCAGCCAGAAGCTGTGGCAGAACTTCGCCAACTCTTTCGGTCTTCCTCCTGATGATCCACGCTTTGCCGATAACTCGGCCCGCGTGGAAAACCGTCCGGAACTGAACGTTTTGATCGAAGAAGCATTCGCTAGCTACACCGCGCAGGATCTGCTAGTCGCACTCGATGAAGCCGGGATTCCTTCGGGCAAGGTACGCAGCATCGAAGAAGTGTATGAGTGGGAACAGGTCAAGTCGCAAGGTCTGATCGTCGAAGTTGAGCATGAGGTCCTTGGCAAGATCAACCTTCCTGGCCCCCCGCTGCGTTTCTTTGACCCGGCCACGAATCAGGAAACCACACGCACCAAGCACAGCGCACCTCCAGTACTCAACGGTGACGCCGAAGAAATTGAGCAATGGCTACAGGCTCGAAAGGATGAAGCCTAGATGAGTACCCCAACGTTGCGCATCGACGCCGCGGCCCTGCTTGATATTGTGCTGGACGCTGATTCTTTTGAATCTTGGGATAAAAAGCCACAACAGCCACCGCTGAGCGCAGAATACGCGGCAGATCTTCAGGCGGCCGAAGCTAAAAGTGGCGCCGACGAAGCGGTTATTACCGGTAAGGGTCGGATCCACGGGCGCGAAGTGGCGGTCATCGTTTCTGAGTTCAAATTCCTTGCCGGTTCTATCGGGCAGGCAGCGGTACAGCGCATTGTGGCTGCGATTCAGCGGGCCACCGCGCAAAAGCTTCCGCTGCTCGCCGGACCAGCCTCCGGCGGTACCCGAATGCAGGAAGGCACACTGGCATTTTTGGGCATGGTCTCCATTACCGATGCGGTGCGTCGACATAAGGAAGCTGGCCTGCCTTACCTGGTGTACCTACGTCACCCCACCACCGGTGGTGTCATGGCTTCGTGGGGATCATTGGGGCATATCACCGTCGCTGAACCCGGAGCCCTGCTAGGCTTCCTGGGCCCGCGCGTCTACGAAGCACTTTATGATCAGACGTTCCCAGATGGCGTGCAGGTTTCAGAAAATCTGTTCCGTAAGGGACTGATTGATGCTGTCGTTCCGCCGCAGGAACTCTCCAGCTTGGTAGATCGTGCGTTGTCTATTTTGCAGGCAGCTCCGTCGGGCAATGAATTTCCGGCCCCGGCAGGTCAGCCGTATCTGCGCGAAAGCAAAGACGTCTGGGAATCGGTGATTGCTAGTCGCAACCCCCGTCGGCCCGATACTCGGATGCTGTTGGCATCTGCTGACGAGGCCTTGCCGCTGAACGGCACCGGCCAGGGTGAAAAGGATCCCGGCTTGATGCTTGCCCTGGCTCGCTTTGGCGACCAGGGGTGTGTGGTAATTGGGCAACAGCGTCCTCGGCACCCGGAGACAGCAAGTTTGGGTCCAGCGTCGTTACGTGAGGCACGACGAGGTATGCAGCTGGCTCAAGAATTGAACTTACCGTTGGTGACCATCATTGATACCACCGGAGCCGAGCTATCGGTGCAGTCAGAAGAAGGTGGGTTGGCCGGGGAAATCGCGCGATCGCTGAATGAACTCATTGGCCTGCGCGCCCCTTCGGTGTCAGTGCTCTTGGGCCAAGGAACTGGTGGCGCAGCGTTGGCACTGCTCCCGGCGGACCGCACCCTGGCTGCCGAAAATTCTTGGCTTTCGCCGTTGCCACCGGAAGGTGCCAGCGCGATCATTCACCGCACCACCGACAAGGCGGCCGATATGGCTCGCGGACAAAAGATCAGTGTTGCTTCATTGTGCGAGGCCGGACTAGTTGACCATGTAGTGGAGGAACAGATCGATGCGGCGAAGCGTCCTCGCGAATTCTGTCAGGAACTTGGCGCTGCAATTGCTGCCGAGATTTCGTTGGCGCGGGCTATTCCTGATGCCCATCGTTTGGCGCGTCGTCAGCTGAAGTTCCAGCGCATTGGTGAAGCTTCCGCCTAGGAAGTCATCACACAAAAGTGGTTCGAGCTCTTCTAATATGAGGGCTCGAACCACTCGTCTGTGTTCAAGCTGATTTCAAACTAGACTTAACGCCATGACTGCAACACTCGTGGCCAAAGACCTTTCTGGTGGCCACGCCCACCGAACCCTGTTTTCTCTTCTGAGCTTCACTGCCAGTACCTCGGATGTTTACGGAGTGGTGGGAGCCAACGGCGCAGGCAAATCAACTTTGCTCTCGCTGTTAGCCAAGGCAGCAACCCCACAGGCAGGAACGGTCAGCACCGCACCGGATTCTGCTTTTATCGGATGGCTTCCTCAGGAGCACGAAAGAATTCCTGGCGAAACGATCACCGGATATCTGGCTCGTCGCACTGGTTGCGCCGAGGCCACCGCACGCATGGAAGCCACGGCAGAAGACCTAGGTAGCGACAAGCCGGGCGCCGATGATGCCTACGCCAACGCTTTTGATCACTGGATGGCCTCCGGCGCCATGGACCTCGAGGACCGCATTCCTGAGGTGCTGGCCAAATTAGGTTTCACCCTGTCTTTAGAAACGGAAATGACAGCCCTTTCCGGCGGACAAGTAGCCCGAGTCGCTCTGGCAGCGCTACTGCTTTCTCGTTTTGACATCATCTTGCTTGATGAGCCCACCAACGACCTAGATCTCGCCGGACTTGAACTGCTTGAAGAGTTCATTAATTCCCTGCGCTCCCCGGTCATTCTGGTATCCCACGACCGCGAATTTTTAGCGCGTTGCACCACCGGCATCGTCGAATTGGACCTGGCCCAAAATAAGGTGGCCGTCTATGAGGGTGGCTATGACTCCTACCTCGCCGAACGTGCCATCAGCCGCACCCATGCCCGGGAAGCCTACGAGCAATTCGAAAATCAGAAAGCCGACCTCGTCTCCCGTGCCCGCACCCAGCGCGAGTGGTCTTCCCAAGGCGTACGTAACGCCATGCGTAAGGCGCCTGATAATGACAAGATCCGTCGTCGTGCCAATAGCGAGTCCTCAGAAAAGCAGGCCGCCAAGGTTCGCCAAATGGAATCTCGTATCGCCCGGCTGGATGAAGTTGATGAACCTCGCAAAGAGTGGGTACTGCAATTCTCGATTGCACCCGCACCGCGTGGCTCATCGGTGATGTGCACTTTGAACGAAGCGGCGCTACAGCAGGGCGACTATAACTTTGGTCCGGTCTCCGTGCAGGTTAATTCCGAGGACCGCATTGGCATCACCGGCCCCAATGGTGCCGGCAAGTCCACACTGCTGAACATGTTGCTCGGCAAGCTCTCCCCGGATCACGGCAGTGCTTCGTTGGGTAGCTCGGTGAGCATTGGCGAAATTGATCAGGCCCGTAGCCAGCTGCCAGGGGATCTGGCCTTGGGCATGGCTTTTGAACAAGCGGTCCCCGAGTATTCGTCAGCTGAAGTGCGCACCCTGCTGGCAAAGTTTGGGCTGAAGGCAGACCAATCCACTGCGCTGGTCAAGTCCTTGTCACCCGGCGAACGCACCCGCGCGTCGATGGCTCTACTGCAAGCGCGTGGCGTGAATCTGCTGGTGCTTGACGAGCCGACGAACCACTTGGATGTCCCGGCCATCGAGCAATTAGAAGAAGCCCTCGAAGCTTACGAAGGCGCGTTGCTGTTGGTCACCCACGACCGTAGGTTGCTGGAGAATGTCCGGCTTACAACCCGTTGGGAAATCTCCGATGGCCAACTCACCGTTGTCTATTAATACGGGAGAAGATCAAGGACATTTAGGGTTCGTTCACAGACGCATACCGTAGTCTTGAAGACATAGGAGCCGAGACTTTCCGTTCTTTCGACTGAGATGTCGCCAGCTACTTCAACTTAGGAAATTACTTGAGTAGCAGTTCCGTTCTTCAGAACTCCGCACCTACCACCAGGCCCGGAGACCCCAAGAGCTTTTTCCACGTTAAGAAACTCGTTCAGGATGCAGGTTTGTCCGGACGTCGTCGCGCCCATTACCTTGGCCTCGGATCAGTGCTGGTTATCCTTTTGGGTTCAGCCATTGCCGGGTCAATCCTCTTGGGCCACAGCTGGTTCCAGCTACTGATTGCTGCAGCGCTGGGAATCCTACTTACGCAATTTGCATTCCTCGCGCACGAAGCGGCCCACCGTCAGATCCTGTCCTCGGGCAAGACCAATGACAAGCTGGGCCAGTTCCTGGCCAATATCGTTGTGGGCATCAGCTACCAGTGGTGGATGAACAAGCACAACAAGCACCACGCGACTCCCAACACCATTGGCAAGGATCCCGACATCGAGTGGGACACCATCTCATTCCAGCCGGTTGATGCTCAGCGCCAGCGTGGAATCCTCAAGTGGATCACCGAGCGTCAGGGATACCTGTTCTTCCCATTGTTAACGATGGAAGGATTGAATCTTCATATTCAGTCAATCCGTTACTTGTTCACCGCTGATCGCGCCAAGCGCCGTAAGCGTGAGATCTGGGCTATCGCACTGCGTGTGGGACTGTATGTTGCACTGATTTTTGTCTTCCTTCCCGTTGGCATGGCGTTCGCTTTTATCGGCGTGCAGCTAGCTGTCTTCGGTATCTACATGGGCGCTTCATTCGCACCGAACCACAAGGGCATGCCTATGGTTCCGGGCGATGCTCGCATTGACTTCTTCTCACGTCAGGTACTGACCAGCCGTAACATCATGGCTCGCTCGTCGTGGGGCAACCGGATTCTCTCCCACCTGTTTGGTGGCTTGAATTACCAGGTGGAGCACCACCTGTTCCCTTCCATGCCACGTGCCAATCTTGCAGCAGTGTCCGACATCGTGCGTCAGTACTGCGCAGATCACCAGATCCCCTACACCGTGGCCAGCATGCGCGAATCCTACGCACAGGTGATCACTTACCTCAACAAGGTGGGCTTGTCCGCACGAGATCCTTTTGATTGCCCTTTGGTTTCTGGCTACCGCGTGAGCTAAGAACTATCTGCAGGCATTACCAATAAAGCGAGAGGACACTGACCAATTGGTCTGTCCTCTCGCTTTTCGCTTTGCTGCCCTTATGGCTGAGCGTCGGCAGGTTGGCTCGGCTTCTTAGGGCCAACAACCTCGATCGCACCAGTCACCGTGCATTGCGCACCTTCTTCAACCGGGATGTATTCTTCTCGCGTTGAGACGCGCTTGATGGTACGGCTTTGCCGTAAGTCAACGATGGCCACCAGCAGGGTTGCAATCACCAATACTGAGATCGCGACGAAGGATAATTCCATGGCCACTGAGTAGCCGGCAACGTGGTTCAAACCGTAGAAGATTGCGGTGATCACCGCGATGCCCACAGCAGTTCCCACACGTTGCGAAGTCTGCATCAGACCGCCGGCGCTGCCCGAATTGGCCACGGGCACTTCCATCAGGGTCAACGCCTGGTTGGGGGAAATGATGAAGCCTTGAGCAATACCGATAAAGGTCAGTGACAACAACATCCACCAGACGTTGAGGTTGCCTCGATCTTCGAAGAACACCACAGCAATCGTTGCAATCAAGCCCAACAACGCACTGAGCGTTCCCCCGATCAGCAGCTTGCGCCCCAGCGTGGTGGCATAACGGCCTGCAATATGAGAACTAAACGCCGAAAGCAAGGCAGCGGGTAAACAGATCAGGCCAGCTTCCAGTGCAGTGAAACCTTGGGAAGCTTGAACGTAGATGGCCACCAGCACCCACACGCTGGAGACACCCATGAAGTACAGTCCAGCAATGAGCGTACCGTTGGTGAAACTGCGAATTTTGAACAATCCCAGTTCCACCATTGGCTCACGGCCACGTTCTTTGTAATTTTTTTCCCACCAGATCCACACCAACAGCAACACGGCGGCTGCGAGAAGCAACCACCACAACATTGGATTTTCGCGGCCTTGAACAAAAGGTAGCAACAACGCAAAGATGCTCATCGCCAGCACCAGTCCACCCACTGGATCCAGATCGAGTTTTCCTGCTGGCTTGGTGAATAGTGGTTTGGGAAGCCACAAGAGAGCTAGGGTGATGGCGACTACGCCTACGGGAACGTTGATGAGGAAAGTCGAACGCCAGCCTGCATCCGCACCCAGCCAGTTGATCAATAGCCCACCGAGTACCGGACCAACGGCTACGGAGAATCCGACCACGGTGCCCAACAGTCCGTAGGCGCGTCCTCGGGCGGCACCGCGGAAGTGTTGCTGGATCATGCCCATAACTTGCGGGTTGAGCAGCCCTGATCCAATGCCCATGATAAATCGGACAACATTGAGCATCAGCGGATCAGCGGCGAACCCCGCCAAGATGCTGGCCACGGTAAAAATCGCGACACCGGCGACAAAGATGACACCTCGACCCAGCAGGTCACCGGCCCGTCCGGCGGCGACAAGAACCACGCCGAAGGTCAATGCATACCCGGCTAGAACCCACTGCATATCGGCTTCGCTGGCGTGCAACGTGGAACCGATGGACGGTAGCACGACGTTGACGATACTGACCGAGACCAGCGACATGAACATGGCAGCGAGCAGCACACCGAGCAAGCGCCAGCGGGCTGCCGGTGATAGTTCTCCGGACTCAGGTGGCGCTTCGGGTGGGCTCTGCGACATAGTGGGCAACTTTCAGCACATTTTTCGAGCCACAGGATCCTTTGGCTTTAGTCCCTACAGCGCAACTACGTCGCGGATTATTCCTTGACCAGAAGTTTTATGCTTGGTCAGTCTCGGATTGACGATTTTTCGACAAGCACTGTTCAATGGCAAGAATCCGAGTTTCGATAACTTCTTCAAAGAGCTCGTCACTATCCGGCGCAGGCAGTTCTAGTGCCTGACGCGCTAACGGTGCTGAAATCTCTGGGTAGGCATCAAGACGTTGAGCTGAGACAAGGTGGCTCAAGGAGTCCGAGTTCCCAGCTTCACGTCGGTCAAAGAAGTAATCAACGTGCAGGACAAATCCCAAAACGTCTCGTTCTAGCGCGCGAACCATGGTTACCGCTTGTTGCAGCGTCAGCCCGATTTCAACGTAGAAACGTAGTACACGCTCAATGAGTTCGGTGCGTCGTGGTCCGGGCGCGACATCTACCTTGTCGTCCCAGCTCATTTGGGATGCACGTGGGTAGGCGCGATAGGCAGTCCGCGTGGCGACGTAGGCCTGGCGGACTCCTTGCTTCCAGTTGGAAGAATCAAATTCAACCAGCGGGCTAATAGCTAGGAAGCGTTGCACTGCGAGGTTAACGACCTCTTGACGGTCCGCCACGTAGTTGTATAGGGCGCGGGGCGTAACACCAAAGTCGGAAGCCAGGCGGTGCATGGTCAGTGCTCCGTACCCTTCAGCACCAGCAATTTCCAGTGCCTTTTCGGCCAACAAATCTTTGCTTAAAGATGTGAACTCAGAATCTTTGCGGGGGCGTCCGCGTCCTCGCTTCGCCGTCGGCACGGGCGAAGTTTCCTTAATTTCGGCCATCTCATGAGGATATACGCAATATCGGAGTAAATACGTTTAGCACGCCCAATAGCACTAGAACAAAGCCAATAGCTTTCGTGCCCGCTCGTGCCACAGATCCGCAGCCACGGCCAAGTGGCCTGCCGCAAATGCCAAACCGCCAGCTAGCCAAGGCCACAGTAGAACTGCACCATAGGTACTCGGTAGCGAGGCGCTAAAGCCTGCGACAATCACCAGTATCCCGGTGACGACCAAGGCAATATGTGCACTCTTCCAGCGCAGTGGAAGCAAGATGGCCAGTACCACCAGCAACGCAGCCGGGGCCAAAATCATCCACACCGGACCTTCAAAACCCTGCAAGCCCTGGAAGGTAGTAAAGGCAACTGCAGCAGTGAGGAGCACCGCAGCGGTGATCATCCATCCTGGGTCTGGACGGGCCATGGAACCACGCATCATCAATAGTGGTGTGAATATCTGGGCCCACAACAATACAGTGACCGGGATGAAATACGCGGCCATAACTGAGCCGCCGCTGATACAAACAGCGCTCATCAGCAACGCCCCGATAACCTGAAGAATCAGCGACGTCACACCGCTAATTCGCAATGGGATCAAGCTCAACACAGCCGGGATAAACGCCAACCAGATCAGCTGCGCACCCATCACTTTTTCAAGCTCGGCCAGCCAGCCGCCGGGTGAATTCAGCCAACCAGTCAAACCAACCGGGCCAATCATCGCGTCGTGTGGCGGGGAGAAAAGAACCACCACTACGGTGATCAGCGACAAAGCAAAAATTGGCCAAGCCAGAATTCGAGTCAAGAAGTGCTTACCACTGCTCACTTCCAAATCTTCGGGTTCGGTGCGCTCGAACTTCATCGCTCTGACGGCAGGCTCCCCCAGCAGACTAATTAGTTCGCGCTTACGCCGTCCACCATCGGGCAGTCGTTTAATCTCGTCACGAGTTTGTTCAAGAACTTGCTTGCGTTCATCCTCGGAGAGGAAATCCAAGGCACGGCGAAGTTGCTCCAAGTAATTGCGGGCAGCACGTGGCAGGTTCTGGCTCATGGTTTTAACTTTACGTGGAGCGGGCAGCGCTAGAGCGCAATAATGCGGGGCAACGCCAGTGGCGTGCCCCGCATCGTCAATAGTTATTAGCGTCTAATCCTGCTTTATTTGCCAGCGCCGGCAGTCAATCCCCCGACAATGTACTTCTGCAAGAACAGGAACAATGCCATGACCGGCAACGCTGCAAGCACTGCACCGGCGGCAAAGACCGACCAGTTGGAAGTGAATTCTTCAGACACATAGGAGTAGAGCCCCACGGCCAGAGTCTGCTTTTCTGGAGAAACCAGAACGACAGAGGCCAGAACAAAGTCGCTGGTGCTAGAGATGAAGGACAACAGCCCCACCACGGCGAGAATCGGGGCAACCAGGCGAAGAATCATCGTGAAGAAAATGCGCGCATGGCTCGCACCGTCAATCTTGGCTGCTTCATCAATTTCCACCGGAACGGTGTTGAAGAAGCCGTACATCAGGTAAGTATTCACACCCAAGGCACCGCCAAGATAAACCATGATCAACGCGATCTGGTTATCAATTCCCAAGGCCGGGAACACATCGCCCAGGGAGGTCAGCAGAATAAAGATTGCCACTACAGCCAGCAGCTGCGGGAAGATCTGCACAACGAGCAAACTAACCAGACCTACTCGCCGGCCGGTGAAGCGCATACGCGAGAAGCTGTAGGCAGCTAGTGCTCCGAGGAAGACCGAAGCTACCGCCGTGGTTAGCCCGATGAACAGCGTGTTGGCGAACCAGGCTGCATAGGGTCGCTGCTCGTTGTGGAAGAGATCAATGTAGCTCTGTAGCCCGATGGTGCTGAAGAATCCGTTGGAGGAGAGCAAGGTTCCCTCGGGATTCAGCGATGCGGATAGTACGTACAGCAGTGGGAATGCCGCATAGATGCACAGGGCCACACCAATCAGGTGCCGCCATCCGGTGGTGGCGAACCACTTGCCAAAGGTTCGCCGAGCGGGCTTCGGGATGGAACGGAAAGTTGGTGTTGATGTCATGTCGGCGCTCATTAGTTCAGCTCCTCCAGTGCCTTGGTCTGCTTGAAACTGATAATTGAGATGATGGCAACGATCACGAAGATGATGATGGAGAACGCACTGGCCAAACCATAATCACGTTGGGATCCGACGAAGGCAACCTTATAAACCAATGAAATCAAGATGTCTGTTGCGCCGACGTTCAGCCCTGCGTCTTCCAAACGCGGACCACCTTCGGTGAGCATGTAGATGATGTTGAAGTTATTGAAGTTGAAGGCAAATGAGCTGATCAACAACGGAGCAACTGAGACCAGCAACAATGGCAACTTGATCAGACGGAAGATCTGCAAAGGCTTGGCACCGTCAATGGTGGCAGCTTCTGATAACTCCTGCGGGATGGACTGCAATGCGCCGGTACAGACCAAGAACATGTATGGGAAGCCGAGCCACAGGTTAACCCAGAGCACTGCGAACTTTGCGAGCCAGGGGTCGGTGAGCCATGGAATTTCCGCTCCGCCAAAGAGAACTTGGTTTACAAAGCCAAAGTCCTTGTTCAACATGCCTGCCCAGACCAGACCGCCCAAGAAGGCAGGGAATGCGTAGGGAAGAATTGAGATGACGCGGTAAATCTTGCGCCCCCTCATTCGCATGTCGTTGAAGACGATAGCCAGGAAAAGTCCCAAGAAGAAGGTGGAGGCTACCGAAAGGAACGCAAAGGCGAAGGTCCATACGGTCACCGAGAAGAGCGCGCCACGAATGGATGAGTCGGTGAAGGCACGGGTGAAGTTATCAAAGCCCACATTGATGGACCAGCCCGGCATCAGCTGCGAACCGTCCTCTGCGGTGAACGCGCCCACGCCAGTGTCTTTGTAGACGGTGCCCGTTTTCTGATCCGTCATCGTGTCAGCATTGCTGTCGTAGCTCAGTGATGAGGTGTACTGGTAGGCGGTTCGTCCGTCGCTGGTGCGCAGGGTGCCTTCAGCTGGATCATCGCTCAGTGCGACCTTCAGTGAGGTCACTTCCTCTTGGCGGCCCAAAAGATCAGCGAATTTTAGCTGTGTGTAGTTTTCTAGGCTGGCCGGATCAACCGGTGCAAAGGCGTCGTCCACGTCGCCTAGTAGCTGTTGGCCGTCACGTTCGATAACCATGGCCAGACCGTCAGCACCGTTGTACATCGTGACAGGGTAGCCAGGTGATCCAGCAACGCGTTCCTGGTTGGACTGCAAGAGTGAAGACACCGCGTCGGCTTTATCCGAGTTGTGCCCGGAGCCGTAGTTGGTGAACGCAATATAGCCGGTATAACCAATGACAAAAACTTGGAAGATAAGCAAGAAGATGGTGCCCGGAAGCAAGTACTTTGCAGGAAGCCAACCCTTTTTGAAGTAGACAACATTGATCACCACAGTGATCACTGCGATGACTGAGGCAATCAACCATGCTTCACGGCCGATAGCAGTGAAAATTGCAAAGAGCGCCGTCGCATCAACAAGTGCGACCAAAATGATCTTGATTAGCGTTGAGCCTAGGCTCGTGCTTGATGCATGAGCGAAGCGTTGTGCAGCTGGGGACAGCTTACGCTTGGGATCCTCAGTACTGTTCGGTGGTGCCTCAGGGGCTGTCATAGTCATCTTCCAGATGTGCCTGTCATTAAAATTCGTTCAGTGCTGGCCGGAGATAGACGCCGGAGCCGGCGGCGATGGCCGTTCCGGCTCCAGCGTTATCGGTACTACTTTGAGCAGGCGAGCCTACTTGTTGATGGCCTTTTCGATATCTTCGGTCATCTTCTTCCAACGCTTGGTTGGGTCGGCCTTGCCAGTGATGATTTCAGCTTCAGCAACACCCCAGTATTCCCATACCGCTGCCATCTCTGGAACGTTTGGCATTGGAACACCGTTGGCGCCTACTTCGCCGAAGGCGGCGATCGTCTTGTCAGACTTGGCGGCTTCGAATGCTGCCTTATTTGCAGGTGGACGGTTGCCAACTTCGTACAGCTCGGTCTGAACTTCTTCGGTACCGATGTAGTTGGTCAGGAACTCAGTAGCTGCCAGCAAGTTTTCGGTCTTCGATGAGACGAAGAAGCCCTGAACGGCAACAAATGGCTGCGCTTCTTCTCCACCGGCACTTGGGATTGGATCAATAGCTAGGTTGATCTTTCCCTTTTCGGCCGCTTCCACGTTCCATGGACCAGTCAAGAGGAATGGTGAGTCGCCCGAGGCGAACTTTTCCTTGGCAATGTCAGCGTCGATGCTGGTCTTTAGAGTTCCAGCCTCACCCTGCTCTGCCAGCCACTTGGCGAATTCAACGCCACCCTCGTTACCAATCTGCAGGTCCTTCGGGTCGTACGCACCGGTGTCATCGGTTCCGAAGACTGGAGCGCCAAACGAAGTCTGGAATGGGTAGGCGTGGAATGGGTCGCCCACTTCGGTGACCTGCACCAGGAATGGGAACTTGGTGTCTGCCTTTTTGCCAGCAGCGATCATGTCGTCAAAGGTTTTTGGGGCTTCCTTGACCAGGTCTGCGTTGCGCAGTAGGGCCAAGTTTTCGGTGGCATATGGCACGCCGTAGCTCTTGCCTTCGTAGCTCATGGCGTCGACGGAAACTTCTTGGAAGTCACCAGCCTTGTCCCCCAGCTCAACTGGCTGAACTACACCGTTGTTGACCAGGTTGCCCAACCAGTCGTGGGCGCCGATGGTGATGTCGGGGCCCTTGCCGGTAGGAACCTGACGCAGGAAGTCTTCCTGGATCTTGGAGAAGTCCTTGACGACCAATTTCACTTTGACGCCGGACTGCTTCTCGAAGTCGGCGGCTGCTTCTTTGAGCACTGGCTGACGGTTTGCGTCAACCCAAACGGTTAGCGATCCACCGGAGGCGGCAGCTGGTGAGGATTCTGCGGCAGCAGGGCTAGAGGATGGTTGGGTTGTTGAACCGGACCCGCCGCAAGCAGTCAGTGATAGAGCTGCAATTGCAGTCAATGCTCCGCCAAGTAGCCAAGGGTGTTTGTTCACCTTCATGGAATGTCCTTTCGTGACAACTTTGTCCGATGGGCCGGTGACGTTACGGTTTTCCGCAGAGCCGCCGGTGAAGTCTAAAAATGCGAGTGCGCATAATTTGTAAGCGTTTCCAGAGTGGCACAGATCACGAGACTTGGCAAGACAAAAGATAAAAAATCCGATTCTTAGGCAAAGTAGACAGATACTGGCGCTCAGCGGACGTTATTCATGAAAAGCAAGAATGCAAGCGTTTACAATCAAGTCGTCATCTATTATCGTTACCGTCATGACTCAAACACGTACCGACGTTGAAAACCTCGCTGAATCCAAAGATGCGCAGTGGTGGCGCTCCTCGGTGATCTATCAGATTTACCCTCGCTCCTTTGCTGATTCCAATTCGGATGGCATGGGCGACCTAAAGGGCATTACGCAACGGCTAGAAAGCATCGCAGAACTTTCTGTTGACGCCATCTGGCTCTCACCTTTCTTCTCGTCTCCGCAGAAGGACGCCGGCTACGACGTCTCCAACTACTGCGATGTAGACCCGTTATTCGGTACCCTTCAGGACTATGACGCAATGGTGGCGAAGGCGCATTCGTTAGGCTTGAAGGTCATTGTTGACCTTGTTCCTAACCACTGCTCTGATCAGCACCCATGGTTCCAAGAAGCCCTTGCGGCAGCTCCCGGCTCCCCCGAGCGAGATCGCTTTATGTTCCAGGACGCCCCGGAAACGGGCCTTCCAAATAACTGGGAATCGGTCTTTGGTGGACCTATGTGGAACGCCACCACTAACCCAGACGGAAGTGTAGGCCAGTCCTACCTCCACGTTTTTGATTCTTCGCAGCCCGACTTTAATTGGAAGAATGAGGAAGTTCGGGCTATGTTCCGCGATGTCCTTCGCTTCTGGTTAGATCGTGGCACCGATGGCTTCCGCGTTGATGTGGCTCACGGGTTAATCAAGGCTGAGGGCCTACCGGACTTCACCCCGAATCCGATGGCAGCTTCCATGGGCGGCACCGAAGAACTTGCACCATGGTGGGGTCAGGATGGTGTTCACGAGATCTACCGCGACTGGCGCAAGGTCATCGATGAATATGACGGTGAGCGTGTCTTGTGTGCAGAAGCTTGGGTTAATCCACTCTCGCTGATGGCCAAGTGGGTTCGCCCAGATGAGATGCATCAGGCATTCAACTTCCCGTACCTGTCTTGCGACTACGACGCGCAGCAGATCCGCGAAACCGTCGATGAGTCGCTGAAAGAATTTGGCGCGGTCGGAGCACCAAGCACCTGGGTATTGTCCAACCATGACGTGGTCCGTCATGCCACCCGCTTGGCACTAACGGACGAAAATCCTCAGGGTGAAGGCATCGGTCCAAAAACCCCTAACCTTCCGGATCCTGCGGTCGGCCTGCGCCGTGCACGTTCTTCAACCGCGCTCATGCTTGCCCTACCCGGTGGCGCCTACCTTTATCAGGGTGAGGAGTTAGGTCTTCCGGAAGCAATCGATCTGCCCGACGAAGCACGCCAGGACCCGACTTGGTTCCGCACCAACAAGGAACGCTACGGCCGTGATGGTTGTCGAGTTCCTTTGCCATGGGAAGCCGAGGGAGCCTCGTTCGGGTTTAGCGACAACGGCGAAAGCTGGTTGCCTCAGCCTGCCCAGTGGGCGTCTTTCGCTCGCTCGGTCCAACGTGATGATCCCGATTCCACGCTGAGCCTGTACCGAAAGCTACTGGAGCTACGCAAGACGCACAACCTAGGTGCGGGTCAGCTGACCTGGGTCACCGATGAACAGCCAGATCTGTTGGCATTTACCAACGGCAAGATCCTGGCGATAGCCAACTTCGGTCAGTCACCGTTGGATCTTGGGCAGCTGGCAAATGGCGCGCAAGAACTAGTGCGCAGTCAGCCTGCAACGGATGCGGAGAACGGGAGCATCCCTGCGGAAACCACCATCTGGTTCTTGCTGCCTTAGTAAGGTCACATGGTGCTTGTTCTATTGAGAGCACCGGTACTGTTGAAAAGTGGCCGCGGTCTGGAGATATTTCATCTTCATCACCACCGCGGCCACAAACACTTAGGAAGGACTTATCGTGGCAGGGATTAAAGATGTCGCTGAAGCGGCCGGAGTCTCTATCGCGACCGTCTCTCGCGCCTTATCGGGACGCGGCTCCGTCTCGTCCTCCGCGCAAGAGGCAGTGCAACATGCTGCCGCGGAACTGGGATATGTAGTTTCGTCCTCGGCGTCTGGCCTCGCCTCAGGACGCACCCGAAATATCGGAGTCTTAGTTCCGGTCATCAATCACTGGTTCTACGCCAGCGTGCTGGAAGGCATTACCAGCTCACTGATGAACGAAGGTTATGACACCACGCTGTATCAGCTGACCAAAGACCGGGCACAACGCGAAAAGATCTTCTCGGACTTCCTACTCCGTCAGCGTGTGGATGCGGTGATCGCGGTCAACGTTGAATTGGATACTGAAGAAGTCCAGGCGCTACACGCCTTGGATAAGCCTTTGGTTGGAGTCGGTGGACCGCTTCCCGGTGTTCCGACTTTGCATGTTGATGATGAAGGTATCTCCGCATTGGCCACTCAGCATCTAATTGCTTTAGGCCATGAACGTATTGGATTTATTGGTGGCAATGAAGAAACCGACGTTGACTTCAGGGTCCCCAGCCATAGACGCACCGGTTATGAAAGCGCACTGAAAGATGCTGGAATTCCCGTAGACGATTCTTTGTGTGTTGGTGCAGACTTCACCATGCCGCACGCCTACACGATTGCCAAACAATTGCTCGGCAGCCCGGCTGCTCGCCCGACGGCAGTGTTAGCCGCCAGTGATGAAATGGCCATCGGTGCCATACTCGCGGCCCGTGATCTGGGGTTGCAGGTCCCCCATGATCTATCAGTGATTGGCGTGGATAACCATGACCTCGCTGAGATGTTTGGTCTAACTACCGTCGAGCAGCGTCCACATGAACAGGGAAATCTTGCTGTCGCGATGTTGCTTCGGGCCATTCGCGGTCAGGAGCCGGCGGCAGCTCATGAACTGGAGCACCGTCTGGTTGTACGCTCCTCAACCATGAAGCCGCAGCCTACTTCTTAGCTTGTTCGTACCTGGAGCTACGGTAAGTAATTCTTCTGAAGTCGATAGTACAAAAAACTGCCCGAGTAACAACTGGAATGAGATCCAGCCGCTACCCGGGCAGTTTGTCGTTCAGTGTCTTCTAGAGCGCGCCTTCCAGATCAGCGGAAGTTCCCTCAACCTCTTCCACATTCAGGTTTCGGCCACGCGTCTCGCCGGCCCACAATACGGCACCGACCGAGATGACCGTCAGAACCATAATGTAGATAGCGATGGAGATGGATGACTTGGTCGTTTCGAGCAAAATCTGCGCCACGGTGGCAGCAAAAGCGCCGCCAAGAATAGCGCCGAGTGCGTAGCCAATCGAGATGCCTGAGTAACGCACATGTGCAGGGAACATTTCGGCGTACATGGCCGACTGAGGTCCGTAGGACAGTCCCAATCCGACGGTTAGAACGAAGATTGCTACCGTGTACAGCACGATATTTCCCGTATCAACGAGCATGAACATTGGAATCATCCAAACAAACACCAGACCGTAGCCAATCACGAAGGTTGCTCGGCGTCCGATCACGTCGGAGAGCCAACCGCCAACCAAGGTGAAGATCAGCCAGCCAACCGAACCGATAGTGGTTGCCAAGAGCACCGGCGCCACTGGCATTTTGAGCACTGCAGTGGTGTAGGAAATGAAGAACGCGATCACCAAATATCCAGCGGCATTGTTGGAAATAAAGATCAGCGCGGCCTGGATTACCTGCTTGGTGTTTTTTGCCATCAGCTCGCGAAGCGGCGTGTGCTCGGCAGCTTTGCGTAGGGCCAGCTGCTTAAACACTGGGGATTCTTCCACAGCTCGGCGGATCACGTAGCCCACAAGAACAAGTACGACCGAGAGTAGGAATGGGATGCGCCAGCCCCAAGCCCCGAAGGCTTCGGGAGACATGGAAATTCGAAGAATGTAGAGCAAACCGGTAGCCAAGATCATGCCAATTGGCACACCGATCTGCGGGAAGGAACCGAAGTATCCGCGACGATTCTTGGGAGCGTGCTCCACGGCCATCAAAGCCGCACCGCCCCATTCACCGCCGGCCGAGAATCCCTGAATAACGCGAAGAAGCACCAAGAGGATTGGTGCTGCAATGCCAATGGATGCATAGGTTGGCAGCAAGCCAATCAATGCGGTGGCCACACCCATAAGAATCAGGGTGAGGACAAGAATTCTCTTGCGTCCGTAGCGGTCCCCCAAATGACCTGCTACCACCGCACCCAGTGGGCGGAAGAAGAACGAGATTCCGATCATTGCGAAGGAAAGAATCTGAGCTAGTCCAGGATTTGATGCACCGAGCGGTGCGAGGAATAGCGGGGTCAGAAGTGTTGCGGTGAGTTGTGCAAAGATGAAAAAGTCATACCACTCAATGGTGGTTCCCACGAGAGTGCCGGCGAGAACGCGACGCTCTTCCTGGGTGCGAGTGACTGTGGATGACATGGGCGCCCCTTGAAGCTTACTTTACCGACCGTTCGGACGGTTTATGATGCTCTCAATCATAAACACAGAGTGAAGCAGATCACAACAATCGCAGGTTTCTTGCCCAAACTCTGAATGCAGAGCTATAGACCGCGCTCGAAAAGAATTCGGTGTTCTAATAGAGAACGACTAAAATTTCGAATAAGAGCAACTATTCAGCAGTCGCAAGGCTCACAGCGAAGGCGCGTGGAGGCATTGGAAAATGCCGTGTGCCAGATTGAAGTTTCATGCCTACCTCTCAGACGCTTTCCCGCGGAATCCGCGTCCTAGAAATCGTCGCCAATTCGCCGGTGCATCTGTCTATCGCGGAGATTGCCGAAAAGCTTGAAGTGCACCGTTCCATTGCATACCGAATCATCCGGACTCTAGAACAGCATCACCTGCTCAACCGTGATGACGCAGGGCATATCCGTTCTGCTTCGGGTCTTGCCGTACTTGCCCGTTCGGTACAACATGACCTTCAAGCGATCTCCACAGTAGAACTCACCACGTTGGCCAATGAACTGTCTATGACAGCATTTGTTGCCGTCTGGGAGTACGACTTGTGCACCACCTTGCAATCCGTTGCACCCCTAAATTCGCAGCGCGCTATTGTCCACCGTCCCGGATCGGTGCACGGCATGGATGTAGGCGCTGCAGGCATCGCAATTCAATCGCATTACAGCAAAGAGCAATGGGACTCGCTGGAAAGCACCGTGGACTACCGCGACGCGGCGGTTCAGGCACGCCTCGACGGCTACGCCACCAGTGAGGATGAAGTTATCCAAGGCGTAACTTCCATCGCTGTCCCGATTGCCCAGCCTGGTCAGACCCCTGCCGCCTTGGCTGTAGTTTTTGCTAGCAGCACTGTTGATAGCTTCGAACCAATCATCGAGGAACTCAAACTGGCAGCACAACGCATTGCCGACAAGCTTTCTGCCTAATCATCGGCACAACGGCAAAAGGCGACCCCGCGATGAATCGTGTTTCACGATTCACTGCGAGGTCGCCTGTTCAGTTTCTAATGGAACTAGCGCACCCGCGAGAGCGACGGAGCTTTGGCAACGATAATCTTCATTGCCAGGGCCGCGAGGAAAATAACGGCAGCACCGCCGCTGGATACCCAGAACGCTCCGAGGTAGCCCAGCGAATCAGCAAAGACACCGGCCAAGCCGTTGCCGATGGCCGTGCCAACAACAATGCCGGCGGAGAGCATAGTCATCACCGTAGATAGTCGGGCAGCCGGAGCAACTTCCCCACCCAGAGTCATGACCGTGACAATTACCGGTCCTACGGCAAAGCCAGCAACAAACAACGCCACGACCATCCATGGTGTGCTTGAGGCCAGGTGAAGACCGAAGCTCAAAATAGTCAGCAAAGCACCGCAGAGAACCCAACGGTTGATCTGCCTAAAGTACTGTGGCCAGGCGGCAACAGAAATGGCTGCGATGGCACTGGACAATCCCATGGCACCATAGAGCAGGCCACCCTGGTTCGAGTTTCCCTGTTCCCCGGCAAAGGCCAAGGTGCCGGCGGCAGAGGAACCAAAAACAGTTCCCAGTGCGATCATGCCCAGGACCAGCGCACTGATGGCAGCAACTTGAGCTCGAGTAATTGACACCTTTGGTGCACTCTTCGCGCCAGCTACCGGCTTCACTACATTTCCGGTGCGGTGCGTGGCGAAAATTGGAACCAGCACTAGCGTCAGAATGGCGGCTAAGTACAACGGCAGCACAGGATCAACCAGCGAAGCCAGCAAGCCGACTGCCACCGGACCGAACACAAAGCCCAATTCATCAAACATGGATTCAAGGCTTAGTGCAGCCGAAAGCACTTTGGGATTTTTCTGCTGCTGGCGGGTCATGGCAATCCACCGAACACGAGACATCGGGCCAACCTGAGGTCCCGTTGCTCCGGTAATGAGACACATAAGAACCAGCAACGGCACAGACAGTTCTGGTCCGCTGGCGCCAAGGAGGGTAAGCAAGACCAGCAAAACACTATGGATCAGAGAGACGGCCACCAAGATGGGACGCTGACCAAAACGGTCAGCAAGGTAACCAACGCTAGGCCCGCCAACGGCAGAGCCTAAACCAACCATGGCAGCAGCAAGACCGCCCAAGGCATACGTGCCGGTGGTGGCTGTCACCAGGGTCATGGACCCGATGGTAAGCATCGCCAGAGGAAGGCGAGCAAAAAATGTTAGCGGTAGGAACGGTGCTCCTACCAGGGGAACGAGTGCAGAGTAACCGGATTTCATCGCTGAATCCTCACGGTTTCCTTTGGACAACGCATATTGAGTCAACAAAACTCCATAACGAAGCGTACGTCGTCCCGCGCCCCCCGACGTACAAAATTTCCCAAGCATGCCTAATGGCACTACCTTCAAGATAGCTAGCCGGGCGGAACAAGTCCAGTTCTAGAGACTAAGGGTAAGCAACCCCTCACGTTGGATCGTTGAACCGTGCTGAGTCTTGAGCACCGAGACGCGATTAGTAATGCGCTGCTTCATCTCTGCCACATGCGAAACCAGACCGATGGTCCGCCCACCAGCTCGCAGATTTTCCAAGGCCTGCATGACTTCTTCCAACGTTTCGGCATCGAGGGAACCGAAACCTTCATCAACAAAGAGCGTTTGCATATCCACCGCTCCAGAATGGTGGGAAATCACGTCGGCCAGCCCGAGGGCCAGCGCCAGTGAAGCCATAAAGGTTTCACCGCCGGATAGGGTCTGGGTTTCGCGATATTTGCCGGTCCATGAATCTAGGACACGCAATCCAAGACCAGATTTTGAATTGCCTTGCTTGGAGTCGTCGTGGTGCAGTGAATACCGCCCACCACTCATGGCATCAAGACGTTCAGTTGCCGCGATGGCCACTTCTTCTAAACGGGCGGCCAGCACATAGGTACTCAAGGTCATCTTGTACAGATTCTCGCCTCCACCTCGAATGACCTCAGCTAGGGACCGCAACCGCCGATAGGACTCGATGACCGGTCCGGCATCCGCGCGCAACTTCTCAAGTTGACCGACCGACTCGTTGTGGCGTTCCAGTCTGGTTTGCGCTAGAACAACACGTTCGCGGGCCACTTCAAATTGCTCCTCCGCGGCGCGGGCCAATTGGGCGGCTTCTAGGATCTGCTCTTCATCAGGTGCTCGGAGACCGTCAGTCTCAAGTTCCAGTGCTTTGCGGCAATCTTCAGACTGTTCGAGAGTGGCAATGGCACTGGCTAGATCCGCGTCGGTTTGCTGGATCTGTCGCAGCTGTTCACGCTCTGGTGCATCAAGCAAGGCGGCCTCAAAGTCAGCCAGAGTGGCAAAACCTGCACCAGTTCGTTGTGTATTCCACGTGGCTTCGGCTTTATTTAAAGCCGCGACTGCGTCATGAAGCAGCTGTAAAGACTGCACGGCTCCAGACAGTCCATTGGATTGTTGCGAAAGTTCTGCGACCAAGGCTGCGAGATTATCTTTACCTTGGCGTAGTTCTGTCAGCTTGGCGTCCAACTGCTTCAGCTGCTCCGCCAGCGATTGGGCGTTTTGCACAGCGGTGGCGTGCTCCAGCGTCACCTGCGCAACGCGGGCCGTTAGCTGTTCGACGCGTTGGCGTACCTGCTCCAGTTTTTTCACTCGTGCAGCCACTTCAGTCTGGCGCTTTGTAGCTTGCTCCAGCGTCTTTTGTGTTTCCCCAAGGTCAAGACGTAGCTGCTCCACGGTGTTTTCGCCGGCAGCCTGCTGAGCCGTCTCCAATTTTGCTAGGAGCATGTCTCGGCTTTGTGCGGTCTTTTGTCCTTGGGAACGAGCACTTGCCACGGCGGCTTCAAATTCCAAGATTTGTTCATCATCAATCAGCGCAGCATCGGCATCAGCCTGTGCCGGTGCCGGATGTTCTGCCGAACCGCAGACCAAGCAAGGTTGCCCATCTTCCAACGCCGCGGCCAGTCGCAATGCGCTTTGGTTTAGTTGCTCTGTGCGCAGAGCTAACAAGCTTTTTTCGGTGTCAACAATCTTCAGTTCTTGTGCACTGGCCTTTTCGCGGGCTGAAAGAACCTTTTTCTCTAAATCATCACGGACCGTCGCATGCCCAATTTGGGTTACGAGCAGCTGCTGGCGCTCTTTGACTTGTTGTAAATTTTCACCCGCGGCCACTTGGTCCAGGTCTTCGGCCTCCAGCTTTTCTCGTTCAGTTTTCAGCTGAGCTACTTCAGCCTGAGCTTTGTCCCGGGTCTGCTTATGCTCTGTTGCCAGCTGTTCTGCTTTGCCGACTTGAGCCGCCAGCAACGTGCGCTTCTGTTCTTCTTCGACAGCAGATTTGGCCACGGCGTGTTCTTCGGCTGCCACCAGCGCGCGCTCTCGAAGATCTTCGAGGGCTTGAATATCAGATCCGCAATCTAGTTCAAGCGCAGTGTTTAGCCACAACTGATGTTTTTCCCACGACAAGGTGCTCTCGTGCTTGGTCGTCTGTGCAGTTTTGACCTGCGCCAGGTAGGCCTGCACCGAGACTGCCTTGACGTCATGTTCCAATTTGCTGGCTGCGATCGTTGCGCCTTCATGCTGTTGGGCATAACGAGTCTGTGTTGCGCGCAGTTCGCCCAGTCGCGCAAATACTCTTTGTTGCTCTTCTAACTTCTTAGCGTCCTGAGCAGTTCGCGTCTTTTGTACCCGCAGCTTTTGCGCTTCTTCATCCGCCTGCGCTCGCAAGACATCGATGCGGCGGTGAAAATCAGCAAAGCGGTCATCGACACTTAGTAGCGCCGCATCATCTTGCTCTTCGGAGTTCGTCGGAACTTCCCTACCAGCTAAGAACGCGGCGGCTTCAGCGGCAATGGATTCTTCGCTGGCGCTTAGACGTGCCTCAATGGTCTCCGTGTTTTTGCGTTCTTCGGCCAGCCTGGCGGCAAACTCTTCTTCAATCCGCGCGTAATCGCTCGTGTCGAATAGGTTGGCCAATAGGTCTTCGCGGTCCTTGGCCTTGGCACGTAAGAAATCTGCAAAACCACCTTGCGGGAGCATGACCACTTTGGTGAATTGCTCACGGTCCAGTCCCATGAGACTGCCCAAGACATGGCCAACTTCATCGTTACGCGTCGACAGTTCCTTCCACCCGCTACCGGTGAACTCGCGCAGCAGGCTAGATGCCTTCTGTTCAGTTGTCTTGTTCTTGCCACGCTTTGACGGGCGCATCCATGCCGGTGATCGAGTGACTTCAAATCGGCGATCACCAATGGTCAGTTCACAAACAATTTCCGGCGCCAAGTCTGACGCTGCGTGGTCTGAACGGATTTGTCGGCTTCCAGTTCGGCTACCGGGCAGCGAACCGTAGAGCGCATAACAAATTGCGTCCAAGATACTTGATTTACCAGCTCCGGTGGGGCCATCAAGGAGGAAGAGTCCCCCGTCAGCTAGTTCATCAAAGTTAATCTCTTCACTGCCTGCGAAGGGACCAAACGCCTGAATTTGAAGTTTATGGATTCTCACTGGCTAACCTGCGATTCTCGGGTGGCACGGATGACCGAAGTGATGACTTCACGTTCTGGTTCATCTACAGAACGTTCACGCACATGCTCCATGAAGTCGCTGACTACTTCTTCGGTACTGGCCGCCTTGGCCATTCGTTCTGCATAGCTTGACGGCTTTTCTTTGTCATCTGCACCCTCCGGCGCAAAGTTCAGCACCACGGTATCCGGGAAGCGTTCGCGGATTACTGTCATGGCATCCGCTGGCCGTTGCGAATCAGTGAGCGTGACCTGACACCAGGCGGTGGTGGCGAATTCAAGAGCAGGATCACTGAGCAGATCTGCCAGTTTGCCTTTGAGCACCGCTAACTTTTTCGGCACGGTCAGCAAGATTTCTTGGATTGATTCAATGCCTTGAGCATTGGTGTCGATAAGCCACACACCTTTGGTTTGATTCACTTCAGAGAATGAATAAGCCAAGGGTGAGCCCGAGTAGCGGACATGCTCACGGACTTTCTGTCGCCCGTGGAGGTGCCCGAGCGCGGCATAGTTGAAATGCTCAAATAGCTCGACCGGTACCACATCAAGGTTGCCGGTGCTGAGTTCGCGTTCTGAGTCGCTTCCGATTCCTCCCGCGGCAAATAGATGAGCCATGGCGATTGATACAACCGGTTTGTCGATGCCAGTCCTCGTCTTCAGATGCTCATCGATGGTTCCAATGGCCGCGCGAACCACTGCTTCATGGCTGGCCTTGGTGACACCCAAACGCTCCATGACCATTCGTGGTTCCAAATATGGGATCCCATAAATCAGAACCTGGTGGTCTTCAGCTTCACGAACTACCGGAATGAGCATGCGGTCAAGATCCGCAATGATGTGCACCCCAGCGCTGTCCAAAAGGTCAGCACCAAATCCTAGACGAGACGCTGAGTCGTGGTTTCCGCTGGTAATCACGATGGTGGCACCTGTGGCGCGTAGTTCTCGCAAAACCCAGTTGCACAGCTGGACGGCATCCACATGCGGAAGAGCACGATCATAAATGTCACCTGAGATCAGCACCACCTCAACCTGCTGATTGATGGTGATGTTAATAATCTCTTGCAACACGGTTCGTTGCGCTTCGAGCAAGGAGGCACCGTGAAAGGTCCGTCCCAAATGCCAGTCTGAAGTGTGAAGCAATCGCATGTTTCCAACCATATGCAATAACAGGGACAACTTGGACATTAGAATAGAGGTGTGAATGAAACCGGTGAATCTGCAGTCCTGCCAGAGAACTACTCAGACAAGGTGTTTGCGATCTTGCTCGGCCTAGCCGACGGCGCAACCCACGCCCGTGACGACATCGATCCCGGAGCCACCGAAATCCTTCCGCTCTACATGGCCGATGGCCTGCTAGAAGCGTTGGAGTGGGCTCGTGACGGTGTTGCTAGCGATGAAGCCGCCTGTATGTGGCTGGCTGCACTTCGCGGCTACAAAAAACTTACCGGGTCCTTCCCGGCCGGCGCTCCGGAACCCCTGAGCCGCTGGATTGATAAGGAATTCCCTAAGGTCGAGATCTTCGAGAAGATCGCCGACGGAGACCCGAAGAACATTGCTGGGCTAAACAGCGTAGAAATGGGCCATCCAGGCCGCCCAACTACGCCGGGTGCTGACTCCACGGGTGTGTTGCCTCGTGCAGCCATTACCGCGTTGTTGGCTCGCGTTCCTGTGGGCACCACCGAGTCCTTGGCTCGTTCCGCTGCCTTCCTAACCCACGACGTTCAAGCAGCAAAAAGCGCTGTTGCCGCGGCGAAGATTCTTCGCACCGCGATCGAGCGCAGCGAAGAGTCCGCTGGCGAGTGGGAGTCACTGCTCGAAGGCCTTGAAGGACCGTCGGCTGATGCCCTTCGTGAAGTGGTCACCAAGATCCGCGAGAACATTAGCCTGTCCCCATCAGCAGCCTACGACGCTTACTTTGGTGAGAATGCTGTTGAAGAATCCGAGGAATCTGATGTCTCGGCAGCTCCGGAGTCGATCATTGCCGATCCAGAAGTTCGGGATCCAGAGGTTGACGCTTACGCCGTAGCTTTGCTGGCTGCGATCTATGGAACCGAAGCTGTCGGAGATCGTCCGGCCAGCGCGTTGGATGACATAATTTCTGAATTGCACGATCGTTGGATGGATCTAGTCGCTTAGCCATTGCACTGAACCATGACGAACTGAAGGCCGGCTCATTGAGCCGGCCTTCAGTTCGTTAATGCTGAAATTATTTGACGGGTTGCGAACTAGACGGTCAGTCCGAAGCCGCCAACCATTTGCATAAATTCGCCTTCGGAAATAATCGAAACTTTCTGACCATTTTCGCGCAGGCGCAGTACGTGTTTTGCCTTGTTGGTCAATCTGCCGTTGGCAAGATCCTCAGGAACAAAACCGTCACCAACCACCAGTGCCGTGGTGGCACGGGTTACCCGCGAAGCAGTTTGCGCACCGTTCTCCGCAGCCAATTCTTTGGCTTGTGAACGGGGCAATGCCAAGTTGCCGGTGAACACCATGATCTGCCCGAACAATGGATGACTTGGGTCAGCGTCGTGGTTTGGCGTCGGGTTAGGACCTTCTTGCGGCCAATTATTAAACGCATCTTGGGGAGGCAAGGGATGACCCGATGCCAGCCAGCCTTGAGCGTCGCGGGTTGCCCGCGAGTATTCGTCGCCTGGCAGCCAGGCCGAGGTCAGTCCGAGGCGAACACCGTAGTGGTCAGCGGTCTCTAGCAGTGACTCAAAGCCTGCGCGTTCGGCGATATCGATCATTGCCCAGGCACACGCTACGGAGTCGGCGAGCGCCTCGTGGTGATTCTCGATGGGGTGCCCTGCTTCTTCAGCGACGAAGGGCAGTGAGTAACTCGGTAGGTCGTAGGCCTTACGCGAAAGTTTCACCGTGCAGAGGTGAGCGATTTCCGGTACGCGGATCCCACTGGCTTCAGACGCAGCACGGATGACACCTGAATCAAAGGAGGAATTGTGGGCGACCAGTACGTCAGGCCCGATGAAGTCCAGTAGCGCTGGCAGTAGCTCGGTAACGCGCGGAGCATCAACCACCATGTCTGGGGTGATGTGATGAATCGATACGTTGCGCGGGTCAAAGTGGTCAAAGCCCACAGGCGGCTTCATGAGCCACTGTTTGGTTTCAACGATCTGCCCGGAACGGACTTTGACCAGACCCACCGAACAGGCGGAGCCGATAAAACCGTTTGCTGTCTCAAAATCTACTGCTGTGAAGTCCAATGCCACGCCCAATAGCTTACTCTCCTTAGCTCAAGACTCGGCATTCAAGACCTCGGCTAGGTTCGAAGGGAATCTGCCAGGTTGCATCGACCCGGCCGGCGTTTTCCTTGCATGTCAGTGCTGACGTGCGTGTATTACCCATGGCCCGAAAACTGGGAGGTTCTACCAAGGCAGGGCATCTCACATTGGAGTGGTGCGTGGTTTATGAGTTGAACAGCGTCTTATAGTATTCGCTCAGTCCCGGATAGTAGTTAGGTTCAAACACCACAAGGACAGCGTCTTTTCCACTCACGGCAGCGACCAGTCGGTCCAGATAAAATTCCCATCCAGGTCCCACCGAGGAGGCCATCTGCGGATCAAGTCCGGGCATCCGGAAGACCAATTCGCTCCCCTCGTCCCGAGATTCGATGTGCAGTTCCAGCAGCCAGATTTCGTTGCCCTCGCCCGTGCGAACTTCCAAATGCAAGGCGCGCTGGTCGCAATCAACAATCTCCACCGACTCTGTGGGTGAGCCTTCTTCGGCACTGAGCGTGACCTGTACCCGCCGGTTCGCGGGCTCCCCCTGCCAGGTTCCAAACCACTGATCTAGATAGTCCGAGTCAACGAGGTACCGCCATAATTCAGTGGTGCTGATCCCGAAAGAGCGCCGTAATTCCAAGACATCCAAATGATCTCGCGTCCCCGTTCCTTGGATACTCATGGCGGTTCTCCTACGCGATAGCGGCGGCATTGTCGAAGTCTTCAAAGAGTAACAAGAGTCTCTTAGCCAGACAGAGCAATGCCCCCGCCAGTGGCGAGGGCATTGCAATTGATGTACCCGTTCTATTACAGCAATCAGGCGGTGGCTTTGCGCAAGGTGAGATATGAACCAGCAGCCATCAGTACAGCTGCGAGCGCACCCCACAGGCTGACAGACCCGGCAGTCCAAGTCAACGCCCAGCTCCAGAACTGATCCCAGAAGCTCGTGAAAGTGAACAAAGCGATAATGCCCAGGATCAGCAATCCCAACAGAGTAAAGAAGACCACCATGCCGGCATGGCGCCAGCGCATGTAGATGGTTGCGATAAAGAACCCAACCATGAACAGCAGGACCATTAGCACGAAGTAGAACATGATCTGGATGAACCCGTTATTGTCGGCAATCCATTGCAGTGCGAAGAATCGTCCGTCAAGTCCCCACCCGCCGGTAGCGGTTTCCACCAAACCCATGAGGTAGTAGAAGACCGAGAGTACTAGGGCACAGACCGAGAACAGCATTAGGGTACCCAAGTAGAAGGTACGTCGCGAGATGCTCATCGCCATGGAGAATGGGAATGTCATCGTCAGCGCTTGAATACCAAGCGCCAGGAAGTACCACATGGGTGCCTGAGCTCCGCCGCCATACAGCACGCCGTCCCCTCCGCTTCGGCGAACCAACCACCAAATAGCCACAGTAAAGAGGAACGCACTGATCAGGATCATCAGCGGAATACCGATAAAGGTGGCTTTATTGATCAGCTGCATGCGCGCAACTTTCATGATGCGGTTCATGCTCGTGCCTCCGTTCTTTCATCAGTTCCTTCGTTGGTGCTCAACGCACTGCGAACCACCAGCTGCTGCAGTGAGACTGGGCTCAAATCCAACCCCATGAGCTTTGCTTGTTCGCGTTGGTCCGCGCTGAGCTTGGCCTTGATGGTCACGCTGGCCAGCGCGCCCAGTGAATCACGGTGCAGTACGTCGGCCGCCCCAATGAATTCTTGGACCCTCTTCGCATCGCCGGTTACGGTAACAGCGGCCCCACGCAGCTCTTCAGCGTCACTGTCCACTACGATCCGGCCCTTGTCGATCACGATGACGTGTTCAAGCAGGTTCGCCACCTCATCGATCAAGTGGCTGGAAAGCACGATGGTCCGCGGATACTCGGCAAAATCTTCAACCAGGCGGTCGTAGAAGATCTGCCGTGCCACGGCATCCAAGCCCAGATACGGTTCATCAAAGAAGGTGATCTCGGCGCGAGAAGCCATGCCGATGATGACGCCGACAGCGGAGAGCTGACCGCGGGATAGCTTCTTGATCCGGCGCTTGGTAGGCAAGGCGAAGGCCTCAACGAGATCTTGAGCAAGTTGCTCGTCCCAGTTCTCGAAGAACATCGCCGCGGCTTTGAAAGCTTGATGGACTTTGAAATCGTCGGGGTACTTTTGCGATTCGCGAATGAAGCAGATGCGCGAAAGGATCAGGTCATGCTCGAATGGTTCGTGCCCGAAGATGTGCGCCGTGCCCTGATCAGGGTAGTTCTGTCCGGTTAGGATGGACATCAGTGTGGTCTTGCCTGCGCCGTTGCGGCCGAGCAGCCCGTAGATCCGGTTAGGTTCCAAATCCAGAGTCACATTGTCCAGGGCGCGTACGTCTTTATACGTCTTGCTCAGCTCGCGGGTGGCGATCGCTGTTGATCGAGTCATGCCGTTCCTCCCTACCTCGTGATGGTTTTTAGCCTGCTGAACCGGTCTTGATCATGGATACCAGTTCTTCGATGCCGATGCCGAGCTTGGATGCTTCGGCGGTCAGTGGTGCGATGAATTGCTGTTGGAATTTCTCGCGGCGCTTTTCGCGTAACCGCTGTGGCGCGCCCTGCGTGACAAACATGCCGATCCCCCGCTTCTTGTAGAGCAGCCCGTCTTCCACCAATCGATTAATGCCTTTGGCAGCCGTCGCTGGGTTGATCCGGTAGAAAGCCGCGAACTCATTGGTTGATGGAACTTGCGCTTCTTCAGCTAGAACACCAGAGATGATGTCGTTCTCGATCAGCTCAGCGATCTGCATGAAAATCGGTTTCGAATCATCGATCATGCTGGCCCCTCTCCGTGCTCAAACCCACCAGGTTAGTTAGTGGGTTAGTTACTCATGCAACTAACCATAGAACCCATTCTGGTAGAGCGCAAGCCGTGACCCATTTTTCCTTTCTGGGCATTCTCATAATCAATGCATACGAAAGCCAAAATTTCGTTGAAATTCCTCAGCATTCCGCGCTTTTAACTGCTGTAAAACAATCCATTTTTCTTGTCCGAGAGTTCCCTTTGACCTGTGCCTTAGGTTCTACAAGTGGTCGTCCTACGAATCACACAGTAATGAATTCAATGCTTATTGCAGCCCCCCTTCCGAAAACATCAAGGAAATTCATGAACGTCTTGCTCTTTGCCGCTGTCGATATCGCTGCCATTCTGATCCTCACCTTTGGCCTGTACCTTCGTCGCCACCGACGCCGAGATTTGGCGGTGTCCTACATCGGAATCAACATCGGTGTTTTCGCCGTCGCCACTGCACTGGCCGGAAGCACCGTAAGCGCCGGATTGGGCATGGGTTTGTTCGGAGTTCTCTCGATCATCCGCCTACGCTCAACCGAGCTGGAACAGCACGAGATCGCCTACTACTTCTCAGCTCTGGCCATCGGTCTGATCACCGGCATGGGCCCAACCCCCATCTGGCTGCCACTGGCCTTGGTCGCACTCATCCTTATCGCCATGCTCATTGCCGATCACTCCAAGGTTCTGCCTACCTACCGACACCAAGAAGTCATTCTGGACCGTGCCATCGCTAACGATGCTGAGATGTTTGCCCACCTGAGCCTGCTCTTCGGCGGAGCAACCATTCACCAGGCCGTTGTTCAGCAGCTGGACTTGGTCAATGACAAAACCATCGTCAAGGTCCGTTATTCACAGGCCAACGATGCCCTACCAACCTCAACTTCGACGCGTTCGATTGAGAACCATGAGGTTATTTCGGAGCAGGCACGATGAATTTCACCGACAGTTTAGAAAACATCAGTCTTGAACAGCTCAACGAGGCCGCCGCTTTACAAACCCGCACCGACCGCAAATACATATTGACCGAGCAGCAGGCAGAACAGGTACTTCCCCTCCTAGCCCAGCAAGCACTGGTCCTGTCCATTGATGGACGCCGCTCATCGGACTACACCTCGGTCTACTTTGATACCCCTGACCTAGCCAGCTTCCATCTAGCCGCCCACCCGCGTCGACGTCGCTTTAAGATACGCACCCGTAGCTACATGGATACGCAGCAGTGCTATCTGGAAGTCAAAACCGAAGGTGCCCGTGCACAAACGGTCAAAGAACGCATCGAGCATCCCTTTATCGCTCGGGACGCGCTGAGCGAGAATTCGCTGAACTACATTCAAGAGACTTTGGACCACGAGCTAGGAAGCTGTCCCATCCTTCCCAGTGCACTGACACCAGTGATCGATTCTTCCTATACCCGTACCACCTTGTATCTGCCACAAACCAATAGCCGGGTGACGGTGGACGAGAACTTGGTATGGCGGGATCCAAAGTCAGGCTTCCAGCTTGAATGCAACGAGATCATCGTGGAAACCAAATCAGCTATGAATGCTGGGCCTGCCGACAAGTTGTTGTGGAGCCGCCAAATCCGGCCTTCGCGGATCTCAAAGTTTGCCACCGGTATGAGCCTGCTGCATAAGCATCTTCCAGCCAACCGCTGGCACAACACCACCACACATAAAATTTCCACCGCAGTATCCCTGCATCCTTAGGAGCATCATGATTGACTCACCCAAACATCGGGCGCAGTCCCCAGGTCGTTTCTCCGTGAAATCACCACGCGTCTTAACTGCCGTTGCCTCATTGTCCATTGGCGCCCTAGCCTTGGCCGGTTGCAGCAATGCTGCCTCCGCGCAAAGCGTGGTCAACACGGATATCAGTACCGAAACATCAGCCTTCTTTAATGCCGATTCGGTGCACGAGATCAGTGTGACCGCGGAGCATGATGACATTACCAAAGCACTCAAGGCTTACGCAGCTGATGGAACGAAGGACTGGATCTCGGCCGACGTGACCATTGATGGTCAGACCTTCAAGAATGTCGGCATGAAGCTCAAGGGCAACTCCACGTTGCGTGGAGCTGACGAATCATCGGATGCTGCCACCCTTCCGTGGGTTTTGCGGTTGGACAAATTTGAAGAGAACCAAAGCTACTCAGGGCGAACAGAATTTGTTGTTCGCACCAACTCCAGTGAATCCTCACTCAATGAGGCCGTAGCCCTTGATTTGCTCGGCGAGGCAGGACTTGCCACCGAGCACGCCGCGGCCACACGATTCAGTCTCAATGGTTCCGACGCTGAACTGCGTTTGGTGATCGACAACCCGTCCGATGAGCTCTACAGCGATGAAACCTTTGAGGGTGATGGCATCACGTACAAGGCAGATGCTGACGGTGACTACTCCTACCGAGGGGATTCAGCAAGCGACTACGAATCAGCCTTCGAAGTTGAGGCAGGTGAAGATGATCTAACTCCCATCGCCACGTTCCTGGACTTTGTGAATAACTCTTCAGATGAAGACTTCGCCAGCAAGCTCTCCGAGTATCTCGACACCGACCAATTTGCCACCTACTTGGCCATGCAGGATCTGGTCTCCAACACAGATGACATTGACGGCCCAGGCAATAACTCGTTCTTGCGCTACGACACGGCAACCAAGAAGATGACCGTCGTGGCGTGGGACCAGAACCTATCCTTCGGTTCGATGCCAGGTGGCATGGGCGGAGCAATGGGTGGAAACGGCGGCGGTCCAGGAAAGATGGACGCCGATTCATTGTTGACCAGCATGCTGCCTGATGGACTCAAGCTAGCGGATGCCAAGAAGCAGATTGCTGCTGGCACGGTTCCTGACGGTATGGAACTGCCTGAACAGATGAAGCTTGAGGACGGCACCAAGCTCATTGATGTTCTCAAGGATCTGGTTGATGGCGACATGCCGGACGGGCTCACCTTTGGTGGAGGCGGTGGTGGCCAGCGTCCAGAGATGAACGGTGACGGTGGTGCACCGGGTGGGAACATGACTCCCCCAGATCAGAATTCAACAGATGATTCCAAAACCACTGACTCCAAGGCCACTGACTCCACGTCTACGGACACTGGCGATAACAAAGCAGCTGGCGGCCAGGGCGGCGGCAAGATGGGCGGAAAATCTAACCCGCTGGTAACCCGCTTCTTGGCTGATGAAGATTTCAAGGCGCAGTATGAGTCAGCAAAAACTGAGCTTTCCGACAAGCTCTACGCCTCGGGAACCGCTGAAGAAATTCTTAAAAAGTGGACCGACCTGCTGACCAGCGAGGCCAGTGATCTGGTTGATTCAACGACGGTGACCAGCGAAGCAGATTCGATCCGCACGCACTTCACCTCTGATTCGGCTGATAGTTCTTCATCTACGACCCAGCAGCCATCAACCGCTCCAAGATCTGAGGAGGATGACGCCGCACCAAGCGCATCAACTTCAGCAGCTACTGATTCCTAAGCATCACTTTTCCCAAAAGTCAGGCCAGCATCCCGGTACAGGGATGCTGGCCTGACTGCTTAGAATCGCTAAGAACTTAGTCTTGCTTCAAGGCTTTGTCAACGGCCTCGACAATCACGGGGAGCAAGACTGCAAAAGCACGTGCTCGGTGCGAGATCGCGTTCTTTTCTTCCGGCGTGTGCTGTGCCATCGACTTGCCAGCACCCACAGGTTCAAAGATCGGGTCATAACCGAAGCCATGTTCACCAGCACGTTCGGTGCGTAGCGAACCTTCAACCTTACCCAGCTCAACGTGCTCGTCACCGGCCGGGGTGGCCAGCGCCGCGGCACAGACAAACTGTGCCCCACGGTGCTCTGCGGCTATATCGCCAAGCTGCGCAAGCAACAGGTCAATATTCGCTTCATCATTGCCGTGGACACCGGACCAACGCGCCGAGAAGATTCCCGGAGCTCCGCCGAGCACATCTACGCTCAAACCCGAATCATCGGCGAGCGCAATGAGTCCGGTAGACGCAGAGATTTCGCGGGCCTTCTTTAGCGCATTGCCTTGGAAGGTTACTTGGTCTTCTACTGGATCTTTTGCGCCGGCAGTTGCGGCGTCAATGACCTGAGTATCAACATCCAGTCCGGGCACTTGTCCGCGCAGCAGTTCGCGTAGTTCACGCAGTTTGCCTTGGTTATGCGAAGCAAGGACTAGAACTGGCTTGCTCATTTGGTGTTCTTCAGAGTTTCGCGCTGGATCTGAGCCAGCTCGTTGGTTCCGCTCAAAGCTAGATCCAACAGCTCATCAAGTTCGGAACGCTTGAACGGTGCACCTTCGGCAGTACCCTGAACCTCAACAAAATCACCGCTTCCGGTAACTACGACGTTCATGTCGGTTTCTGCACGCACGTCTTCTTCGTAAGGCAGGTCCAACATTGGGGTGCCGTCGATGATGCCTACTGAGATGGCAGCGACCGAGTCGGTGAGCACCTGGGCGTTAGCCTTCACGATGCCCTGGGAACGAGCCCACGACAGTGCTTCCGCCAGTGCCACGTAGGCGCCGGTGATTGCCGCGGTGCGGGTTCCGCCGTCGGCCTGCAGTACGTCGCAGTCAAGCACGATGGTGTTTTCGCCCAGCGCCTTGGTGTCCACTACTGCGCGCAAGGAGCGGCCTATGAGTCGGGAGATCTCGTGGGTACGTCCCGACAGCTTTCCCTTGACCGATTCGCGGGAGTTACGGGTGTTGGTGGCGCGTGGCAGCATTGCGTACTCGGCGGTGACCCAGCCGGTGCCCTGGCCCTTGAGCCAGCGTGGCACACCTTCGGTGAAGGATGCGGTACACAGTACTCGGGTGTTTCCGAATTCAATCAGAGCCGAACCTTCGGCCTGAGCGGACCAGCCGCGGGTGATGGTGATATCTCGAAGTTGCGCGGCTCCTCGGCCGTCAGCACGTAAAGTCATAGTTCCATCCTAACCACGCTTGAGTGCAGCTGTTGCGCCGATGTGCCAAGAGTTGCGGTGAAATGCACCTCGCTTGTGGAAAACGAACAGCACCGCAGAATTGGACTGTCCAATTCTGCGGTGCTGTTTGTACTCTGGGTTCGTTACTTTTTGCGCTTGAGTAACGGGAACTTTCGAGTTTTTTCATAAGAAATTGTTGGCAAGGTACCGGTACGCGTCTTGAGGTAGTCGGTGCCGCGCTCCCCCTTGAACTGCACTGGTTCCTGATCTTGCTTCAGGCTTCCTGAGTACACTCCGTAAGTCACGCCAGATACAGCCACGGCAATGCCGCCTTCGTAGGTGCCCTTGGCTTCTTCAACCACCTTGTTGATGTCAGTCCATACCGGGATATGCGTCAGTAGCATGCGTTCAGCGCCCGCGGCCGTAGCCATTTCGCCGGCCCGCTTGCCGGTCAGGTGCACACCGTCAATGGCGTCGTCGCGGCCCTCTTCAAAGGCTGCTTCGCACAAGAACATGTCGGCATCTTTAGCTGCTTCAACTAGGCCGTCGCAGGTATCGGTGTCACCCGAGTAGGTCAGCACGCTGGTGAGCATTTCGCCATCAGGACCAGGCTCGGTGGCTTCCACACGCAGGGCGTAAGCCTCTTCGATTGGGTGGCGCACCGGAATAGGCGTGATCTTGAATGGGCCGATATTCACCGGCTTGCGCGGGGTCCAGACCTGGAAGTCATAGTCCTTGGCCATGGTGTCGCCGTCAGGCAACGAGTACGCCGTCTCAATACGATCGGCGGTATCTTTTGGACCGTGGACCAGCATGCGGTCTCGGCCCCACCCATTAGGATCCCAACGGATGGCCACATGCATGCCACAGAGGTCCATGCAGTGATCTGGGTGTAGATGGGAAACCATGATCCCATCGATATCTTTGATATCTGTGTAGCGCTGTAGCACGCCTAAAGCCCCGGAGCCCAAATCCAATAGGATCTTCCAGTCGCGGGTGCCATCAAAGGCCGACACCAGGTAGCAGGACGCAGGCGAGCCCGGTCCCGGGAACGACCCGGTACATCCAATGATGGTCAGCTTCATTCGTTTCTCGCTTTCGACGCGGCAATCATCTGCGGAGTGATCCGCGCGATGGCACCGGTCGGATAGTGGGCGGCTACATGGTCCACGTGACGCACCTGCAAAACCTCAGGTCCGAGGAAACGGCGAGCCAGTACACCAAAGCTATCAGCGTTGCCTGTGGCAAGGAACTCATGACTCGCCGGGCTGCCGTCTTCACGAACCAAGGAGTGACGGGTCAATGCGCGGAATGCGTCCTTGGCTGTTTCCTCGGCACTGGAAACCAAAGTGACGCTGTCCCCCATGACGTAGGAGATCACACCGGTCAGCAGCGGATAGTGGGTGCAACCCAAAATCAGCGTATCGACCCCGGCTTGCTGCAACGGTGCCAGATATTCTTGGGCGATCTCCAATAGCTCTGGTCCAGCAGTAATCCCGGATTCCACAAACTCAACAAATCGTGGGCAAGCAACCGAAGTCACTTGCAAGTCAGGAGCTGCGGCAAAAGCATCTTCATAGGCACGGGAGCCGACGGTCGCCTGGGTTCCAATAATACCGATTTTGCCTGTCTTGGTACCGGCTACGGCACGTCGAACGGCCGGCTGGATTACCTCAACGACGGGAATGCCATAGCGCGCGGTGTAACGTTCACGCGCATCGCGCAAAACGGCTGACGAAGCGGAGTTACAGGCGATCACCAAAAGCTTCACCCCGGCGTCAACCAGCTCGTCCATAACGCCCAGCGCATTGGCTCGCACCTGCGCGATAGGCAAAGGACCATAGGGTGAATTAGCCGTATCCCCAACGTAGATCAATGACTCACCAGGCAGCTGGTCGATAATTGCTCGGGCAACAGTCAGTCCACCCACACCGGAGTCAAAAATCCCAATCGGAGTATCAGAATCGGGAGCCGAAACCTGACCGGTGGCAAAATAAGAATTCATCGATTAAAGCTCCGCATCCATCAGTGCGTTGATCAAAGTTTCTTGGATCCACGAGACCAAGTTGTAAACCAAGGCCAAGTATTCGTCCGGGCTCTGCACCTCGGCGGCATCAAGAACCTCGGAAACTCTGGCTGCATCATCTTCGTTGCGGATCTCTAGACGCTCAGAGAGAACTAAACGAACGTCGTTAAGTGCTTGGGCGAAGCGCTGAGCGTTGTCTTTTTTCAAAACAATCTTGTCAGTTTCCATCAGGAATTGAGCTTCACGTAATTGACCGATCTTGGTTGTAATCAGATCTGCTTCGGTCAGTCGACGGTGCTCCGCGGCAACCACCGGATCCTCGCTAGCATCCGGCAGCAGACGGGCCAGCGCAGGATCTGCAACTGCAGGAAGATCCATGGACTCAGGCCGCATGCCGGTCAGCGCGTAGAGCGGATCAATGTCTTCGGGTAGCTGATGCACTTCGGCGCGATCTTCAAGCATCAAGATGACGTCATTAAACAGCTCTCGCAGTAGCTTGCGTTCAGGTGCATGGATGGTGCCGGTAATACCGTGCGCACCATATTTGAAGGCCTTGGCCACGTTTAGGCTCCCTGGGTCATGGTCGCGTTCAAGCCGAAACCGTGCATCGCTTGCACATCCGATTCAATGGCTTCGCGGCTACCGCTGCGCACCATGCAGAAACCATCGTGGTGCACCTGCAGCATGAGCTGTTCGGCTTTTTCCTTAGAGAAACCGAAGTATGAACGGAACACGTACGACACGTAGCTCATCAGATTCACCGGGTCATTCCACACAATCAAGCGCCATGGCTTTTCATTGGTGGCGACGGTTTCGATTTCGGGAAGTACATCGGGCATTGCGGTCATAAATTCCATTTTACGCTTGGATCGCCAACGCCACGCAGGACACGGTAAATATCATCTTCAGCGTGAGCCGTTATACAGTAAAACCGGTCGCTGGTATCACCAGCGCCACCGTTGACCCTTTACGATCCTCAGGAGCGTCCCATGCGCACCAGCCTCTTCACCGACCACTATGAGCTGACTATGCTTCAAGCAGCGCTCGAGTCCGGTGCGGCCCACCGCCCATCCGTGTTTGAAGCATTTGCGCGGCGCCTTCCCGAGGGACGACGCTATGGCGTAGTTGGTGGCACCGGTCGTCTGCTCGAAGGCCTAAAAGATTTCCACTTTGATGATGAGCAATTGCGCTTCCTGAGCGATAACAAAGTAGTGAACGCGCAGACCATCAAATACTTGGAAAACTACCGCTTCTCCGGCAACATCTCTGGCTATGCCGAAGGTGAACTGTACTTCCCGAATTCACCACTGTTGACGGTGGAATCCACCTTTGCTGAAGCCTGCGTGATTGAAACCTATCTGCTTTCGATCATGAATCACGATTCGGCCATCGCTTCGGCGGCTTCCCGCATGATTGCTTCGGCCGGCGACCGTCCATGTATTGAAATGGGCTCGCGTCGAACCCATGAAGAATCCGCTGTGGCCGCAGCTCGCGCAGCGATGATTGCTGGTTTCACCTCCACCTCAAATTTGGAAGCCGGTGCACGCTACGGGCTAAAGACCGTTGGCACCTCGGCTCACTCCTTCACATTGCTTCATGATTCGGAGCGGGCCGCCTTTGAAGCGCAGGTCGCTTCCTTGGGCAAGGACACCATCTTGTTGGTTGACACCTACGACGTAGAAAATGGTGTGCGCACCGCCGTTGAGGTTGCTGGTCCGGAACTTGGCGGGGTACGCCTTGACTCTGGTGACCTGGTGCAGCAGGCAGGCTGGGTTCGCAAGCTGCTTGATGATCTGGGTAACTGGAATACCAAGATCACCGTCACCTCGGACCTAGACGAATACGCCATCGCAGCCTTGGCTAGCGCACCGGTTGATTCCTACGGGGTGGGTACCGCACTGGTCACCGGTTCGGGACATCCGACTGCGTCTATGGTGTACAAGTTGGTGGCGCGTCAAGACGACGCCGGCGAATGGATTCCAGTGGCCAAGGCCGCCTTGAATAAGGCCAGCGTTGGCGGACGTAAACATGCAGTGCGCCAGCTCAACGACCGTCAGCGCGCAGTTGCCGAGGTTATCTCCACAACTTCGCACACCACTGGTGGACCGGAGCGAGAATTGGTAGTACCACTGGTTGTAAACGGTGAAATTGATCAGTCCTACACCGGCGCTTCGGGCGTCAAGCTGGCTACTGAACGCCACCGCACTTCAATTCAGGAGTTGCCTGGTGTGGCACGCAAGTTGCAGCGTGGAGAACCGGTCATCCCGACCATCATGATCCAAGCCTAAATAACTGCAAAGTACCCACCGCGCCGCCAAGGAGCCTGCAATGAACCGAGCACTATTGATCATTGATCTACAGCCCGATTTTTGTGAGGGTGGCGCCTTGGCGGTTGCTGGTGGGAACGCGGTAGCTGCGGCTATCGCCAAGGATGTTGCCTTGCGCGTTGCGAGTTACTCCGCGATTATCACCACTCAGGATTGGCACATTGAGCCCGGGGATCATTTCTCGGATCAGCCGGACTTTGTGGACTCTTGGCCCGTTCACTGTGTTGCCGGAACCAATGGGGCTGCGTTGCATCCGCTGATTGCGCAGCTGAACGTGGATGCGCACTTTGCCAAGGGCCGCTTCACCGCAGCGTACTCAGGCTTTGAAGCAAGACTGCTAGATACGCAGGCCGATATCGCGGATGAAAGCGGCGTACTACTTGCCCCGTGGCTACGCTCGCGACAGATCGACACCGTAGACATCGTTGGTTTAGCCGCAGATCACTGTGTTCGAGCCACGGCCTTGGACGCCGTGGCAGGAGGCTTTACAGCCACTGTCATCTCGACCCTGACCGCTGCCGTGAACGGTGAAAACTTACCTACCGTCCACGAAGAATTGCGCTCAGCAGGCGTCAGCGTTGTGAGTGCGAGCTAGCCTAAGAGTCCATGAGCCATTGACCAGCGTCGGTTCAATTGACATGCTAGGTGCACACTTTTCATGTTGATGAACGGACTGCGTATGAGAAAGCTCGTGTACTACGTTGCCACCACTCTAGATGGCTTCATCGCTTCCCCAGACGGCGGGGACCCCAGCGGCTCAGAGTTTTTCCCAATCACCGATGACCTCATCAAATTCATCGTAACGAACTACCCGGAAACCTTGCCAGCGCCTGCTCGTGAAGCCATGGGGCTGTCTGCGCCGGGCGAGCATTTTGACACTGTTTTAGAGGGTCGATCATCGTATGAGTTGGGCGTGGCCGCCGGCTTGAGTGATGCCTACCCGCACCTTCGCCACCTAGTATTTTCAACTACGTTGACTAGCGTTGGTCCTGGTGTTGAGCTCGTCAGCGAACGTGGCCTTGAACGGGTACGCGAGTTGAAGTCCGAGGACGGTAAAGACCTATGGCTTGCCGGTGGCGGAACACTTGCCCATAGCCTGCTACCGGAAATCGACAGGCTGGTTCTGAAAGTGAACCGCTCAATTATCGGCTCGGGAATCCCATTGTTCAACGGCCCATTCGCGTTCCACGACTACCAACCAACCAGCGAGGTACTTCTCGACTCCGGAGTCCGGGTTCTGGTTTATGACCGCGTCTCGTCCTGACGTGCACCAGCTGCGATGAATCCTGCGTATGATGCAGAGAATACTAGCGCCGCAGCAGAGACGACCGCCCGGATGCGATCTCTACAATGCACCCGGGCGGCCGGAAAAATGACGTCAGTGTCTGCGCAGAGCGTTATCTGCGCTAAGCGCTACTTGCGTCCAACAAACCAATCTTGCAACTTATCAATTCTGGCTTGCAACTGGTCAGCGTTGGCCTGAGGCACTGCTGGCCCTCCACACACGCTACGCAGCTTATTGTGAATCTGACCGTGTGGTGCTCCGGTGCGAGCAGCCCAAGCGGACACATTCTTAGAAAGCTTGGTACGCAGATCCATCATCCGTCGGTGATCCGAGACAGGTTCAGGCTTGGTAGCGCCCTTACTGATCTGCTTGTTCTGTTGCTTGCGTAGAAGCTCAGATACCTGCTCGGTGTCTAACAGACCGGGAATGCCTAGGAACCCAAGTTCCTCGTCGCTACCAATATCTGCACCGGTACCAAATTCGCCGCCGTCAAAGAGCACACGGTCGAAGGAAGCTTGAGAATTCAGTGCCTCAAACTTACTGCGCACCAGATCATCGCTGGCCTTGTCTTCCTTGTTGGCAGCTTCAAGAAGCGAGTCATCAAGACCGTCTTCTTCCTTTGAACCTTCACGGTCCAAGGCGTGGTCACGTTCAACTTCCATCTCGTTGGCCAGGGCCATCAAGATTGGCACGGAAGGAAGGAAAACGCTGGCTACCTCGCCGCGCTTACGACTACGCACAAAGCGTCCAACAGCCTGCGCAAAGAACAACGGAGTTGAAGTACTCGTGGCGTAAACGCCAACACACAAACGCGGAACGTCCACGCCTTCAGACACCATGCGCACGGCGACCATCCAACGTGCCTCAGATTCCGAGAAATCATCAATCTTCTGCGAGGCTTTAGGATCATCCGAAAGAATCGTGGTGACCTTTTCGCCACAAATCGCTTCAAGCTGAGCGGCGTAACCGCGCGCGTCTTCATGGTCGGTGGCAATAATCAGTCCACCAGCGTCTTTTACGGTGCGACGAACTTCGGACAGGCGTCGATCCGCGGCTTGAAGCACCGAAGGGATCCAGTCACCGTGTGGGTCTAACGCGGTACGCCAAGCATGGGCCGTGATGTCCTTAGTAAAACCTTCACCAAGGTTTGCTTCCATTTCCTCACCGGCGGCGGTACGCCAGCGCATATTGCCCGAGTACGCCATGAAGAGCACAGGACGAACCACATGGTCAGCCAAGGCGTTGCCGTAGCCATAGGTGTAGTCAGCCTTGGAACGGCGGATGCCATCACCTTCGTCAACGTACTGAACGAAGGGAATCGGTGCCGCGTCGGAACGGAAGGGTGTACCGGTCAGGGCAAGACGGCGTGTGGCAGGATCAAATGCTTCGCGGATACCGTCACCCCAGGACAGTGCGTCACCTGCGTGGTGGACCTCATCCATGATGACCAGAGTACGGGCACCCTCAGTCTTTGCCCGGTGTACTGCTGGCTTCAGCGAAACCTGCGCATAGGTGACAACAACGCCCATATAGTGCGAACCGTGGCGTCCATCTGAGTTCTTGTAATTGGGGTCCAAGGCGATACCCACGCGTGCTGCTGCATCCGCCCACTGTTTTTTCAAGTGATCGGTAGGCGCAACAACGATCATGCGGTTGATCTTGCCAGAGTCAATCAAAACTTTTGCAAGGCGCAGTGCAAACGTGGTTTTACCCGCACCAGGGGTAGCCACTGCCATAAAGTCTTTGGGCTCAGTATCAAAGTACTGAGCCAGTGCTTCCGCCTGCCAAGCTCGAAGCTTAGGCCCGGTGCCCCAGGCCGTACGCTCCGGATACGCTAAAGGGAGTTTGTCTTCCAGTGGAAGCTTGTCACCAAAATCAAAAAGTGTCTCGGTCATATACCTTTTCCCGGCCGCGTGCTGTGTGTGAACTAGTGCTTTATTTCTTAGGCACTAACCCATCAAGGATTCGTAAACTTCCTTGCACTCAGGGCATACCGGGAACTTCTTTGGGTCACGGCCTGGGGTCCAGACCTTGCCGCACAGAGCGATCACTGGATCACCGGACATCGCCGATTCCATGATCTTTTCTTTCTGGACGTAGTGGGCAAAACGCTCATGATCGCCGGCCTCGACACTCTGGGTTGTCTCGGTACGTTCGATTGTTGCTGTGCCGCCACGGGTTTCTTCAGACTGTTCCACCATGCCTTCAAGTCTAATACGTATTGGTCTGTACGTGGGTCGTTAGCTCATGGGAGCTTGTCCACATTCCACGTCCAAAACACGCTTCACGGCGCTCTCACCTGCCTCGTTTCGACCGCGCGGACGGCGCAGAATTCACCGGGTTTTAACATCAAAAAACGACACGGGAACATCGATCAAAAATTGCGTCTGATCGGTGTGCCCGTGTCGTACTGGTACCAAGTCTGCTATTTGTTCAGCATCACAGCCTGCATTAGTTCAGGTGCCCGCTTCTCATACCATTTTCCGCCAACGATAATCCCAACGACCAACAGCGTCATTCCGAGGATTAGTCCGACCGCTAGGGTCACCAGACCCAGCGCCGCAGAATTTTGGATCCAACCGATCACATAAGGAATCAACACCGGGATCAGCAAGACCGCCATGGAACCAACGGTTCCCAGCTGCGTTAATGCCACGCGTACTCCGTTGCCCGGAGGTGTTTTCATGGGGTTATCCCCCGGCAATGGAACAGCATAGGTGTACCGGGCCGAAGCCAGCGAAGCTACTCCCAACGCAATGAGCAACGCGGCCAAGGAAAGCCCCAGGTCCCCGGCAATTCGCCAGCTCTGGCCGGAAATGGCGCCAGGCAGAATTGCGGCCAGCAGCACCGGAATAATCGAAAGGGTGAAGCAGGCCGCGGCACGCCCCGCCCTATCTGCCTTGCCATGAACGCCAGTAAGAATGTGCAGCGCAAAAGCAGTGTTGTCATAAGAGATATCTGCAGAAATTGAGAAGCCCAGCAAGATACCAATGATCGGTCCGGTCAAGAACATCATGGTGTAATCGCCGGACTGATTGCCGCTGAACCAGAAAATCAACGGAAGAACCGGCACCAGCAGCACACCAATTGCATATCGCGGATCTTTGAACCAGTAGGTTAATGCTCGTGCAGCTACGGCACCAGTCGGCGAGGCAGGAACGAACTTGAAAAAGCCGAGGCCACTTTGTTTAGCAGCGCGTTGTTCGGGCGGCGGGGTCACCGTGGCTTCTGCTGTGGCCTTGTTGACCAAGAAGTAGAGTCCACCGAGGTAAACGATGGCCAGTACCAAACAGATGGCAAACTTCGCATAGTTCCCCGAGGCCAGCGCTCCTGGCAAGGCAGCTGCGGCACCCAATGGGGTGTAGGACAGAACATTGGTCAGTGGAGCAAGCCAATCCATCATGCTCTGGGCGGCTGAAGCTACTGAAGAAATGATTGGGCCAAAGCAGATGAGTACAAGGAACAACAAGGCAAAGGTAAGCTCGCGGAATCGGCGCTTAGCACGCAGTGCGGTGGACATGATGGTCAGGTACTGGCAAACCAGTATAGCCATCACCGCGGTAGCTAAAGCTGCCAGTACAGCCACCGGCAAGATGGCAACCTCTAGGCGCCAAATCAGTGAAGCACCGATCAGTCCGATAATGGTGAGTATCGCTGGCACAGAGATGAAGCCAGAAAGTACCAGTGCCGGGCCTAAGATTTTTTGAGGAATACCAAAGTGCACAAAGCGCGAAGGTTCCAGAGTCAGATCTACACCGGTCAGTAGCGGCGGAATAATCGCCCAGCCGAGCACGGCAAGCGATCCAGTGATGATACTGATTTCGGAAGCAATAGTGGTTTCACCGGCCGAGACCACTGCGAAGATGGTGAGCATCGTGATCATCCCTAGGGCGTACACGCCGCCGATGATCACACCGATCAGTTGACCGATTGAGCGTTTAAAACCGTTGCCCAGCAATCTCAGTTTTAGTTTGAGGATGTGCGCAACCATGACAACCCTTCGTTATTTCCGCGTCCGCCAACCAGATCCACAAAGCGATCTTCCAAGCTCATGCCGCCACGGACATCGTCTACCGAACCCTGCGCCTTGAGCACACCGCCGGCGATAACTGCCACGTGTGTACACATACGCTGCACTAGATCCATCACGTGCGAGGAAACGATTACGGTACCGCCATAGGCAACGTAGTCGTTAAGAATGTCTCGGATGTTTGCTGCCGAGACTGGGTCAACAGCTTCAAAAGGTTCGTCGAGAACTAGAAGTTTTGGAGAATGGATCATCGCTGTGGCCAAGGAAATCTTCTTGGTCATACCGGCGGAATAGTCCACGACCAGTTTGTCGCCGTCGTTACTCAGGTCCATCACGCGCAGCAAATCTTCGGTGCGCTGGGCAACTTCTGCACGGTCCATTCCGCGCAAGAGACCTGAGTAGCTGACCAGTTGCCGGCCGGTCAGACGGTCAAATTGCCTCACCCCGTCGGCCAGCACGCCTAGGGTCGCTTTGGCTTCTTGCGGTTGGGCCCAGATGTCCAGACCATTGACCAGCGCCTGGCCGGAGTCCGGACGAAGCAGGCCGGTGGCCATCGACAACATTGTCGTTTTACCTGCACCGTTGGGGCCGACGAGACCATAAAAAGATCCGGTGGGAACTTGCAAGTTGACGTTGTTCACTGCGACTTTGGGGCCAAATTGCTTGGCGAGGCCGCGGATATCCAGTGCGATCTGACTCATAAAATTAGCCTAGCAATTGCCCTAGTCAGAACACATCATCCTTTGGAGTTATCCTCGCAGACAGCAAAGCGCCGCGGTTCAAAGATTTCTCTTTGAACCGCGGCGCTTTATTGCTGTGACTTAGAACAGCACTCGTGCCAATTTCTGACGTGAGGCTGCAACACGTGGATCGGTATTACCAACCACCGCGTAAAGCTCAATGAGACGGCGGCGAACGCGTTCACGTTCGTCGTCAACCAAACGTGAAATCAGCGTCACCAAACGAGCAAACGCATCTTCTATGTGGCCACCGATGACATCAAGATCAGCGACTTCCAACTGCGCAGCGATATCCTCTGGATTCTGCGCAGCCTGTTCGCGTGACTTGTTCAGGTCAAGGTTCTGCGTGCGTGAAAGCAAACGAACCTGATAGATACCAACCTGTGCATCGTGGTCGTTTGGCTTCTCGTTCAGCGCTTCGTGATAAGCAGCTTCAGCTGCAGCGTAGTCCCCCGCATCAATGGCATCGATGGCCTTCTGATGCAACGGTGGCAGTGCTGGCTCAGTGTCGGTAGCAGTTCCGGAGAACGGTGGAACCGTTCCGCTCAGACCCTGCTGAACTGCCAACTGTTCAAGCTGCACAAAGAGCTGGCTGATCTGTTCTTCGGCCGCTGGGCCTTGGAACAGCGGAACCGGTTGGCCCTTGATCAGCGCAACAACCATCGGGATTTGCTGGGCTTGGAAAGCTTGAGCAATCTGCGGGTAGGTTTCTGCGTCAACCAAGCCGAGGACAAACTTGCCGCCCTTGGAATCGACCAAACGAGTGAGCAGTGCATCAAGATCAACTGACACCTGGACACGAGGCGAACCCAAAGAAACGATGGCTGGCACGTTCTGGGACAAGCCAACAAACTGTTGGAAAGCCGCCTCGTCCACATTGATGGTCCAGCTAGCAGCAGTAGCTGCCGCCGAGCTGTCATCAGCCTTTGGGGCCTGGTTAGCCAAGGCCGACAGGTCTACCGCGCCGCGGGTCGATGGGATGTTCTCTTGAGTCATGGGTACTAGTCAACTTCCTTTACACCGAGTAGGACCTGATCAGCTGAGATCAGCTGGATCTTATCGTCAGAGCCATCAGCAGGAATGTAGAACATTACTGGTTCAGCGTAAGTGCTTTCTACGCTACCGTTGGACTCATTCTTACCCAACAACTGCTGGGTGAGCTTGTCCGTGCTCTTGAGCGGATCAGCATCTTCAGTTCGTTCGAACTTTGCCTTGTTCTCCAGCTTGCCAGCAACAATGGCGCCGCCGTCTGGGGTAGATACTACGTAGGTATCACCCTTGTTGACACTGCGCTTGTAGCTCACCTTTGCCTGGTCAGCATCCTTTGACTCAGACTTCTGAGCGGCATGGATTGCCTTGATGAAATCAGAATCAGCGAATTTGTCCGCCTGCTTCGACTTCTCGTTGGTCAAAACATCGCCCAGTGCGTCCAGTGCCTTTTCAGGGGTCATCTGCAAGTTCTTGGCGTCAGCGGTCAACTGCTTGGTAGCAGGATCTCCCACAGCAATACCTGGGAAGGAAGAGTTTGGCAGCATTTGGCCGGCAAAGACTACCTGGTAGTTTTCACGAGCACTCTTCTGTACCAAGGTCAAAGCCTGTGGCAAGGTGTTGGCGTCGTTGTCCTTTGCGGTAACCACGGAGATTACGCGAGGGAACTTGGCACCACTAGCGTTTGGTACAGCGGCCGAACGCAAAACCTGAGTATTCAGGGCCTCTGGCTTATCAACCTGGAACTTCTCCTTCAGCATGTCGTAGCGCTTGCCACGCAGGTACTTGAAGGCTCCGGCAGTACGAGCTTCCAATGCCTTGGAGTCGTTCTTCTCGTCAGCAGCAGCGACCTGCTTCTGCACATCAGCCAAAACATTCTTCAGCTGTTCTTCGGTCAGCACAGGGAACTCGGTAGTTTCCTTCTTGCTGCTAGATGCCGAAGCGGATTCATCGGCAGGAGCCGAGGAGGCTGGGCTGGAGCTAGCATCTGCAGACTCCGAAGGGGATGCGCTTGCATCATCCGAAGGCTGCATTGGCAGGGTCACGCCAGAAATTGCCAAAGCAACGACGGCAGCAGCAGCCACCGAGTGCTGGGTGTTTGTACCCTTGGTCTTTGGCTTACCTGGACGCATAACCAGCAGTGCCAGTCCGAAGACCAACAGCAGTGCGCCAGCAATAATCAGTGGCAATGCGAATGGCATTGCATCGTCATTGGCGTAAGTTACGGAAATATCCACTGGAGCGGCGTCCTTTCCGTCAGCAGCCAACAGCAGTGACCAATCACCGGAGTCTGGAGCAGTCCAGCGGTAGGTCATGGTGCCATCGGCACTCTGGGAATCGAAGAAGATGTCATCACCAGCAGGGTTAGGTACTTGCGCATCACCCTTGACATACTCGGCAATCATCTTATGGTTCTCGGTATCGATACCGGTCAGCGAAACGTGCGCTGCCTTATCAACCCAAGCGTCAACGTCATAGCTACGGCCCAGAGACGCGGTGAAATCACCCTTGCCCTTGATGACCAGATCTATGGGGTCCAGTTTGGAATCATCGATCGATGGCTCGATCAATGTCAGCGGCGCCTCACCGTCCAGTTGCGGCATGGAAGCGGTGACCGTTTCGGGCGGGGCCCAAAAGGTCTTCTGTCCGATGCCAACTACAAGGGCCGCAGCCCCTAGCAGCATCGCGATCACGGAGATTACTTTTCGCACGAGTTCACCTATTCGCCTACGTCTCACAGCAGTTCTGTCCCAAGTCTAACGAGTCCAGCGCATTCATGGTTCCGTTCTTCGCTTGTGAAGTGACTCATTAGCTATTGCGTTCGGTGTCTTGAAACACAAAATCATCTTATTACCGCGATATGCTCAGTGCCATGGAGCAAGATCAGCCGCGTGAGCACCGCGATCCCAACGAGACCGACGAAGTTGTTAGTACGCCACAATCCGGTTCAGAATCACCATCAACTGGATCGTCTGCTCCTGACGCGTCTTCGGCAACTGGGCCTATACCGACGGCCCCGCACACTGTTTCGGCGCAAGACGGTTTGGTCCCCCGGCTGATCACCACCCTGAACAAATTACTTAACGTGCCTCAGCGCGCCGCGGCACTGGGCGAAGAGCCCGAGCACCATTCGGGAGAAACATTTGAACCGTTCCCCTCGTTGCACCCGATCTCCATGGGCTTCTTGGCCACGATCGGTGTGGGTTTGGCGCTGGGCGGTTTTTACCTGCTAACCAACGTTGGTTCCCTACTAACTTGGATCGCCATTGCGCTGTTTATTGCGTTGGGTCTGGACCCGGTGGTTCGCTTCCTGATGCGCAAGGGACTTTCTCGACCGCTAGCAGTGGTGGCAACCATGGTGGGGATGCTGATCATTTTTGGTGGCTTCATGGCGCTGATCATTCCAACACTGGTTAATCAGATCTCCACGTTCATTGCTCGCGCGCCTGAGATCGTGGCCGATTTCTTGAACACGCAATGGGTTCAAGACATTGATACGCAGTACGCGCTCACTGAACGAGTGACGGAAGAGGTTGACCGGTTCTTTGGTGATTCAGGTGCCGTAACCAACGTCTTTGGTGGCGTTCTCGGCGTGTCACAAACCGTTGCACAGTCGATGTTTGGCGTGCTGATTGTTCTGGTCTTGGCCATCTACTTCTTAGCTTCACTGCCAGGCATGATGGGCTTCTCGCTTCGCTTAGCCCCTCGTTCAAAACGAGAACGGGTCGCTGGGTTAGCTGAAAGGATTACCCGCTCGGTAGGTAACTACGTCATGGGCCAGGCCACTGTGGCGGTTCTGAACGCATTGGTTGCCCTGCTGTTGATGACCATACTTGGCGTTCCGTTTACTGCTTTGCTTACCCTACTTGTCGCAGTGTTCGCTTTTATACCGCTAGTGGGCGGTGTCATCGCCGGAATTTTAGTCACCTTGGTGACGCTCTCGCTGGGTTGGCAGACTGCGGTAATTTACGCGGTTTGCTACTTCGGCTACCTGCAGGTTGAAGCCTACTTCGTCTCCCCACGCATCATGCGTCGAGCCGTTGCCGTTCCAGGTGCAGTTGCGGTGATCTCGGTGATTGCCGGAGGCGCCTTGGCCGGAGTCACCGGTGCGTTGATGGCTATCCCGGTTGCAGCCAGCGCCATGATTCTTTTGCGTGAAGTGTTCATCGCACGGCAGGACCGCCGCTAGTTACTTGTCTGCTGATACTTCAGCCAAGCTTAGTAACGGTAGGAACGGGTATCCCAGCAGTGCGAATGCCAATGTCGCCTCGCGGTAGCTGCAGCGTCCTCGCCGGACCAGTGGTCCGCTCGCCACGCCACCAGATGCCCTACTCCAACGCCAATCTGTCGATTGCAACCAGGGCAGGTATAAGTCTTACTCGCGTTCATTGGTGAGATTTTGCGTACGTGCCACTGACCATCGGGGGCGTCTTGCAGTCGCACCACGCCAAAGCGTGCTTTTTGTAACCAGTCATCGGAGCCCGCTTCGTAGTCTGATTCTTCATCATGATTCCGCGCATTACCCGGACGTGAACTCTTGGGACGGCGTGGACGATTTGAACGAGGCATGTCATTAATCATGCCGTATCTCCCGGCGCATTACGCAACCACCTAGTAAAGTGTGTGAAGTGCGTTTAGTGGTTGCAAAGTGTTCAGTAGATTATGAGGGCCGTCTTCGTGCCCACCTCCCATTGGCGACTCGTCTGGTGATGGTCAAAGCCGATGGTTCGGTACTAATTCACTCCGATGGCGGTAGTTACAAGCCATTGAACTGGATGAACCCGCCGTTGACTCTTCACGAGGTTGAGCCGGACGAAGATGCCGCCGCGATGGGCGCTATTGCCACGTGGACCGTGGCCAGCGCCAAGACCGATGACAAGTTGACCATCAACTTCCACAGTTTTGAGCACGACTCGGCACACATTCTTGGCACCGACCCAGGGCTCATCAAAGATGGCGTCGAAGCTGATCTGCAGCGTCTGCTCGCCGAACAGATTGACTTGCTCGGTGACGGTCATAAGCTCATCCGCCGTGAATACATGACGCCTATTGGTCCTGTCGACATCCTCGCGCGCGATCACCAGGGCGCCACCGTTGCGGTGGAGCTCAAGCGTCGCGGAGATATCGACGGCGTTGAACAGCTCACCCGCTACCTAGAGTTGCTCAATCGTGATCCCTTGCTGCGACCCGTCACCGGAATCTTCGCTGCCCAGCAGATCAAACCGCAGGCCCGCACGCTGGCCGAGGATCGTGGAATTCGTTGCCTCACTTTGGATTATGACGCGATGCGAGGTGTCGATGACTCCGCTGGACGCCTTTTCTAACCGTTCTTTGAGATCAATTGCCCGCAGTCGATGACTCAGAGCGTTCTGTCTTCTAAGCTGAGAGCATGACTTCGACGCGCTACGCACTTTTCGCCACCTTAGTTTCCGATGGGCTCGAGGTGACCGACGGCGTGTTAGCCGTTGATGGTGACCGCATCAGATTTGCTGGGAATAGAGATGACTTCGCTGCCCTCTCTGACTCAACCGACTACGAGATCCGAGAGCTTGATGCTGGATCCATCATCATTCCAGGACTTGTTGATGTGCATTGTCACGGCGCATTGGGTACAGATTTTTCAGCGCCAGATCACTCGAATATCACCCAGGCTGTGCAATTCCTTCACCGCGCAGGAACCACAACCTTGTTGGCGTCCCTCGTCACTGCAGAACCAAATTCCATGATCGAGGCCGCCGAAGTTTTGGCCGAATTTGCGGAAGACGCACAGATCGCGGGCATCCACGCTGAAGGACCGTTCCTCTCTGAAGCACGTTGCGGTGCCCAGGATCCGCACTTCCTTCAGGATCCTGACCCAGAGTTTGTCACCCAACTGGTTGCCGCCAGCCGTGGCCAGCTTCGCACCATGACCTACGCTCCTGAGCTAGAAGGCAGCGAAGAGCTCATCGAGCAGCTCGTTTCGCACGGTGTTGTTCCGTCCCTTGGGCACACCGACGCTAGTGCGCAGGTCGCTGCAGATTCACTGCGTTTCGCCAGTGAGGAACTTGGTAGCGCCGGGGTGGACGGTTTCACCGAACGACCGACAGTCACCCACCTGTTTAATGGAATGCCTTCGCTTCATCATCGTGAGCCAGGTCCGGTAGCCGCATGCCTTGAAGAAGCTGCAAACCACAATGCCTTTGTTGAACTCATTGCCGATGGGGTACACCTATCGCCCGATACGGTTCGTTTGGTCTACCGTCTGGTTGGTGCCAACAATATCTTGTTGGTGAGCGACTCCATGGCTGCCACCGGCCTAGAAGATGGTGCGTACACCCTTGGCCCACAGGACGTAAACGTTCGTGGTGGCGAAGCACGCTTAGCCAGTGATAACTCACTTGCAGGTGGCACCAGCACCCTACTTGAGATCGTCCAGCGCACCGTTGAGGCAGGCGTTCCACTAGTACAGGCCGTCACCTCGGCTACGAGCATTCCTGCCTCACTGATCGGTCTGGCCGACGAGGTCGGTTCCCTACACTATGGCTTCGCAGCGGATGCGTTGATCCTTGACTCGCATTTGCAGCTGACTCAGACCATCCGCAAGGGTGAGTATCTCTAGCGCATACACAACCGCTGTTATCAAAAGCCATCTCAAAACGAAATGAGATGGCTTTTGTGCTACTCACGCGCCAGTGACAAGTTCGCTGAGCAGTTGCATTTCCTCGCTGCGGCTCAGCCCCGCACGTCTGGTTCTTCTCAAGCCACGAGCCCGTTCATCGGCGAGGACATCGCTGAGCAAAGCTTCAAGTGCTCGCTCAAGTCCATTGGCATCGAGATACCGCTGATTGCTGCGCTGGGCGAAGCCAAGATCCTCTGTCGGTATCCATAGGGGCAACGAACGAGGCCCAGCCCAGTAATTGACTTCGCGTTCTCGTAGCCATGCATCGTCGGCGGTGACCAGTTCACCGCTGGAGCCTGCAATCGTTGAGGACAGATGCAAGAATTCATCAAAGCTATACGAGCTCCCGACGATGTTGAAGGTACCGGTCAATGAGCGCTCTGCGCCATCGATGATCCATGAGGCGAGATCTCTCACGTCAATCACCTGCACATAGCGGTTCTTGGTTCGCGGAACTAAAACTTGCCCGTCGCCTGCCAAAGCCAAGCGAGAGATCCAATAAGAAAAACGATCACTGGGATCTGCAGGTCCAGCGATCAATCCCGGACGAGCAATGAGCAGTCGCTCCCCTACTATGGCCGTGCTGACACGTTCTGCAGCAACTTTGGCGTGAGCGTAATCGCTCAGATCTACGGGATCATGCACTTCTGCTTCTTCATCCGCCCCGGGCTGCTGTTCATTGGCATAGACAGAAATCGAGGAGACTAGGGTCCAGTGTCCAGCGTTCTGCGAAAGTGCTGCCAACGCCTCCTGCACAAAGCGCTGGTCAAAGGAGAGCTCAATAACTTCATCAAAGTGTTCACTGCGCACCTCGTCATAAGCACCGGGTTGACTTCGATCAGAACGCACAAATCGCTCGGAGTCGACCACCTCACCTGAGCTACCCCGGCTCAAGCAGGTCACTTCATGACCACGTTGCACCAACTGGCCTGCGAGCTCACGTCCAAGCCAGGCAGTGCCTCCCAGTATCAAGGTTCGTTTCATAGCTACAGTCAACTACCGCGTGCGCTTCACGCCTAGCCTTTTCGCACAGGGCACAGTTGATGCAAGCCGTTACGGTCAGCCTTCTTGTGCGATCTACTTACTGCCCGGATGATCCGCAGAATTCCAAGGATGCGGCATCCCTCCTAAATACTTGCGTCAGACCCTGCTCATACGAACAATCCAGCCTGGTCTACAACACGCAAAAGCCGTCGTTACCCAATGGGTAACGACGGCTTTTGTTTATGAAGTTCTAGATCTGCCAGCTTCCGGCAATCGGTCCGGCTTCAAGCCAGGCCGAGAAACCGGTGTAGTCACGGTAATCCATGGCTAGCAGCAGTTCCTCTCCGTTTCGGGTGAGCATCACGATGATAAATCCTGGCGGAATACGCGAAGATTCATCATCGGTGGCCTTACGGGTCCCGGTAATCTCCAAACCTCGACGGTTCAGCTGGAACCGCGGTAACGGCGAAACAGAGAAAAACCGCAACAGATCTACATGTCCCCCGCCATAGCGGGCAATGACCATCATCCATTTGCCCTGAGGCGTACAGATGGAGGCATCAAAGGTGCCCAGCGTGCGCCGCAATTGAATGCGGCGCACAGCCATGGCTCCAAAGAACATGGCGATGCCGATCAAGATCAGCAAAGCGACCAGAACTGGTGCGGTTATCTCAAACAATTCATCGCCTACGCTGCGGTACCAAGCACAGCGTTGTCAGCGACGATCACTACACGGTCCGATTCAACGGAGAAGAATCCCCCATCAACCTGAACCGAGAAGCGTGACTCGGAAACTGGATCGATTTCCAGATCCCCAGCGGCAAGCACCGACAGCATCGGAACGTGACCGGGCAGAACGCCGATCTCGCCGTCAACCGAGCGAGCCTTGACCAGCTTCGCAGCGCCTGACCACACAAAGTGGTCAGCCGCGACGATTTCGACCTGAAGCTCAGCCATAATTAGCTAGCCTTCTGGATTTCGGCCCACTGGCGCTCGACGTCGTCAAGACCGCCAATGTTGAAGAACGCCTGCTCAGCAATGTGGTCCAAGTCGCCATCGCAAATAGCCTTGAAGCCTTCGATGGTGTCCTTGATGGCCACGGTCGAACCCTCAACACCGGTGAACTGCTTTGCGGTGTAGGTGTTCTGCGAGAGGAACTGCTGGATACGACGTGCGCGAGCAACGACAATCTTGTCTTCTTCGCCCAGTTCGTCGATACCAAGAATCGCGATGATGTCCTGGAGTTCCTTGTTCTTCTGCAAAATAGCCTTCACGCGGATGGCAACATCGTAGTGAGCCTGGCCAATGTACTGAGGATCAAGGATTCGCGAGGTCGAGGTCAGCGGATCGATCGCTGGGTACAGACCACGCGACGCGATTTCACGCGAAAGCTCGGTGGTTGCATCCAAGTGAGCGAAGGTCGCTGCTGGAGCCGGGTCAGTGTAGTCATCGGCCGGGACGTAAACAGCCTGCATCGAGGTGATCGAGCGGCCCTTAGTCGAGGTGATGCGTTCCTGAAGCAGACCCATTTCATCGGCCAAGTTCGGCTGGTAACCCACGGCGGAAGGCATACGGCCCAACAGGGTCGACACCTCGGAACCGGCCTGGGTGAAGCGGAAGATGTTGTCGATGAACAGCAGCACGTCCTGGTTCTGAACATCGCGGAAGTATTCCGCCATGGTCAGTGCCGACAGTGCCACGCGCAAACGAGTTCCAGGTGGCTCATCCATCTGACCGAACACCAAGGCGGTGTCCTTCAGAACGTTAGCCTCATCCATTTCGACCCAGAGGTCGTTACCTTCACGGGTGCGCTCGCCAACACCGGCGAATACCGAAGTACCACCGAAGTTACGTGCAACACGGGTGATCATTTCCTGGATCAGAACGGTCTTGCCAACGCCAGCGCCGCCGAACAGGCCGATCTTTCCACCCTTGATGTATGGGGTAAGAAGGTCGATCGACTTGATGCCGGTTTCCAGCATTTCGGTCGAGCCCTCAAGTTCATGGAACTTAGGTGGCTGGCGGTGGATTGGCCAACGCTCGGTGACCTGAATCTCCGAGTTATCAACGTCCAGGGCCTCGCCCAATACGTTGAAGATGTGGCCCTTGACGCCGTCGCCTACTGGGACGGAGATAGCAGCGCCGGTGTCGGTCACGGAGGTGCCGCGTACCAGGCCGTCAGTGGCCTGAAGCGATACCGCACGAATCAGACCTTCACCGAGGTGCTGGCTGGTTTCGAAGGTGATCTTCTTGGTTTCGCCGTTGAGGGTCAGCTCAGCGGTCAGTGCGTTGTAGATAGCAGGCAGTGCGTCGGCTGGGAACTCGACGTCCACGACCGGGCCAGTCACACGCGCGATGCGACCGATGGCCCCTGCGGTAACCTGCTCGTTGAGTTGGGCAGTCATCTTTCTCACTTCTTGTCTGGTCGGAACTAGGGGGAATTAGCCGTTCAGCGCGTCTGCGCCGGCGATAATTTCCGATAGCTCCTGGGTGATTTCAGCCTGACGGGCATTGTTGAGCAATCGTGTGTACTTCTTGATTAGTTCGCCTGCGTTGTCGCCTGCGGCCTTCATAGCGCGCTGACGTGCAGCAAGCTCGGAGGCTGCGGACTGCAGCTGGGCATTGAACAATCGAGATTCGATGTAGCGTGGAAGCAGTGCGTCAAGCACTTCTTCCGCCGATGGCTCAAACTCGTACAGTGGCAAAAGCTCGTCGGTTGCGGTCTCGGATTCATCCTCGACAACCTCCAACGGCAACAGACGGATGACCGTCGGTTCCTGCGTGACCATCGACTTGAACTGGGTGTAGACGACGTGAATTTCTTCTACGCCACCCTCTTCATAATCGGTGTCGAAGTCCTCTAGGAGAACGTCGCGCAGCTCGCGTGCGGTTTCGAAACGCGGAGAATCAGTTTCTCCGGTCCACACTCGTGCGTACTCACGTGAACGGAAATCAAAGTAAGCCTGAGCCTTACGGCCGACCAAGTAGGTCTTGACTTCTTTGCCTTCTTCACGAAGAAGTTCGACAAGGTGCTCTGCCTGCTTCAGAACGCTGGCGGAGTAGGACCCGGCAAGTCCTCGGTCCGAGGTCAATACCAAGACCGCGGCGCGGCGTACCTGCGCCGGCTCGGTGGTCAGTGGATGCTCGACATCGGCCTGGGACGAGACGGCGGTTACTGCACGGGTAATCGCATTGGCGTATGGCAGTGAAGCCGCGACACGCGTACGTGCCTTACCAATGCGGGATGCAGCGATCAGTTCCATCGCCTTGAAGATCTTGCGCATCGACTTGGTCGATCCGATCTTCTGGCGGTAGACCCGAATCTGGGCTCCCATGTGTGTCCTTTCCTTATCCCCTGTGCTGTTGTTACGGCGCCGTTACCGGCGCCGCAACTTCAACACAAGAAGATTGTCAGCGCTTCTGCTTGACGATCTTTTCCTGGTCAACGGACTCGGCGTTCAGAGCGTCATGCTCTTCGTGGCCGGCGGCAACCAGCTGGTCGCTGCCTGCACCGAAGAAGCCAGCCTTGAAGTCGGCGACGCCGGCCTTCATAGCTTCCAGGGTCTCGTTCTCCAGCTTGCCGGTCTGGCCGATAACGGTCAGAACGTCAGTGCGGTGACGCAGGTAGTCGATGAATTCAGCTTCGAAGCGGCGTACGTCCTCAACTGGAACATCGTCCAGGTAGCCGTTGGTGCCGGCCCAGATCGAAACGACCTGATCCTCAACAGCGTAAGGGGTGTACTGACCCTGCTTGAGCAGTTCCATCAGACGTGCACCACGGGTCAGCTGCTGCTTGGAAGCGGCATCCAGATCCGAAGCGAACATAGCGAATGCCTGCATGTCGCGGTACTGAGCCAATTCAAGCTTCAAAGTACCGGAGACCTTCTTCATGGCCTTGACCTGTGCCGAACCACCAACGCGGGATACCGAGATACCCACGTCGACAGCTGGACGCTGGTTGGCGTTGAACAGGTCCGACTGCAAGAAGATCTGACCGTCGGTGATCGAGATAACGTTGGTCGGGATGAACGCGCCCACGTCGTTTGCCTTGGTTTCGATGATTGGAAGACCAGTCATCGAACCTGCACCGAGCTCGTCAGAAAGCTTGGCACAACGCTCAAGCAGACGGGAGTGTAGGTAGAAGACGTCGCCTGGGTATGCTTCGCGTCCTGGTGGACGGCGTAGCAACAGCGACACGGCGCGGTAAGCTTCAGCCTGCTTGGACAGATCATCAAAGACGATCAGTACGTGCTTGCCACCGTACATCCAGTGCTGGCCAATGGCCGAGCCTGCGTATGGTGCGAGGTACTTGAAGCCTGCTGGGTCAGATGCTGGGGAAGCCACGATGGTGGTGTATTCCAGTGCACCCTGCTCTTCGAGGGTCTGGCGTACGGCAGCGATGGTCGATGCCTTCTGGCCGATTGCCACGTAGATGCAACGAACCTGCTTGGTCTCGTCACCGGTTGCCCAGTTATCACGCTGGTTCAAGATGGTGTCAACCGCAATGGCGGTCTTACCGGTCTGGCGGTCACCAATGATCAGCTGACGCTGGCCACGGCCGATCGGGATCATGGCGTCGATAGCCTTCAGACCGGTCTGCATTGGTTCGTGAACGCTCTTGCGCTGAGTTACGCCAGGTGCCTGGAGTTCCAGTGCACGGCGGCTTTCAGCCTCGATTGGGCCAAGGTTATCCATTGGCTCGCCCAGTGGGTCAACAACGCGACCCAGGAAACCGTCGCCGACTGGAACCGAAAGGATCTCGCCGGTGCGCTCGACCTTCTGGCCGTCTTCGATGCCGGTGAAGTCACCAAGCACAACGACACCGATTTCACGGGTATCGAGGTTCTGGGCCAGGCCCAGGGTGCCATCTTCGAACTTCAGCAACTCGTTGGCCATGACGGAAGGAAGACCTTCCACCTTGGCGATGCCGTCGCTCGCGGCGACGACGCGTCCCACCTCGGTGCGCTCTGCCTTACCCGGTTCGTAGGAAGATGCGAACTCGTTTAGGGCATTGCGGACGTCGTTGGCATTGATGGTCAAATCGGCCATCTGCAGTCCCTGCTCTCCTAAATTGTGATCCACCCTCAAAAGCGGTGGATCGATGTGAATGAAGTCTGTGTTGGTCCCGGAAAGCCGGAACCTCTGCCAGGAGTAAGCCACCTGGCAAAAGTTCTAGCCAACCAGTGTGCGGCGCAAATGGGCCACACGTGATGCCACGGAAGCGTCGACTACTTCGTCGCCAACCTTTACTACTACTCCACCGATCAACGATGGATCAATAGTGGAGTTGAGCTTTAGCTGACGACCATATAGCTTGTTCAGGCTGGTCTGCAGACGTGAACGCTGAAGTTCCGAAAGCTCTACAGAGCTGGTCACCGAAGCGATCCAACGCTGCTGGCGCTTGGCCACAAGCTCAACAAAACGTTCTGCCAACGTTGCAGGCTTCAAACCACGTGGGTTTGAAACAGCCTGAGCGATCAAAACCTGCGAGGTCTGCGACGCGGTAGGCACAAGCTTCAGCGCAAGAGCGCGCTTAGCTTCAACTGGGGCCTGTGCATCATCCAACGCACGCTGTAGTTCGTGATTGCCACGCACTACCTCGATGAAGGAGAACAGATCCTGCTCCAGCTTGTTCAGTCCTGAAGCGCCGTTCTGCTGTTCAGCTACTGCGGTAACCGCGGTAACTGCCAGCGTTTCAAGCGCATCGCTAATGCCGCGTTCCGAGCTCCAGCGGGTTGAAGCCAACTGAGCGAGGGTTTCCTCAGCAGTAGCCGAGACCTTTCCACGCAACAGCTGAGCCAAAAGGCCTGCCTTTTCGGCATCTTCACGGGCTGGATCAGTCAATGCTCGGCGAAGACCGGCATTTGCATCCAGTACTTCCAGGACCGCGAACAGTTCCTTTGGCAGCTCAATAGATGCCAGTGCCAACTTGGGTTCTAAGAACTCCAAGGCCTTTGCCAATGACTCGCTCGATACAGTTGCCATTAGTTCGATGCACCTGCGCTCTGCTGAGTCTCCAGATCATTCAGGAACTGATCAACCACGTGCTGTGCACGGGCATCGTCCTTCAGAGCTTCGTCAACAATCTTGCTTGCAAGCTCGGTGGCCAAAGTGCCCACGTCGTTGCGAAGCGACGACTGAGCAGCAACGCGCTCAGCCTGGATCTGACGCTGAGCCTGCTCGCTGATGCGAGTAGCCTCGTCGGTTGCTTTGGTCTTCAGATCTTCAAGGATCTGAGCGCCTTCGCTGCGAGCTTCCTCGCGGATGCGGTTCGCTTCAGTGCGTGCTTCCAGAAGCTGAGCCTTGTACTGTGCCAAGGTCTCCTCTGCTTCCTTCTGCGCTGCTTCGGCCTTCTCCAGACCACCTTCGATCGCGGTAACGCGATCTTCATAGGCCTGCTCGAACTTCGGAGCAATCACCTTGATGACGATGAACAGGAGCACCGCGAAGCCAACGCCTGTGGCGAGAATTTCCCACGGGTTAGGCAGCAGCGGATTGACCGATTCTTCCGCAGCGAGGATGAAGTCAGTGCTATTCATTCTCACCATTCCTTATCTAATAGTTTCCACTTGTGTGTATGCCTCGCGATAGTGGCGAGGCCACTACAGCCGGGAAGGACTTACTTGATAACGAAGGCGAAAACCAGGCCAAGGATGGCCAGTGCTTCGGCAAGTGCGAAGCCAAGCATTGCGATTGGCTGCAGGATACGCTGTGCTTCAGGCTGACGTGCAACGCCGTTGATGTAAGCAGCGAAGATCAAGCCCACGCCGATAGCCGAACCAATTGCTGCCAGACCGTAACCGATCATGTTCAGGGAGCCGCTCATGCGATTTTTCCTTTCAAGATACCGTGCTTCTTAGCCGGTAGGTTGTGAGGTTTTCCTTGAAGGATCCAAGGAAGAACTTTTGGGATTTAGTAAATAAGAAATGGCCTAGTGGGCGTCAGCTTCAATTGCACCCTGGATGTAGATCGCGGTCAGCAGCGTAAAGACGAACGCCTGCAGAACCATGATCAACAATTCAAGGAAGTACATTGCTACGTAACCGACGATTACCAGAACACCAACACCATTCAGTGCCAGCTGATCCTGGACGACAATCAAGTAACGAGCACCTGAGGCTGCCAGCATCACAATGATATGGCCTGCCAGCATCGTCGCCATCAAACGCAACGAGTGCGTCAGTGGGCGAACAATGAAGTTAGAAATGATTTCCAAAGGCACCAGCAGGATCAGCATCACTGGGCTGACACCTGGTGGGGTGACTGCCAACTTGAAGTAACGGATACCGTGGTTCTTCAGACCTACAGCAATCCAGGTGCCGTAGATAATGATGGCCATTGCGTATGCAGAACCAGCGTGTGAGAACGATGGAAGCTGCAGGAACGGAATCGCACCGAAGAGGTTGTTGAGCAGTACGAAGAAGAAAGTCGCGAACAGCAGCGGAATCCATGGGCGGAAGTTTTTCTCGCCAATGATGTCGCGGCCGATACCGTTACGCACAAAGGCGTAGCCGGATTCAGCGAGGTACTGCATCTTGCCTGGAACCAATTTCGGGTTCTTGATGGCCATGGTGAAGAACCAAGAGATAAGCACAACCGACAAAGCGATCATGAGCATCTGCTTGCCGAAACCAGTGCCGTACTCAGCCGCCCATGGGAAAATTTCCGGGAGGTGGGTATCGTGCACGGTTGGCGGAATGAAGCCGCCTTCTTCGGAGGCCATTGGGAGCGCAAACGCGAACAACGCGCTGTCCTCTCTGCAGTAACGGTCACGGGCAAAAGGCGGTGACTGGCGGAAACTGCCTCTCACCGTGTGAAGAAAAGATCAAACGGGATCTCATCGCAGCTGTTGCCGGAGGCATCAACCTTGATGAGGAGCCATCAGCAAGTTTCCCTGCGACAGCATTAACTATTCAGCCTCACGCTTTTGGGCGCTTAGCTAAAAATGACCCGTAGTAAGCTTATCAAACTCACAGCATCCCCTGAGACATATCGCCTTCGGGAACTCTCTAGTCCTCGTTGTAGATAGCTAGCCGAGCCTTCATGAAGGCTCGCACTTCACCAATCTGCCAGGCAACGAGTGAGATTGCTGCTGCAAGAACGAATCCCTGTCGGTTTACCCACTCGGGCAAACCCAGGTTCAACAACACGAAGGCGATACCAAAAACCTTGATGACATATGCGCCCAAAAACGCGGGCATAGCCCACGTGCGGCGAATTCGTCCCGCTACTTCGGCGATCAGGATGCCAATAGCAAAAAAGCTAATGACAATCACTGCCGCCAATGCGCCCGACTGTGCGTAACGAAGATCGGCGGCCAACCACGAAATCAGGAAAAATGCGGCTGTTGCGATCAACGAATACATCAGTGACAAAGCCAGAATCGGCAACCAGATGGATTTCGGAGCTGACGAAGTACTGATGCGGGCAGAACTAGAAGCCACGACCGCAACCTTTCTTCGTCAAATCCGAGGAACCATCAAGCACCCACGATGCTGATGAAACTTGAAACTTCCGCTCACCCAAAAGAGCGTCCGGAAGAAGATCCATACTGAATTCTACACGAGATAGAAAGACATTGCTCGCGAATTGCTTGGCCAATTGGCCGGGTTAGGCCTTGCGCAATCGTTTGAGTAATGCATTGATTCTGCGCAACACCAATGGCCACCATGTACCAATAGCCGCAGCAAGGAAGAGTACCAAGGCCACAGGGACCACCAGGGCCACTGGGATGAAGGCAATTGCGACCACGGACACAGCAATCACGGCGGCCCAAATATAGAGCAAGATCACTGCCCTGCGCACTGAGTGCCCCTGAGCCAACATGCGGTGATGGATGTGTTTGGAGTCCGGAGAAAAGGGTGAGCGTTTGTTAGCCAACCGGCGCAGTACTGAGAGTACAAGGTCTAGTACTGGTAGGAACACAATAACCATGGGCAAGACCACTGGCATGTACGCCGGGATGTTTCTGAACCGTTGAGCTTCCAGCCCACGCACGTCACCGGTGACCGCAATTGCTGATACCGAGAGGATCAACCCGATGGCTAGTACGCCACTCTCCCCCATGAAGATATTCGCGGGGTTGAAATTATGTGGCAAGAATCCGAGGCAAGCACCCAGGAGCAGTGCACACAACAAGGCGCCAACGTTCGCGTAATCATCCGCGCTGACATGTGTGGCCAGTACATAGGAATAGACGAAGAAGGTGGCAGCGCCAATGGCTGCGAGGCCGGCAGCTAGACCGTCAAGCCCATCGGAGAAGTTGATGGCATTCATGGTCAGTACAATCAAAAATACTGTCAGTACAATCTGTAGCCATTGTGCGTTGATATGCCACGACCCCACAGGCAGAGACTGAATCAGCACACCGTGAGTGGCCATGATGAATCCGACGAAGATCTGGCCTAAGAGTTTGATCCACCAGCGCAGATCAAACATGTCATCTGCCAGTCCAAGAATCAGGATGACAATTAAGGCGTAACTCAGACCTTGAGGTACGTAGCCGCTGAAGACTCCCCTGAAGAAGTGGAAATTACTGGCCAGCCATAACCCCATGGCAAAAGCGGCAATAATTGCCACGCCGCCAAACTTCACGATGGGTACCTGATGCTGATCGCGGTCACGCAACATCTGGTTGTTCGTAAACCTGTGTCCCACTGACCGAACAATCGGAGTCAGCAGGTAGGAAGCGGTGAAGCTAAAGGCGATAAGCAGTAGGTATATTCTCATGCGTCCTGGCCCGGGGCATCCTGTCCCAAGTCGAGCACTTCAGGAACTACAACGCGCAACTCCTCGATGGAAATCGTTCCAGCACGGACAACCTTGAGCTGTTCACCGGTGCAATCGATAATTGTTGACGCTGCTACGTCTTCGCCGGTTTCGCCGCGCGGACCACCATCGAGGTAGACGTCTACCGATTCACCAAGCTGATCCATCGCGGACTCAATATCCAAGGCTGCTGGTTTGCCGGTGCGGTTAGCCGAAGATACGGCCAATGGTCCGGTTTCGCGCAAAAGTTCTAGGGCGGTGTCATCGTTGGGAACACGCAATCCAACAGTTCCGCGGGTCTCCCCCAGATCCCAGGTCAGCGAGGGCTGCGCTTGGAGGATCAGGGTCAGTCCGCCAGGCCAAAAAGCCTCAGCAAGTTTGCGGGCAGCATCTGGGATATCGCGAGCCAGCCCATCCATGGTGGCGCTTTGAGCGATCAGTACTGGAGGTGGCATGGTGCGGTTCCGGCCCTTGGCCGCCAACAACATGGCTACTCCCTGAGCGCTGAAGGCGTCAGCGCCAATCCCGTAAACGGTGTCCGTAGGCAAAACGATGCATCGTTTATCGGCCAGGGCAGCTTTAGCTGCTGCGATGCCGTCAGCGTGTTCTTGCTCGTTGCTTACCAAAAATCTTGTGCTCACGGGATCATTCTTTCATGCACTGTGCGTAGTAGGTGGTACTGGTTAGCGGTGTGGTGCGTACCCACAGGTGGCGCGGGCTCGTCCAGTGAGGTCTTCGTGACCGGAAACTTGGGTGAACCCTGCTTCTCTGAGCATCGTCGCCGCCGAGTCTTGCTGCACTTCAGCGTGCTCCATCACAAAATATCCACCGGGACGCAATAGCTTCATGGCCTGCCCTGCCACGGCACGCGGAATCTGCAGACCATCATCGCCTAGACCGTAGAGTGCCATGGCCGGATCATGGTCTCGAACTTCGGCCTCGCGCGGGATAGCGTTAGGCGGAATATACGGCGGATTTGAAACTACCAAATCCATGATGCCTTCCAAGTCCTCAGGAAGCGTGGTGGCATCTTGATGCAGGACGGTAACCTGATGTGGCAGGCAATTAGCTTTGGTGTACTGGATAGCATCATCGGAAAGCTCCACCGCCCAGACCTTGGAGCCGGGCAGTTCACTGGCCAATGCAGCAGCAATCGCTCCTGAGCCGGAGCACAGATCAATGCAATTTGGTGCTTCTAGTGCCTGTTGGACCACAAAATCCAGCCCCAACTGCACGACCGTTTCAGTCTCTGGACGCGGCGTAAATACACCAGGGCCAACTTTGAGCTCCAGGTAGCGGAAATGTGCCACCCCGGTGAGGTGTTGCAATGGGATGCGAGTGCGCCGGGCAGCCACTAGCTGTGTGAACTCTTCGCGGTGGCTAGCTTCAAAGCCATCCCCGCGTAGCTCGCGAAGCTTGAGTTCGGAACGACTAATGCCCAGGACATGGCAAAGCAGTAGGTCGACGTCGACGCCGGGGCTTGGCACCCCGGCGTCGGCCAATGCCGCGATCGCCTTGTGGCGGACGGCAGACAGTTCTTCCAAGACGATGCTTACTCGCCCAGCGCTGCCAAGCGCTCTTCTTCGTCCATCTGGATGCATGATTCGATCACTGGCTGCAGTTCGCCACTCATGACGGCATCCAAGTTGTACGCCTTGTAACCGGTGCGGTGATCAGCAATGCGGTTTTCTGGGTAGTTGTACGTACGGATACGCTCGGAACGATCCATGGTACGGATCTGGCTTGCACGAACTGCCGAGTTTTCGGCGTCGATGATTTCCTGCTGGTGAGCCAGCAAGCGTGAACGAAGCACACGCATGGCCGCTTCACGGTTCTGGATCTGCGACTTTTCGTTCTGCATGGCGACCACAATGCCGGTCGGGATGTGGGTCAGGCGAACCGCGGAGTCGGTGGTATTCACCGACTGGCCACCAGGACCTGAGGAACGGTATACGTCCACCTTCAGGTCGTTCGGGTGAATGTCGACTTCTTCGGGCTCGTCAACCTCGGGCAGGATCAGCACGCCGGCAGCCGACGTGTGGATACGTCCCTGAGATTCGGTCACTGGAACACGCTGCACACGGTGCACACCGCCTTCAAACTTCAGCTGTGCGTAAACACCCTCAGCTGGGTCATTGGACTTGCCCTTGATCGCAACCTGAGCATCTTTGTAACCGCCAAGGTCAGACTCGTTGAAGGAGATCATCTCCACCTTCCAGCCCTTGTTCTCAGCAAAGCGGGTGTACATGCGCAAGAGGTCAGCTGCGAACAGTGCTGCCTCATCACCACCTTCACCACCCTTAACTTCAAGGATCACGTCACGTGCATCGTTAGGGTCACGTGGGATCAGCAGGCGACGAAGCTTTTCTTCCAGCTCCGGAAGAGCTGCCTTGATGGTTTCGACTTCCTCGGCGAACTCTGGATCTTCATCCGCCATTTCCTGCGCAGCTTCCAAATCATCGGTAGCGGTGTGCCAGCGGTTGTAGGCTTCAACGATGCCGTTGAGCTGGGCAGAGCGGCGTCCGAGCTTGCGGGCCAGCGACTGGTCGGCGTACACCGCCGGATCCGAGAGCTGCGCCTGAATCTGGGCATGCTCTTCTAGTAGCGTCTTGACGGATTCGAACATGGTGATGTGCTTTCCTTGTCGGCGGTGCCCGCACAATCAGGCTCTTTTCGGGCCTGCGGGCTGCTGAGATTAAATTCTAGTGGGTTAAACGGTCACTACGCGCCGATGGCGTCCAGCCAGCTGCCCGGGTGGGGCAAACTGGCTGGACGCCATGGCGAGTAGGGCAACTAATCCTTGTTTGGGGTGGTCTTGTTGACCAGCATCAAGAATTCAGCGTTGGATTCGGTTTCGCGAATCTTTCCGGTCAGCACTTCCAGAGCCTGCTGTGGATCGATGCCCGAAAGCATACGACGCAGACGCCACATGATGCGTACCTCTTCGGCACTCATCAGCTGCTCTTCACGGCGGGTGGAGGATGCATTGACGTCCACCGCTGGGAAGATGCGCTTCTCGGCCAGCTGGCGTGAGAGGCGAAGCTCCATGTTGCCGGTGCCCTTGAATTCCTCGAAGATGACCTCGTCCATCTTGGACCCGGTCTCCACCAGTGCGGTGGCAAGGATGGTCAGCGAGCCACCGTTTTCGATGTTGCGAGCAGCACCGAAGAAACGCTTTGGTGGGTACAGTGCAGCCGAGTCGACACCACCGGAGAGGATACGGCCCGAGGCTGGAGCAGCCAGGTTGTAAGCACGGCCCAGACGGGTCATCGAGTCAAGCAGAACCACAACATCCATGCCCATTTCCACCAGGCGCTTAGCGCGCTCGATGGCTAGTTCAGCCACGGTGGTGTGGTCATCAGCTGGGCGGTCGAAGGTCGAAGCAATAACTTCGCCCTTGACGGTGCGCTGCATGTCGGTGACTTCTTCGGGACGTTCATCAACCAGCACCATCATCAGGTGTACTTCTGGGTTGTTGATGGTGACCGCGTTGGCGATCGCCTGAAGGATCAGGGTCTTACCGGCCTTTGGAGGCGATACGATCAGGCCACGCTGGCCCTTACCGATCGGGGCAACCAGATCGATAACACGTGGGCCGACCAGCTTTGGATCGGTTTCCAGGCGCAGGCGCTCGGTTGGGTACAGCGGAACGAGCTTGTTGAACTCAACACGTTCGCGGTTATCTTCTGGCTTCTTGCCGTTGACGCTGGTCAGCTGCACCAGTGCGTTGAACTTTTGGCGTGGGTTAGGGGTCTCGCCCTCGCGTGGCTGGCGGATCGCACCAACAATGGCGTCACCCTTGCGCAGGTTGTACTTCTTGACCTGGCCCAAGGTGACGTACACGTCGTTTGGACCTGGCAGGTAGCCGGAGGTGCGAACAAATGCGTAGTTCTCCAGCACGTCCAAGATACCGGCGATTGGCAACACAACATCGTCTTCGCTCAGCTGTGGCTCGTCTTCATCACGACGGTTGCGACGGTTGCGGTTGTTGCGATCATTGCGATCGTTGTTGCGCTCGTTGCGGTCATTGTTGCGCTCGCGACGGTTGCTGCGATCATTACGATCGTTGTTGCGCTCACGACGGTTGCTGCGATCATTACGATCGTTGCTGCGCTCATCGGATTCGTTCTCTGACGCTTCGTTGCGCTCGTTACGATCGTTACGGTCGATACGGTCGTTGTTGCGCTCATTGCGCTCGCCACGATCGTTATTGCGCTCGTTGCGGTCATTGTTGCGCTCGCGGCGATTGCCACGTTCACGACGTTCTTCGCGTGCTTCGCCGTTGGACTCAGACTCGCTGACTTCGTTGCGCTCGTTACGATCATTGTTGCGATCGTTGTTGCGCTCGCGGCGGTTGCCACGTTCACGACGCTCTTCGCGTGCTTCGCCGTTGGACTCAGCCTCGTTGGCCTCGCCACGCTCAGTGCGCTCGCCACGGTCGTTGTTACGCTCACGACGGTTGTTGCGGTCACGACGGTTGTTATTGCGTTCGCGACGCTCTTCGCGTGGCTCAGCGTTGTTATCAGTAGCTTCGGTCTGTGGCTCAGCGTTCTGAGCTGCAGGCTGTTCAGCGTTGACTTCAGCCTTGGCCCTCGAGTTGCGGCGCTGGCGTGGTGCCTTCTGCTCAACTGGTGCGGCTTCAGTTTCAACTGTTGCTGCAGGTGCAGGTGCTTCAGTCTGCTCCTGCGCAACTGGAGCCTTGCCCGAGTCGGTCACTCGACGCGATGGGCGACGGGTGCGTGCAGGCTTCTGTCCTGCGGTCGAGTCGTTCGCTGCTTCGGTAGCTGGCTGCGCCTGTGGTGCAACTTCAGCTTCTGCTGCCGGTGCGTTTTTTGGTGCACGGCGCGAGCGCGCCTTGGTTTCGGTTGGCTGCTGTTCGGCAGCTGGTGCTGCTTCGCTCTTAGCTGCCTTTGCTTCCTTCGCGGCGACAGATCCGCCACGCTGATGCTCGCCGATAGCCTTTACCAGGTCAGCTTTGCGCATTCGCGATCCGCCGGTAATTCCCAGCTGCGAAGCCAGCTGCTGGAGCTGGGTCATCTTCAAAGAGGCCAGACCGGCACTCTTGTTTTCGGAAGTCTTGGTGTCCACGCCTTCGTTGAGGCTCGTGGTTTCGGTCACGAAAGTTCCTTCTGACTCGTAGGATGGGCCGCTTCAAGGCAGGCCCACTATGCCGTTAATGTTTTGCCTTAGCCGAAGATTTCATGGCTAGTGCGCATTCCACCGAGCGAGCCCAAAAAGCAGGTCACTAAACTGCGGCGGAATATATAAGGAGACTGATATCTCGACGGCACGAGGCTGTGCATGAATGTGGGATATCAAAGTTGCTGCGACGGCAGGAAGAACCGGAACGACTGGACGGAGAAAGTAGGGTTCAAGAACCGAACCATTCCGTATCAACACTGGCCAATGGGATTTGAACCGGGTAACTACCCAACAATCCGGCCTGCCATAGTGTTACAGCACTTCTACTGTAACACCGTTGTTAGCCAGCGCAGGAACTTCAGCACGCCACGACACTGTAGATTCCGCAGAAAACTCTTCAATCTTGGCCAAGACTTGGGTCACCTGCTCTTCGCCCGCGACCAAGGTCAAAACCGTTGGGCCTGCCCCGGAAACCACAGCGGCCAGTCCTGCCTCACGCAATGAAGCGATCAAGGACGCACTTTCGGGCATAGCTACAGCACGGTAATCCTGGTGCAGATAGTCCTTGGTGCCTGCCAGCAAGACCGATGGATCGTTGCTGAGAGCATGAATAAGTAGGGCTGCACTGGCGCTATTGGCGGCCGCAATACTGTGATCAACCTGCGCTGGTAGAGCTCCACGCGCTACCTCGGTTGATAGCCCGTTGGAAGGAATGGCCAGTACAGCACGCAGCTGTGATTGCAACGGCACCTGAACCGAAGCAAAGCTACCGTCTGGTTGCGTTGATGAAATGCTCAGGCCACCGTAGACCGCCGGCGCGACGTTGTCTGGATGTCCCTCCCAGGCTGCCGCGGCTTGGAAAATTGCTTCGGTGCCACCGCGTGATTCTTCAGGCAGCAACGCATCGGCTGCTGCGTACGCGGCAACAATGGCTGCCGCGGAGGAACCCATACCGCGTGCGTGAGGAATATTGTTCTCTGCCACGAGGTGAACACCAACCGGTTCAAAACCGGCACGGCTCCAGTAGCGGTGCATCTCCTTGATGATCAGATGTGATTCATCTTTGGGAAGATCCTCGGCACCTTCCCCGGTGATCTCAACGCTGCTCGTCGACGCAGTGCGCACCACAAGCCGGTCCCGGTATTCCAAAGCCAAGCCGAGGGAATCGAAGCCTGGGCCAAGGTTGGCGGAAGTGGCTGGTGGGCAAACAATTACGTGCTGGCCCAAGGCGATCTGCTGCGTCATAGTTCCTTCAGTTTCAGAACAGGAAATGTGAAAAATGGACAATGGCCCGTCACGGTTGACCTAACTCCCCTACGGGAACTTGCCAAGGCGCGACGGGCCATATTCAGCCGGCGAAATCCGGCAGAGGTTCTAGGCCAGGCCCAGTGCGCCGGCTACCTCGACAACGTCGAAGCCGACCTTCTTAGGGGTGACGGCTGAACCATCGGCCTGCTTCAAGGCCCAGTCTGGGTCCTTGAGTCCGTGTCCGGTGACGGTGATGACAATCTTCTTGCCGGTTGGCACATTGCCAGCAGCGTGGTGCTTCAGCAGACCGGCAACACCGGCAGCCGAAGCAGGCTCCACAAAAACGCCTTCGCGGCTCGAAAGCCAACGGTGCGCTTCTAGGATCTGCTCGTCAGAGACCGAATCGATCTGTCCACCGGACTCGTCACGCGCTGCTTCAGCCTGTTCCCATGATGCTGGGTTACCAATGCGGATAGCGGTAGCGATGGTGTCTGGTTCGGTGATTGGGTGACCGGCAACGATTGGCGCCGCGCCTTCAGCCTGGAAGCCCCACATGATTGGAGTCTTGGTGGACACTGGTTCCAAAACCTTGCCGGCTTCGTTGGTCCATTCGGAGGAGTACTCCTTGTAGCCCTTCCAGTACGCGGTGATGTTACCTGCGTTGCCAACTGGCAGCATGTGGTAATCCGGTGCGTCACCCAAGAAGTCAACCACTTCAAAGGCGCCGGTCTTCTGACCCTGAATACGGGCAGGGTTCACGGAGTTCACCAAGAAGACTGGGTAGTTTTCGCTCAGTTTGCGAGCAACCTCAAGGCAGTTATCAAAGTTGCCATCAATCTGAATGATGTCAGCACCGTGAGCGATAGCCTGGGACATCTTGCCCATGGAGATCTTGCCGTCCGGAACAAGCACCGCACACTTCAGGCCAGCCTGAGTTGCGTAGGCGGCAGCTGAAGCCGAGGTGTTACCGGTCGAAGCGCAAACCACAGCCTTGGCACCGGCGGCTACCGCGGCGGTCATGGCCATGGTCATGCCGCGGTCCTTGAAGGAGCCGGTTGGGTTCATGCCTTCAACCTTGAGGTACACATCGTTGCCGGTGTGTGCCGAAAGGGCCGGGGCGTAAACCAACGGGGTTCCACCCTCGCCCAAGGTGATGACCTTGGTGTTTTCGTCTACTGGTAAACGGTCGGCATATTCGCGGATTACTCCGCGCCACTGGTGAGCCACGTTAGTTTCCTTCAACTCGCATAACGGATAGAACTGAATGCACAGCGTCCAAGGCTTCGAGGGCCTCAACGGTGCTGGCCAGGGCCGATTCGGTGCCCTGGTGGGTGAGGATACGCAACTGCGCACCAGAATCTGCGTCACCTTGTTGGCTCATCGATTCAATCGAGACCCCATGCTCACCAAAAACGGTGGCAATGGAAGCGAGCACACCGGACTGGTCCTTAACCGACAGGCCAATCCAGTAGCGGGTGGTGATCGCATCAAAGTCGAGCATCCGTGGGCTGCGCTGGATTGAACCATTGGGCAGTGGTGCACCGGCGGCGATCTGTCGAGCCACTGCGACCACGTCGCCCATCACGGCGCTGGCGGTGGCGTTGCCACCGGCACCGGCGCCGTAGAACATGAGGTCGCCAGCGTTTTCTGCTTCAACAAAAACGGCGTTGAAGGCACCGTGCACTGTTGCCAGTGGGTGCGAACGACGAATCAATGCTGGGTATACGCGCACCGAGATGCCCGCTTCACTCTGCTCAGCGATAGCCAGAAGCTTGATGACGTAGCCGGCCTCGGCGGCTGCTGCTACATCTTCTGCGCTGACCTCGGTGATGCCTTCGGTAGAAACCTGTTCCGAAGAGACAGTGGTGTGGAAAGCCAATGAAGCCAAGATCGCAGCCTTCGCGGCAGCGTCGTGTCCGCCGACGTCGGCAGTTGGATCGGCTTCGGCGTAACCCAAATCTTGGGCCTGCTTCAATACGTCGTCAAAAGCCGCACCGGTGGTATCCATGGCGTCCAAGATGAAGTTGGTGGTGCCGTTGACGATACCCATCACCTTGGTGATGTGATCTCCAGCCAGCGAATCAGCGATCGGGCGAAGGATCGGGATGGCACCGGCCACTGCCGCCTCGTAGCGCAACTGCGCTCCGGACTGTGCAGCAACTTCATTAAGATCTGCACCCTTAAGCGCAATCAGTGCCTTGTTGCCGGTGATTACGCTGGCACCCTTGGACAGGGCGGCAGCGATGTACTGGCCGGCTGGGTCCAAGCCACCGAGTAGTTCGATGACCACATCGGCCTTTTCGATCAACGCGAGTGCATCCGTGGTGAAAAGCTCCTTGGGCAAGTCCACGTCGCGCTTGGTATCAAGGTTCCGCACGGCAATGCCGATCAGCTGCAGACCAGCACCCGAACGGGATGCCAATTCATTCGCGTCTTCCAGCAGGATTCGGGCCACCTGGGCTCCGACCGTACCGCAACCCAGCAGGGCTACCTTCAGGTTCTTTTCGCCGCTCAATTAAACTCCCATGTCGCGGGCTAGCAAGTCGTCTTCGGTTTCCCTGCGTACGATCAAACGGGCTTGGCCATCGCGTACAGCTACCACCGCTGGGCGGGTGAGGTAGTTGTAGTTGCTCGACAGGGCCCAGCAGTATGCGCCGGTGGCCGGAATCGCGAGCAAGTCGCCAGCCGCCACGTCGTCGGGCAGGTAAACGTCCTTCACGACTATGTCACCTGACTCGCAATGTTTCCCAACTACACGAGAAATAATTGCGTCGCTTTGCGTCATACGACTGGCCAGAACGGCGGTGTATTGCGCGTCGTAGAGCACCGGGCGAGGGTTATCGCTCATCCCACCATCAACGGCAATGTAACGGCGCGGGTGCAGGGTGCCGGCTTCGTCTTCAACCTGAACATCTTTGAGCACACCGGTCTCGTACAGGGTGAAAGTGGTCGGACCGACAATGGCGCGGCCTGGCTCAATGGAGATGCGAGGGCAAGCCATTTCCAATTGCGCGCAGGTAGCCGAAACAACTTCGGCCATCTGGCCGGCAAGCTTCGCCGGGGTGGAGGGGTGATCCTCGGAGGTGTAGGCAATGCCGTAGCCACCACCCAAGTCCAGTTCAGGCAGCTCAACGCCGTGAAGTTCACGAACCTTTGCGAGTAGACCCAACATGGTGCGAGCCACCATGGCAAAACCGTCGGCTTCAAAGATTTGTGAACCAATGTGAGCGTGCAAGCCCAAGAGGTTCACATTCTTCGCTTCAATAGCGCGGGCTACCGCACGCAAAGCCGGTGAGGTGCCAGTGGCATCGGGAAGAATGGACAAGCCAAACTTCTGGTCCTCGTGCGCGGTGGCAATTGCTTCATGAGTTGATGCGTGAACACCAGGGGTAATACGCAGCATCACTTCTGCGGTCAGGCTCAAAGAATCAGCCAAGGAGATCACACGTTCCAGCTCATCAAGTGAGTCGATAACAATGCGGCCAACACCCATCTCAAGGCCACGGGTGATCTCGGCCTTGGACTTGTTGTTCCCGTGCAGCGAGAGATTCTCTGCCGGAACGTTAGCTGCCTTAGCTACCGCCAGCTCTCCGCCGGAGCAGGTATCTAGGCGCAGACCCTCATCGGTAACCCAGCGGGCTACCTCGGTGCAGACAAAAGCTTTGCCAGCGTAGTAAACATCTACTCCCCCGCACAAGTCCTTAAACGCTTCATCAAAAGCGGTCTTGAACCCACGGGCGCGGGCGCGGAAGTCATTCTCGTCAAGCACAAACAGTGGCGTGCCAAATTCTTCGGCGAGAGCACTGACCCGAAGGCCCTGGACGGACAGTTCGCCGTCAGCCTCGCGGGAAACCCCTGAAGCCCATTCGATCTCGCGTAGTGCGTTAATGTTTTCGGGGAATTGCAGCCATTGCGGGGCTAGCGGCGATACAGCCATACCAGTTACATCCTCTCTGGGGCAGAAACGCCCAGCAGTTCCAATCCATTTGCCAAGACGGTGGTGGCAGCGTCGTTCAGCCACAGGCGGGTGCTGTGCACTGCTGAGATCGCTTCGTCTTCACCAACCGGGGTAATACGGGTTGCGGCGTACCACGAGTGGTATGCACCGGCTACCTGCTCCAGGTAACGGGCAATGCGGTGTGGTTCGCGGAATTCTGCAGCACCAGCCACGACCGATGGGAACTGTCCGAGTACGGCCAGCAGTTCGTTTTCGGTCGGATCGGTCAGCAGAGTTGCGTCAAAGTCATCACGGGTAATGCCCTTGGCTACAGCGTTACGGGCTGCGGCAGCCGAACGTGCGTGAGCATACTGAACGTAGAAGACCGGGTTGTCGTTGGTGTTCTTTCGCAGCTGCTCTGGATCCAAGGCAATTGGAGAATCGGCTGGGAAACGAGCCAGCGAGTAACGCAGTGCGTCAGCACCGATCCAGTTGATCAGATCGCGCAGCTCAATGATGTTGCCAGCACGCTTGGACAGCTTGGCACCGTTGACGCTGATCAGCTGACCGATCAACACCTCGATATTCTTTTCCTTGTCATCTCCTGCGCAGGCAGCGATGGCCTTCAGTCGATTAACGTACCCGTGGTGGTCGGCACCGAGCAGGTAGATCTTTTCTTCGAAGCCGCGGTCCTTCTTGGACAGGTAGTACGCGGCGTCGGCAGCAAAGTAGGTTGGTTCGCCGTTGGCACGGATCAGCACACGATCCTTGTCGTCACCAAAATCGGTGGTGCGTAGCCAGACTGCGCCTTCCTGATCAAAGATATGACCCTGTTCGCGTAGGCGAGCCACGGCGTCAGCCACAGCACCGCCCTCATGCAAAGCGGTCTCTGAGAAGAACACGTCGAAGGTGACACCGAAGTCAGCAAGGGTCGCCTTGATATCAACCAACTGCGCTTTGTACGAAGCTTCGCGCAGGGCAGGAATGGCTTCTGCTTCTTCCAGCTTGCCAAGCTCAGGGTTCTCAGCGAGTACTACGTCGCCGAGTTCCTTGATGTATTCACCTGGGTAACCGCCCTCAGGTACGGGCAGGCCGTGGATGCGGTTGTATACGGAGCGGGCAAAGACGTTCATCTGGTTGCCGGCGTCGTTGATGTAGTACTCAGTGGTAACCGTTGCGCCCGAGGCACGAAGGACGCGCGAGATGGCATCGCCCAGTGCAGCCCAACGGGTGTGGCCAATGTGCAGCGGTCCGGTTGGGTTCGCCGAAACGAACTCCATGTTGACCACGTGGCCGGCCAGGGCTTGGTTGTGACCGTAGGCAGCGCCGGCATCAACGATGCTGCGGGCTAGCTCACCGGCTGCGCCGGCTTCTAGGGTGATGTTGAGGAAGCCTGGACCAGCGATGTCGACTGCGTCGACTCCTGGAACCTCTGCGAGTCGTCGGGCAAGGAGCTGCGCGAAGTCGCGGGGTGCCATTCCGGCATTTTTGCCCAGCTGCAGCGCGATGTTGGTTGCCCAGTCACCGTGCTCACGGCTCTTTGGACGGTCAACACGTACGGTCTCTGGCACCTCAACGGAGATATCACCAGCGGCTACGGCTTCGATGAGGCATGCGGATATTGCTGCGGAGAGTTCTTCAGGAGTCACCGTTCAAGAATACCGGTAATTGCCCTAAATAATGAGCATTCATGACTCCCCCGGACTGTGAGACTGAGCAGTCCCGGTGACTTTTGCACCACATTCTTGAGTGCTTTCTCCAATTGCGCAGATCAGCGCACCACCTGATAGTATTTTTTCTGTTGCTCAGCAACCCGCCTCTGTAGCTCAGTGGATAGAGCGTCTGCCTCCGGAGCAGAAGGTCGAAGGTTCGATTCCTTTCAGGGGCACCAGCAAATTGCAGGATCTGGAATTCCAGACCTGCAATTTTTTTGTTTAAATGTTGCCGATAACTATGGCGAAGATTTACTTGTCACTGGCGTCTATGTCTTGCTTAGTGATTATCTTGGCTCATGACCGAATCCACGAGTGCTCACCCTAACGAACCGCATCAGAAAAACTTTGCTGAACGTCTCAACTGGTTGCGCGCCGGCGTGCTTGGCGCCAATGATGGCATTGTTTCAGTAGCGGCCACGGTAGTAGGCGTCGCGGGTGTCACCAACCAATCGGCACCCATTTTTACTGCCGGCATGGCTGCCGTCATTGGTGGCGCGATATCCATGGCGCTAGGTGAATACGTATCGGTCAGTAGTCAGCGCGACTCACAGCACGCACTCATTGAAAAAGAACGCCAAGAACTTGCCGATGATCCGCAAGCAGAGCTTATTGAGCTTGCTGGGATTTACCAGTCGAAAGGGCTGAGCCAAGAGACTGCACTGCAGGTGGCCAATGAACTCACTGAACACGATGCGTTAGCAGCACACTTGTCGGCAGAGCTGAATATCGATGAAGAAGAAGTCGTCAATCCTTGGCATGCTGCTTATGCCTCTGCCGCTGCCTTTGTTATCGGCGCGATCCTACCCATGCTGGCCATCATGCTGCCGCCGGATTCGGTGCGCATTCCGATAACCTTCGCCGCGGTGCTCATTTCTCTTGCGCTGACCGGGACACTCGGCGCCTACATCGGTGGAAGTTCCAAACGTGTCGCGGCGCTTCGCTTGGTGATTGGTGGTGCGCTCGCTTTGGCGGCGACGTTCTTCATCGGCACCCTGCTTGGGTCCAGCGGAATCTTTTAGAGCGGTGCCAGCTCGGAGGTTACGTTCTCCTCTGGTTTTCTGCATCAAAGGCAATAGGCTGAAGTCATGACTAAGCAGCGTGGTTTCGGTGTGCTTTGGGCAGCCACCTCGCTGTCCAACCTTGCCGACGGCTTGGCTTTTGTCGCCGTGCCGTTGATCGCCGCATCGTTGACCCCCGATCCACGGTTGGTCGCTGGACTTTCTTTGACCTACGCCGTTGTGCGACTGCTATTCGCGCTCCCGATTGGCGTGTGGGTCGATCGACTTGATCGGCGCAATCTGTTCAGCGTCGCCAATATTCTGCGTGGGTTAGCACTATTAGCACTTGGCATCAGTTTTAACCTTTCCTTCCCGAATATCTTGGTCTTGTACCTGGCCATGGCGGTAGTAGCTGTCTTTGAAGGCACTGCCGATACGGCGGCAGTAGCGATACTCCCCCGGCTGGTGAAAACCACGAATCTTGATCGGGCCAATTCCAAAATTGCGGCCACACAATTGGTAACCGATGAAATTGTCGGTCCACCGCTGGGTGGTTTCCTCTTTGCTCTTGCGGCAGTCATTCCCCTTTATTTCATGGGTGCGCTCTGGGCCATCGCCGGATTACTGGCATTAGCGTTGCCACGCACCCGAGTACTTTCAAAGGACTCCGGCGAGCGCACTGGCGTCTGGGCAGAAGCCCACCAAGGGATCAGCTGGTTATCCAAGCACCGCGTTGTCGGCACTCTGGCGCTCATAGGTGGGTTGGCCAGCTTCGGATACATGTTGCCCTTTTCAATTTTGGTCCTTTTCGCCAAAGAGCAACTAGGACTGAATTCAACCGGCTACGGTCTGCTCCTCGCCTTTTCCGCCTTGGGCGGGCTGATTAGCTCGGTGATAGCACCAAAGCTACGAGTACGATGTGGCTACAAGAAATTAATCGTTCTCAGCCTGGGACTCGGCTCGCTAAGTCTGGCCGGGCTCGCCTTCACGACATCCGCTGTTTTAGCCGGGGTATTGCTGGCCTTGTACGTCTTGCATGCGGTCCTCTGGAATATCTGTTCAACCTCGTTGCGTCAGAAACTTGTTCCGCAGGCCCTTATGGGACGGGTAAGTTCAGCCAGTAAGGTTTTGGGTCTGATCGGTCTTGCTATCGGCGCAGCAGCTGGTGGCGCCTTGGGTACGGTCACCATCGCTTTACCCTTTGTCGTTGGAGCTGCAGTCTTCTTGCTCTGCGCTCTGCTTGCACTGACAAAGATGGAACACGTACCTCAGTAAGCTAAGACTATGGATGCCAAAAGTCCGTCAATAATTTTCGCAGTAGTGAAGCCTGAAGATCAAAAGTCTGTTGCCCAGGCTGCAATCATCTGGGCTCGCGCTGCCGCCCAGCGCGATCACCAGCCACTGCCCAAAGATGGCGCGCAAGCTCTCGCTGGCGTCCAACGTCGTTTAGCCCTTCCTAGCTCCCGGCTCGTCTTGGCTACGCTCGCTGATGAGCCTGCAGGTTTTACCCTCTGCGCTCCGCACGATGACTATCTGGAAATTTACTATGTCGCAGTCTCGCCAGAATTCTGGGGCCGTGGCGTTGCACGTCAGATGTTGGATGAAGTAGACCGCTACGCGCTCAGAGCAGGCTTCCACCACATCCGTTTATGGGTCATAGCCGAGAATTCCCGCGCCATGCAGGTTTATCTGTCTTGCGGCTACCAGCAGACAGGCCAAGAACTCGTTGATCAGAGTTCGGGACGAGTCGAGTGCCTGTTGGAGAAAACTTCGACTTAAACCAGTTCAGGCTCCGCCAACCATTAGGGTATGCGGAGCCTGAACTGTTGTTCTCAGTTTTTATTGCAGCATGGTGCGATCATCGAGCTGAGCGCCCTTGATCTTTTCAAATTCACCGAGCAATCCCTTAACAGTCATTTGCGACTTTTCTTCTTGATTCAAGTCCAAGATGATCTGCCCGTCATGCATCATGATCAGTCGTGTTCCCAATTGCAGTGCTTGTTCCATGTTGTGTGTGACCATCAGCGTCGTCAGCTGATGCCGTTCAACGATTTCCTTGGTCAAGCGAGATACAAGAGCTGCACGCTGCGGGTCAAGCGCTGCGGTGTGCTCATCCAGCAACAGGATCTTTGGCTTTGAGAACGTAGCCATCAACAGGCTCAATGCCTGACGCTGACCTCCCGAGAGCAATCCAACCTTGGTCTTCAGGCGCTTCTCGAGGCCTAGTTCCAGGCTCTTGAGTTCCTCGACAAATAGCTCACGTCGCTTGGCTCCAACGCCCAAACCCAATCCACGGAAACGGCCACGGGCGTAGGCCAAGGCCATATTCTCTTCAATGGTCATGGCTGGAGCAGTGCCAGCCATTGGATCTTGGAATACGCGACCGATGTACTTTGCTCGACTGTAGTCCGCTAGCTTGGTGACGTTCTTTCCGGCGATGCTCACCGAGCCTGCGTCCGGCTGAAGTTTGCCGGCCACCATATTGAGCACTGTAGATTTGCCTGCGCCGTTGGAACCAATGACGGTGACAAATTCGCCGTCGGTCAGTTCCAGATTGATGTTGCGCAGAGCTTTACGTTCATTGACGGTTCCGGGGAAGAACGTACGCGATAGGTTCTGGATATTAAGCATTGGTGCGAACCTCTTCCTTGCCAGTTACGGTAGCCGGCGAGCGCTTGAAGGTCTTCACTATTTTCTGGAACCCCTTCCATTTAGGCAGCAACAACGCCACGACAACGAGCACTGCTGAAATCAGCTTCATGTCGTTGACTTCCAGGCCCGCAGACAAAGCCAGCTGAATCACCAGACGGTAAATCACTGCGCCGAATACGACTGCCAATGCAGCCAGCCAGATGTAACGCTGGGTGAAAATCGCTTGGCCAACGATGACCGAAGCCAAGCCAATCAGAATCAAACCGATACCCATGCCTACGTCAGCGAAGCCCTGGTACTGAGCAATCACCGCACCGGAAAGCGCCACAAGGCCGTTGGAAAGGGCAAGGCCCAGAATCTTCTGATTATCGGTACTGACACCGAAGGAACGAATCATTTCCTGATTATCGCCGGTGGCACGCATGGCCATTCCCACTTCGGTGTGCAGGAACCACACAATGGCAGCAACAAATACAAGACAGAGAACGAAGAGAATCGCAATCGATGTCCCAGTACCCAATAATCCCGCTTTGCGCAGGGGGCTAAACAGAGTTTCTTCACCAAGCAACGGTGTATTTGCTTTACCCATGATGCGTAAGTTGATGGAATACAAAGCAATCATGGTCAAAATACCGGCCAACAAGCCGTCAATTTTTCCCTTGGTATGCAGTAGACCTGTGATGGTGCCGGCAACTAGGCCAGCGATAAAGGCCAGTGCCGTAGCGAGCCACGGGTTCACGCCGCTGACAATGCTCACCGAGGCGACAGAGGCTCCGGTGGTGAAGCTACCGTCGACTGTCAGGTCTGGAAAATCTAGGATACGGAAGGTCAGATACACGCCGAGCGCCATGATGGCGTAAATCAGGCCGAGTTCAACCGCTGTGATCATGTGGGGATCCTTGAGTTGTATTGTCACGACGAAAGGCGAGGCATCAGATCATGCGCCTCGCCTTACGTCGCTTGTGATGCAGGGTTTAGTAGACTTCGACGGCCTTTGACTTCATGTCCTCGGAGAATTCGATGCCGGAGTTCTTTGCGGCTTTCTCATTGAGGTACAGGTCAACCTTTGAGATGGTCTCTACCGGCAGGCTTGCTGGTTCGGCTTCGCCCTTGAGTACTTTGACCGCCATGGCAGCGGTCTGCTCGCCGAGCTTCTCGTAGTTAATACCGTAGGTAGCGGTAGCACCACGCTTAACGGAGTCGCCGTCAGCGGCAATAACTGGAATCTTCTTCTTGTCAGCGGTCTGGATCAGACCTTCAAGTGCAGAAACCACAGCATTGTCGGTCGGAACGTAGTAAGCGTCTACGTCCAACGATCCTGCTGCCTGCTGTACTTCACTAGAAGTTGAAATCGCAGACTTTTCGATGGTCAGGCCCAAATCTTTAGCAGCTTCTTCAGCCAGCTTGACCTGAACTTCCGAGTTCACTTCGCCCGAGGAGTAAACGATGCCGACCTTCTTAGCATCTGGTTTCAGTTCCTTGAGCAAAGCAAGCTGCTCATCAACCGGGTTCAAGTCCGAGGTGCCGGTGACATTGGCACCTGGTGCTTCATTGGATCCGACGAGCTTCGCGCTCACAGGGTCAGTGACAGCTGAGAACAGAACTGGAACCTTGGTGATGGTCTGGGCTACTGCCTGGGCTGACGGGGTGGCAACTGCCAACACCAAATCAATATCCGAGTCCGCAGCAAGCTTGCCAGCAATCGAGGTATTGGTAGCCTGATCAGCTTCCGCGTTGTTCTCGTCGTAGGAGATCTTGTCACCGGTGTAGCCGGCGCTCTCCATGCCCTTTTTGAATCCGGTGACGACAGCATCCAAGGATGGGTGCGTAACGTACTGTGCGATGCCGATCTTTACTGGCTCGTCACTTGCAGCCTTGTCGCTCGATCCGTTGCTACCGCCGCAAGCGGTCAACGCAAGTGCGCTAGCTGCAGCTACTGCTGCAAATTTCATAGCTGTGAAGCTCTTCATTGAATTCCCCTTCAAAGTCCCCATAGTGCGAGTGATGTCATCAATGCAGTTGGTAGTTGGGCTGCAAGACCACTTGTGAAATGCATCCGGGAACCGTCCCAACACCACGTCGATGAATACCCTAGATCTTACATGTGAACGACCTCACTTTAGTCACCGGATAGGGCCATCGAGAGACGTTTTAATCTTGATATTGAACTTTATGGGCACAATTTCCGAGTAGTGAGACGAATTTGGTACGTTTTGTATTTTGTCTCCACAAGATGTCGACGTTTGCCTAGACGGACAGAAAATTTGACTAACCTCTTTCACGCGTCTTTGGTCCGGACTAGGCCACAAATTTCGCCCTCGGCTCGGCGGCAAGTGGATTGGGCGCTACGCGAATAGAATAGAAACATCATGGCGCTTAGCATTACGTATCCAGAAGCCCTCCCGGTCTCAGCCCGTCGCGCAGACATCCTCAAAGCAGTGCGCGAAAATCAGGTGGTAGTGATAGCCGGTGAAACCGGTTCAGGAAAAACCACTCAGCTACCCAAGATGCTCATTGAACTCGGCCTGGCCGAAAAGGGCATGATTGGGCACACCCAGCCTCGTCGTCTTGCCGCGCGCACCGTGGCTGAACGAATTGCCGAGGAATTAGGAACCGAAATTGGTGACGAGGTCGGTTTCCATGTGCGCTTCACCGGTGAGGTCTCGCGCAATACCAAGCTAAAAGTCATGACCGACGGTATTTTGCTTGCCGAAATTCAGCGTGACCGTTTGCTGAAAAAATACTCTGCGATCATCATCGATGAGGCTCACGAGCGCAGCCTGAATATTGACTTCCTGCTTGGTTACCTCAAGCAGATCATGCCAAAGCGCCCTGATCTGAAGATCATCATCACCTCGGCTACGATCGACCCTCAACGTTTTGCCGAGCACTTTGGTAAGACGTTACCCTCGGGCGAGATTGAACCAGCACCGATTCTGGAAGTCTCCGGACGTACCTTCCCCGTTGAACTGCGCTACCGCCCATTGCAGGCTGAAGCAGCCCTTGACGATGAGTCAGATGATGAAAATTCATTAGAGGAAGAACGCGATCCCCTCGATGCAGTCACCGATGCGGTTAAGGAACTAAGCCGAGAAGCACCAGGCGACATCCTGATCTTCTTCTCCGGTGAACGAGAAATTCGCGATGCGGCTGAGGCGTTGCGAGCAATGGTCACCGCCAATAAGCGCCTGCCTCGTTATGAAGTATTGCCGCTTTTTGCTCGCCTCTCACTCGCTGAGCAGCACCGAGTCTTCCACCCGGGCAGTGCACCACGCCTGATCTTGGCTACCAACGTGGCTGAAACTTCACTCACCGTGCCAGGCATCAAGTACGTGATCGATACTGGCACCGCCCGCATCTCGCGATACTCTCATCGCACCAAGGTGCAACGTCTACCTATCGAACGCGTTTCACAGGCCAGCGCCAATCAGCGTTCGGGCCGTTGTGGTCGTGTCTCCGAGGGCATCGCCATCCGCCTGTACGCGGAATCAGACTTCGAGGCTCGCCCCGAGTTCACTGACCCAGAAATCCTGCGTACCAACCTAGCTAGCGTCATTTTGCAGATGATTTCCATGGGCGTAGTTGCGTCAGCCACCGAGGTGGGAAAGTTCCCCTTCGTTCAGCCTCCCGAAGCAAAGGCCATCACCGATGGTGTGAACCTGCTGCGCGAACTTGGTGCGTTGGAATCCAACAAGTCCGCCAAGCTCACCCCGATTGGTCGCAAGCTGTCCCAGCTGCCACTAGACGTACGTCTGGGACGAATGATCGTAGAGTCCGCGGACCGCGCAGTGGCTAAGGAAGTCATGGTGCTCGCCGCAGGTCTGAGCATCCAGGACCCACGAGAGCGTCCAAGTGAAGATACCGGCATGCGCGAAAGAGCTGCCGAGCTACACAAACGATTCACCGATGAGAAGTCTGACTTCATTGCCTTGCTTAATCTCTGGGCATACCTGCAAGAACAGCAAAAGGAACTCTCTTCCTCGGCCTTCCGCCGCATGTGCAAGACAGAGCACATCAACTACCTGCGCGTGCGTGAATGGCAAGACTTGTTCACACAGTTGCGTCAGCTTGCTAAGCCGTTGGGCATCACCGTAGCGGCTGCCCCGATTGACCCGGCTGCCAACGAAGACCAAGTTCACAAGTCACTACTGGCTGGTTTGCTTGGACATATCGGTATGTACGATGAGCGCAAACGAGATTATCTCGGTGCGCGTGGCACTCGCTTTGCCATCTTCCCTGGCTCCGGACTTTTTAAGAAGTCGCCAACCTGGGTCATGTCCGCCGAGCTCGTGGAGACCTCACGCCTATGGGCGCGAATGAACGCAGCCATCTCCTCCGAATGGGTGGAAGAACTCGCGCCGCATCTGCTTAAGCGAACGCACTCGGAACCGCATTGGTCTAAGCGCACCGGCTCTGTCATGGGATATGAAAAGGTCACGCTCTTTGGCCTGCCAATCATCCCCCGCCGTCAGTTCCACTACTGGCGGGTTGACCCGATTCTGGCGCGCGAACTATTTATTCGTCACGCGCTGGTTGAGGGAGATTGGCGTACCCACCATAAGTTCTTTGCCAAGAACCGGGCTCTGCTTGAAGAAGTTGAAGAGCTTGAGACACGTATGCGCCGTCATGATCTGCGCATCTCTGATGAAGATCTATTCACTTTCTATGATGCGCGGGTGGGCTCCGAAGTTTATTCTGAGCGTCATTTTGACCGTTGGTGGAAAAATGCACGGGCAACTGACCCAACGCTTTTGGACTTTGACCCCGAAGCTTTGTTGGCCGACGGTGAAGAACTCGATGAAAGTAACTTCCCCACCACGTGGCAACTGGGCAATATTCACCTGCCCCTGAGCTACGAATACAATCCGGCCGCCAGTGCGGGTGAAGGCGACGGCGTTTCGCTTACCGTTCCTGTGGTGTTCTTGAATCAGCTGGACCCTGCTCGCTTCGCTTGGCTCATTCCAGGCCTGCGTCACGAGCTGATTACTGCGCTGATCCGTTCCATGCCGAAGGCCATACGTAAAAACTTCGTTCCGGCCCCGGATGTTGCAGGTAAAGCTCTAAACATGCTGGATCAAGACTTTGATCCAGCTACTGATGATCTGGCGGAATCACTGGCGCTGGTCTTGCGTCGATTGCGCGGCATGGTGGTTGAACCTTCGGTCTTTGATTTTGCTGCATTGCCAGCGCACTTGCGCTTCGGTTTCACTGTCACGGATGCCTCCGGCAAGGTATTGGGTCAGGGTGATGATCTGGCCGCCCTGCAATACAAGTTTGCGGCTGCCAACCGCGCAGCGCTGGCTAGTGGAGTCAATAAGCCGGGCAAACCTGGCGCATCGGTGGCATCACCTTCGAACAAGTCGAACAAGTCGAACAAGAAGGGTGCCAAGGCCTCGGCCGCACCAACTCAGGGAGCTTGGGACCAGCAAGGTCTTGACCATTGGCCTGAGCTAGAGGCTGCTGGCGATACCCTAGGCGATACTTTGCCAGCTAAGGTCACCACCACGGTTATGGGCCAAGAGATCACTGCCTTCCCCGGACTGAACGACACCGGGTCGGCCGTAGATCTCACCGTCTTCCGTAGCGAGACTGAACGCGATGCTGCGCATCGTGGTGGTGTCATTCGACTGCTGATGTTGCGTTTGCCGTCGGCGGCAAAGTTTGTAATCTCGCACCTGAAAAATGCGGAAAAGCTGGTGTTCACGCAGAATCCGCACGGATCCATCGACAAGTTAATTGCTGACTGCACCATGGCCGCCGTGGATCAGTTGGTTCCGGCCACGCTTCCGATGAACCGAGCTAGTTTTGAAGCACTCTTCGAATCTGTGCGTGCCGAGCAGATTGACACCGTCTTCACCATCACCGGAGTGGTGGCTAAGGTCTTTGGATCTTCGACCCGGATCAACAAGGATCTAAAGAGCACAAAGTCATTGGCGATGTTTGCTGCAGTCACCGATATCCGTTCGCAGCTTGAGCAGTTGATTTATCCGGGATTCATTGCTGCCACCGGTGCCGCGAACCTCATGCGCCTACCGCGTTATGTACAAGGCATTGAAGTGCGTTTGGAGAAGTTGCGCGGTGGAGCGGTCACCCGTGATTCACAGGCATTGGTGACCATCCAAAAACTGGAAGATGAGTACGATACTGCTCTGGGTAAGGTTCCACAGGGCGCACGTGTTCCTGCGACTTTGGGCCAGGTGAAATGGATGCTGGAAGAAATGCGCATTTCGCTCTTTGCCCAAGAACTGGGCACTGCGTATTCGGTCAGTGAAAAGCGCATCCGTAAAGCAATGAAGGATGGGCTCGCTGAGCTTTAGCCATACTCGTTACAAAGTTTGGAGCGGGACGAATCCCGAGTCAGATGCCGCGGGGTACTGGACATCATGTTGGTGCGCCATATCGGTTCTGAACGCCCAACCACGCAGGTCCAAGGCTAACTATCTGGCTGGTGGAACGACGATGATTTGCACGTCGTCCTCGTAGATGACCGTGCCAGGAGACTTTGACTGTAGTTTCTCCCAACCGATCTGGTGCGCGTCGAGCAACTTGAGATACGGCTCGACGCGCTCCAGCAGGTGGTGTGCACTGTCCTTAAACCAAGCCACTGCCCCGGGATTGAGCTCATGATCATAAATTTCGGGGTCAGTGCTGCTTGGGTTTGGATAGGCTGCGTCATACCAATCATTGCCCGCACGCCAAATGACGTGCTCTTCTTCGCTGAGCTCACCGCCACGGCCGAGCGAATTGACGAGGGCAAAAATTCCTAGATTTACGCCGCGATGGTTAGGCGACACAGACTGGTAGCGCAGGTACAGCAAGGTTTTAGGCCTCTGGGACAAATTCGCTGTGGCCGTCCTGAACCAAGCCATCGCGCAAGAGCTGAGCGTTTTTATCCAAGGCCACTGGGTCTGGGTTCTCTGTCGCATTGGACAGATCAAAATCGGCCAGCGAATTGGTTGGCCAGACATGCACATGCAGATGAGGAACTTCAAAGCCTGCAATCATCAGTCCGGCACGCTGCGCACCAAATACGCGCTTCTGGGTCTGTCCGATTTTTCTCGCCACCAAGGTCAGATGGGTGACTAATTCTTCAGAAGCATCCGTGAATTCATCGATCTCCTCACGTGGCACTACCAGTGCGTGCCCGTCGGTCAGTGGGCCGATAGATAAGAAGGCAACGCATTTTTCGTCTTTCCAGACGAAACGACCTGGGATCTGACCTTCAATAATCTTGCTGAACAGCGTACTCATTGCTGCCTTTCTCTAGCTGCAGTATTTTTAGTTGCGATGCTTCTCGTCGCTCGTGGCCACTGGCGCTTGCGGGTATGAGCAATATTCGGACCAGCTACCTGGGTATAAGCCCAGTTCAATGCCTGCGCTGGCTGCAGCGAGCACCTGATGCGCGGCGGTGATGCCGGAGCCACAGTAGGCTGCAGAACCGGGCTGCTGCGCTCCGAGCTTGGTAAAGCTTGCTTGCAGATGTTCGGGTGTGTGGAAGCGCGCCTGGGCGTCCAAGTTGTCGGTGGTCGGCCGGTTCAAGGCGCCGGGAATGTGTCCGGCCACCGGGTCAATCGGCTCTTCGATCCCCAGATAGCGGGCGGTAGCGCGCGAATCGATTAGCACTCCAGTTAGGGATTCCAATTCGCCGAACTCGACTACCGGCATTCTGCCCCAGGAGAACATCACCGTCCCGGGTGCTGCTTCTTCGATGCCATCCGAGATCGGTCCATCTGTCTGTTTCCAAGCTTCCAGGCCGCCATCAAGTACCTGAACGGTTTCAAATCCTGCATGGCGTAACAACCACCAGACACGGGCTGCGGCGAGGGCACCAGAATCGTCGTAGGCCACGACGCGACTGTCTGGGTTGATGCCCCAACTGCGCGCGGCAGCTTCAAAATCTGCAGGCAGTGGTAGCGGGTGACGTCCGGTATGCTCACCGACAGTGCCCGATAATTGCGTTTCCAAATCCACAAAGATGGCACCCGGAATATGACCGGCAGCGTACTGCTGTGCGCCGTCGTTCTTTCCAAGCACCCAGCGCACGTCTAAGAGCACGGGAGAGGCCTCGCCCTGAAGCAAGGCTGTGAGTTCATTGGCGGAAATCAAAGGATTCATATGCACTACCTTGCTAACAGTTCCTCGACCTTATATTCGGTGCCCTGCTCTAGTCGCTGATAGGTGCTGCCGGAACGCTCAGCAATGGTGCCCAACTGGCGGTCGAACAAGCCCACGCCGATCTCGTTGAGCAACCCGTCGTGGATTGGCGCCCACGTTTTTGCCTTGGTTGCCGTAGCAAAGTCAGCAGCTTCAGACATCTTGCCCCACGGTGCCATCACCGGCAGTAGCAGTAAATCTACTGGCACGCCCACGGGAACTTGGTAGCTGTCTCCGGGGTGGAAAACTATCGGTTGACCAACTGCCTTATCCCCCAGCACGTATCCGACGTTGGCAACCAAGTCGATGGATTGGTGGATCGTCGCGTGGGTGCCGCCTACTGCGCGCACACGAATCCCGCCGACAATGAAGTCGGCTCCAGCGCACACGGGGTGCACCTGGGCAATGGTGGCGGCCGGTAGTTTTTCCTTCAGGCTCTTAGCCAACGCCGCTGGCGAGTAGACCTCCAACACCGGATTAGAACTCAGTGCTTGGACGATAGCTTCGAGATCCGCATGGTCCGCATGCTCGTGGGTGATCAGCACTGCGTGCTTGTCTTCGAAAGCCCCAGTCAGTTCAGAAAAACTTCCAGGATCAAGCAGCAGCGAACCGTCTACGGTGCTCAGTTCAATACAGGAATGGCCTCTGGTTTTGATGCGCATGTCTTTAGCGTAGGCTCCACGCCCCGCCCGTGCCAGCGCCTGACACGCATCATCCAGAAAAGTTGGCTAAAATTGAGTGACAGTACAGGTGATCTGCATACTTAAATGAGCTGTTGCCTGTCCGCAACGAAGTCAAGGAATGGTGCACATCGATGTCCCAGCCAGAAACCCGGATTACCAAGCAGCGACTAGCTGTAGCGCAGGCACTAGGCGAGATCAATGATTTCGCCACCGCACAGCAGCTGCACCGTTGGTTGCAGGATTCCGAGAAGAAGGTTTCGCTGGCCACCGTCTACCGCCTGTTGCAATCCATGGCAGATGACGGCTTGGTCGACGTCCTGCGTAGCGGTGACGGCGAAGCACGTTTCCGTCAGTGCATCACCGACACCCACCACCATCACTTGGTCTGCCGCTCTTGCTCTAAGACCGTAGAAGTACAGGCCCCGTCCGTAGAACGCTGGGCCGCGCGAGTCGCAGCCGAACACGATTTTTCTGAGCCTGAACACACCGTTGAAATCTATGGTGTGTGCGCCGAATGTCGCGCTAAAGCCAGTAGCTAATCACCGAAGTTGTAATTCAAAATCTCTGTGAACATGACAATCGCCCCAGATCAATGATCTGGGGCGATTGTCTTGTCGGCAGTTCTATACCTGGTGGCGTCTGCGCGGTGAACGAACGTATTCAATGCTTCGGCAGATCACGTAAATCAAGAATGAAATCGTGGTGACGTAAGGGCTGATTGGTAGCGAACCGGCTAGGGCCAGCAAGATGCCACCAACAACTGCAAGTTCTGCAAACGCAATCGAGAGCACCACGGTCAGTACCGGATTGGACGTCACCCTCATCGCGGCAGCGGCCGGTGTAATCAGCAAGGCTAGGACCAGCAGTGCGCCGACAACCTGAATAGTCACCGCAACGGCAAGTGCCAAAATCACCATGAAGATAATCGACAGCCCGGAGGTGCGTACGCCACGGGCATTAGCCACGACTGGGTCCACGGAAGCGAAAGTCAGTGGGCGCCAGATCAGAATCAGCGCAAGCACTACGACCAGAGAAAGTAGCAGCATGCCGTTGAGCTGGACATCGTCCACGGCAACAATCTGACCGGTCAGCAGGCCGAATTTATTTGCGCTTCTGCCCTCATAGAGGGACAGGAACAAGATGCCCAGTCCCAAACCAAATGGCATCAGGACACCGGTAATTGAATTTCTGTCTCGTGCTCTGGTGCCTAGGAATCCAAGGATCAACGCGGCAATGAGTGAGCCGAGTACCGAGCCAGTGACCACATCGGCGCCAATGAGCAGCGCAAAGGCCGCGCCAGCAAAGGACAGTTCAGCAATGCCGTGCACAGCGAAGGCCATATCGCGCATCATGATGAAGATGCCAATCAGTCCGCCCACAACGCCCAGAACCGCTCCGGCGATCAGTGAGTTGGACACTAGGGGCAAGAGTAGGGCGTAGTCGTCAAAGTTAAATGCCTTGTCGATGAAATCGGAAAAGTTCACAGTTAGCCCTACTTCCCGGTCTCAAGTTCAATATCATGTGCGTGATCATGCCCATCGGCAGGTAGCGGTCCAGCGCCGTCACCGGCAAGCACCACAATGCGTCCATTCACTCGCAGCACTTCAACCGGTGCACCATAGAGCTCGGTGAGCACCGAAGTCTGCATGACCTCATCTACGGTCCCCAAGTGGAACTTGCCCTGTGCCAAGTACAGAACTCGGTCAACGTACGGCAGGATCGGGTTGATCTCGTGAGTGACAAAAATTACCGCACTATTGCGTTCAACGGCCTGGCGGTGAATGACTTCACTGATGGCCTGCTGATGGTGTAAGTCCAGGGACAGCAACGGTTCATCGCACAGCAGCACTGCCGGGTTACCAGCCAAGGCCTGGGCTGCACGAAGCCGCTGCTGTTCGCCGCCAGAAAGATCTGACACCGCACGATTGGCGTATCCGCTGGCTCCGACCATGTCCAACAGTTGATCGACCTGTTTGCGCACCGAGTTGCGGCCAATTCGGATGCCTAGCTTAGAACCATCTAGTCCAAGGGCCACAAGATCCCTGGCACGCAATGGAACGTTATCGCCAAAGGGCCGCTGCTGTGGAATCAATCCGACAGTTGCTGATCCTCGACGCACGGCTTCTCCCGCGATCGATACCGAGCCACGATTCAGCGAGGTTGTTCCGAGCATGGTGTTGATGAAGCTGGTCTTGCCTGAGCCGTTAGGCCCCAAGACTGCAAGGAACTCACCTTTATCGATGGAAAGATTAAGTTCATCCCAAAGCACTCGGGACCCGTAGGCCAAGCGTGCGTCTTGAAAACGGACGATCGGGCTAGATGACATGGAATACTTTCTAAACTGCACGGTTTGCGGAACAGCCGCGACGAAAAACTGCGGCACCCATGATGGGCACCGCAGTTAATCCTACCAGTTGCGATTCATTCGCAATACGCACTCACCAAGTGAGCTTCGCCTAGTTTCCTTGGCGCTCACCACGAGGTAGCGAGGCACGCTTTCGGGTGGTGTCGGTAATTTCGCCGACCAGCACCTCGATCACGTCCTCCAAGAACACCACGCCAATGACCGAACCCGAAGCATCAACAACCACCGACAGATGGTTGCCTTCTTGACGCATCTCTTCCAGGGCCGCTTCAATCTCAGTGTCCTGACTCAGCTGACCCAAGGGGTGCAGTGGCAAATCAATCAATGGCTGAGTTGAGTGAGCGTCGTCAATGAGCATGACATCCTTGACGTGCCAGTAACCCACCGGGATCTCGTTCTTCGTGATCAGCATGCGCGAGAAGCCGGTCTTACCAACCTTCTTCTCAAATTCACGTGCGGTGGTCTGTCCCCATTCAAGGGTGAACAAATCATCGATGGGAACCATGCAACTACGTGCGGTGACCGAGGAAAATTCCAAGGCCTTGGTCAGACGCATGGCATTGTCTTCGTCCAGCGTGCCCTCTTCTGAAGAGGTGTCGATGATCGAACGCACTTCATCAGCGGTGTATGAGCTGGTCACTTCATCCTTCGGCTCAATACCAAAGACGTGCAGGACAATATTTGCCATGCCGTTGAGCATCGAAGTGATTGGCTTGAGTACCTTTGAAAGTCCCACCAATGGCATGGCCAGCAGCATCACTGCCTTATCTGCCACAGACACCGAAATGTTCTTTGGCACCATCTCACCAAAAGTCACGTGCAAGAAGGTCACCAAGACCAGAGCAACAAGGAACGCCACGGTATCCGCTGCCGACTCAGACATACCCAAATGGACCATCGGTTCAGCAAGCAGGTGGTGAATAGCTGGCTCAGAGATGTTCAAGATCAGCAGCGAGCACACGGTAATGCCCAACTGGCAGACCGCGAGCATCACCGAAACGTGCTCCATGGCGTACAACGCGAGCTTGGCGCGCTTGTTGCCTTCGTCCGCCAACGGCTCGATCTGCGAACGACGCGCGCTCATTACCGCGAATTCGCCGGCAACAAAAAAAGCGTTACCCAGCAACAAGACAACGAGCCAGATTAGACCCATAAAATCATGCATCGTCGGCCTCCGATTCCGGTGCCGATGGTTCGAACTTCACCTGGGCGATACGACGACCTTCCAATTCGGTGACAGTAAACGTACCGTGCTCGGTCACCGCCTGATCGTCGAGTTCTGCCAGGCGGCCCAACTCAGCGAGCATGAATCCACCAATGGTTTCGTAGGAAGACTCTTCGGGGATTACCTCGTGGTCAAAGTTTTCATTAACCTGATCGGGGCGGAACATTCCGGGGAACAACCAGCTGCCGTTGGGCTGCGTGATTGCTTCCTCTTCGTCCTCATCGTGTTCGTCAGATACTTCACCGACGATTTCTTCGACCAAGTCCTCAAGGGTGACCAGACCGGCGGTTCCACCGTATTCATCCATAACGATGGCGATCTGGAATTCAGCTGCACGCAGTTGTTCAAGAAGCACGTCAAGGTGGATGGTCTCAGGAACGTAGAGTGCATCGCGGGCGAATTCACCCACCTGCAATGCTGCCCGGCGTTCGCGAGGCACCGAGACAACAGCCTTCACGTGGCAGATGCCCTGGATCTCGTCACTGGATCCCTCAATGACCGGGAATCGTGAGAAACCGGTATCGGCGCTGACTTCGATCAGTTCCGAAAGTGGGGCCTGCGAATCTATGGTGGACATCGAAGTACGTGGAGTCATCACATCAGCTGCGGTGCGCTCTGAGAACTCAATAGTGGATTCCACAAAACGCGCGGTCTGCACGTCCAAGGTTCCCAACTGAGCTGAACGTCTCACCAGCGAAGCCAATTCTTGCGACGAACGGGCTGCGGAAATTTCTTCCTTGGCCTCTAGTCCGAAGAAGCGATGCAGGATTGCGTTGGAAAAACCGTTAAGCACCATGATGGCGGGCTTGAAGATCGCGGTAAAAACTAGCTGCGGGCGAGCCAGCAACTTTCCGACCCGCATTGCCTGAGCGATAGCCATGTTCTTTGGAACTAATTCACCAATCAGCATTGAGAGCAAGGTTGCCAGAACGAGGGCCACGATGACGGTAACTGCTACCGAGCTGGCCTCCGGGACACCCAAGTTTTCCAACAGTGGCTCCAGCAGGGCGCTGATGGCCGGTTCAAGAACATAACCGGTGAGCAAAGTGGTCAGGGTAATGCCCAACTGGCAGCTAGAGAGCTGGGTGGACAGTGAAGTTAAGCATTGTAGGAGCGGCTTTGCGCCAGCTTCCCCTCGATCAACGGCATTTTGCACCGTACTTTTATCGAGCGCGACAAGTGAGAATTCCACCGCCACGAAAAAGCCTGTGCCAAGAATAAGTAGCAGGCCAAAAAGAATGTAGAGCCAATCCATGGGTGGTTACCGCCACCTGTTCGTTGACATCAAAGTAAGAGGTTCGGTGCCGATCAGGCGGCAACTAGAAGGCTCCAATCGCGAGCCAGAACCTGCTGAACATGAACTGTGTTGGCCGGCACTGCGCCCGTGGGCGGCACGCCGGCTTGGAGAGTGTGATTCCATAGTGCTTTTTAGTCTATCGAACGATGACCTTTTGTGCACCACATCGATTTTGTGACGTTCAACGGTAGCGCAATGACGCTAAACGGACTGTTATACACGACACTTTCGTGAGATTACATACGTGCCGTGGCCAAGCGGCCGTAAAAGTAACTAGACTGGTGCGCAGGTCTAGAAATCTTGTGAGCCGAAGTGGTCGATTCACGTCCTCGGAAGACCACCGGCTCAAGCTAGAACAACGTAGAAATCAGGGAAGAGGCGTTGCACGTGCCAGAGCAAGCACACCACCGACTTACTGAAGAGTTTGGTGGAAACGAGTGGCTAGTAGACGAGCTGTTCGAACAGTATCTCGTCGACAAGAACTCGGTAGATAAGAAATGGTGGGATATTTTCGAATCTCTCGCCGCCGACAAAAAGGCACCGGCAGCGCAGCCGACGCCTGCGGCGCCAGCAGCTCCTGCTGCGGCTCCGGCTACCAATGGGCAGGGCGCACCACGCGCTGCAGCCCAGGCTCGCACTTCTGAGCCAGCACCAGCACCAGCTTCAAAGCCAGCCGCCGCTCCAGCACCAGCTGCTGAAGAAAAGAAGGCTGAGCCAGCACCGAAGACCACGCCAATTCCGGCGCAGGCTCCGAAGGCTACCCCTTCCACCGAACTTTTCGGTGAGGAAAAGCGCACCCCACTGCGTGGGCCAATGAAGGCCATCGCAACCAACATGGATGCCAGCCTCACCGTGCCGACTGCAACCACCGTTCGTGCGGTTCCAGCCAAGGTGATGATCGATAACCGTATCGTCATCAACAACCACCTCAAGCGCTCGCGCGGTGGCAAGATCTCCTTCACCCACCTGATCGGCTTCGCCGTGATTCGTGCATTGAAGCAGATCCCTTCGATGAACGTCACCTACGACGTCATCGATAAGAAGCCAACCGCCATCCAGCCAGCACACGTGAACTTCGGTATCGCCATCGACATGCCAAAGCCAGATGGCACCCGCATGTTGGCTGTACCAAACGTCAAGGCCGCGGAGACCCTGAGCTTCAACGAGTTCTGGGCCACCTACGAAGACTTGATCAAGCGCGCTCGTGCCAACAAGCTGACCGCTGATGACTACGCAGGCACCACCGTGTCGCTGACCAACCCAGGTGGCATCGGTACCGTTCACTCGGTCCCACGTCTGTCCAAGGGCCAGGCAGCCATCATTGGTGTGGGCGCACTGGAATACCCAGCTGAGTTCCGCGGCTCTTCAGAGAAGACCGTTTCCGGCCTTGGCATCGGCAAGCACATCACCCTGACCTCCACCTATGACCACCGCGTCATCCAGGGTGCCGGTTCGGGCGAATTCCTGAAGCTAGTTGAATCCCTCTTGCTCGGCGAGCAGGGCTTCTACGACGAAATCTTCGAACAGCTTCGTATTCCTTACGAGCCAGTTCGCTGGGCCGTTGACAACCAGGTTGATATCGACCTGCAGGTCAACAAGGTTGCACGCATCCAGCACCTGATCAACTCCTACCGGGAGCGCGGCCACCTGATGGCCGACATCAACCCATTGGAATACGTTCAGCGCAAGCACCCAGATCTGGACATCAACAACTACGGTCTGACCCTGTGGGATCTGGACCGCGAGTGGATCACCGGCGGACTGGGCGGCACCGACCGCGCTCTGCTGCGAGAGATCCTCGGCACCCTGCGTGATGCTTACTGCCGCACCATCGGCACCGAGTACATGCACCTGCAGAACCCAGAAGAGCGTGAGTGGTTCCAGGCCAAGCTTGAATCCCGTTACGCAAAGCCAACCCGCGAAGAGCAGCTGCGCATTCTTTCGAAGCTGAACTCCGCTGAGGCTTTCGAAACCTTCTTGCAGACCAAGTTTGTTGGACAGAAGCGCTTCAGCCTCGAAGGTGGCGAATCGCTGATTCCACTGTTGGACGCCATCATCTCTGATGCTGCGGACGCTCAGCTGGACGAGGTAGCCATTGGTATGGCCCACCGCGGACGCCTGAACGTACTGACCAATATCGCAGGCAAGACCTACGCACAGGTCTTCCGCGAATTTGAAGGCACCGCTACCCCAGGCTCGGTTCAGGGCTCGGGCGACGTGAAGTACCACCTGGGCACCGAAGGTTCTTACACCTCGGACGCTGGCAACCAGACCAAGGTTTACTTGGCTGCTAACCCTTCACACCTGGAAGCAGTTGATCCGGTACTCGAAGGCATCACCCGCGCCAAGCTTGACCGCTTGGGTTCGAAGAATGAAGTACTGCCACTGTTGGTTCACGGCGATGCTGCATTCGCCGGCCAGGGTGTCGTCTCCGAGGTTCTGGCCATGAGCCAGCTGCCTGGTTACAAGACCGGCGGTACCGTGCACGTGATTGTGAACAACCAGATTGGTTTCACCACCGCACCTAGCTCTTCGCGCTCCTCGGTTTACGCTTCGGACGTTGCTCGTACCGTTCAGGCTCCGATCTTCCACGTCAATGGGGATGACCCAGAGGCAGTGGTTCACGTAGGTCAGTTGGCTTTCGAGTACCGCCAGAAGTTCGGCAAGGACGTTGTCATCGACCTCGTGTGCTACCGCCGCCGCGGTCACAACGAAGGCGACGATCCTTCGATGACCCAGCCGATCATGTACAACCTGATCGAAGCTAAGCGCTCTACCCGCAAGCTGTACACCGAGGCCCTGGTTGGTCGCGGCGACATCACGCAGGAAGAAGCCGAGCACGTTTTGGCCGAGTACAAGGAAAACCTGGAGCGCATCTTCGCTGAGACGCATGCCGCCCAGACTTCCCCGATCCCAATCATCACCCCGGGCTCGACCATCAACGACCTAGAGAAGCCATTCGCTCAGGCTGCCGACGAGAACACCGTCGACGGCGCACGCGCATCGGCCATCTCCGCTCAGACCTTGGCCCACATCGGTGCAGCTCACCTTCAGTTCCCTGAAGGCTTCACCATGCACACCAAGCTCAAGTCGTTGCTCGAGCGTCGTGAGAAGATGTCCCGTGAAGGCGGCATCGACTGGGGCTTCGCCGAAATCGCTGCCCTGGGCTCGCTGTCCATGGAAGGCGTACCAGTACGTCTGGCCGGCCAGGACTCACGCCGTGGTACCTTCGTTCAGCGTCACTCGGTCTTCCACGACCGCGAAAACGACAACGAGTGGTACCCACTGCACAACCTAAGCGATGATCAGGCTCCACTGTGGATCTACGACTCGCTACTCTCCGAATACGCAGCACTCGGCTTCGAGTACGGCTACTCGGTGGAGCGTCCAAATGCACTGGTGATTTGGGAAGCCCAATTCGGCGACTTCGTCAACGGCGCACAGACCGTCATCGATGAGTTCATCTCCTCGGCAGAGCAGAAGTGGTCACAGTCCTCCTCGCTGGTTATGCTTCTTCCGCATGGCTACGAGGGCCAGGGCCCAGACCACTCCTCGGCTCGCATCGAGCGCTTCTTGCAACTTTGTGCAGAGAACAACATGGTTGTGGCTCAGCCATCGACCGGTGCCAACCACTTCCACCTGTTGCGTCGTCAGGCTTACGCCCGTCCACGCAAGCCACTGATTGTCTTCACCCCGAAGCAGCTGTTGCGCCTGAAGGCCGCAGCAAGCACCGTGGAAGAATTAACCACCGGTGGTTTCCAGGAAGTCATCGGCGACGCATCGATCACCGATGCCAACGCCGTAGAGAAGGTACTGCTGTGCTCGGGTCGTGTTTACTACGACTTGATCGCTACCCGCGCCAAGGCTCAGGACACCAAGACCGCGATCATCCGCGTTGAGCAGCTCTACCCTGCACCACTGGAGCAGATCGCTGCCGAGCTGGCCAAGTACCCGAACGCCAAGGCAACTTGGGTTCAGGACGAACCAGCCAACCAGGGTCCATGGCCGTTCTTCGGTCTGTATGTGGCACCGCAGCTTGAGCAGAAGATTGAATTGGTCTCCCGCCCAGCTTTGGCCGCTACCTCTGCAGGTACCGCAAAGCGCCACGACGCAGAAAACGCAGTGCTGATGCAGCAGGCTTTCGCCCGCTAATCTTTCGCCGCTTTGATCGCTAAGGCTTAGTTGCCGGCGAGTATTTTCCAAGATTTTATGGTCAATACCCGCCGGCAACAGCTCTTTAACCACAAACTCACACTGCACAGTAACTTGTTGCCTTTTCCAGCATGAATCTCCCGGAAAGCAACCCATAGGACTGCTAAGGTTGGGATCGATTCATATTCTTGAAGCCAACGAAAGGTCGCCCAGTTGGAGTTACGCACAATCCGAATTACCGCAATCGGAGATGAGCTACTGGCCGGACATGGGGACCCGCGCGGACTGGGCTGGTTCGGCCGTGTTATGGCCCGAACCCAGGACCCTGCCTTGCGACTTCAGTCCTTCGTTCTGGCTGCCCCCGCTGAAGGATCCGAAGCCCTAGCCGAGCGCTGGATGGGCGAAGCATCTCGACGATTCAGCGACCAGTATGAAAACCGCCTGGTTATTGCACTCTCAGATCGCGATGTTGACCTCGATGTCTCCACCGCACGCAGCCGTTTGAACCTGGCCAACATCCTTGATTCAGCCTCACAAATGAGCATCAAAGCTTTGCTTGTTGGCCCAGCGCCCGGCTTGGACGACGCTCGCAACCAGCGCGTGGCAGAATTAAACCGCGTGTACTCGGATGTGGCACTGCGCCGCAACCACCACTACGTGGATACGTTCACTCCCCTGCGCGGTCACGCTCAATGGCGTAGCGACCTGAACGCCTCGGGCGGTGTACCTGGGCAAGCCGGTTACGGACTGATGGCCTGGTTGGTACTACACCGAGGCTGGTACTCATGGCTAGACTTGCCGGAGCCAGGCGAGGGCTAAACCACCTTTGCGCGTTAGGAAAATGGACGCAAAGTATGAAAGACTATTAGTCGGCCCGAGCTATCGGGGAAAACCATTGATCCCTTAAAGGAGTCACCATGTCGAAGCGCGCTCGTAAGCGTCGCGATCGCAAGCGTGGCGGTGCCAACCACGGCAAGCGCCCAAACAGCTAAGCGAAGCGAACATAAAAAGAACCCCGTACCATTCGAGTTTTTACTCGAAAGCTACGGGGTTTCTCTTTGCCTGTTAGTGACCTGATTCGAGGCGAACCTGCGAAATCTTGGCAAAGATACTGGCTTTCAAATTATGCGGCGCCTGCTCTTGGCAGCTACGTCGCACCACCGAACGGATAATGCACTCAAGGTCATATTCCTCGGTGCACTCCGGGCAGCCATCAAGGTGCGCTTTGACCTCTTTGATGTCATTCAGCGTCAATGCACCATCGAGGTATTCATAGATGCGTACCATGCGGTCATCGGCGCAATCACCCAATGAATTGCAATCCATCTTATTTCGCTCCTCCATCAGCCTTCGCGGCGCTCTTGGCACGAGCTCCGGTGGCTATCCCACGGTCTGCTGCATAATCTGCCAACAGTTCCCTCAAATTCTTACGTCCACGGTGCAACCGGGACATCACGGTGCCGATCGGCACACCCAAGATGTCGCTGGCTTCCTTGTAACTGAAACCCTCAACATCAACGAAGTACACGGCCATCCTGAAATCTTCACCGATGGACTGCAAAGCCGCCTTCACATCCGAATCCGGAAGGTGATCCAGCGCCTCAACCTCAGCCGAACGCAAACCCGTAGGCGAATGCTCCATCGCTGAAGCCATCTGCCAGTCCTCGACGGTGTCGGTGCTGGTGCGCAAAGGCTCGCGCTGACGCTTGCGGTACAAGTTGATATAGGTGTTGGTCAGAATGCGGTACAGCCAGGCCTTCAGATTGGTACCTGGCTTGTACTGGTGGAAGGCCGAGTACGCCTTGGTGTAGGCCTCCTGCACCAGATCCTCAGCATCCGTAGGGTTTCGAGCCATCCGCAGGGCAGCTGAATACAACTGATCCACATACTGCATGGCGTCACGTTCAAAACGCTCGCGACGCTGTGCCTCGGACTCAGTGGCCGCATCGGGCAAATTCTCGTCCACACTCTTGTTGTTCATCACGCCTGAGTCTACGCGGTTACTAGCGCTATTGCGCGAATTCGAACGCGACCGGGTAACGGTACGGGCCCCGCGAGGTTCCTCGGCCACCACACAAGTGGTGCCGCTGGCTGTTGAAGTCTGCTCTCTGATCGTCACACTGGGTACAACCACGGGATCCAAAACCTTATTCCCCCATAGATCTCCGCTAAGATTTAACTAAAATCGCACAAGCCTAAGGATCAGCAATCAACACCGCAAGCGCCTCTGGAAGCCAGCACCACCCACCGCAGCACAACGCAGAGAACTGGTGGCCCGCGCCCTACACCGGCACCGGGGTTCACGCCACCGTCACCGTGCCAGCTTCCAAGTCGTTAACCAACCGCTATCTGATCCTTGCGGCCTTGGCTTCTTCGCCATCCACCATCCACAACACCTTGATCAGCCGCGATACCGAGCTGATGCTCGGGGCGCTGGAAAAGTTCGGGGTGGGAATCGATCGCACCGAGCAGCCCGATGGCTCCACCACGGTAGTGCTCACTCCTGCCAGCGAACTAAAGCGCGCTGAGTCCGATGGCACCGAGCTGACCATTGAGTGCGGCCTGGCCGGAACCGTGATGCGTTTTGTTCCGCCATTGGCTGCTGTCGCTAAAGCACGGGTCCACTTTGATGGCGACCCGGCCGCTCGAGTGCGTCCCATGGCCCCGGTACTTAATGGACTTCAGGCTCTGGGCGCACGCCTGAGCTACGGACAAACACCTGGCATGCTGCCGTTCACCATGGATGCCAGCGAAGTACAAAGCACCGGAGAAGTAGTGGTTGACGCTTCGGGTAGCTCGCAATTCATCTCCGCACTGCTGCTTGCCGGACACGCACTGCCCGGCGGACTGCGACTGCGCGCTGCACCCGGCCCGGTGGCCTCCCCGGATCACATCGCCATGACCGTGGAAACCTTGCGCGAATTAGGCGTAGCGATCACCGTGGATGACGATGGCCGCGGTTGGCAGATCGCCGAAGCACCCATTGCCGGCTTCACCGTGACCGTTGAACCTGACCTGTCCAACGCTGGGCCTTTTTTGGCTGCAGCTCTGGCGACCAACGGCTCGGTGGGCATCCGTTTCTGGCCCGAAAAGACCACCCAGGTCGGCGGTAAGTGGGTGCAGATCTTGAGCCAAATGGGGGCCGAGGTCAGCCATGGCACCGACGGGGTGCTCACCGTGCGCGGCACCGGAAAGATCACCGGCATCAACTACGCCGATGCCTCCGAGCTCGCGCCAACTCTGGCTGCTCTCTGCGCACTGGCCGATTCCCCGAGCAAGCTCACCGGCATCGGACACCTCCGCGGACATGAAACCGACCGGCTCGCAGCGCTGGAAATTGAACTAGCCAAAATCGGTGCCAGCGTCACCGCGACCGACGACGCGCTGGAAATCATTCCCGGGGTGCGTACCAGAGCAGATCTGAACAGCTACGAGGATCACCGCATGGCGACCGCCGGTGCGCTGTTGGGTCTGGCCATCAAAGGCATCCGCGTAGAAAATATTGCCACCACCGCCAAGACCATGCCGCAGTTCCCCGAACTGTGGACACAAATGGCCAAAACCGCTAAGGATCGCGGCTAATGCACTACTCAGACTATGACGAATCCTCAGTGCGTGTCCGTCCGAACAAGCGTGGCTCCCGCCCGCGCACCAAGGACCGTCCCGCCTACGAAAAGGCCGTCATTGGCCGCATCATCACCGTGGACCGCGGCCGCTACACGGCCATCTTGGATGAAGACACCGCCAATGAGCGCATCGTCATCGCAGCTCGCGCCCGCGAACTTCGTCGCCAGGCGATCGTCCCGGGCGATCTAGTAGCACTGGTCGGTGACACCACCGGCAAGCCTGACACCCTGGCACGCTTGGTGCGCATCGAAGAACGCCGAACCCTGCTGCGCCGCAGTGCCGATGATACCGACGCTACCGAGCGTGTTGTGGTGGCCAACGTGGACAAGCTAGTGATTGTGGTGGCCGCAGCCAACCCTGAGCCACGCACCGGCTTTGTTGACCGCGCACTGGTGGCCGCCTACGATGCCGGCATTCAACCGGTCTTGTGCGTGACCAAAGCCGATGTGAAGGACCCGGCCGAATTCCTCAAGCACTATGAGGGTCTGGATTTCCCCGTGGTCATTTCCCGCACCACCACCGAAGAGGCCTCCGGCGTTGATGCCCGAGGCGCCGACGGGTCCAGTGCAAGGCTGGATGTGCGTGCACTGGCAGAACTTGATGAGCTGCTTGGCGGCTGCGTTTCGGTCGTTTTAGGACACTCTGGTGTTGGCAAGTCCACCCTAGTTAACGCGTTGACTGGTTCAACCCGAGCAACCGGGCACGTCAACGCAGTGACCGGGCGCGGACGCCACACCTCCTCAAATGCGCTCGCGCTACGCCTGGGACAGGTTCCGGGCTCGTGGCTCATTGATACCCCTGGTATTCGTTCCTTCGGTTTGGGCTTGGTGGATCCGGATAATATTCTGGCCGCCTTTGAAGACCTGGCCCAGATCGCGACCGACTGCCCGAGAGGTTGCACCCACGCCGCCGGTGAAGCTGGCTGTGCTTTAGAAGCCTGGGCGCTGAGCGCAGATACTGCTCAACCTGCAGATCGTCTGGCCTCGTACCGGCGGTTAGTGACCACCAAGGAAACCACGCACGAAAAGGAGCTCGGCGCTCAGTAGGCGCCGGAACACCATGGCAGAATTTACCTTGCAAGAAGATCTTGAATTTGCGCTGGCTTTGGCCGATAAGGTTGATGCGCTCACCCTGGCCCGCTATGGATCCAATGACTTGGTGGTCGAATCCAAGCCGGATATGACCCCGGTCTCTGATGCAGACCGTGGCGCAGAGCAGTTGATCTTGAACGAACTTGCTGCCCACCGCCCGGATGATTCGGTACTGGGCGAAGAATTTGGTGTGCACGGTACCGGTTCACGACGCTGGGTGATCGACCCGATCGACGGCACCAAGAACTTTGTGCGTCGCGTGCCTGTCTGGGCTACGTTGATCGCTCTGTTGATCGATGACGAGCCAGTGCTTGGTGTCATTTCTGCCCCAGCGTTGAGCCGTCGCTGGCACGCCGCCACCGGTTTGGGCGCCTACGTCACTGAACCGGGCACCAGCGTGGGCTCCACCGCCACCCGGGCCATTTCGGTCTCCTCGGTGACCGATTTGGCCGATTCATCGCTGGCCTACGCCTCGCTGAGTGGTTGGAAGGAAGCCGGAAAGCTTGATGGCTTCCTCGACCTGTTAGACACCGCTTGGCGTACCCGCGGTTACGGAGATTTTTACTCCTACGCGTTACTGGCCGAAGGCGCCGTGGACGCGGCTTTTGAGCCCGAGCTTGAACTCTACGATATGGCCGCACTGGTCCCCGTGGTTCGTGAAGCCGGTGGTCGCTTCACCTCGGTAGCTGGAGAAGAAGGTTGCCATGGAGGCAACGCGCTGGCCAGCAACGGCAAGCTGCACGAGGCGATCCTGCCATATCTAAACCGCTAATGAGCACCCCACACCCCACCGGGTCGCTGACCACCAGCGAAGAGGACTATCTCAAAGCGCTTTACACCCTGACCGAGTGGGACGACTCCGAAGTAAGCACCGGGGTCCTGGCCGATCAGCTGGGCCTGTCCCCTGCATCGGTGACGTCAATGATCCAAAAGCTTGCGGGTAAAAATCTGGTCCATCACGTCCCACGCAAATCTGTTTCGCTCAGTGATAGTGGCAGGCGCGAAGCACTGCGGATGGTCAGACGTCATCGGCTATTGGAAACCTTTTTGCGCGATGAATTAGGTTATGGCTGGGACGAGGTCCACGACGAGGCCGAGGCGTTGGAGCATACGGTCAGCGACCGATTTATTACCGCCCTGGACGCGCGCCTTGGCCACCCTCGCCGTGACCCACACGGGGACGCGATCCCTGCTGCCGATGGCACCCTGCCCGTCTCTAAAGCGATCAGGCTTGACCGTTTTGCCGGCAAAGAAGCCATCATCGATCGGATCAGCGACGAAGATCCCGAGTTTTTGCGACGCGCAGCCGCCCAGGGGCTGGTACCCGGGGCCAGAATCAAACTCCCACACCAGTTGGACTACATCGAGGCCTCACTTATTTGGGTCCATGTTGGCGCAGGGGTGTGAACCAAGATGAGTACTAACCCCGGGGCGCACATCCCAAAATTTCGCAGGGTCGACTTAGCCTTGGTCTTTGTTGGCGGAACGCTGGGCACAGCCAGCCGACTGGCCCTGAGCCTGCTTCAGCCCCAAGGACTCAACCTTCCTGTGATGGTACTGCTGGTCAACGTCGTTGGCGCGTTCGCCTTGGGTTGGTTACTCACTTCCCTCTCGGCTCGCGGACCAGAAACGTCAGCACGCCGCAGAATTCGTTTGCTTGTTGGCACCGGCTTCATGGGAGGCTTCACCACCTACAGTGCCTTGGCAACCGACTCCATGCTGCTCACCAACGACGGATCGGTGCTACTAGGCCTAGGCTACGGGCTGGGGACAGTTCTCGTCGGAGCGCTGGCCACATGGTGCGGCATGCTGGTGGGAACCAAACGTCGCACCTCGGCGAAGGGGAACTGAGATGGCCATAACCCCTACCCTATTTCTCACCATCGCTCTGTGCGGTGGTTTGGGCGCGATACTTCGCTTTACTGTTGATACCTTGCTCACCGCACGCTTCGGCTCACGAATGCCTTGGGGAACCATCGTTATCAACCTCTCCGGTTCCTTCGTCTTAGGCTTGCTCACAGGCCTACTGACGCATTCCTTGTTGCCTGAGCCCTGGCTTCTAGCTGTGGGAACTGGATTGCTTGGCGGCTATACGACTTTCTCCACAGCAAGTTTTGACACCTTGAGATTGCTTCGAGAGGGCCGGACGGTCGCCAGTTTGGCCAATGCCTTCGGTACGCTTTTCGGCGCAATCCTCGCTGCTTATCTGGGCTTCCTGCTGGCTACTTTGTTCTAAGAGACAAGAAAACCCCAGCCGTTGGCTGGGGTTTTCTTGTAGGAAAAACTTTTATCGTGCAGCTCGCCGGCCTTTGGGAGCGCCTGAGCTTTCGGCTTGAGGAAGTGGTTGGGCCTGCTTTGGCGTGCGGTCGTGCGGCACGGCGTAACCGCCAGTGGCAACGACAAGAATCGCGCTGATGCCGGTCAAGGCGAGCATGGCAATGGCCCAGATTTGTGACTGTTCATAGAACGAGTGATCAACGCTGAGCCACAACGTATAAGCTCCACCGATGTAGATCAGGTGAATCAAAAGCATGCGCGTTCGTAGCCTGAACTTGACCACGGCTTTCGGGGAAAAGAAGATTCCCCAGAGGATCAGAAGCGGGATAACCACTACCAAGATCGCCGGAATGATGGGCCATGGGATGAAGGCGATGGCGGCCAATGCTGCTGCGAAAAGCAAACCGACTTCGAGCAGAAAAGCGACGACTGCATAGATTGCTGAAAGGACAGGCGACACCCGTTGGGAACTGTTTTTACCCATCGATTCTTCTCTCACTCCAATTCTGCAAAGTCCACCGCATGAAATTCTTCTGCTTTCATCTCAAGTCTATGTGTAAAACCTCCAAGCCGCGAATGGACTCGCAATTTTTGCACAGTGTTTAGTCAAGGCTCGCGAATGTTATCCGAGCGGACTCCCCCAATGCGCGACAGGTTCAGCACAAACGAAAAAGCTCCGGAACCAAGCGGTTAGCCTGATTCCGGAGCTTAGATACGTGGAGATGGGGAGAATTGAACTCCCGTCCGATGTGGTGTTGCCAGGTCTTCTCCGGGCGCAGTTTGCTGCGGATTTTCTCTGCCCCAACCATCACGCAAACATGTGGTTGATCCAGGCACAGTTACCTAAATATGTACCCAACAGCGGTAACGGCCGCTGGATACAGTGGCTATCTAAATGACGTTAGGATCAGAGGCGATAGCAAACCTCTGGCTAACGGACTGTCTGGCTGCTTAGGCAGCGAGAGCGAAGTCAGTGCGCTTTGATTCGGCACTTATTGTTTTGCAAAGAGCGTTTACGAGATAACTTTGCATCCTCGGCCCGCTTCATCTGTCGCGACTCACACCGTCGAAACCGATCATCCCCGTATTTTGTTGTCAGTCCCAGTTTCCCAGGTACAACCACGCCCAAGAGCGTGTTTTTCAATCATAGCGCATTGCCTTGGGCTAACCCAACGCAAGATACGCCACAATCTAGTCTTTAAGCTAGCCGCGATTACGCTCACGCATGGCGCGTAGTGCCTCGCGATTGTCTTGCTGCTCACGCAAGGTCTGGCGCTTGTCGTACTCGCGCTTACCGCGTGCAACACCGATTTCGATTTTCGCTCGGCCCGACTTGAAGTAGAGACTCAATGGAACGATGGTGAGACCAGCTTCGCCAACCTTTCGCTCAATTTTCACTAATTCTTGACGGTGCAACAAGAGCTTACGACGTCGGCGTGCAGCATGATTGGTCCACGATCCGTTGAGGTACTCAGGGATATAGACGTTCTCGATATAAAGCTCATCACGGTAGAACTGTCCGAAGCCGTCAATTAGCGAGGCTTTACCTTCGCGCAGTGACTTTACTTCGGTGCCACTGAGCACCATGCCAGCTTCAAAAGTATCGAGGATTTCATAATCGTGGCGTGCCTTGCGATTACTCGCAATCACCCGATCTTCTTGATTTTTCTTAGCCACGTTACTCCTTGCATGTCGTGGGCGGACTCCCGCGCACAGATTACAAGTCTAGCGCTAGAGAAGTCCCAATGGGTTCACGGCATTGCCGTTTACGATAGTTTCAAAGTGCAGATGGCAGCCAGTCGAGTTGCCAGTAGTGCCGACATAACCGATTACGTCGCCCTGCTTCACGTGTTGCCCGACGCTTACAGCAACGCGCGACATGTGGTGGTAACCGGTAGCAAGGGCCTTGCCCTTGACGACGCCGTGGGAAATGATGACCTTGTTGCCAGCAGTTCCGCCCCAACCAGCGGTCCAAACTTCGCCGTCAGCCGCAGCGGTAATCGGTGCACCGCATTGTCCGCCAAAGCCCCAGTCAATTCCGGCGTGAACGTATCCACCCTGTCCACCGTAATCAATCGTTCCGGCAGGAGTCGGACGCCATCCGAAGGTTGAGGTCAGGTTATTACTTGGTGTCGGCTTAACCAATCCCCAAGCACTTGAACCCGCTGACTTGCTAACCGTAGGTTCGGAAACTGGCGCAGGAACGAAAGCTTTCTTTTTGTAAGCTTTCTTCTTTGCTGCCGCTTCCTCAGCTAGACGCTTTTGCTCTGCTTCGTAGGCAGCCTTGCGCTTTGCTTCAGCTTCAGCAGCTTTACGCTTACGTTCGGCTTCCTCACGCAACAAACGCTCCTGGCGTTCCTTGATATCGGACTTAACCTGAGCGTACTCTTTTTGCTGTGCCGCTAGCTTGGCCTGAATCTGTGGTTTCTTCGCTTCGAGCTCAGCGCCCAACTTCTCGGTGCTGGCGACCAAAGCATCAAGCTCATTCTTAGCGTTTTGGGCCTGGTTTCGAGCGGTCTGCTCTTGCGCCAAGGCTTCTTCCGCCTGCGATTTGAGCGAGGAGATTTCCTTCTCGACAGCGCTCAAGCGAAGCTTGTTGTTTTCGTTATTGGCCTGCTCTTGCGCAAGATCGTTATAAGTGTTGCTCTGCGATTCCATGGCACGGTTCGCCAAGTCTAGGCCGTCGGCCATCTGCTGGGTCGAATCCATGTTGAGGATCATGTCCAGTCCGCTGGAAACGCCACCGCGCTTATAAGCTTCGGAAGCGATGGAAGCCATGGCGGCTTTCGCTTCGGAGATCTTTTTGGCGTTCTTCTCGATCTCGGCAGTTACCTGATCACGAGTCGACTGAGCAGCGATCAATCGATCATTCAGATCAGCGACAGCGGATTGGGCATTAGCGACACGGCTTTGCGCGTCGGCCAATGCCTGTTCAGCGGCAGGTACTTGAGCCTGCTGATCACGTAGCTTCTTGTCGGTTGCCTGGATATCGGAATCCAAGAATTCCATGTCCTCTTCCAGGTTGTTGATATTTCCTTCAACCTGGGTCTTCTTATCATCAAGATCATCAGCGACAACTAGGCCCGCTGGCAACGTTAAAGCGAGAGCCATTGCCCCACCGAGGGTGGCGCGCAAGAACTTACTTCGCACTGCGTTGGACAGCATGTGGCTCCTTCGAGAAAGATGTCGTGCTACGGGTCTACCGACGATGAGGGGTCGATTAAACCTTCAGGTAACGCTTCAACGTTACCACTGATGAAATTGTGGCCAAAACGATACCAATAATCAAGAGGCCAGGCGCAACTAGCCAAACTTCATTGGTAGAGATGAATGCAACGCCGACGTTTTCACTGGCAAGTTTGTCTTCGACAAGGAACTTGAGTAGGAGCCATAGCGTGCCTGATGCCAGCACACCACCAATCAGTGATGCGATAACACCTTCGATAATGAACGGTAACTGAATGGTTGCTTTCGAGGCACCGACCAAACGCATGATCGTGGTTTCCAGCCGCCTGTGCATTGCAGAGAGTTGGATGGTGGTACCGGTCAACAACACGGCACAAACAATCATCACGATTGCAACGACTGCTGCAGCAGCAGAAGCCACGCGGACCAGTTGGAATACCTTTTCCAAAAGTTCACGCTGATCCACTACAGGGTCAACGCCATCAACGGTCGACAATGCTTCGTTGATAACTGGGTACTTCTCCGGATCAACCAGTGCGACTCGGTACGACTCAGGCAACTGCTCTGGAGTGATCTGGTCGACGAGCGAGGAGTTCTTGTACTGATCCAAGAAGTTCTTGTATGCCTGGTCTTTCGACTCGTAGGCATATTCCTTGATGTACGGCGCTAGCTGCTCAGACTTGAGAACTTTTTCAATGTTCTGACGCTGGGCGTCGGTGACTTCTTTGCCAGCACAGTTTGTTGAAGAGCTGGAGTCGTCACAGAGGTAAACAGCTACCTCCATGCGGTCGTACCAGTAGCCCTTCATCTGGTTGATCTGGAGCTGCAAAAGAGCTGAGGCGCCGACGAAGGTCAACGACACAAAAGTCACCAGTACTACGGAAACGACCATGACAACGTTCTGGCGAAGGCCCTTGGCCGCTTCGCGAAGAATAAATCCTAGTTTCACTGGTCCTCGTCCTTCTGGTCCTCAGTAAACTGCGAATCTTCATCATGCTCAACAGCGGAATCGCCCACGAGCAGCTCACGCGAGCCGTCTTGGTTCACCACTGTGGTCATTGGCATGTACTGGCCGTCAATCTCATCACGGATAACTTGACCGCGCTGGAGTTCGATCACACGATGACGGTATTCACTAACAAGTTCGTGTGCGTGGGTCGCCATCAAAACGGTTGTACCGTTTTGATTGATGCGGTTGAGCACGTTCATAACCTCAACGCTGTTTTTGCGATCGAGGTTACCGGTAGGCTCATCCGCCAAAAGAATTGATGGCCTATTGACGATGGCACGCGCTATGCCCACGCGTTGCTGCTCACCGCCGGAAAGTTCAGTTGGCTTACGACGAGCCTTGTCTTCAAGGCCGACAAGCTTCAGCGCGTCTGGCACGCGCTCTCGAATCTGAGCACGCGAGGCACCAATGACCTCCATGGCGAATGCGACGTTGTCAAAAACCGTACGCTCGCGCAAGAGTCGGAAGTCCTGGAACACGAAGCCGATATCGCGACGCAGCTTTGGCACGCGATGACTCGGGATACGGTTCAGGTTCTGTCCGGCCACGTACACAGCACCGTCAGTGGAACGCTTTTCGCGTAGCACCAAGCTGAGGAACGTCGACTTTCCGGAACCGGATTCACCAACAAGGAAGGCGAATTCGCCACGGTCAATCTCGATGTTTATGTCATCCAAAGCAACGTTCTGCTGCTTTGGCTCGTAAACCATCGAGACATTTTCGAATTTAATCATGTCTTCAATCGCTAGTTTTCGTCGGGGCGCGACCCACGAATACCAATCTCGAGATCAAACGTCAATAGATGCGCCAGTGTTCCAAACACTATCGGTGCAGGCGCTAGAACCCGCCCAAATCCTAGGCGTGTTGCCAGATTCATCCAATAAGCACAGCCTCCACAAATGGCTGAAGACCAACGTGACTTGAACGGTTTTACTTGTAGTCAGTTGCCTTGGTGACGATACTTACACAGTTTGTGACAAGTTTGCCCAGCTCGATTGGTATTCGCATGATCTGCTACTTCCTCGGACGGCGCTGGCCTGCGCGCCATCGAATTCCTGCGTCAATAAAGTCATCGATTTCGCCGTCAAACACAGCTTGAGTATTTCCAACTTCGTGCTCTGTACGCAGATCCTTAACCATCTGGTAAGGATTGAGTACGTAGGAACGCATCTGGTCACCCCACGATGCCTTCACATCTCCGGCGAATTCCTTCTTCTGTGCATTTTCTTGCTCTTTTTTCAATAGCAGAAGTCGGGACTGCAGGACGCGTAGCGCAGCGGCTCGGTTCTGAATCTGCGACTTTTCGTTCTGCATCGAAACTACGACACCAGTTGGAATGTGAGTCATTCGCACGGCAGAGTCGGTGGTATTCACGCTCTGTCCACCAGGGCCCGACGAACGGAAGACGTCGACACGAATTTCCGACTCTGGAATTTCAATCGTGTCAGTCTGCTCAATCAACGGCACAACTTCCACGGCCGCAAACGACGTTTGGCGGCGGCCTTGGTTATCGAACGGTGAGATTCTGACAAGCCTGTGAGTGCCGGCTTCTACTGACAACGTTCCAAAAGCGTATGGCTCGTCGATTTCGAAAGTCGCAGATTTAAGTCCAGCTTCTTCGGCGTAGGAAGTATCCATGACTGTTGCCTTAAAGCCACGTTTCTCAGCCCAACGCAGGTACATGCGCATCAGCATCTCGGCAAAATCGGCTGCGTCCACGCCGCCAGCGCCGGAGCGAATCGTCACCACTGCCCCGCGAGAATCAAATTCTCCGCTGAGCAAAGTCACGATTTCTAACTCATCGAGAGCCTTATGGATGCTGACAAGTTCTCTGTCCGCCTCTTGAATGGTCTCTTCGTCGGCTTCGAGCTCCGCCAGTTCTACCAAAACTTCCAGATCATCAATACGAGTCCTGATCTTGGTCAATCGTTCAAGTTCAGACTGGCGATATGAAAGTTTACTGGTAACGATTTGCGCGGCAGCGGGGTCATCCCAAAGATCGGGAGCTCCGGCTTCCTCGGAGAGCGTCACGATGTCAGCTTTAATCTGATCAACATCGCTCACGTCTTCAATCGACGAGAAAGTTGAGCGCAGTGTGCGGATTTCTGCAGAGAAGTCAGTTTTTGCCATGGTCATCTAAGACTACGTCATTTCGCTTCCGATTCCTGAGCCCACGGTCATCTGCTAAGTACGGTCTGAGCCGTTGAATTCACTGAAATCGGCACACCCTCGGGCACGATCCACCCCACCATCGGTGGTTGAACTGAACCTGAAAGTTCTAGTGTGGCGCCTTGCCCATCGGGACGGATTTGGACGGATCTGATCTGAAGATTGTCAACGCGACCGCTGGCACCTACATCGCTAAGATACTGAGCCACAGCTTGCTGTACGCGTTGCTGGCTGAGCTGTATCCGCGGGTTCGGTCCATCAGCCACAAACTCAACGAGGCAGAAGACCTCGGCGTGGGAGGCTGCGGGGACCGTCGGCTGGTCGGAAGCGCCCCATTACCGGCAACGGTCAACGACAAGCAGGAGACAGAAACATTCTCAATATAGACGTCAACAACGAATCATCGGTCAGAAAATAAGTAATGATAAGCATATGAGCAATCAAATGAGTCGTTGGGGTCGCGGTCGCGGGCTAAGTCGCCTCCTGGCCCGGGAAACGAACGTTGCGGACCTTATTCAGTTCCTCAGTGACCGCGACCCATCGCCCTGGGTAGAGGTCGTAGGCTTCAGTCCCAACGAAGTTAAACGTGAGGGGTCCAAGAGCGAGAACTACGCGGATTTGGTGTTGATATCCGATTCAGACAGCGCTGCGATCGAAGTGAAGCTCGGTCATACAATGAGTGAAGAGCAACAGTCTGCCTATGAAGCCCGACAAGGCCGAGCCGCCTATCTCGCAGCACTAAGCTTCGATGAAGCGCGCCTCTCGGAAACTGACAAGGAGCTGTGGGGGTTCCTCAGTTTGAGCAATCTTGTTGGCAAGTGGGAGCATTCCAACGACGAGCTCGCACGGCTACTTGCGAGTGAGGCAGCCACCGTCCTGAGCGGATGGGACGACATGATTTCAGGAGTCTTCAAACCACCGACGTCAAGTCAATTGGTTCCCCTGAGTGCTCTAGGCGAAAAGTTCCTGGCTAGAGTAGTCACCCGCAGGATCGCTTTCGACCTGAGGGCGGCCGGCAAGTGGGCCACAGCCGGCGTCACCAGTGGCGGCGGCCTTCCGATAGTACAGGCTTGGACGCCGATCCGCGGCGAGAACATAGACCGAGCCTTTATCGCTGAGATCCGCTGGAGTAGCAATCGGCTCCGCGGGGAGCTGCGGTTCGGCATTGATTTTGATCCTCGGCCGCAACAGTCTGAGAACGAGGAGGTGCGCAGAGCCGCGTACGATCTCGCCCACAATATGGACTCAGTCATCGCCTGTAACTCTCTCGAAGATCATCTCGCCGAAATCCATCCAGATCTTCTTGACTTCTTAGTGTGCAAAAGCGGATCCGGCCGCCCCGAGGTCAAAGGTGATTGGGAAAGTGTCATCAAGCATGGCTTCAAAGGTTCCTCTTTGAGCAACGGTAAGAAGAATAATCGCAGGCAGACTACGCCTGGATTTTACGGTGATGGAGCCCTTCGATTTGAGGCAACCGTTGGCGTTGCCTTCGAACATACCTCAGCGCTTGATCTAATAGTTCTTCTTAGCGCGACTTTGGAGTACCTTAGTTCTAATCAGCCGACACCGGCTTAGAACGCTCGACGAAGGTCTTCGAAACCGCGTTGTGGCCCATAGATCATACTTTGGCGTCTCGTTTAGCCTGTCTCTCCTGCTACAAATGCGAGACAGACTTCTGAGACGAAACGATGGGTGCAGTGACAAGGAATGGAGTACGCCTCGCAAAGGTAATGTTTGTGAAAACCTACACGACATATTTATGTTGTACTACCTGAACTTTATACAATTATTAAATGCCCCGACCACCACGATGGCAGTCTACGCTTGACGCCAGTATTGATGAGGCTTGCCTCGCAGTTCGTCTCTATAATGATTCAGCTGAATCCCGAGCGTTCGAAGGATTCGTCATCCACATGCACTTGGCATGGCTTTATCTTCTCCACGCTGAGTTCGTTCGAGACGATGTCGACTTTAGGTATCGTGATCCAAAGCAAAAGCGTCGCCTACTGAAAATCGATGGTGAACCGAAACGCTGGGAACTCGAGCGCTCCATGAAAGAACGCTGGCCGTCTGACTCCGACCCAGTACGGGCAAATCTGGCGCTGTTTATTAGGCTCAGGAACCGGCTCGAACACCGTCACGCAAATGCAGATGAAGCGCTCATGCTCAATCTCGCAGGTCACGCGCATGCATTACTCGTAAACTATGAAGCAGAACTAACTAGTCAATTTGGAGAACAACAATCATTAGCTGTCCGTTTGCGTTTGCCGATATTCGTAGGCACTTTCACTTCTCAAGGCGAGCAGGCGCTCAGAAGTTTCCGAAAGACACTACCACCAGATTTGCGCAGTTTTGTGACGGATTACGAATCCGGACTCGACGACTCAATCGTAAATGATTCCAAATTCGAGTTTCGGCTTCGCGCCATGGTTGAGCTAGCACCGAAGGATCCGGACGCCATAGCCATGCAGTTCACCCGCTACGAAGACATGACTGATGGTGAGCGCGAATTCGCCGAAGAATTAGGTCGACGCGGACAGGTCATTGTGCGTGACAAAAAACGTCCAGTTTCAGGACTCGGGCGGCTCATGCCAAAATCCGTATCTGAAAAAGTTCAGGAGGGCATTCCCTTCATCTTTAATTTGAACCATTTTGCTGCAGCTTGGAAGAGGAAGAAGGTTCGTCCTCCGGCCAGAGACCCCCACCCAGAACGTACGAATCCTGACTTCTGCGAATATGACGAACCTACGAAAACTTATCGATATACGCCAGCCTACGTAAGCCACCTCATCAACAAGTGCGGGACTGAAAAAGGCTTCAAAGACATAACTGGGAAAGATCCTCAGCCTAAGGCTTTAGACCAAAACGAAGTCAATGAAGATAATGAAAAGTAAGCAGAAATTCTCATGATCTGTATTTAGGACTTAGGTTTCCGCTCGAATCCATTAACACAAGAAGTCCCGTGTAGCCTAAGGATGACAGTGCGGTAGCGCTAAGTGATCGGAAGTGTGCAGAGCAGTTATGAGCTCTGTATTCAGGAGGAACATTTGCACATATATCGTTTCACTAATTATCCATTGATCTCCACGATTTCGAAATCAGCATCTTCGTCTTCCAATGGATAGTCCCCCGGGTTTGACATGTGGAGCACTTCTCCACCGAGGCTGTAATTGCTGCATTGCTCAAGGCCATAGTTTTCCGCTTCTTGTTCAGTTTCGAAAATTTCGTCTTGCTCTTCAGACGATCCATCAGGATAACGCATGACTACTTTGAACACCGTGAGTTCCTCTCAATTACAACTTTATGACTTGTTGCGGCACATTAGCTCAAACCGTCAAAGCCCCTTTCCACATCCAACCTGGTCGGGCTCAGCCCGTACTACCAAATAAACGGGACCAGTGAACTCGACTTCAAGTTACAGTTCTATCATCATCCACACGTCTTATAATCCATTGATTGAGCACTCGTATAGCCGTCGTCAGCCCATTAAGCCGCCAGGTGTGTGGTGACTTCCATCCGATCACCAGGCGGTTCCTGAGATCGGATAGATGGTCAGTCACCACCAAGTTGAACGTGCGCAGAGTGCCGTCGTTTGAAATCTCGCCCCGGTTCTCCACGACCGACCAGAGTCGTGCCCGGTCGCCGCCCTCGCGGATGAACACGACCCACATTCGCGGCGGGTTCACGGGGAGGACCCGGGGCTTCGCGGACCGCTGGGACGTGTAGGCGAGGATGTCTTCGTCGGCTGAATCGGCGTGTATCCCTTGGAGGCCTGATTCTTCATGCTCCCGGACGAAGGCGTGCCGGATCACCTGCACTTCGGCTGGATTCAGACCGGCGCTGCGAATCAGTGGGGCGAGGGTCAGCGCCATGCAATAAACTTCCTCGACCAGAGCTCAACCTTCAGAGTTTCCTCACTGCTCGTCGAGAATAATTTCAACGTCCGTGATGTCATGTTCCTGTTGAGCTTCCACCAGGCAGATTGAGCGCTTTCGAAGCGTCCCTGACGAGCTCCGAGAGCTCAGCAGAATTGGCGTCGCCAGCATGCTTCGCCGCGTCTCGGTGCGAGAACCGAGAGAGTACATTCTTGACGAGTACCGCGTCACCAACCTGCACCCGTGCCTTCAGCCGAATCTCGTCATCCGAGTTCGCATAGAAGGGAGCCAATGCCTTCAACGACAGAGCTACGTCCTCCGCCGTGTCGGCCTCCCGGAAATGCCGTGCCGACTCGCGCAGGAGCAAAGCGCCAAATGCGCCGATCACAACAGCCAGGGAGGCGCGCAATATGCCACCTCCGACTGACAGGTCGAAGTTATTGGCGATTGCCTCACTCACGATGAAGTATCCGACGGCTCCAGCAAAGACGAACGCCGCTGCTGCACCGAATCGGATCCACTGAGCGGATCGTCGTTCGCGTTTCGCACGGCCGTACCAATCCGCAGCGCTCAGGTCGCCGGCAGCGTGTTCCGCTAGTGAGGCTCCCGCCTTGGTAATTGCCGCAAGCGTTGCGATGCTCTCAAGCGCCTGTGCGTCGTGCTCAGCGTCGGTCGCTTTCCGCTCCTGCTTCCAGTCCTCCAGAGTCGTCTCCCAGGCTGCCTTCATGTCAGCATCGGCCGAGTCGCTGACCTCCTTGATTGCTTCCTGTTGAGTCTCAATCTCCGTTCGGAGCCTCACGACGTCCGAGGTAACTGTGCTGAGCTCATCCATGCGTTGTTTGAGCGAACTCTCGGTCTCTTTGATGCGCTCTTCGAGTTGATCGAGGCGTGCGGTACGAGCTTCGACCTCCTGGTCGAGCAGGCCGACGTAGCTTGCTTTCAGATCCTTAGGCGGAGGCAGAGGCAGAGAGCGGAGAGCTAGCTCTAGAGTCTGGTAGGCCTGCCCATTGTGCCCGCGATAGGCAACGAACTGCCTAAACTGAGCTGTGTCGACCGGCAACTGGTTGAGCGCAGCACTGAGTTGGTCGAGCGCCGTCAAGTACAGCGCCGACTGCCGGGCTGCCTTAGACTTCTGCGCCTCCTGAAGCCACTCTACGATGTCCTTGCGGGCCTGTTCACAGGTGGCGTCGTCATATCGCGCAGCTTTGAGAGAATCGAGCTTGAGCTGCAGAGTCTCCCAGACTGCATGTTTAGAGTACCGTTCGTGTCCAGTAGCCATCGATGTGCTCCTTCCTGAGCATCGCTAGACCGTTCTCATTTCAGCTCGAGTTTCAGGCCGAGCGCCTCGGCAATCTTCGCGATAGTCGCTGTCGTGACATCGTTGTTCCCTTCGACGCGGGCGATGGTGGGGCGGGAGACCCCGGCACGCTCTCCGAGTTCTCCCTGCGACCATCCATGCTTCTTGCGCGCTTCCCGGATCACGTCGCCGAAGTTCATCTCAGGCTCATTGCTCATGTCCTTTGCTCCTCGGATCCCTCACCCGCATCGACACGGTGCTGAGCATGGAGCGCATCCGCGGCGATGTCCGCGATCTGGCCAATGAAGGCCGGATCCGCCATGTACGACTGGATCTCCTTGGACTCGTTCACCGTCTTAAGGACGGCAAGCCCGACAGCAGTGCTGAATCCTTCGGAGGCCTTGAGCTGGGCGACGGTGTTGTTCCTTGCCATCGCCACTGCCTCTTCGTTCTCATCGAGGAAGCCCCAGAAGGTCGTGATGAAGCCCGAGACGCTTTCAGGACTGACTTCGACTCCCTTGGCCTTGAACATCTCGTTGACCTTTTCGATGGCCTCGTCGAGCGGACCCTTCTTCGGCGCGGAGCTGCCGCTTCGCTCCCCGTCGAAGATGGGAAGCTTGATACCCTCGTTATTTCCTTCGCTGAGCGAATGATCCTCTTCTATTGCAGACGGTACGAGCTTGACTCCCGAGAGCTGCACTCCCTCGAGGAAGCTGTCGTCGCGGTCGTCGCCGTCGGTGTGGAGATTTCGCCCAAGCAGGGTCGCGAGGATTGCGCGACGGTGCAGATCGGGATCTTGGTAGTCGACGATCTGGCTGAGAAACTGCCAGGCGTTGCGGTACCCGAGCACGTCGGCACGGAACGTTTCCAGCTCTTCCTTCTGCTTCTTGTCCTTTGACAGCACAGCCTGTCTCCACTGGCCCGTCCAGCGGTTCTTGATTGGCGACAGGACCTTGGCGATCACCTCGCCACCGAGGACTGTGAGAAAGGCGTCGGCGACGGCATTCATCTCCTCATGCGTGTACAGCCCAGAGGTGTCCAGACGTTCGCCCACGGTGATGAGCGCATTGGGATCGACGTCGCCGTCGACATGCGCATCGGAATAGTAGAGCTTGAAATCCGACTGGACGCTCGCCGGAATGTTGCGGAAATCCACAACCATCGGCGCTGTCTTGCCGGGGTAGATCCGATTCAACCGCGAAAGGGTCTGCACCGTAGCAACACCAGAGAGCTTCTTGTCGACGTACATGGCCATCAGCCGAGGCTCATCGAAGCCAGTTTGGAACTTGTTCGCGACGATGAGGACGCGATAGATGCCCTGCTCGCGGAAAGCTCTCCCGACGTCGCTCACGCCGTTCACGGCAACCTCGGTGACGCTTTCGCCGTCTTCATCGGTGAGCGAGCCCGAGAACGCCGCGAGCGTGTGCAGGTCGTACCCCTTCTCGGCGATGTAGGCGTCCATCTTCCGCGACCAGCTCAGCGCCTCAACGCGTGAGCTCGTCACCACCATGGCCCGCGCCTCGCCGCCGAGGAGCGGCTGCACATTGCGCCGGAAGTGCTCGACCACGACGCGGACCTTCTGTGCGATCGCCGTCGGGTGGAGCCTCGCGTAGCGGACGATGCTTGAGACCGCTTCTCCTGTATTGACTTGGATGTCGCTCTCTGAATCATCGCCGTCGAGCGCGTTTTTGACACGGAGGAACATGTCGTAGGTCGAGTAGTTGGTCAGCACATCGAGGATGAAGCCCTCCTCGATCGCCTGGGCCATCGTGTAGGTATCGAAGGCTTCCCATCGATCGTCGCGCTGCGTGCCGAAGAGGCGCAGGGTCTTGGCCTTCGGAGTCGCGGTGAGCGCGACGAAGGTGATGTTCGCCGCAGCCGCGATGGCTGAGTCCTTGGCGGCAAGCAGGTCGTCGGCGCTGATGTCCTCATCGGGATCTACCTCGACGTCGACGAGGAGCTCCTTGAGCTTCTTGGCGGCGGAGCCGGTTTGCGATGAATGAGCCTCATCGGCGACAACCGCCCAGCGCCGGCCTCGCAGCTCCTGGCTGTCTTCGATGAGCTTCATGACCTCGGGGAAGGTCTGCAGGGTGCAGGTGATGATGTGGTCGCCGTCGATCAGGGCCTTCTTCAGCTGCGGCGACTTCGCTCCGGACTTCTCACCCACGGACACTACGAGGCCCTTGCTCGACTGCACGAGGTTCATGTCGTCTCGTATGTTCTCGTCGAGGACCGTGCGGTCTGTGACGACGATGACGGAGTCGAAGGTCGACTTGGAGTCCGCGCCCACGTGTCGGATCAGACGGTGGCTGAGCCAGGCGATCGTCTTGGTCTTGCCGGAACCGGCAGAGTGCCAAATTAGGTAGCGCTTGCCCGTCCCGTTGGCCTCGATGTCGGCGACCACGCGCTCGACCGCTCGCAGCTGGTGGAATCGTGGGAAGACGAGGCGTCCCTCGCCCTTTTTGCCGGACTTGTCGGGCTCGAAGAGCGCAAAGTCCTTGAGGACGCGCATGAGCATCGGACGGGCGAGAATCTCGCGCCACAGGTAGTTCGTCGAGGAGCCTGTGTCAGAAGGCGGGTTGCCGCCGTGCCCCTCGCTGCCCTGGTTGAAAGGCAGGAAGACGGTGTCACCGCCCTGCAGCTTGGTCGTCATGTAAACGAGATCGTTGGAGACAGCGAAATGTACGAGCGCACGGCCGGGCGCGAGCAGCGGACGGCTCCCGCCTGGTTTGCGGTCTTCCTTGTACTGGCGGATCGCATCGTTGACGGTCTGGGTGTTGTCGGTCTTCAGCTCCATCGTCACGATCGGCAGGCCGTTGGCGAGCAGTACGACGTCGATGCTCTCGTTGGTCTTCGTGTCGAAACGAACCTGGCGCAGGACTCGCAGACGCACCGCCGCAGCGGCTTCGACGACCTCGGCGAGATTTGAGTTCGCCGGCGGGAACGCCATCATCGGGCCGAACTTCGCTGTAGGATGGCCTATTTGCGCATAGGAGAAACCCTTGCGCAGCACGCCGAGCAGCCCACCGACCGGGTGTCCGGTCGTCGGGTCCATCCGTGTTGATTTGGAGAGCTCCTTAGTGATGTGATTTAAGAGCTTTCGCTCCTTATCTGCTTTCTCTTCACCAAACAGGTCGCCGGGTACGGCTTTTGCGTACTCGTCCGGGTATTGCGAGGCCAGCCAGTGGACGGCATCGGCAGGTACCATTGCGAGCCCGATGTCCCAATCAATTGGCTTGCCGTCGTTTTCGTAGAGCCAACCGCGTTCGGCCAGCTCAGAGCAGAGGTTGCTCTCGAACTCGAGCTCCATCAGTTGAGCATAGCGCATTAGACCTCTTCCTTCTTCACGGTAACGACCTCGGAAATGAAGGCGGAACGTCGCTCTAGTAATAGCGCTTTCAACTCTGCAATCTTCGCGAGCATCTGGTTGATTTTTCCGTTGACGTTATCCAAATGATCGACGAAGTACTGTTGCTCTTCGAGTGGGAAATATTTCAGCGGAAGCCTCGCGAACGTTTCCCAACTGCGGAAGTCGACGGACCGTTGCCGCACAGAGAACGAATGTGCCTCGATGTATCCGTTCAAAGACAGTGCACGAATTGCCCAAGCCATAAAACGTTCGGAGGTAAGGTTAGTCGCGGAACAGACATGACATACGGGACTCACCTTACCTCTGTCTTCAGAGACACCAACTGCGCCGGCGAACCCGTCAAGACCGTGAAAAACGAAGTCGCCAGCCTCGACTCCCTGATAGCCAGCTTCATTGGCAGACATAGTAAACCCGGATTCGCGCCTGCGAGACCGCAACGCAACTTGGCCATCTCTGAACGCCGTTACAACCCCATCGTCAGATGACGCTTCGCGTGTTTGCTTCTTTAACAGAAGTCCCAGCTGAACCTTTTCGCCGGGTGCTACAAGTTTTCGACCTAACTCGGCGAAGCTGACGTTTGTTCGTGTCTTCAACTCGCGTGTTAGCTCATCAAGGCCAGCAATTATCTGCTCAGTTCGGTCCAACTTGTCGGCAATCGCTCGTTGAGTATCAATGTCCGGTAAAAACACGTGCATTAAATCAAGCATCTCCGGCTGAAGGTCCCACTGATTGGGGCGGATTCCCTTGGAGATGCTTGCGTAATAGCTGACATGATGGCTGGATCGCAAGGTATGGTGAAGGAAACGCTGATCGTCTTCGGTTTGCGGTTTGTAGACAAAATAAGCTGGCGAGACAATACCACGGTGACGGGAAACTCCAAGCGATCCCTGCCAAGTCTTCATCTTGTTCAACACCAAGTCGCCGGGCTCGACAAGTTGATAGGCGGCAAGATCTTTGCCAGCGCGATTCCAGTTATCATCCCGGTCTAATTTCCTGATCACTCCGTAATCGCGATAGACCGACAAGAGCTCCTCGGCAGGGAACCCCACCGTCTTTTTGCGCTGGAAGAGCGACCAGAAGGGGACCGACTTCCAATCTGCCGGAGCGCTCATCCCTCGTGCACCGCCGTAAACATAGAAGAAAGTTCGCCCATGAGTCGGGCTATGTCAGTGTCAATCTCCGCAATGGAGCGTGTCTCCTTGGGTTCGAAGAAGAAACGCGTGAACGGAATCTCGTTCCCGTTCTTGGCTTTGCTCACGTCCCACTGGGCGTCATGAGAAAACGGCAGCACATGTTGCTTCATGTGATTATCCACGTCTTCGGTCATCGGAATTCGCTCCATGAGCTTCCACCCATCTGCGACAACCGGCATCCCCTTTCGTGTAACCGCAAGAGGTGCCGACTCGTCAGGTGTCGCCAGAGCTGACATTGCGGCATCAACAAGTCCCATCGGGACCTTCAGGCCTGCTTGTTTCGCAGCGGCGGGAAACGTTTGCGGAAGGTCATTCCACGGAGTGCCATCGAGCGACTTCAGTACCGCCACATGACCCTCGCTGAAGTCTTTGCGGCTTTGCAGCGCGTGAACAACGTCGTCGCTGAATTGAGTAGCCAGTCGGGCTTGCTTGAATACGGGCACGTCGCGAAACATGAAATCGTTCGGCGTCAGGACGCGAGAGATGGCTGGGTCTGCATATTCGAAAGCCTCATACGCCTTGACCAGGATCTCGCGTTGCTTCTGCCGCATCTCGCGACGTTTTTCACCCATGGGTCTGCGAAGTTGCGACCACTGGCCCGAGCCATTGATGAGCTGGATCTTACCCTGGCGCTCGGGGCTCTTGTTGGTATCCAGGAACCAGACGTAAGTCGCAATGCCCGTTCCGTAGAACATGTCTCCGGGCAGGGCAATAATCGCGTCGATCAGATCCTCTTCAAGGAGCCACTGCCGTATCGCACTGGGCCCGTTGTCAGCTGCGAACAGCGGCGACGCGTTCGAGACCACCGCCGCACGACCCCCCTGGCCATTTTTACCAGCTGGACTCAGCTTCGATGCGCAGTGCGCCAAGAAGAGCATTTGACCGTCGGACGTGCTTGGTAGGCCATGGCTGAAGCGCGAGCCCTCCGTCTTGGCCTCCGACCGAACCATCTCTTCATCAGCTGACCAGTCCTTGCCGAACGGCGGATTCGAAAGAACATAGTCGAATGTCTGCCCTTTGTAGAGGTCCTCAATTAGGGTGTTCCCCTGCTTGATCGCGTCGGGGCGTCCACCCTGGATCAACAGATCCGCCTTGCCGAGCGCGTAGGCAGACGGCATGAGCTCCTGACCGTAGAGCGTGACGTCGACCTTCTCATTGGTGCGCTTCAGCGCCTCCTGCGCAATGAGCAGCATGCCGCCCGAGCCAGCTGTCGGGTCGTAGACGGAGCGCGCCGCATAGTCTGAGGCAATGGTTTCGTCATCGTTCGCGATAAGGATGTCAACCATCAGCTTGATGGCGTCTCGCGGGGTGTAGAAGTTGCCGGCGGCCTTGCCCTTCTTGTTGAAGGCGCGGTACATGACGTCCTCAAAGACGTCGCCCATGCCTGTGTTGCCGAGACTGACGGGGCTGAGGTCGAGCGTGGAGAAGTGCTTGACTACGGCATGGAGGCGATTGGCGTCGGCCAGTACCTTCGCGCGCCGATTGAATTCGAACGATACCCAGACGTCGGCGATGTTGTTCGAGAATCCGTCGATGTAGCTCTTGAGGGACTTATCCACGTTGTCGTCAACCGACGCGATGGTGGCCAGGTCGAGCGGCGAGACGTTATAAAAGCTCAGGCCGAACTTGTCCTTGACGGCGATATCGATGAGGTGCTGGGGCAATCCACCGAAGCTGTCGACGTACTCGACCACCTCTTCCTTGGTGTCGGCAAGCATGCACTCCAGACGCCGAAGGACGGTGAACGGGAGGATGTAGTCGCCGTAGTCCTCTTCGTCAACGATGTTCCTCAGGTACTTATCCGCCGTGTCCCAGACGATCCGTGCCGTCGTCTTTCTGGAGGACTGCGAAGGGTCGGTCATGCGCGCTCGTTCCTGCTCGTATCAAAGAATGGGTGTATCAGATACTTTACACGTTTCGTTACGTCGGAGATGTGGCATCACCGCACGCTTCAAAGAACTGAGGGAAACCTCAACGATCCGTCGAAGCGGAACTGTGACGGGGCAGTCAGGAACCAACTCCAACTACCCTCACTATGGAATTAGCCCCCAAAGGCAACGACAAGGCTGCAGTGGAGTAGGCTTCAGGTAAGAGCTACTGGCGGCCTAGAAGTCGGTTCTCCACGCTGACCTAGCAACTTGCCAAAACTAGCCCAGTGTATCGTTACTCCAAATGCATTACTGCAACGACTAGTTGTCATCGTAATTCGAATGGAAAATTACTTTGGGAGTAGTTTTCCGGATCGTGAGGAGCATTGATCCAGATTTCTTCAACCGTCGGATCATCCAAAAGTGGTTGCAAAGCACCAAAGCCAGCAACGTTGTCAAAGACCGCTTGTCGAGCCGAGTCGAGTGAATTCAACGACGGAACTGCACCTAGGAGAGCCCGCTCGTCGTAATCGCGAATTACTTCCTCGATCAATGACTTGATTACCGTCGGCTGTTTCGCCGGGTCCAATCCCCGCCGCCGAACCAGCTCTCGGACTTCATCCTCAACGATCGACAATGCTTCCACGACTTACTCCTGCTGTTTTTCCTGTCATAGGATCCCGAAGTCGGGGACCACCGGCGAGCGCCTCGTCGGTGCAGCAATCATCTACGTATGAAAAGGGATGCTATAGGCACATTCGCCTGCTTTCAAGAGTTTTTTTGAATGTGGATAACCTTGAACCCCGCCGAAATCCAATGTCCACAGGCAGTAATTTATTTATCCGAGCAGGTTGAATAGCAGGTTCTTATGGTTCCAAGAGTCCGACTGAATCTGATCTGGAGACCTCATGGCCAGGTACGAACTTCTGCTGATATCTCGGAATTTCCAACGTCCTCGGCAGTTTGAGCTGAACATGTCTGGACGGTTATCAGGAGAGCAACTTGCTTCATTGCTACTGTCCGCATTCCCCGGACAGCGCTGGTACTGCGACACCCGTCCGCTTGAATCCGTAGGGGTTTGTCAGTCGAATCAACGTCTCGTTCTCAGCGACTTGCCACATGCTCCCCCCGAGCATGTTGGAAATGGCGCATCAACCAAGTTGTACGTAGTGCATGGGCGCGATGCCGGCGCGTGGGTCCCGCTGACTCACGGTGACCATATTCTGGGACGCTCTGCTCCCTTGTGGTTAGAAGACCCTTTGCTTTCTCGCTCCCACGCAGTGCTCACTGTGTCGGCACGACGGTTGCGACTCGTTGCCTCCGCTGGGCAGAAGATTTTTTGTGCGGACGGAAGCAGCTGCGAATCCTTGGACCTGGGCATAGGTTCGACGTTTCGTTTAGGAAATACGTTCTTCGCCATAGGTGACCCCGTGAGCGCTGAATCTAAGAAACCTGTTTCGTCCAGCGAACTTGAGGTCAAGGTTCCGGCAAAGCCTGAAGCTTCGCGGCTCGTCACCGTAGTCCTTGCGGCATTCGTTCCGCTTTTGACCGGTGTCCTGTTGGCAGTCTTGATGCATTCAATGCTGTTTCTGATCATCAGCGGTGTCTCAGCCTTGATGGCGGTGGCTCCTGCTAGTCAGGTTATTTCCGAACGACGTCGTTGGAAACAGACAATGCGCGCTCAACGAGCGCTCGCGGTGCAGGCGCGTTCTCAGTACGCGGCTGCGCTTGGACAGAGCCTTCTGGCAGGCCTTGACGGGGCAGCTTTGGGGATCGCACCGACGCAGCTACCGCCCATCGTCTGGGGTGAAGGTCTCTGGTACCCACAAAGCACCGAAAAATCGACCCCCAGAAAACATCGAAAATTCAGGTTGAAACTGACGAGGCCAAAAACAGATGCGCCTTGTCATGGCCCCGTGTTTGCTGCCCCGCTACCGGGGGTATGGCAAATAGTCGCTAAACAGGATGCTGCTTCAGCTGAGGTCCTAGCCAACATAGTTTCGCGATTTCTGCCGATGATCTATGCAGGTTTGTTGAGGCTGGTCATCGATCCCAGCATCTGTTGTTTGCCCGCGTCATTGTTGCTCATTACAAATGTACGCATTTCAACACTCGCAGAGCCGGTTGACCGCCTGTCATCTGTGCACGAATCCTCTGAACTAACAACTCTATATTTGACTGCCAAACCGCCCGTCGCGCTTCCCGATACCTTGGTTATTAGTCTGGGCCCAGTGCTCTCTGAGCAAGCCAATCATTGGATCGCGCCTGATCCTTTGACGTCCTGCTTGCCTGATTCACGTTTTGTGTTGCAACGATTGCACCGTCTGAGCTTGTCGAGATTAGATCGCCTGGTACAACAGTTTGTTGGTCTGCGCTCTTCTACGAATCCGTCAGTCCTATCTCCCATTCAGCCCTCGGCCACTGGTTTTGGAGCCAGCATCGGACTCAGCGAGGCGGAACAAGAAGTAAACCTTGATTTGGATGCTGATGGACCACACATGTTGATTTGCGGCACGACAGGTTCGGGTAAATCAGAAGCTTTGCGTCGAGTTATCTCCGACCTTGCACATCAGTACTCCCCTGAGCGCTTAGGCCTCGTACTGATTGACTTTAAGGGTGGCGCAGGACTTGGCGTCTATGAGCACTTACCTCATGTGCAGCTCTTTGCCAGCGACTTGGATGAAGCCGGGGCTCAGCGAACTGTGGAACAGCTCGAACATGAAGTGCAGCGACGCGAAAAGATCTTGGCCGCTAGCGGATGCAGCGATCTCGCAGAATTTCAGAGCCTCGATTCGATGCCACAGGCACTACCAAAGCTATTGGTAGTTATCGACGAATTTCGAGTGTTCGTAGAAACCTTGCCACTGGCTGGTCCAAAAATCGACAGGCTGGCCGCAGTCGGAAGGGCTCTGGGCATTCACCTATTGCTCAGTACGCAACGACCCGCGGGTACATTGACCGGACAGACCCGAGCGAACATAAACACCGTCGTCGCCTTGCGAGTGAACGATCCGAGTGAATCCGTTGAGCTTATCGGTACCACTGCAGCAACAAAATTGGACCGTCCGGGCCTGGCGATAATCAAAAGCTCCTCGCGCGCGACTCAGTCATTTCAATTTCATTTGGCTGTTGAACCAGCACTAGAGGGTGAACTTTTTGAACGTGACCGCCACACTATGCGCCTCGCTCCGGTCTGCACGTTCAATAGAACAAAAGGTCCTGAGGATGCTGATCCTTTACGAACCCATGTATCAGCTTTGATGGACCGCTGGGCTGACAGTCCTAAGCCCCCGTCTGGTTTTGCCCCAGCTCTTCCAATGCCGCTGGAACACCGTCGATGCCTTCGACTTGGCCGGGCGCTCTAGAAGGTAGCTTGTACTGTGGCATCAGGGACAACTTGCACGGTGGCACCCTAGACCCGTTGGCTCTGGGCAGTGAGCAGAAAAGATCGCTTCTGATGTGTGGACTTCCTGAGTCCGGGGCGAAACAAGTCCTTAGTTCCTTGTCGTCATTGCATCGCAAGGTCCTGTGTTTTGGACCCTCACCGATTGAAGGCAGCGATCAGACCAGTAGCCTCAGAGTAGTTACGGGGCAGGATCCCTATCTCTTCTTTGATGCCTTAGATTTTCTGGAATCATCGCCAAAAGATCCAGGACTGACAATCATTATTCATTCCGTCGCGCAGCTTCAGTCTGAGCTGCATCCTCAACATTTTCAGCGACTTGATGATGCGCTCGGTGCGTTACTTCGTCACAGCAGTGAGGACTCACCTCTGATTGTTTGCTCTGTAGATCGAGACCAGAATTCGTTGAAGTCCACCGGACTATTCACGACGCAATGGTATTTTCCTTTGAACGCAACGGACTCACTAAAGATGATGTGGCCCAAGCTCCCTGCTTGTTCGGGCTTACCCGGTCGTGGGGTCGAGATTACGTCGGGGCATCCACCTCAGGTTTTTCAAATCACCGACTTCGCTACGGACGACGTTGGACACCAGCGCTGGGACACCCCAGGGCCTCGCCAAGAAGATCATGAACCAGCACATGTTGATCATTCGAACCTGCTTGGCTATCTACCGTTTGGTGGAGAATCCGCACTGCTGCCTGTACAGCAGAGATTGATCATGATTTGTCCCAATGAAGACGAACGCCTAACGATGTCTCAGGTTCTTGCCCACCGTTGGGGAGCGATCCATGCTTCTGGTCTGGACGACATCGTTGCTTTCGCAGACGAGCGCGAAGCTTCAATCGAGACTGGGCAAGATTTACTTTGTGCGTGTCTGGCAACGAGTGCTGATCCTCGTCTTGCTCCGACCCTAGAAAAATTACGACGGATCGGGGTCAGAACGGTGCTGTTCGTCCCGCCCAGTACTCGTCTGACCTACGACCTAGGTATTTCGTCGCTCAGCATTGACGATCGAGAACTTATCGTCGTCGAGTCCGAACATTCACAAGATATGCAGCCCTCAACGTGGCCACCGCTTCATCACCGCAAGGACCCAACTGCTGGCGACTATTGGCGCGCGATCATCTCTCGCAATGGCCAACCTAGATTGATCCACATACCTCGTGCCGGTTAGACCAAGTACTTAGCGCGTAGGCCGGTCGCCCAGAAACACAGTCGTCTTTGGAGCAAAGAGCATAACGATGCAGACTCCGGCGATCACCATAGACAGCACAGCAGCGAGCTTCACCAAAAGAATGTCTGTGCTGAGGAATGAGATCGAAAGGATCAACTGGAACAACTGCCACACGATAATCGGTGCACGAGTAAACGCTTTGCCCTTGTAAAAATTGATCGCCACCGACCCTTGCCAGATCGCCACCAACAGGCACAAGATCAACATGAAGATCTGCCCGCCGATGTTCACAGTCCCGCCGGCTGAAAGATTAGCCAGATAGCTGACGGCATAGACCAGTACTGCGAGGGCTTCTATCATCACCATCGTCGCGACGACAATAGCGCTAACAGGGCGGGGTATGTTACGTTCTTCGAGGCTCACGTCAATAATCTTCGTTGACCTTTGACTGGAACTCAAACTGTGTTTATTTGCCACGATGTTGTCGACGTCACGCCAGATAGACCTAGCGGACTTCATGGCCAAATGCCATGTGAGAAAGCACTCAGGCATTCAGCAACATTTCGCTATCGTGACTCTTGTTTACTTCCTCGTAACATGAAAACCTTATGTGGTTGGTTAAACGAGGCACCCAATCGGTCCTCACCAACGATCAGAAGAGCCGATCAGTAACCGTAAGGTAATCAGGAATTAATTTCATTCCTAGCTAGTCTTTACCCCAACTTTGATTGCCGTTAGCTCTTCAGACCCCCTCAGATTTCAAGGAGCATCAATAAGCATGGATTGGCGTAGCCGCGCGGCGTGTCTGGAAAAGGACCCGGAACTGTTTTTCCCTGTGGGAAACACCGGTCCGGCCCTATTGCAGATCGAAGAGGCCAAGAGCGTCTGCCGTCGATGTGAAGTAACCGAAACTTGCTTGCAGTGGGCCATTGAGTCCGGTCAGGATGCAGGCGTATGGGGCGGTATGAGTGAAGATGAGCGTCGCGCTTTGAAGCGCCGCGCTGCACGAGCTCGTCGCGCCTCATAATTATGCGCTCGAGGTAAATCTCGCAACCCGAGACGCCAATCAGAATCCGCCAGCGGTCAACACCACTGGCGGATTTTGAGTTTAACCGGCATTTTTCCAGCTCGGCTAGGTAGATTAAAAGTAGTATTCATGTTCGAAAGGATCCGTTAGTGACTTTGGTCTGCTTCGCGCGCACTCTTCAAGTGGGTGCCGACGAACGATGAGCTCGGCCCTGACTGACCCACACTTGGGAAAAACACTCGATGGTCGTTATCGCCTGGACTACCTCTTGGCTTTAGGCGGCATGTCCAGAATCTACCGCAGCATGGACAAGCGACTGCATCGAGCAGTAGTGGTGAAGATACTGAACGATAACTTCGCCAGTGAACCTACGGTAAGAGAACGCTTCGAATCTGAAGCGGTAATCGCCGCAAATATCACGCACCCCAATGTTGTATCGATCCGCGACCATAACGTCAGCGACAACCTTGTCTACCTCGTCATGGAATACGTGCGCGGAAGAAACCTCGACCAGGTTATCGCCGAGCGCGGCTGTTTCACTCCACGCCAGATGCTCAGCATTCTTGAACAGATCTGTAGCGGATTAAGCGCAGCGCACAGTGAAGGCATCATTCACCGTGACATGAAACCCGCCAACGTCTTGCTTTCCGACATCGGCGAAATCAAACTGACCGACTTTGGGTTAGCCCGCGCAGCTAGCGCTCATACGCAGTCCGCGACCCTGCTGGCCACCCTTTCCCATGTGTCCCCTGAACTGGTTTCCGGTGCGCCAGCTGATTCGCGCAGTGACATCTATGCGATAGGCATCATGATCTATCAGATGCTCACCGGACGTCTTCCATATTCGGAAACCAACCCCGCAGCCATGATGAAACATCATCTGGACTCCCCCATGCCATTGCCATCACAGACCATTACCGAATTGGCTGATGACCTCGATGAGCTAGTGCGTTGGTGCACCGAGAAGGACCCCGAAAAGCGCCCACAAGATGCCTCGCTGCTTCTAGAAGAAGTGCGTCAAATCCATGCAACGCTCACTGACGAGCAGCTTGATCTGGGTGCCGATTCGCTGGGGAATGTGGAAGACCTGATTCCCGAACGTTTTGCGCATATGCCGACCACGCTGCAACAACGCCTTGACGCCATGCAGCGAGATCGCGAACTTGATCGTGAGAAGCAATGGCAAGAGCTAAATACCGTGGCTGCCGACGGCGACTATGAACTCGACGAGGACTTAGGCAGTGAATCGCCTACCAGCGTCATTGCAGTCTCGGATGCCACCGAAGTTCTAGATTTGCGGGACGCTCAACAAACTCTGGCTATGAACCTGTTCGAAGATAATGATTCTGACTCGGCCATAGCTGCGACCTCGGTGTACGCACGCAATGAGTCGGCTGCTATTGAACCGGTTGCGAGCGATGCTCAGGTCCCAGCTCGCGAAGCCAAGCGTGCACAGAAGCAAGCCGAAAAACGCTGGCGCAAGGAAGCCCAGATTCCTACACACCAGCTGAGGCGCCCACGCAGCGGGACTCAGAAGACCGTCATGATTTTCGTGTGGATTTTGGTTGTCGCCGTAGTGGCCGGTGCTGGCTGGTTCTTTGGCCGAGGTCCGGGAACGATCGTTCGTATCCCATCGCTGACCGGGATGATCCAAGAGCAGGCGATCGCCCAAATGGACGACGCCGGTGTTCCCGTGCGCGTCAGCACTGCTTACGATGATGAAGTTTCCATTGGTCGGGTGGTTGAGTCTCATCCAGCCACCGGCAAGAACATCATGAAATTTCAAGGTGTAGAGCTCACGGTTTCTGAGGGGCCAGAGCTTTTCCAAGTCCCTCAGGTCGCTGGTTCCACACTAGGCCAAGCAAAGAAGTCGCTAGCCAAGGTGGGCTTTGAAAACCTGAAAACTGTTGAAGCCTACTCTTCGTCAGTGGCCGACGGTTCGGTCATCACTTCGAACCCTAGCAACGGCGAGCGGTTGCCCAAGAAGAGCCTCATCACGCTGACGGTGTCCAAGGGCCCGGCTCCGGTTCAGGTTCCCTCTCTCATTGGGTTGAGCAAGGATGAGGCTACGCAGAAGCTCAAGGACGTCGGTCTGAGTCTCACTCTTGGTGAAGAAGTCAGTTCAGAACAGGTCAGCAAGGGCCAGATCGCGGCGCAGTCACCGGCCCAGGGTGCAGCCGAATTCGGCAGTTCCGTAGAGGTGAGCATCTCCTCGGGTCCTGAATATCTTCAGATCCCGTCGGTTGTAGGGCTCACCGTCCAAGAGGCCACAGCGCAGCTTCAAGCTGCCGGCTTCACGGTGAAAACCCATGAAGTATTTGGTGGCGCACAGCAGACTGTACGGATGCAGACACCGCTGGGTCAGCGAGCCGTACGAGGCAGCGAGATCAGCATTTACGCTTTCTAGTGGCAACAAAAAAATGGGTTCAGTTCCACGGTGTGGAACTGAACCCATTTTTTGTTTGTGGCTAATACTTAGCGGTTACGGCTACGGCTTTGCAACGCCGAGGAGACCAAGAAAGCCATCTCTAGCGACTGACGGTGGTTCAGTCGTGGATCGCAAACAGACTCGTACAGCGAGTCGAAGTCTTCCTCACGGATCGGATCAGCGCCGCCGAGGCACTCAGCCACGTCGTCGCCGGTCATCTCCACGTGCAGGCCACCTGGGAAGGTTCCCAGCGAGTCGTGTACCTCGAAGAAGCCGCGGACTTCGTCCATGACATCGTCGAAGTTGCGAGTCTTGTAACCGTTCTGGCTGGTGACGGTGTTGCCGTGCATTGGGTCGGTAACCCACAGCACCTGAGCACCGGAGGCGGTAACCTTCTCGACCAAATTTGGCAGCTTTTCACGAATGTTCTTCGCACCCATGCGGGTAATGAAGGTCAAACGTCCTGGCTCACGATTTGGATCGAGCTTCTCGATCAGTCGCAACGCATCGTCTGGATCGGTGGTTGGGCCAAGCTTCACGCCAATTGGGTTACGTACACGCGACAGGAAATCGATATGTGCGTGATCCAGTTGGCGGGTGCGTTCACCGATCCACAGGAAGTGGCCGCTGGTGTCGTATGGCAGGCCGGTGCGGGAGTCGGTGCGGGTCAATGCTCGCTCGTAGTCCAGCAACAGTGCCTCGTGGGAGGCGAAGAACTCGGTGCGCTTGAGTGCCTCGAAATCGGCGCCACAAGCATCCATGAAGCGGATGGCCGAGTCGATTTCGCCGGCCAGCTGCTCGTAGGCGGAGTGCGCCGGGTTAGCCATGAAGCCGCTGTTCCACGAGTGCACGCTGCGCAGGTCAGCAAAGCCGCCCTGGGTGAATGCACGAATCAGGTTCAGCGTGGCCGAGGAGGTGTTGTAGGCCTGCACCAAACGCTTTGGATCATGGGCACGAGACTCAGGAGTGAAGTCGAAGCCATTAACGATGTCGCCGCGGAATGCTGGCAGAGTAACACCGTCTCGGGTTTCATCATTCGAGGAACGTGGCTTGGCGAACTGTCCAGCCATGCGACCCATCTTGATAACAGGTAACGAGGCACCGTAGGTCAGGACAACGGCCATCTGCAAAATCGTGCGTACACGCGAGGAGATCTTGTCGGCAGTAGCGTCGGCAAAAGTCTCGGCGCAGTCACCACCCTGAAGCAGGAAGGCACGTCCCTGTGCGGCTTCGGCTAGGCGTTCGCGCAATACGTCAACTTCGCCGGCAAATACCAGTGGAGGACGCGAACCCAATTCGTCGATGGAGGCCTGATAGTCCTTGTGCTCACGCCAAGTTGGCTGCTGCGCGATCGGCAGTTCACGCCACAGGTCTAGTTGTGGATCGGTGGCGGGGCCGCCTACGGAGGAGCCTGGCAATGGGGTTCGATTTTCTACGCTCACCCTATTGATTCTACGTGGCGCAGCAGCAAAGCACCGCGACGAATGTAACAGGGTTGCGTAACAGTGTGAAGAGGACGCTATTTCTTGGCTTTGCTCGGTGCATAGACATCCACGTAGCTCTGTCCGGAGAGTACGTTGATGGCCTGACGAATTTCGTCTGCACACTGGCGTAGGGCCTGTGGATCATCGTGCTTCCCTGCCAGATGATCAAAGTTCAGAGGCTTGCCAATCTTGATGCCGATCTTGCCCGGGCGCGGTATCGTGCGCCCAATGGGCTGCGCTTTGTCGGTTCCGATCATGGCCACAGGAACGACCGGGGCGCCGGATTCTAAAGCGAGCTTGGCGACCCCGAGCTTTGCCCGGTAGAGCCGACCATCGGGCGAGCGTGTTCCTTCGGGGTAAATGCCCAAGACTTTACCCTCGCCCAAGGCGCGGTTTGCGCTGGCCAGCGATGCCGCTGATTTACGTCCCCCCGAGCGATCCATCGGCAACTGGTTGATGTTGCGGAAGAACCATGCGGTCACTCGTCCCTTGAGCCCACGGCCGTTAAAGTACTCATCTTTGGCCAAGAAAATCACGGGGCGTTCGAGCATTGCAGGTAGAAAAACGGAGTCGCTGACCGAGAGATGATTCGAGGCCAAGATAACTGCCCCGGTGTCCGGAACGTTCTCTAGGCCTCGCAGATCAACACGGAAGAAGACACGAATCAGGGGCCGAACAGCAAAACGCTTGAGGAAGTCGTACAGCACGGCAGAAAAATTCCTTCTTCTCGAGGATCAGCTTATGGCGGAACATTCTTAAGCCGTGGTGGTCATGGCACTGTCCGCACCCTTCAATTGTGCACTACGCTCGATAGTGTAAGCAGAAAATTGGAGTGGTCACGATGAAAAATGATGCACAAAACACCACTGAGCCTCGGGTATCGAAGGATTGCGCAGTGCTGCTGATCCACGGCTTCACCGGCTCTCCCACCGCTATGGAGCCTTGGGCGCAAGCCCTGTCCCGTCGAGGCTTTGATACCGCGATGCCACTGCTTCCAGGACACGGCACCAAGTGGCAGGACATGATTACCAACACTTATAGCCAGTGGATCGATGCCACAGAACAGGCCTTTGACGAACTGGCACGCACGCACAAAACCGTTTTTGTTGCTGGCCTGTCCATGGGTGGCGCGCTAGCTCTGCACTTGGCCACTCGCCGCAATGTTGCCGCAGTTTCACTGGTCAATCCCGGCCTTATCGTTGATTCGCCACTGGCCCCGTACACCCCATGGCTCAAACATGTGGTTCGCAGTGTTGCCCCGATTAGCAACGACATCGCCAAGCGTGGCGTGGATGAAGGAGCCTACCCACGCACCCCCATCGCCGCCGTCGCGCAGCTGCATGCACTCTTCGCCCAAACTCGTGCACGGTTGGAACTTGTCACCGCCCCAGTCCAGCTCTTCCGCTCCACGGTGGACAACGTCGTTTCGGATGCTTCGGTGCGGGAATTGGTCGGTGGGCTCACCCCGGGAACTTTGGCCGAACACCACCAGTTGCTTCATTCCAAACACGTGGCCACCTTGGATTACGACGCAGCGCAGATCTTCCAAGAATCCGGACGTTTCTTCTCACAGCACTCGACCGGCGAGCAGCGCCAAACTAACCGCCAAGCAGGGAGGCACGTATGAGTTTTCCTGACGCTCGTCCCCCGCATCAAGACGATCCGCGGTGGGACGATTTGGTGAAGAACTTCCAAGAGATCGATGCGACGGCTCCGCGTGAGCCCGGTGCTGCCGAACGTGCAAATCAGCTCAAGAAGCTCTTTAATACCGGACCCGGCGCGGTGGCTGGCCCACGCGATTCGGCGCCGGCGGAGCTTGAAGAATCCGATGAGAAATTTGTTCCCGATGAGCCTGCCGCGTTGGGTTCCGGGGATCCAATGTTGAATATGGCGTGGGTTACTGCAGCCGGCGGCCCGATCGGGCTATTGCTGTGTGTGCTGTTTTTCCGCTCAGCTCCGACGTTTGTATTTATCGGCTTGGCGCTGTTGGCAGTGGCCGGAATCGCTTACTTACTTCTACGTCTTCCAACGAAGCGCGATCCGGGAGATGATGGGGCTCAAGTCTGAACCGAACTTGGAGCGTTAAGCACGGTAGGTTACTGTAAAGTAATAAAATGTGATGCGGGTTACCCGCCATTGCTTTTGGGGTCACACAAAGTTCAGGAGTTGAGTACCAGATGCGCGAATATAGCTCGCCAATTCGCATCCACACACCGCAACAGTCAAATATCACCGACTTACTGTTACGCCACGCAAATTCGGCAGCAAACCCGGCTTTGTTCTCAAAGCCTGGACCTGACTCATCGTGGCAAGACGTCACCGCATCGCAGTTTGCTGCCGATGCCAAAGCCATCGCCAAAGGATTTATCGCCAACGGCATCGACGCCGGCGAACGCATCGCGCTGATGGCCAAAACCCGCTACGAGTGGACCCTCGTGGACTTCGCCATCTGGTTTGCCGGATGTGTCACCGTTCCCATTTATGAGACTTCCTCCCCTAGCCAGGTTGCATGGATTATCTCTGATTCCGACGCCAAAGCGGTCGTCCTTGAATCTGCAGCACATGAAAACGTCGTACGCCGGGCAGCTCACGAAGAGCAGCTCGAACTTCTCGATCACGTCTGGCAGTTTGACGGTGGATTGGAACAGCTGGTTGAAGACGGACGAGCGATCAACGACGATCTACTTGAATCCCGTCGCGCTGCAGTTTCACTGAGCCACATCGCCACAATCATCTATACCTCTGGCACCACCGGGCGGCCTAAGGGCTGCGAACTGACGCACGGCAATTTTGTCGAGCTGGCCGAAAACGCTGCAGCTTCCCTACCCGATGCTGTGTACCCTGGTGCCTCCACCATCATGTTCTTGCCACTGGCACACGTTTTTGCCCGATTCATTTCGGTCATCAACGTGGCAGCTGGTTGCCGTACCGGCCACACCCCAGATGTGAAAAACCTGCTTGGTGACCTTCAGTCCTTCAAACCGAACTTCATCCTCGCGGTGCCTCGCGTATTTGAGAAGGTCTACAACTCAGCGATGCTCAAGGCCGAAGACGGTGGCAAGGGCAAGATTTTCCATGCCGGCGTCGACGTTGCTGTGGCCTATTCCAAGGCGCAGCAGACGGGCAAAATTCCGCTAGTTTTGACGCTGAAGCATAAGCTCTTTGACGCACTTCTTTACAAGAAGCTGCGTGATGCCATGGGCGGAAATATCCGCCATGCAGTATCCGGCGGCGGCCCACTGGGCGAACGCTTAGGCCACTTCTTTAACGGCATTGGTGTGACCATTCTTGAAGGCTACGGTCTGACGGAAACTACCGCTCCGATCACGGTTAATACCTTGGACCGCATCAAGATCGGTACCGTGGGCAAGCCACTTCCTGGCAATGCAGTTCGTATTGCCAGCGATGGAGAGATCCTGGCCAAGGGTATTTGCGTGATGAGCGGATACCATGACCGGCCAGAACTTCAAGACGAAGCTTTCACCGATGGCTGGTTCCATACCGGAGATATCGGCGAGTTGGACGATGACGGCTACTTGAGCATCACCGGACGCAAGAAGGAAATCATCGTCACTTCCAGCGGCAAGAACGTGATTCCTGCGCTGCTCGAAGACCAGATCCGTGCTGACGCATTGGTCTCACAGTGTGTGGTCGTCGGCGAAGGCCGACCATTTATCGCCGCGCTGGTGACCCTAGATGACGAAGCGTTGCCAGGCTGGCTTGATCGTCACCACCTGGATAAGAACAGCTCGCTCGAAGAACTGGCGCAAAACCCGACCGTGCGCGAAACCATCGAAAAGGTGATCGCCAAGGCCAATACTTCGGTATCCCGTGCCGAAGCGATCAAGTCTTTCCGCATTGTGGCCGCGGACTTCACCGAGGAAACCGGGCACCTGACGCCATCGCTGAAGATCAAGCGCGCTGCGGTTCTCAAGGACTACAACGAGCTCATCGAAGAGATCTACTCGGCGCCTAAACCAACAGCGTAATTCATAACAGCACCAACTAGCTCCCACGATTCGCGAGCTGAAGCGGCCCAGGGCAACCTGAGGCCGCTGTGTTGTGTCCGGGCAAAGTAGCTACGTGGAAGTACAACCCGATTGAAGGCCGGTACCGGATGATCGGCACGCACTTCGCCGAGCACCGCGAAGATGAGGTTCTCGGCCAGAGCTTTGCGCCCATTGGCTAACAGCCATTCAACCAGTTCCATCAGCTGGTCTTCGCTATCCGGACCTGGTTCACCAACAACGACCAGTACATCTGCGGCGCTGAATTTGCCTTCCAAGGCTGTCTGCACGCGTTGCGGGCCAGAGGTTGAGACCTCGGCCTTGACGTTGACCTCGCCAAATTGCTCGGCTAAATGCTCAGCGATTTCAAAAAACGGCAGGTGGGTATCCAAGGTAAATACCAGAACCCCCAGCCGGCTTCGCAGTGCGGAGATTTCGCTGGCTTGGGTGCTGATTTCCTGGGGAGTTACCCCTGCTGGAGTCTTGCTGGCGCGCATCGCAGCTCCTTGTACGTCTAAGGTGTTTCTAAAAATTGTGAAGTGAACACAGGGGCCCGCAACTTATGTTGCGGGCCCCTGTGCCCGATGCAAAAGACTTGCTACGTACTACTTCGGTTCAATCACCAAGAGTAGATCGCCACCCTGCACTTGGCTGGTGCCATCCAGGGTGATCTGCGTGACAACGCCCGAGGCGTTTGCGGTAATGCCAGCTTCCATCTTCATCGCTTCGATGGTGGCTACCGACTGACCGGCTTCGATCAAATCTCCGGTCTTCACGTTCACCGTCACAGCCCCAGCAAATGGTGCTGCCACATGTCCGGCATTGTTCGGGTCAGCCTTTGGTGCGGACTTGACGGTGGATTCCACCGACTCGTCACGGACCTTGATCTGACGTGACTGACCGTTCAGGGTGACCACCACGGTGCGCAGGCCCTTCTCATCGGCATCCGAAACGGAAACCAACTTGACCAGCAGACGAACGCCGGTACCCAGCGAGATGACGTGCTCAAAGCCTGGAGTGAAGCCGTAGAGGTAGTCACGGGTGTGAAGCACGGACAAATCTCCGTAGTTCTCCACGGACTTCTCAAAGTCACGGGTTGGTCCGGCGAAGAGCAAGCGGTTCAACGTGGAACGAACGGTCTCGTCATCCCCCTGCAGGCCCTGAGCATCCTCGGCTGAGAGATCCTCAATGCGGTTCTTGATATTACGTCCCTGCAGCGCCTTGGTGCGGAATGGTTCTGGCCATCCGCCCGGAGGATTGCCCAACTCACCGGAGAGGAACTGGATGACCGAATCTGGGACATCGTAGTTCTGCGGGTTGGCTTCGAAGTCCGCAGCAGCCACCGAGGAGCCGACCAGCTGAAGTGCTAGGTCGCCAACCACCTTGGAGGACGGAGTCACCTTGACCACGTTGCCGAGCATGTCGTTCACCGAAGCGTACATGGACTCGATGGCCTCAAAACGCTCGCCCAGTCCCAACGCGATGGCCTGCTGGCGCAGGTTCGAAAGCTGTCCGCCTGGAATCTCGTGCTGGTATACGCGGCCGGTTGGTGCTGGCAGGCCTGATTCGAATGGCTTGTACAGCGCACGTACTGCTTCCCAGTATGGTTCCAGCGAGGCTACCGCATCCAAGGACAGCCCTGGATCACGATCGGTGAATTCAAGCGCTGCGACCAGTGCTGAGGCCGATGGCTGCGACGTGGTTCCGGCCATGGCGGCACTGGCCACGTCAACCGCGTCCACGCCGGCATCGATGGCTGCCATCAGGGTAGCCAGCTGGCCACCTGCGGTGTCGTGGGTGTGCAGGTGCACCGGCAGATCAAAGCGCTCACGCAGCGCAGTAACCAACTTGGTGGCAGCTGCCGGACGGAGCAACCCGGCCATGTCCTTGATGGCGATAATGTGTGCACCGGCGTCGACGATCTGCTGTGCCAACTGGAGGTAGTAATCCAGGGTGTACAGCTTCTCGTTGGAATCCAGCAGGTTACCGGTGTAGCACAGGGCTACTTCGGCAACCGCAGTTCCGGTTTCGCGCACTGCCTTGATGGCCGGAGCCATCTGCGAAACGTCGTTGAGCGCATCAAAAATACGGAAGATGTCGATGCCTGAGGCCGCAGCCTGCTTAACAAACGCATCGGTGACTTCGGTCGGGTACGGGGTGTATCCGACGGTGTTGCGCCCACGCAGCAACATCTGCAGTGGGATGTTTGGCAGCTCGGCACGCAGCAGTTCCAAACGCTTCCATGGGTCTTCACCCAAGAAGCGCAGGGACACGTCGTAGGTGGCTCCGCCCCAAACTTCCATGGAGAACAACTGTGGGGTGGTATGTGCGTAGGCCGGGGCTGCAGCAAGCAGGTCACGGGTGCGCACACGGGTAGCCAGCAAGGACTGGTGCGCATCGCGGAAGGTGGTATCGGTAATGCCTACGGCCTTGGATTCGCGCAGTGCCTTGGCAAACCCTTCCGGGCCCAGATCCAGTAACTTCTGGCGCCATCCGTCAACTGGTGCAGCAGACTTGGATGGGCCATCAAATGGAGAACGTTCTGGCTCATCGGACTTATCTCCCGGGAAAGCTGGCAGCTTCTTGCGTGGGTCAATACCTTCGATGCGCTCACCGTGTGGATGGTTCACGGTCACGTGCGCTAGGTAGTTCAAGGCCTTGGTACCGCGGTCCTGAGACTTGTTACCGGTGAGCAAATCTGGGCGGGAGTCGATGAAGTCAGTAGCTACATCGCCGGCCAGGAACTGCGGGTCGGCCAGTACGTTCTGGATGAACGGAATATTGGTTGCCACACCACGTACGCGGAACTCGGCCAACGCACGACGGGCACGAGCCACGGCGGTTTGGTAGTCGCGTCCACGACAGGTGAGCTTGACCAGCATGGAGTCGAAGTGTGGGGAGACTTCAGCGCCAGCGTAGATGGTGCCGCCGTCAAGTCGCACACCCGAGCCACCGGCCGAGCGGTAAACGGTGATTGTGCCTACGTCTGGGCGGAAGCCGTTGGATGGATCTTCGGTAGTGATGCGGGACTGCAGTGCCCAGCCGCGGACCTGAATGCTGTCCTGGCTAATGCCAAGATCGCTCAGCGATTCTCCGGCGGCAATGCGCATCTGCGCCTGTACTAGGTCGATGTCAGTGACTTCTTCGGTCACTGTGTGCTCAACCTGAATACGAGGGTTCATTTCGATGAATACGTGCTGGCCGGCTCGATCGCCGACGGTATCTACCAAGAACTCAACGGTTCCGGCGTTCTGGTAGCCCAAGGCTTTGGCAAACTTCACCGCATCGCGGAACAGTGCCTGACGGATGGAATCATCCAGATTCGGCGCTGGAGCGATCTCAACAACCTTCTGGTGGCGGCGCTGCAAGGAGCAGTCACGCTCGTGCAGGTGAACGATGTTTCCATGCTCGTCGGCCAGGATCTGCACTTCGATGTGACGAGGGCGCAGTACCGCTTGCTCGAGGAACACGGTGGGGTCACCAAAGGCGGTGCCAGCTTCGCGCATGGCCGCGCCCATCAGTTCCTGCAAATCTTCGCGCTTGTCCACGCGACGCATACCACGACCGCCGCCACCAGCTACAGCCTTGACGAAGATTGGGAATCCAATGCGGTCCGCTTCAGCGACCAAGAAGTCGACGTCGTCGCTTGGTTCAGATGACTCTAGTACTGGGATACCGGCTTGACGGGCTGCTTTCAGTGCAGCAACTTTGTTTCCGGCCAGTTCAAGCACGTCCGCCTTGGGACCGATGAACTTGATGCCTTCCGCTGCTGCCGCACGAGCCAGGTCCGGGTTCTCGGACATAAATCCGTAGCCTGGGTAGATTGCATCGGCGCCGGACTCTTTGGCAACGCGGATGATTTCCTCGATGTCCAGGTATGCACGGACAGGATGGCCTTCTGCACCAATCTGGTAGGCCTCTGCGGCTTTCTGGCGGTGAATCGAGTTGCGGTCTTCATGGGGGTAAACCGCTACGGTTTTTGCACCGAGCTCGTAGCTTGCGCGGAAAGCACGAATTGCAATCTCACCGCGGTTGGCGACCAAGATTTTTTCAAACATAGTGTCCCTACATCGAATCATTACGGGGTTGGTGTCTCTGGCCAGGAAGCTGTTCCAGTGGCCAATGAGAAGACATCAACAGCCTTTCGGGTCTCGAAAAGTAGCAAGCTTTCGCCACTTCTGTGAGACACACTACACGGGTGATGCGGATTACGCACAAACATTTCACCCTGTGGTCTGACCATAAGAAATATTGGCCTTGAATGCTCTTTTAATCACTAAGTTGGATACAAGAGCAAAAACTAACGTTGCAAAGTCGGGGAAACGACCTTCGGCACACTATGATGATGAGAGACTAAAAATTCGGTGGGACGTTAAATAGCGAACAGTGAAAGGCGTGGTCTGGTCCGTGCACGTAGTGAGCATCAGCAGCCTCAAGGGTGGCGTAGGAAAAACCTCCGTAACGCTCGGACTGGCTTCAGCAGCACTTGCCGCCGGCATTCCGACTCTCGTCATTGACTTGGATCCCCACGCGGATGCCAGCACTGGCCTCGGAGTTCGAGCCAACGGTAAACAGCCAATTGGGCAAATGCTCAAGAACGCTCGTAGGGTCCGTTTGCAGGAGCAGGTCGTAGCCAGCGCTTGGCAATCAAAAGCAGCAGAGAAGAAGTCGCGTACCCGCATTCCGGTACTTGATGTTGCCGTAGGCGATGCCTACACCGGCATTTATGACCGCCCGGATTTGCGCACCAGGGACTTGCGTCGCCTGACCCAAATCCTCAGCCGAACCAGCGGCTACCAGCTAGTGCTGATCGACTGCCCTCCATCGCTGAACGGGTTGACCCGCATGGCATGGAGCGCCTCAGACCAACTGTTGCTAGTGGCGGAACCGAGCCTTTTCTCGGTCGCAGGTACCGAACGCACGCAGCGCGCACTGGATCTTTTCCGTCGCGAATTCGCTCCGTCACTCGGCCCGGTAAAGGTTGTTGCGAACCGCGTTCGCAAGGACTCTGCAGAGCACACTTTCCGTCTGGGCGAGATGCGTCAGATGTTTGGTGAATCCATGGTGAAGCCAGAAATCCCAGAGCACTCCGAATGGCAGCAAATTCAGGGGGCGGCATACTCGGTACACCAGTGGCCTTCCAAGGCAACTGCACCGATGCTCTCGCAGTTTGATGCATTGCTCAAGGAAGTCATGTCGACCGCAGACAAATCGAACAGCTAAGCATCAAGCAGTACTCAAGACAAAATAGATATGAGGCCAGGCCACCGATTGGTGGCCTGGCCTCATATCTATAAGCTTTTATTTTGCTTGACTAGCCTACGTTGCGAGCTGCCTTGGCTGCGCGTCGCGCTGCCAGCTCATCTTCGGGCATATCCTGATCAGTGGAGCTCTCTGATGGGAGCTGAGCAAGTGAACCTTCAACTTCTCGCCAGACACGTCCAACGGCGATTCCGAAGACGCCCTGGCCCTTCTGTACTAGGTCAATAACTTCATCCGCGCTGGTGCATTCGTAGACCGAAGCGCCATCACTCATCAAAGTGATTTGAGCGAGGTCTTCCACACCGCGTTCGCGTAGGTGCAGGACGGCTGTACGGATCTGCTGAAGGGAAACGCCAGTATCAAGAAGGCGCTTAACGATCTTTAGAACGAGGATGTCGCGGAAGGAGTACAGTCGGTGACTACCCGAACCTTTGGCACCACGAACGGCTGGCTCAACTAGGCCGGTACGTGCCCAGTAATCGAGCTGACGGTAGGTAATGCCTGCGGCTTTGCAAACAACTGGACCGCGGTATCCGGCGTGCTCATCGAGCTCAGGCAGGTCGTCGGTGAAGAGCAGCCCTTGCGTATTGGAATGCTTGTTGCCGCCGTCGACCCCGCGACGAGGTCCTGTCTGGCTAGACTCCATCCAATTGCTCCTTGTGTATCAGCACGTTCCTAAATGAGTAAGGTAGCGACTAACTCAGAACCGCACAGATGCGAGCGATGATCATCAAAAACAGTTCTTGTTCTATGTCCCTATGCATCGACGGTACGGCTATCGGCGCTAATGGTCAAAGACCTTCAAGCTTAACTTTAAGCCGTGTCGCACACGTACATCGAATATCCCAATTCAGCGACAATAATTCGCTGAATTCAACAAAGAAATGCCTATGAAGAAAAGTCCTCGGGGTCAATACTGTCCAAAAATTCCCGGAACTCACGCAACTGCTCTTCTGGAGCTTCCTCGCCCTCGGCTTCCAGCTCGATAGACACTCCGGCATCTTCGAGGACGTCCTCGGCACAATAAATTGGGCATTGTGTGCGTACGGCTAGGGCCACTGCGTCAGAGGAACGTGAATCCACACGTTTGCCATTAGACAAAACAAGTTCGGCCACAAAAACGGCGTTGTGCACGGAGATGATTTCTACACGCTCCAAGCTCACCCCGGTGGCCTCAAAAATGCTGAGCATCAAATCGTGTGTCATCGGACGTGGCGGCGTTAGCCCCTGCTCGGACATGGCAATAGCCGATGCTTCTGGAGCACCAATCCACAATGGAAGGAAAAGATTTCGCTCCGAGTATTTCAGTAGCAACAGTGGCTGATTTGCCGGCAGTTGAATACGTATCCCGGAAAACTCCAGTTCCAGCATGTCTGCCCCCTAGAGTCGTTAATGCCTGGTGTGTTTAGCCTAGCGATCTAGCTGCGAAATAGCACGCTGTACGAGGGCTTCGTGAATCTCCAAGCACTGCCGAGAGATTTCCTGAGCTTCTTCCGCTGCGCGGGCACGGGCGGAAACCTCGGGCTTCCTCATCTCGTTACCGACGATTGTTTCGATAAGCGAGAACTCGCGATCAGCGGCAGTGCGGAATTGACGCAGGTGGCGGGGTTCAACGCCATGGCTAGCTAAAAGCACTGCAGACTTGGTGACCTTGATGCAGTTCGAATCGAAGAGGCCTCCCTGGGCTTCAACCAGTCCAAACTTAAGCAGTTCATCAACCAGCTCTTCACTAGCGCCGCTTAGGCCCTGTAGCTCAGCGAGAGAAACCAGTCGGGTCTTGCGCTCCACAGCTTCAGCCATGTCGCTATTGACGAGCTGTGGTGCGGCTGGGGCTCCCCCAGGCAATGCTTCAGGAGCCTCGCCACGATCAACCGCGTCGAGGTGATCTTTGATGACCTTCAGCGGCAGGTACTGGTCGCGCTGCACCGAAAGGATGAAACGCAGACGGCTAACGTCCGAAGAACTGTACTTCCGGTACCCAGCTGAGGTGCGCTGCGGGATGATCAATCCCTTGTCCTCTAAGAAGCGAATCTTCGAGGCTGTGACGCGTGGAAATTCATCCTTGAGTTCCGAGAGCACTTCACCGATGTTTAGCGCTGCCTGCCGGACAGTCTCGGGGCGTTGCGCCTCGAGTCGTGGGCTTCGGGCTGCGTCAAAAATCGACAAAGGGTCTACACCTCGGAATTATGGAGAAGACGACGGACTAACCGTCGGCGGAAAACCTAGAACTCTACTAGCTTAAAGGTTCGGCACGCTCTGGTAAAAATTCAAACGGAACTTGCCAATTTGAACCTGGACTCCGCTGTTGAGCTGGATAGCGTCAATCCGGTCACCGTTAATGTAAGTGCCGTTGAGCGAACCAATATCGCTGAGGCGGAAGCTCTGACCACTACGGGTGAACTTTGCATGCCTGCGCGAAACGGTTACGTCGTCTAGAAAAATATCAGCGTTCGGGTGCCGGCCAGCGATGCTCTCGTCGGTGTCCAACAAGAAGCGTGCGCCCTTGTTCGGCCCGGAGTGAGCAATCAACAATGCCGAACCGGCAGGCAGTGCGCGTACTGCGCTCTTCTCATCTTCACTCAGAGTGTAGATGACTGCGGGCTCAGTTGGCTTGCCAGCTGATGGGAGAGAAATATTGGTCGTCTCGGAGGCAGACTCTTTGTGCGGGTCAACCGGCCCATGTTCCGACATTTGGGATCCTCCAGAAAATCTTGCTTACAGTTCGTGCGCGACGACCTTGAGTTCGAATTTGGCAATATTGCGATACCAAACTATCTACAGATTAGCCTACTCACCAGCCAAGTGATAACAGATGAGCGCATAATTTCCGACGTATGGAATTCTAGGCGTGACATCTGAGGTAAATTGAGCGAAACCACGATCGTCTCCATGGCACCGATCATTCTCGGTATTTTGGATCAGAACCAGCGCAGATCAGGAATTAACAGGTGAATCATGTCTGAAATTCGACTCAAGCGGGTGTACAGCAACGCTATTGCCGAAGACGGCTACCGCATACTGGTTGACCGTCTATGGCCGCGTGGTCAGAGTAAAGAGAAACTCCATTTAGACCAGTGGGCTAAGACCGTTGCTCCAAGCAACGAACTTCGCAAAGTATGGATCCACGACACCGAGCACTTCGAACAATACGCTCAGGTCTACAAATCCGAGTTGGATCAAAACCCCGCTGTAGACGACTTGCTGCAAATCCTAGAGCAACATCCGATCGTCACTTTTGTTTATAGTTCAAAAAACGAGCAAGCTAATCACGCAGTGGTCCTGCGAGAGTATTTGCTTGAGCAGTGGACTCGTTAGAAGTCGGAATAAAACAGACGCCGTCGGCGCACACCATGTCAGATTCAACGACCTGTTGTAGATCGAAACTGAAACCCTGATCCATAACGCATTCCTTCCGCCACGAACTTATCCCTTGCACCTTTAACAACTCACACAGTGCATTAAATATTCCGCAGCGACAACACTGCGAGCCAGCGTGAGAACAGCTCATTGAGCTGGCCTCACACTGGTAGGGGAAATATCTTGATTAGTTCTGATCGAGTAACACTGAATCAAAAAACTCGGATAGTTGATCGGTGGCACTCAACGGCAAAACGTTGGCCACATACATATCCGGCCGAACGATTACGATCGCTCCCTCACGGGAAATTTGTCGTTGTTCAAAGATATTTTCCGCGGGCAGAGCGGTGTAGACCTTTTCATAGTTCATGAGTCCGAACTGTCCAACATGGGGGCGGAATATCTCAGGTGCGTCGTTGATGTTCAGCGTTGAGTAATCTTGCTGGTAGATCACCTTGATATCAAAGAGCGCATCAAGATCCGAGCCCTTTGGCGTGAATCGCCGGACCGGAGAATCTTGTGAATCCGTCAACCACGATGCCAGCTGTGCAACTTCACCCGAGGCACCTGCTGGCTGCTGGCTGCTGGTCGGCAAAAACATAAATTCGATAGCGCCCATCGGCCTTGTGATGATGCCCCAAGTGTTTTGGGTTGGCGTCGGCCACACGCATAACTTCTGCGGATCTGAAACGCTTACCAATGGGGAATCCGGCTGCTCGATGCTGGTACGTTTTGTTGCCCGTAAGTTCGGACGGTGAATACTCAGTCATGAATCCTGCCGGGAATTCAGCGGTACGAACATAAAATTCGGCAACGCCTTCCTTGCCTGCCAAGTCTTCTGGCGTTGCGGCCATGATGGAGGACCATTGCTTATCAAAGTCGATCAGATCTTTGGCGATGACCTTACGTTCGGCGCTGTAAGTCCGCAGCAATTGCGCTGGTGCTTGCCCAGAAAGCACATGACCAATTTTCCATGCCAGGTTGAAGCCATCCTGCATGGACGCATTCATCCCTTGCCCTGCTTTTGCAGAGTGTGTGGCAGGCGTCCCCGACGATGAAGACTCGAGGATTTTGCGAATCAATTTTTTCCAGAGGGACGTCGTCGAAGCGATCGGCGAGTCGATGGCCGACTTCGTAGACGCTATGCCAGACAACATCTTTCACTTCTAGCGAGTAGGGATTCAAGATCGCTTTGGCCCGTTCAATGATTTCTTCCAACGGTGTTTCGCGGACCTTACCCTCGTCGTTTTCCGGAACCTCGCCTAGGTCAACATAAAGTCGGAAGAGTTGTCCGCCTTCACGAGGAATGAGCAGGATTGAGCCGGCGGTTGAATGGATTGCGCATTTAGTTCGCACATCCGGAAAGTCGGTGAGGGCCAAGGTATCCATGACGCCCCACGCATGGTTGGCTTTGTCGCCTGACAGCTTGGCTCCAATGGAACGGCGAACCTGACTGCGTGCACCGTCTGCTCCCACAACGTATTTGGCACGAACTACGCGTTCCAATGAATCCGCACCGTCAGCGCAGTTAATCAGCGTGACTTTCGCAGGATATTCGTGAGCAGGTTCAGCGCTGAGCTCTTTGAATTCCCAGCCATAATCTGGAGTAATTCGAGCAGGTGAGTTGAGGGCGTATTCGGCAAAGTAGTCGATGACCCTCGCCTGGTTCACCACAAGATGCGGAAATTCACTGACACCCGTCGGATCATCTGCCGTCCTGTCGGTGCGAATGATCTGTTCAGGTTTGGCAGGATCCGGATTCCAAAATGTGGTCTCTTTGATGACATAGGCTTCTGCGGTGATCCGCTCTGCGAAGTTGAATGCTTGGAATGTCTCAACAGTGCGTGACTGAATTCCATCCGCCTGGCCAATCTCAAGTCGATGTGGGCGACGGTCGATGATTCGGGTATGCACATCTGGAAATTGTGAGAGCTGTGCCGCGGTAATAGTTCCGGCCGGCCCGGTGCCAACAATTAGCACGTCCATGAATTCCGGTAGTTCTTCGGGACGGTTGATCCCCGTTCCCGCTGCCGGTTGAACTCGTGGATCCGCCGAGACATATCCGTTGTGATGAAACTGCACTGTCCCATCCCCCGCTTCTCTGTGATGACTTACTCGAATATCATTTGTTCGATAATAGAACTCGATGCTCTTTTATCGCACACTAATCATATGCAATCCGTGAGCGGCCTCACAACCTTTGTCCGAATTCGTGGATTTCTCACTTCTGATCGCACCAAGACCGCGCACTCTCCAAAGAAAAAATGACTACCAACCAGCACATACGTGTGCTGGTTGGTAGCCATTGGAACCTGCGCGCAGATTCAGACTTCCGTCATAAGTTTTGCACCTTAGGAACTGGCAGTATCCATGCATGATGTTGTTCGTGGCGTCCACTCGCCTATTTCACGACTTGCACCTGACCATCTCGTACATGCAATCTCTGAAGGTTCGATTGCGCCCTGAGTTTCTGCTGCCACCTGCGATCATGAGTCACGGTAATAACCGTTCCAGGGTATTGCTCTAACGCTTCTTCAAGCTGTTCAACCAGCGCCGGCGAGAGATGGTTTGTCGGCTCGTCTAATAGTAGTAATTGCGCCCGAGTGCTGACCGCCACAGCAAGCTCAAACCTGCGGCGTTGGCCCACCGAGAGCGAAAGCGGATGCCGCGGAAAATCATTGGCCCTAAACAGCCCCAACTTAGCCAGCACCGGCGCAGCTTCTTCAACAAAACTGTCCGTCGCCAGAGCGAATGATTCGAGCAAGCTTTCTCCGGGGGTCTGTCCGAGCTCTTGTCGTAACCACGCATAGCTCAGATTTTCTGCTCGCCAGATTTTGCCTTGAGAATGATCTAATTCGCCAGCCAGCAGCTTTAACAGCGAAGTTTTGCCTGCACCATTGGGACCAGTAACTAACCAACGCTGGCCTAGGTTAATTTCAAAATTACTCGTTGCCAACAGCGGCGCTTCCTCGCGTCGTGCCTTAGTTGCTCTGACCAAACAAGTGTTGCCATCGCCAGTGCCACTTTCGGTTGGCATGGCAAATTCCAATTCGGCCGCGGGCTTCGGTGCCGGGTTTGATTCCAGATCCTCAATGCGAGATTTGGCCTGACGAATCTTTGAAGTCGATCCATGGCTGCGACTGCGCATGCGGAAATTACCGTGCCCAAACCCGGCCTTTTCTTGTTTCCGGGGTACAGCTGCAACGCGAGCCGCATTCTTTTCCACCAAACGCTGAGAATGCTCCAACTCCTCCAGCCACTGTTCGTAGTCCGCCCGAATCGCAATTCGTTCCTGCTCCTTGGCATGCAGATAACCTCCGTATCCGTTCCCATAGTGCGCCAAAGAACCGTCATGAACTTCAACGATGGAACGCGCAAACCGCTGTAGGAACATGCGGTCGTGGCTGATGACCACCAACGCTCCATGGTGCTTTTCAAGGTTCCGCTCCAACCACGACATCGCAGAATCGTCTAAGTCGTTGGTCGGTTCGTCCAGTAACAGTAGTTGGGCTCCCGAACACAGTACACAGGCTAACCCCAGTCGTGAACGTTGCCCGCCGGAGAGCTGGGAGACGGGCCGTTGCCGATCAATCTCCCCCAAGCTCAGCTGCTCGAGGGCGCTGTCCACTCGCTGTTCCAAGCTATAACCATCTGCTGCCTCATAAAGGTCGGTAACCTGCTGCAATTGAGTCATGAGGCGCTCAGCCGTCTGGCCTGTAGCGCTCTGCAGTCGTTGCGAGATGGCAGCGATCAGAGTTTCCAGTTCGCGGAATCGTCGGTGGTAGGAGTTTATGACCTCTTGTACGCTCATGTCTGCGGAGAATTTAGGGTTCTGTGCAGCGTAGGCAACTCCCCCGGGCGCGTTGATCACTCGGTGCCCTTGATCTGGCTCCAGCGTTCCAGATAGCACTCGCATGAGAGTTGACTTACCTGAACCGTTATCGCCCAATACGGCAAGTCGTTCGTTGAAGGAAAGAACAACGTCGACATCGGTCAGTACGTCTAGGTCTGCAAAACTGACACTAACGTTCTCCAAAATGCACAGTGCATTGCTACGGTCTTCACCGTTAGCCTCACCATCAAGGTCTGTAGATTTGGCCTGAGTCATGGGATTTTCCTGCCTTGCGCGCAAAGACTTCTAAAGTCCATCAAGCAGCACAGTTATTTGTCGGGCACCGAAACATGATGCCGTGGGTGGGCAATGGAGCTAGGCTCAACATCGGATAAATCAACGCTATGGCGTTGTGTGGAAGAACATCCCAGAAATTATCGTTCCCATTTCTCAAGACTAGTTCGGCTCAAAGACCCTGACAAGGCATCGGGCCCTAGAGCTCAATAGTTCCGCGGATCAAGACCTGGGTATGCCCACCAACCCACAAATGTTCGTCACTGGCGTCTAGGTACACGCGTCCCTCGTACCCGATTACCGAGCCTTGCCGGTTAATCAGTGGAGGGTGGACCTTTTGCGTGTTGATGAGCCACTGCGCTGCTGCACCGTTCAGGCTCCCTGTCACAGGATCTTCTCGCAGGGTTCCGTTCTCGATGGTCAGTGCCCGGACCTCAAATTTTTCTTCACCTTGCGCATGAGCCAAAGGCGCGATGACGCCGATTTTCCATCGACCGGGACGGGTTGGAATCTTCGGATCAAGCCCAAGCAAAAGGTCATGGTCATCCAGCAAGATGGCCATCCACCCGGGCCCGTTATCCACCCACTGAGAATCGAGCACCTGCGATTGCTCCACACCAAGAATGTGCAGAACCTCGGCTAGCTCGCTGGCTTCAATTGTCCCGCTGCGTATCGTTGGCGGCGAGGCGAATGACAATACGTCGCCTTGAATTTTGATTGGCACAACCCCGGCTTCGCATTCAGCCAGAATCAACCCTGAATTCTTCGGCACTCCCCCTTCGGCAAGCCATGCACGCGCCGTGCCCAAAGCAGGATGACCAGCAAATGGATACTCACGTTCCCTAGCGAAGATACGGAAGCGATAGTCCGCGTCTGGATTTTCAGACGGCAACACAAAGGTGACCTCAGAAAGATTGGACCACCGCGAATAGTTGATCATCTCTTGGCTAGAGAGCCCCGGGGCGTCTAAAACTACCCCCAGCGGATTGCCTTTATAAGCAGTACTACTGAAGACGTCTACCTGTTGGAACCTGCGTTGCATCTGGTTGCTCCCGTAATTATTTTGGCAGAGCAAAACCCCGCCGAGAAAAATTCTCGACGGGGTTTTACAAGATGGTCGGGCTAGCGGGATTTGAACCCGATAGCAAAACCCCGTTTTGCCCCGGAATCACGCGGATTTCGAGGTTGGAAGCATCCAACTGGGAACGCTTCATTTACATGAAAAATTGTAGTCCGTTCCCGGTGGGAACAAGTACGCAGCTCGGGCGTGTCAGGGTCGAATAGACCATAATCTTGCGTCTGATATGCGTTCAGGATGCCCGAGAGGCCGAACCCAATAAAACAGACTTATCCCAAGCCCGCCATGTCTTCGTCTTGCGTTTCAACTTCCAATTCATCCCACCATTGACGCATCTTGGAGTCTTGGAATGGACCTAGGTTTCCGTATTGATCCATAAGGCGAATTCTAGTCGGATGCCGGGAGGTTTGATGTCCATGGGTCTGGTCGGAAGCTGATCTTCTGGTCTTCGCGTTGGTGCCAGGTGTGATTGTCTTCGGTGCCACGCCAGATGCTGTCTGCCCGTCTGATGCGTGTGGCTGCCGTGGTTGGTATCCACTTCACGTCTAAGCGCCCGTTGTAGACCCAGCGTGCGCCGTTGGGTGGGTATTCGATAAACAGTTCACCTTGCATCCAACCACGCACCCTAGCGTGGATCTTCCCCAACCCCGGATCGAACACCTGCACGTATGGGTATTCCCCGGTCATATACGAGCGCATGCGCTCGAAACGTGGGTCAGAGAACGTGGGCATGGTCTTATTGTGCCTTAACGTATAAAACTACCCCACCCTCACTGTGAGGATGGGGCAGTCCTATTTTGCGCGTTACTTAGTTAGATCGTCCTTGACGTCTTTGGCAGCGTCTTTGATGTTTTCGCCAGCCTGCTTAGTTGCGGCCGCCGCTTGATCCTTCACGCCTTCAGTCTGCAACTTTTCGTTGTCGGTTGCGTCGCCAACTGATTCCTTGATTTTTCCGGAAACTTCTTGCGCTTTGTTCTTTATCTTGTCACCGAGACCCATAGGTACAACCTTCCGTTCGATCCAGAAAATAAACTTCTTGGCAGGAAACCTCCGCAGGTCCTGACACCATGAAACTTACTGTGAAACAGATCTTTAATCAATCATCCCCACGGTGGATTGCATGGAAACAAATTTCAATTATGTTAACGCAGAAGACCGCCCCACTATCGATTGATTGTGGGGCGGTTGGTTATTCGACAGAGAAAGTAGGAACGTCAAGTGACTAGCGTGTGGCTAAACTTTTCGTCTAATCAGCCAACGCCATACTTTTCCGAGCCTTACTCACTGGCAAATGTGAATCGATTATGAAGCTTGTGCCCTCTATTTCTTTCCCACAGGCCCAAGTGGTGCAGCTGCCCCACGACGATCCCCGGAGAAACTCCTATTTCTTCCGCAAATTCAATTACGTCGCTATTGAACCGCAGTTTTCTCAATCGGGGCTTGAACCTCGCAGGAACCAGGGTTTCTGATGCGAATTCGTTTGCTGCAATCTCTTTCGCGCTTTGCAATTCCCCATCCATTTGAACCATAGGCCCATTCTTCGGATGAAGGAGAACATGGCCAATCTCGTGGAACAATGTAAACCACAGTTTGCCATCGTCTCGACCACGGAGCGTCAGGGTTATAACGGGATTTTCCCCGTACCACTGTGTGCAACCGTGTGCGCGAGTGCCAGAAATTTCTGGCACAAATAGAATTCGCACTCCCACGCTGGCCAGCTTTTCGACCAATGGACCCTCGAAAGACGCACCCTGACTACGAGAAAGCTCTCGTAGTTCTGGAATTAGCGCTCGCAAAGAATCCGCATCGTAAGGCTGTTCCAAAGGATCCGACGCATCAAGTTCAAGTTCAATCATTCTCAGCCAAGTTCGCACCGATTCTGGTCGAACCGGATGCGCTACATCTTGTCTAAAAGCTGGTAGCGGTTGGCTCTGACGCTCAAGGCCTTCTAGGTCACCAACCGCAAAAAATGACATTAACTGCATAAGCACGATTCCTGGCTTACGCATCGTTTCGGTAATAATACCTGCTTTGCGGAGGGCAGTCAGCGGGAATGCTTTCGCAATTTCCGCATGACGTTCCAGTTCCTTTTCCATGCCAAGTCTGGTTTGATCAGCACGATACTGAGCCTCGAGTGCTAACCAGTTCTTAGCTGGAATACTGGTGACGAGCTCAAGCTTCAATGCCAATTCAGGGCTCAGCACGGCACCGTTGATCAACTTACTAACATGCTTAGCACTCACGCCGAGATCGCGGGCAAGGGAGGCCTGAGTCCGCTCTTCATCTTCAAGCCATTCTTTAATGTATTCGCCGGGTGCAACCGCGTAATTGGTAGTTACCTTGTTCGTAGTCATTGTCCCCTCCCCGTCCAATTATTAGGCGCCGCTAGCGCTTGTTCTTCTTTTCGTGATAGTCCACGATCTCAAGAAGACAGGCATGCACGACATTCACGTGCTCCTCGTCGCCCTCGGAATCTTCCAATTCAAATTTAACGATCAGTCGACAATTTCCATTCAGGCGCCCTGAGTACGTGCCAGCACGGTTTTGCAGGAGCAACTCCCAGCGTCCAGTGCCCGCGAGTAGCTCTTCGATAGTATCGACCGATTTCAATTCAGCGACGCGCATCCCAAGTTTCTTAGCTTGTTCAGCTCCAAGTTCCTTCTTTGCGACTGTATCGTCACTGGCCTGCTTGAGTAATTTCTTGTCATCGGAAACCACTTCCACTAGGCATCACCATTACCTAATAGGTAACGCCAGCTTAGCACCCGAAATTCCCCTAAGCACCAAAAAACGCGGTGATGATGATAACGATTTGCCATGCTCTCATTCCTGGCCTTGCGCGCCCAAAGGCGATTGCCCCCATGTGAAACCATCATGAGCACATGGCACACAAACTCTCGATCTGAATATTTACTGCCCTAGGCAAGTACTCACGAACCTAGCAATTGAGTACATCATAACCGCACGTCGAGTATCCAGTGGACTCAGAAAAGCCACGTGCAACCACTTACGCTGCTTGAGACCAACTTATGAGGGTCGATTTACCGCGAATCAGCCTTTTCTCTGGATCGGACACTTGGTTGATCTCGAGGTTCACACACTTGCGCACCCTAAAATAGGGTGTTAAGCTAGTTTCATAACCACGGGGAACTAGCCCCAGGTTGACCGGAATCGAGACACCGAAATGAACGCAAAAGACAAGCTGAATGACAAAGTAGCTCAGCAATCCACCGAACAACTCTTCGCGTGCATGGTCTTGCTAGATCAGCAGATGGAAGGCTTCGGAACACCCGAGCAACGCATGGTCTACGCACTCATGGCCGACACCATTGAAACCCGCCACAACCTGAACGATGCTATGGAAGTTATCTTCATGGACGTCAATTACTCGGGCACTTACCGCGAAGCCCTTGAAATCGCTTACTGTGCCGTAGTCGCCTAGAAGCAGGAACGGCGGGGCGAAAGCCCCGCCACCCTCCACAAGACCCGCCACCCGCGCAAAGAATTGAGCCACGCCATGACTGACCACGTAACCCCGTCATTCGAAGAGACCGAGCTAGACCACTACTACGCACCAACTGAAGTCGAGATTGCTGAAGCCGTAGCCCAAGCGCTCGCCGAAATCTCTGAGATGAAACTAGACTCATGCAAGAGTTTCTCAGAACTCAATGACCATATTGACGCGAACGAGCTCGCCGGAATCTGCGAAGAGCGTTTTCATTGGACGATTGAAGCTATTGCCCGAGTCCAAGAAGATGTAGACAAAGCACTTCGCGGACGCGCATAACCGACCGGGCGGGGCGCAAGCCTCGCCCATACCTATAGGAACAACAGATGACCCCTGAACAGATTTCGGCAACCCGCCGCTTGGTTGGCTTGACCGCTGATCAGCTCGGCGAAAAGCTTTCGATCAATCCCCGCACTATTCGGGGTTGGGAATCGGGTAAGTATTCGCCTGGACCGAGCGCACTTGAAGCGCTGTTAGATGTGCGGGCAACTCATGACGTTGATTTTGAGTCTTGCCTTGAGGTCGCGAAGGGTGGCGACTCGGTGTCGTTCCCTGAAGGTGACGGCGACCGGCCTAACGGTTGGTGGTTGGCGATTGCTGCCCGCGTTATTGATCGTTACCCTTCCGCAACTTTTCATTGGGTCTAACCGTCTGACCCTACTAATAGACTTGAATCAAATACTTTTGGAGGAATCTTGAAACGTCTTGCCCCGCTCGCTCTCGTTGCTGCTCTAGCCCTTGCCGGGTGCACGGCGGGCAATCAGTCGGCTGATGCTACGCCGAGCGCCACAAGCACGCCTAGCGCGTCGGCTAGCCTTGCCCCTGCGTTGGCTGCAGAGTCACCTAGTGCCACCAAAACGAAAAAGGTGGATGCCGGGCAAGCATGGGCTGATGACATGATCAACCTGTTTTTGAACGGAAACAGTAAATCGTCTTTCGACCAGTTCAATAAGAAGTTGCCACACCACTACATCACCGAGTGGAGCGAAGAGTCGAAAGGCATTCTCGGTGTCACTGTCGGCGGTGGCAAATGGTCTACAAAAGAATTGAATATTCTAGGGAATACAATCATGTTCACGGCGGGCAATGACACGCCAGCTCTCAAGGAAGTGCATGTTTCATCCACTAATGGCGCAACAGGAAAAGCCACCCGTGATAACTTGCAAGACTTCTAGAACTTAAACGCAAAAAAGCGCCCCGCATGATCATTTGATCGTGCGGGGCGCTTTCGTGACTAGGCCTTGTTTCGGCGGTAGTTCAAGAACTTCTGCCAAGCTAGGGTTGTGCTGTACTCAGGGAAAATGATCTGCGGGTTGAGATTGTAGTTATAGATCACTCCCCAAGCGTTGCCACCGTCTGGAGCTAAGAAGCTGTATGCGGCCGAAATGGTCATTCCCTTCACCTCGCCATCAATCGCGCCGGTGTATTTGCCTTCGTAGCGGCCATAGTCGCGCATGTAGCGCTGCCACGCCTTGATAGTGGCTGGTCCAAACTTTCCATCAAGAAGGTAGGCGGTTGTGTAGTAGCCTTTCTTGCGCATCTCCACCTGAAGGGCGTGAGTGGTTTCTGAATACTTGGTTGCGCTCGCGTTCCATACGGCGTCTTGCACGATAGCGGTTGCTGGGTAAGCCATTCTGCTGGCTCCGTTCTGCCCATTTTTGGGCGTTGAAAAGCCCCGCGCCGGTTGACGCGAGGCATGAAACAGCCCGCCAGAATCGCTTCTAACGGGCTGAAAACTATGGGTTGCTACTGGTCGACGTTGTAGCGTTCAGGGTCGGCGGTAGTTGCCGCGTGCTCCCCAGGAATCGGGTAAGCGGTCTTCGCGTCCTGCGCGGCTTGCTTCACCGTTTCATCGAACGTCTTAGACACATCGACGTTGCCCGCTGCCACGAAGCCGAACGCGCCACCAATCACGCCGAGAACAGCACCGCCACCGATAGCCCAAATAGGCGCCGGGGTTTGAACGGCTGCGCTATAGGCGAGAATCGCGGACTGTGCCAGCGATAGGACACCAAAGCCGATGTAGAGCGCGTTGCGGATATTGGCCGGGATAAGTTGAGTCCAGTTCTTCACTGGGTCTCCAATCTGTTTGAGGGTTGAGGAATGCCGCCCGCGAAACAGTTACGGGCGGCACAAGTGGAAACGGCTTGTTAGCCGCGTTGGGTGTTCAAATATTTTTGGAACGCCGCAATAGTCGCCGGTCCAAACTTGCCGTCAAGCAACCACTTCGAAGCCGGGTAGAGACCCTTCTTGCGTAGGAACTGTTGCAAGGCGAGGTAGGTGTAATAGCCTGGCTTGCCGTCGATAGCCCGGCCATAGTGGCCGAGGCCGGTCAGCCACTCTTGCAACGCCTTCCATGTGTATTCGCCAAGCTCGCCGTCAATCGCCCGTTCGTAAAGGCCGATCTGCGACATAAGGATTTGGGCCGCCTCAACGGACTGTTTGCCAAACTTTCCATCGGTCGCGAGCTTCGCGTAATCGGTTGGGCGGGTCGAAGCTGGCTTAGGGGCTGGCTTTGGCTTCGACGCTTGCGGGGTTACCGAGCCAAGGGAAGAACCGGCGCGAATCTTGTCGGCAACACGCTTCAGAAGGGCAAGCCCGCCCTGAAGCTCAAAGTGCATTTCATCCTTGCGGCCTCCGTAGTCACCGCCCCAACGAACCGCCCCGCCCAAGTCCTTCAGGATTCGATGAATGGCAGATTCATCAGAGTTGCTGAAAGTGTTCACAAGTCCGAGGCCGTGGACTGGGGCGTTAATGTCTATCGCCCAACCGGTCTGATGTTCGGAAGGGATGCCCGAGGCTTCGCGTACGTCGCGCTTTGCGTAGCCCCAAGACCAGCCCTTGACGATTGGTTCAACCTCAGAATTGAAGCGTTCGCACAGGTAGTCCAGGATTACTTGACCGTCACCGGTTCGAACCTTGCCGGTGATCCATTTGAAGCTCACAAGGCGGGTAGATGTTGGCTCTAGCAAATCCCAGCCGAGGCGAGAAACAGCCATTTTCGAACTCACTTTCTGCCCTGTTTTGGGCATAAGAAAAGCCCCGGCGCGTTTGCGTCAGGGCATAAAAAAAGACCGCGTGAACGGTCTAGTCGAATAGGTCTTTGATCGTGTGGGGCGGGTCTGGCGGCGGTGCGCCTCCACCTTTATAAATATGGTCAATGAGTGCCCGGCAGTAAGCCCACAAGCCGACGTTTCGGCGCTCGGTATCGTCCAAACGATCTTCAAGGGCTTTCATACGCGCCCGGTCTGAGTCTTGCTGTTCCCGGTCAACCTTGGCCTTTACGCCTAAGTAGGTTAGGTAAGCTGTGACGATTACCCCGAAAAGAGTCAGTATCGCCAAGATAATCGGTTCGGAAATCAAAGCCTTTCGAGGTTCGTCGGCTTCGATTATCGCGGTCGAAATTGTGTATAGCATTTCGCCTTTATTCGTCTAGTCGTTTCGTGTTGGCTGGCAGTAGCCCGCCCTCAAGGGTTTCGTATAGTCGCATGTCTTCTTGACCGAGCGACCACAGGGCAATGCCCTGCAAGCCCCAGTCAAGGACAGCGCGACCGCGCCAATGGGTGATCGTTGTTGCGTCGGTGAAGTAAACGATGCTTGCCCCGTCACGGTCCAACGCCATGAGCCGACCTAGCCAAAGGTCATGGTCGAGAGGTCGGACTCGATACGTGGTGTTGACTCCGGTCGTTATTGGCAGGTCTTTCCAATGTGCGTAAACCCAGTCGAGGGATAGCCCGGTTTCGCGTGTTGTGGATTCTTCTACGTCGGAATCTGGCTTGAACCGGTTCTTGTCATCCCATGTAACGCCGGTTCGTTCGATACGCCCCAACACTTTTGACACACCGTTGACAGTGACTTCCACGGCTTCGCGGGGTTGATACCACCAGCCGTCTCCAAGGTAGGCGTGATCAATCCAAGCGATGCCGGTTGAACTAAACTCTGTCGGCCCGCCCGGTGGCGTTGTGGTGACTTCTAGCTGTAACGGGATGCTTGTTTCTGCCTGCGAGAAGTACACGCGGGCACTGTTTTCGCGCACTCGTAAACCGAGTACGCACCGGCCAACCTGCGCTGCGCCGCCGACAACCTGCGCGCCGAACTGTTTCGTTGCCAACACGGTTGAGCCGCGCAACAGCTTCAGTTCGCCCGCGCTGGATAGTTCAGCGGTAATTCCTTGCGAGGTGACACTGAACCGGCCAGCGGTTGCGAACTGGAATCGTGCCATGGCGTAGAGCGATTGCGCGCCAAAGTCGTTGCCGAACCGTAGCGTGCCAGTTCCCCGATATTGGTTGTAGCTTGACGTGACGGCTTGGTAAGCCCATGCGCCAGATGGTTGAGTGTAAACGGCGTTCAACTGTTGGGTTGAAGTGGCATAGTCATCAATGATTGTTGCGGCTACTGGTTCGCGCTGAATTATTTCGGCGGTCAACGTGTAACCAACTTTCGGCGAAACAGTGTCACCGTTCGATGCAATGACCGGTTCAGCGTTGAACTCATAGTCAACATAGCTTGAGCCAACCGAGTTATCTGAGACTGACCATTGAGGAACGCCAGCCGGTAGCCCGTAGCGTACGGCGTATTCACGGTTAGCAAACACGCCTGAGAAGACACCGCTTGAGTCTTCCCATTGGGTCGGCTCTTTCCAGTCGTAGCAATCCAAGAAACCCCACGCGCTCATGCTCAACGAATCCCGGTACGCTACCCAGCCGATAGGGTAATGCGTTCCTGAGTCTGACCATGCGCGAGAGCCTGAAAAGTATTGCCAAGCACTGTAATACGTTCCTGAAATGCCTCGCCGTGTCGCGCCCCACGATTCGGGGTAGTCATGGATTGACCAGAAGTAGGCGTAGAGCGGTAAGCCCATACTGATTTTTGACGGGGTGATTTGTGAACTCGCCCAGTTGTAAACCTCTTCCAACCAGAAGCCGGGCGACACCGGGCCGGGCGCTGAACCTGACCAGGCGAAGTCATAGGACATGATCGAAACGTGATCCATGAGCGCGCCGAGCTGCTTGTAGCGCACCCAGTCTTCTCCACCAACTGAGCCGGTGGAGGTTAGTGCGGGTAGAGCTGCCGAGGCTTGCATGTTTCGCCCGTGCGCGAGGTCAGCAACCTGTTTGAACAAGGCTTCAGCGGCAACGTTGTTGGATGCCGCCCCGCCTTGCTCTAGGTCAATGTCGATACCGTGTAGCCAAGGGTGAGCGTCGATCACGTCGCCAAGGTCAGACATGAGCCGTGCGCGGGCGGTTTCGTCGTTCCGTAGAGCCGTAAACACTGAGCCTACGCCGTCGTTCCTGAAGCACAGCCAGAAGCGTAGGTGAGGCCATTTAGCCCGGTACACATCCAACAGTGACGGGTCAAAGGTTTGTTCTAGCGCCCCGTTGGAGCCGACCCGCCAACCGAAGATTGATACATCGGTCAGCCGGTCGCCGTAGTTCTCTAGAACCATGCGGATTCGCTCGGTCCAGCTAAGCCCGACCCATACCCAAACGTTTGGTGTCATCATTCTCTTTCGTTCCAGGCGAGGCGCAAGTGTAGGCGACCGGTCGCGAATGCTTCTAGGTTGAGGTTTGACCGCTCGGTGATTGTTGGCGGTCTTCCCCAACCTTTCGACGCTAGGTGTTGGCGTGCGTCGGTTACTGCCGTGCCGTTTAGTTTGCCGTAACGGTAGGAGCCGATGCGGGTTTCACCTTTGGCGTTGATGACTCGCATGCGTACGGGCGCTGCAGCGTCGGCATTAGATAGGGCTACTAGGGTCATTCGATTGTTGACTACCCCGTTGCGGTATTGTTTGCCGAGCTGTTTCGTTCCGGCTTCTAGCGCGTTGGGTACTACGCCAGTTGCTAGCTCTCCGGCTTGTAGTTGCACGTCGGTAATCAGCACAGATGACGATTCAGGAACGTCGGTAGCTGTGATCCTAAGCCGGATAGACTTCACAGGCTTTTTGACGTAGATCGGTTGCTGTAGACGCAAAAAGCCTCCTAGGTCGTAGGCATCCTACGCGGATAGCTGCCCCTAATTGAGACGTACATACCTGCGTACTTTTCTAACATTTCTGCGCCACTCAGATTCAGTGCGTAACCAGACAGGAACAAATTCCACCGACCATTGCTTGGATGCGTTCGAATTTCCATTTGGCATGTTGGCCCGCGCAAGATAAGCGCGTCCAACGAAGCTTGTCGTATCGGCTCCATATGTTCTGGTATTACCATTGCATGCGTGCTGGCGCCGATCTGCACTCGTCCAAAAATCGTGACAGTGTTCCCATCAACGAAAGCCTGTAAATTCTGGGCCTCCCCAGGCACGCCCCAACCGTTGAATAGCATCGGCGAAAGGTCTTCCCAGGCTGGGCGGTCAGGGTACGGCTGACCGGGTAACACTGTCATCACACCCTCCGCGCATATGTTGATTCGACAACTAGGTTTAGAAGACTGCCGTTAGCAACCCGCGAATAGTCGTTGCCTGAAACCCAAATCTGAACCTTGCCGTCAGGCGTGAATAAGCAAGAATAGCCAGACTCGTTGATCGCTAGATACGCATTGAACACCAGCTGGAACGGTGGCCGTAGCTCGGTCGGTAAATCAGTTACTACGACGTTGCTTGTTCCGTACCTTGTGCGCAGATAGAAACTGATTTGGTTATCTTCAATCTTTGCAAGGAAAACGAACGTTCGCCCGTCCCCTGCCCAACCATTCACGGTTAGGCTCGAAAGGTCATACCAAGGCGTTTTGTCTGGGTAAGGCGAAGGCACTTTGGGAAAGTCGTAAATGCTGCTCATACTGCCCTCCGTGGTGCTGTAAACATGCAAGAAACCTCTGTTCTCTCGGCAAGATACCAACCGGTTTGCGAGTAGGGTCGTTTCCAAACGCGCCCATCAGTCAATAAGAAGATTCCCTGCAAAGCCGAGTCTGGCGTGTTGACAACCGGTTTGAACTCATTGGGTAGACCCTCAATGATGTTTCCCGAGGCTTCATTAACAATTCCCGAGGGATTCACGCGCAACGAGACCATTACAAGGTTCGGTGTGATCTGACCCCAAACCGAGAATGCGCCTCCCGTAGAAGTCGTAGCGATGCCCAGCGACAAGAACTGGCTTAGGTCATAGATCGGATACATCGACGGGTACGGGGTTGACAGGACAGGTAAATCCAGCGCCACGGTCACACCGCCTTTCGTGGGTATGTTCCGAAAATCGACAGGTACTTTCCCTTGTACGTAGCAATCACTTCAGCGTTCGTCATACCAAGCGAAAACGCTGACAAGACCATCTGGTAAATCCCGACGCTTGAGCGATATTGCAACTCCACAAGACAAGACGGGCCACCGAGTATCTGCGCGTTCAAACTGATTGGCCGAGCTGGCGAAAGGTGAAGCGGAACATTAGCGAAAATATGTAAGTCGCCAATTTGCACGCGCCCGAAAATGGTTACGTCGTTCTTGTCAGCCTTGCCCTGCAATGACTGATAATCGCCTGGAACACCCCACCCGCTAATCAGGATACTTTCTAAGTCTTCCCACGCGATAAGGTCTGGATACGGCTGATTCGGAACCAAAGTCATAGCTACTGGCTCACCTCCGATTTAGTTGCAAGTACTGGGCGAGTCAAACCGATACGCCCCGTAGAACCGACAGTGTTACCGACAACGACAAACGTCGGTCTCGGCAAACGTGACGCGGGCAAAATAAAGTCATGCACAACCGAGTAACCCCATGTCGCCCAAGCCGTCAAAGACAACTCAGCGTTCGAACCGGTCACCGTTGCGCCGTTCATATAATCGACGCGGGGTCGAAGCGCGGTCACTCCCCCAATGCCCTCGGTAAGAACGTTCATGCTCCACCCGTAAGGGCGCGCTGCAGTGCTTGAAGAAGCCGAGTGCGGGAACGAAAACGCTATATCGCCAACCGTGGAAAGCTTCGATAAGTCAATCCAAGAAATCCACCCATAGTCAGGGTCAAACTCAACCGTCACCGCCGAGTCATGTGCAGAGACAAGCCCCGCCCATTTTTTCGCAGGGGTCACAATCGACGCGACCGAACTAGAAGACGCTTTGGAATCCAACGCTCCTTGTAGCCCGGTCACTTGGTCAATGGTGTGAACGTGGCTCGCTGGCGGGTAGCTTATCGGCTTGCCCTCGATATCTTCCCAACGAATAACCACACTGCCACCCCCTGAATCCATATCGGTTACACCCGATACCCACGGCATTTCTGTTACGTGAGGCAACCAGCCCGACACTGCAGCGCCCGGCTGAAACATCACATCAGTAATTTCAACGTTGGCCGAAGCCGGTGCGCCCGACGATGTGATTCGAAGTTTCATCTTCGCCGGGCGAGCGTTCACCCTCAATACACCACTTGGCACACCAGCCCCCTAAACAAGATCAATTTCGATAATCTCCGTTGACCCATCTTCATAAGTAACTTCAACTTCAGCCTTCACGTTCGGAACCCAGCCAGCCGGGCCACCTGAAGACAAGTCAAAACTCAGTGCGTAAGCCGAACGGTTATCAGGTTGAACAGTCTGCTCAATCCACCGTTCGCCCGCGCCACTCAACGCAACCGCATAATCACCGGTCACGCCACCCTCAACGTGCTGCGCACCATGAAACGCCCAATGCTCCATAGCGTTATCAAACCGGCCATTCAGCAACAGGTTGAACGGCACAAGGTCAAACGTCGCCACACCCGAACCAGTGTTCAAAGTGCCCGCATCGTTCACGTCATCCGAACCAGTCTCACGAAGCACAGCCGACAAAGTAATCTCAGAATCCCACGGATTCACAACGTCATATTCGAGCCGAACAATCCGTTGCGCCGTCGAAATCCCAAGGTCGTTATCAACAACCGTCACCAAGTCGCCAGCGCCGAACCGGTCAATCTGCGAACCAGACTGAACCGACAAATCACTTACCTTGACCTCATACGAATACTCAGGCTTGGCACGCTTCGCCAACATCACCTGAGACATTTCAAGCATGGTGAACGGTGTAGTGCCCGACTTGAACTCGTAAGTGTCAACGCGAACATCACTCGTAAAACTGAAATCGTCAATATACGGTTTGCCACCGTTGACGCTCGCAATCGTGAGCCCGTCCGCGTTCTTCACATGCAAGCGGGTAACCAAGGCGGTTGTGTCTGCGATACGACGCGCCTCAGTGAGCCCGCGCCCATAGAAGAACCCAACACCCTTATCGCGCCCAGACTGAGTAACCAACGAAACCTTTTTGGCGTTGTTATCAAACACCAAATCGCCACCATGGTTCTCCTGAACCAAACGCAACAAAGCCAGCGGGTTAGTTTCTTCAGTCTCATAGGTGCGAAGCGTGGTCACGTTAGCAATTCCAACGCTCCACCCTGTGCCAGTGAGTGCAGTAGTCATGACCTCGCCCGCCGTGACCTGTTTCCAGTCCTTCGCGCTGACCTTGGTAGCCGTAGCCAAGTCGTAAAACTCGGCCTCAGCGTAAACGTCAAGAAGAAGCTGTCCGCCATTACGTGACTTCTCAGTACGGCGAACACGGTACTTCTCCCCCGCCACCGACACGTAACGTTCGTTCTCAATAACGCCCGCGTACTTGTGGTCTACCGGTAGCGAAAACTCAAACTTTTGTTCGCCGTTCACTTCGTTAGTGACCACAGCATCCAACGGGTCAATTAGAACCGCTTCAGGTAGCGACTCGCCCCAAAGGACAATCGGCGAATGCGCGAGCTCGGGTGCATCCGGCTCTTCCCACTGGCGCGGGATAACCGTCACCGTGAACGACTGAGACACCGAACGATTCAGGTCATCCGACAAAGTAACAGTGACCAAACCCGAACCGGTTTGGAAACCAGCGGCAACCGACAAAACGCCATCAGTTACCGTCACGCCAGCCATTGAGGGCGCTTCAACCGTCCACGTTGGCGCGCTATACGCAAAGAACGACAAAGGCACGTGCACAATGTCGCCCTGATCCAACGAACGGTCAGCAATCGGCTCAAGCGTCGGCGGTGGCTCAACAGGTTCAACAACATCAAACCCGCTGAAAGACTGCCCCTGAACAATAGGCACAGTCCAACGCAACAAGCCGTTGAAAGGCTCCGGCAACTCGGCGCCCGTCTGCCATGAAGCCCCGTTGTCAGATGACCAGTAAGGCACAACGCCAGCCGGTGCGCCGACAAGTACCGGGCGAGCCGTCCACGAAAGACGCTCAGCACCCGTCGAAATCTCGCGATTCGCACCATTCGGCACGATGCCCGATTCGGACACGGTGAAGTTGGTTCGGTTCGCGTTCAACTGCCCGTCAGCCCACAAGCCCAAAGACATTGAGTCAACAAAGTCAGTAAGACTGAATACGCCGGTCGGGTGAGCTACAAGCGCTTCGTCAAAAACGCCTGTAGTCCACACGCTGCCCGTAGGCAACATGTACACGTCAAGGTCAGCGGTACAGGCCGCATTCGGCACGCCCGTAAAGGTGCGCACCGGGCCAATCCAAGTCGCCTTGGTTGCTTGGTTGACCGAGAACATTTGAGACGTTTTCGCATCCATGTCCAACAGTTGCCCAACGAACTGCCAACCCGCCGTTTGAACCCAAGGGTGATCTTCGTATTGGTCGAGAATCGCCACGCCCGCAGAGTTGTAAACCTGATGACGCAACCGACCTGATGCCGTTGTTGCGAGGTAAGTCAACGGCGTACCGCCACGCGAAGACATTAGCGGACTGTGCGCCATGACATAGTTCTGGCGTGTCCACAAACCCATAAGAAGTTTGCCAGCAGACGGCCACAAGCCCGAGAAATGCGGTAGCTTGAAGCCGCCCTTATCCGTTGCCGGATTGACGCTGTTCAAGCTCATTTGGTAGCCCCAAGCGCCCTGAACAAACCCGTCATTAGCGCCGCCAACCACACGCGACCATTTGCGCGTTGGGGTAACACTATCGCTGTAAATTAGCCCCGCATCAGGCGTGATCCTCTGCAAAGCAATAGGATTCAGGCCGGGGAAACCCAACGGGATTTCGCCCGACCAAGCAAACCGGTCATCATACATTGACTAAACCCTCCGATTGTTCGGATACAACACGGCGCCAGCAACGCCCGCACCAGACTTAGTGACGCTGATCGAAGTCGGCACACCCTGCGCCAACATTGGGCGTTGATAATGACTCATGAAGGGCACTAACGAAGCCACCCTCGAACCTGAAGCATTCAGCAAATAGAATTCGAATGTTTCCCAATCCATCGACGCACGCAACCCGGTAGCAATGCCTGCCTTCACCTCAACAGTGAACGCGCCAATCTTCACTACGAAAGGCGGTTGGCCGGTCGCATTCGTCGCCGGGAAAGTCAGCTTAGGATAAGAAGCCGTGTTGCCACGCGACAACGTGAACAAAGTTGTTCCCGTGAACGCAACGCTCTGCGGGGTAACCTCGCGAGCATCCGGCAAGCCAACCGTTTCGAAGGTAACTTCACCGCGAAGGTTGAACCCTGAACCGCGTTGCCAGCCGAACCGCTCCCAGCTGATGCTTTCCGAAACCATGACGTTTTGCCATTGCCACAACGTATCGAACTCAACAACCAGCGGGCGCGGCCCGCGAGACGGGTCAATCATGCCAACGAAATTATCGCGCCGTTGCGCAACCTCTTCAGAAGTTGCGCCCGAGATAATCACCTCGAAAACGAACTGAGAAAATTCGCGGGTTGCCCCGTGAAAGCTTCGCCCGTCATGCCCTGGGGTTTCCTCGGTAATAAGGCTCAAACCGTCCAGTGACGGCCACTCGTTTAGAGTAGCCGTCACCCCGGCCAAGCTGTTCGAATCCGAACCGCCATAAATGAAACTCAACGCGTCACCCCAGCCATAACCGTTTTGCCCTGCGCACGCGCAGAACGAGAACCACGTGTATGCAATTCCTGCGCCACCTGTTTCACGCGTCGATCATTATCAACAACCAAGCGTTCAACCGTGACTAGCGGACCGTTGACAGTAAAGCCCTCAACAGGCATACCGTCGCCACCAATAGTCGGAGCCGTCGCCGTGGTCTGCGAGGCTGGCGGGGCAGTTCGAACCATGCCAGCAACCCGGTTATCAAGCTCACTCTGACCCTGATCAATACCCGCAATAACACCAGCAGGAATATACGAACCAACCTGGTCACGGAACACCCGAGACGGGGAATGAATACCCAACGCCTTACGTGTCGCCTTAGTCAGCTTCGAAGCCAGATTTTCAGCCGCTTTCTTCAGCTTCTTATCATCAGACTCAAGGCCCTTGATAATCCCCTGTTGAGCAGCAATACCAACCCCAAAGAACTCTCCAGCGGCTACCGTTCCGAAACGCTTCGAAGCCGACTCAAGACCCTTCCAATCCTTACCAAGGGTTGACTGTTGTTTCTTTGTTCCCGAAAGAATCGCGTTCGCAACCTGAATACCCTCAGTCGTGCCATAACCGGCAATCTCAGAAATCAGCCCCGGTGGAAGTCCCGCCTTGCCCAAAGCTGCCAGCTTAGAAGCGAACTGTTTCGCCTTAGCCGCCAACGACTTCACACGCGAAGAAACCTCGGCAATGCTCAGCTTCTTCTTCTTGCCGTCCTTACCCTCGGTTGGCTTTAAATCAAGCTCACCCATGATGCGCTCGGCGTTCTGGTTGCGGTAATCAACCATTTCGTCAAGACGCTTGTTAGCCGACTCGATACGGTCAGCCATAACTTCGCGGGCCTTAGCCAAGTCGGTAAGGGTTGCCGAACGAGTTTGCTTAGTCGCGTTGCTTGTCCAGTTGCCCGCCTTGCTCAACGAGTTCACAAGACGCTGAACACCCTTGACCCCGCCAAACTCCCAAATACCCTTGGTAACAGTCGCTTGCCGGTCAAGCTCTTTCTGAACCTTCGCCAACGCCTTGAGCTGCACGCGAACATTTCGTTTAGCTTGCTTCTCAGCGTCATCTTTAGATAACGAACCTAAGGAATCTAAGCGCCCGCTCTTGCTGTTCCGGATCGACTTGATTTGAGCTTTGCGAGCCGCCTGTAAACGTTTCGCTTCAGCCGCAACCGCCTTCTTAGTGGCCTTATTGCCCAAGCTCTTGCGGGCCTTGGCTGTAGCCGCTGAAGAAGACAAGGCTCCAAGGTTGGAAGCCTTCTTGCCAAGTGCCTGATTGCGTTTCGAAATCTTCTTGTTCTGGGCGCTAATCGCCTTATTCTGCTTCGAACGTGCAGATTGTAGGCGCTTAGTTTCATCCTTGACCAGCGTCTCAGCGGCCTTAGTGACCGCCTTTGAAACTGACTCAATGGCCTTTACGGCTTTGCCCTGGTCGGCAACGATACCCTCAGCCATGCCTCGGGTGATCTGCTTACCAACTTCGTCACGGAACAATCGAGACGGTGAATGGATGCCTAGGAACGACTTCGCTTTATCAATCGCACCCTTAGCCACGCCAACAATCGAATCAACAACATTCGCGGCCATGGCCTTAATGCCGCTAATCATGCCGTCAATCATTTGTGTGCCAATGGTGCGAAGCTTGCCGGGTAGGCCACCAAGCGCCCCGGTGATTTTCCCAACGAGACCCTTGAAGAAACTCACTACCGCGTTGATGCCGGATTGAACAGCCGACTTCACCGCGCTCATGCCACCAGTAACAATGCTCTTCACCGTGGCGAACGCACTTGAGAACGCACTTCGAACCGCGTTAAGCGCGCCTTGCACCGTGCTCCGAACAGTGCTCATGCCACCACTAGCGACGCTCTTCACCGCATTGAACGCACTAGTGAAGACGCTACGAACCGCGCTAAGCACAGTTTGAACAATCGTTCGCACAAGATTCATGCTGGTTTGCACGGTAGCTTTCACGCTACCGAGCGAACCCTGAACCGTAGTCTTAACCGCATTCCAACCAGACGTAAAGAGCGCTGTGATGCTCTTCAGCACGGTCATGATTCCCTTGACCATCTTGCCCACGAAGTACAGCTGGATAAGATTCCAAACCGCTTGCACAGCGCCGAAAACAATTTGCTTCAACGCCGCCCAAGCTGCAGCCCAGTTGCCTGTAAACAGGGCGGTGATAAGCGAAATCACGCCGGTAATAACCGAGACGATTCCCTGAATCGCGCCAATCACGTTATTGACGATGCCCTGAACAATTCCGATAACAATCGGCATCAAGAACTGAAGCGCCGGAATCAGAATCGCAAGAATCACGTTGACCACAGGCATGATCGCGCCCAAGATCGCCGCGAACGCTTGACCAAGCAACGGCAAAACACTCGTTGCGAGCTGACTCAGAATCGGGGCCAACGCGGTCACAAGTTGCGCCACCAATGGGGCGAACGCTGAAACAAGCGTTGTCACCAACTGGATAACAACCGGCAAAATCGTTGACACCAGTTGCATGAACACAGGCACGATTGCTGTCATCAGGGTTGTAGCCAACGGAAGGACCGCCGCCACAATCTGCCCAAACGCCACGCCAAGAGTTCCCAGCATCGCCGCAATCTGAGGCAATACCGGCAACAGCGCTTGAACAATAATTCCGATTGGCGAGAACGACGTAGCAAACTCGACAATCTGAGGAATAAGCGGTGTGATCGCCGCGCTAATCTGCGCGAACACCGGCCCCAGCGCCGCGCCAATCTGAGTAATCAACGGGCCAATAGCACTACCCAGTTGTGCGAGCATTGGCGTCATGGTTGCAGTCATCTGAGCGGCCAGCGGGCCAAGCGCGCTACCCACCCGCGAAACCGCGTCGCTAATCGCCGTAAACACGCCTGGAATGTTCTGTTGAGCCCATGCGCCGAAACTCGCCATAGCGGGTGCAATCGCCTTATTGATTCCATCCAAGACGGGAATTAGGGCGTTAGCGCCAACGCGGGCAATCTCCAAAAATGGGGTCATAACCGTTGCACCGATACGGGAACCGGCTGCAGAAAGGTTAGCCATGGAGCCGGTGAAAGTTTTGCCCATTTCGGCGGCAACGGTGCCGGATGCCTGAGTCATGGCGGCTTCGAACTCTTTGAAGCCAATCTCGCCCTTCGAAGCCATTTTTTCGACTTCAGCGCCAGTCTTGCCGAGTTGCTTTGCAAGGGTTGCCGTTAGAGGAATACCCTTTTCGTTGACCTGCGCGAGAACGTCACCCTGCGCCTTATTAGAGGTCGCGACCTTGTTATAGATCGCACCCATTTCATCCATGCCAACGCCAGCCGAAGCCGCCGAGTTAGCAACAGACTTCAGCATTCGCTCAAGCGCTTCACCGGGCTTGATGCCTGCCGCTACAGCGCCAGCTGCAGTCGTAGCCGCTTCGCCCAAACCAAACGATGTGCCGGACACCGACGCGAGAGCGTTGTCCATGATCTTGGAAACCGTTTGAGTGTCGTTTCCCAAACCCTTGAGTTTCGCCTGAGCGTTCTCAATATTCAGGGCACGAGAGATGCCACCCTTAGCAGCCAAACCGACCGCAACCGCCGCCCCAATCGCGCCAGCCTTCTTGACCACGCCAGCGAAAGCCCCGCCAAACTTCTTACCCGAAGTCTTGCCCGCCTTATCGCCAGCGGTGTCAGCTGCTCCCCCGAAATCCTTTTGAAGTTGCTTACCCATTCCCTGAGTAACAGCCTGAATTTGGACATAGGCGGTTGCTAGATTGGTAGCCACAAAACACCCTTTCCCGCCCGTCGTGCGGGCGCGCTAAAGAGGGGTTGAACGAGTGAACGTCCAACCCCTCAGCGGTAAGATATTTAGCGGGTTTTACGATTGAAATAAGCGGCTTGCTTTGGCGTGACTCGAATCATCCGACCGTCACGCGCCCGATACTCAACAAGCCCATCGTCAGGCTGTCGAGCACGGCGCTCAGCAATACGCTTTTGCATTTCCTTGATAGACACCGGCTTAGCTGTGAAGCTCTGCGAAGACGTATCCTCGAAGCCAGGGCGCGGAATAGGTTTAGGCTGTTTCTTGCCTCGTTGCCCGTCCTTGGTCTTCTGCCAGATCATCACGCGCAATTCATCAACCTGCGCCGCCGCCAATTGGTTAGCAAGCGACCAGCCGCCAGCAACAGCCGTCAACGTCACCGAATCGTCAGGCAAATAAACCACAAGGTCTGTCGCCTCAACTAAGCCGAGCGCCCGCCACTCTGACATACTCAGCCCGTAGTAACGGCGAACATCAGCCCTAACCTGCCCGCCATACTCCCCTAGGAGATAGGCGAGCTTGGTTAGTTTGGGGTTGCTGCCTCCAACAGGTCGGCAAGCAACTGCGCGCCCGCCTCAATGCTTACGCGCCCGGTCTCTTCATCACGGATCTTCTCGATAAGTTCGTTGTACTTGAGCTGGCCAACCATGCGACGCAACAGGCGGCCAGAATAGCCGGGGTTTTCATCGACGTAGCTCAGTTCGTCCAAGAGCTCGAAGTCATCGAACAGCTCTTCGCGGATTCGAAGCTCAACACCGCGAAGTTCAAGAACTCGATAGCCGTCTTCAACAACGACTTTCTTTTTGCGGTCCTGAGGTTTCTTAGCGCCAGCAGGAATCTTTGTTGAATCAGTTACCTTGATTGCATCAGCCACAGCGGGGCCTCCTAAAAAATGGTGAGCGGGGCAAAAAAGTTTAGAAGCCTGTCGGACGCGGCCCCGCTAAAGCGCGCCCGACAGGTGGTTTGTTAGTGGCTAAACTTCGCCGTCATCCAAGTAGATGTAAGCCTTCACGCCGTCCGCGTCTGGGTACGCGGTCAGAGTGATGTCGTAGCCGGTCGCCTCTTCGTTCTGGTAAACGATTTCGCCGCGCTCGGTCACCTGAGCATCTGGCAAGACGATTCGAATCGAATGCTTTTCGTCAAGTACGTCAATGACAACGACGTTGTGTGGCGACTGTGCACCGGTCACCTTGACCGCCGAAGCAGTTGCGGTGGCATCCGCGTAGTAGATCTGAAGAGACAAGGCGTTTGTTTCCAACATGACAAGCTGGAAAGTCACGTCATGCGAGGTCTGAACCTTGCGAACAGTGTCGCCGTTCTGCCACGCCGTAATGTCGGTTACGTCAGTCTCAATGGCCTGCGTAACGCCGTCTGGACCGACATAGCCAACATCCTTGAATGTGGCCGCCAATGCCGCAACAGCATCAAGCGGTAGCACCGTCGCAATCGGCGCAAACGAGACGGCGCCGGTAGTCGCAACGCGTACGTTCTGGGCGATATTACCCATGACTTACCCCTTTCTGGGCATAAAAAAGGAGCGAAGCTATGTAGCTTCGCTCCTTGTCAAGATTTCGTAGTTTTGTCTAAAGCGTGGAACCTTCGCATCAGGGTCAGGCATCCACACAATCCCACCCAGCGGGCGAGCTTTGTATATGAGCACGCCTTTCAGCCGCTCATTTTTTAGCGCTTTCAACTGCGCTTCAACGTCTAAAGCAAGGTCGAACGCTTCGCTCTCACTAGCGCCCCATGAGTCAACGATGACCGACCGCCAACCGTGGACAATCGAACTATCGCTACCGCCTGAAGGCTCTAGGAGAACGAACTTTGTCGGGCGCGGATTAGGTACGCGTATCACTGCGACGGGCACGCCCATTGCCGTTTTCACGGCCTCTTGAAGCGCTGAAAGGTGATTGCCATAACGAAGAACCTCAGTAGCCACGAATAACCCCAATCAAAGCGAACCCTTTGTCCAGTTGCTAACCTGCGCTTGCGAGGCCCACCGCGTTTTGCCAGCCTTAGTCGTATATCTGACCTTTGCGGGAACCGCCGAACCACCAAGAGCCTTGGACAAAACGCCCTCTTTAGCTTCAAGACGCATCGCATCCGCTGTTGCTGTGTACACATTCGCAATCACGCGGGAACCCATCTGATGAACTCCCAGGCCAAAGCCCGGCCCGGCCAGCTCAGCGACTTTCGCTGCTTCACTGCCAACCAAATCAACAACTTCACTTCTGTTTCGAAGATCATTGAAAGCCGCAATATGCAGCTTCACTTTGGTTTTCGCCACGGTCAGCCCTCCACACGCTTTAGCTTCACCCTGTAACCCGGCATGAAACCGAACGGGCCATGATTGAAATCATCAGGGTCACCCTGAACAATCAGAGCGCCCGATTCATTCGGCAGGGTCACGCGGTCAAGATGCGAGCAAAACGACGTTGCACAATACAAATCAATGTCGTGGTCAACGCCCGTGGAAAGGTCACGGATAGGCTGATCTGGGCTAGGTGGCCCCCAACCGTAAACGGGCACTGTAACCGGTGGCGCGAACCCGTCAATAGGGTTGCCCCAATCGTCTACAGCGCCAACGTTTTTAGCCTCATGCAAGACTGTGAATCGCTCAGGAAAAACTGGCATAGTCACCGCCCTGGAATGATCATGAACGCCTTGCGGTTGCGATTACCGCCGCCGAGAAGCTGGCGATGCAACTTTGTGAGGAATAGTGAAGCCTCACGGGCACGGAACGAAAGAGACTGAGAATACAGGCCAGCCGTGAACGTCTGTTGAGAAACATCGTCGCCTTCGCTAGCGTCTAGCTCGCGTTTCAACGTCGTTGCGACCATTTGGCACACCACAAGTTTCACAACGTCGGCGTCAAGCTTGCCCGTGCTGATACGTTCATCAATGCCGGGATATAGGCCCCGTACGATGATGCTCGCCTCATCCAGTTTCGTTTCGGCCACGTCGCGCAATTCCTCGGGAATGTCCGGCCAATGCTTCACCAAATCTTCAATGGTTGCGAATGGCTCGGCCATGGTTATGCCTGAGTCTTGCTAGGTCGGCCACGCTTAGGTGTTGCTGGCTTAGTGAAGTCAGGTTCGCCCGATTCCTCGGCCTCGCTGTTTTCGTCGCTTACGTCGCCGTCTGCCGGTTCAACGTCTTTGCGAATCTGCTCAGCCTCAGCCTTAGCAGCCTCAACAATTGCCAGTGCCTCAGCCTCAGCGCGGGCAATAATCTCGCTCGCGTCAACGCTTGGGAACTGTGAAATTTCGACGCTGACCGGGTTAGAGTCCTTGCGCTTAGCGGTAACCCATTCAGGCAGTACGTCGCCCGGTCGAAATTCGTGCAACTTGCCCGACGCATCAAGCGCCGAAGAATGACCTAAAGAAATGTTTCCCATAATAGGAACCTCCAAGATTGACGCCACGTTGGGCCGCCCAAAGAATGAGCGGCCCAACGTGACTAGTGGTTAGGTGAGGGCCAGGCCGGAAAGGGTCAGGTTCGCGTTCGGGATGACCGGCAACGCAATAGCTGATGCCTTAGTCCACTGCGCAACCGGGTCGTTGTCCGAGTAGGAGCCGACAACAATGCCCGGCGCGTCGTTCGAATCAATGCCGTAGTTTTCGTCCTGAGCTTCAGCGGTAAGACCCCAAAGGGTTGCGCCGATCTTCTGGTCAGCAGGTGGCAGGAACAGCACGCGCTTAGGGTCAAGAATGTCCTTAGCGTTGCCGTTCTCGTCCTGAATCTGCGCTTCGTAAACGGTGAACTTAGGCAACTGGAACGAAGCCAGAAGCGCGTTCAACGCATCCACAGTGACGATGTTCTGAGAAGAACCAGCTGGCAGAACGTAGCCGCGAATCGCGCTGTTACGCATCAGCACCGAAATGAGCTGATCAGACACCAGGGCCTCAGCCGGGCGAACGCCGTTGGTTGCCTTATATACGGCAGACCATGCAAGCAAGTCGTTGATTGGGTCAGAACCAGCCTGATCCCAACGAGTCACAGCGGTCTGAGTGTGGCTTGCCTTGCGACCGAAATCGGCTTCAAGAGCAAGACCGTTCTCAGCCAAAGTAACCTTGCCGAGCTGCAGAGCCTCACCGCGAGCAATCTCAAGGCGTGCCTTGATTGCCTTAGCAAGGTCAACAGCGTCATTCAGAATTGCATTCTTGATGCCTTCATCAAGCTTGCGCATCTTCAGGCGGTCGTACTCGCCCAGGCGACGCTTCTCGGAAATAGGAGGCAGTTCGCCACCGATGCGAGAAATGCCGGTACGGCCCGAGATAGGCGATTCAGCATCGAACGAACGGAACGAAGCGGCGCGAGACAACCCGCCACCGCCAACCGATGCGCGCCAATCAATGTCATCGGTTTCTTCGTCCGGCAGGTAAGCCGACAAACCGAAGGTGTTCTGTGGCAGATCAGCCAAGGCGTCGCGAACGTAGCCAGTCAGATCGTTTGGGGTGATGTAGTCAGTAGAAAGCACAAGTGCCATTTGGGTTGCCTCCTAGGCGAAGATGATCCGACCGGCGGCAGTAGCCTGACCGGTAGCGTCTACGGGAACGGGTAGCTTGGCGGCCTTCACGCGACCATGCTCAAGGATTGCGGCACCAACAGGGCTAGCCACATCCTCAGGAACTCGCACAGTAGTGAACAAGAAGCCAGCCAAATCAGCGCCAGCAGTCCAAAGGACATGCTTCTCGCCCGACTTAGCCAACGGAAGGCCAGACTTCAGCCAGCCCTCAGGGTAATGAGTGGCCTTGGTGAACGTCGAAGCGTCCAAGGTTACGGTCTGCGCCGCGTTAGTGCCGTGGGCAGAGCCAAGCCAAGACTGATCGTCCTGGCCAAAGGATTCACGCTTAATGGTGAGGTCCATGGGATTCCCTCCTAAAGGGGGTAAAGGTTTGCTTACTTCTTCTTCTTACGGCTTGCGTAGAGGTCGCGCCCGGCATCAAGTGAGCTTGCGGGCGCTCCACCGCCTTGACTACCAACACGCCGGTTCACCCGGTTACGCGCATCAGAAGCCAGACGCTTAGCAAGATTTGAACGCTTCTCAGAATCAGCAATTGAACCTAGTAGTTCAATGTCCGATTCGTCTTCGATATGGTGCGAAGCCGCCAGCTTCAAGACCTCAATCTGAGCGTCTTTAGCAGTCAGTTCCGCGTCCTTAGCGGTAATCGTTGCGTCGCGTTCTGCGATGGATTCGATCAATGTCTCGTTCTCGGTGCGCAGTGATTTGCGTTCATCACGCGCTTTTCGAAGGTCAGCAAGAAGAGCCTTCTTCGACGCATCCGACTTGAAATCGTCATCCGGCTTATCGCCCTCAGACTCACCTTCAGAATCATCAGAGTCACCGGCTGAATCATCGGTTGATTCGCCGGTTGAATCGCCTAATGTGTTCGCGTTGTCCGCGTTATCGGTTGCATCCGAATCCCCAGAATCGTTCTGAGAATCCGCTTCATCAGCCGCAGAGGAATCCCCCGCGCCAGCCGACCCCGAACCGTCATTGCCTTCAAGGAATCGAGCCCCACGCATGCCCATCACGGACATGTAACTAGGAACCTCTTCAAAAGTAGGCGCAACAAAACGAGTCATTATTTATACCTCCACATGGTTTCTTGCCGTCTCGGCAACTACCCCGACACCATCTAGGGCGGGAAAACTAAAGCCCGAAAGCAAACAGCTTTCGGGCATGAAAAACCCCGCGTCGCCAACGACACGGGGTTAGAAAAATATTTGGTTAGGCGGCTTGGCCTCGAATATTTGAGCGCACGGCTTCTATTGCTGAATCCGAAATCCACTCTTCATACTCGGAAACTTCAGGATTCAATGGGATGCCATGCGCCGCGCAAGTTTGGGCGGCCATGCCGATAAAAATTTCCCATTCCTCTTCACTGAAGTACACATCAATAAATTCGAGCGCGTCAGAGTCGAGAACGGGCACGACCGCCCGCCGTAGCTCTTGTGCCAAACTCTGTGCGCTCATACGTCTATCCTACGGTTCATTGGTGACGGTGGGAAGGCTGTAGTTACGGATGACACGCCGTTCTTTTCGATAATTCCCACAATATACTCGTTCCCGTCGATCATTTTGTGATAGTTCCGAACGCCAACCCAGTCTGATTTATCCAAAACCAAATCTGGATTCGACAAGGTTTCGCGAATAATCTTAGAGATTTCGTACTTCGAATCCGTATGAAAATGACTTGCCGCCTTGCCGTCGGGTGGAAGATGCCGCGTCAAGACATGCCGCCAAATCCTAGGCTTCACAGGCTGAATTCCTTCCGGCCAGCCCTGCGCCGCGTCGCCGAGGATGCTCGGAACCTCAGACCCATCTTTCAATTCATCAGGGAACATGTCACGCAAGCGTCCGGCAATATTCTTATCAGTCGGTTCTAAGCCGTCCGAAAGAACTTCGTCACGCGCCTGATTGTATTTTTCATACATTGCGTCGGGGTCGTAACCCTCAAGCTCTGGCGAATCATCAAATGACGGGATGATCATGCAACGGTCATCGTTATGGAACTCGTTGCCGACACCGCCTGCCGTCTGCTCGGTTGCGTAAACCCACCCGCGAGAGGCCAGCATCAAACACCATGCGCATGTTATACTGCCGGACGGAACACGCGCCCAAAAGGTGCGAGCCCTATCTCTCGAAGCGTTGACGTGTACAGTCTCGCGTGCCGTGTACTCAACGTATCTTCGCAAGCGACCATTGAGCGACTTGAGAATTTTATCCGGCTGTTTGGTGTACAGCTGTTTCGCCGAATAGGAATAGGCAGCCCGCACTTGCTCGGCTGGAACGTTGGGAGCAAGTACCGGCTTATACGTTGAGGTTTCGCTAGATTGGCTACGAATTAGCGCGTAAAAATCCGAAGCGGTTACCCCTACCGCGTCACCGTACTGTCGGCATAGCTCGGCAAACACGTCGCCCAGGGCATCGCGTTTCTGATCGGTTGGCCAGCCGTTCATTTGAGCGTACGCCCCGGCTAACTTCCCCTGCGCCTCTTCTACAGCTTTATCGAGTTTCGCCCGGTACGCGTCCACGTCGGCACGTTTCACAGCGCCCCCTACTCTTCAAGCATTGCCGCATCTGCCTCAGGCATGCGCAACGTGACCGGAACAGCGCCGGTGAACTTTACGCCACCGAGGCCGACACGGTTAGCCGCATCTTGAGGGTCAACGCCCGAGCGGATAAGGATGCCGAGCGCGTCGGCAGCCTTCTTCAGTTCGTCTGCCGTCAGTGCATTGACTGGCTCGCTGGCCGATTCATTGGCTGTCTCATTGGCTGGCTGCGCAATGTCTTCCCCTGCGCTCGCACCTGTCATGCCGTCGAGCAACGCCTTAGCTTCGCCCCGGCGCATGTATTCCATGTTTCGACCTATCTGGTCATCAGAAAGCCCGTACAGTTCCATGGAAAGCTCAGGGTCACCGTTAGGGAACGCCTGAGTGTACTTGAGTGCCGCGTCCGAACGAGCCGCAACGGTAGGCGTGCCAGGGTCAGCGAAGCGGATAGAAAGCCCGCGAGTATCGGCCTCAACCGACGCGAACGAAGCCCCACGCTTCACAGCCAAAACCTTGCGCGCAAGATTCAGCATGGCCGATTCGTAAGAAAGCTCAATCTGATATTCGATCAACGAAACCATGTCAGCCTCAGCCGCCCGAATCGCGTCAGCCGAAGCCGGTTGATTCTCCTGAATACCCAAATAGCTGATAGGCATCGAAGTTTCTGAAGCGACTTGCAAACCAATCGACTTGAACATGTCAGAATGTGGCTGCATCGAAGCCTGAGAAAGTTGCTGCAGCTGTGCGCGGACAAGCTTGCCCTCTTCGTCATCCCACACATCAGGCAAAGCCCAAACGCCGCCCGTAATCGCCTTCCACAAGTCGATACGGTTGCCGTCGCCGTCAGTGAAATGTTCTTCACTAGCACCAAGCAACGAACGCTGCGGGGCGCTAAAGAACTCGGCAGTGACTTCCATGCGAAGCAACGTACGAACGCCACGCTCAATCGAACCAATCAGTGGGCGCGTGATACGTGAGCGACCAAAAGGCCGGTCTATATCCCAATCCCAAACGAACGGCTCGCAACCAACCACGTCATGATCTTGGCGCGCTTCGTCAGTGACAACCCATTGGCCGTCTACGCGGTCAACAGCCAAAATCCAACCCGGCACATGCAAGTTAGTTCGTGAACCGTCCAACACTTCAAGAGCCGCCGAAACGACACCCGTGCGCGGGTCCTGAATGCAAGTAGCATCAAAAGCCGACCGAACCGAGATGACAACCTCAGGTTCACCGTCATTCGTAGCACCCTTAGAAGTGAAGACGAAAGCCGGGCCATGCTTCAGCGAAGACTTGATAGCGCTACGCAAAGAACGCGCAACATAGCGACCCTCGAAAGTCTCTTTTAGGTCATCCAGTGCGCTAGCGTTGCCCGACAGTCGGAATCCCTCAGGGCGAATGCGTGAGGCAGGAACCGAAACAGTCTTTTCAGCCCAACCAACCGGCGTTTGAAAATCCACCATATGCGGCGGAACAGAAAAGCCGATGCGGTCTAGGCGGCGCTTCGAATCATGCAAGTTCTTCCGCAAATGATTACGGTACGAACGTTTACGAATCGTGCGCTGCATGCCCTCGAATAACGAGCGCTCTGATGCGTCCAACTCACGTTTCACGCGCATCACCGCCTTTCAATCAGAGAACAACCGCATGCCGTTTACTCTTAGAATCTGTAGAAGTTGCCCGAGGTCGCCGAGCAAACTTAGTAGCACCAAACAGCGCACACGTCGCCGCCATGGTCGGCATAAGGTCAACTTCCAAATCAGCCCGATTCCACTTGAACGAACCAGGGCGATTCTTGATTGGGTCCTTCACCGTTGATTTCATCGACTCGTAAAACGCGTCTTGCTCTTCAAACCACGTCACCGAATGTTCACGGTGGAAAGCGTGGTACAGCTGACCGCATCCCTGAGTAAACTCGTTCGCGTCCAGCACGCGCACCATTAGGCCGCGCTTCTTCAGCGGGGCTTCTAACAAGTCACGCGCCGGGCTATAAGCGTCAAGGACAACAGGAATGCGACGTTTGCACCGAGTCCAGAACCATTCGACAACCGCCGAAATACCGCCCGAATCAAAATCAGTGTTCGCGGCAAGCTCCAAGTGCATCACGTCGGCAGTTGGCAACGCCGCGCAAATCGAAATACGGGTCTTCTCTGGATTCATATCCAACCCGAACGCGATAGGCGCAACCTCAGAATCAACCTGCTCGGCGCTCAACGCTTGGCGCTTCAAAACCTTTTCGGAGAAAGCAAGCTCAAGCTGGGCCGCAGGTGACGGGAACATGTTCAACCGTTCACGCGCAAAGCTTCGCGCCGACATGCGTTCGCATTCGCCTTCAATAGTTGATTCAGCGATACGCGCACCGCCAGCCGGGTTAGCATCAGCCCAGTTCTTACGGTCGCGAACAAACGCCTGAAGCTCAATCTCCGACATTTTGTCTAGCTCACCCTGGGGCGAATGCTCAACCCACGCCGAACGAGCCGACCGGCCAGTGACGGCAGCCGAACGCACGCGAATGAAAGGTGCGCCTCGCTCGCCGTCAGTCTTAGGCGGTGTGCCCATATAGACAATCACCGGGTCGCCAGAAGGTGAAGCCGAGACGGTGGCCTCTAGCGCCTCCTGTTCGTCTTCCTCGTATTCCTGAGCTTCGTCAACAATCAGGAAGTCGAAAGATGAACCACGGCCAGCGCCACCAGTACGGGCGCCAACCTCAATCAAGCCACCATTGCTAAGCTCAATCGCCTCTTGACCGTTGGTCTTGCGAATCTCAACAACCATTGCATTCAGCTCAGGGAACGGCGCGTTAGGGTCATTGACCTTGCGGCCAAAGAACGACATGAGACGCTTGAACGCCTTACGCGCCGACGTGAGCAAGTGCGAGGTGTGCAGAATCTTGAAGCCAAGAACAACCATGAGGTAAAGCTCAACGGCCTCAAGCGCGCCGTTCTTGCCATTCTGCCGGGCAACCGACAAGCCCCACGTTGAAGCCGCCCAGCGGCCTTCTTCAGTCATCCTGAACCAAATGCGAACCGCGTTCGCTTGCCATTCATCCAAGACCAGCCCGTAAGCCGCCGCCAACTCAATGCACGCTTCAGCGTGAACCAAATTGACGTTCTTGCACTTAGGTGAAATCTGATAGCGCGCAGACTGATTACCAGCAAATGACAAACCGAATCACCTGCTAACGAGACTGTTGAGCCACCTTCGCCCGAATCTTGTCAAGGCTTGTCACACCAGCCGGAACCGGTTTGACCTCGCCACCCTTAGGGGCCGTAGCCGACAAGCCATAGCGGGAAATCTTTTCAACCAAATTCGCAAACGCCGTTTGCTGTTGGCGGGCCTCGCTGAGAACACTTTGGAACTTGACTTCAACAACGAACGGTTCGTCATCACCTTCAGGGAAATCAAGCCGGAACTGCATAAGCTCAAGAACGCCCTTGCCCTGAATGATGTTGTCTAGTTCATCCAGGCGGTCAGCCGTACGCGCCGCCTCAAGAACCAAAGCGTCACGGGCAATTTCGCCCGTCTTGAGCGACCGCCAAATCTCAACACCACGTTCACCAAGCCCAATAGGATCAGACAATGAATCCCCCTAAAGCTTGAAAGCGCGCCCCGTAACTGCGATGTACCGGCCCGCTGTGTATCGTTCGATGTTCCGACCGTCGCGAATCTTGCGCCCCGGCCCTTCTTCAGCCTCAACGAAGACGTGAACGCCCTCAGAAGACTGTGAAATCTCAGAGAAAATAACCCGCTCGGGGATAGCCCGAATGGCCTCGGCGGCCCAGTCGGCCAACTGGCCACCGGCTAGGCAGTGGTCGAAATCGTAGCAACCGATTCCGTCACCCAAAACGAAGCCCAAGCCAACGCCCGCAGAAGACTCGCTGGCGGTCTTGAAATCCGACCATGTGCGCGAATCCGTAGAACTCGCCGGACAGCCCGAGGCGGTCACAGGGCGCTTGGAATCCATGCGCCGAACCCACCGGGAACGCGTGGTCATCTCAGCCGGGAAACGCTTTTCCTCGCGGTGCGCATAAACCCGGCACTTGGAGCTACAAAAACGAGCGCCCGCACGGGGCAAGTTCATTGGCCCGCCACATTTTGAGTACGCGCAACGCTTCGTTTCCATGCTCTAATTCTACCATTTTGTAACGGATAAACCGCGAGATTCCGGGGATTATTACCGACCGCGCACACCCGGCTAAACCAAGCCAAAAGCAGCCAAAATGACGTTTTGCAAAACACCTAGTCGGAGCCAAAAGCAACCAGAACACCCAAGCCAGAAAGCTCGGGGGGATATTTTCGCTATGCAGGGAGGGGCGAACCCGGCTCCCCCTGTCAACCCCTTACCCCCACCCTTTTCTCGCGAAGTTTTCCACAGGCTGTTAATTTCTTTCACCAGTTGCGCGAGGTTTTGAGGGGTTGGCGGGCGAGGATGCTTTTTGTTTTGGGGGCGATGCGGTTGCCTTTTGAGATGTTGCATTGTCGGCAGCAGACTATGAGGTTTGAGCGGTCATCGGTGCCGCCTTTTGAGTGCGGGATGATGTGGTCTACTTGTGCGCCGTTGAAGGCTCGCCGGTCTTGGTAGTTGAGTGTGTGCATGCAATAGACGCATTTGGTTTGTCCGTTGTCTTGCGCGTCTCTTAGGACTTTGCGAGCGGTGTTGAGCCATGCTGATGTTCCGGTGCGTGATGTGGCCATGGTTCACCGCCTTGAACGCTTGGCTTCGTTGCCTTGCGGGTATTGCTTGGTTGTTCTCGGCAGAGTGTGCGCTCGCCTCGAAGGAGTTTTAGGCGGGCTTGCTGTTGGCTGCTCACTCTTCGTTCCTATTTCGCCCACATGACAAAGCTGGTAGGTGACGTTGACCGAGGGTCTTAGGGGGCGTGGTGTTGCCGGGGTGGAGGTGTACCCCAGGGGTCTATGCCGAGGGGGTAGGGCTATTAGTAGCCGAGGAGGTGGCCTTGGGTGGGGGCTAGGATCGGCATTAGTTCGACCCCCAGGGCTTCATTGATGCCGAGAGGCAGAACGAGAAGGTTGGCTGTTAGCCCGCGTCCGTGGCCTGATTCGCGGATGACGTCAATGCTTGAGCCGTTGTCTATGTCGATTCGTTCGTTACCGTTGACCCAGTAGATGCGCATTGCGTTGCGCTGGTCCTCGGCCAACTGCTTGAGCACGGCCTTTGGTTTCCGGTGAACAATTACTACGTCGCCACCGTCTTCGACAGTGCGCCATATGGCTTCAATGATGTGTTCGTTTAGCAAGGCGTCTCCTAAGTTGATGACGGCGGCTGGCCTACTCGCATAGGTGTTTGGTTAGGGGTCGCGCCGTCAAGTTGTAGCCAGTGTGGAGTAGGCGCGTAGCGTCGCCTCGTTCTTAGGCTGTAGATCCTGTGATCCCACCGCAATGCATCGACTGCGCCCGGGTTGATCCTTGGCCGCACTTTGGGTGACTTGCCCAGTACCGACCTACAGTCTCCACACTGGTTTGTGCCGATGCCGTGATTCGAACACGGAACCTACCGCTTACAAGGCGGTTGCTCTGCCAATTGAGCTACAAGGGCGCAGCACCCGCACTGTTGTCCGCAGACCTAACAGCACGGGTGCGCAAGGCGGATACCCTGCCGGGTGACCCGCTCCCGGTGTCGTGTGCACCGGGCTATTCAGTTAAAGGGTTTTTTAAACGCCGATAGCGCCAACTGACCTTTTGGGGTAAACAGTTGGCGCTATTTGGGCATAAAAATAACCTCCACCTGTTTCGGTGAGAGGTTCTGTTTTGGGTACAAGATACCCGACACTTGCCATTATTGCATGGGTTATTTAATCGGTGCAACTCTTATTCGTGTTGGCGCGTCAGGTGCACTGTTAGCACTTCCTTTGGTGAGTAGAGCGGTCGCTTTGGGGTGGAGCCGGGATGTTTTCGGACTTTGCCCCGACGGTGCCAGTCGTTGATTTTTCCGGCGTTGATTTTGATGCCTGAGTTTTCGCGTAACCACTTTGCGCATTCACGTGGCGTCATTGATTCTGGGAAGTGGTCGGCTAGTTTTTCACGGGCGTTGGCTATTGCCCACGGGTTAGGGCTGTCCTCTTCTGGCCCGCTGATTAGTAGCTCGGCCTTGGTGTACCAGTCTTGGACTGTCCAGGCGATGCCTGCCGCAAATTGGTCTTTGGCGTAGTGTTCGGCTGTTTCGGTGAGTGACGCAAGGTTGATCTTGAGCTGCAGCGCGTCAAGGTTTGCCGGGGCTGAACTGCCTGCGCTTTTAGTTCCGTTGCCGCCTTCGTTGTTTGGTTGCCGAACGTTATCGAGCCGGGCAATGGTGACGTCTAGTTCAGGCAGGATTTGAGCGCATTTGTCGAGCCATGCTTGTAGCGCGTTGATGTGGTAACCGCAGAGGAACAGTTTCGCATCGTCTTCACAGTCGTTTGTGGTGCATTCTGCCACGGTCGTTTAGTCCTCTTGGTCGGTTGGGGTTAGGTAGCGTTTGATTTCTTTTATGGTGGCGACGGCGAAGAGTGTTGCGATTGCGATTGCGACGATGCCGACGCATGAGCAGATGATCCAGAGGAAGAGTGTTAGTGCGCTCATTTTTTGTTTCCTAGGGCGTCGAATTCGTTGGGTGTGATTGCTCTACGTCTCGCTTCACGCGCTCGCTCCATTTCGAGTGGATTCAAGCCTTGGCGCGGTCGCGTCGGTCGCGGGTTGACGTCGATTGTTATGGGCACTTGGACTTTGCCGAGGTTGATTTCTTCGCCGGTTGATGTGCGGGCGAATAGGTCTAGTTCGATGTTGTGAATGGTGGCCATTGCGATTAGTTGCCTTTCGGTGCTTGGAGGAATTTGCCCAATTGCCAGTAGTTGTATTTGCCGGGCGACACATGCCGTTTGACGGCGATTGCGATTTCGAGCAAGTCGATTTTCGGGATGCGTGACGTTGCGGGGCGGTTGAGCCATTCGTTTACGGTGGCTTGCAACGCGTAGAAGTCGAATCCGTGCATGGCGTTGATGAAAGCCTTCAAATCGTCTTCCATGTGGAAGGTGAAACTTGACTGATATGTGGCCACAACCTTTGCCCGCAAGTCCTTGCCGTGACGCCGGAACATGTCGGCAAGGTTCGGTACGTGGGCGTTGATTTCGATTGACTTTTGGTTAATGTCCGATTCTTCAAACTGGTATCCATCGGCGCCTAGGTTGCCGAGCTCTTGCCAGTTGTCGCCGTCTAGCGGTTCACCTGGGGGCGCAAAGTAGGCGGTCATGCCTTAGCCTTTCGAATTGCATCCTTGATTCCGTGCTTGTGAACGTCTTTGCCGAATTTGAAGCCTAGAAGGTAGTCGCCGCCGAGATAGTTGGCTTGGATTCTCTCTAGGTTTCGGGTGAGCTTGTCGCGGTGGACTGTGCGCCCAGCTTCGAAGCCTCGATGAAATTTCGCTGATTTGTTGAACAGGAATGCGACTAACGCTGTCCGTTCTCCGTATTTGCCGTCTACCGGCTTCGGGGTCATCTCCGAACCTCGCGACCGTAGGTTAGGAATGAGCGCAAGAGCGCGTAGGCCATTGCGGGGCGGTCGGCTCGGGCTATGCGGGTTGCGCCTCGCATGACAAGCCATTTCTTGCCGAGTTTGAAGACGCGAAATTTGTTGTCTTCAGAGGTTAGTGCGGCTATTACTAGGTTGCTCATGGGTTGCTCCTAAATCCGATTCGTTGCCGGTCTTCCCATTCAGGTTCTCGGTAGTGTTGGTGGGCTTCGCGGGGCTCGTATTGGTTTGCGTGCTCAATGTGCGAAGTTGCGCCTTCTGGGGCTGGTTCGTCGTTGCGTATAGCGTCGGTGAGCGCTTCAAGGTATTCGCATGCAGCGCGGTAGAGGCGAATCATTTGATTGCTTCGAATGGAACGCGAACGCGGTAGGTTCGAACCTTGATTGGTAGGCCGACAATTTCCCCGTCAGCTTCACGGATGAATCGACGTTTAGCCCACGCCTTGTTTTTCTGCCCGTACCGCTCAATGTCGAATGTTGGGATGATTAGCCGGTTACCGGTGAAGATGATTCGAGCATCAACGGGTACGTAATGCCGTAGCCCGTTTGCGTTGAACCAGCTGACTAGCTTCTTTGTTTGAGGCCGAGTTAGATTGGCGAGGGTGATCATTCCTGGCTTCACTTGGTGGCTCCGATTCCTTCAATGGTGACTGGGTGGCTTTCTTGGAGGGTTGCCCCGAAAGTGCGCCCGTCTGCGTGTAGCTTGATTCGAGTCTCGTATGTGCCGGTGTGTTCGATTGACCAGAGTTTGCCCGAGTAGTGGCGGGCCGGGTTTTCGAGGCTGAATGAGGCGGTTTTGCCTCGGTCGATACCGGTTAGGCGTTTGGCTTCTACGGTGATCATTTGGTGTCCTTTGCGTGGTGGTATCCGTGTTTGCCGTGGCCGTAGATTTCGGCGGGCGTGGGTTTGTCGGAGAGGATTGCGAGCAGGTGAAGTAGGGCGATGCTGCCCGCTTTGGCTGTTATCACGTCTGTGGGGTCGAAACGGGCATCCCTGATAATTTCGGGAACTAGTTGGGTGACCTTTGTTGCGAGCCGTTCAATTTCGACGTGTAGCGGGTCGCGGGCTGTACGGGCGGGGTGGCCTTGCGGTTTCCGCTTGCTCATTTGCCCGGCCCTACCAACGCATAATCAGATTTCGCATGCCTGTTAGCGGATTCGTTGAATGAGCGGGCGAAGGCGTCGAATGCTTGCGCCCATCGTTCACCGATCAACGTAACGATGTCGCCGAATATTTGGAGCGCTTTAGACAAATCCCTTACCTTCCAGCCGAGCGGGTTGAGTTCACGCCGGTGCGCGTCGGTTTGGGCTAACGCCTTGCGCATGTAGAGCCGGGCAAGGTTGGGTTGCCGGGTTTCGATTGCGCGCCGAGCGCGGGTAATCAGTTCGTCGGTTGTCATGGTTTCCTTTCGGGTTTATGGCATGAAAAAAGCCCCTATGCGGGGCTTGGATTTGGGTAAGGAAAAACCGCCCCGAAAGGCGGTTCGGCTAGTTCTGCTGTTCCTGTGAATCCGTAATTATTTGATCGAGATAGGCCGACTCGGCGTAAGAGTGTGCCAGTAGGTCCTTATAGTTTTCCTTCATCAACGCATCGAGCTCGGCTATCCGCACAATTGCTTGCTGTGCGCCATCGGGCCTAGCGTAGTAATCAGTCACCTCCTTCGACAGCGCACTTGCAGTAAGTACGAATCCTTCGGCAGCGTTGCTATTTTGGGTCAACCACGTCCTTGTGTTTTTGGCGGTTGCCAGATGCTCGGAAGCCAAATCAATGGGAACATACATTGCAGTGTTTATTTCCATACCAATTCGTTGAAAAGTGTCCAGCGAGCGCATGAGCTGTTCCGCGAACTTCGGTTCTCTTTGTCCAGCATAAGTAAGCAACTTTCGTGCGCTCATAGTCATTCGAGTTGTGTCTTTGAGGTGCTGTTGTCTAGGTCCAACGATCCCGAACGCATAGTCGATTATCCAATCTGCGAATATTTCGAAGTTATCTAACTCGCGATTGAGCAATGCGAGCTTCTTGGCTTCTTCTTCAGCACGCTTAGCGATATCTATCGCTGTTTGGTTCCCGCTTTCAGCTATTCCCTTCGCATCGCTAGATTGTTTTACCGCAGCCCCGACGGCAAAGAGCGTGCCTAACGCGGCTAACGCTCCAATGAATATGCTCGGCGATTCCCAAAAGGCAGTCCACCGGTCTAACGATTCCGGCAGTTCGCAGTTCAACGTTGTTGCCCAATGCGGAATTAGTTCTACGTAGCGAGGAGGCTGAGCTGTACTGGTGCATATGAAGGTATTTTCAGTGATCATGCACTGATTCTATGGCCCCTCCCCTATTTCTCCGATTTGGATTCGTGCGCCGGGCCTATCTATCGCCCAACGCTTCGACGCGTGGACGTCAACGAAACGGGCATCGTCGGCAACTAGTCCAGCCTGGGTTAGCGCGTCACCGATAGCACGTAGCAACTTGTCGGTGTCCGGCGTACCAATCGGATATTCGGGGTACTTCGTAGTCGCGGGCTTCAGCAAGAAGAACTCAACGGTCAGGACTAACGGACCGTCTAGCGGTGTGGCTTGCTTGTGGCGCCGTGCGTGCCACGTGACTAGTTCCCTCCACGGCTTCAACGCTTTCGAAGACTCGTAAACGTTCACCTTGCCCGTGTACACGCCTTTACGTTTCTGCGCTGAAGTGTTCTTGCTGCCCTGCGGTGCAGGGTTGCCAGAAACGAAGAATTTGATCATCGGTTACTTCCCCTGACTATGGATTTGGCAGTCTTGGATGACGCCGACTTTGACCCCGCCGAATGGTGAATGTCCTGCCACGTGTTTCCCGCCCATGGTGCTATCTCCGCGACAGTCAAGGATTGGTGCGCCAGTCACTTTGAAGCTCTCCGGGTAGTCATCCGGGTAGGTGAATTCGTATCCGAACCCGACTCGCTTCCCCTCTAGCACCGGTAAGTCGCGCCAGCCGGGCCAGCAGTGATCGAGGTGTTCTTCCCACGCTTTGTTTTCGTGGTCGTAGATGCCCGTCCAGTGGCCGCATTCATGGCAATAGGCCCTGTAGACCAGCGAGCCGACACAAGAGCAACCTCGCCCATAATGTTGGCATCTTAGGTCTGAGTCGAAGCTCTGAGCCGGGTGTTCTGATTCCCGTCCGCTAACCGCTTGAGGCGACAATCCCCGGTACGGCTTCCAGTTACCCTTGTTCACGTTGAACTCACGAAAGTGCGCTTCTCGGGCATCAAACATTGATTCCAGGCTTACCGGATTCAGCAACAACCGAATATCGCCGGGGGCAACGTCATCCGGCATGGTTTCTACCGGGTACATGAGTTCGAACGCATCCAACTGCTCGCCAAAGATTGTCATCTTGTCTCCTAGGGCATAAGAAAAGCCGCTCAGTGTTGAGCGGCTTGCAGTGTTTTGATTGCTTGTTTTACGGCTTGTGCTTTGCCGGGGTTGGGTGGGTGCGCGGGGTGCAACCTTTTGCCAACCTGGCTTTCGGTGCGTTCCCCAACGTTCACGTCGGCCCAACAGCAAGAGCATGAGTGAGCTTCGTAGGTTGAGTGTTCTTCGCACATGACCCGTGGGGCGCTCTTGTAGCCTTTGCCGGTTGGCGCGGTGTCATCCCAGAAGCGCGAGGGCTCATGAATGAATCCCGGTGTCTGCTTCACGTATTCACCGCCCGCAACGGTTGCCGTGGCGTAGGCGACTACTGCCCGTATTGCGTGGTTGAAGTCGTGCGCGGGTAGCCCGTTGCTTTGGTTGGCGGTCTGTAGGATTTTCGCAATGCTAGGAATCGCCCATTCTGGCCGTGAGGCGTTGATGATGACGGCTAACCTTTCGCCTTGCGAGCGTGTGAGTATCATTTTGTCTCCATTGATCAGCAGCAATTTGTCGCGTCCGTCGCGTTAACTTACGTAACGAATTGCTGCTGACTTTCCTTGAATCAGATGACCCCCTACTTACGTAAGAAAAGAGCGAGACGTAAGTACTTAAGGGTCGGGTCGGGTCGGGTCGGGTCGGGGCATCGTTACTAACGGTGTTACAGGCTTCGTTTTTCCGCATGTTTTCGGGGTTTTCGAAAAAGATTCAGGGTTGATTCGAGCCTTGAATCTCGCTCGAATCTTCCTCGAATCTCTCGCGAATCTCGTTCGAATCTTCAAGATTCGCGTCTGATTCGTTTTTTTGATGCCGTTCGCGCCATGCTTGCTGGCGCTCCCGATTGCGTGCCCGGTCGCGTTCAACGTCCGCTTTTGTGGGCTGGTATTCGGACCAGTTCACGAACTGGAAACCGCCCTCAGCGTGCGCCCAAAGCCCAACATCAACTAGTGCGCTAGAAGCGCTTGGAGGTGGCCCCCACGCGTCGAGCATGTACTTAGGTACGAATCCATCTGTTAGCTGTTCCCCGCACCATGAGCCAGCGATAGACCATAGCCCCGCCGCCCCAAAGCGCGCCCTTTTCGGAATTTTCATGAGCTTTTTGGACGAGTGAAATTTATCGTCCATTTTGAACCACACGGGCTAAGCTCCTATTTTCGTTATGGCAATCTCACCGGCATGACCAGGTGATCAGTACCGCCTTCAGGCGAAGTGACCCAAAGCGGTTTGTTGCCGTTCGGTGTGATTCGGATAGTTTCGCCGTCTGTCACACGGATGACGCTAAGGATGCGTTGCGGGTTTACCGCAAACCGGAAAGTGTCTTCCAGCGTGCCGGTGAGCGTTGCTTTTGAGTCGGCTTCGTCAGCTCCACCGCTGACAGTGGTTTCGCCGTCTTGGCCTTCGAACAGCACGGGCGTGTTCTTGTCATCTAACAGGGCTGCAGCGACGTCAATCGCGCCGGTTAGCTCTTTTAGGTTGTAGTCGCATGCGTCCGCGTCATTGTTGCTGAACAATGAACGGATTTTTGGATACTTGCCTGCGGTCAGGGTGACGCTTGTTGAATATGGGCCACTGGTCACGCCGAAGCGGGTCGGTTCACCATTGTTTTCACCAATGAAAAGTTCAGTGTGCCCGGCAACAGTTTTAGCTACTGAACGAATCCAGTCGCCATGCACTGACATAGCGTGGCTCATTTCTTCGACCGGTTCCCAGTCAATTTCTCCTAGCGATAATTGGTATCGGTCAGTACTCATGATCGCTAGCTTCTGTCCGAGTTCCACTCGGGCACATTCAAGCTCGGGCAAGTTCGCCGCCCCGTTGTCGGTGGAAACGCTTGCGGACCGGATTAGCTTGGCGAACTCTTCGCCCCGAATCGTTCCTACGGTGCGAACGTTGCCTACAAGGTCACGCGGGTACTCTTCAGCGGGCATGGCGCTAATGTTGAACTTCACCGCGTTCTGTGACAGGTGCGCTTTCTTGTCCTCAACAATGACGGTTACCGGCTTTGAAGAACGGAACTTGCCGATTGCTTTACTGAGCATCAGGCCGTTGAGTAGCGCCTCCCCTGGCTCGCTCACATCGGCGTTGACGGTCAACGAACCAACCTTTTCGTAATCGGAGCCTGAGGCGGTCACGCCTTCCCCGGTTGCGCTGAATAGGATGCCGCCCATAATTGGTGACGTTGGCCGGGTTGCCATTGCGGTTAGCGCGAAACGCACGGCTTCTTTGAGGTCTGCGGGGTCCATCGTGAATTTCATGTTTAGGAGTCCTTTTCTTCTGCCGGTACGGTCAAAGTGATTTCGAGGCCAGCTGTTTGGATTGGCCCGCCATGGGTGACGCTGACATGTTTTTCTGACTCGGTGGCGCGTATTTCAAAGCCCGAAAATTTGGCTTTACGAATGAACTGTTGGCGTTCTTTGTCGTTGCGGAACGCTAGCCAGGTGTGCAACGGGATTGGGCGGTAGTCGTTGCCGGGTGCGTTACCAAATTCGATTAGGTTCGCGAGCGCCCGTAAAGCGTCGGCTTGCTTTTGAGGTGTGGTCATTTCTTGATGCCTTTCATGACGTTGCCTATCGCTTGGCCGGGGGTTGGGTCGCGGTAAAGCTGGGCTTCTTTGAGGCGGGATAGGCGGTCTTGCTTTTGGTGGCATTTGCAACCGGGCTGGCGGTAGTTCACGTATTTGTTCTTGCAAAAGTGCCAAGGCGCCGAGCCTTTGCATTCTGGGCAACATGGTTTTTCGTTCATCGGACTACCATGTGTAGGAGCGAATCGCATTCGACGCACCGCGAAGGCATATTTCCTTGCGTCATCGTTCATTTCTCTTTCTGGTCTGGGTGCACCAAAGGCCGCCCGCAAGAATGCGAACGGCCTCTGATGTTGGGGGGGGCGGTTATTCGGCTAGGTTGCCTTCGTGGAAGACGTACTCAAAGTTGCCGGTTTCGGCGACTAGTTCAACGAAGATTTGGAAGTCGTGATGTTCGGCCATGAGTCGAAGCTCGTTCAGGTGAGCTTCGTCCAGGTTGTTGCCGTTGCGAACGATTAGCGTTCGTAGCTCAGGTTCGCGAGCTATCATCATGGCTGCCGAGACAAGGACTTTCTCAGCGTCGCTTGCCCGGCTGAACGGTACGCCGTTGTAAAGCAACCCTTCTTCGTCAAAGGCGAGGCCGGGCACGGGGAAGATTGCCTGTGCTAGCCCGTCGTTCTTTGTCTGGTCGATTTCTTCTAGGGTTGCGGTCAACTTGTCGGCTGATGCTTGCGCGCCCGCCAAATCGTCGCGTACGCGTTTCGCCCGGTTGTTGTCGCGCACCGCCCGGTTAGTTTCTTCGATGCTGTTGATCTGCACCTGAATCGCTTCAGTGTCTACCCGCTCGGGTGCGCTTAACGCATGCTCTCGCGCCTCGCGAAGACGGCTCTCAGCTAATTGAAGTTCGTACCTCAAGCGGTTCACTTCGCCAGCCTCATCTGTCACGCGTTCGTCAGCCTGATCAATTCGCCGGTTGAGCTCTTCGCCTTGCCGGAACTGTTCAGCGAGCTCAGCAAAACTGACTTCAACCTCAGGCACGTTGGGCGACACTGCGGGCAAGTCGTTAGCCAGGGCGGTTAGCTTGCGAACCTCCGCGTTTACATCCGTGCGAGAATCAAAGACACTCTTTCGGCGCGCATCCAACTCTGAAGGGCTAAACGGCAACTGGACAACATCCAACAACGCCGCCCGCTGTTGTTTCTCCCCCAGAATCGTGAACTGTGAAACGTCTATACCAAGGTTGCCGATAAGGTCAGAAAGTTTCGACTGACCATGTTTCCCACCGTCCTCAGACTTCACAGTCAGCGTTGTACCTGAAGACGTGTAACGGCGGTCAATGGTCAACCCGTTATCAAGGGTTATCTTCGCTGAACCGCGTTTAGCGCCTTCACGGATTGGGCGCGGGTTGTTGCGTGAATTGTGCCCGGTAAGAGCCGCCTCAATGGCGTTCAGCGCCGAACTTTTGCCTTGTGCATTCTTACCGGCGAAGACGATTAGGTGATTCGACGGGGCGACACGGGCGGCTTCGATCTTCTGAAAATTCTTGATTTCCAGCTCGTTGATTTTGGTCATGTCTGATTCCTTTGGTTGAGGCCGGGGCGAGTTGCCCCGGCCTTTCGGGCAAGAAAAAACCGCCTCGGTGGGCGGTTAGTGGTTTAGAAGAATCCGTTGCTTCGCCGGAACACTTCGTGACGTTCGTCGGCTCGGTCGTTGAACCGGACAAATGAGCGCCGGAAGAACAGCCAGAAGACTAGGGCGATAACCGCCCAAAGGATTATTAGCCCGGCGATAACAGCGCCGATTGTAAGAATGATGCTCAATGCGTCCATGGTGGAAACCTTTCTAGTTACTGTTTGCCGGTCTGCATTTCTAAATCAGGCACGATTGTTTCTGGCTTGAAAATGACCTTGTAGTGATAGACGCTCACATCGTTCGATTCCATCTGTTCAACGAAATAGGACACGTTGTCGCTCAGCCCAAGAATGTGCTTCTTGTACTGGTTGTCGGCCAAACGGCAAGTCACTTCAAGCTGCTCGTTTGCGTCCTTGATTGAACAATGGCCTTCGATGCTCAACAGGTACTTGTCCGTGATTCCGTTGAACATGACGATTCGCCGATTGACTTCGAAATGGTCAGCGTCTTTACTCAGGTTGTGCGAAGCCATTTCGGCATTCGTACATCCGGCAAGTGCGAGGCCGAACGCGAGGATTCCGGCGACTGCCACGGCGATTTTTCCGCGTTTGTTTGGTGCGTGCATTTGGTGTGCCTTTCAAGCTTGTTTTTTGGTTTACAAGGTTTGGTTTATTTGGCTGATCTTGTCCGGCCTAAGCCCGTACCAATGGTCGTTCTCGGTCACGACAACGGGGGCCGAAGAATAGCCGAGCTTTTCAGTCACGAACTTGAACGCGTCCGTGTCCTTAGCAAGGTCAACTTCGGTGTAGATAACGCCTTTCGTTTCGAACAACTTTTTGGTTCGATCACACTGAACGCAATCGGGTTTTGAGTAGAGAACAACGCCTGACAAAGTTTTCCTAACTTGTTCTACGGGGCTAACCGTTTCGGCTAGCCCCGTTTTTGGGTATAAAAAAAGAGCCTGTTACGGCTCTGTGTTACTGCTGGTTTCCCCAACCTTCGCCGGGGTTGCCTGAAGCGGTCCAAGGGTCGAATACTGGGGCGTTCCATCCCCCACCTTGTTGCGGGGCGTTCTGCGCGGGCGGTTGCTGTTGCTGTTGTGGCTGATTCCACCCGCCGCCCTGTTGAGGCTGTTGCTGTTGCTGTTGCTGTGGAGGGTTGCCCCAACCGCCTTGCTGTGTAGGTTGTTGCGAGCTCTGCGGAACACCATAGCCACCACTCTGATGCGCTGGCGGTTGTTGCTGCGGGGTAGGCCGGTCGCGACCCTTATCGAACGGATGAACACCCCAGGCGGTGAAGTCCATGGCAACGCCCGGCGAACCGTCTTGCTTGTCGTAATCGCGTGACCAAAATTCACCAACCGCCTTTACCCGGTCGCCTTCCCTAAGGCCACGTTCAAAAAGCATCTCACCCAACGAACCCCAAACGGTTACGTTGAAACCCTGCGATTTTAGTGTTTCGTAGGAACCGTCATCGAGCCTGCGTGACTTGTTTTCCATGAGACGGAACTTCAAATAAGGTGCGCCGGATTGCGTCACCTTCAACTCAGCATCGGCGGCCAGATTACCGATAACCGTCATGTCAGACATTCGTGTTTTCTCCTAGTTTCTCCGTGATAACGGCGTATTCGTGCAAAGTGATTTCGTGCGGTCCGTTCAACGGTCTGGCAAGTACCTGCGCCGCAAACTGGGCAGGGGCTTGGACGCCAACATTGTTTGCGGCCTGCTCGAATACGCCCCACTGCTCTTGCGTGATAGTCGGCTCCGCGCTAACTGCGGTCACCGTCAACGGTTCAGCCTTATAGTTCTTGAACCTTGCCCCACGCGCACCCGGTAGCAAGAACGTCATAGGCTTCTCAATACCCGAAACATGGCTGATTTCAATGCCCCCAACCTTGTCCTTGCCAAACCTGATTTCAGGGTTTCGGTACAGGGTTAGTTGCTTTCCAATCCAGTTATCAACACGGCCCCAAACTTTCGCCATGAACCGGCGCATAGTCAGCGAAGGCCGGTACGCACGCCCAGGCAGGTCAACCAAATGAATGTTCATCGGCTGATCACTATTGCCCTTGCTAATTGACTCAATCGTGAACGTGCGCGGACCAGTAATAAGGTCAATCGCGTTCAGCTGGTCAGACTTAGCATCGAAGGCTGTTGACCAATCCATGAGTTACCAAGCCTCAATATCTGCGTAATGGTCCACGCGCTCAGTGTCGGGCATCGAAGCGGTGCGTTCGTAGTATTCACTGATCATGTCTTCAGCGTTCTCTTCGAAGGCCACAAGTGCGCGCTTGATTGCCTCTTGCCATTCTTGGATTGGGTAGACGCGCTTGACGTAGAGCTTCATGCCACCGCAATAGCTCACGTAGTCGCACCATTCGCGCCCGCTAACCAGTAGCCCGCACTGAATTTGAGCCATGTTTTCGGGTGGCACGCAATCATCAAGAACTGTTTCGAGCTGCTTCTTCTGCAGCCGAGACTTGATTTCAATTAGCCCGTCTTCACCAACAAGACCGTCTGGCGAATACCCGATTTTGTAGCCGCCGATTTCGCGAGTCATAAAACCAACCTCGCGGGCTTCAGCATAGTGTTCGCTGTACTTGTCGCGGGCTAGAGGTTCATCCAATGTTCCACGCTCCATGTCGCGTGAGCTGAAAGACGGCTCAACAAATCCGGTGATTCGTTCGGCGGCAAGTGAACGGGTTAGACCTCGCGAAGTGTCGTTGTTCGCGGGCTTCATCGTCTTAGTGGTGATCAGCAAACCGACCGCCGACGCGGTTACCAGTCCACGTCGTTGTTCAAACCATTCGTCTGTTCCCTGCTCGATCTTGTCAAAGATTTCTAGGGGCATGTCGTTCTCACTTTCGGGTATAGAAAAAGCCGATTCGTTTGAATCGGCTTGAGGTTCACAGCAACCGCAATCGGAATCGCAATGCTGTTGGTACGGGTGCGGGTACCGGCTCACAGTTCGTTCCCCAACCGTTCGTCAATCAGTGCGCCTTGTTCCCTGATCATTTCGCGAACGTCTTCGGGCATGCCCTCGAAATTCCCGCCATGCATGCGAGTTGCCTCGCGCCGGTTGTGAAGATTCGCCTGAAGAAGCGTCTGTGTACGAATCTCGAAAGCAACCGACAAGGCCGCCTGTGTGGTCGCTTGGGCTAGATGCTTGTATGCCTCTTCAACCGAGACTGGGGTATCTCGCAACGCATCGGCAGCGGCGAACGCGTGCGGGTTGCCTGGAAGACTGTTTGACATGTTTGATTTCTCCTAAGTAGTTGTGTTGATTTCGTCGCCGTCTAAGGCGCGTTTGATCAGTCGGGCGTAATGCTTATCGCCGTCCGCAAGTTTTTCCAGATACCGAACCAAGGACTCAACGCGGGCAATGCGAGCGTTCGCATGCTCACTGACCATGCGTTCCACCACTTCAGCAAGGTGTCCAACGTCTACCGAGCCGAACCAGTCGCCAATGACGATAATTTCGCCCCGGTCATTCCACGTAAGGCCACGGCGGGCAAGGTCGGAAAGCCAGCCCGTAGCGGCTTCATTGAGCGCTTCACCCTTCAGGATTTCTACGATTTGGGCGTGCCCTAGGTCGCTCACGCTTCAACCCCTAAGACGATTCCTAGAAGGGCGAATGAGCAGATGCCCAACCCCACCGCAACGCCCGCGAGCCCTAGAACCCACAGCCATGCATCCCACGACATTTCTTCGTCATTCATGATTCAGACCTTTCTTTCCGTGGCTCCCAAAGAATCAGGCGCCCGCCATTACGTGACCTAGTGCGCGACTTGCTATAGCCGACTTCAATAAGCGAAAACTCGGCAACAGCACGCCCCATGGCTGCCCCGTACCAATTTGATTCGCGAGGCTCACTGTCCAGGCGTTTACGAACGTCATCGTTAGTGAACGGCCGCGCCTCACCAATCAGCTCAGCAACCGCGTTCAAAAACGCTTCGAAAAACTCTTCTTTCGAAGACTCAAAAAGCATCGGAACCGGCAACCCGACCGTGCTAACCATTGAGTGTCTTCTTACGGTTGAACGCTGCCCATTCAGTGCGCACGTAAGCGTTCGCCTTAGCCGTCGCAAATTCGATGCAACGAGCAAGCGACTTATGCCGGAAAATCCAACCCTTGCCAAGCCGGTTATCAGCCACGTAGAAGCGTGCGCCCGCGCAAATCAGGTACAGCTCAAAAGGGTTATGCCACTTACTGATGCGGACAGTCACGCGAGACATTGGCAAACCGCCGATAGTCACAGGCTCAAGCGCCGGAACCGGCGCGGGTAAACTGATCATGATGAATTCCTTTCAGGAACAACAAAGGCCACCAGTTCGCACCTGGTGGCCTTACTTTTATTTGGGATACTTGGGAGCATGATCTTTCAATCACCTTCAATGACTCCCGTCGAGACCGCAACAGCACCGATAACTATGGATGCTTGGATAATGGTCGGGCTCACTGTTTTGACCTTGCTATTCGCTATCTGGTCCTGGTGGTCGGCGAACAAGTCCGGGAAAGCTCGTAAAGCTGCCGAAAAGGCAGAAGCTAACGCAGACCGTAGAGTAGAAGCTGCCGAATCAACCGCTACCGAACTACGTAAACTCGTTGAACGACTCAGCTTGCCGCCATTGAAAGCCACAACGGTAGCCCTAAAATCGGGGCGAAAAGTGATGCTCACGAATACCACAGTTGAGGAAATTATCGTGGTGGAACTCGTGAATTCCGATAAGTTCTACGCGGTTCGTCCGCTTGAGCCGTTCCCTATCACCATTCATCCGGGTGCTCAGACTTCAATTTCCGTATTCGGGTCTGCTCAGATTCCCCGGCAAGAGAATTTTCACCTTCGGCTCTCTTCATCCGGCGAAGAGCGTCTTTTGCACGTTCCGATTCCGCCTTCGAATTGATCGCATAATTACCGGCCACCGTCATGAAAACAAACGACGCGAGCATGCAAATGGCAATAATTGCCTCACTGGGGGTCATGATTTCCTTTCTGGAATGACAAAACCCGCTAGGTTGCTTCTAGCAGGTTTCGTTTTTGGGTATTGTTCATCTTGTGAACGAATGGGAATGGGCCGAATGGGTCGCATGGTGTTGCTCGATATTGCTCGGCGGTTACGGTGCTTGGCGATCATTCAGGACAGACTGGAAGTTAAGACTTACTCGGCAAGATTGGAAAATTGAGCATTTCGAAAATGACTCATGGCTGCTGACGAATACCAGTCATGAAACGCTCACCATTGGATTTTTAACAATGCCTGATGGGTGGGGAGGAACCACGTATAGCCGTGGGGTCAGTACGCCCCACAAGCCAAACGACTATGTAAAAATCACTTCTGTGCGGACTATTGCAGCGAATTCAGAAAAGCTTGTGGTGGATTATTGGCGCGGGAAATCATTGAAATCCCGCAAATCCAAACGATGCGTCTTAGCGATTCCTCCGCGCCCATGACAATTGGCTCATTCTGCATCTAGGCCGTCGATCCCAATCGTCATTCTCCGATTTTCTCGGCATTGAACATCATCCCTTCAATACTTGCAAACTCATGTTGCAACCTTTCTTTATGAGTGCGCCGGAATTCCCGGCTTAGATACAGCAATGCCTAGGCGGTCTAACTGGTCGGCAATATGAACGCGACGGCCAGCCAAAACAATTAGCCGGTCGCGGTGAGTGCGAGGATGCAAACAAACAATCTCCGCATCCAACCGCTCAACAGCCGTAAGTAAACGCTCAACAGTCGGATTCACACCGTCACCGCCCGAGGCTTCAAAGAACCAAACCTATTGATGTAATCAATCAGCGCGTTCTTCACAGCCGTCTCGCCCGTGCCGTCCGAATGAGCAAGGAAATACTGTTCATCTTCAGAACACTCGCAAGCATTCGACAACATGAAACCCTGCGCCATACGGTGCGCGTTCCTATCAGAAAGCTTCTCCCCTGCAGCAACAGCGCATTCCTTGAACATCTTCTTGAGCTGAACGAACGGGGGAATCATGTTTTTGGGCATGACAATTAGACCTTTCTAAAACTGGTGAGCTTGCAGCCAAACGGCTGACTTAGTGTGAATGGTTGCCCAGACTGTGGGGCGAAGGTGCTCGAATGAGCTAGTGCCTAGATTTAGGCGATTTTATTGAGTGCTGCCTCGAACCGTGCGCGGTTCGATTTCATAGGCCGCGTGTTTCGGCCTGAAGTGATTCGCTCGAACTGCTCTTCATCGAACCGGTAGGTTCTGTCGCTGATCTTCGTGCATTCCCATGAGCCGGAATGAATCTTGTTGTAGACCATTTGGCGGCTAATCCCGAGGATGCTGGCGACGTCTGCCGGTGTCCGATACTCAGGGGCGGCGGTCACGCTGCCTCCGTGAGTAAATCTGGCAGTTCATCAATGAGCGTTGCCAGGTCCTTTGAAAAGAGATCAATGGGAGTCACCTTCAGGGTGTCTGCGATTGCTGCAAATTCTTCAATGGTGAATGCGCCCGTCTTATTGATCTTTCGATCGTAGGTGGCAATCGCAATCCCAACAGTTTCCGCGATGTTCTTATTTGATCGTCGCAAGAACTTCGATACGCCACGAATATTTTCGATGACTCGTTTAGTTGTTGTGTCCATATGAATAGCGTAACTTACCATTTGGATAGTTGCAAGCTTGTAATTCCATAAATTTGGATAGTCGAACTGTCCAATTTGATGCTATAGTTATCCGTATGGGAACCTACAAGGACAATCTCCCTCGCGTAATACGTGAGCAATTGCAAGGTGAGCGAAAAATAAAAGACTGGACCTACGCCCAGTTGGCAGATGCCTCAGGGCTGAAGGAACAGTCTGTTATGCGCTACCTAACCGGCAAACGGGAAATAGACATCCCTACGCTGGCAGCATTATCAGAGGGTCTAGGAATAGACCCGATGGTTCTCATGAAAAGAGCGACCGAGAGAATGCAATAGCAAGTCAATACCCACCAGGTCGGCCAGAGCGCCAACCTCCGACAAGGTAAGGTCACGTTCTCCATTGAGGCGTGACCTTACTGCATTTCGGGAGAGATTCCACTCTGCGGCAAGTACGTTCGGGTCAATTGAATTCATAAGTTCGGTCATCTGGTCAATGCTCTGGGGCACTACTATATTCTCCTATTAGTTCGAAAGTTTGTTCGAATGAGAGGTTGAAATCAGCTTACACCCAGCTTCAGACAATGACCGAAACAAGTCGGCGTCAGCGACAAATCGTTACCTGATTTTGACCTTCGCGTTAAATGACAAAACCCCCACGTTTGAGGTGGGGGTTTTGTCAGGGAAAAGCTAGTCCAACTGCTTAACAGCGTAAGCCGCTTCTTCTTTCGTGTACTTGTCTCCAGCTGAACTGGATAGTTGATCTTGAATTGCGCTCGGTGACATGCTCATGGTCTCCTGGTAAGTCTTTGCGGACTTCACCGCGTTCTCTTTCCAGTCAGCATCAACGTTATCGACTGCGTACTGAGCGGCCTTTTTCGAGAACTTGTCTCCATACTCGCTGCTCAACTGGTCAAGCAACCCCTGCTTGCTGAGAGGTGCAACGCTATTGTAGTTTTCCGCGCTCTTGAGAGCCGACTTGTATTCGGTCGGCACATCATCAGACTTCTCGTCTGCAACAGCCGCTTCTTCACCCGCCTTGGATTCAGGTGTCTGAGTATCCACCGAAACGCCGGATTCATTCATTGCGTCACTTACGGCGGTTGCTGTCGCGCTAGTAACAACGCCAGCAATAATGAATGAGGCCACCGCGAGGATTACGCCAGCAATCGCAACGCCCTTCTTACGGTTCTTCTGGAACAGCACGATAGCGCCTAAGATAAGGCCGACCCCGCCGATAAAGAAGGCTACGATTCCAACGAACGGAATCAGAGCGAAAATAACAGCCACAATGCCCAGAACGAGCGAAGCAACGCCCATACCACTGCCAGTTTTCACTGGTGCTTGAATGGTCAAGGTCTCTCCTTAGTCAATCACCTACGGGGAATGCGCAGGTTATTTTATGCAAACACTAAGAATGGTACGCGAGAAAATCAAGAGTGTGCAATAAATGACCATAACGTTTAAGCAACAATAAAACCCCGCCAGATCACCAGACCTAGCGGGGTTGCACATACTGCCTACTGCTCGATTGCCTTAGCTTTGCTCTGCTCTACCTTTTTGACGGTCTGGATGTTGAAGAGCCCTGACATAGCGTTGCCCATGACGTCAGCGCCCTTGACTAGCGACTCGCGCATGAGATGCGAATAGACCTTCGTCGTGGTGTTCACTGACTCATGCCCCATGAGGCGCGACAGCTCGAAGATGCTCATCGGGTTATCCCCTGAGAGCATCCACGAGGCGTACGTATGGCGCAGGTCGTGAATGCGTGGCGATTTCTTCAGGCCGCTCTTCTTAGCGGCCCTGAGGGCTGGCTTCCAAGCCTTGTTATGCATTGCTTGGACGGTCGCCGCTCCACCCTCTTTCATGGTGAACACGTATTCGTCTAGTTCGGTGATACTGACCTGAAATGCGATCTTCTTGGCCAGGTCTGCGGTGAGTGGAATTGTTCGGCGCGCATTCTCAGTTTTTGGCGGGCCGATCTTGCGACCGTTCTTATCGTCGCGTTTCCAGGCCTTAGTTACGCGTGCTGTGTACGTGCCTTGTTCGTCTGAGAAATCCCCTGGCTGTAGGGCAGTGGCTTCAGAGAAGCGCATTCCTGTCCCGACCAACAGGAGGAAGAACGGGTGAAAATACTGATCCAAATGGCTCAGGATTAGAGCAAACTCCGCCTTGGTGAGAAAAGTCGTTTTGTCCTCGGTGTGGTCGCTCTTCGGGAGGCGCGTGTGCTCGCAGGGGTTATCTGGTCGATGCCCTTTGTAGATCGCCGTACCCATGACCGAGTACAGGAACCCGTGGACATTTTTGATGGTCTTAGGCGAGAGGTCTTTCCCTCGCATCCACATCACCCATTCAGCAATATCCTCTTCTGAGAGCATGTCGCACGGAATGTCGCCTATGTTGCCTTTGAAGTGGTTTTCGATCATCCGTTCATAGGTGTGCATCGTGTGAACAGTAATGTCGGATAGTCGCCGTAAGTGCTGGACTGCAACCTGCTCGATTGAGGGGGCACGCGAGGCGGTACGGAGGATCTGGGAATAGGCTTTGTCGCCGTCGTGCTCGTTGAGTTCGAGCACCTTCTTGAACATCTCGGCTTTGGCCAGAGAGTCGAAAGAATCGTTGTGTTGTTGGCCTTTTTCTCGCCACTTCACTTGATACCGGGTAACGACTCCGGCCTTGTTTTTTCGTTCAATAATGCTTGCCATAGGGCTATTTTAGTTGGCCCATGGGAACACATTTTTACTTTTTGGGAACAGCCCCGGTAACTTCCTTGCGTTACCGGGGCCGAATCGGTCGGGCTAGCGGGATTTGAACCCACGGCCTCCTCACCCCCAGTGAGGCGCGCTACCAAGCTGCGCCATAGCCCGATGCTTCCGCAGCCGTTATCCCCCAAGTCGTGAGATCTAAGGGTGCCGTCTGCAAAAGCTCCATATTCACCCTACACCAAGTGAAGGGCTAATTTCGAACTTTAGCGGTTGCGTGAGCGACGCTCACGGATACGCATCGAAACCTCGATTGGGCTGCCCTCAAAACCGAAAGTTTCACGCAAACGACGGGTGATGAACCGGCGGTAACCTGGGTCCAGGAACCCGGTGGTGAACAGCACAAAACGTGGCGGACGGGCCGAAGCCTGAGTGCCAAAGAGGATGCGTGGCTGCTTACCGCCACGTACTGGGTGCGGGTGCGCAGCTACGAGTTCACCCAAGAAAGCGTTCAGCTTGCCCGTTGGAACGCGCTTATCCCAAGAATCCAGAGCCGTGTTCAATGCAGGAACAAGCCTGTCCTTGTGCCAGCCGGTCTTGGCAGAAATGTTGACCCGTGGGGCCCATTCGATGTGCGCGAGGTCGCGATCGATTTCCTGATCCAGGTAGTAACGACGGTCCTCATCCACCTCGTCCCACTTGTTGTAAACGATGACCATGGCACGGCCAGCTTCGATGGCCAGCTGGATGATGCGCACGTCCTGCTCGGAAACGATCTCGTTGGCGGCCAACAGGATCACGGCAACTTCGGCCTTTTCCAGAGCGGTCTGGGTACGCAATGAAGCATAGTAGTCGGAGCCAACAGCCATGTGCTGACGACGGCGAATACCAGCGGTATCCACGAAGCGCCAGATGTTCCCGCCCAGTTCGATCAATTCATCCACTGGGTCGCGGGTGGTACCGGCGTACTCGTCAACAACCACACGCTCGGAACCAGCAAGCTTGTTCAGCAACGAGGACTTACCCACGTTTGGGCGTCCGATCAAGGCAATACGGCGTGGGCCGCCGGAAGGAATCAAACCACCAAAAGCCGAGTGCTCAGGTAGCTTCTCCATGACGGCGTCCAACAGGTCAGCGGTACCGCGACCGTGCAGGGCCGAAACTGGCCATGGCTGACCGAAGCCCAAGCCCCACAGCACAGCTGCTTCGGCTTCTTGGTTGAAGTCATCAACCTTATTGGCGACCAAGAAGACAGGCTTGCCCTTCTTGCGCAGCATCTTCACCACAGCTTCGTCAGTTGCGGTGGCTCCAACGTGGGAGTCAACAACAAATAGAATTGCGTCGGCTACGTCTGCAGCGATTTCGGCCTGATCGGCTACCGAAGCGTGGATGCCCTTGGCATCGTGCTCCCAGCCACCGGTATCAACAACGGTGAAGGGACGGCCCATCCACTCAGCGGAGTAGGACACACGGTCACGGGTAACACCTGGGGTGTCTTCAACCACGGCTTCGCGGCGACCCAAAATACGGTTGACCAAAGTGGACTTACCGACGTTTGGACGTCCAATAACCGCCAGAACCGGCGGGATAACTACGTCTTTATCCTCGTCGTCAAATGCGTCGAGGCCTGCCAGTAAGGCAGAGTCTTCTTCGTCGAGATCGTAATCTTCCAGTCCGCTGAGCAGAGCCTGCGCACGAATGGCGGCTTCTTCCTCGCTCAGTTCGGCCAGGCGCTCGGCGATATCGTCGTCTCCAACGGGGATGTATTCCTCGTCGTGGGTGGAGTTGTTCTCGCTCATGATTTTCCCTTCACAGCGATCGTAATCTTCATCGGCTCTCGCCGAGGATGGGCACCAGCTTGAGGCTAGTTTTTCGTTGCAGTGTTGATTGCGTCAAGCACTGCGGCGATGGTTTGTTCAAAATCTAGGTCCGAGGAGTCAACGGTCATGACTCCATCGGCAGCCTGGGTGAAGTTCACTACGGTGGAATCCTTGGCGTCGCGGGCCAGCACTTGGTTGGCTAGCTGCGAGTCGTTCTGGCTACCACCGAGCTGCAGACCGCGGCGACGCAGTCGTGCTTCTTCTGACGCGGTGAGCAAAATACGCGCATCAGCATCCGGTGCAACAACGGTAGTGATGTCGCGGCCTTCAGCCACAATGCGAGTGTTTGCCTTGATGATTTCCTGCTGACGGCGAACCAGCTCCGCGCGGGCATCCAGATTGGTTGCTACGGCGGAAACCTGCTCGGAGATGCGTGGTTCACGAATGGCTTGCGTCACGTCGACCCCGCCAATCTTTACCAGCTCAGCATCCGGGTCAACGGAAATTTCCAACTGCGCGTCTCGCACCGCCTGGGCGATAGCGTGAGCGTCGGTGAGGTCGGTTCCAGCATCGAGCACCGAGTAAGTGATCGCACGGTACATGGCACCGGTATCCAAGTAGACGGCACCCAGTTCGCGGGCGACGGCCTTGGAGACCGAAGACTTGCCAGAGCCGCTAGGGCCGTCGATGGCGATGACAAGCGTGTCGTTGTTCAAGGTGCTCACTGGGCTACTTTCCATCCGTTAGTGGTCAATACGTCAATTAGTTCGTCGCGGCGGCCTGGAATCACCGAAACGTCCACCAGACCAACCTGATGTCCGGCAGAGTGTTCCATACGCAAATCTTCGATGTTGATCTGCGCTTGGCCAATCTCAGTTAGCAACTGAGCGATCTGACCTGGACGGTCATCGATCACCACAGTCACTAGTGCAAAAGCTTGAGGTGGTGCGCCGTGCTTGCCCGGAATGCGGGCCTTACCGGCGTTACCTTCACTCATCAACTGCGACAAATCCAGCAAAGCTCCAGGGGCCTTCGGTTCTTGCAGCGTGTTGATCAGTCGATCCAAATCTTCTTTCATCCCGGTAAGGATGGGCACCAATGCGGCGGCGTTGTGCGCAAAGATCTGAATCCACAGCTTCTCATCGCTAGCGGCGATTCGCGTCGTGTCACGCAATCCGTTGCCGGCTAAAGCCAATTGGTGTGGTTGCGCGTCGAGCAATCGCGAAGCAATCATCGAGCTGGCAGCCTGCGGGAAGTGACTGATCAAAGCCACAGACTCATCGTGCTCGGTCACGCTCATCCGGTGCATGGTCGCACCCAGATCGATAGCCAAAGACTCTGCCACCTTCACCCGCGAGGCATCTGCACCTTCATGCGCGCAGATAACCCACGGCATTGAGGTGAAGAGTTCACCACGAGCTGCTGCCGGGCCGGACTTCTCTCGCCCTGCCATGGGATGTGTACCCACGTAGCGCGAAGTTTCGCGCTCTCCCAGTCGCCCATCGGCCAACACAGCGGCAAGGATAGATCCCTTAACGCTGGCGATATCAACCACCGTGGCGTTGGGGTAATCCAAGAGTGCTTGAGCAACCAAGGCTGCGGTGACATCCGGCGGAGCGCCCACCACCACAAGTTCCGGAGCGATGGTGCGCGCTTCAAGGAGCACACCAGCCCCGATATCCTGGGCTACCCCAGCGGCGGTTGGCGAAATATCCGAGAGGTATACGTGCAGGCCTTTGGCGCGCAGTCCTAATCCCACCGAGGTGCCCAGCAGCCCGGTGCCGATGACCAGAACTGGGCCGGCAAGGTGAGAAGAGGGCATTAGTTACATCCCCACCATGGCCATCAGGTGACCGATTTCCTGGTTGCCCAGGGAGCGGATGGTGCCCTGCTTCTGATCTCCGAGTAGTACGGGACCAACAGCTACGCGTACCAAACGCTGAACCGGGTGGCCCACAGCGTCAAACATGCGTCGCACGATACGGTTGCGACCAGAGTGCAAGGTCACTTCAACCATCACGTTTTTAGGGGTGGTGGCGATGATCTTCAGGTCATCAACCTTGATCCAGCCGTCTTCCAGCTTAATACCTTCACGCAGCTCGTTGCTCACTGCACGTGGCAGTGGGCCCGGGATCTGCACCAGGTAGGTCTTTGGCACCTCGTACTTTGGGTGCTGCAGACGGTTAGCTAGCTCGCCGTCGTTGGTCAGGATCAGCACGCCTTCGGTCTTGTAATCAAGGCGGCCGACGTGGAACAAGCGCTGAGCGTGGTGCTCATTTTTGAAGTAGTCAGCGATGGTGCGACGACCCTCTGGGTCATCCATCGTGCTCATTACGTGCTTTGGCTTGTTAAACACGTAGTAGCGGTTGGTCTGGTTGACCTGGATACGCATGCCATCAACGTGGATGGAATCCTTGGCTGGATCAACGCGGGCGCCAAGTTCAACAATCAGTTGACCGTTAACTTCAACGCGGCCCTCGGTGATCATCTCTTCGCAGACACGACGTGATGCAACACCTGCATTGGCCATGGCCTTCTGCAAGCGGATGCCGTCTTGTGACTCGCCGTGCTCCTGACGGTTAGCCTGGCTTTCAGCACGGGCCTGAGCGCGAGCGCGCTGGGTCGGACGAGCGTAGGTGTTTGGTACGGAATTGCCGAAGCGTTCCTTACCAAAGGCGCGCTCGGAGTTTTTGCGTGGTGCGGCAGTATTGCGCTTTGCCGAGCCCGACTTGGTCGAATCCGACCGTGCCGAATCTGACTTGGCCGAGTTGCTGCGAGCACCTGGCTTGCCGGAGGCGGACTTGTCGTACGGCTTGTCGCCGAAGGACTTGCCGCCCTGTTTGCCGCGGCCGCCTGCTGGCTTGCCGCCGAAGTTTGAATTGTTGCCGCGTGGTGTGCGGCCGGAGGAAGATCCCCTGCTCATGCTTGCCTGTGTCCCTTGCTGTTACGTTTCGCTGCGCGGTCCCGTCGATTAGGGGCATCACGCGTGGTTGGTCCGGTGTAGCTGCCTGCTGGCAGTTTCTTAATCGTCGTAGGTTGCCGAATCGAGCGATTCAAGATCGGCCACCCCAGGAAGATACGGGGATAGCGCAGGCAACTCATCTAGCGAGCCCAATCCCAGTCGTTCCAGGAAGTATTCGGTGGTCTGGTAGAGCGTTGCTCCACCATCTCCAGTTTCCTCATACTCCGTGATCAATCCGCGAGTGAGCAATGTGCGCACTACAGAATCGACGTTCACACCTCGAATCGCCGAAATACGTCCACGCGAGACCGGCTGTCGGTATGCGATGACAGCCAGTGTTTCCAAGGCGGCCTGCGACAAGCGCGCGCTCTGCCCATCGAGCACAAAGCTGGAGACGAAATCGGCGTAATCGCTACGCGTATAGAAACGCCACCCGGAGGCGACACGACGCAGTTCAAATCCGCGCGGGCGATCCTTTCCATCATACTCGGTAGCCAACTTCTCCAAAGTCTGGGCGATCCGCTCAATTGGTACCTGGAAGATTTGTGCCAAATGTGCCGAACTTACGGGGATATCGGCGACCATTAGTACCGCTTCGAGGCCCGATTCTAGGCCTCCTGGCAGCTGGTCAATGGGTGCAATCTCACTCATGATTCACCTCACCCGCGCTCCCCTCATACTCATCTTGAACCGACTGGGCATCAAAGCTGGACTCTAAAAGCAAGCTAATGCGCAGTGGTCCCAACGGATCAACTTGTTCAAAGCTGATCGCTCGTTGCCTAAACATCTCCAACAATGCCAGAAAACGTACTACCACCACCAGATGCGCTGAGGCATCAGCCACCAATTCGCGGAAATCCAGCGGGCCGCGTGCTTCGAGCAGCGCGGTCATCGACTCAGCTTCCTCAGCGATTGTCACGTTGGCCCCATGCAAGTGTCCGATGCCAACTTCGGTGGTTGGCGCAGGCTTAGGGGCTAGTGCTGAGGCGGCCAGCGCAGCTAGGGCGTCGGGGCCAATGGTGAAAATTAATTCAGGAAGCAGGGAAGCAAATTCTGGTTCCAAAGAAACTTCGCGTGGATACCGCGAGCCTTCACTCTGGTATTGCTCCCCCAAAAACTCGGCTGCTTGCTTAAAGGCCTTGTACTGCAAAAGTCGGGCAAACAAGAGGTCTCTGGCTTCAAGCAGTTCAAAGTCTTCTTCGTCAGCCATCTCGCCACGCGGCAGCAGCCGGGCGGCTTTCAAATCTAGAAGCGTGGAGGCTACTACCAAAAATTCGGTAGTCTCATCGAGCACCTTCATCCCGTCACTACCCTCGGTGACACTGGCTTGCAGTTCTCGAAGGTAGGCGATAAATTCGTCGGTCACCTGCGCCAGAGCCACCTCGGTGATATCCAGCTCGCGCTGGGTTATCAGGTGAAGTAGGACGTCAAAGGGACCGTTAAAATTTTGCAGGGCAAGGCGAAAACCGCCAGACGATTCCGGCTCAGTCTGTGCTGGCTCGGTGGAATCGTTGGCGGTTTGCTCGGTGAGCGTGTTGCTCATTACGGGGCGCCACCACGCCAAATCAGCTCGCGAGCCAGGTTACGGTAGGCCTCGGCGCCGGGGTGGTTCGCAGCGTAACTAGTGATTGGTTCAGCGGCCACGTTGGCATCGGCAAACTTGATGGTTCGCTTGATGACCGTTTCGAAGAGTTTGTCGCCAAAGGCTTCATCCAAGCGGGTGATGACCTCACGGCTGTGTAGGGTTCGCGCGTCGTACATGGTTGCAACAACGCCGTCCAGCTCCAAGACCTGGTTCAGACGATCCTTGACCTTGTCGATGGTTTCCATCAGCAGGGCCACGGCACGCAGTGCGAAGAACTCTGCGGTCAATGGGATGATCACACCGTGGGCAGCGGTCAGTGCGTTGACGGTGAGCAGACCCAAGGACGGCTGGCAGTCAATTAGTACTACGTCGTAGTCGTCGATGACGTTGCGCAGAGCGCGTTCAAGCACCTGCTCACGGGCGACCTCGTTGACCAACTGCACTTCTGCAGCGGACAGGTCAATGTTCGCTGGCAACAGGTCGATGTTTTCCACATCGGTCTTCAAGATGGCATCGGTGATCTTCACCTGACGGTCCATCAGCACGTTGTAGACGGTGATGTCCATTTCGTGCGGGTTGGTACCAAAGCCAGCAGACAAGGCGCCCTGTGGATCAAAGTCCACCAAAAGTACCTTACGGCCGTATTCGGCGAGCGCCGCAGCCAAGTTGATGGTGGAGGTGGTTTTACCCACGCCACCCTTCTGGTTGACCATGGCAATAACACGGGCTGGCCCGTGCGATGGCAACGGTGCTGGCACCGGGAAATCTGTCAACGGCTTACCGGTTGGGCCCACCGGGCGGGGCTCCTTGAGCATCCCTGCGCCACGGTGCTTGCTTCCCTGTTCCTCGCTCACGATGGGTTAACCACACTTCCCGTTCGATCTACCTAATTCTTCGAGCTGTAAGCTCAACTCAAGGTTATCGGTCTAAGCAAAAGAACTTGGCGTTTTGGGTTCCTTTACGGCGAGCCTTTACCTTGAACCTTAACTCAAATGTTGTAAGCCAGCTGTACGCCGGCTCCGGTCGAATACGGCGCTCTAGGCCTGCTCAGCGTTCCAGTCAAAATTTAGTGGCAGTAACGCGTTAATGCTTACAGTGCGCGGTCCCTCAGGCTGTACAACGATCACTCGGATCCATGGATAGTTATCGGCCATAATCTGTCGGCAGCGACCACAGGGGTTTTTGATCCCCCGTCCCTCGTTACCCACCGCGACGATCACTTGCGGATCGTATGCTCCGTTGGCACGCGCTGAGCCAAGAGCCACTAGCTCGGCGCAGGGACCACCGGTGAAGTGATAGAAGTTCACGCCCGGGTACATGGCACCGCTAGCGTCCAGCACCGCCGCTCCCATGGTGTGCACACCGTCGCCACCAACGTGGGCATCGGTGACCTCATCGATGCTATGGGCGGCGAATGCTACTAGTTCTTGCTCGATAATGCTCAGGGGTTGCCCCGCAATGTGCTGATCTGCGCTCATGCTCTCAGGCTATTCGATATTGCAGCCACGGTAGCTCTATGCCAATCTGGGGGCGATAAAAAAACCGCCACCGCTAAGAAAAATCCTTAGCGGTGGCGGTTAGTTTTACTAGCGCACTTGCCTCAGTGGCCTTCGACGCTGTTTTCGTCGAATGGACGTGAACCGGCTAGCACGGCCTTAGCCTGCTCCAGGTCCAGCTCTTTGGTCCACTTACCGATCAACAAGGTAGCAACAGCGTTGCCGGTGAAGTTGGTCAGTGCACGAGCCTCGGACATGAACTTATCAATACCCACGATCACGCCCATGCCATCAAGCAGCTCAGGGCGGTGTGCCTGCAGACCTGCAGCCAAGGTGGCCAGACCTGCACCGGTCACACCGGCGGCACCCTTAGAAGCAATGATCATGAAGACCAACAGGCCGATCTGCTCACCAATGTTCATTGGCATGCCCATCGCGGTGGAAACAAACAATGCCGACATGGTCAGGTAGATGGCGGTGCCGTCGAGGTTGAAGGAGTAACCGGTTGGAACGGTGATACCAACAACAGGCTTCGAAACACCGGCGTGCTCCATCTTGGCGATCAGTCGTGGCAATGCCGACTCGGACGACGAGGTGGAGAAGATCAGCAGGTATTCACGAGCCAGGTACTTCAGCAGCTGGAAGATGTTCAAACCGGTGAAGGCACGCAGAATGCCACCAAGAATGACGATGATGAACAGTGCACAGGTGACGTAGAAAGCACCCATGAGGATTGCCATGGAACCGATCGCGGCCCAGCCGGTAGCACCAACCACGGCGGCGATGGCGCCGAATGCACCAATCGGAGCGACCCACATGATCATCATCATGATGCGGAAGACGACCTTCTGGATGTGCTGGATAGCGACCAGTACTGGCTCGCCGCTCTTGCCCAGACCCTGCAGGGCAAAGCCAACCAGCAAAGCAACAACCAAGGTAGGCAGAACCGGAAGGTCCCCTGGGATCAGCGACATCAGGAAGTCGACGGTGGAATTCGACTGGGTCGCAGCAGCTTCCTCATATGGCTTAAGCTTCAGGCCTTCACCCGGGTGAACGAGGTTACCAACAAACAGGCCAACCGCCAGCGCGAAGGTGGACATCACTACGAAGTAAAGTAGCGCGAGGCCACCAACCTTGCCGACAGTAGCGGCCTTAGCTACCGAGCCAATTCCCAAAACAATGGTGCAGAAAATCACCGGTGCGATGATCATCTTGATCAAGGCAACAAACGCGGTGCCAATTGGCTTCAACGACTTGCCAAGTTCAGGGGCGATCAGGCCTACTGCTGCGCCGAGCACAACGGCGACAATGACCATAATGTAGAGCCAGTGAGTTTTGTCTTTTTTCTTCGGTCCGGCCTGGGCGCCATTGCTACCCGGCGTCATGTCATCAGTGACAGTCATGTGGTTCGTCCTACCCTCAATATGCGCATGTAACGGCCCCTGGCGTCGTTGCCAAGCCGGTATTACGTAGAATCGTTCTGTTCCATGTTGCGCGACTAGGTGATCTGCATCTCTATTGCGTTCATATTGGTCACGCGCTAGCACTCTAAAGCAGTTCACCGCAAGAAAAGGAGAGCGACATGACAGATCATTTCACCGACCTGTCGTTGCCCCAACAGGCGCATAACGATGCCGTCCCCGCTCCGCTACGGCGCAGTGGGTGGTCTTTTGCGATCCTTATTTTTGCTGCCCAAATGCTTGTGGTCTTCCTCGTTGTTATTGGTATGGCCGTCTCCACCTACCAGCAACAGGCCCGGGTCATCCTCGATGACAAACAGGCGACCGTGGCCACAATATCCATCACCCTAGCCAACGACCCCTTTGTCATTAATGCGCTGGCCGGTAAAAACCCGGCACAAGAACTACAGCCCTACACCAACAAAATTTTGGATCGTGGCCAGGGTGTGGACTTCATTTCGATCATGACCCCAGACACCGTACGTGTCACCCACCCAGACCCAAACCGCATCGGCCAAAAATACGCTGGCTCCACCCAACAGGCGCTGGATGGTGAGACCTATAACGAGATTGCGCTGGGTACTCTGGGACAGTCGGTGCGAACCATCGCTCCGGTGTACCACGATGGGAAACTTGTTGGTCTCGTAGCTACCGGCATCACCCTTGAGAACCTGCAGAGCATCTACCGCGGCGAGCTGCCACAAATCCTGATGGTTTCCGCACTGGCCTTACTGCTCGCCGGTTTCACTTCCTGGTCCTTCTCACGCTATGTCAACCAAGCGACCCTAGGCTTCGGCCCCAACGGGCTGCGCCGACTCTACGCCTTCTACTTCTCCGCACTGCACTCCGTGCGAGAAGGACTTGTGCTACTTGACCGACGCCACCGAATCGTCTTGTACAACGAGGAGGCAGCGCGACTACTTGACCTTCCCGAACAAGTCCCTAGCTCAGGACTGGATCCAAGCCAGGTGCGCATGCCCGAAACTCTGCGCACCTTAATGTCCACCGGACGTAGTTGTAAAGACGAAATCCATATGGGCACCCGGACGGTCCTGTCCATATCTCAAGGACCAGCACGCCTGGCCAATACGCGCCTTCCTGGCCGGGGACGCGCACCGCTGCGCTGGTTTGGCATGCAGCCACTGACCGGACAAGTGCTGACCTTGCGCGACTTAACCGAGGTGCAGGAACTCGCCGGCGAAGTGCAGTCGCTGAAAACCTTCTCTACCGCCCTGCGAGCGCAAACCCATGAACACGCCAACCGCCTGCATACCATCGCGACGCTGATCGAAAACGGTCAAAGCGACCGAGCACTAGCTTTTGCGGTGGATGATCGACAGCACTCACAAAAACTGACCGACGCGATCGTGAACTCCATCGACGATGCGTACCTCTCCAGCTTGCTGGTAGCCAAGGCCGCCCAAGCGCACGAACGTGGTCTCAAATTGGATATCACTGCCCAGGGGGTCATCCCGCCCGACGCGTTTGCGGCCAGTGACATGGTCACGATCGTGGGCAACCTGCTAGATAACGCTCTGGATGTTTCGGTGGGCACCGCCGAAGCCACCGTGTGGGTGGAAGTTACTGCGGACGACGATGAGCTGATCATTTCCGTGGCCGACTCCGGGCCTGGTATTGAACCAGAATTCTTGGATCAGCTACTTCGTTTTGGTGTCAGCACCAAAATAGGATCGCAGCCACGCGGACTGGGTCTAGCCCTCGTCCAGCAAGCGGTACTGCGACTAGGTGGCACAATGAATGTTGATAATGATGCCGGGGCGATCTTCACCGTGACCCTACCGCTGGCCCACAGCAACTAGCTCAGGAGTTTTTTATGCCAGATCCGCGCATCATTGCACCTCGCACCTCGGTGGGCAGCCAAGACATTGTGGTCCTCGTGGTGGACGATGAACCCGAAACCGCCGCCTCACACGCAAAGTTTGTTAATCGTGTTCCCGGCTTCACCACCGGCGCTATCGCCGGCAACGGCCAAGAAGCACTGGCACTACTCACCCGTGCACAACGCTCAGGTACCCCCTTCGACTTAGTCCTTTTGGATATGACCCTGCCCGATCTGCACGGCATCGACGTCGCCAAAAGAATGCGTGGGCGCGGGCTCACCACCGACATCATTGCCATCACCGCGGTACGCGACCTTGTGGTGGTCCGTTCCGCGGTAGCCACCGGAATCACCCAGTATCTGATTAAGCCCTTCACCTTTGCAGCCTTCACCGAGAAGTTAGAAAACCATCGACGTTTTATCGCCACCATTCGCTCCACCGGACCGGATACCAGCCAGGCCGCCCTAGATAACGCTTTTTCGGCGCTGCGCACCTCCACGGCCTCAGTTTCCCTACCTAAAGGGTTGATCCCCGAAACTCTGGCGCAAATTACCGATCACCTTGCTCGACAGCCTGAGCGTTGTCTTTCTGCCACCGAGCTAGGCGAAGAGTTGGGGATCTCCCGGGTGACCGCACGACGCTATTTGGAGCACCTCTTCGATTCCAAAGCCGTCATCAAACAGCCTCGACATGGCACCAGAGGCCGCCCGGAATATGAATACCGTGCGGCCTCTGGCATCACTAACTAATCTGGATCAGCCCCTAGTGCCCCGGACGCAGCAACGGCATTAGCTCATCGAGTACCGCGGGGTCTTCAATGGTGGAGGGCACCGTATAGTCCTTGCCATCGGCGATCTGGCGCATGGTCTTACGCAGAATTTTGCCCGAACGCGTTTTTGGCAACGCCGCCACCACGGTGACCTCGCGGAAGTCCGCCACGGCACCAATATGCTTTCGCACCAGCGCCACAATTTCCTTCTTCAGTACCTCGTCGTCAACCTCGACCCCGGATTTGAGCACCACATATCCGCTGGCTCGTTGGCCTTTGAGCGCATCGGCCAAGCCGATCACGGCGCATTCGGCCACCGCCGGATGACTGGCCAGCACTTGTTCCATGGCGCCGGTGGACAAGCGGTGACCGGATACGTTGATCACGTCATCGGTCCGCCCCATCACAAACAGGTAGCCATCTTCATCGAGGTATCCGGAGTCACCGGTCAGGTAACAGCCATCAATCTGGCTCAGGTAGGTGTCGATAAACCGCTGATCATTGCCCCACAAAGTGCTCAGTGCTCCCGGTGGCAACGGCAGGCGCACCACAATATTGCCCTCTTGTCCGGCAGGCACCGCCTGGCCCATCGCGTCACGAATTTCCACCGCAAAACCCGGAACAGGCGTAGTCGGTGATCCCGCTTTGGCTGGTAATTCTTCAAGCCCCAGCGGGTTCGAAGCAATCGGCCATCCCGTTTCGGTCTGCCACCAGTTATCCACCACCGGGATGCCGAACAGGTTGACGGCAAATTGATAAGTATCAGGATCCAGGCGCTCGCCGGCAACAAAGAGCGAACGCAGGCTGCTCAGGTCATGGCTGGCGATCAGGGTCCCTTGCGGATCTGCCTTGCGCACCGCGCGCAGTGCGGTCGGTGCGGTAAACATCGTGGTGACCTGATGGTCCTGAATAATCCGGCCGAAGACCCCGGCATCCGGGGTGCCCACGGGTTTGCCTTCGTAGAGCACCGAGGTCGCTCCCGCGATCAATGGTGCGTACACAATGTAGGAGTGGCCCACAACCCAGCCCACATCGGAGGCGGTGAACATCGTATCCCCGGGGTGCACGTCGTAGATGGCGTTCAACGAATACTGCAGCGCCGTGCCGTAGCCGCCGGTATCCCGCACGACCCCTTTGGGTGCTCCGGTGGTGCCCGAGGTATAGAGCACGTAGAGCGGATGGGTTGAGGGCACACTCACCGGTGCGGCGCCGGTGGCTTGGGCACACTGTTGGTCCCAGTCCAGCCAATTGATGTCTTGGCCGTTGATCGTTTGGTCTTGGTACTCGGCCACGGTGTGCTCAAATCCCTCACGATGAGCGACGATCACATTCTTGACAGCGGGCTGCGCCATCAACAAGGCTTCGGCCACGGCCGGCAAATATTCAATATGCCGACTCGGCTCAATACCGCCCGAAGCTGTCACCACCGCCACCGGGGCGCAGTCAGTGATGCGGGCAGCTAGTTCTTTGGGTGCAAAACCACCAAAGACCACCGAGTGCACAGCCCCGAGGCGTGCGCAGGCCAACATCGAGATCACCGCTTGCGGGATCATCGGCAGGTAGATCAGTACACGGTCCCCCAGACCCACACCATTGGCAGCCAGCACACCGGCGAAAGTTTCAACTTCGTGCAGTAACTGCTTGTAGCTGTAGGTTTCCACCGATTCGAGCATGGCGGAATCGTAGATCAGCGCCGTGTTTTCTCCGCGCCCCGCAGCCACATGGCGATCTAACGCATTAACCGAAAGGTTCAGCTTCCCGTCGGGGAACCAGGAATACAGCGGTTTGCGCGAATCGTCGATCGCGGTGTGTGGGAATGAGTCCCACTGGATGTCCTGTGCGGCTTTAAGCCAGAAAGCCGATGGATCGGTGGTGGATTGGGCAAATGCCCGACGGTATTCCTGCGCCATGATTTTCCTCCTGACACCGGGCATCATTGCCCGACATCTGCGTGGTGACTGAGATCGCCCTCGTTAACAACTCTATGAGCCAGCTCACTCCACTGCAAGGTCTATGTATACAAATATCGAATGTTTCGCCAAGATTTTGGAAGATCTCCCATTTTCGACGCTTCTGTGTATACACTTGAGCCATGAGAGCAAGCGACAAGGTTTACGAGAGCCTCCGAGCGGACATTGTTCAATGGCGCTTGGCTCCGGGCACCGTACTTGGCGAAGTTGAGCAGTCAGAACGCCTGGGAGTTTCACGAACCCCGGTTCGCGAAGCATTGGGCCGACTGGTTGCTGACGGGCTGGCCGTGCAACAGAGAGGACGCGGCACCGTCGTCTCCGAGGTCAGCGAAGACCACGTAGAAGACTTGTTTGTACTACGCGTCGCTTTGGAATGCGCCAGCGCCAAAGCGGCTGCCACCTCGCCGAAGAACCAAGGTTTCACCCAATTGGCGCAGCGCTTTGAGCAAGCCGCCGATGAAGTATCGATCCCGGGGTCTCGCGAGGCTTACTACGAATTGGTTCAGTTGCTCGACGAGAGTATCGACGAGGCAGCGGACAACACCTACCTATCCAATGCACTGCGAACCCTGCGGGTTCACCTGCAACGGGTACGGCGTTTAGCCAAGGACAATCCGGATCGCCTTAAAGCCTCCGCCGGTGAACACGCCGCCATCGCACGGGCGATCGCCAGCGGAAATCCAGAAGTCGCCGCGGCAGCCACCACAGTTCACCTGCACCAATCCTTCACCCACATCATGGCCCACGCGGTCGGATCAGAAAGGCACTGACACTATGATCAAGCACCCAGTACGCGTTTACCGCTCCGAGGTAAAGCTGGCCCGCGAAGACCAGCTGGCCCACAAAATTGCCGCGGTTGCCACCGACCCGGTTGAAGTCACTGCCGAAGTGACCGATATGATCATCAACCGCATCATCGACAACGCCTCGGTGGCCATTGCTTCGCTAAACCGCGGGCCGATCATCGCTGCCCGCGCCCAGGCACTAACCCACGCCCCATCCACCGGTGGATCCGGTGCCTCGGTCTTCGGCATTTCCGAAAAGGTCTCCCCCGAGTGGGCCGCTTGGGCCAACGGTGTCGCCGTGCGTGAACTGGACTATCACGACACTTTCTTGGCCGCCGAGTACTCCCACCCGGGCGATAACATCCCGCCGATCCTCGCCGTCGCTCAGCACACCGGCGCATCGGGTAAGGACCTGATCCGCGGCATCGCCACCGGTTATGAAATTCAGGTTGATCTGGTCAAGGCCATCTGCCTGCACAAGCACAAGATCGACCACGTGGCTCACCTGGGCCCATCGGCAGCCGCCGGCATCGGTACCCTGCTCGGCTTGGATTTGGAGACGATCTTCCAGGCTGTGGGCCAGGGATTGCACACCACCACCGCTACCCGCCAGTCACGCAAGGGCGAAATCTCCACCTGGAAGGCGCACGCCCCGGCCTTCGCCGGCAAGATGGCCGTGGAAGCTGCGGACCGCGCCATGCGTGGACAGACTTCCCCAGTGCCAATCTACGAGGGTGAAGACGGCGTCATCGCTTGGATGCTTGACGGGGCGGACGCCGCCTATGAAGTGCCACTTCCAGAAGCCGGCGAAGCGAAGCGGGCCATCTTGGATACCTACACCAAGGAACACTCCGCCGAGTACCAGGCGCAGGCTTGGATCGACTTGGCTCGTAAGTTGCACGGCGAACATCCAGAAGCAGCCGATCCTAAAAACGTGGCCTCGGTACTGATCAAGACCAGCCACCACACCCACTATGTCATCGGCTCCGGCGCCAACGATCCACAGAAGTACGACCCGACCGCCAGCCGCGAGACCCTGGATCACTCCATCCCGTACATCTTCACCGTGGCCCTGCAGGACGGCGCGTGGCACCACGTGGATTCTTACTCGCCAGAGCGTGCCAGCCGTGCCGACACCGTTGAGCTGTGGCACAAGGTCACCACCGAAGAAGATCTCGAGTGGACCCGCCGCTACCACTCGCTGGACATCGCAGAAAAGGCCTTCGGCGGCTCGGTGGAAATCACCTTGAACGATGGCACCGTGATCACCGATGAAATCGCCGTGGCCGACGCACACCCACTGGGCGCTCGTCCCTTCGCTCGTGATCAGTACATCAACAAGTTCCGCACCCTGGCCACCGGCCTGGTTGACGAGGCAGAGATCGACCGCTTCATCGCGGCCGCAGAAAACCTGGAAAACCTTGGCGCCGGCGAGCTAGACCAGCTGAACATCCAAGCCGCTGATGGAGTCATCAACACCGCTGCGGCACCGAAGGGTCTGTTCTAAAATGTTGTACTCCACAAAAACCCCTGCCGTCAAGCGTCAGGCACTGCGCGAAATGCTCACCCCGGGTGCTGCCCGCCAGTTCCCCGGAGCGTTCAACCCGCTCTCGGCCAAGCTCATCAGCGAAAAGCAATTCGACGGCATCTACATCTCGGGTGCCGTATTAGCTAACGATCTGGGCCTGCCCGATATTGGGTTGACCAGCCTCACCGAGGTTGCCACCCGCGCCGGGCAGATCGCCCGCATGTCCGATCTGCCTTCCATCGTGGATGCCGACACCGGATTTGGCGAACCAATGAACGTGGCACGCACCATTCAGGAACTTGAATACGCGGGTCTGGCCGGGTGCCACATTGAGGATCAGTTCAACCCCAAGCGTTGTGGCCACCTGGACGGCAAAAATGTGGTTGATACCGAAACCATGCTCAAGCGTATTGCCGCCGCCGCCGATGCCCGGATCGATTCAAACTTCCTGATCATGGCCCGCACCGATATTCGGGCGGTGGACGGTCTTGACGCAGCGATTGAACGCGCCAAAGCCATGGTCGATGCCGGAGCGGATGCGATCTTCCCCGAGGCGATGAAATCCGTCGCCGAATTTGAGGCCGTATGCAAGGCCGTTGACGTGCCGGTGCTGGCGAATATGACCGAGTTCGGCAAATCCGAACTGTTCAACCGTCAGGAACTGGCCGATGCCGGCGTCGCGCTGATCATCTACCCGGTCACCCTGTTGCGCAGTGCCATGGGAGCGGCCGAACGTGTGCTTGATGCCATCAGTGAAGATGGAACTCAGCAGCGCGAAGTGGATAACATGTTAACTAGGTCACGTCTCTACGAGCTCGTGGACTATGAAGCTTACAACCGCTTCGACACCGGTATTTTCAACTTCCAGGTTCCGACCTTGGACATTGATTCCAATAGCGCGAACCTCTAGGTTCGCACCAAATTAGGACCTGCGCCGACCGGCACATCCGGTCGGCGCACCCAACGCATTAGTACTCCGGCAATGAAGAGGAGCAAGAATGACTACCACCGAGGACATCAAAAAGGGCCTAGCAGGCGTCGTCGTTGACTACACCGCCGTCTCCAAGGTCAACCCGGAAACAAATTCGCTACTGTATCGCGGTTATCCAGTGCAAGATCTGGCGGCCAGCAAGTCCTTCGAAGAGGTTGCCCTGCTGTTGTGGAGCGGTGAATTGCCTTCCCAAAGCGAGCTGACCGAATTCAGCGCCTTTGAACGCGCCAACCGCGCCCTGGATCCACGGGTGAAGGCCGCTATCGATTTGCTGCCTACCGATTGCCACCCGATGGACGTCGGCCGTACCGCGGTATCCGTCATCGGTGCCAATCACCCGCAGGCGCAAGACTCCTCACCCGAAGCCGAACTGCGCAAAGCCAAAGAGCTTTTCGCGGCATTCCCGGCGGTTGTTGCCTACGATCAGCGCCGACGTCGTGGACAAGAAGCAGTTGCTCCGCGCGAAGATCTGGACTACTCAGCAAACTTCTTGTGGATGACATTCGGCGAGGAAGCCGCACCCGAGGTGATCGACGCGTTCCGTGTCTCCATGGTGCTCTACGCGGAGCACTCCTTTAACGCCTCGACCTTCACCGCCCGCGTGATTACTTCAACCCTTTCGGATCTGCATTCGGCGGTCACCGGTGCCATTGGCGCACTCAAGGGCCCGCTGCACGGTGGAGCGAACGAAGCGGTGATGCACACCTTTAATGAGATTGGCATCAACAAGGAAGAATCTCGCGAGGACGCCGCCAAGCGTGCCAAGACCTGGATGGAAGACGCACTGGCCAACAAGAAGAAGGTCATGGGCTTTGGTCACCGGGTTTATAAGCACGGTGACTCGCGCGTACCGACCATGAAGGCCGCGCTCGATCGCATGATCGAGCACTATGGCCGGCAAGAAATGCTCGGACTGTATGACGGTCTTGAAGCGGCCATGGACGAGGCAAAGGCCATCAAGCCAAACCTCGACTACCCCGCCGGCCCCACCTATCACCTGATGGGATTCGACACCGAAATGTTCACCCCGATTTTTATCGCGGCGCGCATCACCGGATGGACGAGCCATATCTTCGAGCAGCGTGCAGCCAACGCGCTGATTCGCCCACTCTCCGCTTACAACGGTGAGGATCAGCGCGCGCTCTAGTACGCTCAAATCAGCTCGGGGCCATCGGGTCCACGCTTCACAGCGTTGACTCGATGGCTTTTTTGCGCCATGCGAACTTGCGCTCAACCCCGATCGCACCTATCGTTTAACGATAGAATAATTTCGACTAACGATAGGTTCGTTCGGCATGGGCAAACTCAGCATTCTCTGCCTTAAGATCATTCTGGCCATCGCTACCGCCGGCGCGCTCTTTGTGCAATTTGGCATGATCCCTATGATCATCTTCAACGACTCCCCCGGAACCGGAGCCGAACGCCTAGTCAGCGGATCATTTCTGGCCTACTTGTTCATTGCCGGGCTCATCATCGAAGCCTGCGTCTACTGTGTGTGGAAGCTCGCCACTCGGGTGAGACGCGGAACCGTGTTTGATCCGGCCTCGCTACGCTACGTTTCACCGATCATCTTCGCATTTGTTATTGGTGCGCTGGCCACATTCACCCTGGCGGCAATTTTTGCCAGCAGTTCAGAAATCGCACCAGGCATCGTGCTTCTGATCGGTGGCGCTGGGGTTCTTATGATCGGCATCAGCTTCATCGTTCTCGTTCTGCGCCACCTTCTGGAACAGGCCGCGCAGCTGCGCACGGAACTCGGCGAGGTTATCTAATGGGGATTCGAGTAGATATCGACGTCATGTTGGCCAAGCGGAAGATGGCCGTGGGTGAGCTATCGGAGAAAATCGGCATTACCCCAGCAAATCTTGCAGTTCTCAAAAACGGTCGAGCCAAAGCAGTGCGATTCACCACCCTTGAAGCGCTCTGCCGAGAACTAGCGTGCCAGCCTGGCGATCTGCTGGTCTTCGAACCTGACGAGGATTAGCCGCTAAGACTCGGTCCCACGTGGCAGGCTAAGTCCAAGGCTCAATGTGGATACTTTGTACCGATGCATTATCCGCAGCCAGCACAATCGTCGCAGTAAACTTCTCCCCGGCGACCAACTTTGGTAACCACAAAGGCGAGTCCTGCCACATGTGTTCAATGGGAAGGCGTTGTGGATCCACCCAGAGTGGCTGAAGTTCATCGCTAACTAATGCTTCTCCCGACGCACGGCGGGTGACGAATGTAGTGCAGTCCATATTCGCAGATTCAAGGGCGCTGAATCTGAAGTTGATCTGAGCTGACAACTCTAAATCTTCGGACACAACCTCAAGTCCAGTTTCCTCGCGAAACTCACGAATCGCGGCATCCACACAGCTCTCGCCTGCCTCAACTTTTCCGCCGGGAAGCACGATCTTTCCTTGGCCAAACCCGCGCAGCTTGCGTCCCAACAGAACGTGAACTCGGCCCTCGCGCTCATCGGTCAGGGCAACCAGCGCTATTTGCCGAGCAGAATTGGACGCCAGACTATTCGGCATTTTTAGTTCACCCTCGGGTGAGCCAGTTGGTAGGCCTCACGCAAGGAATCAACGCTCACCTTGGTATAGATCTGCGTTGTTGTCACCGAAGCGTGACCAAGAAGCTCTTGGACCACCCTTACGTCAGCTCCACCTTCTAAGAGGTGCGTAGCAAAGGAATGGCGCATCGTATGCGGAGATACGTCACCGGTGATGCCGGCCCGCTGCGCTGCTTTGCTAAGTAAGAGCCACACTGATTGGCGGGAGAGTCTGCCGCCGCGCTGGTTCAAAAACAGCGCCGGAGTTCCTTTGCCCTTGGCTGCCAGCCCCGGGCGCGAACGCACCAGGTAGTCACTGACGGCTCGCTGGGCATATCCGCCTACTGGCACGATCCGCTCCTTTGAGCCCTTACCAAAAAGCCTCACGACCGCATCATCGGCGAAGTGCAGATCGTCAACATCCAGATCAACAACTTCAGAAATTCGTGCTCCGGTGGCGTATAGGAATTCAAGAATCGCCCGATCGCGAAGTCCGGCTGGAGTTTCGGTATTGATCGAGTCAAGCAATTTGGTGACTTGAGAGATGGAAATTGCCTTCGGTAGCGACGCACCGATGGTGGGCGGTTGAATTTCGCGTGCTGGATTGGGCGCGCAAATCCCTTCTAGCTCCCAGTACTTATGAACCTGCCGGATCGCCACTGCATGTCTGGCCACCGATCGCGCACCCAAAGCCTGATGCTCTTCATCGCCTCGGGACAGCTCCTGCAGATAACCGCTAATCGTAGCTTCGGTGATGTCCTGCGGATCGAGGACCCCATAGGAGCACAGTGCGGCCGTATAGCGGTTAAGGTCCCGGCGATAAGAGTCGAGCGTGTTTTCGGCCAGACCTCGCTCGATTGCTAAGTGCTGCAGGTAACGGTTTACAGCACGCTCAAACTTTCCGCTCATCCCTGGCGCAGGTATGGATGCACATCGAATGGTTCGTTAGCTTCTCGCAGGTTCGCATAGTTGTCTGCGCGGGCCGCTTGCGCCGCCAAAATTGCGATCATCGCCGTCGGATTGTGGATCTTGCCCGACAATACTGCTGCCACAGCATCCTGCAGTGGCACCCAGGCGCTGATCATCTCGGCTTCTTCTTCAGTTCGTAGGTGACGCTGATCTTCGGGGGCGAGCTTTGGCTCACGAGCCAAATACACGCGTACTGCTTCGGCTGAGGATCCAGGGCTGAGGAACACGTCGGTCAGAATGGACCATTGCTCTGCCGTTCGATCGGCTTCTTCCCAGAGCTCACGTTTGGCGCCATCTAGTGGGAGTTCCCCTTCGACGTCCAATAGACCTGCCGGGATCTCCCATAAACGCATTCCGACTGGGTGACGGTACTGATTGATCATCAGCACTCGTTCTTCTTCGTCCATCACCAGTACGCTCACCGCTCCTGGGTGATCGATGTAGTCGCGTTCGATGGTTCCGCCGGTTTCAGACAGCTTTACCGAATCGTGAATCACGTTCCAGATTCGGCCTTGATATAGGGTTTCTCGGGCCAATAGTTCGCGCGGAGAAAATTCATCAGAAATCGGAGGCGTCTGCACCGGGTTCGTCCTTCGGTCGGTAATTGCTGGACTGCATTCTCCAGCTTAAACAGCAACGCGCCGGTCAAGAGTGACCGGCGCGCATTTGTCTGCAGAGTTTTCACCCCGCAAGAGAACTACTAGCTACGCTGCGACAGAGCAGCCTCAACCAGACCCGCAAACATTGGGTGTGGTCGGGTTGGACGGCTGGAAAGCTCTGGGTGAGCCTGCGTGGAGACGTAGTAAGGGTGTACGTCCTTTGGCAGTTCAACAAACTCGACCAAGCTGCCATCAGGTGAGGTTCCGGAGAAGACCAGACCTGCTTCTTCAAGCTGCGCGCGGTAAGCGTTGTTAACTTCGTAACGGTGACGATGGCGCTCGGCGACATCGGTCTTGCCATAGGTTTCGGCCAGTACGGAACCTTCAGCCAACTTTGCCTCATAGAGACCCAGTCGCATGGTGCCGCCAAGATCGCCCTTGCCATCAACAATTGCCAGCTGTTCTTCCATAGTTGCAATAACTGGGGTGCTGGTTTCTGGATCAAACTCGGTGGACGAGGCCCCTTCAAGTCCTGCGACGTTACGCGCATACTCGATGACCATCGACTGCAGACCAAGGCATAGGCCCAAGGTTGGCAGCTTATTTTCACGAGCAAAGCGCAGGGCGCCAAGCTTGCCTTCAAGTCCGCGGATGCCGAAGCCACCAGGAACGCAAATTGCTTCTACCCCGGCTAGTGCCTTGGCAGCACCGGCCTCGGTGGCGCAATCATCTGCAGGTACCCAACGGATGTTGACCTTGGCATTGTTAGCGAATCCGCCGGCACGCAAAGCTTCCGTTACCGAAAGGTAAGCATCTGGAAGGTCGATGTACTTGCCGACCAAGGCTACGGTCAGTTCGGTGCTTGGGTTGTGTACGACGTCAAGCAGACGATCCCACGAGGTCCAGTCAACGTCGCGGAACTTCATTTCCAGAGTCTGAACGATGTATGCGTCCAAGCCCTGTGCGTGAATGACCTTAGGGATGTCGTAGATGCTTGGCGCATCTGCACAGTTGATGACCGCCTCGGTATCAACGTCGCAGGTACGTCCCAACTTCGCACGCATCTCAGCAGGAATTGGACGATCCGAACGGATCACCAAGGAGTCTGGCTGAATACCAATTGAACGCAAAGCAGCAACTGAGTGCTGGGTTGGCTTAGTCTTCAGTTCGTGGCTAGGACCGATGAACGGCACCAATGAGACGTGAACGAAGAACGCGTTCTTGCGGCCAATGTCCTGGCGGACCTGACGCGCGGCTTCAAGGAATGGCTGAGATTCGATGTCACCAACGGTGCCACCAATTTCAGTGATGATTACGTCAGGAGCCGACTTACCCTCGATCGGGTCAGTAGCTGCCAAGCGCATACGGCGCTTGATTTCATCGGTAATGTGAGGGATGACCTGGACGGTATCGCCCAAGTATTCACCACGGCGTTCACGTTCGAGAACGGTGGAGTAAACCTGACCGGTAGTTACGTTAGCAGTTCCTGGAAGGTTTTCATCCAAGAAGCGTTCGTAGTGTCCGATATCCAGATCGGTTTCAGCGCCATCGTCAGTAACGAAGACTTCACCGTGCTGGAATGGGTTCATGGTACCTGGATCGACGTTCAGGTACGGGTCGAGCTTCTGCATGGTCACTGAGAGACCACGAGCCCGAAGTAGGTGACCAAGGCTGGATGCCGTCAATCCCTTACCAAGGGAAGAGGCCACACCGCCGGTGACGAAGATATGCTTTGTCGTTTCAGACGACCGAGAATCACGAGTTGAATTACGCTGCATCACGGGATTTCATCCTATCACCATTCCAATATTTCGCATCCTTCTAAAACTCTAGTGCACCATCACGCGATGCCATAGCAACGCCGTAAAACAGGGCTTCACCAAGACTTTTAGCCAAATATTTACTTAGCAGTGGTGAGCGATGACACTAGAAGCTGCGCTTCCGACAGCAATTCTTCTGCGTGGGCCTGCGCCGTGTCTGATTCTTCTTGCCCTGCCAACATGCGCGCCAATTCTTTAACACGCGCGTCCTGATCAAGACTGATAACGTCGCTGGCGGTGTACCCGGAACCGGCCTTCGCCTTGGTATCGGAGTTCTTGATAACGCGAATATGCCGATCCGCATAAGCAGCAACCTGCGGCAGGTGCGTCACGACGATAACCTGCACGTGCCTTGCGAGCATCGCCAGTCGCTCACCAATGGCCACAGCAGCCTTGCCGCCTACGCCTTGGTCGACTTCATCAAAGACGAATGTGGGCACTGGGTCTACGGCAGCAAGCACGACCTCAATGGCCAGCATGACGCGTGAGAGCTCACCGCCACTGGCACCCTTGCCCAATGGTCGAGCAGACGCACCAGCGTGTGGGGCCAGGAGCATCGAGATTCCGTCCTGTCCGAACGCCCCCGGCTCATCCAATTCAGTAACTTCGATGACGAGCTTTGCATCAGGCATGGCCAACGCTTTGAGTTCCGCGGAGACCTGGCTCGAAAGCTTCTTGGCGGCTTTTCGGCGGGACTCGGAAAGCTCGGAGGCCAAAGAAGCGACACGATGCTCTAGCTCCACCACTTCACTTTCCAGCTCTTCGATGCGTGAGTCATCGCCCCCGAGCTGTTCCAGTCGAGTGCGAGCCTCGACAGCCCAGCTGATGACCTCATCGATGCTCGGCGCGTATTTACGCATGAGCTTGTTCAGATCCGCACGTCGCGCCTCGATCTGTGCAAGACGCTCCGGTCCTTCCTCATCCAGGTCGGCTACGTAGGCAGCGAGGTCACTGGATAATTCGGAAGCGAGGATGCCAAGTTCCGCCGCCCGTTCAACAAAGGAAGCTAACACTGGATCATCGTCGCTGGCCTGGGCGAGCACTCCCCTAGCCGTCTCAGCCAGCGTGGTCACCCCAGGGTTTTCAAAGTCCTCGGAGTCAATAACGGTCTGCGCTTGCTGGCTGGCCGAACGCAAGGACTCAACGTTGCCCAATTTCATCGACTGCTCGCGCAAGGTTTCATCTTCGCCCGGCTGCGGGTCCAACTCGTCAATCTCCACCAAGGCCAGTCTGAGGTTTTCCGCTTCGCGCACTCGATTGCGCGATTCCGTCTTCAGATTTGCTAGTTCTTTGGTGACCGCGCGCCATTGGCGGTAGGAACGTTGATAGTTGCTCAAGGTCCGAGCTAGGGATTGGCCGGCAAAACGATCCAGTGCATCGCGTTGTGCAACCGGCTCTTTGAGGCGAATCTGGTCAGATTGGCCGTGCACCGCTACGAGGTCATGCCCCAACTCCGCGAGTAGCCCAACCGGCGCGCTACGTCCGCCAATGGTGGCACGCGAGCGTCCCTGCGCGGAAAGCGAGCGCGAAATCAACAGCTCACTTTGCTCACCGGCGGGCTCGATGAATGCACCTGCTTGGCCGGCGGCGTCAAGAACGTGATGATCCGGCGGAAGGTGAACGACAGCTTCGGCCAGAGCGTGCTTTGCACCGTTGCGCACAGCTCCGGCATCTGCACGACGCCCTAGCAGTAAGGACAGGGCAGTAATCACCATGGTCTTGCCGGCACCGGTTTCACCGGTGACAACAGTCAGCCCCGGCCCCAGTGGCAGGGTCGCCTCGGTAATCACACCAAGGTTGGAGATCTGGATTTCCTGAATCATTGCCTACTCCCGAAGGTCGCGTTCAAGTCGTACCGTGCGAACTTAGTATATGTGTTCTAATCACGATTTTCGCAACTATGTTCGAGAGTGTGGAAAAGTTTTTTGCCTTTGCGCGGTTAGTCGCCGTTCGTTTCAGGCCGAGCCACCATCGGAATTCCGGGCTCATCACGATAGTGCGGTTCAATACTCTGCACCCCAGAGCCAATCACCGGCAGCGACGAGGTCGCAGGTCGGCGCGATTGCTCATCAGCTGGACCTCGCCAACCGGCGATCGGCAGCTCAAACTTGTTAACTAGTCGCTCGGAGAAGGGAGTGGTGTTCAGTCGAGCCAGGTAGACCGGGCAATCGCTACGGGTTACTTCTACTCGAGCTCCGGGCGGAAGTTCGATCGTGCGTCGTCCGTCGCACCAGAGCACCGCACCGGCGTCTGTGCGGGTCAGCATTTCCACTGCCATCACCGAATCTGGGGAAACCACCAGTGGCTTGGCAAACAGCGCGTGGGCAGAAATTGGCACCATGATCAGCGCTGCTACATCTGGCCAGACCACTGGGCCGCCGGCGGAGAATGAATAGGCGGTGGAGCCAGTAGGGGTTGCCATGACGACGCCGTCGCAGCCAAAGGTTGAAATGGGTCGGCCGTCAACCTCGATCACGACTTCGACCATGCGTTCCCGATTGGCTTTCTCCACTGCCGCTTCGTTCAGCGCCCAGGTTTGTGCCAGGCAGACGTTGTCGAGCCAGACTTTCACGTCGATGGTCATGCGTTCTTCGACCGTGTAGGCCTGATTGACTAGGGCATCAACCGTCGCGGCCAGTTCGGTGCGCTCGGCCTCCGCAAGGAAACCCACGTGCCCGAGGTTTACGCCCACCAACGGCAGTGGTGCTTGGCGAACCAACTCGGCTGCACGCAGTACCGATCCGTCTCCGCCCAAAACCACCCCAAGATCAACATCTTCGATCTGGCAATCTTCACCAAGGATCTCGATGGGTTCGATGATGGACCCGACTGCGTCGATCATCGCTCCGTAGTCTTTGCGGCGCATAACGCTCATCGCGCCGGCGGAGGCAAGTAGCGAGCAAGTTTCAATGGCTGCGGCAACCGCTTCTTGGCGTCCGGTATGAGTGAAGACTAGGATTCGACGCAAGGCGGGCGGCCCCTCTCAGGATCGTGAGACGCAAAATGACCGTGGCGTTCGACCCCGGCTAATGCACTTCACTTCTAAGAATAGTCAACGTTGTGCCAGATCGGCGGAACATCGGGTGCCTGTACGTCTTCTTCGGCTACAAGCCAAAGGAAGAACTCAATGTTGCCGTCTCGACCAGGAAGCGGACTGCGTGCCAAACCGCGCAAGTTCAGCCCTGCTGTCTTCGCGCTGGCGATCACCGCTTCAACCGCTGACTGGCGTAGCTGCGGATCGCTGATCACACCCGTGCGGTTTTGCAGCTCACGACCTACTTCGAATTGCGGTTTAACCATAAGGACCAACGAGCCGCCAGGCTGGGTCGCCCCGGCCAAGGCATCAACGACCAGTCGCAAGGATATAAAGGACAAGTCGGCTACTACGAGGTCGACAACTCCCCCGATATCTTCGGGAGTCAGGTACCTTGCATTCAGACCTTCGTGCACCGAGACGCGTGGGTCTTCGCGGATCTCGGTGACCAACTGATCATGGCCAACATCCGCTGCGACCACATGCTTTGCCCCGCGGCGCAACAGTACGTCGGTGAATCCACCGGTTGAGGCGCCAGCATCTAGGCAGCGCAACCCCTCGGGATTAATAGTCGTAAATACATCTAGTGCGCCGGCGAGTTTATACCCTGCGCGCGAGACGTACTCTTCACCGTCGGTAGGTACCAACGTTAGTTCGTCGGTGTCCGACACCTTTTTGGAAGCCTTGGTCACCGGCTCACCGGCCAGTAGTACACGGCCTTCTGCCAATAGTTTGCCAGCTTCGGTGCGCGAACGTGCTAGTCCGCGGGTGAGAAGTTCTTGGTCTACCCGATTCATCGGCCCTGCTCCGTTCGATTGAGCTCCTGCTGTAAACCATTGAGCAGGTGCTCGTAGATCCCAGCGTGCTCGGTAATGTCATGATCTGCCAAGGAGGAAAGTACCTGCTCGACCTGTGAATCGTTAACGCCATGCGGGCCGGGGGCCGGCTGCGAATTGTGTGGCAGCACCTTTAGCTCCGAACCCGGCGCAGGGTATCGAGCCCACGCTCGGTGAAGCGAATTTCTGGTTCTTCGTGACCAGCTTGGCGTGGGTGGGCCAACCACCAAGCGTGGCAGGCTGCGCGCCATGCGTTCAGATCTGATTCGCTGCCGGCAACTTCGATGGCCCCAGCATCAATCTTGGCCACCGCGTCGCCTACCTGTACTCCGTAGCCAAGAACCTTGATGGTTGGGTACGGGCGGTACAGATCGGCCAGCGTATTAATAAGGTAGTTTGGACGCTGATCCATGGGGGCACCAAGCGCGGTGCGCGGGGAATCAACGCCGGTCAGGACCAACACGGTGGAGAATCCAGCACGGAAACCACCGAGAATATCGGTATCCAATCGGTCACCGACAACCAACGGGCGCTTTGAATCCAAACGGTCCGCAGCCCTAGCAAAGAGGTACGATTCAGGCTTACCAGCCACCTTCGGCTCGCTACCTGTGGCTAGCTTAACCGCGTTGACCAGCGAACCGTTGCCCGGCGCGATACCTTCAGCGCGGGGAATGGTCAGGTCGGTGTTGGTGGCTACCCACATCGCACCGTTGTTAATGGCGTAGGAGGCCTCAGCCAAATTTTTCCACGACAAATCCGGATCGAATCCCTGAATCACCGCAACGGGTTGATCAGCGTGCGATTCGACCACTTCCAGTCCGCGAACGGCAATGCATTCACGCAGGTAGGGGGAGCCCACCACCAAAACCTTGGATCCTGGATTTAATTCGCGGGCGAGCATTTCGGCTCCGGCATCAGCGGAACCGAATATCTGCTCGGCGCTCGTCTTAACTCCTAGCTGCCGCAGGTGCGCTGCGACAGACATCGGTGAACGCCCCGCATTGTTGGTAATGAACGCCAAAGTGACGTTCACTTCCGCGAGGGTGTTCAGCGACTGGACCGCATCGTCGATGGCATCAGGGCCAGCGTAGACGACACCGTCAAGGTCGGAGAGGACAGAATCAAATCCAGAGATCAGCATTCGGTGGGGGTTCCTACTACTTGTTGTTTATGACTACTACTGCCACAGCTTACTTGGCGGAGTCGTCTTCAACCTCAGTGGTTTCGACTTCCGTGTCGGACTCGCTAACCTCGGTCAAGCCGTCTTCTTCGTCGATGCCGGTTTCAGCAGCTTCAACTTCGTCAGCTTCTTCGGCTTCGTCAGCGTCTGCTTCTTCAGCTTCGTCAGCATCCTGGTCTTCGTCACCGGATTCGATCAGGTCCTTGGCACGAGGAGTTTCGTCCTCTTCCTCATCCATTTCTGGAGCAAGGTCCATGATGAACGATTCGGTTTCGTGCTCAATGCCCAGAGCGTTCTCGGCCACAACGACCTGCTCGTTCCAACGCTGTGCGTCTTCGGTACGACCGGCAGCCGAAAGCAGATCGGCGTATGCGGTGAACAGACGTGGGCTGAAGGAGAACGCGCGGTTGAAGTTCAGCTGTTCCAAGGATTCCAGCTCAGCCAATGCTTCATCTAGCTTGCCCAAGTCACCGTGAGCGCCAGCCGAAACAATCTGCATCTCAACCTTTACAGCGGCTTCGAGGTTCGCAGATTCTTCAGAGTGAGCCAACTCAATAGCCTTTTCTGGACGACCCAGGGCGCGCAGCGAGTCGGCGATCAGCGGCAGGTTGTAATCCGAACCGGAGATACGACGGTGGGTGCGCAGTTCGCGCAAAGCATCGGCGTATTTGCCGGCGTGGTAAGCAGCAATTCCCACTGCTTCACGCACTACTGCCACGCGGCCACCACGACGGGAAGCTGCCAAGGTGTGCTCGTAAGCCAATTCTGGATCTTCTTCGAGCAAACGGCCAGCCATAACTAGGTGCTTAGCTACCCAGCTTGCAGAACGCTCTTCGAGGTAACGCAGCTGGGCGCGAGCGACGCGGTCCAGCTCTTTACCGGTAACGTCCTCATCGATATCTGGTGACTGGGAGCGGTCTGCACGGTTGGAGATACGAAGATCGCCTGGGTTGTGAGCGCGAACTGCCTCGCCGCGTGGATCTTCGAAACGTGGAGTGCGCGCTGGGCGATCCCCATTCGAACGATCATCCTTGCGGAAGTTGCCACGGTCATCGTTGCGCTTGAAGCCACGATCATCATCACGGCGTTCGCCACGGAATCCACCACGGTTCTCGTCGCGCTTGAATCCACCGCGGTTGTCGTCGCGACGCTCGCCACGGAATCCGCCACGGTTCTCGTCGCGCTTGAAGCCACCGCGATCGTCATTACCCTTGAAACCGCCACGGTTGTCGTCGCGACGCTCGCCACGGAATCCGCCACGGTTCTCGTCGCGCTTGAAGCCACCGCGATCGTCATTACCCTTGAAACCGCCACGGTTGTCGTCGCGATTGAAGCCACCGCGGTTGTCGTCGCGGCGTTCGCCACGGAATCCACCACGGTCATCGTTGCCCTTGAAACCACCGCGGTTATCATCACGCTTGAAACCGCCACGGTCATCATTACGCTTGAAACCACCGCGGTTATCATCACGCTTGAAACCGCCACGGTCATCATTACGCTTGAAACCACCGCGGTTATCATCACGCTTGAAGCCACCGCGGTTGTCATCGCGACGCTCGCCACGGTCATCATTACGCTTGAAACCACCGCGGTTGTCATCGCGACGCTCGCCACGGTCATCATTACGCTTGAAGCCACCGCGGTTGTCATCGCGACGCTCGCCACGGAATCCACCACGGTTATCATCGCGCTTGAAACCACCGCGATCGTCATTGCCCTTGAAGCCACCGCGGTTGTCGTCGCGACGCTCGCCACGGAATCCACCACGGTCTTCGTTGCGCTTGAATCCGCCACGATCGTCATTGCCCTTGAAGCCACCAAGGTTGTCATCACGCTTGAAACCACCGCGGTTATCATCGCGGCGTTCGCCACGGAAGCCACCGCGATCGTCGTTGCCCTTGAAGCCACCACGGTTGTCATCACGCTTGAAACCACCGCGGTTATCATCGCGGCGTTCGCCACGGAAGCCACCGCGATCGTGGTTGCCCTTGAAACCACCGCGGTTATCATCGCGGCGTTCGCCACGGAAGCCACCGCGATCGTCGTTGCCCTTGAAACCACCGCGGTTATCATCGCGGCGTTCGCCACGGAAGCCACCGCGATCGTCGTTGCCCTTGAAGCCACCGCGGTTATCATCGCGGCGTTCGCCACGGTTATCATCGTTGCGCTTGAAACCACCACGATCATCACGACGTTTGAATCCGTCGTTACCTGAATTGTTGCGGTTTGAATCTGAGTTCCGGAAGTCGCCTCGTCCGGTGTCGGAATTACGGCGGAATTCGTTAGACATTTAATGTCCCCTTCAGCGGCAATCTCGATACCGCAACCTTCGTGATCGCTCACACGATGCACTTCACTATTAATTAATCAGCGTGCTCTATAGGCACGAACAACTAAATTCCAGTCTACGGGAGTATGGACTCACACAATAGAGAAAGAGTGCCATTGTGGTAAGACACTCAGTGGAAAGCAACATACCGAGTACGAAAGTTCTTCGTTCCGGCCGGTTCAACACCAAAAGTCGGATAATCACCTCCGGAGAACGCAGCTTGAACGCTACAGGAAAGTACAGGAGATCGTTCCAGGCACTTGGTGAAATCCAGCAAACACCGATGTCCCACGGTTGTAGGCCCATAAGCCGGCACCTGCCACCAGTTCTTTAAACAGGAAAAAAGGGGGTCGAGCTTCAGCTCAACCCCCTACCAACCAGCAATCAGCGGCCGACAATCAGCAACCAACCCACCGTTGGTGGTTAAACAGGTGAGGCCCCAACCAAAAGGTTAGGGCCTCAAACCAACATTCATCTTTATTAAGTTAAGTCCGGCGGTGACCTACTCTCCCACACCCTCACGAGTGCAGTACCATCGGCGCAGTGG